>NZ_CM182103.1:0-4194147 GCF_059429535.1 Rheinheimera sp. ATLC3
AAACAAAAACGCAGCTTAAAGCTGCGTTTTTGTTTTTCAGCAGATGTCATTTCAGAAACTGAAAATTGCACGAGCCAGTAGTATAACAAAAGTACTTATCAGCACCACGCCTGCGATGTTCAGTGCTAAGCCAGCCTTTACCATATCGCTTATTTTAAGTTTACCTGACGCAAATATGATTGCATTTGGTGGTGTCGCCACCGGCATCATAAAGGCAAAACTTGCCGCAACAGCAGCGGGTATCACTAGCATTGCTGCTGAGGTGTCAAGTGATACTGCTACAGGCCCGAGCAAGGGCAGAAAGGCTGCTGCAGTGGCTGTATTGCTGGTAACTTCTGTCAGAAAAATAATGACTGACGTTACCAGCACGATGAGCACTAGCAGGTTAACATTGCCAAGCGAGCCGATTTGGCTGGCAATATAAGCAGACAAGCCGGAATTATCAATCTGGGCTGCCAGTGTGAGGCCGCCGCCAAATAATATTAATACGCCCCAGGGTAGGTTCTGGCAGTCCTGCCATTGCAAAATGCGGGTGCCTTCACGAAAAGACACCGGCGTAATAAATAGCAGGCAAGCTGCGGCTATTGCGATAAGGGTATCGTCTAGCTTGATGCCGCTGATATCACTTAGTGCACTGCGAAATATCCAGCAGAATGCTGCTGATGAAAAGATCATGAGCACCAGCTTTTCAGCGCGATGCATACTGCCGAGCTCTTGTAACCGTTGGCGATATAATGCTCTGCTATCAACTGTGCCACTGGATTGCAGTTTAAAATGTATTTGTGTCAGCCAAACCCAGCAAATAACTAGCATACTGATTGATAACGGTAGACCAAATAGCATCCAGTCACTGAAGCTCAGTTGTAACTGGTAGCTTCGTTCGAGATAAGCCGCCAGCAGCGCATTTGGCGGTGTACCAATTAATGTCGCAACGCCGCCTATGCTGGCAGCATAAGCGATAGATAGTAGTACGGCTTTAGCAAAGTTATCATCGTTACTGTCATGCTCTTGTTGCATCGCAATGACTGAAAGGCCTATAGGCAACATCATTACGGCTGTGGCAGTATTAGACATCCACATTGATAAGAATGCCGTTACCAGCATAAGTCCGGCAATTTGCTGGCTTGGCTTGGTACCGACCAATAGCATTGTCAGTAAGGCAATACGCTTATGTAAATTCCAGCGCTCCATAGCGATAGACAACATAAAACCACCAAGAAACAGAAAAATAAGTGGGTGGGCGTAGGGGGCTGTAACGTTGCCAATACTATCGAGTGCTGACAGTGGCACCATAACAATAGGTAGCAGGGCGGTAACAGGTATCGGCACGGGTTCGGTTATCCACCACCAGGCCATCCAGGTTGTTAATCCACTTATGAGCCATGCATTTGGGCTCATGCCGGCAAAAAATGGTTCGAAAACCAATGTAGTAAGAAATAGCGCTGGCCCAGCTAATAGATTGACATAAAAAGGTATTTTAATATTACCTGGCATATCTCACCTTACACTTCTACACAACAGTGTTAGTCTTCGAAACTATTGACTGTACTGGCTGAATTTACTGTCTTGCTGGAATTAAGTAGTTGCTGCTCCAGCATCTTGATTTCAATATCCTCAAGCAAACGCCATTGCCCCGGCTTTAAACCTGCTAAGCGGATATGCATGATGCGGTTACGTTTAAGTGTTACCACATCGTATCCCAGATACTCACACATCCGGCGAATTTGACGGTTGAGTCCCTGCGTCAGGATAATTGAAAAGCTCTGCTTTGAACGCTGCTGAACTTTACAAGGCAGTGTTACAGTGTCCAGTATCGGCACGCCGCGGCTCATTTGCTGAATAAAACGCTCGGTAATTGGCTTGTTTACAGTAACGATATATTCTTTCTCGTGCGCATTGCCTGCGCGCAGAATTTTGTTAACGATATCACCGTCGTTGGTCAGAAATATCAATCCTTCGGACGGTTTATCCAGCCTGCCAATTGGAAAAATACGCTCAGGGTAGCGCACCGCATCGACTATATTGCCCTGAATGTGACGCTCAGTGGTACAGGTAATGCCAACCGGCTTATGGTAGGCAAGGTAGACGCGTTTCGGTTTGTCTTTGAGCGGCTTACCATCAATCAGTACCTGGTCTTGTTCTGAAACTTTAGTGCCGACTGCTGCAATAACACCGTTTATAGTGACATTACCGTTTTCAATTAAACGATCTGCTTCACGGCGCGAACAAAAACCAGTGTCACTGATAAATTTGTTTAAACGATATAAGGTGTTATCTGACATAAAACAAACAATTTCCAAGCGGATTTATAAAGTGGCGATAGTGTAGGGTGATATCTGGTTTTACGCTACTGCCGATAGTAAAAAGGCTTAGCATTGCTAAGCCTTTTCTCGCCACAGCGCAGCGTTACTCACCTGTAGGTGTTTTTCGCTGGCTTTGTGGATTAAGCGAAATAACCTTAGTTTTACTGATTTTATGCCGGTAAATTTCCCGCAGGTATTTAATGGCCTTTTTCACGCTGTCACGGCTTAAACGGATGTCGTTAATCGAAACGAACTTGTCTTTATTATGGATAAGTTCACGATACTTTTTCTCATACATAGGTTTAATAGCGTACCAATTGGTATCAAGAATTTTGGCCGGATTTTCATATTCGTGCAGCATAGTATCCAGTGCGGCTTCATCAAATTCGTCTGAGCGGATAAAGGTTAACATTGCCTGATCCAACTGCTCATCAAACCGATAATTGTCTTTAGCAAAACAGCGTTTAATAAAGGCAACGATCAGGGTTAGAAAATCATCACTCAAGCAGGGGCTTTTTACAATCAGGGTTGTTAACGAAATATTTGCAGAAGCGCCTATTACCAGCGCATAGCGCTTTAATGTGGTATTAGGGAACAGAGAGTTAAGATGTGATTTTAACCGGTTTAAATCCATATATGATAATTTATAATCTTTTGGCAATGACACTATTGAAACAACTGACGAGCAGTTTTTGAAGAAATGCAGATCTTTGAGATCCGCTGCGTTATAACCGTTCTTAACATAGCTGGCTAATGTTTCGCGATAGCGGCCAGATTCAATTGGTAATAAACTGATGCCCTCAATAGCTTGCGTAACCTTGTTAAAGTGAGGCAAATCTATTGAGCGGAAAAACAAGTCGTCGATGTTCAGACCGCTACTGGATTTTTTATCTGTACTGCCGTTGTCGGGCGGAATGACAGACTCAGCATAAGCCACTGCAACCGGCCCCGCCAGGCTCATGAATAAATCGTTAGCATCAAGCCGTATCGTCTCGCCGATATCAATACCTGCCCGGCGGAAATAGTTCTCGTCATAATCCGTGGTTACTGCCTGGGCAGTCAAGATGTTAAATATTTGCTGTGAAATATACTGATTGGCATATTTTTCCATCGCATTGACATCAATATGCTGAATGCCCCCGTCGTCAGTCTCTTCGGCGTAGCGCATAATGTCGTTAGAAATCAGCATCATCGCATTCCAAGGCCGTATGCGATGCATAACACTGGATTCGCTGCTGTCTTCGTTGTCGAAGTTGTATGAAAAATCCCACTCTTCGGCCAGATACTTACATAACAGGCGGCCGGCGTTAATATGCAGTGCTTCCGACATCTCTACGCCGTGGTCAGAGATATTAGGCAGAATACAAATACCACTGGTGAAAATAGGCTCGAATACGAAAGAGTGTCCCCGGTTTTCCTCGTCTTCAGCCAGCATACGGGTATCAAACGTTTTACTCATATATGCATACTGCTGTGCCAGGCCAAACTCGGATGCCATACCTGACCCTGTACCACCACCGGCACTGAAGATATAAAAGTACAGTCTGGACTGATTGGCTTTGATACCGCAGGAGTCGATTAGGTAGGAGTGAATGAACTTCCAGTCCGCATTGGCAAAACGCTGAGTGTCTTTATTCAGGATAATTTTTGCCAGATACTGCCCTAAGATAGGTGCGTTGCCAGCACCTCCGGCATGTACTTCAGACAAGTCCATTATTTTCATTTTGGTGTAGTCATGCAGGAAGCCGCTTTTTTCACCTTTGTGGGAAAAACGGATCCGGCCTTCAATGTCTTTGTCGAGATCTCCCAACATTACCAGTGGCTCGATTAAAAACACCGGTTTTATCGACTGGGAATTTTCCAGATGCAGGCTGCGCTTTATCCAGCGCATAGGGCGGTATTCCTGCTCCCGGTTTTGCTTTTCTTCGTTATTAAACTCGCTGAGGTAAAAATTACGTGCATTGTAGACTAAAGATGCAACATCCAGCGCGATATTTGAACCGCAGCGGCCAAGCCCTATCAGGCAGACAGACGGAAAGTGCTGCTGCTTTCGGCTTTGGATCTCATTATCAGGGTTTGATACCGGAAATACGTTGGCCCGCAGTGCATCGAGATTGGTTAGAATTTTATTCAGATCGCGCTCGGTAAAATACATATAGCGATCGCTGGCAAAGGAGGGTGATGGAAGCGGTGCTGCAGGCTTTTTTATCACCGGCTTCACGGTAACCATATCATCTTGCGTAGACGTTTCTGTTTTTATTTTATTGTTCATATCACTACTTCCAATCTCTGGCGAGGCAATAAGGCTAAGTAAATTAATACTACGGACAATATTAAAAGTAGTAGCAGATTAAAATTAAGCCAATGAAATAACTAAATATAAAATGCGCTGTTTTAACGAGATTAAAGAGTGATTTATATAAGAAACAAGAGGTTGGTTTTTAGCGCCGGCATATTAACCTGGTTGATATGCCGGACAATCAATGCAGGACATCACATATTGGGATAGTTGGGGCCGCCAGCACCTTCCGGCGTTACCCAGATAATATTTTGTGCCGGATCCTTAATGTCACAGGTCTTACAATGGATACAGTTTTGAGCGTTGATTTGAAACTTAGGCTGATGATTTTCATCTTCTACAATTTCATAAACGCCAGCCGGGCAGTACCGCTGAGCTGGTTCATCATAGACCGGCAGGTTTACCGCTATCGGAATGCTACTGTCTTTTAATTTTAAATGACATGGTTGCTCTTCCTCATGGTTGGTATTGGATAAATACACCGATGATAAGCGGTCAAAACTTAACACATTGTCTGGTTTTGGATACTGGATCACAGTCGCCTCGCTAGCGGGTTTAAGCTGGGCATAGTCATACGTATCGTCTTTTAACGTAAAAGGTAATTTACCACCAAACCAGTTCTGCTCCAGCGTATTAAAAGCTCCGCCCCAGAAAGTGCCGAATTTGTGCATTGCCGGGCCGAAATTGCGCGACCGGTATAACTCATCATATAACCAGCTATTGGCCAGCGTGTCTGCAAACTGGGTAAGATCCTGGCCGCCTGCATCATCTTGCTGTAATACACTAAACAGCACTTCTGCCGCCAGCATGCCGGATTTCATTGCTGTATGGTTACCCTTAATTTTGGCAAAATTCAATGTTCCGGCATCACACCCAACTAGCAGACCGCCGTTAAAGCTCATTTTTGGCAAGCTATTTAAGCCACCTTTGGCTATAGCCCGCGCGCCATAGCTAACGCGTTTGCCACCGTTAAGATATTGACGAATGACAGGGTGATGCTTGTAGCGCTGAAATTCAGCAAACGGGTTTAGGTGAGGGTTGCTGTAATTCAGGTCGACAATCAGCCCAACTACTATCTGGTTATTTTCAGCATGGTACAGGTAACCACCACCGGAGGTGTCGCCTGTCAGAGGCCAGCCGGCAGAATGCACCACTAAACCTTCTTTATGCTGTTCTGCCGGAATATCCCAGATTTCTTTAAACCCCAATGCATAATGTTGAGGAGATTTTCCAGCGTCAAGGTTGAACTGCTTAATTAACTGTTTGCCCAGATGGCCGCGACAACCTTCTGCAAATACGGTATATTTAGCCCGCAGCTCCATACCAGGCGTAAAACTGTCTTTGGGCTTACCTTCGCGATCCAGTCCCATATCGCCAATCAGAATGCCTTTGACTACATTTTCTTCCAGCAGCACGTCACCGGCAGCAAAGCCCGGAAAAATCTCAACACCTAATTGCTCAGCCTGTTGGGCAAGCCAGCGGCACAGGTTAGCTATAGAGACAATATAATTGCCATCATTGTGCATCGTCTTAGGTACAGCAAAGCCAGGAAGCTTGCGCGCATTTTGGCCATCATTAAACAGATAAATATCATCATGGCTGACTGCAGTGGTGACAGGGGCGCCAAGCTGTTTCCAGTCGGGTAGCAACTCATCCAGTGCCCGAGTTTCAAACACGGCACCAGACAGAATATGAGCGCCAACTTCGGAGCCTTTTTCCACCACACAGACACTGAGCTCCCGGGTAGCTTTCTTAGCCTGTTGCATCAATCTGATCGCGGTTGATAAGCCAGCAGGACCTGCGCCTACAATTACCACGTCAAATTCCATTGATTCTCTTTCCACTGCGCGAACTCCTTGGAGTTTATTATTTACAGCATACGCCGTTTTTATCATGTTGATTAGGGTATTGTAGGTTGACGTTAACGTCAACAGTAAGTAGATTGTCGCAACGAGTCCATCTTAGCTTTACCTTCACGTAAACCTGCGGCATATAATGCAGCAATAGCAGGGCAGAGAACGAGGAAATTATGAAAATATTGGTGCCGGTAAAACGGGTAATAGATTACAACGTTAAAGTTCGGGTTAAAGCTGATCAAACAGGTGTCGATCTGGCTAACGTAAAAATGGCATTGAACCCGTTTTGTGAAATCGCAGTAGAAGAAGCTGTACGGTTAAAAGAAGCAGGTACAGCGTCTGAAGTGGTAGTGGTTTCAATTGGCACGACTGCAGTGCAGGAACAGTTACGCACTGCACTGGCGTTAGGTGCTGACCGGGCACTGCATATTGAAACCGATTTAAATCTGGACTCATTACAGGTTGCGAAGCTACTGGCGAAAGTAGTTGCTGATGAACAGCCGGGAATGATTATTCTTGGTAAACAGGCGATCGACTCTGATAACAACCAAACCGCACAGATGCTAGCAGCGCTGACGGGTATGGGCCAGGGTACCTTCGCTTCTAAGGTGGTCGTAGACGGCGGCAAAGTGCAGGTTACCCGTGAAATTGATGGTGGTTTACAGACCGTAGAACTGACATTGCCTGCTGTAGTATCAACTGATCTGCGGTTGAATGAACCGCGCTACGCGTCACTGCCTAACATTATGAAAGCGAAGAAAAAGCCGCTGGATGTTAAAGCTGCAGACAGCTACGGCGTAAGCCTTGAATCGAAAGTTTCTTTGCTGAAGGTCGCGGCTCCGGCGGTGCGTCAGGGTGGCGTCAAAGTAGAGTCAGTGGCAGAGCTGGTTGATAAATTAAAGCATGAAGCGAAGGTGATCTAATGGCTATTTTACTTATTGCAGAACATAACAACCAAAGCCTGAAAACCGAAACGCATAAAGTGGTGCAGGCGGCAGCCGCTATTGGCGGAGAGATTACCGTACTGGTTGCTGGTTTTAACTGCGCTGCGGCGGCATCTGAAGCCGCAACGATTAGCGGTGTAAATAAAGTACTGGTTGCAGATAATGCAGCATACGAGCATCAATTAGCAGAAAATATAGCAGCGCTTGTGGCTGAGTTGGGTAAAGATTTCAGCCATATTCTGACGGCAGCGACCACAACGGGTAAAAACTTCTTACCACGCGTAGCAGCATTGTTAGATGTGGCACAGATTTCTGACGTTATCGCAATCGAAAGCGCAGATACATTTGTGCGGCCAATTTACGCCGGTAATGCTATTGCTACCGTGCAATCTGCTGATGCCATTAAAGTGTTGACGGTGCGTCCAGCGGCATTTCGCGCAGCAGAGACCGGTAACAATGCAGCCGTTGAAGCACTGTCTTCAGTGCATGATGCAGTTGTATCACGTTATGTAAGTGAGGAGCTTACTAAGTCAGAAAGGCCTGAATTAAGCGCAGCCCGTGTTGTGATTTCAGGCGGTCGTGGCATGCAAAATGGTGAAAATTTCGCGTTACTAAATGGTATTGCCGATAAACTGGGTGCCGCTATTGGTGCATCACGGGCTGCGGTAGATGCGGGTTTTGTGCCGAATGATATGCAGGTTGGTCAAACTGGCAAGATAGTTGCGCCAGAGCTCTATATCGCTGTTGGTATTTCAGGTGCTATTCAACACCTGGCTGGGATGAAAGATTCAAAAATCATCGTGGCGATAAACAAAGATGCTGAAGCCCCCATTTTTCAGGTTGCCGATTATGGGCTGGTGGCAGATCTGTTTACGGTACTGCCTGAATTGGAACAGCAGTTGTAGATAAACATTGCACCGCAGAAGCCAGCATTGCGCTGGCTTTTTTATTGCGGGAGCTTGTTGCGATACCAAATTGCCCGTTAATATACAGCGTTATTGTTGCCAAGGATGCTATTATGCCTGCTGTGATCCGCCACGCTGAACCTGCTGATATTGATGCGATAAAATCCATTTATGATCAGTCAACCGTTTATGCTAACACCTTACAACTACCTTATCAGCCAGTCGCCAACTGGCAACGACTATACACTGCAGGTGCCGGTTTTTATAATCTGGTTGCAGAAGTCGAAGGCGCGGTAGTCGGGCAACTTGGCATGCAGGTTTGTCAGAATCCCCGCCGCCGTCATGTTGCTGAAATCGGTATGGGGGTGTCTGAGGAATATCAGGGGCAGGGGATTGGTTCAGCCTTGCTGCGCGCGGCACTGGAGATGGCCGACAACTGGTTGAATATCAGACGGGTAGAATTGACAGTGTACAGCAGCAATGAAGCTGCTATAGCCCTGTATGAACGTTTTGGTTTTGAAGTTGAGGCCGAGCTGGCAGATTATGCCTTCCAATATGGTAAATATGTTACTGCTCTGGCGATGGCACGTATTAACAACGTCAGCGGATAGTAAAAAGGCACCAACGGTGCCCTTTTTATAACTAGTTCATTTCGCTGTTTTTCTTGCACTGTTCCGTGTCTTTACACTCACCGTACAAATACAGGCTGTGGTGTGTCAGCTTGATACCATTCTTTTCTGCAATTTCCAGCTGCTTTGCTTCAATTACCTCGTCTTCGAACTCGATAACCTTACCGCATTTCAGGCAGACCAAATGATCGTGGTGGCTGCCACCGGTAAGTTCAAATACTGATTTACCACCTTCAAAGTGGTGACGGGTTAATATGCCTGCGTCATCAAACTGATTCAACACGCGGTATACGGTCGCCAGGCCGATATCTTCACCAATTTCTAACAGCAACTTGTATACGTCTTCAGCACTGATGTGCTGGTGCTTAGGGTCCTGTAGGATCTCTAAAATTTTTACTCTTGGCAGAGTAACTTTCAGGCCGGCTTTACGTAACTCATTGTTGTGATCTGGCATATTCATTCTGATTCTGGCTTATATATGCAAAGGATTATAAAGGCATTGCCGACAGATTGAAATGGCAAAATAGTGCAATAGGGACAAAGCTGCGCTTGTACTGTGATTTTACTGTCGTACAATGGCAGGATACAGGTCATACCAGAGATAAAAGATGAAATGGGCATTTAACCCCGCAGTGATGCGCAGATTGCTGAACTTCTGGCCACCTTTTTTGTTTCCGGGCATAAAAGTGGAAGAGCTAAGCACAGATTATCGCTATTGCAGAGTGATACTGAAAGGACGACCCTGGACGCGTAACATTAATAGTAGCCAGTTTGGCGGCTCTATGTTTGCAATGACTGATCCCATTTACCCTCTTATGCTAATGGGAGCATTGGGTAAAGAGTATCTGGTTTGGGATAAACAGGCAGATATCGACTTCATAACACCAGGTATTGGCAAGTTGACGGCTGAGTTCTGGTTATCCGACGATGCGATAGACGGTATAAAAGCCGCAACAGACAGTGGCGAGAAACATTTTCCGCAGTTTGTGGTACATATTAAAGACAGTAAAAACCAGATAGTCGCTGAGGTTAACCGTACTGTGTATATCAGAAAAAAAGCGAAATACCGGCCGCTTTGAACTAAGCAACAAAAAGCCGGCGTATCAGCCGGCCTTGTTATGTTTACAGCGCTTCAAACTCTTTCAGACTCATTTCATCGTAAATTTGTTTGCACCACTGTTTAACACGTTGTTCAGTCAGCTCTGGCTGCCGGTCTTCGTCTATGCCTAAACCGATAAAGTGATTGTCATCGGCTAAAGCTTTAGAGGCTACAAAGTTATAGCCTGCCGTTGGCCAGTGACCAACAATGATTGCGCCTTTGGGCTCGATAATATCGCGCAGTGTGCCCATCGCATCAAGGAAGTATTCAGCATAATCTTCCTGATCACCACAACCGAAAATAGCAACCAGCTTATTACTGAAGTCGATATTTTCCAGCTCAGGAAAAAAATCATCCCAGTCACACTGGGCTTCGCCGTAGTACCAGGTTGGAATACCCAATAGCAATAAGTCAAAGCCAGCGATATCTTCTTTGCTGCTTTTTGCTATATCACGTACGTCGAACAAATGTTTACCCAGCTCTTTCTGGATCATTTTGGCGATATGTTCAGTGTTACCTGTATCGCTACCGAAAAAAATGCCTACAGTTGCCATTAATCTAACCTTCTTACCTGGTTAAAACCTGTGTCAAAATATGTTCTATATACGCACTGCGTGTCATATCCGCTTTGCCGGCTTCTTTACTCAATGCGGTATACAGCTCGTCGGATACTTTGAATTCAATACGTTTTAAGCCTTTGCTGCGATCGCGCCTGATTTGATTACGCTTGTTAAGCTTAAGCTGTTCTTCCCGCGGCAGTGGATTCGTTTTGGGTCTGCCGGGGCGTTTTTCCTGCGCAAATAAATCAATGGTGGTGCGATCAGTGGCAATCTTCGCCATCGATCTAAACCTTACTACTCAAAAAAATAGGGCACGATACTTTTTATAATGAACACCGCGGGTGACAGAAAAAGCACCAGCCACACAAAAAACTGACCTATTTTAGGTGCATTGCTTTTCTTTAAAACGTCGCGGATCGCCATGATTATAAAGAGGTATAAGACACCCAGGCCTAACCACAAACCCAGCGATTCAAACTGCTCTATAGACATAGTGCTACCACCACCCCCTCAAAAGTGCGCGCACTATAGCATAATTTGAATAAAAATTTAGTGCGCTAGCGCAATAAAAACTCCTGCACCAGCCTGGTAAAGGCTGCAGGCTTTTCCGCATGTAACCAGTGTCCTGTGCCTTGAATGATTTTTGCCTGTGCGTTGGGAAACAGCCGGTTAATGACTTCTTTGTGCTCGGGTAAAATGTAGTCTGACTCGCCGCCTTTAATAAAAAGCACCGGGCCCTCGTACTGGCCTTTAGCCATGGGAGCATCAGTAAGTGCGCTGTAGTTTGCTTTTAAAGCGTTAAGGTTAAAGCGCCAGTAAAATTTGTCGTCTTCTTTTATCAGGCTTTTTAGCAGAAATTGCCTTACTCCTGCCTCTTTTACGAAAGCAGACATCTGCTCATCTGCCTGAGCCCGGCTGGATAAGTTTGCGATATCGACTGCAAACAGACCGGAGAAAATACTGTTGTGCCGGGGCGGGTAAGCCACCGGTGCTACATCTGCGGCGATTAGCTTGGTTACCCGCTGCGGGTACAATAGCGCGAATGTCATCGCCAATTTTCCACCCATAGAATGTCCCAATAAAGCGGCTTTACTGATGTTCAGTGCGTCTAGCGTTTGTGCTAAGTCATCAGCCATCAATTTGTAGTTCATCTGCTCACTGTGCCCGGAGCGGCCATGGTTACGCACATCAACGTTAATGATGTGATATTGTTCACCTAGGCTGCGGGCTATGACGCCAAGGTTTTCGTAGCTACCGAACAGACCATGGATCAGAACCACCGGCTCTGCTGTGCTCTCGGTCAGGCCACTACTGTGGGTATATAAAAGCATGTATAACTCATCTGGTTAACGGGTGGATTAGTCTAGCAAATCATGCCGCTGGCGTCAGTCGATAAGGCTTTATATAATGAAGCCAACTTTAGTGCGCGGAATAAATATATGAAAACCATCGAAATAGATGATGAGCTGTATCAGTACATTGCCGGCCAAACGCAGAAGATCGGTGAAAGTGCGTCAGAAATTTTAAGACGGCTGTTGCTTGGCGATGCTAAAGCGGCTGTCACTGCGACAGAAACAGAGGCAGTGCCAACAAAAATTGCTGCAAATAGTAATATTTTTGACTTACTTAACCGACAAGATTTACAGGCAGAATCCAGTGTTGTCGGGCGCTTTCTGTTTATTTTGTCGACGCTGGCGCGGGCACACAAAAAGCAATTTCATAAAGTGCTGGAAATAAAGGGCCGTAACCGGCTGTATTTTGGCCGCACGGCAGAAGAGTTATCAGAAGCCGGTAGTAGCACTAACCCTAAACCTATCCCGAATACAGAGTTTTGGGTAATAACCAATTCCAATACTACCCGTAAAAAAATGATGTTAACCGAAACCGCGGTGAAACTCGGTTATAGTGAACAGGACGCAGAGCGTATTCGCGATTTGTTATAACAAGGAATTTTTATGTCTTTACATCCGCTGGCAGGGCAACAGGTACCAACGTCGTTAATTCCGAATATCAGCCGCCTGATGACGGCTTATTATGTGTTGGAGCCCGATGTGCATATGTATCCGGAACACAAAGTGAGTTTTGGTACGTCAGGCCATCGGGGCAGTGCCTTACAGTGTTCCTTTAACGAGCCTCATGTGCTGGCAATTTGCCAGGCAATTGCGGATTACCGGAAAAAACAGGGCATTACCGGACCGCTGTTTTTGGGTAAAGACACTCATGCGCTGTCAGAAGCCGCCTTTGCCAGTGCGTTAGAAGTACTGATAGCCAACAAAATCCAGGTTTGTATTCAGAAAGATCTGGGTTATACGCCGACACCCGTTATTTCACATGCCATTTTGACGCAAAACAAAGACGCTGATAACCGCCTGGCAGATGGCATAGTTATTACACCTTCGCATAACCCGCCGCAGGATGGTGGCATCAAATACAATCCACCGCATGGCGGGCCAGCCGACAGCGATGTCACCAATTGGATTGAGCAACGCGCCAATGAGCTGCTGGCAAAGGAGCTTGAAGGGGTCAAAATGATGCCATATGCGCTGGCACTGCAATCTGGTTATTGTCAGCATATCGATTACATTCAGCATTATGTTGACGACCTGGAAAATGTTGTGGATATGGCTGCTATCGCAAAAGCTGGCATCCGCATTGGTGTTGACCCGTTAGGTGGCTCTGGTCTGGCATATTGGCCACGCATCGCTGAGCGTTACGGCATAAATATTACTGTTGTCAATGATAAAGTCGACCCGGCATTTGCCTTTATGCCGCTGGATAAAGACGGGCAAATCCGTATGGACTGCTCATCGGCTTACGCGATGGCGAATTTAATTCAGTTAAAAGATCAATTTGATATCGGCATTGGCAATGATCCCGATTTCGACCGGCACGGCATAGTTACCCGCAGTGGTGGCTTGATGAACCCTAACCATTATCTGGCGGTGGCGATTAATTACCTGTTGGCTAACCGGCCTGATTGGGATACCAGCTTAGTGATTGGCAAAACACTGGTATCCAGCGCACTAATTGACCGTGTGGTTGCCGCCCGTGGCCGCAACTTGTACGAGGTACCTGTTGGCTTTAAGTGGTTTGTCAGCGGCTTACACAAAGGCGAAGTGGCCTTTGGTGGCGAAGAAAGCGCCGGCGCCAGTTTTCTGCGCTTTGATGGCACGGCTTGGTCTACAGACAAAGATGGTATCATTTTAGGCCTGTTAGCCGCTGAAATACTGGCCAAAACAGGTGTAGATCCTTATCAGCAGTATCAGGCACTGACCAAAGAGTTGGGCTCGCCACTGTACCGCCGGCTCGATGCACCAGCCAGCAGTGAGCAAAAGGCTGCGCTAAAAAAGCTTGATGTCAGCAGTGTTACGCAAACGACGCTGGCAGGTGACGACATCTTAGCCGTACTCACTAAAGCTGAAGGCAATCAGGCTGATATTGGCGGGGTAAAAGTGGTTACGCGTAATGGCTGGTTTGCCGCGCGGCCATCCGGTACAGAAAACGCTTATAAAATTTATCTCGAGAGCTTTGTCGATCAAGCGCATCTGCTACAGTTAGAGCATGATGCCAAGGCTTTCGTTGAATACGTATTCAGTAAAATGTAACTTATTGAATTATATAAAAATTAAAATGTAATTAAGTTTCAGGTGATGCTGTTTATTTTGCTATCAGGCAGGACATAGGGTATTTTTTTGTAATAATTCTACATATGCCGCTATTTTGTTGAAAATTCAGGCATTAACTAATCAGGATTTGTAATGAAAAAACAAACTGTTTCTGCCAGTACCGGTATGAGCCAGATAAATACCGAGCAACTTAAAGAGCAAATTATCCGCCATTTACACTCGACGTTGGGAACCGACGTAAACAAAGCCAGCCCGCAAGCGTGGTGGCGTGCAACCTGTGCAGCAGTGAATGAGCAGGTGTATGACGGTTTACGTAATACCCAGCGGACGCATTACGAACAAAACACCCGGGCATTGCATTACTTTAGCCTTGAGTATCTGATGGGCCGGCTGTTTAGCAATAACCTGCATAATCTTGGGTTGTATGAACAGGCTAAACAGGCTTTGGCAGAGCTTGGGCTGAATATCGCTGATCTGGAAGATCAGGAAGAAGACATGGCGCTGGGTAATGGTGGTCTTGGCCGTTTAGCTGCATGTTTTATCGATTCGTTGGCGACATTGAATTATCCGGCCATTGGTTATGGTATTCATTACGAGCATGGCTTGTTTCAACAGAGCTTCCAGGATGGGCGCCAGATTGAGCGGCCGGATAGTTGGCGAGAATATGGCAACCCGTGGGAGATTTGCCGGCCTGAATCCGTGCAGGAGATATCTGTTTATGGCTATGTCGAGACCGTATACGATTTGCAGGGCAAAATGAAAAAAGTCTGGCACCCGGGCCGTATTATCAAAGGTGTGCCATGGGATATCCCGATCGTTGGCTACAACGGCAGCTCCGTTAACGTTTTGCGGCTGTGGGAGAGCCGGGCCAGTGATTTCTTTAACTGGGACGTGTTTAACTCTGGCGGCTATATCGATGCGGCAAGGGAAAACATCGAGGCAGAAACCATCTCTAAAGTACTGTATCCAAATGATGAAACCGATGCCGGCAAAGAACTGCGGCTCATTCAGCAGTACTTCTTCGTCTCCTGTTCACTAAAAGATATTATCCGCCGTTATAAGCGGGCGCATGGTGATGACTGGAGCGACTTTGCCAAACAGGTGGTGATCCAGCTAAATGATACGCACCCGGCGGTGTCTATTCCCGAATTGATGCGTATTCTGGTTGACCGCGCTGAAATGCAGTGGGATCAGGCGTGGAATATCTGCCAACAGGTATTTGCTTATACCAACCATACGCTGTTGCCTGAAGCGCTGGAAAAATGGCCGGTCAGATTGTTCGAGAAAGTGTTACCCCGCCATCTGGAGATTATTTACGAGATTAACCGTCGCTTCCTGGTAGAGCAGGTCGATGTGTTATGGCCAGGCGACAACGATAAAAAACGTAAGCTGTCCATCATTGAAGAAGGCCATGATCCTATGGTGCGGATGGGACACTTATCTGTAGTGGGCTCTTTCAAGGTAAACGGCGTGGCTGAAATTCACTCGCAACTGGTGAAATCAGACCTGTTCCCTGAAATGGTAGCGCTATGGCCAGACAAGTTCACTAACGTGACTAACGGTGTAACGCCGCGGCGCTGGCTGAAAGCCTGTAATCCAAAGCTGGCGAAACTGCTCGACAGTAAAATTGGTGATAACTGGCCAACCGATCTTAAGCAGTTGTCTAAGTTCGCTGCCTTTGCCGATGATCCTGCCGTACAGCAGAGTTTTATGGCGATAAAACAGCAAAACAAAGCCGAGTTGGCTACGGTGGTTAAAAAGCTAACTCAGATTGATATCGACCCTCATGCCATTTTTGATATCCAGATCAAGCGCCTGCATGAGTACAAACGCCAGCACCTGAACCTGTTGCATATACTGGCACTGTACCGCCGTATTCTGCAGGATCCGGACTACGATATGGTACCCCGGGTATTCCTGTTCGGCGCTAAAGCGGCGCCGGGCTACAAGCTGGCGAAAGAAATCATCTATGCCATTAATAAGGTGGCAGAGAAAATTAACCACGATAAACGGGTGAAAAACCGGCTTAAAGTGGTATTCATGCCAAACTACCGTGTAACGCTGGCTGAGAAGATGATCCCGGCTGCTGATGTTTCAGAGCAAATATCTACTGCAGGTAAAGAGGCTTCGGGCACAGGCAATATGAAATTGGCGTTAAATGGCGCTATTACCGTCGGTACGCTGGACGGTGCCAATATCGAAATTGCTGAAGAAGTGGGCAGCGACAACATTGCCATTTTCGGTTTAACGGTAGATGAAGTAAAAGCGCTACACGCCAAAGGTTATAACAGCGCTGACTACTACTATACGAATCCTGAGATTAAAGCCATTCTGGACTGGCTGGAAACCGACTATTTTACACCGGGTAAACCTGGGGAGCTGTCTGCGATTAAACGCAGCTTATTAGAAGGCGGCGACCCTTATCTGGTGCTGGCTGACTTTGAAAGCTACGTTAAAGCACATGAAAAAGTCGATTCCTGGTATCGCGATCAGGCCGGCTGGGCGAAAAAGGCTATGCTGAACACTGCATCTGTTGGCAAGTTTACCTCGGACCGTTCGATTGAGGATTATGTCAGCCGCGTCTGGCAGCTTAAAAAGTGCAATATTACCGCGCAATAACAAAAAGGCCTGTCACTGACAGGCCTTTTTTCTGAACCTTATATTGCCCGCTGCGCAGTAAGCGCTTTATAGTGGGCAAAAGAACAAAAGCTAAAGAATAAGAATAAGGAATATGTTTTGCAAACAGGTAGTTTAGTTTGTGTCGGCACCGGTATTACGTTGGGCGCGCACATAAGTCCGCTTTCCCGCAGCTATATCGAACAGGCTGACGTTGTCTTTGTGCTGGTCGCGGATGGTATCACCGAAAAATGGATTGAACAGATGAACACCGATGTGCGTTCACTGCAACCTTACTATCAAGAAGGTAAGTCGCGCATGATCTCCTATCGTGAAATGGTAGCCGCTATCCTCGCTGAAGTAACCGCTGGTAAAAAAGTTGTTGGGGCTTTTTACGGTCATCCTGGGGTATTTGCTTGGGTGCCTCACAGTTCGATTAAGCAAGCGCGTGAGCTGGGCCATAACGCACATATGGAACCAGGAATATCTGCCGAAGACTGTTTGTATGCAGACTTGGGAATAGACCCAGGAGCATACGGCTGTCAGCACTACGAAACCAGTAAATTTATGTTCTATAACAGAGCTGTAGACACTGGCGCATATTTAATTTTGTGGCAGGTGGTTGTTGCTGGAGATCGTACACTCGAAAAGTTTTCCGTTTCCAAAGCCTACCTGGATATCTTAATCGAATTATTGTCTGAGTTTTACTCTGTTGAACATGAGGTTATCTTGTATGAGGCAGCAACCTTATCTATTCAAAAGCCTAAAATTCGCTTTGTTAAGCTTAAGGAACTATCGACCGTAGAGCTCGATATGAAAACAACTCTAGTTATTCCTCCTTCAACAAAGTTGGAAAGAAACACGTCTATCATTAGGAGGCTGGAAGAACTAACTCTGGCGGGTGAGTAAAAATCCAATGATATTATTACCAAATGCTAGTTTTTTCACTTTTTCTTACGCTTACTTTAATGTGATACCGCTCAGCACCGAACATTTGTCTTTATATTCTGAACTTTATTGTGATAGTAAAACCATGCAACATGTTGCATTGCCGCTAACACAGTCAAGCGTGAGAAAGAGTTTTGAAAGCGCATTAAAATATAACAGTGCAATTGCTCCCAAACGATTGTTCTTAGTGATTTTTGACACCCGTAAAAAAAGTAATGCAGGTCTACTTGGTGTTTCCGCAGTGGAATCTACCTCTTCTGAGGTAGAGGTAGGAATCATGTTGTTGCAACAGTTCCATCGTTCGGGTTTAGCACTTGATGCGTTAGTAAGCTTATGTTCTGCAGTATTTCATCTGATACCTAATACAACGATTATCGGTAAAATTAATCCCTTTAATGCATCAGCTAAAAAACTGGTTGAAAAGGTGGGATTTGTGTATTGTAGTCGGAGCAGTAACTATAAATTAGTTCCTGATACATTTTGCTTCAAAAATTCAGAGGGTGTTAAATGGATAACATAATAAGACTGTTAGATAAAATAGCTTCTAGCGCTGATTTACAGCAATTAGATAGCGCGCTACTAGCAAAAGTAGCGAATCCTCTAGACCTGGACGATAACGTTCAAAAAGCAATATTAGCCCACGACAACGAGGCTTTGGAAGCTTTGTTGAATGTGCGTAACAAAGTAGTTTGTGCTATTTGTCCGGCTGAAGAAGAACCATCAGATATACCTCGTAAAGAAGATGATGATCAGGACGACATGGAAGAAAAAGCGTTTGCTTGTAAAGGCTGATCTCAACCGGACTGGTAAGTTTGGTTTGCTTAAACCAGCAAAATTTTTTTTTGCTGGTTTTTTTACGCTGATAGTTGCAACGGTCTCTGCCAGTGAGCGTTTAGAGCGACTTGATGATCTTAAAGTTACAGATCTGAAAGCATTCAGAGAACAGCTTGTATTAATTGAAGCTGAAATAGACGACATGCCTAAAGTCGAGCAGGATTATCTGCGGCTTTTGCAAGGATATAATCTTTCTCTTTCAGGCGACTTTAAAGCTGCACAGTTGCATCTGGAATCCATGTTGCAGAGTCAAATTGCTCCAGAACTTTCTGTTAGGGTGAAAGCCCTGTTGATTAATGTTCAAGCAGTAACTCAAAACTATCGTTCTGCGTTTGCCCTATTACAGGAAATTACTCATGATTTACCTGAGATCACTAATATTCGTGCAAAGGAGCATGGTCTAAGTGTTATTTCCTTCACTTACAATCAATTAGAGGAATTTGAAATTGCAAAGTTTTACTCGCAAATGCTCTTGGATATTGCTGTGTCAGAGCGGGCGAGATGTCAGGCAAGCCATCATCTCCTTGAGTCTTTATACGGTTTAGAAGATTGGCAGAGCTTTAATGAATTAATCGATGGCGCAATTGAACACTGCCTGAAGTTTAATGAGCAGATATTTGTCAACTTGCTTAGAACTAAACGGCAAAGTTATTTATTGAAAGTTGGTGAGTTTAAACAAGCTGATGAGTATTATCAAAGCTACAAAAACGAACTCAATAATATTAATTACCCGACTCTTGTTGCCAGTGCTTCGGCATTGGCAGCTCAAGTGGCTGTTAAGCTAGGAAGGCTAGAAGAAGCGTTAACGTTAGCTAATGCAGCGTTGAAGAGTTTGGCAGCTGACGAGTATAGCCAACCTTTATTAAATACCTACTACGCTCTGTATAACATATATGAGGCAAAGCATGATTATGAACGTGCGTTGTATTTTCATATCAAATACAGCGAAGCTTTAAAGGCAAACAGCGATAACCGCTTTGCTCAGCAGCAGGCATATTTTTTAGCAAGGGCAGAGGTTGAAGTAAAAAACCAACGCATTGCCTTGCTGGATAAGGATAATAAGGTTCTGGCTTTACAAAGCGACTTGTATGAGCAGGAGGCCCGTCAAAATCGGCTTTTGGTACTAATTTTAGGCGCCATACTATTATTGGCTACTGTTCTGGCCTATCGTGGGATGACTGGATGGCGTCGCTTTAAGAAAATTGCAGAGTACGACCAGCTTACCGGTATCAGCAACCGTTATCATTTCAATAATCAGGCTAAAATCGCGTTGGATTACTGTGAAACTAACGCCAAACCTGTAGCACTAATACTGTTTGATCTGGATTACTTTAAAGATATTAATGATACCCACGGCCATGCAGTCGGAGATTGGGCATTGCGGGCGGTTGTAAAAACGTGCCGCAATTTTATGCGCAATAACGATGTGTTCGGCCGAATCGGTGGTGAGGAGTTCGCGGTTGTACTGCCAGGTTGTCAGACTGACAAAGCGGTATTGCTGGCCGAGATTTGTCGTGATGCTATCGCAGGTATTGATACTACCGAGAGCGGAAAGCACTTTTCACTCAGCGGCAGTTTTGGTGTCAGTGGCTCGGATAACTCTGGCTATCAGTTGAAACAGCTACTGGCTGATGCTGATAGCGCAATGTACAGTGCAAAAGCAGCAGGACGGAACCAGGTCGCTACTTTTTCCGAATAACGCCATCTCTGATGTTGTCTGAGATTGTTAATGCGCTAGAATTGGCGCCAACCTCACAACAGGGAGTTGGCGCATGCCCAAGTCATTACCAGAACAACTACTTACACAGGGTGATTTTCTAAAGCTTACCCTGGCTCACCCGGATAGCCTTGAACCTTTTCAGTTTGACTTGCCAGACGATACCCGCGTCAGCGTATGGGACACTGGCGTTATTTGTTTTGAACCTGCAACTTTAACAGGCAAAGACATCGTTTTATCCTGCGGTGTGCATGGCAATGAAACTGCGCCTATTGAAATCTGTGCTGAGCTGGTACAGGACGTATTGCTTGGCAAGCTTAGCCTTAAACACCGCTTGTTAGTGTTGTTCGGTAACCCGCCAGCCATCAACGCCGGCAAACGTGAAGTTACAGAGAATCTTAACCGATTGTTTTCAGGCCACCATAGCGCCGGTGAGGGGCTGGTTAACGCCGAGCGTATACGGGCAAAGGCGTTAGAAGACTATGTTAGCCGTTTCTACAGCGACAAACGCGTAACCGAAATGGTGCCGCGTAACCGTTTCCTGTACGACTTACACACCGCTATTCGCGGTTCACGCTATGAAAAATTTGCCGTCTATCCTTTTTTACATGGCAAGGCCTGGCAACAATCTCAGTTTGAATTTTTGCAAGCCTGTGATGTAACCACAGTGCTGCTTATGCAAACGCCAGCGTCAACCTTTAGCTATTACGCGTCGAATACTCATGGAGCTGATGCCTTTACTATTGAGCTGGGTAAAGTGCAGCCTTTTGGCCAGAACGATATGAGTAGGTTTGCCAAAGTGCGCCAAACACTGCGTGCTCTGGTGAGCGAAACTGCAGTGGCAACCAAGCCATTTACTGAAGCTGATTTTCAGTTGTATCAGGTCTACCGTGCTATCAATAAGCAAACCGATGCTTTTAAGCTTAACTTTGCCGATGATGTGGAGAACTTTACCAGCTATCCGGTGGGTACTGTACTGGCAACCGATGGCGATATCGAATACCGCGTCGAGCAGCAAGGTGAAGCGTTAATATTTCCTAACGCAAAGGTGGCCATTGGCCAGCGCGCTATGCTGATGGTGGTTCCGACAGCAGTATCGGACAACCTGACATAGGTACCCGGACAATAACGGATTAGCGTAAAAGAGTAAATTTAAGCTGACAGTCGTCTACAGTGCACAGCGGTTTTCAGGGGGCTTGCGGTTGCAATGCAGTTTACGTAAAGGTAAAGTTGCCGCCGTTAAAGCATATAACACCGGCGCAAACAGCGATGTTCACGCAAACGGGGAGAGTGGCTAAAGCCGCTATACTGCATTGGTAACAGCTTTCCTTAAAAACATAAGCTGCTACCGGGTTTAAGAGCCTGATAAACAGGCCAATGCCGACAGGGCAACCACATGTCTATGACGTATAACAAACAAGAGACATCCTATGACTAACCCAAATAACGCCACCATCACCACGGTGCACACCGCAGAATTTACCGCTGGTGATGCGTTAAAAATTCCTACGCTGCGTATATTACGCGACGACGGCAGCTTATATGACGGGGCAGTAGCGCCAGAGCTGGATAAAGCCACTGCACTAAAAATGTACAATACCATGGTGTTTATCCGGGTATTGGACGAACGCATGCTTGCCGCGCAGCGCCAGGGCCGTATCAGTTTTTATATGCAGTGTTTAGGTGAAGAAGCCACAACAGTTGGCAGCGCAGCTGCACTGGATGATAAAGACATGATTATGGCGCAGTACCGTGAACAGGGTGCACTGCGTTACCGGGGCTTTACGCTGGAACAGTTTATGAACCAGCTGTTCTCAAATGAGAACGATTTGGGTAAAGGCCGCCAGATGCCGGTGCATTATGGCAGCAAAGACATTTACTACATGACGATTTCTTCGCCGCTGGGTACACAAATTCCTCAAGCCAGTGGTTACGCCTATGCACAGAAGCTACGTGGCCTGAGTAATACTACTATCTGTTATTTCGGTGAAGGCGCCGCATCAGAAGGTGACTTCCATGCTGGTCTGAATATGGCTGCGGTGCATAAAGCACCGGTGATTTTCTTCTGTCGCAATAACGGCTATGCCATTTCTACTCCAGCTAACGAGCAGTTTGTCGGCGATGGTATTGCTTGTCGCGCCGTCGGTTACGGTATGAAGGCATTGCGGGTTGACGGGGCTGATATTCTGGCCGTTTACCAGGCGACGCAAATGGCGCGTAAACATGCGCTTGAACATAATGAGCCGGTGTTGATTGAATCTATCGCTTATCGTTTAGGTGCGCATTCTTCATCTGACGATCCAAGTGGCTACCGCTCAAAAGAAGAAGAAGAAAAATGGCGCCAGAACGATCCAATTTCACGTTACCGTTTGTGGTTAATTGAAAAAGGCTGGCTAGACGAGGCTGATGATAAAGCCACCATTGAAAAGCTGCGAACCGAAATTCTCGATGCATTAAAAGTAGCAGAGAAAGTAGCTAAGCCAGGCATTGAGCATTTAATTTCCGATGTGTACGCCGAGCCCATTCCAGCATTACAACAACAATTAGATGAATTAAAAGCGCATATCCGTAAATACCCGGATGCGTATCCGGTAACGGCGGGGAGATTAGACTAATGGCCAAAATGAATATGTTGCAAGCCATTAATAATGCGCTTGATTTAGCCATGGCAAAAGATGACAGCGTGGTATGTTTTGGTGAAGACGTCGGCCACTTCGGTGGCGTATTCCGTGCGACCAGCAAGCTACAGGAAAAATACGGTAAGGCACGCTGCTTTAATACACCGCTGACCGAGCAGGGTATTGCCGGCTTTGCCAACGGTATGGCGGCGCAGGGCATGAAGCCGGTGGCAGAAATCCAGTTTGCCGATTATATCTTCCCGGCGTTTGACCAGATCGTTAACGAAACGGCGAAATTCCGCTACCGCTCAGGTAACGAGTTTAATGTCGGCGGCCTTGTGTTCAGAAGCCCGTACGGCGGTGGTATTGCCGGTGGTCATTACCACAGCCAGTCGCCGGAGGCCTATTTCGCGCATACGCCGGGGTTAAAAGTAGTGATCCCACGTGATCCTTATCAGGCTAAAGGCTTATTACTGGCATCTATTGCCAGTCCGGATCCGGTGATTTTCTTCGAGCCGAAGAAGCTTTACCGCGCATCGGTTGGTGAAGTGCCGGAAGAGTATTACGAAATTGAGCTGGGTAAAGCTGAAGTCACACAGCAAGGTAAAGACGTTACGGTGCTGGCCTGGGGCGCACAGATGGAAATCGTGCAAAAAGCGGTAGAAATGGCCGAGAAAGAAGGCGTGTCATGTGAAGTGATTGACCTTCGTAGTATTTTGCCATGGGATGCCGATACGGTAGCCGAGTCGGTGAAGAAAACCGGCCGTCTGGTGATTAACCATGAAGCACCGTTAACCGGTGGTTTTGCCGGTGAAATCGCCGCGACGATTCAGCAGAAGTGCTTCCTTTACTTAGAAAGCCCAATCGAGCGCGTCTGCGGTATGGACACGCCGTATCCGTTGGCACTGGAAAAAGAGTACGTAGCAGATCATTTAAAAACTTACGAAGCCATTATGCGCTCGGTTAAATTCTGATGGAGGCAGAGATGAAAAAAGATTTTATTCTGCCGGATATCGGTGAAGGTATTGTTGAGTGTGAAATTGTCGAATGGCTGGTTGCTGAAGGCGACAGTATTAAGGAAGATCAGCCGGTTTGCGATGTGATGACTGACAAAGCGCTGGTGCAAATTCCGGCGATACATGATGGTGTAGTTAGCAAATTGTATTACGCAAAAGGCGACATTGCCAAAGTACACGCACCTTTGTTTGAAATGCAGGTAGAGGGCGCTACAGAGGCCAAAGCAGATGTTGCTAAACCTGATGCAACGACGCCGGTAACCGCTGCTGTTACAGGTAGTGCCAGTGAAGATTTTATTCTGCCGGATATTGGTGAAGGTATCGTTGAGTGTGAAATCGTTGACTGGCTGGTAAGCGAAGGCGATGACATCGTTGAAGATCAGCCGGTGTGCGATGTGATGACCGACAAAGCGCTGGTACAAATTCCGGCGAAATACTCCGGTAAAGTGACCAAACTGTATTACGCCAAAGGTGAGATTGCCAAAGTGCATTCACCGTTGTTTGCCATGACGCATGCTGGCAGCAACGCAGCAGCTGAGCCTGCGCAACAGGCCGATGCGGTACAGTCTAAACCGGCCAGTACAAGTTGCGGCATAAAGCAGGCAGCGACCACAGGCTCTAATGGTAAAGCGCTTGCCAGCCCCGCAGTGCGCCGTCTGGCGCGTGAATTGAATATTGATCTGGCTAAAGTACCCGGCAGTGGTGATAAGGGCCGTGTCTATAAAGAAGATGTGCGCGCCTTTGCTGAAGGTAAAACCACTGATGCCGCATCAGCACAGGCACCTGCTAAGGCAGCATCGCCTGCAGTGGCAACCGGCGGTCGCCGGGTTGAACCCATCAAAGGTATTAAAGCGGCGATGGCACGGCAGATGGTGGAGTCGGTATCGACCATTCCACACTTTACTTACTGCGAGGAAATTGATTTAACTGAGCTGATTGCGCTGCGCCTGAGCTTAAAAGATCAGTACGCCAAGCAGGGCATTAAACTGACAATGATGCCGTTCTTTGTTAAAGCGTTGTCTCTGGCGATTAAGCAGTTCCCGATTATGAACAGTCAGGTTAATAGCGATTGTACTGAACTGACGTATTTTGACGATCACAATATCGGTATCGCCGTAGACTCTAAAGTAGGGCTGTTGGTGCCTAATATTAAAGGCTGTCAACAGAAGTCGGTTGTGCAGATCGCAGAAGAATTAACCCGCTTAACTGATTCTGCCCGCGAGGGCCGTGTTAGCCCGGCTGATTTGAAAGGCGGCACCATCAGCATCTCTAATATCGGTGCTTTAGGTGGCACGGTAGCTACGCCAATTATCAATAAGCCGGAGGTGGCGATAGTGGCGTTGGGTAAGGTGCAGGCGCTACCGCGGTTTAATGCCCAGGGCGAAGTAGAAGCGCGTCAGCTGATGCAAATCAGCTGGTCGGGCGACCACCGCGTGATTGATGGTGGCACTATTGCCCGCTTTACCAACCTGTGGAAGCAATATCTGGAGCAACCTGCCACTATGTTGTTGGCTATGCAGTAAAGAGCGACTTGGCACCGTTGTCGCTTTCTGATAAAACCCACTGGATGACAGTGGGTTTTTTGTTGGTGTAAAGGATATACATGCACGAGTTTGATGATTTACGGGTGTTGGTACAGGCTCACAGCCCGCTTATTGTGATTGAAAGCTATGAAGAACCCCGGGCACTTGCACTAATCAAGCGGCTGTCGGTTAATCTGATGCGGCCGGTGTTTAAATGGACTATCACCGAAGGTTTGCAGCGGCTGGATAGCGATCATGGCGCGCAAACATTCAACGCAGATCCAACCCATCTGCTGGCGCAAATAAAAAGCACACGTAGCAGTGGTATTTATGTGCTTTGTGACTTTCATCCCTTCCTGGACGATGCCAAACATGTAAGATACCTTAAAGAGATTGCTCAGGCGCATGAGCAGCAAGGCCATACACTGATTTTACTTAGCCATGCTATAACCATTCCGCCAGAGCTCAGCCGGCTGTGCTTTCATTTTCAGCTTAGCCTGCCGTCAGATCAGCAAATTCGTCAACTGGTGCATGAAGAAGCAGAGAACTATGCTGCTAAACACGGCATCGTCGCTGACTTACCACCACTGCAGGTGGCTGTGCTTGTACAAAATCTGCGAGGGCTAACATTCGCCGAAGTAAAACGTCTTGCCTGTAAAGCGATCGCCGATGATGGTGCCATCACTGATGAAGATATTCCACGTATTAACAGGGCAAAATTCAGCCTGTTACAAACAGACGGTGTTTTAACGCAGGTTTTCGATACCGGCAGTTTTGATAATGTTATAGGCCTTCATAATCTGAAAAGCTGGATAGTGCAGCGTCAGCAGGCTTTTGTAGAACGCATCCTTGACACACCCAGAGGTGTGTTACTCACCGGCGTGCAAGGAACGGGGAAAAGTCTTGCCGCTAAAGCCATTGCCGGCAGCTGGAAGTTACCACTGCTGCGATTAGATATGGCGGCGCTGTATAATAAATTTATCGGCGAAACCGAGAAAAATCTGGCACAGGCGTTGGTTTTGGCTGATGCAATGTCGCCTTGTGTACTGTGGATCGATGAGATTGAAAAGGGGCTTGCAGCTGGTGACAGCGATGGTGGCGTATCAAAACGGCTACTCGGTACTTTCCTCACCTGGTTATCAGAACGCAAATCGCAGGTATTTCTGGTAGCAACCGCGAACAATATCCATGAACTGGCGCCGGAGTTACTGCGTAAAGGGCGGTTTGATGAAATATTTTTTGTCGATCTGCCAAACCCGGATGAACGTGCAAAGTTACTGACTCTGCATCTGAAAAAGCGGCAACTGTTCCTTGAAGACACTGATCTTGCGGGTGTGCTGGGGCTTTGTGACGGATTTTCCGGGGCTGAACTTGAGCAGGCTGTTGTCGGTGCGGGGTTTCGGGCCCGTGCCTCACAGCAGCATTTTTCTGCCTCTCATCTGATGGACGAAATTGCCGCAACCCAACCATTGTCGGTGGTTATGGCCGAGAAAGTGTCGGCTTTACGTCAGTGGGCACAGCAGCGCTGTGTTAAGGCTTAATCAATGCAATACAAAAACCAGCTTCGTAACTTTTATATTCCGGAAGAGCAGTCAATCTACCTGCTCAATACGAATGATGCGAAGAAACTAAAAGACTGGGTGGCGTTATGTATCTCTGAGCTGGAAAAGCTTGGTTACCGCCAGATAGAGCTGATAGGCAAGGGCGCTTATGGTTTTGCTTTCGCGGGGCTAGACAGCAGTGCTCAGGCCTGTGTATTTAAATTTTCCCGTATAAATTTACCACAGCACATTCAGGATCGGCTGGCCGACGAAGCCTATATGTTATCGCAGGTTACGCATTCGAATGTACCGCGGTATATCACCTATCAGGTGGTTAAAAAGCAGGGTATCCTGATGATGCAACGTGGCAAAGGCATCGATCTTGAACAATTTGGTCTGAATAAAGGGCGTTTACCTGCCAGATTGCTGATCGATATTGCCTGTCAGTTGGCAAACGTGCTGTTGGCGCTACGCGAACATCGTAAAGACGGCGAATTACAGCCGATAGTACACGGAGATATCAAACCCTCAAATCTGGTATTTGATGAGCAAACCGGCCTGGTCAGCCTGATTGACTGGGGTTCGTCTGTGTTTGCGCAGCTCGATGCACAGGGGCAATACTTGTCTAACAATGTCATGCAGCTGATGTCGGCTGATTTACACAGTTCCAATGCCAGAATGGGCGACGTGTATTTTATCGGGCCAGAGCAGCGCAGCGGCGCACTATCCAGCCCGCGCTTTGATGAGCAGGGCGTTGCCAGTACCTTGTATGCGCTAGCATCCGGTCAGTCCTGCCGTTTTGGCCGTAAAGCTATACCGGCCAGAAGCTTAGGCTTGCCAGTTGAATTTGCAACTATGCTCGACAGTATGCTGTCCGATGATGCGCAGTTAAGAGCTCAGGCGGGTGACTTTTTTTTACAGCAGATGCCACGATTAAAACACCTGGTTTTGCCCGATATTGGATTGTTTGATGATGCGCCGCTGTTACCCGTCTGGGTTAGCCCTCAGGTGCGTGAGCTGGATACTGTGGTTTATTCATCGCGCAAATCATTTTTACGGGAACATAGTGAAGAAGATGGCATTGCCTATGTAGATGATGTGCAACTGGAGCGTTATTACAAAAACTATCTGGAGGGGATGGGGGAGACCGAAAAAGCCTTTGTTGCTGCAGTCAGCCGGTTGGCTCGTTATCCGGTGGTGGGCGGGCTGGCTATCCACTGGCAGGCCAGTGGCGTCTACATAGACTCCAGCCTTAACCTGTATGATGACAGTCTGGCCAGATCTTTCGCGTTGTCGGTCAATAATGTTGTATCTCTGGCCAGAGCGATTGCAAAGGTAGGCATCTTTAAAGCCTGTTTATTCAATGCGCGAAATACTATCCACATCAGCCGTTCAAGTGTGCAGCAGCCATTCCTGCCGCCTGTGGATGCGGTAATACCTTATCAGCTGGCGCCGGTATTAAGTAATGAAGATGCCAGCAAGCAGCATTCTTACTTTGAAGATGGTAAAGACCCGGATGAGCAACTGGTGCTACCGGATACCATCATGGCAGATATTGCCAGCCTGAATTTAATCCGCCATACCGGCTGTATCATTTTTGAAGTAACCAGCTTATATATGAAGATCCACAGCTATTACCGGCTGCTGGATCCGAATGCCGAGGCTGAATTTCGCACTTTGTTACAAAATATCCTGGCGAAGGTCAGCGAAATTACCGGCGAAGGCGTAGGTGGCTTTATGAAATTACCTTATAAAGATACCCGTTTTTTTGCGCATCAGTCTCAGTTACCCGTACATTATTATCCTGCTAACCCACTTAAAATAGCGGGCAAGCAGTAAAATAATGTACAAATCTCATTCGATCAGCTGTATTAAAGTGTTAAATGCCTGCCGAGGGCGCAAATCTTTGCCGCGAAATGGTTTAAATTTACGGGCAAAACGAGTAATGTACGGGTTTTGAGCATTAATCAGAATTCCTTACTTCATGTCGAATGAAAAAACTGCGTTATACCACCTGCTGAACCAGCAAGCTCAGGCGTTAATCGAGCAAGAAACTGATCTTATCGCCAATATGGCCAATCTAAGCGCATTGTTATTTAACCAGCTACCCGATTTAAACTGGGCAGGGTTTTATATCATGCGCTCAGGAGAGCTGGTATTGGGGCCATTTCAGGGTCAGGTGGCTTGTGTACGGATCCCGGTCGGTAAAGGTGTCTGCGGTACTGCGGTGGCCAGTGGGCAGGTGCAGCTGGTTAAAGATGTGCATGAATTTCCTGGCCACATTGCCTGCGATGCAGCCAGTAACTCAGAAATCGTTTTACCTCTGCGTCATAATGGTGAAATTATTGCGGTATTAGATATCGACAGCCCATTGCATGCCAGATTTGATGGTGACGATCAGGCTGGTTTGGAGCAATTGATCAGTCTGTTTGAAAAACACCTGGCCGCTACGTTATGAAAGACGCAATTTCACTTCACGATTATCTGTTTGATGTTGCAGATGTCGGTGATTGGGAAGGTGAAGAAGAACTGGTAACAGATAAGCTCAATGCGGTTTATCATGCTGTCTGGCATACTTTACCTGATGAGATAAGTGCTGCAGAGGTTGAGCAGTTACTACCTGATATCTGGGATCAGCTACGTGGTGGTACTGTGCTGCTTGAAGCAGATGAAGATGAGTTAATTGATTGGGCGTTGGCTTATGTACGCCAACAGCTGGAACAAGGCATACCGAATGCGGATGCTGCAGATGAAGAAGAGTGAAGCGTTAATGACCACCCCATCCGAACAAAATGTAAAAGCTGGCAATGTAAAAGAAGTGCTGGCTTACCTTGCTGTAAAGTTTCCAGCTTGTTTTAGCGTTTCAGGTGAAGCTAAGCCCCTGAAGATAGGTATTTTTCAGGAACTTGCGCAACGACTGCAAGATGATACTACAGTCAGCAAAACTCAGTTGCGCCAGGCGCTCAGAGTGTACACATCCAGCTGGCGTTATCTGGAGTCGACGAAAGAAGGCGTAAGCCGCATTGACTTAGACGGTAATGCTGGCGATGTAATTGACGCTTCACAGGCAGAACATGCCAGTAAAGTGCTGGAAGAAAGTAAAGCCAAAGCTGCCCAAAAACGTAAAGCAAAAATTGCCGAAGCCAAAAGCCAGGCAGCCGCTGAAAAACCTGCTTACAAAAAAAGCGCGAACAAAAAGCCAACTGCAGCCTCTAAAAGCACTAAGGTTAACCAGAAACCTGTATCTAATACTGAGGCTCCGGCCAAAGCCGCCCCGGTATTGGAAAGGATACCCGCTGAACATGTTGTTGTTGGTGGTAAAGTATTGTTAAAGTTGGGGCAAAGCCCAATGCTGGCTACAGTGCTTGAGATCAGCAAAGACGATGTGACTGTACAGTTGGGCTCTGGTATGGTGATCAAAACCCGTCAGGATAGTTTATATATTGCCTGACCAACTCTGAGTAGCTTATGAAAAAATTATCAGTACTTGCGACAGCCCTCATCGTTGCCTTTAGTATAAATGCTTCTCCTGAATCTAAAACTGAGCCGTTGGTGCTGCCTTCAATTGCACAGGATGCCCAACATGCGACTGCCAGTAAAAGGATTACGGCGCTTTTCACCCGGGGCCATTATACGCACGTGCAACTTGATGATGAGTTATCATCCAAGATGTTCGACACTTATCTGAAGAATCTGGATTATTATCGCAATGTACTGACAAAAGCTGATATTGATGCTTTTGAGCAATACCGGGATAAATTTGACGATGCGATCAACAAAGGCAACCTGAACTTTGCTTTTGATATGTTTAATTTGACGCTGAAGCGCCGGTTTGAACGTTTTGATTATGCTCAGAAGCTGCTGGAAAAAGGTTTCGATTTTGACGTTGAAGATCAGTACATCTACGATCGTGAAAAAGCCAATTGGGCAGCAAGTACAGCTGAGCTGGACGAAATATGGCGTCAGCGGGTCAAGTTCGATGCATTGAACCTGAAACTGGCCGGAAAAAACGCTGAAGAGATTCAGACTATTCTGAAAAAGCGTTATCACAATAGCCAGAAACGTTTAACACAAAGCGAAAGTGAAGACGTTTTTCAATTGATCATGAACTCATTTGCGCGCAGTATTGAAGCACATACCTCTTATCTGTCTCCCCGTAACGCAGACCGTTTCCAGCAGGAAATGAACCTGTCACTGGAAGGGATCGGAGCGGTGCTTCGTGCTGACGAAGACTATACCGTTATCCAGAGCCTGGTACCCGGCGGTCCTGCCGATTTAACGCAGAAATTGAAGCCAAAAGATAAAATCATCGGTGTGGCGCAGGACAAAGCTGAATTTGTCGATGTGATCGGCTGGCGTCTTGATGATGTGGTTGATCTTATCAAAGGCCCTAAAGGCAGCACAGTACGGTTACAGGTTGTCGGTGCTAATGATATTGGTACCAGTCATGCACAGGTTATAAGCATTGTACGCGACAAAATCCGACTGGAGGATCGCGCAGCAAAAGCTGAAGTGTTTAAACCTCAGCTGTCTGAATTAGATCAGAAAATCGGCGTGATAAGCATTCCCGGCTTTTACAACAATCTGGCCGACGATGTTAAAAAACTGCTGGTGGAGCTGAAAGAAAGCTCAGTTGATGGCATTATTATCGATCTTCGTGGTAATGGCGGCGGCTCGCTGCAAGAAGCGACTTTACTTACCGGGCTGTTTATCGACAGTGGCCCTGTTGTGCAAATCCGAGAAGGTGACGGCAAGGTATCAGTGTCTCAGGATAATGATGGCGTAAGCTACTATGAAGGTCCGCTAACAGTAATGGTAGACCGCTACAGTGCGTCGGCGTCAGAAATATTTGCTGCAGCAATGCAAGACTATGGCCGTGCGCTGATAGTGGGTGAGCAAACCTTTGGTAAAGGCACGGTGCAGCAGCATCGCGGACTTGGCCGTATTTACGACATGTTTGATAACCCATTAGGCAGCGTGCAATACACTATTGCTAAGTTTTACCGTATTAATGGCGGCAGTACGCAGCATAAAGGTGTAATACCGGATATACAGTTCCCTACCGCAATTGACCCGGCAGAATGGGGTGAAAGCAAAGAGGAATATGCGTTGCCATGGGACTCAATTAATGCGGCGCGTTATAGCAGCCTGAATGATATTTCCGGTGTGTTACCTGCACTGAGAGAAAAACACCAGGCTCGCATCGGTAAAGAGCCTGAGTTCAAGTATCTGTTGGATGACATCAACGAATACAAACAACAGATGGATGACAAGACCGTATCGCTGAAAGAAGTCGAGCGCGTTGCCGAGCGGGATGAAGGTAAAGCAAAGCAGCTGGCCAGGGTAAATGCGCGTTTGAAACGTTTTGGTATGCCAGAGGTGACATCTTTAGATGATGTGCCAGAGAAGCTGGAGAAGATTGACCCGTTTCTGGAAGAAGCGGCTAATATCACTGCAGATTTTAAAATGGTAAGTCGTCTGGCAAAAAAATAGATACAGAGTTCATCATTAAATAAGGCGGTTGTATTACCGCCTTTTCTAATAAAATCATAATAATTATAAAGGTTTACTATGACAACACGTGGTGAATTCTCCTCGAGAATTGGCTTTATTCTTGCCGCATCCGGTTCTGCTGTCGGGTTGGGGAATATATGGGGATTTCCAGCTCAGGTCGCCAGTAATGGCGGTGCAGCTTTTGTTTTAATGTACCTTATTCTTGCTTTTTTATTGGCCTATCCGGTGTTGATGGCTGAGTTTTTGATTGGCCGTGCAACCGAGTCTAATGTTGTCGATGCGCTTGGCAAAGTGTCAAAGGGGCTCAGTGGCAGGTTAGTCGGCATGTGGGGTATAGTGACAGTGTCACTAATCCTGGCGTTTTACGGCATCGTCGGCGGCTGGATGCTGGCCTACACGCTGGAGGCTGTTGCCAGTTTGGTGGGGCTGGAAGATACCGCACAATGGTTGGTTTCACAGTCTGTTAGCCGGAACATTATATTTTGCGGGCTGTTTATGTTACTGACCGTCGGTATTGTCAGCGGCGGCGTTGTAAAAGGTATAGAGCGTTGGTCAGTGCGATTGATGCCTACGTTGTTTGCGATCATGATTTTGTTGTTCGGTTATGTGATGACGCAAGATGGCGCAGTTGATGGGCTTAAAGTGTATTTGCTACCTGATTTTTCACAGGTACTGAATCCGGATTTACTGATTAGTGCCATGGGGCAAGCCTTTTTCTCGATGTCTTTAGGTGTTGGCACCATGCTTATCTATGGTTCCTATGTCAGCCATAAAGAGAACCTGCCAAAGCTGGGTGCCGCTGTATCCCTTATTGATATTGGTGTTGCAGTTTTGGCCGGATTGCTGATTATCCCTGCAATGTACGTAGCACTACACAACGGTGTACAGATATTTGCCGAAGACGGCCGCTTACTGGCTGAAGACACATTGATCTTTGCGGTATTGCCGTCTTTATTCGATACCATGGGATTGGTTGGTTTATTTGTCGCGCTGGCATTTTTTCTGCTGATGTCTATTGCTTCATTGACGTCATCTATTTCGATGCTGGAGGTTCCGGTGTCTTATGTGGTAGAGAATAAAAACGTCAGCCGGCACAAAGCAGTCTGGTTGATTGCTGCCATTATTTTCGCTGCCAGCGTCATCATAATTCTGAATTTCTCAACGCTGTTTGGTTTTGTTATCGCGCTGACAACACGATACAGCCAGCCTTTATTAGGCTTGATGTTGTGCATATTTGCCGGCTGGGTGTGGAAACGCAATGAAATACTACAGGAACTGAAAAAAGGTGACAGTAATGCAGAGAACTCTTTGTTCTGGCGCATCTGGCCTTGGTATGTCAGGTTTGTTTGCCCGGTGGTGATCTTACTGATGTTTTACCGTTCGCTATAACTAAAAATATAACAAAAGCAGAGTGAAGGGCCGGGCGACGCCCTTCATCAACCGGAGCAACACCATGTCTGAAAAACAACCCAGTTTTCTTGATGCGTCTATTCCACTCATCGTACTGGTCATTTTACTCTCAGCGTCAGTCTATCTGTTTGGCGATAATTCATCATACGGTCCTAACCAAATTGCATTGTTTATGGCAACAGCTGTTGCTGTGGTGATTGGTTTGAAAAACGGCTATCGCTGGGCCGTTATCGAAAAAGCCATGGTTAAAGGTATTTCGTTGTCGCTGGGGGCTGTGCTTATTTTATTATCTGTCGGTGCATTAATTGGTACCTGGATGTTATCCGGCACAGTACCGACGCTGATTTATTATGGTTTACAGCTGTTAAACCCTAGCTGGTTTTTTGCAGCCAGCTGCCTTTTATGTGGCATTGTAGCGATGAGTATTGGCAGCTCCTGGACAACAGCAGCGACTATAGGTGTTGCATTGATAGGTGTTGCACAGGGCCTGGGATTGTCGCCGGCAATTACAGCAGGCGCTATAGTGTCGGGGGCCTATTTTGGGGATAAAATTTCACCGTTAAGTGAAACCACTAATTTAGCGCCAGCAGTGGCCGGGTCTGATTTATTTGATCATATTCGACATATGCTGTGGACGACAGTGCCAAGTTTTGCAATAGCACTGATTTTATTCACTGTTATTGGCTTTAGCACTGATGTTACTGCCGATTTTGAAAGAATAAATGAAATAAGTAATGTGCTACAGCAGAACTTTTCCATTAATTTCACCGCGCTGATCCCGTTATTTGTACTGTTAACCATGGCGGTTAAGAAAGTACCCGCATTCCCGACTGTCTTTATCGGTGCGCTGCTAGGTGCAGTGTGGGCTGTGTTGTTTCAGCAGGATTTGATGGCAAAACTGGTTGAGCAGGATATTAACTACGCACTGGCAAGTTTAAAGCTGATTTGGCATATCTTTCATGCTGGTTTTACGATTGATACCGGCAATGCCAGTTTGAATGATCTGTTAAGCGGCGGTGGCATGGCCAGTATGCTTAATACTATCTGGCTGGTATTTTGTGCGATGATGTTTGGTGCGACTATCGAAAAGATTGGCTTGCTGCGTAAGTTTGTTCAGTCCATTCTGTTTTTTGCAAAAAGCACCGGCTCACTTATCACCAGCACCATTGCGACCTGCTTTGTTACCAACGTACTGACGGCCGATCAATACATGTCAATAGTCATGCCCGGCCGTATGTTTAAAGAAGAATATGAACGCCGTAATCTGGCTCCGGTTAATCTGTCCAGGACACTGGAAGACGGTGGAACGATTACCAGCCCGCTGATCCCATGGAATACTTGTGGGGCTTATATGCACAGCGTGTTACAAGTCAGCCCGCTTGACTATGCGGTTTACGCTTTTTTTAACCTTATTAACCCTGTGTTGGCGATTATTTACGCTTACTGCGGAATTAAAATATTACGGCTTACCCCTCCGGACTCTGTCGCGAAGGATTTGGCAGCAAAAGCCTGACAAAAAAGCCTGAATTATTCAGGCTTTTTTGTCAGTATACTTCGAAGAACAAAAGACTATTTAGCAGGACACTGACATGGCAACAGATCAGCAAAACCGGCAGGCAAAGTCGCGTCACGATTACCAACCGCCCGCATTCCTTATTCCTACTATCGACCTGCATTTCGAACTGGACAGCGCTGCAACTATTGTCAGCTCTGTCATGCAGCTTCGTCGTCAAACTGCGGGGGCAGCACTAAAACTTGATGGGCAGCATCTTAAGCTACTTCAGGTGGTGATAGATGGGAAACAACTTTCCGACGCACAATATGACTTAATCGGTGAAAGTCTGACAATACCCGACGTTCCTGATGCATTTGAGTTGAAGATCGTAACGCAGATTGCACCAGTGGAAAACACCGCTCTTGAAGGCCTGTACATGGCGGGAAATAGCTATTGTACCCAGTGTGAAGCGGAGGGATTTCGTCGCATAAGCTATTTCCTGGATAGACCCGATGTGCTGAGCGAATACCGGGTAACAATTAAAGCAGCTGCCGCCAGCTATCCTTACTTGCTGTCTAATGGCAACAAAATTGCCGAGCATATAACGGCAGATGGCAGCCGGATAGTGCAGTGGCACGATCCCTTTCCGAAACCTTGCTATTTGTTTGCGCTGGTTGCCGGGGATTATGATTTGCTTGAAGACAACTTCATCACGGCTTCAGGTCGAGAAGTTGCATTACAGCTGTTTGTCGATAAAGGTCAGGCGCACAGGGGCGATTTCGCGTTACAGGCATTAAAGCGTGCTATGCGCTGGGACGAGCAGCGTTTTAATCTGGAATACGACCTGGATATCTATATGGTCGTAGCAACAGATTTTTTTAACATGGGGGCGATGGAAAACAAAGGCCTGAATGTTTTTAACAGTAAATATGTACTGGCAGAAACGGCAACGGCAACTGACCGGGACTATTTTAATATCGAATCCATTATCGGCCATGAGTATTTTCATAACTGGACCGGTAACCGCGTAACGTGCCGAGACTGGTTTCAGCTAAGTCTGAAAGAAGGGTTAACGGTTTTTCGTGATCAGGAGTTCAGTGCGGATATGGGCTCGGCTACGCTATGCCGTATAGATGCAGTGAAACTGATCCGTACTGCGCAGTTTGCTGAAGATGCCAGCCCAATGGCGCATCCAATCCGGCCAGAATCAGTGCTTGAGATGAATAACTTCTACACCGTAACCGTTTACGATAAAGGCGCTGAAGTGATTCGTATGCTACAAACAATACTGGGTAAAGAAGGTTTTGCTCAGGGTATGGCGTTGTATTTAAAACGGCACGATGGACAGGCGGCGACTTGCGACGACTTTATGCAGGCAATGCAGGATGCAAATCGTTATGATTTAAGCCAGTTTGCACTGTGGTACAGCCAGTCAGGTACAACGCAACTGACAGCTAGCCAACAATATGATGCTGCTACACAAGTACTGACATTAACACTTGGGCAATCTACCGCAGCAACGGCTGACCAGAGTGTTAAAAAAGCCTTACTGATACCAGTACAGCTCGAACTGCTATTGTCTGGCAATGAAAAACAATCTCATCTTTTGCTGCTGACTGAATATGATCAAGTTTTTAGTTTCAATAATATCAGCAATGAACCTGTTGTAGTCTGGCTGGAGCATTTTTCTGCGCCGGTAAAGCTACAGCAACAAAGCTCTGACGATGCACTTTTACACATCGCTGCCTTTGCAACCGATGGTGTCGCCCGTTGGGACGCAATGCAGCAGTTTTGGAGCCGAAAAGTGGCGGAAGTGATAGCAGGGAAAAATGCGCAGCATGTTTTACCGCCAAAACTGTTTCAAATGATGCAAAGCTGGTTGCGCGACCCAGGAGATGACAAGGCCTTGATTGCAGAACTGCTATCACTGCCTGATTTTGACACTTTGGCGGAGCAGTATGAACAAATCCCAGTCGACGGCATTTTGTCTGCGCTGGAGCAGTTCAGACAAATTATCGCCGACAGTTTGCAAAGCCAGTTTATCAGCTGCTATCAGCAAGTGCCGGTATCAGCTTATCAATATGATGAAGCTTCTGTCGGTAATCGCCGCCTAAGGGCGTTATGCCTTGGTTATATTGCGTTTCAACACAACAGCCAGCAGCTGCTGCAAGCACATTATCATCAAGCCGACAATATGTCGGATACTATTGCTGCTCTGATGGCCAGTCAGCAGGCGCAGACTGATACGTTCAAAGCGTTGCTCGCTGACTTTAGCCAGCGCTGGAATAGTGATGTATTAGTGATGGATAAGGCCTTTAGCCTGGCGGCGACAGAGCCTTCAGAGCAGGTTTTTTACAGCATCGAAAAGATGCAGAGCCATCCGCTGTTCAGCTGGAAAAACCCGAATCGGGTAAGAGCATTATTTTCAGCTTTTAGTATGAGAAACCCCAAACAGTTTCACAGTGCTGATGGCAAAGGTTATCAGTTATTGCAGTATGCTGTGGCGAAAATGGATGCTATTAATCCTCAGGTTGCTGCACGGCTGATAACGCCGTTGCTGAGTTGGCAAAGATATGACGATTGCAGACAGCAGGCAATGCGAAATGTGCTGCAGGCTTTGGCCGATAGTCCGTCGTTGAGTAATGACGTATTTGAAAAAGTGAGTCGAAGTCTTAGCTAATGCGGCGCTATTTTTTTAATGCCATGCTCAGCGCCGAACAATGCTATGGTTATTATCGCGGCGACATTAAAAACGTCATCGTTACCACCGATAGCGGGGAGCGAGTTCAACTGCTGTTCAAGCACTTCCAACGCTTTATCGGTAGTGATGGCGTCCGTGGACGCTTTAGGCTTATCGTCAGTGAACAGGGTGCTTTTGTCAGCCTGGATAAAATTAATTAGAGTTAATACTTTAAACGCTGAATTAAAACAATGACTTGCTTAAAATGCGCGTTTGGCCTTTAATTTCATAAGTTTAGCGTTTTCTTCGCTAATGATAGATCAAGAGGTTAAACCAGATAGACAGCAATTAGTTTAAAAGTTGAGCATGATTTGTAAAAAGTGAATACAAATCAACAGATTTCAAGCCTTGCAGCCCTTGCTTGCAGCTTGAAATGATGTAATTATTTTGGCTAAGTAGGCTGAGATCGGATCAGTTGGCTTAGTAATATAACTAAAAGAACATTTAAGAATCCTGCAGGGACAGGGGGGGAGAAAACAAGATGAATAAAAGGTCAATAACCTTTGCTAAAAAGCCTTTAGCAGTGGGTGTTGCGTCAGCGCTGTTTGCCTTGTCATTGGCTCCGGCTCAGGCCGCATCCTGGGATCTGGGTGATGTAAATATCACTTTTGACTCAACGTTTTCGTACGGCGCCAGCTGGCGTATGGAAGATCGCGACTGGGATACCATCAGTAAAGTCAATCATCCGCGGTTTGATTGGACCGGCTATAACGCCGCAACTAATAATATCTATCTTCCATCCCAGATTTGGCAGCAGCCGGGTGCTTACTCCAGCAACGGTGATGCAGGTAACTTAAACTATGATCGCGGTGATATGTTCAGTAGCCTGGCAAAAGGCCTGCATGAGTTGTCCATTACCAAAGATAATATTGGTCTGTTTACCCGTTTCATGTATTTCTACGATTTCGCGTTGATGGATAAAGATGGCGCTTACACCAACCCTGTATCCGGTCAACGAGTTGACCCGTGTGCTGATGATGATGCCCGTGATCTTGCTTGTCGTGATATCAGACTACTAGACGCTTATGTTTACGGTAATTTCAGCTTTAATGACGGCATGAACCCGGTTTCAGTTAAAGTGGGTCAACAAGTGTTAAGTTGGGGTGAAAGTACATTTATACCCCATGGTATTAATTCTACCCCAATCGATGTCGGAGTATTACGTTCACCCGGCGCTGATTTGAAAGAAGCCTATATTCCTGTCGGCATGGCGGTGTTAAATATCGGTTTAACCGAGAACCTGTCAACTGAAATGTTTTATCAGTACGAATGGGTAAATAGCTATTTACCGGTACCTGGCAGCTATTTTTCAACCAACGACTTTGCCGGTGAAGGCGGATATTTGCAGAACGTACAGCTCGGTTTTGCTGGTAACCCGGACATAGATCTGGCGCACCTGTTACAGAGTCTGAACACGCTGGGCGCTGCTGTGGCCGGCGGTGTTATTACCCCGGCTCAGGCTGGACAGGCCTATCTTGCCTATCCGACGAAAGTAACCTTGCGCCCTTACGGTAGTGCCGGCGAAATCGAACCGGATGATGGTGGCCAATATGGTATTAAGTTTGACTACTTTGCATCAAACTTAAATGATACCGAATTCTCTTTATATTATATGAACTACCACAGCCGGGTACCGGTAATTTCTGGTATCGCATCTGATTTTTCCCAGGTCGGTGCAGATATTGGTCGCCTGGTAAATATGGCAGCAACCGGTGGTGTAACAAAAGACAATATCACTCAGCTGGCTGCGTTTTCTAAGGCGCTTGTTGAGTATCCTGAAGACATCAAGTTATATGGTTTCAGTTTCAATACAACGTTGGGCGAAACGTCTGTTGCTGGTGAAATAGCATACCGTCAGGATGAGCCGTTACAAATTGATGACGTAGAAATATTATATGCAGGTATGCCAGAACAGTTAGCGAATGCTGGGCTGCGTCCGGATTTAGCCGGTATTTCACAAATTGGCCGGGATCCGCGCTACGGTGAAAAGGTGCTGCCGGGGCAAAAAGCAAACGGTTTTATTCTCAGCGATACGTTGCAAGCACAGATGACATTTACTCATCTGTTCGGCCCGACGTTAGGCGCCGACAATTTTACTATGCTGGCCGAAGTTGGCGGTATCCGTATTCAGGATATGCCGGATCAAAGCGTGCTTAGGTTAAATGGACCCAACACCGACCGCAGTGGTGCGCCACTGTTAAATGGCAATGGCGTTGAAATTCCAGGTTTACATACCGGTTTATCGAATGGGGCTGAAACGAACCCATTCCCGACAGCATCAGCCTGGGGTTACCGTTTACTGGCAAAGGCAGATTATAACAACGTCTTTGCTGGCGTTAACCTGTCTCAACGCATGGTATTTGCGCATGACGTCAATGGTATTACGCCTGATCCGCTGTTTATGTTTGTCGAAGACCGTAAATCTCTGGCCTATGCTGTTAGCTTTGATTATCTGAGCAAGTGGTCAGGAGAAGTGTCTTACAACGTATTCTGGGGCGGCCAGGGCACAACGAATAACGTTGCTGACCGTGACTTTATCTCTTTTAACATCAAGTACTCTATTTAAGGGACGAGCACTTATTATGAAAAAACTCACCCTAATTTCTTCAGCAATTGCATTAGTATTAAGCTGCTCTGTAGCTGCAAAAATCTCTCCGGAGCAAGCCGCACGGCTTGGCAACGACTTAACGCCGCTAGGCGGCGAGAAAGCCGCGAACGCAGACGGCTCTATTCCTGCCTGGAATGGTGGTATCACGTCAGCACCGGCGGGGTACACACCAGGCATGCATCATCCGGATCCGTTTAAAGACGATAAGATACTGATGACGATTGATAAATCTAATGTTGATCAGTATAAAAACTTGCTAAGCCCGGGTCAGATCAAGTTGTTTGAGATTTACCCAGACACTTACAAGATGAACATTTATCAATCGCGCCGCACTGCATCATTTCCTCAATATGTTTATGATGCGACTAAACAAATCGCTACCAAGGCTGAGCTGATTGAAGGCGGCAATGGTATTGTGAACGCGGCTATCGGTATTCCGTTTCCTATTCCGCAAAATGGCCTTGAGGCTGTTTGGAACCATTTGTTGCGCTACCGTGGTGTAGCAGCAAGCCGTAACGGTGGCCAGGCTGCACCTACTGCAACGGGCGCTTTTACAATTATCGGCTTTGATGAGCAAATAATGTTTAAGTACTCTGAACCGAATGCAACGCCAGAAGCGTTAACAGAGGAAAATATCCTGTTCCGCTTTAAACAAGGTGTAACTTCTCCGGCGCGTCTGGCTGGTACTGCGCTGTTAGTACACGAGACCATGGACCAGGTTAAAACACCGCGTCAGGCCTGGACATACAATACAGGTCAGCGCCGTGTTCGCCGCGCACCCAATGTTGCATACGATGCTCCAGGTACAGCATCAGATGGCTTGCGTACCACCGATGATTTTGACATGTTTAACGGCTCACCGGATCGTTACAACTGGACGCTGGTTGGTAAGCAAGAGCTTTATATCCCTTATAACAGCTACAAGCTGCACAGTGATGAAGTGAAATATGCCGATTTACTGATGGCGGGGCACATTAACCCTGATTATGTGCGCTGGGAAAAACACCGTGTCTGGGTTGTCGAAGCGAAACTAAAAGAGAATACACGTCATGTATATGGTAAACGCGTATTTTATATCGATGAAGACAGCTGGCAGATCCATGTTGCGGACTTATATGACAACCGTGATGAGTTGTATCGTGTAGCCGTAGCGCATGGCCTGAACTACTACGAAGTGCCTACGCACTGGAGTACGTTGGAAGTTTATCACGACCTGAACTCTCGTCGTTACATTGCGATTGGTTTGGACAACGAGGACAAAATGTACGATTTCTCAGTTAACCTGACTGACGCTGATTTTACGCCGGCAGCATTGCGTCGTGAAGGAACGCGGTAACCTGATAGTGGTATGACGACGGTTGGCCTGGTGCCAACCGTTTTTATTTTTGAATTTATTTAGAGTGAAAACTCAAAGTATGGCTAAAAAGATAATCTGTCTGGCAGCAGCGTGTGCAGCCTTATGTTCAGTAATGACGGCAACAGCGCAGTCTAATGATATGCAACCACAAGCTGCCGACATTGCTGTATTAGCGCAGCATTCTTTGTTGACCGATATCGTTAACGTTAACGGCCAGCAAATTGTTGCTGTAGGTGAGCGCGGGCATATTTTGTTAAGTCAGGACGGACAGAACTGGTTGCAGTCACCTGTTCCTGTGCAGGCTAACCTGAACGGCGTCTATTTTATTGATAAACAACATGGCTGGGCAGTGGGGCATGATGCCAGTATCCTCGCTACAAAAGATGGAGGTGCCAGCTGGCAGCTGCAGCATTATGCACCTGAGACAGATAAACCACTGTTTGACGTTTATTTTGCCGACAGTAATAACGGTATCGCAGTAGGCGCGTATGGCTTGTTTTATCGGTCTGAAGACGGCGGTGAGACCTGGCAAAAAGAGTTTCATCCCGAAGTGTTATCAGAAGACGATCAGGTCTATCTTGAAGAGCTGAAAGAAACAGATCCAGACATGTATGAAGTTGAGCAAGGTGCTATTTTGCCGCATTTTAACCGACTGTTTGCAGATGGTAACGTGCTGTATATGGTGGGGGAAGCTGGTTTTGCTGCCAAAAGCATTGATAACGGCACTAGTTGGATCAGACTGGAGCCATTTTACAATGGATCTTTGTTTGATATCACCAGAACACCGCAAATGGCATTACTAGCCGTTGGCTTACGCGGGCATGCGTTTTTAAGTCATGATCAGGGACAAAGTTGGCAACAGATTACGCTAAATGAAACTGCGACGTTGAATAGCGCGTTTTCAGACGAGAACGGCCGTTTGTATCTGGTAGGTAACGCCGGTACTTTACTGGTAAGCAATGATGATGGTGTTTCTTTTACTAATGTGTCTCTTGCCGACGGCAAAGCTATTGTCAACGGTCTGTTATGGCACGATGAGCTGCTGCTGGTTACAGAAACAGGCATTAAAAGCATCAAGCAGAGTGAATTAAAATAACATGAGTGTAAATCGACTGGTTAATAAATTTGAATATGCATTATTTCGCCATCGGGCATTGGTTATCGGCGCCTTTGTGCTGGCAACGTTGTTTTTACTGTTTAAAGCGACAACAATAAAACTTGATGCAGCGTTCACTAAAAATATCCCGCTAAAGCACGAGTATATGCAGACGTATTTACGTCATGCTCAGGATTTTGGTGGCGCGAATAATATTTTGATTTCGTTATGTGACGAAAACGGCGATATTTTTAACGCTGGGTTTTTTGACACCTTACGCAAAGCACATGATGAGTTGCTTTATACCTCTGGTGTCGACCGGGTTCAGGTTAAATCTTTATTTAGCCCTAGCACCCGCTTTGTCGAGGTCGTTGAAGACGGCTTTGCCGGTGGTCCGGTTATTCCGGCCGATTTCATCGCCAATGAAGCAGGGTTGGCAAAGGTAAAAGAGAATACTGAGAAAGCCGGCATCGTTGGACGTATGGTTGCCGATGATTACAGCTGCGCCATGATTTCAGCGCAGTTACTGGAGGTTGACCCAGACACTGGCGAAAAGTTAGATACGATAGGCCTTGCCGGTACGCTTGAGCAGAATATCCGCGCGAAATACCAGTCTGACAACATCAGCGTACATATTATTGGCTTTGCCAAAATGGTAGGTGATGTAGCCGAAGGGGCGAAAGGCGTATTAGTGTTTTTTGCTATCGCTATCGCCGTAACATCAATCATGGTGTTTTTCTTCTGCCGCTCACTGATGCTTACGGTATTGCCTATTGCCTGTTCATTGATTGCCGTTGTCTGGCAGATGGGTTTGCTGTCGCTGATGGGGTTTGGTATTGACCCGATGTCTATTCTGGTGCCATTTTTAGTATTTGCCATTGGCGTAAGCCATGGCGTGCAGATGATCAACTCTACCGGCAAACGTGTTGCTGCCGGCATGGATGCAAAAACCGCTGCCCAGGCCAGTTTCCGTAAGTTACTGGTGCCCGGTGGTGTAGCGCTACTGTCTGATACGGTAGGTTTCTTAACGTTACTGATTATTGAGATTGGCGTTATCCGCGAGTTGGCTATCACTGCCAGTTTGGGTGTCGCCGTTATCATTCTGACGAACCTGATTTTATTGCCGGTGCTGATGTCGTTCGTTCGTTTTAGTCAACGCTATAAAGCCCATGCTGCCGCGCCGTCTCCGACGAGTGACAAAATTTGGTTTGCGTTATCAGCTTTTGCTACCCGCAAGTATGCTGCCGTAATTTTGCTGATTACTGCCGCATTATTTGCTTTTGGTTTTATGCAGAGTCAGCAATTAAAAATAGGGGATTTACATGCCGGTGCGCCTGCGCTGCATGAAGACTCGCGTTATAACCAGGATACTTTTCTGATCACGGACCGCTATGCTATTTCTGTCGATTACCTGAATGTAATGGTTGAAACCATACCCAGCGCCTGCACAGAACACAGCATTATGGCCAAGATAGACCGGTTTCAGTGGTTGATGGAAAACGTCGAAGGCGTGCAGTCTACAGTGTCGCTGGCATCAGTATCAAAATCGATCAATGCCGCCTTTAATGAGGGTAATGTGAAGTGGCGGGTACTGCCGCGTAATACCCAAAGCCTGGTGCAGGCGTCATCAAGGGTAGAAACCAGTACCGGTTTGCTGAATGCAGATTGCTCTGTCATGCCAGTGATTCTGTTTTTGCAGGACCATAAAGCTGAAACGATGGAGCGTGTGGTTGCTGCCGCTAAGCAATACGGTAAGGAAATCGGTGATGAGCAAACCCGGTTTATGCTGGCATCCGGCCCTGCAGGTGTCATGGCAGCGACAAACGAAGCGGTGTCAGAAGCCCAGCAGCCAATGATGTGGTACGTATATGGTGCTGTTATTGTGCTGTGTTTGTTAAGTTTCCGCTCAGTACGCGCAACGGTGTCAGTGATAGTGCCACTGTATGTCGTGTCGGTACTGGCCACAGCGTTAATGACAGCACTGCAGATTGGCCTGACAGTATCAACGTTACCTGTAATAGCCCTTGGTGTCGGTATTGGGGTGGATTATGGTATTTATATCCTATCGAATATGACACAGATGTTGCGGGACGGTGCACCGCTGCGTCAGGCTTATTATGAAGCACTAAAAGAGAGGGGCAGTGCAGTGCTCTTCACCGGTATAACGTTGGCAATCGGTGTCAGTACCTGGGTATTCTCAGCCCTGAAATTCCAGGTAGATATGGGGATATTGTTAACCTTCATGTTTATCGTCAATATGCTTGGTGCAATAGTTGTTTTGCCCGCGCTTGCAGCATTTTTATGGCGAAAAAATTAGTTTCGTTTACTGCATGAATAAACACGAAAATGGCCGAAAGGCCATTTTCTATTTACAGCGAGTGAATAACTTCTCAGATACCTTAAAAATCACTGGTTTAACCAGCATAAAAGCCCAAAATAGTGCTCGAAAAGCGCTACAATAGGCACTACACTGCGCACCTGACACGCTCTGGTTTGTTCGGTAGCGCCTGCTGTGAAAGCAGTGACTGCAAAAAGGATACAAAAATGGCACTGATAGACGGTCAACCCTCTGTATTACTACAAAATGTTAATAAACTAATCCAACAGCGAGTAAAAGATCAGGTGAAACTGGTTGAAAAATTCGCTAATACCCTTTACGGCAATATGTCTAATGAAGATCTGGTTGGCCGTAACGACAGCGATTTATACGGTGCAGCCCTTAGCTTATGGCAAACGTTTAACAGCCATGCTGAGCCTGCAGCAAAAATCAGGGTGTTTAACCCCGAGATAGCCAAGCACGGTTGGGAGTCTAAACATACTATTGTTGAAATGGTGGTGCAGGATATGCCATTTCTGGTTGACTCGGTGCGCATGGCCCTGAGCCGGCAAAGCATTACAGCACATTTGCTACTGCATTACCCACTGCAGACCGAGCGTAACAAAGAACAGCAGATCACAGACTTCTTTAAGCTGGGTAGTAAGGCCAATGCCAGCACCCAGCAGACAGTATTTCATATTGAAATCGATCGCGTTACCGACAAGTCTGCTATTCAGACACTGACAGACGAACTGCACTCGGTAATGGAAGATGTTTCTCTGGCCGTGCAAGACTGGCAGCCGGCAAAAGAGAAACTGCTGGAAGTGATTAAAGCGCTGCCAAAGCAAAGTGGCAAAGCCAGTGCTGAAGAAGTAAAACAGGCAAGCGAATTTTTAAACTGGCTGGCAAAAGATAACTTCACACTGCTTGGTTACCGCGAATACTCCATCACCCCGGTGAAGGGTGATTATAAAATCAGTGGCATCGATAAAAGCTCGCTGGGTTTGATGCGCCGCTCAGCATCACGTGATCTGATGTTGTCGGAGTTGCCTGAAAGTGGCCGCAAACAAGCAGTCAACAATGCGCTTTTGATACTGACAAAAACCAATAATAAGTCACGCGTACACCGCCCGGCGTATATCGATTACATCGGCGTGAAGAAATTTGATAAAGACGGCAAAGTCATCGGCGAAGATCGTTTTATCGGTTTGTACTCATCGTCACTTTATAACAACAGTGCCGGCGATATTCCGTTGTTAAAAAGCAAACTGGCTAAAGTCATGCAAATGTCGGAGTTTGCAACAGGCACTCATGCCTACAAAGCGCTGCTGAATATTCTGGAAACTTACCCGCGTGACGAGTTGATCCAAGCCACAGCTGATGAACTGTTGCATGTTGCAATGGGCGTGCTGCAAATGCAGGAGCGCGATATGACGCGGCTGTTTATGCGTAAAGACAGCTTTGGCCGCTTCGTTAGTGCTATGGTGTATGTGCCGCGCGAGCGCTATAACACCCAACTGCGTAAAGAGACTCAGGCCATACTGCAACGTGCTCTTGGCAGCAATGAACCGGTAGAATTTACCACTTATTTTTCTGAATCTGTGCTGGCGCGTACTCATTATCTGGTGCGGATCAGCGATAGCCATGTCGAGTATAAAGTGAAAGATATTGAACGTAATCTGGTAGAAGCGGCCCGTACCTGGGAAGATAAATTAGAAAGCGCCTTAATTGGAGTTTATGGTGAGGCCCGCGGTCGCGAGCTTATCAGTAAGTACGTCAATGCTTTTCCGCGCAGTTACAAAGAAGAAATGTTGCCAAACGATGCGCTGGTAGATATCGGCAAGCTGGAATCACTGAATGATGATCATAAGCTGGAAATGCTGTTTTACCGGCCGCAGGAAGAGAAAGCCGACAGCAAAGCTGTACGGTTAAATCTGTTCCATAAAGATCATCCTATCCATCTGTCTGATGTGCTGCCAATGCTGGAAAACTTTGGCCTGCGTGTTATCGGTGAAACACCTTATGCGGTGAAATGTGCTGATGGCTCGGTCAGCTGGGTGCTTAACTTTGCAATGGAGCTAAACTGTGCATTGCCAGCAGATTTTGAAGCTGCGCAGCAATCGTTCCAGGAGTCTTTTGCCAAGGTATGGAATGGAGAGCTGGAAGATGATGGTTTTAACCGGTTAATCCTTGGTGCCGGCTTGAGTGGCCGCGAGGCTTCTTTGCTGCGTGCTTTAGCGAAATACAAGCGTCAGATTGGCGGTACGTTCAGCCAGTCTTATGTCGAAAACACCTTTGCCCGCTACGCTGAGCTTGCTAACCTGCTGGTGCAGCTGTTTAACAGCAAGTTTGACCCTAAATCCAAAGCGACACCCAAAGCGATTGAGAAACTGGAAGAACAGATTGTTTCATCTCTGGAAAATGTTGCTAACCTGGATGATGACCGCATAGTACGTCGTTTTGTTGATATGATTAATGCCACACTGCGTACAAACTATTTCCAGAAAAGCGCGCAGGGCACGGATAAGCCTTATATCTCATTTAAGATTAAGTCGGATTTAATTCCTGACATGCCACTGCCGACACCGATGTTTGAGATTTTTGTCTACTCACCGCGGGTAGAAGGTGTGCATTTACGTTTTGGTAAAGTTGCCCGCGGCGGTTTACGCTGGTCAGACCGCCGGGAAGATTTCCGTACTGAAGTACTGGGTCTGGTAAAAGCACAAACCGTTAAAAATACCGTAATAGTACCTACCGGTTCTAAAGGTGGTTTTGTGTGTAAGAAACTGCCGGAAACCGGTGGCCGTGAAGCATTCCTGAATGAAGGTAAAGACTGTTACCGCACCTTTATCCGCGGTTTGCTGGATGTGACCGACAATATCGTGCAGGGCGCGATCGTTCCGCCCAAAGACGTAGTGCGGCATGATGAGGATGATCCGTATCTGGTGGTAGCGGCTGACAAAGGCACCGCGACCTTCTCTGATATTTCAAATGGTATTTCAGAAGAATATGGTTTCTGGCTCGGTGATGCGTTTGCTTCAGGCGGTTCAAACGGCTATGACCACAAGAAGATGGGCATTACTGCGCGTGGCGGTTGGGAGTCAGTAAAACGTCACTTCCGTGAAATAGGCATCGATTGTCAAACCACCGACTTTACCTGTGTAGGCATAGGTGACATGGCAGGTGACGTGTTTGGTAACGGCATGTTGCTATCAAAACATATCCGCCTGCAGGTTGCATTCAACCACATGCATATCTTTGTAGACCCTAACCCTGATTCAGCCAGGAGCTGGGAAGAGCGCAACCGGATGTTTAATCTGCCTACATCCACCTGGGATGACTATGATAAGTCTCTTATTTCTGAAGGCGGCGGTATCTTCTTACGTAGTGCCAAAGCCATTAAGTTGTCACCACAGATGAAGGAAATGCTGGGCACAACCAAAGCCAGCATGACACCGAACGAGCTGATCCGTGAAGCGCTAATGATGCCGGTTGACCTTATTTGGAATGGCGGTATTGGTACTTACGTTAAAGCAACCAGCGAAAGCCACGCAGAAGTTGGCGATCGCGGTTCAGAGCCGCTGCGGGTGAACGGTAAAGACCTGAAAGCGAAAATCATCGGCGAAGGTGGCAACCTTGGGGCGACGCAACGTGGCCGTATTGAATACGCGATGAACGGCGGCCGGGTCAACACTGACTTCGTTGATAACGTGGGTGGGGTGACTTGCTCAGACAATGAAGTAAACATCAAGATCCTGCTTAACACATTGGTTGCCGGCGGTGATTTAACGCTGAAACAGCGTAATAAATTGCTGCTAGATATGACTGAAGATGTGGCTGCAATTGTTATTAAAGACTGTTACCGTCAGACGCAGAGTATCAGTATTTCTTCTTTATTAGGCGCTGAGCAGCTAAAAGAATATACCCGTTTTATTCATACACTGGAAAAAGACGGCAAGTTAAACCGTGAGCTGGAGTTCCTGCCGTCAGATGACGAGCTGGCAGAGCGCATGGCTAAAGGGCAGGGTTTAACCCGTCCTGAGCTGTCTATCCTGACTGCTTACGGTAAAATGGTGTTGAAAGAGCGTCTGGTACTGCCAGAGATTTATGAAAACGCTTATTTCAAACGTCAGTTGTTTGCTAATTTCCCACAAATGTTGCAGGACAAGTACGCTGCAGAGATGGAAAACCATCCGCTAAAAGCAGAAATTATCGCGACCAAACTAGCCAATATGCTGGTTAACGAGATGGGGCCTAATTTTGCACAGCGTATGCAGGAAGAGACCGGTGCCGGTGTGGGTGAAGTAACACTGTGTTATGCCATTGCGCGTGACCTGTTTGATTTATCGCCAATGTGGCGCAAGCTGGAACAGCTGGATAACGTGATACCTGCTGCGCTGCAAAGCAAGCTGCTACATCAGTTGCGCCGCACAATGCGCCGGGCAACCCGCTGGTTCCTGCGTCACCGTAACAAGGCGCTGGATATTCAGCAAACTATCGACTTCTTCAAACCAGCTTATCAGCAGTTAAACAAAGAACTGCCAGCTTATCTGGCGGCATCTGAAGCTGAACAGCTGTTGCACAAGCAATCGGCACTGACCGAGCAGGGTGTACCGCAGGATATTGCCCAGTATCTGGCACAATTGAGTACAGTATTCTCTGTAATGGATATTGCACAGGTGGCTGACGCTGAGAAGATTTCGTTGTCAATGGTCGCTGAGATCTATTTCAAACTGGGCGACAAGCTTGATTTGCACTGGTTCCTTGAGCAAATTACTAATCAGCCGGTATCAAATCACTGGCAGGCATTGGCCAGAGCGTCTTATCGTGAAGAGTTGGACTGGCAGCAACGAGCATTATCTGCTGTTGTAGTGCGCAGTTGCGGTAAGGTCTGCGAAGCAGATGAGGTTATCAGCAGCTGGATTAATGAACATGATGCTTTGCTTGAGCGCTGGCGCTTAATGCTGGCAGAGTTCAAAACGACCAAGAGTCATGAGTTTGCCAAGTTCTCGGTAGCATTGCGTGAATTAATGTTGTTAAGTCACCACTGCGACCCTGTAAAATAACAGGCTAAATGGCTACAATACCCCGGCTGGTCCGGGGTATTTTTTTGTTTTTAAAAGGCAATTTATGTTTTATCCAATCGCGCAAAAAGTTATGTTCGCCTGTGATGCCGAATGGTCTCACAACTTTGCTCTTGGCAGCCTGAAACGGCTGGCTCATACGCCTGCGGCAGCATTGTGGCGCCAGCAACTGCCAGTTAAGCCCGTTACTGTTGCTGGGATCCGGTTTGATAATCCACTGGGTTTGGCGGCGGGTTTAGACAAAAACGCCGAGTGTATTGATGCCTTTGGCCAGATGGGCTTCGGTTTTATTGAAGTGGGTACTGTCACGCCCCGGCCACAAGTGGGTAATGATAAACCGCGGCTGTTTCGTTTGCCGCAAGCTAATGCCATTATTAACCGCATGGGTTTTAACAACAAAGGTGTTGATTATCTGGTCGAAAATGTCAAAAAGGCCAGTTACAAAGGTGTGCTTGGTATTAATATCGGTAAGAATAAAGATACACCGAACGAGCAGGGTAAAGATGACTATATCCACTGTATGCGTAAAGTCTATACGCATGCCAGCTATATTACAGTGAATATTTCCTCACCAAACACCCCCGGTTTACGTGATCTGCAATTTGGTGATGCCTTGTATGATCTGTTGCAAAGTGTGAAAAATGAGCAGCTGGATTTGCAGGCCCGCCATGACAAGTATGTGCCGGTGTTTGTAAAAATTGCGCCGGATATGGATCTGGTGGCTGTAAATCAGGTTGCGGAGACGCTGCTAAACAGCAAGATGGACGGTGTAATAGCGACCAACACAACATTAGACAGAAGCCTGGTACAGGGCCTGCAGTATGCAGACGAAGCAGGTGGCCTGAGTGGGCAGCCCGTCAGACAAAAAAGTACTGAGGTATTGCGCCAACTAAGAGCCGCCGTAGGAACTAAGCTGCCAATAATTGGTGTTGGCGGAATAGATGACGCTCAATCAGCGCAGGAAAAACTGGCGGCAGGTGCAAATCTGTTACAGGTTTACACCGGTTTTATCTACCGTGGGCCAGAGCTGGTAAAACAGATCGTTACCAGCTTATAAGGATCAGTAGCTGATCTTGGTATGTTATAACCAAAAGGTCTTTAACATCTTGATCAGCTTAGTGTATTTCTGTAACTGCATAATTGTTAGCCAATTGGGATTTAATAGGAAATCTTATGCTTAGGCCGTCAGAGCGCTGGTTTTGGACATACTGCAATAAAAAAGACCGCTTGTTGCTGGATATCAGCGACGAGGCGCAGTTTTGTTCGCCTTTTGCTCAGTCGCAGCTGATCCAACAGCCGCAAAAGCAGCCGTTGTCGATGGCAGAAGCTCAAGCGTTCTGGCATATAGACGAGAGTTTGCAGCAACTGGATTTACCGGCAGCAATCCGCCTCGAGTTATGCCTTACTGCGCTATGTGCGCCTTTTGTCCAGCAACAGGCGCACAAAAGTTGGTACTTTCAACAGGGCCAGCGGTATGAGCCTGCTCAGTTTGACGTGGTGACGATACGTGGCCTGAGCAGCCAGTATGCGCTGGTACTGTCTACTGACTCTGAGAGTGCTAATTGTCTGTTGCTGGGTGAGATAACGACGCTGGCCGGCAAAGTGCTACCAAGGTTGCAGATTATCCGCGTGCTGGCAAATCGTATCAGCTCTTTGAAAACTGCGGTGTCTTACCGGCAAATTGCCTGAATTTACCGATCTGTTATTTCCCTGCTGTGTTTAACCGACTAAACTAGCGGCATTTGATGTTGCCGTGAATCTAATCTATGTCTGCTATTGTTTCTTCTGCTGAACTTGATGCTTTCTTTAACTTGCTTGGCTCTGCTGTTAGCGGCCAACAGTTACTTAAGCTGGTATTGAGTAAATACCGCGGTAATGAACCCTTAAAGCAGGTTCAGGTGCGCCCGGTGCAGTTAAAACAGCAATGGCTGCTTAGTTTTACCTACAAATATCAGACGAATGACGTTACGCGTAACCTAGATGCAGAGGCCGCTTCAATAGAAATCCGCAGTTTACTGGGTAATAGCTTTAGCGCTGCAAACTTATTCACCGCAGATGCGGAAGCACAACTTGCCATAAGCAAAAAGGGAAAGGTGTTGTATCAGGTGAAGCAACTGCAGCAACTGCAGCACTCCGCCACAGCGCAGGCTCCCACTCATAACCGTGAAAAGCATCGCTACCTGTCGCTGCAAAGGCCTTTTTTGCAGGAGCTTGGCGTGACTGATGCACAGCAGCAGTTGATACCGTCGATGTCGCGTAAATGGAAGCAGATAAACAAGTTTATTGAAATCTTTTCTAATGCCGTGCAGGAATCTGGCTTGAAACAACGGCAGCAGCTGCATGTGGCGGATTTTGGTTCAGGTAAAGCCTATCTGACTTTCGCCATGCATGACTATCTGACCAATACTTTGGGGCTACAAGCAAAAGTTACCGGCGTTGAGCTACGACAAAACCTGGTGGATTTATGTAATAACACAGCTGAAAAACTGTCGTTAGCGGGCATACATTTTGAACAGGGAGACGTAAAGCACTTTAAAGCCCGGGGTATCAATGTCATGATAGCACTGCATGCGTGCGACATCGCAACCGATTATGCGATTCATATGGGTATAGCAACAGGTGCAGAAATCATTATGTGTTCGCCTTGTTGCCACAAGCAAATACGCCCGCAAATGACACTGCCTGCGGTACTGGCGCCGATGTTAACGCATGGTATCCATCTGGGCCAGGAAGCTGAGATGGTAACCGACAGTGTGCGGGCTTTGCTGTTGGAAGCTTCTGGCTATACCACTAAAGTATTCGAGTTTGTTTCGCTCGAGCATACCAGCAAAAACAAGATGATTCTGGCAATAAAAAACAAACAAAAAATTAACAAAGAAAAGCATCTATCTCAAGTTATTGAAATAAAAAAGTTTTATGGTATAAATCAGCATTATCTTGAACACTTGCTGAATATCACGGATGAAATTAAGTAACGCGTTAATCACAAAAACTTCACCTGTACAAAATTGACTTAGCGCGTCAGCCGCCTGTAGTCTGATCCGAAAGCTTAACGTTGTTAAGCATTAATCAGTAAATCGTTTCTTTACTGTCAGGATAAGGATGCAGAGGCTATGAAAACAGTACCAGCACATAGTGATACCCGCCGCAGCAAGATTACCAAGGCGGTCATTCCCGTTGCGGGCTTAGGCACAAGAATGTTGCCTGCGACAAAAGCCATTCCGAAAGAAATGTTACCCGTGCTGGATAAGCCTTTGATCCAGCATGTAGTGCAAGAAGCCGTCGCGGCTGGGATGACGGAAATTGTACTGGTAACACACTCTTCAAAAAACAGTATTGAAAACCATTTCGATACCAGTTTCGAGCTGGAAGCCACACTGGAAAAACGCGTTAAACGCCAGCTGCTCGAAGAAGTACGCAGTATTACACCCAAGAATGTCACCCTGATTTCGGTGCGCCAACCGGTCGCGCTGGGGCTTGGAAATGCCATTATGTGTGCCTACCCGGTAGTCGGTCACAATCCTTTTGCGATTTTGCTGCCCGACGTTCTGGTCGATCAACATCAGTGCGATCCTGCTAAAGACAATCTGGCCGCAATGATGACACGCTACAGCGAAACGGGGGCCAGTCAGATTATGGTCGAGCCGGTACCCGGTAACATGGTTAATCAGTACGGTATTGTTGACTTGAATGATGCAAGCTTAAAAGCTGGCACCAGCGCAACGATAACTGACATGATAGAGAAACCTGCCGTCAATGAAGCGCCAAGCAATTTTGCGATTACAGGCCGTTATGTGTTGTCAGAACATATCTGGGACTTGCTTGCCCATATACCACCCGGCGCCGGCGATGAAATACAGCTTACCGATGCGATATATCAGTTGTGCTTACGCGAGAAGACGGAGGCATATCACATCATTGGTAAGAGCCATGATTGCGGCACCAAGCTGGGGTTGATACAAGCGAATATCGAGTATGCATTGCAGCATGAGCAATATGCTCAACCCTTACGTGCCACCATCGAGCGCATTTTCGCAGATCTAAATAAAGATAAGCGACATCTGCAGCTGTTAAAAACAGTGTAAGAGGCATACAAGCTATGCAAAACAGCACACCGCATATCCGTAAAAGTCAGCCTGTGGCAGGCCTATCTTTTTGCCTGCTGTCACAGGAACAAATTGTGCAAAGTGTCATGTCACTGGCACCGGAAGATGAAGCTTTAAGGCTGGTGGTGACGACCAATGTTGATCATATGGTCACAATGCGCAGACAGCCGGAGTTCAAACATGCCTGTGAACATGCCTGGCTGGTTACCGCAGACGGCTTTCCGGTTGTGAGTTTGCTAAAAGCGTTAAACATTGCCACGCCTGGACGTATAACAGGGGCGGATTTATTTCCGGCCATCCTTGCTAGCTTAAGTCCGGTGTGGCATTCGCCGTTTTTTGTCTGTGCCAGTGAAGCCACGGCGGATTACCTGCGTTGCTGGTTAGCCGGCAGAGGTTACACCAACCCGGACCAGCGCGTGATAGTACCTGAGTTCGGTTTTGAAAAAGACGCACTACGCAGCAATGAAATCCTCACGCAGATCCAGGCAGTTGGCACTACCCATCTGTTTTTTGGTGTCGGTGCGCCTAAATCGGAATTATGGATGCAGAAACACAGAGCGCAACTGACCGGTATGTATGGCTTCGGCTTTGGTGCCGGGCTGGATTTTTTTGCCGGTACAGCCAAACGGGCCCCACAGTGGATACAACTTGTCAACATGGAATGGGCGTGGCGCTTGTTTTCTAACCCGCGCCGTCTGGCCAAACGCTACCTGGTTGACTCATGGAGTTTTCTGCGGATAGCACTGACAGAATACAGGTTGACTGCGAAGGAGAGTCGCTAATGTCTTCATCCTCTATGATGTTGCCTGATGCCATTATTGATTGTTCTCATTTAGGCCGTAAAACGACAGGTATCGAGCGCATTACAGAAGAGTTGTTTTCTGATGAAGCGCTTGGTAACAGCCAGGTTGTCAGATTAAAGTCGCGTAGTATTAGCGGTATGCTATTACAGCAGTGGTTTGGCATTTTGTATGCGGCGCTTAAGTACCCTGATAGTCTAATAATCACACCGGGTTTTCCTCCATCAGTGCTGGCAACGCTGATGCTAAATGACAGGCTGATCCCTTATATCCATGATGTTTTTCTGCTGACACGTCAGCATGAGCTTAATCTCAAGGCAAGGCTTTATATGCGGCCGTCTTTCGCCTTTGCAGTAAAAAGATTAAAGCGTTTTTTTGTCAATTCAGAAAAAACCAAACAGGATTTACAGCAGTTTTGCCAGCCCGATGCGCAGATCATTATGTTACGGCCTCAGGTACGAAATGTATTTGAGTTGCAGCATGATGAACAGCGCTATGGCACAGTTGAACCATCCAGATTAAAGTTGGTAATGCTGGGTACCGTAGAGCCGCGTAAGAATTATGCGGCGGCTGTGGCTATTCTTAATGAACTACGGGCCAGGTCAGGTAGTGAGGTGGAGCTGCATGTTGTAGGACGGCTAGGCTGGGGGCCGGATGCCAATTTACTGCAGAATACCCCGGGCGTGGTGTGCTATGGCTATCTCAGTGCGGATGAGATCAGAGCGTTAATAAGCAGTGCGACCTTTTATTTATCCACGTCGCATGACGAAGGTTTAGGCTTGCCGCTGTTAGAGCTGCAGTACAGTGGTATAGCTGTGGTTGCGGCTAAAATACCGGTATTTGCCGAAGTATTGGGTAATTCCGGATTGCTGATAGATACCGGCGACGCTGTAGGGGCAGCTGATCAAATTCTGGCATTTTGCCAGGACAGCGCCGCGATGCAGCAGCAAGCTGAACTTGCCAGGCTGAATATTCAGCGCTGGAACGCCCTGGCAATGGCAGACAAAGCCAATGCTGCGGCGCTGATCTCAGGGTAGGGTAAGCAGTGTTTTTCAATGGCATAAACAATTTTCGCGCGCTGGCTATTTTTCTGATCGTCTGTGGCCACTGCTTCTGGATCTCAAATTGGTACCCGGAGCAAACCTGGGAGAAAGTGTATTTGTACATGATACCCGGTGGCACGTTTTTCTTTGCGTTTATCAGTGGGTTTCTGTTTGCACACCTTAACGTCAATACATTTCGTTATGCTGATTTTATCGGAAAAAAATGGCGCAACATCGCGTCACCTTATCTTTTCCTGTCGATCCCGGTGATATGTCTGGCAGTCGTTATTCAATATCCGGGTTATTTTGTCGATGAACGTTCTGGCCTGTATTATCAGTATATTCAGCCATTTATACAGTATCTACTGACCGGGCGGGTACTGACGGGTTACTGGTATATACCTTTTATTATGCTGGTATTTGCAATATCGCCGTTATTGGTTCGGTTTTACCGCATGCAAAATCAGGTTTTGCAACTGGCTGTCGTTGGCGCTTTGCTGGTAATCGCGATGTTTGTGCATCGCTCAGAAGATAATCTGAATCCGCTGCAGAGTTTTGTGTATTTTCTGCCTGTGTTCATGTTTGGCATGGTATTTAATCGTCACTACGCATTGTTGAAGGATAACTATCGTGCTCTTCCGTGGGTGCTGCTTATCTGTTCTCTGGTGTTGTCAGTGTATCAAAGTGCCTGGTTGGGTATTGCGCATAACGCGCACAAAGCATTTTTCGAGTATGCTGGTGCAGATCTGAAGTTAGTGGAAAAGGTGATGCAGGCGGTAGCCATTTTGCTACTGTTTGAACGTTACTGGCATAAGCGTTACCGGTTGATTGACCTTATCGCATCGGCCAGCTTTGCAATATTTTTTCTGCACCCGATTGTGATTGCCGTATTTAAGCGGGTGCTACAGAACAATTTTGCCGGCTTTATGTACTGGCATGTTCTGACGTTTACGGTTTTCTTTACTACGTTGTTGCTGGCCTGGTGTGCGAAGCAGGTTCTGGGTTCGTACAGCAGACGGGTAATAGGCTGGTAAAGGGTATTTTAAAGGAGCTGTTATGTTTACACCTGTAATTATGGCCGGGGGTTCAGGTACCCGTTTATGGCCGCTGTCGCGTGGTAATTTTCCAAAGCAGTTTTTACCACTGACAGGGCGTCACACTATGTTGCAACAAACATTACTGCGCCTGAGCGGGCTGCAGCATAGTACGCCATTGCTGATCTGCAATGAAGACCATCGCTTTATCGCGGCGGAGCAGATCCGGCAGTTGGGTAATGGTAAGGCAGATATTTTGCTGGAGCCGGCAGGACGCAATACGGCGCCGGCAATAGCACTTGCCGCACTGCGAGCCAAGCAACAGGGCCACGCTGAAGCTGTGCTGTTAGTGTTGGCGGCAGATCATGTAATAAACAACACACCCGCTTTCCAGCAGGCAGTTGAACAAGCCTTGCCTTTGGCACAGGGCGGACAACTGGTTACCTTTGGCATAGTGCCTTCAAGCGCAGAAACAGGCTATGGCTATATTAAACGCGGTGAAAAATCAGGTAACGCGTATCGGGTAGACAGTTTTATTGAAAAGCCGGATTTGAGCACTGCGGAGTTTTATCTGCAAAGCGGAGAATATTACTGGAACAGCGGTATGTTTATGTTTCGTGCCGATATTTACCTGCAGCAGTTACAAAAGTTCAGACCGGATATTTATGCTGCCTGTGAAGCCGCCATGACGGAACAAGTTGCTGATTTAGAGTTTGTCCGGGTAAACAAAACCGCTTTTGAAGCTTGCCCGTCGGACTCTATCGATTATGCCGTGATGGAAAAAACTGAACATGCTGTAGCCGTGCCGCTTGATGCCGGCTGGAATGATGTCGGCGGTTTTGCCGCGCTTTGGCAGGTATCGGCAAAAGATTCTGATGGCAATGTTTTGTGTGGCGATGTACTGGCACTGGACAGTGAAAACAGTTACGTGCGCAGCGATGACAAACTGGTGGCGGCTATTGGCGTGAAAGATTTGGTTGTGATCAGCACTAAAGATGCCGTGCTGGTGGCGCACAAAGACCAGGCCCAGCAGGTTAAGCAAATTGTTAACCAATTAGCCCAGATGGGACGCAGCGAAGCGGTGTTTCACCGTGAGGTATACCGGCCATGGGGTAAATACGATTCAGTAGATTGTGCTGAGCGTTTTCAGGTTAAACGGATCACCGTAAAACCCGGCGCAAAATTGTCGGTACAAATGCACCATCACCGGGCAGAACACTGGATAGTTGTGTCTGGTACTGCCAGGGTCACTATCGATGGCAAAGAACAGTATGTTACTGAAAACCAGTCGGTTTACATACCAATCACTGCAGTGCACGCATTGGAAAACCCCGGCAAAGTGCCACTTGAGCTTATAGAAGTGCAGTCAGGCGCTTATCTGGGAGAAGACGACATAGTGCGTTTTGAAGACCGATACGGGAGAGCCTGATCAGATGCAAAAACTGACATGTTTTAAAGCCTACGATATCCGCGGCAAACTCGGCGAGCAGCTTAATACCGATATTGCTTATCGTATTGGCCGGGCCTTTGGCGAATTTCTTCAGCCCAAACAAGTGGTGCTGGGTGGCGATGTCCGTGCCAGCTCAGAGGATCTGAAACAGGCGCTGGCAGAAGGTCTGATGGACGCCGGCAGTGATGTGATAGATCTTGGCATGACCGGCACAGAAGAAGTGTATTTCGCTACCTTTTATCTTGACGTTGATGGTGGTATCGAAGTAACCGCCAGCCATAATCCCATCGACTACAACGGTATGAAGCTGGTGCAAAAAGGTGCCAGGCCAATCAGCGGAGATAGTGGGCTGTTTGCAATTCAAAAACTTGCCGAGCAGGCCGATTTTAAGCCTGTTACGCAGCGCGGGAAATACAGCAAAAAGTCGGTGTTAGATGCTTACATTGACCATTTGCTCAGTTATGTTGATTTAGCGCTGTTTGAACCTTTGAACATTGTGGTCAACTCTGGCAATGGTGCAGCAGGCCATGTTATTGATGCACTGGAGCAGGCATTCATCCAACACAAAGTGCCGGTGAACTTTATTAAAGTACATCATCAGCCTGACGCGACTTTCCCCAATGGTATACCTAACCCGCTACTCGTTGAAAACCGCGCCGATACCCGTAGTGCTGTGCTGGAGCACAAAGCTGACTTTGGTATTGCCTGGGATGGCGACTTTGACCGCTGTTTTTTATTCGACGAGCAGGGCCGCTTTATCGAAGGGTATTACATAGTGGGTTTATTGGCTGAAGCTTTCCTGCAAAAACATCAGGGCGCCAAAATTATTCACGACCCGCGTTTAACCTGGAACACCATCGATCTGGCCATCAGGGCTGGTGGCATGCCGGTGCAATCCAAGACCGGACACGCTTTTATTAAAGAGCGTATGCGCCAGGAAGATGCGGTTTATGGCGGCGAAATGAGTGCTCATCACTATTTTCGTGATTTTGCGTACTGTGACAGCGGCATGATCCCATGGCTTCTGGTTGCGGAGCTGATGTGTCGTAAAGCCCAGCCTTTATCTGAGCTGGTCGACCAGCGCATAGCGGCTTTTCCTTCATCTGGCGAAATCAACTTCACGCTGTCTGATCCTCAGCAGGCGATAGAGCGCGTTATGCAGCATTATCTGTCGGAAGCCTTGGTTGTGGACAGAACAGATGGCATCAGCCTGGAGTTTGCCAACTGGCGCTTTAATCTTCGAAGCTCAAATACGGAGCCGGTAGTTCGGCTGAACGTGGAAAGCCGGGGTGATATTGATTTGATGCGTCGTTACACCGATGAAATCAGCAAATTACTGGTGGCAGCATGAAAATTCTGGTGAATCACTTACTTGAGCCTGCTAATCGTATTTCAGGTATCAGCAAATACTTGTTTTCTCTGTTGGCTGAGTTAGTGAAGTCTGGCCGGCACCAGTATGTACTGTTGACGTCGTGGGATGAGGAATGTTTGCCGGCAGACCTTCGTACGCCCGGCCTGACGGTGATATCAGTACCTTTTGTAGAGTCAACACCGCGTAATCTGTTGCGCCAGTTAACGCTGGTGCCTAAGGTGATGAAGCAGCAACAGGCTGATATCGAATTTAACTGTAACCCTCTGGGGGGCTTTCTTGGTAGCTGGCCAAGAGTCACGGTAACACATGATCTGTATTTTAATGTGTCGCCGTCTTCGTACAAACCCCATCACAGGCTGTGGTGGAAGCTGTTTTATCCGCTGACCTGCCGCTCTGCCAGTCGCATTATCTGTGTATCAGAAAATACCCGTCAGGACTTGCTGCGTTATTTTCCGCAGTTTGCAGACAAAACCACTGTGATCGCCGAGGGTCCCTGTCTTAGCGTGCCGCAAAGCGTGGACAGTGATGTGAAGAAACGGCAGAGCTTTGGCTTATTTGTCGCTAACGTATCGCCGAATAAAGGTGCCGACACGTTGGTAAAAGCTCTGGGCTTACTAAAGGGGTGCCAGCGGGAGATAGAGGTTAAACACGTCGGAGCTGACAGCGATGGCAAGTTTGCCCGTTTAGTTGCTGCTATCCCGGAAGGGCTTGCGCCGGTATCTGTTGGTTATGTTAGCGATACTGAACTTAGCGCTCTGTACCGGCAAGCCAGATTTTTGGCATTTCCATCGCGTTATGAAGGTTTTGGTTTGCCGGTAATAGAGGCTCAGGCTCATGGCACACCGGTTATCGCCTCAGATATACCGGTACTGCGTGAGGTTGCCGGTGAGGGAGCTGTCTATTTCCCCGCAGGTGATGCCAGCGAGTTGGCCCGTCATATGTATGCATTGCTCAACAATGACAAAGTGTTCAGTGAGCTGTCAGAAAAGGCATTGCAGAATCAGCAACGATTCAGCTGGCACAAAGCGGCCAGACAAACCGAACAGGTGTTTACGCAGCTTGGCTGCGCCACAGTGGCCAGCCAACGCCAGTTAAACTAACTTAAGGTAACAATATGACTTACAAATCAACACTTTTTTCAGTTCATCCGCTGGATCCCTATGGCAGTAAAGTCGGGGGTATTGAAACCCATGTACGCCAGTTACTGAAATATTGCCCGCCTGATATGCGGCTGGTACTGATAGGCGTAGACGACAGTGGCAAGCGTAAACTTGGTGAGCTGACAGAAGTTGAGTTGTATGGCGGACGCTTTTTATTTATGCCGATTATGCATTGTCAGCATGAAGGGGTGAACTCGGCGGCAAAGTCGCTGTTTCAATCAACCACACTACGATTTTTTGTTAACTTTATTCGTTTCAGTGGCCGCATCCGCGCTCTGGCCAAAGAAATGCCGTCGAGTTTTGATATTCAACGCTACGAGTTTTCCTGGTTATGTCGCCTGTTTGGTTTTGATTATGTATTAACAACCCATGGTGATGCTAATCCGGATCAACCCATGGACTCGCTGCTGAGCCGCTACTGGTTTCTGCATAAGTTTAATGAGAAACACGCAGTTCATGGAGCACAGCACGTATATTCGGTTAACCAGCAACAAACAGACAGGATCCGCGCAGATTATCCTAAAGCCGCTGCAAAAACTGATTTTATGACGGTAAGTGTGGACGACCAGCTGTTTAAACCAACACCTTACCAGCAGCTGGATGGGCCGCTGAAAGTGGCATTTGTCGGCCGGTTAGATACATTCAAACGCCCGGGTATGATGTTTAAAGTGATAGCTGAGCTGGCCCGCCAAACTGATGACCAGGTCGAGTTTCATTATGTTGGTGCGGCAAAACCGCACAGTTTTGCCGAGTTTGAAAAAATTGCACACCTGAGTACCTGTCATGGTTTTAAAACATCCGCTGACGTAGCAAAACTGTGGCCGCAGTGGCATATGGGTATCGTCACATCGGTATTTGAAGGCATGCCGGTGTATGTGCTTGAAGCCCTGTGCGCAGGCCGGCCGGTATGCTCTGTTAATTTGCCACAGCTGTCACTGGTGATCGATAACGACGTAAACGGCGCAGTACTTACAGCGAATGAAGACTCAGAGCAAATAGTGCAGCAGCTGGCTCAGCAGATGTTGCAGTATTGGCAGAAAATACGCAGCGGCCACCTGCACCCGGAAGTGGTGAGCCAAATGGTTGCACCTTACAAAGCCAGTAATCAGATGCAGGTATTATTCGGCCGTCATCAACAATTACATTCTGACAATGGAGATGTCGTCACTCAAAGTTAAATATACGAGGTTTACCTATGGTTTCGCGCAGACAATTTATGCAACGTATGCTTGGTTTAAGTGCAGCAGCAATGCTGCCGCCAGCGATGGCAAATGCAGTAAAAAAAGCACCAGCCATTAAAACGGGGCAGGCCGCAGCGGAGACAGCTGTGGCGCAGTCGTCAGCAGGGACAGAGGTAGAGTCGTTACATCAGATAGCCGCGGCGTCAGGCCGGATGTTTGGTAGCGCCTTTGATATGGCGTCAGTTAACGACCCTCAGTATGGCGAGTTATTAAAACACCATTGCGGTATTTTAACGACCGATTATCAGTTTAAGTTTGCCACGCTAAGGTGGCGTGAAGAGTCGATAAATTATTACAAAGCCGATCAGTTGGTTGCATTTTGTCAATCTGCCGGGCTTCCAATCCGCGGGCATACGTTAATTTGGAACGAATGGAACCCGGAGTGGCTTAAACAAGCCGCTCCCAGTCATGTTGCCTATTGGTTAGATCGTCATATCGAAGAGGTAGTAGGGCGCTATGCCGGAAAGTTTCATTCGTGGGATGTGGTTAATGAGCCAATGTGGCCAGGCCATAATAAAGAATTTGGCCTACGCTCCGGGCCCTGGTTCCGTGCAATGGGGCCGGGCTACATCAAACGGGCTTTTGATGTGACTGCTCGTACTGATCCTGGTGCTAAACGCGTGCTGAACGAAGCCTGGCTTGAACGCGCCGATCATTGGGGGCGTGGGCTCAGGGCTGCATTTTTACCCATGCTTGATCAGTTACTGGAACAGGGCACTCCGATTGATGCCATAGGGCTGCAATGTCATTTGGCGCCGGGTAATCTTGATATGGAGGCCTTTATACAACTGGTAGAGCAAATTCAGCAGCGCGGACTGCCCATTTATATTACTGAGCTTGACGTTAATGATCAGATATTTGCCGATGATATTGCCGAGCGCGATCAGCATGTGGCAGCAGTCTATTCTGATTTTCTGCAGGAATTGCTGCAGCAACCCGGCATTGAAATTATTCAAACCTGGCAGTTAAGTGATAAATATTCGTTCTATCAGGGCCGGCAGGAGCGTCAGGTCAGGGTGCTGCCGTTTGACCGCGACATGCAGGCAAAACCGGCTTATCATGCGGTTGCCCAGGCGCTGGCGATACCGCGAAATGACTAATCTTTCTGTTACAGCGCCCATAGGTGCGACAGTCAACGCCAAACCACATTACAGTCATATTGCACTGGCACGTGGGATCAGTATTGTATTGGTTGCCTTTGGCCACAGTGCGCTGGCTGACATGCATGTTGCTTCACAAGCGCTAGGCGTTGTCAGAATGCCGTTTTTCTTTTTGCTGGCAGGGTTGTTCTTTGCACCGCCGTCAGATCTGATGCATTACTGTCGCAAAAAAAGCATAGTGCTGTTAAGCCCTTATTTTTTCGTACTGACAGCAATAGGGATAAAGCAGTGGCTTGCCGGTGGCGATCTGTTCGGTTATCTGTCCGGTATGTTATACGGTAATGGCCAGACCATCGCCTGGACACCATTGTGGTTTTTACCGCATTTGTTTTTATTGTACTCGCTGGCAGCACTGACTCTTGGCAGCGCAGTGTTCCGGCGTTTGCAACACTGGCAACAGTACCTGATTACAGCAGTGTGGCTTATCGTTGCCGGTGCCGTGCTTAATATTATGCAGATACATATATTTGCCACTGCTTCTGGTTTATTACATACCGGTTTGCCGTGGGGGGCAGATTTTGCGCCGGTGTCGCTGGGGTATTTTGCACTGGGTTATCTGTTGCGCCAGCAGTTTGTGCACGCACAGTTTAGCCTGATAAAACTAATTGGATTTACTGCGTTATTCTGTACATTGGTTTACCTGTTAAATGCAGCGGTGGATTTTAACCTTCGGCTCTATACACCTGCACTATTGTTACCCGCCATTATTTTGCCCGGCTGTTTCATGCTATTGCAATTTGCTTTACTGCTAAGCCAGGTGCCGCTACTGAGCAAAGCTTTTACGCTGTGTGGCCGGTACAGCTTATATATTTTGATTTTTCACGTGTTTTTACAACAGGTGCTTGGCCGCTACCTCGGTAACGCTGCGCTATGGCAGCAAGCTACTGTGCTGGTGGGCAGCATAGTGTTTTCGGTAGCAGCCGGCTGGTGTATACGCAGAGTGGTGTTGCTGCGCTATTGTTTTGAACCGCTGAACGCACGTGTCGGAGTAACGCGGTAATGCTGATTTCTAATACGCTAAAATATCTGCCATCGCAGGTGCTTGCGCCGCTATCACAGTTTCTGTCTATTATTCTCTGGACCTATTTTGCTGATGAGAAACTGATTGGTTATATCACGCTTATTACGGCGTTTCAGGAACTGGCAATGGCGATGTTCGTAAACTGGTGGATGCACTATGCGATGCGGGAGTATGGCCATTTCAAGCAGCATAACCAGCTAACCTCTTTCTGGCAGACATCCCGCAGTGTTATCGCTGTGTCATCAGCGATCATGGTAACAGCAGCCTTGTTGAACTTAATGTTGTTTGTTGATAACACTGCCAGCCCAACAGTATGTGTTCTCGTTGCATTGTATGCCGTATTTCGGGCGCGTAATAATTTTAATGCTGCGATAGCATCGCTGGAGCAGCAAATTCTGCGCTATTCGATATTGACCAGTATCGGGCCCTTTGTCGGACTTTTTATTGGCGTAGCATTACTGTATCAGTTTGGTAGTGATCCACTTTACCCTTTGCTGGGGTATGTACTAGGCGAAATGTTGGCGACAGTACTGGCGCATCAGCGACAGCAGATCAGACTAAACTGGCAGCCTGACTATCAAACCGTTAAGCAGGCACTGCATTATGGTTTGCCGATGATAGGTGCTGCCTTGTGTGCCTGGCTGATCCTGCAATACCCGCGTTACTTCATTGCCGGGAGCTTGAGCCTGGAACAGGCGGGGCTTTACGCAGTGGGTGTAGGGCTTGGCCTGCGTATTGCTTCGCTGATTACGATGATGGTGACGCCTGCTGCACTGCCATTATTATTCAAGCTGGTACATGAACAAGGGCAACAGGCAGCGGTTGCTCAGCTTCAACAAAATTTATTGCTGCTGTTAGTCGTTTTGCTACCCGGCTTGCTTGGCCTGTACGCTATTATGCCGGTGCTGGTGCCTGTGCTGGTAGAGCAGCGCTTCGTTGAGGCGACAATGCAGGTTATGCCGTGGGCATTGCTGGCCGGTGGTATAGAAGCAATCAAAAATGGTTATCTGAACCATTACTTTTTTATTCATAAGAAGACAGCCAGTATTTTTGTTTACGACACAGCTATGGCTATCGCGGTAGTAGGATTGTGCTTTTTCATGGTTAATTTCTTTGGGATACAAGGTGGCGCTATGGCCAGTGCTGCTGCTCTGGCCGCAGGTATTGGTGGAATCGTTTTGTGGCTGGTACTCAGCGCCCGCGTTCGTTTGCCGTATATCAATATATTGAAAACAGTATTTGCTGTGACGGTGATGTTTCTGCTGGTTGACAAGGTGTCAGCGGCAAATGCTGTCACTGCACTGGCGCTGAAAATATTTGTTGGGGCGCTGTCTTACACTGCACTTATGCTGCTGCTGTTCAGACAAGATATCAGCGGCCTGATACGGCTTCGCCAATCTGCGGGTTAATATGTCAGACAGTTTTCAACGTAATATGTTAATGCCTGCGCCACAGCTCAGTGTAATAGTGCTGGCGCTGGCCATCATCGCCTTGTTCAGTTTATCGGGTAATGTGCTTTACCTGTTTGGTATTTTTTATGACTCCCCCGGGGGCAGCCCACTGCAAAAGATCCACCCATCAAGCTACTTGTTACTGTTTAGCATAATGATCTGGGCTTTGTACCGTGGCGGAATACAGCAATTGTATTCGCTTACATTGCTGCGTAGCCACTTCTTGTTACTTGCCGCAGCAGTTTGCCTGCTACTGCAGGATATTTTGCTCGGTCGACCTTTGTCATCGGCTATCGTCAGTTATGTCAGCGCTGCACTTTTTGTCATGCTGTTAAAAGCCCAAAGCCTGAAACGTTTGATACAACTTAAACAGATATTACTGTTGTTGTTGTTCGCCAATGCTGCGGTTGGCGTATATGAATATTTAACCGGAGGGCTGATTGCACCACTGGTACTAACCGATATCAGCAGTGGTGAAGTTATAGATACGTCTCACTGGGGGCAGGTGCGGTCTGCCGGGCTTATGGGGCATCCGCTAACCAGTACCATGCTAAGCGGGTTCTTCCTGGTGTGTTTTGGCGCGCGCTTTCTGTTTGCCAGGGTGTCGTTAGGGGAAAGTTTAACTGCAGCCATGTTGTTAATTGCTTTGCCTCTTTTCGGCGGACGCGGCTCTATTCTGGCGTTTCTGCTTGTGTTAATGCTAATGCTTATAATCAAAGGTGCACAAAGCCTGCAGCGCCGCGCAATGTCGCGAAATGCTTTGTTGTATTTGTTATCCTCGTTGTTGCTACTGCCTTTACTGTTGTATGCGGCTTATTTAGCCGGCTTACTGGACCCGGTACTTAGCAGAATGGCGGATGACCAGGGCAGTGCGTCAACCCGGCTTATTGCCATTGAAATAATGCTTGATACCCCGCTGATAAACTTACTGCTTGGCGATATAGACCGCAGTTTGGCGGCTAAGGTGCTGCTATATGGTTCGCGCTACGGTATTGAAATTGGCTGGATAGCGCTGACGCTGACTTATGGGGCATTGTTGTCCGGTTTTCTGCTGTATGCGCTTTATCTGAATCTGAGTCAGTTATATCGCAAACTATCAACTTTGCTTATTTTCCCGTGGCTATATGCGGTTATCGCTTGGAGTTCTGGCACCGGTATATCTGGCAAAACCATTATGTTAAGTGCAGCATTAATAATGACATTGTTGCTGTTTGCCGAAGAGCACGATGTCCGGCCCGGTGCAATAACCGGCTGATGCTATAGCACGCCAAGCTGAACAAAATGTGAATCAAATGTTGAATAAAGTATTAATTACGAGTGAAAAATTATAACCCAACAGGTTATAAATGTTCGTTTGTCACTGTTGCTGTTGGCGCAGTAGTTTAGTAGCGATACAGAATATCCGAGGTGTGCATAGCTGCAGTCCGGCCCGGCACCCCCCATATTCTGTGAAGCTGAACTAATGCGGAGCAGAAACCATGACTAACTCAATATTCCGTTATGAGCATTCGGGCTCATCAGTAGTATACCGGTTAATCGATCTGATGATTCTGGTAGCCGTATTTCTTAGCTGCTTGTATGTGTACCAGGTGCCTTTTGACAAAGAATACCTGCTGCTACTCAGTGCCTCTTTGGCTATCTATTCGTATCTGGCTGAATCGGTGCAGTTGTACCGCTCGTGGCGCGCGGGCCGCTTTTCACGCATGCTGATGCATGTCGCCGTTATTCATACGGTGTCGTTCTTACTGATCGTCGCCGGGCTCTTCCTGATGAAAGAAGCCGAAACATTCTCCCGCCTGGTGTTAAGTACGTCTTATGTTGCAGGTTTATCAGTGCTGATCCTGTGGCGCCTGGTTGCCCGCGCAATAAAAACCTGGCGTCGCAAACGTGGTTTAAGCCTGCAGCAGGTGGCTATTATCGGCCTTACACCTTCGGGTATTGCGCTGCGCGAAGAAATGGCTCAGCACATTGAGTTAGGTTTTAACTGTATAGGTTTTTATGATGACCGGGCATCGGAAAGGCTTGAAGATATGCCGACTGAAGCACTGCTCGGTGATGTCGAAGCTGCGGTAAACATGGCGCGGCGGGGCAAGATTGCCAAGTTGTATATCTGTTTACCGATGATGGCGGAAAAACGCATAGCAGATATTATCAGCCGGCTTGGAGACACAACAGTTGATGTGTTGATGGTGCCGGAATTTCTGCTGAAAAACCTGATGCATGCCCGTATCGGTAATGTCGGTAACATCGATACGCTGAGTGTGTTTGAATCTCCTATGTTTGGTTTTCAGAGTTTCTACAAACGCAGTTTTGATTTGTTGTTCAGCAGCACTGTGTTGTTATTAATTTCTCCGCTTTTAATCCTTATTGCACTGGCTGTTAAGCTTACGTCAAGCGGGCCTGTGTTATTTCGTCAGGACAGGTATGGTCTGGATGGAAAAAAAATAGGCGTATATAAGTTTCGCTCGATGAAAGTGATGGAAAACGGCGGCGCTGTAATACAGGCTAAGCGTAATGACAAGCGTATTACACCGGTCGGAGCATTTTTACGCCGGACGTCATTGGATGAGTTACCGCAGTTTTTCAATGTGCTACTGGGCGAAATGTCGGTTGTCGGCCCAAGGCCGCATGCCGTTGCGCATAACGAAGAGTACCGTAAACAAGTCGCCTTTTATATGTTGCGGCATAAAGTCAGACCCGGTATTACCGGTTGGGCGCAGATAAATGGCTGGCGCGGTGAAACGGACACGCTGGAAAAAATGGAAATGCGGGTGAAATACGACCTGGACTATATCCGAAACTGGTCGTTGCTGTTTGATGTCAGCATCGTATTTAAAACGGTATTTAAGGGCTTTGTTGATAAAAATGCCTACTAACAGGATACGTTAATGTCTCAATACACTGGAGTATGCCAGCCACTGCTGGCATTACTATTTATCAATTGCATACCGCTGTCAGCACAACAGCTGATGACAACGCCGATTAAAACCGCTTCCGGAGTCGATTTTACCCCGCAGTTGGATTTTGAAATGCGTCATGATGACAATATTGCCAATACAGCAGCGGACGAACAAAGTAGCTGGGTATCCATACTGACACCTGAGCTCAGTGCGCAGCTGCTGTCTGGCCCGAATCAGTACCGGGCTCTGGTTAAACTGGTATCGGGTAGTTACTTAAGCAGTAAAGACGATAATTATCTCGATTGGCAGGCTCAGACATCAGCGTTGCTTGAGCTGTCAAGCCGTCACCGTTTTGATATTTCAGCGAGCTATGCGGGCGCACATGAAGCCCGTGGTACCGGCATTACTGAAGGGCAGGGTAATCAACTGCCTGAGCCGGCTGAGCTGCGTAATTTGCGCCTGAATGGTGCTTATGAATATGGCACTCAAAGTGGGCGGGCTCAATGGCGTCTGTTTGCAGGTTATTATGATAAACAGTATCAGAACTATGAAGAGCTGACGCAGTTCCGAAATTACGACAGTACTAAAGTCGGGACAGAGCTATTTTATAATACCGGTGCCAGTACGCATTTACTGGCAGAAGTGAATCAGGTGTATACCCGTTATGACCTGACCGATGTCACTGGTAGCCGGGACAGCGATACAACCAACTACCGCATCGGTGGACGCTGGCAACCAAGCGAACTGACGGCGGCTGAGCTTCGGGTTGGCTATCAGAATCGGCAGTTTGACAACCCGCTACGGCAGGACTTTTCCGGTGTCGCCTGGGACATGACATTACAGTGGGCACCGCTGAGTTACTCGCGTTTTAATTTAAGCACCGGGCGTCAGTCAAAAGAGCCTGACACGCAAGGTGATTTCGTCAAAGAAACCCATTACAGCCTATTCTGGACCCATAATTGGCAGCCTCTGTTCAGCACCCGCGCTGGCATCAAAAGGGTAGAGGACGAATATACCGGCTTTGACCGTAGCGACACGCTAATGCGCTATCAATTCAGTGCGCACTATTCCGTTATGCCACAGTTACTGCTCGGTGCCGGGGTTGTGTTGCACCGCAACGATTCTACTCAGGACAATATCCGTTTTGATAAAAATGAAGTGTTTGTCAATCTGCAGTTAGCGTTATAAGGATCACTATGACGAAATACGTAATCGCCATATTGTTATGTTTGTTTGCCTGGCAAGCTAAGGCGCAAGAGCAATATCTGCTCGGGCCGGGGGATGTCATTATCATCAAGGTATATGGTCAGGAAGATCTGGAATTGCAAACCCGTCTGACAGACAGCGGCACCATTAATTATCCGTTCCTGGGTGAGTTGCAACTTACAGGTATGAGTATCAAACAGGTTGAAAATGTGATTTATCAGGGCCTTAAAGGTGATTATCTGGTAGAACCCAATGTGTTTGTCGGCATGGTGGAATACCGGCCATTTTATATCCACGGTGAAGTCAAACTACCCGGTGGTTACCCCTATCAGCCAGGCATGACGGTGAACCAGGCTATAGCTCTGGCAGGGGGCCTGACCGAGCGGGCATCACGCGACAAGATCCTCATCTCCCGTGAAGGCCAAAAGAACCAGCACGAAAATGGCAACCTGAACAGCCGCATCCTGGCCGGCGATACCATCACTATAGAACAGAGATTTTTCTGATTATGGCCGTAAATTCTACCAACACTCCGCTGACATCAGGCGAACAGCTGGTTGACCTGAGTAAACTTTTTGCAGCGATAGGCCGCTACAAGTGGCGCATTATTTTGCTTGCTATCGTCAGCGCAGTTTGCGCAGCACTGATTGCGCAGAATATGACACCCATTTACCGCTCTACAGCCACCTTGTTGATTGAGGCTCAGGCTGCCAGGGCAATTAAAATTGAAGAGGTGTATGGCTTTAATTCTTCTCAGGAAGAGTATTACCTGACCCAGTTCGAGATCCTTAAATCCCGTTCTATCGCAGAACGGGTATATGACGAACTGAGCTTGGCCGGTCATCCGGCACTACAGAGCAAGCCCACCCTGTATCGCCAGGCGATGAACTTTGTTAAAGCACGGCTGGGTATTAAAGAAGAGGTTATTGCAGACAGTGAGCTTAGCAGTGCGCTGACGCGTAAACGCCGGCTGGACGGTTTTAGCCGCAGCATTCAGATAAGCCCGGTGCGCAAAACACAGCTGGTTAATCTCAGCTTTCAATCTTCAGATCCGCGCCTGGCACAGTCGGTTGCCAATGCCATCGGTGAAGCTTATATCGCCAGTCAGCTTGATGCCCGGTTAGGGATAACACAAAAAGCAAACAGTTGGCTGGGTGGCCGGCTGGGTGAGCTACGTGAGCGGCTGGAGCAATCAGAAGCCAGGCTGGAGGCATTTCGCGCTGAACATAACCTGGTCGATGTTGAAGGGGTAACGGCATTGGATGCCAGAGAGCTGGAACGCCTGAATGAAGAGCTTACCGATGCGCGCTCGAAGAAAACCAAAGCCGAAGGCTTTCTTGCGCTGGTCAGGCAGTTTGATCAGCATGATATTGCCGGTTTAGAAAGTTTGCCTGAAATAACGTCACACCCGTCGGTACAGAACGTAAAACGTGAAGTGATGGCTGTAGAGCGCAAGTTCTCGGAGCTGAGCAAAGTATATGGGCCCAAACATCCCAAGATGATTGCGGTTCAGGCCGAGTTGTTAACAGTAAACAACAGCTTGCGTCAGCAGATCGGCCGCTTGATCGAGGGGATCGAAAAAGAGGCTCAAAGCGCAGCCCGCCGGCTGGCGGCTCTGGAGCAGCAGTTCAACCGCACTAAAACGGCGTTTTCAAGCTTGGGGTCGGTTGAATCAGATTACCGCAGGTTGCAGCGTGAGGTTGAAACCAATCAGCTGTTGTTCGAAAGCTTTTTTGCACGGCAAAAAGAGACTGAGGTCACCGGTGATTTTGATGCGCCAATAGCCCGCTTTACCGATAGAGCTGTGCTGCCGTCGGAGCCGGTTAAACCGAATAAAAAGATGATTGTCATGCTGACGTTCATCAGTACGCTACTGCTGGGTACAGTGCTGGCGCTGTTACAGGATGCGTTTAACGACACGATTAAAAACACCGCTGACGCTGAGCAGGAACTGGCGCAATGCGCGCTGGGGCATTTACCCAGAAGTAAGAAAAAGAAAAACGAGCAGCTGCGTAGCCTGGCGTATTTTGATCCGAAGCAGCGCCGTTACAGTGAGGCTGTGCGTAACATTCGTACAGCAATGTCTTTAATGGCGCTTGATAAACCGCTGCAGGTGATTGAGGTCACCTCTTCTGTGCCGCAAGAGGGCAAAACCACCGTCAGTATGAACCTGGCTTTTGCTTACGCAGCGCTTGAGCGGGTGCTGCTGATAGACGCAGACTTGCGTAAACCGGCCGTAGGCGCCCGTTGCAAACTGCCAAGCTATCAACCTGGCCTGGCGAATGTGCTGGCGAAAACTGCCACACTTGAAGAATGTATCGTCAAAGATGTACAGGACGGTGTCGATGTGATGCCAGCCGGCGCCGTGCCGCTGAATCCGATGGAGCTATTGGCCGGCTCCGGTATGCAAAGCTTGTTACAGCAATTAAAAGGGCAGTACGACAAAATCATTATAGACACGGCGCCGGTGCAAGCGGTAAGCGATCCTCTGTTACTGGCACCGCTGGCAGACGCTGTGGTATTGGTGGTTAAGGCCGAGCGTACACGCATTCCTGTGATCAAACATACATTAGGTCAGCTGCATCAGGCGCATGCCCGAATGTATGGCGTGGTGCTCAATCAGGTTAAAAGTGACAAAGCGGAGCCTTACTATGGTAATTACGGCGCTTAAAGGCTTGATTTAATGTTTGATTTACATAACCACATTTTGCCGGGAATAGATGATGGCAGCCGTGATATGGCTGAGTCACTTGAGTTGCTGCGCCTTGCTGCAGAGCAGGGGATAAGCCATATGCTGGCTACACCGCACATTAACCCTGGCCGTTACGATAACAGTGCTGAAGGTATTCATCAGGTACTGACGCAGCTGCAACAGGCTGCCCGTGAGCAAAATATTGCTGTTCGTATTGCAGCAGCTGCGGAAGTTCGCATATGCAGTGAACTGCTGTCGCTGGTTGAACAGGGTAACCTGCCTTTTATCGGGCAATATCAGGCTCAAAACGTGGTGCTGCTGGAATTGCCTCACAGTCATATCCCACCGGGCAGTGACAAACTACTGGCCTGGCTTGCCCGGAAAAATATCAGCGTGATGCTGGCGCATCCGGAGCGTAACCGGGATCTGCTGGCTGAACCTGAGCGAATAAAGCCGTTTATTAACGCCGGGTGTTTGTTTCAGTTAACCGCCGGCGCGCTTGAAGGCGATATGGGGCCGGATGTGATGACGCTGGCCCGGCACTGGTTAAAACAGGGTTTGTATCACATCATAGCCAGTGACACCCATTCGGTTAAACGCCGGCCGCCGAAGCTGAAGCTGGCTTATCAGTATGTTGAGCAAACTCTGGGCGAAGAACAGGCGCAGCAGCTTTGTGTTCGCAACCCGGCTGAACTGTCTGCGCCGGTATTCGAACGCGGCATGTTACTGCGTTAAAAGAAGGTATCAACACTCTGCAACAGGTTATAGCTGTCATCTACCAGCCATAAACTGCGCCACTTATCAAAGGTCAGACATGGATGGGATGTGCTGAGCAGGACGATATCACCAATATGTGGCTGAATACTGCTGCTGAAGCGCCAGAAAGCATGTTGATCCATTACTTTTATCGTTTCGCAGCCCTCAGGCTTGTTGCTCAGTAGCTTACCGTCGCGGTAAATCGCAATGGCTTGTGGCAAACCTGCGTCAAAAGCTGCGTCACGTTTACCAAAGCCAAGTACCGCTAACCCCGGTTCCGGCAATGACTGTACGTAAGCCGCCAACTCCAGCGCGCTGGATAAACTGTCCCCCATACGACAGGCAAGATGACTGCGCGACAGCACCTGTTGCTGTGCCTGCTCGTAGATGCCACTGTCATGGCTGATGTAACAGCCGGGGCGCAAGACGATACGCATAGTATCGGGTAAGGTAGCTTTGTTTAGCTCAGTGGCGACGATGTCGTACCAGACAGAACCTGCACCACTTATCAGCGGTTGCTGATATTTCAGCAGTTGTTGTCTGGCCAGGGCTTTCGCCAGCGCAGCAGCACGCTGCACAAACTGACGCACATCGCGCTCAGTATCATCACTTTTTATTACGCCTTCATAGAACTCGATACCGGCCAGACTCAGGCCGGGTAGGGTAGCGATATGTTGTGCCAGCTCAGTTGCCTGCTGATTAGTGCGGCAACCACAGCGGCCTCTTGGTACGCCAAGTTCAATCAGCACCGGCAGGGTAAGGTTTTCTGCGGCAAAAAAAGCAGATAAAGCACTGGCATTGGCATGACTATCAACACAGACATAAATATTGCATCCCCTGCCAATCACTGCTGCAACCAATGCCATATTGGCGCGGCCAATCAACTGATTGGCCAGAATGATTTGCTGCGCACCGGCCTGGGCGGCAACTTGTGCCTGATAAGCCGTAGCGACTGTGATACCCCAGGCGCCGCTGGCCAGTTGCTGCTGGAACAGCCAGGGCGTCATGCTGGTTTTACCATGTGGCGCAAGCGATACGCCACAGCTATTGGCAAAGCGTTGCATCCATTGCAAATTATGCTCAACGGCAGACTGCTTAAGCACAGCTGCTGGCAGGCAGATATCCTGCTGCAGTAAATTCAGTTGCCGGTTTAATTGCTGCGTTGCTGCAGCTTTATGCCCAGAATTTTGGTACTTCATAACATCTCGCTATTAACTAATTGCTATCCAGACTGAAGTGTAACCAGTAAATTGCTGTAAATAAGCGATATTAATGTTTACTTTTGCATCAGCATGGTACAAAGTATCTTTTATGTCTAGAGAAATGTTACTTTAGCAAAAGTTACTCAGTAACACCATTGCTATAGGTTTCAGCCCGGCGGAAAAAGTAATGAGTTACGAAATAGATGTGTTGTCACGTATTTCTGAACGTTTTGTCGAAATGAGTGAATCGGAGCAGCGGGTTGCGCAGCTGATCCTGGACAATGTGAAAGCGGCAACTGAAATGAGTATTGCTAAGTTGTCGGAGCAGGCCGGTGTCAGCCAGGCAACAGTTACGCGTTTTGCCCGCACCGTTGACTGTAAAGACGTGCGTCAGCTTAAAGTGAAGCTGGCACAATCGCTGGCTGTTGGTCAGCGCTTTGTTGAAGAAACACCCGATCTTGACGGTATTCAGGGGGTGTACGAAGCGATAAAAAACACGCTGGACCTTAGCCGTAAACTGCTGGTTGAGGCCGATATCAAACTGGCAGTCAGTTATCTGCAAGGCGCCAGAATGATTTTTTGTATCGGCATGGGCGGCGGCTCTTCTATCGGATCACAGGAGTTACAGTACAGGCTGTTTCGTTTTGGTATGCCGGTGTGCAGTTATCAGGATGGTTTACTGACCCGAATGGCCGCTGCTGCAGTTGAACCTCAGGATGTCCTTGTTGCCATTTCGCTGACCGGTAACACAGCAGAAATCATTGACTCTGCAGCCATAGCGCGCCAATACGGTGCCAAAGTTATTGCTATTACCAAACTCGGCTCAGCACTGGCTGCCAATGCCGACATAGTACTGGGACTGCAGGCGCCGGAAACCGACTTCATCTATAAGCCATCGGCATCGCGTTACGCCATGCTGGCAATTATCGATGTGCTGGCAACAGAAGTGGCCAAACAGAATAAACGTAAATCACGCGACAAATTGCGCCGCGTTAAATTATCACTGGATAGTCATCGCGGTGGTGATGAACGCCAGCCGCTTGGAGACTAAACCGATATGACGATAAAACGCTATGGTATCGATGAAAGTACCGGCACCGGTGGCCAAAAGCTGCCCTTTGCCAAAGCTGTTGAAGCCGGCGGTTGGCTGTATGTGTCAGGCCAGACACCAATGCGTAATGGTGAAGTCGTTGAGGGCGGTATTGTTGAGCAGTCGGAACTGGCACTGCAAAACTGCATAGACATTATGCAGCAGGCCGGCTATCAGTTGGCTGATGTCGTGCATGTAAAAGTGTATCTGACAGATGCGCGTTACTTTGCAAGTTTTAACCAGGTATTCCGCCGGGTGTTTGCTGAGGCGCCACCTGCCAGGATTTGTGCGGTGGCTGACCTGGTGGTCGACTGTAAAGTTGAGGTTGATTTGACCTGTTACCGCGCTGATCGCTGATATGAACGGCACGCTGTTTCTGCTCGGGTTTGGTGTGTATCTGTTGCTGATGATTGTTATCAGTTATCTGGTATCGCGCCGTCAGAGCAGCAGCGAAGATTTTTTACTCGCCGGGCGTAAAGTCTCCGGCACACTGACATTGGGCACCACTGTTGCCACTATGATTGGTACCGGTACCAGCATGGGAGCAGTAGGTTACGCCTATCAGCATGGCTGGGGCGGTATTTTGTATGGTGTTGGTGGTGCGGTTGGCATTTTACTGACGGCCTGGTTATTTGCGCCATTGCGGCAACTACGATTTATGACAATGAGCGAAGAGCTGTGCTACTACGTTGGTGCCAATCAATGGGTAAAGCACTGCAGTGCGGTGCTGATTTTTCTTGCATCGCTGGGCTGGCTTGGCGCACATATTATTGGCGGCGCTTTATATTTATCCTGGGCGACCGGCATAGATCTGCTGTATGCCAAACTATTGATTGCAGCTGCTTTTACGCTGTACGTAATGATCGGTGGCTACAAGGCGGTAGTCTGGACTGACAGCCTGATGGCACTGATACTGTTCTGCGGTTTTATTCTGATGAGCTCCGCTGCTGTGCAGGTAAGCGGAGGTATAGCACCACTTGCTGATTTGGTGGCCCAAGCGCGCCACTCCGGTCAGATGAAAAGCCTGCCATTGCTGCCAGCTATCTCTCTGGCGGTAGTGGTGGCTGTCGGCGTGATGGCTACGCCATCATTTCGGCAACGTATTTATGCTGCACGTAGCGTAGGTACGGTCAGACGTTCTTTTTTGCTATCTGGCGCTTTATACCTTTTATTTGCCACTTTACCGGCGGTAATTGGTATTACCGCGTTTTCACTGGTACCAGAGCTGGATAATCACCAGTTTGCCTTCAGTACTGTCGCAGTCATGTTACTGCCCACTGCTTTAGCGATGCTGGTGCTGCTGGCAGGGCTGTCGGCGACGTTATCTTCAGCCAGTTCAGATGCTATTGCTGCCGTGTCGGTACTGATCCGCGATTTATATCAGGCGGTAATGGGCCAGATGCCGCCGGTTAACAAAGCTGTGCGCTACGCAAGACTGGCTGTGCTCATAGTGTCAGGCTGTGCATTGCTATTGGCTCTGCTATCTGATGATTTAATCAGCTACATCAGCAACATGATCGCGACGCTGATTGCCGGCATGTTTGTTGTCGCTGTACTTGGCCGGTTTTGGCAACGGCTTAACTGGCAGGGAGCTTTGGCAGCGATGCTTACCGCTGTGTTTACTTCCCTGCTGCTGTTAAGCCAGCCGGACTGGCTTGCACTGTGGGGGAACCCCTGTATTCCGGCTGTTAGCTGTGCTTTTTTTGCAGCAGTGCTGGTTAGCTTACTGACGCCGGCACCTGCAGTAAGCCGGGATGTAGCAATAAAACGTATTACGGCGCAGCGGGAGCTAAACCCTGTTGGGCAGCAAGATCAAACTGTACGTCCTGTCACGCTGGAACAGCGCTACTGAATTCAAAGAGGGTTTATGCGCATTTTTACTGCCTCGCTGGCAACTGAAACCAACACCTTCTCGCCGATGTATACCGATGTGCATAGCTTTTATCAGAGCTTTTATGCGCCACCAGGTCAGCACCCTGATACTCCCACACTGTGCAGCGCGCCATTGATCGCCTGTCGGGAATACGCCAGAGCTAACAGCGGCATCGAGATAATAGAAGGCAGTTGCAGCTGGGCAGAGCCTGGCGGTTTGCTCAACCGCCAGTCTTATGAGCAGTTACGCGATGAAATTTTGCAGCAGTTGCATCAGGCCATGCCGTTGCAGGCGGTACTGCTGGGCTTACACGGCGCTATGGTAGCGCAAGGGTATGATGACTGTGAGGGCGACTTACTGACACGGGTGCGTGACATCACCGGGCCTGACGTGTTTATTGGTGCTACGTTAGACCCGCACAGCCACCTGACACCTGTCAGGCTCAAAGCGTCTGATGTGCTTATCGCATTTAAAGAGTTTCCGCATCTGGATTTTATGCAGTGCGCACGTGATCTGGTGCGGCTGGCGGTGGCAGCAGTGCAGCGTGACATTAAACCAAACATGAGCAGTTTCGATTGCCGGATGATAGATGTACTGCCAACCAGCCATGAACCGATGAAATCCTTTATTGCAAAGATCCGTCGGTTAGAACAGCAACCGTCAGTGCTGTCTATTTCGGTTATTCATGGTTTTATGGCGGGGGATGTGCCATATATGGGCACGCAACTGTTGGTCGTCACCGATAACGAGCCTGAACTTGGGCAACAACTGGCAAAGCAGCTTGGGTTGGAACTGTTTTCCTTCCGCGGACGCACTTTACCACGGTTTGACAGCATAGAAACTGCGCTGACGTTAGCGGCACAAAGTACGGGCACTACTGTGCTGGCTGATGTCTGGGACAACCCGGGGGGCGGTGTGGCGGGGGACGGCACCTTAATTTTGCAGCAGATCCTTAAGCGTAAACTGACCAGTGTGGCTGTGGGTACTATCTGGGACCCGATGGCGGTTAAACTATGCTTTGCCGCCGGAGAAGGCGCTCAGATAAGCCTGCGTTTCGGTGGTAAAAGTTGTGCCACAGCCGGTGAGCCAATAGACAAATTAGTCCAGGTTGTCCGGCTTAAAGCCAATGCAGAGCAGCAGTTTGCCGACAGCAGCGTGCCTATGGGTGACTGTGCATTGATTAAGTTTGATGGTATCGAAGTTATTCTGAATACCAACCGCTGTCAGTCATTTGACCCCAGCCTGTTCCGGGCATTAGGCGTTGCGCCGGAACAGCGCAGTTTATTGCTGATTAAATCAACTAATCATTTTTATCAGGGCTTTGCGCCGCTGGCGGCGCAGGTACTTTATGTCGATGCCGGGGCGCCATACCCCAGCGATCCCAAGCGTAATGGCTACCGCAACCTGACCAGGCCGATATGGCCCATAATAGAAGAGCCTTTCGCGCTATAGTGTAATACGCTCAATGCAGCCACACTGCTGAATGGTGACATACAGAATCTTTTCGTCACGGCTCAAAGCTACATTCGTTGGTAGGGCGTTGTTTAGCCGGTATTCCTGTAACAGGTTACCGTTTTTATCCAGCTTCACTACCACGCCTTTGCCGTAACGCGCGATAAACAGGTTTCCCTGGCTGTCGGTGCGCATCCCATCAAGGCCATGATCACTAAAGCGGGCGAATAGCGTTTTGTCAGCCAGGCTGTTATCCGGCAGGATCCGAAAACGCCAGACGGTTCGCTGCACACTCTCGTTAACGTATAAAAACTGCTGGTCGGGGCTTACAGCAATGCCATTGGTAGTCCCCATATCAGCGCGCATTACCTCACTTTGGCCGTTGCTGTTAATGCGCCATAATTTGCCGCTGTTATCGGCCCAGTTCGGATCGCTGGCAAACAAGGTGCCGTTTTGCATAATTGCCAGGTCGTTAGGCTGATTCATCGTCTTGTTGTGGCTGAAGGTATCCAGCGTGCCGTTGTGATAACGCAGAATATTGTGGCCGGTATAGTCGGCGATATACATAGCGCCGTTTTCATCAAACACTATACCGTTGCCGGTGCTGCCAGGGGCTAATGTAATGTAACGGCTTGCACTGCCATCAGCGCTGACTTTGCCAATGGTGCCATCAGTTGCAAAATTAACAGCATAAAGGTTACCGGCATTATCGACAGCCGGGCCTTCTACTGCGCTGCTGAAAGTCCCGGCTTTAACCCAGATACGGCTGTGCGGAGTGTGGCTAAGTAGCTTTTGCAGTGGCCGGTGCAGGGCAATAATTATCTCATGTTGAATGGTCGCGGCCTGTTCAAGCTGCAGCGTTATACTGTCACGCTGTGCTTTTAAAAGTGGTGTTTGCTGTTCAATGCTGTTCAGCATTGCCTGGCCTGACTGGCTTAATGTCACCAGCTGTTGCATCAGAGAGTCGTAAGGTTTGAGAGTTGCGATGTTTGCTGCAACTAATTGGTTAGCCGCCGTTTGCCACTTCGCAAGCTGTTCATTAAGCCATTGCTTATCGCCAGCCTGGCGCTGTTCTAACCACAGCTGTAATCGTTGTTCAAACTGGCGAACAGCGCTTTGCCCGGCAGGTAAGAAATCTGCCAGCAGGTTAAGCGGGGCGTCCTGATGATAAATACCGGCAGCAGACTTTTGATGCAAACGATGATAATAATGCGCCGGTTCCAGAACCTCACTGGCAGTTGCCAAAGCCTGTGAATATTCACCTGCCAACGCAGTATAACCCTGTTGCTGTTGCCTTACGTTCTGCAGGCTGAAACGATTTAACCGCTCATTAAGCCAGTCAAGGCGCTGATACATACTGTCTTCATCTGTGACATCCTGAGCCGACCACAGCCGTTCAGCAACAGCGAAGCCATTTGGCCATAAACGGATATCAATATTATCCGGCGTTACCAGCTCGCCCCATAATGCTATTTCGCCACCGAGAATATGCTGCGCTGCGCTGCTGTCAGCATCATAGGTGTAAGGGGCAGGCACTGCTAGCGGCAGTTTTTTATCCGCGCTTTGCTGCAGTGCTATTGCAGAGCCACTGATCTGGTAAGGGGCATTACCGACAAACAGCTTGCCCTGCAATGTTTCGCCAAGTGTAAATGCAGCGCTGAGTGGGCCCATCCAACTGTCAATATGAAAGCTCAACTTGTTAGCATTCAATACAGGCTGTTGTACGACAACCGGTGAGCGGTCTTCAAACTCCACTAAAGCGTGTACTTTGCCATCCGTAAGAGTAAGTAGCGCCAATTTGCCTTTTATTGCACTGCCGCGCAGCCGCTCGAAGTTAAAATGCCAGGCAGACCATCTGCCCGGCACTGATAAATCTGGCTGCGGCCGTTTTGCCGGTACCGGGTCGTTACGATAGTGAAAGGCGGCGAACTGTGGTTGATCCAGGTAGTAACCGGTCGATAATACGGTATCGTAACCTTCTGCCGCGGCCTGATGCAGCGATTCTACGCCGCGCCATGATTGCACCAGCACTGATTTTGGCAAGCCGCCTTGTGTTATTTCATCCCAACCCATCATGGTGCGGCCAGCTTGCTGCAGCATATTGTGCAGCCGCAGGTTAAAGTAAGCATGTAATGCGGCAGCATCGGCCAGCTTATTTTGTTGCATAAACCTCACAATGTGAGGCGAACCAAGCCAATGTTCGCTCATCACTTCATCACCGCCGATATGCAGATAGGGGTCGGGAAATACCGTCGTTACTTCTGCAATCAATTCAGCCAGAAAGTCATAAACGGCTTCCTTTGTTGGGTCCAGTACCGCCGGATGCACGCCCCAGTGTATTTCTGGTTGAGCAGGGCCTGGTTGGCTCATCAGTTCAGGATAAGCAGCACCGAGTGCGGTAGTGTGGCCCGGCAAATCAATTTCAGGCACCACTCGAATGCCACGCTCTGCTGCATACTGTACCAGCTGACGTAACTGTTGCTGGGTGTAGTAACCTTGCTTGCCACCCAACTGGTGTAATTTCGGAAAGCGTTTTGACTCAAAACGCCAACCCTGATCATCAGTCAGATGCAGGTGCAGCACGTTCAATTTCACCGCAGCCATAATATCCAACTGGCGCAGCAATGTTGAAAAGGGCAGAAAGCGCCGGGCCGGATCAAGTAACACACCACGCCAGCTAAACCGCGGCGCATCAGACAGCTGTAATGCCGGGGCTTTGCCATTTTTCTCCAGCTGCAACAGCGTTTCCAGACCGCGCAAAACACCGGTTTCTGTTGTGGCGTCAAGTTCAATTTCATGCTGGCTGATACGCAACTGATACTGCTCGTTCATTTGCACAGCCGGTATATTACTTTGGCGGGCGTCAGTAACGTTAATGCGCAGTGTATTCTGTTGTGTCTTCGCAATGTTAACTCCGGTTTGCAAAGTTAAACGCTGGACAAACCGATCTGTTGCCTGCTTAAGCAAAATGCTGTCCGGGGCGTCAATACTAAAGCCAGAGCTAAAATCAAATTCTCCCTGTTGTAACACCAGTCTGGTAGGCACCGGCAGTAAAGCAGGGGGCTCAGCAGCAGAAACCGTACTTATTAATAGCAATACAGAACAGCAGATAAATCGCATAAACAGTCAGCTTGAATTGTTACTTGGTAACATATTAATAAGCAATAAACGACTGGATGTCTATAATTCAATGCTATATGAAGGGTTTTTTTGCACAATTTTTGTTTACTTTTTAATCTTGATGGTACAAAGTAACATTTAAGTGCGGTGCGGTGCGGTGCGGTTGGTAGTGGTACCGGCTTAATCCAGGAAGAACGAGACAAGTATACATTGGCTTAGCCGGTAGTTGCGCTGCCGACAGAGCTAAACGGATTAAAACAAGAACAGAAGAGAAAAACATCATGTCTGAATTACTCGGCGATAGCGTTACCTGCGGTAAAAAACGGGCCAGGCTCAGCCTGGCTATTTCGGCTGCGTTACTGGGTCTTAGCCCTTTTGCTGCATCAGCACAGACGTCGCCACAAAATGACAGCGATGTCATTGCGCAAAATAGCGAACAACCTGTAGAGGTTATTGAAGTAAAAGGTATAAGAGGTAGTATTCAGTCGGCACAGGAACTTAAACGTTACGCTGACACAGTAAAAGATGTGATCACCGCCACCGACATCGGTGCCTTACCGGATAAATCAGTGACTGAAGCACTGCAACGTGTACCTGGTGTGACGATTGAGCGCTTTGCATCATCTGACGATCCTAAACATTATGCCGATGAGGGCACCGGCGTGCTGGTACGTGGCCTTGACCGTGTGCGCTCTGAAGTAAACGGCCGAGACGCCTTTAGCGCTAATCCGTGGGGTGGTTTAAGCTATGAAGATTTTCCCGCTGAGTTACTCGGTGCGGTAGAGGTTGTGAAGAATCAGACCGCGGATCTTATCTCCGGTGGTATTGCCGGCACGGTAAACCTGATCACGCGTAAGCCATTTGATTCACCGGAACGTTTGATAGCCTTTAGCGCTAAAGCTAATTACGGTGATTTTCGCGAAGAAATCACACCCTCTTTCTCGGCACTGTTTTCAGACAGTTGGGAAACAAAAGCCGGTAAGTTCGGCTTTTTAATCGCCGGTTCAAGGTCTGAATACAAATCGCGTGGTGATGGCGTAGGGCTGGGTAACTTCCACTCCCGTGGCGATGCGTTTATTCCTACGCTGGATCAATGGGGCGGAATCACAGGGGTTGATCCAAGCTCACCGGTCGACGGCCCGGCCTTGCCCGGCCAACCAGCGGGCAGTGTCTGGCATGTTCCGGTGGCCATTCATATGAGCACAGCAGACAACGATCGTGAGCGCACCGGCTTTACTACGTCGCTGCAGTGGGCTAACACCGATAATACTATTGTCGCGACGTTGGAGCATATCAACTCAGACGCGTCTCTGGAATGGAATGAGCGGCAAATTGGTCAGGCGGCGCAGGGCTTTCGTGGTTTCATGGGTTCGTCACAGAACTGGACGGAAGATCTGGAAAATGGCTATCCACTGACAACCGACAACGGCTTTGTTACCTCGGGTATAGCGCTTGGTGTCAGTCCGGAAACGCCATTTTTCTACCGTAGCCGCTGGAACTATAACGAGAACACCGTTAAAGACACCTCATTCAACCTGAAGTTAAAACCGAGTGATCGTTTAACGCTGGTGCTAGATTATCAGCATATTGACTCAGAAAAAGTCGTACACAACTACAGTATGTCCGGTCAGACCCGTGGTAACCATGTACACGTGGTGTCGCCTTATTTCCTTGATATGCGTGGTGAGCGTCCGACAATTGAATTTCTGAGCGACAATATTCTTACCGCCGGCTGGTCGCCCAATGAAGACTGGAACGGTCCCGTGCCAAATGTATTTTTAGGCAGCGGCATGGAGCAGGAAGAACACAATACTGCCAAAGCTGACAGTTATAAATTCGATGTGACTTATGAGCTGGACGGTGCTTTTACCGCCATTAAAACCGGTTTTTACTACAGTGACAAAGACCTCACTGTTCGTGATACTGCTTATGAAGGCTGGTCTGCTATCGGTACGCCGTGGGATATGAACGATCGTAACGCCGCAGCGGCAGTAAACCGGCCAGAGCTATTTGAACGGATAGATTTTTCTGATTATTACAATGGCAAGGTGCTGCTGGGTAATGTGAATAACTTCCTGTTTCCGAAAATGGATCTGGTAAGAAATTATGCAGAATCACTACGGCAGGGGTGTCGTGACGGCTGGCATAATGCCACCAGCAGTGCGGCCAATAACGGAGTTTGTACCGGCACCTATGTGCCTTATACCGACAAACCCAATCGCGTTGAAGGGCCTTTTGCGGCACATAATATAAGCTCTTCAAATGAAAAACGTACTGAGCTTTATCTGCGTACAGATTTTGAACTGGTAAATCAGGATATTCCGGTTAAAGGTAATCTGGGGTTGCGCTATGTCAGTTATGAGCTGGAGTCTACCGGTGCTTTTGTTCAGCCACAAATTACCCGTCGCGGAGATCCCGGCACGTCGCTCAATGCAGTGATGCAGCAGCCTGAGTATCTGCGTTATTACAATCTGGCCAGTGGCGAATCACAGTTAAGCACCGTTGAGGGCACTGATTACGACACCATACTGCCAAGTTTTAACGTTAACTTTGGCCTCACCGATGAGATAGTGCTGCGCTTTGGTATCTCTAAAGGCCTATATTATCCAAGCCTGGTTGATGCTCGTAACATCAGCTTACTCGACCTGGATTATACCCGTCGTTTGCAAACACCTGGCGCAGACTATGACGAAGAAACTAATCCGGTGGTTGGTATCGATGATATTGAAGTAACAGCGCTAGCCGGTAATCCTTATCTGGAACCTGAGGAGTCCGTAAACTCCGATCTGAGTATTGAGTGGTACTTTGCACCAGCGGGTTTTGTTACGGCCGGTTTGTTTAATAAAAAACTGGATAACATCATTCGTAACCGGCAGTTTAATCTGGATGTGACATACGCCGGCGAAGAATATGATGTTTCAGCCTATGGCCCGGCAAATACCGGCTCAGGCACTATCCGCGGTGTGGAGTTTTCGTACTCGCAGTTTTACGACATGTTGCCCGGAGCCTGGCGTGGCTTGGGCTTACAGTTTAACTTCACTTACATCGATCAGAGCGGCCTGGAAGATCCGAACGAAATTTCCGAAGGCACGTTAGGCTTTGACGAAAATGGCAACCCTATAGCCGATAACCGCAACACTTTCCGCGTGTTCAGTGGTTTACCACTGCAAGGTTATTCGGATAAGAATATGAATATTGTCGGTATGTACGAATACGACAAAATTTCATTCCGTTTGGCTTACACCTGGCGCTCGGAATACCTGTTAACGCTGCGCGAGTCTGAAGAATATGTACCCGCTTTCGCAAAGGCGTCGGGTATGATGGATGCCAGCCTGTATTACTCTCTTAATGACAATTGGAAAATTGGTATCGAAGGCAGTAACTTGCTAAATACCGAAACCAAAACCCAGTATCAGATGAATCAGGCTGGTGTAAGAACAGATGCATTAAACTTCACGACAGACCGTCGTTATGCGTTAAGCGTGCGTGGTGTGTTCTGATCGGTAACGTCGGATAGTTGTCTGCAGTTTTGATAAAACGCGCAGTGCCCGGACTGCGCGTTTTTTATCAGCGTAAACTGTTATTTTTGCTGGTTAGGCCGTGCCCCAGCAAAGAAAAATACCGCAGCCAGATCTCTGCCACAGCATGAGTCAGCGCATTATCGGGATAAATACCATGCGCGGCGGCGTCACTTTTTAACGTACCCGACACCAGAAAACTATTTTTCAAAGGCTGCATCTGTAACACCTTTTCAAAGGCTCGCGCGGCCATTTCCTCCGGCCGGGCCAGATAAAACCGGTTCATTTTTGAGTCGAGTTGGCGGCAGTGGCGAAAAAATCCGCTTTCACTTTCGGCGTTATCTGACAAAAACAGTCTCTGATAAACCTCGCCAAGCAAGGTGTTGAAATAATGCGGTTTTAAGGGCTTATGCTGCAGCCAGCAGCTGCTGGAAAATTGGTTACGCGTATCTGGCAGCGTAAACATTTTATCGGCGATATAGTGATCAAACGCATGATACCACTCATGTGCGAGACTGCCACCTCCGGCATTTTTAGCCAGCGCCAGGATCCGCCCCTGAGGCTGATAATGGGCGCATACACCAGGTTGGCCGCCAATACCGAATGTCAGCCCAAGGCTACCTCTGAGTGATATCACCTCTGACGGTACCTGCAACAGTTGCTGCAAATCGCAAAATGCATCAAAAAACAGATTAGCCGCCAGCTGCTGCTCCTCAGCTGTGACCCAGCGGCCAATATGGATACTGTTAAATCCAAATATCTTTAGCAGATCGGCAAAGCTGACATCGGCTCCGCCACGATGAGGAGGCCCGTTACGGTAATACTGGCGCTGAATACGCGGTGTAATGTCTGGCATAGGTTGATAATAACGTGAATATTGTGCTGTCAAAAGACGTATAGCATCGGGTTATTGCCCCGGGTCAGCAGCCGGGTTTAGTCTACGGCTTCTTATATAGCCGACCAGATTACTGCTTAAAAATGCCAGCTCCATCAATACAGCAACCGGCGAACCGACCAGCAGATTATGCACTATCCAGGCACTGGCACCGATTGCCATTAAAATACGCACCAGCGTTACGTTTTTCTGAAAACTGCCGACGGTACCCACTATGGCAGCGAGATAAGGTAACAGGTTAATTGGGTTAGAATAACTGATAAAAAATAGCACACTGGATAACAATAAAAAAACGTACATCCAATGTTGCCTTGGGCTGACGGCCGCAACCAGAAACCGTACTGATGTTAGTCCAACAAATAGCGCCGCCTGATATTGTGCTAATACGGCAAAATGGCAGGCATTAAGCAATGCCGAAATAAACCAGAACTTCAGCATCGCCGAACGCTGATGTTGCTGAAAAGCAATAATGCCACTGGTAAATGCCAGTGCAGCGAGCGATTGTGACAAGACAAACAGCAGGGTAAATTCAGCCAAGCGCACCTCTGAAACAACTAAGGTAATAGCGCTATTGTACCTTAATTTACCGAAGTACTCGCGACAACAAAGGTATAAGATATAAAGAACCCGGCCAAAAACCGGAGCCAACGCGTAACGCCGGTAACGGCATGATTAAGGAGAGAAATGATGCGTGAACTTTATATTGCCAATAAAAATTACTCATCCTGGTCGCTACGGCCATGGGTGCTGATGATGCAGCTTAATATTCCGTTTATCGAGCAGTTGGTGCCGTTTAGCCAACAAGGCAATTTTGAAAAGTTCAGAACCTTTTCCCCCAGTGGTAAAGTGCCGTGTCTGGTTCAAAAAGATATCGTGGTTTGGGATTCACTGGCCATTACTGAGTTTCTGTACGAAACACATAAAGATATTTGGCCGGAACAAATAAAAGCGCGAGCTTTTGCCCGCTGCGCAGCCGCCGAAATGCATTCAGGCTTCAGCACATTGCGTAACACGTGCGGTATGAGCTGTTGCCACCGGGTCAAACTGCACAAAATAAGTGATGCCCTGAAGGCTGATATTGCCAGGCTTAACGAGTTGTTTGAACAGGGGTTGAGTACTTTTGGAGGTCCCTTTATTGCAGGTAACAGATTTACTGCTGCAGATGCTTTTTTTGCCCCTGTCGCTTTTCGTATGCAAAGCTATGACCTGCCGTTCAGTGAAGCCGCCAAACAATACCTGAATCATCTACTTGCCTTACCGGTGATGCAAAACTGGTATCAACAGGCACTGGCAGAGCCGTGGCAAGATCAGGCGCATGATGCAGAAATCGCCAACTTCGGACAGGTTATCGCAGATTACCGTCAGAGCAGCTAACGCCGTAGCTATTCCGCGGCTGATGTGGCAAATTAGGCGGCGTATAACAATCTTCATGCAAAATAATTATAAGGAACAGAAATGGAAGGCTTTATTAGTGCGCTGAACGGCATTATCTGGAGCCCGGCGCTCATTTATTTATGTCTCGGGGCCGGTTTATTTTATTCAATTCTGACACGCTTCGCACAGGTGCGGCATTTCAAGGAAATGTGCAAACTGCTGCTTAATAACAATGAATCTGACAAAGGGATCTCATCATTTCAGGCTTTGGCGGTATCTCTGTCTGGCCGGGTGGGTGTGGGTAATATCGCTGGTGTCGCTGCTGCTATAGGTTTTGGCGGCCCGGGGGCAATTTTCTGGATGTGGGTAGTGGCATTTTTAGGTGCCAGTACCGCTTATGCAGAATCAACACTGGGACAAATTTACAAAGTTGAAGAAAATGGCCAGTACCGTGGTGGCCCGGCGTACTACTTTGAACGTTGCCTTGGCTGGCGCTGGCTTGGTGTAGTCTTTGCCATATCCGCAATCATTGGTTGCGGTATTTTCTTACCCGGTGTGCAGGCAAATGCAGTGGGTAATGCTGTGACGCAAATTTTTGGTGATGGCAACATGGTTGTCACCAGTTTCGGAGAAGTAGGCACCTATAAGCTGATTGCGCTGGCAATTATATTAATTGTGCTGGCATTTATCATTTTCGGCGGTATCAAGCGCATTGCTCATTTTACCCAGATAGTGGTGCCTTTTATGGCACTGGGTTACATCGTCATGGCACTTATCGTCGTGTTTCTAAATCTTGATAAAGTGCCAGGCGTATTTAACCTTATCTTCAGTGATGCTTTCAGTGCTCAGGCGGGGTTTGGTGCTGCAATTGGTTGGGGCGTTAAGCGCGGTATTTATTCTAATGAAGCCGGGCAGGGCACTGGCCCGCATGCCGCCGCCGCTGCGGAGGTTGAACACCCATCTCAGCAAGGGCTGGTTCAAGCTTTCTCGGTTTATGTTGATACCTTGTTTGTTTGTACTGCGACAGCACTGATGATCCTGATTACGCAGCAGTACAACGTAGCCGGTGAGTTACCGGCTGGCCAATTTATCGTGCAAAACGTTGATGCGGCCACCGAAATTGGTTCAGCTGCTTTTACACAAATGGCCCTGTTGAGTGTTTTTGGTAATTTTGGCCAGATATTTGTTGGCATAGCGCTGTTTTTCTTCGCTTTCACCACTATTCTGGCTTACTACTACATTACCGAAACTAACGTAGCCTATTTAAACCGGGTGTTTAATAACAAATTACCGGTAGTGCTGTTTAAGCTACTGCTGATGTTTATGGTGGCGTACGGTACGGTAAACAGCGCTGGTTATATCTGGAATATCGGTGATATCGGTGTGGGTTTGATGGCTTGGGTCAACGTGGTTGGTATTTTAGCGATCTTTTTTATGTACAAACCAACGATGCGTTGTTTACGTGATTACGAAGAACAAAAGAAAAATGGTGGCCCAATTAGCTTTGACCCGGTAAGGCTTGGCATTAAAAACGCCACATTCTGGGAAAACAAGCTGGCGAAGCAACAAGCAGAGCTTCAGCAAAAAGATAAGCAGTAGTTTATCGCTTAAAATTAAAAAGCCCGGTGAATACCGGGCTTTTTTTCATACTAAATACGATGGTAAAACTTATTTCACCTGTACTATCTTACAGGTGTTAGAGGCGCCGATTGTTTCCATCACATCACCATGCGTCATAATAACCAGATCGCCACTTTTTAAACCCGCCTTGGCTTTTATCGCATCAATCGCAGCATCAGCCAAAGACTGACCCTCCAGTGCAGTACTGTCAAAAAACGCCGGATATACTCCACGATAAAGCGCCATCTTGTTTAGCGTTTTAGTATGACGTGACAGCGCAAAAATTGGCTGCGGTGACGTGATCCGTGACATTAGTTTTGCCGTGTAGCCAGACTCTGTCAGTGTGATGATCGCTTTGATACCTTCAAGATGGTTGGCTGCATACATTGCTGATAGCGCTATGGTTTCACTGATCTCGGTAAACGTCACATCCATACGATGCTTAGATATTTGCACGCTCGGGTGTTTTTCAGCCCCATCACAAACCCGCGCCATGGCGCGCACAGTTTCTGTAGGGTATTTACCGGCAGCAGTTTCTGCCGACAGCATCACTGCATCAGTGCCATCGAGTACTGCGTTAGCCACATCCATTACTTCAGCACGGGTCGGCATAGGGCTTTCAATCATGCTTTCCATCATTTGCGTAGCGGTAATAACCACGCGGTTTAGTTGGCGTGAACGCGCTATGATACGTTTTTGTTGGCCAACGAGTTCTGCATCACCAATTTCAACACCCAAGTCTCCCCGGGCGACCATCACAGCGTCAGAGGCGCGGATGATGTCATCCAGTGTTTCGTTGTCAGCAACGGCTTCTGCACGTTCAATTTTGGCCATAATGCGCGCTTCAGAGCCGGCGGCCAGTGCTAAGTCACGTGCTAAGCGCAGGTCATCACCACTGCGGGGAAATGACACCGCCAAAAAATCTACATCGATTTCTGCCGCAGTAATAATGTCGCGTTTGTCTTTATCAGTCAGGGCTGGGGCAGTTAAGCCGCCCCCCTGGCGGTTAATACCTTTGTTGTTACTCAGTTTACCGCCCACTGTTACTGTTGTATAAACGCGGGCACCTTCAACGCGGTCAACGGTTAACTGAATACGACCATCATCCAGCAACAGTAAATCGCCGGCTTTAACGTCTTGTGGTAATTCTTTGTAGTCGATACCAACCTGATGCTCATCGCCTTCACCTTTAGCCAGTTCTGCATCCAGCACATATGGCTGGCCTTCTTCAAGCATTACTGCACCGTTTTTAAAGGTGGACACCCTGATTTTTGGCCCTTGTAAATCCCCAAGAATTGCAACATGCGCGCCTAGCTTCGCCGCTGCAGCCCTTACCATCGCCGCGCGTTCACGGTGATCATCGGCACTGCCATGCGAGAAATTCAAACGGAATACCGCGGCTCCAGCCTGGATCAGCTTTTCAATAGCGGTTTGAGTACTGGTGGCTGGCCCCAGCGTAGCGACGATTTTAGTTCTTCTGTGCATGTTCTGTTCCTGCATATTGCAAAGAGGGAGTTTCAGGTGGGATCAGTGTAATGTAATTTTATTACAGAATACAGCGCAGGAAGGAATAAAAACGACAGGTTGGTGCAGTTGCGCCGGCAACTGCACCTTACAGCTAATTAGTTGTTAAAGTCTTTCTTATCAAAACGTGAGCCACGCAGACTGTCTTTGACTTTTTTCAGGTTTTCCCGAAACTTACTACCACGGCGTAAGGTAAAACCTGTCGCCAGAATATCAATTAATACCAGCTGGGCAACGCGGGAAGCCATAGGCATGTACATATCAGTGTCTTCAGGTACATCCAGTGACAACACCAGCGTACATTCTTTCGCTAGCGGGCTGTCATACGCTGTCACACCAATTACGGTGGCATCGTTTTCACGGGCTATCGCCGCTATATCACACAGATTTTTTGTTCTGCCGGTATGGCTGATACATACCACAACATCGCCTTCAGCACTGTTAATCGCACTCATGCGCTGCATAACGATATCGTCAAAACACACCACAGGCACGTTAAAGCGGAAAAATTTATTCTGTGCATCGTGAGCGACAGAGGCTGAAGCGCCAAGCCCGAAGAACGAGATTTTCTTTGCCTGGGTCAGTACATCAACCGCCCGGTTTACGGTAGCAATATCGACACGCTGACGGGCAGTGTCCAGTGCCGCCATAGTTGATTCAAAAATCTTGGCGGTGTACGCTTCGGGGCCGTCTTCTTCTTCAACATGACGGTTTACATAGGGCGTACCATTTGCAAGGCTTTGAGCCAGATGCAATTTAAAATCCGGAAAACCCTTTGTATCTAACCTGCGGCAAAACCGGTTTACAGTGGGTTCGCTGACATCTGCCATCTTGGCCAGGGCTGCTATACTGCTGTGTATAGTGGTTTGCGGGTTAGCCAGAATCACGTCGGCAACTTTACGCTCCGACTTACTAAAGTTATTTACGCTATTGACGATTTTTTCCAGCACATTCATCCGGCGATTCCTGACTTATAATTTGGCTTATACAGGTTGTAATAAGGCTTGTAGCCCTTCTGCCTGGTGGTCAAATTAGTATTAAATTTACCACAAAACAACAGATCCGTTGCTAAGGCTGCCTTATTATATAAGAATAGTCAAAACATTACGCAATCTGTAATTTAATTACAAGATATCCGGTTTACAACCCTGTGATGCTACGCTAGTATGGCCTAAGTGTTGTAAAATTACATATAAAGCAAGGGTCAGTTATGACAACAACAGCACAAAATTCAGCATGCGATTTAATCCTGTTTGGTACCAAAGGTGACTTGGCACGACGTAAGCTGCTACCAGCCATGTATCAGCTGGAAAAAGCCGATTTACTCTGTGCAGAATCACGTATTGTCGGGGTTGCACGTGATGAAATGTCTACCGATGATTATGCTGAGCTGGTGTTAACAAATCTGAACAAGTTTCTGAAAGAGCCGCTGGATAATGCTGTCTGGCAGCGGTTACAGCAGAAACTGGTTTATGTGCAACTGGATTTAGCCAACGAGCAGGACTATACCAAGCTGACAGCCGTCACGGATTGCAGTAAACGTGTGCCGGTCAGCTATTTCGCTACACCACCTTCTTTATTTGGTTCTATCTGCAAAGGTTTGGCCGTTGCCGGTTTGGCGGCGGAGCCTGCAAGAGTTGTGTTAGAAAAACCTATCGGCCATGACCTGGCTTCATCAAAAGTGATCAATGATCAGGTCGCTGAATTTTTTAAAGAAAGCCAGATCTATCGTATAGACCATTACCTGGGTAAAGAAACCGTTCTTAACTTATTGGCCTTACGCTTTGCAAATGCCATTTTCGCCGGTAACTGGGATCATAACTCGATTGATCATGTACAAATTACCGTGGCCGAAGAGGTTGGTGTTGAAGGGCGCTGGAGCTATTACGACGATGCCGGTCAGATGCGCGATATGGTGCAAAACCACCTGTTGCAGGTGTTAACGCTGATTGCAATGGAGCCTCCGGCCAGACTGGATGCAGACAGCATTCGTGACGAGAAGCTGAAAGTACTCAAAGCGCTGCGCAAAATTGATATCAGTAATATTCAGGAAAAGACTGTACGTGGGCAATACGCCAGCGGCTTTGTTGCAGGCAAAGCTGCACCGGGCTACCTGGAAGAAGAGGGTGCCCGTCCTAACAGTAAAACTGAAACTTTCGTTGCAATTAAAGTTGATATTGATAACTGGCGCTGGGCCGGTGTGCCGTTTTATCTGCGTACCGGTAAACGTATGGCGTCTAAACTAAGCGAAGTCGTGATCAGTTTTAAACCGCAGCCACATAATATTTTCCATGCAACCTACAGTCATTTACCGGCAAATAAACTGATCATCCGTTTACAGCCGGATGAAGGCGTTGAAATTCAGGTGCTGAACAAAATTCCGGGCCTTGGTGAAAGTATGCGCCTGCAGGAAAGTAAACTGGATTTGAGCTTTGATGAAACCTTTAAATCGCAACGTATTGCTGATGCATACGAGCGCTTATTACTTGAAGCTATGCTGGGTAATCAGTACTTATTCGTCCGCCGCGATGAAGTAGAGCATGCCTGGAAGTGGGTCGATGGTATTCTGGATGCGTGGAAAACCAGCAATGAGCCACCAAAAACTTATCAGGCAGGCAGCTGGGGGCCGGTTGCATCGATTTCGATGCTGGCCCGTGATGACCGTAACTGGGAAGAGTAGCCATGATGCAATTACAACAGTTCAGCAACACAGATAATCTTAACGCTGATTTTGCTGCGCGTCTGGTCGGAATTTTGCAACAGGCTATCGAGCAGCGGGGTGCAGCTTATTTGGTTGTGTCCGGCGGCAAAACACCTCAGGCGCTTTTTAACACGCTCAGTAATACAGATTTGGCCTGGGATAAAGTCACCGTCTTATTAGCCGACGACCGTTGGTTAGATGCCAACCAACCGGACTCTAACGAACGGCTGGTTAAAGCCACTTTGCTGCAAAATAAAGCCAGCAACGCGCGCTTTATCAGTTTGTATGCTGATACTGCATCGGCATTTACCGGCGCAGCTGAGGTGTTACCGCGAGTCAGTGCGCTACCTACTTTTGATGCCGTGATCCTGGGCATGGGCGAGGACGGTCACACCGCATCGTTATTTCCATGCAGTGCCCAAATTGAAGAAGGGTTGTCAGACGGTGCACCAGCAGTGCTGGCGGTTGAACCTCAAACCGCGCCTTATCAGCGTATGTCACTTAGCTTGCCACGGCTGTTAGATAGCCGGCATATCTTTTTGCATCTGGTTGGCAGCAATAAGTTGACAGTACTAAACAAAGCAATGGCAGAGCACGATGTGCTCGCGATGCCAATACGTGCATTTTTACATCATCCGGTAGCACAGGTTACCGTGATGTACAGTGATAATTAGGGGATAAGCATGGATCCTGTGATTCAGAAAGTAACGGACAGAATTATTGCCCGCAGCCAAAAAAGCCGCGCTATTTACCTGCAACGTCTGGAAAAAGCCCGTCTGAAAGGGCCGCACCGCGGCGTATTGAGCTGCGGTAACCTGGCACACGGTTTTGCCGCCTGTAATCAGCAGGATAAAGGCGATTTACGCAGTTTAACTAAAGCGAACATTGGCATAGTGTCGTCATACAATGACATGTTGTCAGCGCACCAGCCCTATGAGCAATACCCGGCCCTGATTAAGCAGGCAGTATCTGAAGTAGGCAGCGTTGCACAGTTTGCTGGCGGCGTGCCAGCTATGTGTGATGGCGTAACACAAGGTCAGCCAGGTATGGAGCTTAGCCTTTTAAGCCGCGATATTATTGCTATGTCGGCAGCTGTTGGCTTATCTCACAACATGTTTGATGGTGGCTTAATGCTGGGTATTTGCGACAAAATCGTACCCGGTTTGTTCATGGCTGCGATGAGCTTTGGTCACCTGCCTTTTGTATTTGTGCCGGCGGGGCCTATGCCATCTGGCATTCCAAATAAAGAAAAAGCCCGTGTTCGCCAGCTATATGCTGAAGGAAAGGTAGGTAAAGAAGAATTATTGGCTGCAGAATCTGCTTCTTATCACTCTGCGGGCACCTGTACATTCTACGGCACAGCTAACTCTAATCAGCTGGTCGTTGAAATTATGGGGCTGCACTTACCTGGCGCATCTTTTGTTAACCCAGGCACGCAGCTGCGTGATGAACTGACTAAAGCCGCGGCACGCCAGGTCACACGCCTAACTGATTTGGGTACCGACTATTTACCTGCCGGTAAAATGATTGATGCTAAGTCTGTGGTAAATGGCATTGTAGGCTTGTTGGCAACCGGCGGCTCTACCAACCATACCATGCACCTGATAGCAATGGCCCGCTCAGCCGGCTTTATTGTAAATTGGGATGATTTCGCTGAATTATCTGCTGCTACACCCTTACTGACCCGAATTTATCCAAACGGCCAGGCTGATATCAACCACTTCCAGCATGCCGGCGGCATGGCGCTGCTGATCCGTGAATTACTGGACGCAGGCCTGCTGCACGAAGATGTACAGACTGTCGCGGGCCCGGGCCTGCGCCGTTATACACAGCAACCGGTGATACAAGACAACAAATTAGTATGGATTGATGCTCCTGAGCAATCGCTGGATCCGGATGTACTGGCAACAGTGAAAAAACCGTTTAAAGCGCATGGTGGTCTTGAAGTACTGTCAGGCAACGTTGGCCGGGGTGTGATTAAAACGTCGGCACTGCGGGAAGGTACAGAAGTTGTCAAAGCACCGGCTGTCGTATTTTCCAGTCAGCACGAACTGGATGCCGCATTTAAAGCCGGTGAACTGAATAAAGATTGCATCGTTGTGGTACGGTTTCAGGGACCTAAAGCCTGCGGTATGCCTGAGCTGCATAAATTGACACCGCCGCTTGGTGTGTTACAGGACAGAGGCTTTAAAGTGGCGTTGGTTACTGATGGCCGAATGTCAGGCGCGTCAGGAAAAGTTCCTGCAGCCATTCATGTAACACCAGAGGCTATTGATGGCGGCAACATTGCTCGCATTAAAACCGGCGACATGATGTTGGTCGACGGTTTAACCGGCAAACTTGAAGTACTGATATCCGATGCCGAGCTTGCTGAGCGTGAGTTGGCCACACAAGACATGGCCGACAGCTATTACGGCATGGGCCGCGAAATGTTCGGTGCACTGCGCGGTCAGTTAACTGGCGCAGAGCAGGGGGCCTGTAGTTTGTTCATCACGGAGGAACATTTGCATGGCTAAGTTGCCAGCATTTGCAATAGTGGCGGATATTGGTGGAACTAATGCCCGCTTCAGCCGCGTAGATCTGGCTACGTTGGCGTTGGACAAGGTTGCCGTATACCCGTGTGCTGATTTTGCGACACTTGCCGATGCATTAACACATTACCGGCAACAACAGCAGCTAATGGATATTCAGCATGTGGCTATTGCCATTGCTTGTCCTGTTACCAGTGATGTCGTCAGTATGACCAATTTTCACTGGACGTTTTCAATTAAAGCTATGCAGCAGCAACTGCAGTTAGAAGCATTGCAGGTAATTAATGACTTCACTGCTGTGGCAATGTGTTTACCTGCGCTTACTGAACAGCAGAAAGTCAAAATTGGTCCGGGCGATGTTCAGCCCGGTAAACCAATGGCGGTGCTTGGTGCAGGCACAGGACTTGGGGTTGCGCATCTACTGCCGGTAAATGATCAGTTTATTCCTTTGCCGGGAGAGGGCGGTCATACCGACTGGGCTGCACAAACAGAACAGGAATGGTTTATTCAGCAAACACTGGCGAAAGAGTACGGCCATGTGTCACCCGAGCGTCTGCTATCAGGCCCGGGACTGGAAGCTATTTATAAAGCGCTGGCATTGTATCGCAAGCAGAATGAAGCTCCTCTGAGTGCCTCACAGATAGCGGCACAGGCGCTTAGTGGTGAATCAGCACTGGCTGTGGACACTGTTAAACAGTTTTTTGCCAGCTTAGGCAGCGTGGCAGGCGATTTAGCACTGACATTAAGTACCTTTGGTGGTGTTTATATTGCCGGAGGCATTACACCTAAGCTATTACCTCTGCTGGCGGATAGCGAGTTCAGAGCACGTTTTGAAGCAAAAGGCCGGTTTAGTGCGTTTAATCGCCAGATAGCCACCTATGTCGTCACTGCAGAGCAACCTGGCTTGGTCGGTGCTGCGGTTTACCTGAAACAATTCTTGGCGAGTAACTAAATATGGCATTTGAAAATTGGCAATTGCAACCTGACACGCTGTTTGCGCAGGGCCCCGTTGTTCCGGTGATCGTAGTAAAAGATCTTGCTGACGCTGTGCCGATGGCAAAAGCGTTGTTAGCTGGTGGCATTAAAGTACTGGAAGTCACCTTACGCACACCGGTTGCACTGGATGCTATAAGGTTGCTGGCACAGGAAGTACCAGACGCTATAGTAGGTGCAGGCACAGTAACCACGCCAGAGCAATTACAGCAATGCATTGATGCAGGAGCAAAATTTGCCATTAGCCCGGGCCTTACCCGCGAGTTACTGCAAGCCGGTAAAGACGCGCCTATTCCGCTAATCCCGGGTATTGCCAGCATTTCAGAGCTAATGGAAGGGACGGGACTGGGTTACAGCCACTTTAAGTTTTTCCCTGCAGAGGCCGCGGGTGGTGTGAAGACACTAAAATCTATTCATGGACCTTTTGCCGATATCCGTTTTTGCCCGACCGGCGGCATTAATGAAAAGAACTTCCTTGAATATCTGGCATTACCCAACGTTAAGTGTGTTGGCGGCTCCTGGATTGTGCCGGATGATGCCGTGAGTAATAAAGATTGGTCCCGTATCACCGAGCTGTGTAACGCAGCGGTAGCACAAAGCCAACGCTAACTACATTGCAGGTTTAAAAACAACAAAACGCCTGGTATCTACCGGGCGTTTGTTTTGAGTTTGCCGTAGAAAAAGCGTATAGTAGCGCACTTTTTATTCTGGCCTTAGCGGCCTGATCCGATTTAATCTGCTCTGGAACACACTGTGATATCAACTGCTAACATTACGATGCAATTTGGCGCTAAGCCGCTGTTTGAAAATATCTCCATTAAATTTGGCGAAGGTAACCGCTATGGTTTAATCGGGGCAAACGGCTGCGGCAAGTCAACTTTTATGAAGATCTTAAGCCGTGAGCTGGAACCCAGCGCAGGGAACGTCTTTGTTGAACCGAATCACAGGGTTGCTAAGTTACATCAGGATCAGTTCGCGTTTGAACAATACTCAGTGATCGACACTGTTATTATGGGCCACGCTGAACTGTGGGCTGTAAAAGAAGAGCGTGACCGCATTTACAGCAGCGCCGAAATGAGTGAAGAAGACGGCATGAAAGTTGCCGATCTTGAAGTCGCTTTCGGCGAAATGGATGGTTACACAGCAGAATCCCGTGCCGGTGAGTTATTAATTGGTGTCGGCATACCGGTAGAGCAGCATTTTGGCCCTATGTCTGCCATCGCGCCCGGCTTTAAACTGCGGGTTTTATTGGCACAGGTACTGTTTGCTGATCCGGAAATCATGTTGTTAGACGAACCAACCAACAACCTGGATATTAATACTATCCGCTGGTTGGAAAACGTACTGGCCGAACGTAACAGTACTATGGTTATCATTTCGCACGATCGCCATTTCCTAAACAGCGTTTGTACGCATATGGCCGATTTAGATTACGGCGAACTACGCTTGTACCCGGGTAACTATGATGAGTATATGTTCGCCGCGACACAGGCTCGCGAACGTTTACTGGCAGATAACGCCAAGAAAAAAGCTCAGATAGCGGAACTGCAGACTTTTGTCAGCCGTTTCTCAGCCAACGCATCTAAAGCGAAGCAGGCGACGTCACGGGCCAAACAGATCGATAAAATTCAGCTGGAAGAGGTTAAAGCATCCAGCCGGGTTAACCCTTTTATCCGGTTCGAGCAGCAAAAGCAGTTGTATCGCCTTGCTCTGGAAGTAGAAGGCCTGAACAAAAGCTTTGGTGAGCTTAAATTACTGAAAAACCTTGGCATGACAATTGAGGTCGGTGAAAAGGTCGCTATTCTGGGCACCAACGGTATTGGTAAGTCTACGCTGTTGAAATGTCTGGTAGGTGATTTAACGCCGGAATCCGGCGTCGTTAAATGGTCTGAGAACGCCAAAATTGGCTACTACGCGCAAGATCATGCCCATGAGTTTGCCGAAGATATCAGTTTGTTCGACTGGATGAGCCAATGGAAGCAACCTGCAGATGACGAACAGGCCGTGCGCGGTATTCTCGGCAGGCTGTTATTCTCACAAGATGAAATTAAAAAGTCGGTGAAGGTGTTATCCGGCGGTGAGAAAGGCCGTATGTTGTTCGGTAAACTGATGTTGCAGCGGCCGAATATTCTGGTGATGGATGAACCTACCAACCACCTGGACATGGAATCAATTGAATCGCTGAACCTTGCGCTTGAGCATTACAAAGGTACTTTATTATTTGTCAGTCACGACCGTGAATTCGTATCCAGTCTGGCCAGCAGAATTATTGAAATAACCGGACAGGATGTGCGTAATTTCGTTGGTACTTACGAGGAGTATCTGGCTGCACAGACAGTCTAACTTACTGCCAGCAATATAGATTAACAGCCGGTCTTATCAGGCCGGCTTTATTTTATGCCTTGATTTCAGCTGTTTCATCCCCATGTTAAATACAGTACTTAAAACTATTCCCGGTAAGATATTGTTTTGAGCAGTAAGGCTAAATTCAGCTAGCATTTTTTATGCTATGTTGATTATTTGCCCGGGTTAACCAAGAGGAACTACTATGAAAGTCAATATTGGTATCAGCGAAGAACAGCGTAAATCTATTGCACAGGGCCTGTCAGTATTACTGGCCGATACTTATACATTGTATCTGAAAACGCATAATTACCATTGGAATGTCACCGGGCCTATGTTTCAGACCCTGCATACGTTGTTTGAAACGCAGTATACCGAGCTGGCAGTGGCCGTCGACGATATTGCCGAGCGTATCCGTGCGTTAGGCGAGTTTGCACCAGGCTCTTATAAAGAGTACGCCAAACTGACCAGCATCAAAGAAGCAGAAGGCATTCCGTCTGCGGAAGAGATGATTAAAGATCTGGTGAAAGGCCATGAGGCTATTGCCAAAACAGGCCGCTCTATAGTGCCGACCGCAGATGACGCGTCTGACGAAGTAACGCTGGATCTGTTAACTCAACGTATGACAGTACATGAGAAAACCGCCTGGATGCTGCGCAGCCTGGTGGCATAATCGTTCGCTGGCAGGCCTCTGTGGTCAGGCCTGCCAGCATAACTTCCGCACTAAGCTCAGAAAAATGTCATTCTGACAAAAATCACTAAGTTTTTCCCGCCAAAGCTTGTAAAATCATATTCAGCAGTAACACTTATAGCTGGTGCACTTTTGGGTGTGTCCGCTAGGGGAGACAATATCCAATGAAAGCCTTGCAATATGCGCAAAATGTTGCAGATCTGTTTGCTTTGCCGGAAGGATATTTAAAAGTAAAACAGTTGATGGACTCTGACATTGCGAGTCTGGATGAGATTGCCGAAGTTATTTTGCTCGACCCGGTATTAACTTCCAAATTGCTGAAGCTGGCCAACAGTGCCATTTACAACTTGCCATATCAGGTCGAAAGCGTCAGTAAGGCCCTATTGGTGCTAGGGAAAACTCAGGTATACAACCTGGTATTAAGTATCGGCATTTCCTCTGCGTGCAGTAAAGTAGACACTTCAGCGATTGATTTGGAAAGATTCTGGGAGCAAAGCATTAATGCGGCGCTTATCGCGCGCTTTCTGGCTCAGTGTTGTCAGCTAAAACCCAACGATCGCTATTATGTTGCCGGGCTGCTGCATAATATCGGTGAACTGGTGGTGTTGCATAACAACGCTGAACAAGCAAACCGGTGCCAAAACTACAGTGCCGAACAGAGGCCATGGCAGATACAACAACGTGAGCTTGGTTTTACCTACGCAGAATGTGGTGCTGAACTGCTGCACTTGTGGCAGTTACCAGACAGCATTGTCGAACCCGTAGCGCTGCAACATAGCCACAAGTTTGTGCAAAAGAACACTGCGCAACTGGTATTACACCTTTCAGTAAGGCTTGCCCTGGCAAACCAGCACCCGGAAATGTACTCAACCCGGCAACTGGTCGATCCTTTCGTGTTGGAATTGTTAGAACTGACGCAGCAGGATATCATTCGCGCTATCGATTTTTGTAACACTGAAGGGTTGTTTATCCTGTCTGTGTTAAACCCCAGAATCAGTACTATCTATTAATTTTATAACAGACAAAGGCAGGATATCTGCACTTTGTCTGCTACTCGGATATATTAACCCATGAAGAAATCGCCACTGTACACTGCGTATTCAGGTTCAGCGTTATTGGAAACACCGTTACTGAACAAAGGCAGTGCATTCACTGTAGAAGAACGCCAGGCATTTAACCTGGCCGGTTTATTACCTCCACGCTATGAAACCATTGAAGAACAGGTCAGCCGGGCCTATATGCAATACAAGAGTTTTGACACGGCCATTAACAAGCATATTTATCTGCGGGTAATTCAGGATAACAACGAAACGCTGTTTTACCGCTTACTACAGCAGCATTTGGAAGAGATGATACCGATTATCTACACACCAACGGTTGGCGATGCCTGTGAGCAGTTTTCTGATATTTATCGCAGTGCCCGTGGCTTATTTATCAGTTATAACGACCGGTATCAGCTTGACGATGTATTGCGCAATGCGACCAAGCGTAAGGTAAAGGTTATTGTTGTTACTGATGGCGAGCGCGTCCTGGGCCTGGGCGACCAGGGTATCGGCGGCATGGGTATTTCTATCGGTAAGTTATCACTTTATACCGCTTGTGGCGGCATCAGCCCGGCTTATACCTTACCGGTGATGCTGGACGTTGGTACCAATAATGAAAAGCTGCTCAATGACCCTATGTACATGGGGCTGCGGCAAAAGCGGGTCGGGCAGGCGGAGTACGACGAGTTTGTTGAACTGTTTATCCAGGCGGTAAAGCGCCGCTGGCCAGAAGCTATTATCCAGTTTGAAGATTTTGCTCAGCCTAACGCAATGCCGTTATTGCAACGTTATCGCGAACAGGTTTGCTGTTTTAATGATGATATACAGGGTACTGCGGCAGTGACTGTTGGCACCTTGCTGGCGGCGTGTCGCAGTAAAAACACCCGCTTGTCTGAACAAAAAGTGGTGTTTGTGGGTGCCGGCTCAGCAGGTTGTGGTATTGCAGAGCAGGTTATCAGCCAGATGGTGGCAGAAGGTATCACTGAACAACAGGCCCGCAGCCAGATCTATATGATAGACAGGTTTGGTCTGCTCACCGACAATACACCGGGCTTACGTGACTTTCAGCAAGCGCTGACGCAGTCTTCAGCCGCGATTGAAGGCTGGAGTTACAGTGGCGAGTTTCCAACCTTACTTGATGTGATGAACTGTGCTGCTCCTGGCGTGTTAATTGGCGTGTCCGGGCAGGCGGGGTTGTTTACCGAAGCCGTCGTCAGGGCAATGAAAGCCGGTGTTAGTACACCCATTATTTTCCCGCTGAGTAACCCGTCCCGGCAGGTTGAAGCCACGCCCGAGCAGGTTATCAGCTGGACAGACGGTGATGTGATTATTGCCACCGGCAGCCCGTTTGCACCTGTTAGCTACAACGGTAAGCAATTTGCCATTGCGCAGTGTAATAACAGTTATATTTTCCCGGGTATAGGCCTTGGCGTGATAGCCTGTAAAGCCCGCATTATCAGTGATGAAATGTTAAGGGCTGCCAGCAAAACACTGGCCAATGCGTCGCCTTTGGCAAATAACGGCAGCGGTGGTTTATTACCGGCATTTACCGAGCTTGCGGCATTAAGTAAGCAAATCGCTTTTAACGTGGCGAAAGTGGCCATGGCGCAAGGCTTGGCACTTGAGTTGGACGACTCGTTATTGCAGCAAAAAATTGACGACAATTTCTGGTTACCAGAGTACCGTCAGTATAAACGGGTTAGCGCCTGAGACTGACAAAGCTCGTTACAATTAGTTTTAGACTTAACATTATGTAAAGGGTACGCTGTATTCTGGTAATAAGCAGAACAACAAGGAACCCCTTTTTATGTATAAGTCACTGATTGCCCTAGCTGTAGCCGGTGTTTTAGCCGGCTGCAGCCCAGCTGAAAAACCCGCAACTGATACCACAAACAACACTGCCGCCAATAATGCAGCTGCTCAGGTTACTGCTGAAAATACGCAGTCTGAAACTGAACGGCTGAATCAGTGGTTCGAGACAAAGTACGAAGAGCAATTGCAACAAAGCCCGTTGCAGATGACCTATATGGGGCGTAAAGATAAATACGACCAGGTTGACGATGCCTCTATCGCCGCCGAAGACGAGCAGTTAGCCTGGCTTGCCGCTACCGTGGAAGAGTTAAAGTCGGGCTTTGATTACGCTAAATTGGAACCTGAAGCGAAAACGTCTTACGACGTGTGGATTTACCAGTACGAGCAGGCCAAAGAGGGCGCGGCATTTCGTAAACATGGCTATGTGTTTACGCAGATGAATGGTATTCACGCCATGCTGCCGCAAATCATGATTAACTTCCATAAAGTAGATACTGCAGAAGATATGCAGGCCTATGTCAAACGTATCGAGGGTATAAGCCGCGCAATAACACAGCTGCTGGAGCGCGCACAGGGCAATGCTGAGCATGATGTCCGGCCACCGCGTTTTGCTTATGAAGGAGTCATGGACCAAATTAACAACCTGATAAACGGCGCCCCCTTTACTGACGCAGAGCAGGACGTACCGCTGTGGGCGGATGCTAAGGGTAAAATTGATGCTTTGGTTAAAGCTGACAAACTGACAGACGATCAGGCAAAGCAGTTATCGGAAGATGCGAAAAATGCACTGCAAACGCATTTCTTGCCGGCCTATACGGCGTTAAAGCAATGGCTGGAAAAAGATATTGAATTAACAGACAAAATTGCTACCGGCGTTGGTAAACAACAAGGTGGTACCGACTACTACAACTATCGCCTTAAAGCGTCGACCACAACTGACTTAACGGCTGAACAAATTCATCAGATTGGTTTAGACGAGGTAGAACGTTTAACCAAAGAGATGATCGCGATAAAAGATCAGGTAGGCTTTAAAGGCGATCTGAAAGCGTTCTTCAAATTTATTAAAGACGATGACCAGTTCTATTATCCGGAAACCGATGCCGGTCGCGAGGCTTATCTGGAAGACTCAAGGCAGTATCTGGCGTTTATTAACGAGCAACTACCTAAATATTTCGGCATTTTGCCCAAGGCCGACCTTATCGTAAAACGGGTTGAACCGTTTCGCGAGCAACCAGGTGCAGCACAGCATTATTTCCCGGGTACACCTGATGGTGCGCGCCCTGGTATTTACTATGCGCACTTGTCAGATATGCGCTCTATGCCGAAGAATGAGATGGAAGCTATTGCTTACCACGAAGGTAACCCTGGCCACCATATGCAGATTTCAATAGCGCAGGAGCTGACATCTGTTCCTACCTTCCGCACGCAAGCTGGCTTTACGGCGTATTCTGAAGGCTGGGGTTTGTATGCTGAGCTGTTAGCAAAAGAGATGGGCGCTTACCAGAACCCGTACTCGGATTTTGGCCGCCTGATCACCGAAATGTGGCGCGCTGTACGTTTAGTGGTAGATACCGGGCTGCATAGTAAGGGCTGGACTGAGCAACAGGCAATTGATTACTTCATGGATAAAACGCCGATTGCGCAAGGTGCTGTTATTTCAGAAGTTCGCCGTTATATTGTCTGGCCAGGACAGGCCACCGGTTATAAAATTGGTATGCTGAAAATCCTGGAACTGCGCAGTAAAGCCAAGCAGGCTCTTGGTGATAAGTTCGATATAAAAGCTTTCCATGACACAGTGCTGGGTGGCGGTGCTTTACCACTGAGTGTATTGGAAAAACGTGTAGACAACTGGGTTGAGCAGGTAAAATCCAGTTAATTGAGGTAACAGAAAAGGCTGCAGCAATGCAGCCTTTTTCATCTGAGCAGTTGTGACACGCTATTATGCAAATTGATTTTGTATCTGATATTTCAACTTTGGACAGAGCGCAGTGGAATTCGCTGTTTGGCGGTAGCTATCCATTTTGTCAGTACGACTTTCTGTTAGCTCTGGAGCAGGGCGCAAGCGTAAATGGCAATAGCGGCTGGCAGAGCCAGCATCTGGTTGTCAGTCAAAATGGTCAGTTAATAGCCGCCATGCCGGCTTACCTTAAGTGGCACTCTTACGGCGAGTACTTATTTGACTGGCAGTTTGCCGACGCCTACCGCCATTACAATTTGCCTTATTACCCCAAGCTGTTAAGCGCTGTGCCTTTTACCCCGGCGCAAGGGCCAAGGCTGGGTATAGCTGCAGGTTATCAGCATATTGATATGCTAAAGCCAATAACCGAAGCGTTGGTTAAACTGATTGATTCGTTGGAACTCAGCCAGTTTCAATGTTTATATGCCAGCGATAACGACAAAGCAGCATTTCGTCAAAGTGGATATCAGGAACGTATTGATGTTCAGTTTTTGTGGCAAAACAGCGGATATCAGCATTTCGACGATTTTCTGCAGCAATTAACATCACGTAAACGCAAGCAGATCCGCAAAGAGCGCCAGGCAGTATCAGAGCAGGGGGTAGAGATCCGTATTATTGCCGGCGCTGATTTAACGTTGGCTTTCTGGCAGCAGTTTTACCGGTTTTACCGCGCAACTTATAGCAAACGCTCCGGCCATGGCGGTTACCTGACATTACAGACATTTGTACATTGGGGGCAGAGCATGGCAGCCCAGATTGTGGTATTTGCAGCCTTCAGACAGCATGATATGGTCGCGGCGGCGTTATGTTTTAGATCAGACGATACGCTGTACGGCCGTTACTGGGGTTGTAATGAAGATTTCAGACAGTTGCATTTTGAATGCTGCTATTACAGCGGCATACAATACTGCATTGAGCATAAACTGCAGTATTTTGATGCCGGTGCCCAGGGCGAACACAAGCTGCAACGCGGCTTTGAACCTGTGCTACGCTCGGGCTTCTACCATATTAAACCCACTATACTAAGCCCGGCGATTAATGATTATATTCAGCGTGAACACCAGGCAGTACGGCAGTATCAGGCTGAGGCAATCACACAACTGCCGTACAAACTAAAGCACATTTAGCGCGGGCTAAAGCGGCTATTGAGGTATTTAATAATATCAGCAGATTCATACAGCCACTGAACATTGCCGGCCGTATTTTCAATACGCAAACACGGTACTTTCACGCGGCCACCTTCGTTAGCCAACAGCTGCCGGTACTCTTTATTGCGCTGTGCATCGCGTTTTTCTACCGGCAGGTTAAGCCGGGCAATTTCCTTACGTACCCTGATACAAAACGGACAAGCGTTAAACTGATATAGCTGCAGCTGCTGGCAGGCGGCATTAACATCAGCCTGGGCCACGCCACAACGTTTGATCCCTTTAGGGGTTGTCAGCTTTTCGCTTAATAACATTACCGGGGTAAGGACAAGACGGATAACTTTGAACAGAATACGCATACTGCTGCCTGTTTTGCACTCAGTTTGAAAAACGGCGCGGATTGTAGCACAGCCACGCCGTTTGTCCCGAGTTAATGCAGATATTTACAAACCGAAGGGTGTAAAATCTTCTGTACTGTGGCGCTCTGGCAGTTGCGGGCCGTCACCAAAACTACGGTTTACGATATAACCACGTTTAACAGCCGGCCTCTCGTCCAGCTGTTTTGCCCAGCGCATCAGATGCTTATAGCTTTGAGTATCAAGAAACTCGGCAGCGTTATAGGCGCGGTTTAATGCAATACCACCATACCACGGCCAGATGGCCATATCGGCAATGCTGTATTCGCTGCCAGCGACAAACTCATTTTTTGCCAGTTGTTTATCCAGTACATCAAGCTGTCGCTTGGTTTCCATCGCATAGCGGTTAATCGGGTACTCGTACTTTTCCGGTGCATAAGCATAAAAGTGGCCAAAGCCGCCGCCGACAAAAGGCGCACTGCCCATCTGCCAGAATAACCAGTTTAATGCTTCAGTGCGTTTTGCCGGGTCTTTTGGCAAAAATGCGCCGAATTTTTCCGCCAGATACAGCAAAATAGAGCCAGATTCAAATATCCTGACACCGTTTGTCGTATCAAGCAGCGCCGGAATTTTCGAGTTAGGGTTTAGCTCAACAAAACCGCTGCCAAATTGATCACCATCGCCAATTTTTATTAGCCAGGCATCATACTCTGCGCCGCTAAAACCCGCAGCGAGTAACTCTTCCAGCATAATATTTACTTTAACGCCGTTGGGTGTCGCCAAAGAATATAACTGCAGCGGGTGTTTACCTTTAGGTAAGGCTTTTTCATGTGTTGGGCCAGAAACCGGGCGGTTAATACTGGCAAACTGCCCGCCGTTTTCAGCGTCCCAGGTCCAGACTTTGGGTGGCGTGTAGCTGTTGCTCATAACATGCTCCTGCTAGGTAGTTTTGAGATAAGGAGTTTGGCTTAACTTATCAGCGGATATTGGCACTACCGCAGATGATTACAAGCGTGTGGTTATAACCTTTTGTTGTATAGCAGGTAATTTAGGCCTAAGCGCTATGTCAGCTAACCCGGCTAAAATGCAGCAGCCGGTTATTCGCCGGCATGGCATGATCGTACTGCAGCGCAAAGCCGGCCGATATAGCCAGCTGCAATACCGCTTCTATATCCCGTATCCCCATTAGCGGGTTTTGCACTTTTAGCGATGCATCAAACATGGCATTACTTTCACTGGTAAATTGGCCGTTGTAATTAAACGGGCCGTAAATACACAGCTCAGCTTTAGCATGACAGAAGCCAGGCAAACGGCTAAACAATGTTTGCACCACTGCCCACGGCATTATGTGCAGCGTGTTGGCACTGAATACCGCATCGACCTGCTGCTGGGGGGCAGTATCTTCACGGATATCCAGCTGCAACGGCGATGGCAGGTTGGGCAGGGCAGCCAGGCGCAACCGCTCGGTCAGATCGGGCAGATACACCGCCTGGTCTGACGCCTGCCAGGTTAAATGCGGCAAAGCGGCGGCAAAATGCACAGCATGCTGGCCCGTACCACTGCCTACTTCCAACACCTTAGAACTTTTGGCAAAAGCGTGTTGCAACACCGCCAGAATAGGGGCTTTGTTGTTTTCACATGCCTGAGAAAAGGGCAGATCGCTTTGCATAATCTTAGTAAAACCTTTGTTGTGTTCTAAGGGAAATAAACATGCACAGAGTAGCATCTCTGCAGCAAATAAGTGAACGTGTTCAATAAAGTATTGTAGTATCAACATCATCCGCAAACTGGGCGAATGCTCTGCAATTGATAAAGGAAAAGTGATGAGTAACGCACAACAAAACAAGAGCTGTTTTTAAGCACGCTTAAACAGCAATTTGCCAGTATTTTCACTAGCAGCAAAGCGGGTAAAGATACTGTCGAGTTGCGGCTTCGTACTCAGGGGTTTATTTACGCCGGTGAGTTGCTGGAATTATGTAGCCGTGAAGACGTTACGCAGCTAATGGAGCAGCAGCATCAGGCTGTGTTTGGTTGCAGCATAGAACAGCGTAAACCCAGCGAACGCATGCTGCGCCAACAAGCATTAAAAGCAGGCGACTACGATTATTTCGACGAACCGGCGTTTAATAGAAAGTAAGGACCGCTTAGCTGTTGTCTAAGGGGAAATTTAACAGAATGGGAATGATGAAAAGCGAGCGACAGCCCGTTTATTATATGAGCATATTCAGCAGCAACATATATTCAATTCACCATTATAGTAAAAATCAGTCAACTCTGAATTTGATAGCTCTCTATCAAGTTTTAAAATTTTGTGACAAATAGCGCATTGCAGTTCTAATTCATTAATCATATCGAAGGTGAAACTTACAGGCATATCGATACCCAAGATAGGTTTATAAAATGAATGAAATCCAGCGGCCCTCCGAACATTACTAGACCGGTAATTTGGCACGATAAGATTTGGGCAAGAGAACTTATTCAGCACTAACAAAACCAAGTTTCTAAAATAGTCAAGCAGCAACGGCAGATACGTTAAAAGTAACTTCATTGGTTCAGTATCAAAACCAACAGTGTTCAGAGAGTAAGGGGCTGTAGAGTATAGAGGCGAATGGGATGTAATCACATGAATAGATTGTTGACTATATGAGTAAAATCCATTTTTAGATCCTTTGTCATATCTAAGGAGCTTTATTGAATCTGAGTCAACAAAGAGTTCTAGATTTAAATCGTCGCGAATAGACTTGCATACTTTCCCGATCAAACCTAACAAAGCTTCATCTTTGTAATGGGACGATAAAAATAGTTTCTTTGGATTTCCCTCTTTGAAGAGCTGAATATAGTTATCTATATCAACAGCAATGGCCTCTAAATGCAAAATCGTCTCTTCTAACGGCTTCCGAATAAGCTGAAAAGCGATTTTGTAGTTATCGCGACGAATAGCCCAAATAGCCTCATAGAAATTATTACAAGCATCAAATATCAGAGAGCGAGCAAACTCAATTAGAATGTATTTTTTTGTCAACTGGTCGTCATTTTGATTGAGAACAGCACTAACTACGTCCTCTGACGATACTCCTTTACTTATATCCTCAGGCAAATAAATTGAATGTATTTGAAGCCCCATGCCAACAGACATTTCGTAACTTTTAAATATATGGATCGTATTGCTGTAAAAAAAATCCATCAATTTGACTGAGTCTTCTTTGAACCTATCATATTCAAAATCCATATTTGGCTAATCCCTTACTAAGATAATCATTGTAGCGACCACATGACTGCTCCAAGTAGTACTTAGACTTTTCAGTAGGGCGAATGATATGGGCCTTAGACCAATACTTACAGGCTTCCCAATCCTTGCGCATTGACTGCTGTATTGAAGCTCTTTTTTCAGCACTCAGTGAAGGCACTGTTATCGTTTTGGTTTCATCATTACTGGCGGGTTGTACTGGTGTAACTGGAACAGATGCCAGCTCTAGCGGTTCAGGATAATCTTGCTCTATATAAGCATATTCATCTGACGAGAAATTGCCGTACACCTGAGAGATTAAATAGTCCTGGGTAAGTGCTGAGACGGTAGTGGCTAAGTAAACTGCAGCAAATACTGTAATGAACAGTTTCAAGTACTTCATTCATAAATCCTTTGTTCCGAAGTCTTGAACTAGCCTATTAAGATAATCAGCAGGGTGCAACAACATTTTGTATTTCGTGCCGCTGGTTACATCCTGCAGATTTTCCCTTGCCGCCTTGAGCTGCTTTGCTGATTGTTCGGCTGTCCACTTGCAGCGCCATAGCATGGCGATATCACCGGCTGTAAAGTTGCCGTGTGGCGTATGCAGTATGCAGTCTTTGTCTATGCTGAAATGCCGCCAGCCGTTCGTCAGTGGCAGATAGCCAGAGTTGTGTACGGCAAGGTATCGGTATGCGGACGGGTGAGGGAGGGCACTTACGTAAATCTATCGCAACAACTTCAAAGAAAGTGATATTGTAAGTACCTAAAATAACTCAATTAACAGGGGTTTAGTTTGGAACAGCTTGCCTTGGAATTAGTACAAAAACATTGGCTAATTGCCGTCTTTGTTATCGCAATATCGTTAATATCAGGCTTAATCAAAATTCTCAGAGCCGTTATTGATACTCATGAGGATCTGTACTTAAAACGCGACTTAAAACGTCTTACCGAATTAAAGGCAAGTGTATCCGTAGGCTCACAGGTAGCAAAGTTTATCGACAAGCGTATTGAAGAAGAAGCCTTTGCTTTGGCTTCGGGTATACGTACAGCTAAAGAAGATGCAGATATGCTGCGCGATTTATATTTAAAAGATTTTCTGACAAATCGACAGCTGAAGCGAATTGCACAGCATTTGAAGCCTAAGAACGATAAAATTGCTATTCAGTTCGGTTGGTTTGAGAAAACGGAAGTTATATATTCATTTTGGGCGTCAATCGTATTACTTATGATCGGCTTTAGTGGGTTGCTTCCATTAATCGCTCAGCCAAGCATTACTCATGTTTTATTTGCTGTTGCAACATTTGGCGCGGCGCTATTAATGATCGCGTTTGTTGGTGCAGACTTCCAACGTTACAAAACACTTTACTTTGCCTGGTCCAGATTACGCAGTGAAAATCTGCTGGCAAACCCGAACTGTAAAATAAAAGTACCGGGCGTTTATACACCAAGTTATTTGCACGATCTGAAAAAAGACGAAGTCTCAGAGGAAAGTACTACATAGGAGAAAGGCTAGCATGGCGAGCTAGCCAGTGTTTATTACATTTAACATAATATACAATTTGGCTATTGGCGATTATGGAAACAACCGCCAAGCCGCATCGTATAAGGGGTGGGGCACTTTGCTACGCAACAAGCGTGGCAAGTTTGTCACTATTGCACTTCCCATTGATAGCAATGTCATGCCAGAAGTTATACATAAGTTCGTCGCCTTTTCTTTCAGCCCTCTCTGAGTGGGCATCAGCCAGCACGCGCAAAGGGTTTGCATCAAGTAAAAGCGCTATTTTGATTGCCATTTCATCGTCTATAACATTTCGGCCTGAACGATAATTGCCAATCCTGTTGGTAGTTACAGCAAGTTTCTTTGCGAGCTGATAATCAGAAGTCAGTTGAAACGCGGCCTTAACCGCATCGAGATAATCGACGGTTTTCATTTATCCATTCCCAAATGTTCAAAATTCCATCTTCAATTCTAGGTCATTCCGCGTGCTGGTCAACGCATTATGGTGGTACACGCAGCGTTGAGCATCCGCTCTGCGTGTATTACATTCTGCGTGTCCCAACCCAAATGGGGCAAAATTCCAACAGGGCGGCCAGCGGGTTTACCTCCGTTTTTTCCGCTGGTTTAGCCCTACCGCCGTTGGAAGCGGGAGCTTGGACGGTAAAACACAGGAGAAACCTTATGCACGCAATATCAAACCTTTCTACGCTGGGCGCTATTCCACAGGGCAGACCGGCACAACCACTGGCAAAACGTACAGTACTATCCGTACATGAACAAAAACTGAAGCTGTTAGCACAGTTCAGATTTCTTAAGCGCATGATTCGCCAGTGTAAAGCAGACGAACAGGCCAAACAGAGCTTTGAAAGCGACATAGCCAATTTACGCAAAATTTACAAAGGCATGCTTTCAGAGGAAGTAATTCAAGCCCGTTGCGAAAAGCTGGCAGCACTAAAAGCCAGCCTTGGCATGCGCATTGTCGATAACCGCATTGCCTACACCGGCCAAACCAGCCGCGCAGTAAAAGCGCTGTGTGGGGGTGCTGCATGAGAAGTATAAACAAGCAAACCAAGACAGTTTACGGCGTTGCGGACGGGGCGGTAGGCTTTGCTTTTGCGCTGATATTATCAATCATAGCTGTGGTGGTGGGTGTGCTTTTAATTATTGACTTGGTGATGTCATGAGCATGTTACTTCACTTTGTTAAATATCACGGCAACCACATCAGACGCGGCATTGAGTGCATGCAGGTAGCAAGGCACTACGAAGAAAGCCGCCCGTTTATCGGCTGCGAAACAATGATTTCGTGGAACTATACGCAGTCTGAATATCATTTTATGAGGGCGAGGGAAGAATTAAGCGCAGCCCGTGACAAGGTAATTGCCGAAGCGGCCAAAGTGCCAAGCCAAACACGGTTGCAGAAAGTGGCAACCGTTATGTCACTGGCAAACAGCAGGGCAAACCGCGCAGTGTGGCAGGTAACAGGGCGGGTGTTGCCATGAGTTTACCAGCAATGTACACCGGACATGGTTTTAAAACTATGGTGGCCATCCATAAGCGCTACTGCGACAGCGCAATTGATGGCTATCAGAACAGCAACCAGATGTACGGGACGGCTTATATGGCAGCCGCCATCAAGGACGAGGCCGAAGCAAAAAAGCAGGCCGATTATATATTGGCAAAAATTCGCACCGGCTGCATTCAAGACCTGAAAACTAACGTAGACAGGTTAAAAACGGCACAGCGGTACGAACGCCTTTTTATGCTGCGGCACCAGAAAATTGAAGCGGCCAAGCCCGAAAGCAAAGGGGTGGTGCTGCCATGACAAAAACCTGCGAACACTGCTGGCCTGCTGATTGCGGAGGTAACTGTTTAGCGCCAAAGCAAGAAATTAACAAGGTGTTAGAGCCGCCATTAATTTTAAATATACCAATGAAAGGCAAAGAAGCGGCGCAACAGTTTGATGGCGAAATTGTTTGTTGCAATGGCCGCGTTGGCATATTGACAGCTAAAGGTAAGTTTTCAGGGAAAATGATAGGTATTACCTACGTTGCCAGCATTCTTTATAAGCGCGGTGATGAAAAGTTGTTTTATCCGGTTGGTGCGGATGAAGAAGTAATGGTTATCAGGTGGGCATGATGTTTAACCAGCTAACCGACGACCAGCGCCCTGATAAGTATGATATAGCGTGGATGAAAAAGCAGGTTAGCGGCCTGCCATCCCGCATCCGCTCTAAGCTTACGCACCAGTTTTACACCGATGCCATGTCAAAGCCGGTGCGCGAGCGCAACACCAATTTGCGCGAAGCCACTGCCAAAACCCGCCGCAAAATTGCGCCGGTGTATATGCAGCTGCGACAGTTCAGCCTGCCTTACAAAGCCATTGCCACAAAAGACGCCGTGCGTAAAACCGCTGGGCGCATTGCAGCGGATATGTACGAAAAATTACTGGAACGGGCCGAAGCCGGAGACGGTTTAGAGGGCTGTTACTTCTGGTTGTGCGAGTACGCAAAGCAGCAGGTGCCGGAAGTGACGCCGCCGTTTTACTCAGATGAAGGTAAGCCAGCTGAATTTATGGAAATTGGCTTGCTTAAGATGAAGTGCGACAAGTGGTGGTGTCGCAAGCTGCTAACGGTGCGCAAGCGCTACTTAGAACTGCTGGAAATTGTTGCCGGTAACGTGGGCCATGTGTCGCCGTATGCCAGCAAGCAAGCGGTTGCTGAGTGGGTGCGCGACCAGCTGGCTACGCAGGAGTGGGCCAAATCGGGCGAAATGATTAATCAGGACGGTGATGTTATCAGTCTGGAAAAGGCATTGGCCGCTGGCATGGGCGACCCTGAAAACATGCGCTGTGAGCTGATGAAGCGAATAAGCGGGTTAGAGGATTACGCCGAAGAAATGCAGCTGCAAGGGCTGTTTTTCACGTTAACGGTGCCAAGCAAGTACCACAGCAGCGCTAAAAACTGGAACGGCAGCACGCCGAAGCAGGCGCAGAAATATCTGGTTGATACATGGGGCCGCGCACGCTCTGCACTGGAGCGCCGCGATATTAGCTATTTTGGTGTACGGGTAGCGGAACCACACAAAGACAGCTGCCCACACTGGCACTTGCTGCTGTGGTGCAAGCCAGACGATGCAAAGCAGTTAAGCCGCATCATGAAAAAATACTTCTGCGCTGAGGACAGGCAAGAGCTGATAGCGCGGTTTAAACACCGCAAAGAGCTGCGCCGCAAGTACCGCCGTGCGCGTCAGCTGTACGGCTACGCAAAAAGCCAAGGCAAGAAAGTTAAGGCACCAGTTAAAAACTACTGGCCCAGCGCGCCACGTTTTACCGTTGAAGCCATTGAAACCACACCACGGGACGAAACAGGGCGCCGCAAAGGTGGCGCAGCTGCTTATATCGCCAAGTACATAGCAAAAAACATCAATGCAAAGGGCGTTGAAAGCCTGATTTGTGAAGAAACCGGCCTAATAGTCAGTGACCTGATCCATAACGTGCAAACGTGGAAAAGTACATGGGGCATACGTCAATTTCAGTTTCAGGGCTGCGACCCGATTACCGTCTACCGCGAATTGCGGCGGGTTGGCAAAAGCGTAGAGGCCGAGCAATTAGAGCTGGTGCGCCAAGGGGCAGAGTCAGAAAAGTTTGTTGATTTCATCAGGGCCATGAAGCAGGTCGACTGCGGTTTGCAGTATGAAGTCGAGCCAATGGCTAACCAGTACGGCGAAGCCGCTAAACGGGTGAAAGGGGTTGCCGCGCCCGATGGTTTCGCATTAACACGGGTTGACCAGTGGCAGTTGCGCCGCAAGGCGTGCAGTTCAGTCGGCGCAGCCGACCTATCTTGGACTAGTGGGAATAACTGTACGCCCCAGCCTTTGGGGGCAAAATTCGCCACTTTAGGCATCGACGCCGCAGCAATGGCACACATGGAACGCGGCTGTACGGTAAAAATTGGCACTGAGCGCTGGAGGATAGGCCGGTACGGCCAGGTTGAGCCGGCCCCAGCTCTGAAATATTCAAAACCGTGGAACCCGGCAAAGCCAGATTTCACCACAACTACGCACTAAGGACACAAATCATGGGACAAAACCAGCTGACACTGGCCGAACAGGCCGAACAAATTGAAGCCGAAGCCGCTGCCGTTGTGCAGCTGAGCGTGTTTAACCAACCGTCTGCCATCAAGGCCATGCTGCCAGGCATCACGGGGCTGATTAAGCAGCTATGCCAAACGGTAGACCAGCAGGCGCAGCAAATTAAAAAACTGACTGGGGGGTACTGATGGCAGGGGTTTGTTATCAAGACCTGATGTATATGGCGCTGAATTGCGGAGTTAGCACGCTAACAATTGCAGTACGGCTAGCGCTGGAGGTTTCGCCACTGAGCGAACAAGACTGGGGGTTAAATTATGGCGGGTGAAGCATTGGGCTATATAGCCTGCGGCTGCGGGTTGCCAGCTGCAATTAAAAAAGTAAAAAACTCTGAAAATCTGTACAGCCATTGCACAAAGTGCGGCTGTGACCGGCGCACCGGCGAGCATGTGCAAGAAAAGTTTAGGGCCGCTGTTGGCGTGATGGAATTGCCGGAAATTTCCGGAGATATTTCAGGGAGCGAAACCGAAGCCGCCCCACAAACGGCGCAGGGTTCGCGGGAATGGTCACCGTCACCGGAGACACACCGTAAAGCGGCTGAATCAGACTCTGAAATTATTCCGGAAAATTCCGGAAAAGGCTTAGGCCGAAAAATCGCGGCGGGGCTAGTGCTTACACTGAGCGCAGCCGGTTTGCTGTACAAAACACTTCGAGGTTAATCATGAGTGACGAAAAAATTATTGATACAGATGAAATCCGGACAACGCAGCCAGCGGCGCAGGATGCAGCAGTAGAACAGGTTCAGGATTTTCAGGAAATCGACCCAGCTTTTGAGCGCATGGCTAACGGCGCAGATGCGGCAAATGATAGCGAATATGAGCAAGTGCCGGAGCAGCCAAAGCAGGCAGTTAAAGCGCTGCCAGGTAAAACATACACCGCCGCCGATGTGCAGCAGGCCGAAGAAACGGCGCTTAACATACTGGGGGGCGCTTTTTGTGCAGTCGGGGACTTTACCGGCAAAAGCTATGGCCTGACAGAGCAGTCAGCCATTAAAACCGCCAAAGGCATAGCGCCTTGCTTGGCGAAATACCGCATAACAGATGCTGGTGAAACCTTTAACCGCTGGGGCGAGGAAATACAGGCATTTTTAGCGGTAGGCGCACTGCTGGCCGGTGTATATCGTGAATTGAAAAAGGACGCGGCTAACGATGGCGATAAATCCAAACAACAGTCTGCCGCTTAGGCATTGCTGCTACTGCGGCGCATCCGGAAGCGGTAAAACAACCGCGGTAAAACTGCTGGGGCGGGTGGGTAAGTGTGCAGTGATCTTTGACCCGATGGGCGATTATAGGGCCAGCCGAAAACGGAAATTATCAGGGCTGGGGAATGGTCGAGCCGTACACCATTACACCAGCCGCAAGGGCTTTGCTAACGCATTTTATGAAGCATGGAAAAGCGGCAAGGAGTTTGCCATTGCGTACCAGTCACCGCACGCAGACAATTTAGATAAGCTGCGGGAGGATGCATTATGGTTCGGTTCGTTAGTGCATGCTGCAAGTGACGGCAACAGGGAATTGCATCCGGTTTTTGAAGAGTTGGGCCGGTACAGCAACAACGCTGTAGCAGACCGCTCAATACTGGGGTGGATTGCCAACGTGGGGCGCAAGTTCGGCATAGTAGCCCACTGGTCATTTCAGCGGCCAATGCAGGTGCCAAAGACCTTTATTGATGATGCAGAGTTTTATGTCGTCGGGGCGCAGAACAGCGTTAAAGACGCTAAGCGCTGGATGGAAGAACTAGACTGCTCGCTAGATGAAATTGTGGCGCTGGGCCGCAAAAACACACAGACCAAAAAGCATTACCTGCTTAAAGAGTCTGGCATAGGCAACTTTCGCGAAATTCACCTGACAATCTGACCAAAAAAACACCGCCGCAATACCCCAAATTCCGGAAATTCCAGAAAAGTTTCCGGAATTTTTTTGACCAATCGCCTAACCACTGGCTATATGTCCAGTGCATTTAATCCGGAATATCCGATTTAACAACTGAGGTAACACGATGGACACCAGCAAACTAACTACCGCAAAACCAATGAGCATTTTAATGGTTATTGGTCTGGCCGCAGCGACCACATTAGGCACGCTGTATGTTGTAAACAACGTGCGTGCGTTGCGCTCTGTCGCTCGCGCTGTGCAGTAAGGAGTAAACAACATGGCAGCAGCATTATCACTGGCAGTAATGGCTATTAATGGCTATAAGCCGCAACCGATGGAACTGGCCCCGTTTGTTACTGCGCAAAAATTAGCGCGTAACGAATGCCACGTTATCACCGGCGCAACGTTCCAGATGATTGAAATAATCACTAACATTACCGACCCTGCACTGATTGAAGAAGTGCAAGTTAAGCTCAATGGCCGCGCCATTGTTAACCTGACCGGCACCGACTTAAAGACGCTGCTGGAGGGTTACACCAAGCGCACACGCGCCGCAGGTCGTTATGTAATTCCGTTCTACAAGCCAGAAGCACGCACCATCGACGGCATGCGTTCAGGTGAGCTGGTAACACTGCCATCTGACAACATGGTTATCTATGTGAAAATTGGCGACACAGAAGCTGTGGTGCCAACTCTGCGCGCCCGTGCATTGGTTACGCCGTCACAGTCCCAGCGTTTAGTGCTGCCTATCATGGATAGCATTGACATTAACGCACCGGCCAGCGGTGAAAACGTGCTGCAGTGGAATGACCGCAGCCCTAACCTGCAAATCCAGCGCTTGCACTTCCAGGCAGCTGACATTACGCATTTAGAGGTTAAGCGCGACGATTTAACCGTGTTCGATGCGTCACTGGCAGATAACAACGCCGATTTGTCAGAAGGTGGCGACAACGCGCCGGTGGCAAATACCTACCACTTTGACCCAGCACACATGGGCTTTGTGCTGCAAGGCTTGTTTGCCACTATCGCAGCCAAAGAGCTGAAATTCCGCTACACCAAAACGGCCAGCGGTAACGTGCGCATTGTGCGCGAAATGCTTGAACAGGTTGCGGCACTGCCGCAGATGTAAGGGGGCGTTATGGCCGAACAGGTATCAACAGCGGGGGATCCTTGGTGGATGGCCTACGCATCGTTTGGCGGTAAGTTGCTGGAAACAGCAACGGAATCCGCCAACGACTACGCACGGGCCAAGCTACGCAAGGAACTTGGCATAGATGAAATGTTGGCAGAGCAGCGCGCCAATGACGCCACGACCAACGCCGATGTACTCAACCTTACGTCACCGGTAAAAGGCACCAATGCGGACGGCTCAACACTGGTGCAAACGGTACAGTTTGCCGGTGTCACGGTGCAAAAAAGCACGCTGCAAATGGCCGGTATTGGTGTCGGCGCGTTAGTGCTGGGCCTGCTGGCCTATAGCGCGTTGAAGTAGGGGGCCGCATGAAATTAAGCTTTGTTGAAAAAGTAAAAGCGCTTTTTGATGGCCAGTCAGTCGGCGGCAATATGGCACAAATGCCTGTTGCAGGGCAGACGATAAGCAGCATCAACAGCAACACCGGTAAGCCGGTTAGCACGGTTCGCGCTGAGCCAGGTACGCTGGGCGAGCGCATGTTGCCAGCCGAGCGCATCAGCACACGCCGCTCAGTAGACCGGAGGGCGCTGTAATGATGCCTTTAGCGGGAATGTCCAGCCTGACAGGTGGCGGCGGGCTGTCCAGCAGTTCAAGCTCAGCCACCGGCGACCAGTCGGGCGCGCAATCGGGGTTTGGTGCGTTTACCGTTAACGCATCACCGGCAGCCGGCCAAAACCAGCAGTTAATGATAATTGGCGGCGCAGCGCTGCTACTGGTGTTGATTTATGCGGTATCAACCAAGAAGCGCTGATTATCTGCATATTCTGGTGCGCCGTAGTGTTGGCAGCGATGCGGCACTATTGCGCAACCAGATACAGCGCAAAAAAGCAGAGTTTTTTAGCTTAGATAACTGCCACTTCGTCACCCGGTCAGAAATCACGACACGGGGCAAAGAGCTGGTGATTTGCTGCGCTGAGGGCAAGGGCTTAAAGGGGCCGGTTAGGGCGCTGATAGCCAACGCGAAAAAGCTGGGCTTTGAATTTCTGCGCTATCACCCGAAAAGCCGTGCCGCAGGGCTGGCGATGGCCCGTGTCGCAGGCGTCAAGGTGTCAGAAGTAACCGAACCAAACGCATATTACATGCTAACAGATTTAAGGGGCTAACGATGGGCGGCAGCAAATCCAGCCAAACGCAACAGACCAGCAATACCAGTGTGCAGCAGTCGTTTGTCGATAACAGCCAGTACACTGACCAAAGCGAATATTTTCAGGATAACAGCCAGGTCACTGACATAAATCAGGACTTTAGCGATAACAGCAGCACAGATATCGTCATGGAAGGCACCGGCGCTGGGGCAAGCGTTGGCGGCAATTTTATTGTGACAGACGGCGGTGCGTTTAACACCGTAGACGGCGCAATCTTAGCGGTTCGCGACAGTGTGTCCGATGTGTTAAAGGCTGGTGTCGAACAATCCTACCTTGCCAATGAGCTATCCCGCGAAGCGCTGGGAAGCAATGAACGGGTAACGCGGGAAGCATTGATTACAACTGAAAATGTATCAGGCCGCGCCATTGACCGAATCAGTGACGTTGCATCAGACAGCATTGCCAACAGTGCCAGCACGGCCCGTTATGCCATTGATGGCAGCGTTGAACTTGGCTATCTAACGGCTGAAACGCTGCGCAAAGCGTCAGAAGATACTACAGCAGCCAATAACGCCGCGACAACGCAGGCCATACAGGCCAGCAATGCCGCAATGGAACGCAACGCCGCATTAATCCAGACAACCGCGCTTGGCGGTCAGGATTTAATGATTAACGCGTTAAAGCAAATATTAATTGGTACGGCGATTTCCATTGGCGTGGCCGGTGTTAGCTATGCGATTTTTGGGGGTAAAAAATGATTTTACAGCCAGGTGAAAAGCAACCGTTCTCGCTGCAGGGTAAATACCTGTTAGCGCGCCGCATTCAAAGCCGCATTGTTATCAGTGACCCAGCTATACAGATGGCAGAAACCGAAGTGCGCCAATCTGACAACATTGAACTGCCAGATAGCAGGCTGATTTACGTGAAAAACGTAGGCACGGTTGCAGCTGATATCGACCTGCAAAGCTCAACGGTAAAAATAACCACCAATGACGGCGGCGCGGTGGTAATTGCAGGCGGCAGCATTGACAGCATCATTCAACCGATTGAAGTCACAGCAGAGGCCACGGTAGAAAATGGCACGGTAACAAGCCAAAGCCCGAACACCAACAGCCAAACTAATGACATCACCATTGGCGCAGGTGCAACCGTAACCGTATTGGCCGCCAGCCCAACTGATAAGCGCCGCGTTGCAATACTGCAAAACATCAGCGACACGCCAACAGTGCTGCGTGTGGGCGGAGCACCAACGGCAAACGCTGGGGCCATTCTGGCAGGCAGTATCGACGGTATTGCGTCACTGGAATTTGACACCGTTGGCGAGCTAAAAATACACAACGCCAGCGCAGCGACAGCAAAAGTGTCTGTTATGTGGGGTAAACGCTGATGCCTATTACCAACCAACCTAATTTAGCAGCACTGCAAGCTGCGATTGTGCAGGCCATCACTGACAGCCAAAGCGCAGTTATTGCCAACACCGACAGTAAAACCGCCGCCGTTGCACAGGTAGTTGTAGATGAAACTGACGCCGCAGCAACAGCGCTGACCGGTGAAATTGCCACCAAAGCCACAGAGACACAAGCGGCAGTAGATGCAGCAGCAACAGCTACGCAGGGCGCGATAACGGCAAAGGGCGTGATTAAGTCTATTCAAACCGGGGAGGTTTCTTTAACAAGCGGAACAGCAACAAATATCACCATTTCAGCGGTAAACACGGCAAAGAGCTTTGTATTAATCAACACTAGCAGCAACGCCGGCTCTGCAACGTCAGCAGGTTTTGCAACGGCAAAATTAACAAGTTCAACGCAATTGACAGTTGATATAGATGCCGTATCAGGCACAACGAAAGCATGTTGGCAGGTGGTGGAATATGAATAGATTTTACTACGCACAGCTGGCAGATATTGAAGGTGTGCAAACCGTTATCGGCATCAGTGACCTGTCAGGCGAAGTCAGCGCGCCAAATATGATAGCGCTGCAAAGCCTGACCGATTGCCAGTTAGGTGATCATTACGTCGACGGCGCTTTTGTCACGCAGCCAAATGAGCCAGAAGCATGAAACGCTTAGCGGTTGGGTTAGTAACAGCCGCTGCGTTGGGGGCGGGTTGGTGGTACGTCAGCCGCAAGGGTTCGCCCGTTGTGACTGCGCCAGGTGAAACCGCCGCAGTACCGGCGCCGGCGGCAAATATCAACACACCGTCACCTATTGGGTTTATCAAGGAGCTATTTAGCATGACACCACGGGGAATACGTAACAACAACCCGCTAAACATTCGCAAAAGCAGCGATAACTGGCAGGGCAAAACCGGCGACGATGGCGCTTTTGTTATCTTCGACACACCGCACAACGGCATACGGGCCGCAGGGCGCTTGCTTAAAACGTACCGCGATAAATACGGCCTTGTCAGCATTCGGGGCATTATTAACCGCTGGGCGCCAACGTCTGAAAACGACACAGAAAGCTATATCACCAGCGTGGAAAAACAAACCGGCCTGTTCCGTGATTTAACGTTGCAGGCGGCAGACTATCCAGCGGTGGTTGCAGCCATGATTCGCCACGAAAACGGGCAACAGCCCTATGAACTGGCACTTATCACAGCGGCGGTCTCTGATGGCCTCGCCTAAGCTGGCAGACTATCTGCCGTCATTAATCACGCTGGCAGCACTTGCCGCTGGCGTGTATTACGTGGGCCGCTTTACTGCCGCAGGGCAAAAGGCCATTAAACCGGCTACCGATGCGCTGTTTAACGCCTATCAGGCCATCTTTCCGCCTGATCATGTGGAGTACACCCGCGCAGGGTTTTACCTCAACAGCAAGTACATAGATAGCAGCATGGCAATCAGCCCCAGCTGGCGAGCTGCCATTGAAAAAGCGCACCCGGGCAATGCCGCACTATTTACCAAAATCACAGACGGCATAGGCCGACTGAAACCGGCCTTTTATGGGCTAATCAACGCAGAAGTAAACGAGGAAACAACAGCATGAAATGGTTTTTTACCCAATACAAAAAGCACAAGGCAATCGTACTGACATTGCTGGCAGTAGTAGGCACGCCAACGGCGCTGGTAGTCGGTAACGTACTGGAAGTGGCAGATAAGGCGCACGACGAAGCCCGTCAAACGCTGGGTAAGTCACCCGTACCAGAGCCAGTGCCAGAGCTGACAGAGCAACCCGCACAGCATGAGAAATCCGACGATGCCGCCGGAATTTGAAGCCCTGTTAAAAGTGCTTGAGGGCGGCGGAGATGCCGCCACCATGTCACTTGTGTATTTTCTCTATACGCTGTCAAAGCGGCTACGCAAGGTAGAAGATAAAATACTGTACATCATCACCGTAATGGCGCTAAAGGAAAAGCCGCCACACGAATTTGCAGAGCGCGACTAAGGGCGGGGTATCACCGCCTTGCTCCAATCCACCGCCTTACATAGCATCGGCCAGTAACGTATAACGTCCAGCGGCACAGAATACCCAGCAGCCAGGTAAACCCTGTCAGCAGCAACGCTTAAGCCATGCTTGCGCCAATTATCCGGCAGGTAGTCACCGGCCAGTAAATTTTCAAAGTGCGCCCGGGCCCGTTTTGGCATGCCGTTTTTCATCCAGTGCCTTACGGTTCGCTCAGAAACCCCGCAAAAGGTGGCTATTCTGGTGATATCAGGGCGAGACCCAGCGGCGGGATCAGGTGCGAAAAACCCAACAGCCAATAACAAACTGCGGTCATTGATAGATTTTGTTTGCATCAACATATTATTTTAAATTCCGTTTAGTTATTAAAACCGGTCTTTGTGCCGGTTTTTGGTAACTGCAATAAATGCGCCTTTGGGTTTGGAATTTGAACAAAGGGGCGGAATCGTCAATTTTCAGTATCTGCTAATTCAACATTAGGAATTTAACATAATATACAGTTTTGGTGAGATTGGAAAAATTATGCGAGGTTTGTCAGTAGGTTAGGGTGATAATAAAAGCGGCTATGTGCAAAAATTGCCACTTTTATTACCACCTTACAGGAGGGCTTAAGCAACCATTTTCCCCAGGACTTTTGTGTCCATTCGGCCACTTTTTCTTACTTCCTGCCAGAACATTACTAGGTTATCAGCGCCACGCTTTGATTCGCGCTCGATGTGGGCGTCAGCCAGCACGGTTAAAGGGTTTAAGTCCAACAGGTAGGCAATTTTGACAGCCAAATCATCTTCCATAGCGCCGGGTCTTGTCCTGTATGTGCTTATCCTAGACTGGTTAACAGCAAGTTTCTTTGCAAGCTGATAGTCAGATTCCAGAGAATACGCGGCTTTAACCGCGTCGAGATATTCGACAGTTTTCACTTTTGTTCCCCTCAGAACATGTTTTCCATGTGAAGTGTAGGGCGATACTTCGAGCCCAGCAACCAAATCGCATCATTGAAGTACTTCGAGGCTGCGATTATCCTTTGTTCGTCGCCAGGTTCCCCTCAGAACAAACGGCGGCACTCCGATAGGCAGCAGCTGGTTCTTAGCCTCCGTTATCCCAGCTGTTTGCCTTCTCCCTGTCGGAGGGGAGCGCAAAAGCGGCGGAGGAGAAAACAATCAGGAGCAAACCTTATGCACACCATATCGAACCTATCGACGCTGGGCGCTATTCCACAGGGCAGACCGGCACAACCACTGGCGAAACGTACAGTACTATCCGTACATGAACAAAAACTGAAGCTGTTAGCACAGTTCAGATTTCTTAAGCGCATGATTCGCCAGTGTAAAGCAGACGCACAGGCCAAACAGAGCTTTGAAAGCGACATAGCCACTTTACGCAAAATTTACAAAGGCATGCTTTCAGAGGAAGTAATTCAAGCCCGTTGCGAAAAGCTGGCAGCACTGAAAGCCAGCCTTGGCATGAGTATTGTTGATAACCGCATTGCCTACACCGGCCAAACCAGCCGCGCAGTAAAAGCGCTTTGCGGGGGTGCAGCATGAGCACTGAGAGAATACGGCAATTGGGTATATGGCACGGCTACTGCCTTGCAGCCAATGCGTTGTGCGAAGAAGCTGCATTGATGGAAGTGGCAGAGCAGGGTAGCCAGATGGCAGAAAATATCTGCAAAGAAATGGCATCAAGGCTGCGTAAGCGCGCAGATGAAATGCAAACCAAATCAATTGAAGCCATGCAAGGTGGTGCAGCATGAGCATGTTACTTCACTTTGTTAAATATCACGCCAACCACATCAAGCGCGGCATTGAATGCCTGCAAACTGCCAGGCACTACGAGGAAAGCAGTCCATTTGCAGGCTGCAAAACAATGATTGAATGGAATTACGACCAGTCGGAGTACCATTTCAAACTAGCCCGTGAAGAAATCGAAGCGGCGCGGAATATGGCGATTAAGTGTAAAAAAATGCCATTTTCAAAGCTGTGCATGATTGAAATTATCGGAGATAACAGAGCTAACCGCGCTGCGTGGGCGGTAGCAGGGCGGGTGCTGCCATGACGCCAGCAATGTACACCGGACACGGTTTTAAAACTATGGTGGCCATCCATAAGCGCTACTGCGAAAGTGCGATAGATGGCTACCAAAACAGCAACCAGCTTTACGGGGTGTCTTATATGGCAGCCGCCATCAAGGACGAAGCCGAAGCAAAAAAGCAGGCCGATTATATATTGGCAAAAATTCGCACCGGCTGTATTCACGGCCTGAAAACCAACGTAGACCGGCTAAAAACAGCGCAGCGGTACGAGCGCCTTTTCATGCTGCGACACCAGAAAATTGAAGCGGCCAAGCCTGAAAGCAAAGGGGTGGTGCTGCCATGACAAAAACATGTGAGCACTGCTGGCCTGCTGATTGCGGAGGTAACTGTTTAGCGCCAAAGCAAGAAATCACCAAGGCGGTAGAGCCGCCATTAATTTTAAATATACCAATGAAAGGCAAAGAAGCGGCGCAACAGTTTGATGGCGAAATTGTTTGTTGCAATGGCCGCGTTGGCATATTGACAGCTAAAGGTGAGTTTTCAGGGAAAATGATAGGTATTACCTACGTTGGTATTACCTACGTTGCCAGCATTATTTATAAGCGCGGTGATGAAAAACTGTTTTATCCGGTTGGTGCGGATGAAGAAGTAATGGTTATAAGGTGGGCCTGATGTTTAACCAGATAACCGACAACCAGCGCCCGGATAAGTACGATATAGCGTGGATGAAAAAGCAGGTTAGCGGCCTGCCATCCCGCATCCGTTCAAAGCTTACGCACCAGTTTTACACCGATGCCATATCAAAGCCGGCGCGCGAGCGCAATACCAATTTGCGCGAAGCCACTGCCAAAACCCGCCGCAAAATTGCACCGGTGTATATGCAGCTGCGCCAGTTCAGCCTGCCTTACAAAGCCATTGCCACAAAAGACGCAGTGCGTAAAACAGCTGGGCGCATTGCTGCGGATATGTACGGAAAATTACTGGAACGGGCCGAAGCCGGAGACGGTTTAGAGGGCTGTTACTTCTGGTTGTGCGAGTATGCAAAGCAGCAGGTTCCGGAAGTGACGCCGCCGTTTTACTCAGATGAAGGTAAGCCAGCTGAATTTATGGAAATTGGCCTACTTAAGATGAAGTGCGACAAGTGGTGGTGTCGCAAGCTGCTAACGGTGCGCAAGCGCTACTTAGAACTGCTGGAAATTGTTGCCGGTAACGTGGGCCATGTGTCGCCGTATGCCAGCAAGCAAGCGGTTGCTGAATGGGTGCGCGACCAGCTGGCTACGCAGGAGTGGGCCAAGTCGGGCGAAATGATTAATCAGGACGGTGATGTTATCAGTCTGGAAAAGGCATTGGCGGCTGGCATGGGCGACCCTGAAAACATGCGCTGTGAGCTGATGAAGCGCATAAGCGGGTTAGAGGATTACGCCGAAGAAATGCAGCTGCAAGGGCTGTTTTTCACGTTAACAGCACCGAGCAAGTACCACAGCAGCGCAAAGAACTGGAACGGCAGCACGCCGAAGGATGCGCAGAAATATCTGGTAGATACATGGGCCAAGGCACGCTCTGCAATCAAGCGGTTAGAGCTGGTGAACCAATACTATTTTGGTGTACGGGTAGCAGAACCACACAAAGACAGCTGTCCACACTGGCATATGCTGATCTGGTGCGACCCAGCCAGCGCAAAGAATATCAGCCGCATCATTAAAAAATACTTCTGCGCTGAGGACAGGCACGAATTAATAGCACGGTTTAAGCACCGCAAAGAGCTGCGCCGCAAGTACCGCCGTGCGCGTCAGCTGTATGGCTACGCAAAAAGCCAGGGCAAGAAAGTTAAGGCACCGGTTAAAAACTACTTGCCAAGTGCACCACGCTTTACCGTTGAAGCCATTGAAACAACACCCCGCGATGAAACCGGACGCCGCAAAGGTGGCGCGGCTGCTTATATCGCCAAGTACATAGCAAAAAACATCAATGCCAACGGCGTTGAAAGCCTGATTTGTGAAGAAACCGGCCAGATAGTCAGCGACACCATACACAACGTACAAACGTGGAAAAGTACATGGGGCATCCGCCAATTTCAGTTTCAAGGCTGCGACCCGATTACGGTGTATCGCGAGCTGCGGCGGGTTGGTAAAAGCGTAGAAGCCAAGCAATTAGAGCTGGTACGGCAGGGCGCGGAATCTGAAAAGTTTGTCGATTTTATCAAGGCCATGAAACAGGTCGACTGTGGTTTGCAGTATGAGGTTGAGCCAATGGCTAACCAGTACGGCGAAGCCGCTAAGCGGGTGAAGGGGGTTATTGCCGGTGGGGATATCGCCTTAACACGGGTTGACCAGTGGCAGTTGCGCCGCAAGGCGTGCCGTTCCGTTGGCGCAGCCGACCTGTCTTGGACTAGTGGGAATAACTGTACGCCCCAGCCTTTGGGGGCAAAATTCGCAACTTTAGGCATCGACGCCGCAGCAATGGCACACATGGAGCGCGGCTGTACGGTAAAAATCGGCACCGAGCGCTGGAGGATAGGCCGGTACGGCCAGGTTGAGCCGGCCCCAGCTCTGAAATATTCAAAACCGTGGAACCCGGCAAAGCCAGATTTCACCACAACTACGCACTAAGGGGGCCGCATGTTCGGCAGTGAAAAAATTAAAAACCTTGTTACCTACGTGGAGCAGCTAGAGGGCAGAGTTCAGCAATTAGCGAGACTTTGCGCAGTGCAGCAATCTGCGCTGGAAGATTTAAAAAAAATAGGCGAAACACAGCAGGCACAGCTTGACGACCTGTATCAAAAAACCGGCTGGCCGAGGGGGTAACGTGGTTACAGAAATCTGTGCAGCTGAGCAGCGGCTAACGGCGCTGCTAAACAAAATGCGTGCGGTGGTTAATGCGAATTTCATTAATCAGGCAAGGCTTGCAAAGGCATTGGCACCAGAAATAGAGCTGGAAATTCGCAACACCCGGCAGCTGCTGGCACAGGTTGCACAAAACTGGCCCCAGCCAGGTAATCAGCAAATACGAATTGAAGGGGTGGAGGGCTTTAAATGGCAGGCGAAACTTTAAAAATAATCCAGTGCGAAGCATGCGAGCAGCATACCGCACACATTAAAAAACGGGGCAATTCAAAGCTGCTGTATGTGCATTGCCAAAACCCGGATTGCAAACACTTAAGCACCACATCAGCCCCGGCAATTCAGAAAAAACTGCAAAAGCTTTTAGACGCACCCATGACGGCGGAAGAATCGCCAGAGTGGAAGCCGACAAAACAGACGCAAACCGCAAACAGCGCGGAATTGCGCGAACAGTTGCAGTCTGAAATTTCAGACGATGAAAAGGCTGAAATTCAAAAAAACAACTTAGAAAAAATCAAAACTGGCGGCCTTGTGCTGCTGGCTATCGGCTTAACAATATTCGGAATAAGGGCTAACGCATGAGCGAGCAAAACCACGAAATTAGCGAAGTTAATACAGATTTACCGTTTACAGATGATGGTGATCAGGGCGCAGGCGTCGAGCTTTCACCGGCACTGGCAAAATACGGCAAAATCGCAGACGGCGCGGATTTAGAAGAAACCGAGGAACCCGCAAAAAAAGACGTAAGCAAGGCCGAAGGTGTGGCACTGGGTGCGCTAAAGGCTGTCGAGTGGGTAATTGATAAATGGTTAGGCGCTAATACCGGGCTGGATGAAAGCGACCGCAAAGAATGGGCCGCCGCAGTGGCACCGGCGCTGGTAAAAATGGGCGTTACCGATTACACCGGCTTTCTTGACAGGTACAGCGTTTACATAGCCGCCATCGTTGCCACTTACACGCTGGGCGATAAAATCACCAAAAACGTGTTGCAGCAGCTGGCAGAGGAAGCGGCCAAAGCCGAGCAAGAGCAGCAGAAAACCGCAGAGCAGCAACAGGTGGTTGAACAGCAAGAGCATCCGGGGCTTGACGGCTACGACCGCGATTTAGCCACCCAGGCAAAACTAATGGCGGGTAGCTGATGGCAATTAACGAAAACAACAGCCTGAAAGTACGCCATGTGGCGTACTGTGGCGCGTCCGGTGCCGGTAAAGCCATAGCCGTTAAAAACATGAAATTAATAGGCAACTGCGTGGCGTTGTTTGATATTTACGGCGACTACAAACCTAACAGAATACCGGCGCTAAATGGGTTAGGTGGCCGCAAGGTGCACCATTACACAACGTGGGCGACTTTTACAAAGGCATTTATCGAAGCATGGGCCAGCGGCAAGCCGTTTGCGGTGGCGTACCAGCCTAAAGTGATTGGCGAAAAATACCGGGGCGAAGCATTACGGTTCGGCCAACTGATGTGGGATGCAGCAGACGGCAAGCGGGAGCTGCACATAGTATGGGAGGAAATGGCAAAGTACATGCTAACCACCGGCAAAGAGCAATCCATCATTGGCGAGCTTGCAACCGGGGGCCGCAAGTTCGGTATCGTTAACCACTTTGTATTTCAGCGCCCGGTTGAAATACCCAAAACCATCATTACCCAATGCGAAACGCTGGTAGTCGGTGCGCAGCAGGCCAAAATTGACGCCAAATTTTGGTGTGAAGAAATTGACTGCGACATGGCAGAGATAATCGAACTGGGCGAAAAAAACCGCCAGTTTGACCGGCGCAAGCATTACCTTGTGAAGTCTGGCGGCATAGGAAACTACGCACCAAAGACCATTAATTTTTAAAAATTTCAGAAATCCATTCTAAAAGGCGTTTTAAAACGCCTTTTTTATTCCGCCACGCTCTGCCTGCAATTTCACCCATAACAACGCAGGGCAAACAGCATGAAAGCAGATTTAAAAACCTTCGGGTTGATGGTGGCGGCAGGTCTTGTCGTCCTGACATTAAAAAATAAAGTAAGTGCGGTTCGCCGCATTACTGGCGCATAAGGGGTAACAAATTATGCGCAGCTTTGAACAACTGAAAAAAATTGAAAACGTTGTGGCAGGTCAAACGGCTTCGCTGCAATTACCTATTGGCCCAACTTACGACAAGTTGCGCTTTAAACTGACCAACCTTACAGCAGCGCAGTGCTTAAACGTGCGCCTAGAGCTGAATGGCCGTTTAATCAGTAACTTCACCAGCTTGGCAGAAATGCAAACCATCGACGCCTACTATGGCCGCCGCATTCAGGCAGGTTATGTAACGTGGCACTTTAACGAAGATGATATCCACGCCACCTTGGCAGATGGCCGCTTTTTCGGTCTTGCAACGCTGGGCCTGTCAACGGCAACTATCACGTTTGACATTGACGCCGCAGCAGTTAACCCGGCCGTACAGGTGTTTGCTGAAAAATCGGCACCGTTCCCGGCAATGAATCAGTGGGTGCGCAAGTACCGCCGTTATCCGTTCCCGCAAGGCGCAGGCGAATTCAGCGAGCACACCACGCTGCCAGCTGCCGCCGCTGCCGGTGCCAACATCAAGGCACTGCACGCGTTCAAGGCTGACATTGAAGCGGTGGAGCTGATTATTGATAACACGCGCTGGTTTGAATTCCCAAAAGACGTTAACGAAGAAATGCAGAAAGACTATGGCCGCCAGGTTCGCCGCGTGCCGCAGGCTGGCATGTTTACCGTTGACTTTGCACTGCAGGGCGATTTAGGCAACACGCTACCGCTGACGCAAGGTATTCAGGACTTCCGCGCCAAAACCAAAGCCACCACCGGCGGCCAGGTAACCATCGGCGTAGAGTACTACGACCGCTTTACCATGACCGGCCTGTAAGGGGGCAAATATGATTCAGCCAACGTCAACCGTTGCGCAGAACATCCCAAATTCACCCGCTGCCACCACATCAGGCGGCGGGTTTTGGGGCGGCGCACAAAACTTTCTAAATGCTGCGGCAGGTATCTATGCCCAGTATGAAGCCATTCAGGCCGCGAAAAACCCACAGCTTACATACGTCGAAAAGGCGTATGAAAACCCAGTGCCAACCGGCGCGGCGGTAGAGGTAGAGCAGGGCAAACAGCAACCGGGCAGCGGCAACACGGCAGCAGTAGATAACGTCAACGTGTTTGGCTTATCAATGCCGCGTGTTGCTGCATACGTAGGCGGCGCGCTGTTAGTGGCAATTGTAGCGAAGAAGGCAAAATTACTATGAACAACTTAGACCCGAAAAAACTGCTGATTGCAGTCAGCACGGCAACCGTAGCGGCCATTTTGGCGGAGCTAACGCTAACGTGGTGGCGTAAGCGCCGCGCTGAAAAACAGGCGGCAGCATAATGCTTGGCTCACTTACCAGCCTGACCGGGGGCGGCGGCCTGAGTAACAGCAGCTCTGCCAGCGGCCAGACCGGTGATCAGGCGTCAAGCATTGGCTTTCAGGGCGGCGGCGTAAACTTCGGCCAGCAAGGCATGGCAGCCAGTAGCAACCAAGTGTTGTTACTGGCCGGTGTCGCGCTGGTGGTTTATCTGCTGTGGAAAAAGTAACAGTACTACCGGCCAGCATGGCGCACGTTGTGCGTCACGCGGCTGGCAACTTCCTGCCAGAGATAACGGCAGAGATAGAGCAAGGCAGGGCCGAGCTTATCAGAATTGAAGAATGTTTTTTTGTTCTGCGACTGGAGACATACAGCAGCCACAAAGAGCTGTGTGTTGTGTGCGCAGAAGGGCAGCAACTGGCAAAGCATTGCAGGCTGATTATCGACAAAGCCAGGCAGGCCGGGTGCAAAAATATCAGGTTTCACACCGCCAATCACAAGTTGGGCCGCGCCATGCGCCGGTTTAACGCAGTTGAAGCAGAGCGAGTGTACACAATAGGGCTTTAACATGGGCGGCAGCAGCAGCAGGAACACCAGCCAACAAAGCACAAGCAACACCAGTGTCAGCTACGGCCTGCAAGACAGTACCGGGCTGTTTGGTAACAACAACACAGTCAGCAGCAGCAGTGATATGTATGACGGTATGCTATCAGGTGCCAATGTCAGCGGCACCGTTAACGTAACAGACGGCGGCGCATTTGACCTTGTGGGCCAAGGCGTAAACGCCACCATGAACACCGTAAATGATGTGGCACAAGGCGCGTTTTTACTGGCTGACGGCGTAACAGGCAAAGCGCTGTCGAGCATGGAATCAACAGCCTATGAGGCCATAGACCGCACCAGCAGCGTAGCCACCACCGCCATTGCCGAGGGCAACAGCTTGGCGCGGGATTTGGCAGCAGAAAACAGCCTGCTGGCCCGTGAATCGGTGCAGTTCGGCGGGGAGCTGTACCGGGATTTGCTCGACACCACACGCCAGCTCAGTAGCGAAAAGGACAACTTTGCCATTGATACCACACGGGTTGCCCTGCAATTTGCCGACAACGCCAGCCGCAGTGACGGCCAGCAACTGGCAATAGAGCAAGGTAAGAACATGATGTGGATTTTTCTAGGCCTAGCCGGTGTCGGCGTGGCGTTTGCACTGCGCAAGTAAGGGGCAGATATGTTATTTAACTTAAATACAATAAAGGGCGAAGAGCGTGATTTTCGCCGTGTGGGCCGCTTTTTTAACCTGCTTAGCAGCTCAAGCGGCCAGGTATTTGTGCGCATTCTGGACGCAGAAAGCCGGGAAATATTTGCATCAAAAGTGCTAAACGGTGACGCGGTTGAGTTAGACCGCATGGGCGCGATTATCTACGTAAGTACGGATGAAGATGCCACAGTAACGCTGTTCTGGAGTCAGACAAAGCTGGTTAATAATGGCGTAACGATAAAGGCTGCTGGCGGCATAGCAACAAAGCGAAAGCTGGTTGATGGGCTGACAAAGCTGAACAGCATAACAGCTCAAAACCAGCGCATTGATATAAAGGCGCTGGGGAAAATATTCATCGGAAACCAAGTGGCCTGTAATTATTCAGTTGAAGCCGGCCAAACAAAAGAGCTGCCGTTATCGGGCGACCTATACGCTGTAAATGACGCTTTGAAATTCACCCTGCAACCAACGAGTACGCGCACATCAGCGCTGTTACAGGATGGCGCAAACACCTATGTGGGTGGCGTGCTAATGGGAGAAAAAGAAAGCTGCTACGTGTACAACAAAGGCAATTCAATAAACATACTGGTTAAAGATAATGTACAGATTTCGGGTTCAACTGTGCTAATACCATCTGGCGTACTGGGGTTTAGTGCTGGCTGGCTTGATAGCAGGCCGTACACGTTTTTTGCAGGCGAGTTTTACATCTATCTGGAAGATAATTCAAAAGGCGCAATTGTAAAAACAGCCGACTTTGAAAGCTTTGAAACAGTAAAGGTGTTTGATGTTGAGGGTTCGATGGCGATAGGCGGCACGAACTATCTTGCCGTTAATGCAGAAAATTTTGCACTTATACGCTCAGTGGCACCAAGCGGCTACAAGTTAACCACGGGCAAGCTTACCGGCAATGCAGCGCTAACCAAAGATTTTGTTGACGTTGGCCGGTTATATCTGGCAGGCGAGAGCGTATTTATGCTGGGCTTTCAGAAGTGGCGAAAGACCGACATACAGCAGTCAGCCGTTACTTTGGTTAATGATACCAGCATCAATACCACGCCAGGTATGCATGCACAGGTAGAAAACGGCTTTGCGTTCTACGGTGCAAATATCCGCATATACGACAACAACATGACATTTGTGAAAACAATAGCGCCAACGTCACTAGGTACAGGAATAGTCAACTTATGGGCCAAAGGGGACCACGCGCTTCTGGTATCACAAAGCGTAGTAACACAGATAAAGATATCAACGTCTGAATTCTCGCAGTCAAATGTATCAGCAACAGGCGATAACCCAACAGGCTTTAATGCTGCAACCCCGATTGTCGTTGAAACAACACCGGGCGAACACGCAATTTTAGAAGTAAGGGGTCAGTCAGCGAATACCAGCGTTGTAAAAACAGAGCTGGTAACGGTATCAGGCACCGTCAAAGCTTCAATAGTTGAAATAGCGGAAATGTTCTAATGCGCGCTCTTGCCCTTGCCGCAGGCGCGGCCATCATCGGCGCAATGTATTACAGCAAACAAAAGCCAGCTGCAACCGGGGCCGCCACAACCAGCCCCGGAAATCTGGCGCAGGCAATAGGTACAGTAATGGAAAAAATAACCGGCAACACAACGCGCGGCATCCGCAACAATAACCCGCTAAACATTGAATACAACGCCGCTAACAACTGGGACGGCCAAACCGGCACAGATGGCCGCTTTGCACAGTTTAGCGAACCATTTTACGGCATACGGGCCGCTGCACGGCTGCTGAAAAACTACGGCACCAAGTACGGCATTAACACCGTGCGCGGTATCGTGGCCAGGTGGGCACCAGCCACAGAAAACAACGTTGAAGCCTATGTGAGCAGCGTAGTAAAACGCTCTGACCTGTTCCCGGATATGTACCTTAACCAAGGCGACTACCCGGCGCTGATTGCCGCAATGATTTACCACGAAAACGGCCAGCAGCCATACGACATGGCACTAATCAAAGAAGCCACAGCAGCGGGGTTCGCATGAAAACAGAAACCGTCATAAACGTTGCACTGGTAGGCATTGCCATCGTAACCGTTGCCAAGCTAACCAAGTGGCATCAGGCAGGCAGCGACCTGTTAAAACCGGTGGCAGATGGCATAGGCAACATCATCAACACAATACGGTTTGCCGGGCAGGGTGTAGAAGCCACGCAAGCTGGGGTAACACTGCGCCCTGAATACTTTACCAACGGCGCAATAAACCCGGGGCGGTTGCAGGCATTAAGCGCCATGCACCCCGACAACCCGCAAATACTGCAATTTGCACTAACCGCAGGCGGCCAGTTAAAAGAGCCATACCGAAGCCTGCTTAACCAAAGCGAAATTATTTTAATCAAGCCAGACGGCACAACAGAGAGCATTTAACATGAACAAATTTACCAACTGGTTCAAGCGCAACAAAAAAGCCCTGCTGCTGATTGCAGCGGTAACCTGTCCGCCAGCGGCGGTATACATTCAAACCGCAGACGTAGCCATACAGGCCGTCGAAGTGCTGGCAGAGCCAGAGCAGGTAGAAGATGGAAAATGAAATTCTTCAAGTGCTTAGCGGCGGCGCAGATGCAGCTACCATCGTTATTGCCTTGGCGCTGGTTGATTTACGCCAGCGCATGGCAAAGGTCGAGGATAAAATCCTGTACATACTCACCGAGCTGGCAAAGCGCGGCGTAGACCACCAATTTACAGAGCGCTAAGGGCGGGGTATTACCGCCTTGCTCCAATCCACTGCTTTGCACAGCATCGGCCAGTACCGTATTACGTCCAGCGGCACGCTGTAACCAGCCGCCAGGTAAACACGGTCAGCAGCCACACTTAACCCATGCTTGCGCCAATTATCCGGCAGATAATCCCCAGCCAGTAAATTTTCAAAGTGCGCCCGTGCGCGTTTTGGCATCCCGTTCTTAAGCCAGTGCCGCACAGTTCGCTCACTTACACCGCAAAAGGTGGCTATTCTGGTGATATCAGGCCGTGAATTTTCCACAGGGTCGGGCTCGAAAAACCCAACGGCCAGCAACAAACAGCGGTCGCTGATAGATTTTGTTTGCATCAACATCTTATTATTAATTCCCTATTGTTATAAAAACGGCTTTCGTGCCGCTAACAGGAAACTGCATAAAATGGGCCTTACGCTGGCTAAATTGAACCAAAGTATAAGGCTGGCAAATTACTGATAAAACGAGGGGAACGGCAGGTATAACGGGCATAATCGTCATAATGTACAGCCTTATCAATAATTTACCATTTAACATAATATACATTATGAGCTATAGCATATTAAGCAAAACGGGGGCTAGGCTCGCCGTTCAGATTTAAACCGCTAAAAATAACAATTAAAGCCAGAATTGCGGCTGAGACTGACTTATTAAGCTTTTTTGCTAATTGGTGCCATGCTTGTTTGGCTTCTTCGCTTTTAGCGGTTTCCTCTGCCAGCTGTACTAGCACCCAGTCAACCGACAGATTGCACTCATGGGCAATGAACAGAGCTTGCTCTTCAGTCAGGTGTCTTTTGCCTGATTTAACCTCGGATAGACGTCCCTTTGTTATCGCGGGTAATACCTCAGCTGTTGCTGCATCAGAAGCTATCCCTTTAGTTTTTTTAAACTCATCTATCAGATTTGCACTAAAGCTCATACTTACCTCTTGACGTTCCCCAACTGGTGAACTATTCTCTTCATGTGTTCACCTAAAGGTGAACTTTAATTCAGTTAACAAAGTATACTCTAGGCGGGAACCATGAGCGAACAAAACTCCAGTAAAACAACACAGTTACCCTTAACAGAAAATGAAAATCTTTTAGCTGGCCAGTGTGAAACAGTGGAAACTCCGGTTCCCGCCGCTTCTCCTGAAACCACTGGTCAGCGCCTAGTTATACCTGAACCGTCCACAGATTCTGTGGATAAATCTCAATCTGAAATCGACTTTGATGATGGTGTTTTTGAACCTTGCTCAATTTGCGGTGCGTCTTTTGACCCTTATCGCATAAAAAACTGTGGCTGTGCTGACTTTGACCAGTGCAACTTTAGCTCACCATTAACCTGTAAAATTTACCCTAATATTTCTCAGGTTCGTCATACCCTGCGCGAAGAACGCCGCCTTAAAAACTCACGGGTTAAGGGGCTTTCGTCATGAACCAGCTATTAAGCAACCCATCTTTACCCTACGGCCTGCTTGCCGTTTCGATGGTTATCGGTGGCTGTCTTTTCTGCAGGCAGTGGGTTTTCTCAGGTAAATCCGCTCACGGCATTTTAGGTGTGGCCCTTATTTTCGGTGCAATGTTTGTTGCCTCACTAGCGCCTACAGGCGGTGCAGTATGAGACTACTTGACCGCTTAGATAAAGTATTTTCTATTCTGTTTAAGTTCGTAGCTATGCCGCTGGCTTTCTACTTTGCTTTCCAATTCCTGATTGCATGGTCAGGCGGTGCAGCATGAACAAACGTCTGCAAGTTAGATTAATTCGACTGGCTTTAAGCCTTGGTGATTTGCTTCTGCACTCATTTACGACTGCCACTTTTCTTTACATGTTTTTCGTCTTAATGGTTGCTGATTACTTTGCTACCAAAGGGTGTTCGCTATGAACCGCCAAGACCTGAAAGCCTTTATCGACCACAACTTACTGCAAGTTGTTGAAGCCTTTCCGGCTGTTGGCGATAACATCCGTTTTTATCAGGCTGTGGTGTATATCAAAACAGCCACACCAAAGTTTTTCTTACCGCTGGAATTCACGACTGACCGCCCTTTTGTCGACCAGAAAGACGTTATGCGTTACTTCACCAGCGTTGGTGTACCAAAGCACAAGCTGCACTTTGTATTTCCAAATAGCGATCGCTATACCACAGCGGAGATGATGGCATGACTTCCTACGTAATTCTTGCCATACACCCGGCAAAACCGGTAACGCCCGTAACCAAACGCGATAACCGCCTTGCCGCTAAGTCCGTTGTTAACGAGCTTAATATGCTCGATAACCGCCATTCAGACGACTACAAAGGCGCAATATACCGCTTTGTTGAGCAAGGCACAGTTTACTGTAATCAGTGCGGTAAATCTGATAACTGGGACTCACCTCAGGCATGTAAAAAACCTATTGGGTGCTCTGACGAATGGGCTTGTGAAATGGGTCTTAACGGCTTATCGAAAGGAGTTACAGCATGATTGACTGGGTAACTGCTGTAATTCCGTTTCGGCATAAGCGCATTAACAACGGTCACGTTCAGAAAATTGATTCTGATGGTGTTGAGCGTTGGTTAGTTGCCTGCCCTAAGCAATTTGAGGGCAGCTTTGAAAGCTCAATAGCCGTTAAAAGTAACGAGATTTCAGAGTGCTTACAGTACGCAGACAAGCTTTATATTTCAGGCAACCCGACTAAGTTTTTGCAGGGCCACAACGTCATTGGTACTGATGATTTAAACCTGTTAGTTGAGCGCACGCTCGACGCCATATCAGAGCAAGCCGGTTTCGTTGTGGATGATATTACACGCCGCCGTATTCGCTCTGGCTTGTACTTCGTTAAGCGGTTGGACATTAACTATATGTTCCAGCTACCAAGCCTGTCAGACGTTCGCGCCTTTATTGATGCTGCCGGTATCAAAACCCGCACTCGTCACGGGCGCAGTACCGTTAAAAAAGGCACTTTTTATGTAGGCCAAACCAGTAAGCGCTGGGCGCTAAAAGGCTACAGCAAATTTGATGAAATTATGGGCGGTGAGAAAGGGCATAGACTCCCTCCTCACCTGTTCCAATCCCCTTTGCTTGGCTTCGCTGAAGACAAGCTGAGACTTGAACTGGTATTGCGTGCACCAGAGCTCAAGAAAATCACTGACGACCCAAACCCATCTGCACGCCAAATCCTGGAGCTAGGTATTAGCTCCCTATTTAATGAATATATATCGAGGTTAGAAATGACCGCCAATGTCAGTATCAAAGATGAGCAATTGATTAATTTGCCGTCGAAAATTCAAGGCACCTACGCTCTGTGGCGTCAGGGTTTCGATGTCCGGTCAATGTTACCTAAGGCAACGTTTTACCGTCATAAAACACTGCTTAAAGACTATGAGATAGATATCTCATTACCACACGAGCAATGCGACAACCATGCAAGCAACGTAGTTCCGTTGGTGCGCGTGCTTGAAGCTAAGCCCGTTACCATCCCGCAACACTTACTTTCTTACATTGTTCATTAGGAGCTACAGCATGGACTTATCAAAAATTAAATTCGACGGCGACGCAGTAATTGGTATCTGTAAAGGCGTCAGCCAACGCAACTTCACAAACCGCGCTACCGGCGAGGTGATGACATTTACAGAGCTTGGCATTGCTACCACAACCGTTGATAACTTCGGTTACGTTCAGGAGCAGACCAAAATCATCGCGATCAGCAAAACTCTGATTGATTCCGGTGCTGTCGCCAAGCTCAACCAGCTTAAAGATAAGCGTCTCATTCTGCCGGTATGGAACAGGTCATATAAGACCAAAACCGGAGCAGACCACACTTGCTATTTAGCCAACGACTGGGAGCACACTTACTTTGAAGTCCCCTCTCCTGTTAAGGCTGCCAGCTAGTGTCTGACGCTGAAATTTTAACCCAGTTATTCGTTGCTGCCTGCTTAGTCGCCTGCTTTATCGGTGGCTTAATAGCAGGCCAGCAGCGTTAAGGAATAAGTATGGCTGACATTCTTCCGCAATTTATCGGCGCTTGTCTGTTGTGCTTTATAACCGGCTACGGTGTTGGTGTTGCTTACCGCGCTGTACGCCAAATCATTGAACGGGCATCCCGCCCAGTAAAGTAGGTATTTTTTATGAAAATGCGTAGCACCTTAATAGCAGCTCTTACTTTAGCTGTTGGTACTGTAGCCAGTACCGCCCACGCCGCTCTGGACCAGACGCAAGTAACAGCGATTCAAACCGAAGTGTTGGCAGACGTTGATATCGCTCTGGCTGCTGGTTTCGCCATCATGGCAGTTGTATTGGCTGCTTCTGTAGGTATGTCATTGCTGGGTCGGTTTATCAGCAAAGGCGCCAACGGCGGTTAATGTTTGAAGCTCGTTCGCGGCTGGACTGTGACTGTCTGATTTGCTCAGTCCGCCGCAGAACGGCCACGAACGAGGCTTTAAATGAAACGATTAATATTACTTCCCCTATCGCTATTTTTCGCTGGCAGTACCCATGCCGCTTACGACTCAAAAATCGGCACCATCGAATGGTTTATTGAGAAAAACAACTCGATATATCAAAAGCAGGTCATCGGTAGCCCCAACAACCCAAAATACAATAGAACGCTTGGCACCATGACCAAGCCTATAGGCTCAACCAAACTACCTACTTACATGCCACAGCGCATTACGCAGCAGAGTTTTGCCCGAGGCATGTTTAACGCCCTAGTTAAGCGTCACCCTCTTGTTATGACTGCAACAACTGCACTTACTGCATTAGAAATATATGAATGCGTTACCGCTGAATCGGGTTGGTGTAAAGGTGATGGTCAACCTGACCCATCTTGCCCTGCTGGTGGCCAATATATTCCAGAGATACAGGCTTGCGGTATAGTTAAACCCGCTACTTCCTGTAAACTAACTTCCGTATCTAATTGGCCCCGTACTGATAGCCCAACACTCTCTAGGACTGTAACTCCTCCTTTACCTCAAAATTCATCTAATACTAATTGCCCCGCTGATACTCCCCAGACTAACTATCAAAATTGTGAGCAAAGTATTACTTATGACTATTCACTACCTCAGGTGTGTGACACAACACCTTTTCAAGTAACGATGACTCGCGTCTATAGGTTATCTTCACGTTATGTTCCTGGCTGGCCCCAAGAGCCTCACCCGTGGCAGACTACCGACGATAGTTATACTAATACTCAACAGGCTACTCCTACTTGGCAGCAGTCACCTGACGTTGATTGTGCTGATTTCGATCCTTTTACTTCTGAAGCCACTGTCGGTATTAATACTTACTGTTATTACAATCCCGAGCCTACCGATGTTGATGATGTCACTCTAGATGACCTAAAAGAATGGATTGCTGAGCGCCCAAATATCTTCGATGATATTTCAGACGATATTTTAAAGGATCCAACCACTGGCAAACCTGACGACACCTTTTTTGATAAGCCAAAACATACCCCTATTGGCCGCCAGATATCTGATGCTTTCGATAGTATCGCTTCCGGTAATGCTCAGGATAATAACCCGAGTGCACCTCATTACATTCCGCCAGAGCTAAAGCCAGAAGTTGAAGAGGCGCTGGACAAGTTTCATGATGGCGAACCCTTTGTAGACCCTTTCACCAATACTACTGTCACACCTGACCCGACAACTGAAGACCCTAGCCCTTACACTCCACCGGCTGAGGTTATTGTTAACCTCGACGGTTTAACGGTAGATGTCGAAGTAGAAATGAACTGGGACGAATTCCCGGGCATTACTCAGGACCAGTATGAGGAAAGTAACGACAAGTTAGCCGAGTCTTTTGATTCAGTCGAAATGCCAGATATTGAAGGTGCTGATAACGATTTTTTCGACACCTTACAGGAAAATCCTGACTTACCTTTTGATGGCTTCCAGTTCGGTGACTTATGGCCTATTGCTGGTGGTCAGTGCACTGGCTTCATGGTCACTATGGCCGTTCGTGGTGATACAAAATCCGTCATGATGGATAAACACTGTCCGCCTTATAACGAATGGGCTCACCCGCTAATAGCTTGGTTCCTCCAGTTGTTAGCAGCCCTTCACATTTTCCATTTATTTAGCCGAATGATGTCAGCGGGGTAATTATGTTAGCTCTAGTACCGGCCCTTACCGGCCTTTTTGCCAAACTAACCGCTATTGCTACTTACATAGCCGGTCGAAAAGCACTTTTTGCCGCGGCATATATTGCCGCTTACATCATTCTTGTCGCTCTGTTCTCTACCGGCATGAATGGCCTGCTAAGTTCAGTCGCTAATAACGCACCCAGTCATAGCATGCTGCAGGCAGGTTTATCACTTGTCCCCAGTAATGCCGGCTTCCTCATGGCACAAATTGGTGCCGCACATTTGGCTGCTTGGACTTACCGCTTCCACATTCAGGTTCTTAAACTTAAGGTACAGGCCTAATGGCTATATTCTTAGAGGGTGTCCGCGGTTCTGGCAAAAGCAAAATTGCTGTTGCTGAGATACAAACGTACTTAAAGGACAATAAGCGCGTTGCCACTAACTTAGATATCAACCTTTCACTCATAGCGCCTGGCAGTAAATCTGAGTTCGTCCGTGTTCCAGATATTCCAAGAAGCATCGACTTTGAGAGCCTTGGCAAAGCATATCCCGAGTTAGACCCAGATAACCCAGACACTTACGACGAAAATAAATTTGGCCTCATAGTCATTGATGAATTGCTCGTCAGCTTTAACAGTCGCAGCTGGAATGACCCTGACCGTCTAAAACTTGTCAGTTGGATGGTTCAAAGTCGTAAGCTCGGCTGGCGGCTATGGCTTATCTGTCAGGATGTTGATGCTGTCGATAAACAGCTTCGTGAGACACTTTTGCAGGAAATTTGGGCATGTCGTTCTGGTAAGAATTTCTTCAGTTCACCAGTTCTCGGTAAGCTTCTTAACCTATTTCTAAGCCCTCTTATTAAACTTATTGCCCCATTAGGCTTTCATATCTGTAACGTTTACACTGGCAAGCGAAAAGACAAAATACACCTTGCTCAAACGTTCTTTTTCAAACGTTATGATCTGCACCCATACTACAAAACAGCACAGACTTTTACCCCTGATAACGTCATAGATAAACACGGTAAAGTCATTGATATGCGCGCCAGTTATTGCCCATTGCCTGACACCTATTTCAAAACTACCAACGTCAATTCTGCTATCACTGAACCTAAACCCTCTTTTGTCTCGAGTAATAAAGGTCTTATTGCCAAGGCTATTTTGGCGATTGGCTGTGTTGTTGGTTATTTTGCTATAACGTCTTCTGACGAAGTAAAACTACCAGACCCCACTCAAGCCCTTACTGCATTCGAACAAAAAGCGCAGCTTGAATCAGAAGAACCAGAAAACGCATTTAAAATGCCACAGCCTGATATCCCTGATTTTTATATAACCTGCTCTATTGCCGTTTCACCTTCTAACGGCCACTACTGCTTTGAGTACAAAGGCCAGCCTTTTGACCCCTATCAGGTTGGCTTTCAGGTTAAATATATCGGCCCCTGCAGGGCTGGAATTATTACCGGTGATGAAATGCTTATTGCAACCTGCAACCCTGTTTCTGTACCATCAGAGGGGCCAAATTTCGCAGATACAGGATATGTTGACGATGGGAGTACATGACAGGGATTGGTTTCATGAAGACCGCGCCAAGCGCGATGCTATACCTCACCCCACTTCTCAGCCCGTGATTCGCCAGGCACAAACATCTGTGACTAAGCCAGGACCAAAAGATATTACCTCTGGCAGTTTTGCTTCTGGCTTTGTCTGGGGTTCAATGTTTACCGCCTGTATTCTTCTCATAGCCTATCTATTCATCAGATAAGCCGCCACAGAGGGCTAGGCTTAGCCGAGTGCTCGCAGGCAAGCCTAGAACGCTGTGCGGCTTTTATCTGTATATGGCCGCAGGCCATGCAGCGCCCGAACGACTGTAAGGAGTGACCAAGCGGGTACCGAAAGCCCTTGGGCTTTCCCTCTGCCAAACCAGCCGCTTTTAGCGGCATTTTTGTCGCCAGACAAAAATAGATAATTTATTTTCGAACACAGGCCGACAGGCGAAAAGTGTAGTGATACTGCTCTTTTGTCTCATTTTGAGACTAATCGGGACTCCGATGCTACACAGATTGCTTTTGTCTTTTTTTTCTTGCTTGGCTTTTAAAATTGGTACTTTAGTATCACGTTTTTCCTAAAAAGATAAAAAAAAGCATGATAAATCAATACCATGCTTTTTATTTTAAGTTATTGATATTTAACGTAATAAATGCATTATGAGCCATTAAGTATGTGCCGTATTAGCGCGCATTTCAGCTTTCTATTTCTGTTTAGCCAAGTAAAATGCGTTGTTATCTGTACTTACTTTCTGGCTTATTCATGGCACTTACTATCAGGCCCACCGACGACCAACTGGATATTTTGGCTAAGGTTCAGCGCATGACGGCGGAACTTACATACTCGAAAGCCATTTTTAAAGGATTAAGCGAGTATATTCAGCTGAAAAAAGATTTTGATGAGCTAGAGAAAAAACACAATGCGTTACTTAAAACCCACGCTGAGCTTAGGGAAACCGTCAATTTATATGTAATGGCAAAAACGCGGCTTAACCGCGTTTTACTCGATGATGCCAAAGCCGATAATGCGGATTAATCCGATACCGGCTTAATACCAACCTGAGTTGCTTCACCAGCTTCATTCACCTGGCGAACAGTCAGTAAAAGCTGGTCAAGCCGCAGCTGGTCACCAATTACCACCCGACGATGGAAACGCTGTGCAATATACGCGGCCAACGTCTGGTTTTTGTCCTGCCCAACAAGGTTAATGGTATAGAATGCATCCAAATCGCTAAGGCTGATATCGCCGTTTAGTACGAAATCACCAAAGAAACTGCTATTGCTCAGCACGGACTTCTCGGCATCTTTGGCCAATACTTCGCTTATTTTCTGAACATGCTTTAATTTTGCCAGCACCATCAAAGTGTCATCAGCATGAAATACCGGCTTTTTATCCGGCAATATCCATTCGCCGTCACGAATAACGCCCAAAAACTGAATGGGTTGCTTAAACTGAAAATCCTGCCAGCCCAGAGTCAATACCGGAGATGTGTCTGTTACCTTAAACGATAACACCTCCATCACGTCGTTGCTTGGAATGGCATCAAGTGGCATAGCGTTGTCCGGCGCCAATTCAGCCGGTACTTCCAGCTTTAACCAGCGGGCTACCGGCACTATGCTCCAGCCCTGAACAACCAGCGAGACAATAACCACCACAAAAGCGACGTCAAAATACAGGTGTTCATCGGGCATGCCGGCCAGCCAGGGAAATAACGCCAGAATAATGGGTACCGCGCCACGCAGGCCAACCCAGCTGATAAATAACTGATCCCTGACCGGAAAACGAAATGGTATCAGGCTGAATAGCACGGCGATTGGCCTGGCGACAAAGATCAGGATCGCCGCAAGGATGAGCGCTGACAGCAAATGGTTCATTAAGTTGCTCGGTACAACCAGCAAACCCAGCATCAAAAACATACTAATTTGGCTGATCCAGGCTAAACCGTCATGCATGCGCAGTATATGTATAATTTGCGGTAACCTGGCATTGCCAACCAGATATCCCATCAGATACACGGCTAAAAAGCCGCTACCTCCAAACATATTTGTCATGGCATAAATAAAGATACAGCTGGCAACGGCCAACAGTGGGAAGAAGGCAAAATTCAGCGGCAGTTTACGGCACAGGAAAACAAATACCCGCCCTGCTCCATACCCCATAATGCCGCCCACTACCGCTTGCTGCAAAAAAGTTCTGCCAACGTCCCAGCTAAGCGCATGGCCTTCAGCCAACACGCCAACTAGTGTCAGCGTTAACATAACCGCCATTGGATCATTACTGCCTGATTCAATTTCAAGCGTAGATGCCACCCGTTCTTTAATGCGCAGACCTTGTGATTGGAATATAGAGAACACTGCTGCCGCATCGGTTGAACTAAGAATTGCTCCGAGCAACAGGCCTTGTAATAGCGTCATATCCAGCAGATAAGCAGCTGACACCCCTACAATGGCGCATGTGAGTACCACGCCGACCGTTGCCAGCATTGATGCCGGCGCTAAAGCAACACGAAAACGTTCCGGATGTGTGCGCATGCCGCCGTCGAACAGAATAATGACCAAAGCTATAGAGCCAATTAAAAAGGCGACCTGGGGATTGTCGAACTGAATACCGACGATACCTTCCTCGCCAGCCAACATACCAATAATAAGAAAGACAAGCAGCATAGGCGCGCCGAGACGCGCCGAGATAAGAGTAGCTATAATGCTTATTACAAAAAGAAAACCGCCAACTAATATTGCGAGGTTTATGCCATCCACCCTAACCTCCTGATTAATTAGACGTTTGAAATCTCCCGAACGATGGCATTTAACATATCCAGCGGCTGTGCAGCCTTAGTGATAGGACGGCCAATTACCATATAATCCACACCCGCTTTAAGGGCCTGAGTTGGTGTCATAACCCTTTTCTGATCATCCTGAGCACTGCTAGCCGGGCGGATGCCAGGTGTCACCAGACAGAACTCCTGACCAAATGTCTGCTTTAATAGTGTAGCTTCCTGAGCAGAACATACTACGCCATCTAAACCTGAACTGTGCGCCAACGTAGCCAGCTTCATAACCTGCTGCTCTGGTGTGAGCTGTATGCCTAACTCTGTCAGGTCACTCTGCTCCATACTGGTTAGCACGGTAACAGCAATAAGGTGTGGTTTTTCAGTGCCATAGGATATCAGAGAATCGCGCGCTGCGCTCATCATTCTGCTACCGCCACAAGCATGCACGTTAACCATCCAGACCCCAAGATCGGCTGCGGCTTTAACTGCCTTTGCGACAGTATTGGGAATATCGTGAAATTTTAAGTCGAGAAATACATCAAAGCGTCTTTGCTGCAATTCCTGCACAAACTGCGGGCCGAAATGTGTGAACATCTCCTTTCCCACTTTCAAGCGGCATAGCGCCGGGTCCAGTTGACTAACCAGGTTCAGCGCGTCTTGTTTTTGTTCAAAATCCAGCGCAACCACAACAGGCGTTTGGCAAACCATATCTTTTCCTTTACTTCTAACGCCCATCTATACCACCAACAGGTTCAACAGTTTCCCACTGCTGGCATGAGGGACATAACCAATAATGTTTTCGGGTTTTAAAGCCACAATTACGGCAGCCGTATAACGACTTTTTATCCAGATAAGCGTTTACCAGCTCTTTTACAGACGATAGTACTTCAGCTGCCGGTGCTGACTGCTGTTGGCGTATTTGTAGTAGCTGCTGAAAAAGGCGAATACTGGGCTGTTGTGTCAGTTTATCCAGCAAAAACTGCTCTGCAGCAGTGGCTGAACCATGTTCAGATAACCAGGCGGCTAATAATACCGTCGCTGTTATATTGTTATGTTTATTAGCCAGGTGGCTAAGCAACTGATACCACTCTTCACCGGCTAAATTGCACTGTTGTAATAACGGTAATATGTCAGCAGCCCATTGCGGCTTGTGCTCAACAATAAAGAGCAATGCTGATTTTGCCAGCGCCTTTTCGTTTAGCTGCAAAGCTTGCTGGGCCAGCTCGTATTTAGGCCGTATCGCTGCCGGGTAACGCTCGGCAAGTTCTGCTATTAAGGTGATGTTGATATCAGACGACTGCTTTTGCGCCTCTATCTGCATATTAGCCTGGGCTATGCGCAGTGACCGAGAGTTAGTTGCATCAACCGCTGTGTTATATTGTTTTGCTTTACTCCACTCGTGAGTAGCAATAAAGATACTGAATAACTGCTTTAATGCTGCCTCGCCCAGAGACGGCGATTTTACCAGCGTGACCAGCAGTTTCTCTGCCCGGTCATATAAACCTGCAGAAAAATAATCTTTCGCCAGCTCAAATTGTATTTGCTGTGCTTGTGGCTTAGGCAGTTTTAACTGGTGCAGTTTTTCATGTATGCGAATAGCCTTGTCCCAATCACCTTTACGCCGGAACAGGTTCGCTAATGCAAGGTAGGTTTCGATGGTCGCCGCTTCAATATCCAGCAGTTCCAGCAACTGCTCAATGGCTTTGTCTTCTTGATCGGTCAGTAGAAAATTCAAACCCGACGATAAGTTGCGGGTAATGCTGGCCCGGCCTTTCAGCTCTTTATGTTTTACGCTGTTTCGACCCATGAACCAGCCATAGGCTGCTGCTACCGGCAATAATAAAAACAGCAGCTCTAACATAGGTTAGCGGCTTTCCGTTGATTTACGCAGCCAACCCTTAGCTTTACGTTGTAAGGAATACAACATGATAATAAGCCAGCCAAGTAACATACCAAGCAATAAGAACAGCAGTGCGATATCAACTACTCTGAGCTGAACACTAATAATAAGAAGGTTTAAATCAGCAACCTGCTGATTAATAGAACCAAACAGTACCCCTGCCAAAATCAGGGCTACTAATACGACGATATAAAGTAGTCTGCGCAAGGGATACTCCGGTTACGCCTGAACATCTCGATAAGAGGTTACTCAGGTGTTATCTTTTACCCGGTCGCGTAACTCTTTGCCTGGTTTAAAGTGAGGGACATATTTTCCGTCTAACTCTACTTTATCGCCTGTTTTAGGGTTACGGCCTACGCGAGGTGCACGGTAATGTAATGAGAAACTGCCAAAACCACGAATTTCAATTCGCTCGTTGCCAGCTAATGACTGCGCCATCTGCTCGAGGATTTCTTTAACTGAAGCTTCAACATCCTTGACCTGAATATGTGGGAAATCAGTAGCTAATTTTTCAATTAATTCAGACTTGGTCATAGACCCTCCGGCAAACCTGCTAATGGATAAAGCAGGAGGCATTTGCCCCCTGCTTTGTTAGCAATTAATCCTGCTTCTGAGCAGCTTTAAATGCTTCGGCCATAGCGTTACCACCAAAATCAGCTTCTTGTTGCTTGCTGTTGATAGTATCCATAGCTTCTTTTTCTTCAGCTTCGAACTTCGCTTTGATTGACAGGCTGATTACGCGGTTTTTGCGGTCAACACCCATTAAACGAGCTTCAACTTCTTCGCCTACTTTCAGTACAGTAGTTGCATCTTCGATACGCTCACGCGCGATGTCAGATACACGGATATAACCTTCTACAGCACCTTCTAACATCACAGTAGCGCCTTTAGCGTCAACGGCAGTTACTTCACCTTTAACGATAGCACCTTTTTTGTTGTCAGCAAGGTAACCATTGAACGGATCTTCATCCAGTTGCTTGATACCTAAAGAAATACGCTCGCGCTCTGGGTCAACTTGCAGTACAACAGCGTGTACTTCGTCGCCTTTCTTGAATTCACGAACGGCTTCTTCGCCAGTTGCGTTCCAAGAAATGTCAGACAGGTGAACCAGACCATCGATGCCGCCATCTAAGCCGATAAAGATACCGAAGTCAGTGATTGACTTGATCTTACCGCTTACACGGTCACCCTTGTTGAAGCCCTTAGCGAACTCTTCCCATGGGTTAGCTTTACACTGTTTCAGACCTAAAGAAATACGACGGCGTTCTTCGTCGATTTCCAGAACCATAACTTCAACAGTATCGCCAAGGTTAACCACTTTAGATGGGTGGATGTTCTTGTTAGTCCAGTCCATTTCAGATACGTGTACTAAACCTTCAACGCCTTCTTCGATTTCAACGAAGCAGCCGTAGTCAGTCAGGTTAGTTACGCGACCAGTGATTTTCGCACCTTCTGGGTAACGTGAAGCGATAGCTGCCCACGGATCTTCGCCCATTTGTTTCAGGCCTAAAGATACGCGCTGCTTCTCGCGGTCGAATTTCAGTACTTTTACCGGAATTTCGTCGCCAACGTTAACGATTTCGCTTGGGTGCTTAACGCGTTTCCAAGCCATATCAGTGATATGCAGTAAGCCGTCTACGCCACCTAAGTCAACGAATGCACCGTAGTCAGTCAGGTTCTTAACGATACCTTTAACTTCCATGCCTTCTTCCAGCGTTTCTAACAGCTGGTCACGCTCATGGCTGCTTTCTGATTCAATAACCGCACGACGTGATACCACCACGTTGTTACGCTTCTGATCCAGTTTGATAACTTTGAACTCGAGTTCTTTGTTTTCCAGGTGCAGAGTGTCACGCACCGGACGTACGTCTACTAATGAACCAGGCAGGAATGCACGAATACCGTCAACTTCAACCGTGAAGCCACCTTTAACTTTACCAGTAATAACACCGATAACAGTTTCTTTGTCTTCACATGCTTTTTCCAGGCGTACCCAGGCTTCGTGACGTTTCGCTTTTTCGCGAGACAGTAAGGTTTCACCGAAACCATCTTCAATCGCGTCTAACGCTACGTCAATGATGTCACCAACGCTAACTTCGATTTCACCGTTCAGAGATTTGAACTGCTCAACCGGAATTGCAGCTTCTGATTTCAGACCAGCGTCAACCATAACGACGTCTTTCAGAACGGCAACAACAGTACCTTTAACAATGGCACCCGGACGGGTTTCGATGGCTTTGAGGCTTTCCTCAAATAATTGTGCAAAATTTTCAGTCATATTCACTTTTTCAGTTAAGTGCTCCACGCTGCATCATGCGTTGTGGGGTTGCTAAATTAACCTGTTTAAATCCATTTAACAGGCTGTCCAAAATGCGGTTTTGGCCTGGTTCATACCACAGCTGGCAACTTCATGCCGGTGTAGTTCAGTACCTCTTCCAACACTTGTTCAATCGTTTTGTTTGTCGAATCCAGCATATAGGCATCAGCAGCCGGTTTTAACGGCGCAGTGGCGCGGTTCATATCGCGCTCGTCCCTAGCCTGGATTTCGCTCAAAAGGTCGCCGATGTTAACATCAAAGCCCTTCTCTTTCAACTCCAAATAACGCCGTCTGGCGCGCTCTTCGGCGGTGGCGGTTAAAAATATTTTAACGTCTGCCTGGGGGAAAACTACCGTCCCCATATCGCGACCATCCGCAACCAGGCCCGGCTCTTCAGCAAAAGCACGCTGACGACGCAGCAGCGCTTCGCGAACCCGCGGCAATGAAGCAATTTTTGACGCAATATCAGCAACTTCCTGCGTACGGATGGTGTGTGTAACGTTTTCGCCTTCCAGCGTAATACGCATGTTGCCTGTTTCGTCACTGCTAAACTGAACATCGAGGTGCGCAGCCAGTGGTTGCAGCGCTTCTTCGTCATCACTTTCGATTTGGTGATGCATCGCAGCTAAAGCCAAAACCCGATATATGGCGCCACTGTCCAGTAATTGCCAGCCTAAGCGCTGAGCCAGCAAGCGACAAATAGTGCCTTTGCCTGAACCACCCGGGCCATCAATGGTAATTACTGCTGCAGAGTGTGGCATCCTACCCCCTTTAACTACTGGTTAATCGGATTTAAAAACGGCGGTATTATACAGCTTTTTGCGACAAAATCTGTGTTTAATTACGATAAAACGAAGGAAAGACGCGCGCTCAGAAGGCTACGCGTCTGGATGACACGCTATCTAGCAAGCCAGTTGCTGAAAGACACTGAAATAGTCCGGGAAGGTCTTTGCTGTGCAGTCGGGGTCTTCAATAGTCACTGCAGTATCACTTAACGCAACCAAAGAGAAACACATAGCCATACGATGATCGTTGTAGGTTGCGATACTCGCATGCTTCAGTTGAGACGGCGGGACTATTTTCAGGTAATCGTGGCCTTCTTCAACGTCAGCACCTACTTTACGAAGCTCAGTCGCCATGGCAGCCAAGCGGTCAGTTTCTTTTACACGCCAGTTGTACACGTTACGGATAGTGGTTGGGCCGTCAGCAAACAACGCTGCAGTGGCTATGGTCATCGCGGCATCGGGTATGGCGTTATAATCACGATCAATACCGACAAGCCTGTTACGCGTTACCATTATATAATCATCGCCCCACTCAACATTAGCCCCCATAGCCTCCAGCGCATCAGCAAAATGAATATCCCCCTGCACGGCGTGTTTGCCAATGCCCGTGACTTTGATACTCCCGCCTTTAATAGCGGCGGCTGCAAGAAAGTACGATGCTGAGGAAGCATCACCTTCAACCAGCCAATGCCCGGGTGAACGGTAGCACTGGCTGCCTTTTACGCTAAATCGCTGATAAGCATGATTGACCACAGTAACACCAAAGCGAGCCATTAATGCCAGGGTAATGTCGATATAAGGCTTGGACACCAACTCGCCAATAATCTCTATTTCACTGTCACCGTTAAGTAACGGCGCCACCATCAATACTGCAGTTAAAAACTGGCTTGAAATACTGCCATCGATTTTTATCGTGCCGCCGTTGAGTGGCTGGCCTTTAATACGCAGAGGCGGAAAACCATCTTGCTGTAAATAGCTTATATCAGCATGCCACTGCTGCAGCGCATCAACTAAGTGACCAATTGGGCGCTCGTACATGCGGGGCTCGCCTGTCAGGGTTACATCGACGCTGGATGCCGCTAACGCCGCGGTTAAAGGGCGCATGGCGGTGCCGGCGTTGCCAAGGAACATGGTGATGGCATGAGGATGACTAAATAACCCGCCTAGCCCGTGCACCTCACACTCAGTGCGGCATGGTGACAGCGTGAAATTTACCCCCAGGGCCGTTAAAGCATTAAGCATATGCCGCACGTCGTCACTGTCGAGTAAATTGGTAATATGCGTTGTACCTTCAGCAACAGCTGCAAGCAGCAATACCCGGTTAGAAATACTTTTTGAGCCGGGCAAATGTACTTCACCGCTCACTTTACCAATAGGTTGTAATGTCAGTTTTTTCATCCGTGCACCCGCTCAAACTCTTGCATAAAACTTACCAGCGTTTGCACGCCTTCCAGGGGCATAGCGTTGTAAATACTGGCCCGCATACCGCCAACCATACGATGGCCTTTAAGTGCCAGCAGGCCATGATGCTCCGCCTGATCGACAAACATATCATTCAAACGCTCATCGCCAAGGAAAAAAGGCACATTCATCAAAGAGCGGTAGCTTGGGTCTACATCGTTAGAGTAGAAGTCACTTTTATCAATATAATCATAAAGTAAAGCAGCCTTCGCTTGGTTACGCGTAGCCATGGCGGTTACGCCACCCTGGTGTTTTAACCATTTAAACACCAGCCCGGCGAGATACCAGGCAAAAGTTGGTGGTGTATTAAACATGCTGTCATTTTCAGCAGCCAGACGATAATCCAGCACGGAAGGAATAACGGTTTCTTTAGACGGCAATAAATCTTCGCGTACTATAGCCAGTGTTAAACCGGAAGGACCGATATTTTTCTGTGCGCCGGCATAGATCACGCCATAACGGCTGACATCGATTGGCCGCGACAAAATAGTCGAAGATAAATCCGCGATAATTGGGCTGCTGGTATCAGGTAAGCCGGTAAACTCAACACCATCTACGGTTTCATTCGGGCAGCAATGTACATAAGCGGCATTGGCACTAAGCTGCCAGTCCGATGGCGCTGTCACAGTACGAAGCCCGCCAGCCGTTTTCTGACGAATATCCTGCGCATGGATCTGGCCGTATTTAACCGCCTCTTCAACCGCTGATTTTGACCAGGCCCCGGAGACAATATAATCGGCAGTTTGGCCGGCTTTTAACAAATTCAGTGGTACAGCCGAGAATTGGCCGCGACCACCGCCGTGCATAAATAACACTTTATAATTCTGCGGAATAGCAAGCAAATCGCGTAAATCTTGTTCCGCTTGCGCAGCGACCTGAATAAATGCCTTGCTGCGGTGGCTAAGCTCCATCACCGAGCAACCCTGCTGTTGCCAGTTTATAAACTCCTGTTGTGCCTGCTGCATTACCTCTACCGGCAACATTGCCGGCCCGGCACAAAAATTAAAGGTGGTCATAATGTACTACTTGCTCCTGAATTAGCGTTCTAATGCACTGGCTTGGTTGTTAAACGTGCCGCCGGCTTGACCGGTCTTTTATCTGCTCTTAAAAGCAAAACGAGCGCAAAAGCGCCCGTTTTATCTGGGTGTTACTCTTCTTCATCCTGCGCTAACTGCGTATCGGTCAGTACAGTGCTTGCGGCTTTCTCTGCTTCTGCCGCTGCTAACTCTTCAGCATCCTGGATTTCGTCAATTTTTTCCACGCCAACTACTTTTTCGTTGTCTGCGGTGCGGATCAGAATAACGCCCTGGGTATTACGGCCAACTTCAGATACTTCGTTGACACGGGTACGAACCAGAGTGCCTTTGTTTGAAATCATCATGATTTCATCCAGCTCATTTACCTGTACGGCACCTACAACCAGGCCATTACGCTCTGATACTTTAATCGACACAACGCCCTGAGTAGCACGGCTCTTCGCCGGGTATTCCTGCAGTGCCGTGCGTTTACCGTAACCGTTTTCGGTGACTGTCAGTACCGGGCCATTGCCATTTGGAATGATCAATGAAACCACTGAGCCACCTTCGCGCAATTTAATACCGCGTACGCCCGTTGCGGTACGACCCATGCTACGCACCTGATCTTCAGCAAACCGTACTACTTTGCCGTCATCTGAGAACAGCATTATTTCACTGCTACCATCGGTAATGCCGACGCCGATTAAGCGGTCTCCGTCGTTCAGGTTAACCGCAATAATACCGTTAGAGCGCGGGCGCGAGTATTCAGTCAGTGCGGTTTTCTTCACGGTACCATTAGCCGTTGCCATGAAGACGTATTTGTTTTCTTCGTATTCACGTACCGGCAGAATAGCATTAATGCGCTCACCTTCTTCCAGCGGCAGTAAGTTCACGATTGGCTTACCACGCGCCGTGCGGCTGGCCAGTGGCAACTGATATACTTTCATCCAATACAGACGGCCGCGGTTAGAGAAACAAAGAATAGTGTCGTGTGTGCTGGCTACCAGCAGTTTATCGACAAAATCTTCATCTTTTACTGTGGTAGCGGCTTTACCCTTACCACCACGACGCTGGGCTTCGTAATCTGATAACGGCTGGTACTTGGCATAACCTAAGTGAGACAGCGTAACCACTACATCTTCTTCGGTGATCAAGTCTTCCATATTGATATCCAGCATATTGTCCTGGATATCAGTGCGACGTGCGTCGCCATATTGCTCTTTTACCGCCTGCAGCTCTTCACAGATCACTTCCATTAAGCGCTCTGGGCTTGCCAGAATATGCAGCAATTCAGCTATCAGTTCTAATAACTGCTTGTATTCATCAAGGATCTTCTCGTGCTCAAGTCCGGTCAGCTTATGCAAGCGTAAATCCAGAATGGCCTGTGCCTGTTGCTCAGTTAAGAAGTATTTACCGTCACGAATACCAAAATGCGCTTCCAGCCACTCTGGACGGGCCGCGTCTTGTCCTGCCCGTTCCAGCATGGCGCTTACATCACCTAACTGCCAGCCGCGCTCGACTAAACGCAGTTTCGCTTCTGCAGGGCTGGGCGAGGTTTTAATCAGTTCGATAATTTCGTCGATATTGGCCAGCGCAATGGCCAAACCTTCCAGGATATGGGCACGGTCACGTGCTTTACGTAAATCGTAGACAGTGCGGCGGGTTACCACTTCACGGCGGTGCAGTACAAAGCACTGCAACATTTCTTTCAGGCTTAACAGCTTAGGTTGGCCCTGATCCAGCGCTACCATATTAATACCAAACACGGTTTGCATTTGGGTGTTGGCATACAGCTGGTTAAGCATTACATCACTGGATTCACCGCGCTTGAGCTCGATAACAATTCGCATACCGTCTTTATCAGACTCATCACGTAGCGCCGAGATACCTTCAATGCGTTTTTCTTTAACCAGTTCGGCAATCTTTTCAATCAGACGCGCTTTGTTAACCTGATACGGGATCTCATTAACGATAATGGCTTCGCGGCCGGTTTTCTCGTCAGTCTCAATCTCGGTTTTAGCACGGATATAGACCTTACCCCGGCCGGTACGGTAGGCTTCTTCAATACCTTTACGGCCGTTGATAATAGCTGCCGTGGGGAAATCCGGACCCGGGATAAATTGCATCAATTCATGCAGTTCAATATCAGGGTTCGCAATCAACGCTAAACAGCCGTCAATCACTTCCGTTAAGTTATGCGGTGGAATATTGGTCGCCATACCGACTGCAATACCGCTTGAACCGTTTACCAGCAGATTAGGTACCTTGGTGGGCATAACCGCCGGAATTTGTTCAGTACCGTCGTAGTTAGGTACATAGTCGACAGTTTCTTTATCAAGGTCGGCCAGCAACTCGTGCGCAATGCGTGCCATACGTACTTCGGTATAACGCATCGCTGCAGCAGAATCACCATCAATAGAACCGAAGTTGCCCTGGCCATCAACCAGCATGTAACGCAGTGAAAACGGTTGCGCCATACGTACAATAGTGTCGTACACAGCACTGTCGCCGTGCGGGTGATATTTACCGATAACGTCACCTACCACACGGGCAGACTTTTTATAGGCTTTGTTCCAGTCATTGCCCAGTTCCTTCATAGCGAACAATACGCGACGATGTACTGGCTTTAAACCATCCCTTACATCCGGTAAGGCGCGGCCAACAATAACGCTCATGGCATAATCGAGGTACGAATTCTTTAATTCGTCTTCGATATTAATAGGAACTATTTCTCTGGCCAGATCTGTCATAAAACGCTAATTTCCCTTAAAATCAGATAGATAACTCGCTTTTGTCGATGTTATAAAGCGCGAGACAACGCAGGATTCTAACACAGAAAATCCCGCTTGCCATGCATGAAATGCAGTGCAAATCTATCAGCGGCATTGCCGTAACAGATCAAGGCTTTATAATGCGCAAAAACCTAAGAGCAAGAACATATGACTGCAGATGCAAAACAGCCCCGAGTTAACGTCGATCCAGATGAAATTGCTAAATTTAACGATATCGCCTCACGCTGGTGGGATCCGGACGGTGAATTTAAGCCCTTGCATTTACTAAACCCGGTACGCCTGAGTTATATCAGTGATGAGTTGCAGGGCCTGTTTGGTAAAACAGTTATCGACATAGGTTGTGGCGGTGGTATTTTGGCTGAAAGCATGGCACGCAGCGGGGCCAATGTGACCGGTCTTGATATGGCGCAAGACTCGCTGAATGTCGCCAGACTGCATGCACTGGAAGCCGGCGTGACGCTTAACTATCAACAGGCCACTGCCGAGCAATATGCGGCAGAACACGGTGAGCAATTCGACGTCGTTACCTGTATGGAGATGCTGGAGCATGTGCCTGAACCCATGTCAGTGATTCAGGCTTGTGCGGATTTGGCGAAGCCAGGCGCCACCCTATTCTTCTCTACGCTGAATAAAACCTGGAAAGCTTACCTGTTAGCTATTGTGGGTGCAGAGCATGTTATGAAGTTGGTGCCTAAAGGCACGCATGAGTTTAGTAAATTCATCCGTCCGTCCACGCTTATGCGTTATCTGGAACAGGCAGGGCTTGAAATCACTGACGCCACGGGTTTGCATTTTAACCCGGTCAGTAACAGCTTTAAGACAGGCCCGGGGCTGGATGTCAATTATATCGTTGTTGCACGTAAACCAGCCTGAAACTCCGGGGCTGGTGATTTTATCTGCGTTCAAATAGCTACTCGCTATAAAAAAAAGTTTGATAGAACAAATAAATTTAATCAGAAAAAAAGCTTGCGTAAGGCAGGCTTTTCTCAGCACACTAGCGGCGCGGTTAGCAGCCACTTACCGCTAATTCAGACGACATTTTTTCCTTTTCGTCAAGCCTTGCAAAAAGATCTGATCCACACTATCTTGTGATTACTTTCTTAAAAGCATCTATATGTTGTGTAATTAAGCAACAATAGCTGCTGATATAATGGCCGTGCGCTACATGGCTGACTATAACCATTAATAACAACCGAAATGGAAATCTGCAGCAATGACTCAATCTCTATTCGTCACTAAACGTGATGGTCGCCGTGAACCTTTAGATCTGGATAAAATTCACCGCGTAATTACCTGGGCGGCAGAAGGTTTATCTAATGTGTCGGTGTCTCAGGTAGAGCTCAAGTCTCATATCCAGTTTTATGATGGTATTAAATCCGAAGATATTCATGAAACCATTATTAAGGCTGCCGCAGATCTGATTTCAAAAGACAGCCCCGACTATCAGTATCTGGCGGCCCGTTTAGCCGTATTCCATTTACGCAAAAAAGCCTATGGCCAATTCGAGCCGCCGCATTTATATGACCATGTAGTAAAAATGGTTGAAGCACGCCGTTATGACCAGCATATTCTTGCCGATTACAGCCGTGAAGAGCTGGAGCAGATGAACAGCTTTATTGACCATAGTCGTGATCTGAACTTCAGCTACGCCGCGGTGAAGCAACTTGAAGGTAAGTATCTGGTGCAGAACCGGGTAACCGGTGCTATTTATGAAAGCGCACAGTTCTTATATATTCTGGTTGCGGCCTGTTTGTTTGCTAATTACCCCAAGGCAACCCGTCTGGATTACGTACGTCGTTTCTATGACGCTTGCTCATTATTCAAACTGTCACTGCCAACACCGATTATGTCAGGTGTACGCACACCTACCCGTCAGTTCAGCTCTTGCGTGCTGATTGAGTGTGGTGATAGCCTTGATTCAATCAACGCTACCTCAAGTGCCATCGTAAAATACGTTAGCCAGCGTGCTGGTATTGGCATCAACGCCGGTCGCATTCGTGCGCTTGGCAGCCCGATCCGTAACGGAGAGGCATTCCACACCGGTTGTATTCCGTTTTACAAGCACTTTCAGACTGCCGTAAAAAGCTGCTCGCAAGGTGGTGTGCGCGGCGGCGCTGCAACACTGTTTTATCCGCTGTGGCACCTTGAAGTGGAATCACTGCTGGTACTGAAAAATAACCGTGGTGTTGAAGAGAACCGTGTTCGTCATTTGGATTACGGTGTGCAGTTTAACCGCCTCATGTACACCCGCTTAATTAAAGATGATTATATTACGCTGTTTAGCCCATCTGATGTACCCGGCTTATACGATGCGTTTTTTGAAGATCAGGAAAAGTTTGAGCAGCTATATGTGCAGTACGAAAACGACAGCAGTATCCGTAAAAAACGCTTAAAAGCGCTGGAACTGTTTACGTTGTTTATGCAGGAGCGTGCCAGTACCGGCCGTATCTATCTGCAGAACGTAGACCACTGTAATACCCACAGCCCGTTTAATCCTAAATTTGCTCCGGTTCGCCAGAGCAACCTGTGCCTGGAAATCGCGCTGCCAACCAAGCCAATGAACGATGTGAATGACCCGGATGGTGAAATTGCACTTTGCACCCTGTCGGCTTTTAACCTGGGTGCAATTGAAAATTTATCGGAGCTGGAAGAATTAGCTGAGCTGGCCGTACGTTCACTGGATAGCCTGCTGGATTATCAGGACTACCCTATTCCGGCGGCTTTCCATGCGTCTATTAACCGCCGTACCTTAGGCGTGGGTGTCATTAACTATGCCTACTATCTGGCGAAAAATGGCGTTAAATATTCTGACGGTTCAGCTAATGGCCTGACTCACCGTACTTTTGAAGCAATACAGTATTACCTGTTAAAAGCCTCAAACAAACTGGCACAGGAATTTGGTGCTTGCCCGAAATTTAACGAGACGACCTACGCTGAAGGTATTTTACCGATCGATACCTATAAAAAGGATCTGGATAAAGTCTGTACAGAAGCACTTCAGCTGGACTGGGAGCAACTGCGTAAGGATATTCAGACCCATGGTCTGCGTAACTCGACATTGTCAGCCCTGATGCCTTCAGAAACCTCGTCGCAAATTTCCAATGCGACCAATGGTATAGAACCTCCTCGGGGCCATATCAGTGTTAAGGCCAGTAAAGACGGCATCCTAAAACAGGTTGTCCCAGAGTATGAGCGACTGAAAAATAACTATGAATTGCTGTGGGATATTCCGAATAATACCGGTTATCTGACACTGGTTGCGATTATGCAGAAGTTTATAGATCAGACAATTTCGGCCAATACCAACTACGACCCGAATAAGTTTGAAGGTGGTAAGGTACCTATGAAGCTGTTGTTACAGGATCTGTTGTCGGCGTATAAGCTGGGTGTGAAAACCATGTACTACCACAATACCCGTGACGGTGCAGCGGATGTCCAGGAAGACATCAAAGCTGAGCCCGAAGATGATGGCTGCGCAGGCGGTGCCTGTAAAATTTAAGCATTGAGTAAACGGGCTACTTAGGTAGCCCGTACTTTGTATTGAACCTCTGTTAGGAAGATAAGTGGCAATGGCGTACACAACCTTCAACCGACAAATTAATGATCAGATGAAAGAACCGATGTTCTTCGGTAACCCGGTTAATGTCTCCCGTTACGATCAGCAAAAATACGGTATTTTTGAGAAACTGATTGAAAAGCAGCTGAGTTTTTTCTGGCGTCCGGAAGAAGTAGATGTCAGTAAAGATCGCATTGACTACCAAAACCTGCCAGAGCACGAAAAGCACATTTTTATCAGCAACCTGAAATACCAGACTCTGCTTGATTCAGTTCAGGGCCGTTCACCTAATGTGGCGTTTTTACCTATTGTTTCTCTGCCTGAGCTGGAAACCTGGATAGAAACCTGGGCGTTTAGCGAAACCATTCACAGCCGCAGTTATACTCATATCGTGCGTAATATCAGTGCCGAACCGCACAAGGTGTTTGACGATATCATGCTGAATGAAAAAATTCTGCAGCGCGCAGAAGATGTTACCCGTTACTACGACGCGTTGATTGATGGCATAAACCTGTATCAGCGCTGCGGTGAAGGTACTCATACCATTAACGGTGAAACGCATACCATTAGCTTGTATGAGCTTAAGCGCCGGCTGTATCTGTGTGTGATGTCGGTGAATGTACTTGAAGCTATCCGTTTTTATGTCAGCTTTGCCTGCAGTTTCGCCTTTGCTGAGCGCGAGTTAATGGAAGGTAATGCTAAAATTATCCGCCTGATTGCCCGCGATGAAGCCCTGCATTTAACCGGCACCCAGCACATGCTGAACATTATGGCGGCCGGTGATGACGACCCACAGATGGCACAAATTGCCAAAGAATGTGAAGAAGAAGCTTACGCAATCTTTCGCAAAGCTGCTGAGCAGGAAAAAGACTGGGCTGAGTTTCTGTTTAAAGATGGTTCAATGATCGGTCTGAATAAAGATATTCTGTGCCAGTACGTTGAATACATTACCAATAGCCGGATGCAGGCAATTGGGTTAAAAGCCATCTTCCCTACCACTCAAAATCCTATTCCGTGGATCAACACCTGGCTGGTGTCAGATAACGTACAAGTGGCGCCGCAGGAAGCAGAAATTAGCTCATATCTGGTTGGTCAGATAGACAATGAAGTTGATGGTGCTGATTTTGGCGACTTCGACCTGTAATTGTAGTGATGCCCAGCGTTAAAATAAGCGGCGGTGCTGTTATTGATTTTGACGGTAGCCGCCGTACGCTGCTTGACGCGCTGGAGCAACAAAAACTCGATGTCAATTTTCATTGCCGTGAAGGATACTGTGGGGCTTGTCGCTGTAAGTTGCTTCAGGGAGAAGTGCGCTACCTGAACGAACCGCTGGCATTCGTCCGTAAAGGTGAGTTTTTACCTTGCTGTAGCATTCCGCTGACAGATATCGATATTGAAATCCCCTGACATCGTGGTAATTTACCGGCAAATGCCGCAGACTACGCGCCAATAACCCCGATCTTTAAGGAGATCACTGATGAAAGCCTTGCTGTTACTTATTGCTTCTGGTCTGGCAACTGTAGATGTGCCGCACTATGAGCAATTATTGGCCAAAGCCCAGTATACAGAACTGGAACATCAGCTGGTGCAACAAGACAACTATAAGCAGAATGCCGATTTGCTGGTGATTTATGCCAGAGCATTAATTGCACAAAAAAGACTGGAAGACGCCAATACGTTATTAAATTATGCCGTTGAAGCATTTCCGCAAAATAGCGAGTTGGCTTATCTTGGCGGCTTAAGCAAAATTCGTCTTGCCAGCGATGGTAATGTGTTCTCCGCTAAAGATCGCGCAGCACGGGGCGTCGCCCTGCTACAAAAAGCGGTCAGTCTCAAACCCGACCATTATGCAGCCCGTCAGGCTTTGATTGACTTTTATAGCATTGCGCCCGCTGCCGCTGGCGGTGATAAGGCGCTTGCTCTGCAAATGACAGAACAACTGGCAAAAGAAAGCCCGGCGCAGGCACTGCTGGCACAAACCCGGGTATTACTTAACGACAACAAACCTACAGAAGCTCTGGCATTACTCAATAGTATGATGCCGGATCCACCTAATGCCAGACTGCTGGCACGCAAAGCGCAGATTGAAAACGAACTGGCCGAATTTGATACAGCTTTTCACAGCTATAAACAAGCGGCTGAATATGCTACTGATTTAACAGATAAATATAACGCGCTTTATCATATTGGCAGGCTGGCTGTTATCGCCGACCAGGACGCAAATGCCGGTATAAAGGCACTGCAGCAGTATTTACAGTTTTATCATGATACCGAAAATAAAACTCTGCCCTGGGCCACATTGAGATTGGCACAACTGATGTATCGTACCGGTGATACTTATGAGGCAACGTTGCTGGTAAGCAATTTGACCCACGTACAGGTAGAAGATGAAGAGTTTAACTTAATTCTGGTTAGTCTGTTAAGTGCGTTAAAAGCCAAACAAGCTGCAGAGATCCAGCACGAACTGCCACAACACGCGGCGGATGGTACCGCCGCAGCAAACACAAAGCAGGAAAACTAAGCTCTCCTGCTTTGCCGCACTTGTTTATTTACGAATACCTTCAACGCTCAAATCCAGCTGCACTGTCGCAGATGCCGGACCTAAATCAGTATTAATAGCGAAGTCTTTCAATGTCAGTGTGGTGGTACCGGCAAAACCTGCACGGTATCCGCCCCAAGGATCTTTACCCTCACCCAGTTTCTCTGCTGCAATGACGACCTCTTTGGTCACACCGTTAAGCGTCAGGTTACCATAAAGATCGAACTTGTCGCCTGATTTAGGCTCAATACGCGTACTAACAAACGTTGCCTTAGGATGCTTGCTGACGTTCAGGAAATCACCACTGCGTATGTGTTTATCGCGTTCTGCATGGTTAGAGTCAACGCTGCTGGTGTCAATTGTCAGCTGAATTTTAGCGTCCTTTAGCTTGTCTGCGTCATAGCTGAAGTCACCGGAAAAGGTGTTAAAACGGCCATATAACCAGCTGTATCCCAGATGGCTTATTTTGAACTGAACGAACGCATGCGCACCTTGCGTATCAATGGTGTAATCTGCTGCCTGTACTGGCCCGGCCATCAAACCAGCCAGCGATGCTGCTAACAATAGCTTTTTCATCATAATCTCCTGAAGTTAAGGTTTTTTTCCAAACATACGTTTAAGGGTGTGATCTTTGTCAATAAAATGGTGCTTTACTGCTGCCAGACCATGCAGTGAGGCTAACAAAATCAAACTGTAGGCCACGTATTCGTGTACCAACCCGGCAATATCAGCTTGATTCTCAAACAACGCTCCAAGCGATGGCACCTCAAACCAAGTGAATACTGCTATGGCTCTGCCATCTTCAGTGGATATCAGATAGCCACTGATCACCAGTACAGTAATCCCAAGATACAAACACAACTGCATTACTGCCGATAATTGCTTTTCCCAGCGTTTATGTGTCGCGAGCGCTTTGGGCGGCGGACTGATAAAACGCCAGCACAAACGGAAAATCATCGCTAACGCCAGTAATATACCTATGCTCTTATGCCAGTATGGTGCAGTTTTGTACCACTCGCTGTAATAGCTTAAATCTACCATCCAAAAGCCCAGCGCAAACAAACCAAATACGGCCAGCGCAATTAACCAGTGTAGTAACACACTGACCAAACCATAGTGAGTAAGACTGTTTTTGAACATGCAGAGCTCCTTGATAACGCCTCGATAATAAACCAATAAAACCTTTATAAAATTACATTATTAGCGATATTTCATTCTAATTTATCGAACGCTTAAACCTCTGAGGCAGAGGGGCAGCCAAATAAAAAGCCAGCTTAAAGCTGGCTTTTTATTATAGGGAGCGTAAAAGCTTATTCAAACTTACCATCACGGATATGCTTTTCACCGCGTTGCTTAGCCAACTCGACCTGACGCTGGCGCTCTGCAAAGGAGGCTTTTTGCTCGGCTGTAGTATTTTCAAAGCAATGCGGGCAGCTTAGGCCCTTAACATAGTTGTCAGACAGCATTTCTTCTTTGGATAACGGCATACGACAAGCGTAGCACTGATCATAACTGCCTTGTTCAAGGCCATGTTTCACAGCTACCCGTTGATCAAATACGAAACACTCACCTTGCCACAAGCTTTTTTCTTCGGGCATGTCTTCAAGATACTTTAAAATGCCACCGTCAAGATGATAAACCTCATCAAAGCCCTGCTCTTTTAAATAAGCGGTGGATTTTTCGCAGCGAATACCGCCTGTGCAGAACATTGCTACTTTTTTATGCTTGCGCTTGTCGAGATTATCAGCCGCCCACTGCGGAAATTCACGAAATGTCGTGGTATTTGGGTTTACCGCATTCTTAAAGGTACCGATGGCCACTTCATAATCGTTACGGGTATCGATTAATACCGTATCAGGATCAGAGATAAGTGTGTTCCACTCTTCACCTTTAACATAGGTACCAACAATATTGGCAGGATCGATACCTTCAACACCCATGGTAACAATTTCTTTTTTCAGCTTCACCTTGGTGCGGTAAAACGCCAGCTCATCTGACAACGATTCTTTATAGCTCATGCCGGTAAAACGACCATCGGCATCCAGCCAGGCTTTTACCGCATCGACCCCCTCGCGCGAGCCGCAAATAGTGCCGTTAATCCCCTCTTCCGCCAGTAATAAAGTGCCTTTAACTTTATTCGCGACCATCGTATCGTACAGGGTGTCACGTAAGGTGACATAATCAGCTAAACGCACAAACTTATATAAAGCAGCAACAACGAACATACATAACCTCTTGCAGGGCCGGATCGTAAATCCGGAGCAATTAAAAAACGCGCGTATTATACCTTCCATGCTATTGATAGCAAGACCATAGGATTAATGGGGCCTTTCCAGCAGCGATGTCAGATTGAGTTGCACCAGGTGCTCACCGTCAGTAATACAGAGCTGAGGATCCTCTCGCCAGACACTGAGTTTCATATGACTTTTCAGCATCAGGCTGAACGCCGCAAGTTGCTCAGCACTTAGTGTAAAAATACGCTGATTCGCAACAACGTTATGGCGAACCTTATCGGTTTCAGCTTCATCCAGTACTAACAGTAATTCATCGGCCAGATGAGAGGCCCGTAGCAGACGTTTTTCCGGCAATAATTCCAGTTGGCACCACAACTGCAAATGATGCTGTGGATCTTCGATATAAATATCAGGTGATTTTCCGCCAGATCCATCTTTGGCAAAATGAGGCTGTTGTTCGTACAAACTCAGGTAAGTTAATAAACGCTTGGCAAAATGCCCGGCAGTTTCGCCAAGCCACGGCGAAATATAGTGGCGTTGTTGTTGATACATATGACTGGCATCACAACTGTAACTGAGATCCACTGTTACCACTTTACTGGCCATTTGCATGGATATTCCCCATCAGGTCGAACTTTGCCTGACAGCGGCAAAGTTTAGCTGCTAAAACTACTGACGACCAGATGCATAGCTAATGCCAATAGTAACACCCCCATTACACGGTCAAACCAATAACCTTTAAGTAGCAAAAAACCTCTTACTTTTGTGTGAGTTAGAACCACAGACAACATACAGAACCAGGCTGCTGTCGCAACAGACATGTAAAGGCCGTAAATAACTTTGTAACTAAGTGGTGTATCAGGTGAAATAATGACCGCAAACAACGACAGAAAAAATAATGTCGCTTTTGGATTTAAACCGTTGGTAATAAAGCCGGCAATGAACGACTTGCCGGCAGACGGAACGGCATCGGCTGCCTTTTGCTCACTGAGGTGTTCCGCCTCTGCCGGTGCCTTACTTCTTAGCGCCTGCACACCGATGTAGAACAAATATGCCGCTGCTGCCAGACTCAGTGTTTTGAATAACCATGGCGTGGTTTTAATAAGCACGGCAATACCGACTAACGACCAGGTGACGTGCAACAGTATCGCCAGGCCTATACCGATACTGGCATAAACCGCCTGCTTGCGGCCGAAACGGACTGCATAGCGCAGCACTATGGCAAAATCAGGCCCGGGACTGGCAACAGCCATCAGATGTACCGCAGCAATAAGTAAAAATTCCGGCCAAAACGACATAGGGTGATGCTCATATAACAAAAAGCAGCATTCTAATGATATAACAGCTTATTACGCCAGCATTTAGTCATTCTGCTAGTAACTTTTGCCCGCTATTCGCATCACAACTTGCCGCTACGCCTTAAAACTGTAAAATGTTATAACATCACCGACCATAGCACTACACAGGGAATACCATGCGCCGCTCTAACCCTTTTCTTCGTCAACCACTTGCCCGGTACAGCGCGTTGGCAGCTGCTATTTTTCTAACTTCGCCTTTATCTGCCCAGCAGTATGCTGAGCGTTATTCAGGCGTGGTAACTGACCTGCAAGGTCAGCCATTGAAAAATGCCCGCATCCATGTTCATGGCCGTCAGCAATATGTATATGCTGATGATCAGGGGCGTTTTAGTATTCAGGCTCCGCCTAATGCCGAACTGCATATTATTGCTAAAGGCTACACCGACAGCTTCGTGACAACTGTCAGCGCACAGCAGCCACTGAATATTCAGCTGTCGCCCGGTGCAATCGAGCGTGTCACCGTGACAGCGTCCGGTATTCATCAGAGTAACCTGGAAATGGCGACCCCGGTGTCAGTATTAAGTGCCGAAGAGCTTAGCAAACGCACAGAGCCAACTATCGGTGAAACATTGAAGTACGAACCGGGTGTGCACGCGAATTACTATGGCCCCGTGGCTTCCAGTCCGGTGATCCGTGGTCTGGATGGCCCCAGAGTTAAAGTGCTGAACAACGGTTTGGATACTGCTGATGTGTCACGGGTTGGCCCGGATCATGCCATTACTGCAGATGCCATTACCGCGCAACAAATTGAAGTGCTGCGCGGCCCGGCAACACTGTTATATGGTAGTGGTGCTATAGGCGGTGTGGTGAACGTGGTTGATAACCGTATTCCCCGCCAGCTACGTGCCGAAAGCGAGACGAAACTGGAAAGCCGCTATAGCGATGTATCTGAAGAAAAAACCGTTGCGTTAAATCATGAAGGCAGCCGCTCTAACATTGCCTGGCACCTGGATGGCTTTAATCGCGATGCGACCGATTATGAGGTGCCAGAGTTTGTTAATGACGACGCTGAGACACTGACGACCCTGGAAAACTCCTGGGTGCAAAGTAAAGCCCTAAATGGCGGCTTAAGTTATATAGGTGAACGCGGTTTACTGGGGTTCAGTATTGGCAGGTTAGAGTCTGATTACGGCATTCCCGGGCATCATCATGATGAGCACGAAGGCGGCGAAGAGCATGAAGACGCGGATCCAAAAAGCGTATTTGCCAGGTTAAAACAAAACCGCTTTACGCTGGCCGGTGAATGGTATCACCCTGTTAAAGGCGTTGAGACCTTAGCGCTGACAGCAGCTTACACTGATTATCAGCATCAGGAAATTGAGCACGATGTACCCGGCACCACCTTTAAAAATAAAGCGCTGGAAAGCCGTCTGACAATAGAGCATGAAGAGCTCGCCGGCTGGCACGGTTTAGTCGGATATCACCTACAGCACAGTGACTACCAGGCTTTTGGTGAAGAAGCGTTCACCCCTGCTTCTGATAGTCTGTCACAAGCGTTGTTTGTGTTGGAAGAAAAACAGATTGGCAATATAAGTGCTCAGCTGGGCGGACGCATTGAACACGTCAAACATGACGCTCAACCTTTATCGGACACTGCCATCTCAGGTACCGTAAAAGACAGTTTTACCGCTGTCAGCGCATCTGCCGGGATAGTGTGGGAGTTTATCCCTGGCTTTTCCTGGGCTTTTGCCATCAGCCACTCAGAGCGGGCACCAAGTGCCGCTGAGCTTTATGCCAATGGCGCGCATATGGCGACCAGTAGCTATGAACTGGGCCTTGGCTACCAGCTGCTGAACGGCGACATTTCGCTGACAGAGCGCGAAGCCAAAAAGGAAGCAGCAAACAATATCGATATCACCTTTCGCAGTTTCAAAGGTGATCTGACCTTTACCTACAATTTCTTCTACAACAAAATTAATGATTATCTGTATTTAGCTGATACCGGTCTTACGATGGCTGACTTATCTGCTGATCACGGTGACGATGACGGGCATCTGCACGATGATTTCCCGCTATATCAGTATCAGAAGCAGGATGCCACCTTATATGGCTTGGAGTTCGAAGCACGTTATCAGTTGAATAATTCAAACGCATTGTTGGTGTTTTTCGATGCAGTGCGGGCAAAACTGGATAACGACGGCTACTTACCTCGCATTCCACCTTATAAAACTGGCTTGGGGTATCAGTATAGCGGCATCAGCTGGAGCGCTGACCTTGGTGTAACGCGTTACGCCAAACAGGATAAGGTTGCCCAATACGAGAGCGCTACCGCCGCTTACACTTTGCTGGACGCCAATATCAATTATGATTTCAGCATATCACAGCTTGATATGACAGCATTTTTACGTGCAACTAACCTAACTGATGAACTGGCGTTTGTGCACAGCTCTTTTATTAAGCAAGATGCACCTTTACCCGGTCGTGCTATTACGTTGGGGCTAAGAGCAACATTCTGAGCAAGCAGGATCCCGGTTGTGATTGTTGCAGCCGGGATTTACAGATAACTGTCTTTGAATCGGCCCCACTGGTAATAAGCCTGCTGGCCAAGGCGCCTGAAGGCAGGCAGTGGAAAGTTGTGTAGCGGCGTCTGATAGATTGGCAGTGCTGGCAATGGCAGCCCCATAGCCAGTTCAGCCAGTTCAGCCAGCCGGCACCCGGCCTGGGTGCTAAATGATACACCACTGCCGCAATAGCCTGCTGCGTAAAAAAGATTTTTGCCGTCCTGCACCACACGGGGTAAATCGTCAAATGACACGGCAACCCAACCGCTCCAGTGATAATCGTATGACAGATCCTGCAGCGGCGGAAAACAGGTTTTAAGTGCCTGCAATAAACGCTGCGGATATTTGGGGTCAGCGGCATCTTTGCCATGCACTGCACTACGCCCACCAAACAAAATCCTGTTGTCTGGCAGCTTGCGGTAATAATACTTCAGTGCCCTGGTGTCCATCACCAGTTGGGTGTGATTCAGGCCGGTTTGTATCATTTGCTGCTCTGTCAGTGCCTTTGTCACGATGACACTGCTAAGTACTGGTAAACAGGCTTTATTAAGGGTTGGATAAAAGCCTTTCGCAGTATAAGCATTGGTCGCCATGATCAACTGCTTACAATGCACTGTGGCTTCAGGGGTCTGTAAAATAAAACCTTCGGCTGTCCGTTGCCAGTGCAATACCGGGGAGCCAGTATATAGTTTTACGCCTTGCTCCACAGCAAGCCGGCTGTAGCCTTGCACCAGTGCCAGCGGGTTCACGCCAAAACAATCTGAAAACCGGATTGCCCCATGAGCCTGAGCATTATACATATACTCAGCACGAAGCGCCTCTGCAGATAAATGTTCAACCTTGTAGTCAAATTGTTTCTGCAGAAATTCGGCCTGCAGCGGAAGATCTTTTGCCAGCGAAGCGTTATGTGCAACTTTAAGGTAACCGCCAGGTTGCGCCTGACAGGCAATATTACCTTGGGCAATCATATCCTCTACCAGCGTGATGGCGTCACCGTACTCCTGAAAAAACATCCGGGCACAATCGATGCCAAACTTCCGGCTCAGCTGTGCCATTCCCAGCCGGCCTGTGCCGCGCAGCACAAAACCCGCATTTCGTCCGCTGCAGCCCCAGCCAGTTTGATGAGCATCAAGCACAACCACTTCACGTGCAAACCGCTTAGCCAGCTGAAAAGCACAGCTTAGCCCGGTGTAACCGGCGCCTATGACTGCGACGTCGGTATGCATGTCATGCCGAAGTGGCAAGGTTGCAGTGCCGGGTGCTGCCTGACTTGCCCAATAAGATGACGGGTAAGGCGCATTACAGCCAATTTGCTGATTTACCAAAGGATCATACAACATAGCGCCCCCAAAGAGCTGCGATTAAAACATCAAAACCATTTCTGCAGCACTGCAGCGGCACAAAGCACCACAAACAGGGCAATCATAACCGGCAGATTCAGACAAATGCCGCCATTTTTCCGGGTGTACTTTGAGCAGTGTTGCACCAGCATGGCTGAAGTAACGCTGAGCGGCATTGCCCGGGCTTTCCCGCCAGATATGCGCCAGCCCTGCCAGAGCCCCTTGCTGCTTCAGTGCCTGTACAGACTGGCGTAACAGCGCCGACGCCACGCCCTGCCCCCTTGCAGCTAATGCAACACCTACTGATTTAAAGTACGCCATACGATCTAACGGCACTGGCCACAGCGCCTCACTGCACCAACTGTCACTGTGCCACTGCCCGGCGGCAAAGCTTAGCCGGTATCCGGTAACGTCGCCAGCGCTGTCAAGCGCGACAAAACTGGCGTTGATGCCGTCTTTTATCCCTGAGCTTTGCATTGACTGCAGGCTAACTACATCAAGGTAATTGTCGCCATGGATCAGATTGGCAAGGGTAACGACGGCGGCAAAATATTCTGGGGTAAGTTCTGTAATTAACACAGTCGGTTGTCCGTGATTTTGATTGCAGCCGTTATAAAACAGTTGCGCTACCTTGTGCAATCCCCTTTCAGTAATGCAATCGTTAGCAATTTCCCCATTAGAGAGACGAAATAACAAAAATATACGATAGACAACTAAACAGTTATCCAATATGGTTAATAGGACGCAAAAACAAAAACATAAGCGTTGGGTAGATAAAATAATAATCCAGGAACAGAGCTATGAAAAAACAAAGTAAATATCATCCGGTTGCGCGTGCGGTAAAGTTTAGTCTGGCGGCTTCACTGTCTTTAGGCATCAGTTCAGTCGCGGTGGCACAGGAAGAAAGTTCAGCCAGTGCGAAGAAAGAGCAAAGCGTTGAAAAAATAGCAGTTGTAGGTACTCGCTCTGCGCCACGGTCTATTAGTGATTCTCCTGTTCCTATTGACATTATCGGCGGAGATGAAATAAGTAAAAATGGCAGTAGTGACATGCTAAACATGATCTCAACATCAGTGCCATCTCTCAATGTTCACGCAAATCCAATCAGCGACGCAGCTACCTTAGTTCGTCCAATGAACTTAAGAGGCTTGTCTTCAGACAGCACCTTGATTCTAACAAATGGTAAACGCCGCCATAAAGCATCGGTCATTGCTTTTCTTGGCGGTGGTATAAACGATGGCGCCCAAGGTCCTGATGTCTCTGTGATACCGGGTATTGCTATTCGTCAGGTTGAAATTCTGCGTGATGGCGCTGCGGCACAGTATGGCTCTGATGCCATTGCTGGCGTCGTTAACTTTCAGTTAAAGAATTCAGATAGTGGCGGTTCGTTTGAAGTAAAACATGGTGAATACTATGCTGGAGACGGAACGGGAACTGAGTTTGCAGGCAATATTGGTTTGCCGTTAACAAAAGATGGCTTTGTTAATGCCAGTTTTCAATATAAAAATGCTGACCCTACAAGCCGCAGTGTGCAGGTTGCAGATGCTCAGGCTTTTGCTGATGCTGGTAACCCAGCCATTGCGCCACTCGCTCAAATCTGGGGTTCGCCTAAGATAAAAGACGACATAACATTTTTCGTCAACTCAGGTTTAGATTTGGGCGACGGCCGCGAAGCTTATATGTTTGGTAACTATTCCGAGCGTGATATTACCGGTGGTTTTTATTGGCGTAACCCATACAATCGAGGGGGTGTCTTTGCCGGTACATATAGAGATGTAAATGGCAATATCATAAAAAGGCCAAATCAAGATCTGGATCCGAACGGCGCTGAAGCCTGGGATAACGCACCAGCTACGCTTTTAGTTGGCAACTTAGAAGGGAGTCAAACAGATTGTCCGTTGATAACTCTCCAAGATGAAGCTGGCAACAATTTACCATTTGATACGGTAAATGCGGCTGTTAGTGCTTTACCATCTAACTGCTTTACGTTTTTCTCTATGTTCCCAGGTGGTTTTACACCAACTTTCGGCGGTAATGTTACCGACACAGCACTGGCCATTGGTACTAAAGGCGAATTTAAAGACGGCTGGTTGGCTGACATCTTGTATGACTTTACCGGTTCAGTAGGTCGCAATGAGTCAACCTACGCAATGACCAATACTATCAATGCGTCTCTGGGCCCTGATACACCAACCGAATTTACACCTGGTAAATACATTCAACTTGAAAAAATCTTTACGGCCGATTTTGTCAAATATGTCGGTGCCGGATTTTATGAAGATCTGACGGTTGCATTTGGCGCACAATGGACAGAAGAAACCTTTGAAGTGGTAGCTGGTGACGTGGCATCGTTTATTGACGGCCCGCTTACCAGTCAGGGTTTTGGTATAGGCTCAAACGGTTTTCCAGGCTTTAAACCTGAAGATGGTGGTGTAAACAGCCGGCGTAACTACGCAGTTTATACCGATTTGGAAGCAGAGATTACCGAGAGCTTTTTAGCCGGCTTAGCAGTGCGTTATGAAGACTATGATTCTTTTGGCGACACGATAAATTATAAACTTACAGGCCAGTGGCGCCTGAATGATGACTGGGCTATACGTGCATCTCACAGCACAGGGTTCAGGGCGCCAACGGTTGGCCAGGCAAATGTTAGTAATGTGCAAACCAGCCTGGCTGATGGCAAGTTGGTAGACTCAGCTTTGTTACCGCCTACGAACCCCATTGCCATAGAGCTTGGCGGTAAGGAATTGACGCCTGAAGAGTCTGTCAGCTTTGCAGCCGGTTTAGTGTATTCTGGCGGTGACTTCTTTATGACGTTGGATTACTACAATATTAATGTTGATGATCGGATCACACAGTCGAGTAAAATTACCTTAACTGAAGCTAACAAAGACGCCTTAAAAGCGGCAGGTGTGCGTAACGTTGACTCGTTCCAACAAGTCAGCTTTTTTACCAATGACTTTGACACAACGACACAAGGTATCGACTTTGTTGCCAGCTACTCAACCGATTTATTTGGTGGCCGTAGTAGCTTTAACTTTGCATACAACTGGACTGATACAAATGTAGATCGTGTAACAATGCCACCGGAAGGACAACCTGCTATAACCGGGGCTGATAAAGTATCACGTTTGGAAAATGATCTACCAAACCATCGCGCTACCCTGACCTGGAATCAAAGCTGGAACGATTGGTCAATGTTTGTGCGCAGCAACTATTATGGTGAATATCAGGGTGTTCACGTTGATTGGGTAGGCACACCTGATGAACCGGGTACCGAGAAAAATGCTGCGGCTAAGATAACCTTCGATTTAGAAGTTAGTTATTACATAAACGATAGCTTTATTATCGCGGCTGGTGCGCAGAATATTTTCGACACCAAACCAGAACGTTTAGACTTTGCTCAACAATCCGGCGTGCCAAATAATAATTGGGGTGGTAAGTACTATGAAACCTCACCTATGGGCATCAATGGTGGCTACTGGTACTTAAAAGGAACTTACAAGTTCTGATAGTTAATCAACCATAATGCACGAGAAAAAATCCGCCATTTTGGCGGATTTTTTATGCGTTGAAATCAGTCTTTGGTGACTGCCGCTAATAACGCCTGCAACGGGTGGCGGGGTTTATCGCCGACTAACCTTTTCACCTGACTACGGCAGGAAAAGCCGGTAACCAGAATTCTTTCTGTACCATATTTTTCAACCGGCGCACGCCAGCTCATATCAAACAATGCCTTAGAGTTTTCCAGATTCTGGGCTTCGTGGCCGTATGTGCCTGCCATGCCGCAGCAACCGACACTCACCGGCGTCAAACGCATACCCGCATTGCTAAATATCTGTTGCCAGGCTTTTTCTGTTGCTGGCAACGCCGTTTTCTCTGTGCAATGCGCCAGTAAAGCATAGTCACCGTCTGCTTTTACTGCCGGTAATGTTTGCTGCACCAGCCACTCGTGAAGCAGGTGGACATGAAAACTACCACGTTTATCGGCCAGTACTTTGCTGTATTCATCCCGGTACACCAGCACCAATGAAGCATCCAGTCCAAGCATAGGGATATCTAGCTGCTGAAGTTGATTTAAAAACTGTGCTGCCGTGGCTGCAGTGTGGGCAAACTGGCGTAAGAACCCTTTAACATGCTGCGGCTTACCATTTGGTTTAAAGGGTAATAGCACCGGCGTGTAGCCTAATTTTTCCAGCAAACTTAGTGCATCATGCACCACCTCAGCTTCGTAAAAGCTGGTGAAGGGGTCTTGCACCAGTAACACCGTTTTTAATCGCTGGGACTCACTGAGTTGCTGCAGCTGCGCTAAGTCAAACCGGTATTTATCGCCAATCTGCTTTGCCAGTGGCGGCACAGACAACAGTGGTGTATCAACATAACCAACCGTTTTCTTCAGTATTTTCGCCGTAATATCGCGTTTGAGAATAAAATTAACCAGCCGCGGCGCTTTTGCTAACAGCGGCGCCGTGCGTTCAATATTGCCAACAATATAATCTTTTGCCGGGCGCAGATAACGACTATGGTACAGCTGTAAGAAACGAGAGCGGAAGGCTGGTACGTCAACTTTAACCGGGCATTGACCGGCACAGGCTTTGCAGGCTAAGCAGCCTTCCATTGCAGCCATCACCTCATGCGAAAAGTCTTCCTCGCCCTGCTGTTTGCCGACAGTGTTTTTAATGCGGGCCCACAGTGTTTTTAAGGCTGACGGCGAATTTTGCAGTTGCTGCTCATACTGGATTACGTCAAAGCCACTGTTCTGTGTCAGTCGTAACCACTCCCGCATCAAACCTGCCCGGCCTTTAGGGCTATGCCGCCGATCTTTTGTAACCTTGCTCGATGGGCACATTGGCGAGTTTTCTTCATAGTTAAAACACAGGCCATTGCCATTACAGTTTAAGCTGCTGTCAAAACTGTCTTTTACTGCTACGGGTATTTGCCGGTCAAACCAGGCACGTTTTTGATCGTCCACTGACACCAGTTTATCGGCACTGTTATAAGGCGTACATATTTTGCCAGGGTTTACCCTGTTACGGGGGTCGAACGCCGCTTTGATTTTACGCAGCTCTGCAAACAGCTCTTCGCCGAAAAATGCCGGGCCATATTCACTGCGATAACCTTTACCATGTTCGCCCCACATCAGGCCGCCGTATTTCGCCGTAAGTGCAACAACCTGGTCGGAAATGGTTCTTAGTAGCCTTTCCTGTTCAGGGTCGCACAAATCCAGCGCTGGCCTGACATGCAAAACACCAGCATCAACATGGCCAAACATACCATACTGCAAACCGTGACTGTCCAGCAGTGCACGAAACTCAAGGATAAAGTCAGCCAGATTTTCCGGCGGTACCGCGGTATCTTCGGCAAAAGCCAAGGGTTTCTGCCGGCCTTGCGTATTACCAAGCAAACCAACTGCTTTTTTTCGCATGGCGTAAATATTATTAATCGCTACCGTATCGTAGGTAAGCTGATAACCAATAATACCATCTGTTTTATCTGCTATTGCGGTATCCAGTCTTGCAGTCAGGGCCGCAATTTTCTGCTCAATACTGGCTTGCTCTTCAGCATTATATTCAACCATATTGAGCCCGTGCATATCGATACCGGGCACATCGGTTATCAGATCTTTTACCTGATGCCAGATAATATCGCGACGGGCTAAGTTAAGTACTTTGCTATCAACTGTCTCTACAGAGGTTGCATCTGCGGCTACCAGAAATGGCGCATTGCGAAGGGCACTTTCAAAGCTGTCATATTTAACGTTGACGAGACATTTGTATCTGGCGATAGGCGTAATATTCAGCTTTGCTTCAACAACAAAACCAAGCGAGCCCTCTGAACCGGTAATTATGCGGGATAAATCAAACTCGGTCAGATCATCATTGAATACATGCTCCAGATCATAGCCCGTTAAAAAACGGTTTAAGCGTGGAAATTTATCCAGGATCTGAGGGCGAAAATTACGGCAGCTGTCCAATACCTGCCGGTAAATGCGACCTATACTGTTTGGCTGCTCAGCCCGGTGTTCGGCTTCAAACGTAGCCATTTTATGCGTCTTTAACACGTTACCGTCTATCAGCACCGTTTTTAACGCCAACACATGGTCGCTGGTTTTTCCGTATACCAGTGAGCCCTGACCTGATGCATCGGTGTTAATCATGCCGCCAATTGTCGCCCGGTTAGACGTCGACAAATCGGGGGAAAAGAAGAAGCCGTAGGGTTTTAAAAAAGCATTTAGCTGATCTTTAATCACACCGGCCTGAACCCGCACCCAACGCTGCTCGACATTAAGCTCAAGGATATTGCGCATATGGCGTGATAAATCTACCACAACATGTTCCGTCAGAGACTGACCATTGGTGCCGGTACCGCCGCCGCGAGGGCTAAATTTGATATGGGAAAAGCTGGAGGTCTGCGCCAGCGAAGTCAGGATCACCAGGTCATCTGTCGTTTTGGGCAAAACAACAGCTTGGGGCAAGGTTTGGTAGATGCTGTTATCTGTCGCTACTGCTAAACGGCTACCATAGCTGGTTTCAATATCACCGCTAAAACCGGCCGCAACAAGCGCTTTGTTAAATGCAACAATGCTGGCATCTAATGCCAACTCAGGATTAAGCTTTGGGATCATAACTGCAGACACTCGGCAATAAGTGCCTGCAGTATAACATTAACTTGATAACAGGGTCAGCTGGCTGCCGGACGGAATTTCTGCTGAATACCCCGCAAAAAATACCGAAGTACCTGATCCTGACATTCTCGATAATGCCTGTGGTCAGGCCGGCGGAAAAACGCACTCAGTTCAGATTTCCCCAGACGAAAATCTGCCGTATTCAGTAGGCTGATAATATCGTCATCTTTTAAATCAAACGCTATTTTAAGCTTTCGCAGCATAATATTGTGATTCAGCCTGGTTTCTGGCACCGGTATTTCACCGTCACGCGCGCCACGACGTTGGATGATAAGACCATTTAAAAATCTGGCCATCAATTCATCGCTTACGGCGCTGAAACCTTCGTCTTCATCTTTCTTAAGCCAGGACACAACCTGCTCTTTTGTCACGTCTGCCCCACCCAGAGCAAAAATATCGATCATGCCATAGTCGTGAACATTCAGGCTGTAGCGCAGGCTACGCAGTACATCGTTTGGAGTCAAAGTTAGGCCCTGTAACAGATAGTTGGGAAATGGCAGCTATGATAACACAGCCAGCCAGAAATCTTCAGGCAAGCAGCTTTGTCAAGGTAAATGCCCAAGCTTGCTGGCTTTTGTAGCCAGGTAACGATGGCTATGTGCCGTCGTTTTCACCCTGTGCTGCACCCTTTCCAGCACATTTACACCGGCATCAGTCAGCGCTTTCAGTTTACGTGGGTTGTTCGTTAACAGCCGGATCTGTTTAATACCCAGTTGCTCAAACATCTGCGCAGCAATATCATACTCGCGCATATCCGGTAAAAACCCCAAAATCTCATTCGCCTCTACGGTATCAAGGCCTTTATCCTGCTCGGCATAAGCTCTGATTTTGTTGATCAAACCTATACCACGGCCTTCCTGCCTTAAGTACAGAATACAACCCCGCCCTAAGTCTGCAATTTTTCGCATCGCCGCTTCTAACTGCGGGCCGCAATCGCAACGCAGACTAAATAGTGCATCTCCGGTTAAACATTCAGAATGCACCCTCGCCAGCACTGGTTCATCACTGCTGACATCGCCGAGCGTCAGTGCTACGTGCTCTTTGCCATTTGGCGCTTCAAAGCCATGCAAACGAAACTCTGCAAAAGGCGTTGGAAGTAATGTTGACGTTACAAGTTTTAATTTCATCATGACATCTCAGCTAGTGGCTGCAACACAACAGCGCAGGCTTTATTGGGCCACTGCTACAATAATTCAAGCCAGACAAATAGCGTTAGTATAGCCTTTGCCCAGTAAGCGGTCGCGTATTGTGATAATATCACATTTGCAACGTACTCACTATCTTTGTCTCGTTCATACCTGAGCACTCTTAGGCGCTTCTGCCGGCTGGCTGGACACCTTTGCTTCCTGCAGGGCGTGAGCCGAAATTAAACTGACCAGTTCAACATCCCCCGGAATGGCGGCACCGGTATTGGCAGTAATAACATGCAGTTTCTTATCTTTGATATACAACAGCGGCAGAGCCCCATCGCCGTAACGACGCTGAAAATGGTCAAACGTGAAGTTTTCGGTAATGTTAGTCGTTTTAATCACAGCACCTCTGGCGACCAGGCTTGATAACTTAGCATAGGAAACCTGCTCGCCAAATAAACTAAGCTGCTTTACATAGGTTTCCGACATTTGATGACGGGCGCTGCCCGGTTCTGAGTTATTCAAACCGAACACTTTATTGACGCCATATACGTCCTGAAAGTGAAAATTGACCAACGGGTTTAACTGACGGTACGGCGAAATAACAAACACCCGGCCGATGCCGGTCAGATCAAGGTAAGTTTCAGCGTGTTCTGATGCCGGGTTACCAAAATAGACCGGTATGTTATCCATTCTGGCAAGTCGTATATTGTCCCAGTTGGTATCGGCCAACACCACACGGATCTGTTTGCCTTGCAATACTTTGGCAAGATCACGGGAAAAACGCGATGCACCAAAAATCAGCACGCCCTGGTTCGACCCCGCCGACACCCCTAACCACTTTGCCCAGCTACCTGCAGTAAGGCTTTGTACTACCACCGTCCCTATTATCACCAGAAACACCAGTGGCACGATATGTTCAGCACCGGCGTAGCCAAGGTTTTCCAGTTTAATCGCAAACAATGACGACACGGCCGCTGCCACTATCCCCCGCGGTGCGACCCAACTTAAAAACCATTTATCGGCACTTTTTAATGACGAGCCCAAAGCCGATACCCAAACACTGAGCGGTCTGGCAACGAACATCACCACCAGCAATAACCCCAGGCCGCCAAAGCCAAGATCCAGCACTGCAGCAGAGTCCAGCCGGGCCGCCAACAAAATAAACAGCGCTGAAATCAGCAGCACGGTTAAGGTTTCTTTAAATTCCAGAATATCGGCGATATCAACGCCGCGCATATTGGCAAGCCAAATCCCCATTACGGTAACCGTTAATAAACCTGATTCTTCCTGCAACAAATTGGAGCCGACAAACACACCCAGCACAATCGTTAATACAGCAGTATTTTGCAGGTAATGCGGCAGCAAATTTTTTCTAAGTACAATACCCACCAGATAACCCGATAATGCACCAAGGCCAAAGCCTATAGACAGCATCAGGCCCAAAGCAGTCAGGACGTGATTACCCGATTCTGACGAAAACGCTATATACTCAAATACCAATACCGCGATAAGCGCGCCCAACGGGTCAATCACAATACCTTCCCAGCGTAAAATACTGGCCAGTTTCGATGTTGGCCTGACACTACGCAGCATCGGCACAATAACTGTTGGCCCAGTCACCACCACCAAGGCGCCAAACAACATGGCGATTTCCCAGCTAAACCCTACTAGAACGTATGATGCCAATGTGACACAAGCCCAGGTTATCGCCGCCCCCACGGTAACCAGGCTCGTTACCATGCGACCGTGACTTTTAATTTCTTTAAAGTTCAGTGTCAGTGAACCTTCAAACAGAATCACCGCCACACCAAGAGAGATAATCGGAAACAACAAGTCACCGAACAGTTCATCCGGGTCCAGAACGCCAAGAGCCGGCCCGAGCAGTAAGCCAGCCACCAACAATGGTAAAATAGCCGGCAATCTGAGCTTCCAGCCCAGCCACTGACAAAATAACGATACGATACCTAAAAGTGCCAGCGTGGCAGAAATTTTTTCCATGAGAACCCTGTAAGACGTTCAGCCCGTATAAACATGGCTTAAAAACATAGTTTTAGCATGAATCATGCTACACAGCGAAAAGAATAATCCCAGTATTATGCCATGTTATTACCGTACGATGATCAGCAACAGGCATGCAATTTAAGATAACTCAGGTACAATACGCGCCTCTTTATAGTTACCCGAGTCTGTTATGCTTAGTTTTTTTGAGCGTATTATCAAGCCCTTCCCTGCCGCTGAACCAACACAACCCCCTAAAGGCATCTGGGCATTCTGTCGCCACTATACCAAAGGTATGGAAGCTTCTCTGATTCTGATGTCTATCAGCACTGCTTTACTGGCGATGATGGAAGTGTCGTTATTCAGCTTTATGGGCCAGCTGGTTGACTGGCTGGTAAAAAACGACCCGCAAAGCCTGTTTACCTCAGAGCGCAGCACACTGATTAAAATGGCTTTAGTTACGGTTATATTGCTACCTGCGCTGAGTTTTTTCCATGCGGCCATTGTTCATCAGACGTTACTCGGTAATTATCCGATGTCTATCCGTTGGCTGGCGCACCGTTATTTGCTTCGCCAGAGCATTAGCTTTTACCAGAACGATTTTGCCGGTCGAATTGCCACTAAAGTGATGCAAACATCTCTTGCGGTGCGCGAAACAGTAATGAAACTCCTCGATGTCATGGTCTATGTGCTGGTGTATTTTGGCTCCATGCTATTTTTTATTGCCGAAGCTGATTTACGCCTGGTGCTGCCGATGCTTGTATGGCTGGCCATTTACATTGCCATGCAATTTTATTTTGTGCCCCGGTTAAAAGCGGCATCAACCCGTCAGGCTGATGCGCGTTCAGAAATGACTGGCCGTATCGTCGACAGCTATACCAATATCACTACCATTAAGCTGTTCTCTCACACTAATCGCGAAGAAGCTTACGCAAAAGACAGCATGGAAGTGTTTTTAAAGCCGGTATACCGCCAGATGCGCTTAGCAACCGGTTTAAGTGTGTCGGTACAGACACTTAACTACTTACTGGTGTTTAGCATTGCCGCACTATCGATCTATCTTTGGTCAGCGAACGCTATCAGCGTCGGTGCTATCGCTATTGCTGTCAGCCTGGCGCTACGCTTAAACGGCATGGCCCAATGGATCATGTGGGAAGTCAGCAGTTTATTTGAAAATATTGGCACCGTGGCCGATGGTATTACCACCCTGTCACAGCCCGCACAGGTTAATAATATTCCCGATGCTAAAGCACTTACTGTCAGCCAGGGCGCGATCCGCTTTGAGCAGGTCGGCTTTAACTACGGTAAAGCAGCAGATAACGGCAAGGCCGCCGTGCTGCAGCAGCTTAATCTGGATATAAAGCCTGGTGAAAAAGTTGGACTAGTAGGCCGTTCAGGTGCCGGTAAATCAACATTAGTCAACTTGCTGCTACGTTTCTACGATGTGGAAAGTGGCAGAATACTGATTGATGGCCAGGATATCAGTCAGGTAGACCAGGAGAGCCTGCGTCAGCATATTGCTATGGTGACACAGGATACGTCTTTGCTGCACCGCTCTGTCCGTGACAACATCGTGTATGGTAAACCCGATGCCTCTGAAGCTGAGTTGCTGCTTGCGGCAGAGCAAGCTGAGGCTAGTGATTTTATTGCTGAACTGACAGATCCTAAGGGCAATACTGGTTTTGATGCTCAGGTTGGCGAGCGTGGAGTCAAGCTATCCGGTGGACAACGCCAGCGCATTGCTATAGCACGGGTGCTGCTGAAGAATGCTCCTATTCTGATCCTTGATGAGGCAACTTCGGCTCTGGACTCTGAAGTTGAAGCCGCAATTCAAAACAGCCTTAACAGCCTGATGGCAGGTAAAACCGTTATTGCCATTGCGCACCGCCTGTCAACAATTGCACAGATGGACCGGCTTATCGTACTTGATCAGGGTGCGATTGTAGAACAAGGCAGCCACAGTGAGCTAATTGCGTCGGGCGGTATTTATGCTCAGCTGTGGGCACATCAAACCGGTGGCTTTATTGGCGTAGATTAGTATCAGAACACGTCCCGTTGTAATTTCTTAGCTTTACGCGCTGCACGGTAATCGGCAAACTGAGGAGCCAGAGCCGTCAGCGCAGAGCCTGATACTACCAGCGCGGCACCAATCCACGACCAGATATTAAGCGCTTGTGCACTGATAAAATCAGGTACCTGCCATGCAAGTAACTGCGCAAATAAAATAGTAAACAAAGGCGTCACCGCCAGTACTGCGCTGACTTTGGACGCTTCCCAATGATGCAAGGCTTCAGCAAAAGCGCCATAAGCCACGACAGTATTCAGACAGCAGAAAACCAGTAAACCCCAATGTAAAGCAGTCATTGTTTGCAGAGGTGAAAAGTCCGATACCGGTATGAAAGCAAAAGTACCTGCGACATATAGCAGATACATTATTTGTTTTGAGCTGTAGTGCATAAGCAGCTGTTTCTGGGCCAGAGCATAAGCCGCCCACGTTACAGCTGCAGCAATAACCAACAGTACGCCCAGCGTTTCGCTGCCAGCATATTGCAGCAGCTGCACTAATCGTTCATTAAAAAACAGCAGCAAGCCGGCAACCAAGCTAAAAGCCCCTACTTTTTGCCAAAGCAGCAACTGCTCTTTGAACAACACCACACCACCTAACATCATCAGAAATGGCGCTAACTGTATAACGACCTGACCAGTCTCTGCGCTTAAATAGTTAAGCCCACTTAGGTACATGATGTAGTTAGACAGCAAACCAAGCACGGCGATGATCATCAGACCGCCAGCCTTTTTGCTGATCAGCAAACGCAGTGTTGGCAGTTTTCCGCTTAGCCAAAGCCACAATCCGACCATCACAGCCGCAGCTAAAAAACGCACTGCAGTGATCGTATTTGCAGTCAATACATCCAGCAGTACTTTAAGAGCAATAGGAAGCATGCCCCACAGGATTGCAGTCGTTAATGCCAGTGATAAACCAATCATGCTTTTACCGGTGATCTGATGCATGGAATTTCCAATCAATAAAACGGTGAGCTGCCAGGGAAGTGCTATTTTACCTATTCGCCGGGTGTTGTCTTTAACTAACACCGCTTTCGCGACAGAGTCACCACAGATTGCGCTATATCAAAAGACATCAATTAGGAAACCGCTATAGTTAAAGCGTTTACGTATAAGGACCAGCCATGATTAAACGCATCGGTATACTCACATCAGGTGGAGACGCACCCGGCATGAACGCCGCCATCAGAGCCATAGTGTTAACTGCAGCAGCGAACAATATTGATGTTATTGGCTTTCATCATGGTTTCAATGGACTACTGGACAATGAACATCAAACCCTTTTGCCACAGCATGTGCAGCATATCATTCAGTACGGCGGTACTATTTTAAAAAGTGCTCGCTGCAAAGCACTGTACACGACTGAGGGTGCAGTAAAAGCAGCTAAAGCACTAGAAGCGTTGCAGCTTGATGCTCTCATTATCATTGGCGGAGACGGCAGTTTTCGTGGCGCTTTGAGTATTGCCGAGCATTATCACGGGCAAATTATCGGCATTCCCGGCACTATCGACAACGATGTTGACGGCACAGACTACACCATTGGTTTCGCAACCGCCATTGATACCGCCTTAGACGCCATAGATAAGATACGCGATACCGCTGATGCATTTGAGCGTATTTTCCTGATTGAACTGATGGGCAGGCACTCAGGCTATATTACGTTGTCTGCAGGCATTGCAGCGGGTGCAGAACAAATTATCTGCCCGGAGTTTGCCGCCATTAAGCCCGATAATCTGAAAGATCTGATTATTCCGATACAGCATGCGCAATTACTAAGGGGCAAAAGCAGTTACATTATCGTTGTGGCAGAAAACAGTTACCCTGCCGGTACCACGGCGTTAGCCGAAGCGTTAAGTGAGGCCCTGGGCATTGAATGTCGCGCTTGTATACTTGGACATATTCAGCGAGGCGGTCGGCCTGTCGGAGCAGATCGAATACTGGCGACGAAACTTGGTGCTTACGCTGTTGAGCAACTTGTTGCCGGCGCCCATCTTATGATGGCAGCGGAAGTTAACCAGCAACTAAGCTTGTATCCGCTGGCCAAAACAGGAGAGAAGAAAAAACAGATAGATCCCTATCTGGTTCGCTGGCAACAATACATTGCCAGCGACTAATATGCGATTACTGGTTGAACACCTGTTTAACGCGATCTTTATAACTGCGGCTGACTTTTACCGCCTGTCCATTCGTCAGCATTAACTGATGTTCGCCATTGGCAAGCATCTGGAGTTTGGCAATGGTTTGCACATTGACGATGGCAGAGCGATGCACGCGCACAAATTGTCTTGGGTCAAGCTCCTGCTCCAACTCTTTCATTGTGCGCCGTAAAATATGTGTCTGGCCATCACGGGTATGGATACACATATAGTCACCAGCTGCATCGACCCATTCTATCGCCGTTACCGGCACCCGGGTGATCTCGCCACTGTCTTTAATGCTGATCGCGTCAGGAAACCGGTCGTTAACAACCGGTTCGGCATTGTCCAGCCGCTGCAGAATATTGCCGGTATCTTCTCCGGTCAATTTGGCAACAGCTTCAGCTAACTGGCCTTTGTGCTTCTGTGTATCCTGTGCCTGATAAATCTTCAGTACTTTCTCTACAGCCTGCCGCAGTCTGATAGGCTCAACCGGCTTTAATACGTAGTCCAGCGCGTTTACTTCAAAAGCGCTGAATGCATAGTGATCGTAAGCCGTTACAAATACAACATATGGCAGTGCTATATGCTTTTCCTGTAGCTGTTTTAACACGGTAAAGCCGTCCATGCCCGGCATTTCAACATCCAGAAAAACCAAATCGGGCTCTAATTCGCTGATACTGTCTATAGCCTGCTGACCATTACTGCACTCTGCGATAACGTCCAGCTCAGGAAACTCCCGTAAACGCACCAACATTCCCTTACGGGCTAAAGGTTCATCATCAACTACTATTACCTTAAGCATGTTCCTGTTCCGTTTTTTCTAGTTCTAGTGGGATTCTAATGTTTACTTTCAGCCCTTGAGGCTGGTTATGTGTTAAAACCAAAGCAAAATTATTGTCGTACAATGCCGATAGACGCTCTTTGGTATTAACCAGGCCTACCCCGCTATCACTGCTTTTAGGCAGACCGTTTGTAATCGTCATGCCCGGGCCATTATCAGCGACTTCAAGCAGTAAATCATGGCCAAATTTTTTCGCTGTGATAGCAATTTCCCCGCCGTTAATCTGGCTGGCAACCGCAAATTTAATGGCATTCTCTATCAGCGGTTGTAGGATCAGACTCGGCACAAGGGCTTTTTCCGTACCGCTTTCCAGATCAAAAGCAACGGACAAACGCTCGGAAAAACGCACTTTCTCTATCTCAAGGTAGAGCCTGGCTGCATAAACTTCCTGCTCGAGCGCTACTTTATTAATAGGGTCTTTGTACAACGAATAGCGCAAAAAGTCACTAAGCCTGGTCACCATTTTATTAGCGGTGTCAGTTTCATTGATTAAAACCAGCGTTGAGATAGCATTTAACGTATTAAACAAAAAATGTGGATTTAACTGATAGCGCAACATTTTAAGCTGTGCTTCATGCGCTTTGTTCGTTGCAGTTAACGATTTCTGTTTTTCCTGCTGCAATGTCTGGTAATACTTAATACCAAAATACAAACCACTCCAGCTCAGTATGACATAAAACGCTACCGGCGTATCACGGATATACTTCAGCCAGTCATCGGGCCTTGCCCCATGCCGATAAATTTCCCAATAGTTGAAGTTACGCACCGCCGTCCAAATCGCCGCAACCAGAAATGCCAGCAATAGCACAGTCAGTATCATCCGCCATGGCGTCCAGTGCCAAACTCTCTGATAAGCGTACCGCAGCGGTATGGTGATGAGCCAGCCGATGTAGGAATCCAGCATGACAACTATCAGATAGGCATCTCGGGTTTCCTGTACTAAAGAACCAAGATAGTTAACGATAGCGAAGCCCAACCAGCCCAGTGTGTGCAGGATCCAAAACTGACGTGTACGATCTTCAAATAATTTATACAAAATGACAATCCGCAGAGCACCGGAGTAATGGTCCGATTATAACCAAACTGCCATAAAAACCATCGTTAACTGAGCTTATTTGCCTAAGCATTAATCGCATAACGTCAACCAAAACGGATTGAACAGTTCCAATACCTTAACCCAATACCGGTGTTGGTTTACGGTCAGGCCCTAGTGCCACGAAAGTAAAACTGCCTGATATCGCTTTATGCTGATCATCATTAAACATATTCTCAACAAAAATATCGACGACAACCCGGATACTGGTGCGCCCAACATGTTCTATCTTTGCAACCAGTTCAATAATACTACCTGCCGGTATAGACTCTTTAAAATCGACTCTGTCGGAGCTGACCGTCACTAAAGGCTTGCGGCAAAAACGGGTCGCAGCGATAAAAGCAGCTTCATCCATCCAGGCCAGTGCTTCACCGCCAAATAAGGTATTGTGGTGATTCGTTCTGCCCGGGAATACCGTTTTAGTCACTCTGGTTACTGCATGTTCCCTGCGCTTGGCGATCTGGCTTTCATCATTCATTACTGTTTATTCCTATAAGGCTCACGCCGCGGATTCTATAAGAGCTGACTGCAAATGCAACACTCCGCTGAAAATAACTTATCCCCCTTTACCGGCAAAGCATCGGGCCCAAAGACCGGCCGCCGACCAAATGCAGGTGGATATGATAAACCTCCTGCCCACCGTGTGCGTTACAATTCATAATCAGCCGATAGCCTTTATCTGCTATACCGTGTTCTGCCGCTAGCTTACGGGCAACCGTAAACAGCCTGCCAAGTGCAGCCTCATGTTGAGGCTCTACATCATTTACCGTCGGAATAAGCTGGTTAGGTACCAGTAAAATATGGACAGGCGCTCTGGGTCTGATATCACGAAAGGCTGTTACCAGTTCATCCTGAAACAGAATATCGGCCTTAGCCTCCCGGCGGATAATTTGACTGAACACCGTTTCAACGGCCATATCGTTTTCCTTCAGATGATTTAACGGCATAATGGCCAGCTTAATACGCGTCAGAGAGTATTGCTATGAATTCTGTCAGATATCAGCTGGATATTACCGACATTGCCGCCCACCTTATTTCGGTGACGTTAAGTTTTGAGCCTACAGACGAGACACATCTGCTTACGTTACCGGCCTGGATACCTGGCAGCTATATGATAAGGGACTTTGCACGCAACATAGTCTCAATTAAGGCTTCAGACAGTTCTGGCTTATTGAACTTAGTACAGCAGGATAAACAAAGCTGGCTACTTTGCTGCCAAAACAAACGCGTAACGGTAGTTTATCAGCTTTACGCCTATGACCTGTCAGTCAGAGCAGCCTATATTGACGACGAGGTTGCCATACTGAATCCTGCCTGTTTGTGTCTTGCGGTGAGCGCTCAGCATGAGTTGCCCCACCAGCTGCACGTGAACAAGCCACAGGCTGAAGCTGCGATAGATTGGCGGCTTGCTACGGGCCTGCATCGCAATAGTGAAACAGAATTTCTCGGTTTTGGCTGTTATACCGCACAAGACTATCAGCAACTGATAGATGGCCCGTTATTATTAGGCCGTTTTGACTGGCGCGGCTTTACTATCGCCGACGTTACGCATTATCTGGTTGTCACTGGCGATAACCAGACCGATCTGACTCGTTTTGCTGAAGATTTACAGCGGATCTGTCAGCAGCAGCTGGCAGTATTCGGCGCTTTGCCAGACGATTTGAGCAGTTACTGGTTTCTGCTTTGGGTAACAGAAGACGGTTATGGCGGTCTGGAGCACCTGAATTCCACGTTACTGTTATGCAGCCGTTCTGATTTACCTGTTCCACATCTGCCAACCATTAGCGAAAGCTACCAAAATCTGCTGGCGCTTTGCAGTCACGAGTATTTCCATACCTGGTGGGTAAAACGCTTAAAACCAGTCGCTTTTCAGCAATATGCACTGTCTAATGAGCAATATACCCGGCAACTTTGGCTCTATGAGGGGTTTACGTCGTACTTTGATGACCTGGCTTTAGTAAAATCTGGCCTGATTGACGACAAAACCTACGTCAAAACGCTGGAAAAGGTTATCTCCAGGGTTATACGTAACCCAAGTGATAATGTTCAAAGCCTTACAGATAGTAGCTTTAACGCCTGGACAAAGTTTTACAAGCAAGACGAAAACGCCGTCAATGCTATTGCCAGTTACTATGCTAAAGGCGCATTACTGGCGCTCTGTCTTGACGCGGCTTTACGACAAAAAGATAGTACGCTGCAGCACGTCGTGTCCGGCTTGTGGCAGCGCTATTTAGCCAGTGGTACGCCTGATAATGCACTGATGCAGCTACTAACGGAATTTGGCTTTTCAGATCTTGCCGCCATTTGCCAGAGATGGCTTGACGATGCTACCCCCTTACCGCTGGCCGAGCATTTGCCTGCGCTGGGTCTTGAGCTGACGTTAAGACCAATGCAGCACGCCGACGACCTGGGTGGAGAAACAGACAACACCAACCAGCTGTTTATTGGGGCTCTGACTAAACAGCAACAGGGTTTATTGCAATTAAGCCATGTTTATCACAACGATGCAGCACATCAGGCTGGCTTAATGGTCGGTGATATACTGCTGGCACTGGACGGCCGCAGGATAACCAGTGCCAACTTTACACAGCTGCTACAGCGGTACACCAGTAACAGTACGGTGAAAATTGATTTTTTCCGCAAAGACCGTTTGCTGCAATGTAGTCTGACACTGCAGCGTTCAAAACGTGAAGTGGCAGTGTTGCGTATCAGCGATCCATCCTTATGCAGCAACTGGCTGGCTACTCAGCCATAACCAGCCCCGGCAGCAATGCCGGGTCAAGCCGCTCCTGATGCCAGTTAATACGCCAGTCCAGATGGGCACCGGTTACCCTGCCGCTGGCGCCAACCTCAGCAATACGTTGTCCTTGCTGCACTGAATCGCCAACCGCAACATTTAACTTACTAAGGTGCATAAAGGTAGAGCTGATACCAAAGCCGTGATCAATAATAAGTGTGAGGCCTGAGTAATACAGATCTTCCGCCAGCAGCACGGTACCGCTTAATGGCGCGATTACCGGCGCTCCGACAGGCGCAGCGATATCCAAGCCGTAATGTGGATTACGCGGCTCACCGTTGAATACCCGTTGGCTACCATAGACTCCGGATACCCGTCCCACGGCCGGCATCTTTGGCGTATCGAAAATAAATGGTAAATCAGACTGTGTTTCTCTTGCCTTGCGCACTCTGGCATTATCCTGCCTGATACGCTCTGTTACCGCATCAGGCGGAGTAACATACTTTTGTGCCACGCCATTAACATGCTGAATGTCATACTGACGCTTTTTGAAATGTAATGTTTTAACCTGTTGCTCAGCCCCAGCCTGCAACGTCAGTTTGTGCTCTTCCGGTGCATCACGGCCCACGCCAAATACAAACTGACCGTCTGAGCTGACAGGAAGTGGTTGGCCGTTAAAATATACATCGGTACCAGGAGCCGTCTGCCCCCGTATCAGGCTGCCCTGGCTAAAAGAGCCCTGCAACTGCACATCCGGCTGTGCAAGCAATGGATTACTGATACTAGCTAAAAGCGACAGCGCCTTTACCCACGCCTTCATAAGCAACAACCTTATACTGTTTGGTATTATCGAGCTGCTTCAGCTCAGCAGCGATATATTCAGCCAGACATTCAACTGTTGTGTCACAGCTGATGATTTCACAATGCTGCTTAGGCATAGTAAGCTCAAACCAGCCCTGTGCGGCCTGATAACGAAAGTTGTACCCATCATTATCAGCTGTCAGATGCTGCAGCTGCTGTGGCTGACATAAATCTTCCGCCGTACCCAAATAAATGTCTTGCCAGCGCTCACACCAGTATTTGTTCAACCTGGGCGATAGCATATTGTCAGTATATATCTGGATGGTAGAACGGTGGCCATGCGCGATACGCTGGCAATTGCCATCGTGTTTTTTCAGACCATGGCTGTAATGATAATAAAAACCAGAGCTTTGCTCAGCTCTTAGCGACAAAACCAGCTTCTCAACATTTGCCGGCAGTAAGGGCTTAATGCACTGCTGTAGATAGTCGCTAACACTGTGCTCATCTATTTTTGCCGCAGGAATTGCTACCACAGCCTGCTCTGGTGCGGCCATCTGGATAACACCGCGCTGACTTTCGAAACGCAACACATGGGTCGAAGCTGAGATGCCGGATTGCAAGGCTGCAGACTGTGCAGGTAGCGCTAACTTATGATCAACCAGTTGGTCTATCGCCTTCTTGATGACCTTTTTAACGTTGCTAAAATCCAGCACCATAGAGACATCATCGAGATCTCCGTGTAACTCAACGTCAACGATATAACTTTCACCGAGCATGCCACGCTTTTCGCACAGGTAAGAAAAATCGATAACGGTTAAATCCCGAACAAACAAAATCATCAGCTGAACTCTTTTACCAAAACTGCCCGCATTATACCGTTGATTGGCGCATCACAACAGTAAACCGCACCGGGATTCACCGTTTATGCTCGGTCAGCCAACTGTTTAAAATACCTACCTGACCACATTTATGTGCGGCATACATCAGACGAATAGCGTTACTCAGTAAGGTGCTGTCGTTCCAGTCTGTTTTCTGCTGGATTTCTTCATAGCAGCTAAGCGCTTCAGGCGTCAGATACCCTCTTAATTCCTTTTTGCCAGATTGCTTTTGTTTGTCTCGATAACGCTGCTGTTTCTCTGCATTTGTCAGGGCTTTTCCAGTTGAATTCGTCATGCTGTCACTCTTTAGCAATAACCTTGTCATACCCTTCAGCCTGAAACAGGCCAGAAAGTAATTTAATGCTTCTCACAAATCGGACTTGTTTAGCGTACAAGTGTTCGCTAAAGTGGCCCGGCATTTTCACTGGATTAAACATACATGACTAAGAATAGCTTTACAAAAGAAGATTTGATTGCCTGCGGCGAAGGTAAACTGTTCGGCGAAGGAAATAGCCAGTTACCTTCTGATAATATGTTAATGATGGATCGCGTTATTCATATTTCTGAAGAAGGCGGTTTGTATGGTAAAGGGCAAATTATTGCTGAGCTGGATATTACACCGGATTTATGGTTTTTTGCCTGCCACTTCAAAGGCGATCCTGTAATGCCTGGCTGTCTTGGTTTAGATGCCATGTGGCAGCTGGTTGGTTTTTTCTTAGGTTGGTCAGGTGGTCCTGGTAAAGGCCGGGCTTTGGGCGTCGGTGAAGTCAAATTTACCGGACAGATCCTACCTACCGCTAAGAAAGTCACTTACACCATCAATATGAAAAGAGTGATTAAGCGCAAACTGTTTATGGGTATTGCAGATGGAGTGGTCAGTGTGGATGGACGTGATATTTATGCAGCAACTGATTTGAAAGTTGGCCTGTTTCAGGATACGTCCAGTTTCTAAATTCATAATACTGTTCGACAGAATGACAAAAGCCCCGTTGATTTATCATGCCGGGGCTTTTTTCATTCCTATTCAAAATAACGTTGATTACTGGCCTTTATTAAATAAACCTACACTGCGATCTTCAATCGCTTCGCGCCATCCTCCAAGCCATTGCGAGCGCGTATCTAAACTTTGATATGGGCAGATTTCTTTTGACCGTCCGGTTACACCGGCACGATAACCTTGAGCATGAGCACGTTCCAGACGATCACGTTTTTGTCTTTTCATACGGCAGTCTTCCTCAACTTTATGTGATAAAAATAACCGCAATATCGTTCGCGGTTACCTTTTTATTGATAGCTGACAGACAATAAAGGTTCAATCTAAAACGGATAGATTATTCGCTTGACAAAGCCTAACGAACTGAAGTTGTTTAAGATTTGATGACAAATTTATTTATATCTAATTACACTATAAAACTGGCTTCTTATAGCCCGCTCATGCAATAAGCTGATATGTAAAAATAAAGCTGCAGAAGCAGCTTTATTTTCATCTTTACGGACTATGCTGAACGTCTTCTACGCCACCAAAGTAACGCGGCGCCAATCATCAAAGCGCCGATGCCGGTACTACCGCCATTACGTTCATACTCTTGATCATTAGCTGCGCAGTCGTCAGGTTCTCCGTTAGCAACAGGTTGCAGCTTTACAGTCGTTGTCACTTCTTCCATAACAGGATTGCCTTGCGTATCAACTACAACATCACCCATAACATCCCTTGCTTCTCTGCTGACTATAGCAGTGGCAAGAACAACACCGTTATTGTTAATGTCATTAGCTTCAACCACGGTGTACGGTGAATCACAGGCTATCAGCGTATTCAGATCTCTGAAACTATCGCTTTCGATATCGTAGATAAAGCCGTGCCGACGGCGTGTGGTGGTGCCGGCAATAATAACTTCTGCACTACCAACGACCTGATTACTGTCGTTAATGGCATGCGGAACTGTGGTAGAACTTGAGAAAAACCCGGTAACAAAAGTCACTTTATCTGCCGGATAATCGTAATAAAACAGCTTACTACGATTAGCACTGTTAATCGTTTTAATAGCATAACCTACAGCAATATCATTATTGTTAATAGCCACAGCTCTGCTATTTTGCCACTCGTTTGCATCGACCATTGGCAGCGCTTCATTCTCAACAAACAAGGTTGCATGTTCGGCCCGATAGACCTGATCAGACGTGTAAGCAATTCTGTCGGAATCGCTATATAAAGACATACCCACGGCTATACCGCTATTGTTTACATCCTTAGCTTCACTGTAATAGTTGATGGGGCGAATATCCTCGCGAGTGTGTGCAGCCTGGCTATTTTTATCACCTAAAAAACCTAAAACGGTTGGTGAGGAAATTGTCGCCCCATTTAACTGCCATAATAACCCGCGCTGAGTATAACCAAAACCGCTTAGTTGTTGATTAGGGGTGCCAGGCGTCGTACCACTACTGGTATGATAGCCGTAATAACAAATGTTAATTGGTTCATCGGCCCCATCACAAACTTCTTCCAGCGTTTCGATAGCTTCATCAACTAAGCCGGTGCTACCAAAACCAGCAATAATGCCGTTGGCGCTGATATTATTTGCTGCGCTTACGCCACCACCGTGCTCTGTATATGGCGGAGGCAGCGGAATAACACTACCTGCAACAACCGCTGCAGCGCTTTGATAGGGTAAATCAGGCACCCAACGTTCTACTGTTTCAGGGTCTGGCGTATCTTCTGTTGCTTCAGGTGTAAAACTCTGGCGGGTAAAAGGGCTGGTCGCAGTACCCACGACGACTCCCGATGTATTTATACCGTAAAAATACTCGCTATTGCCGCGAGTTAATGAGCTATCAACCATGACCAGGTTTTCTGGCTCAGCATTACCTGCACGTAAATAACCAATTGAGTTGCCTATAGGCTGGTTGGTTGGGTTAATACGCAGCAGAATATTCTGGATATCCGCGTCTATATTACCGTTTGAAATGTCCGCCAGTTGCTCATCGGTGAAAAATGCCTGCACATCCTCATCTTCAAAGTCGATTTCCTCCAGCCGGATCGGAAAATTGTAGTACTCAAATACCGTTAACTGTGTACCTGTACCAACCGGTGTTTCTGTCACCTTAATCGCGCCGTTAAAAACAACATCGCCGGCATCATTTATTGCCGACGCATAGGTCGATTTCAACTCAGCTACTTCGCCAACTTCCACGACGTTGTAAACAGCCGCTTGCACAGAACACAGACTTAACAGCGGCAGTATCGCCAGGCTGATGCGAGATAACTTCATTCGGGGCCCCTAAATTTTACTTCTTATGCGTCTAATTCTTCCCAGCGCGCGTACGCTTGCGCCAGCTTCGACTCGGTCTGTTGTAATTGGTTCAACGTAGCCTGGGTATATTCGGCATTTTGTTTGAAAAACTCTGCATTATTCACAGTTGTCTGCAAAGCTTCAAGCTCTGTTTCCAACTGCTCAATAAGCGCAGGCAATTGCTCCAGTTCGCGTTGATCTTTGTATGATAACTTTTTGCTGCTATTGACAACAGTTGCAGCGGCTGTTTGTTCTGTAACAGTTTGTTCGCTCTTTGTCACCTTTTGTGCAGGCGCAGCAATGGCTTGCTGTCTTAGCTGATACGCAATCACATCGTCATAACCACCTGCAATTTCCACTATGCGCCCTGCTCCGGCGAACAATAGTGAACTGGTCACAGTATTATTAACAAATTCCCGGTCATGGCTGACCAGCAAAACTGTGCCCTGATATTGCTGCAAAATATCCTCCAGCAACTCCAGTGTTTCAACGTCCAAATCATTGGTTGGTTCGTCGAGGATCAGTAAGTTACTGGGTCTGGCAAACAACTTTGCCAGTAATAAACGGTTTTTTTCACCGCCTGACAACGCCTTAACCGGGGTACGGGCACGTGCCGGTGGAAATAAAAAATCTTGCAGATAGCTAAGAACATGCCGTGATTTGCCGTTCTGGGTAATTTCCTGCTTCCCTTCAGCGACGTTGTCTTGCACTGTGGCCTCTAAATCAAGTGCGATCCTATGCTGGTCAAAGTATGCCACTTCCAGATTAGTACCGCGCTTGATATCACCACTCTGTGGCTTGTAATCGCCGAGTAACAGCTTAATCAACGTTGATTTACCAACACCGTTAGGGCCTACCAGCGCAACTCTGTCACCACGCATCACCAATAAATCCAGCTTATCGATAATGGTTTTGCCATCAAAACTGCAGCTGACAGCCTTCGTTTCAAATACCAGCTTACCGGAACGGTCGGACTGTTCGATATTAAAATCAACTTTACCTAAGGTCTCAACACGTTCGGCACGCTCACGTCTTAGCGCCTTTAGTGCCCTGACTCTACCCTCATTACGGGTACGCCGGGCTTTAATTCCCTGCCGGATCCAGACTTCTTCTTCTGCCAGCTTCTTATCAAACAGTGCATTATGCTGCTGCTCGTCTTCAAGCATTTTTTGTTTACGGTCAAGATATTCCTGATAGTTACCGGGGTGCGATGTTAGCTGACCGCGATCTAAATCGATAATGCGGCTGGCGAGTGCACGGATAAACGCCCTGTCGTGCGAGATAAAAATAATGGCGCCAGAAAAATTCAGTAAAAACTGCTCCAGCCACTGAATAGCCGCAACGTCCAGGTGGTTAGTCGGTTCATCCAGCAACAAAATGTCGGGTTTAGCTATCAAGGCCCTTGCCAGCGCCGCTTTACGCAGCCAACCGCCTGACAATGTCGCTAAACTGGCGTCTGGGTTCATCTCAAATTGTTGGCACAAATCGCTGACACGGGCTTCTAACCCCCAACCGTCGCGGGTATCCATTTCGGCTTGCAGTTGTTCAAACAACCGATAGTCAGCATCACTGGCACCGTCCAACTTCTCCGACAAAGTATAAAATTGCTGCAACTTGTCAGCTAAATCACCGGCGCCTTCACGAATAAAATCCGCAATTTTCACGTCCATTTTAGCCGGTGGATCTTGCTCTAAACGACTGATTACCACACCGGTATTGACGACAATTTGGCCATCATCCAGATTTTGCTGACCGGTCAGCAATTTTAAAAACGAAGACTTGCCGGCGCCATTTCGGCCGACCAGGCACACTCTCTCGCCACTAAATAAACTGAAATCAACATGATCTAAAATAGGATGAGTGCCGAACGCCAGACAAGCCTGTTGAAAACGTAATAATTCCACTACCTAATATCCTTTAACCAGGTTGTAAGCTGAGCCGCATCAAACGGCCAGCATAATTCTTTGTCTCTAAAGCACAGCACCGGAATAGACACCCGGTAACGGGAAAATGCCTGTTCATCATCAACGATATCCACCACTTTATATACGGGTGCTGCCGACAACTGTTTTAACAGCTGCTCAGCCTCTTCGCATAAATGACAGCCCCAGGTACTGTATAAAATCAGCTCCGGCTGCATATTAGCGCGTCAGCTCAAAGCAGACATGAATATGCACGTTACGCTTAAAATCCTCCGGCAGGGTTGCTGCAGAGATATCTTTTACCTGCCAGCCAGCATCATTGAGTGCTTGCATATCAATTTTAAACCGACGTTTATTATTGGAGAATATTACCTTGCCACCCGGTGCTAAGCGTGGCGTCAGTAAGTTAAGCAATTTCACATGATCGCGCTGCACATCCCAACTGTCCTGCATCCGTTTCGAGTTTGAGAACGTCGGCGGGTCGACGAAAATCAAATCAAACTGATTGCGACAACGACTTAACCACTGCAGACAATCGGCCTGTTCAAACTGATATTGTTTGCCTTGCAAGCCATTCACTGTGAAATTACGCTTCGCCCAATCAAGGTAGGTGTTGGACATATCAACCGTAGTCACACTACTTGCACCACCAATAGCGGCGTGCACAGACGCACTGCCGGTATAGGCAAACAGGTTTAATACGCTTTTGCCCCTGGCTTGCTGCTGGATCAGACGACGGGTGATGCGGTGATCTAAGAACAAACCGGTATCTAAATAGTCGCGCAGGTTTACCAGGAACTTAGCACCGTACTCACTGACTTCTTTATACTGGCCCGCTTTATTCAGCGCCTGATACTGCGATGTACCTTTTTGTTTCTCGCGAACCTTAAGTATCATCTTATCTGAACTGATGCCAAGCACCTGCGGCACCTGATTTACCACATCAAATAAGCGTTTTTGCGATACCTGCTCATCCACAGTACCCGGCGCCGCATATTCGTGTACCACTACTTCGCCATCGTACCAATCAACAGCAACATTATATTCGGGAATGTCCGCATCATATAAGCGGTAGCAGCTTATACCTTCTTTATTGGCCCACTTTTGCAGTTGCTTCAGGTTTTTCGCTAAACGGTTGCCAAAGGAGCTACTTTCACTAAAGAACAATGCTGGCGCGTCTGAACTCACGGCGACTTGCTTTTCGGTCAGGTCAAACAACGTGAAGTCGCAATCAAGCGGGCCGTTAGTGAATTTATAGCTCTTACTTTTTGATAAACGCAGTGCCCTGAGCAGATCGGTATTGGAGGTAATAATAGCTAAACGCCAGCCAGCATAATGCTGCTTAAGTGCCAGTGAAAACTTACTGTACAGCGGAATTAACGAGGGTAAATCCCCCAAACGCTCACCATACGGCGGATTGGTGACGATCACACCAGGCTGTGCCGATACTGCCATGCTCAAAGCTGTCGCATCCTGATGGTTAAACTGCACCATCGCAGAGATACCCGCTTGCTGAGCATTGTGCCGCGCTTTGGTCAGGCTACGCTCATCGGTATCCGACCCCCAGAATTTAACTTCTTTTGCCACGGGCTTCGCTGTTGCTTTCGCTTCAGCGCGCAATTGCTGCCATATAGCTTCGCGGTGACCAGGCCAGCCTTCAAAGGCGAACTTCTCACGGCTAAGCCCCGGTGCCCTGTTCAGCGCTATCAACGCAGCTTCGATCACTAAGGTGCCACTGCCGCAAAACGGGTCAAAAAACGGCTGCTCAGGCTGCCAGCCAGAGCGTTTGATTAACGCCGCAGCCAAATGCTCTTTCAACGGCGCATCCCCCTGGCCGGCGCGATAACCGCGCTGATGCAGCGACGGGCCAGAGAAATCCTGTAAAAAATGAAAATGTGCTTTATCTAACCGCACCTGAAAGCGCACATCCGGGTTCATGCGGTCAACATCTGGGCGATTGCCGGTTTCTTCGCGGAATTGATCGACTATCGCATCTTTTAAACGAATGGCGCCAAACTGGGTATTATCAATTTTCGGATGCTTGCCAACGCACTCTACGGCCAGCGTATTACGCAGTGCCATATGCTGTAACCAGTCAATTTTACCCGCGACCTGATACAAGTCGCTGTCTGCAGTAACCGGCTCAGACTGAATAAGACGCAAGACTCGGGTAGCCAGGCGCGACCATAAACACAGCATATAAGCACTGCGCAAATCGGCACTAAACCGCACCACGCCCATCGTCACCTTAATGACATCACCACCGTGCTGACGAATTTCATCCGCCAGCAACTCTTCTACCCCTTTAGACGTTAACGCCCAGAATTGCAGCATTGCATTACACCCGAAACAAAAATGGCGCATAGTATAGCAGAACCGCTGCTTTATCAGGTGTGCTTTTTTCCGGGCAACAAATTGCAGCTTAAAACCGCACTTTGATTAAGAAAGCGGCAGTTAAGCGCTTTATATGAAATAAAACTCAGCAAGGGCTTGCATGCCTAAAGTAAAAACACTAAGATGCGCCCCGCAATGACGGACGCGGGATGGAGCAGCCTGGTAGCTCGTCGGGCTCATAACCCGAAGGTCGTCGGTTCAAATCCGGCTCCCGCAACCAAATTGATTGTGTAAGTGGTAATAGTTTAAAGCCCTTGGGCTCCTCTCTATAACCACGGGGCGAAGGTCTAAATCCGGCTCCCGCAACCAACTTTTAGTTGAACGGCATTGTAAAACAACATATTACAACCACTGCTCAGTTGTAGTATCACGGACGCGGGATGGAGCAGCCTGGTAGCTCGTCGGGCTCATAACCCGAAGGTCGTCGGTTCAAATCCGGCTCCCGCAACCAACTTAAAGGCCGACTTAAAAGTCGGTTTTTTTGTAGCTAAAATTCAACAACCAGAAGGTCGTCGGTTCGCTCTTCACAAAGATCAGGGCTCCCGCAACCAACATTTAAGCCAGCATTAAGCTGGTTTTTTTGTATCTGAAACTCAGCTACCCCAAGGTCGTCGGTTCGCTCTTCATAAAGATCAAGGCTCCCGTAACCAACTTAAAGGCCGACTTAACAGTCGGTTTTTTTGTATCTGAAATACTCCCCCTGTACACTGACAGTCTTTTAAATCGTAGCAGTGAAGCAGCATGCCCAAGCTTAATCCTAAGCACAGCCTCGGCCAACTTGGCGAACCTTATTCATTACCTTGCTCACCAACCAGGGTTTCTGCACCGCAATGGCTTGCATTTAACCCTGAACTTGCCGCACAACTGCAAATACCAGAAGCATTCTGGGGCACCGATAGCGGCCTGGGCTTGTTTAGCGGTAACCAGCTGCCGGATTGGGCCAAGCCAGTAGCACATGCTTATGCCGGCCATCAGTTTGGCAACTTTGTACCGCAATTAGGCGATGGTCGCGCCTTGCTGCTGGCAGAGCTTGAAGATGTTAATGGGCAGTTGTTTGACCTTCAGCTAAAAGGTGCCGGCCAAACGCCGTTCTCACGCAGGGGTGATGGTCGTGCGCCGCTAGGCCCAGTGCTACGGGAGTATTTGGTTAGTGAAGCTATGCATGCGCTTGGGGTGCCAACTACCCGAGCTTTAGCCGCAGTACTGAGCGGTGATTGGGTGCAACGTGAAAAAGCAGAACCCGGCGCCATTATCACCCGCGTAGCCAAAAGCCACATCCGTATCGGCAGCTTTCAGTATTTGGCAGCACGGGGCGATACAGAGAAACTTAAAACCTTTGCCGATTATGTTATCGCAAGACACTACCCTGCCTGTACTGCATCAGATAGCCCGTATCTGGCGCTACTAGAGGCTGTTGTTGCAGCGCAGGCTGTGCTTATTGCCAGATGGATGAGCCTGGGCTTTATTCACGGTGTAATGAACACCGATAATATGAGCATCGCCGGTGAAACCATCGACTATGGCCCTTGTGCCTTTATGGACAGTTTTAACCCGGCACAGGTATATAGCTTTATTGATACGCAGGGGCGCTATGCCTGGGGCAATCAGCCGAAGATAGCCAGCTGGAATTTAGCCCGATTTGCCGAAACCTTAATGCCACTTATCAGTGAAAATGCCGAGCAGGCAGTTGAGTTGGCAACAAAGGCACTTCAGCAGTTTAATCTGCTAAATGAAACCGAGTTTCACCGCCTGATGGGCACCAAATTGGGCATCGCAGAGCCCGTCGCTGATGATGAACCGCTGATCCGCGATTATCTGACATTAATGGTAAAAAACAGCGCTGATTTTACGCTGGCGTTCAGGCTATTAAGCCAGTCCGTTACCGACAGCAGCGCAGGTGCCGCAGGCTTATTTGCCGATAACAACGGCTGGCAAGACTGGGCTATACGCTGGCATAAAAGGTTGTCTGAGCAAGGTAAGAGCACAGCGGATATTGCGCTGCAAATGAATAAGGTTAACCCGGCGCTGATCCCGCGTAATCACCAGATAGCCAAAGCGCTGGAACATGCAGCTAATGATGGGGACTTATCACTGTTTAACCGCTTGCATAAAGCCCTCAGAACGCCATTTGAACTCAGTGCTGAAAATGCGGATCTGGCACAGCCACCAACAGCTGAGCAGTGTATAAGTAATACTTTTTGTGGCACCTGAAAACAAAACCCCGCTTATGCGGGGTTGTATTTGCAAGACAGACAATCCTGTTAGAACTGATAACGTAAACCCACTGAAGCGGTGCGGCCATTAATGGTGCGGGCGCGGATAATACCATTTGCCGGTACTGATCCCTCTTCGGCCTCTGTTAAGCCAACCTCATCGAACAGGTTGTTGATATTAACTGATAACTGTAAATTTTCGGCTAAATCATAACTGGCAAACGCATTTACCTGCGCATAACCGCTGAATTTAAGATCGTTATTATCCTGCGCATAGGCATCGCTGGTGCCAACAACGCTTAAACCCAGCTGCGCTTTATCCAGATAATAACGTGCCATTAAGCTATACAGCATATCGGCCTGACGACGAGGTGTATTACCTTCCAGCTCGGGGCTTAGCGCATCCTTGCTGATCTCAGCGTCGGTTAAGGTTACCGAGCCACGCAGTTCCAGATCGCCTATACGATAGCTACTTTCCAGCTCAAGACCCTGCGCTTTGTATACGCGGTCAAAGAAACGCTGGCTGGTGGCTTCAAAGTTCTGCTCTTCAGTTTCGGCAAAAAATGCAGTAGCGAACAGGTTTAAGTTGCCATGACGGCTTTTACTGCCAAATTCGTATTGTGTTACTTCATCTACCGCATCTTGTTTTGCCACACTGCCATCGGCATTTACTTTACCAAACAGCAAGCGGTCGGCATTGGCACGGCCACCTTTACTAATGCGGGCAAATAGCGCCCAGTCATTATCAAACTGATAATTCGCACCGACAGAATACGAGTTGTAACCCCAGCTGTAATTGACCAAGCTCGGATTAGCAAGGTCTATACCGGAGACACTTTGTTCAACCTGACTGAGCACACCATCGTTGTTCATATCACGTGATGCTTGTGCTGCGCCTGCGTATGTGCCGTCTGCTGAACCGATATCACGGCGAATGCTGGCATCAAGTGACAGTTTATCTTTCGCCCAGCTAACACCAGCATAAGGTGCTTTGATACTGTAGCTAGTGTCGTAGTTGCGCTGGCAGCAGTTGCCCCAAAAAGGCACACCGTACGCCAATAAGCCCTGCTCTGAAAACGCTGTACCATCTTGTGCGTTAACGTTTAACAGTTCAGCGTTATCGCCTTTTAACGCCATAAAGTAACTGTTCCATAACCAGGACATGCTGATGTTCTGATCGGCAACGTAATAACCGACATTAACATCAACATCACCAAAGCGACGGGATAACTTCAGATCATTGACGATGGAGCCAAAATCATTGATTTCAACATCGAAGGTATGAATTCGCATTGCATTAGCACCGTTATAAACGCTACCTGCATTTGGACCAACTGCATAACTTACTGTTGCACCACTGCCAGCGATACTGTCGGCAATTTGCTGAGTATTACCAACTTCTGCCGGAAACAAGGTATTAAAGTTACCGCTGACATCACTGATACGAAAACGGTTTTCCAGTGTCCAGCCTTCCGATAAATCAAATACTGCCTCAACGCCAACGCTATTTACTTCAGGGTTCATGCCATCACGCACATCACCACGTGATATCTGGTTATCACCATTTAACCGTACAGTCTGGGTTAAATAAGCTGACTGCAAGGTATCCCGCTGCGCATCAAAGCCCTCAACGGAGCTGCCATCTGCCAACATAGGCATCGGCATATAGCTGGCGGCTTTATCATTTAAGTGCTTAACATACAAACGAACATAACCGCTGTTAAATTCACGGGTCAGGTTGGCTTTTAACTGATAGCCGGTCTCGCCCTGGTAACCAGGATCACGCACACCCTCGCCCTGGCGGACGAAACCGCCAACATGAAACCGGGTATCGCTATTTAAGTCACCACCATATTCAAAATCAGTACGAAAACTGTCGTAATTTAAACCTGAGGTAATGGCAAGGCTACCACCACCAGCTTCGCCGGTTTTACTGACAAAATTAATAATACCGCCGGGAGAATTACTGGCCGCGGTGCTGGCTGAACCGCCGCGGATCACGTCTAAGCGCGATAAGGTAGCATCAGCGCGCAAAAAGATATCGGCATTACCAAAGGCAATGTCGCCAAATTGCAGCACAGGTAAGCCATCTTCTTGTAAGGCTAAAAACTTAGCGCCGCCTGATGCGACAGGTAAACCGCGTACCGCAATATTGGCATTACCCTCACCGCCGGTCGACTCGCTGCGCACCCCTGGTAACATGCGAAAAATCTCAGCTGTGCTGCGCGGCGTAGCAATTTCAATATCGGCAGGCGTTAAGCTACTGACAGACACACTGGATTGCATCACGGTTTGATTACGTGATACCGCACCGGTGACTACGATACGCTCAAAACCTAAACCAGAAGCGCTTTCACCTGCTTGCGCCTGTGCTTCTGTGCTTGTCGTGTTTTGCGTATCAGTTGATGCTACTTGCTGTTCTTGCGCGTAAGCAGTGTTAAGCGCCAGGCTAACGGCTAATGCCAGATACGCCGGTTTAATATGTTGTTTCATCGTCTAGCTCCCGTGTTGATTTTGCTATCTCTTTTGTTGGATAGCTAATTTAACTACAAACTTAATCGTTTAAGTTTTAAGGCGATAATTTTCATTTAAAACTTAAAGACTTATCACTTATATAAAATTTAATCGGTTTGTTGCTGTGCTAATTTTTGTTTTGCTGGTTGCGCCAGCCAGTTATAAAGCATGGCCGCTGCCAACAGCGCTGAAAATGCGGTGGCAAGATAAAAACCGGCACTTACATTTGCTGCCATATCGCCAATTATCGCCATCAGAGCCGGTGCCAACGCAGCTGATAGTGCAGTAAACGCCAGAATAAGCCCGGCTACCGCACCATGTTGCTGGCGTGGAAAGCAGCTAATGCCTTTAGAATTTAACGTTGGATATATCATGGACATAAAGAGGCCGGAAAGCGGCATTAACCATAGCGCAACTTCTTTTCCGCCTAGAATGCTAAGCATAAAGCAAATAAAAATGGCCAATGTAAACACCGCCATTACACTGCTCCAGCAAAACCGCTGTAAAATGATACCGGCCAGAAACCTGCCAGCTGCTCGCAGAATAAAAAATATCGTAATCGCATGCATGGCTACAAAGCCGTAACTACCGTCGTAGCCTGCCAGTAACGTTGGCAACCAGACAAAAATTGCCACTTCACATGCAACGTATAGCGCTATCGCCAGCGAAAAACCCAGCGCATAACGATCTTTGAGTAAACCCAGTGACTGACGAAGCGTGCTCTGTGTGACGGAGGCTTTGTAGGGAGGATAAGGCAAACGTGTAGCCATAATCACTAACACAGTGCACAGCAGCCCTGCCACCAAATACAGTTGTTTCCAGTGTATGGACGCAGCAATCATTAGCGTGACAAGCGCCGGGCCCGCTATCGCCCCCAGGGCAAAGAAACCCTCAACTTTGTTCATGGTGCGGGTATGGCTAGCACTGTCTTTGCTAATATCGCCTATCAGCGCCAGCGCCGCCGTTTTAAATATGCCTATTGCCAGGCCACAAATCCCCATCAGCAGGATAAAAAACACTGCACCATCGCCGGCGATAAAACTATAACAGGCTGCCGCATACAGGCTCAGTCCGATAATGATAAGTGTCTTGCGACCCAATTTATCGGCCAGGCGGCCAAGCAATAGGCCGGCGAAACCAATCGCCACCATCGGCACATAGTGAAATGCACTGGCCTGAAACATCGTCAGCTGATATTGCGCCATCACTTCAGGAATAATGACGCCAACGGCGTCGGTCGTCATAGCGAAGACAAAAAACATCAGATAAGTCATCCAGCGCACCTGACGCTGTAACCGCATAGCCGAATCGTTTGTTTCAGCTGCCCCGACAGCTAAAACGCTACTTTTGCTAGTAAGCATTTTGTACCCCGTTTGTGGCAGACCGGTGTAAGCGCACCGGCCGGTTATCACCCGTTGTAGCACGGCTCTGACAATTTGCCCTGTTATTATTATCGCGGGGCTTGACAAAGTTGTGCATTGGCTTAAAGCTATATCTTAATCGTTTAAGATGCAAATATTTTTTTCAGGAACCCGGCAATGACTAACGCAGTACACACCAACCAGATCCAGTTAATCACTTATGTTGATAGACTAAGTGGCGGAAAAATAACAGATTTAAATAACCTACTGAACGGCTCGCTGAGCGGTCTGTTCGACGGTGTGCATTTATTGCCGTTTTATCCGCCAATCGATGGCGAAGATGCCGGCTTCGATCCAACTGACCATACTGCGGTCGATAGTCGTTTGGGAACCTGGCTAGATATTGAACAACTAGCAAAAAATTATCCAATCATGGCGGATATGATTGTTAACCATATGTCAGCACAATCACCGCAATTTCTCGACGTGTTGCAACATGGCGACTCTTCCCAATACTGGCCGCTGTTTTTAACACGCGATAAAGTCTTTGGTGCCAAGCCGGATGCGATACAGTTAAGCGCCATTTACCGGCCGCGCCCTACACCATGCTTTACCGATATCACCTTGGAAAACGGCCAAATTGTGCCATTTTGGACCACCTTTACCGCAAACCAGATTGATATCGACGTTAACTCTGAACCGGGTAAGGCCTATCTGCAGGCGATATTGCAACGCTTTACCGATCATGGTGTGAAATACATTCGCTTGGATGCGGCGGGTTATGCCATTAAAAAAGCCGGCACCAACTGCTTTATGCTGCCTGAAACGTTTGACTTCATCGCTCAATTGTCAGAACACGCCCAAGCGCGCGGTATGACGTGCTTAGTGGAGATACATGGTTATCACAAAACACAAATTGAAATCGCCAAACGTTGTGACATGGTATACGACTTTGCCCTACCACCTTTGGTGTTACATACACTCTTTACCCGCAATGCTAAGGCGTTAAAAACCTGGTTAGATATAGCACCGCGTAACTGTATCACGGTATTGGATACTCATGATGGCATAGGCATTGTTGATGCGGCAGATCACAACGGTGAACCGGGACTTTTAACCGATCCTGAACTGGATGCATTAGTTGAAAAAATCCACCAGAACAGCAAAGGCAGTTCCAAACTTGCCACCGGAAATGCGGCTAACAATGTTGATTTATATCAGGTTAACTGCAGCTTTTACGATGCATTAGGCCAAAACGACGGAGAGTATCTACTGGCTCGGGCAATACAACTATTTTGCCCCGGCATTAGCCAAATTTATTACGCTGGCTTGTTGGCAGCAGAGAATGATGTGGCGTTATTACAACGTACTGGCGTGGGGCGTGACATTAACCGCCCCTATTTCAATCAAGACACCATTAACCAGGCTTTGCAAAAGCCAGTGGTAAAAGCCCTGCTTAAACTGATTAAGTTGCGCCATAACATGCAGGCCTTTAATGGCAGCTTTAGCCACACGCTATCAGATAACACATATCAGTTAAGCTGGCAGCATTTGGGTCATACAGCAAGCTTAACATTGACACTTGACAGTCTAACAGCGGCCTTAGCCTGGCAAAATGAAGGTGAAGCTGCAGAGCTGTTGCAACTTCACAGCTTGCTGGCGTAAGCCCGGCACCAGATATATTTAACTACTCTCCCCCAGCTTAAGCTGATATGGCAATAGCTGGGGGCTGTTATCTGCTGATAAAAACGCCCTAACCGCAGCCTCGCCTTTTACGTCACTAAACTGCCATACGCTGCTTAAAGTCGGGTGATAACGTAATGTCTCGTCAATGCCATCAAAACCTACCACTTTAAGCTGCTCTGGAATGGCAATGCCGAGCTGAAGCGCTTCGCGCATCGCACTTAGCGCGATTAAATCACTCATACATAACAGCACTGTAGGCCTGGGGTTTAGGGCTAACAAAGATCTGGCAGCGTACTGTGCGAATTGCTGGTTACTTTCCGGAATATGCCAAAGATAATCAGGCCGCAGAACGAGATCACACTCTGCCATCGCGCGCTGATATCCGTCTAGCCGCCGGTGAGCAATAGAGCTTTCATTATCCCACAGAGGCGCATCGAGTACAGGTCGGGTATCGCTGGCGTCAATCAGCCTCAAACCAAGTACCGCAACGGTATCATCTTTATTGATAATCGCTTTTGCGCTCTGATAAGCAGCCTGCTCGTTATCAATGTTCACCGAAGGCCGACCAGGCAAATCGAAGTCGACTGTTAACACGCGCTGGGGGCTTTTTGCCAGTTGTTTTATCAATCCCAGATTACGCGGTGCACCATAGCAGATAAAGCCATCAACAAAGTCACTGATTGCATCCAGGTTCGCGCTACTGCCGGAGAACAGCAACAAATGCAGTTTATGCCGCTCTAACTCGCGGGTAACACCTTGCAAAAACTGACTTGCCACCGGATCGCTGACCATATATTCCAGCGAATCAGACAATATAACCGCAACAATGCCTGAGCTGCCGGTGCGCAACGATTGTGCCGCTTTATTCGGACCAAAATAGCCCAGTTCAGCGCAGGCACTAAGTATCTTTTCCCGTAGCGCGACCGACAGTTGATCCGGCCGGTTAAACGCATTAGAAATGGTCGCAGTTGATACGCCAAGGGTCTTAGCAACACTTTTCAGCGTTAATTTACTCATCGTTCCAGTCACTTCAGGCTTTCTTCTTAATTGATTAAGTTATATGATTTTTAAGTTATTGCCAAACCCTATCTTTATACAGCTCATTGCGACAGGAAACTACTATGCTTGCGGTTATCGGAGAAAACGTTGTTGATATGCTACCAGAGCACAATGGCTTGTATCGCCCTTGTCTTGGCGGCTCGCCGTTTAACGTCGCTATTGCCGCAGCACGGCAACAACAACAAGTAAGCTATATCTCACCACTATCAAAAGACGCCTTTGGCCAACAGTTTTCGGCATATCTTAAGAAAAATGGTGCCAACTATGGCTTGAATTACTTCAGCCAGTGCCCCAGCTCAATGGCCGTTATATCGATTGATACCAAATTACAACCGCAATACAGCTTATATCGCCGCGGTATTGCTGATAGAGATATCAGCGCTGAGACACAAACTGCTGCCCTGCCTGCAAACTGCAACGTCTTACATCTAGGTTCGCTGGCATTAGAGAGTGAAGACGCTCCGCGTATTACTCAGGTGGTCAGTGCGGCAAAAGCCACAGGTATACAGATTGCACTAGATATTAATGTAAGGCTGAAAGCTGTAACCAATGCAGAGGCTTACCGCGCTTTTGTACTGCAAATGATTAAGCAAAGTGACTATATAAAAGCCAGTGATGAAGATCTTGCGCTGCTATTTGAAGATGAAGACCTCTCAGAGGCTGTTTCTTTAGTACGACACAGCGCACCCAGTGCAATGCTGGCGTTAACTGAGGGCAACAAAGGCGCCACATTGTATTGGCAACAACATCACATAACATTACCGGTTATTGCAGCAACGCCCTTTGTTGATACCGTCGGTGCCGGCGATACGTTCTGGGCAAACTTACTGGTATCGCTAATTAAACAGGGATTACCTAAAGCCGGTGACGTCTCGTTGGATATCTTGAGGCATTGTTTGCAGCGAGCCATGTTGGCGGCAAGCTTAAATATCGCGACTAAAGGCTGTAATCCACCGACACGTGATGAACTGGACCATGCTTTAGCAAAACTAACATAAAAAAACACCCCGCCAAAGCGGGGTGTTTTATACATTTTAGTTTTTACCGTATTTCTCGGCCAGATACAGCCAGGTTTCCAGTACCGTATCCGGGTTAAGCGATACGCTATCAATGCCCTGCTGCATTAACCAGGCAGCAAAGTCTTCATGATCTGAAGGTCCCTGCCCGCAAATACCGATGTATTTACCTTTGGCTTTACAGGTTTTAATCGCCATTTCCAGCAGCTTGTATATAGCCGGGTTACGCTCATCAAATAAATGCGCGATTAAACCACTGTCACGATCTAAGCCCAGTGTTAGCTGCGTTAAATCGTTAGAGCCGATAGAGAAACCATCAAAGTACTCTAAAAACTCTTCGGCTAATAGCGCATTAGAGGGCAGCTCACACATCATGATCACGCGAAGACCATTCTCGCCGCGTTTTAAGCCGTGCTCTGCTAATAAATCAATTACTGCGCTGGCCTCCCCTAAAGTACGCACAAAGGGGATCATCACTTCAACATTGGTAAAGCCCATCACATTACGCACGCGCTTTAATGCTTCTACTTCCAACGCAAAGCAGTCGCGGAAGTCTTCAGAAATATAACGCGAAGCACCACGAAAACCGATCATCGGGTTTTCTTCATGCGGTTCGTACTGACGACCACCGACCAGGTTGGCGTATTCATTCGATTTGAAATCTGACATCCGCACGATGACTTTTTGCGGCGCAAAAGCACACGCTAAGGTGGCAATACCTTCAGTCAGTTTGGCGATGTAAAACTCAACCGGATTGTCGTAACCGGCGATCATCTCGCTGATCGTTGCCTTTAACTCCGGTGTTTGCGCATCAAAATTAAGTAGCGCTTTAGGGTGCACACCAATCATACGGTTGATTATGAATTCCAGGCGAGCTAAACCAATACCAGCGTGCGGTAATTTAGCAAACGAAAAAGCTCGCTCTGGATTACCCACATTCATCATGATTTTTAAATCAAGCTGTGGCATTTGATCTACGCGGCTGCTCACGACTTTGTAGTCCAGTTTGCCATCGTAAATGAAACCGGTATCACCTTCGGCACACGACACCGTAACCTGCTGGCCGGTTTTAATTTTACTAGTCGCATCACCACAGCCTACAACCGCCGGAATACCCAGCTCACGGGCAATAATGGCAGCATGGCAAGTACGGCCGCCGCGATTGGTTACAATGGCCGAAGCGCGCTTCATGATCGGCTCCCAATCCGGATCGGTCATATCAGTTACCAGTACATCGCCGGGCTGAATCTGATCCATTTGCTCAATGCCTTTTAGTACTTTAGCCGTACCACTACCAATACGTTGGCCGATAGCCCGCCCTTCTACCAATACAGGTGCTTTGCCCTGTAATTGGAAGCGCTCCATGCTGTTGCTATCTTCACGGCTTTTTACCGTTTCAGGCCGCGCTTGTACGATGTATAGCTTGCCGTCGTTACCATCTTTGGCCCATTCAATATCCATTGGCCGGCCATAATGTTTCGCGATAATAACGGCTTGCTTGGCTAACTCTTCTACTTCAGCATCTGTTAACGAGAACTGGCGGCTACGTTCAGCGGCAATATCGACCACTTTTACCTGCTTACCATGGCCTTGCTCACCTGAGTACACCATCTCAACCTTTTTACTACCCAGGTTACGTTTGACTACTGCCGGACGACCAGCGGCCAGCGTGGGTTTATGTACGTAAAACTCGTCCGGGTTAACAGCGCCCTGCACCACCATTTCGCCTAAGCCGTATGAAGAGGTAATAAACACCACATCTTCAAAGCCTGATTCAGTATCGATACTGAACATCACGCCCGATGAGGCTAAATCTGAACGCACCATTTTCTGCACGCCGGCAGACAGTGCGACGCCGCGATGATCGTAGCCCTGGTGTACCCGGTAAGAAATAGCACGATCGTTAAATAATGAAGCAAAAACATGCTTAATGGCGACGATAACAGCATCATAGCCACGCACGTTCAGGAAGGTTTCCTGCTGACCGGCAAAAGAGGCATCCGGCATATCTTCAGCCGTGGCAGAAGAGCGCACAGCAAAAGATACGTCCTGTGCTGCGTCAGGATGCAGCTGCTGATAGGCCTCACGAATGGCCTGCTCTAATTCGGGTTGAAACGGCGTGTCGATAACCCATTGCCGGATTTGTGCGCCAGCTTTGGCCAGTTCTGTCACGTTATCTACATCTAAGCCATCCAGTAACTGATAAATCCGCTCGTTGACACCGCTTTGTTCAAGAAATTGATTAAAGGCATAGGCTGTGGTGGCAAATCCACCCGGTACCTGCACACCGGCATTAGCCAGATTACTGATCATTTCACCCAACGATGCATTTTTACCGCCAACGCGGTTAACATCATGCATTCCCAGGTTTTCATACCAAATAACAAATTCCTGCACAGTTCGTCTCCAATTTTTGTCGTGTGGCGTGTAAGCTTACGGTCAGCATTACAGTGCCAGATGATTTTACACTGGCACTTGTGTTAATTAAAACCTTAATTTTCAATGTAATTTTATAACAACAAAACGGAGTTAACGTGCGTACAGCCTTTTATATTTCTGATGGTACAGCGATTACTGCCGAAGTGTTTGGTCATGCCTTACTTACTCTTTTTCCTGCACAATTTGAGCATGTAACCATCCCTTTTGTCGAAACTGAGGATATGGCAGAACAAGTCAGGCAACGAATAAACGATCGTTATAAAACCACAGGGCAAAAGCCTCTAGTGTTTCAAACCTTTGTTGACGACAACTTACGTAAGATCATCAATAGCAGTAACGGCGTCTGTTATGACTTCCTGAACAGCTTTGTTGATCCAGTACAGCGTGAGCTTGGCGTAGCACCTGTGCCCAAGACTCACCGCACTCACAGTATTCATGAGCAAACCTACGATTTTCGTATCGATGCAGTCAATTTTGCGCTGGCTAATGACGATGGCTCCAACCTGAAAAACTTTGATCAGGCAGATATTATTCTGGTTGGTGTCAGCCGCTCTGGTAAGACACCTACCAGCCTTTATCTGGCACTACAGTATGGTATCAAGGCGGCAAATTATCCATTTGTAGAAGAAGACATGGAGCGATTAAGCTTGCCTGAGGTGTTAAAGCGAAATAAAGAGAAGCTATTTGGCTTAACCATCACTGCGGAGCGCTTAAGCCAGATCCGAGAACAACGCAGGGCGAATAGCCGATATGCATCTTTACGTCAATGCCAGCTGGAACTGGCAGAAGTGGAGAAATTGTATCAGCGGGAGCAGATCCCTTTTTTAAACTCCACTCATCTGTCCATAGAGGAGATTTCGGCAAAGATAATCGCTAAGACGGGGCTTAAAAGGCGTAAATACTGAGCTGTCGTGCAATTTATGTCAGTTGGCATAGTAATTCTTTCGCCGTCAACGGCCTGTTATCTCCGCTTTCCAGCCGCTTTATCTGCTCTACCAGTAAGGTATTGACCGGTGTAGGGAGCTGGTACAACTGGCCCAGGCGAACCACAGCGCCGTTTAAAAACATAATTTCAGTGCGTTTTTTTGCCTGAATGTCATCCCACATTGATGATCTTGCCTGTGTATCCATTGTCAGCATGCTTTTTGCCAGCACAGTAAATAATGGTGTGGGTAAGCGCAATAACCAGGGCAATAACGCATTGGGCACGCGAGTATAAGCAGCAGGCTTTATACCGATGCGCTCACATATCGCCAGCCACTCCTGCATCGCGTAAGACAACAAAGAGCGAAAATTCCTATCCAGCAATTGTTGTTGCAACGGCAAGCCGCTAATCGCATTTAAAGCATTATTAAGATTAAGCAGTAACTTGCCATATTCAGCACTGGTGATATCGTCACATAGCTCGATCTTTAACTGCAGTCGGTTAAAGACACTGACAACATAGTTAACCACTTCAAGCTGACTGCGCTGTAGAATGATGTCGCCGGATGTAGCCCGGTGAAACTGGCCAGCGTTGTTTTTAACCACATTAAACGGCACTATTGCTCTTAACACAGGATTAGCTAAATCCTGTGCCAGCATTTCACCGATACCAATACCATTTTGCATGGCAATAAGGGGCACTTCGGGGCGCAGAAAGCGTTGCAGCTGCGCAAGCATTGGCACCAATGCCGTTGCTTTAACCGTTAATAAAACGATATCGCATTCAATCAGGCTGTTAAGCGAACTGAAAAACGCCACCGGCTGGGCATAATACGCCTGATGATTAAACGAAGTGACACTGAGCCCATGCGCGGCAAGCTCAAGCGCCATGGTTTCCCTGCCAAAAAATTTGACGTCCAACGCCGCATCCTGGCAAAGATGCGCGCCCAGATAGCAGCCTATACTGCCTGCGCCTACAATTCCTACACAATAACGCCGGCCAGCTGTTGCCAGCTGGCCATTGTCATTTTGAGTCCGTTGCTCTGGTTGCACTTACGCTCCTGTGAGCGCGTGGCTATTTACGCGCTGTGCGTAAAGTATCGGCAATCAGGAACGCTAATTCCAGTACCTGATCAGCATTTAACCTTGGATCACATTGTGTGAAGTAACGCTTACCAAGATCATGCTCGCTTAAACCATAGGCTCCGCCGGTACATTCGGTCACATGCTCACCGGTCATTTCCAGATGGATACCACCTGCATGGCTTCCTTCCGCTTTATGTACAGCAAAGAAATTACGGATTTCGCGTAAAATTGCTTCAAAGTCCCGTGTCTTGTAGTCGTTGCTGGTTTTAACAGTGTTGCCATGCATCGGATCTGAGCTCCAGACCACTTTACGTCCTTCCTGCTGCACCCTGCGCACTAATGCCGGTAATTTGTCAGCCAATTTGTCGGCGCCCATGCGGGTTATCAGGGTTAATCGCCCGGCGATATTGTTCGGGTTGAGGGCATCAATTAACCTGATCAATTCATCTGGCTGCATGCCCGGGCCAACTTTCACGCCTACCGGGTTGTGAATGCCACGGAAAAACTCGATATGTGCATGATCTAACTGCCGTGTCCGTTCACCAATCCATACCATGTGGGCGGAACAATCATACCAATCACCGGTCAGTGAATCCCGTCGCGTCAAGGCCTCTTCATAATTAAGTAACAGCGCTTCATGTGAGGTAAACAACTGCGTCTCACGGATAGAAGGCGAATTTTGGCCGGTAATACCGCAAATTTCCATAAAGCGCAGCGCTTCCTGAACTCTCTGCGCGACGTCCTGATAGCGGTCTTTAAGTGGATTTGACTCGACAAAACCCATATTCCACTTACTGACCTGATGTAAATCGGCCAGACCACCCTGAGCAAACGCCCGCAGCAGGTTCAGTGTTGCTGCAGAGTGGTGATAAGCTGTAGTTAACCGGTTAGGGTCAGGCTGACGGGCCGTTTCGGTAAATTCAAAACTGTTTACAATATCGCCGCGGTAACTTGGTAAAGACACACCATTAATTGTTTCGAGGTCGCTCGAGCGCGGCTTAGCATATTGCCCGGCCATACGGGCAACTTTAACCACCGGTAAACCGCCGGCAAACGTCAGCACCACCGCCATTTGCAGTAATACTTTGAATGTATCGCGAATCTTAGGCGCATTAAAATCGTTGAAGCTCTCGGCGCAATCACCACCTTGCAGTAAAAATCCCTGACCGTTGGCGACCTGACCGAGCTGACTAAACAAATCACGCGTTTCCTGTGCAAAAACAAGTGGCGGATATTTGTGTAGTTGCTGTTCAACACTGTGCAGCAGTTCCCTGTCCTGATAATTAGGTTGCTGCTGGATCGGTAGGTTGCGCCAGCTTTGAGGCGTCCAGGTGGTCACGATGATTTTCCTATGGTTAATGAACTGCCAAGCAAGTTATAGACTTCTGGACGTAAATTCAATGCTGCTTTTAGCATAATTTATGACATTTACCGCAGCAGCACCTTAACTGGTTAAGATTTATGCAAATTAGCCTGCATTACTTAGCTATCTTGCTGCTTAAGATGCCTGAGCAGTCCATCACATCCCTGCTCTATCATCTGCAACACCAAGGCAAATCCGCGGCTGCCACCATAATACGGGTCTGGTACTTCCTGTAACTCGGGGTATTGCGGATGATACTGCAAAAACAATTGTATTTTATGCTGCCATTGCGCCGGGCAACGTGATTGCAGCTGTTTTAGATTATCGTTATCCATCGCCAGAATCAGGTCGTAGTAGCTAAAATCGGTATCCCGCACTGGTCTGGAGACGATATCGTTGAATTGATAACCAAGCTGAATACCTTCCCGTACTGCCCGCGGATCGGGTTTTTCGCCTTTGTGCGATGCGCTGGTGCCAGCCGATTCTATTTCTATAAAACCCGGCATCGCAGCAGTTTTATGCCGCATTACGGCGTGCGCAGTGGGTGAACGGCAGATATTCCCTAAGCAGACAAACAACACTTTTTTTGTCATAACAGATTTCCCTATATTAATCTGACATCATGCTAGCATGGGTCGAACATCAGGTTAAGACTTGCATTCGCAACATTCGGGGTACAGTATACGTCTGAATGGATTAACAATATTAAGCAGTACGCGGGAGTATATCTGATGGATAAGTTTACCAAACTTATCGTACTCACAGAGCAAGAAAACCAAAGCAGCATCAGCTTATTGGCCCAGTCTGTCGGTATCACTGTTGAGCAACGTAGCAAGCTTACCATCTTGTACGGTGGCACACTGAAGGCGGGTACCCTGCTGGCTTGCCCCTTTCACCATGTTGACTGGAATAAAAAAAACCTCTCCACTGAACTGCAGTACCTGCAGACAAAAGCGCCGTTGTTTTTATTTCAGGCAGAACGCACTTTAGTTGACCCAATCCAGGCACTGTACAATGGCATAAGGGGTGTCATCTACCGGGACGAACAATTAGACCGCGTCCTTACCGCGCTGAAATCGATGATGGATGGTCAGCTCTACTATGCCCGCTCAGTCATGTCTGATCTGGTAGACCAACTACTATTGCAAAAATCTGCGATGTTAACTGAACAGCTCGTGCTACCCGATAATAACTTACTGACGAAGCAGGAAAAACGCATTATTCAGCTGGTTGCCGAAGGCGCCCGCAATAAAGAAATCGCCCTGACACTGAATATCAGCGCGCATACTGTTAAAGCGCACATGTCAGCGATTTTCCGAAAAACCCAGGCCCGAAACCGGGTTGAATTACTGCGCTGGGCACAACAACCTGCTCGTCATGAGCCTTCTGCGTCAACAAGGTTGAGCTGATCTTCAGCACGCCAGAAACCACGGAGCTGCCCCTGGCTGATAAGTTCAACTACCGCCATTTCCATTGCTTGTTTAACGCAGTACTGTACCGGCTCATTCGTTGAATACCCGGCTTCCGCTTCTGCCAGACGGTTAAGTGATACATAGCGGAATAAGCCGGCACGAAGCTCCTGAGAAAACACTTTCTTATTGCTCGACACTGACAGCAAAACCTGGCCGGTATGCACATCAATCACCCGCAGGTAGACCGTAACCTGATCCTCCCGGTATAGCTCAGAGGCTCCTATGCCAAAATATTCAGCCCCAATACCACCTGTACTCAAATTTGTTTCATAGCCAATAATCCCGCCTTCAAATAGCAAACGCGCTTCTTTGAGTGCTGGCAGCTCAACTGATTTTTTATTTGAGCCATAAATTTTGCGCTCAGTCAGTAAATTTTGTAGCCCTTCACGCTCCATAGGCGCGAACCAGCCAGTTTCCAGCAAGATTTGCGTCAGCATAGAGGTTGCCCCCTGCGTAACGGCAGTAGAAAAACTTGATACATTGGCCTGGGGTTTATATTGACCGGTTTGATCACGAAATGCGTACACCGATACCGGTATAGCACTGCGGGGCTTTCCTAGCTCATGCAACGCTTGCATAACAGTGCTGGAGGCATCAATGCTGGCGGGCGTAATATTGATATCTGGTTTAGGTATTAATGAGCAACTACCGAGCAGCAAAACCGCGCAAAGTAAAATTTGTTTTTTTATTAACACCATTATCAGCCCCCTATTGACGGAATAGTGATAACGGTTACCTCACCGGTCTCAATGTTGGTGATGTTTACGATGACGCTGCCATCTGTGCCGGTGTTCACCTCCACCAGAAACTCACCGGTATTATACACTCCTTCAACCAGCTCTCCGTCTGCGATCCTGCGCGTCAAAGAGTTGATAATATTGCGCTCCAGCGCATCCTGAAACTTTTCAACAAAAGATAAACCCGGAGAATCAGCTTTATGAGCATTCTGGCTTTGGGCTTTTTGCAGCAAAAAGTTGCCGTTTAGCGGATTACCGCCAAAGCTGGGATTAACCGGGGTATAAACAATTTCTGTAGCGTGAGTTACGCCACAAATAAGGATCAGAATCAGCGCGACTAACTTCATTATTATTCCTTCTACAGCGGGTCAATTATCGTGTCACCAAGCATTTTGCCGGTCTGAATGTTGGCTAACTCGTTAATGCTTAACAAAATTGCCTGTTCAGCCATTTGTTTAACATCGTTATAACGGCGGCCAAAATAGGTTTGGTATACCCGGGTTTGGTTCATTTCCACCCAGAGGAAGGTGCCAGATTGCGGATAAACCTGCTCATAGATAACGACTGTTACGCCCTCGGTAGCAGGCATATCGCGCCAGTATCCAGAGTAATAAAAAGCGAAATCTTTACCAAAGCGGGAAATAGAACGATCGAGCACCATACCGCTTAGCTCAATATCATCAGCATTTGACGGCGCCGAAGTAAATTGAACCAGTAGTAACAGGCAACTGAAGAATATTGACAGATACTTCATATTGAACCGGCGAAGGCAGCCCAGCCACCTTCGCCTTAACACTAGTTTTGTACGACAATAGCGGTATTAAAATCGCCTACCTGGGTGACAGTCATCATATTTCCTTCGCCTGACTGGCCACCCAAAACCAGGTTGTCATTACCCTGCTGGGTAATACTGAGCAACCCGCTGTTACCTGAAAGAGCAAAGTAACCGTCATCGCCTGCTATCCAGTTACCTGAACCGTTTTGCAGAATGTCCAGCGTATTGCCATTTCCAGAGATAAGCAGATCAACCAGGTTAATATCACCACTCTGCTCAATCGTTACAGTGTTAGCCGTCACCACCGTATCGCTGGTCAGCAACAAGGCGTTGGCGTTACCAGACTGATCAATCATGATGTCGTTGTCATCACCGATGATATCGACCTCTGCGGTATTGTCATCACCGAGTTGTTGAATACGCCCCTGATTTGATGCGCCGGACAAGCCCAGTGCGGCAGTATTGTTATCACCCCGGCTGTAAATGATGCCCTCGTTAGCCGCACCCGAAAGCAACATTTCGCTGCTGTTACCATCACCCGTTTGGCGGATCTCGACGTTATGGCCATCGCCTTCTGTCGCAAAAACGGCATTGTTTACATTACCGTCCTGCCAGATATCAATCTGGTTATCATTGCCAACCATACCGGTTGGTGCATTGACCACATTTCCATCGCCACGCTGGTCAACCAGCAGCAAATTCTGATCTCCGGCAAGAGGTTGCAGCAAAAATTCGTTTGCGTTACCCGTTTGCATTACGTCGACCAGGTTGTCATTACCGGCTACATCTGTGCCGATAAAAACGTTACCATCTCCTTGCTGTGACACGTAGAAGCTATTGTTGTCTCCGGTCAGTCCAACTATGCCACCTACATTGGCGTTACCAATTTGTTCGGATTCAAAAGTATTACGGTTTCCACTTAAATTAAACATGCCAGCTTCGTTGTTATCACCGGATTGTAAGCTGTACAGTTGATTGTCATCACCGGAAAAACCTGCATTACTCCAGTTAGCATTACCTTGTTGCTCTATTTCAACGACATTATTCACACCTGCAAGATTGACAAAAGCCTCACTCGCTTCTCCTACCTGGGTAACGGCTGCGTCATTCATATCACCGGCTACTACCAGCTCAGCCGTATTATAAAAACCGTCCTGAGTCACCGTTGCCGTGTTTTCATTACCGGCTATATCAACATAAGCGATATGCCAGTCAGCCAGCTGCTCAGTTCTGACCTGGTTATCATTACCCGCAACAAAGTTATAGGCTTCTAACCACACCCCATCCTGTTGCACAGAGCTGTTGTTAATGCCTCCGGCCTGATCAACTGCAGCAAGGTTAATATCGCCACTCTGATGCACCTCAGCCAGGTTACCTTCCGCTGCCGCAGTCGAATTCTGATTAATAATAACTTCATTGTTTGCCGCAGACAGCGGCGCACTTAACACCAGCGTAATAGCCATTCCCAACATATGCTTACGTGGATTTGTCAGCTTCATCGTATTCTCCCTAACTTATTATTAGTATTGAATAATAGAAATTTCAGCACCAACGCCGGTTTGCTCTACGGAGAAGTGCCGGTTGCCTCTTTGCTCAATCTGAACCAGGTTATTGTCACCACGTTGGATAATCACAGCTGTGTTACTGTTGCCAGACTGCAAAGCCTGAACCTGATTCCCAAGTCCGGCCTGGCGCAACTGAATATGGTTTAACACTCCTTGTTGCAACAAAATGGCATATTGACCCTGCCCTGATTGCATTACATCGGCCACATTAAGGTTACCCAACTGAGTAATATCAACTCCGTTCGCCAATGCCTGACGTTCCAGCAATGAGGTCAGTTGCAGCGACACATCAGCATGTACAGCTGAAGCCAATAACATAGCGCTAGCTATCATTCCCTGCCGGGCCAAGTTAACCATGCTAATTCCTTGTAAACTTCGTGACCAAACTAGGCTAAAGCACGGTAAAAATGCTGCAATAGGACGTAATAACTATTTTATTTAATTTTCATTAACAGCAAGTTAATTTTAATATTAAATAAAATTCAGCAATTTATGGCGCTTTATTAACATAAACTAGCCATTACAAACTAGTACTTATGCACTATTTTACATTGTTTGTGTATTTTTAGTTAACAAAAGTGCTATTCATAAAGGTGCTAAAAATAAGCATATTTTTAACAATTAATTGAATGGGAACTCGTATGACGAAGAAATCACTCTTGGCTGGCGCCATTACAACAGCGCTATTTTCAGCGACAGTACTGGCTAGCCCGCCTTCTGATCCAGACAATGCAATTTTAGTCATGTTTAAACCTGGCGTATCAAAACAGGAACGACAGAACCTGATACATAAACAGGGAGCTAGCCTGCGCCAGCTGGATGAACAAGGCCGTGACATGAAAATGCGCTACGTCGCTGATGGTCGTATAGTCAAAGTGCTGGTTCCCAAAGGAACGGATAAAGACACCCTGATCAAACGTTTATCTGTTCACCCTGCCGTAGCAGTTGCAGAGCCGGATTACCCTCTGCACGCGCTGGCGACACCGGACGACCCTGACTTCGGGCAACTGTGGGGCCTGCTTAATACCGGGCAGAACAGCGGCACCGCCGGTGCTGATATCAAAGCGACGGATGCCTGGGATATTTCTACCGGCAGTCACGAGGTTGTTATTGGCGTTATCGACTCTGGTATGGACTACAACCATCCTGACTTGCTCGATAACCGCTGGGTCAACCCTGGCGATTTACCGGGCAGCACTTATGGCTATTCAACATTGAATGCTGAGTTAGATCCGATGGACAGCGACAGCCACGGCACCCATGTTGCCGGTACTATAGGCGCTTCAGGCAACAATGGCATTGGCGTTGTAGGCGTTAACTGGAGCGTCACGCTTTTACCTTGCCAGTTTCTTGGACCAACCGGCGGCAGCACCGCCGGTGCGATCGAATGCATCAACTACTTTACCGATTTAAAACTGAACCACGGCGTTAATGTTAAAGCGACAAATAACTCCTGGGGTGGTGGCTCCTACTCCGACACGTTAAGAGCAGCAATTGAATCGGGTGGCGATGCCGGCATTCTGTTTATCGCTGCTGCAGGTAATGATGGCGTTGATGCTGACAGCACACCTATGTATCCGGCGGCCTATGACCTTGACACTATCGTCTCTGTTGCCTCTACAGATCGTAACGACGCTCTGTCAATATTTACCAGTGGTGCGTCTAACTATGGTGCCGTGTCGGTTGACCTGGGCGCACCGGGGTCAGCAATTCTATCTACAGTGCCAGGTGGCGGCTACGCCAGTTACTCGGGCACTTCTATGGCCTCTCCGCACGTTGCCGGTGCAGCTGCGTTGCTGTGGTCGGTTAATCCTGACATTACGGCTTTGGAAATGAAAAGCATATTAATGGACTCAGGAGACAGTCTGTCTGCTCTGGAAGGTAAAACCGTATCCGGCAAACGACTTAACCTGGCAAATGCTATGGTAGATGCAGACCCTACACCGTCATTCAGGTTAAACATCACACCGAGAAACCAGCAGATCACCGCCGGTGAAAACGCGCAGTATACTGTCGATATCGGCAATATAGCTGACTGGATGGGAGAAGTTGCATTAACTGTTGATGTTGATCCGGCACTTGAAGGCGTAAGTTTATCAGCAGACACTGCAGAGCCTGGCCAAACTGTCATGCTTAACATAAACACAACCGCCGAAACCGTCTGGGGCACATATCAGTTCACCGTTACCGGCACAGACACCGCAACCGGTGAACTGGTGAAGTCAGTCAATGCCAGCCTGGAGATTTTGCCGCAAGGGTTACAGGACTACCCATACAGTAACGACAATGCATCGCCAATTCCGGATAACACACCTGAAGGCATCAGCAGCGTTATCTCCGTCCCACAATCAGGCAACCTGTTCGGCGTGAACGTCAGTGTTGACATCACCCATACCTGGCGTGGTGATTTAATTGTTGTGCTGCGCTCGCCTGAGGGTACAGAGCACACATTACATAACCGTACCGGTGGCAGTGAAGACAACCTGGTGCAAAGCTGGCAACTTGACAGCTTTAATGGTGAAGAAATGCAAGGTGACTGGACACTGACAGTATCAGACAATGCTAATCTCGACACCGGTACCTTGAATAACTGGCAGTTAACGCTGACAGCATTATCAGACGATACGCCACCAGAACCTGTAGCGCCTGTAGCGGCCTTCAGCTATGCAGCCTCCGGCCTGACAGTAAGCTTTACCGATATGTCGACCGACGCCAACAACAATATCAGCAGCTACAGCTGGGATTTTGGTGATGGTAATACCTCGCAGGATGCCAACCCACAGCATAGCTATGCTGAGCCGGGCAGTTATCAGGTGAGTCTAACAGTCACCGACAGCACCAGCCTTACAGACACCAGCAGCCAAATGATCACGGTATCGGTCGACGATACTGAGCTTGAATTAACACTGCAACGTAAAGTCCGTACCCGCACCGGTTCAACAATTGTTGATCTGCGCTGGACAGGCACCGCCGAAGCAGTCGACGTCTACCGGGATGATCAGCTGGTCGACACCACTGAGGATAACGGGCGTTACCGCGATCGCTTTACCTCAATGGCAGCGACCGTAACCTATAAGATCTGTGTTGCAGGCACTGATACCTGTTCTGCCGAGCTGGACGTTAATTTCTAAGCTGTATAGCGATCTTTTTTGCTTTAAAGCGGCTTAGGCCGCTTTTTTTCTGGTTGCAGTTCTGTGTTACAGCGGTACTATTAGGCCAATAGCCATCAGCAGTGGTACCGGCGCTTTTAGTACGGTAACCGTTGGCCAAAGCACAAAGGAGTCATAGTGTTAGCACAGTTGCATCGCGTTGAGCAAAGCCTTAACCAGGTTATTCTGGGTAAACCTGAGCAGGTACGTCTGGCCCTTTGCTGTTTGTTAGCTGAAGGCCACCTGTTGTTAGAAGATCTGCCGGGAATGGGCAAAACGACGCTGGCACATGCATTGGCAAACAGTCTTGGACTAAGCTACCGGCGTGTACAGTTTACCAACGACTTGTTGCCGGGTGATCTTATCGGTATGAACATCTACGATACCCGGTCACAGCAATTTCATTTTCAGGCCGGGCCGGTGTTCAGTCAGGTCTTGCTTGCCGATGAGATTAACCGCGCCAGCCCCAAAACCCAGAGCGCCCTGCTGGAAGCGATGGAGGAGAAGCAGGTGTCGGTTGATGGTGAAACCCGTAGTCTGCCCAAACCATTCTTTGTTATTGCCACTCAGAATCCGTTATTTCATGCCGGTACCTCTGCCCTGCCAGAATCACAACTTGACCGCTTTATGTTTCGCCTGTCGCTGGGTTTTCCAGACAAACAAGCCGAACATCTGTTGTTGCAGCGCGATAGCAGCTCTTCTCGCCTGGAGCTGCTGACTGAACAGTTAAGCTCTGAGCAGTTAAAACAATTGCAGGCACAGGTGCCCAAAATTACCGCCTCAGATGCCTTGCTGGATTACCTGTTGTCGCTGGTGCATGCCAGCCGCCACCGCAGCGATATGCTGCCGTTATCCCCCAGAGCCTCTAAGGCGATACTACGCGCAGCAAAAGCCTTTGCACTGATTAATCAGCGTGAATTTGTCAGTGCATCAGATGTACAGCAGGTATTTCCTTATGTGGCCGAGCACCGCCTGGATCCTTCCTCAGCAGCGCAGGAAAGCAGATTAAGCCAGTTGTTACTGCAACAAACACCATGCCCAATCTGAACTTAAAGTCGCGCTTGTATCCACATTACTGGCAGTTTATCGAGCGTTATCTTAATAAGCGCCAAAGCCCGGCTGACAAAGTTACGCTGGTACAAAAACTGATTTTCATTCTGCCAACGCGGTATGGCTGGTGGTTTTTATTTTTAATTGGCTTGTTGTATTTGCTTGGCACCAACTATCAGAACAACCTGATCCTGCTGGTCAGTTATTTACTGCTAAGTGTGTTTTTACTCAGCATAGTGTTGACCTACCAGAATCTTAGCGGCCTGACGGTGCAATGCCCTAACAATGCAGAGGGCTTCGCTAGCGGTAAGGTACACCCCGTGATTAGCTTTAGCTCAGCCAAGATGCACTATATGCTGCAACTTAACCTGATGCCGCATTATGACACCGTACAACTTACAGACACCTCACAAAACGCCACCTTAAGCCTGACTGGCGCAAAACGCGGTCGCTATCTGTTGCCACGGTTAAAAATTACCAGTCAATATCCACTGGGGTTATGGCGTGCCTGGAGCTACATCGCACTGCGTCAGCATTACTGGGTGTATCCGGTGCCCGATAGCAACACCGCTTTACATCCGGCAGCGGATGAGCCTGCTGTTCCTGCAGGCAACAATATTGGCGATACGCTGACCAGTTACCGTAGTGGTGAAAGCATGCGGCATATTGTCTGGAAGCGACTGGCGCAAAACCCGACCAACCCGGTGGTGCGTGAACAACACCAGCACAACATCACAGAGCCTGAGTGGGTCATCGTACCGCCGTTGTCTGGTGATGCACTCGAGCACGCTTTGCGCCGGGCTTGCCAGCAGTTGCTAACGCTGGAGAACGGTGGCAAGCACTACGGCCTGAAGCTGCCAACGGTGACAGTACCTCAGGCACAGGGCGCATTACATCTACAGCGCTGCTTGCAGGAACTTGCTTTATGCTAGAGCGCAAACCCTTACTACTCCTGTGGTCCGGTATTCAACTCAGCTTGCTGTTGCTGCTTAACCAGGCCTTTGCCTTATGGGTGAGCGCCGTTTTCGCCGTGTTAATGCTGTACCGGCTGCTGACAGTATTAAAAGCCAGACGGGCGGTAAGCCTGGGGCTGGTTAATATCCTCGCCGGTGTTATTGCACTGGCATTTTTTCTGCAAATAAAGCAATCCGGTGTACTGCATTTTATGTTGCAGATCCTGTTGCTTGCCGCCACAGCGCGCTTGCTGGCACTGCAGCATTTATATGAAGCCCGCCAACTGGTATGGGTGCATTATTTTCTTATCGCCAGCTGCTTTATTTTGCATCAGGATATGTTCGTAGCCGTTATCGTTCTTAGCGTGTTGTTTGCGAATTTATACAGTCATTACCGGCTATTTTCGGTTGCGACGGCAAAAATTAACTGGCTCCAAACCGGCCGCGCCGCGCTGATTATTCTGCCGCTGTGGCTTGGTATGTTTTTATTGTTTCCGCGTCTGCCACCTTTCTGGCAAATACCGAATACAAAAGCCGCCACGACGGGATTAAGTGACAGCCTGGATCCTGGCAGTATCGAACAGCTGGTGCAGGATGACAGCCCGGCGTTCAGGGTTGAGTTTACCAGTACTTTACCCGCCCGGGAGCAACTATACTGGCGCGCCAGGCTGTATGAAGATTTTGACGGCAGAAGCTGGCAGGTTAACACATCGCGTCAGTATCAGCGGGGTAGCCAGATCACGGCCAGCAATGAACTGAGCGCCAGCGCTAACTTAACAGACTACAGCATTATCGCCGAAGCCAGCCATCAACGGGGCTTATTCGCACTGGCCACGCCGGTATCAAGCAGTGACAACGTATTTATCATGCCGGGCGGCATGTTAAGCAGCCCTAAGCCTGTCAGCCAGCGTGTCAGTTATCAGGTAAGCAGTGTGATGACACCCGTTGTCGCGACGTCAGCTGAAGAGCAGTTAAATTTGCGCCTGGCACCAGGCAACCCACAAACCAAGGCGTTTGCGACCAGGTTAAAACAACAGTATCCCGATACTGATAAGCTGGTTCAGGCCCTGGCAAGCTATTACAGCCAACAGCCTTTTTTTTACAGCCTGACACCACCGCGCCTTGGCAGCAACAGCATAGATGCATTTTTGTTTGACAGCCGAACCGGTTTTTGCAGCCACTACGCCTCGGCAACGGCAGTTATCCTGCGCCAGGCTGGTATTGCCGCACGGGTTGTCGGTGGTTATCAGGGCGGCATTTGGTACCCCGAACAAGGCTATCTCGCTGTGCGCCAGCGCGAAGCACATGCCTGGGTCGAATATCTGCATCAGGGTGCCTGGCACAGGTTCGATCCGACAGCTTTTGTCGCTCCTGAGCGCATTTTAAATAATTTAGACAGCATGCTACCTGAGCAGGAGCGCGCACTGCTGAACAGCGGCTGGCGACAATTTGAACTGTTGCAAGCGCTAAGGCAACAGTTTATGCATCTGGATTATTACTGGTCGGTTTGGGTGCTGGGGTTTAACGATAACGAACAGCGTGAGTTATGGCGTAGTATCCGCCGGCATTTGCCTTTGCTGGGCTATACCCTGCTGCTGATATCCCTGATAGCAATTGCCGCTTTGGCGCTATATCTTACCCGCGCACGGCACGATAAAACTTTGCCGGCAGCTGCTAAGTTGCTGTACCAACATCTGGCTCCGCTACTGAGCACCAAACTGCCGCAGCAACCGGTTTCAGTATTTTTGCAGGGCTGCATGGCAAAGTACCCGCAATACAGCCCCCTGCTTAGCAATATTAAATCTTTATATGATAAAGCGTTGTATCAAAATGATGCCTCAGCGTTGGCACAGCTTAAGGCTGAATTGAAACAGCAGCGCCGTCAATTACGACGGCTGCACCGGACCATTAAGAATGCGTAGCGCGGTTTGCAGATGCTCCGCGCAGTGGATCCCAAGATCAGTCAGATAACCGCCGTCTTGCTGTGTGAGCAAGCCCTTTTCGTATAAGCGCTGTATTGCACCTAACGTTTCAGCATCAGCTGACTTATGTACTTTTATTCCTTCCATAGCGCTATCAAGATTAAACAGTGTTAACACCCGGATTTCTGCGTTCAATTTTGGTGATATTGGCATACGACACTCCTGTTTTGTGTTAATAACAACATAGCTGGCAGCTGGCTAAAAGCAACGTTATCTGCAAAATGCGATAATAAAAAAGCCCGGCATAGCGTCCGGGCTTTACACAGTTTCAGCGTGATAATCAGTGACGAATATCCGCAGCAAAAGGCGTCGTTAAAGGCGCTGCCTTCAGCTCGGGAACCGGCTGCGCTTTTAGCTTCTGTTTAAGGTAAGCAATGGCTTGCTCAAGCTGTGCATCTTTGCCGTTAAAGCGCTCAAACGGCAGATTGTCTACCTCGATATCCGGCGCTACGCCCACACCTTCAATAATCCAGCGGCCGTCCATGGAAAATTGCGCAGTTTCCGCTACCCGCGCCATACCATTGTCAGCCAGCCTGTTGCGTCCGGACAACCAGACGCCGGCACCGGCGGTACGCTTGCCAATCAGAGGCCCAAGCCCTAATGCTTTAACACCGGCTGAGAAGGTTTCGCCATCTGAGTAGGTCAGCTGATCTGATAGCACCACTAAGTGCCCCCGAAAAGCCTGCTGCATATTGGTGTAAGCCCCACCCTGCGTTGGCTGCCAGAATGCCCAGGCGCGACGCAGCAGCTTCTCTATAATCCAGCTATCAATATTACCGCCGCGGTTACGCCTTACGTCGATAATCAGCCCGGGTTTGTCAAAATTGGCATAAAACTCGCGGGCGAAACTGGCAATATCATTGGAACCCATCGCATATAAATGCAGATAACCAAACTGACTGTCGCTGGCATCCGCGACCTTTTGCTGGTTTGCAGCGACCCAATCCTGGTAGCGTAGCTGATTATCCTGTGCAGTGCTTACCGGCTCAGCTACGGTTTGCCACTGTTTTTCACCACGTTTCAGCGTTAGCAAAACTTGTTTGCCTGCCTGATTACGCAGCGCCTGGGTAAGCGAAGGTACGTCGTTAACCGTTATGCCATTCACAGCAATCAGGGTATCACCTTCAGTTGCATTAACGCCCGGTCTGGCAAGAGGTGCTGCTTGCAGCGGCAGATCGGTATCCGTGCGGTAGATATGGCGGATCACCAAGCCAGCGTTATCACTTTCAAACTCAGCGCCCAGACTGGCCGCCCGTGATGCAGTGCTATCGGTACGATACTCGCCACCGCGTACCTGCGAATGCAAGGCATTCAGCTCGCCCATCATTTGCGCAAATACATCATCCAGCTCGTATCTGTCTGTCACCCGCTTTAGCAGTGGCTGGTATTTGGTTTTACTGGCATTCCAGTCGAGGCCGCGCATACCTTTATCAAACAGAAAATCACGGTGCATACGCCAGGCGTCAGCAAACATCTGTTGCCACTCCTGTGCAGGGTCAATACTTAGCTGCCAGCTGCTGATATTCAGCTTAGCCTTCGCCAGCTCTTGCGGGGCCTTGGCTCCCGCCTCAACCACGAACATGTCACCGGCACCATTCTCACTGTGCTTGCGCAAAAACAGTTTTTTACCGTTGGCTGCCAGCTGATAATCACTGACATCTTTCGCAAACACCTCTGCTTTCGCATCTGTCTGGCTGAATTCAATCTGCTTTAATACCGGCTTACTGCCTGCAGAACTTGAACTGTCCAGCACAAACAGTCGCTTGTCATTCAGCGCCAATTGCCGGTAGTTAGCCGCCTCGACCGGCACCTGCCACAACCTGCCCGCCAGCCCCTGCCAGTCTACCAGCGTGCCCTTTTTGCTATTGCGGCTAGCTTTAGCTGTACTGTCATCACAGCTATCGACCTCCTGCAGTGGCCGAAACGCAAAGCAAGCCTGTTGTTTCAGACTAACGGCAAAAATCTGGCTGCGCCGGTCAAATAACGGCCCCAGATTGCGATCACCCCACGGATGCCCTGGCGTGGCACTAAACTGGCGGTTAGACAGAAAATATAACCAAAGGCCGTCCGGGCTGAATACGGCTGAATAGGCGTCATATTTATCAGAGGTGACCATAGCACTGTCGCCGGTATTTAGCTGATACAGCACCACTTTAGAACGGCTTTGATCCAATGGGTTTAGGGTAAAAGACAGCAACTTACTATCAGCAGACCAGCTGATATCGTCATAACCGGACAGCCCGATACCACCGCTGTATATCTTGCTGTTACGCCCGCTTGGCAAATGCAGCAGCCACATATCGCCATTTTTGTCGTCATGGGCCAGATAATCACCGTCAGGCGACAATCTTAACTGCCAGCGATGCACACTGCCATCTGAAGTCAGTTGTCTGGCATTGTCAGAACCATCTGCTGCAAAACGCCAGATTTCGTTCTCACCACTGTGATCATTGATGGCATAGACCCATTTGCCATCCTTTGATAGCACCGCCTCTCGCGAACGGCTACCTTCAGGCGTGTTGATTTGCACCAAACGCTGCTTGCCCGGCATGGTCAGTACTATCTGGCTGCGGGCGGTAACCAACACTTTATCACTGTCATCCTGCTGGGCCTGATAATGTGCAGAGGTAAAATACTGCAGTGGCTTGCTGATAATACGCTCACGCCGCTGTACTAAGTCTGACTGGATCTGCAGCGGCAGCGTACGGCTGTCACCGCTCTTAAGATTAAGTAGCTGTAAGTCTGCGCCCAGCTGGTACAACACCTGATCATTGGCAACACTGATGCGGCCAATACGCCAGTCTTTGTGAAAACTGTGCTGGGTAAAATCTTCACCGCCGGCAGCAACGGACCAGATGTTGCTGTTACCATCGGCGTCACTGACAAAATATACCCGCCCCTGATAGTACACGGGTTGGCTGATGCTGCCTTTGTGCCCAGCACTTAACAGCTTCGCTTCCTGTTTACTGCCAAGCTGCCAGCTCCACAACTCGCCCATGGCACCGCCGCGGTAAACTTTAGTGTTGTCACCTGTCAGCTGCAGGCCAAAACGGCTGAAATACACAGTGCCGCTTTGCCCGTCAATACTGCCCGCTGACGCATCTGCCAGAGGCAAGGTTTCTGTTGCTAAGCTGTCAGGCTCAACAACTTTAAGCAGCCAGTAATTCGCCGGGCCAGCCGCACTGTCGGTAGCATACAAAATGCGCCCGTCAGCTAACCATTGTTGAATACGAACCCGGCTGTTTTCATAACTTATACGTTTAGCAACGCCACCTGCGACTGGCATCAGGTAAATCTCACTGGCGCCATCATAGTCGGCAACAAAAGCCAGTTGTTTGCCGTCAGGTGACAACACCGGCTGGCTTTCCTCTGCCAGATGGCTGCTAAGGCGGCGCGCGGTCATATTATCCAGCGACGCCTGCCACAAATCACCTTCAGCAGTAAAAACGATTTGATCCTGTTGCAATACCGACGAGCGGTAATAGCCCTGAACGGCATGCAAAGGTAATGCGAAAATGCCTAGTAAGGCAGTACTTAACAGGGAGTGATGCAGTTTCATTCCGGCCTCGTTATTGTTGTTTATCAGCTGCCGCTTCAACTTAGCAGAAGCAGCAGACTGCACCAAACAAAAACGGCCAGCGGCAGGTATTTAGTGATTAAGCTAAAACTTCTTCCAACGCCTTGATACAAATCGCAATATTTTCACGTCTGGCACCATAACCCATCAAGCCAATGCGCCAGGTTTTACCGGCTAAGTCACCCAGGCCAGCCCCGATTTCCAGATTGTATTGCCTCAGTAACTGCTGACGAACAGTGGCGTCATCAACACCGGAAGGAATATAAATACTGTTCAGCTGCGGCAAACGATACGGCTCTGCTACCACAAATTGCAAGCCCAATGCCTGCAGCCCTTGCTTTAACAGCTGGTGCATTTCCTGATGACGCTGCCAGCTTTGTTCCAGCCCTTCCTGTGCCAACACCCTTAACGACTCATGCAGTGCGTACAGTGCATTAACCGGCGCGGTGTGGTGATAACTGCGCTTAGCACCACCGCCCCAGTAAGCCATCACCAGACTTTGATCTAAAAACCAGCTTTGTACCGGCCTGGTTCGCTGTTTAATCCGCTCAACTGCCGCTGGCGAAAACGACACCGGCGATAAGCCCGGCACACAGGACAAACATTTCTGGCTACCGGAGTAAATCGCATCTATGCCCCATTCATCTACTTTAAGTTCGACGCCGCCAAGAGAGGTCACCGCGTCAACAATTGACAGACAGCCATATTTTCGTGCCAGCGCACACAACGTCGCCGCGTCAGATAATGCGCCGGTTGAGGTTTCAGCATGCACAAATGCCAGAAAGCGCGCTTGTGGATTAGCCTTTAAAGTTTCTTCCACTTTTTGCGGGTCAACGGGTTCTCCCCAGGCGTTATCAACAATAATGGCGTGGCCGCCACAACGCTCAACGTTCTGGCGCATGCGCTCGCCAAATACACCGTTGCGGCATACAACTACTGTGTCACCGGGCTGCAGCAAGTTAACGAAACAGGTTTCCATGCCGGCACTGCCCGGTGCAGACACGGCCAGTGTCATTTCGTTGCGGGTTTGAAACGCATATTGCAGCAGTTGTTTCAGCTCATCCATCATACCGATAAACAATGGATCTAAATGCCCTACAGTAGGCTTAGCCTGCGCAGACAGTACTTGGGGGTAAACATCTGACGGCCCCGGGCCCATAAGAATACGTCGTGGCGGCTCAAAAGCAGAAATTACAGGTGGTTTCATAGATTGGACTCCTGAATATTAACCGCCATACCATAACAAATTGCTGGTATCTTAAGGTTAATTCTGCGATTAATAGTCGTTATTCAACAGACAAATGCCGCACCACTTTGTAACCACAACGCCAGGAATACTGACATAATGCCTGCTATTTTGCGCCTGCCGCTTACCAACGTGTACGCCAAAGGTGATTTTACCGTCAGGGTATCGATTGGCAGTGAAGCCACTGACTTACAACTGATTATTGACACTGGCAGCAGCACGCTGGCACTTCACAGCAGCCGGTACCAACCAGAACAGGATAGCCATTTACAACGAACGACACTGGTGCAGGAAGTGATGTATGGCATTGGTGGCTGGGCCGGGCCGGTAACAAAAACCTCAATGCAACTGCATGGTGATGTGTCGCTGACATTGCCGCAGAATTTTGTCGCGCTGGCCACGCGCGGCGAGCCACCGCTGGCCAAGGCAGATGGCATTCTTGGCCTGGCCTATAACCGGCTTAATCAGGCAACTGATATCAGTCAGTTCCTGGCACAACAGCAACCCCCTCTGCATACCAGCCTGCCGTGGCCATTTCGCCAATGCGGTGTTGATGCGTTACAACAGATAGCAGTCGTTCTGCACGCTTACCCAAAACAAAACTTAACCCCCTGGTTTAGCAATATTGAACAACATGGTGTTGTGGCCAACATCTTTGCGTTTTATTGCCAGCGTTCATCTATTCACCACACGCCACAGGAAACACAGACGGCGCAGGATCCACTGAATCAGGGCTGGTTTATTCTGGGTGGCGGTGTCGAACAACACGATTTGTACGACGGCGACTTTCAAAATATCCGTGTATGGCACGACGTATACTACAATGTGCAGCTAACAGCGATTCAGGTCGGCGATTTAGCACCTATCCCCTGTCCGCCCGGTAATGGTGCAGATAGCGCCAACGGCTTTTTTGATACCGGCTCGTCAGTTATTTTGCTGCCCGATATAACATACCAGAGCCTGCTGCAGCAGCTGGTAGAATTTAACCCGCTATTGCAAACTGTGTTGCAACAATTACCGGCTTTTACCGGTGTTGAACAAGGTCTCGATGCAAAGCTGATTAAGCTGTCTGAATGGCCTGAGTTGTATTTTTACTTTGTTGCAGATAACGGCGACCTGGTAAAGCTCGCCTGCCCGCCGCATGACTATTGGCAAATTAATGCTCCGGCTTTTGGGCTATGCAGCTTTAAAATTATTGCGCAGTTACCCCATTTTTCTAACCAGAGCATTATCGGTCTGCCACTGCTGTGCAACTATTTTACGGTGTTTGACCGCGCGGTGCATCAAACCGGTGTGATACGCTGTGCCACTGCCAGGCGCTAATTTTATCTGCTGAGTAACCGGCTGTTCCGTTATAATGCACTCTTTTATTCGGTTGAGCGTTATCATCAGCCATCAAAAGAGAGTATGTTATGTCCACTTTACCCGCCTGCCCACTATGCCAGTCTGCCTACACTTATGACGATGGTACCTTATTAAACTGCCCTGAGTGCGGTCATGCCTGGTCAACCGCACAATCAGAGCAGGACAACACCCACCAGATCCGCGATAGCGCCGGTAATGTGCTGCAGGATGGCGATACTGTGACGGTCATTAAAGATTTAAAAGTGAAAGGCTCATCATCTGTTGTTAAAATTGGAACAAAAGTGAAAAATATCAGGCTGGTGGACGGCGATCATGATATCGACTGTAAAATTGATGGTTTTGGCGCCATGAGCCTCAAATCCGGGTTTGTGAGAAAAGTGCAAGATTAACACCAGAAAAAACGGGGCTTGAGCCCCGTTTTCTTTACCCGTAACGATCAGAACTGGCTACGTAACGCCGCGATGCGTTTCTCCAGCGGGGGGTGGCTTAAAAACAGCTCAGATTTATTAGCGCCACCGGCAATACCAAAGGCCATCATACTGCCTTCCAGCCGGCTTTCGTGGTTATGCTTTAACCGCTCCAGCGCAGCAATCATTTTATTTGGCCCGCCTTCAAGCCTTGCCGCACCCGCATCAGCGCGGTACTCACGCTGACGCGAGAACCACATCACAATAATACTGGCTAATACGCCAAACACGATCTCCAGAATCATCACGGTGGCAAAATAGGCCAGACCACCGCCCTGGTTGTTATTATTACCATTGTTATTCAGCATGCCCGCTATCAGGCGCGCAAGGAAAATAACAAAGGTATTTACCACACCCTGGATAAGCGTCAGGGTTACCATGTCACCATTGGCAATGTGCGATACCTCATGCGCCAACACGGCTTCGACTTCATCCTCACGCATGTTACGCAATAACCCCGTGCTGACAGCAACCAAAGCATCGTTGCGGTTCATACCGGTGGCAAAAGCGTTCATTTCCGGTGAATCGTAAACAGCGACTTCCGGCATACCGATGCCGGCCGCTTTCGCCTGGCGCGCAACAGTATTCATTAACCATTGTTCCGTCGCATTGCGCGGCTGTTCAATCACCACAGCGCCGGTTGAACGTTTCGCCATCCATTTAGACATTGCCAGCGAAATAAAAGACCCACCAAAACCAAAAATAGCAGCAAACACCAGTAACCCACCGATACTGCTGCGGTCAATGCCAAGAAAGCTGAAGACAACGTTCAGCACAATACTCAACACCAGAATAACCGCCAGGTTGGTGGCTAAAAACAATATCACTCTTTTCATACTGCATACCTCAATTGGCTAACTGCACTGTACTATATGGGCTTAGAGCGCATTTTCAATCAAAGCTCCGCTTAAACCGTCATGAAAATTTGTAAGTAAAGATGTCGCCAGCGCCTGTTTTCGCTAGAATAGCAACGTCGTAAAGGAGTTGATTATGCAATTACTACTATTAAGCAGTTCACGCGCCCAAAACAGCGATTATCTGGCACCTTACATGAACTGGATCACCGATCATCTGAAAGGCGTTACTGAGCTATTATTTATTCCTTACGCCGGTCTCAGTGTCAGTTACGACGATTATCTGCTAAAAGTGCAGCAAGCTTTGGCGCCTCATGGCGTTCAGGTACACGGTATCCACCAATATCCTGACGCGCGTCAGGCTGTCATCGACGCCCAGGCCATTGCTGTTGGTGGCGGCAACACTTTTCACCTACTTTATCAGTTATATCAACACGATATCGTAAAACTTATTAAGGAACGCGTAACCTTAGGTGTACCTTACATCGGCTGGAGCGCAGGCTCTAATATTGCCGGCGCGACTATCTGCACAACTAACGATATGCCGGTTATTCAGCCAGCTTCTTTTAATGCGCTTAATCTGCTGCCGCTACAGCTGAACCCGCATTATACCGATTACAAACCGGAAGGTTTTCATGGTGAAACCCGTGATATGCGCTTAGCAGAATTTATGCAGCTGCATCCTGCTACGCCCGTTATCGCGCTGCCAGAGGGCACAGCGCTTAAACGTAGTGGCAATAGCCTGAAGCTGCTTGGCGCTACAGGGGGATATGTGTTTCTCGGCGGCAATAAAACACCACTGACCCAAGACAGTGATTTAGCTGAGTTTTTGCAGTAACAATGCCGCCATCTGTTGTGCAAGCTGCTGGTACTGCGCCTGTGCGGGCGCATGAGGCACCACTGCCAAACAAGGCGCGTTAATGCGTTGTTGTAAATCGGCAATATTCTGCTCAAGCAATGCCATATCCGGGTCAATGCAATTTGCTACCCAGCCAAGCAGCTGGCAGCCGCTGCGCTGTATCTCGCGCACGGTAAGCATGGCATGGTTTAAACAGCCCAGTTTCATTCCTACCACCAACACCACAGGCAGTTGTTGCTCAGCCACCCAATCCGCCAGATAACGGTGGGCATTTAATGGCAATAACCAGCCTCCGGCGCCTTCTATCAACAGTTGCCGTACCGGTAATTGCTGCCAGGCGGCCAGAGCCTGGTTTAGTCGAGTTTCGTCTATTGGCTGTTGCTCATTAACTGCGGCCAGATGCGGTGCCACCGGTGCCTGATAACAGATTGGATTGACCGCCTCATAAGGTAACGCGATACCAGAATACTGTTGCAGCAGTAACGCGTCACCGTTAAAACCGTCAGCGTCAGCCCCCGCCGCTATTGGCTTTACGCCCACAGCCGGGATATCTAGCGCGCTAAAGCCCTGTAACAGCATACTGCTGATATAGGTTTTGCCTGCATCAGTGTCGGTTGCTGCAATAAAGCAGGTTTTAATTGCCATGTTTTACCCCGCTTATCACGACCACCTGATAGCTTGCCGGTAAGCCCAGCATTGTGCGGTGCTTCTCATAAGCCTGAGCCAATCGCTGCCAGTAGCCTTTCCCGGTCAGGCCGCCTGCCTGCCGCCCGGCAACCTGATTCGCGCCTAATATTTTAAGTTCTCGTGCTATCGCCTGCACATTGGGGTAATACAGCGGGTAGCGCCGCTGCTCGAACTGCCACTGCATACCTCTTACTGCACTGGCGGCTTGCTTCAGTGCGTCCAGCGGTAAAAACCGGTTAACATGCGGCTGGTTATCCAGCTCAGCGAAGGCCTGTTTAAGCTCGCTAAGAGTGCCATCTACTAATGTGGTCATTACCACAGTACCGTCAGGTGTCAGAATGCGTGCCATCTCATTGAATACCGCGGCCGGGTCTTTACACCACTGCAGCATCAGGCTGGAAAACACCTTGTCAACGCTGGCATCAGGCAACGGCAGTTGCTGCGCGTCAGCTTGCAGATACTGGCTGGCGATGTTTGCCTGTGCCGCGCTTGCTAGCATACCGGCGCTTAAATCAATGGCGGTAAGCTTTTGGCAATGCCGGCTCAGTCTTGGATGTAACCACCCCGGGCCACAGCCCAAATCAAGCAGATGGCCATGCGGTTGTTTTGGTAGCAAGGCCAGTGCATCCAGCGCCACCTGCTGCTGCAAACGGGCGCCCTGAATATAGCTGTCACAAGCCGCACCAAAACTTTTGGCAACTTTATTTAAAAATGGCTCAGATGACACTGTTGCTGAATTTTGCATTACAGCACTCATATTAACTGCCTTAACTGCTGTACTAATTGCCTGATATCACTATCAGTGTGTTGGGCGCTTAATGTAATACGTAGCCTCTCGCTGCCTTTGGGTACTGTAGGTGAACGAATAGCACTAAGCCAGATCCCCGCTGCTTTTAACTGCTGACTGACGGCGAGTGCCCGTTCACTGCTGCCAAGCACCACGCCCTGAATGGCGCTTTCTGATTTTAACAAGGCTAAATCTTCTGCCAGATGGCGAAACAGTGCGATGTTGCTGTGTAGCTTGTCACGGCGCCATTGCTGGCTGCGGCACAACTCCACACTTTTGATCACCGCAGCACAAAGCGCCGGTGATAACCCCGTACTGTACACATAATGGCGTCCAAACTGGGTCAGGTAATCAATCACCGTTTTACTGCCACCGATAAAGCCCCCCCCTACACCGAGCGCTTTGCCAAAATTAGCCATCAGGCAAAACAGCTCTGTTGCAGCAATACCCTGTGCGGCGGCAGAGCCTTTACCATCCGGCCCTGTTACACCCAGGCCATGGGCATCATCCAGCAATAAAGGTGCGTTAAACTGCTGACAAAGTGCCTGCATCGTACGCAGGTCCGGGCTGTCGCCGTCCATACTAAATATGCCTTCGGTCACCACCAGCGGCTGAGCCGTTTGCTGCAGTATCGTTTTAAGCTTTGCCATATCGTTATGCGCAAAGCGCTTTAACACAGCATCGCTGTGTAAAGCGCCGTCAATAAGCGACGCATGGCTGAATTTATCCAGCACTAAGGTATCGTTTTTTTGCGCCAGGGTTTGCAGCATGGTCTGGTTTGCCGCAAAGCCCGATGAAAACAGCATTACCCGCTCGGTGCCGAGCCAGTCACACAGCGTATCACACAACTGAACATGTACCTGGTGCTGGCCTGTTACCAGCGGCGAACCGGTGCTGCCGGCGCCAAAATCTCTGGCGCCATCAGCATAGGCCTGCAGCACATCAGGCTCGGTAGCTAAACCCAGATAGTCATTACCGCTGAAATTGAGGTAATGGGCAGTGCCGACGCTCAATAATCTGCCGTTATAGCGCTGCAAGGTTACCGGCGTGCGCAGCAGCTGCTCTGCTGCTCGTTGCTGCAAAGCCTGTTGAAGTTGCAGCAGTCTCTCAGTTGGCATGTTTTTTTACTGCGCCGCGTGAAACAGTGGCGGGTTGGCCTGCTCTTTTATTGCATCGGCTAATGCCAGTTCATGCGCTTCATCTGACACATCATGGCGCTGCTCGGGTTTAATGCCCAGCTTAGCAAACAGCAGCATGTCGGCGTCGGCTTCCGGGTTATCGGTGGTTAGCAGCTTATCACCATAAAAAATAGAGTTAGCACCGGCAAAAAAGCACAATGCCTGCATTTGCTCATTCATGCGCGAGCGTCCGGCCGACAGGCGCACATGGCTTTGCGGCAGCATAATGCGCGCTACCGCTATAGTGCGGATAAACTCAAAAGCGTCCAGATCGTCAACGTTCTCAAGCGGCGTACCGGCCACTTTAACCAGCATGTTTATCGGTACACTTTCCGGATGCTCCGGTAAGTTAGCCAGTTGCATTAACAGCGCAGAGCGATCGTTAGCACTTTCGCCCATACCTAAAATACCGCCACAGCATACTTTCATGCCGGCATCACGCACATGGCTTAAGGTATCTAACCGGTCCTGATAAGTACGGGTAGTAATAATTTCCCCGTAAAACTCCGGCGAGGTATCCAGATTGTGGTTATAGTAGTCCAGCCCGGCATCAGCCAGCGTTTTTGCCTGTTCACCGGTTAACATGCCCAGTGTCATACAGGTTTCCAGCCCCATATTTTTTACGCCCTGCACCATTTCAATAATGTACGGCATGTCACGCTGTTTCGGGTTGGTCCAGGCTGCGCCCATACAAAAACGGGTGGCGCCTTTTTCTTTTGCGGCTTTGGCCTGTGTCAGCACCTTTTCCACCTCTAATAACCGCTCGCGCTCCAGCCCGGTATTGTAGTGGCCACTTTGCGGGCAGTATTTGCAGTCTTCGGCGCAAGCCCCTGTTTTAATGGACAGTAAGGTGCTTACCTGTACTTCGTTGGGCGTAAAGTGTGCCCGGTGCACCGTTTGCGCCTGAAACAGTAAGTCATTAAAGGGTAAAGCGTATAAAGCGTTAACTTCGGCAAGTGTCCAGTTGTGGCGCACGACAGAATGCATAATATTCCCTGCGTAGTTTGAGGTTATAGTGATTTTCGGCTAGTCTAACCGCCGCCTTAGCGTTGTCAACGCTGACCAGAGTTAAAACTTTACTACAGGTTAATAAATGAGCATTGATTTAGCATTTGATCGCGACCATATCTGGCACCCCTACACGTCTATGCTAAAGCCGCTACCAGTCTATCCGGTAGTGGCAGCTGACGGCTGTGAGCTGGTACTGGAAAATGGTCAGCGTTTAATCGATGGCACCGCATCCTGGTGGTCGGCGGTACACGGTTATAATCACCCCGAATTAAATGCCGCCATTACCGACCAGCTTGGCAAAGTGGCGCATGTTATGTTTGGTGGTATTACCCACCAGCCGGCAGTCACGTTGTGTCAGCAATTGCTCGCTATGGTGCCAAATAATTTAACCAAAGTATTTCTGGCCGACAGCGGCTCTATTGCGGTAGAGGTGGCGATAAAGATGGCGCTGCAGTATTGGCTGGCCAGCAACACGCCGCAAAAACAAAAACTGATCAGCCTGCGTAAGGGTTACCATGGCGATACGTTTGCAGCGATGGCGGTATGCGATCCGGTGGATGGCATGCATGATATGTTTGCTAATTTACTGCCACAGCACTTTTTTTTGCCGGCGCCACAAAGCCGGTTTGATGGCGATTTTCTGCCGGAAGATATCGAAGCACTGCAAAACCTGCTGGCAGAGAAACATCATGAAATTGCCGCCCTTATTTTAGAGCCCATAGTGCAAGGCTATGGTGGCATGCGCTTTTATCACCCTGAGTATTTACGCCGGGCCCGCGCCTTGTGTGACCAGTATCAGGTATTGTTGATAGCCGACGAAATAGCCACCGGCTTTGGCCGCAGCGGTAAGTTGTTTGCCTGTGAGCATGCCGGTATACAACCGGATATTATGTGTGTCGGCAAGGCATTAAGCGGCGGTTACATTACGCTGGCGGCCACACTGTGCACCGATGATGTCGCCCGCGGCATCAGCTTAAGCGCAGCCGGTGGCTTAATGCACGGCCCTACTTTTATGGCAAACCCACTGGCCTGTGCGGTAGCCAGTGCCAGCCTTAACTTAATCAGCCAGGGTCACTGGCAACAGCAGGTAGCACAAATTGAAGCCCAGCTACAACAGGAGTTAGCACCGTGCCGCGCCTCTGCGCTGGTAAAGGATGTGCGGGTACTGGGTGCCATTGGCGTACTGGAGATGCACAGCAAAGTGGATGTTGCCGCACTGCAACAGCAATTTGTCGAGCTGGGAGTGTGGATCCGCCCGTTTAATAACCTGATTTATATTATGCCGCCTTTTATTATCACCCCGGCGCAACTTAGCAAGCTGACTGGCGCTATGCGCACTGTGGTTAAGATTTAGGTGTGCCAGAACAGATACAGCAGTAAGCTCAAACAACTTACCAGCAGCAACACAATATTAAAATGCAGATGATCTGAACGCCGGCGCAGCCGCAGCCGGTTCAGCGCCAGGCTAAGCCCACTTAGTAGCGCTGCGAAGGTTAAAAAATACTGCAACAAGTCTGTCAGCATCGGGTGCCACTCGTCGCGGATCTCGATACCCCAGTAGCGCACCAGGCCGGTATCCATTTCCGGCTTGGCATAGTGCGCAATAATCATTGCCACCAAAAATAGTAACCAGCCCAGCACCGCTAGCCAGCTGAACGCCCGGCAGATAACATCCGGCCCCTGGCGGCGTTCATATTTTTCCGGTTTCTGCGCTTCCGTGTTCAAATTCTGTTGTCCTGTTAAGTTTTTCTTGTCTGACTAAGTTTTACTTGTGTTGTGCGTTTGGCTCAGTATCATTACAGCCTTTACGCAGTTGTCTAAGTTTACACCCTCTGGAGTTTGTTGCATGACGCACGCCGTTATTAAAGATGTTTTAGCTGGTCGCTTTGCCATTGGTGATGTTATCACCGTTAAGGGCTGGATCCGCACCCGCCGCGATTCAAAAGCCGGCATTTCCTTTTTAGCTATTCATGACGGCAGCTGCTTCGACGCTGTGCAGGCCGTTGTGCCGGCAGAGCTGAATAATTATGAATCTGAAATAAAACGCCTGACGACCTCTTGCTCTGTGGTCGTAACAGGCACTGTAGCGCGCTCTGAAGGCCAGGGCCAGGCGTTTGAGTTGCAGGCCAGTCAGGTTGACGTTGTTGGCTGGGTAGAAAACCCGGACACCTACCCTATGGCGCCCAAACGCCACAGTATGGAATACCTGCGTGAACACGCTCACCTGCGCCCGCGTACCAATATCATGGGCGCCGTTACCCGGGTGCGTCATTGTTTAGCACAGGCTGTACACCGTTTTTTCCACGAGCAAGGCTATTACTGGATCAGCACGCCCATCATTACCGGCTCAGATGCCGAAGGTGCCGGTGAAATGTTCCGCGTCAGCACGCTGGATCTGGAAAACCTGCCACGCACAGACAAAGGCGCTATCGATTACAGCCAGGATTTTTTCGGTAAAGAAACCTTTCTGACCGTATCAGGCCAGCTAAACGGCGAAACCTACGCCTGTGCCATGTCGAAAATTTACACCTTCGGCCCGACGTTCCGTGCTGAAAACTCGAATACCAGCCGTCACTTAGCCGAGTTCTGGATGATAGAGCCGGAAGTAGCCTTTGCCGAGCTAAAAGACATCGCCCAGCTGGCCGAAGATATGCTGAAATACGTCTGTAAAGCCGTGCTTACTGAACGTGCGGACGATATGGCGTTCTTTGCCGAGCGTATTGACCCCACCGCCATCACCCGTTTACAGCAGCTGGTAGACTCAAGCTTTGTACGGATGGATTACACCGATGCCATTGAAATCCTAAAAACCTGCGGTAAGAAATTTGAATACCCGGTTGAATGGGGTGTCGATTTACAATCTGAGCACGAACGCTACCTGGCAGAAGAACACGTAGGCGCGCCTATCATTATGCAAAACTACCCGAAAGACATTAAAGCCTTTTACATGCGCTTAAATGATGACGGTAAAACAGTGGCCGCGATGGACGTACTGGCACCGGGCATCGGTGAAATTATCGGTGGCAGCCAGCGTGAAGAACGCCTGGACGCTTTCGACAAACGCTTAGATGAAATGGGTCTGGATAAAGAAAGCTACGGCTGGTATCGCGATCTGCGCCGCTACGGCACTGTACCGCACGCCGGTTTTGGCTTGGGTTTCGAGCGTTTAGTATCGTACGTTACCGGCATTGGTAACATCCGCGATGTTATCGCCTTCCCGCGTACACCGGGCAACGCCGAGTTTTAATCTCGCAAAACATACAAGGCGCTGTTACAGCGCCTTTTTTTGTTGCAGTAGCACCTTTGCCATATACCAGACAATAAGAACGTTGACTAAAAACACGGCCACGCTCCAAATGTTGGCATGCGCAAATATCTCATAAATTTCAAACGGTATGTAAATAGCGCCGCTACCAAGTGCAAACCATTCTGTCCAGACAAGGCCGTGCCAAAGACCATAGGCTTCAATTAAACGCACCAACGCATAAACTAATGCCCCACCAGCCATCAAGCTAAGGTCGCTAACCGGAAACGAGCTGGCAGCATGAATAAAAACACCCGGAATATGGCTTGCCGGGTTCAAATGCGCATGACTTACCAGCGTCTCAGCAATTTGCTGTAAGTTACGCCCAGCCAACGTGTGAAGCCCAATACCGACCAACAACGATATGACGCCTTTAAACGCTTCCAGCGCTGCAATCAGTTTTAAGCCATTTCTTGCTCGCATTATCTTACACCCTGTAAAAAAACAACGCTGAAAATTTGTCAGCACTTTCAAGCCAAGCTTATGCTAGGAAAATAAACCTTCAAGCTGTGCTTTTTGCTCTGAACTAAGCTCCTTTATCGATTTTAATGCGTCGGTAAGCGCAGCTTTAGCTTCTGCGGTCTTTTTAAAATGTAAGTAGGCCCGGATTAACGCAGCATGTGCATTGAAAGACTGAGGGTAAGTGATTCGATTCCAGTTCAGCAGTGCTAACGCATCATCTTGCCTGTTCAGGTATTGTAACCATTGGCCATACCCTGCCGCCCGATCTTCAGGAATGACCATAGCAGTATTTAACAGCTTCGAACGTTTCTCAAAGATAGCTTGCAGATCTGCTAAAGTTTGCGGCGACTCCGGTATGGCCCAGCCTGAGAATAAGTGTTTTAAACCATAGTACTGACCTTGCAGCACGGTAGTGTTATGCGTTTCATTGCTAAATGTCTGGCTTATTACTGCCAACTTGTCCGTTGGATAGCGCTTTGTCAGGTCGACAAACTTCTGGAAAGGCTCTGTCATCGCCGGCTCTTCATTAGCAATAGAAACAAACAAACGCCCCTGCAGCTGGTGGTTATTTAACGCCATTTCTGACAACCCGAGCATTTGCTGATTGTGCCAATACAAAGACGGGCTGATAGCGATGACACCATTAAATAGGCCTGGTCGCTTTATCAGTGCATTGATAGCAAACTGGCCCCCGTGAGAGGTGCCTGATAGCGCTTGATAATCCAGAGTGCGGTACTGCTGTTTCACTAGGGGGATAACGTCTTTCTCAATAAAGGCTAAAAACCTGTCTGCATTTTCTAACTGCTCAGCGTTTTGCTTGTCTGCACTGGTTACCGTCAGATCTCTTTCACGCGTTTGTCGCGGGTTAACAATACCAACTACTATCATCTGCGGTGTTTGATCAAACTTTGCCAGATAATCTACAGTACCAGCGGTATGCGGCCCCTGAATGTCGCCATCAGTGAGGTACAACACCGGAAAACGGTCCTCGTTATTCTGGTAACCTGCTGGCAGATACACCACCAGATTGCGTGTTTCGCCCATCACACTGCTATCAATCACCAGTTCTTGTACTTCAGGGTAATTCGCTGCAGCCCAACTACTGCAGTGGCAACCCACTATGAGTAGCACTAATCCGTAAACTATTCTTATCATTATTTTTCCTCAGTTTAAAAATGCTACCCGCGATTGGAATACAATATATTTTCAGGTCTGAGCCAAACTGCTAAGCGGATTCGGTTTGAATAAATTTCAGTTAGCAACACCGTGCACCCAATCCAGTAGTGGCTCAACCCATACCGGATGCGGCATATAAAACGCACCATGCAATTTACCTGTCGAGATTTTAAGCTCCTTAAATGACCGCAGTTGTTCAGACTGGTCCGCAAGAGGCTTGCAACTTCCGGCTAACGTATCACTTTCTTCGTAAACCGAAAGAACCTGGCCCGTCAAACTAATTTGTGGTGCAGCAGAGCCACCAGGGCAAGCAGCCAGAAGGACGAAACGAACGTGCGGCCGCCGCAGAAAGCTAGAGACGCGCGTTGCGATTGCGCCGCCTTTTGAGAAACCGACAACAACAATATTGCCAGGCGAAACGCCGCGTTCAATCAACTTTTCGACTTGAGAGACAACAATGCCTGCATATGCATTTATATCCGTTTTAGCTGGGCGCTGCGCCGAAATGACTAAAGCCCCCCGGGATGAAAGTGCGTCGAGTATTGCGGGGTAATCGTATAGCCCAAAACGCGGATCTGAGGGGCGAGGCCCAGAATTCTCAATGATTCGCCCATGCAGATAGAACAAGTAAATCTTTGTGGGCTCAGGCGTATCGGGCACTTCGGTATAGATGGTATCTGCATGTGCTGTCATGAAGATCGTTAGCAAAAGCGCACAGATGTATCTAACATATTTTCCCATTTATTTACTCTTGATTTGTTAGCTGTTGCCGGCAAGATATTTTTTAGCACACCTGCCTACGAAACTCCGCCTGGGGTTTGCACCGCTAATCCGTTTATCCAAAGAGAACTGGACTTCCCTAAAATTCCGCAAACCTGCTAACGCAAAGCCTTGGGGCGGCTGGAGCACAGCGTAATCCGTCTCAGCCACGATAGTGGCGACAATAGCGCCTTGTTAGAGCTCTTCATACCGCCTGTCGTTCTAAAATAACCACCATAGAATCCGATTCACCAAACCCCGATGCAGGAATCACTATTTGCTTTAATTGCCAGCCTTGTTGACCTTCCGCGTTTAATAGTGATGCGACGTCTGGAGTGCCAGATTTAAAGAATCGAAGCTTGAAAGGTAGCTCCACTGTTTTATATTCATATTTACTCACTGTCTCGACTTCCTCATATTCTAAACTGGTAATATCAATGTTAAACGTAGCTGCCAATGCCTTTTTTGTTTCCAAAGAAGCATTTGCTTCACTTTCTACCCTTTGAATGGTTCTTTGGCTTAACCCAGATGCAATAGCTAACTGTTCTTGCGTCCATGCTTTGAACATTCTATTTTGAATAACTAAAGCAGCATTAATTTTCACTATTGATTCCTGTTTCCATTGAATACTAAAGATAGTCGAATATTTTTTGCATCTTTCATACGACAAACCGCCGACAGTTAACCGCCAAAATAACGACTGACGTTAACGAGAGTTTGTTCTTACCCATAAAAAGTAGACACTCGGTTATACGCATTTGCGCTCAAACTCAGCCGGACTGACATAGCCAATCGCTGAGTGCCTACGGACACGGTTATAAAATATCTCTATGTACTCGAAGATACCTGACTTCGCCCGCTCAATCGAGTCGTAATTCTCGGCATAAATCAATTCTACTTTTAGCCGGCTGAAGAAGGCTTCCATCGCCGCATTATCCCAGCAATTGCCCTTACGGCTCATGCTCGGCACACAGCCGGCATGCATTAATTCATCCTGATAGGCCGTTGAGCGATACTGCACTCCTCGGTCTGAATGCACTATCAGGCCCGCCTGCGGCTGTCTTCGTGCCAGCGCCATTCTCAGTGCCTGCGTAATCAACCGCTCTGTCATGCTGCTATCAAGCGACCATCCCACTATCGCTCTGGAATATAAATCCATCACTGTAGCCAGGTATAACCATTTATCTTTAAGCCAGATATAGGTGATATCTGTGGTCCAGCGCACATTGGGTTTCTCAGCGTCAAACCGTCTTTTCAGTAAGTTATCCGCCACATTCGTCATCGCTTCGGTGCGTGGGCTGTAGCGAAACGCCTTGCCGTTACGTGCCCGTATGCCTCTGGCTTTGAGGATACTGGCAACAGTGTTCAGGCAACAGCTTACACCCAACGCATTGAGCTCTTTAACCAGCCTGGGCGCGCCGTAGCGCGCCTTGTAACGGGCATAACTATCGAGCACCTGCTGCTCAAGCTGCTCCCGTTTAACGCAGCTGCGGCTGGGCTTACGACCCCGCCAGCGATAAAAGCCGGAGGCGGAGACTTCCAGCACCCGGCACATCAACCTCACCGTATACAGCCCTACGTATTCGCTTATGAGGGCGTACTTTACTCCTGCTGCTTGGCAAAGTACGCAGCTGCCTTCTTTAGGAATTCGTTTTCCTTTTTCAGCGTATCCAGCTCACGTTTTAACTGCCGGACTTTTTCGCTTTCATCCTTAGAGTAATCTACCCCGTTCAAGCTATTAAACTGCTTATCAGACAAGCGGTTAAACTGGGCTCGCCAGTTATAAATCTGGTTAGGGTGAATGCCCAATTCTTGGGCAACGGACGTCGCTGTTTTATCGGGTAAATCAGACAGTCTTACGGCTTCACGGCGGAACTCTTCTGAATACGCCTGGGTTTTATGTCTGGCCATCTTGCACCTCAGTGTCAGGTACGATACCTAACTATAGAAGGTGTCTACTGATCATGGGTAACTCGGGAACATAACGCCTCAATAACCGGCGCAGCTTTGCTGCGTCCGGCGCCGTAGGCGCGAAGTTGATTGACTTGTTACGTGTTTTCATAGGCGATAGTCGATAAAGCCCTGCTCGGAGAATCTAGGTGAGTAAATTGGCTGCGACTCACCTCCATTGGGAATAACAGACCATCTATCATCACGGTCTAGTTTCAGATCCTCCCAAGAAATACAAAGCTCCTTTAACTTGGCCTCCCACATTATTTCTTCTTCAGCGTCATCTAGTCCAAGCTCATCCATTTCTAGATCGAAGGATGACATAGAAGATACTGCCACTAATTTTTCAAATAGTGAGTTGTCTTTGAACTTAACCTTTCCGGTAGCCCAAGGAGTCTCATAGCTAAAACTGAGAATTTCCCCTACGGTGATACCGTCTAATTTTAACTCAATTGGTGTTTTCATAGTGACACGTAACGCTTTACTAATGGGCTGCTGCAGCGCAGCGTAGGCAGTCCCGTGGAGGCCACGTTGTTTGTGGCCGGAACGAAATTTAGTAACTTGTTAGGTGCTTTTTGCATTAACCAGAAACCTTTTTATCGAAAAAATACTTTAAAACACAATAAGCTAAAAAATGTACAGGGAAGTAAAAAATGCTACCAATAATTATGCCCTGCATTGGATGCCTGCCACTGAGATGACAATGCCAAATAGCCCAATGCAGACAAACCCAAAACCAACAAAATAATGTGCTTAAACTGATTTCGATTTTTTATTATTTTTATTGCGTCGGCCAGGATAAAAGCAACCGGCACTAACAAAAAAATTGATAATATCTCAGTGCCCATAACTACCTAACGCCGGCCACAGCGGTGAGTTGAACTGGCGCTTTTTTTGCGGCTTTTTGCAAAAAAAGTGACAGTTTGACGAGTCCGTTGCTGGCCCTTGTTAAGTTGCGTCATTTGATACTATGACCCCTTTGAATATTCTAACAATTTCCTCTATTGCATCAATGCCCCCACTTGGCCAAGACAATTGATCAAAGTGTATTGAGCCTGAGCCATCTAAGTCTACTTCGATTTTTTCTAGTTCAATATCGGCATTCATGAAAGCATCGACCCAGGAACCAAAGTCCCAAGGCATTACAATACTTGAGTCCGCTTTCCACTTTGCAAGCCATTCATCAGATTCAGCCTTGGTTGTAATAAAGTGAGAACTAATACGGTCATCGAGAATTGAAGCCAATTTCTCTTCATCGATAGCTCCTGCTCTCTTGCCTAGAGCAATGACATCAAATACATCACGTATCTTTCCAACTGAAGCTGTCTCAACATTCTTGAATTTTAAAACATTCATAATTTAGCAACTTAACGCCTCAATAACCGGCGCAGCTTTGCTGCGTCCGGCGCCGTAGGCGCGTAGTTAATTGACTTGTTAGGTGTTTTTGTAAATGCTTATTGAACCATTGCCAAGCAACGCACCCCATTTAGTAGCTTTCGCGGCTTCAAGCATTTCTCTTAAAGCTTCATCTTTTGGAGAGGGAAACCAATCAGAACTGTATCCGTGACCGCCACGCATAAATTGTAACTTGCCATCTTTAAATTCGACGATAACCCCGCCTTCTGAATCTCCCCTCCTATGATCGGAAAGAAATAATTTTTTATCGGGAGCTAACCATTTTAATAACTCTCTCAAAGCCCTTTCCTGATTTGAATCGACTATTTCAAAATCGTATACATCAAAGTTGCCTCGATCAGATGGTTCTGAAATTTTGATGCTGGATGGAAATTCCATAATGACACCTAACGCTTTACTAATGGGCTGCTGCAGCGCAGCGTAGGCAGTCCCGTGGAGGCCACGTTGTTTGTGGCCGGAACGAAATTTAGTAACTTGTTAGGTGCTTTTTGCATTAACCAGAAACCTTTTTATCGAAAAAATACTTTAAAACACAATAAGCTAAAAAATGTACAGGGAAGTAAAAAATGCTACCAATAATTATGCCCTGCATTGGATGCCTGCCACTGAGATGAGATGACAATGCCAAATAGCCCAATGCAGACAAACCCAAAACCAACAAAATAATGTGCTTAAACTGATTTCGATTTTTTATTATTTTTATTGCGTCGGCCAGGATAAAAGCAACCGGCACTAACAAAAAAATTGATAATATCTCAGTGCCCATAACTACCTAACGCCCAAAGCAGCGGCGCGCGTTAGCGCGTCCAGCCCGTAGGGCGTTGCTGCCTTTGCTTGTTAACTGTGTTACCACCAAAACCATAAACGGCTTCCTTTGGTGCCGATACTAAAATCCCCTTTACCCTCAGGGATACCCAAAATTGTATCCACTAAATTGGGGAGATTTACTTCATCAAAGCAAAAATGCGTTTTTTCATTAAGGGAATAAATGTTCCACTCTTCTTGCTTAGAGACCACCAATTTAATATCACTAATCGCTTTAGCTGAACAGTTTGGTACACCAAGCTGTTGTTCGGTCGGTTTAGACAAGTAAACCGTACGCTGACAATTTTCATGCACATTAATAAAAAGCACTTATAAGCTCAGCTAAAGAAATTGCTCCGGCTCTATCGCAATGCAAATGCCAGCCTGAATAATTCTTCGGGTTACCTTCGTACCGCCAAAGATACACTTTGCCTTTTTGTTTCTACTGATTTGGATGCATAGGTACAGTTAACGCTCAAAGCAGCTGCGCGGTACGCGTCGGCTGGCTTTGCTTGTTAGCAGCCCACACCGAACTTGCGCGGCTTGCCGCACTGGCAAACCTGAACAACGGCAAGCTACTATTAATTAAAAACTACACCGGTTAACTGCGACACAGCGGGCCAACCGGAACCTGTAAAACTGTTAAGCGAAGCCAAGAAGAACAACGCTACCGCCACCACCGTTTGCAGCAAACCCACAAACTGGCGAGCTTAACCTTTTGGCGCTGCCGCTAAGAAAACTAAACACTAGCAAGGCCGGAGCAAAACCACAGACTAAAACCGTTAAAAACCCGAATGCCTGCTAACGCCCAAATTTAGCGCGGAAAGCCGCGCAGCGGGTTGACGTCGCAGCCAGCGCTTTTTGCTGGCGATAAAATTTACTTGTTATATCGTCTTTTAAAGGATTCATAATCTTTGCCCGGCAAAGATACGACGTTTTTAACTAAGTATCTTTCGCTTCCATATGTAATGCTAACATCCACAGAAACGGCTCTCTCCTTGCTAACTTCAATATCTGAACGGTTAAACCCTTTTATTTCAGAACTTTTCATTTCGACACATGACGAAGCTAACTTTTCAGAGGTCTCGTAAATATCCAGGCAAACTTCAGATATTCTGTGTCCGTTTGCATCGACTTCCGGATAAACAAATATGATCCAGCTATCGTCCCAAGAGTCACTTTCGCCATCTATTAAACGATGAAATCCTAATTTTTCAGCCTCTTCAGCCACAATGGTCTTCTCAGAAAAAGAAACTGAAGTAGCCGAGCAATAGCATGCCCATATGGCGCAAAGAAAAAAGATCAGAGTTTTACGCATATGTCACCAGCGATATAACGCCCAAATTTAGCGCGGAAAGCCGCGCAGCGGGTTGACGTCGCAGCCAGCGCTTTTTGCTGGCGATAATATTTGTTTGTTAGGGCAATTTAAATTTTGCACGCGGCATAAGCCTCTGCATGGTTAACGGACTGTTGAGTAGTAAAGTCTAGCTGTATGGTTGTTAAAACTGGTTGCCTTTGAGTATTGCTAGTGCCAGGTTTCCATTGCCATTTTCTCAATGCCTTATATGCCTTTTTATTAAAGGTTGTGCCGGGGAAGCTTTTAATTACAGTTAAGTTTTGAGGCTTACCGTCACCATCAATCAACAGTGTAAATTCAACGCAACCCGATATACCATTTTTGGCAGCCGCCAGCGGATATTCTGGAGCAACTTTACGCTCAACTACCCAATACTTTTCAACGGCTTCTTTGTTACCAACTAAATCTAGAGATTCCGTTACAACTGTTTGATTTACTGTTGAACAGGCACTTAGCGCAAAGAGCGCCGAAACTGCTAATAGATTTGATTTATTCACTGAACTTCCTTATTGCCCTAACGCAAAGCTTTGGGGCGGCTGCAGCGCAGCGTAAGCCGTCCCAGCCACGATAGTGGCGACAATAGCGCCTTGTTATGTGTGTTTAAGCAAGCTTGCATATTTTTAGCTCCAGCTTCTCGACAACTATTACTACCTTACGACCTCTGCTATCAGTTACCGTGGCATTTTCGTTCTCATCTCTGCTATCGAACCATTCCAAGTTTGATGCAACTTCAGCGTGATCATTCAGGACCCATTTATCACCGTCTTCGTGGAAAATAACTGAGATTGGAAAGCATGGAAAATCTGACTCACTCAAAACACTTCACTCTCTACTGGGGGCACATAACGCAAAGCTTTGGGGCGGCTGGAGCGCAGCGTAAGCCGTCCCAGCCACGATAGTGGCGACAACAGCGTATTGTTATGTGCGAACATATTAACCACCAAAGTAAAAACTAACATCTGACTGAAGTTGCGCCAATTTTGCCTCTGTCTCATGAAATGATTGCTTTGTTGCTTGGTCCACGCTGTTTACCACAGGGGAAAGAAGCTTCAAATGCTCTTGTAACTTTTGAAGCTCATTTTTTATAAACACATCTGTAGTGATACCAGATTTATAAGCACTCAAAATATCTTTATATTGCTCAATATCTCGTTGAATAGCGGTTAGCTGATCCCGAGTTGTTACTGTAACTGCTGTTTGTAATGCGTCGTTAATTTTGGCGCTTGCGGCATTGTACTCTTCTGTCGATTCTGTCATAAAAAACTGTGACGAAAATAGCCCAACCATAAAGCCGAAAATAACTAATCCAAGTACCTTGAATAGCTTCACCGAATATCTCCTAGCACATAACGCCCAAATTTAGCGCGGAAAGCCGCGCAGCGGGTTGACGTCGCAGTCAGCGCTTTTTGCTGGCGATAAAATTTGTTTGTTATGTGCCATTTATAAACAATTCCCTGTAAGCACGATGGTATGCCCTGAGACAATAGAATTAGTCAGTTTTGTTGTACCTGTAACAACAAAACTTTTACACGGAACGGTGTTAGTCTCTACTGTTTCAAATTTTGATTCAATATTACCTGAACTAAGATCTTCAGCAGATTCAGGATCTATAGTTCGTAGCAATTTAATTGCCTGCTCTTTTGAAGTACCGATTGGAACAGTTCTTTCTAACTCATTTTTCCAATAACGGGCGCGTTTCTCTACAACGGTTGAGTTATCGCAAGCTACAAGGACTAGCATAAAGACTAAAGTAAGTAGAAGTTTCAAGTTACCACCAGCACATAACGCCTTGCTAATTGGCTGCCGCAGCGTAGCGTAGGCAGTCCAGTGGAGGCCATGCTGTTTGTGGCCGGAACGAAATTAAGCAACTTGTTATACGCTTTTAGCACGGTAGCCACTAAAAAAAGTTACGAAGCCGTAGAGCAAAGCTAACGCACTAAATCCTATTATGAAACTCATAGTTGCATCCATTGCTTCAGCTTGGGTAGATGGAACCCAGATTTTAATATATCCCCTATGGAAAAAGTCCGCGAAGAGTCCTAATGCAAGGTACATTGGAGAAAATAGTAAAAACTTGTGTAGATAAAAGCCCTTATTTTTAAGCACATAAATATTAGCCCACGTGTAGCTAAGCAATAATGAGCCTATGATTATTCGTCCTGCAGTTAGGTCTGGCCGTCCTTCAAAGTAATTCGCAACTCCAGCGAAGATCACCAAACAGCTGAATATGCAACTCAGCGAAAGAATAATGAGATAAATTCGGCTCAACAATGAACTCACCTTAGCGTATAACGGCGCCAGCAGGGGCAAATTTGGAGCGCAGCGCAAAATTTGTCCCGCGCCACGTTTTTTGTGGCGCAAACCTGGCTGGCTTTGTTAGCTGTCTTTGACATTAAGGCAGAACCCCGCCGGGCTTCTTAATATACTGAACCCCCTGCTCAGTTGTAATTGTTTCGTACCCAAGTAATTCCCAAACTTGGCAAAGCATAATCACACGTGTGACGTCCCTTGCTTGCTCTTCTGTCGTTATATACATACCGATAAATTTGTTTACGGCGCCTGCACAACTCTCTTTTACAGCTGGCAAGGCTTCTTCACATGCGCTTTGCTCTAATGTGCCATTTGACATAGATATAGCACGAGAACAACTAAATTCGTCATTGGTTGGACTATTGATCACGGAAAGAATAATTGTAGACGCCTCAACTTTTTCGGCATTTGAAAAGGCCGGTAGAACAAACAATATTATAAGTAAAACTATTCTCATGAGACTCTCTCTTGTACAGCTAACGCCCGCAGCACACGCGAGCGTAGCGAGTCGAGGCCGATAGGCCGGTGTGGCTGCGTTTGTTATGTGTTACTGATCTCATAGATACTTTACAAACATTGTGCCTTGAGCTTTCGGAACAGCTCTTTACCTTGCTCATTCAGGTGGAGCCCTTCAGCCTCTCCGGAGCACTCAACATATGGTGACTTCCAGTATGTAGCTTCAAGTGCTTGCTGCCGAATGGCTTCTAAATTTGGATTATCAATCTTACAGGCCTCGAAAAAGTCCCACATCTGCCAATCAACATCATCGTTAATCCATGAATCTAATAGGTCTATTACTTCCTGATGCTCCCAGTGGACAGGACGCATATTCCACTTGTTAAAAAAGTAGAAGGCAATAAGAGCTAAAAACCCTAAACCAAACCAAAACAACGCGCTCATATCGATTTACACATAACGCCTCAATAACCGGCGCAGCTTTGCTGCGTCCGGCGCCGAAGGCGCGTAGTTGATTGACTTGTTAGGTGCATTAATTTTCCTCTACTTCGGCTGCCGCCATTAATGATGCAATATAGCGGGCTGGTTGCTTTTCGTAAAAATCTACTGCAACCAAACTTAGGGTATTACATTTTGGGCAAGGCAAATTTACTAAATATGCCATGTTGCCATTTTTAAAACGGACATACGGAATATTGTTTGGGCCTACAATTTCGAATTTGTACCCAAACCCCTTTGCAATAGACCTTTGATCAGATTCGTTTAAAGAGCGAAACCAATCTTCTCCCTTATCCAAGCTTGAAAGTAGATTTTCATCGAATTCATGACCACAGTGTCCGCAGTCAAAATGGAGACGAACTTTTTCCTCATGCATTCCGTCATGAAAGGGAGCTGGATTACCTCTATTTTCTCTGATTCTTAACTGCATCTTGAAGAGCACCTAACGCCGCCATAAACGGATGCCGAAGCAACGCGTAGGCAGTCCGGTGGAGGGCGCGCTTTTTGCGCCCGGAACGAATTTAATGGCCTTGTTAGGCACTTAGCTACCCCAACCAGCCGCAAGCTGATGAAGTGGTATATAACTGGCAAAAAGTACTACACAAAACAAAACCAAAAAGGCAGCGGATTTTTTACTTTGCACGTTGCCTTTGAAAAACAGAATGATGGATAACAAAACAGAGACTGCCAAGAAAACTAAAAATACACACCCTAAAAGAAATTCAATGATATCCGATATTCCATAAGGGTCTTCCGGTGCCTTATACATGTCGGCATAGATAAACACCCTAAATACCAGCATACCAATGACATGTGCTATGCAGAGGGAACCCATCCAAATTGTAGCTTTAGTGCCTTTACTTAATTCCATGACTGCCTAACGCCCAAAGCAGCGGCGCGCGTTAGCGCGTCCAGCCCGTAGGGCGTTGCTGCCTTTGCTTGTTAACTGTGTTACCACCAAAACCATAAACGGCTTCCTTTGGTGCCGATACTAAAATCCCCTTTACCCTCAGGGATACCCAAAATTGTATCCACTAAATTGGGGAGATTTACTTCATCAAAGCAAAAATGCGTTTTTTCATTAAGGGAATAAATGTTCCACTCTTCTTGCTTAGAGACCACCAATTTAATATCACTAATCGCTTTAGCTGAACAGTTTGGTACACCAAGCTGTTGTTCGGTCGGTTTAGACAAGTAAACCGTACGCTGACAATTTTCATGCACATTAATAAAAAGCACTTATAAGCTCAGCTAAAGAAATTGCTCCGGCTCTATCGCAATGCAAATGCCAGCCTGAATAATTCTTCGGGTTACCTTCGTACCGCCAAAGATACACTTTGCCTTTTTGTTTCTACTGATTTGGATGCATAGGTACAGTTAACGCCGCTGTATGGGGCATTTTTTGTGTAGTGGAGTTTTGGGGTAAAGTGGCGAAGCCACCCCAAAACGGAGCGAAGCAAAAAATGTCCCTATGACAGCTTTGTTAACTGCTGAAGCGCTGGCTCCAGGTCCAAGGGTAGTATTGCTTAATATTTTTTTTGAACTTGTTTCGTGTCTCGTCATTACCGTCATGGTAGTCCTCGAAAAAGTAGCGAGACCACAAAAATGGGCTGCTATATCGCTCTCCATCAAAGTACTCCGTAACCCAGAAATCCGGCTCTATAGAATCTGTTACTTCAAAACAATCTCGCTCGAAAAGAATTGGATCATTACCGTATGGTTTCGAATCTAAGTCAGTGAGAATTCTGTAGTAGAAACCTTCAATGGCCAATACCTCATATTCCTTTCCCATAGTGAGCGAAATATTTGTTCCTTCTGAGTCATTTCGACGTACGAGCTTTACTTTCATAGCCAGTTAACAGCTTAATAGTTTGGAGCTTACACGCTTTCACGCAGTGTTTGCTCCCTTCTATCTTTATTTAATTGCAACAAGCTAAACAATAAGCCCCGTGAAATCAACAGATTTTCAACGTGACGCAGCATCAAATGTGGAGAAAGCGGTGTTAAACCTCGCGATTAACTTGCTTACAATAAATTTACCAACTACTGTATACGTATACATATTAATTTATTTCCTGGTGAATGTTATGGCCTCGCCGTTTTTGCAATATATCGCTGAGTTTATGTATGCCCGCCGTTATGCCAAAAGGACGGTTGAAGGCTATGTGTACTGGATAAAGATGTATATTTTGTTTCACAAAAAGCAACACCCGGCACAACTAAAAGATCGTGATGTTGAATGCTTCTTAACCTATTTGAGTAACCAGCGAAACGTAGCTCCGCGCCCCCAGGCTGCGGCTCTGAATGCACTAAGCTTTTTATACAGTAAGGTATTGCAGCAACCGTTATCATTAAACCTCAATTTTAACCGCTCTCAGGTTACGCCAAAGTTACCGGTTGTACTTACTCGTGGCGAAATTACCGCTCTGCTCAAGGTTATTGAGCCGCGTTACAAATTGCTTGCGCAGTTAATGTATGGCAGTGGGCTGCGTTTGATGGAGGCTGTGAGGCTTCGGGTACATGATATTGATTATGACTATTTTTCGGTAATGGTGTGGCAGGGTAAAGGTAATAAAAACCGGCGCACTACTCTGGCGCCCGAATTAGTTCTTTCGCTGAAACAGCAAAGCCAGTATGTGCTGCAATATTTTCAGGCGGATACAGCAAACCCCGGGTATGCCGGCGTCTGGTTGCCTTATGCTTTAGCACGTAAGTACCCATCTGCGTCTAAAGAGCTGGGTTGGCAGTATCTGTTTCCTTCACTGCAGCTAAGCGTAGACCCGGACTCTAAGCTTTTGCGTCGTCATCATCTAGACGAAAGTTGTGTCAGGCGCGAAATTAAAATTGCAGCGAGAAAAGCAGGTATCCGCAAAAACGTCACCTGCCATACGTTAAGACACAGCTTCGCCACCCACTTGCTGGAGTCCGGTGCCGATATCCGTACAGTACAAGAGCAATTAGGCCATACGGATGTGCGCACTACGCAAATTTATACTCATGTACTAAACCGTGGTGCGGCAGGTGTTAAAAGTCCACTATCTCAGTTGCTATAACAAAGGCGCCGCAGCGCCTTGTTACTCTTAACCTGATTAGCTAAAAACAATCACCCGGCACTCTTACCCAACCTTCCATCAACACTCTGGCGCTGCGGCTCATTATGGCTTTAGTCACTGTCCATTGTCCGCCAACCTGCTCTGCGGCTGCGCCGACACGTAAGGTGCCGGATGGGTGGCCAAAGCGCACAGCTTCGCGCTTGCCGCCACCGGCGGCCAGGTTTACCAAAGTGCCCGGAATAGCAGCTGCTGTGCCTATTGCCACCGCAGCTGTACCCATCATGGCATGGTGCAGCTTGCCCATTGAAAGCGCCCGCACTAATAAATCAACATCAGCTGCGTTAACCCGTTTGCCGCTAGAGGCTGTGTAGCTTTGTGCCGGTGCCACAAAGGCTATTTTGGGCGTGTGAGCACGGCCGGCGGCTTCACTGATATTGCTGATAAGCCCCATTTTCAGCGCACCGTAGGCGCGGATAGTTTCAAAACGCGTCAGCGCTGCGTTATCGCCGTTTATTGCTTCCTGCAGCTCAGTGCCGGTATAGCCGATATCTGCCGCATTGACAAAAATGGTTGGAATGCCGGCATTGATAAGCGTGGCTTTAAAGGTGCCGATACCGGGTACCTCTAAGTCATCCACCAAATTACCGGTGGGGAACATAGCGCCGCCACCCTCGGCTTCATCGGCAGCCGGATCCAGAAACTCAATTTGAACCTCAGCGGCAGCAAAAGTGACGCCATCAAGCTCAAAGTCGCCGGTTTCCTGTACGTCGCCGTTGGTGATGGGCACATGGGCAATAATGGTCTTATTAATATTGGCCTGCCAAATGCGCACGGTACAGATGCCATTGTGCGGAATACGTTCAGCAGCCACCAGCCCATTACTGATGGCAAATGAGCCTACTGCCGCGGTTAAATTGCCGCAGTTGCCGCTCCAGTCAATAAAAGGCTTATCTATGGCAACCTGGCCAAACAGATAATCGACATCGTGCTCTGCTTTAGCGCTTTTGCTTAATATCACCGTTTTGCTGGTGCTGGATGTGGCACCGCCCATACCGTCGGTGTGTTTGCCGTATGGGTCGGGGCTACCGATAACTCTAAGCAGCAAATTGTCGCGGGCTTTACCCGGCACCTGAGCTACCAGGGGTAAGTCGGTAAGTTTGAAAAATACACCTTTGCTGGTGCCGCCTCGCATATAAGTCGCGGGGATTTTGATTTGAGGAACAGCCATAAAAATGGTCTCTTCTATTGGGTTACTTGTTTAGTCCGGCCCGACAACCTCTTTCTGCTCATCACAGCAACTCGCCCTAATGCCTACGGCAGGGCTCAGACACTCTGTGATGACATAAAGAGGCATCGGGCCTCCCTTGTCGATGTCAGCTTGACTTGATAGCGCAGGTTGGAACCCCTGAAAAGGCGACACAGAGTGTCTGAGTGAGCGCGCAAGCAGCGAGCGAGTTGCTGTGGCGAGCTTTTCGGGGAGTTGCAACCGAAGCCTAAAAGGCTGCTTGCTATTCGTTAAACAGCCCCTTGCAAAAAGTCCTGCGCAAAACGCTGCAGTACGCCACCGGCCTCATAAATAGACATTTCTTCACCGGTGTCTAAACGGCAGGTTACCGGCACATTCAGCACTTCGCCGTTTGTACGATGAATAACCAGCGTTAAGTTCGCACGCGGTGTACGCTCTCCCACCACATCATAGGTTTCAGTACCATCTAAGCCCAGTGTTTTACGGGTGGTACCCGCTTTAAATTCCAGCGGCAGCACGCCCATACCAATTAAATTAGTACGGTGAATACGTTCAAAACCTTCAGCTGCGATCGCTTCGACACCGGCTAACCTTACGCCCTTTGCGGCCCAATCGCGTGATGAACCCTGGCCGTAATCTGCACCGGCAACAATGATCAGCGGCTGTTTACGCTGCATGTAGCTTTCAATGGCCTCCCACATGCGGGTTACCTTACCCTCTGGTTCTATCCGTGCCAGTGAGCCTTGCTTCACTTTGCCATCAACAATGGCCATTTCATTAATCAGTTTGGGGTTGGCAAAGGTAGCGCGCTGCGCGGTTAAATGATCGCCTCGGTGGGTGGCGTAAGAGTTAAAATCTTCTTCCGGCAAGCCCATTTTATGCAGATACTCACCGGCGGCGCTGTCCAGCATAATGGCGTTCGACGGAGATAAATGATCAGTGGTAATGTTGTCACCCAGCAACGCCAGTGGCCGCATGCCTTTTAATGAACGCTCCCCGGCTAATGCGCCTTCCCCCTCTGTCTGCCAATAGGGCGGGCGGCGAATATAAGTGCTTTGTGGCCGCCAGTCATACAGCGGACTGATCTGCTCACCAAAGTCGACCGCAACATCAAACATTGGCTCGTACACTTTGCGAAATTGCTCCGGTTTTACACTGGACGCTACCATTGCATCAATTTCAGCGTCGCTTGGCCAGATATCTTTTAATGTGATTGCGTTACCTTTCTCATCATAACCCAGCGCATCTTTTTCGATATCAAAACGCACGGTGCCGGCGATAGCATAGGCCACAACCAATGCCGGCGACGCTAAAAATGCCTGTTTGGCATAAGGGTGAATGCGGCCATCAAAGTTACGATTGCCCGATAACACTGCAGTAGCATACAGATCGCGTTCTATCACTTCTTTCTGGATCACCGGATCCAGCGCACCGCTCATACCGTTGCAGGTAGTACAGGCAAAGGCGACAATACCAAAGCCCAACTTCTCCAGCTCTGGCAGCAAACCGCCCTCTTCAAGATACAGCTGCACCGCTTTAGAACCAGGCGCCAGTGAGGTTTTAACCCAACTCTTTCGGGTTAAGCCATATTTGTTCGCATTACGTGCCAGCAAACCAGCCGCAATAACATTGCGCGGGTTACTGGTGTTGGTGCAGCTGGTAATGGCAGCGATAATCACTGCGCCATCTGGCATCTTACCTTCTTCAAGCTCATACTTGCCGGCAATACCTTTAGCGGTAAGATCTGCAGTCGATAACCGCGCATGTGGGTTAGATGGCCCCGCCATAGTGCGGCCAACGCTGGACAAGTCGAACTTCAGTACCCGCTCATACTCGGCGGTTTTTAAACTGTCGCTCCAAAGGCCTGCTGTTTTAGCATAGGTTTCTACCAGTTTAACCTGCTCTGGTGCACGGCCTGTCAGGGTCAGATAATCCAGCGTTTGCTGATCAATGCTGAACATGGCTGCGGTAGCACCGTATTCTGGTGTCATATTCGATATAGTTGCCCGGTCGCCCAAACTTAAGCTGTCAGCACCTTCGCCGAAAAACTCCAGGTAACTCGACACCACCTTTTCTTTGCGTAAAAACTCAGTCAGCGCCAGCACAATATCGGTCGCCATGATGCCTTCCTGTGCTTTACCAGTAAGCTCTACGCCGATAATATCAGGCAGGCGCATCCAGCTGGCACGGCCCAGCATCACGCTTTCTGCCTCTAACCCGCCTACACCGATAGCGATAACGCCCAGCGCATCAACATGCGGTGTGTGGCTGTCGGTACCGACCAGAGTATCCGGGAAAGCCACGCCGTCTTTGGCATGAACTACCGGCGACATCCGCTCTAAGTTAATCTGATGCATAATGCCGTTGCCCGGTGGAATAACATCGACATTTTTAAAGGCTTTTTTCGTCCAGTTAATAAAATGAAAGCGATCGTCGTTACGGCGGTCTTCAATAGCCCGGTTTTTTGCAAAGGCATCTTTCTCGAAACCGGCATGCTCTACCGCTAACGAGTGATCCACAATCAGCTGAGTAGGCACTACCGGGTTAACTTTGGCAGGATCTCCGCCCTTTTCAGCTATGGCGTCTCGCAAGCCGGCTAAATCTACCAGAGCGGTCTGGCCTAAAATGTCGTGGCACACCACACGGGCAGGAAACCAAGGGAAGTCTAAATCGCGTTTGCGGTAAATCAGCTGTTTTAAGGCATCTGTTACCATCGCCGGATCGCAGCGGCGTACTAAGTTTTCGGCATGCACGCGTGATGTGTACGGCAGCTTTGCATAAGCGCCGGGTTCTATTGCATCTACCGCGGCCTGGGTGTCGAAATAATCCAGGTTGGTGCCGGGCAGTTTTTTACGGTATTGGCTGTTCATTGTATTTACCTGTTGGTCCTGGTCAAAACCAGACTAAGGTGTAACGCACAAACCGGCTTGACCACGCCAACACGCCGTAAACCCATCCCTGGGGGCTCGTTTCCGCCCGTCCGGGGCTTCAACGGTTGGCTTAGATCAAACCGATTTGGCTCTATCACCTGAAGCTGAACTGTTGTTTGCTGCAATGTGAGGTTGGAACCCCGCTAGCGCAGCCACAGAGTGTCTGAGCGAGCGCGCCAGCAGCGAAGTGACAAATTCGTCTGGAACGAATTTGAACAGCCTCTGGCTGGCCTCCGGCGATGGGCAGGATTGACCAGCGTAATTGCTGTGGCGAGCATGGCGGGTGTTGCAACCGCACAGTTGCCTTAAACCTTAACGCTGCGCAATCGGCTTCACGCTACGTGGCTCTACGCCCACGTAATCTGCACTTGGCCGGATAATACGGTTATCGGCGCGCTGCTCCATCACATGGGCTGCCCAGCCGGTTAACCGGCTACAAACAAAGATCGGTGTAAACAGCTTAGTTGGAATACCCATATAGTTATAGGCAGAAGCATGGAAAAAGTCGGCATTACAAAACAGCTTCTTCTCGCGCCACATCACCGCCTCACAGCGCACTGACACATCATACAGCTTGGTATCGCCATTGGCCTTGGCCAGCTTTTCTGACCACTCTTTAATTACGGCGTTGCGTGGGTCCGATTCTGAGTAGATCGCATGCCCAAAGCCCATGATCTTCTCTTTGCGCTCCAGCATACCCAGCAGTTTTTGCTCGGCATCATCCGGGTTGGCCATTTTTTCAATCAGCTCCATCGCGGCTTCGTTGGCACCGCCGTGCAGCGGACCACGTAAGGAACCAATAGCACCGGTAATGCATGAATGCATATCACTCAAGGTGGATGCGCACACCCGGGCAGTAAAAGTAGAAGCGTTAAATTCGTGTTCTGCATATAAAATCAGTGACGCCTGCATCACATCAACATGCAATTGCTGCGGCTTTTTGCCGTGTAACGTCCATAAAAACTGCTCAGCAATCGAATCGGCATCGGTTTCAACTTCAATGCGTTTACCGTGATGGCTGTAGTTGTACCAGTAATTTACCAGCCCAGGAAATACAGCCAGCATGCGATCGGTTGCATCCTGCTGCTGGCTAAAATTCTGCTCGGTTTCCAGATTACCCAGCATTGAGCAGCCGGTACGCATTACGTCCATTGGGTGTGCCGCAGCAGGTATACGCTCCAGTACATCTTTCAGTGCCTGCGGCAGGCTACGCATACTTTTTAGCTTGGCTTTGTAAGCGCTTAATTCAGTGCTGCTTGGCAACTCGCCTTTTAATATCAGATGGGCTACTTCTTCAAAGCTGCAGTTGGCGGCTAGATCTTTAACATCGTAGCCACGGTAGGTTAAACCAGAACCGGTTTTTCCCACCGTTGATAAAGCCGTTTTACCCGCAACCTGGCCGCGCAGTCCCGCGCCTGTCAGTACTTTTCCTGTCGCCATTGTCTTGTCCCCGTTTTTTATTTGTGAATACTTATTTCGCTTTATTGCTAAACAACTGATCCAGTTTTTCTTCAAAACTGTGATAGTTCAGAAAATCGTATAATTCAGCACGCGTTTGCATAGTGTCGATGACAGCTTTCTGATCGCCATTTGTCAGTATCGACTGATATACGTTCAGCGCCGCTTTGTTCATTGCCCGGAATGCACTTAGCGGATACAGCACCATCGCCACTCCAACACTTGCCAGCTCCGTTTTATTAAATAAAGGCGTCTGGCCAAACTCTGTGATGTTAGCCAACACCGGTACTTTTAGCGCTTTGGTAAAGGCTTGATATTGCTCCAGTGTATGCACGGCTTCAGCAAAAATAGCATCTGCGCCAGCAGCTTCACAGGCCAGAGCACGTTCAATAGCGGCATCTAAACCTTGCTGAGCTAAAGCGTCGGTACGCGCCATAATAAAAAAGCTCTCATCGGTACGGGCATCCACACTGGCTTTTACCCTGTCGACCATTTCATCCAGGCTAACAATTTCTTTGTTCGGCCGGTGGCCACAACGCTTTTGCGCCACCTGATCTTCAATATGAAAACCGGCGGCGCCGGCGCGGGTCATTTCCTGTACCGTACGGGCAATGTTAAAAGCCCCACCCCAGCCGGTATCTGCATCAACCAACAGTGGCAGGTCGGTTGCACCGGTGATGCGGCGGATATCTTCACAGACATCATTCAGTGACGTCATACCCAGGTCCGGCAAGCCAAAAGAGGCATTTGCTACACCTGCACCAGACAAATACAGCGCCTGATGCCCTGTTCGTTCTGCCATCATGGCAGTGTAAGCGTTAATCGTGCCAACGATTTGCAGCGGCTTGTTCGCGCTAATCGCTGCACGGAATTTTTGTCCGGCGGTAAGTTTGGTCATGTCAGGTCCCCGTTTGTTCCAATTGTTTTTCAATATTGCGTCTTGATGCCGCTATGTGTCTGCGCATCAGTAAGTCGGCCAGCTCACCATCGCGGTTGGCAATGGCATTAAGGATAGCTTTATGTTCATCAAAGGCCCGCGATACGCGGGGTCCGTTCATACCAAGCTGTACCCGGTACATCCGTACCAGATAATAAAGCTCGTCGCATAAGATATTGATAAGATAGTCATTCTTACTACCTAAGATGACACGGTAATGAAAATCCAGATCGCCGGCTTCCTGGTAGTAACTTTCACCCTCCCGCACCCGCTGTGTACTTAGGTGTTGGTCCAGTAACTGACGCAGTTCAGCGATTTCGCTATCAGCCATATGCTCGGCAGCCAACCTACAGGCTAAACCTTCCAGGGTTTCGCGCAGCTGATATAGAGACAGTAACCCCTGTGTCGACAATTTCACCACCCGGGCACCTGCATTGGGTATGCGCTCAATCAAATGACAACGCTCAAGCCGGGCAAGCGCTTCCCGCAATGGCGCCCGGCTTAAATCAAAGCGTTTAGCCAGCTCAGGCTCGCTAATCTTGCTGCCAGCTGCAATTTCGCCCTCTACAATAGCGCGCTGTATTTCCAGCAGTACTCTGTCTGAAGCGGTAATTGCAGGTCGCAGTGACGGGTGAATAATAGCCATAATTGTCGACAAAGAATAAGAATTAATGATGTTTTATAGCGTTTTAAAGCGTGAGTCAAGCTTAGCACCAAATAGATTGTCGACAATCCTACCAAAGCTTGTGCATTTCACTTTACAACTGAAGGCATTAAAACGACCACCGTCTCAGTGCTGGAAACGTGTTTTTACTGCAATTTTTAGATTTTTTTTTTATTAAACGACACCTTAAAATGCGTTTAAGAACTAAAAATAGCCACAATAACACTTGCACCTAAAAAAGGTTCAACGCAGTAACCTTGCCTGTTTGATGGAATAAGCTGGGGATAATTTGAGGATAAGCTGGGCACAAAATAGAAAATTAATATTATGATCATCAACATCGCGACATCGATGCATTTCAGCAAAATGCTGTGTTTTAACTACACTAAATCTTACCTTTTAAACGTCTTAGCAGTTGTAACGATAGCGCACGGCTCATTCCCTATGAGCCATTCCCCTAAGCCCGGAACAATGCGGATTGGTTCCGGGCTACTTTTATCTGTCAAGCAAAGCTATAACGAAAGACAGACATTAAGCGACTCTTTTTACGTGATTAAATAAGCTGTAAAAGTTAGCTGTTGTTGCGTCTGCCAGTTCGGTTACGCTGATATTTTTAACCTGTGCTATCGCATCTGCTACTGCGGTTACATAAACGGGCTGATTGGTTTTCCCTCTGTAGGGCACCGGTGCCAGATAAGGCGAGTCAGTTTCTATCAGCAGACGATCCAGAGGTAATTTCTTCACCACATCACGTAGTTCAGTTGCATTACGAAATGTCATGATACCGGATATAGAAATATAAAAACCCATATCCAGCGCAGCCTTCGCCATTTCCCAGTTCTCGGTAAAACAGTGCAGTACTCCACCAGCATTAGCCGCGTTATGGCTTCGCATTAATGCCAACGTATCTGAACGGGCATCGCGGGTATGAATAATCAGCGGCTTATTTACCTGGTTAGCCACCTCAATGTGGGTAACGAAGGCTTGCTGCTGACTTAACTTTGACTCAGGTGAATAAAAGTAATCCAGTCCGGTTTCACCTACGGCAACAACATGTTCCAGCTGGCAGCACGAAAGTAGATGCTGCGGATCAACATTATCATTCTGATGTAGCGGGTGTTCACCACAAGAAACAGACACCATCGGGTACGGCGCTACAATCTGTTGCATCTGGTCAAATTCAGCCAGACTAACACATACACACAGCATGTGTTGTACTTGCCCAGCTTGAGCGTTGGCGATTACCTGCTCCAGCGTAAGCCCAAGTTTATCCAGTTCCAGCCGGTCAAGATGGCAATGCGAATCAACAAACAACGTTATTCTCTCAATTTAAATAGTATGGGTTGGATCGGGGGAGTTAAGCATTCCGCCGAGCAATTTTTCAATCTGGGCGCTCAGTTGAGATTTATCATCAATAAAGCTAATCCCAACACCGGCCGGGTTTGAACTTTGCGAGCCATGTGGCGTGATCCAGGCAACCTTGCCTGATACTGTTATAGACTCAAGTGAATCCGGTAAAGTAACACTCAGTGCCAGTGACTGCCCCATTTTATATTGCCGGGCAGTACGGACAAACAAACCACCATTTTTCAGAAATGGCATATAACTGCGGTACAAGTCTTTTAAATCATTAAAACCTATCGTCAGTTCTTCCATATGTCCTCCGGTTATCCGTGCAGCCGTTTAAGCTCTGTTAAAAATGCACTTAACGCCAGTTGCTTATTCTGCCCTAAAATCTGACTATCGTCACGGCACCAGCGGCTATACAGCATATGCATGGCCAATAAACGTTGCGGGTTCTGACTGTCTGAAGGCACAAGTTGTTGACGCAAGAACCAGCCCAGCAACTGGCTGATACCCTCTGACTGCTCCAGCTGCTTTACGCATTCAGTCAATGACAATTGTTGCTGCAGATACTGGGTTAAATGTTGCAGTGAGACCTGAAGTTGGTCAGCCGCACCACTTTCGAGCAATGCTAAAGCCTTTAGCGGCCCGCCTCCACAGTATGTCAGCAGAAAATCCGGTACTGCTCTGTTCGTTTGCTGTCGCAACCAATCTTTAGCATCATCACCAAATTCTGCTGCCAACTGCCACTGCTGGCAGCGACTGATGACTGTCGCAGGTAAAGCAGTGCCTGAGTTGCAGTAAAGTATAATAAAACTATTCTGTGGTGGCTCTTCCAGAGTTTTTAACAGCGCATTAGCTGCCGCCTCTGTTAATTTATCAGCATCGCTTACCAGTACCACTTTGTTTGGCTGTTGCTGTGGCCGCCCCTGCATAAACTGACTTAACTGACGCACAGCATCTATACCAATAGTGGTACCAGAGTTGTCCACCGCCAGAAAATCTGCATGATTTCCCGCTGCATACAGTAAACAACTTTTACATTCACCACAGGGCTTATTCTTTGCAGTACACAACAAAGAGGCGACCAGGTACTGTGCCAGCTGATGTTTGCCGATGCCTGACGGGCCTGTCAGCAAAATACCATGCGCCAGTTGCTGTGTCGCAAGCAGCCGACTCAACTGCTGCTGATACCGCTCTAACCAAGGCTGCAGCATGGTTTACTCAAACACCCGGCGCAGTGTAGCTAAAATACTGTCTTGCACCTGCTCCAGCGGCTGGCTGGCATCAATAACTTCTATGTTGGGCTCACTGGCGGCAATTTGCAGATACTTCTGCCGCGTGCGTTGGAAAAACGTCAGCTGTTCCTGCTCTATCCGATCCAACTCGCCGCGCGCCCTCGCCCGCTCCAGCCCAATCGCCGGATCAATATCCAGATACAACGTCAGATCAGGCGTCAGATCTCCAAGCACAGCATGGCGCAAGTGATTAATAAAAGCTTCGTCCAGCTGTCTTCCGCCTCCCTGATAAGCCCGGGAAGACATATCATGCCGGTCGCCAAGTACCCACTTGCCCTCACTCAGGGCGGGCTGAATGACATTGACGAGCAATTGCATCCTGGCTGCATACATCAGCAATAATTCTGTTTGCGGGGCGACGACCTCGTTATCCTGAACCTGTTTAACTAACGTTCTCAGGTTTTCTGCCAGCGCTGTACCGCCTGGCTCACGGGTGCACACGACCTCGTGGCCAGCGTGCTGCAGATACTGTTTCACAGTAGCAATAGCGCTGCTTTTCCCGGCCCCTTCCAGGCCTTCGACAACGATAAATTTGCCCTTACGGTTCATAACTTGGATCCCAGAATGTATTTCTTTACTGCACTATTGTGCTGTTCCAGCGTTGAAGAGAACTGATGCGTACCATCGCCTTTGCTGACAAAATAATATAAGTCTGTTTCAGCGGGTTGGGCAGCGGCCAGCAATGACGCCCGGCCAACCAGACTGATAGGGCCTGGCGGCAAACCAAAATGGCGATAGGTATTATATGGATGCGGGTTGTTCAAATCAGTACGGGTGATATTACCATTAAAATTTTCCAGTCCGTAAATCACTGTTGGATCAGTCTGCAGACGCATATTTTTACGTAAGCGGTTTACAAATACCGACGCAACCATGGTTTTTTCCGGTGGGTAACTACTCTCTTTTTCAATAATCGACGCCAGAATAAGCAGCTGATAAGGCGTTTGCAGCGGTAAATCGCCTTGTCTTTGCTCCCAGGCCTGCGCCAGCTCGTTTAATAAAGCATGTTGTGCGCGCTGCACCAGTTCACGGGCTGAACTGTTGGCGGTGTAATAATAAGTATCAGGATACAACAGCGCTTCTGCATTCACCGGGGTTTCCCCCCATTCTTGGGGCCACTGCAGCATTTGCTGCACTTGCAGTGCAGATTGCAAATCTTGAGTTAGATAAGGGGCTTGCGTTATACGCTGTAAGCTCTGCTGCACGGTTTCGCCTTCTATAAGCGTAAGCGCAAACTGGGCTTCTTTGCCACTTCTGAATAGTGCCAGCAGCTGTAACAGTGTCTGCTCACCGGATAACCGGTATACCCCCTGCTTTACACCTGCCTGTGCCGGGTGCAGGCGCAGATAAAGTTTAAGCGCCAAACAGTTTGTTGATGTAAGTTGTTGTTGCTGTTGCCACTGCCGACATAGTAACGCTGCAGAGCTGCCGGCAGTCACGGTGTAAATATCATCTGGTAAGTGCAGCGGGATCTGCTGTATGTATCGCACTAACGCGTAATAGCTGACACCAAGTAACAGCGCTACGATAAAGCCTAAGCGGATAAGTTTTAACATACTACCTGCGTTCTCATTTGCTGTACTGGTGCCAGTGATAAATCCCTGTTACAAAACCGGCGCACCGGGACTATCCCCATCAGGGCGTTGCAAACAGCAATAGCCTCCACCGTCTTTAACTCGTCCAGCTGCCAGTTCACTTCCTGTACCGGCAGTTGCTGCATAATGTTCTGCCGCATTACCCCAGCTACGCCGGCCCGTGTCAGCTCGGGGGTATACCAGTTACCTTCCCGGCAGAATAATACGTTAGCAGCACTGGCTTCAGTGACAAAACCCAGCTGATCAAGTACCAGCAGATCGTCATATGTACTGTCTTTCAGCTGCTGCTTAATCAGTACCTGCTCGAGGCGATTGTTATGTTTAAGCCCAGCCAGCACAGGTTGCACAGCAAGCTGTAATGTTGCCAGGCCAAGGAAAATGCCTTTTTGCGCTTCAGTATAATCTGGCATAGCACTGCTACTAACATAAACGCGCGGTGATGTTACACCAGAACAGCCATAGCCACGTCCACCTTCGCCACGGGAAATCAGTATTTTGATCACCTGCTCAGACATAGTGATAGCGGAATACGCCTGGGCAGTCACTAAATCCCAATCAATATCACCAAACATTAACTGTCGCGCTGAACGTTGTAGCCGCTGCAAATGCAAAGGCCACAGCTGTATTTCACCTGCACGCACCTGTATCGTGGTGAAAATACCATCGCCATAATTAAAACTACGGTCCTGTGGGGAAATTGCCGATTGCACACCTGTCACCGGGAAATTAATATCAGCGGCAGTATGCCTTAAAACGCAGATAAAACAAAGGCTGCACTTAAGGCAGCCTTTGTCTGTAAAAACAGCAGATTAAAGACGTTTGAACAGGATTGAGCCGTTTGTTCCGCCAAAACCGAAAGAGTTGCAAAGTGCATACTCCATCGATACCTGCCGGGCTTCATGCGGCACATAGTCCAGATCACAACCGTCATCCGGATTATCCAGATTGATGGTCGGCGTAACAATATTTTCCTGCAGTGACAACACAGTAATGATCGACTCAACTGACCCAGCTGCGCCAAGTAGATGGCCAATCATTGATTTGGACGAACTCACCATCACTTTCGATGCATGATCACCAAACACAGACTTAATAGCTTTCGTCTCTGCAATATCACCGGCAGGCGTTGATGTGCCATGCGCGTTAATGTAAGCAACCTGCTCCGCATTAACCTTGGCATCATTCAATGCATTACGCATTGATGCTGCTGCACCGGCGCCATTTTCTGGTGGAGAAGTCATGTGATAAGCATCACCGCTCATACCAAAACCAATCAGCTCGGCATAAATTTTCGCTCCGCGGGCTTTGGCGTGTTCATACTCTTCCAACACCATAACACCGGCACCATCACCCAGCACAAAACCGTCGCGGTCTTTATCCCATGGCCGGCTGGCTTGTTGCGGCGCGTCGTTACGGGTAGACAACGCCCGCGCAGCACCAAAACCGCCCATACCAAGCGGAGTAGACGCTTTTTCTGCGCCACCGGCAATCATCACATCTGCATCACCGTAACTGATCATGCGAGCAGCATGGCCGATATTATGCACGCCTGTGGTACAGGCAGTCACAATGCTGATATTTGGCCCTTGTAAACCGAGCATAATAGACAGCTGACCGGATATCATATTAATGATGGTAGACGGTACAAAAAACGGCGATAACCGTTTTGGCCCACTGTTAAGCAGCTTGGTATGATTATCTTCAATCAACCCCAGACCACCAATACCAGAACCAATTGCCGCGCCAATACGCGGAGCATTCTGCTCGGTAATTTCAATGCCTGAGTCACGAAACGCCTGGATCCCAGCCGCAACGCCATATTGAATAAACAGATCCATCTTTTTGGCGTCTTTCGCCGGAAAATATGGTTCTACATCAAAGTTCTTTACCAAACCTGCAAATTTAGTGGTGTAAGCGCTGGTATCGAAATGTTCAATCAGCGATATACCACTTTGGGCTTGCTGTAAACCCTGCCAGCTTGAGGCAACATCATTACCCAGAGGCGTCAACATGCCTAAACCGGTAACGACCACACGACGTTTTGCCACAAAACCCTCCGCCATGGAAATTTTATCGATCGTAAAATGAAAACGGGTAGCTTAGCTACCCGTTCTGCAAGCTGTTAGCTTACTCAGCGTGCGCTTTGATGTAATCAATCGCAGACTGAACAGTAGTAATTTTTTCAGCTTCTTCGTCAGGAATTTCAGTATCGAATTCTTCTTCCAGAGCCATTACCAGCTCTACTGTATCCAGAGAGTCAGCGCCCAGGTCTTCAACGAAAGACGCTTCGTTCTTCACTTCGTCTTCTTTAACGCCCAGTTGCTCAATAATGATCTTCTTAACGCGTTCTTCGATGTTGCTCATCTTTTCTTCCTTTTTCTCATATAAATCGCAACAATTCGTGCAATTTTGTGTGGCGCTAGTTTATGCGTAAGCTTTGTGGGTTGCAAGCTCGGAACACAGCATTTTATGCTGGTCTAACCTGCTCCCAGATCGGCCTACACCATATACATACCGCCGTTTACGTGAATTGTTTCACCGGTAATATAGGCTGCCTGCTGTGATGCCAAAAATGCAACCGTTGCTGCAATCTCTTCCGGCTGGCCTAAACGATTCGCCGGAACCTGAGCGAAAATAGCTTCTTTTTGATCATCAGATAGCTCTTTCGTCATGTCGGTATCAATAAAGCCTGGCGCTATCGCGTTCACGGTAATACCACGCGATGCCACTTCTTTAGCCAGTGACTTGGTAAAACCCAGCACACCGGCTTTTGCCGCAGCATAATTTGTCTGGCCGGCATTTCCCATAGAACCAACTACAGACCCGATACTGATGATCCGGCCAAAGCGCTTTTTCATCATACTACGCATCACAGCTTTACTTAAGCGGTATACCGATGTCAGGTTAGTTTGCATAATGTCAAACCACTCTTCATCTTTCATCCGCATCAATAAATTATCCCGGGTAATACCGGCATTATTAACCAGAATATCAATATCACCAAACTGGTTTTTTATCTGTTCCAGGCATTGTTCGATTGACGCTGTATCGCCAACATTTAACACCAGACCACAACCTTTGTCACCAAGATACGTACTGATAGCATCAGCACCTTTCTCTGATGTAGCAGTACCGACAACCTTGGCACCAAGTGCAGCAAGTTGTTCAGCAACAGCACGCCCGATACCACGGCTGGCGCCAGTGACCAGCGCGACTTTACCTTCTAATGAAATAAACTGTGTCATGTTAAATCCTTTACTGTGCACTAAGCGCCGCTTGCAGTGAGGCGACATCACCTACTGAACCGGTAGTTAATTCTTTATTTATACGCTTAATTAGCCCGCTTAATACTTTGCCAGCACCAAGCTCCAGTACATCTGTTACGCCCTGGGCTGCTAACCACTCTATCGTCTCAGTCCAGCGAACCGGGCTGTATAACTGACGGACCAGTGCGTCCTTTATCGCTGCTGCGTCATTTGTGGTTACAACATCAACATTATTGACCACCGGTATGACAGCATGATTAAAATTAAGTGCCGCCAAATCGGTGGCTAATTTTTCTGCCGCTGGCTGCATCAGTGCGCAGTGAGATGGCACGCTGACAGGTAATGGTAAAGCCCGCTTTGCACCGGCGGCTTTACACAGCTCACCGGCACGCTCAACCGCAGCTTTATGCCCGGCGATAACAACCTGACCAGGTGAATTGTAATTAACCGCTGACACCACCTCACCCTGAGCGGCCTGTTCACAGGCGGCAGCGATAGCTGCATCGTCCAGACCAATGATGGCAGACATAGCACCAACGCCAGCAGGGACCGCCTGCTGCATATAGTTGCCGCGTTTCTCCACCAGTTTAACCGCGTCTGACAGGCTTAATACCCCGGCACATACCAGCGCTGAATACTCTCCCAGCGAGTGACCAGCGAAGTATGCAGGCTGAACGCCACCTTGCTGTTGCCACAAGCGCCAGACCGCAACCGATGCGGTTAACAGCGCTGGCTGAGTACGCTGAGTTTCGTTTAAGTCGGCTTCAGGTCCATTTGCGACCAGTGCCCATAAATCATAACCAAGAGCATCAGATGCTTCAGTAAAAGTCTGTTTTACAATATCAAATTCGGCATATAAATCGGCCAGCATACCAACACTTTGCGAGCCCTGCCCCGGAAAGACGATTGCAAGTTTTGTTGTCATGTTAATTCCTGCAGAAAAATATAAAGTACTGACTAAGTTTAGTAACGCACCAGCGCCGACGCCCAGGCAAACCCACCGCCAAAAGCTTCCAGTAATAATGTCTGGCCGCGTTGGATACGACCATCACGAACAGCCTCATCAAGTGCTGTCGGCACTGTAGCAGCAGACGTATTGCCATAGCGGTCGAGGTTAATAACGACCTGATCCATTGACATGTCCAGTTTGCGGGCGACAGCAGAAATAATACGCAGATTCGCCTGATGTGGCACCAGCCAGTCTATCTCAGACTTATCCAGGTTATTTGCCGCCAGTGTCTGCTCTACAACCTCTGATAATTTGGTTACAGCAACTTTAAAGACGTCATTACCTTTCATTGAGCCCCATGACTGGTGGACAGATGCCTCGTTACCACGAATAGGATTATCAACATAAAGTAATTCTGAGTACTTACCATCAGCCTGAATATGAGTAGATAAAATACCCGGTTGCTCAGACGCTTCAAGCACCACAGCACCAGCCGCATCGCCAAATAAAATCACCATACTTCTGTCTTCAGGTGATACCAGGCGGGACAAGCAATCAGAGCCAACGACTAAAACGCGCTTGGCAATACCACTTTTTATATATTGATCGGCAACGCTCAGTGCATAACAGAAACCGGCACAGGCAGCTGCAATATCAAATGCAGGAACAGCATGCATCTGGAGCTCACGCTGAATTTCACACGCTGCGCTTGGCAAGGCTCTGGAGGCGCTGGTGGTGGCACAGATAATCATATCAATGCTGTTTTTGTCGATATCTGCTGCTTCAAAGGCTTTCAGTGCAGCTTGCGCCCCCATAGTTGCGACAGTTTCGTCGTCACCAATGATACGGCGCTCTCTAATGCCGGTTCGCTCGATAATCCATTCGTCGGTGGTTTCAACCATTGATTCAAGGTCTGCATTGCTGCGAACCTGAGATGGGAAATAACTCCCGGTACCTATAATGCGTGAATACATGCGGACCTACGCTTTATCAATTAATACGTGTTCCAACCGGCCTTTGATTTTAGCGGGTACCTGACGTTCTACTTCCCGTACCGCTTGCCGGATGGCACTGAGAAATGCTTCTTTAGTCGCATTTCCATGGCTTTTCACTACAATTCCGCGCAATCCTAACAGACTTGCACCATTATAGTGGTCGGGGTTCACGCCCAGATAAAGGTTTTTTATGAAAGGTTTGATTAACCAGCCGAATAATTGTGCAGTTACCTTGTCTTTAATGCTGGTTTCAAAGCGGCGCAGAATCAGTTTAGCCACACCTTCACAGGTTTTTAGTGCCACGTTACCAACAAAACCATCGCAGACGATAACATCTGCTTTGCCGGTAAAAATGTCATTACCTTCGATATAGCCGATGTAGTTAATGTCATTGCATTCTGATAACAACATGGACGCGCGTTTAATCTGATCAGAACCTTTAATCTCTTCCTCACCCATATTCAAAAGCGCAACTTTGGGTTGACTGATACCAATCACCTCTTCTGCCATTACAGCGCCCATCACTGCAAACTGAAATAACGTATCAGCGTCGCAATTGACAGTGGCACCTAAATCAAGCATGTAGACAGGATTACTTTCAATCGCTGGCAATGCACTGATCAATGCCGGGCGATCGACGCCATTGAGCATTTTCAGCACGAAATGCGCCATCGCAATTAGGGCACCGGTATTGCCAGCACTGACACAAGCCTGCACTTCGCCCTTTTCTACCAAGTCTAAAGCGACACGCATGGATGAGTCGCGTTTTGAACGCAAAGCGACTGATGGCTTCTCTGCCATCGATACGACCTGTGTACTATGCCGGATACTAAGTTGGGGGTGAGGAAAAACACCGTGCAACTTCAGCTGCTCGGTTAGTATGGCTTCGTCGCCACACAGAATCAGATGTAAATCAGAATATTCGCAAACTGCCGCAAGTGCAGCAGGAATAGTAGTATGGGGGCCATGATCGCCCCCCATCATATCTAATGCAAGTGTCAGCTTAAGCGGCTGCACCCGATGCACTCAGACTTATTTTACTTTACGGCCTTTGTAGTAACCGTCGGCAGTAATGTGGTGACGACGGTGCGTTTCACCGGTAGTAGAATCAACTGACAGCGTTGGGCCAGTTAATGCATCGTGTGAACGACGCATATCGCGGCGTGCACGTGATTTTTTGTTTTGCTGAACAGCCATGGTATTTCTCCTAAACTCACTTTTTCTTTAATTCTGCCAGTACAGCGAAAGGATTGGGTTTTTCCGGTTCCGGACCAATATCACCAAAGCTCATCGATGATGCACTAACGGCACAAACCGCTTCGTCATGCATCGGGAACAATGGTAAAGCCAGAATCAGCTCATCTTCCACTAACTGCCGTAAATTTATTTCGCCGTGCTCGTCTTTCTCGATCACGTCGTAACGCTCAGGAATTAACTCCAAAGCAGCGTCATCATCCGGTTTAACCGGAGTGTATGCAAAATTGCAGTCCAGCGACACTGTCATGGCTTCACCACAACGTTCGCAGGTTACACTCACTTCGCAAGAAGCGCCACCCTGTATAACAGTCAGGCCTTGCTGGTCAGTACCGCATTCAACTCGTACCGTTACCTCGCCCTGCTTATTAAGCAGACTTTCGGTTAACCGGGTTAAATTTACCAAAGGCACAATACCTTCGTAATCAGAGCGTTTTTGCGCTGCTTTAACCGGATCTATAGTAACGGGCATTTTTACTTTTTGCATAAGGCGCGCATCATATAGAAGCGCCCCCTTGCTGTCAAAGGGATCTGACAGATTTTTACCGTTTTTCTCGCGCATTTTTTTCATTCTGTTTATAGTGCTTCAGATTCTGAATACTAAGGCTATTTTTTGTCATGCGCGACGCTTTATCACCACCTTTATACCTGGCATCCACCTCTGTCTATCGTCAACAACTGCTGAGCAAACTGACTACGGCATTTACCGCCGTAAAGCCAGAGGTTGATGAAACGCCGCTGCCGGCAGAAACTGCCAATCAGCTGGTGTATCGGCTGGCGTTAGCAAAAGCCAACAGTATTGCCGCTTCTTTACAGTGCGGCCTGGTTATAGGCTCAGATCAGGTTGCTGTTTTTGAAAATGAGATTATCGGTAAACCGCACACCATAGAGAATGCTGTTAAGCAACTGACACATTTTAGTGGTCATACTGTAAGGTTCCTTACAGGCCTGGCAGTTGTCAATGCACATACAGGCAATGCTCAGATAGTGGTAGAGCCTTTTGACGTCACTTTTCGCCATTTATCAGCTGAAGAGATTGACGCCTATATTGCTAAAGAACAACCACTCGACTGTGCCGGTAGCTTTAAAAGCGAAGGTTTAGGTATTACCTTATTTAGCAGTTTAAACGGTAATGACCCAAACAGTCTGATTGGTTTGCCTCTTATCCGTTTAAATGCGCTACTGCTGAACGAGGGCGTCAATGTTTTACTCTGACTCAGATTACCTGCACTTATAATACATGCAGCAATTCCGGCATAGTATCGATTATCGCCTTAGGTGCATACTGACATAACACCTCTCTACCGTGCACACCGTGGGTAACACCAACTCTTGGCATGCTGATCGCCTGCGCCATTTTCATGTCATGGCTGGTATCACCCACCATAACAGCCTGCTCCGGCGCCATGTCCAGCTCTTGCAGGATTTGTTGCAGCATGTCAGGGTGAGGCTTAGATTGTGCTTCATCGGCACAGCGGCTGGTATCAAAATACTTCTGCAGCCCGGTTTCAGCAAACATGCGCGCAAGACCTCTGCGCTGTTTTCCCGTCGCAACGGCCAGTTTAATGTTGCTGTCTTTTAACTGTTGCAACACCTGCTCTACACCCATAAATAGTGGCGTTGGAGTAGTATCATGTAGTACGTAGTGATCGCGATAATGTGCAAACAACTGCTGACGCTTCGCCTCTTCTACACCCGGAAATAACATATCAAAGGCCGGGTCGAGACTTAAGCCAATGATCTGCTTAACGGCAAATTCAGTGGGTACCGTCAGTTCAGACTTGAGTGCAGCTGCACGCATTGATGAGACAATGCGCCCGACCGAATCCATTACAGTGCCATCCCAATCAAATATGACTAACGACACATTGTTTTTTGCTACTGACACCATACTATTTTCTCGTTAATTTATTTAGTGCTTGCTCAAGAACGCTATCTAGCGGCGCTTCAACGCGCATAGTTGTTTCAGTATTCGGATGCATAAAACTTAAGGTTTTAGCATGCAAAAATAAGCGATTTAATCCTATTTGCTGCATCTGAGCGGTAAAGGTGTTATCACCATACTTGTCGTCACAAGCAATTGGATGTCCTTTGCAAGCAGTATGCACGCGGATCTGGTGTGTTCTGCCGGTTACAGGAAATGCTTCGACCAGCGTGCCTTGCTGATAGCGCTGTAAGATCCGGAAGCGAGTTTCAGAGGGCTTGCCTTCGGCTTCATCAACCCGCACCACCCTTTCACCTGATTGCAGCGTATTTTTCTTCAGCGGCTCAGTGACTTTTCGCACTTTATTATCCCAATCACCGGCAACTAAAGCCCAATACTTTTTCTCTACGGTTTTATTACGTAGCTGCTCATGCAAATGGGTTAATACCGAGCGTTTTTTGGCAATAAGCAAACAGCCTGAGGTATCTCTGTCCAGACGATGCACCAGCTCTAAATGCTTAGCCAATGGCCGCAATGCCCGCAGCGCCTCGATTACACCAAACTGCAAACCACTGCCGCCATGCACAGCCATACCAGACGGTTTATTTAGTACAATCAGATCGTTATCTTCAAATAAGATATGCTGTTCCAGCCCCTTTACCATCGATAGTTTAGTGGAAACCGGTTCACCTTCCGCCGCGACAGTTAAAGGTGGAATGCGCACAACGTCATCCTGTTGCAGCTTGTATTCAGGTTTGATGCGTTTTTTGTTCACTCGCACCTCACCTTTTCGTAAAACTCGATAAATAACACTTTTTGGTACGCCTTTAAGCCGTGCCAACAGAAAATTATCTATACGCTGACCGATAAAATCAGGTTCTATTTCAATTATTTGCACCGGTAACTTGATTTCGTCGGTCATGGGTTTTGAATACTCTGCTAATATTAGATTTCAGTTGCTATCGGCTGCTTATTAGTGGGATAATCCCGGAGCTAATTCTGCCAAAACTGGCAATTAGGGCGCTCAAAGTGACGTAAGAGAATTTGTGCGGCAGCGTCTGGGGAACAGATCATACCGAAATCGTGGTGAAAACCAACGTTTTTATACCCCAGGCGTAAAACAAACGCCATTTGCCTGAGATAATGCTGCGTAATTTATTATCAACAGCGGCAAAACATGAATTCCGGTCAACCAGAGCAATAAAGATTATTGCTATAACGCAGCGCCTTAAGGCGGTGTGTTTCAGATCCAAAAACGAAAACAGCATAACATTGGGCTAAGCCAGCAATAGAGGCAAGCGCAGTGACAATTTGGTTTCTTCAGACATTCCAGTCGTGAGACTGCACCCATTAGTGTTTGATAACGTCTGAACACGCAAGTGCCCGCTGGGCTGCGTTGTGGCTGCAAAATGCGAGTCACTAACGATGAAAAGAATGTTAATAAACGCCACGCAGGAAGAAGAAATCCGCGTTGCACTGGTCGATGGCCAGAAATTATATGACCTGGATATAGAAAGCCCGGGCCATGAACAAAAGAAAGCCAATATCTATAAAGGTAAAATTACCCGGGTTGAACCCAGCTTAGAAGCAGCCTTTGTTGATTACGGTGCCGATCGCCACGGCTTTTTGCCTCTGAAAGAAATTTCCCGCGAATACTTCCCTGCCGGTTACAGCTTTGACGGCCGCCCTAACATTAAAGAAGTGGTTAAAGAAGGTCAGGAAGTTATTATCCAGATTGATAAAGAAGAGCGCGGCCAAAAAGGCGCAGCGTTAACCACCTTTATTAGTCTGGCTGGATCTTATCTGGTACTGATGCCAAATAATCCGCGTGCAGGCGGTATTTCCCGCCGTATTGAAGGTGACGAACGTCAGGAGCTGAAAGACTCGCTGGGCCAGTTAGAGATGCCGGATGGGATGGGCTTAATTGTCCGCACTGCGGGTGTGGGTAAGTCATATGAAGAGCTGGATTACGATTTAAAAGCGCTGTTAAAGCACTGGTCTGCGATAACAGAAGAAGCACAGAAGCGCGCTGCCCCCTTTTTGATTCATCAGGAAAGTAATGTCGTATTTCGTGCTATCCGCGACTATCTGCGCCGCGATGTCGGTGAAATTCTGATCGACAACCCGCGTATCTTTGAAGAAGCTAAAGTCTATATCCAGCAGTTCCGTCCGGATTTTGCGCACCGCGTTAAATTGTATCAGGGTGAAGTCCCGCTGTTTATGCACTTCCAGATTGAAACCCAGATTGAATCAGCGTTTCGTCGTGAAGTGCGTCTGCCGTCAGGCGGTTCCATCGTCATCGACAGCACTGAAGCCCTGACCGCTATTGATATCAACTCATCAAAAGCGACCAAAGGCGGTGATATCGAAGAGACTGCGTTTAATACCAACCTGGAAGCGGCAGATGAAATTGCCCGTCAGTTACGCCTGCGTGACTTAGGTGGCTTAATCGTTATCGACTTTATCGATATGACGCCAGTGCGCCATCAACGCGAAGTGGAAAACCGCTTAAAAGAAGCGGTTAAACATGACCGAGCAAGGGTTCAGATTGGCCGTATATCACGCTTTGGTCTGCTTGAAATGTCGCGACAGCGTCTGCGACCGTCACTGGGTGAGTCAGCAACACATGTATGCCCCCGCTGTCATGGCCGTGGCACTATCCGCAGTACTGAGTCCTCTGCGTTATCCATTCTGCGTTTAATCGAGGAAGAGTCGATTAAAGATAACACCAGCCAGATCCATGCTCAGGTTCCGGTGTCAGTCGCAACGTATCTGATGAATGAAAAGCGTGATGCAGTGCGCCGCATTGAAACACGTCACGGTATCCGTGTGTATGTTATTCCTAATGAGCACATGGAAACACCTAACCACGAAGTTATCCGTATTCGTATCGATGAAGAAATTGACGACGTCAGTTACAACATGGTTAAAGCACCGGAACTGACAGGTAACTTATATCAGCCGGTGTCGGATGCCGTTAAAGAAAAACCGGCTATTTCGGCAATAAACATTGCAGATGCTACCCCGCGCCCGGCGGCAAAAGCAGAAAAGCCTGCAGAACAATCACCTGGATTACTGGCGGCTATCGGCAATTGGTTTGGTAAGTTATTTGCTCCGGCAGAAGAAAAGAGCGAAGTGAAGAAGCCGGCTAAGGCGCCAGAGCGCGGCCCGCGTAATGGCAACCGCGAAAACAATCGTGATGCTGGTCGTGATAATAACCGTCGCCGTAACAAACAACGTCGCCGCAACGACGGTGAAGAGCGTAATAGCACTGTTACTCAGGTAAAAGACGAGACAGCCCAGGCCAAACCCGAGCGTCAGCAAAAGCAGCATGAGCAACGTGCACCACGTGCTCAGCAAGAGCAGAAAAAGCCTGTTGAGAAAGCACCGGTTGCCAAAGAGCAGGATGATAGCAGCGCACCACAGCGTGTTGCTGAGCGCCGCCAGCGCCGAAACATGCGTAAGTCTGTTCGGATGGATAAACCTGTCGCGACAGACAGTGCAGCAGCACACTTGGTGGACAACGCCACATCAATGCCAGCAGATGATATCGCTGATATTACGCCGGCCGCTGCGAAACATAACAGTGCAGAAGCTGCCGCTGAAGTTAGCGTAACCTCTACTGTACCGGCTCCTGCTGCAGAAGAGGTTAATGCATCCGAAACACTGGTAGCGACAGATGCAGCTGCAGAAACTGTGACAGAATCAGCTGAGCAAGACGCGAATGAGCCAAGAAGCCGCAACCGCCGCTCACCACGCCATTTACGTGCTGCTGGCCAGAAACGTAAGAAGGATCAAGAGCAAAACGATACTGCGGAAGTAAGTGACATCAGTACGGAAACCACCGATGTGGCTGAACAGGTAGTTGCACAGGAGCCTGTCACTGATAAGCCTGCAGTTGACTCTGCTGAAAAAGCTGATGTTGCCGTTGTCGTATCTGATGATAAAACTGCCGAAATCGTTGAGACTGCACAAACGCACAGTGAAGCTGAAGCAGCCGAGGTAGACACCGCAGTAGCACAGCCAGACAGCGATAAGCCAAAACCACGTGCACGCCGCAAGCCAGCTGCGAAAAAAGCACAAAGTAGTAACGCAGAAACTGACACAGCGACTTCTGATACACCTGCAGAAATAGCCGAAGTACAGCCCTCTGTTGAGGTAGCCGTAGCGCAAACTTCTGACGACAACGCTGATACAGTTAAGGCTGAGCCTGCACCTGCTGCAAAAGCTGAAGCAGCAGCCCCGGTGGTTGCAGAAACGAAAGCTACTGCAGCAAAACCTGCTGGCGGTCGCTATGCACAAATGGTTGTAGCAACAATGACTAAACCTGAAACAGCTGCAACAACGGTTGAAGAAGCGCCTGCACCGGCCGCGATGCCAGCAGCAGAGCGCCCGGCAGTTGCCAGTTCTCAGCGTCCTGCTGGTTCAGCCTTTGCCCGTCAGGCAGTGTCTGCACCGATGACCAAACCTAAAGCAGATGAATAAGCTGCTTTAGTTAAGTTGAAATAAAAAAGCCAGACAACAGTCTGGCTTTTTTGTGGGTTCGTATTTATCAGAAATCGTATTTGGCACTGAACTGAATACGGTTCATATCGCCATCAAGGCCTGATTCCACTTCACGGTTGGCAAACTTATATTCGATACCCACCATCAGCTTTTTAGATGCCTGGTACAACAGGTTAGCACTGTAACTCTGTGTGGTTTTCGTCACGCCTACCCCGGTCAGCGCTGTATCGTTATCTGCCATCAATGTTGAATACAGGAAAGTTGAGCGCCATTGGTCGTTCCATAAGTGGCGGTATGCAACAGAGAATGCAGTAACGTCAATGGTCTCCAGGTTACCATTTGCATCCAGCACTGCACCATTAACGGTATTTAGCCCGACATAACGGCCAAGACCTTTACCGGTATTGAACGTGACACGTAAGTCGTCTTTGTTAGAGAAATCTACTTTGGTACTGACTGACAAGCCATACGACGTCACTTCATCGTCAAAGGTGCCGTCATCAATAGCGATTTGACGAACTAAACCGGCTACCTTCACAAAACCCCAGTCAGTTTTCAGGCTGTAGCTGGCTGTAAAGTCAGGCGTAGCATTGTCGTCTGTGGTCATGCGGGGACCACCACCAAAAGGTGTCACTGTTGATTCGGGATTCTCAACGGCAAATGCAAAGTTGCCATGGGTATACCGCACCTGTGCCTGGCGGATAAAGATAGCTGCATCAGGGTTACCCACGAAGTCCAGTGTGTCAGGTAATGAGGCAACATCCATAAAGTTTGACCAGGTTTGACCCAGGGTCCAGTTTTTATACTTGATAAACGCATGACGCATTACCGGACTGTAGCCATTTGTCGTGCGCTGGTCATTACCATTGTTACTGGTCATAAAGTCAAATTCGAGGTGGCCGGTGATTTTGCTGCCATCTTCAAGTTCAGTTGCTGTAGAAAAGAAGAAACGTGACTGGCGTGCATGCATGTCAAAACGCGTAGTGCTATCGCCGCCGATCGGTGTTAGCGATGGCACATAAAACTCACGTCCCAGTGATACCATATCGCCATCAGCGTCTGTGACCATCGCATCAAGTTTTACGTAACCGCCGAAGGTAACATTAGTACCGCCGATATCAAACCCTGCAGCCTGAACACCGCCAGCAGCAAGCGCTATACAGGATGCCAGATAGGATACTGTTGTTATTTTTTTCATATGCCGTCTCTCCAACTTTGTTCTTTTAATGGTTATTTTGCGCATCAACTGTGGTTCACAGCTGCACTGACTGCAATTAGCCTTTAGTCGCAAATTGATTATTTATCAGCAGCATTACATTTGCTTTACCATTGCTAGCAGTACCAACCGACATTGGCTAGACTAAGGTCTAATTCCAATTGCCACGCGGCTTAGATAGAAAGACTGCAGTATAAAATCAAGCAGATCTCACAGGGGAAGTTATGTCACATCCATCAGTTTATCCGGTACCCGCCAGTGCAGCAAAACGCTCACTTCTGACCAACGAGCAGTATATGCAGATGTATCAGCAGTCTGTCAGCTCACCAGATACGTTCTGGGCGGAACATGGTAAACGTCTGCACTGGTTTACCGCTTTTAGCAAAGTTAAAAGCACCAGCTTCGAAAGCGGCAAAGTTGGTATCAACTGGTTTAGCGACGGCGTATTGAACGCCAGCTACAACTGTCTGGACCGCCACTTGCCGGAGCGAGCAGATCAGGTCGCTTACTACTGGGAAGGCGACTCTCCAGATGTGCAAAAAACTGTCACTTACGCTCAGCTGCACCAGCAGGTCTGCCAGCTGGCCAATGGTATGAAGTCGCTGGGCATTAAAAAAGGTGACCGGGTAACAATATATTTGCCGATGATACCGGAAGCGACTGTGGCACTGCTGGCGTGCGCCCGCATAGGTGCGGTGCACTCGGTCGTGTTTGCCGGCTTTTCACCGGACGCGCTTGGCAGCCGTATTGTAGATTGTGATTCAAAACTGGTGATTACAGCAGATCAGGCGCTGCGCGGTAGTCGCGTTACAAACCTGAAAGACAATACCGACATGGCGCTGGCACACCTTGGCGCTGATTCGCCGGTGCAGAATGTCATCGTTGTTAAGCATGTTGGCAAGAATGTCGACATGGATGCCGGTAAAGACGGCCGGGATGTCTGGTATCACGAATTGCTAGGTAAGCAAAGCAGCGACTGCCCGGCTGAGCCAATGAATGCAGAAGATCCATTATTTATTCTGTATACCTCTGGCTCTACCGGCAAACCTAAAGGTGTGTTGCATACCACGGGCGGTTATATGGTATGGGCTTCAATGACGCACCAATATGTATTTGATTACCATGACGGTGATATTTACTGGTGTGCAGCTGATATCGGCTGGGTTACCGGACATACCTACATTGTTTATGGTCCGCTGGCCAATGGCGCCAGCAGCGTGCTGTTCGAAGGTGTGCCAAATTATCCGAGTGTGAAGCGGATGGCTCAGATTGTTGACAAATATAAGGTCAACATTTTGTATACCGCACCTACGGCGATACGCGCATTAATGGCACACGGCGATGCACCGGTTGAAGGTTGCAGCCTGGCTTCGCTGCGCACGCTTGGCAGTGTCGGTGAGCCGATTAATCCCGAAGCGTGGAATTGGTATCACGATAAATTCGGTAAAGGTAGCTGCCCTATTGTTGATACCTGGTGGCAAACTGAGACCGGCGGTATTCTGATCACCCCACTACCGGGTTGCACTGAGCTAAAACCCGGTTCGGCTACACGCCCTTTCTTTGGTGTGCAACCGGCGATAGTGGATAACGAGGGCAAGGAGTTGCATGGCGAATGTGAAGGCAACCTTGTGATAAAAGATAGCTGGCCCGGCCAGATGCGCACAGTTTATGGCGACCACGAACGCTTTGAACAGACGTACTTCAGCACCTACCCTGGCCTTTACTTTACCGGCGATGGTGCCAAGCGCGATGCCGACGGGTACTACTGGCTGACAGGTCGGGTTGATGATGTGCTGAATATTTCGGGCCACCGCCTGGGTACTGCTGAAATTGAAAGCTGTCTGGTTGCACACGACGCAGTAGCCGAAGCGGCTGTCGTTGGCTACCCGCACGATATTAAAGGTCAGGGTATTTATGTGTATGTCACGCCGCGCGTAGGCATAGAGCCCAGTGCCGAGCTAACCAAAGCGCTAAGGGATTGGGTGCGTGAAGAGATATCACCCATCGCAACACCGGATCTGATCCAATGGGCCCCGACTGGCTTGCCCAAAACCCGCTCTGGCAAAATTATGCGCAGGATCCTGCGTAAAATTGCGGCCAACGAGCACGATCAGTTAGGCGACATTTCTACCCTGGCCGATCCGTCAGTAGTTGAAACGCTGGTAAACAACCGGTTAAACCGGAAATAACCCCAGCCGTTCATGTTAACTTGACACACCTCTCCTGACAGCAGTATAAAGGCCGCACAAGCGGCCTTTATTATAATAATTACAACACTACCTCGCCGGAGATTAAGATGGCAAAACTGATCGTCGCAGACGACCACCCGTTGTTTCGCAATGCGCTGATAAATGCCATCAGCAGCACTTTTGCCACTAAAGCCACGATTGAAACAGACAGTTTCGACAGCACCTGTACGGCGCTGGAGGAACATCCGGATACTGATCTGTTGTTGCTAGATCTGCATATGCCTGGTAACTGCGGTTTTCTCGGGCTTATTCAGTTGCGTAAAAGCTTTCCTACTCTGCCAATAGTGGTCATTTCGGCCAGCGAAGAACTGGATGTGATCCGTCGGGTCATGGCATTTGGAGCCTCGGCCTATGTACCAAAATCCGCCAACCCCGCCGATATCAGTGCAGCGCTGAATTCGGTGATGGAAGGCGAATTATGGGTGCCGGCGGCGCTGAAAAAACTGGTGCTGGAACAGCATAGTTCAGAGTCAGAAGAAGATTTAGATCTGGCCGCCAAAGTGGCACAACTGACACATCAGCAATATAAGGTGCTGTACTATCTGACTGAAGGCTGGTTAAACAAGCAAATTGCCTATGATCTGCACATTTCCGAGGCCACGGTTAAAGCACACATCACGGCAATTTTTCGTAAACTGGGCGTTACGAACCGGACTCAGGTAGTCATCCAGGCCCAAAGGCTGACGCTGGAGCCGCCGGTCAATAAAGCCATGGCGCAACATTGACAATACTATATTGACAACATTATCCGGCAGAGCGTTTGAGCATTTTTAAATGATTCAGGCTCGCTCTTAGCGCTGCAGGCTTTATTGGTTTAGCCAGAAACATTAACCCATACTGTTTGGCTTTCATTGCCAAGCCAGCCTCTGGTGAGGCTGAAACCAGAATGCCATTGACGCTGCCCCATTTGAGTTTTATTTTTTCATATAGCTGCAAGCCATTAAGATGCTGCCCCAGTTGGTAATCGATCAGCAGCGCATCCGGTGCGCTGTGGTTAGCAGCGTACTCCAACAGGCTTTCTTCATCGTAGAAACACGTAACATCGTCTATTTGCCATTGCTGCAATAATACCGATAGCGCCGATAAATTCGCCGCATCATCATCAACACAAACTACTGAAAGCCCAAATACCGGCCGTTGCACAACACCACTGGGTAACGGCAGCTCCTGCCGTAACGGCCGCGCAACCAGCGGCAGTTCAATACTGAACAGGCTGCCCTTACCAGGCCAGGACGCAACCTTCAGCTGATGCCCCAGCAATTTTGCCATCCGGTTAACCACACCCAAACCAAGCCCTACGCCTTGCTGGCCTTTTGCAGTAGCGTCAATACGATAAAAGTCTTCAAATATACGCTGCAAGTCAGGCTCAGCAATACCGGGGCCGCTATCCCAAACCTGGATAAGCAGTTGACCGCCCCGTTTACGTGCACCGAGCAAAATGCGTCCCTGTTTGGTGTATTTAATGGCGTTGGACAACATATTCTGCAGTATGCGCCGCAAATATGTCGGGTCAGTTTGCACCTGATAATCAGCTTCACGCACCACCAAACGCAACCCCTTCTGCTTTGCCAGCAAATCAAACTCATCAGCTAACTGAGACAACAACACTTTTAGCGACACGGTCTGAACATCAGGTGACAGCTTGCCATCGTCGAGTTTGGCGATTTCCAGTAAGGTAGAGATAAGCTCTTCTGACGCTTTTAATGAATTGTCCAATTGGCCAATAATATGCTGTTGCTGCTGGGTATCTTTACTGCCGGCCAATGCAGCTGTGAAGAGCCTTGCTGCATTGAGTGGTTGCAAAATGTCATGGCTGGCAAGCGCCAGAAATCGGGTTTTCGACGCATTGGCCACTTCGGCTTCGGCTTTGGCCTGTAGCAGTTGCTGCTCTGTTTCACGGCGCCTTTTTACCTCAGATAACAATTCATGGTTTATCTCCGAAATGGTTTGGGTTCGCTCTTGCACCCTGTCTTCCAAATGTTGTTTAGCTTCTGCTAACCCCTGCACAGCTCTGACATGGTCTGAAATATCAGTAAAACTGGTAACAAAGCCACCGCCCGGAATAGGGTTGCCACGCATTTCAATAACCTTGCCATCAGGCCTTACCCGTTGAAATACATGAGCAGTACCATTTTGCATATGGCCGATACGCTTTTCGACATGCTCATCCGCGCTGCCAGGCCCGCATAAACCACGCTCAGCGTTGAAGCGGACAATATCAGCTATTGGCCGCCCTACCCGCACCATGGCTTCCGGGTAGTCAAACATCTCCAGGTAGGCACGGTTCCAGGCGACCAGTTTTAATTCTCTGTCGACTACACTGACGCCCTGGCTTAAGTGCTCAAGCGTAGAAAACAGAATTTTACGCGAGAACTGAATGGCCTGAGTTGTGTCATCAAACAGCGTTACGACATCTTCGAAGCCAAGCTGACGCCCTTCCAGCACCGCATTGACCATGGCCGAAGCAGATGAAGCGCCAATCACGCCAGCCAACTCACGCTCTACATGTTCAACCAAACCAATGCTGGGTAAATCATCCAGCTGCAAACCTACTTGCTGCCGTTTACCATACTCCTGTAAACATTCGCTGGCGCGGTTTGCGCCGACAAAGCGCTCTAGCAGTATTTTCAAATCGGTATTGCGGATACGAATACGCCGTGCCGGCGTGTCCTGATGATTGACAGGTAAATTAGGCTTAACAAAAGCAACGGCCTGCAGGCGGTCCTGCAGGCTGACTTGTGTCAGCAAAGAGCCAAAAATGTAGAACAGCAGATTAAAACCTAACGAAAAAATCACGCCATGGCTTAAGCTATCGAGTTCTGCACCGAATAACGCCGTTGGTACCAAAACCTGCCAGCCAAACAACCCGGTTTGCATAATATCGCTGTTAATTGCGCCGGTACTGACAAGTTGCGGCAACATTAGCGTGTAAAACCACAGTACAAAGCCAGTGCTGATGCCAAGATAGACGCCCCAGGCATTGCCACGGCGCCAGTACAAGCCACCAACCACCGCAGGTGCCAGCTGAATAATCAGCGCAAACGCCAGCAGACCGGTTTCTGCCAGCTCATAGTTGCGGGCAAAACCGCGGTAGTACAAATAAGACAGCGCCATAACCAGAATGACCATGCTGCGGCGCACCAGTAAAATAAGCAGGCTGTAGTCGTGTGGCAGCCCCTGACGTTTGCTGCTTCGCAGCAAGCTTGGCATCACCACGTCATTACTGATCATTGTCGACAGTGCCAAAGTGGCAATAATAATCATGGACGTTGCGGCAGAGAAGCCACCAATAAACACCAGTACACTTAACGTATTCCAACCCGACTGGGCGGGGATAAGCAGGACAAAGCTATCGGCAGAGTTAAGCGCTTGCGGAAACAGCTGCATGCCGCCAATGGCTATGGGGATCACCACTACCGTGACCAGAAATAAATATAGTGAAAACCAACGCCTTGCATGGCGCAAATGATGGTGCGAGACATTCTCGACAAAGGCAACATGGAATTGGCGCGGCAGCAGAAATACAGCAACCATTGCCAATACGGTTTTGGTAATAAACTCCAGTACGCCAAAATCACTGTTCTGCTGCTGAGCCATGGCATGCTGGGCAAAACGCTGTAAAACGTCTGAGCTTTCACCCAGCACAAACACGTAGACCGCCAGGCCAAGTGTCATTAGCGCGAAGAGTTTAACTACCGACTCAAACGCAATAGCAACCATCACACCACGGCTTTGCTCAGTAAGATGCAGCTTGCGCGTACCGAACAAAATTGCAAAGAATGCCATTGCCACGGCACTTAAAAAGGCGCTGTCTTGCCACCAGTTCGATGTTTCATCACTGAAATCCCCCCCTAACAACACTTGATAAGAACTGGATACCGCTTTTAATTGTAAAGCTATATAAGGCACTACCACGACCAGGCATACTAAGGAAGCCAGTAACGCAATGTTTTTGCGTTTGCCATAACGCGACGAAATAAAATCGGCTACCGAAGTCACATTTTGCTTTTTAGCGACATACAGCAATTTGAATAAAAATGGCTGGGCAAAGATAAACAGTAATGCAGGGCCGAGATAGATAGGTATGTAGTCCCAGCCCTGAGTCACTGCAGTACCAACCGCACCGTAATACGTCCAGGATGTGCAGTAAACTGCCAGTGCCAGGCTGTAGATCAGCCCCCCATACTTTCGTATTAGTTTGTCATCGGCGTGCCTTTCACCCCAGTTGGCAATAAGAAACAAACCACCGACGTACAACAATGCCAATAAGGCAACTACCCAAGCGGCCACTGCGCTCTCCCGTTGTTATTATCTGGCTTACTTTTGGCCTAAGGCTAAGCGCAAGTCAATTATCCTGCCACCAGCTTCGACTAAAGTCGGGCTTTCACTTGTGTTAACTACTGCTAGATTAACTTTGCGAGATAAAAATAACAAAGGAAAGGAGTGTAATTATGACAGAGCACGATCGCAACGCGGCGGCTTACTGGTCAGCGAATCTTCGCCTGATCGTTGGCAGCCTCATCGTTTGGGCACTGGTATCTTATGGTGGGGGTATTTTACTACGTCCTCTGCTGTCGGGGATCAGTGTAGGCGGCACAGACCTTGGCTTCTGGTTCGCTCAACAGGGGTCCATTTTAACCTTTATCGCGTTAATCTTCTTCTATGCCTGGAGAATGAACAAACTCGATAAAGAATTTGACCTGCACGAGGAGTAAGCCCGTCATGAGTCAATTTGCAATTAATCTTATCTTCGTTGGCGGCTCGTTCGCACTCTACATTGCTATTGCAATCTGGGCGCGCGCCGGGTCAACCAAAGAGTTTTATGTTGCCGGTGGTGGTGTAAACCCGGTAATGAACGGTATGGCTACCGCGGCTGACTGGATGTCTGCTGCGTCTTTTATTTCGATGGCGGGTTTAATTGCCGCCGGTGGTTATGCTAACTCAACTTACCTGATGGGCTGGACCGGTGGCTACGTGTTACTTGCAATGCTACTGGCGCCGTACCTGCGCAAATTTGGTAAATTTACTGTACCAGAGTTTATCGGAGACCGTTTTTACAGCAAAAATGCGCGCTTTGTTGCCGTTGCCTGCCTTATCATCGCCTCTGTTACTTATGTAATTGGCCAGATGACGGGTGCTGGTGTGGCGTTCTCACGCTTCCTGGAAGTTGAAAGTGATACCGGGCTTATCATCGCAGGCGTGGTGGTATTCCTGTACGCGGTAATGGGCGGTATGAAAGGTATTACCTATACTCAGGTCGCACAATACGTGGTACTGATCATCGCATATACCATCCCAGCCGTGTTCATTTCACTTCAGTTAACCGGTAACTTCCTGCCACCACTGGGGCTGTTCTCAGACCACGTAGAATCCGGCATGCCGTTATTACAAAAACTGGATATGATTGTCCGTGATCTGGGCTTTGTTGATTACACCGCTGATGTATCCAATAAACTTAACATGGTGTTATTCACCCTGTCATTGATGATTGGTACTGCGGGTCTGCCACACGTTATTATCCGCTTCTTTACCGTACCTAAGGTATCAGACGCTCGCTGGTCTGCCGGCTGGGCACTGGTCTTTATTGCGCTGCTGTATTTAACTGCACCCGCCGTTGCATCTATGGCACGGTTAAACCTGTTAACCACTATTTATCCTGCTGGTGAAACGGCCAATGCCATTGAGTATGCGCAACGTCCGGATTGGATTAAAAACTGGGAACAAACCGGCTTAATTAAGTTTGAAGATAAAAACAATGATGGTCGGATTCAGCTGTATAACGACAAATCAGATAGCTTCAAACAAGTTGCCCAAGAGCGTGGCTGGAATGGCAATGAGCTGACAGTAAACAACGATATTCTGGTACTGGCTAACCCTGAAATAGCTAATTTGCCAGCTTGGGTTATCGGTTTGATTGCAGCAGGTGGTTTAGCAGCAGCGTTATCGACTGCAGCAGGTTTATTGCTGGCGATATCTTCTGCGGTGAGCCATGACCTTATCAAAGGGTCAATTAATCCAGATATCAGTGAAAAAGGCGAACTGCTCGCTGCCCGTATATCTATGGCAGTTGCGATAGTCGTAGCAACCTGGCTGGGGATGAACCCACCCGGGTTTGCTGCCCAGGTAGTAGCACTGGCGTTTGGTATCGCCGCAGCGTCAATTTTCCCGGCGCTGATGATGGGGATCTTCTCAAAACGGGTAAATAACAAAGGCGCCATTGCCGGTATGCTGGCAGGTTTATTGTCGACTGTTATTTATATCTTCCTGTTCCTGGGCTGGTTCTTTATTCCAGGTACCAATACCTTTGAAAACGTACAGGCAAACTGGCTATTTGGTATTTCGCCTCTGTCATTTGGTGCTATAGGTGCAGTAATTAACTTTATTGTTGCCTTCGCGGTATCATCTGCCACTGAAGCCCCTCCTGCTCATATCCAGAATCTGGTTGAGAGTGTGCGTTATCCTAAAGGTGCTGGCGCTGCAACAGGCCACTAGTAACCTGAGATAAATTGCTTTATATACAAAGCAATATGACAACAACAAAACGGGCTTTCCTGGTGAAAGCCCGTCCTTTTCAGGAAGACATTATGTTTTGGGAATTTGTAGCGACGGTATTCGCCGGACTGGGTGCCGCTGGCATCGCCCTGCTGTTACGTAAAGTCAGCCGGCAACATGCTCCACGCTGGATCATCCCGGTATTTGCCGGTGCTGCGATGCTGGCATTTCAGGTACATAGTGAATATAGCTGGTACCCGTATCAGGCTTCTCGGCTGCCTTCTGGTGTGGTGGTAGTGAAGACGGTAGAACAACAGGCCGTATGGCGTCCCTGGAGTTATTTATATCCGCAAACATTAAGGTTTATTGCTGCAGATGTTGCCAATGCATCGGTCAATAAACAAAACACAGATCTAAAACTTGTCGATTTGTATTTCTTTGAACGCAGAGCCACCGCCAGACGTGTTCCTGTCGTACTGCACTGCGGTCAATTTGCCCGGGCCGACTTTAGCGAACAGCTACAGATCCCGGAGGCTGGTGCCAAGCTAAGTGAACAATGGCAGATGCTTAATAAAGATGACGCCCTGATAAGCGCAGTGTGTGCCAGTTAACACCTAAACCTGTTCGGCTTACCCGGAGCTAAGATGGAAGTCGCTGACGTTACTCAATTTCTTGCGCAGACCACGCCGTTTAACCAGCTTAACAGCATGGAGCTGACACAGCTGTCTGCTCATATCAAAGTATGTTACTGCCAGTCCCGGGAAAAAGTATCGGTGCAGCCAGAACGGCTGATGATTATCCGTACCGGTATTTTCTCGCTTTATAGCGATCAGCAACAGCTCCTGACCAAATTACAGCCAGGCGATTTTTATGGTTACCAGCAGTTATTAACGGGCCTGGCTGACAATGACACCCTGGTTTGTGATGAGGATGCTTTGCTGTATTACCTTGACGCCGACGCTTTTCACCGCTGCCGCTATCAATATAAAAATATTGATATTTTCTTCCAGCGTTTATTCAGCCGCCGTTTGCACCAGTATCAGGAGCGCCAGCAAGGTCGTTTCACGTTAAAAATTAGCGATATAGTACAACAGCATAAAGTTACCATCCGGCCAGAACAAACTGTACAGGATGCCGCCAGGCAGATGTCAGACAGCCGGGTGTCGTCTTTGCTGGTAGAAGAGCAGGATAAGCTGGTTGGCATTGTCACTGACAGAGATTTACGACACCGTGTACTTGCTCATGCGCTGCCAGCCAGCACGCAAGTAAGCCAGGTAATGACACGTCAACCCCATGTTATTGATCGCCATGCGTTTTTATATGAAGCCGTACAACAAATGAGCCAGCACAACATCCATCACCTGCCGGTAATGGAAAAGGGCGTTTGTTATGGCATGCTAAGCGCCACGGATGTTATGCGCAGCCAGCAAGACCACCCAGTGTATCTGATTGGCGAAATACACCGCCAACCATCAATTGACGGCCTGGAGCGCTGCAGTCAGCAACTGCCGGCCTTAGCCATCACGTTGCATAAGCAACAGGTACCGGCACATGAAGCCGGCCATGTCATTACCACTATTACCGATGCGCTTACTCAACGTCTTATCTATCTGGCGCAACAGCAACTGGGCGAAGCCCCATGTGTATTCAGCTGGCTGGCGTTTGGATCCCAGGCCAGAATGGATCAAAGCTTAAACGCTGATCAGGACAATGCTTTGCTGCTGGAGAAAGAGCCAAGCGGCGCAGTGGCAGATTACTTCTGTGCATTGGCAGATTTTGTCTGCCAGGGTTTAGCCCGCTGCGGTATCCCGCTGTGTCCGGGCAATATTATGGCAACCAACCCTGAGTTACGGCTGAGTTTGAAAGGCTGGTCCGGCCGGTTTGCCCGTTGGATTGCGACACCAACACCGGAAGCGTTGCTCAAAGCCAGTATATTTTTTGACCTCAGAGTTATTGACGGCAGCAAAGGGCTTTTCAATGCCCTGCAACAGGATATCCTGCAACGCACATCAGAAGCACCTCTATTTTTGTATCATCTGGCACAGGCTGCACTGCAACGCACGGCCCCACTGGGGTTACTCAAGAATTTTATTCTGGAACAGGACGGTAAACATAAGAAAGGTCTTGATTTGAAGAAACGTGGCATCAGTTTACTGACCGATCTTGCCAGAGTATATGCACTATCTGCAGGCATTAATGATGTGAATACCCGCAGGCGTTTACAGCAGCTGGCATCACAAGGTGTCATTGACAGCAAAGACAGTCAGAATATTATCGATGCATTTGATCTGTTAGCTCAGTTGCGTTGGGAAAAACATTTGCAGGATCTGCAGCAAGGCCATGATGTGACAAATCTGCTCGACCCTATGGATGTTTCCGGCCTGGCGCGGCACCAGTTAAAAGATGGCTTTGCCGTTATTAATGAAGCGCAAAGCCGTCTCAAGCATCGTTTCTGCCGGGATATGTAATGATTTTCAACTGGTTATTGCGTAAACGTACGGCGTTAAGCGAAATTGTTACCCGTTTTAGCAGAACAGCTTTCCCCGCTTCCTCTACCCCGGTACAGCAGACAGACTTTTTAGCGCTGGATTTGGAGCTTACCGGCCTTAATCCGCGTAAAGATCATATTGTCAGCATTGGCTGGGTGCCGATAAAAGCTCAGGAAATAGTGTTGGCAGAAGCCAGACATTATTTGATTTGCAGCCCGGTTAGTGTCGGACAAAGTGCGGTATATCACGGTTTGCATGATCATCAGCTGGTAAATGGCAAAGAGTTATCTCAGGTACTGACGGAGTTACTGACCGACTATGCCGGTTTTGTATTTGTCGCCCATCATAGTCAGTTAGACGAGCAATTTCTTCGTATCGCCTGCGAGCGCTGTTTCGGAAAAGCACCGCGTTTTAAATTTATTGATACCATGAAAATGGAATGGCAGCGGTTGTTGCGCCAAGGAAAAGTTGTTAAGCATGATGCGCTGAAATTACCCAGCTGCCTTAAACGGCATAATTTACCGGAAATGACGAATCACCATGCGTTAGAAGATGCGTACAGCTGTGCATTACTATTGTTAAGTCAATTGAAACTTGGCGGCAACAAAATGACGTTAAGTGATTTGTATTTGCTGTCACGCTAAGTCATACCTTACCCAAGTAACAACTTAATACTCACAAGCGCCATATTGCTGTAACGTCGCCGATGCCAGCTGCCCCAACTCAGACTGCAGTGATTCAGATAAAGCAAGTTGTGGCAAATACGGTAACTCGTCGGCGTTTTCACCACTGATAATCTGGTAAAACAGCAACGCTGTCAGTAATGTTCCGGCAAGGGAAGCATGGTTGCCATCAGAATAAAAAGCGACCTGAGGCAACGCTGCATGAGCATTGGCCCAGGCGGGCCCTAGCGGCGCGACACAAGCCGGCTCGAGCTCTGCGATACCAAGATGCAGTGCATATACCCGGCTTCCTTCGCCAGCATTCCCCTGTCTTGGATGTTCAGGAAACAAAATCGGTGTCGCATGATAGGTTTTACTAAGAGCGGCCCAGTATTCAGTTGCTTCTGTCGGGTAAGAGTATTGCCCTGAGGTTGAGTACTTCTGCCCTTGCAGAATAATGTAATTCCAACTTACAGACTGTATTGTGTTAACAGTCGTGCTATCACTCAAACGCTCGTCAAGATAACTGCCACCAGGCGCCACCTGCACCCTCACGGCTTTATTGCTGCCCGTCTCCAGTAACATTTTCAACATCCCAGACAAGTTGTTCGCTCTGACATGACTGTTACCAAGTAGCAGCACGTTGTAACTGTCAGCGTAACGGTTATCCGGGATCGCCAACTGAGACTCTGCGGTAGGTAAAGTAACCACAGGCGCAGTGATGATATCCGATTGTCTGTCTGACGAACCGCCGCCGCAAGACGTCATAGTAAAACATATAAAGCCAAAGGCGACGCTTAGCCCGCTTTTTAAATAGATTAACATAGCCAATATCTGCTAGATCCGCTCAAGCTGCTTGCTACTAATTGCAACCACTTTGCCCGCTTTGAGCGTAAGAGACACCAGATATTCACCACCTATATCGCCTTGCAGACGATAAGACCAGGTTTCTATCGTTTCACCTTTGACCGGCTCACCAGTATCAACACCTAACGTATCTATATCTTTTGAAACAGGCTCTCCCGCCAGAGCAACGACATCAATACGTTTCATGCCACAGCGTAGTAACTTACCATCATCCAGCCGGAAACCACATGCAGCAGCCTGAGTTGAAAATGTCATAGCTGCTACCGTCACCAAAAACCATTTCATCGTAATACTCCCTGCACCTAATTTTCACTGAGTATAATGATATGGCACTCAGGAAAACAACACATACAAACTCTATTTTCAATTAATTTACATTACAAGGGCGGCATTACCTGGTTAGAGATTTCTGCATATACATTGCGTGCTGGCCGCTATAGCTAGCTAATGCCCTTGTCGCTTCAGGGGAGCTGAGGTTAACGACAACAAAACCCCGCTTTTGCCAATATGGCACCGAACCCTGCACGGCGACCAACGCCAACCGGCTAAACCCCAGTTCTATTGCATATTGCTCAGCATAATTTAATAAACGGGAAGCCAGGCCAAGGCCTCTGGCATTCTGGCTTACTGCCATATCATGCAAATACAGCAGCTCAGCCTCAGTGTAATGAGAAAATTCGCTACCAAGGGCAGCAACCTGTTTATCTCGTGACGGGTAACTAAACAGGTATGCCAGCACCTCTTTGCAATGGTTTTCTGCCAACCAACAACTGTCAGGCTGTGACGCTAACCGTCTTTGAATAAGGCTGACATCTTCAAATAACTCATCGCCGTAGCAGCTATCCTGAATTGCTGCCACAGCGCTGAGATCGCCCTTATTGATCAAACGAATATTTATCGACATTACTTACACTTACTTTATATACGCTATCAAATGGCTAGCCAGATACAGGCTTAATGACCCGGCAAGGGCTGCCACCAGCCACAACACCTGCGGGTATATCTTTCGTCACTACGCTACCTGCAGCAATAACACTACCTTTGCCTATAGTGATACCTGGTAACAGTACAGCACCACCACCTATCCAAACATCATCTGCTATTGTGATTGGCTTTGCCTGCTCAATTAAGCTATTACGCGCTTTAGCCTCTAGCGGGTGATTCACAGTGTAAATTTGCACTGCCGGCCCAAAGAACACATTGTTGCCGATGAATACCGGCGCAACATCCAATACCACGCAGTTAAAGTTAAAAAACACCTTACTACCCGTTTTTATGTTGTAGCCATAATCGCAGTAAAACGGCGGTTCAACATAGAAATGCTTACCGGTGTTGGGTAACCATTGCTGCAACAGCGCCCTGCGCTGTGCTTCATCATCTGGCAGGCTTTGGTTGAACTGGTGCTGCAACCTGCGCGCTGCCAGACGCTCAGCGCTTAGCTCTTTATCCAGCGGGTTATACCACTGGCCTGACAGCATTTTTTCTTTTTCTGTTGGCATTGCAATATCTTCTGTTAGCCTGATTGCGGTATCAAAACAACATGATATCAAGAAACTTAATGCTTCGACTCTTTCTCTAACATAAGTTCCGGCTTAAAATCAGGCCAATACAGCCGCATAATACCCGCTACATCAGAAAAAGGTAGCTCCTCCGCCTTCAGTACCCGGCCATATTTACGCGCACTGGTATCAAGCTTGTTACCTTGTAAATCGGTTGAACCATATTCCCGCCATCCCTGAGTTGCACCAGCCTGAGTCGGGTTTGGCAAAGGTTCATGATTAAGTGGCCCCGCCCAGCCCTGTGCGGCAATATGATTGTCAAACTGGTTATTAATCATCAGTACATTGTCAACGTAGACAGGCCGGCCGGCACTTCGGGCTATAAAGGTACTTCCGGGCCGGATCCGGTTGCCCGTAGGCCCCGGGTAGCTGGTAAAACGGTTATTTATAAATATAAAGCCCGGTGCATCCTCACTAACGGTACGCGCCTGCAAGATGTAGCTGCCTTCGGCATATTCTGAATTTGGATCTTTTACTGAGTTACCCAACGAGCGGATCTCGTTCTGCTCAAACAGGCTAAGATAATTTTGTCCCCAGATAAAATCCACGTTTCCGGCAATCAGACTGCGGTAAAAGTAAGATGTGCCTTTGAGCATCAGCGTATCCTGTTCACTGCTGAACCGGCTGTTAACTACCAGCAGTTTACCTGTACTGTTAAAATACAGACTTTCCGCCTGGTTGCGCACGCCTTCCCGCCGTTGGTGCAAATTGGTAATGCTCAGCTTTTTTAGCACCAGCAGACCGACATCTTCAACCATAAACAGGCTACGCCCACCACCGCTATGTCCGGCAAGTTTGCCATAGCCCAGCCCTAAACCACTGTTTAACGATTCATAATTGGTAAACGTGATTTGCGTCCCATCTGCACCTTCGCCTTCGATGTTAAGCTGCTCGACACCATACAGATACAACGGCTCCTGATACACACCGGCAGCAATTTTTACACTCTGCACTTTGGTGCCAACCTGATCCATGACAAAATTCAGTGCGCCTTGAATGGTAAGGAAGTCACCACTGCCATCTTTTGCCACCCATATCTCTGGTTTTGCTTCAGGAAGAGGCTTTATCCGAAAGCGCCACCTTGCATCGTGGCCGATACCATTAAAGGTTTTTGTATCACTGGTAAACTGCAGCAAGCCGGCTGATACCTGAACCTGATAGGTTTTACCGGCTTCGAGCTTGCCGCTGTGCGGTTTTATTAGCAGGGTTTTACCATCCTGCCAAATCATCGGGCGGCGGATTGAACGATATTTATCTGCCTTGTCACTGCCAAAGGCATCCAGCTCGATGCCAGCTTTAATTTCGTCTACCTGTTTTGTTGAGCCATTCTTGTCTAACTGATATATCCGCACGGCACCGTGCTCATTCAAACTAAAGTCCTGCTGTAGCCTCACCTTAAGTAGCGTATCAGAACTGACGCTGCTGTCAGGCACCGGCCAGAACGTAGACAGATAGCTAAGATCGGTTTTAGCAGGAAACGCCAACGCGGGCAGCACCTGTATATTGAGCTGCTTAAAGCGATGCGGCTGATGTTTGCTTTGTAATAACACTGCACCCTGCCCAGGTTGCAGATACTGCAAGCTAAATTGTTTCGCATCCAGCTGCAGGTTAAATAACTCTGGTGTCAGATTAATTACTTCAATATCTGCAGCATCACCTGAGTCTACCTGCCAGGGCATAACACTGCTCTGTTCATACTGATAGCCGGTCAACAGCTGATTCTCCAACTGGTGCAGGTTTATATTCAGCTCGGCCGGTTTGGCTTGCCCTACAGCCAGATAGTCCAGTTCAAATGAACGGTTATAACTCCAAACCCCAGCCGGCATTAACACAGTGCCGGCCGGAATAACAGCAGATGCGACTTTCTGTCCGTTCAGATAAAGTAATAGTGCGTCGCCCCGGCGCTGCACCCGCAGCAAATACCATTGACCATCAATATCGTCCTGTGCGCCCAGCACTAAAGGCATCGCGAGATCTGAAAGCACCTGAACCTGGCTTGCCTGTGTTTGCGAACCAGGCAAAATGGCCAGCTCAAGCTTTGACGTAAATACACTGCTGCCTACTTTAAAGCCAGCGGCGAAATAACGATCTGCCTGCGCATCTTTTAAAGTTAGATACAGCGTTTCACGATCGGTTGTGCTGTTGGCGTAAGGGCGTATAAGGGCTTCATAATAAAAATCATCCGTACTAAAACCGCTTAACTGCCCGGGGTCTATCGTGAAAAGATGTCCACCGGTGCGCGCCGCTTTATAACTCAGTGTCTGGCGCTCAGTGTTCAAAAGTAAACTGCCATTGGCCAGGCCCGGCGCAGCATTTCTTGCTGCCAGAAAATTCAGGCCCTGTGCATTGTGTTCAAATGACTGGCAAAACACCGCTTTTGGATTGCCGGCACACTGATAGCGGGGAAAATAATGTGCCTCTGCTCTGGCAGCAAAGGCTAGCAGCAGTGCGCCAAGTGTACTTACTATAAGCCAGCTCAGTGTGGTGCGGCTAATGATGTTATGCAAAAAAGACTGTTGAAATACCATGAGCTCCCCAGTGTATAGCGATATAAAAAACGTTTTACGCGAAAATAAAGAGAACCACTCAAGTGATTCCCTTATCGTTAGCAGTGTAAATAGCATCTGTTTTACAGCGCAGTACCCGCCACACCGGCTTTCCACTTCAACATAGCCCGCCTGCACTTTAGCAGTATCTTGCAAGATATTTTTCTGGGCCCTCAACGCGCGCTAGTCACAGGCTCCGGAGATGACGATACAGGCGGCAATGTTCTTTGGTTTTAACTGAACTACGCATATTGCCTGCCCTTATCAACATTTCCGCCGTCAACTGCCACCGGTAGCAATTGGTTATAAACGATATCATCCATATAATCAATGCTAGGTTAGGATTGCCCTGGGTCTGTTGTTACTAAGTACAATAATATCAAAAGTCTCTGGCTGCTTACTTGCGCACAGTGAACAAAGTGGAAGTTACTCGCAACTAACGTAAATGAGGTAAAACCAACAAAAAAGGCGCCTCAGCGCCTTTTTTCAATGCAGCCAATATTACTTGGCGCGGCTACGGTACTCGTCGGTACGGGTATCGATTTCGATCTTGTCGCCTTCTTCAACGAAAGCAGGTACCATCAGTTCAAAACCTGTTTCGATTTTCGCAGGTTTCATCACTTTACCTGAGGTATCGCCACGCGCTGCTGGTTCAGTATAAGTTACCGTGCGAACTACGATAGTTGGCAAATCAACAGAGATTGGACGCTCGCCGTAGAATACTACTGAACATTCCATACCGTCTACTAAGTACTTTAACGCACCTTCCATAGACTCGGCTTCGATTTCATACTGGTTGTATTCCTGATCCATAAATACATACATTGGATCAGCAAAGTAAGAATAGGTTACTTCTTTAGTTTCCAGCATTACCTGTTCGAACTTGTCGTCAGCGCGGTACACGGTTTCCATGCCCTGGCCGTTCAGCAGGTTTTTCATTTTCATTTTTACAACGGCAGCGTTACGGCCAGATTTGTTAAATTCTGCCTTTAGGATAACCATTGCGTCGTTGCCAACCATAATCACCTGGCCAGCACGCACTTCTTGAGCTGTCTTCATCATGACTGAAATATCTTCTCGTTTAGGAAAAATTGCGTCGCATTATAAATTTTTTTTCAACAAAGTGCACGAGGTTGCTGGCAAGATCTCCGTTTGCCGTCAACGCTGCGCGCCAAAGGCGGTTATATTCGGCGATTTGCAGAAGATTTGCACTAAATTTTTGCCAGCTTTTATCTAACGGACCATCGGTATTCCATTGTAACCAAAACTGCTGTACCGCTTCACGCATATCGACAGGCATCTGTGCACAATATCGCAACATAAAAGCGTTGAGTTTTTCCAGATGGGCTTGCTGCTGTTGACGGTAAATTTGCCAGACAAAAGGTTTACCCGCCCAATGAGCCCGGATCACAGAATCTTCGCCACGAACAAAGTTAATATCACACGCCCAGAGCAACTTGTCGTAATCGTCTTGCGGCATAAACGGTAGTATTTTTATCGTCAATGCATCAATGACCAGCTCGCGGTTGATACTAAGCTGCGGGTAAAGCCCGGTTAGCTGGGTGGCTAATGCCCCCTCCGGCACCAGACACAATATAGTCTGCCCCGATTGCAGCCAGCAATTAACTAATGTACTGAGTTGTGGATGGTCATAGGCAAAAAGTGAAATTTTCTGCGCATAATTGCCGGGATCTGTAACACCAAGCTGCTGCCAGAACCTCTGCTGAGCCATTTCATCAGCAGTAAAATTTTCCGCATGCTGCTGCAGTGCGGCTTCCTGCAACAAACCACCGGTCGCAGCGGTAAACCCTGGAAAGAAAAAATGTTTATCAAGCGGTAAATGCGGCTGTGGCGACGGCAGACCATGACAACCTTCAACCCAATCTTCAGCTGACAGATATTCCAGGTTCAGCCATAAAGGCTTAACATCGTGTTCCGCCATCCTGCTCTGATATGTTAACGGGATCGTGCAGGCAAGTGCTTCAATAACAACGTCAGCAACACTGTATTCTGCCCAGCTCGTATGTGCTGACCAAAGCATAATGTTAACCCCAGCTATTGTCTGTTGCGTTTCATCGATGTTGATCTGTGGGCAAATGCGCTTAAAGCTGGCTAAATCATCAACCCACAAACGCACATTTACGCCATGTTCGCTGACGAGCTGCCGGCTTAAGCGCCAGCAAATACCAATATCACCAAAGTTATCGATAACAGCACAGAAAATATCCCAGCGGGATGAAGATACAGACATAAATGCGAGATTCAGCTGAAAAATAAGGCAGCTATTATACCCTTTAACACCCGAAGACCAAGATAGGTAGTAGCAACTAGCAACAGCGTCACCAAAAACGACAACAGGTAGTAGATACAATGCTGCAACCGCAGCTTCAATTTCTCGGCAAAGCCAGTCGCCTGCGCCAGGCGGGGCAACGGCCGGCTAAACAGCGTAGCCCACAACCACAAAAGCAGGCTGGTAACGGCAAGCAACACAACACTTAGCTGCCAGCGCTCTGCTGCTGCCACTGGCGCAGCAAATAGCATCCAACCAAAACTAAATATGGCGGTGGCAAATATAATTAAAAAAAGTGCTCTGAGTGGATAAAGCCGGTAAGCCCAGCGCTGATAAAACCCCAGCATCAGCCTTGCTCCAGAGCTGTCAGCGCTGGCGGATACAATGCCAGAATGCCGCTGTTACCGTGCATGTCACCAATCAGCCAAATTTGTTCAAACGGGTGCTGCGCCGGCATATGCAGTTGCTGATAGTGGCTTAGAATATCGCGCCTGGTCCATAATGGGTTTGCATTGCGGATCACCAGCCAGACACGCTCTGTGTTATAGGTTTTCTCTGCTTTATTGCAAATAAGACGGTTCAGCGCTGTCAGTAAACGGTGCTGCGGCGGTGTGCGCAGCAGTGACAGCAGTTCCTTGTGAGTATTGTCAGTGAGCGAACGGCCGAGAATATGCATTGCTTCTACTTCACTGCCATACAAATGCGCAATTTCGAGATCCAGCTTCTGCTCATCGTAGTAACACGACACATCAGGCCTGGCCGGCTCGTTGTGCCAGATATGCCGCATACTGATCCCGAAACGCTTTTCGTACAACCGCATAAATAAACGGGCTGCTTCATGTTCCAGGGCTATTTTTTCTTCACTTGCGTTCATTATCACTGGCAAGCTGTTGTTTCAGCTGCTCATAGCCTCCTTTGTTAGTAAGATTAGTGTACCCCTGCTGCTGTAATACTTCTAACGCCAGTCCCGCCCGTCGGCCACTTTTACAGTAAAGCGCTATAGGTGCACTTTTATCCAGTTTCAGCTCATTAATTGCCGCAGCAATTTCTGTGTGGGGGATATTTATCGCGCCAGGCAAATGTCCGCTGGCAAATTCTTCATGGCTGCGTACATCCAGCCAGACCGTGTCTGAAGTTGTATTCTGTGCATTGCTATAGCAACACAACAACAATAACGCACTAACCAGTAAGGCTTTCATCACTACCTCCGCTATTCACTGCCCGGCATAAAATAAAACTGCCATACTTCCATCAGTACAGGCACTATCGACAGTACCAGTATAATTGCCATGGTGATATTAAAAATACGCTGAAACAGTGGCTGAGTCAGGATCTTACGCAGCGCCGAGCCACATACCAGCCATAACCCGACGCACGGGAATGCCACCACCAGAAAAGCTGTGCTAATAACACTGACTTCAATCCAGTAAATACCGCCGACGCTGGTAAATGCCGCCACCGCACCGCTGGCCATTACCCAGGCCTTGCCATTTACCCACTGAAACAAGGCGGCCTGAACAAAGCTGAAAGGTTTACTTTTACCTTGCGCAATCGCCTTGGGTTCAGCGGCAGCAATACGCCAGGCCAGCCAGATAAGATAGGCAATCCCCAGTACTTTGATAAGTTGATGCAAATTTGGATAACGTTCAAATACGGCGCCAAAACCTAGCCCCACCAACAACACCATTAGCGGAAAGCCGAGGCAGATCCCTGCCAAATGAGGCAAGCTGGCACGAATACCATAATTCATGCCGGAAGACATAATCATCACATTGTTAGGACCGGGCGTAATCGTGGTCGAAAATGCAAAAAACAATACAGCTAAAAACAAGTCCATATAAGTCCCACTGCAAAGTGTCCGTTGTCTACAGCTGATGATACCAAAGCTGTGGCTCATTAACAGGCGTTTGTGCAGGTAACAATGGATTCTGAAGACGAATCATATTGCGATCTTTTAGCTTAAGTTCGCTCAGATGGCCGGAAAAAAACTGCTGAAACAGTTGCTCAAAACCACCGTCGGCAATAATTTGTCTCAAACCCGCTTCCAAATCTTTAGCCAGTTGCTTATTCGCCGGGTTAACAAAAAAATAGCTCGCGGTTGGATAATAAATCACCCAGTTACTCTCAATGACAATATTTCGCGCAGCAAAAACAAGCGCTTCTTCGGCAATTTCCAGGGCATTGCGTGGCACAGCATCTACCCGCCCTTTCTCCAGCATTGAAAATAAGTTGTCATAATGCGTCGCCCCTATCACCGAGAAGCCATTTAGCCTCAATATCTTGCTGTCTATCCAGTCATGCCCCTGAGCATACACCAGTTTTTTAATCTGATTTGCACTGACATTGCGGGCAAATTTAGTTTGCTGATCTTGTTTAATCAGCATCACGCGATAACCACTAAGGCCCTTAAAAATGGGGATCCGAACCGGCAGCAAATCCAGCTCCCGCTCCACTGAAGTCATGGTCCACAATATGTCCAATTCAGATTGCTCTTTCAGAAACACCATACTGCGGGATTTAGACATGCGCTCAGCCGAACTTTGCAGTTGATATTCGCGGCCGGAACGCGCTAAAGCCAGCTCCAACAGTGCTAACGGATAAACCGAACGATAATCTTCCGCATCAGCCACAGCAGGATAACGCACTATCTCTGCGCAGCAGACTGAGCCAAACAGACAAAAAAACAGCCAAAGCAAGGGTTTCACTTTGCATCACCCTATATCTATGCCATGTTATAACCAGCAGTATCAGCTGGCTTCGCTGAAAATGGTTGTGTAAATAGTGATATTTACTTTATAAAAGTAATACGGCAAAAATAAAAACGATACAACCCCAAGAATACGGAGAATAACATGAATAAGATTATAGGCTTGGCAGTATTAGTGGCAGGGGCAATTTTATTGTATTTTGGCTATACCGAGTATAATTCCACAGCATCTCAGGTAACCGAAATGGTTACGGGTAACCCGACCGATAATTCTATCTGGTTTTTGGTTGGTGGCGCCGTTGCTGTTATTGTCGGACTTGGCATTTTGCTAAAAAAATAACAGACCTAAAAAGTAAAAAGGCCGCGTAGCGGCCTTTTATCTATTCTGCAAATCAGTTTACTCTTCTTCTTTACCCCAGCTGTCACGTAAGCCTACTGTGCGGTTAAACACCAGCTTAGCTGAGGTAGAATCACGATTATCCGCACAGTAATAACCCTCACGTTCAAACTGATACGCCTGCTCTGCTATAGCGTCTTTTAATGATGGTTCAACCAGACCATGCTTAACAACCAATGATTGTGGGTTTACTACATTTAGAAAATCGTCTTCGGCTGCAGGGTTTGCCACACTGAATAAACGATCATAAACACGGAACTCCGCAGGCACGGCATGAGTAGCTTCTACCCAATGAATAACACCACGCACCTTTCGGCCATCAGCCGGATTCTCTCCCAGAGTTTCCGGTAAATATGAACATTTCAGTTCAACAATATTACCATCCGCGTCTTTGACCATTTCATCAGCATGGATAACATAGGCATTGCGTAAACGCACATCACCACCTAATACCAGGCGCTTGTACTTCTTGTTCGCTTCCTCACGAAAATCAGCACGATCAATGTACACGACAGAGCCAAACGGCAACTTGCGGCTGCCCATGGTGTCGTCTTTCGGATGATTCGGCGATTCTACCCATTCAATACCGTCTGCCGGGTAATTGGTAATGGTCACTTTGAGTGGCTCAAGCACGGCCATAGCACGCGGTGCTGCAGTATCTAAATCTTCACGGATGCAGGCTTCCAGCGCACTCATTTCAATGACATTATCTTGCTTGGTGACACCGATGCGCTTGGCAAACTCACGGATGGCAGCCGGCGTATAGCCGCGACGGCGTAAACCAGCAATAGTTGGCATACGTGGATCATCCCAGCCTGATACCACAGTTTTCTCGACCAGGGTTTGCAGCTTACGCTTGCTCATCACGGCATATTCTAGATTTAAGCGTGAAAACTCAATCTGTTGCGGGTGACTAGCGATAGTGATGTTATCCAGGATCCAGTCATACAACCGGCGGTTATCCTGAAACTCCAGCGTACACAGCGAATGAGTAATACCCTCCAGGGCATCAGAGATACAATGCGTAAAGTCATACATCGGATAGATGCACCACTTGTCACCCGTTTGATGGTGATGGGCAAATTTTACCCGGTAAATCACCGGATCACGCATACACATAAAGCTGGACGCCATATCAATTTTGGCACGCAGCGAGCATTCGCCCTCTTTAAAACCACCGGCGCGCATTTTCTCGAACAGCGCCAGGTTTTCTGCCGGGCTGGTATCACGTGTCGGGCTGGCCTTACCCGGCTGAGTAAGGTTGCCCCGGTATTCACGCATTTGTTCGTTATTAAGAAAACAAACGTAGGCCAGTCCTTTATTTATCAGCTCAACCGCGTAACCGTAGAGCTGTTCAAAATAGTCAGACGAATAACGTACAGCACCATCCCACTGAAATCCTAACCAGTTAACATCACGCTGAATTGACTCAACAAACTCGACGTTTTCTTTTTCCGGGTTAGTATCATCAAAGCGTAGATTACATTTGCCGTGATAATCCTGCGCGATACCAAAATTAAGACAGATAGACTTGGCGTGACCGATATGCAAATAGCCGTTTGGCTCGGGCGGAAACCGGGTTTGTACCGCATTATGTTTGCCGGATGCTAAATCAGTATCTATTATCTGCCGGATAAAATTGCTGGGGCGATGTTCTGCGTCCGCCATAAAATATGTTGTCCTTCTTCTCACTGGAACTTCATTCAGATGCGGCATTATAGCAGCAGAAACAAGGCTGACTACTGCCAGTTCCTCACAATTGAAAAGATTTTACTGCGCACTTATTCAGAATTCATACTTCAGCGCAAAACGAAAGGTGCGGTCTATAGTGTCGTTGTCCAACGCAAATACCATAGCGGCTTCCCACTTCAACTGTTGTGTGGGGCTGAATTTGTATACCCCCATAAAACCGGGCCCGGCGCCCTTGTAATTTTCACCGGAATATATCTCGACTGAAGGCTGTAATGCGGGTAGAAACCGGTAGCGGTATTGCAGACGAAACTCGGTTTCGAGCTCTGACGGCACGTTCTGCCCCCATTCGTATACCAATAACGCATTTACGGTCAGACTGGTATGTTCAAACTCTTTTTCAACTAATAAACCCGTAGTGAACTCGTTACTATCGGTCTGCTGGTAATGTTCAACTTCAAACAATAAGCCCCAATCCCAACTGTACTGTCCCTGCTCAGTTAACATCCAGCGCAGTTCTGCTTCATAACTGGCCAGTGTATAGTCTTCCGGCATAACACGTTCAGCCAGCAAGTACAGCGAGAATGCCATATTGTTGCCCAATGAGAAGCCATAGCCGAATTTTTGCGCCAGCGCATTATTATCAGGATGGTCAGTCTGTCGCTGATATAGGGCGCGGTATTCAAATTCACGCTCAAGCGGCTGCACATAAGGGTGATACACCTTATCAACAACCCTGCCATCTGCCAGTGCAACTGAACTGAACACTAACAACAGCAGCATGGCACCCAGCTGCACTTGTTTCATAGCTTGCCTCTTCGCCATTGCCACAACATTAATATCAATATAAAACTCATCAACCAGCTACCCAGCTGAACCATATCGGGGGTTGCCTCATAGCCGAACCACGCCTGAAAAAACACCCCAACCTCAGTATGCTCACTAACCAAAGCACTGCTGTCCCACAACGCCTCACCTGATGGCAGCATATCTATCTGCCCTAGCAGTGTTACCGTTTCAATGCCTTGCCTGGCACCAATCAGTGCCAGCATCATGCCTAAAATAAACTGACTAACCCGCTGCAATTCAGCCAGTAGCTGGTACCATATAACGGCAATACTGGCTCCAATACCAACACCCAGCACAGCGCCAAGCCAGAAGCTTTCAGTGCTGTTGTCAGTACCAATATTTGTCAGACCATAAAGCAACAAATTGATACCGCACAGCAGTGCCTGAGCACACAGAGCTAATACAGAAGCACTGTTCATCCTACCTGCCAACAAAATAAACAGTGCAATCAGCGTCGATAAATGCGCTGAAATAAACAGCCATTCAAGGCCTGTACCATCGGCCAGCTGTGTAATATCACCCAGCCAGGGCGGCAACACTATCAGCATGACTGCGGTTAAAAACGTACTTTGCCACAGCCACCGGCGGTTATGATGCTGCAAACGCAACATGGTGGCAAATAGCAGCAATACCGGCAGTAACTCTCTGATATAGACCAAAACGGTGTTAATCAACATGCTGTACCTGCCGTTGTATCCACTCGTTTTCGGGTAAGACGATTAACGTGCCTTTGGCACTATCAGGGTGAAAGTCCCCAAAAAAGCCATATTCCCCAGCCTGAAGCGGCCCCAAATACAGCACTGCCTCTGACTGCCCAAGCACTACTTTTTCTCTGTTTAGCGCAAAGCTCTCAAACTCTTCCGGTGTAGCGTCCTGATTCAGCAAACGTATTTTAATTTTCTGGCCTTGCGGCACATAAAGGTGACTTGGAGAAAACAGATGATCTTTTATCACCAGAACAAACTCCTGGCGGCAAAACACATTGCATGACATTAGGGCGCAATACAGTATAAAACTGCGATAAAGTAACGTCATAAAGGCAGCTCCACCCTTACGTTTAACCCGCTGTCAAACTGAGACTTAGCCAGGTTTATGGTACCGCTGTGCAACAACACTATATCTTTTACTATCGCCAGCCCAAGGCCTGACCCCGGCACACCAGCCTGATGCCGGTCACCGCCAATTCGGTAGAAACGGTTAAACACCTGTTCGTATTCATCCGGGTCTATACCCGGGCCAGAGTCAGACACGTCAAGGATTGCCGTTTTATCGCCACGGCTTAGTGTCAGTTTTATCTGCCCACCGTCCGGCGTATATTTAATTGCATTACCGAGTAAGTTTGATATGACTAAGCGCAGAGCAAAAGCATCAGCACTGATCTGCAAATGCTCCTCACCTTCAATACTGATGTTTTGCTGTTTTCGTTCCAGCTGGAGGTAGCAATCGGCCACAACCTCACGGCACAGGGCTGCCAAATCAAGCGGCTGCATTTTCGCCTGAAAGTTATCCGGATTGGTGCGGTTGAGTAGCATAATCTGCTCAATAAGCTGGCGCATTCTGTCTACACCGTCTCGTAACGCCTGCATGCTTTCATCAGTCTGCGACATTCCTTGCTGCTGCCACCGCGTTAACGCGTTGTGCAGCGTAATCTCAAGTACACTTAGCGGAGTTCTGAGCTCGTGAGCCACATCTGAGGCAAAGCGTTTTTCCCGTGCAAATGCCGCAGATAACCGTTCGAACAAATGATTGGTTGACAGCAGTACCGGTGCCAGCTCTTGCGGTACCTGCTCCAACGTAACCGGGGTCAGCTCATTTGCCTTACGTGATGTCAGCTCTTTAGAAAACGTGTTCAATGGCCGCAGCGCCCGGCTGACCACAAGCCAAATCAGCAACGCCTGTAACGGCAGGCTCAACACGACCGGGTAAATGGAAGCTGTAACCACCTCATCAGCCAGCTGCAAACGCTGTTGCAAAGGTTGCGCCACCATAATGTGCCAGCCGTTGCTGCTATTTTGCACAAACACCCGCCAACGTTTACCGGAAAAATTCTGCTCAGAAAACCCCTCCGGCGCACCGACAGCTTGTGCAGGTGCTTGCTCACTGCGATAAAGCATCTGCTGCTCGTGCATTAGCTGCACTGCCATAGATTGCTCGAAACTAACGCTATCGACCTGATATTGCTGCATAATAGCAGCGGCGACAAGTTGCAAATCCTGATCAAAAAGCTCACGCGCCCTGTCGGCACTTAAACGGTAACTTTGCAGTGCCGCCAGAAAGCTGGTTAGCACCAGTATCGCAATCAGCACCGAAATGAGGTAACGACGGACGGATGTCATGGTCTGGCGATGCTGTAGCCTACACCACGAACAGTTCGGATGAAATCGTCAGGTAATTTCTTACGCAGATTTGATATATGCACTTCCAGAGCATTACTGGCAACCTCCTCCCCCCAGCTATACAAGCTTGCTTCCAGTTGCTCACGGGTTTTTACTCTGCCTGCCGATTCCATCAGTTCTTTTAGCAGCACGTATTCCCGGCGTGATAACGACACTGAAATACCGCCCGATTGTAACTGCATCGCTGTGGTATCAAGCTCAACCTCGCCGCAGCGGATTAGGTGACTTGACGCTGTGCCAAGCCTGCGCTCAATTACCCGCAAACGGGCAAACAGCTCAGGTGCAGCAAAGGGTTTAACAAGGTAATCATCTGCCCCTAAATCGAGCCCCTTTATCCGCTCATCAATGCCATCACGCGCTGTCAGAATAAGCACAGGCATACGTTGCTGTTTCTGCCGTAACTGCCTTAATACTGACAGACCGTCAATGTCAGGCAAGCCCAAATCCAGAATGACTGCATCACAGTCACCTGAACGGACAGCCGCCAACGCCTGCTGACCAGTGCCAACAGAATTGACAGCAAACCCTTGCACACTCAGTGCTTGTTGTAGGCCGTCCCGCAATGCCACATCGTCTTCAACCAGCAATAATCGCATCTTTACTCTCTGAGGCTATTTTAGCTTTTTCATCAGCTTTCGCTCTAATGCCGTAATTTCCTGTTGCCTGCCACTATCAGCCAGTGGTCGTTCAGGCCTGGCCGGAGCATGCTTAGCTATTTCAAGATAGCGCATTGCGGTTTTGTAGTCGCGCTCTTCTGTCAAAAATTCTGCATAAAAATAATTAGGATCAATACCTTGAGGATTAAGCTCCAACGCCTTATTCAACAGCTGTCTGGCCTTTTTGTCACTACCAAAGCCAACCGGCCAGCCGGGCACTTTGTAATACAAAACCCCCAGACTGGTGTAAGCAGAACCCTGAAGGGCTGTATCGTCCAATTCAATAGCCCGTTCTAAGTCTGCTTTGGACTTCTCTGTAAGTGATAAAGCACCCAGACCGCCTTTAGCCCCCGCGTAACTGGAGGTAATAATACCACGCCAGATATACGCTTCAGCTTTATCGGTATTTGCCGCAACCACGGCATTAGCCTGAGTTAACAAATCGGCAAATGCCTGCTCGCGTTTATCTTCATCAAGCTGATAGTTTACCTCTGCCCAACGTTGTTGCAGCGGCTTAATATCGGTTAGCACATCCGCATAAACTCCTGGTATTGTGACAAAAGCAGCCAGAATGATCCCCGCTATTGTTTTCATATTAAACCCCCACACTGTTTTTTGCTGAAGTTGGTTTGAAATACTGCTTAATTTGCTGCAGCTTACTGCCAAGAGCCTTGTCGACAAGCCCGGGAAGCAACGCGTTTAAGCGAACAAATATATTTTCGGCGCTGCCGAGATAACGCCTTTTACGACCACTGATAAGTTGGTCTACAAGGGCTTTGGCAACTTGTTCCGGTGAATCTACCCCTTGTCCCAGGGCACGGTTCAAAGCGTCAACCTGCGGCGTGTTAATCGCCGTCCTGGTTGCACGTGGTGCCAGATACAGCACACGCACTTCGCTATCGGCCAGCTCGCGCTGTAGTGCTTCGGTATACCCCCGAAGACCAAACTTGCTGGCACAATAACCGCTAAAGCCGGCATATCCAATGCTGCCAAAAGTCGAACCTATATTTATCACCGTACCGCTGCGTTGTTTAAGCATTGGCATAAACAGTTGAGTCAACTGCATGGGCGATAATAGATTGGTCGTAATTAATGCAGAAAAATCTTGCTCTGCATGAGCCGAAAACTGACTTATTCCGGCGTTATTGATAAGAATGTCTATCCCTCCGGCCTGCAAACAGAATGCATACAATGCCTGACGATTTTTTTCATCATTAAGATCAGTTGCAAAAGGATATACCCGCCCCGGGGCTTCTGATATCAGTTGACTGAGCACCGCCTCGTCGCGGCCTGTCACGACGACCTCTGCGCCAGACACTAACAACAGCTGCAGCACGGCCCTACCAATACCACCACTGGCACCGGTTAACAGTGCGCGCTTTCCCTGTAGGCTATTCATGCAACTTGCTCCAGTTGCTTAATACCATGCGGTTGCTCCAGCGAACGGAAAATATCACCGTACAAGCGATAGAACCTTTTTGCCGCGTGCACTATCACCGCTTGTTCTTCTACAGCAGTGATTTTATTCATCAGGTTTTCATAAAATTTAATGTGTTCCTGATCCAGAGCACCGTGTGAATTGAGATACGAAAAAGCTTTTCGTGGTAACCCCAACTTCGTGGCGATTTCTTTGGCGGCCTGCTCAGCCAGGTTGATGGATGTCCCCTCCAGCACCAGCACCATTCCAAAAAATGCAAGCGGGCTGGTACGACGGACGGCATCGTAGGCATAGGCCACCATCATCTCGGTTTCAAATGCAGGAGTGCTTTGCCTGACCTGTTCTTTATCGAATCCGCAGGCCGCTATGTCATTAAGTATCCACTCCTGGTGTCCCAACTCTTCCTCAATATACTCAGCAACAGCCTCACGCAGCCATTCTTTTTTTTCCGGTAGTTCGGCGCCCACTGCCATCAATAGCGGCACGGTATGTTTAACATGATGATAGGCCTGCTGTAAAAACGCGACGTAGTGGTCCAGTGTAAAATCACCGCTAAAGCAGCGTTGGATCATAGGTGCACTCAGCAGATAAGCGCGTTCTTCAGTGGTTGCTTCAAGCAGAGATTGATAAAAGCTCATACTTATCTCCTGTTACGTCAGACTGGTTAGAATAAAGTTTGGAAATGATATTGCTGTATTGCTGCATAATTGCATTGCGCCGTAGCCGGCCGTTATCAGTGAGTGAGCCCTGATCAGTGCTAAATGGTGCAGGCAAGCGATAATAGGTCACGATTCTGGCATAGTCAGGTAACACAGCATTTACCTGTTTAATTGCTGCTGCAAGTTCAGTGTCGGTTACCGCTGCAGCGGCATATAACAGTGCGCTGCAATAAGGTTGTGCCTCGCCTATCACAATAACCTGCTGCACAATACCGCTGTCGGTTAATGCAGACTCGACCCACTCGGGAGAAATATTACGACCAAAACTGTTAATCAGCAGATTTTTGCGCCGGCCAAGAATACGCAGCCCACCCTGAGGTGTCCACTGAGCTAAATCACCTGTAAACACACAGTCCGCTGCGGAATCCGGTTCCCCGAGATAGCCAAGAAATGGCGTATTGACGACCAGTTCACCATCAATTATCTGAACATCGCGGCAAGCCAGTGGCAATCCTACGCTGTCACCCGCTTCAGATGGTACGACATCTGATAACGCAACGACCGAGGCACACTCACTTAAACCATATCCCTGATAGACCGGTAGCCCGATCGCAGATGCCTGCTGTAAAATATGCGGTGAAACATAGGCCCCACCTACAGCAACAAACTCAAGACTTGAAGGTACCGGCCAGCCCTTAAGGACCGCTGCTATCAACATTTTCAGTAATTCCGGTACTACAATCAGGCTTTTAGGCTGGACTTTGCTGATCAGTGACAACATAGCCTGCGGCTGGGTCAAACGGCTGCCGACAAAACCTCGCTGCGCATCCGACGCAACAATGACTTCGCCGCCTGCCAGTAAAGGGGCATATACACCAGCAATGTTTTCAAGTAGCGTCGGCAGGGGTAGCAAGCAAAGATGGCGCGGGGAACCATTGCAAATATGCTCCACTCTGGCTTTTAACGCCAACGCGACATCAAGCTGGCTGCGGTCTGACAGACACACGCCTTTAGGCGAGCCTGTTGAGCCAGAGGTAAACGTTATTTTTTGGGTTCCAGCAGGTACGGTAACATTTTGTTTTACAGTGCATTGGTACAACAAAATGCCATCAAACTCTTCCAGCAAATTACTGTCAGCATCTTTAATTTCATAATCGCTCAACCATAAATCAGGTTGTAACGCATGCAGCACTGCTGCCTTTTGCGATTCGCTAAGATAAGTAGGCAGGGGTGTCAGCAGAATGTTAGCGCTTAAACATGCCAGATCGATAAGTACCCAGTTTATCGAGCTATCCGCTGTAAGAACAACCCGCTTACCACCATAACCAGACAGCAATGTTTGCCACTGGACGATTTTGCTATTTATAGCTTTGTGATCCAGTTCAGTATCGGTTTGAGCATCGATTAGCCGGGCGCCATCAGCTACAGAAAACTTCATAGTTTGGCCTCCATCAAGGTATCAACCAGAGCGTGTAGTTGTGGCCAGTGCCGAAAAATAAGCTGCTGCAAGCGAGGGTCAGCCTGGATCCGCTGCGCAGCCTGAGTAACAGACAATACACAAACATCTGGCTGACTTTGATAGTAACTGCCCCAGTCTTTTGCTTTATCGCCAAGGCACTCTGGATTAGCACATGCCAACTCCAGCAAGCTAATTCCATGTCTGCGTAATAAACGTTTAAGATCAGAGGTCGCAGAAAATAGTAGCTGTTTTACATCAAGCTGATGTAACGCCTGAACCATCAATACAAAGAGTTGCATCAGTGCTGACCGGCTCTGCGCATACAGATGACCGATTTCTGCGATGTCAGCGCGCTGACACTTAATATTCTGCTGTTGCAGCGCCTGCTCTGCATTAAGTGTTAAATATTGTTCGGTAAACAGCCGCCCCTCAGTTGCAAACCGGATACCGAGTACCGCTTGCCACTGTTCAGATAACAATACCCCAAGCAGATGGGGCATGAAGTGCTGTACATTTGCCTGATAATGTCTGCTAAAACCTTCCGCGATAAACTGTTCCAGCGTATGCCTCGCTGCATGTTGCGGCTCAATGAGGTGCAATACGCCATGGGTAGCAGCCTGCTCTGATGGCTGATAAGCAAATAGCGGCGCCTCAACACAGTTGGCCACTCTACTATTTAAATATGACTCGACACTGCGCATTAAACTGGTCATAACGGACTCCTGTTTTACCGTTAGGACCAGTGTGCAACACTAAACTTAAAGTAGTCTTAAGGATTAAGAATATGCAAATTGAGGTGCTTTCAGCGCTGACACAACAGCTGGTCAACGCTATTAATACAACTTTCCAACCGCTGATAATAATCTGGCGCATCTATTACTACAAAAGTATTGATATCAAAACCATACTGCTGATAAAGCGCCATCAGCTGATCAAAACTGAGTGTACGCGTCGCAGGGTCGCCCAACTCGCGCATGCCGTCGGCGACCCAGGGTACTGTTGGTTTAAGGGCTATCACCAAATCGTATTTGTCCGCATCAATAAAACTTTCTACTCTATCGGCGACTTCGCCCAAGAAAACTTTACTGAAAAACGCGGTTACCACCGCATCGGTATCAAAAAAGCACACTTTGTTGGCTGTCCTTAGTGCTTTCAAATCCTGCTCGTACTGTAAATGTGCGATACGATTGAAATCTTCCAGGTCAAACAAGTCGCCATTTCCGCCGACAACATCATGTTGATAATCCCGGCCTAACTCTTCCGACCACGACGAACAATACACTTTCGCCAGTTTACGCGTCAGCGTGGTTTTACCGCATGACTCAGGGCCGGTTATCAACACTTTGCGGGCAAAAAACGGTCGCGCAGCACCGGCAATATAATCCCAGTGTTTATAAGGATGTTCACGGATCTCGGTGCCGCTTATCGGCCACTGCGTGCGCATTGGGTCTAACACCTGATACTCAATGTCCGGGAAATGCCGCTGATGGCCGCTACGATAACTCTCTTCACCACCAAAAATAACACTGAATGGTTCAGGCACAGTTTGCTTAAGTTTAACTGCATAGTCTCCCCAACCGGCCGGGAAAGGCTTGCTAACACTATCATCCTGCAGCAACACCTCAATACCAAGCCCTTGTAACTCCTGTGACAACCAGCGCTGACGCAGCACACCACTGATATAAGCTAAACCGGCGTCACGGCACAATTCGCCATCTTCAGCAATGCGCTCACTGACAACGACATAAAGCTTGTCACACAAAGCATGAGCACGCAGTATCGCCGTTATGTGACCGCGATGAGGCGGTAAAAATTTGCCCGGAAAAACACCTGTCTTCATGATATAAGGCTTAGGTTTATATTTTTTGGCATTAGACCGCACTTCTGCGACCAGGAAAAGAGTTAATACAACTTTGCTATGCAAGTAAAAATCCACCTCCATAGGAGGTGGCTTTGCGTTGGCCCCCTATAAGGGGGCTTAATTATTTTCTACATCCAGCCTTAATTGACGTTCCTCGTCTTCTCTGCCCACTTTATCCTGATGCCTAACATAGCGCCGGATAATTTCTTCATTCGCGCCAACTGAGTCTACGAAGTAGCCGCGCTGCCAAAAGTGATTTCCCCACAGCTTTTTCTTACGAAGATACGGAAATTTATTAAATAGCCTGATTGCCGTTCTTCCTTTGAGGACTCCCATCAAGTCCGACACGCTGACATTCGGTGGTGTTCTCACGACTAAGTGCACATGATCTATCTGCACGTTCAGCTCTACTACCGTGCAGCGTTTCATCGAGCAATATACATAAATGCTGCGGTAAAGTTCTTTGCCAAGATTACCCGTTAAGAGCTTGTATCTGTACTTTGGCGTCCAAACGATGTGATACTGACAACGATAGAAGACGTGTGAAGCGGATTCATATCTACTCATGTTATTTACTTCCTCATTTGCTGGTTACAAACGAGCGAAGTATCTAACATGGGTACTCTACGGGCATAGCCCCGACTAAACGATCACCACCTCCATAGGAGGTGGTTTAAAGCTGACAATAAAAAAGCCGCCATAAAGGCGGCTTTTTTTAAACTACCGGCGGATATTACCAGCCAGTGATTTCTTTCAGTGCTTTACCGATGTCAGCTAAGCTCTTAACAGTCTTAACACCAGCATCTTCCAGAGCAGCGAATTTCTCATCCGCAGTACCTTTACCGCCAGAGATAATCGCACCAGCGTGGCCCATGCGCTTACCAGCAGGTGCAGTAACACCAGCGATGTAAGATACAACAGGTTTAGTCACGTTAGCTTTGATAAATGCAGCCGCTTCTTCTTCTGCAGAACCACCGATTTCACCGATCATCACGATGGCTTCAGTTTGTGGATCTTCCTGGAATAACTTCAGGATGTCGATGAAGTTAGAACCAGGGATTGGGTCACCACCGATACCAACACAGGTAGATTGGCCAAAACCGTAATCAGTAGTTTGTTTTACCGCTTCATACGTCAGAGTACCTGAACGTGAAACGATACCTACTTTACCTGGCTTGTGAATGTGACCTGGCATAATACCAATTTTACATTCGCCCGGCGTGATAACGCCCGGGCAGTTAGGGCCGATTAAGCGTACGCCTAATTCGTCACACTTAACTTTGGCATCCAGCATATCCAGTGTAGGAATACCTTCAGTGATACAAACGATCAGTTTGATACCACCGTTAGCCGCTTCCAGAATAGAATCTTTACAGAACGCAGCTGGTACGTAGATTACTGATGCTTCTGCGCCAGTTGCTTCTACTGCTTCTTTCACAGTGTTGAACACTGGCAGGCCTAAATGCGTTTGACCGCCTTTACCTGGTGTAACACCGCCAACCATCTTAGTACCGTAAGCAATGGCTTGCTCAGAGTGGAAAGTACCCTGTGCACCAGTGAAACCCTGACAAATTACTTTGGTATCTTTATTAATTAAAACGCTCATTGCTTACCCCTTATGCCTTAGCCGCTGCAGCTACAACTTTCTGTGCAGCGCCAGTCAGGTCTGTGTCAGCGATAATGTTCAGGCCGCTTTCAGACAGCACTTTTGCACCAACTTCTGCGTTGTTACCTTGCAGGCGAACAACTACCGGTACTTTAACGCCAACTTCTTTCACTGCGCCGATTACACCTTCAGCAATCATGTCACAACGCACGATACCACCGAAGATGTTGATGAATACGGCTTTAACAGCGTCATCAGACAGGATAATTTTGAATGCTTCAACTACGCGCTCTTTAGTCGCGCCGCCGCCAACGTCCAGGAAGTTAGCTGGTTGGCCACCGTGCAGTTTAACGATGTCCATCGTGCCCATTGCCAGGCCTGCACCGTTAACCATACAACCGATGTCACCACCTAAGGCAACATAGTTCAGTTCCCATGACGCCGCGTGTGCTTCACGTGGATCTTCCTGTGAAGGATCCTGCATTTCTTTCAGTTCTGGGTGACGGTACAGCGCGTTGCCATCAATAACCAGTTTCGCATCTAAACAGTGCAGGTCACCAGCTGGCGTGATAACCAGTGGGTTAACTTCTAACAGTGCCAGATCTTTTTCCTGGAACAATTTAGCCAGACCCATGAAAATTTTCACGAACTGATTAACTTGCTTGCCTTCCAAGCCCAGTTTGAACGCTAATTCACGGCCCTGGAATGGTTGAGCACCTACCAGTGGATCGATAGTGGCTTTTAAAATTTTCTCTGGTGTTTCGTGGGCAACTTTTTCAATTTCCACACCACCTTCAGTAGAGGCCATAAACACGATACGACGTGAAGAACGGTCTACAACAGCACCTAAGTACAGCTCTTTCGCGATATCTGTACAGGTTTCAACCAGGATACGGCTTACCGGCTGACCTTTTTCGTCTGTCTGGTAAGTTACCAGGTTTTTACCCAGCCATTTTTCTGCGAACGCGCGGATTTCATCTTTGCTCTTAACCAGCTTTACACCGCCCGCTTTACCACGGCCACCGGCGTGAACCTGAGCTTTGACAACAAACATGTCGCCGCCGATTTTATCTGCAGCTGCTACCGCTTCTTCAACTGTAGCTGCGGCAATGCCTTTAGATACAGGCAAACCATATTGGGCAAACAGTTGCTTACCCTGATACTCGTGCAAATTCATGGCTATTTTCCGTTCATTTGAATATGGAGGCTGCCCTTTTGGTACAGCCTGACTTTTGATCGGCGCATATTATAGTGCCAACCGGTTCGATAAAAAATGCTGTTGTCGTAAAACAACAGCATTTTTAGCTACTTTTTATGGATATTTAGATATCCAGCAGGATACGTGTCGGATCTTCCAGTAACTCTTTAATGGTTACCAGGAAGCCAACTGACTCTTTACCGTCGATAATACGGTGATCATATGACAGTGCCAGGTACATCATCGGCAGAATTTCCATCTTGCCATCAACCACCATGACACGGTCCTGAATTTTGTGCATACCCAAAATCGCAGACTGTGGTGGGTTGATAATTGGCGTAGACATCAGTGAGCCGAACACACCGCCGTTAGTGATGGTGAAGTTACCACCGGTTAAATCATCCATCGCCAGCTTGCCGTCGCGGCCTTTAAGCGCTAAGTCTTTAATCGCTTTTTCGATTTCTGCCAGGTTCATCTTGTCGCAATCACGCAGTACCGGTGTCACCAGGCCACGTGGCGTAGATACGGCAATGCTAACATCGAAGAAGTTGTGATAAACGATATCGTCACCGTCAATAGCAGCATTTACTTCAGGGAAACGCTTCAGCGCTTCCGTTACCGCTTTAACATAGAACGACATAAAGCCTAAACGGATACCGTGACGTTTTTCGAACACGTCCTGGTACTGTTTACGCAGATCCATGATGGGTTTCATGTTCACTTCGTTGAACGTCGTTAGCATCGCAGTAGAATTTTTCGCTTCCAGCAGACGGTTGGCGATAGTTTTACGCAGACGCGTCATCGGTACACGTTTCTGGCTACGGTCGCCAGCTACTGCAGTTGGCGCCGCCGGAGCAGCGGCTTTAGCAGGGGCACCCGCTACGAACTTCTCAACGTCTTCTTTAGTCACACGGCCATTTTTACCGGTGCCTTTGATTTTGCTGGCATCTAAACCTTTCTCGGCAATCATACGACGTACTGACGGGCTTAAGGCGTCATCGTTGCTATCGTCTGACTTAGCATCTGAAGCGGCAGCTTCTGGTTTGCTGTCTTCTTTTTTCGCCGGAGCATCGTCTTTCTTAGCAGCAGGTGCACCGCCGGCTTCCATTTTACCGATAACTTCTTCGGCTGTTACAGTAGCGCCGGTATCGTGAATGATTTCACCCATAACGCCATCGGCCTGGGCAACCACTTCAAGTACCACTTTGTCGGTTTCAATATCAACTAATACCTGATCGCGTGTTACGGCTTCGCCTGTTTTAACGTGCCAGGTGGCGATGGTTGCATCTGCAACAGATTCTGGAAGTACGGGTACTTTAATTTCCACTTTTTCACCTTTACCGGTTGGTCTTATTTAGTTATGCCGGTGTATCTCACACCGGCCAATAATTTACTTAATAGTCAGCGCGTCGTTAACCAGCGCCTGCTGTTGTTTGTTGTGTACAGACAAGTAACCGACAGCAGGTGAAGATGACGCATCACGGCCTGCATAGCTCAGATAACCAGCCTTTGGAATTGCAGCTCGGAAATGATGCTGGCTACAGTACCAGGCGCCCTGGTTCTGCGGCTCTTCCTGACACCAGACAAAATCAGTCACATGCTGATACTGACTTAGAACTTCAGCCATTTCTTCATGCGGGAACGGGTAAAGCTGTTCTACACGCACAATCGCCACGTCTTTCTGTTCACGCTTACGGCGCTCTTCCAGCAGTTCGTAATATACTTTTCCGCTACAGAACACCACGCGTTTAACATCAGCTGGCTTTATATCGTCTATCTCACCGATCACGTTTTGGAACTTACCTGACGCCAATTCTTCCAGCGAAGAAGTAGCCAACGGGTGACGCAGTAATGACTTAGGCGACATAACGATTAATGGCCGGCGCATTGGGCGAACCATCTGACGGCGCAGCATGTTATAAACCTGAGCTGGTGTAGTTGGTACACAAACCTGCATATTGTGATCGGCACATAACTGCAGGAAACGCTCTAAACGTGCTGATGAGTGTTCCGGGCCCTGACCTTCGTAGCCATGAGGCAGCAACAAGGTTAAACCACACAAACGGCCCCACTTCTGCTCACCCGAGCTTAAGAACTGGTCGATAACCACCTGAGCACCGTTGGCAAAATCGCCAAACTGACCTTCCCAGATAACCATTGCGCGCGGTTCTGCCGTAGCGTAACCATATTCGAACGCCAGTACCGCTTCTTCTGATAATGCAGAGTCGTACACCTGGAATGGCCCCTGCTCGTCGCTGATATGCTCAAGCGGCGTATAGGTACTACCATCGGTTTGATTGTGTAATACCGCATGGCGATGGAAGAATGTGCCTCGGCCTGAATCCTGGCCAACAATACGAATGCGGTTACCTTCTGCTACGGTAGAAGCATAAGCCAGTATTTCAGCAAAACCCCAGTCAATTTTCTTCTCACCGGCCAGCATCAAAGCACGATCTTCGTATACTCGACCGACCTGACGCTGCAATGTATGGCTTGAAGGTATATTCGTTGCTTTCTTGCCCAGTTCAACAAGCTTATCTACTGATACGCTGGCATCGTATGTTGCGTCCCAGTCACGGCCCAAGAACGGTGTCCAGTCTACTGAAGACTCTGACATGGCACGCCATTCTTCAACAACGCAATCACCTTTATCCAGCGCATCACGGTAGTTTTCAATCATTTCGCTGATCTGCTCATTACTGAACAAACCTTCGGCAACCAACTTTTTCGCGTATATTTCGCGCGGCGTCGGATGTTTTTTAATTTTCTGATACATCAGCGGCTGAGTTGCATTTGGCTCGTCCGCTTCGTTATGGCCATTACGGCGGTAACATACCAGATCAATAACAACATCGCGTTTGAAGGTATTACGATAATCAACTGCCAATTGCGCAACAAAGACAACAGCTTCCGGGTCGTCACCGTTAACGTGGAAAATAGGTGCCTGCACCATTTTCGCAATGTCAGTACAGTATTCAGTTGAACGCGTGTCTTCTGGATTAGAGGTGGTGAAACCAACCTGGTTATTAATAACCACGCGGATAGAACCGCCGACTTTAAATGCACGGGTTTGTGAAATATTAAACGTCTCGGCGACAACGCCTTGCCCGGCAAATGCAGAGTCACCGTGAATGGTAATAGGCAGTGCTAAAGAGCCATCGGTACAACCACGACGGTCCAGGCGCGCGCGTACCGAGCCGATTACTACCGGATTTACAATTTCCAGATGTGACGGGTTAAATGCCAATGCTAAGTGTACATTGCCACCAGAGGTTTCAAAATCGGATGAGAAACCCATGTGGTATTTCACGTCACCGGCGCCCACAACTTCGTACTTGCCAGCAAACTCATCAAACAGTTTTGATGGGTTTTTGCCCAAAACGTTAATCAGCGTATTTAAGCGGCCACGGTGAGCCATGCCGATAACACAGTCCTTTGCTCCCTGCTCACCGGCGCGATGTATCATCGCCTTAAGCATAGGGATCATCGCGTCGCCACCTTCCAGACCAAAGCGTTTTGCGCCAGGGAATTTAGAAGACAGATACTTTTCTAAGCCATCAGCTGCAACCAAACCATTCAGAATGCGACTCTTCTCAGCTTTATCGTAAGAAGGAGTAGATTGGTTTGCTTCTAAGCGTTGCTGGATCCAGCGCTTCTCATCGGTAGACACGATGTGCATATACTCGGCACCGATAGAGCCACAATAGGTTTTTTCCAGCGCCTTGTGTAAATCACCCAGTTTCATGGTGTCTTTGCCGATAGCAAATGAACCCACATTAAACTCGGTATCATAATCGCTTTCAGATAAGTCGTGATGAGACAACTCTAAATCACGCACCCTGGATTGTTTCCACAACCCCAGCGGATCAAGGTTAGCTTGCTGATGACCACGGAAACGGTAAGAGTTAATCAGCTGCAACACTTTTACCTGACGACTGTCAGCAGCTGTCGCAGAATTCACCACTACCACTTCGCGGTGCTTATTGCGGGCCAGCTCAGCAAACTGTTGTCTGACATCTGAGTGACGGGTTTCTAAATCAACTCCGTCAAGTTTTGGCAGCTTGGCAAAAAACTCACGCCATTCGTCGCCAACGCTGGTAGGTTCAGCTAAGTAGGATTCGTACAACTCATCGACATAGGCCATGTTGCCGCCGCCAAGATGAGAAGACTCTAACCATGCCTTCATTACACCTTCGTGCATTTAGTTTCCCTTAATTTCCGCGCACCTGGAAAAAGTAGCAAAAAAACAGCCTGTTCGCAGGTTACCAGGCCGTTTTTTATTAACATACCAAAAAAGGGCGCATTACAGCGCCCGGTTTAACAACATCGATTTAATTTCACCAATGGCTTTGGTGGGGTTCAAACCTTTAGGACATACATTAACGCAGTTCATAATACCGTGGCAGCGGAATACGCTGAATGCATCATCCAGATCGTTTAACCGTTGTTCTGTCGCTGTATCACGGCTATCTGCCAGGAAGCGGTAAGCATGCAGCAACCCTGCCGGGCCGATGAACTTATCAGGATTCCACCAGAACGATGGACAAGACGTAGAGCAACATGCACACAAGATACACTCGTACAGGCCGTCCAGCTTAGCACGTTCTTCCGGCGACTGCAGATACTCACCGGCTGGCGTAATCTTGCTGTCATTAATTAAGTACGGCTTCACTTTCTCATACTGGGTGTAGAACTGGCTCATATCAACTACCAGGTCACGCACTACAGGTAACCCCGGTAATGGACGCAGCACGATCTTACCACCTTTTAAACCGACAGCAGACAATGGCGTGATACATGCCAGACCGTTTTTACCGTTCATGTTCAGACCGTCTGAGCCACAGACACCTTCGCGGCAGCTGCGACGGAACGATAAAGTAGGATCCTGTTCTTTTAACTTAATCAGCGCATCCAGCACCATCATATCCCGGCCTTCCGGGTTGTCCAGCGTGTAATCCTGCATACGCGGCGCTTTGTCAACGTCAGGGTTATAACGATAGACGGAGATAACTAACTTCTTCATCGCTGTGCCCTCTTAGTAATTACGTGCTTTAGGTGGGAACGCATCACGGAACTTAGGTTCCATATTTACTTTACGTTTGGTCATCGCTTCAGTTTCCGGCGAATAGACACTGTGGCATAACCAGTTCTCGTCATCACGATCCGGATAGTCAAACCGCGCATGTGCGCCACGGCTCTCAGTACGGAAGTTTGCAGCGACAGCTGTAGAGAATGCGGTTTCCATCAGGTTGTCCAGCTCCAGACACTCAATACGCTGAGTATTGAAATCTGAACTCTTATCATCCAGACGGGCAAACTTCAGACGCTCACGAATTTCTTTTAACTGCTCTAAACCTTCGGCCATCGCTTTACCTTCACGGAATACCGAGAAGTTAAGCTGCATACACTGCTGCAGGTCTTTCTTGATCTGCGCCGGGTCTTCACCCTGACCTGGTTTAGAATCTTCCCAGCGGCGGGTACGCGCAAGGGCCGCATCAATATCTGACTGGCTGGCCGCGCGACCTTCTGAAGTCGCAGCTAACGCTTCACCTAAGTGCAAGCCGGTTGCACGGCCAAACACAACTAAGTCTAATAACGAGTTACCGCCTAAACGGTTAGCACCGTGTACAGACACACAAGCAATTTCACCACAAGCAAACAAACCTGGCACTATTGGCTCTGAACCATCCGCTTTTGGCGAAATAACCTGGCCGTGTACGTTTGTTGGAATACCACCCATCATATAGTGACAAGTTGGAATTACCGGAATAGGCTCTTTAACCGGGTCAACGTGTGCAAAAGTACGTGACAGTTCACAAATACCTGGCAGACGGCTTTCCAGTACTTCTTCACCTAAGTGATCCAGTTTCAGTTTAATATGAACGCCCCAAGGGCCATCACAACCGCGACCTTCACGAATTTCTGTCATCATTGAGCGGGCTACAACGTCACGACCTGCAAGGTCTTTCGCGTTTGGTGCATAACGCTCCATGAAACGCTCGCCGTCTTTGTTTAACAGGTAACCACCTTCACCACGACAACCTTCGGTAACCAGTACACCGGCACCAGCAATACCCGTTGGGTGGAATTGCCACATTTCCATGTCCTGCAGCGGCACACCGGCACGCAGAGCCATACCTACACCGTCACCGGTATTAATGTGGGCATTCGTAGTAGAGGCAAAAATACGGCCTGCACCACCTGTCGCCAGAACAGTTGCGCGGGCTTTGAAATACACGATTTCACCGGTTTCGATATCAATCGCAGTACAACCTACTACGGCGCCATCCTGGTTCTTAACCAAATCCAGGGCATACCACTCAGAAAATACCTGAGTTTTATTTTTAACGTTTTGCTGATACAGCAAGTGTAATAACGCATGGCCGGTACGGTCAGCAGCAGCGGCAGTACGAGCTGCTTGCTCGCCACCGAAATTCTTTGACTGACCACCGAAAGGACGCTGATAAACACGGCCGTTTTCAAAACGTGAAAACGGTAAACCCATGTTCTCTAACTCAGTAATCGCTTCCGGGCCGGTTTTACACATATATTCGATAGCGTCCTGGTCACCGATATAATCAGAACCTTTAACGGTATCAAACATGTGCCATTCCCAGTTATCCTCATGGCTGTTACCCAGCGCAACGGTAATACCGCCCTGAGCTGACACCGTGTGAGAACGGGTTGGAAAAACTTTAGATAATAACGCGCAGGTTAAACCTGACTCGGTGATTTGCAGCGCAGCACGCATGCCCGCACCGCCGGCGCCAATTACGATGGCATCAAACTCTCTTACTGGAATAGTCACTTAAGCACCCCACAAAACAAACAGGCCTACCGCTACATATGCGAAAGCCAGGGCATAAAGGAAAAATTGTAGTACTGCACGCAGCGCAGCAGACTTAACGTAGTCAGTCAGCACTTGCCACAAACCAATGCGGGTATGCACAGCAATAGAGACTAAAGCTAACAAGGTAAACACTTTTACCAGAGTATTGGCAAACAGGTTCTGCCATACTTCAAACGTCACTTCCGGGGTACAGATGAAGAAACCCAGAATAAATACGCTATACAGAGCCAGCACAATGGCTGTTGCCCGCAGTGACACATAATCCTGTACGCCATCGCGTTTCAGGCTTGCCTGATTCAGAACCATAACCATACTCCTGCTAATACTGCTAACACGATCCAGATAGCGATCGAAACTTTCGCGCTTAAATTGCCGGATTTCAGCTCTTCCCAGTGTCCCATATCCATAATCAGGTGACGGATACCGCCAACCAGATGATAAATAAGTACTGTGATAGTGCCCCAGGCAATGAATTTTGCCAGGTGAGACGTCATCAGCTCTTTAACAAAGTCAAAGCTCTGCTGATCCTGCAGCGAATACGCCCAGGCCCAGATAACGAATACCAATGCAAAAAACAATGCTACACCAGTAACACGGTGCAGAATTGACGCTATGGCAGGTGCCGGAAACGATATGGTAGAGAGGTCGAGATTTACTGGTCTTTGTTTTTTCACAGTGCTTGCCCATCGATGCCCATTATCGAGCTCTTGTTGTCATTGTCGTTGTCATTGCTGTATAAACAGTCAACACCCAAAACCAATACACCTTTTTGCTCAAGCTGGATCAGTACTGCCAGACAGCAAAAGTGCTTGCTGAGTGAACTGTTTAAAAACCGCAATAGTATATATTTCACAGTTCGCTATTACAATTTTTGTTTGGTTTTACTCGAAAAAATCCGTATTTGGAACATTACACATTTTACTCTTTAGAGCAATAATACTAGAGTCGAATACTTATTGAGCGAAAACGCATTAAAATTGACTTTAAGGGGTCGTTTGCAGGTAGAATAGCGACCAATTTGCTAAATTCCTTTAACCCGATACTACAACTACAGGAGAAATCCAATGGCAGATAAAAAGGCCGTCGTGCAGGTCGATGGGAAATCGTTTGAGTTGCCAATATACTCTGGCACCGCCGGCACTGACGTAATTGATGTTCGCGCCTTGGGTCAGCATGGTTACTTCACCTTCGATCCGGGTTTTATGTCTACCGGGTCATGCGAATCAAAAATCACCTACATTGATGGCGACAATGGCGTGTTGTTGCACCGCGGTTACCCGATAGAGCAACTGGCTGAACATTCAGACTACCTTGAGCTGTGCTATTTATTACTGGAAGGCGAGTTACCAAGCGCAGAGAAATACAACCAATTCAAACACACTATCACCCGCCACACTATGGTGCATGAAAAAATCGCCGCATTCTTTCAGGGCTTCCGCGTAGATGCGCACCCAATGGCGATGTTATGTGGCGTTGTTGGCGCTATGTCGTCTTTCTACCATTCAGATTTAGACATTAACGACCCGGCGCAACGTAAACGTAGCGCGCACCGGTTAATTGCCAAATTGCCTACCCTGTCAGCAATGGCATATAAGTACACGGTTGGCCAGCCATTCGTATACCCGCGCAACGATTTAAGCTATTCAGAAAACTTCCTGCATATGATGTTTTCTGTACCTGCAGAAGATTACGTTGTCAGCCCGGTACTGGCAAAAGCCATGGACCGCATTTTTATGCTGCATGCAGACCACGAGCAAAACGCATCAACCTCTACAGTGCGTTTAGCGGGCTCGTCAGGGGCGAATCCTTATGCCTGTATCGCTGCAGGTGTAGCATCACTTTGGGGCCCTGCACATGGTGGTGCTAACGAAGCTTGCCTTAAAATGTTACAACAAATTGGTTCAGTAGACCGTATTCCTGAGTTTGTGGCACGCGCTAAAGACAAGAATGATTCATTCCGTCTGATGGGCTTTGGTCACCGCGTTTACAAAAACTTTGACCCACGTGCCAAAGTTATGCGTGAAACCTGCCATGAAGTGTTAAAAGAGCTGAACATTAAAGACCCTCTGCTGGATGTAGCAATGGAGCTTGAGCGCATTGCTCTGGAAGACCCGTACTTTATCGAGAAGAAACTTTACCCGAACGTAGATTTCTACTCAGGTATCATCTTAAAAGCCATCGGTATTCCAACCAGTATGTTCACCGTGATCTTCGCGATGTCGCGTACTGTAGGCTGGATCTCTCACTGGGACGAAATGCTGGGCGAAAAAGGCCACAAAATCGGCCGTCCACGCCAGTTGTACACCGGTTACACAGCGCGTGATTTCAAACCTTTGAATAAGCGTTAATTACGTTTTACTTAAAAAAGCGGCTACGGCCGCTTTTTTTATTTCTGATAACAGCAAACAGACTGCCCGTAACAGCGCCCAGCTGATTTGCACCGTCACGTAAAAACAGGCAAAATCGCGCCTTTCAATTGATGAGTCCCGTTGCTATGAGTGGTTTTGACGTTCAGCAGTTTCGCAGCCAGTTCACGTTTTTTCAGCTGCAACCTGATTGGGTGTATCTTGACAATGCGGCCACCATGCACAAACCGAAGGCGGTCACCGATGCTGTACAGCGATTTTATCAGCAGCAAAACAGTAACGTGCATCGCGGAGCACACCAATTAAGCCAGCGGGCAACCACTGAGTTTGAACAAGCCCGTGATATCATAGCCAGCTTTATTAATGCAAAACACCGCCACGAAATCATCTTTACCAGTGGCGCCACAGCAGCGCTGAACCAGATTGCCTTTGGTCTGATGCACACTTTACTGCAGCCTGGTGACCGTATTCTACTCACTCAGCTTGAACATCACGCTAATATCGTTCCGTGGCAACTACACTGTCAGCGCCATGGTATTGAGATTGATGTGATACCCCTTAATAAAAACCTGCAACTTGACCTGGAGGCTTATCAGCAGTTGCTGCAAAAAAAGCCCAAAGTTGTTAGCTTCAGCCAGGTATCAAACGTGCTGGGCCATATTCAACCGGCGCAACAAATGGTTGCGATGGCAAAAGCTGCCGGTGCAGTAACGGTTATAGATGGCGCACAGGGCGTGGTTTACCAACAACCCGACATGCAACAGCTTGACTGTGATTTTTATGTATTTTCAGGTCACAAAATTTATGGCCCGACCGGCACGGGGGTGCTGTATGGTAAAACAGAGCTGCTGGAACAACTTACCCCGCTGCTAGCTGGCGGAGAGATGATAGAACAGGTTAGTTTTGTTAACACAACCTTTAACAAACTCCCCTTTCGTCTGGAGGCCGGAACGCCCAATATTGCTGGCGTAATCGGCCTTGGCGCTGCACTGCAATGGATACAACAATATAACAACAGTGACATTATTCAACATAAAGCGCTGTTACTAAAAGCATTCTTCAATGGGTTGGACAAAATAAAAGGCGTAGATATTTTGTCCATGCCTGTGCATAATGCAGGCGTAGTGGCATTAAATGTTGACAGTGAGCATCCGTCAGACGTTGCAGCAATACTGGATCAACATCGTATAGCTGTACGCTCAGGGCAACATTGTGCCATGCCGCTATTCAGTTATTTAGCAAGACCCGGTGCTGTAAGATGTGCATTTGCCGCATACAACACACTGGATGATGTAAACCGGTGCCTGCTCGCATTGGAGCAAGCCGTGGAGATACTGACTGCATGACATTAGAACAATTACTGGCAGATACCAAACCTGCGCTGCAGGAGATCCAAACAAGGGATTTAGCGGATATTCAGCAAGCCTCGGACTGGCAAGCCAAATACCGTATCCTGATGCAACTTGGCAAAAAGTTACCACCGATGCCTGAAAAAATGAAACAACAGGAATGGTTGGTAAAAGGCTGCGAAAGCCGGGCCTGGTTGATGCACTACCACGATAAAAGCACTGACAAACATTACTTTATCCTGGACAGTGAAGCCAGGATAGTAAAAGGTCTGATGGCTATTATGCTATGTCTGGTTAATGGCATGAGCAGTGCGGAGCTGGCTAAGTTTGACTTGTGCCATAAGTTTGACCAATTAAATTTGAAGCCCTATTTAAGCCAGTCCCGCGGCAATGGCCTGACAGCCATGGCTGAAAAAATAAAAGCCTGCTGCCCCGCCGCCTGATTGATAAGCGTAACTACGCTGTCTGCGCCAGTTTTTTCAATACTCTGGATACGGCTGCTAAACCGAAGCTGGCCGTAACTACTGTTACGGCACCAAAGCCACCACTGCAATCCAGCCGCATGCTGCTAACCTCACCGCTGTCAGTAACCTGAGCTGTTTTTTGCTGGCACACACTGCCATCAGGCTGCGGATACACCAATTGTTCCGTCGAATAGACACAATCAATGCCAAAGCGCCGCTTAGGATTACGGCTGTAGTTATAGTCCCGCCGCAAGCTATTACGCACCTTGGCCAGTAAGGGGTCATTGATCGTCTGGGTTAAGTCGGCTATCTGAATTTGGGTCGGATCAGTCTGGCCGCCAGCGCCACCTGTACTAATCACTTTAATTTTATTGCGTTTGCAATGAGCCAACAGCGCCACTTTGGCCTTAATAGAGTCGATGGCATCAATGACATAATCCAGATCAGGACTGATTAATTGCACCAGATTATCTGTGGCGACAAAATCTTCGACCTGAATCACATTACACTCTGGGTTAATCGCTTTTATCCGCTGTGCCATAACCGCCACTTTGTCCTGGCCTACCGTATCGGTCAGCGCATGTAGTTGCCGGTTAATATTGCTGATACAGACATCATCCAGATCTATCAGCGTTATGTTACCTATGCCAGAGCGGGCCAAAGCCTCTGCAGCCCAGCTGCCAACGCCACCAATGCCGACGACACACACATGTGCCTGGCGAAATTTTTCCAGCGCACTTATCCCATATAACCGGCCTATACCGGCAAAGCGTAACTGATAATCTGACATCTTTAATTTCTAACCTGTTTAGGTTGCCTGTACTGCGGCCAATTCAACTGCCACGGCAGCTGCCATTCTGACAATCCGTTATGCTGGATTAACTGTTGGAACTTGTCACCATACTGTGGTGCTGCGACATAGCGGTATTGCTGGCCTGAGACCGTAAATTGTAAGGCATAGGCATGCAGGTACACCCTGTCAGCCACCTCGGCCTGATATAACACATCACCGCTTATTGGTGCGCCAAGGCTTTTCATCGCGACACGGATCTGGTGTGTTTTTCCACTAAAGGGTTTGAGTAAATACGCCCGGAATGGCAGTTCGTCGAAGCCTTGGCTGACAAAATACGTTACCGCCGGGTTGTGCTGGCTGGTTAACAACTTCCAGGCACTGCGCCGGGCCGGTGTCATATCACCTTTTACCCAGCCTTGTTTTTTGGCTGCGCGGCCGGTTGATAACGCCAGATAATATTTTTCCACCTGATGTAAGGTAAATAACGCCGTCAGCTCTGCAGCCGCACTGCTACTGCGAGCCAGAATAATAAGGCCTGAGGTGACCTTATCCAGCCGGTGAACCGGAAACAGTTCATACCCTAACGTTTTCGCTGCAATTGCGGCCAAGCCAGGGCCGTCATCGCTGTGAAAGCTGATACCCGGCGCTTTATCCAGCACAACAAAATCGTGCTGCTCATCAACAACGGAGAAACTGTGCGTCATTAGTTAAGGCTGGCTGCATACCGGCGGGCATGCTCCAGATCTGCCGGCGTGTCCACCCCCACTGCTGGTGTTTCCAGTGCGGTATCAACATGAATGGCTTCGCCTTGCCATAACACGCGCAGTTGCTCCAGCGATTCAATCTGTTCTAAGGCTGAGGCTGGCCAATCAACATAACGCTGTATAAAGCCAGCACGATAAGCGTAAATACCAATATGACGCCGGTAATGACGGGCCAATTCTGCCTGAAAATTACCATCTCGGTCATACGGGATGACGCTGCGGCTGAAATACAATGCGTAGCCATCTTTGTCACTGACAACTTTAACAATGTTTGGGTTGCTGATTTCGTCAGCGTGGCTAAGTGGCACCGCCAATGTCGCCATTTGCGCTTTTTGTTGGGTCGCCAGATTCTGTGCCACCTGCCGAATAATGATTGGCGGAATAAAGGGTTCATCGCCCTGCACGTTAACTACCACTGTATCGGCTGAGAGCTGTAGCTTGCTAACCACTTCAGCCAATCGCTCGGTACCCGAATTGTGTTCTGCTTTGGTCATACAGACTTCACCGCCAAATAAATCGACTACATCGGCGACTCGTCTGTCATCTGTTGCCACCACTACCCTGCTGGCACCACTTTGCAATGCCTGCTGGTAGACCCGTTCAATCATGGTTTTACCAGCAATGTCAGCCAACGGCTTGCCTGGCAACCGGCTACTGGCAAAACGGGCCGGTATAACGACTACGAACGCCATTGTTCAGTCTCTTCCAGTGTCAGCTCCCGGGCTTCATCAGCCAACAGAACCGGAATATTATCGCGGATTGGGTACGCCAGACGATCAAAGGTGCAAATAAGCTGTTGCCCTGCCTGATCATATTTCAATTTACCCTTACATAGCGGACACGCCAGGATCTCGGTCAGTGCTGCTTTAAGTGCCATATTTGCTCCGCAGTTCAGTCAATAAAAGTGTGAGTTTTGTTTTTAATTGTGCATCAGGCTCAGCATCAACGCCAAGGCTGAACCAGTCTGCTTTAGCAAACTGTTGGCATTTTACTGCATCTTTCTCTGTCATCAGAACCGGGCCATCAATAGCAGTAAAATCTGCGGCAGTAAACTTATGATGATCAGCAAAATAATGCCTTGCCGTAATATTAAAACCCGCCGCAACAGCCGTACGCTCGAACCGTTGCGGGTTGCCGATACCGGCAACCAGTGTTACATCACGGCTATCGAGCTCAGAATCCGATATCAGCGAGCGCGCGGGCGCGGCTTTTAATTGCATAACACCGTCAGCTCCGGCGACAGCTTGACTGTTGGCAACCACGATATCAGCCTGCTTTAACCGCCAGGCACCCTCGCGTAGCGGCCCTGCGGGTAATAACCGGGCATTGCCTAAACCGCGGCTACCATCAATCAGAATAACTTCCGCGTCACGGGCTAAGCGGTAATGCTGCAAACCATCATCGCTTATGATGATGTCACACCGGTTGTGCTGCAATAAATACTGTGCCGCTGCGACTCTGTCCGGGCAAACGACTACCGGGCAGCCGCTGCGTCTGGCAAGTAGCAATGGCTCGTCGCCCACCTGCTCTGCATTTGCATCAGGTGAAACCTGCAGTGGCCGACGGATACCAGCACCATAGCCGCGACTGACAATACCCGGTTGCCAGCCCATTTGCCGTAGCAGGCTACACAGCATAAGCGTAAAAGGCGTTTTGCCTGTACCGCCGATGCTGATATTTCCCACTACAATGACAGGCGCCTTGACGCGGTGTTGTTTAAGTACACCCAGCCGGAACAACCAGCGGCGCAGCGCCGTCACCGCGCCATACAACCAGGCCAGTGGCAGCAAGAACCAGTAAGGTTTGCCCTGATACCAGCTCTGTTGCAAGCGTTGGCTCAGCCGGCTCATCAGGCCTCGCCAAACTGCAGTTTATATAACTGAGCATAGGCGCCGTCTTTCGCCAGTAACGTTGCGTGATCGCCTTGCTCTACAATGCGTCCCTGCTCCATTACGATGATACTGTCTGCATTTTCGATAGTAGATAAGCGGTGCGCGATGACGATGCTGGTGCGGCCTTTTAACAGCTCATTCAGCGCAGCCTGAATTTTCCGCTCGGACTCAGTATCCAGTGCTGACGTCGCTTCATCCAGAATTAATATGGGCGCCTCACGCAGTAGTGCCCGGGCAATAGCAATGCGCTGACGCTGGCCGCCGGATAAACTAACGCCATTTTCGCCAATAACGGTATTCAGGCCGTCTTTTAACTGAGCGGCAAACTCCAGCACATGCGCTTTCTCTGCTACCGACTGCAGCTGCTGCTCGGAAATAGGTTCAGTGCAGCCGTAAGTGATGTTATTTGCAATAGTGTCGTTAAACAGCGTGACGTGCTGCGATACCAACGCCATTTGCTTGCGAAGCGAAGCCAGTGTGCAACTGCGAATATTATGCTGGTCGATAAAAATATCACCGCTACTTAGCTCATAAAAACGCGGCAACAAGCTTGAAATAGTGGTTTTACCGCTACCTGAGCGCCCCACCAATGCTACTGTCTTGCCAGCGGGTACAGTAAAACTGATATCAGACAATACCTGCTTGTCATGCCCGGGATAACTAAAATTCACTTGCTCAAAGCGGATATCACCGTTTACCCCGGTCAGTTCAGTGGTACCGGTATCCTGCTCAACCGGATGGTCGAGGATCTCAAACACACTGGCTGCCGCAGTAAGCCCACGCTGAAACTCACTGTTAACGGTAGTCAGCTGTTTTAACGGCCGCAGCAGCATCATCATGGAACCAACAATGGTGGTAAAAACACCTGCAGATAAGCTATCTAACATGTCGGGATAACTGGCCATATACACTACAAAAGCCAAAGCAAAGGATGCTATTACCTGTATCAAGGATACACTGATGGCGCGGGTGGCTTCCATTTTTACATCCTGACGTCTGGTCAGATTATTGATACCGGCAAACCTTTTGCTCTCTATCTGCTGACCACCAAAAGACAGGATAACTTTGTGGCCGTTAAGCATTTGCTCAGAGCTGGTGGTCACATCCCCCATTGCGGTCTGAATATTGCGGCTTAACATCCGAAAGCGCTTTGAAACAAACCGGACCACCACTGCAATAACCGGTGCTATCAGTAAAAAGATTGCCGACAATTGCCAGCTGTAATAAAACATCATCACGACCAAACCGGTAACAAAAACGCCTTCACGTACCAGCACTGCCAGTGCTTTTGACGTGGCTTGTTTAATTTGTTCGGTATTGTAGGTAACCTTTGAAATCAGCTCACCGGTAGAGTGTTTATCATGAAAACTTACCGGTAAACGCATATAGTGCTCGAACAACTGTTGGCGCATATTCTGCACTATATGGGTACCAACCCAGTTCAGGCAGTAACTGGCTACAAAGTTACATAAACCACGCAGCAGAAAAATAATTACCACAAAAAGCGGGGCATAACGCAGATACTCAGTATTTTTGTCGTTAATACCTTTATCAATAAAATCAGGTAAGTTAGAAATAAAATACACATCAACCAAAGCATACCCCAGCATGCCAAGCGCTGCGGCAACAAAGCCCATACGGTACGGTTTTACATAGCTGAGTAAACGGCGTGCGGTTGAAGATCTGATGATGTCCGGCTGCGGCAAAATAGAACCCTGGAGAAAAAATTTTGCTTATTCTAGCGTGTTGTAACTAAGGTTTCAGCATTTGTGCTCGGCTTTTGCTGCCAAAAGGGAATTCTTTGTGTGCGGTACTCTGTCAAATCAAGCCTTGCGGGGCTGATATTAAGTGTCAACGCACCACTGTTTGCCGTATTAAACAGCGGAACCCCAAGCATCGCAAGCCGCTGCTGCACTTGCTCTGCCGGGTGATTATGCCGGTTATATAAGCTGGCGCTGTTAAGCGCAAGTTGCGGCGATAACTGGTGGATAAACCGGTAGTGGCTTGAACTATGGCTGCCATGATGGGCCAGTACCAGCACATTGGCGTTAAGCGCCGGATATTTTTTAAGTAGCTCTAATTCAATGCTTTGGCTGATATCACCCGGCAGCAAAATGTTCCAGCCATGTACACTGAGCATCACCACACATGAGCTGTCATTTTTACTGCCGCTGCCGCCACTGTGTAATACGCGAAGCTGAGCCTGAAAAAAATATGCCGGCAACTGATTGCACGGCTGCGCCGGGCTGACATCTGAGATATCAGAATATATTTTAACCTCCGGGAACGCCTGCTTTAGCAGTAACCAGTTACCGGTGTGGTCACTGTCATCATGGCTTAGCACCAGATAATCAAGCTTTCGGATCCCGCGCTGACGCAGGTAAGGCAAAACCTGCGCCGATGTAGCACTGTATTCACCATAACGCGGCCCGGCATCATACAGCAAACCATGCTCACCATTTTGCACCAGTACGGCTAAACCCTGACCAACATCAATCATATGCAATTGCCAACTGGCAGGTTTTGTAAGCTGGTGCAGCAAAGGTAGCAGTACAACCAATGCCAGATAACTGAGCACAGGCTTTTTTATCAGTAGCGTAAGCACCAACAGCAACGTCACAGCAAGCACCAACAGCAACGGCAGATCAGGCAGCCCCCACCAGCGGCCATGCGCTGCACACCAGTGTAACCACCACATCAGAGGTTGAAATAACGTATCGCAAAGCTGCCACAGCAGTTCACTGCCGGGAAAACCCGACAACTCTGCCAGCAAGCATAATAACAGTACCGGAATAGCCAGCAGGCTACACCAGGGCACAAACAGCAGATTGGATAACAGCGACAAAGCTGTACTGCCGTCAAACATCAACACGCTGAGCAGTGACATAAACAAGGTCAGCACGAGATGAAAAACGAACAGCATCTTTACTCTGCCTAACCAGGTAGTCGCAGGTAAAGGCCAGCGCCACAGCACAAAAAAGATCACAGCTACTGCCAGCATCGATAGCCAGAAACTTTTACTTAACACAAACATCGGTTGTGCGAGTAACAATATGGCCGCAAGCAGCAACCAGAAACTTAAGTAGCTCAGTGATTTACGCTGCAACAGTGCACCGGATAGCATTAGCAACGCAACGGCTGCCCTGATTGTGGGGATGGCAAAACCTGCGAGCCAGGCATAGCTCAAAGCCAGAACCAAACCACAAATAATGCCTGCCGGTCTGCGCCAGGCCAAACAATGTATCGGCCATGGCAGTAAACGAACGAGCAGCATTCCCCAGCCGAACACCAAGCCAACATGCAATCCGGATATCGCCACCAGATGCGCCAGACCGGATAGCTGCAACCCAAGCCAGAGCGGTGCAGAGAACTGCCGTTCGCCCATCGTCAGGGCCAGTAGCAATGGCGCCGTCTGTAACGGCTGTACGGCGGCTGTAACATCCGATAACCAGCGGGAGCGGATGCCTTGCTGCTCTGACAATAATTGAGGTGCCGGTGACGTGACCACACTGCCCTGCGCCACGACCTGCTCCAGCAAAGCGGTGGTTTCTTTGTTTACCCCTGCCGGATTGGCTACACCGGCGATAGGCTTCAACCGGGCGCACAGCTGCCAGTGCTGGCCTTGGCGCAAAGTGTCAGGCGCATGGCTCCAGTTCAGCGTGACGTAATACCCTGCAGCCGCACCGTCATCCAGTTTCAACTTAAATTGACTATACTCTGCGTAATGTTTGGGCGTATCAGTTATTACACCGGTCAGACTGTGTGCAGAGGCAAGCAGATCATGCTGTGCGTTCTGATAGACATTAAATTGCCAGATAAAGCTGATAAAAAACGCAACGATCCCGGCATAAAACAGTCCACTGTAGTGCAGTAAGATTAAAATTACCGGTATCAGCAAAAATACTGAGAAAAAAGGTGGCACTATTGGCAAAAATAATGACAATAGGCTGCCAGCGAGCACACCGATACAAAAAGATTTCATGTTTGTTTTTTGTGAACAGGTTGTATGCCAAAGAACTTTATTAAGAAATATTTACCATCTCCGGAGAAAATCAAGCAGCAGAAACTTCTGAAGCTGTTTGGATCGCTGCTGCATGATGGCAATTTGTGGCATCTGAACCGGCGCTCTGCCCGCGGTGCTTTCGCTGTCGGACTATTTTTTGCCTGGATGCCAATCCCGTTTCAAATGGTCGCCTCAGCCGCTGTCGCTATTCCGATGCGCGTCAATCTGCCGTTATCGGTATCTTTGGTTTGGCTAACTAACCCGCTGACGATGCCGGTGCTGTTCTATTTAAGTTATCTGGTAGGTTGTGTAGTACTGCGTACACCAATAGAACACTTTGCGTTTGAAGCCAGCTGGGCCTGGTTACAGCATAGTATAGCGTCGATAGGTAAGCCGTTTTTAACCGGCTGCCTGTTGATGGGAATATGTTCAGCCGTTGCCGGTTATTTTGTTATTGACTGGCTATGGCGGGTGTCAATACGAAAAGCCCAATTGCTGCGAAAGCTAAAACGCAGCAAACCGGTAAACTAACGCTGCCCCAACACTAACGCTGGTTGCACCTTGCTGGCACGCCAGGCCGGATATAAGGTTGCCAGCAAGCTCATCAACAACGCGACTCCCAGCGTCAGCGCAACATCCTGCCATTGCAGCAACGAGGGGATGAAATCAATAAAATAAATGCTGGGGTCAAGCAGTGAATGCCCTAAGACCCTTGTCACTAATGCAAATATGGGCTCTATGTAACCTGCCAGCAGCAACCCCACAACGGCACCCACGACACTGCCAACTAAACCATTGAGCCAACCCAGCCACATAAAAGTGAAAATAACTGTCGCTGGTGAAGCCCCCATAGTCAGTAATATCGCGATATCACTTTCTTTCTCTCTTACCGCCATGATCAGCGTAGCCACAATATTAAAGCAGGCCACGGCTATCACCAGCGCTAACACCAGATATAAAATACTGCGCACCATTTGAATATCCTGGTATACATGGCCCTGAGTGCGGAACCAGTCCAGCAGATAGACGTAATCCTCAGACAGTCTGCCAAGCTCCCGCGCCCTTTGCGGCGCCTGAAAGATATCACTCAGGCGAAATGCAAACCCTTGCACAGTGCCACTTTCAAACGCCAGCAACCTTGCTAAGGTATCCATATCCAGCCAGACATGGCTGTAATCGAGCTGGCCGCCGATAGCAACAATGGCGCTAACGGTAAAAACAGCAGTGCTGTGGCTGGCAAGACGGCCGTCTTCGGTAAGCTTTGGTAGCAGCAACTGCACCTGGCTGCCAACCTGCACAGCCAGCGCATCAGCAATGCCCTGCCCCAGTACAATGTCGCCATCCGCTAAGCTATCCAGCTCGCCTGCACTAACGTAAGAGGCAAAATCACTTATCTTACGCTCTGCATCCAGTTTTATGCCCCGCACTTCAGCAGCTTTAACAGCTGAACCGAAGCGGAGCATACCATTGGTTTTAATATAAGGTGCTGCGCCTTTTACCCCTTCGGCCTGTGACAGCCGTTTGAGCTTACTTTGCCAGTCGGCAATAGGTTCAGCGGCAGCTTCCAGCTCAACATGCGGGATCACTGATAACAGGCGTTGTTCCAGTGCCTGTTCAAAACCGTTCATCACCGACAAAGCCAGGATCAAAATGGCTACCCCCAGCGCTATACCTGAGGTTGAGCTGGCGGAGATAAAGCGGATAAAGCCACTGCTGTGGCGGGTATTACGGTAACGTTTTGCCAACTGCCAGGCCAGATTAGCCATGAGCCGTCTCCAGGTGACCATCACGCATTAACAGGTGACGATCCAAACGCGATGCCAGCTGCAAATCATGCGTTACCACGATAAAACTGGTGCCCAGTTCACGGTTCAAACTGCGTAGCAACTGGTATACCGATTCAGCGGTATGCTGATCAAGGTTTCCTGTTGGCTCGTCCGCCAGTATCAATGCAGGCTCAGCAACTAACGCACGGGCGATAGCTACCCGCTGACGTTCACCCCCACTTAACTCAGCCGGGCGATGGCTAAGACGGTGTGACAAACCTACCCGCTGCAACATCGCCGCTGCACGCTGCTTTGCAGCTGAGGCTGATAATCCACGGATCAAAAGTGGCATGGCCACATTTTCCTGTGCAGTAAAATCCATCAGCAGATGATGAAACTGATAAATAAATCCCAGCTGTTCATTACGAAGCGCGGCTTTTTGCGCCGATGACAAGCTTGCGACATCTTTGCCAAGCAGTGTTAGCTTGCCGCTATCAGGCTTATCCAGCGTACCCAGAATATGCAGCAAGGTACTTTTGCCAGAACCTGAGCTGCCCACTATAGCCAGCATGTCACCGCGGTTAATACTAATATCAACACCGTGTAATACATCCGTGACCTGCTGGCCATCGCGATAACTTTTGCAGATCTGCTCTGCTGTTAATACATTACTCATCACGTAATATTTCCGCTGGATTAATACTTACTGCGCGTTTTGCCGGATACCATACCGCCAGCAACGTCAGAAATACGGCACTTAGCAGTATCAGACAAAGCTGGTCGAGCCGGATATCTACCGGTAGCGCTATCCCCGGCGCCAGTTGCAGCCCCAGCAATGCCAGCAGCGGATTTAGCTGCCAACATAACAATACACCTGCCACAGCACCGCTAATGGCACCGGTTAAACCGTTACTGAGCCCCTGCACAGCAAACACAGCAAACAGTTTGCGATCGCTCATGCCCAGGGTTTTTAAAATCGCAATTTCTGCCTGTTTGTCTGTCACCATCATCACCAGCGCTGATACTATATTAAACGCTGCTACCGCCACGATCAGCAGTAACATCAGCCACATCATGGCTTTTTCCATCGCAACGGCAGCAAACAACTTACCCTGGGTTTGCCGCCAGTCCTGCACCTTTAGCGTTTCATCGGCAGCGAGCTGTTGTGCCAGGTGCGGTGCAGCAAAAGGCTCTGTCAGGGTGATACGCCACTGCGTTGCCGTATTCGTATTACCGCTAAGCCGGCTTAAATCTGCCAGATTAGTGACGGCCAGCAACTTGTCGACGTCAGAGCCGGTGTCAAGAATGCCGGCGACAGTAAACAGTCTCTGCCGTGGTACCCAGCCCATCGGGGTATAGCTACCAGCCTGAGGCAACATAAAACGCAGCTGGTCACCCACCGACACCTGCAGCTGCTCTGCCAGCATCCGGCCCAGCATGACAACATAGCGCTCGGCCGCAAACTGTTGCCAGTCACCTGCCAACAACGCCTGCTGCATAAAATCCGGAATGGCATCGGCGGTAACGCCTTGCAGCAAAACACCGGTTAGCTGGCGCGGTGACTGCACCAGCGCTTCCGTTTGCAAAAACGGGGTTATTTGCTGCACCAGCGGCTGTGCCAGTAGAGCCGGCTGCCAGCGTTCGGTATCGTCATCGGATGCGGTAACGACCACATGAGGTATGACACCCAGAATACGTTTTTTAAGCTCACCTTCAAAACCGTTCATGACCGAGCTGACTACTGTCAGTGCCATAACGCCCAGAAAAATACCGGCCACAGAGAACAGTGAAATAAAAGAAATAAAGGCATTACCTTTACGGCTTCGGCTATAACGTAAACCGATGAACAAACTGACTGGTAACTGCATTCTAATCTTCAGGACAAGACCTGCGTTAGATGGTAAAGTGGCGACGATCATAGAGATTATTGTCAGTTGTGACAAGCAGCTTGCAAAGGTAGGCCCATGAGTGAGTTAACATTACAGCAGCTGGATGAAGCTTATCAGGATTACTTCAGCGTAGAACATGGCATCAGCCTCAATGTCAGGGCGCTGGACAGGCCGTTGCCTTCAATACGTGAATTGGCAGAGGCCATTCCGGCACCTTTTCTGATGGCGTCCGACGTCAACAGCCTGAACAGTTCTGCCCTGCGCTCACTCAATCGCCTGGGCGAATTGGCAGAAGAGCTGGCAAACTACCTGCAACAACAGGCCCGTAAAATAGATTTATTATTGCATTATGTGCTCAGACAACAGGACGACGAAAGCACACGCTATGTTACCCAAAGTTACAGTGGCAGCGGCTGTTGCTACCTGGCCGACAGCGCACTGTCACCGCTGCAGGTAGTAGAAGTTAAACTGTTTCTGGATAATAACGATGGCGCAGTATTTTGTTATGGCCAGGTATTAAGCTGTGAGCAAGTGGCTGAAAAATGGCAGGTAAAAGTGGTATTTTCCTGTATCAGAGAAGAAGATCGTGAGCTGATTGTGCGTGCCAGCCTGCATCAGCAATCAAAACTTTTAAAACAGAAAGCCGAGCAGCGTCAGCAGCACACATCTTCTTAGTATTGGCTTTAGCGCATTATAGGTTAGTTGTTTTACATGGATCTTATCTCTGCATTACCCCAGATTAAGCACGCCTCAGACCAATTACACTGGGGCAATTTACAAGGTGCGGCTTTACCGCTGGCAATTAGTCAGTTGTTACGCCAGCACAGCGGCACTTATCTATTGCTGGTACCCGACACACCAACTGCACTGCGACTGGAGCAGGAACTGGCGGTGTTTTTATCGCCAACAGACTGCCCGCTGCTTACACTGCCAGACTGGGAGACACTGCCCTACGATGTATTCTCACCGCACCAGGATATTGTTTCACAGCGCCTAAAAACCCTGTATCAGCTGGCCAGGTTAGACCGGGGTGTGGTTATCGTGCCGGTCAGCACCTTATTGCTGCGTATTTGCCATCGCGATTATCTTGAGCAAAACAGTTTTCTGATCAAAAAAGGCCAGCAAGCCGATTTAGCCGCGCTAAAACGCCAGCTGGCTGCTGTTGGCTACCGCAGCGTAGAGCAAGTGATGGAGCACGGTGAGTTTTCTGCCCGCGGCTCTATTCTGGATCTGTACCCAATGGGCGCAGCTACGCCCTATCGTATCGACTTTTTTGATAATGACGTCGACGGCATTCGCACCTTCGACCCGGACAACCAACGTAGCCAGGCGCAGGTTGATCAGATCGAGCTGCTGCCAGCACACGAGTTTCCGACAGATCAGGCTGCAATTGAACGCTTTCGTATTGCCTATCGCGAGCGCTTTGCCGCCCGAAATGAAAAAGAATCGCTGTATCAGCAAGTTAGTCAGGGTATGTTGCCAGCTGGTATTGAATACTATTTACCGCTGTTTACCGAAAAAACAGCCACGTTATTTGATTACCTGCCTGAAGACAGCCGCTTTCTGTTACTGGGTGATACAGAGCATGCGGCTGAAAAGTTCTGGCAGGAATTAAAACGGCGCTATGACGACAGAGCAATTGACCTGCTGCGGCCAATACTGAAGCCCAACGAGCTTTATCTCTCAGTCGACCAGCTGTTTGCTGCACTGAAACAGCACGGCCGTATCCGGCTTAGCCAGGCCTTGCTGCCTGCCCGCGCAGGCCAGGCGAATGCCACAGTGTCTACCCTGGCAGATCTGAGTGTTAATCATCAGCTGAAAAACCCGCTGCAGGCGCTGCAGCAATTTATGCTTTCACTTAAGCAGCAACAAGGCCGGGCACTGTTTTTTGTAGAAAGCGAAGGCCGGCGCGAAAGCTTACTGCAACTGCTGCAAAAAGCCGGGATCCGCATTGCTCAATACGACAACCTGGCGGCTTTTGAACAAAGCAAAGACGATTTGGGCATTATTGTCGGTGCTTTGGAACAAGGCGTGCTGATTGACAAACCCGGTCTGCTGGCGCTGATCAGTGAAAACGAGCTGTTCGGGCAAAAAATCAGTCAGCGCAGACGGCGTAAACGCAGCCAGCAGGTGTCCAGTGATACGGTTATCCGCAATCTGGCTGAGCTGAATCTTGGCCAGCCGGTAGTACATTTACAACATGGTATCGGCCGTTATCAGGGCTTACAGTTACTCGATGCTGGCGGCATCAGTGCTGAGTTTGTCACCATTGAATACGCTGGCGGCAGCAAGCTGTATGTGCCGGTCACCTCTTTGCATCTGCTCAGCCGTTACAGTGGTAACGATGCAGAACAAGCGCCGCTGCATAAACTCGGCAACGACAGCTGGGAAAAATCACGGCGTAAAGCGGCAGAAAAAGTGCGAGATGTGGCGGCAGAGCTGCTGGATGTGTACGCCCAGCGCGCAGCACACCAGGGTTATGCCTTTGCCATAGATGATGGTCAGTACATGGCCTTTGCCGATAGCTTCCCTTATGAGGAAACTGCAGACCAACAGGACGCCATCGATGCTGTGCTGCGCGATATGCAAAGCCCGCAGCCAATGGACAGGCTGGTTTGCGGTGATGTCGGTTTTGGTAAAACAGAAGTGGCAATGCGGGCAGCCTTTGTTGCGGTAAATGACGGCAAACAGGTGGCGCTGCTGGTACCCACGACACTTTTGGCACAACAGCATTTTGAAAACTTTAAAGACCGCTTTGCCAACTGGCCGGTACGGGTCGAAGTATTGTCGCGTTTTGTCAGCACCAAAGCACAAAAAGCCATTCTTGAAGATGTCGCCAGCGGTAAAGTCGATATTTTAATTGGTACTCATAAGCTACTGCAGGATGATATCAAACTGCAGGATCTTGGCCTGTTGATTGTCGACGAAGAGCATCGCTTTGGCGTGCGGCAAAAAGAGAAAATCAAAGCGCTGCGTGCCGATATTGATATTCTGACATTAACCGCCACCCCCATTCCCCGTACGCTGAATATGTCGATGTCCGGCATGCGGGATCTGTCGATTATCGCCACCCCACCGGCCAGACGCCTCGCCGTGAAAACCTTTGTCCGCGAGTACGAAAACGGCCTGATCCGTGAAGCGGTGATGCGTGAAATTCTGCGGGGTGGCCAAGTGTACTTTTTGCACAACGATGTTGCTACTATTGAGAAAGCCGCAGCGGATTTAGCACAGTTATTGCCAGAAGCCATCATTGGTATTGCACATGGCCAGATGCGTGAGCGCGAGCTGGAGCAAATCATGGCAGACTTTTACCACCAACGTTTTAATGTGCTGCTCTGCTCAACCATCATTGAAACCGGTATCGATGTGCCAACCGCAAACACCATTATTATCAATCGTGCCGACAATTTTGGCCTGGCACAACTTCACCAGCTGCGCGGACGTGTCGGTCGCTCGCATCATCAGGCTTATGCCTATTTGCTGACCCCTCCCCCTAAGCGTCTGACCAAAGATGCTGAAAAGCGGCTTGAGGCCATAGCAAGCCTGGAAGATTTAGGCGCGGGTTTTGCGCTGGCGACACATGATTTAGAGATCCGCGGCGCTGGCGAGTTACTGGGCGATGAACAAAGTGGCCAGATAGAATCCGTTGGTTTTAGTTTATACATGGACATGCTGGAACAGGCTGTTAAAGCCTTAAAAGAAGGCCGAGAGCCGAGCCTTGATGCGATGCTAAGCCAACAGACTGAAATGGAGCTGCGCATACCTGCGCTGCTACCTGAAAGTTATATTCCGGATGTAAATTTACGCTTATCCTGCTATAAAAAGCTGGCGTCAGCGACCAGTGTGGAAGAGCTGGATGACGTTCAGGTAGAACTGATAGACCGGTTTGGCTTATTGCCAGATGCCGCTAAAAACCTGGTGGCGATATCCGAGTTTAAAATTCAGGCGCAGCAGCTGGGGATCCGGCGTATCGAGGCGAACAGTAAAGGTGGCCTGGTCGAATTCAGTGAAAAAACAGCTGTATCACCAGCTTATATTATTGAGCTTATTCAAAAGCAATCACGGGTATTTAAACTCGAGGGTGGGCAGAAGTTACGTTTTAATATTGCCTCTGATGATGGCGCAGCACGTCTGAGCCTTATCGCAAACATGTTGCAGGATTTTGCCAGACATAAGGTACAAAAATGAGTAAAGCTGTCAGTTGCAGTTTCATAAGCGCCGCGCTGTTTAGCTCGGTATTACATGCTCAGGAACAACGCTGGTTTGAAGTTGAAATGCTGATTTTCAGTCAAACGCCACCGGCATCGTTGCAGGAAAATTTCGGTGATGCTGTAACGGCGATAAAGCCCGGCAGAGCCTATGACCTGGTGACGCCGCTGCTGCAGCCGGACTTATCCAGCCTGCTGGCCGAATTACCCCTGTGTAATAGCTCGCAGTTGCCGGAAGATGGATATCAGTTTACTCAGGCACTATCGGCGCAGCTTTGTATAGTGGAACGCCAGCCACACAGCTGGCAGCTTGGTAATCTGTTTGAGCCCCGCCGCAGTTACGATAAAGTGCCGTACCCTGCCGCGCTGCCTGCTGTTTTAACAGGCTCAGGAGTACACGCGAACACGCCTTATCTGGCAGAGCGCGCATCGCTGCAGCTAACAGATATTGCCAGCAAAATTACCCGCTCTGCGGGCACTCAGCTTTTACTGCACACCAGTTGGCGCCAGGCGCCGGTGACCGAACGCCGGGCTATCGGCAGCCGTTGGTTCAGCGGAAAAAACTACAGTGAGCAATTCGACTACTGGGGTCAGCCGGTTTCTGACGTTACGGCAGATGCAGCCCCCCTCACTTCTGACAACGCAGAGCTTGTCAGCCATGATTTAGTCGCAGCTAACGACACCGACGCTCATCAGTTAATGTCCAATATTGACGTGTTGTTACAACAATTAAATGCAAACAGCCAGCTGCCAGATACAGCAGTATCGGCAATTGATAATCCGGTACATTCAGACAGCCTCAGCAGCCGTAACCTGCCGGATCAGGTATGGCAGCTGGATGGTTTGTTTAAGCTGCATCTGGATCATTATTTATTTGTAAACACCGAATTTAACCTGCGCCTACCGGCACAGGACAACGGCTTGCAGACGATTTATGTGCGCCAAAGCCGCAGAGTCATCAGTGGCGAAATTCATTACCTTGATCACCCTTATCTGGGCATAATACTGCAAATACGCCGTTATGAGCCGCCAGCCGAGGAAGAGCCTGAGCTAAATGACGCCACAAATACGTCGCAATAATGATACTTTTTTAACAAAAACCATTGCCAAAGTGGAAACTAATGCCTAAGCTTCGGCGGTATTACACTTTTACACAAAACATCGCGGGTAAATGGGATGTTGTTTTTTTATATTAAATTATCTGGTTTATCTGATCGTAGAGCATTATGGACAATTTGACCCCAATGCCGGAGCTCTCTCCGAAACACTACCTGTTGTTGCTAACCCTGTTTGTATTAGTCAGTAGTTGTGAACCCATTATCAGCTGGTTTTTCCCGATACTTACCGGCAATATCTGGCTAACGGTGTTGCCGCCTGTCGCCGGGCTGTACCAATTGATGCTGCTGTTTCGCAGTCTGGGGGTAATTCAGCTGCCTAATGCAGCTTATTACTCTGCAGTGTTGGCACCACTTTCTGTGCTGAGTTTTTATCAGTTCGTTTTGCAGTGACACACCTTTGAACATTTTTGCGGTATCATAGCGCTCATTATTACAGTGAGCGTTACTGGTTGGCTGATAGCCGGTCAGTTCAATTTAAGGTACCCCTAGATGTCAATCAACTGGTTTCCGGGCCATATGCACAAGGCCCGAAAAGAAATAGCCGAAGTCATGCCGCAAGTCGATATTATTATCGAAATGCTCGACGCACGCATTCCCTTCTCCAGTGAAAACCCTCTGGTACCGCAGCTTCGCGGCAATACGCCTTGTATCAAAGTACTGAATAAAGCCGATTTAGCCGACCCAGCTTTAACCCAGCGCTGGGTAGAACACTTTGACAGCCAGGCGGGTATAAAAGCCATTCCTATCAGCCAGCAAAACCCGGAACAAATACGGGCGCTGTTGCAGCTGTGTAACGACATGCTGCCAGAGCGCAACCTCGACATCCGCGGCGCCCGAGCGATGATTATGGGTATTCCAAACGTGGGTAAGTCTACGCTGATCAATACATTAGCTGGCAGAACCATCGCTAAAACCGGCAATGAAGCCGGTGTGACCAAGATGCAGCAGCGCATTAAACTGGACAACAACGTTATTTTAACCGACACACCGGGGTTTTTATGGCCCAAGCTAAGCCCGCCAACCTGTGGCTATCGTCTGGCGGTAACCGGTGCCATTAAAGACACCGTATTTGACTACGCTGATATCGCTATGTTTGCCGCCGATTATTTGCTGCAGGCGTACCCACAGGCCGTAATGCAACGTTTTGGCTTAACGGAAGTGCCAGAGAACGATATCGCGTTGATGGACGCCATTGGCATAAAGCGCGGCGCTATGCGTAAAGGCGGTATTGTCGACCTGGAAAAAGTCGGTTCAATTCTGATAACAGAGCTACGTGCCGGCAATATCGGTGGCATTACGCTGGAAACCCCAGAGATGGTAAGCCAGGAGCTTATTGAAGCCAAAGCCGAAGAAGCCGCCAAAGCGAAAGACAAAGCCGAGCGCGAAGCGGAGCGTAAACGCAAAGCGCAGAGAAAATACCGTTAATCAGCCTGAGTACGGCTGGTTTGTAGTAGCTCATGTCTGAACTTACAGTTTTGAATAAAAGTTTATCTTTCAACTGACAGTCAGATGTGAGCGAAAGTGGACATTAACGCCCCGCACATACGCGCGAATTTGTGAACGTCGCTGGGTCCACAGGCCCAGAATGTCGCACCTTGTTAGTCCTTGCCATTTTTATCAGACTTAACTTTAAAACGATTAACCATAATAATACCAAGCCCAATGGCAAATATAACCGCGCCAATAAGTGCATACCTTGGGTTTGGCGCTGTGGATGACAGGAGATTGAAGTAAGTCATTATTGCAATACCAAAAATACCTACTATTCCACCAATTATCTTATACATCGAAAAATCCTTGCACCAACTCATATTATTGCCTAATGCTCGTAGCACAGGCAGAAACTCGTGCAGCGGCTGAGATCCAGCTAGGTCTGCGATTGAGTAGCACCTTTATTAAATAAAGATCTGCGAGCACCGAACAGCAAAAGCCACAAACAAATGCCAATCTCTCCTATAGAAGCGGGAGCGGTAATGTATCCACCAATCAGTGTGCTTGAAAATGGAGGATATATAAGGCGGCCAAACAAGTCAATCAGATACCCGAAACAGCCGAGCATAAGGAAGACACCTAGAAGTTTTGGGAGAAATTCAGAGTGATAAACCAGATAACCAAAGGGAAGTAACCAAAGCCCTCAAAAAATATGAGAAACCAAAAGATTATTGCTGTAAGAGTGGAGCAAGAGGCCAACCTGAAAGTGTAACTGCTCGGTGGTGAGGTTTTGTAAATACCCTGCCTGTGCAATGAGCGAGAGAATATCTACTTTATTGAGAATGCCAACGAAAGTGACCGGGACGCTAGATATCGCCAATATGACCATTAAAACTGCGGATTGCTTATTCACATGATGCAGCAATCTATACAAAGCCAAGGGCAGTAGTAGATATGCTGAAAAGCTAATCAGGCCCACGGCAATACCGAACCTATAAAGAAGCATCGAAGATTCGATATTGGCAATGGTGCCAGCTATATCACCAGGAACGTTTATTTGAGAAGGTACATATACAAGATTAAATATGCCTGTAATGACAACAATGAGGTATACAGCGCCTGCTACCCGCGCAAGCTTGTTATCGCCTAACATCCTATTCATTCATCAATCCTCTGGTCGCTAAGTATCTTAGCCATCTTTTGCCTACCTCTTCGTAATGATAGGCGTCTACTTTATTCGGGGGAGGTTTCGAGCGCCCAAAAGGCGCATTTTGGTGGCGATTGTTATGTGCCCATCGCTGCGTCAGGGTCATACCAGATACCATACTTATCACCTTGCCACTTCAACATGTAAAACAAGTAGGCTGTTGCAAGCATAATAATACCACCTACCAGAGCCGCTTCACTCACAAGCCCAAGGCAACAAAATAAAAAGCCGAAAATGTGCGATATTTTTTCAACCCTATCTGCTGTGCTGCGTGCTGGTCTGATTTGCAAAAAATTTAGCACAAACCACATTTTCAAAAAAAGCGGCAGTTTTTGCCAATTAGCTGTGTTTTTATCAATCATAAATGTCTCCTGGTTCAGTGTTGTCACATCGACATCAAGAGCCGCAGCAAGACATTTTAATGATTCAAAACTAGCATTGTGACCACTCTCAATACGCTGAATGGTTCTAACATTAAGCCCGGACATTTGCGCTAATTGCTCTTGAGAAATATGCCGACTAAGTCGCAGTTCTTTTAAAATCATCAGATGGCTCCTGTACTCCTGAACCAACAGTGTTACTTATATTTTCACCTGTCAGGTACGTAAATTACCCGACAGTAAGCCGACAGCTGCAGAGTTGCCGCACATAACGCACATTTAAGGGGCTGAAAATAGTTTTCTAAAATATATAGCGAAGCGAAACTGAGCAAACTGTTCGCAGTCCCGCTTTAAATTTTTGTTAGGCATACATTAACCGTGGTGTCGGCGGATATGCTTAATTAAACCTGATTCGTTAAACTCTAATGAGACAATATTAGTTTTACTATATTCAATGGTTTCATCTAAGTGTGCAGGTTTAACTTTACCTTTTTCAGTCATTTTTATAAAAACAACATTAGCCCCTACCATAATTTCGTTTATCTCAATATTGCTATTAATGACTTCATCTTTTAGTTTACCAACCATATCTGAACGGAGCTTCGACTTATCAGTATAGGTAAACTCAAATTTTACATGCTCATCAATGAAATCATCAGATAATAGCGATATGTAATGGTCTATGTCTTTAGTGGTTGTATTTGGTTGTTGGCGAGCATTTTTAGCCGATACAAATGCCTTTGCCTTTTCGATTAACTGATCTGTCGTAAACTTTTCATTTGCAGAACTAGAAAAAGATAAGATAAGGGATATAAATACTAAATTTAATTTTTTCACTGAACCCTCCTTATATGCCTAACGCTTATTCGGCGGAAAGATCCTTATTTAAATACGGACTTTTCAGCCTTTGTAAATTTAATATTCAAAACATTACATTGGTTTTTTATACCTTACAACAAGTTATAGATACAACCGGTGTTTGCATTTGCTAAATCCCCGTATCATCTTCACTGCTTACGCCGTTGTAGTAATAGCGGGGCAAATCGGGTGCTATGTCGTCTTTAAACTCTTCAATCGAAATAAGGCTGCCGTCTTCGTTAAAGCGGTAGCTTTTGCCTTGCTTAAGGCCATTGTCATCATACTTAGTCGAGGCCAGTAAATGCCCGGCGTCAGATACCGCCTGCCACAGGCCAATCATTTTGCCCTGCCGGTAGTTGCCCTGCCACAGCAGTGGCGCACCGTATGAATACAGGTCACGCTCTTGCCAGTTTCCGTGTTTTTCGCCATTGATATAGCGCCCTTTGGCTTGTAGCTGCCCGCTTGCATCACGTTTTATATAATCGCCTTCAAGCTTGCCATTGCGGTAGAACGCCTGTAGCAACACAACGCCTTGCGGGTCTACTTCTGTTTGCTCGCCGTCCGGCTCGCCCCTATCGTTATATTTCTCGGTCAGCGTACTAAACTCGGTTTGCTGTACCCACTTTCCCACTTTTTTACCGTTTTTATATTTACCCCGGTTAAACTCGCTGCCATCCGGCGTTTGTTCGCTATAGTCACCGTGAAATTCACCGTCACGGTAATTAGCCCGGGTTTGATTGCCTTGCCAGTCAGAGCCCAAATACAGCCCGGTATAGTTACCGTTTAGCCGCTCTTCCCGACCAATAAGCTCTGCATTGTCATCAAAACGTTGCAATAAGCGCCAATTGCGACCGTTATCGATTTCATTTTTATATATCAACTGGCCTTGCTCGTTGTAATGCTGCTCTGTCGAGATATTGCCTTTTTCACCATAGCGAATATCCGTTTGGCGGGTTTTGTTACCCGCGCTGTTAAAAGAAACAGACTGAACTTCGCGGCCCTTTTCATCGAAGTGTTGCTCAGTCACAACTTTGCCAGCTTCATCGTAAGTAAGTTGTTTGCCAACCTGAATACCATGCTGATACTGCTTAACCGAATATAAAACACCGCCGTAACGGTAGCTGCGCTCTTCACCGTGTAACTTACCAGCCAGATAGTGCTGCTGATAAACCGGTGAGCCGTCTTCACTCCAATACAAACGCTCGCCTTCGCGCTCGCCGTTTTTTATCATCGCCCGCTGCTCTGGCTGGCCATTTTTGTGAAAACTTTCATACAGGCCGTTCTGGCCATACTCATTGAAATGGCTACGCGATGACAGTGTGCCGTCGCTGTAATAGCGCTCAGTCATACCAAAAGGTTTGCCATTTTTGTACTGTGCCCGGCTTTCCGGATTTCCATTTTCGTAAAACGTAAGCTGCTCGCCGTCACGTTCACCTTCAACATACCGGTATTGATTACGCACAGTGCCGTCTGACCAATAGTTGAAATACTCGCCATGATACTGGCCTTCGCGATTACTGTGTCCTTTGGTCATCATCTGGCCGTTTTCGTGGTAGTACACGAAGTCTTCGACGATAGGGCTTTGCAATAAATCAGAGCCGTTTAACGTACCACTGAAGTACAGCTGCTGATTTTTTGCATAAAACACCTTCACTGGCCAAAGGGTATTGTCACCTGCTGGTGTTGTTTCAGCATAATAAATAGCTTCATCAGCATTTTCAGTTAGCTGCCATTCCTCGGTTAGCAATACTTTTTCAGCTGCCACTGACCAGGTAAACAATAACAATAACAAACATAAGTACTTCATTATTATTCCTTAAGGTAAGGCAGGAAAACGGTATGACCAGTTTCGATTAACCGGTTCACCTTGCTGTGTTAGCAGCTGAATTTGCATGACACGGCCCTGAATTCTCAGATAGTGCTCATTATGCAGCTGCGTTGACAGCTGTTGTTCTGACAAATCATAAGACCATCCGGATTGCACCGGAGAAAGCGCCAGCCCTTCATGGTTTAAAAACCGGTAACGCTGCAACAGTGTCGCCATTGTCCAGTCTGGCGCCCACACTGGTAATTTATTTAAATCTACCAGCCATGAAACCTCTGGTGTGTAATCCAGCCGCTGCCAGTGGGGCGTGCCTTTGCAAGACAGTGAGGTTGTTACGTCAATATCGTAAAAGTAACGGCGGATACCATCAGCGGTACTAAGTTGATACGTGACCTGTTTCGGCAAAGCCTGGCGGGGTGACTCCGGCACTAACTGCCACTGCAGTGCCTGGCCGGATACCTGTGGTGCTTCGTTAACCGTTAACGTACAAAGCTGGGCTAAGTCAGCGCTTAAGTGCACTGCCAAACCAAAGTTGTTTACCGGCTCTGGCTTAACAGCAGCCGGGTTTTGCGGTACCGGCGGCGGTGATAGTACGTCGTCCTGGGCATACTGCCCGAAGCGGTCTTCATCAAAAAGTAAATACTGGTTGGTTGGTGGCAGCGTATCTGCCTGAGGATATTTATCATGTGGCAGAAATTGTATGCTTTGCCGGTATAGCGGCTTGTCGGCAAAAACATTGGCATACAACCTAAGTTCGGCCGGCAGCTGCTTAAACTCAAAAATCGTTACGTGCTGCGCATCGTTGTAATAAGGCGCCATTACCAGGTCTAATACATTGCGCTCTTTGTCAGTCAACCAGTCCGGCCCGGAAAACTCCGCGCCGGGGTAGGAAATCATCGCGCCTTCTGCACCATCGTAACGCTGCAACAATTGATAACGCTCATTACCCGACACCGTCAGCTTATAGGTTTGTGGTTTATCTGGTACAGGCGACAAAGTAACGGTTAACTCTGCGTCGCTTACCGTAACGGTATTTGCCGGATCTGGTTTTATACGCAGTGTTATTAACTCTGCGGGGTAAAACCCGGCATCAGCGCGAAGCTGTGCCACATCATTCATCAGCTCATCCGGCGCATTCCAGCCTACCAGTAACTGTTGCTGGCTCGATTTAACAAACAAATCATCATTGGTGTAGGTATGGGTTCGAAATGGCTTAAGTTGAAGGGGCAGCGTTTCGCCTGCGCTATTTATTACACTAACCGGCCCCAAGGTTAAACGCCCGTGCTGCTCTGCTGAAAAGTCGTGCTGATAGCTTAAGCTCAGCAGATCATCGTCCTGCACAAAATAGCCCTGCGGCCACGGAAAAACCTGCTCTTTCGCTGGCGGCGCAGCCCCGGCGTTTACTGTGCTCGATTCAGGCGGCGCACTATATTCATACTCTGGGCGCTGGTAATCGTATTCTAATTGCTGAAACAGGTTACCGTACTCTTCGCTGTCGGGCATCATGACCACCTGTGATCTAACGCGCCCTTGATAACCATAACGCTCAAATGGCATATCCGCGACGATAAGCATTTTTTCCAGCCAGCCATTTTGGCGCGACAGCATTAACTGGCCATAGAGTTTGCCGTCATTGGGCTGAGCTAAAAGCTGTGCTACTAAATGCTGCTCTGTTACGGCTAATACCGTTAAGCTGGCATCGGTCAGCCCCTGATAAGCAGGTAAGGTAACGCTGGCGCCGACTTTAGCGGGGATCCTATTGATAAAAGTGCCAGCACTGAACATTTTCATCAGTTCGGCCTCAAGCTCTGCGCCCCTGTCTTTTAGCAATGCTTGCCAAACATCGTCATTTAAGGCGGCAAAATGCGTTACCTTACCGGCCTCTAAATCTGCTGTTAAGGTAAAGCCTTCAGAAAACAAGGCATGTAATTCCGGGTTAGCACTGGCACGGCGGCTGCTTCGAAACCCGCTCTGGCCATCCTGCATTTTCAGATAGTCGATATAGAGTTCGAGCTGGGTTTCTTTACCGGTCTGAACGACTTTGTAGCGGGCTAACTGCTGTGACGTAGAGCTCATTTGCTCTTTGCCCCGGCCGGTATCAATGGAGACAAATGTACGACTTGCTACCTGGTAGCTACGCTCTTCGCCTTTTACCGGCGAAAATTCGACGTCTTTATTTGGGTTAGTGCATGCAGCTAGCATGACACACAGCGACAAGCCAAATAACGATCTCATGAACGTTTTGTTCCCTTTTTCAAAAAACGCATATTCTATCGTTATAACGGCGTAAACAAAATGCTTAATACAGCACTACAAGCTGTAAAGGCACAACAACTGTGCCTTTACTTTTACGTTTTAATTCAGGTTATTGGCTTTTTTATTGTGTAACCAATGATAAATCGCCGGTAGCACAACCAAGGTCAGCAAGGTTGCCGAAATAATGCCGCCGATAACCACAGTTGCCAACGGACGTTGAACTTCAGCACCGGTGCCGGTGTTCAGTGCCATCGGCACAAATCCCAGGCTGGCAACCAGCGCGGTCATTAACACCGGCCGCAAGCGGATTAATGCGCCTTCTACCACGGCATAGTGCAAATCCGCTTTTTCCTGCCATAACTGGCGGATAAACGACACCATGACTAAACCGTTAAGCACCGCCACCCCCGATAACGCAATAAAGCCCACACCTGCCGAAATAGACAGCGGCATATCACGCAGCCACAGTGCCAATACGCCCCCGGTTAAGGCCAAAGGCACGCCGGTAAAAATAATCAGCGCATCTTTTAACGAGTTAAACGCCATTACCAGTAAACCGATAATCAGCAGCAATGTAATTGGCACTACCAGGCTAAGCCGGTTACTGGCTGATTCCAGTTGCTCAAAGGTTCCGCCGTAACTGAGCCAGTAACCGGCCGGCACCTTAACATCAGCATGAATCCGCTGTTTGAGTTCAGCGACGAAGCTGCCTAAATCACGCTCACGCACATTAGCCGACACCACAATACGGCGCTTGCCGTTTTCACGGCTGATTTGCGCCGGCGTACTCTGGATATCCAGTGTGGCGATTTCAATCAGCGGCACATAGCCACCATCAGGCAACGGAATTGGCAGCCAGGCCAGATTATCGATATCTGTGCGCACCCGTTCCGGTAAGCGCACGACCAACTGAAAACGACGATCCCCCTCGTAGATTAAACCAGCATGTTCGCCACCAATTGACATGGCAATAACATCCTGAAACTGGCTGACCGTCAGCCCATAGCGCGATAACGCGGTAAGTTTTGGCGTAACGGCTAACACCGGCAAACCCGATACCTGCTCGGTGCGCACATCGGCCGCACCACTGATGCTACCGGCAACTTGTTCAATGCTTTGCGCAACCTTTAGCAACACATCCAGATCATCACCAAATACCTTAATGCCCACATCCGAGCGTACGCCGGAAATCAGCTCGTTAAAACGCATCTGAATAGGCTGGGTAAATTCATAACTGTTACCGGGCAGTTGTTCCAGTGCGGTTTCCATTTCAGCGACCAGTTCCGTTTTGGTTTTAGACGGGTTGGGCCATTCGCTGCGCGGCTTTAAAATAACAAAGTTATCCGCTACGTTAGGTGGCATGGGGTCTGTCGCCACCTCTGGCGTACCAATTTTAGCAAAAACCTTATCAACCTCGGGGAATTGTCTGATACGCTGTTCCAGCACTTGCTGCATCTGCACAGATTGCTCAAGAGAGGTGCCTGTTACCCGCATCGCATGCAAGGCAATATCGCCTTCATCCAACTGCGGAATAAACTCGGAGCCAAGCGTTGTAGCCAGCCAGATACACGCCACAACCAACGCGCTGGCTAGCCCCACCACCAGCAGCCGGAATTTAAGCACGGCGTGCAGTATCGGGCGGTAGACAGATTTAGCAGCCACTATTACCGGGCTTTCCTGCTCTTTGATTTTACCGCTCATAAATACGGCAATAGCCGCTGGCACTATTGTCAGAGATAGCACCATAGCCGCCAGCAGTGCCATCACCACCGTCGCCGCCATAGGGTGAAACATTTTGCCTTCAACCCCGGTTAACGCGAACACCGGAATATACACCACGGTAATAATGGCCACCCCGAATAAGCTGGGTTTAATCACCTCTGTCGTGGCCTCAAACACCACTTTTAGGCGCTCACGCAGCACCAGTAAGCCACCGGTTTGCTGCTGCGCCAGGCCTAAACGGCGAATGCAGTTTTCGACAATAATTACCGCGCCATCGACAATCAGGCCAAAATCGAGCGCCCCTAAGCTCATCAGGTTTGCCGATACGCCCTGCTGTACCATACCGGTGATGGTCGCCAGCATCGCCAGCGGAATAACGGCCGCAGTGATCAGGGCCGCGCGGATATTTCCCAGCAATAAAAACAGTACAACAATCACCAGCAAAGCGCCTTCGAGCAGATTTTTCTGCACCGTAACAATGGTTTTATCGACCAAAGTCGTGCGGTCATACACGGCTTCTACTATCACACCTGCTGGCAAGGAGGTTTTTATAGCCTCCAGTTTGGCTGCTGCATCACGTGCTACTGCCCGGGAGTTCTCTCCCAGCAGCATCATCACTGTGCCCATCACTGTTTCGTGGCCATCACGGGTCGCGGCACCCGTGCGTAACTCTATACCTAAGCCAACCTCTGCCACATCTTTGATCCGGATAGGTACAGAGCCATTAAGTGCGACCACCACATTTTCGATGCTGCTGATGCTACTCAGCTGGCTGGGCGAGCGCACCAGCAACTGCTGGCCATTGCGCTCAATATAACCGGCACCACGGTTAGCATTGTTATCCCGCAAGGCAGCGCTCAACTGCGGCAAGGTAATACCCATGGCCAACATTTTTGCCGGATCTGGCATGACATGGTACTGCTTGTCATAACCGCCGATAGTATTAACTTCAACCACACCGCGTACCTGTGCCAGTTGCGGTTTTATTATCCAATCCTGCACTTCCCGTAAATACATAGCGTCTAAAGGGTTGCCATGTGTATCTGTCGCACCTGGCTTAACAGCAAGGGTATAGACGAAAATCTCCCCCAGTCCGGTGGCAATCGGGCCCATTTTCGGTTCCAGCCCGGCTGGCAGCGCATTTTTAATGTTGCCAAGGCGCTCATTTATCAGGTTACGGGCAAAATAAATATCAGTGCCCTCATCAAATACCACGGTAACCTGTGACAGGCCGTAACGCGATAATGAACGGGTATACTTAAGTTTGGGTAAACCATACAACGCAGTTTCCACCATAAAGGTAATGCGCTGCTCTGCTTCCAGTGGCGAATACCCCGGCGCTTCCGTATTAATTTGCACCTGAACATTAGTAATATCTGGTACCGCATCTATCGGTAAGCGTTGGTAACTCCAAAGCCCGGTAGCTATTAACAGCAAAATCAGGTTCAGCACCAAATACCGTCGCTCAATCGAGAAACGGACGATAGCTTCAATCATGTTTATCTCCCGATATCAGTGTTCGTGTGCTGCGCCGGCTTTTTCAAGCTCAGCTTTAATCAGATAACTGTTCAACACCACATACTGTTCTGCAGCGTGCAAGCCTGACAGTACCTCGCTAAAGCGGCCGTCGTTACGCCCCAGCTGCACAGGGCGTGCTGCATATCGGTCGCCTTTGCGTACAAATACCACTTGTGTACCATCGAGTTGCTGCAAAGCACGGTTATCAATAACCAAAGAGACATTTACAATTTCAGCATCAACCAGCGCACTCACCCTCTCGCCTGCTGTAAAACGATTGTTACGGTTGTCCAGCTCAACCCTGGCCAGAACATAAGGCTGTCCGGCGACCGGCAGAATATGACTGATATGGCTGTCAATGCTGTCGCCACGGGCTTCTATATGCACCGGCAGGCCGGTTTTAATATCATCCAGTGCGGCAGGAAACATTTTAAGCTCTACCCATAGCACGCTGCTGTCGGCCAACGAGAACAGCGGTTCGCCTGCGGTGTATTCACCCTGGCTGGCATATTGCTGAATGACAACACCACTGATAGGCGCCGTTAACGGGTAGGTGCGTAAGCTGTCGTTTGATTCAACCAGCGCCAGCACACCGCCTTTACTCACCTTGTCGCCCACAGTTGCTTTTATTTGCGCAATAACACCGGGGAAACGCGCCCTAACCTGTGCTTGGCGGTTTGGCGGAATAACCAACTCGCCATAAAGCGGCAAATGACGTTCAATAGTGCCAGGACCTGCTGAGCTAACCTCAATGCCAAAGCGCTGCGCCATGTCGGCGGCAATAATGGCCGCGTTGCCATGATCGTTGTCATGCTCATCATCATGCTCCGCTCTGAGCTCTGCGCCATCAGTGGCCGTTTGCGTGTGCGCCTTGTCGTCCTGATCATGATTATGTGCCGGGCTTGCATCAGAAGTTGCTGAGAAACCGGGTAAAGTGATAACAAAAACAAGTAATAATGCGGAAAATTTCATTTCGAAACCCCTGTACCGTTAGCAATATGCGAAGAAGACTGAGTTGGCGCCAGTTTTGTCATTATTGAGCCAGAGCTAAGTGCCACACCGGCAAGCTGCTCTATCAATGCCTGGTTACTCAGGGCTGTGCTGGCGGCATTAACCAGTTCAAGCTGAGCATCCTGCAATGCCTGGCGGGCGGACATCCATTCAGCGTAACCGTAGCGGCCACGCGAATAAGCCTGTTCGGTTTGCTGCAACGCTTGTTCAAGCGCCGGCAAAATATCGCGCTGCATATCTTTAACCGCCATGACACTGTAGCGATGGGTTTGCCAGGCCTGATATAAACGCGCCCGCAAATTCAGCAGTGCTGTTTCTTTTTCATACTGTTCTGCTTGCGCCTCTGCCCGGGTGGCGGCAACTGCGCCCTGATTACGCTGCTTATCGAATAGCGACACAGAAAAACCTGCACTGAGGCCAAAGTCATGGTTCTCCTGTGAACGCACAGCGCCGATCTGCCAGCGTACATCACTGGCAGACTGGCTTTGTGTCAAGGCAAGCAGTGCATCACTTGCACGCTGCTGTGCGGCATAAACCTCAACTGCCGGTGTGCTTAAGACCTGCTGATAAAGGGTTTGAAATGACGGGCTGTCAGCGAGCAAAAATAAATCGCCGCTAACCTGATTAAAATCTACCTGGCTGGCGCCCCACAAACTGGCCAGCAACTGTTTACTGCTTTGCAGCTCTACCTGCAGCAGACCGTGCTGCAACTGTGCTTGCCTGAGCGCCACCTGAGCCCTTAATTGCTCTGCTTGCGGCGCGCCGCCGTGCTGCACCCGCTGCCTGACGAGGGTAAATGCTTGCTCTGCCATATTTACGGTTTGCACAGCCAGTGCAACTTTCTGCTGCAATGTCAGCACAGCGATATAGCGCTGAGTCAGCTCCCCCAGTAAATCCAGACTATGGGCTTGCTGCTGCGCCAGTATTAACGCCTGATTAGCGTTGGCAACAGCCATTCTGGCCTGGCGTTTATCGCCAAGCTCGATAACAGAAGAAAGTGACACCGTAACTTCGGCGCTTTTAACACCTGACATTTCTCCGCTGCCAAGAACATTGTCAACCTCAATACCCAATTCAAAGCCGGGCTTGAGCTCAGAGCGTTGCTGCTGGCCCTCTGCCGCTTTTATACGCCAATCAAATACCTGTAATTGCGGGTGTAATGATAAAACCCGCTTTGCCGCTTGCTGCAGCGACAAGTCCGCGTCTGCGGCCTGGGCTGTTGCTGGCGTATGCAGTAATGCAATACAGGCAGCAAACAAGCCAAACGCCGCATAGCGCTTGCAACTTATTTTCAAGAACATAATAAAATCCTGTTAGTGGTGAATTAAAACCAGAAAAAACAGGATCAGGCGATTGGTGGGCGGTATATATTGCGTTTGGGAGAGCTTGGAATACGGTTTATATAAAACGTTGGTTTCTCGTTTTGTGAAGCAGGTAAGGCTGTTGCTGGTTTAAACAGACCAATATGTGCGGCGTGGCAATGGCTGCAATGATCGCAGCTGGTATGCTTACCATTCTCGGCTGTCTCAACTAAGGTCATGACAAGCTGATGTTGATTTGGCTCAGCCTGATAAGTATGGTGAACATCATCAGCCGCCTCAACCGAAAAAGCCCCCGACATGACACACAGCAATTGCACAACCAGCATCAATGCCATCAGCATTTTGCTTAGTGGTGTATTGGCTAATGCATAATTACTTATCAAGGCTATTATCGCTTTATCAGTTCAATTAACGTTTTAGCTATTTGACAGAACAGGGCAGCTGTCCAACCAGCAGGTTATACTAAGTTGATTATTAAAGCTGCACAAGAGCCGGACCGGAAAAAGCCGTTGCCGGACTGAACAAACCTTCACAAATAACACCCAGCTGTGATTATTGGTAACCAACTGTAAAAGCGTTATTTTCTCCGTTTTAGCTGCTGATACACTGACGAAACTGATTAAGTTGCCGGTAGCTACGTATGTCATCGCAGGTTTTATTATCCCTTGTGGTCCCGTTTTATAATGCAGCAGACTATTTAGACCAATTATTGATGTCGGTTGAAACACAGCTGACCGCTCAGGTACAACTGGTGTTAGTCTGTGACGGCGCAACGGATAACAGTTTGGCAGTAGCGCAACATCATATTGCCAGATCTGTTTGGCCAGAATGTTATTTGCTGTTGAGTCAGCTAAACAGCGGCGTAAGTGTGGCCAGAAATCTAGGTATCGCACGCAGCACAGGCCGGTATGTTGGCTTTGTGGATGCTGACGATCTGCTACTACCCGGTTATATCACGCATGTGCTCCGGGTTATTAGCGGGCATCAGCCTGATCTTATCGAAATAGGCTTTAAACGCTTTAACGATATATCCCAGCTACCCACAGTTAAACCCCGCTATTTACAGCACAAAGCAGGCTATCACCAGGTAAAACACGTAGCGCCTGCGGTGTTTCAATCCAACCGCTGGTTTCCGTGGCTGAGAATATACCGCAAAGCCATTGCGCCGGATTTTCGCTTTGAGCCAGGCATCGGTTTCTGTGAAGACGTCATGGCGATCCCCACATTGTATCAGCGGGCAAACACCCTGCACCATTTGCGCCTGCCGCTGTACGGCTACCGCGAGCATGCTGCCAGTGCTTCATTTAATGTATCGCTGACGCAGCAACAACAGCTGCAGCAGTTTTACGCGGGGTTATGCCGCGCTCAGTTATACCCGGACCTACCGCAACAATGGCGCAAAATTTTACTGTTAAACCTCGCCTATCTTTTTTACAGCCTGCAACGTGGCCAACAGCAGGATACAGGTCTGACATCACAGTTGCGACAGGACATTAAAACACTACTGCTGCAACAGTTCTTCACACCGAGGTTCTCCCTGCGCAAGAAGCTGCAGCTGGCAGGCTATCTTTTACGGCGTAATTCGCAATCTGCGCCGCTATCGTATTAATGCGTTAATGTGCTGACACTGGCACAATGCAACCCTACCAACATCTGTTTATTTTTTGCGCAGCCGGCTCTGTATCTTTATGCGTATTCAGGTATAATCCGCCGACTTTTTTCAGGCTCAGCCCAATACAAGAGACGCTATGACAGTACAAACCTTTGACCCGACACAAACCACCACGCTGGATACGCCAGCCAAAAGCCTGGCTGAGCAGGTAAAAACAGGCAACGGCAAAGGTAATACTATCGGGTTTGTCAGTTTAGGCTGTCCGAAGAACCTGGTCGACTCAGAGCGTATTCTTACTCAGCTTAAGAGCGAAGGTTACAACATTGTCCCCACCTATGATGATGCTGAACTGGTGATTGTAAACACCTGCGGTTTTATCGACAGCGCGGTACAAGAATCGCTGGAAACCATCGGTGAAGCGTTAGCCGAGAACGGTAAGGTCATTGTTACTGGCTGTTTAGGTGCACGCGAAGATGAGATCCGGGAAGTACACCCGAACGTGCTGGGGATCACCGGCCCGCATTCTTATGAAAACGTGTTAAAGCAGGTACATGAGTTTGTACCTAAGCCAAAGTACGACCCGTTCACTATGCTGGTACCGGATCATGGCGTTAAGTTAACACCAAAACATTACGCTTACCTGAAAATATCGGAAGGCTGCAATCACCGTTGTACGTTCTGCATTATTCCGTCGATGCGTGGCGATTTAGTCAGCCGCCCGGTAGGCGAAGTGCTGGACGAAGCACAACGGCTTAAAAACGCCGGCGTAAAAGAGCTGCTGATTATCTCTCAGGATACCAGTGCTTATGGCGTTGATGTTAAACACCGCACCGGTTTCTGGAATGGCTCGCCAGTTAAAACCTCAATGCAATCGCTGTGTGAAGCACTCGGTGATATGGGCATTTGGGTGCGCCTGCACTATGTGTACCCCTACCCGCATGTTGATGACATTATTCCGCTGATGGCACAAGGCAAGGTGTTACCTTACCTGGATATCCCGTTCCAGCATGCCAGCCCGCGTATTTTAAAGCTGATGAAACGGCCAGGCCAGGCTGACCGCGTATTAGAGCGCATTAAAAAATGGCGCGAAATCTGCCCGGAACTGACCATCCGCTCAACCTTTATCGTTGGTTTCCCGGGTGAGACCGAAGAAGACTTCCAGATGCTACTGGACTGGTTACAGGAAGCCCAGCTTGACCGCGTCGGTTGCTTTAAATACAGCCCGGTAGAAGGCGCCAAAGCAAATGACCTGCCAGATCCGGTACCAGACGAGGTAATGGAAGATCGTTATCACCGCTTTATGCAAACCCAGCAGGCAATAAGCACTGCAAGGCTGCAGGCAAAGATAGGCAAAACGATTAAAGTGCTGATAGACGAAGTAGACGAAGAAGGCGCTATCGGCCGAAGCTTTGCCGACGCCCCGGAAATTGACGGTGCAGTGTATTTAAATGGTTTATCCGGTGTTAAACCTGGCGATATCATTGATGCGGTGATTGAAGAAGCCGACGAGTATGATTTATGGGCGTCAATCGCTGAGTAAAAAACTCATCGCTGTTTAAAAAAGCCGCAGTCACTACTGCGGCTTTTTTATTAGGTTAACGTCATCAGTTTCTCTGCCAATAACGCAGAGCACGCAAAGATTTCAAAAATGCATCTGCTGATACCTTATCAAGGTCAATCCACCCTTTATCTTTAACGCTTTTTAGCCTTGCAGCGTCTATTAACGGCGCAGCACCGGCGGTGTACCCAATAAACTTCATATGTGCATGTGCGTCAGTGACAAAGTCTTTTGCTTCTGGCAATTTCGCTAATGATTCAGCACTCTGTGTATTTAGCAGCAACAGCACAGCATCATAGAGCACTGAAGGCCCGCCATGGATCAGCTGGTCGGCAATAAGATGCTTGCCATCATCGCCACTTACCCCCCCTACTTTGGAGGCGATAATCTCATAACTGGCACCTTCTTTCTCTAACGCCTTTGTTACATCGCGCAATAAATCTGCGTTAAAGTTTTCCGACAATAGAATGCCCAGTTTTCGCCCGCTGAAGGTATTGGGACTATTCTTTAAAATACTTAGTGCATCAGATACCGGCAAATCACGTCGTGGCTCAACAGCGGCTTCTGCAGCATCAGGCATGTCGGCAAAACCAAGCCCATCAGCTACCTGCTCTGCCAGGGTTTTATCGATATTCAGTAAATGCGATACAACACGCTGCCGGATCGGCAGATTTTCTACTTTGGACAACTCAAAAATCAGTGCACTTTGTATATGCTCCTGCTCAACGGCAGTCTGACTGATGTAAAACTGCCTAGCCTGGCTGTAATGATCGGCAAAAGTTGGCGAGCGATAGCGCAGCTTACTGTCCCCCATCGCTTGGCTTGAGCTGACAAACCCATGTGCCGGACACGCCCTTGGATTATGCTCACCGCCGTCCCAGGAGTTCGGTTCGTAATTTACCCGGCCTTTAGGGTTACGCATCGCCATATGACCGTCCTGCTGAAAATGCCGCACCGGGCATTTGGGCGCATTAACCGGGATATGGGTAAAATTAGGCCCCCCGAGGCGTTTTAACTGGGTATCGAGATAGGAAAAATTGCGCCCTTGTAATAAAGGATCTGGCGTAAAATCCAGGCCGGGAACGATATTCTGAGTACAGAACGCCACCTGTTCGGTTTCTGCAAAAAAGTTATCGACCACCCGGTCAAGCACCATCCGGCCAATGATTTTAACGGGTATCTGCTCTTCCGGGATAAGCTTGGTCGGATCAAATACATCGAAATTAAAACGCTCGGCAAAACTCTGATCGAAGATCTGTACCCCCAGCTCCCACTCCGGGTAAGCTCCCCGCTCTATCGCCTGCCACAAATCACGCCGGTGAAAATCCGGATCAGCACCATTTAATTTCAGCGCTTCATTCCAGACTACCGATTGCATACCCGCTTTGGGTTTCCAGTGAAACTTAACAAAGTGTTGCTGACCATCAGCGTTAACAAACTTAAAAGTGTGCACTCCAAAGCCCTGCATAAAACGTAAGGACCGCGGAATGGCCCGGTCAGACATAATCCACATCACCATGTGCATCGACTCTGGCGTTAAGCTGATAAAATCCCAGAAATTGTCATGCGCAGTTTGCGCCTGAGGAAAACCGCGGTCTGGCTCTGCTTTGGCGGCATGGATTAGATCCGGGAACTTCATCGCATCCTGAATAAAGAATACCGGAATATTGTTTCCCACTAAGTCCCAATTACCCTCTTTGGTATAGAACTTGACCGCAAAACCTCTGACATCTCTGGCCAGATCTGCGGATCCTTTATTACCAGCGACAGTGGAGAAACGGGCGAACACCGGTGTTTTCTCGCCTTTTCGCTGAAACAGGTCGGCACAGGTTAGCTCCGTTAACGACTCATAGGTTTCAAAATAACCATGGGCACCATACCCTCTGGCATGCACGACCCGCTCTGGAATACGTTCATGGTCAAAATGAAACAGCTTCTCCCTAAGAACATGATCTTCCATCAGCGTCGGACCTCTTTCACCGGCTTTTAACGAATTTTGATTATCGCTTACCGGGCAGCCCTGGGCAGTGGTCATGGTAGGATGCTTATCTGAAGCGGGCTGATGTAACTCGCCACCTTTACCTTTGTTGTCTGAGTAGCTGAATGAGTCGGCCATGAATAACCTCCTTTGCAATGGGAAAATACAGTATCCGTTCTCACGGATGCTGCTGGGGTTTAACGTCCACTTCAGGTGCAAAAAGAAGGCCAGTCAGGCAGAGTAAGCCTGGCCGCTGTTTCGGGGTTGTAAAGAGGTGCTAACGTCCAGATGACTGGTAAACAATTACCCGTCAAATGTAATTTTTTTACGCTAGATGTCAGCCTGCGCCTTTTGCGCAACACATAGTCCGGCTAAAGCAAACACCCCGGGGTTGGTTGATGTTGGCCCTTCTCGTTGCCATAGTCGCCGTAATTGCTGGCTGAACAGATTTAAATCGCCGCTGCTGCAGAATTGCTCTGTAGCGGCTGCCTTTTCACCAGACGACAATTGACATTCTGCCAGCCTGCGCCTTAGTTGCTGCGCTACCGCATTTTCGGTGCGGATAACCGTGATATCCGGCCCGGCAATATCAGCAACAAGATCAGCGATAAAATTATAATGCGTGCAGCCCAGTACCAGGGTATCGGCTCCCTGCGTCAGCAACGGCTGAATGGCGCTATGTATCGCTTGGCGCATTTGTGGCGTGTCAAATTGCAGGGACTCAATCAGAGGTACGAACGCAGGGCAAGGTTGCAGTAATATCGTCGCCGCATCTGCATAGCGCTGCGCTAAACTGGCAAAAGCCGGTGTAGCTAGCGTACGCGGCGTTGCCAGCACCCCGATTACCCGGGTCTTGCTGGCCGTTACTGCCGGTTTAACGCCGGGCTCCACCCCTATTATCGGTAACGGATACGTTAAACGCAGCCTGCTGATCGCTGCCGTGGTTGCTGTATTGCATGCCACGACGACAGCCTTTACCCCAGCCTGCACCAGATGATGCGTGATAAGATTCATCCGCTGGTAGATAACCTCGTCAGTTTTATCACCATAGGGTGCATAAGCTGTGTCCGCGACATAAATCAGATGTTCCGCCGGCATCAGTTGACGTATTGCCTGTGCAACAGATAAGCCACCAATGCCTGAGTCAAAAATGCCTATGGCGCCTGTTTTCATTTCACTCATGTCAGCTATACATTCCTAACCAGATCACAGCAGCATACAGGCTAATGAGCAGACAGTTGCTGAACAAGGCTATTTGTATTACTAAAATCCGTGAGCCGTTGCTGCACTTTACCGTCTTTTATGACGAGTAACGTTGGTATCTTACGAATATTAAAATGATTAAACAGCACACCTGCCTCGTCGATGCTAAACGGCACAGTCATGTTATAGAGCGAGTTGAATTCCGCTAATGCCTGTTGATCTGTCCACAAGTGGTTTACCACGCCATGCCATTGTCTGTCAGGGAATTGTTGCTGCAAACTGTTAAGCTGAGCCTGCGCTTGCTTACAGGCATTTGCCATTTCAGGGCGGGTATCGAGCAAGTACCAATCACACCAGGTTGCGGTGAAAAACACCAGTTGCTCACCCTGCTGCCAGTTTTGCAATATAGTGTGTTTTTGTTCAGTAGTTAGTGCATTGGTTGCCGCGCTCTTTAGCGTCTGGCCTTTTGCCAGCATACTGATAAAACGATCCAGCTTGCTGTCGGATTCGTGCGTGGTATACACCACATCATTTTTGCTGTTAATGAGTACACTATAGGGTGTTCCGGTTAAGCCAAGTGCGACACCGAGCTGGCCTTCATTGTCGAGCCAAACCGGCATGGTCAGATTAAACCGCTTTATTACCTGAGCAATTTTATCGCTGTTTTCATTGATATTGATATTAACGGCAACGAAGTTCACTTTATCACCGTACTGTTGCTGCAGCGCTTCAAAATGCGGCATTTGTTCCATACAAGGTTTACACCAGGTAGCCCACATCTTCACATACACAGGCTTATCTGCGGTCAGGCTGCCAAGTGTTACGCTGTTACCGCTGCCAAATTGCTGCAAAGTGATCTGTCTGAAATCATCTGCCCGCACAGCCGATGAAACAGAAAGCATTGTTATTACCCCTGCCAACCACAAGCTCAATCGCATAGAAAAACCCACTTAATTACCGGTTAAGTCGTTATTTTACCGCGCAATCTATGTGAGGAAAGACACAAAAACCATAAAAAGAGGTAGGACATAAAACTTAGCGCTGAAGCTAAGTGCCCGGCGCCAAACGCTGCCAGCCTGCAGTGGTAAGGCGTTAGCACACCTGCCTGGCGGCCAAAACACGGTGGATTGTGCAAACAATTCGCTACAGAGATAAAAAATTCATCTGCCGCTGCTATTTTTTTTCGGGCAAATTGATTTTAAATCCTGTATATTATCGCACTATTTTCAAACCCCCAGCTTATAGAGATGACTATGGCAGCAGATTTATCGTTATACAGAAACATTGGTATCTTCGCTCACGTTGATGCCGGTAAAACAACTACAACCGAACGTATTCTTAAACTGACCGGTAAAATCCATAAGTTAGGTGAAGTTCACGAAGGTGAATCAACAACTGACTTCATGGAACAGGAAGCAGAGCGTGGTATTACTATCCAGTCAGCAGCAGTAAGCTGTTTCTGGAAAGGCTACCGTTTCAACGTAATCGATACACCGGGCCACGTTGACTTCACTGTTGAAGTATACCGTTCACTGAAAGTTCTGGACGGCGGTATCGGCGTATTCTGTGGCTCTGGTGGTGTTGAACCTCAATCAGAAACCAACTGGCGTTATGCTAACGACGCTGAAGTATCACGTCTGATTTTCGTAAACAAACTGGACCGTATCGGTGCTGACTTCATCCGCGTTACTGAGCAGGTGAAAAAAGTTCTGGGTGCAAACCCATTGATCATGACGCTGCCTATCGGCCGTGAAGACACTTTCAAAGGCGTTGTTGACCTGTTAAGCAAACAAGCTTACGTGTGGGATGATTCTGGCCAGCCAGAAAACTACACTGTAACTGATATCCCTGCAGACATGGCAGACGATGTTGAGATGTACCGTCAACAACTGATCGAAACTGCTGTTGAGCAGGACGATGACCTGTTAATGGCGTACATGGAAGGTGAAGAGCCTTCAATCGAAGATATCAAGCGTTGTATCCGTAAAGGCTGCCGCGACCTGGCTTTCTTCCCTACTTACTGTGGTTCTGCCTTTAAAAACAAAGGTATGCAATTACTGTTAGATGCTGTTGTTGATTACTTACCATCACCAACTGAAGTTATTCCTCAGCCACTGACTGACGAAGAAGGTAACGAAACCGGCGAATCAGCTATCGTTTCTCCGGACGAGCCATTCCGCGCCTTAGCGTTCAAAATCATGGATGACCGTTTCGGTGCTCTGACATTCGTACGTATCTACTCAGGTGTTCTGAACAAGGGTGACACCATCCTGAACTCTTTCACCGGTAAAACTGAACGTGTTGGCCGTATGGTTGAAATGCATGCGAACGACCGTACCGACCTGACGACAGCTCAGGCTGGTGACATCATCGCTATCGTGGGCATGAAGAACAACACCCAGACCGGTCACACGCTGTGTGATCCTAAGCACCCATGTACTCTGGAACCAATGGTATTCCCAGAGCCGGTAATCTCTATCTCTGTAACACCAAAAGATAAAGGTTCTGTTGAGAAAATGGGTATCGCTATCGGTAAGATGGTTGCTGAAGATCCAACATTCCGTGTTGAAACTGATATTGATTCAGGTGAAACCATTCTGAAAGGTATGGGTGAATTACACCTGGACATCAAAGTAGACATCCTGAAACGTACTTACGGCGTTGAACTGGTTGTAGGCCAACCACAGGTTGCTTACCGTGAAACCATTACCCGTGAAATCGAAGACAGCTACACGCACAAGAAGCAGTCTGGTGGTTCAGGTCAATACGGTAAAATCGATTACCGCATCCGTCCGGGCGAGCCAAACTCAGGCTTTAAGTTCGTGTCTACAGTAGTTGGTGGTAGCGTTCCAAAAGAATTCTTCCCGGCTATCGAAAAAGGCTTCGAGTCTATGATGTCTACTGGTCCTCTGGCAGGCTTCCCGGTACTGGACGTTGAGATTGAGCTGTTCGACGGTGGTTTCCACGCTGTTGACTCATCAGCTATCGCGTTCGAAATCGCTGCGAAAGGTGCGTTCCGTCAATCTATGCCTAAAGCAGGCGCACAGATGCTGGAACCAATCATGAAAGTTGACGTATTTACACCTGAAGATCATGTAGGTGATGTTATCGGTGACTTAAACCGTCGTCGCGGCATGATCTCTGGTCAGGAAGCTGGCGTAACTGGCGTACGTATCAAAGCAGACGTACCACTGTCAGAAATGTTCGGTTACATCTCTACCCTGCGTACTATGACGTCAGGCCGTGGTCAGTTCTCTATGGAGTTCTCTCACTACGCGCCGTGCCCTACTAACGTAGCGGACGCTGTAATTGCGAAAGAGAAAGAAAAGAAAGCCGCTGCTGCTAAAAACTAAGCTGTAGCTGCTGATAAAAGCCCCGCTGGTGCACACCGCGGGGCTTTTTTATATCTGCTTATCCATCTTTATATCTACTTATTCATCGTAATAGCCACCGTAACTGTCGGTAACTACGGCATATCACAAAGTTCTTACTTCTTTAAACGTGGTAAATGCGCCAGCAATGCTGGCACAAAATAAGCCTAACGCGGGTTAAACCCGGTAATCTGATAAAATGGTGACCAGTTTTTCACATTGCTGCATCAACGTACTGCTGGTATCACGCGTCAGCTCTGACTGCTGTGCACTGTCACGGGCGAGCTTACTGATTTGCTGTGTCTTCTGGTTGATATTCTCAGCAACATTACTCTGCTGCTCAGCGGCACTGGCAATACTGCCATTTTGGCTTTTAATTTGTTCGACCGCAGCCTGTACTGCAACTAGTGCATTGCGCGCTTCTTCGGCAAATTTCACATTGTCTGTTACGGTTAATTTGTATCGATTATTGATTTGCTCTACAGACGTCACCCCTGCTTCCAGGCCAGTTATCATCTGCTTAATTTCGCCGGTTGAAGCCTGTGTGCGGCCTGCTAACGAGCGTACCTCATCTGCTACCACACTGAACCCCCGGCCTTGCTCGCCCGCTCTTGCTGCTTCAATCGCCGCATTCAGCGCTAAAAGATTAGTTTGCTCAGCGATGCTGTTAATCACCTCCAGCACTTTAGCAATATCCTGGCTGGCTTTGTTCAAAGAACCGATAGCCGTTTCCGACTCTTCCACGGCCCGCATCTGCTGCTGTGAACTGGCAACGGTGTTTTCTACCACACTCATCACCTGCTCAGACAATCTGCCTACCTCTGAGGTGGCAGTTTCTGCATCCAATGCACTTTTGGCAACAGCATGAGAAGTCGTGGTCATCTCTTCAATCGCCGTTGCTATGTCCGCGGTGTCATGAGTCTGTTGGGTAATTTTGTGCAGCACCTGCGCCGCAGCCTGATCCATCGTCAGCGTCGACTGTTTCAGTTCCTTAGCGACCTGCTGCACCTTAACGATAGTGCCCCTTACTCTGTCCAGCAGCGCATCAAACCCCGTTGCCATCGTGCCTATTTCATCTTTACGGTTGAAATTCAGCCTGGTGGTTAAATCCCCCTCGCCCTCTACAATGGCCGCCAGCGATGCATTTACTGTGTTAAGCGGACCAATAACTACCCGCCGGGTGATAAAGAACACCAATAAAATCAGTAGCACACCAAATACGATAACCAACGCCATGATAGACAACAACGCATCACGGACTAACGCGGCCTTTTCATCTTCAGAATACACCAGATGAATTTTGTAACCCCAGGGGGCAAATGTCAGCGTTTCACGCTGCCAGCCCTGTTCGGCTCCGGTTATCACTGACTGTACTCTTTCCGGGCTGATATTATCCGAGTTTACTCTGATCTTACCGCTACGATCTTCGATAGCAGTAAACCCCTGCTGCAGCAACCGGCTTTGCATCACAATACGATTAAGCGCGGCTAAATCTGCACGGTACCCAACATAACTGATGCCGATAATACTGTTATCTGCACTGCGAATGGGCTCGTAACCGGTAACAAAGGGGTTGCCCAAAATATCTACTGTTCCGTAAAATGCCTCCCCCCGGCGTATGGCTGCAATAGCAAGCCCATCCGGTGCCAGCACAGTACCGATTGCTCTTTTGTTTTGCGCGATAACATTTGTTGAAATACGAACGAAGTCTTTATCGTCACGACTGAACAATGTTGCGGTACCGCCCATAATATCGGTCACCGCATCAACCAGTTCAAAGCGGTTGGCTTGCCCCTCAGCGTTCAATAACAGATCATTGACCTTACGCCCGGCAACATCAACCTCAGGCCCGACAGCTACCGGCCCATTTTGAGCAATACGCTGATTCAGTAACCGCATGCTGCTTTTCACCTGGGCGGACATCAGGCTGTCAGTCAGTGTCAATAATTCTGTTATTTCCCGTCCCAGCTGCTGGCGTTCCTGCGCCAATTGCAGGTTGAGCCTGTTAGCCTCGCGGCTGGATAACAGCACAGTGGCTATAATAGCGATAACGACGACCAGACTTACTAACCATACCGTGAAGGTCTTTTGTAATGTCATGATATATTCCTGTTAAATCAGTGCATTATTATCCATCCGAGCAGCTACAGCTCAGAGCTCTATCAGTACCGGGTATTTCAGATAAGCCTGATCATAGTAAGGCATTTTCTGATAGAACCAGTTATAGCGTTCGCGCGGATTACCGCGCAATTTTTCATCCTGTGCCAGTGCCTGTTCAAACTGCACTTTAAGCTCAGGCTGTTGTACCAGCATACGCTCAATCAGCGGCTCTATAGCATAAGGTTCAAAATACTCTGTACGCTCAAACATAGCTGGGAAAAACCCCCAACTGAAAAACGAATCCGGAGCAGTTGGCTCCAGTAATGCCACGGCCAACCGCCCTAACGCCTGGTCTGTGCTTACTTTTACCCAACCCGGGGGGAGTGTCCGGCTGACGGTCTGTTTATTAAAGCGGGCATCCTGCAGCATAAAGTGCCCCTCAAACGGCTTATCAGCAAAGCGATAAGAAACAACATTTAACTGCTGCACTGACACTTTCGTTGGCTTGTCCAGCGTAGTTACGTCAATACCATGCAACTTCAGCCGTGCAATTACCTGATATTGCTCTGGTGGTAGCCAGTAAGCCGTTGGTACCGGCACTTCTTTATCAGCAACTTTGTCCCAGTAAAGCGGTAGCTTTTCGTACAGTTTAGGCTCACCAGTCCAGTATACATAGCTGTCGCCGCTTATTTCTGATGGTCTGAGCTCATAGCCCATGCCTTTAAAGTTAATAAAATCAGGCTGTTCACTGGCTTTGTAGCTCAGGACCATACGTTTAGGCCGCGCTTGCATATCCGCCTGGCGCGCTAATATCAGCGCCTTGCCCTGCTCGTTGAGCAGCTTTAAACTCTGCTCAAGCAGAATATAAGTGCCAAGTACGCGCTGCCGGTATGGCTTTAAACTATGATTCTCAACCAGTACCGTTGGTAAATGCCGTACATCGCCATAACCGTTAGAGTAGCGCGGGCTGGCAGTCCAGCCACTGATCCCTTTGCTGAAGTCTTTACTGTCAACACCAAATACCAGTGGGCCGGGTATATGGCCGGCGTTTTCCAGCGCACTGTTTACTGCCGGCCGATATAACTTCGCCAGCCAACTGGCGGCATTGGGGCTTATTGCAGCAAAAGGTTCATTGAAACCGTAAGTAATATCATACTGATAGTCTTCGCCATCGGTTACGTGGACATCGATATACAGATCGGGTTGATATTTGTTCAGCACGCCAAGCAATGCCTGCATCTCAGGCGCATCAGCTTTGCTGTAATCGCGGTTCAGATTAAGATTCTGTGCTGTTGCGCGCCAGCCCTGCATCACCGGCCCTCGCTGGTTCATGCGGTTGGTTGCAGAACGTCTTTCATGACCATCTGCAGAAAATATGGGGATAAACAGTAAGTCGGCATTGGCCAGCAGCTTTGCTTTATCACCATGCGCAATATCACGCAGCAGCATCAGACCGGCATCTTTACCATCAATTTCACCGCTATGGATCCCAGCTTGTACCAGCAATAACGGACGTTGTGGGTTTTGCGCAATTTTATGCAAAGCAGCACTGGCTTTTACCAGATAAAGGGCGCGCCCCTGAGCACTGATACCAAACTGCTCCATTTCCAACAAGTCCGAACTGTCAACCAGCTTACGCAGATACGCGATAGTGGTGTTGTAATCCGGGCTTTCTTTTAAACCGCTAAGCTCTGCCGGGCTAACCCAAGGATGACTTTTAGCTTTGATTAGCGCTTCGCTGTCTCCCTGCCAGGCTGGCAATGGCGGCAACCAGTCTTCTGCATGCGCCGTTGCCAACGTAAGCAATATGCTGGTACTCAGGATCGAAATCAGACGTATGTTCATATCAGGTGTCACTCGTTTTTATTTTAAACACACTACAATACAGCACCGGCAGGAATACCAGCGTTAGCACTGTGGCAAAGCCCAAACCGAACATGATAACTACGGCCATACTGGCGAAAAAATCGTCCGCCAGTAGCGGGATCATGCCAAGAATAGTAGTGATAGCAGCCATCGCTACCGGCCTGACCCGGCTTACCGCACTGTGAAATACGGCATGATAAGCCTGTTTGCCTTCTTCCAGTTCCAGCTTAATTTGTTCAACCAGTACAATACCATTCTTAATCAGCATGCCTGATAAACTAAGAAAACCCAACAGCGCCATAAAACCAAAAGGTGCCCCCATCAGTTTTAAACCAAAACTAACACCGATGATGGCCAGCGGCACACAAGCCCAAATCACCAGCGCAGAACGCATAGAGTTAAACAGTAATACCGTGATAATAAACATGACCAGATACCCCATAGGTAAAGAACCGAACAGGGCTTTCTGTGCTTTTTGCTGCGCTTCAAACTCGCCGCCCCAGTTCAGGAAATATCCGGTAGGTAACGGTATTGCCTCTATTTGTGCTTTAACACGCTTGAGTAAATTAGCCGCGGTGTCGTCACCGAGAATATCGTGATCTGCCATTACCGTAATAGTACGTTTACGGTCACGACGCTGAATTTGCGGGTCTTCCCATTGTAGCTCAAAGCCGTTAACTACCTGAGTTATCGGAATATAACGGCCGAGCTTGCTGCTAAATACCTGTAAATCGTACAACGCGTCTATATTGTCACGCTCACTCAGCGGCGAGCGCACCACTATCGGCAGTAAATGCGTGCCATCCCGATAAACGCCCAGTGTCTTACCCGATAAGCTGGTCAGCAATACATCATCAATGTCTTGCTTACTAACCCCGGCCCGGCGTCCCATGGCTTCATTAAACAGCGGCCGGATAACCTTTTGTCTGCCCCGCCAGTTATCGCGAATATTACGCGCACCGGGGTCGGCTTTTAGTATCTGCTGTGCCCGGGCAGAAAGCTGACGCAGTACATCAGGATCCGCGCCACTAAAACGTGCTTCAATTTTGGCCGGTGTCGACGGCCCGACTTCTAAGCGCATCAGCTTAGCGTCTATAGCGGGATAGTGGCTGTAGATATACTCTCTTACCTGCGCCATCAAAGCCGGCAATTGCGCTTTGTCTTCCATCCGCACAACCAACTGGCTGTAACTGCTATATATTTTCTCCGGCTGGTATGTCAGCATAAAGCGTTCAGCCCCCCGGCCTGAGGTAGCAGTCACGTTGGTAACGCCCTTCTGCTGCAACAAGTAGCTCATGATCTGTTTGGCCTGCCCGGCTGAATAATGTATATCGCTGCCTGCAGGCTGCCATAAATCCAGCAGAAATATCGGCGTATTTGAAGGTGGGAAAAACACCTGTTTTACTTTGCCAAACACCAGCACACTGCCAACTAATAACATTATCGTCAGGACATAAGTAATAAAGCGGTGCCGCATTGCAGCGGTTAATACCGTGCGGTACACATCAAATATTGCTCCGCGGTAAAGTGCCTCGTCATCTGCTGCTTGCGGGCTTTGCTGCAACTGCGATTTAAACAATAAACTGGCAAAGAACGGGGTTAACGTAATAGCCGTTACCCAGCTTAGCAACAAGGACACCAGCAGCACCCAAAACAGGCTGCCGGCAAACTCACCGGTAGCATCGCTCGATAACCCTATCGGGGCAAAAGCGGTAATTGCTATCACAGTGGCACCAAGTAACGGCCACTGTGTTTGTTTTACAATCAAAGCTGCCGCATCAGCGAGCTTTAACCGCCGTTGTATACCAATGAGGATACCTTCGGTAATCACGATGGCGTTATCCACTAACATACCCAAAGCAATAATCAACGCGCCAAGCGATACCCGCTGCAATTCAATTTGCATCTGCTGCATAAAAATAAAAGTGCCCAGCACTGTCAGTAGCAGTATCAAGCCGATTAAGATACCGCTACGCAGCCCCATAAATACCAGCAACACAATAATAACGATAGCTACAGCCTCAGCCAGATTGACAATAAAGCCGCTGACCGAATTGGCGACCTCGTCAGGCTGGTTATAGATAGTGTGTAACTCAATACCAACGGGGCGATTATAGTTAAGCTGCTGCAAACGCTGTGCTATCTGCTCCCCTGCATCCACTACATTAACACCGGCGCTAAAAGAAATGCCCAACGTCAGGGCATTTTCACCGCCATGGCGGATGATCTGGCTGGGCAACTCAGTTGGCGCGCGATACACCCTGGCGATATCGCCCAGATAGATAAGCTCACTGGCCGCCGGATTACTGATAATCAGGCTTTCCAACTCCGATACCTGCTGAAATTCGCCGGTAGGGTGAATTCTTAATCTGTCGGCATCCACTCTGATAGAGCCCGCATTAGACACAACGTTCTGACTTTGCAGCAAGCTGGCCAGCTGTGCCGGTGAAATGCCCAGCGCAGCCAGTCTGGAACGGGACATCTCGACAATAACCTGTTCCTGTTGTTCCCCCCCGACGGCTACTTTGCCAACCGCTGGCACTGTTACCAGCTCGCGGCGCAGAAAATCAACATAATCGCGTAGTTCGTCATCGCTAAAACCGTCGCCGGTTATCGCATACAAAATACCGTACACATCACCAAAGTCATCTTTGACCAGTGGAGTACCCACACCAGGCGGCAACTTTCCCTGTAAGTCTGTGACTTTGTGCCGTAACTCATCCCAGATTTGTTTCAATTCACGGGCACGGTAAATATCTTTCATCTCGACCATGATCTGAGACAAACCCGTAGTTGATACTGACGTGACATGGTAGACATAAGGCAATTGCTGAATCGCATTTTCCAGCGGGTAACTGACCTCTTCTTCCACCTGTTGCGGCGAGGCACCGGGATACTGTGTCACGATCATCGCCTGTTTCAGCGTAAACTGCGGGTCTTCCAATCGGCCAAGACCGGTATAAGCAATAATACCGCCTATCAGCAAAATGGCTGCGAATAGCCAGGATGACGTACGGTTTGTGATGAAATAACTGGCTACACTCATGCTTAGAGCCCCCGCTCGCGTTGCCAGGGCCTTACCTGCTGTCCTTCGCTCAGTTGCTGCACACCTGCGCTGACAACCTGTTCTCCGGCATTGAGGCCCGACGTTACCGCAAGCCCGGCACTGCTTAACTCTGCTACCTGAACCAGGCGCTGGCTAACGGTGCCCGTGTCGGGATTGTACACCCAGACAAATTTGTCCTTACTGCTGACACTTTGCTCTGACGGGCTAAAAATTGCGCTGGGTGGAATATAACTGACGTTATTTTCATAGCGGCTTATCTTATCCATTTCCGCAATAACGTTGGCCGTCATACCAGACAGTAAATTAAAATCCTGTGGCGTAGGCATGGTAAACACAACCTTATAACTGTTTGTCGCTGGATCAGGCCGTGCGTCCCACTCTTTGACTTTGGCACGGTAGCGAAACTCAGGGTGCGAATCAAAGATCACTTCAGGCTGATAATCGAGATCTTTCCTGACGTTAGAAATCACATCCTCAGGCACCTGGATAACAATATCAACATTATCGCGCAGCTGCAGCTCAAGCACAGGCTGCTGCGCAGCGACATTTTCATGATTATCAACCAGTTGCCTTGAAATAATACCCGTAAACGGTGCATGCAACTCGGTATAACTTAATGATGCTTTGCTGGTTTTTAAATCGGCGGCTGCCACCTGAAACTGTGCTTTTGCTTCATCAAATACTGACTGCGACACCAGCTTCTGGTTAATCAGCTGCTCTGAGCGCTCAAATTGGGTTTTTGCCAGCTCGTAGCGTGCACTCGCCTGCTCTACAATCAGGGCAAAATCAGTTTCATCCAGCTTAGCGAGCAGCTGGCCATCAGTAACGGTTTGTCCTGGCCGCACCAGAATTTGGGTCAGCTTGCCGCTGACCCGAAATCCCAGCCTGACATTTTCACTGGGCTCAACCACGGCCGGAAACTGCCTTATCACGCCAGCACCGCCATTACTGACGGTATATAACTTGACCGGCCGTATGCCTTCAGCCGAGGCTTGCTCTGGTGCAGGCTCACAGGCGTTTAACAATAATACTGACGACATTAAAAAACAGGGTAACAAAACCGTAGAAATAGATTTGGCTGGCATAATTAAATTCCTGCGAGGCAGCACGATAAATGTCGCAATTACAGCAACATATGAAGTAACAGTTTGAAAAGTATAAACCTGTTACCGGCTTTCAGAAAGAAAAAACCCGCCATAAATGGCGGGTAAATCAGGGCAACCTACAGCTAACTAATCAGAAGCGGTATGTTACGCCCAGCTGGTATAATTCTTCACTGGTATCCAGATAGTCAAACACCACCGCCGCACTAAGTGCCAGCGTAGGTTGCAGATACCAGCTGCCGCGCACCGTCACGCTGTCTTCGTCAGCATTTACCACGTCATCAGATGTCCAGTCATACGCTACACCTACAGCGATATTGCGGCCGAAGTAATAATCTGCCGCTACACCGAATTCAGATTCATCTTCATCTTTTACATCCATGTAATGTGCTTCAATGTTGATAAAGTTACCATTTTCCAGCGCAAGTAACTTCTTGGTGCTGATACCATATTCAGTTTCGCTGCCCGCACCATCCTCCCGGTAATGGCGGGCATCCAGTTTAACCAGCCAGTCACTCTGAATAAAATAGCCACCGCTTAGCAGCACAACCCGATCGTCAGTACCATTTAACTCAACTAACTGTGCAGAGGCATAAAAGTTATGGCTGGCATCTTTATATTCGCCACCGATGTTCCAGCCGCTGATGCTGCGTTCAGTCGCGCCTGTATCAATATTGAGATAGTTATAGCCAGCGTTAACACTGCTGCTACGGCTTAAAAAGCCAGCCTCGGCATAGGGCGCTTTGTTGCCCGTACTGACCGGCGCCAGATAAAAGCGATGTGAAAGCGTCCATTGCTGTAAATCACCACCAGAGGTATCAAGCCAGCCAAAGCTGGCATCGCTCTGATGCTGAAAAGTGTTAGCGAAAGCGGAAACGGAGAAAGCTGCGATAAGTGTTGCCAGAAAAGTCTGCTTCATAACTGTCCTTAAAAATACCAATGCTTAGGGCCTTTGCACCTTGCAAGGCCGCGCGCATCCTAACAGTTATGTCTGAACAAACAATTAACTGATTGTATAAAAACAGTTTAATTTGCAAGCAAATGCGTCGTTGTTACAAAGCGTGATGAAAAACCATCCAGCTGCGACTAAATTTCAAGCAATGCCTGTTTCAGCAAGTGCACCTGATCACGCAATTTAGCCGCCTGTTCAAACTCAAGATCTTTCGCATGTTGCAGCATTTTCTGCTCCAGTTGCTTTATATCCGCCTCAACCTGATAAGGCGTTTTACCTTTTATCAGCCTGGCTTTTTCAGCGACCATAGGTAAGGCCGGCGCAGCGTCCTGCCCCAGGTCCATCACATCTGCCACTTTCTTTTTAATGGCAGTAGGCGATATGCCATGTTCAAGGTTGAACTGTTGCTGCTTAGCACGACGGCGCTCAGTTTCGTCTATGGCTTTTTTCATCGAACCGGTAATGCGATCTGCATACAGGATAGCCCTGCCCTGCAAGTTACGCGCAGCACGGCCAATAGTCTGGATAAGTGAACGTTCAGAGCGTAAAAACCCTTCTTTGTCGGCATCCAGAATCGCGACCAGCGACACTTCCGGTATATCAAGCCCTTCGCGGAGCAAGTTAATACCGACCAACACGTCGAATACGCCAAGGCGCAGATCGCGGATAATTTCCATCCGCTCCACAGTATCAATATCCGAATGCAAATAGCGCACTTTTACGCCGTGATCATTCAGATACTCGGTTAAATCTTCCGCCATTTTTTTTGTCAGTGTCGTGACCAAAACCCGCTCCTGTCGCTGTGCACGGATAAAGGCCTCGGATAACAAATCGTCCACCTGAGTAGCAACAGGGCGGATCTCTATTTCCGGATCCACTAAACCGGTAGGCCGGACTACCTGCTCAACGACTTCACCAGCGGAATGCTCCAGCTCATAAGCCGCCGGCGTGGCAGAAACATAAATTCGCTGCGGTGCTATTGCTTCAAACTCATCAAATTTCAGCGGCCGGTTATCCAGCGCCGACGGCAAACGGAAGCCATAGTTAACCAGATTCTCTTTACGTGAACGGTCTCCTTTATACATCGCACCTATCTGGGAAATAGTAACGTGAGACTCATCAATAAACATCAGGCCGTCTGACGGGAAATAATCCAGCAACGTTGGCGGCGGTTCGCCATTGGCACGGCCGGATAAATAACGGGAATAGTTTTCAATACCAGAACAATAACCCAGCTCAACCATCATTTCGATATCAAACAAGGTGCGCTGGCTCAGCCGCTGCTCTTCGACCAGCTTATTATTTGCCAGTAGCTCATCACGGCGCTGTTTTAACTCAAGTTTTATTTCATCGACTGCGGCCAGAATTTTTTCCCGCGGCGTAACATAGTGCGTTTTGGGGTATACCGTATAGCGGGTGACAACCTTCTCTACAGCACCGGTTAGCGGGTCAAAAATACTTATCCGCTCAATCTCTTCATCAAACAATTCGACCCTGACTGCAACATCATCTGATTCAGCAGGAAAGATATCTATCACATCACCACGCACCCTGTAGGTTGCGCGCTGAAAATCAATGTCATTGCGACTGTATTGCAACTCGGCCAGACGGCGCAGAATAAAACGCTGATCAACAATGTCTCCCACTTTAAGATGCAGCAGCATTTTCATATAGGACTCAGGATCACCCAGACCATAAATCGCCGACACCGAGGCAATAATGACCACGTCACGCCGCTCCATCAGTGCCTTAGTCGCCGATAACCTCATCTGCTCGATGTGCTCATTTATCGATGCATCTTTTTCAATAAAAGTATCGGTTGAGGGCACATAAGCTTCTGGCTGGTAATAATCGTAATACGACACAAAGTACTCTACGGCGTTGTGGGGGAAAAACTCTTTCATTTCACCATACAGCTGTGCCGCCAGCGTTTTGTTGTGCGCCATAATCAGCGTTGGTCTGTCGACCTTTGCGATGACATTGGCCATGGTGAATGTCTTTCCTGAGCCGGTTACACCTAATAGCGTCTGATGAGCAAGCCCTGCTTCCAAACCTTCTACCAGTTTAGTGATCGCCTGCGGCTGGTCTCCGGCAGGCTGGTATTGTGAAACCAGCTCAAATGCGCGTGTCATGCAGTAACCTCCTGTGAATTGCGTACTACAGCGCGGTTAAACCAACGCCAAGCCAGCGTTGCGGTAAATACATTCGCCAGCACACAGCCGATAAATAAACCGGTTATGCCATAAAGCTTGCCCCCAAGCCAGGCAAAAGGCACATAAAACACGAACAACCTGATCAGGCTTAATACCAGGGCACTGCCGGGCAAATGCAACGCATTAAAAGAAGAATTCGTTAAAATAGTAATGCCCTGTAAGCCATAGGCCAGCGGTACTATCCAGATAAACTGGCATAAAATCCTAATCACTTCAGGCTCATCGCTGAACAGTGTAGCAACCGGATAGGCCAGCACGGCCAGCAGCAGATAGATACCAAACTGCCATAGCATGACAAACCGGGCACATAACCGGTATGCCTGCTGTACCCGCGACATCAAACCTGCACCATAATTCTGACTAACAAAAGGCGGTAATGTCATTGAGAGTGCCAGTACCACCAGGCAGGCAATACTCTCCAGCCTGGCACCCACGCCAAATGCCGCTACTGCAGCCGCGCCATAACTGGCCATGATGGCTGTTAATATACCCATCGCAAGGGGTGTCAGCATATTTGCCCCAGCCGCAGGTAAACCAATACGCAAAATTTTGCGGCAAATACTCAATAGCAACACCGGTTTAATCCAGTTGGTTGCGATTAACCCACGCTTTACCAGTAAATACAGTATGAGTGCAGAACCAAATACCCAGGAGATAACAGTCGCAATGGCAGCGCCATGCATTCCCATTGCAGGAAATGGCCCGACACCAAATATCAGTATCGGGTCAAGTACAGCATTCACCAGGCCGGAGCAAGCCATAATGATACTCGGCGTTTTCGTATCGCCTGAGGCCCGCAGTACAGCATTGCCCACCATAGGCAGCACCAGCAATACCGCACCACAAAACCAGATATCCATGTATTGGCGGATGTAACTTAGCGTGTCGGTATCAGCACCTAATGCGGTAAACAAGGGTACGGTAAACACGTAACCCAGTACCGCCAGCACAGCAACGAGCACCGCCGACAAACACAAAGCGACCTGACCATCGGTCCTTGCCTCTGTCAGGCTGCCCGCCCCCAATGCTTTTGCAATAACGGCGGAGGTACCAATACTTAAACCTATTGATAAACTGATTAAGGTAAAAGACACCGGAAAGGTAAAACTGATTGCCGCAAGCTGCACCGTTCCGAGCATACTGATAAAAAAAGTGTCAACCAGGTTAAATGTCATTAAGGTGATCATGCCAACCAGCATAGGCAACGTCATCGCGACCAATGTTGGCTGAATATCATCTTTTGTCAGTGAATATGAGGCTTTTTTAGTGGTCATAAATTCAGGCTGGAGTGTTGGTAGTGCTATTGTAGAGAAAAGCGCCACGGCAAACCATGCTGTTTTGTCCTGATTTTCCGCCTTCCGGCAGTATTTAGCTTAATTAGCAAGTTGGAAAATAGTTCACAATTCCGCCGCCACTGACTTTTATCTGTCATAAGCCGTAGGAATGACAAACAATAAAAACATAAACATTTGTTTTAAAACACAATTAATTTTCATCGCAACTTGCTTGACGACCAGCAAAGCCAGCAGAATCAAGACATACATCTACTACGTCTCAACTCATTCACAGAGTTATCCACAGAAACTGTGGGTAACTCTCTATAGTCCTTATAATCTGGGGTAAATTCTGAAGCGGCAGGTATCTGTCACCTGACCGTTTTTCCAGCAAAGTTTAACGTGCAAATCAGGGGCTTTGTTCAAACATTACGCAAGTAATCCAAGTTCGTGAAAATCAGTGATTCAAAGTGTTGACAGGGGGTATAGCTGGCATTAGTATTGCGCCCCGTTGAATGCTGTTCCCTAGTAGCTCAGTTGGTTAGAGCGGCGGACTGTTAATCCGTAGGTCACTGGTTCGAGTCCAGTCTGGGGAGCCAACAGCATAATAACAAAGAGTAGTTTTACCCTTCCCTAGTAGCTCAGTTGGTTAGAGCGGCGGACTGTTAATCCGTAGGTCACTGGTTCGAGTCCAGTCTGGGGAGCCATCTTTATATGTAATCTTCAATTCCCTAGTAGCTCAGTTGGTTAGAGCGGCGGACTGTTAATCCGTAGGTCACTGGTTCGAGTCCAGTCTGGGGAGCCATTTATACTGTCTGTATTTTCCCCCTGCTTGTCGTAATTTGTATATTTATCACTATTTTTTTGATTTAATTAGCTTTCTATTGCAGCTGCCTAAAACTATATTATGCATTAGGACAAGGAAGCTGGTTATATCTGGTGGTCAATGCTTATGAGAATATTGCGAACTTTACTTATCAGTCAGTTACTGTCAGCACTTGTGCTTGCCGGTGCGGCGATGGTTGTTTTGGTCAAATACACCCAACAGCAACTAAACAGTTCTGAAGATAACGTCCGAATCGCGATTGAGCAAATTCTGAATCATCATATTACCGGTGACGGTAAGGTATTGAGCCGTCAGTTAGATCGCAGTTTTAATCTTAAGAAACTACGCATCAGTCAACTGGATGGCACCGTTTTGCATGAGCAGAATAGCAATGCAGATGGAGCACCGGTTGCCACACTGCTGCTGCAACTTTTTGGCACTGAGTTTAAACAACAAACGCTGCGCAATCAGGAGCAGAACATTCAGCTCAGTTATCAGTTGGATTTCACGGCACGCCTGCAACAATTTCAAATTATGCTGTTAATTCTGGTACTGCTGCCGTTTTTGTTAGGCTGGATACCTGTGCTGTTAAGCAAAAGCAGTATTAGCCGCAGTTACCGGCGCACTACATCGGCAGTTAATGAGTTAATTGACCGCTTTATTAAGGATCCGCAAAAGGCTGAGCCAGATTGGCAAAAGATCCCCGCCGAATTTTCAGATATCAATATCGCATTGCAAAAATTGGCACACTATACCCGTAGCCAGTTTAACGAAATGACCGCCAATGCACAGCATATTGCGGAAGAAGCCTACAAAGATCCGGTAACCGGTTTGCCGAACCGTAATCGTTTTGTGCAATATTACGAAGAAAACATCCGCCAGAACGAGAACAACGATTTCGGCATTTTTGGCATTACACGGTGTACCGAATTACAGACGCTTAATCAAACCCGTGGCTTTCAGGAAGGTGACACTTATGTACGCGAAGTGGCCGAGCTGATTAAAAAGCTGTGCGGCTCTTACAAAGATCACCGGGTCTATCGGCTTAACAGTTCAGATTTCGGCATTTTGTTACCAAGGGTAACGCCAAAAGAAGCTGAGAACTTTGCACTGCAGCTGCAAAGCAGGCTAAATGAGTACCAAAAAAACGCAGAGCTTGATTCTGTTGCCTATACCGGCCTGGTCAGCTATGAAGCCGGTAAAGCCTTGGGTGAATTACTCGCCATTGCCGATACGTCTATCAGTTTGGCGCAAACTAAACAGCCTAATGCCTGGCATCTGCAAAAAGAGTCTGCCGCGATGGAAATGTCCAGTGGTGGCTACGGTAACCAAAACTGGCGCAATGTGATTGACGATGTGCTGACTAACCATCGCATCAGCTTACTGACCCAATTAATACAGCCATCCAACCGCTCTGCCAAGGCCTATTCCGAAATCCTTGTTAGGTTCAAAACGCAGGAAGGTCAGATATTACCTACAGCATCATTCTTGGCGATGGCCGAAAAACTTGATCGGATAGTTGCAGTTGACCGGCTGATCATTGAAACAGCCTTAACGACAATTAAAAATAAAAACCTTCAGGATCAGTATTTTGGTTTGAACCTGTCTGCCCGTTGTCTGCATGATGATCAGTTTATTATCTGGCTGGAACGACGCTTGTTAAAAGATGCACATATTGCTGCCAAGCTAATTTTTGAAGTAACTGAATTTGGCATGCAGCAAAACCTGAAAACCAGTAAGCGCTTTATCGATATGGCTCACCGCGCAGGTTCCCGCGTCACGGTAGAAAAATTCGGTGTTGGTATTACATCATTCAAGTTTTTCCGCGATTTAAAACCCGACTACGTAAAAATGGACGGCAGCTATACCCGTCATATTAATGAAGATAAGAACAATCAGTACTTTATGCGCCTGATGATAGATCTCGCTCACCGTATCGGTGTGGGTGTCTTTGCCGAGAGTGTCGAAACCCAGGAAGAAAAGCATATGCTGGAGTCTTTATTTATTGATGGCAATCAGGGCTATTACGTTGGAAAGCCGGCTGCGCTTTAGTGGTAAAATGCAGCTGTCATTCTGCTACAGCTGCAACAACCCTAGGATTTATCAGGTTGTGTCGCTGTTAGCTTAATAGCATAATATGGCCCTCATTTTTCCCGAGCGATACGATGACTGAATTTCTGTTGTTGTTAATCAGTACCGTACTGGTGAACAATTTTGTGCTGGTAAAATTCCTCGGCCTCTGCCCTTTTATGGGCGTGTCAGGCAAGCTGGAAACGGCAATTGGCATGTCACTGGCTACTACCTTCGTTTTGACACTGGCGTCTCTGTGCAGCTATTTGGTGGATTATTACCTGCTGGCACCGCTGGATCTGCTCTATTTGCGCACGCTGGCGTTTATTCTGGTTATTGCTGTAGTAGTGCAATTTACTGAAATGGTGGTGCATAAAACCAGCCCGACGCTGTACCGATTGCTGGGCATTTTTCTGCCTCTTATTACCACAAACTGCGCCGTATTGGGTGTGGCACTTTTAAACGTAAACGCCCGGCACAACTTTGTAAATTCGGTCGTGTATGGTTTTGGTGCTGCTGTTGGCTTCTCTTTGGTGCTGATCCTGTTTGCTGCCATGCGTGAAAGATTGGCGGCTGCTGATGTACCGGTCCCTTTTAAAGGTGCGGCCATTGCCATGGTAACAGCGGGCCTGATGTCATTGGCCTTTATGGGCTTTACCGGATTGGTGAAAGCCTGATGACATTGCTTACTGCTCTTATTGCTATCGGTGTGCTGGCGCTGCTGTTTGGTGCTGTGCTGGGTTATGCTGCTATTCGCTTCAAAGTGGAAAGTGATCCTTTAGTTGACCAGATAGATGACATACTGCCCCAGACACAGTGCGGCCAGTGCGGCTATCCGGGCTGCAAACCCTATGCGCAGGCTATTGCTGACGGCGACGACATTAACAAGTGCCCGCCTGGCGGCGAAGCAACCATCCGTAAACTGGCCGATTTACTGGGTGTTGAAGCCAAACCACTTAACGCCGCCCAAACCGAAAATGTAAAGCGTGTGGCCTATATCCGTGAAGATGAATGTATAGGTTGTACTAAATGTATTCAGGCCTGTCCGGTCGATGCCATCGTGGGGGCATCCAAACTAATGCACACGGTATTGGTCGACGAATGCACCGGCTGTGACCTCTGTGTTGAGCCTTGCCCGGTAGATTGTATTGATATGATCCCACTCGCCAGTACACCAGAGCGTTGGAAATGGGATTTAGCAGCCATTCCGGTTCGGATGGTGGAGTAACGCCATGCCCAGTTTATTTAAGCAAATTCAGGCCGGTACTATCTGGGATTTCCACGGTGGCATACACCCGCCGTCACGTAAGCAAAATACCAGCCAAAAACCGGTCGCAGTAATGCCACTGCCCGACCGGTTATATATCCCGCTACGTCAGCATATCGGTGTCGCCGGCCAGTTATTGGTAAAAACCGGTGAGCGGGTGTTAAAAGGTCAGCCGTTAACCAGTGCCGACAACTCTATGACCGTGCCGGTACATGCACCGACTTCAGGCTTAGTCCTGCAAATAGCACCTCATACCAGCCCCCACCCATCCGCGTTACCTGAACTAACGTTAGTACTCGAGCCAGATGGTCTGGATGAGTGGCGCGAGCGTGAGCCACTCAACTTCGCCAGCTGTGACAAAATGCAGCTGCTTAATAGGATCCAGGAGTGCGGTATCGCCGGTATGGGCGGTGCGGGTTTCCCGACTCATTTAAAAACCGGTGGTAACCAGCCGGTAGATTATCTGATCATCAATGCCGTTGAGTGCGAACCCTACATTACAGCAGATGACTTACTGATCCAGGAAGCGGCTACCACTATTGTCAAAGGCATCGACATCCTGTGCCGGCTGTTAAGCCCCAAAGCCGTGTTGATTGGCATTGAAGATGATAAGCCGATCGCTGCGGCAGCTATGATGGCGGCCTGCAGTCAGCGTGAACACTATTACGTACGCACTGTGCCAACCAAATACCCTTCGGGTGGTGAAAAACAACTGATCCAGTTGCTAACCAATAAAGAAGTGCCCAATGGCCGCCGTCCACTCGATATCGGCATTGTGATGCAGAATGTCGGTACGGCGTTTGCCATTGCGCAGGCCGTTCTGGATGACCACCCTCTGATTTCACGCATTGTTACAGTAACCGGAGACACGCTAAGCCAGCCGCAAAATGTTATAGCGCTGATTGGCACACCGGTATCAGATTTATTGCAGTACTGCGGTTTTCAACCCGAGCCGGTGCAACGGGTTATCATGGGTGGCCCGATGATGGGCTTTACACTGCCGGATTTAAGCGTACCAGTCGTTAAAACCACTAACTGTATACTGGCGCCAACAGCAAAAGAGATGCCGGCACCCGCCCAAGAGATGGATTGCATACGCTGCAGCGCCTGTGCCGATGCCTGCCCTGCCAGCCTGTTGCCACAGCAGTTACTCTGGTACAGCAAAGCCAAAGACAATGATAAGCTCAAAGAATACAATCTGGCAGACTGCATTGAATGTGGTGCCTGCGCCTACGTTTGCCCCAGCGAAATACCGCTGGTGCAATATTATCGGGTCGCCAAAGCAGACATTCGCGAACAGCAGCGCGAAGCCTTAAAAGCTGAGCAAGCCAAAGCCAGATTTGAAGCGCGCAATGCCAGGCTGGAACGTGAAAAGCAAGAGCGGTTAGAGCGTAACCAACAACTTGCAGCTGCCCGCCAGCAACAACAGCAAGCATCTGGTGCCAATACGGCTGTTGCGGATGCGCTGGCCCGTATTAAAGCAAAACAAACACAAGCAGCAGCGCCGGATGAAGAACGAAGTCAGGCACAGCTGCAAGCTGAGCGCGAGCTGAAAAAACAGCAGGCCAGAGAATACCAGCAACAAAAGGCACAGGCTGCCCAGCAGCAAGCTGACGCAGAGGCTTCATCTGTACAGCAGCAACCCACTACTGCAGCGGCATCAGATAAAGCTTCAGCTGTGGCAGCAGCCATAGCACGCGCTAAAGCGAAAAAGGCAGCGCAACACTGTGAGTCAGATAACGCTGATAATACCGCGAAAAGCGCTGACAATGCGGATGTGCAACACCAAACCGATCCGCGCAAAGCGGCCATTGCTGCTGCCATTGCCAGAGCTAAAGCAAAACAGCAGACACAACAAGTGCAGGACGCCACTGCTGATAACAACGCTGAACCGGCTGGCGAGGTTGCTTCACCACCGCCGGCTACTGAATCCGACCCGCGTAAAGCGGCCGTTGCGGCAGCACTGGCCCGGGCCAAAGCTAAGAAAGCTCAGGATAGCGCAAAGGGTAATGAGCAGACTGAACAAGTTACCTCAGCGCAACCAGCCGAGCCCGATGAAGCTGGCAAGAGTATTACCGCTGCATCTGAGCCGTCTGATACAGATACCGATCCACGTAAAGCTGCGATAGCTGCAGCGATTGCACGCGCGAAAGCCCGTAAACAAGCCGACAGTGAGAAGTCATGAGTTTTAAAATAGCCAGTTCGCCACATCAGCATAGCCAGCGCAGCACATCGCAGCTTATGCGCCTGGTTGTGCTGGCCTGCATACCGGGCATTGCGGTGCAGGCAGTGCTATTTGGTTATGGTGTATTAATTCAGTTATTGCTTGCAGTGATCACAGCCTGGCTCAGTGAAGCGCTCGTATTAGTATTACGCCGTAAAGCCGTATTGATCAGGCTAAAAGACAACAGTGCTATGCTCACTGCGGTATTGCTGGCAGTAGCTATTCCGCCCTATGCGCCCTGGTGGATAATTGTCATCGGTACGGCTTTCGCCATTATAATGGTAAAGCAACTGTATGGTGGCCTGGGTAACAACCTGTTTAACCCGGCGATGGCGGCCTATGTGCTGCTATTAGTCTCTTTTCCGCTGCAAATGACCCAGTGGCTGCCGCCCCTTTCCTTGCAAAGCGTGACACTAACGCCACTTGATGCCATATGCAGTATTTTTACGCAGTACAGTTGCAGCGGTTTTAGCCTGGCACAACTGCAGGCCAACGTTGATGGCGTAACCATGGCGACACCTTTGGATACCGTAAGAACCGGTCTTAACCGTGGCCTGACTCTGGACGAAAGCCTGCAAAACCCGGTGTTCTTCGCCTTTGCCGGTGCTGGCTGGTTGTGGGTTAATCTGGCTTATCTGGCTGGTGGTTTACTGTTAATTCAGCAAAAAGTCATCGGCTGGCGTATTCCGGTAGCAGTATTGGCAAGCCTTTTTATACTATCAGCAGTCGCCAGCCTTGCGTCTCCAGACAGTATGACAGGGCCGCTGTTTCACCTATTTAGCGGCGGCACCATGCTGGCGGCCTTTTTTATCGCAACCGATCCGGTATCCGCTTCAACCACCAACAAGGGCCGGCTGATATACGGCGCGCTGATTGGTTTATTAGTGTTTCTTATCCGCAGCTTTGGTGGTTATCCGGATGCGTATGCCTTTGCCGTGTTGCTGGCCAATATGGCGGTACCGCTTATTGACTACTATACCCGGCCGCGAACTTACGGCCACAGACAAAGGAGCGAGCTGAAATGATAAAGGCAATCAGCAAAAATGCTCTGGCGTTGGCCGGTGCAGCAGCATTTTGTGTCGCTATTCTGGGCCTGGTAAACCAGCAAACCGCACCACGTATTGAACAGCAGCGTCAGGCCAGCAAAATGGCAATACTGACTGAAGTGCTGCCAGGCATTAATGTGACATCTTCGCTGTTAAAGGACTGCATACTGGTGCAGGATGAACAGCTTTTAGGCCGCCCCGGCAAGCAGCAGCTATATCGCTGGCGTGACGGTAACGAACTGCACGCCTACATTCTTGAAACCACAGCGCCCGATGGCTATAGCGGCAATATCGATTTAATTGTGGCGCTTCAGCCTGATGGCACGGTATTGGGCACCCGGGTGCTAAACCATCAGGAAACACCGGGGCTGGGTGATAAAATTGAAGCCCGCCGCTCGCCTTGGATTTTCAATTTTAGCGGCAAAGTAGTAACAGCAGACAATGCCGGAAAATGGGCAGTACGCAAAGACGGTGGCGATTTTGATCAGTTTACCGGCGCCACCATTACACCTCGCGCCGTTGTTAAAGCGGTGCGCAATGCCGTACTCTATGTGCAGCAACATGCCGAGCTGGCCACCCAGGCTGCCAATTGTGCGCAATAACAAGGTAGAGTAACAATATGAGTCAATTTAAAGAGCTGACAATACAAGGGCTGTGGAAAAACAACCCCGGCCTGGTTCAGCTACTGGGCCTGTGTCCTCTGCTGGCCGTAACAGCTACCGTAACCAATGCGCTGGGTTTGGGCGTCGCAACCTTGCTGGTGCTGGTTGGTTCAAACGTTGCGGTATCGCTGGTACGCAATCATGTTGCCAGCGAGATCCGCATTCCGGTGTTTGTGTTGATTATTGCCAGCCTGGTTACCGTGGTGCAACTATTAATGAATGCCTATACCTTTGGTTTATATCAGTCGCTGGGTATTTTTATCCCATTAATCGTCACTAACTGCGCCATTATTGGCCGGGCTGAAGCTTTTGCGTCAAAAAACCCGCTACTACCTTCGGCATTAGACGGTTTTATGATGGGTCTGGGCTTTATGCTGGTACTGCTGGTATTGGGAGCTATGCGCGAACTGCTTGGCCAGGGTACCTTATTCGATGGTGCCGACTTATTGCTTGGTGATTGGGCGAAAATGCTTCGCATCGAGGTTTTTGCAGTCGACAGCCATTTTCTATTAGCCATGCTGCCACCCGGTGCCTTTCTGGGTATGGGCTTATTAATCGCGCTGAAAAACGTTATTGATAACAAGCTTAAGCAAAAACAAACCATTGAAAAAGGCAGTATCGCCCGCGCCCGGGTTACCGGCGCTGCGCAGTAAACTGCCGGATAACAGATGAACAAACAAAAACGTATAGAAATATTAAGCCGGTTGCGCGAAGCAAACCCTGAGCCTACGACTGAGCTTGAATACAGCTCGCCTTTTGAACTGCTGATAGCGGTTTTATTATCAGCACAGGCCACAGATGTCGGAGTCAATAAAGCCACCAGACACCTGTTTCCGGCAGCCCGAACGCCACAGGCCATGCTGGATTTAGGCGTGGATGGCGTTAAACATTACATTAAAACCATCGGCTTATTTAATACCAAAGCCGAAAACGTCATTAAAACCTGCCGCATTCTGGTTGAGCAACATGGTGGTGAGGTTCCCGAGAACCGCGAAGCTTTAGAAGCCCTACCCGGCGTTGGCCGTAAAACGGCTAACGTGGTGCTGAACACTGCCTTTCGCTGGCCAACCATAGCGGTAGACACCCACATTTTCCGTGTATCTAACCGTACCAAACTGGCACCGGGTAAAAACGTTGATGAAGTCGAGCAGAAGTTGCTTAAAGTGGTGCCAGACGAGTTTAAACTCGACGTGCACCACTGGCTTATCCTGCATGGCCGCTATACCTGCGTAGCGCGTAAACCTAAATGTGGCTCTTGTATCATTGAAGATTTATGTGAGTTTAAAGACAAAACTGAATAGTGATATTGCTAGTAACTTACCATTCTCTATATCTGCAGCGTTTAAAGTAGGTCAATAGTTGTTACTTATTGACCTAACAACACATATGCTATCAGCACAAATTTTATACTATTTTAATCACCACTTTGCCTTTAGCGCGGCCTTGCGCCAGATAATCCAGTGCATCTTTTGCTTGTTCAAATGGAAAAACTTTGTCGATCACCGGTTTAACTTGCCCTGTTTCAAGCAATTTGCCGATTTCGTTAAGCTGAACACCATCAGGACGAACAAACAAAAATGAATAGCTGACCTGATGTTTTTTCGCTTGCGCTATGATTTTACGACTCATTAAGCCAAAGACAAATTTCAGTATAAAGTTTAACTTACGAGCCTCTGCAAAGGCTTTATCCAGCGGGCCGACCAGGGAAACAATTTTACCGCCGGGCTTGAGAATGCCGATTGATTTCTCAATCGCATCGCCTTTGATTGTCCCAAGCACCATATCGTAACCGAGCAGCACTTTGTCAAATTCTTGTTTGGTGTAATCAATCACCTGATCGGCTCCAAGGCTTTTGACCAATGCCAGATTTTTACTACTGGTGGTAGTGGCCACTTTCGCGCCAAAGTACTTAGCCAGTTGGATTGCAAAAGTACCAATGCCGCCTGAACCCGCAGGAATAAATACTTTTTGCCCTGCCTGAATATTGGCCCGCTCTTTTAGGGCTTGCCATGAGGTAAGGCCTACCATAGGAATGGATGCAGCTTGCACAAAATCCAGATTGCTTGGTTTAAGCGCTGCCGCACTCTCAGCGACCACAGCATATTCGGCCACAGCACCGGTGCCAGTATCAAAAATACTGGCGAAAACGGCATCACCCACTTTGAAATGGGTGACCTGACTGCCTACTGCTGTCACCACACCAGCCAGATCGCTGCCGATAGTGGCGGGCAACTGAAAATGCAAAACAGGCTTAAACATGCCGGTCAGGATCATATTATCAATAGGGTTCAGGGCTGCAGCATGCACCTGTACCAGGATTTCGTTGGCTTTTAATGCAGCAGGGCGGGCAATCGTGGCCAGTCCGACATCGGGCGACTTGCCATAACGCTTAGGGGTAAAAGCTTGCATGCTTTGATTCGTCATTTATTTATACTCCACAGGTATAGATTGAGCTGGCCATTGCTGATTTCGCCCTGTTATTTAGCTTTGTTACTTAGTAAAAACGCGACTGCTAAAAAAGCTTCAACCACGACAGCGACCAGAATGTGAGCTGTGACTGAGCCAAACTGCCATTCTAAAATTCCGAGCGTCGCGAGGATCGAACAGGTCAGACTCAGCCCTTTAGCCAAAGCAAAGCGGGCCATGGATGCTTCGGCATTTCTGGCCAGCAGCAGCATCAACGCTATACCTGCGTAAAAAGCGGCAGCTCGGCGACTGACTAAACCAGCGCCATCTGAATACTGTACTCCCCATTGCGTAAGCATTAGCTCAGGCGCAAACATCCACACCGCACTTAAGCCAAATAACAGCACTGAGCTAAGTATGGCCAAGTGCCGGAATGTCATACGCCGTCCTCAGCGGTATCCAGCTGCAGAGTTTTACGCAGGCCTTTATCCAAGACAGAGATTGGTGCAAACCGACGTAAAAACTGTAGCTGACCTGCCGCCCTTCCTGCGGTATAACGGAGCTTTGGCGTTTGTGCCAGGGCGGCTTTTACAACCGCTTCTGCTACCACTTCAGGGCTATCACCACCCTCCATTGCCTTAGCGACCACTTTAGTAAGTTTGGCACGGATCTGGTCATACTCGGGCAGCCTGGCGTCAGGCTCGACGTTGTTTGCCTCAAACTGAGTTTTGGTAAAGGCAGGTTCAATCACTGAAACCCGAATGCCGCGAGTTCGCAATTCGTGATCCAGCGCTTCCGAATAACCTTCAACCGCATGCTTACTGGCAGCATAAAGTGCTACATAGGGCATAGGTACCAGACCAATGATCGAGCCAATGTTAATAATACGACCACTGCCCTGGCGACGCATATGAGGCACCACGGCGCGGGTCATGCGGACTATGCCGAAAAAATTAGTATCAAAAATACTTTGGGCTTGTTGCAGCGAGCTTTCTTCTGCTCCTGCCGGTGCCACGCCAAAACCTGCGTTATTCACCAGCAGATCGATACGACCTTCCCGTCGTATCAATTCAGCAACCGCTGCTTCAACAGAAGCATCGTCTGTGACATCAAGCGCTAACATAGGGAAAAGCCCTTCGCCTGCCTGGCCACCCCGTCTGCTGGTGCCATATACCGTGTAACCAGCGGCCAGTAACTTTTTGGCCGAGGCTTCACCTATGCCAGAGGATGCGCCGGTGACCAGCGCTACAGCTTTACTTTTCATAAGGTATATTCCTGCAATACGTGATTGATTAAGCTGTTTTGTAGCGTTCAGCGGCTTCGGCTTGTTTAATATCTGACAGTAGTGCCTGGCGTGTTGCATCCAGATTATCCCAGCGTTCGGCCTTGTGCAGTGGAGGTATGGTTACCCCTTCACGACGGTCAAAGCCAACCAAAGCTGCATCAACCAGTTCATCGACATGCATCATTTCGGCGAAATTACTGATATCGATACCGGCGCGTTGCCAAATCTCGGTATAGGTACCGGCTGGCAGTACGGCCTGCACATAGACGCCTTTCGCTGATAATTCCAAACTCATGCCCTGAGACAAAAACAGCACAAAGGCCTTAGTTGCACCATAGACCGACATACCGAACTCAGGAGCCAGGCCCACCACCGAACTAATGTTGACGATCGAACCTTGGCCAGCTTGCACCAATCGAGGCGCTATTGCTGCTGCCAGTCGTGTTAAGGCTGTGGTATTCAGGGCAATCAGTTGATCGATGCTGCTTGAGGTTTGCTGAATAAAGCCGCCAGACTGCGCTATGCCAGCGTTGTTAATCAGAGTATCGATACGGGAATCGTCTTGTAGCCGTTTTTCTACTTTGGCAAGATCACTGGCGTTTGTCAGATCGGCCGGCAATACATCGACATTAATGCGGTAGTCTTGTCGTAAACCTACTGCAAGTGCCTCTAGCCTGGCCTGGTCACGGGCAACCAGCACAAGGTCATGGCCACGACGGGCGAAGCGGTCTGCGTAGACTGCGCCAATACCAGTAGAAGCGCCAGTGATAAGAACGGAAGATGTCGTCATATTATGTTGCTCACAAATAGTTAGTTAAAGGCCTGCTTCGGCCAGTGTTGGGTAGTCTGTGTATCCTTTGGCACCGCCGCCATAAAGCGTTGTGGCATCAAGAGGGTTTAAAGCTGCGCCGGTTTTTAATCGTTCGACCAAATCTGGGTTAGCGATAAATGGCCGGCCAAAGGCGAATAAGTCGGCCTTCGCTTCAGCGAGCTGAGTTGCAGCCAGCTCAACGTTATAGCCGTTATTGGCTATGTAAGTTTGTTTGAAGCCTTGGCGTAGTGAATCGTAGTTAAAAGGTGCGATATCACGTGGACCACCTGTTGCCCCTTCGACCACATGCAGATACACCACACCCAGATCACTAAGCTCACTGGCCACATAATCGTATTGTGGTTGTGGATCACTGCATGAAATGGCATTAACAGGTGAGACAGGGGAAATACGCACACCAGTGCGTTCAGCTCCAATGGTTTTAATCACAGCCTGAGTCACTTCCAGCAACAAGCGGGCACGATTTTCAATGGAACCGCCGTAAGCATCAGTGCGTTGGTTAGCACCATCTTTGAGAAATTGCTCTAACAGGTAGCCATTGGCCGCATGGATCTCTACACCATCAAAACCTGCGGTGATGGCATTGGCGGCGGCCTGGCGGAAATCTTCAATAATACCCGGCAGTTCTGCCAGTTCCAGCGCTCGTGGCATGGAGACATCATGAAAACCGTTATTAACAAAGGTTTTTGTCGCTGCCCGGATCGCAGAAGGCGCCACAGGCGCTGCGCCACCAGGCTGTAAATCAACATGAGAGATACGACCAACGTGCCACAGTTGCACAAATATTTTTCCACCCTTGGCATGCACTGCGTCCGTCACTTTACGCCATGCATCGATCTGAGCCTGAGTGTAAATCCCCGGAGTATCCTGGTAGCCCTGGGCTTGCGCTGAAATTTGCGTAGCCTCGGTGATGATCAGGCCAGCTGATGCGCGCTGTGCATAGTAGGTGGCGGTAAGCTCGCTTGGTACTAAGCCTGCTCCGGCACGATTACGTGTCAGTGGTGCCATCACGATGCGATTGGCTAGTTTGAGCGAACCAAGCATATAGGGTTGAAATAAGCTGTTGTTTGTCATGTTCTGGGTTTTCCATTTTGGTGCTGGGAATACTCATTATGATGATGGTCATAATCTAAAATGTCAAATACTTTGATTATGACCATAATCAAAGTATACTGCGGCCATGATTTTTCAGGAGGTGTGAACGTTATGAAGGTGACAAAGGCGCAGGTACGGGAAAACCGTGAGCGTATTGTAGAGACAGCTTCGGTGTTGTTTCGTGAACGTGGTTATGACGGTGTTGGTGTTGCCGAGTTAATGGCGACAGCAGGTTTTACTCACGGTGGCTTTTACAAGCACTTTGGCTCTAAGGCAGACTTGATGGCCGAAGCGGCAGCTTGCAGCTTTGCCAAGTCAGCGGAACAAAGTGCTGAAGTCGATATCACTGATTTTATACAGCATTACTTGTCCCGCGAGCATAGGGACGCGCCTGGAAATGGCTGCACTATGGCTTCATTATGCGCAGATGCGGGACGCCAGTCAGAATTGATCAAACAAACATTCGCGATTGGAATCGAAAATCAGCTGGCTATTTTGGCAAACAAAGATAAACACTTGAGCGAAACTGAGCAGCGTGATAGCCGGGCCAGGAGAATAGCAGCCATTGCGCAGGTTGTCGGCGCCATAGTGTTGTCACGAGCCTGTCCTGATGACTCAGCGTTAGCGGATGAAATTCTGGATGTTTGTCGTGCCAAGCTACTAAATAAATATGACTAATTTTTGCGCCAGCGAAACACCAACGCCGCTAATGCCACAATAATCATACCGGCAACCAAACCGGTAATACCGTCAACCAGCAATGATGTGATCACTGCAAACGCCGGAGACGCTTGTTGCACCATCAACGACAGATGATGAAGCACATCAATATTGTGCGACAGGATACCGCCGCCAACCAAGAACATCGCAATGGTGCCGATAACCCCAAGCGCTTTCATTAATATAGGCGCCGCGATTAACAACCCGCGCCCCACAGCGCGTTGCAGATTATTCCACTTACCGCTAACTGCTTTTCTGAGCATATATAAGCCGGCATCATCCATTTTTACTATTGCCGCCACTAGGCCATAAACGCCTATGGTAATAGCAATACAAACCACGCTTAACACACCCAGTTGCGTAATTAAATCAGCCGCTTTTACGCTACCAAGTACTATCACCACTATTTCTGCGGAAAGAATAAAGTCAGTTCGGATAGCGCCTTTAATTTTCTTTTTCTCTAATGCCACTATATCAACGCTGTCATCTGCCAACGCCTTTAGCCTGGCTTGCCGCTCTGCAGGCGGTGGGTGCAGAAAAAAGCGATGCACGACTTTTTCTGCGCCCTCATAACAAAGATATAAGCCGCCCAGAATAAGTAACACCGTAATAAGTACCGGTATAAAAACGCTGATTAACAATGCGGCAGGAATTAAAATGAGTTTATTGACAAAGGAGCCCTTTGCTACCGCCCAAACCACCGGAATTTCCCGTTCTGGTTTAACACCCGTCACCTGATCAGCATTGAGTGCCAGATCATCACCCAGTACGCCTGCTGTTTTCTTCACTGCGACCTTAGACAACACAGCAACATCATCAAGCAAGGTAGCAATATCATCAATAAGGGCCAGTAGATTAGCTGCAGCCACAAACCATCCTTTCGTTATTTATAAAAATATCAGCATACTGGTGTCAGATAAATTTGTACATGCCGTGCATACACTGTTGCAATTCTGCCCGTGCATCCCGGTTATCTTGTTTAAGCATGTCATATGCTAAGCGACAGAAAACGGTCTGATATGGTAACATCTGCCGCTGTACTGCCAATGCTGGCCAGGCAACAAAGCTATTAAGGCCGGCATGCTGGTATCTAATCGCTTTGCAAGTCCCGCAACAAAACTGACGAGGAGCACGTTATGAGAATGCTGCACACTATGCTGCGCGTAGGCGATCTGGACAAATCTATTGCTTTTTATACTGAAGTGCTGGGTATGAAACTACTGCGTCAGTCTGAAAACACTGAATACAAATATACTTTAGCTTTCGTTGGTTACGGTGACGAGAGCGACAATACTGTGCTGGAGTTGACGTACAACTGGGGTACTGACAGCTACGATTTAGGTAATGCGTTTGGTCATATCGCGCTGGAAGTTGAAAACGTTTACGACGCTTGCGATAAGATACGTGCCAAAGGTGGCGTAATAAGCCGTGAACCTGGCCCGGTTAAAGGCGGCACTACCGAAATCGCTTTTGTGCGTGATCCGGACAACTATGCGATAGAGCTGATCCAGAAAAAAGACCGTTACGACACATTGTAACGTCAAACGAGCCTGCATATGAACGCCCGCAGGCTCAGCTTTTATCGCTGCCTTTTCAGCAGCAAGACGTCAGCGCTTCACCGCAGCAGCAAATTGTTCTAAGCGGCTAATCAGTGCATCGCTGTACACAGGCTGATATAAGCTACGCATAGTGCCATCCAGATAACTTTGCTCCAGCGCCTGCTGCCAGCTGGCAATGCGCTCATCCTCAACATCTGTACTAAATGCCAGATATCGCTTACGTTTCGTTAAAACTTTAAGCTCTACCAGTTCGTAGCCCGCAGCCGCAACCCTTTGACGAAACTCGGGTAGTGCATACTCGGTAACCGCAATCAGATCGATCCGCTCAAACAGTAACATGTCTAGACAATCACCCGATTTACTGGTAAGCAGCAAATTCTTACCATCTTTAAAGCCAAGCTCGGCCAGGTTCTGCGCTGTTATCGAGTTGACGTAGTTACAGGCGATATATTTTCCGGGTAACACCCAATCTGCCGGATCGTCACCTACCCTGTGCTTTAGACCATACAACGAAATGTTGTACAGCATGATCGGGCCAACCCACTTAAACCAGGGGTCACGTTCTGGCGTACGCACTGTTTCAAATAGCATGATGTTATTGCTGCTACGCGCAATGTTAAGTGCCCGTCCCCAGGGCATTAGTTCAATATCGGCCGGCTCATTTAACCGTTTTTGCAACAACCTTACCAGCTCAACAGTTACACCTGTCACCCTGCCAGTATCATCAACATACTCCGCCGGCGGGTTGTGCTCGGTTAAAATACGCAGTGGCTCTGCGGCTTTTACAGCTACCTGCAAACTGAACAAGACGACACCCAACACCAGCCATTTTTTCAGTACAGGTGGCATAACTGTGTTACCCATATTAAAAAGCTGTTCTTCATCCCAACGTTAATAACATGGTAAAACAGAAAATAAAACAACAGTTTATATCTATGTTCAATCTAATGTAATTATCACTTTTTCATTAAGTGACATCGCCAGATTGTTGTCATAATACGCCGCTTCATTAATAAAGGTCGGGTATACCGCCACATCACCATCGTAGTAAATTTCAGTGCCATCAAAAAGCGTAAATATCGGATCGCCCGGGTTGATAGGCTGGTAATCGTTATCCTGTACATTTTTATGCACCATACCGATACGCTCACCTTTGTCATTCATTGGCAACTTAATACTGTGCAAATACCGAAAGGCTTCGGTCTGTTTGGGTAATGCGGGCAATTTATCATTGTTATACAGCTCAACAAAATCGAGGATGTGGCGGACCATTTTGTCCATCAGCTCCAGCACATCCTGCCGAAGCACTGACTGCGGTTGCGGCCCAACCTCTACCAGCACACCATAGCGCCCGAGGGTGCACATTAGTGCGTGGTCTTGCGCGGCGAAATGGTCTTCGTCGCGGGAAATAATGGCTTCTGGCATCACCATTTTGACGTAGGCCGCCAACTTGTTATAAAACGGCCCGGTCTGAGTCAGAATTAAACAAGCGCCCATATTGCTGGTGGTATTGTGCAAATCAATTAACAAATCTGTTCTGGCATTACCTTTGGGGCCCAATTGCGCATTCAGCACCTTTGCCCGGCTTTGTTCATAGTTACTCAGCTGCGGGTTAGCCAGGTCAGTATTTTTAAACTGCCGGTTCAGATCACTGTGTAAATAGCGCTTGTTGGCATAATGCGCTTCAGGGTTAGCCCAGACCAGTTCAGTGTTAAAACTTGGGCGCGTGACCTGTTCCGGTTGGCCCTGATATTGCCTGACAAGATAAATGCCTGAGAATTCGTTACCGTGTACACCGCCGACAATGGCGACTTGTTTAATTTGATCCATAAATACGCTCGTCAATGCTGTAATACAGGCTTAGCCTAATGCAAGAGCGATATTATGACCAGAATAGAAAGGAAAAAGAATAGATTAAGAATTTAAATTCTTAAAATGTGAATACAAATGCAATCAGGCCGCAGGTTGAGCTAAATCCATTGCGCTGTCAGAAATACGCACTAACTCATTATGCAATATCTGCTGCGCCTGGCAGGTGCATTTACCGCATTGACTACCCACACCGGTACACATTTTCAGTTCACGCATCGTTGATACACCTTCAGCCACTTTCTGCTTAATGGTTTTATCAGTTACTGCTTTACACAAACATACGTACATCTGGGCACCTCTGGGCTAAGACAGAGGCATTTTAATATTATTAAGAACTATTATCAATAGTATTTGCGCGCTAATCTATCGAAAATATGCCGGCCGCTAGCCCGCATATTAAGCGTTAAACATTGCCCCTGAGCTTAGCGGAATAACACCTTTTCCTGCTGGAACCAATGCACACAAAAGCCAATCGCAGCGGCGGCCAGCAGCAGTGTTGAGCCAAAAATCAGGGCTAACATCATATAATCGGCCGTGCCCTTTATCAGCTCTTTTATCGCCAGCGCCACATTCATTACCGGTACCAAAGCCGTTTTCGCATTTAGTTCAACACCCGGCATCATAGCCGCCACTAAAGGTACAAAAATCAATATTGATAACGGGCTAATATAGTTTTGCGCCTCTTTAAACGTTCTGGCGTAAATAGATATCGCCAGCAGCAGTGCAGCAAAAACCGCCGATATTGGCAATAACAGCGAGAAAATCAGGATAAGTTCTGTTATAGCAATAGCTGACATCGCCTCTTGCACCACGGCCATGCCGGCGAAAGAGCCGATAATGGCGCCCCAGATGCCAAAGCTGCCTACAGTAATCATTGCACCCACAAGGCCGGTCGTCAGCACAGTAAAAAATTTCCCCAGCACAATACTGATGCGGCTGATTGGACATATTAATAATGTTTCAAGTGTGCCCCGCTCTTTCTCGCCTGCACCCATATCAATAGCAGGATAAGAAGCGCCGAGCAGGCAAAGCGGCACCAGAATATAGGCAATCACCGCACCAAACTTTTCGCCGATATTTTCACGTTTGTCTGCGGTATCTACTTTTTGTACATCCACCGGCTTGATAATAGCCGCCAGCTTTTGCGGGTCGACATTCAGCTGATTAAGTGTCTCGCGTTGCAGCTGTTCGTTGTAGGTTGCCAGCATGTCGGTAAAGTAGCGATACATAAAATCAAATTGTGATGACTGGTTATAAATAATCTGCCATTGCACCTGCTCTGCCGCCTGGCGTTTTGCTGAAAAATCTGCCGGAATAATAATTGCGACATCAAACTCATCATTGCGAATAGCAGCAACAAGATCAGCTTCTGCGGTTTTCTCTGTTTGTACCTGCTTAAAGTTTTTGTGATAGAACATGGCATCACGAAATTCGGGCGCTTGTTCAGCATTGACAATCACGTAACGGTGCTCTTCCTGCATGGCTTTGCTGGTGGTACTGGATAACACCAGCCCCATGACGCCGAAAATAACCGGGAAGATAAAAATCGGCAGCAGAATAACAAAAATCAATGTCTTCCTGTCCCGCATCAACTCAGTCAGCTCTTTAAAATAGACCTGCCACATTTATGCTACTCCTTGCTGTTGTGTGCCGGCACTACCCTGCAGTACCGACAAAAATGCTTCACGTAAATCCCCTTCTGCCGACAGGGCTTTAAATTGGGTAATGTCACCGGAAAATGCACTGATGCCCTTATCAATTACAACAACACGGTCACATAGCGATGCCACTTCATCCAAATGGTGGGTAGAAAAAATAACCGGCGTACCGGCCGCTTTTAAACTCTTAATAAAATCCAGCACCGTCTGTACTGTCATAATATCAAGCCCCGTTGTGGGCTCATCCAAAATCACCACTTTAGGGTTATGTACCACAGCACGTGCTATCGCGGTTTTCTGTTTCATGCCGGTGGACATATTGTCTGCACGCCTGTTAGCGAAATCATGCATATTCAGCAACGTAAATAACTCGTCGATACGCTGCTTTAATGTTTTTTCATCCATGCCATGTAGACGACCAAAATAGGCAACGTTTTCATAAGCTGTCAGCTTGCCGTACAGGCCCGTATCTGCCGACAAAAAGCCAATCTGCTGCCGGGCTTTTACCGGCTGTTTTAGCACATCGACGCCATTTAACAGCACAGTGCCACTGTCTGGTTTTAATGCAGTGGACAACATACGAAGGGTGGTGGTTTTACCCGCGCCATTAGGGCCCAGTAACCCCAATACCTCGCCACTGCCGCAGTTAAAACTGACCTTTCTTACTGAGTGAAATGCCTCTTTGCTGTATCGCACATCCTGCTTTTCAGTGTCTGATAGCTTGTTGTTTTTCCCAAGCGCAAACGCTTTTGCTAATTCCTGAATATCTATCATGCAACCATCCTGTAATCAAAGCCCCCAGCAAAGCTGTCACGGCCGGAAATAGTAGGTATTGTCATAAAACATGGCGGTGTCGTTTTAGTTGTATCCGCCCTGAACGTCTTGAAACAACAATGACGTTAGCTATTGATTATCAAGAAGTAGCGTCTGGTTAGCAATTTATTCATCCAGTTTGTCACAGATAAACTGTAAGCAGCTGTAAAACCTCACTGAAATAGCGAAAGGCACTAATTCCACTTATCGTAATAAGCGCGACGATAATGGCCTATTCTGTCATGCTCTGGCCCAAGACAGCGCGTTGCAGCTAGCATCAAACATCCTTATTCGCTTTGGTCCAGTATTCTGGCGTTCTTACTTACAAACCGTGCTTTTAACTTACTCAGTGACATGTAACGGTTTTATCTTGCCAGGCAGCTCGGCCAGCACACCACCGCGTTGGCTTTGAACGACAGACAGTTTCATTTGCGTCCCTGCACAGCTTGCTAATATTAAATTTTAATTGGATTTTGAGAATCGGGTCCCTGCCAATGCGCTACCGGTAAGCCGGTACACCACTGCCAGAAGGCCTCATTAACCTCTTCCACCTGCGCCTCATTAAGCGCTGAGTCGTATTGTTTTAGTAAACGGATGTAGTTAAGGGTCATAGTGTTGTCTCTGAAGCGACTATGGCCGTAGACATCAGCAGCATTGGCTGCTTTCTCGTAAAAAGTTTTACCGACATCTCATTGTCAGATTTGTATTGCCGCGTCAATGTTTTAAGCATTGGAATCCGCTCATGACATTCGCGTATTTACCTCTCTACATCGTCATTCGCCGCCAGCTTGTCTAGCTTAGTAATACCAACATACTGCGCAGCCATGCCAGTTTTGCCATCTAACTGCTCTACATGAAAATAGTTGGTGTGTATCCAGTGGGTGTCATGCTCGAAAACCGGTTCTGCCGTGCTAACATTGACGCCACCGGTTTTTACGTAATCTACTGAATTTATCAGTTCCCCTGCTGTGCGGCGGCTGCAACGTCTTTATACTTCTATGCCTGGTTGGCAACATTACTATCGCCACAAGCATTAAGTGTGAATAAACAGAAACCCAAACTAGCCATTTTAAAGTTGCGCAAAAAAATATTAACAAATTTTTTCAAAATTAAGTTAACAAAATCAAAACCATGTGAACACTAGCAAATCAAAGCGAGACTTTGACTTTCTTTTGAGTGATTAAAACTGTTTTGTCACAATGTTCTAAAGATTCTCCTCTCCTTCACGTAAAAAGTGCTGCCAAGGGATTGGGTCATCAGGATGCTGATTTGCACGTCTTTTAGCAGCTTCAGTAAATAGTTTCACTGGCAATTTCGCTAAACAATGCATCCAAAATTTGTCTTTTAATTCTCTTAAGCTATTTTCTGTGTAACCTGAATAATTGGCTTCAGCAAAATCTCTCACCAGCCAGTGAGAAACTTGTATACCGTCCTCAGGAAACACATATAAAATATGTTCGTCAAAACCATCGCGCAATCCTTCATCTATCTCAGTATTGTGCACTTCATCCGCTCCCAATTTGAATGCATCAAACCAGGTTTCAAGGTCGGACGTTCTGCCTGAACAAGTTTGCATTTTATCGAACATGTGATTTTGGCCGTTCGCAATTGCCTCATACAACGCTTTACGTTCTGCAGGCTTACTCCAATGAAAATTTTGATAATAATTAAAATCTTCAGCTTGATACTTTACAGCGCCAAAACTTTCCGATTGAGCAACCACAGATGGCGTTGTTATCAAAAAAGTGACAAACATTAAAACTGTTTTGTGAAACATATCGTCTTTCCGATTGATTCAAGCTGCCCACGCCAACGAAAACGCCCGGTATGCTGCCATTTACAAAAAGGACGCGAAATTGATGCCTGGCGTAATAATATTGATTCAGTTGTCATGGATATCCCAATGCCCTTTCAGCTTCACGTTGAATACGCGCATCAAGTTTGTCTTGTGCTTCTTTAGTGAATAAATTAACTGGCAGTTCTGCCAAACAATGTTCCCAGTATTTATCCTGAAGTTGCCGTAACCCCCGCTTTGTGTATCCAGCAGAGTGCGTTTCAGCAAAGTTTCTAGTTAGCCAAGTCGCAATATTGGTGCCATCGTCAGGATGGTAGACTTTATCATCATCCATATCTCTCATACCAAAGTCCGACTCTCTAAACTCAACCTCTTGTATTCCCGCGTTGAAAGCTTCAAGCCACCCCTGTAAGTAAGTTACTTCATTCATACAGGTTCTCATCTTCATATACATATGATGCGAGCCGTTTGCTATCGAATCATATAGAGCTTTCCGTTCTACCGATGTATCCCAGTGATAGCCTTGGTAATACCGCATATCTTCCGCTTGTTCTGTTTTTGGATTTAGCAGTGATGATTTTGCCATGACAAAAGGGCAAACAATCAAAGTACTTAAAATGATCGCCAGTAATTTTTTAAACATAGATAAATCCTTTAAAACACCTGGTCTACAAGCACGGGTAGCGCTGCGTTTTCAGACAGTGCAAGAGTGGTTTGCCAAAACGGGCTATATAAATTGGCATATTCGCGCAGACTGTCATGTCGGCCCCATTGAATTTGCCAGGGTGTGCTGCGACCACGCGCAGCGGACACAGTAGCTTCAATTACTTGAATGTTTACAAACAGAACTACAATATCCTTTATGGAAACTTTTATTTACCAAATTAAACCACAACGCTATCATGCAGAACCACTTTAATACATCATTTTATTACACTTGATTACACTGGTTAATGTTACACAGTTAACTACAAGGAAGATTATGCGTTTTTTATTGACGGCTTTACTGTTACTAACCAGCAATGCGTTACCCGCGAATTCCGATCATCCTCTTATAGCAAGCTATCCCGGCGCAACGATTCAGCGGCACGCTATGACAAATTATGCTGAGATAAAATTGCCTCAAAACAAAGTAAACACCGACACTCCATACTCCAGCACTTCGCTCATTGGAAAACACACCGCTCACCTGTATCGTTTGGATGGCAATTACACCGCTTTACAGGTGGCAGAAAATTACCTTGATGCAATAACACGCCTAAACGGCAAGTTAATCCTGCAGTGTCGTTCTGATTGTGGGGTCGGCTTTTCAAGCAAATTAATTCGCGACAATCATTGGATGCAAAGCATCTTTAGTGATTTGGATAACTTTTCAGCATACAATGTTGAACACTATTATATCGCCGCCCAAACTGGATCAAAGGAGCATCCTACCTATCTACAATGGTTCATAAAGCAATCATACCAAGACAGAGTTGAAATTGGTCAGGTTGTCACCGAGCCACAAGCTTTACAACTTGGATTGGTTAAAATTTCACCTGACGCAATAAGCATTTCTGTGGCGCAAAGCCCTAGATCGGCAGACTTAGGGCAAGATAGCGCAGCTGGCGGTGACCATCCGCTTATTTCCCGTTATGCAGGCGCTAAGCTTACGCATCGTGCTGACACCGAATATGCCGAAGTGCGCTTGCCCACTGGTATTTCTGATGCCAACAAACAAGTGCCGCATTTGAATCTGGCCGGTAAGTCTACCCTTTTGCACTATGAAGCAAGCAAAGATCAGTCTACTTTACAGGTGTTTCGTAATTACCAACAGGCACTTAAGGATGCAGGCTTTAACACTTTGTTTAGCTGCGAACACCAAAGCTGCGGCGACGAGCAGCGTAAGCTTACGTGGCAAGACAGCCCTGACAGGCATCGATTTAAAGGCTACCTCAGCAGTAGTACTTATGCTGACGGAGATTACCGAATGCTAACTGCCCATAAGACAGTTAATACACAAGACATCTACCTGTCGGTATATGTACTTAAACAAAGCGATATTGCTAATGTAGATATTGCCCACGATATTGTTGAGCTAAGCAGCATGCAAACTAACCGCGTGAGTATTGACACCGCCTATCTGCAAAACGAGTTAAGCCGCAGCGGTAAAGTGGTATTGCATGGCCTGCACTTTGCTACCGACAGTGCCAGCTTGTTAGCCGAATCGAACGCAGCTTTAACGGTAATTACTGACTACCTGAAAAAACACCCTCATCAGCAGTTTTATGTGGCAGGACATACCGACAATAGCGGTAATCATAACCACAATATGCAACTATCAAAAGCGCGTGCTCACAGCGTCATGCAGGCACTGGTTAAACAAGGTATTAACGCAGAACGCCTATTAGCAGAAGGTGTTGGCGCTATCTCACCACAGCAGCATAACGTCAGTAACGAGGGTAAAGCGGCTAACCGCCGGGTAGAACTGGTGCTGCGTTAAGCTGTGTTATGTCGCTTAAGGCGAAAATAATCCTGATTACAGTAGAATTGCGGCTGCTCGTTGGCCGCAAACCACTTCGGCACGCCTAACAGCGGTAAAGGTGTTAATTGCCCGGGGCTTAGCAGCACCTGAGTAGCGATCATTGTTATCAGTTGGCTATCGAGGTAGGCATAAGCCTGTGACAAAGACCATTGGCTAAAGCCAGCCGGAACGTCAACAAACAGTGCCTTTGCAGTTAAACCGATAAAAGGCGCAGTGGCCATTTCGTATATTGCATGGCCAAAAATCATCGGTCGTAAACTTTGCCACCAATCTCGCCGTTTTAAAACAAAACTTGGCTGCCATTGATGCTGGCGCAGTAGCTGGGCATGTTCAACTGCTTCTGGCTCGAGGCACAACACCACACCACACTCATCAAACAAGGTTAACTTGTTTCGTAATGTGCTGCGCTGCTTTAAACCATGAGCCTTGATCTCAGAGATATGTAGTTGATTAAGCAATCTTTTAGTTTTAGGAAATAAGCTCCAGATCAAGGCACCAAAAAAATCATGCCAGTTGTCTTTTCGGGTTGGCACCTGCGCGGTTGCATAAATATATTCTTCGTAGTAACGACCATCTGCAGTTAGCGTGTCATTGTCAACAAAACGGACGTCCGAAGACGTTACAGATTGATTAAACCATTTAATATCAGGGTATTGTGTTAACTGTCGCAGAGGGAAACTTTGACATAGATCTGTGAATATCGGATTACTAGTAAGCAGCTCAGCATTCCAATCCGGCGGTGGTGTAAAGCGGGTTTTAACAGCAGTTTTTTGCATAAATAGTTTGTTTTGTTGTTAGCACTGAAAACTCTCAGTAGCGTTTACTTATAAAAAGCACGAAAAAGCGCTTGCAATTTTAGCATGGCATGGCACATTCAAGGGGTGCGTTTAGACGTACATACTGCCAAACAATGTGTTTAAACCTTCGGGTTTATCTGAAATTAATTAATAGAGGTTATCATGTGTTCGATATTCGGGGTGCTTGACATCAAAACTGATGTTAAAGCTTTGCGCCAGCAGGCGCTACAGTTATCCAAGTTATTACGTCATCGCGGGCCAGACTGGTCTGGCGTATGGAATAACGACAATGCCATTTTAGTGCACGAGCGCCTGGCGATTGTAGATACTGAAAACGGCGCCCAGCCCCTGATTAATGATAATCGAAATCACATTCTGGCAGTGAATGGTGAGATCTATAATCATAAACAGCTCGAAAAAGAGCTGGCGGCACCTTATCCATTCAAAACCAAGTCAGACTGTGAAGTGATATTACCGTTATATCTGGAGCATGGCACTGAATTTATTGACAAATTGCAGGGCATGTTTGCCTTTATTTTGTACGACGCAGAGCAAAACCGTTACCTTATCGCCCGCGATCACATTGGCATTATTCCACTGTATTACGGTTACGATGAGCACGGCCAGTTGTTTGTCGCATCAGAGTTAAAAGCGCTGGTACCGGTGTGCAAGCAGATTAAAGAGTTCCCGCCGGGACACTACTTTGACAGTAAAATAGGTGAGCTGCGAAAGTACTACAAGCGTGACTGGATGAGCTACGATGCGGTGAAAGACAACCCGGCCAGCCTGACAGAACTTAAAGCGGCGCTGGAGCATAGTGTTAAAAGCCATTTAATGTCGGATGTGCCTTATGGTGTATTGTTATCCGGCGGTCTGGATTCATCACTAACATCGGTTATTGCGCAGCAGTTTGCCAAACGCAGGGTTGAAGATAATGACCAAAGCGAGGCCTGGTGGCCACGCCTGCACTCTTTCGCTGTCGGCCTTGCCGGTTCGCCGGATCTGGTTGCAGCACAGAAAGTCGCTGACGCTATTGGCACCGTGCACCATACCGTGCACTTTACCGTGCAAGAAGGTCTGGACTCGCTGCGCGATGTTATCTATTTTCTGGAAACCTATGATGTCACGACTATCAGGGCCTCAACACCAATGTACCTGATGGCGCGTAAAATCAAAGCCATGGGTATTAAAATGGTGCTGTCCGGCGAAGGTTCTGACGAGTTGTTCGGTGGTTATTTGTACTTTCACAAAGCGCCGAATGCCAAAGAGTTCCATGAAGAAACCTTGCGTAAACTTGACCGTTTGCATATGTTCGACTGTAACCGCGCTAACAAAGCGATGTCAGCCTGGGGTATCGAAGCCCGTGTGCCTTTCCTTGATAAAGAATTTATGGACGTGGCAATGCGCTTAAACCCGCAAGCTAAGATGTGCGGTGGTGGTAAAATGGAAAAGCATATTCTGCGCCAGGCCTTTGATGGCGTACTGCCGGATGAAATTTTGTGGCGGCAGAAAGAGCAGTTCTCTGACGGTGTTGGTTATAGCTGGATTGACAGCTTAAAAGCCCATGCTGAAAAAGAAGTAACGGATCAGCAAATGGCCACTGCCAGCTTCCGCTTTCCGGTCAACACCCCTGATAGCAAAGAAGCCTATTATTATCGGGTTATTTTTGAAGAGCACTTCCCACATGCCGGCGCCATCGCCTGTGTACCGGGTGGCAAATCTGTTGCCTGCTCTACACCTGAAGCCTTAGCCTGGGATGCCAAAATGGCACAGCTGACCGACCCATCCGGCCGTGCCGTTCGCGATGTGCATACGCAAGGCTACTAAAACACACCGACAAAAAAAGGCCACGCATTTGCGTGGCCTTTTGCTTTAACAAAGTCTTACTCCGATACCACTTTACCGATACGGGTATCCTGTTTGTTCTGCTTACTGCGGAACAGGTTTTTCACATCTTCCAGTATCACGTACAGCGCCGGTATCAGTACCAGCGTAATGATAGTGGCGAACAGAATACCAAACGCCAGAGATACTGCCATCGGCACGACGATTTTTGCCTGCAGGCTGCGCTCAAGTACGATAGGCGCAAGCCCCACGAAGGTCGTCAGAGATGTTAGTAATATTGCCCTGAACCGCTGTGCCCCAGCTTGAGACACCGCTTCGCGCACAGATAGCCCTTCTTCACGTGCCCGGTTAACAAAATCAACCATGACCAGTGAATCGTTTACCACTACCCCTGCCAGTGCGACCAGGCCAAATATCGACATAATACTCATACTCAGCCCCAGCACCATATGGCCCACGACGGCACCAACCAAACCAAATGGGATCACACTCATGATAATGAGTGGCTGGCTATATGAGCGCAGTGGAATCGCCATCAGGGCATAAATACAGAACAGCGCAAACACCCCGGCTTTCATCAGGTCTACCTGAGCATCCATCTCATCCTGGCTTGCACCGTCAAGTTCACCGGTAACACCTTCATATTTATCGGTGATCTCTTTGATCACTTTATTTTTCATTTCACCTACGACTTTACCAGGTTCTACTGTGGTCTTATCAGCTGCAGCAGTAATGGTTACCGCCCGCTCACCATTAACCCGGTTAATCGCGCTGAAACTTGGCTGCAGTGTGTAAGTCGCTACCTGAGCAAACGGAATTTCACCGCCATCAGCGGTACGGATCCGCATATTTTCCAGGCTACCGATAGAGCTGCGCTCATTACGTGGGTAACGCACCATCACTTTGACTTCTTCACCGTCACGCTGCACCCGCTGCGCTTCTGCACCATAAAAGCCATAACGTACCTGGCGCGCAACATCAGCCAGTGTCAGTCCCAAAATATAGGCTTCAGGCTTAAGTTGCAGCACAATTTCATCATTACCACCAAGCAGGTTGTCTTCGATGTCGTATACACCGGCATACTCTGCCAGACGGCTTTTAAGCTCTTCCGTTGCCAGTTTCAGGTTGTCGAGGTTGGTACCGCGTAGCTGCAGCGCGATGTCTGCACCGCCACCACCGCCAGTTGATGCATTGATTTTGAAGGCTTTTAAACCGGGGATCTCGGGCATTTCCTCGCGCCAGCGATTGGCTATCTCAAAACCATCAATTTCCCGGCCTTCACTTTTCTCAAGCTCTACCACCAATTGGCCGCCGGTATCGCTCTCAAGGAACATCAGCCGGTGTTTGACAATGTCTTCGTTGTATTCAGCGTTGAGCTTGTCGTTGGCCCGTACCAAAGCCGCTTCTGCTTCACGTAACGCATTAACCGTGGCCTGGTTAGACGACCCTTCCTGCATGGTCAGATTGGCATTGATAAAATCACTTGGAATATTCGGGAAAAATACCCAGCGCACCAGGCCACCGCCCAACACACCAAACATCAGGATCAGCATAGCTAAAAACCCGGCCATAGTGACATAACGATGCTTGATACAGCGCTCAACAAAAGGCTGATAAGTATTGTAAACAAAACGGTTCATTGCTGATGCAACGCTCAGACGCACTGCCTTTAAACCGTTACTGCAGGCACGGCCAATACCATAAAAAATGCCTTTGCGATCAGGATCCCAGGGTTTGGTATCCATTTTCACAATGTGGGCTGGCAGAATCATTTTTGACTCCACCAGTGAGAATATCAGGCATAACACCACTACCCAGGCAATAGAACCCCAGATTGGCGCCTGTGCGCCACCTACCATCAGCATAGGAACAAAAGCAGCGATAGTGGTCAGAACACCAAAAGTAGCCGGCATTGCGACTTTTTTAGCACCAGCAATGACCGCTTCTGCAGATTTGCCGCGTTTTTCTATCTCGCTGTAGGCGCTTTCACCTATGATAATCGCATCATCTACCACTATGCCCAGTACCAGAATAAAACCAAACAAACTGATCATATTGATAGAAACATCAAACAGCGGCAGCGGTAACATTGCCATTGCGCCAAGGAAACATACCGGTATCCCCACCATAACCCAAAACGCTATGCGGAACTCCAGGAACAACGTCAGTGCCAGCAGCACCAGAAAGGCCCCCATCACCAGGTTATTGCTCATCAGATCTAACCTGCCTTGCAGGTAATAACTGGAGTCGCCCCAGTGTGCTATCGAAACCGACGATGGCAGCTCTTTTTGCTTACGCTCAACATAGTTTTTTACCGTTTCGGCAATTTTCAGCGTGTTATCATCGCCCACCGCGCCAACGCGAATAGACACAGAGTTTTTGCCATCAAAAGTCGACAGGTCTTCGCGCTCAATAAAACCATCGTTAATGGTCGCAATGTCTTTTAGCGCCAGGCGGGTACCGTCAGCAAACTTCAGCAACACGATATCTTCAAAATCCTGCGCGAAATAAGCCTGACCTTTGGTACGCAGTAAAATATTACCGCTTTCAGATTTTATCGAGCCGCCGGGTAAATCGACCGAACTACCACGAATAGCATTAACAACCTGCTCAAAGGTTAAACCGTATTCTTTAAGTTTCAGCTCCGACAGTTCAATAGCAACTTCGTACTCACGATCACCGACAACATCAACCTTGCTGATACCTGGCAACTTTTTCAATTCATCACGCACGTCTTTTGCCAGCTCTTTCAGCGTGCGCTCAGTCGCATCACCGTACAGAGACAGCCACATCACGTCTGCCTGAAACCGAACCCGATACACTACCGGCTTTTCAGTTTGCTCAGGCAATGATGAAATAGCAGACACCTGGGTCTTTATTTCATCCATCACTTCCTGAATATCGTAGTTATTGGCAATTTCGGCGCGAACAGTGGCCAGCCCCTCTACCGCAGTAGAGCGGATACGTTTAATGCCGTTAACACCACGCAAGCTTTCCTCTATTTTTTCAATAACACCACTTTCTACCTCTTGTGGCGCCGCGCCAAGATAAGGTACGCGGATATTGACCTGCTCCAGTACAATTTCAGGGAAAATTTGTTTTTTAATGGTGAACAGTGAAAACACGCCAGCAACCAGAATAATTGCCATCAGCAGATTGGCTGCAACACTGTTGCGGGCGAACCAGGCTATTAACCCCTTGTTGGTATCCATTGGCTTACTCCTGCACCTGAGACGTCAGTGCCGATTTATCATCAGCGCTGCTCTTGTCAGCAACCTGCTCTGTTTGCTCTGATGCGACCCGCACTAACGTACCTGCCAATGGATTAGCAATCGCCGATGTTGCCAAACGATCTCCGTCAGCAAAACCACTTCGGACGTAAGCAAAGCGATCATCTGTACGCTCAAGTTGCACAGTTCGAAATTGCAGTTGGTTATCTTTATCTACCACCAGAATTTGCTGCTGCGCCAACAACAAATGTCTTGGAACGACAATCACCTGCGACGTTGCATCGCCCAGAACTTCGGCCTGAACGAAACGACCGAAGCGCAATGGAGCTTTATCGCTATTACCGGCTCGCTGATAGGGATCAACAATCTGTGCCACAGCATAAATAACCCGGCTTCGCTCATCCAGCACCCCTTCTGTACGTACCAGTTTTGCCGGCCATTGCATAACCTCACCGCCCACAACCGCTGTCAGCACCACTTCAGGTTTAATGTCATCGTCGGTAAAGTCCGGCAGCTGAACAAAAGCGGAATCGTTGTCTGTAATTGGCAGTCTGACCTCAGCGATATCGGTGCCATATATCATGCCAATTTGATTACCACGGCTGATAAACTGCCCCAGATTAACTGACCGGCTTTTTACCATACCGGCAAAAGGCGCCCGAATTTCAGTCCGTTTCAGGTCTCTTTGTGCCCGTTCCAGCTCGGCTTCAGCAGAACGCACATTTGCCAGTGCGCCAGCGAGCTGAGGCCGGCGCAAGCCAAGCTCCGGCGCTTTACCATCGGTAAAAGAGCGCCACTCTTCTTCTGCTACGCGGCCACGGGCTTTTTCTTCTTCCAATGCCGACTGGGCGTTTGCCAGGCTGGCTTCTGCCGCTTTTACGTTAGTCTGATAATCGGCCTGCTCTACCCGAACCAGCAGATCACCTTTATTGAAAAAGCCGCCCTCAATAAAATTATCCGCCACTTCGACGATACGGCCATTAACTTCAGAGCTTAAATTCGTTTCCAGCTTAGGTTTAACGGTGCCCTGCGAACGGATGCGATAGACCAGATCCTGTGCCTGTACCGGCTGAGCGGTAATAAGCACAGCAGGACGTTGTTCATCCTTTTTCTCAGGGGGTTTGCGCATACTCATTAACCCACCCGCCAGAACAACGGCCACGGCAATAACACCGACCGGAATCAAAACTTTTATAATTTTTGCTGCCATGTTGATTTCCACAATGCTGTTTTACTGACGCTATACTAAAACGCCGCGTCGTGATTGTAACGCTGTGAATGTTACGCTTTGTATCAGTGTAGGTGTGGCAGACAATAATAGCGTTATTGGATAGCGAAAAAGGCAACATCAGGCCTTGCTAATAAACTGCGTATTTAACTGCTTGAGCATAGATCCGCGCCCACTTAGGATTGCCATTAGCCGCCTTCAGTACCTTTAATCACAACTACTACTTGTAATATCCTGTTACAACTAAACTTTATTAGCGCAATAACCAATCGTTGCTATTTTGTTATATCAACCTTTAAAACGGTTATTTGCGCAGCGAAATAAAATTTCTTAAGGTGTTGAAGACAGCGGTGTGTTCATAATTACATCATATAAAGGCCGCACTATATTTATGACAGGTATTTAATGACGTATTCGACTTAAATCAATGTATTGAGGGAACCGCTATGAGTATCAGTAAACAATATCTGAAAACAAAACCGTTGTGCAAAGTCACCTTCACCTTGCCGGCAAACAGCCTGGACAGTATTGAACAGGCTGCACTGCTGGGCGAGTTTAATGATTGGGACCCGGTGGCGTTACCGATGAAAAAAGGCAAAAGTGGCGACTTTACTGCCACATTGAATCTGGAAAAAGACAAAGAATACCAGTTTCGCTATCTGGTTAACGGCGGTACCTGGCTAAATGATGAAGCCGCAGACAGCTATCAACCCTCGCCAGTGTCCTATGATCATAATTCAGTAATTAGGGTATAGCGTAAAAAAACAGGGCTTAATAGCCCTGTTTTTCGTTCCATTCCACTCTTTAGCATTTTTGCAGCACTAAACAACCCACTGAATAACCGGCTCCGAATGAGCATAAAATTGCATGGTCGCCAGATTGCAACCCTTGCTTATATTTATGAAATGCAATGACAGAACCTGCGGAGGCGGTATTCGCATAAGAATCCAGCACCAATGGCGCTTCTTCCGGTAAAGGGTCGCGGCCAAGTATTTTCTTCGCAGCAAAGATATTCATATTGATGTTTGCCTGATGCAGCCACAGCCGCTTCAGTTGCTCGGGCGCAACCTGCTGCACCGCCATCTCAGTTAAAATCACATCGGCAACGATCGGCAGCAGTTCCTTAAACACCTTGCGGCCCTGCTGTTTGAAAAACGGCACTAACGGGTCTGGTGTCAGGCAATGCTCGGTGTAGCCTACATCGCAGCGGATATTGTTAGAGAACTCCGTTTTCAACCGCATACCGTTAATGCGCCAGGCATTATCACTGCTGCATGTATCTTCTGCCTCGATAATAGTTGCCGTGCATACGTCGCCAAAAATAAAGTGACTGTCGCGGCTACGATAGTTCACTTGAGGTGATGCAAACTCAGGATTCACCACCAACACTACCCGGGCTGTACCACCTCTGATTGCATTCACTGCATTGCTGATAGCAAAAGTGGCAGATGAGCAGGCAACGTTCATGTCAAAAGCATAACCGTGTGCGCCCAATTGTTGCTGCAGTTCAATAGACAGTGCCGGGTAAGGCCGCTGCATATTCGACGCCGCGCAAATAATTAAATCTATATCTGCAGCGGTTTTACCTGCCTGAGCCATTGCCTCCCGGGCGGCACTGAGTGCCATTTCAACCATTTCAGGGATCTGCTCTTCCGATCTGCGTTCAAACACCGGACGCATAATGGCAGGGTCTAAAATGCCTGTTTTATACAGCACATGTCTGGATTTTATGCCCGATGCTTTTTCAATAAACTCACAGCTTGAATGTTCAAGCTTATCCACAGTACCTGCATCTATCGCATCGGCATGCTCAGCATTGAAGTTGTCTACATACTGGTTATAGCTGGCCACCAGCTCTTCATTGCTGATTGTTTCTTCAGGCGTAAACAGACCTGAGCCGCTTATCACAACATTTTTCATTTCTATGCCTTGTCCTGCAATGGTTTTGCCACCACCTGTTTAGTGTGGCCAGTATAACTGAATTTCCTCCGTGATATAAATGCGTATGCCTTGATTTGCATTGCTGTTCAGGGCCGATTTATGCTGGCCGGTGTACAGTAGCATGTGGTCTGAGCCATAATAGAGCCGTTTTCTAATTTCTTATTTCGTTTTGTCAGGACACCGCATTACTCATGTCTATCCCCCGGCTGCTCAACAGCTTGGCACTGTTTGCCATGTTAACAACCAGTTTTACGCTTTGCGCGCAATCAAAGCTAAAGTTACAGGTGACTGGGATTAAAGGTGCCTTAAAAGACAACGTAGATATTTACCTGCAAAAGTTTCGTGAAGATGACGCCATACCGGGCCTGAGCTTTCATTCTGAGCTGGAGCGTGAAGTACGTACTGCCCTTGAAGCGTTAGGCTACTATCACAGTGAAGTTTTGATAGAGGCCTCAGCCGACCAACCGCACACTATTACGCTGCATGTAAATGCGGGTGAACCGGTCAGAATTGACACCGCAGATATTCAGCTGCTGGGTGATGCCGCAAACGATGAAGAGTTCCTGGCGCTTCGGCAACAGCAAGCACCTGCTGTCGGAAAAGTTCTGCATCAGGGGCAGTATGACGGTTTCAAACAGGCACTGCGCCACCTTGCTCTGCGTAAAGGCTACTTTGACGCGCGCTTTACTGAAAGCCGTCTTGAAGTTGCAGCTGAACTAAATAAGGCTTTCATTCATCTGCACTTTGATAGTGGTACTCGTTATAAGTTTGGCGAGGTCAGTTTTCACGGTAATCAGATAGAAACTGAACGACTTTACTCCATGCTACCCTTTGCACCAGAGGACCCCTATCATGTGAATAAACTGGGCGAACTGAACCAGACGCTGGCAGCCAGTGGCTGGTTCAGTTCGATACTGGTAGAAGGCAACGTTGAAAACATCAGCCAGTACCACTTGCCGATAGAGGTAAACCTTGAGCCTGAACGGCGCAATATTATTGAGACAGGTATCGGCTACTCGACGGATATCGGTCCACGGTTAAAGCTCAATTGGCACAAACCCTGGCTGAATAAAGCAGGCCACAGTTTGCGCTCTGATATGGCGATATCTGAAATTGAGCAAAGTGTTGAAGCGGCATATAAGCTACCACTGACAACCGCCGCAACTGATTTTTATCAGGTACAACTTGGTTTTCGTAACCGTGATAACGAAGATACAGCCAGCCGCGAATCAAACTTACTACTCGAGCGTTACTGGCTGTTAAGCGATGAATGGTACCGCACTGTGTCGGTGCGCTGGCTGTATGAAGACTTCGTGCAGGCAGATCAGCGCGACAACATCAGCCTGATTATGCCGGGGGTCAGCTACAACCGTACCAGACAAAAAGGCGGTGCCATGCCCTACTGGGCTAACCGCCTATCGCTGAGAGTTGAAGTATCGGACGAAGCCTGGGGCTCTGATGCCAGCTTTGTCAGACTGCGCGGCAGAGCTGGCTGGATTGGCAGCGCCGGCGATAATCACCGTTTTGTTACCCGGGTAGACGGCGGTGCCATTTTGATGGAAACGTTGCGCAGCTTGCCGCCGTCTTTGCGGTTTTTTGCCGGGGGCGACAATAGTATCCGCGGTTACAGTTATGAAACTGTTGGCCCCCGCAACGATGAAGGCGAACTCACCGGCGGGCGCTATATGCTAACCGGTAGCCTTGAATACCAATATCGTGTGAGTGGCAACTGGTGGCTGGCAACCTTCACCGACTACGGCAGTGCCTGGGACGATACTCCCGACTGGGTACAGGGCGTTGGCGTGGGGGTACGCTGGGCATCACCGGTAGGCCCGGTGCGGCTCGACTTTGCCTTTGGTTTGGATCAACCCGGTGGCGGTAGTGGCTTTCAGCTGCATTTTTCATTGGGGCCTGAACTATGAGCTGGCACCGCAGCAAACGTATCGCAAAACACAGCCTGAAATGGTTGAACCTGACAATACTGCTGCCATCAGTTTGCCTGATACTGGCAATAGTGATGTTACTGTACACAGCGCCGGGGCTGCATTTTTCTCTGTGGCTGGCACAGAAATGGGTACCAGGCTTACAGATAGAGCATAGCCAAGGTAGTGTGCTGGGCGGAAATACACTGCACGATATTCGTTATCAGCAGGGAAATGTGCAGCTCAGCGCCAAGCAGGCAGAGCTGCAAGTCAATAATAATTGTTTTTTTAACCTGAGTGTCTGTGCCGACAAGCTATTGTTACAGGGCGTAACACTTAAACTGTCTCAGCCGGAGACGGCACCCGATGACGTAAATAATAAAGGCGCGGCGACAATCTGGCTGCCATTTCCTTTAACTGTCAGCCAGTTGGTAATTAACGATAGTACAGTGATTGTTGATGGCACAAAGCTGGAGTGGGAACATTTTAGTACCGGTATTGAAGCCTGGGGCAGTAAAGTGCAGTTAAACGAACCAACCTGGCAACAGGTTACCCTGCTGATGCCGGATAACAACGAAGCTGCTGCGCCTGCAGCCGGCGAGGCCTTTAGCTATCAGCCCCCTGAGCTTACCGATTTCAGTTTACCGCTTAGCCTGTTTGTTGATCGTTTTACACTGACTGATTTTACGCTGAAGCGACAAGACACTGTACAGCAGTTAAATGCATTGCATTTCTCACTGCAGTGGCAAAAGCAACAACTTGAAATACTTCAACTTGAAGCCAGCCATTCACAGCTTAGCGCGCACGGCAGTGCTAAGCTCACCACCGGGCATGCATATCCGCTGCAGGCCGAATTGCAGATACAACTGACAGACGGCGAGTTTAGCGGACAACACCTGCAGCTAAAAGTGTCAGGCGATTTGTCGGCTATACAGTTACAGGCCGATGCATCAGGCCCGGTGACCGCATCCCTAAACGCGGCAGCAAATCTGTTACAGCCTGCTCTGCCACACCGATTGCAACTGCAAAGCGAACAGCTGCAGTGGCCAGCGACAACAGAGCAGCCGCGACTGCGGCTGTCCCGCACTAATTTGGTACTCGAAGGCGATCTGACGCGCAGCCATTTCAACGGCCACACCAGTATCAAAGCCACCGATATGCCTGATACCGCCGCAGAGTTCAGTGGCACTGTTAGTCTGAGCGGTGTAGTACTGGAACACTTGCTATTGGATACGCTAGGTGGTCAGCTGGCCCTTAATGCCACGCTGGACTGGCAAGATACAATTAACTGGCGCGGACAGGTAAAGCTGCGTGATATTCAGCCTGGTACTTTCTGGCCTGAATACAGCGGTAAACTAAATGGTGTGCTGCAAAACCAAGGGCAGATGAGCGCAGATCAGGGCTGGCTGGTTGATATATCCGACATAGCGCTACAGGGAAACTTACGTGACTACGCGCTGGATATTAATGGCGCGCTAACCCTTGCGGACAAGACCGGTGATGGTGATTACCGGATCAGCACAGAAAGCCTGAGCATCAAACATGCTGATAATTCGGTTTCCGTTAAAGGGTCGCTGCAGCAAGACTGGAACCTGACATTAACGGCAGACATTCCTGCACTGGCACAATCGGTGCCGGACGCCACAGGCAGCATGAAAGGTGAATTTCGCATCACCGGCTCACAACAGCAGCCTGAACTGAATGGCGATATCAGCGCGACGAATATTCGCTGGCGGGATCTGCGACTTGAACAGCTAACAGCCAAAACTGCGGTTTGGCTGGATACTCACCAGATAATCAATGCCAGTGTCGGACTTGAAGCCAGCAACATGGTTTACCAGAAACAGCAGCTGCAAAAAGTGCAGATTAATCTTGACGGTAATGAACAACAACACCAACTGCGGCTAAGCCTCGACAGTAAGCAACATCAGGCTGAGCTGCAACTGAGTGGAGCTCTGTCGCAGCAGCGACAACTGTGGCAAGGAGAGTTACAAAAAGCACAGCTAAGCAGTGTGCTCGGAAGCTGGCAATTGCGCCAGAGTGTGAATATGCAGTTTAAACCCGCTGCCAAACAATTTGACATGGCAGCACACTGCTGGCAACAACAGGCCAGTAGTATTTGCTTTAACGAACCACTGCAGCTGAGCAACAACAAGCTTAGTGCCGCTCTGCAAATTGAGCAGTTTGATTTGGCAGCCCTTACACCGTTGATGCCAAATCAACTTGCCCTATCAGGCATGGCTGACGCCCGGCTAATAGCTGACTGGCAGAAAGGACAACTACCTAAGGCGATGCTGAGTATTAACAGCAATAACGGTGAGCTTACGCAGCAAACAGAATTGCCGCTCGCTGTAGCCTGGCAGCAACTTAACCTTAACAGCAAACTTTCTGACGACACATTGCAAAGCAGTTTGACCTTAGCTCTGAATGATGAAACCCGTTTAGACGCGACTACCAATATCAGCCAGCTGCAAAGTGATAACAGGTTGCTGGAAGGTAACATCAAATTGACCCGCTTCGCTCTGAGCATACTGCAGCCTTTACTGGGTGAGTTCAGTGAACTGCAGGGAGAGCTGTCCAGCGAGCTGGATCTCGCCGGCAGTGTTGATAAGCCGTTGCTGAATGGCCAGATTGATATCAGCAATATCAGAGTAAAAGGTAAGCAGGCACCGGTTGATATAGACGACGCAGATATTAAACTGAGCTTGTCTGGTCAGACAGCCAGTTTACAAGGGCTGGTCACCACAACCCGAGGCGAAATAAAGCTGTCCGGTGATGCCAGCTGGCAGCAACTTTCTGACTGGCAGGCCCAGGTTAATATTACCGGCGATGAGCTGCGGCTGCAGGTGCCGCAAGCCCGCTTACTGGTTGCACCGGATCTGACCCTAAAAGCCACACCGGCACTTACCCGCTTAAGTGGCACTGTCACAATCCCACAGGCCAATATCAACATCGACAGCCTGCCACAAAATGCGATAGAGCTCTCTGACGATCTGATATTGCTTGACGAGAAACTACAACCTATTGCGCAGCAGGAAAAATCGGTATTTATCTTTGAGACAGACATCAATGTTCTGCTGGGTAACCGGGTGCGGTTGTCAGCCTTCGGTCTGAAAACGCTGCTGAATGGTAAGCTGCGGGTACGCCAGCAACCCGGTCGCCCGCTGCTGTTAAATGGCGATGTTAGTCTGCGGGATGGAACATTCCGCGCCTATGGCCAGGACTTACTGATCCGTAAAGGCAAAATGAACTTCAATGGCCCTGCCGATCAGCCATTTTTGAATATCGAAGCGATACGCAATCCGGACAATATGGAAGATGATGTTATTGCCGGGATCCGGGTAACCGGCCCGGCAGATGAGCCACAAGTCAGTATTTTCTCAGAACCGGCAAAAGCGCAGGCCAATGCCTTGTCTTATCTGATTATGGGGCGCGATTTAGACAGCGGCAGTGGCAACACCGGTAACGCGGTAACCACCAGCTTACTTGGCATGACATTGGCCTCTAGCAGTAAGGCAGTTGGTGAAATCGGCGAAGCCTTTGGTTTACAAGACCTGACACTGGATACCGCTGGCAGCGGTGATAACTCTCAGGTGACAGTCAGTGGCTACCTGTCACGTGATCTGCAGCTAAAATACGGCTACGGTATTTTCAATGCGGTTGGCGAATTTACGCTGCGTTACCGCCTGATGCGCCGCTTGTATCTGGAAGCGGTTTCCGGACTGGATAACGCGGTAGACCTGCTTTACAAATTTGAGTTTGATTAAGCATCAACCCTAAGTAATAAGTGCTGATACCGCCCTAGCGATGCATAAGGCTCCATGCGGTTATATTGCAGCTCAAGCGCCAGTAGCTGTTCAAAATGGCTTTGTTGCAACGCCCTGTCGCGCAGATAGTCATGAAAACAACGAACGCCGGTTTTTTGCAACAGTCTAAAACCGGCCTGTTGACACCACTTTTCGACATCCGTCGGAACGAGTGGCTGTTGCGGATTCAGACTGACTTTCTTTTTAACCTGGAAATCGGCTGCGACATAATCAAAATTACCAAACAAAATATTGCCAAAGCGTTTGGCGTCTTTGTTATAGAACATCAGTGATAATATCCCACCAGGTGCCAGCAACCGTTTTAGCTGCAAAATGGCCTGCTCTGGCTCTGCCAGCCACTCCAGCATGGCATGACACAGTATCAGTGGATAACGCTGTTGATATGATCTGGCAAGTTCAGCCAGGCCAATCTGCTCAAAACTAACATTAGCCAGCTGTTGCTGCTGTGCTTGCTGCTGGGCTATCTGCAACATATCGGCTGAGATATCAGTCAGATGCACGCTGTGGCCTCGTTCAGCCAGTGCCAGCGACAGCTGCCCCTGCCCCGCGCCGACATCCAGTATCTGTGTTGGTTGGCGTAAAATATCTAATTCAGCCAAATCACGCAGCAGTACGGATTGCCTCAGTTTACCTTTGGTACTGTTATAAATATTGTGCTGAAACTTTGCCGCTATGCCGTCAAAACTGCGATCTGATTTTGTTTTCATGCCGGGTTATCAATATCTATAAATTGGACATCTACATCAAAGTTGCTGGCGATATACTCGCCCAGCGCTTTCACGCCATAGCGCTCCGTCGCGTGATGGCCCGCTGCGATAAAGTGAATACCAAGCTCGCGCGACAAATGGATAGTTTGCTCTGACACCTCACCACTGATAAACAGCTGAGCGCCGGCTTCAGCTGCCTGCTCAATGTACCCCTGACCGCCGCCGGTACACCAGGCAAGCCGGTTCACATTGCCGACACCCGCATCATGCACCAGCAAGTCACGGCCCAGTGCCTGTTTTAATCTGGCCGCAATATCGAAAAGTGCAACACTTTGCTTGAACTGCCCTTGCATCAGAACCCCAACCGGTTCAACTGACGTTACCGCACCGATATTATCCGCTTCCAGTAATGCACCCAGGCGTGCATTGTTGCCAAGACTGGGGTGAACATCCAGTGGTAAGTGATAAGCCAGCAGGTTGATATCGTTGCGTAGCAAAGTTTGTAACCGTGCTTTTTTAATCCCGGTTATCGATGCTGGTTCGTTTTTCCAGAAATAACCATGATGCACCAACACTGTGTCGGCGCCTGCTGCAACAGCGGCATCGAGCAAAGCCTGGCTGGCTGTTACCCCGGTAACGATTTTACGGACAGTGTTTGTTCCTTCGACCTGCAACCCGTTCGGGCAATAGTCACGAATTTTATCACTCTGCAGCTCTGCATTGATAAAACTGACTAACTGCGTGCGTTCGATCATTCTTCTGTATTCCTGTTAGCGTTCTTGCCGGTTATTGTACTGCAACAGACAAAAAAACAAGCATATTTGTCTAATCACGGCAAAATGTTGTATAAATAGCGAGCTACATGCACAAATAATGTCTGTTAAGGATCCGTATGACTAAATTGGATAAAGATCAGGTTGTTGCCGATTTTACAGCAGCCTACAAAGCCGCTTTTGGCAAGGCCCCACAACTGGAGCAAAAACCAGGCTGGTTCAGCGTAGACGGCGGTAAAAATATCCGCCTGGCGGAATTAGCAGAACTGGGCGCCAGTTACAGTGCCGACAAAGCTAAACCTGCTGCTGAGAAGAAAGCTGCCGCCCCTAAAGCGCCAGCCAAAGCAGCAGAAAAACCAGCTGCCAAACCGGCTAAGAAGACCAAAAAAGCCGCTTCTGGCAATGGTCAGTCAGCTGCAGCACTTTGGAACCAGCGTATCGGTGCAGGCCAGCGCCCTCCAAGAGGCACCCGCTGATAAAACGTCAGTCTGGCTGTGTTAACGCAGCCAGACGCGTTTTTGCCTCAATCCACTGCCCCATAAACTTGGTACTGCGAAAAGCATGATGTTTTAACATCAAGCCGGTGAAGTTATGCTGCCGGTGCCGTGCTAAATTCTGCTGAATACTGGTCAGCTGTTGCCATATTCTCGTTTCATGCCGTGTCAGACTAAACCTGGCATCAAGCGTAGTAAAACCGCACTGCTGCGCCTGCTGCCAGCATTCAGGCTGTTGGTAAAGCGCTACCGCTGCCTCTGCGATGGCTTCACTGTTGTTGGCTATCATCCCCGGCCAACCATTCTGTGTCACCATACCTTCTGCACCAATATCCGTAGTCACACTGGGCGTGCCAAAGCGCATGGCATCCAACAGCTTGCCTTTCAAGCCAGCGCCAAAAGCCAATGGCGCCAGACAGACTCTGGCCTGTTGCATCACATCAGCAACATCTGCCGCCCAGCCTTTAATCAGAAAGCCTTGCCGGGTATTGTGCAATGCTGTTGCTTTGGGCGGCGGATAAGCACCATAAATATGCAACTCAGCATCCGGTAGTTTGTGCCGGATCTTTGGCCAGATATCCTGTTGCAGCCACAACACTGCATGCCAGTTTGGCGCATGGCGAAAATTGCCGATAGTAATAAAATGCTGACGCTGATTAAAATCAGGCGAAGTTTTGCTTTGGGTATCGGATAACAAAAAGGGGCAGTAGCAAAGCAACATGGCCGGTACGGCATAATGCTGTTGTAACAGCTGTATTTCATATTCGGAAATAACAAGTGTCAGATCGCAGCGGTAAATCGCTGCGATTTCCCGCATTGCCAGCTCAGAATTCAACGCCAGTGCATCGACAGCAACACCGCGCTGAAAACTGCGCTGACGTGCATCACGCAGCGCATGGCAATCCTCCATATCCAAAATACGGATAGCTGCAGGGCATGCCTGCTCAACCCGCCAACCAAACTGCTCTTCCAACATAAAACGATCAAACATAACAGCATCTGGAGCCAGCGCTGAAATCCACTGGTCAAAGCTGCTGTCATTCAGACTAATAAGGTGCTCGCTCACCCCTATGGTACTCAGCATAAAACGGTGCGGGCTAAGCTCTGCTGCGCTGGCAAAGATGACCTGCCAGCCCTTTGCAATAAAAAGCTGAATTAAACTCAACATACGATAACCTGCAGCAGATGAGTTTGGTTCAGGCCAGACATAACCGACAATGATAAGCAACGGTTGTTTGGATGACGGCATATCAACTCCGGAAAAAAGTGCATTCTAACCACTAATTGCCTGTAGTGACAGCTTGGTAATTAAGCCTGCCATGCTAAGATAACGGCTACACAGACTCTGACGGAACGATAATGACTGCGACGCCTTACTCACCGCTCGAAGAACTTTGTCATGCTTTAAGTCACGGTATCGGTGCCATTCTGAGTGTTGTCGGCCTTATCCTGATGTTACAGCTGGCGCTGCCCAGTGATGACAGCCGGTATTTCATCAGTAGCCTGGTTTATGGCTGTAGCCTGATCCTGCTTTATAGCAGCTCAACCCTCTATCATGCGGTTTCGCATCTTGGCCTCAAACATAAACTGCGACAGTTAGATCACGCGGCGATCTTTATTCTTATAGCGGGCACTTATACCCCTTTTACGCTGATTAACTTACGTGACAGCTGGGGTTTACCGTTATTTATTCTGATCTGGACTATTGCTCTGGCAGGGGTATTTATCGAACTGGCAACTAAACTGAAGTATAAAAAGTTATCGCTGGCGTTATATTTAGGCATGGGTTGGCTGGTAATAGTCGCTATTCAACCTATGTTAAATAACGTGGCAACCGGTGGCTTACTGCTGTTACTCGCTGGTGGGCTAAGCTACTCTTTCGGCGTGATTTTTTATATCTGGAAACGATTATTCCTGCACCATGCTATCTGGCATCTGTTTGTACTGGCAGGCAGCGTATGCCATTTTTTTTCTGTGTATTTTTACGTGCTCAGTTAATAAAAAGGCCGGACAACGCCGGCCTTCTCTGTTAGTACTGATAACTGAACGTTACACCACTGAATGCGGAATAAGCACGGATACCAACATGCCAGGTTCCCGATTGCGGATTGTTAATTGTACACACCTCGTTATTACCATTCAGGTATGGCCGGCAATCATAAGCAGTGGTACTTGGCTGGCTGCCATAACGGACATATAAATCCGCGTCACCGGTGCCACCGGAGATCTGGAAAGTCACTGACGACACGCCTGATGGGATCTGATAGCTGCCTCTTAGCCATTGGCCAGTACTTGCGGACAGATTAGGGAAAGATGCGCCACCGTCTGGGGGAGTACCACCGTCACCGCCAGAGCCATCACAACCATTGTTGGTTAAATAATCATGAGCAGCTTTAGCTTTGACGATACCCCAGCCATATGAAGTATCGCGGCCTGCGGAACCACGGTCTTCTGCCGTCGCATTTAACGCGCTACGGATTTGGGCCGCTGTACACTGCGGGTGATTACTCCATACCAAAGCGGCAACGCCCGCGACATGAGGTGATGCCATCGAGGTACCGCTAATGCTGTTATAGCCACCGTTATTCCAGGTAGAGTTAACACTGACACCCGGTCCTGCAATTTCCACCTGTGAGTTACGCTGCGAGAAGCTGGCTAAAGAGCCGCTTGAATTCACTGCCGCAACTGAAACCACTGAATTATATGACGCAGGATAGGAGAAGCTGGTGTTGCCGTCATTACCCGCGGCCGCAACCAACAGCATGCCACCATTATAAAAGTTAGTCATAGCGTTGTTTTCTGTCTGGTTAGACGACCCACCACCAAGACTCATATTAACGACTTTGGCACCGGCATCTTTACATGACTGAATCGCCGTAATTAAATTAGATGCAGTGGTCCAGTTACCTGAGTTGTTAAAGATTTTGACAATATGCACACCAGCCTGGCCTGAGCCGATGACACCGACCACACCGTTATTGTTATTTAATGCCACCATAGTACCGGCAACATGAGTACCATGACCATTACCATCAGTGTACCAGGTACCATGGCCCGAGAATGCATAGCCGGTGACGCCTGAGCCCTGTAAATCTTCATGATCGGCATCAAAGCCGGTATCAATTACACACACTTTTGTGTTACCCGCACTGCTGTCACTAACCTGATCAGCCTGAACCATGCTAATACCATAAGGTGTCGTTTGAGCCATTGGCGTAATGACATCCATGATATAACGTTTAGAATCTTCTTCTACGTAGGCAACTGTAGGGTCGCTTTCCAGCGCTTTGCGCTGTTTAGGGGTCAACTCCGCCACACTGGCGTTGATGAAGTCCAGATGAGACAAAGCGGTAACATTGGCTTTTTGCAACGCTTGCTGCGCCCTTGCAACTGAAAAAGCAGCAATACCGGCGCTATTACTGTCTGCGGACAAAGCGACCTGATCTTTATATTTAATGATGTAACGACTGGTAGTATCGTCAGACAACTCAGACAAGTTCTGCGCGGGTTCTGCTTTTTGAATTCCTGCGGCCACAGCAACTGAAGTAAGGCTTAACGCGAAACAACCTGCCGACAAAGCTGTCAGCATCTTTGTAGTAGTGATTTTTTTCATCATAGTACCCTTGGTTAATTATTTAGGTCCCTGTTGTACATGACGCGTCCTGACGCTGAAAAAATAACCAACCGCAGAGCATACATCCATTACAAATATATTATAAATGCGTTACAAATGTATGAGATTGTCAAAAGCTAACAATTAAATATAACTATCAGAAACAAAATAGGTTTTTCAGGTACAAGGCAAAGTGAAAGTAACGAATAATTACTGGTGTTAATATATAGAATGGTAACTGTCAGGCTCGTTGCAATTTGAACCAGAAAGTAGTGCCCTGTCCGACAGCCGAGGTAAAACCGATATCGCCATAATGATTTTCAATAATTTTTTTGCAGATAGCCAACCCCAGCCCTGTCCCCTCACGGGTTCTGCTATCTGAACTATCTGCCTGGGAAAATTTTTCAAAAATATGGGACTGAAATAACTCGGGAATACCACAACCATGATCCTCTACCTCAAGCAGTACGTCTTTATCTGTGGTGCTTAAACGGACAATTACCATTGCCCCCGCAGGTGAGAACTTTATTGCGTTAGAAACAAGATTGTCGATAACCTGGCGTAAACGTAACGCATCAGCGTTTACGCTATAACTGTCAGGACTGACAGCATCCAGAGTCAATTCTACCTGAAAGCGCTTGGCATAAGGCTGCATCACCTGAACAGCCTGATGTGCCAATTCCAGTAAATCCAGCTTATTCATGCTTAATGTAAAAGTACCGGCAGCAAACTTCTGCAGATCGAGTAAGTCATTAATCAGATGCGCCAGCCTTTCACTGTTTGCCTGAGCTGTGTGCAGCATTTCGCCATACACCGGATTATCCGGTGTTACAACGTTTTGTGCTAATAAGCCTACCGCACCGCGAATAGCCGTTAAAGGCGTTCTGAGTTCATGGCTTACCGTTGCAATAAATTCGTCTTTCAGCTTATCCAGACGCTTTAACTCTTTGTTAACCCGGGCTTGCTCTTCGAGACTACGCTCTAATTGTTTGGTGCGCAGAGACAATGTCACAGAACTCTCCTCCAGCGCCCGGGTGCGCTCGGCAACACGAGTTTCCAAAACCAGTTGGGATTTAGCTTTACTGTCAACCGCAGATTGCAGCAGCCGGTTAACCTGTCTGATATGCCTCAGACGGTAGATATGCATTAACCACAAAAACAAACTGGCAATAGCAATAGCGGAGTACTGTACCCAACTCTGTTGCCACCAATGCGGCAATATCTGCAGCGTCGCAACAACCCGGGGCTCACTAAAAACACCATGGTTGTTAGATGCCTTTAGCCACAATGGATAACTACCAACCGGTAAATTCGCATAAAATGCGCTGTTTCTGGCTCCGGCGAGTATCCATTCTGAGTTGATACCTTCCAATTTATAATGAAACTGATTGCGCTGCGGATCCTGATAATCCAAAGCGCTGAATTCGAAATTAACAGTATGGTTTTCTGGTGACAGCTTAATCACCCCCCAGGGCTGACCATGAGGTTTCAGTTGCAGTTCCTGATGATCTATCACGACTGCGGATAAAGTTGGTGCCGGTACATAAACGTTTGCTTTTAATAATTCAGGTTCAACAACAACCAGCCCACCCATGGAGCCAAAGAGTATTTGACCGTCATCTGCATAAACCGAATTAGTATTAAGTTCGGTACTGACCATACCGTCCCGACTGTTATAGTTGGAAAAGCGTTGCTGCTCAGATAACCGGTGCGCCAGCCCTTTGGCCGTCATAACCCAGAGTTGCTGGTTTTGTTGCAAAACACCCAGCACTATTTCGGAAGGTAACCCGTTTTCACGCCCCAACAGTTTCTCTTCAGCGCTAATACGGTTATAGAGTATTAAGCCGTCTCTGCTGCATATCGCCAGTATGCCTGCCTGTTCGCTGACGCATTGCACATTATTGTGTTGCAGTGTTATTGCCGAGTTTGCCGCAGTGCTGTATTGCTGTATTTTGCCGCTTGGCAGGTCAATCTGAAATAAACCGCTGTAACGGGTAGCAACCCACAACTGGCGGTCAGTACCTACAAACACTTGCTGTACCGTATTGCCAACCGACGTCTGTGACAACTCTACTAACCAATGCTGCACCCGATTTTCTCTCGGTTGCCAGGCTATAACGCCTTCCCCCCACATTCCCAGATATAAAGTGTCTGTTACATCGATATATAAAGCACGTACATTGCGGTTTGATACATTCGTCAGATCAAAAGGCATATCTATTTTTTCTGTAGTACCGTCCGTAAAACGATACAAGCCGGTATCTGTTGCAATATAAACCTGACCACTGCTATCGGCTGCTATAGCATTAATCCTGGTATTAAGGGCCAGCCGTGTATATTGACCATCGCTGCGCTGTATACGGTAGAGCGCATCAGTACTACCCAGCCATACTGTATGCTGTTGCTTTAAAATTGCCGTTACAGAGAAAGGTTCTTGTTCAGACAACGCGGGAGAAATACTGCCTATATCAGAAAAAGCCTCACTGGATACAACATTACGATACAGTCCGCTCTCTCGTGAGCCCAGCCACAATACGCCCGAACGATCCCGCATTAGGCTTCTTACGTTAACATGTGACAGGTGTTGTTCAGCATCAGTAGTACCCACAGCACCGGGTATTAACCTGTATAAACCATTGTAACTGCCGATCAGTAACTGATGCTCACTGTTGTCGGCAAATAACACATTAACAAGCGGTTCAGCCTGCGCAAGAGGCTGGGCAATAAAATGCTGCTTTTCAGATTCATAACGAAATAAGCCTTGCCGGCTACCGACCCAGAGCTTATGTTGCCAAACCGCCAAAGCCCTGATCTCATTCTTTCTGCTCAGGCTGTCTGCATCGCTAACCAGCGCTATAACCGGGCTTAAGCCCTTATCTTCACGCCAACTGTGTAACCCGGCCGACGTTCCAATCCAAACGGTGCCATCGTCTGTCTGCGCCAGGCTCCAGATACGCTGATCGGCAAGCATGGTCTGCTCAGTGTTACCACCAATATTATCAATACTATCATCAGCATTAATCCGGCTTAAACCGGATGTGGTTCCGACCCACAAACGATGCTGAGCGTCCAGCATCAAGGCCTGAATTTGATTACCAGCCAGGCCATGAGCCTCAGTATATCGATGCAAAGTCTGTGTGCCGGCATCCAGCCTTGAGAGACCCAGTCCCCAGGTCCCCGCCCAGATGTTGTCATGCTTATCAATCAGCACCACTCCGACATCAGGTGTATGATTCTGCTGCAACTCCGCTGATGTTAATACCGCAAATTCGTCAAACCGATAGCCATCAAATCGCAATAAACCCGAGTTGGTTGAACCCAGCCATAAATACCCCGATTTGTCTTGCTGAACACTGTAAATAGTGGCATTAGGCAAACCGTCATCAACACCAAGCCGGTTAAAACGTTCTTCAGCGCTAACACAGGCGCAAAACACCAGTAAAAGAATAAAGCGTACCGTGAAAACCGTCCTTATCTTCAGGTAGAGCAAAACAACCTCGTCATAAAAAGTCGTTGGAATTGAGTAATATCTGACAATGCTTAGCTGCCTAAACATAGCATAGCCATTATCGCTTTACAGCGGTTAACGCATTAAATATACCGCGGTACTTTCTCTTAGGGTTGCATTCTTTTAGAATCGTCGCCATTACCCGGTTTAATTAAGTTGTTTTCGGAGAAATTCATGTCTGATGTCAAACACAGCCGCCTGCTTATTCTAGGTTCAGGCCCGGCTGGTTATACTGCGGCTGTATATGCAGCCCGCGCCAACCTGAATCCAGTACTTATCACTGGTATGCAACAAGGTGGTCAGTTGACAACCACTACAGAAGTCGAGAACTGGCCAGGTGATGCGCATGGATTAACCGGACCAGCATTGATGGATCGCATGCGTGAACATGCAGAAACATTTAATACAGAAATTGTATTTGACCATATCCATACGGTAGATCTTAAGCAAAAGCCCTTCACGCTGACGGGTGACAATGGCACCTATACCTGTGATGCGTTGATTATTTGTACCGGCGCGTCAGCGAAATATCTTGGTTTACCATCTGAGCAGGCATACAGTGGCCGCGGTGTATCAGCCTGTGCCACCTGTGATGGATTTTTTTACCGCAACCAGAAGGTCGCTGTTGTCGGTGGGGGTAATACCGCTGTAGAAGAAGCACTGTATCTATCAAATATTGCTGCAGAAGTGCATCTGGTTCATCGCCGTGACAGCTTCAAGGCAGAAAAAATACTGGTTGACCGCTTGATGGCTAAAGTAGCAAGCGGCAACATCGTACTGCACACGCACCGTGAACTGGATGAAGTGTTAGGTGACGAAATGGGTGTTACCGGTGTCCGCCTTAAATCTACTAAAGGTGAAGCCGAAGAACAACTGGCACTGCAAGGCGTATTCATCGCTATCGGTCATCAACCCAATACCGATATTTTTAAAGGCCAACTGGATATGAACGGTGGTTACCTGAAAGTGCACAGTGGAACTGAAGGTAACGCAACACAGACCAGCATACCAGGTGTGTTCGCTGCCGGGGATGTATCTGATCATATATACCGTCAGGCTATTACATCAGCAGGTACAGGTTGTATGGCGGCGCTGGATGCGGAGCGCTATCTGGACGCCCTGAACAAGTAATCGTTTTGGCTATATATCTGCCAGAACTGAGCAAGCATGATGTCAGTTTTCCGAAGCTGCATCATGCCCTGACTGAGCCGGACGGTTTACTGGCAATGGGCGGAGACTTATCTGCCGAGCGGCTTATCAGCGCATATTCAAGCGGTATTTTTCCCTGGTTTAGCGAAGGAGACCCGCTACTCTGGTGGAGCCCTTCTGTACGTGCAATTTTTCCACCCGATACGCTAACCTTAAACCGTACACTTAAAAAGCAGGTAAGACGCTACAAGCTGCATTTCAGCGTTAATACTGCTTTTGCTGCAGTGACAAAACATTGTGCCGCCCCCAGAGCCAGACAACCAGGTACCTGGATACTGCCCCAGATGCAGCAGGCCTATTTGCAACTGCACCATCTGGGTTATGCTCACAGTATTGAGGTCTGGCAGCAGGATAAGCTGGTCGGTGGCTTGTATGGTGTGATGATCGGCCAGCTGTTTTGCGGCGAGTCTATGTTTAATCTATTACCAGATACGGCAAAAATCGCTTTAGTCGTACTGCAATATCATTTAAAAACAGTAGCTGAAGGCTGGATAGATTGTCAGCTTCCAAACCCATTTCTGCAGCAGATGGGCGTGCAGTCCATTCCCCGCGAAGAATATACCAGCTTGCTACAACAGTTAAAGCATAAAGCTGTGGTCAAATCACACTGGCAAGCTGGCACCATCGCGCAGGATATCGCTGATGCATGAACTGAAGTTTGGTCTTACAGCTCCGGCCCAATGTAGTTATTTGCCACAACAACAGGAGCAACTGGTATTTTTGCTGCCGGAACAACCAGTCGATGCGGCTCTATATCAGCAGTTGTTGCAACTGAATTTTCGCCGTAGCGGCGATCAGGTCTACACACCTTACTGTGCTGCATGCAAAGCTTGTCAGTCAGTCCGCATTAACCCTGTCGCAGTTAAATATAGTCGCAGCCAACGCCGGATCCTTAACAGGGCCAACAACAACCAGTGGCGTTACCAACTGACAGCTGCTCCATCCGTTGATTATTTTCCATTATTTTCTGATTACATTAATCACAAGCACCATGATGGCAGTATGTACCCACCTTCCCGGGATCAGTTAGATGCAATGGTGAACTGTTCGTGGTTACAAGTTAGCTTTCTGGAGCAATATTACCAACAACAGCTGGTTGCCGTGACAGTTGTAGACGAAATAAAAGACGCCTATTCCGCTGTTTACACATTTTTTAATATGAATACAGCCAGTTTTTCTCCGGGGATCCTGGCAATTCTTTACCTTCTGCAGTGTGCTGCACGCGATAACAAGCAATGGCTGTATCTGGGATATCAAATTGATAGCTGTCAGAAGATGGCTTATAAAGCCGGTTTTTTACCACAACAACGTTTTATCAACGGAGAATGGTGCTCATTTGGCTAAAAAAGCGCTTGTCGCTTTACTTATGCCGGCGATTTCGGCACAATCTGCGCAGTTTTTTATGGTTCACCCAATTTTAAGAGGCAAGTACGCTGAATGGCGAAGGAAGACGTAATTGAAATGCAAGGTACCATTTTGGATACCCTGCCAAATACCATGTTCAAAGTTGAACTGGAAAACGGCCATGTCGTTATCGCTCATATTTCAGGTAAAATGCGTAAAAATTATATCCGTATTTTAACCGGCGACAAGGTAACCGTAGAGCTAACCCCGTACGACTTAACAAAAGGTCGTATTGTGTTCCGTCAGCGCTAAGTAAAGATTTAGGATCTGACGCTAAACCCGGCTAAATTGCCGGGTTTAATGCTTTTAACACCAACATTATTCGGTAAGTGCAGCCTCATTTTCAGTGTGATAGTCAAATTGCAATTGATCATTTACAAGTTCCACTTTGACATCGCCCCCCTGTAGCAGGCGCCCAAACAATATTTCATTAGCCAGTGGTTTTTTCAGCTGTTCTTGAATCACCCGGGCCATTGGCCGTGCACCCATTGCATGATCATATCCTTTTTGCGCCAGCCACTGCCGGGCAGCAGAGCTTAACTCCATGGATACCTGTTTCTTATCCAGCTGCACTTGCAGATCACAGATAAACTTGTCAACGATCTGCAAAATGATGTCAGACTCAAGATGTTTGAACCAGATAATGCCATCAAGCCGGTTTCTGAATTCAGGGCTGAAGGTGCGGTTTATTTCCGACAATGCATCATGGCTATGATCCTGCTGTTTGAAGCCGATTGACTTACGAATCGTCTCCTGTACACCGGCATTTGTGGTCATAACCAATACTACATTGCGAAAATCAATCTTGCGGCCATTGTTATCTGTCAGAGTGCCGTGATCCATAACCTGCAACAGAATGTTATAGATGTCACTGTGGGCTTTTTCTATTTCATCCAGTAATACCACAGAGTACGGATGTTTAGACACAGCGTCGGTTAATAATCCGCCTTGCTCAAAACCAACATAACCCGGCGGTGCACCAATTAAACGGCTAATGGCATGGCGTTCCATATATTCAGACATATCAAAACGCAACAGCTCTACACCCAGAGCTTTCGCCAATTGCTTGGTCACTTCAGTTTTACCTACGCCAGTTGGGCCTGCAAACAAGAAATTACCTATCGGTTTTTCTTCATTACCCAATCCTGAACGTGACAGACGGATGGCAGCAGTAAGCACTTCAATAGGCTCGTCCTGACCAAACACGACCAATTTCAGATTACGGTCAAGGTTTGCTAATACGTCTTTATCAGACGCCGACACTGACTTCTCGGGGATCCGGGCCATTTTTGCAATCACATGCTCTATCTCCGGCACATTAATAACCTTGCGCCGCTTCGAAGATGGTAACAATCGCTGACTGGCTCCGGCCTCATCGATGACATCTATTGCTTTGTCCGGCAAATGTCGTTCATTAATGTATTTGGCTGATAATTCAGCTGCAGCCCGAATCGCCTTCTGGGTATAACGGACATTATGGTGCTGCTCGTAGCGCTCTTTTAATCCAAGCAAGATACGGGTAGTGTCGTCTACACTGGGCTCAGCAACATCGATTTTCTGAAAACGTCGCACAAGCGCAGTATCTTTTTCAAAAATGCTCTTAAATTCCTGGTAAGTGGTAGACCCCATACAACGTAAGCGCCCACTGGATAGTAACGGCTTTATCAGGTTACTGGCATCCATCACACCACCAGATGCAGCACCGGCACCTATTACAGTGTGTATTTCATCGATAAATAAGATAGCGTCTTTTTCACGCTCTAATTCTTTAAGCAATGACTTCAACCGCTTTTCAAAATCTCCGCGATATTTAGTTCCTGCCAGTAAAGCGCCCATGTCCAGAGAGTAAATGGTTGCATCAGCAATAACCTCAGGAACGGCTTTGTGCACAATACGGTACGCTAAGCCTTCGGCAATAGCTGTTTTCCCCACACCAGCCTCCCCTACTAACAGGGGGTTGTTCTTTTTGCGCCGGCATAATACCTGAATCGCCCTCTCAACTTCGTGCTCACGGCCGATCAAAGGGTCAATCTGACCATTTTTAGCCTGCACATTAAGATTAGCGGTAAAATTCTCAAGGTATTTGCTGTCATCCGTTACCTGTTCAGTACCGTCCTCCTGCACATGCTCGTCATGCTGTTCCAGCTTCTCGGTCTTGGTGACGCCATGGGAAATAAAATTAACGACGTCCAGACGGGTAATGTCGATTTTCTTCAACAAATAAACCGCCTGAGATTCCTGTTCGCTAAAGATAGCAACCAGCACATTTGCACCCGTTACTTCGGCTTTACCTGACGACTGCACATGAAATACAGCCCGTTGCAATACGCGTTGGAAACCAAGCGTTGGCTGAGTATCCCGCTCTATTTCACCGTCAGGTAATACGGGCGTAGTAGAATCAATAAAACTGGAAAGCTCCTGGCGCAACTTCTCGATATTAGCGCCACAAGAGCGCAAGGCTTCACCTGCTGCAGGATTATCCAGCAACGCCAATAACAAATGTTCCACCGTCATATATTCGTGACGACGTTCACGCGCAAACCTGAAAGCCAAATTCAGAGTTAACTCAAGATCTTTATTTAACATATACCACTCCTAATCCACCTGAGTAACGACACCAGAATCATGCAAAGGCTTACCTTATGCGCGTTCCATAGTGCATAGCAGCGGGTGCTGGTGCTCTTTTGCATACTGCATCACCTGTTGCACCTTAGTCTCTGCTATTTCTGCTGTAAAAATTCCACAGATCCCCTTTCCTTCATAATGCACTTTTAACATTACTTCTGTCGCTTGTTCATACTGCATGTTAAAAAAACGGCTCAAAACATCGATGACAAAGTCCATTGGAGTGTAATCATCGTTATGCAGTACCACTTTATACATCGGAGGCGGAGCAACCCGTTGCCGGGTTAACTCTTCTAAATCACCGTACTGTTCGTTACTATCTTTATTGCCGCTCATAAACTATAGCCACGCCTGTGTATTCCATCAAAGGGTTAAAAGTTAATTATTGGTAAAATTTTGGTTTAATTTTGCAAATAGCTTGACTGTCTGCTCAAATTATCTACATTAGTTGTTGGGATCAACAACAATCCCGCTATTGAGACTAGAATACAGAATTTAGCTAACTTAGAGAAGGAAGTAAGTTGTATGGCTACCGGTAAAGTAAAATGGTTCAATAATGCCAAAGGATTTGGATTTATTCGTGAAGATGGCCGTGATGAAGATATCTTTGCTCATTATTCAACCATTAGCATGGATGGCTACCGTACGCTAAAAGCCGGACAAGATGTGGAATTTGACTTGTCTGAAGGCCCCAAAGGCTTACACGCTGTGAATATTAAAGTGCCAGGTGATTTGACAGAGTAAAATATTCGCTGAGCGTAATGCAGGCTTAGTGTTACCAGGAACGACGGCAAAAAAAGCAGGCTATATGCCTGCTTTTTCTTTACGCTTTATTACCTTATGCGTTAGCCAATGCCTGATTGAACGTTTGGCTAGGCCGCATTGCTTTGGAGGCAAGCTCAGGATTCGGACGGTAGTAACCGCCAATATCCACAGCCTTCCCCTGAGCACCATTCAGCTCAGAAACAATTGTGCTTTCCTGCTGCTGCAGTACGGCTGATAGTTTCGCAAAGCGGGCTTGTAATTCTGTATTACTCGTCTGCGCAGCTAATGCTTCAGCCCAATACAGTGCCAGGTAGAAATGGCTACCACGGTTATCCAGTTCGCCCAACTTGCGACGCGGCGATTTATCGTTATCCAGAAACTTCGCAGTGGCTGCATCCAATGCATCTGCAAGCACTTTCGCTTTGTCATTGCCGGTTACCTGGCTTAAATGCTCAAGAGATGCAGCAAGTGCCAGGAATTCACCCAGCGAATCCCAGCGCAGGTAATTTTCTTCAATAAATTGCTCAACATGTTTTGGTGCAGAACCGCCAGCTCCGGTTTCAAATAAACCGCCGCCATTCATCAGTGGAACGATGGATAACATCTTCGCGCTGGTACCCAGCTCCAAAATTGGAAACAAATCTGTCAGGTAATCACGCAGTACGTTACCGGTGACCGATATAGTGTCCTGCCCGTCTTTCATACGTTGTAACGTCAGGCGTGTTGCTTCAACCGGGGCGAGAACCCGAATATCAAGCCCGTCAGTATCGTGCTCTTTTAAGTACTGTTGCACCTTGGCGATAAGCTGTGAATCATGTGCCCTGGCATTGTCCAACCAGAATACCGCTGGTGTATTGCTTAAACGCGCACGGTTAACAGCCAGTTTTACCCAGTCACGGATTGGTGCATCTTTAACCTGACACATACGCCAGATATCACCTTGCTCGACTACATGCTCAAATACAACCTCACCTTTGCTGTTCAGAACCTGAACCTTGCCATCAGCTGCAATTTCAAATGTCTTGTCGTGTGAGCCATACTCTTCTGCTTTTTGTGCCATAAGGCCAACGTTAGGCACTGAGCCCATAGTGCGCGGATCAAAAGCACCATTTTTCCTGCAGAAGTCGATTGTTTCCTGATACACACCGGCATAGCAGCGATCAGGGATCATCGCTTTGGTGTCTTTTAACTTGCCATCAGGACCCCACATCTGGCCTGAACTTCTGATCATGGCCGGCATAGACGCATCAATTATCACGTCACTTGGCACGTGCAGGTTCGTAATACCTTTATCAGAATTAACCATTGCAAGAGCAGGCTGTGCCGCATAGCATGCTTTGATATCTGCCAGAACTGCATCCTGTTTAGCTTGCGGTAATGTCGCTACTTTAGCAAACATATCACCGGCGCCATTGTTAACGTCAACACCCAACTCGGCAAACAATGCAGCGTGTTTTTCAAACACTGGCTGGAAAAACTCCAGCACAGCATGACCAAACATAATAGGGTCAGACACTTTCATCATCGTCGCTTTTAAATGCAAAGACAGTAAAACATCTTGCTGCTTAGCATCGGCTATTTCATGCTGATAAAAGGCGCGTAATGCTTTCTTGCTCATGGTGGCGGCATCAACAACTTCACCTTCTAACACCGCAACCTTGTCTTTCAGCACGTTTACCGAGCCATCAGTACCTATGTGTTGAATTTTCAGGCTATCTGCAGCGGCAAAGGTAGCTGACTGTTCACTGCCATAAAAGTCACCACTTTGCATATGCGCAACATGTGATTTAGAGCTGGCAGACCAGGCCCCCATACTGTGGGGATTTTTCTTCGCATATTGCTTAACGGACGCCGGCGCACGGCGATCTGAGTTGCCTTCACGCAGCACCGGGTTAACCGCACTGCCTTTAATTCTGTCGTAGCGTGCTTTGATATCGCGCTCTTTATCATCTTTTGGCTCAGCCGGGTATTCTGGTAGAGCATAACCCTGTTGCTGTAATTCTTTAATCGCAGCTTTTAACTGAGGAATAGATGCGCTGATATTAGGCAGCTTAATGATGTTTGCATCTGGACGATTGGCCATTTCACCCAGTTCAGCCAGTGCATCAGCGATACGCTGCTCGGCAGTTAAAAATTCAGGGAAAAGCGCAATAATCCGACCGGAGAGCGATATGTCACGTGTTTCAACTGCTATACCTGCGGCGGCTGAGAAAGCCTGAACGATAGGCAATAAAGAATATGTAGCCAGCGCTGGCGCTTCATCGGTTTCAGTGTAAATGATTTTTGCAATATCTTTTGACATGTTAGTTCCTGTAATGTGTTCGCGATCAGCTGGCTTAAACAAGCCAGTTCGCACCTTCATCCGGGCGATGTTGATGTTTTAAACGCATTTGTTGCAAAGCGGCGGTAGTATAGCAGCATGACATTCAATAAAATAGGCAGCTACCTGCACCAGCGTGTTGCATGCGTTACGTTAAATAACGTCTTTTCAGGCTGACTTTTTAACCTGGCTTAACAGCTCGAAATATGACCCGATGCTATGAACTTCAAAGACAAAAAGACAGCGAAACCTGCAAAGAGCAGACAAAAAGTGCAAAATAATCCATATGCGAAAAAACGCAATGCGACCAAGGTCGACAATCCAACATTAGTGTTGTTCAACAAACCCTACGATGTATTGTGTCAGTTTACTGATAACAGCACTCCTGCACGTGCTACCTTAGCCGATTATCTGCCTATAGCCGACGTCTACGCGGCAGGCAGGCTTGACCGCGATAGCGAGGGGCTGCTGCTGCTAACCAACTGTGGCAAAACACAGCACCTGATAAGTGACCCTAAACATAAAATGAGCAAAACATACTGGGTTCAGGTGGAAGGGCTGATAAGCGACACAGCTCTTGTGCAATTGACGAAGGGTGTGGAATTAAAAGATGGCTTAACACTGCCAGCCCGGGCTGAGCATCTTACTGAGCCGGATATCTGGCCGCGTACCCCGCCTATCAGACAGCGTGCAGACATCCCAACCAGTTGGATCAGTCTGACCATAACAGAAGGCCGTAACCGCCAGGTAAGGCGTATGACAGCCGCAGTTGGTTACCCTACTTTGCGGTTAATAAGAGTCAGAATTGGCGACTGGACACTTGGTGACCTGCGCCCGGGGCAATATCAGGTTCACTCACTGAAATAAGGATGTACAGACAAATGAGCCGGGAACAACTGCACTTAACTGTGGCTGCAATAGTATGCTTTGAACAGAAATTCTTGCTGGTTGAAGAAGTTGATAAACTAACTGGCCAGCGGGTATTGAACCAGCCTGCAGGCCATGTAGAGCAGGACGAAGACTTACTCAGCGCGGTAAAAAGAGAGCTGCATGAAGAAACCGGTTTGCTACTGGAACCCAATTCATGGTTAGGTATCTCACAGCTAAAAGCCGCTAATGGCCATCGTTATGTCCGGCTGAACTTTATATTTGAGCCAGACACACTCCCCTCTCACTATCAGCCGCAAGACAGCGATATTCTGGCGCTGCACTGGTACAGTAGCCACCAGTTATCAGAGTCGGTACTACCACTTCGCAGCCAGCTGGTTGCTGATGCGATAGCAGCTTACTGCCAGGGCGTGCGGATACCGCTAACGCTAATCCAACCAACGCGATAGCATGCGCAGCGAACAAATTTGATGTATAATCCGCGCCTTGATTTTTTGCTCCTTCTAAAGCGCGGGTGTTATGCCAGATAATCTGTCTGCCAACAGCAGTAAAAAAGTCATCGTCGGTATGTCCGGTGGTGTTGATTCGTCAGTGTCAGCCTACTTGTTATTACAACAAGGGTATCAGGTTGAAGGTCTTTTCATGAAAAATTGGGAAGAAGATGACAATGACGAATATTGCGCAGCAGCTGAAGACATGCGTGATGCCCAGGCAGTATGCGACAAACTGGGCATAGTGCTACACAAAGTAAATTTCGCGGCAGAATACTGGGATAATGTATTTGAATATTTTCTGGCGGAGTACAAAGCTGGCCGCACTCCAAACCCGGATATTATGTGCAATAAAGAAATTAAGTTTAAAGCATTTCTTGAATTCGCTGCAGAAGCACTAGGTGCAGATTACATCGCGACCGGACATTATGTCCGCCGGCGTTACATAGATGGCCACTGGCAGCTACTGCGTGGTTTGGACAACAATAAAGACCAAAGTTATTTCCTGTACACCATTGGCGAAGAACACGTTGCCCAAACACTGTTCCCGGTAGGCGAGCTGGAAAAACCGGCGGTACGCGCGATTGCCGAGCAGCAAGGCCTTATTACCCACGATAAAAAAGACAGTACCGGCATCTGTTTTATCGGCGAGCGCAAATTTAAAGACTTTTTACAGCAGTATCTGCCTGCTCAGCCAGGAGATATCGTCACAGTAGATGGCGATATTATTGGCCGCCATGAGGGCCTGATGTACCACACCCTCGGGCAGCGTAAAGGGCTGGGTATTGGTGGCTTACGCGATGGCGGTGACGAGCCCTGGTACGTGGTAGGTAAAAATCTGACCGATAACCAGCTCATCGTAGCACAGGGCCATGACCACCCAAGTCTGTTATCGCGCGGACTTATCGCCAGCCAGTTGCACTGGACTGACAGAGTTGGACCGAAAACGACGCTGCGCTGCTCGGTTAAAACCCGCTACCGTCAGACAGACATTCCCTGCACATTAAAGCTCAATGCTGACAATAGTGTTGAGGTCATTTTTGATACACCACAAAAAGCCGTAACGCCTGGACAGTCTGCGGTATTTTATCTGGATGAAGTCTGCCTTGGTGGCGGAATTATCGATGTGGCGCTGAACTGATTATGCAAGAATCTTTATCTACACAAATTATTGCGCTGGCAGGCTTGTGCCAGGCGTTAAAACTTGTACAACAGGTAGCGCGCAGCACCGAGCAGGACAAAGCAGCGTTGCAGGTCATGTTAAACAGTGTAGCGGTTATTGATGCTGAACAACCATTATCGATATATGGTGACAATGCGGCTAATCTGGCTACTGGCTTAAAACTGATCGTCGATCAACTCGGTGACAAACCACAGAAAGATGTTGAACTTACCCGTTATATCGTGGGCGTTCTGGCACTTGAGCGGCGACTGCATAAAAACGCAGGCAATTTGAAGCAGCTTGGAGACAAGCTGCAGCGTCTGCAACGCCAGCTGCAACACTTTGCTGTTACCGACGACAATATGCTGGCAAGTCTGGCAGACATCTATTCGACCTGTATCAGCAGCCTTGGCGGTCGGATCCAGATATATGGTCAACCTGAATTACTAAAACAACAGTCCGTACAACATAAAGTACGGGCACTGTTGCTCGCGGCAATCCGCTCTACTGTGCTTTGGCGTCAGGCCGGAGGCAGCCGCCTAAATTTTATTTTTAAACGTCGCAAGTTGGTGGCACAGGCAAAACAAATGCTTGCGCAACTACCCTCATCAAGTTTATAGGAGCCTGTATGCAACTGAACGCCCTAACCGCTATATCCCCCGTCGACGGACGTTATGGCAGCAAAACTGTGGATTTACGCAATTATTTCAGTGAGTTCGGTTTAATTAAATACCGGGTGATGGTAGAAGTTCGCTGGCTACAAACGCTGGCCTCAACCGCAGGCATCGCTGAAGTGCCGCCTTTATCAGCACAGGCTAACCAGATACTGGACGATATTGTCGACAATTTCAGTTTAGCTGACGCCGAGCGGGTTAAAGAAATTGAACGCACCACCAATCACGATGTTAAAGCCGTAGAATATTTGCTGAAAGAAAAGGTAGCAGCAAATAGCGAGCTATCTGCAATTAGCGAGTTTATTCACTTTGCCTGCACTTCAGAAGATATCAATAACCTTTCACATGGCCTGATGCTATCGGAAGCGCGCGAAAAAGTATTACTGCCACAATGTGATGCGTTGCTAGATGCAATAAAACAGTTGGCCAACGAGCACCGCACTGTACCAATGATGGCCCGTACTCATGGCCAACCCGCCTCTCCTACGACTATGGGGAAGGAAATGGCTAACGTTTATGTTCGTCTGAAACGTCAGCGCGATCAGATCGCAGCGGTAAATATTCTGGGCAAATTAAATGGTGCCGTAGGTAACTACAATGCACATTTGTCAGCCTACCCACAACTTAACTGGCATCAGTTGTCGGAACAGTTTGTGACCAGTTTGGGGCTGAGTTGGAACGCTTTCACAACTCAAATTGAACCGCACGACTATATTGCTGAGCTGTTCGACGCAGTTGCCCGCTTCAACACAGTACTGCTCGATTTTGACCGTGATATCTGGGGTTATATTGCGCTTGGCCATTTTAAACAACGCACTATCGCAGGTGAAATCGGCTCTTCAACAATGCCGCATAAAGTTAACCCGATAGATTTTGAAAACTCTGAAGGTAACCTGGGTATTGCTAACGCGTTGTTTAACCACTTATCAGCGAAGCTACCGGTTTCGCGTTGGCAACGTGACTTAACAGATTCAACTGTACTGCGTAATTTAGGCATGGGCTTTGGTTACACGCTAATTGCCTATCAGGCGACGCTCAAAGGTATCAGTAAACTGGAAGTAAATGAGGCTAACCTTCGCGCTGAACTGGATGCTAACTGGGAATTACTGGCAGAGCCGGTACAAACCGTTATGCGGAAATACGGTATAGAACAGCCCTATGAAAAACTGAAAGAGCTTACCCGCGGCAAGCGGATTAATCAGGCCGATTTACACCTGTTTATCGATAAACTGGAATTGCCAGCCGACGTTAAAGTACAGCTTAAGCAGCTGACACCCGCAAGTTATATTGGTGCGGCGATAGAAATCACTGACTCGCTGCGGTAACTGACAAAACATAAGGCGCTGAAATCAGCGCCTTTTTTCTCAGGAAAGACATATGTATCAATTGAATCTGGCAGAACTGACTGTATCAGACTTTCTTAACAACTATTGGCAGAAAGCGCCACTGCTGATAAAAAACGGCTTTAAAGACTTCGCCGATCCGTTAAGCGCAGATGAATTAGCCGGGCTGGCGCAGGACGAAGAAATTGAATCACGGATCGTCAGCTGTGAAGGACAACAATGGGACATGCAAACCGGTCCATTTGATGATTTTAATCACCTGGGAGAGCAAAACTGGACGCTGCTGGTGCAAGCCGTTGACCACTGGCATCCATTGGCAGCCAGGCTAATAGACCCGTTTCGATTTATTCCAAACTGGCGTATAGACGACCTGATGGTGAGCTTTTCCACCCCAGGTGGCGGCGTAGGCCCACATCTTGATCAATATGATGTTTTCATTATTCAGGGTGAAGGCAGGCGGCATTGGCGGGTAGGCATGCCAGATCCCTCTTTACAACAACTCTGCCCTCACCCGCGGCTGTTACAGGTTAGCCCTTTTAACGCCTGTATTGACGTTATTACCGAACCAGGTGACATACTGTATATTCCGCCGGGATGTCCGCATGACGGTATCAGCCTGGAAAACAGTCTGAATTATTCAGTGGGTTTCAGAGCACCGGCACAAAAAGATTTACTGACGGGTCTGGCAGACTACCTTATCGATCATGATGTCACCGGCAAACGTTTTACGGACCCAGCCCGTCAGGCGTCTGCCTGTGTAGGTGCAATAGAGAAAACAGATCTGCAGAAAGTACGTCAACTAATGCAAGAGCTGGTTGAAGATGACTCCATGCTGCCAAACTGGTTTGGTAGCCTTATAACACGGGCAAAACATGAGTTGGACCTAAATGAACCCGACCCACATTATTCAGCGGAAGAGATTGCTGAATATATTGAGGAAGGGTCTGTGTTAAGCCGCACCGGAGGACTGCGTTGCTGTTATTTCCAGGACAACGCAGCTGCTGATATAGCGCTATTTATTAATGGCGATCAGATCACCTTACCGCCCGATGAACTGGCTACAGCAAGACTATTATGCGATCACACAGAATTGACATCAGAGCAAAACCTACACTTTTGCCAAAGTGCAGAGCGGACTATGCTGCTTACTAATCTTATTAATCAAGGCTATTGGTATTTCAGCGAATAAAATGACCAAAAAAAACCGCACTCTGTGCGGTTTTTTGTTTTATGTAAACGAAAAATTACACCTCACTGGCTGATTCCATCTGCCAAAGCTCATCTTTATTAAACATGTCGTACAAATTATGTGCCCGCTTTACAAGTAAATTAGCAAACTCGTGCTGTGTTTTATCCTGCAAGCCGGAATCTGCAATCTGTTGTGCTTTTAATTGCCAATGCAGTGAAAATGCCCGTACGGCTTCGCGCGCATTACTCGCAGCAGAAACAGCAATATGATCTGTTGGCAAATCACCACTGATGACCCAATATGATTGTTTTTCTTTAGTATTTAATTTCCAGACAGCAAAGTAAGGCGGTAAATACCGGCTCTCAGACACGGCAACATTGTCCGGCAATATTCCTTTACCTGCCAAATACTGATTTGCTTTTTGAAACTGTTCGCGTACCCATTCTGTGCGTGCTTTTTCTGCCTGGGCAATTTGTTCCTGAGTCCACTGCTCACTCATGTCGTTATTTCCTGCGTAAATTTTCGCAATACTCTAGGGGACTCGTCGGCAACAATCAAGTGTTGCGCTAAATTGTCGACAATCTACTGGACAGACCAGGGTAATTTTATTCAGTCGTCTGGTGTAATGCAGTCTGAAATGCTACATTTCGCCGCGCAAAATTGCTGCCTTTTATTGGCAGTCAACCCGATCACCTGCTGCAATTACCAGCAGTATTTAAACGGAGAAATCAGTCGTGGCCGTATTTAATCATTCTGAGTTCGATAGTCATGAGCAAGTTGTGTTCTGCGCAGACGCTGAAACAGGCTTAAAAGCCATTATCGCAGTTCACAGCACTGCGCTTGGCCCTGCGGTAGGAGGTTGCAGATTATGGGATTATGCTTCAGATGAAGCCGCGCTAAACGATGTCCTTCGGCTGTCCCGCGGAATGACCTATAAAAATGCTATGGCAGGTTTACCTTTGGGTGGTGGTAAATCGGTTATTATCGGTGACGCCAAGAAAATAAAATCAGAAGCCTTATTCCGTGCTTTTGGCCGCATGGTTCATCGTTTGTCTGGCAGCTACTACAGCGCAGAAGATGTAAATATCACGACCGGCGACATTATGATTGTCAACAAAGAAACGCCTTTTGTAGCAGGTTTGGAAGGTAAAAGCGGCAACCCAGCCCCTTTCACAGCTCTTGGCACTTACCGGGGTATAAAAGCTGCGGCTAAGCATAAATTCGGTTCAGATAGCCTGGAAGGCAAAACTATTGCCGTTCAGGGCCTCGGTAGTGTTGGTTTCTATTTGTGTGAACACTTGCATAAAGAAGGCGCCAGACTGGTTGTAACCGACATTAATAAGGAAGCCGTGCAACGAGCTGTAACACTATTTGGCGCCACAGCGGTAGAACTGGACGCCATTTATGCAGTAGATGCTGACGTATATGCACCATGCGCCCTGGGCGCCACTTTAAATGATGAAACGATTCCTCAGCTAAAAGCACGCATCGTCGCTGGTTGTGCTAATAACCAGTTACAGCAAGCACGACATGGTGAGATCCTGCGTCAGAAAGGCATTCTGTATGCCCCAGATTATGTTATCAATGCCGGTGGCATTATAAACGTTGCATTCGAAATGCGCCCTGAAGGCTACTCTGAACAAGAGTCTACAGCCAAGGTAATGGCTATCTATGACACTCTGATTAATATTTTTGAGCGTGCAGATGCGGATAATCAACCAACCAGTGTTGTAGCAGATCTGATGGCACAGGAAATAATCCGTCGCGGTAAAACACAATAGTTCAGCAGGACAACGCCACTAGTTGGTGTGGCTTTGTCCGTTTTCTTTAAAAAACTCAGCTAGCTTCATTGGTACTATGGCTATGGCAGTTTCATAGCCTATATTGTATAGCTGCTGCTTCTGCAGCGTGCTCAACGCAAAATCGACAGATGACACCTCTCCGGTATTTACCACGACTGTATTGTGCCAGTATTCCGCGTGTACGTACTCTCGTGAAACAGCACTCATAAAGGTTCTAATCAACATATAAATGTATGAAAGTAAGGGAAAATAGCGCGCAGGCTGCAAGGGCTTTGCTTCACTGTCGCTTTTTAAACGGAAACATATCAAAGGCAAGCCAAGCCCCGACCAGTCATGGTGCAGCGCATCCTCGGACAGAATAACGCCGTCTGTCATAATATGATTCTCAAACTCCTGGAATGAAAAAAACAATGGTATCGACATGGAAAAGCGCACAGCTTTTGATACTTTAAGCCCCGGGGTCAAAGTACGGTTAAACACGACAGGTCCCCCACCATTTATATCTGTTGCCAGCACATGTAAGTCATAATCCAATTGCGCAAAAGTAATACCTTTTAATTGCTTGTCTAACCAACTCTCTAGTTTATTGCCGTTGCACAATCCCCCGCTTCGCAACAAAGATGTCATCGAAAAACTCCAGAACTGCCTGAAGTCTGTGCTTAGTGCTATGGCTTTAATTTCAGCCAGGCTCCAGCCAGATGCATAGAGCGCAGCCACTATACTACCGCCGGAAACACCGACCAGATGACGAAAAGAAAACCCCATATCAATCAAAGCCTGCAAAATTCCTATGTAACAGCTGAGCCGGGTTCCGCCTCCGGAAAAGATGGGTACTATCGCGGTATTGCTTTTGGCTTGCATTCCAGCTTTATCCTTAAACTGATAAATTCTTTGTTAGTATGGGATAAATTCTGCCGTATACCAGACAAGTTAATGGCTAATTGACTACCCTTAGCTGTACGCTTCTATTAAACTATTCAGTTCGAAGTAGGATTGACAAGGATCGTTAGATGAAGACTATATTAATCATAGAAGATGATATCGGCATTCAGAAACAGCTTAAATGGAGCCTGTCTGATTACGAACTCGTCTTCGCACAAGACAGAGCGTCCGCACTAACTCAGCTGCGCCGCTATGAACCAGAAGTTGTTACCCTTGATTTAGGGCTGCCGCCAGATCCGGCTAATGCCAGCGAAGGCCTCGCCTGCCTGAATGATATACTGGCGTTAAAACCCAACTGCAAAATCATTGTTATTACAGGCAATACTGATACAGAACATGCATTAAAGGCCATCGCACTTGGCGCATACGATTACTACCAAAAACCGGTAGATCCAGAAGTACTCAGTATCATTCTTGCCCGTGCATTTAAAATAAGCGAGCTTGAAACTGAAAACCGTGCGCTCAAAAGCGCCAATCTTGGCAACAATGATATTATCGGCAACAGTGAGGCGATTTTAAAAGCATGCCGTACCGTTGAGAAAATTGCCCCAACTGAAATCACCACCTTGTTGTTAGGCGAAAGTGGTACAGGTAAAGAAGTGTTTGCCCGCGCAATTCACCGCCAAAGTCCAAGAGTCAATAAACCATTTGTCGCTATAAACTGCGCATCTATTCCGGAAAACCTGCTGGAAAGCGAACTGTTCGGCTACGAAAAAGGGGCATTCACCGGAGCCAATAAAACTACGCTTGGTAAAATAGAATGTGCAAATGGTGGTACTTTACTGCTGGATGAAATTGGCGATATGCCGCTTAGCTTGCAAGCAAAAATGCTACGATTTTTACAAGAACGGGTAATAGAACGTGTCGGTGGCAGACAGGAAATCGAAGTAGATGTTCGGGTTATCTGTGCCACTCACCGTAACCTGGCCGAAATGGTAGCAGAACAGAGCTTCAGGGAAGATTTATACTACAGAATAAGCGAAATAACGCTGCTGATCCCACCGCTGCGCCAGCGTGGTCACGACATTGTTGTGATAGCTAAAGCGCTGTTGAATAAATTTAACCTGGAGTTTAATACCCAGGTGCAGGGCTTTACCGAGTCTGCGATGCAAGCGATGTTGCAATATGCCTGGCCTGGTAACATTCGCGAACTGCAAAACAAACTTAAATCGGCAGTGATCCTGGCAGACAGTAAATATATCACTGCAGAAGATCTGGCTCTTGCGGTACAACACACCAAAATTGATACCTTACGCAAGGTAAGAGAGCTGGCAGAGACGCAGGCTATTAGGCATGCTTACACATTGGCAGCGGGAAATTTATCTAAAACTGCAGACACTTTAGGTATAACACGACCCACGCTGTATGCGCTGATTGATAAATACCGCTTACACGACTTACGTAATACCGAGACTGAAAGCTAACTTTGCTTTGCTGTGCAAAAGCAGTTTTAAACTGGCAATATAAAAAAACCCACCGAAGTGGGTTTTTTTATTACAGGCTAACGCCTTTCTGCTTGGCTTTGTCTTTGATGTAAGACTCCCAACTACGCACCTGACGTGACATAGCAGGATCCTTTTTAGCATTCATCAACGCAGCATAGGCTTCTTTATACTTCTTCTGATAGAAATACGCATCTACCAGACTCATATAAACACCTGAAGGCTTATCAACATTCATTGACAATGCTTTATCAAATGCAGCAATGGCTTCGTTGTAACGCTGAATAGCGAGGTAAGAAGAACCCTGACGACGATAAGCATCAGCGTCGTTTGTCATCTTAGCTAACTCACCGTAGTACTCTGCAGCTTTTAAGAACTCACGCGCAGTTTGATAGTTAGAGGCAATGAAGTTCAGATTGTTTTTGTCTTTTTTGACCAATCCGCTCTTCATGTGCTTTTCCATCGTCGTCGCTGCTTTGTAAGGAATGTTATTATTGGCATACATCTGTGCCAACATCCTTACTTCAGAGTCTTTCTCCAGATAGCCTTGCGAGTATGCTAGCTGTAACGTAGACAATGACTTGGAATACTCTTCTGTCAGTGTATAGAAGTTACCCAGGTATACCCAGAACTGCTTATTCTCGGGGAATAACTGCACCATGGTTTCAACCACGGCAACCAGATCTTTGTAACGCTTCAGCTCATACAGTGCAGCCATTTTCAGCTGATAAGGCCCTTCCGTCGGCTTAGGCGAAAAACGAATTGCATCGTCAGCCGGCGCGATAACCTTATCATGCTGATTCATCAGGTAATAAGCATTAGCTATACGCATATAGGCGTCTGAATTTTGTTCACCAGTGAACATAATCCAGTCTTCATACGCTTTAATGGCTTTTTGATATTGTTTATCCTGCAGCAGCATATCTGCCAGCAACTTCATAGACAGCGCCTGATCATTAAATGTCAGCACGTCTGGCTTAACAGCCAGCGTCAGATATTTAATGGCCTGCTTTTCGTCTTTAGTTGCGTACAGGTTACCGAGGAAACGGTTAAGCGTCGCTGTATCAAACTCGTTGTTTGAGTTTACATCCAGTAAAACTGCAATGGCTTCATCAAGCTTCTCTTCGTTGTACAAATCGAAAGCTTTAACCAGCGTTTTACCTACACGTTCACCCACTATCTGAGTTTTACGCGCTTTACGCTCTTCAACTTTAGCCATATTAGGTTGTACAGCTGCAGTAACAGAGGTTGCTGTCACAGTAAGCGCAGTTGCAATTACCAATGCTGAGGTAAGTTTTTTAAGCTTCAACATCTTAACCTCCAGCCATATCTAAAGTGAAATCAAGTTGAACCTGCTGGCCTGTCTGCTTCATTGGTTTGCCGTCAACCACTTTAGGGCTGTACTTCCAACGGCGCAGAGCACGAATAGCTTCACGGTCGAACACGCGACGAGGTTCAGCTTCAATCACCTCTACTTCGTCAACGCTACCATCTTCCATAATACTAAAACGCAGTTTAACCCAACCTTGTAAGCCATCACGTGCAGCCTGAACCGGGTAGCGTGGCTCAATCCGAACGATTGGCGTTGCATCACCGTCACGCATCATGCTTGATGGATCACCCAAACCAGCACCACTTGAACCTAAGTTCAACCCTGGCATATTAAAGCCAATGGCACCCGCAGCGTTTGCTGTATCAGGTTCTGGCTGCGGCGCTTTTGGCGGCTGAGCCGGTGGCGGCGGTGGTGGCGGTGGCGGTGGCCGCCGCGTCTGTGTTTCTGAGTCTGGCGGCGTAGTGTTAATTTCAATAACAATACGCTCTTGCTCTTTTACGTCGCGCTTTCCACTGGATTGCAGCAAAGTAGCCATCATTAAAAACAACAGAAACGTTACCACCCCACCGATTATTAACGATGTCAGGAAACGTACCATAATTACTTGGTCTCCCCGGCTATACTAATCACCAGTGAAGGGTCAGCAGTCTTAATCTGATCCATAACTTCCATCACAATACCGTGCTTCGCTTCTTTATCAGCCTGCACAATAATGGTGTCAGTTGGTGACTCAGCTCTAAGCCGTTCAATGTTAGCTGAAACCCGCTCAACATCAACTGTACGCTTGTCCATCCAAATCTCACCGTTAGCACGGATAGCGATAAAGATAGTGGCGCTTGGTTTCTTTTGAGCCTGAGCAGCTTCAGGTTTGTTTACATCGATACCAGCTTCCTTAACGAAAGATGTGGTTACAATAAAGAAGATCAGCATGATGAATACGATATCCATCATTGGCGTGATATCAATCTCCGCCTGTTCAGCTTCGCGAATACGTTTGCGTGCCATAAAAAACTCTCTTTAATGATGCGGTAAACTGTCGGCTAAAGCAGCTTTTTCCCGCTTAACCTGTACGTCTAACCGCGCACTGAAAAATACACCTGATATCGCTGCAACCAAACCTGACATTGTCGGGATAGTTGCCATAGAGATACCTGTTGCCATGGTTCTTGGGTTGCCGGTACCCTGTGTTGCCATAATGTCAAACACAGCTATCATACCGGTTACCGTTCCCAACAATCCAACCAGTGGACACAGTGCAACCAAGGTTTTAATAAGCAGCATACGCTGGTCTAATTTATCTGAAGCCTCGGAAATCCAGCAATCACGGATCTTATGTGCATACCATGATGTGGTATCAGCTCTGGCATCCCAACGGGCAATAATATCTCGCTTTAACTTTGGATATTCTGCCTTAAGAAACCAGAACCGCTCTATCATCAATACCCACATGATGAAGAGTACCAGGGCGACAACGTAAAGTACGTTGCCACCGGTATGGATAAAATCCTGAACAGATTCCCACAGCTCTATTAGCTGGAGTATCATTAGGCTTTCTCCTGCTCCGCGTGCGCAGCAATAATGCCGGCAGCCTGCTCATCTAACACATGTAAAATAGATTGCGCTTTCGACGATACGATTGAGTGTAAAAACAATAATGGAATTGCTGCGATCAGACCCTGAGCAGTTGTTACCAACGCCAGAGAGATTGAGCCTGCCATCAGTTTCGGGTCACCTGTTCCGTATAACGTAATTTGCTGGAATGTTTGAATCATACCGATAACAGTACCTAGCAGACCCAGTAACGGAGCAACAGCTGAGAACAGTTTGATCAGACCAACTCCACGCTCAACTTTTGGCGTTTCACGCAAAATCGCTTCGTCCAGTTTCAGTTCCAGGTTCTCTGCATCAGCAGTTTTGTTCTCATGGTAAACGCGTAAGATACGGCCCAATGGGTTGTTCTCAGACGGGTTCGCCAGGTTTTTCAGCTGAGAGCGAATCTTAGCACCAACTGCAGACAGAACAATGATACGCTCAAGTGCAATCAATACACCGATAAAGAACACAATTGTAATGATATAACCAACTTCTTCACCTGCCTGATAGTATTCAAACAGAGTTGAACGCTGCTGGTTCAGACGCAGTAAGCTGTTGCCTTTAGTCGGGTCAACATAAATACCGGTAATTTCACCTTTGCTGGCGTTATGGTATGCCGCTACAGAATCATGAATTTTAGACTGTGGCTGACGACCCAGAGGTTGGATCTGATCAGTATCACGGTTCAGAACCAGGTATTCAGTGTCAGTTGTCAGGTGGAACGAACCAAAACGTGTTACGCGTTTAGTTTCAACACCGCCATCCAGCTTAACGACTTCAGCGTCAAACTGAGCTACTTTGCCTGACTCAGTCATTTCAGTCAGCAACGCCATCCACAACTCTTCCATTTCACCCAGAGTTGGTAATTCAGTCGCTGATGCTACTGAGCGCAGCGGCACATCACGGCCCGGATATTGAGCACTGATGATAGAGCCAGTGATATCACCAATTGACTGGTTAGCTGCCTGGCGAACAACACCGAACAGCTCGCCCATAGTACCTAAAGCACTTTCCAGTTCCTGCTGCTTCTGACCGATCAGAATATCGTTGTCAGCATATTCTTTCTGTAAGCGCTTACCGCGGTTCTCTTCATCAGTGAACTGCTTCTTAGCGGTGTTTAACAGCGCTTGCTTGTCAGCACGCTCTGCCAGAAACGCACGCTCACGCTCTTGGTTAGCACGGCCTTCAATTGTACGTTCTTTTTTCAGTTGTTCTAACAACTGATCCAGCTTCTGAGTGTCAGCAGCTGCGTTAAAAGCAACACCAGCGGACAGAGTTACCGCTGCGGCAATTAACATTGTCTTAAATGTCTTTTTCATGTGTTCTTACTCCGCTGCGATAAGTGGTACGCGATCCATTTCAAGCGTGGCTTCACGACGAGCCATCTTGATAAACTGAGAGACTGATGTCAGGTATGAACCTGGCAACTCTTCCCAGCTTGAGGTCTCTTTGTTCCACACCCAGCCAGAGTTTCCATCCAGTGACAGTGCCATTAACGCCAGACGGCCAACATGTACGAAATCTACTGTGATTTCCTGACCGTTTAACTGCAGTGTGCCTTGGAATGCATCTACTACTGAGCCGTAATCGACTTCGATGCTGTAAGCTTCCAGGATTTGACGGTATTGCTCAGATAACTGAACGTCTGAACGGCCCATCAGCTCACGCAGTTTTTCTACGCGTTCCAGACGACGCTCGGTACGCAGAGGAATATCAGCTTTTACAAACTGCTCCAGCGCGTCGATCATACGGAACATCAGTGGTACTGTACCTTTACGGGTATCTTCCAGACCATTGATTTGACGCTGAATTGAATTGATTTGACGCTGTTGATCAGCAACCAGAGTGGCTAAGAAATCATTATAAACTTTTAAGTTTTCAGTCTGGTCTACCACCTGACGATATTCGCCCAGCAGCTCCTGAGACTGTTCATAAATGTTGTTAATCTTTTCCTGAGACTGCACTGCTGCGCGTTGAATTTGACTGCCTTCCTGATGCAAAGCTTTTAAGTCTGTTGCCAGAACATTCGCCGACAGGGCGAAAGTACCGGCCAGAGCTGTTGCAACAAGACTCTTGCGAATTTTATTGTTAAACATAGTTCCCAACCAATTATTGCTGATTAACGTAACCTGAAGTTGTAAGGGCCAAGCTGTTCTTACAGACAGGAAAGGCCCTCGGTTAGAGGGTAAACCGTCCGCATCATTACAGGTAAAAACGCCCTTGTCAAGATAACGCAGGCGTCCAGAGGTCTGTTCTGATCCGGCTGTTAAACCGGCTTATCACCCAATTTATGCACTATTAAACAAATGAAAATTAATTTGTTATAGTTCATTAAATTTTCTGCTTATTTTATATTCGGCGTCAGTTTCCCGGCCGTATATAAAGCAACCATGTCATCAAGTGAAATGGCTTTGATTTTGCTACCGTGTCCGGCGGCATTAAAGGCTTCATAGCGGGCAATACAAATTTCTGTCATTGCCTTTACTGAAGCCTGTAAATATTTGCGAGGATCAAATTCTGCCGGATGCTGCGCCATGTAACGGCGGATAGCACCGGTAGACGCCAAACGCAAGTCGGTATCAATGTTAACTTTACGCACACCGTATTTAATGCCCTGCTGGATCTGCTCTACCGGAACACCATAGGTCTCAGGTATCTGGCCACCGTTCTCATTAATAATCTGCAGCCATTCCTGCGGTACCGAAGATGAGCCATGCATGACTAAATGCGTATCAGGAATACGTTCATGGATCGCTTTAATACGATCAATCGCCAGAATATCACCTGTTGGTGGGCGGCTGAACTTATAGGCACCATGCGATGTGCCGCAAGCAATCGCCAGCGCATCAACCTGTGTTTCACGGACGAACTGTGCAGCTTCTTCCGGGTCTGTCAGCATTTGATCATGGCTTAAGATACAATCTGCACCTATACCATCTTCTTCACCCGCGGCACCGGTTTCCAGTGAGCCTAAACACCCTAACTCGCCCTCAACCGATACACCACAGGCATGCGCTATTTCAACAACTTTGCGCGTTACATCTGCATTATATGCGTAGTCCATGGGTGTTTTGCCATCTTCACCCAGCGAGCCGTCCATCATGACAGATGAAAACCCTAACTGAATTGAACGTTGACAAACGGCCAGCGAGGTACCGTGGTCCTGATGCATCACTACCGGGATATGCGGAAACTCTTCTGTCGCTGCCAGAATGAGATGACGCAGAAACGGCGCGCCGGCATATTTTCTGGCACCGGCTGATGCCTGAACTATTACCGGGCTGTCTGTTTTATCAGCAGCCAGCATAATAGCGCGCATTTGCTCCAGATTGTTTACGTTAAAGGCTGGTATGCCGTAACCGTATTCGGCGGCATGATCCAGCATTTGACGCAATGAAATAAGGGCCATGAAATCCTCTCTATAATCTTTTAGGGTACAGTTTTAATATCACACTTTTATTATTTTTATTTACGCTTTAGCGCGTTGTTCCAGTATAGCTACAGCTGGCAGAGTTTTACCTTCTAAAAACTCAAGGAAAGCGCCACCACCAGTAGATACATAGGATACTTTGTCTGCGATGTTATATTTATCGATTGCCGCCAGGGTGTCACCACCACCAGCTATCGAAAACGCATCGCTATCTGCAATCGCATGAGCAATTGCTTTAGTGCCGCCAGCAAACTGATCAAATTCGAATACCCCTACGGGGCCGTTCCAGACAATGGTGCCTGCTGACTTCAGAATATCTACCAGCTCCGCCGTTGTATCAGGGCCGATGTCAAAAATCATATCCTCGTCATCAACCGCAGCAACCGGTTTTAACGTTGCCACCGTCGTTTCACTGAATGCGCCGCCTACGACAACGTCTGTCGGTACCGGGATATTACCGCCGCGCGCTTTAGCCTGGGCCATCAGCCGCTGAGCTTCAGGAATAAGATCAGCTTCGTATAATGATTTGCCGACATTATTACCATTTGCAGCAATAAAGGTATTGGCAATGCCACCGCCAACTATCAGCTGATCAACAATACCTGATAACGACTCAAGTACAGTCAGTTTGGTTGACACTTTAGAACCGCCTACTATTGCTACTAAAGGCCGCCTTGGATTTTTCAGTGCCGCCGCTAACGCATCAAGCTCTGCAACCAGCAATGGGCCGGCGCAGGCAACAGGCGCGAATTTCGCTACGCCATGCGTTGACGCCTGGGCACGGTGTGCAGTGCCAAAGGCATCCATCACGAATACATCGCACAGCGCCGCCAGCTGTTGTGCCAGCGCATCGTCATTCTTACCTTCGCCTTTATTAAAACGCACGTTTTCAAATACCACCACTTCACCGGCGGCTACATCGATACCGGCGAGGTAATCGGAAGCCAGACGAACTGGCGCCGATAATACCTGTGCCAGATAATCAACCACCGGCTGCATCGATGATTCCTGGTCAAACACGCCCTCTTCCGGCCGACCAAGGTGTGACATCACCATCACCTTCGCACCTTGTTTAAGGGCAAGTTCTATAGTGGGTATCGCCGCTTTTAAGCGCGCATCCGACGTCACTTTGCCGTTTTTAACCGGTACATTCAAATCCTCGCGGATCAGCACACGTTTGCCGTTAAGATCCAAATCGCTCATGCGAATAACAGACATTTCAAGCTCCTTGTTTTAAATTCGTTTGCATCATCGCCCGTGCGGTATCCAGCATCCTGTTGGCAAAGCCCCATTCGTTGTCACACCATACCAGACATTTTACCAGCCGTTTGTGACTAACCCGGGTTTGCGAACCATCAACAATGCAGGAATGGGCATCATGATTAAAATCAACCGAAACCAGTGGTTCTTCGGTGTAATCCAAAATACCGTCTAACTCTCCGTAACGTGCCTGCGCCAGCACTTTGTTCACATCATTGATACTGACATCCCGCAGTAGACTGACGCTTAAATCCATTGCAGTAACGTTCACCGTTGGTACGCGTACTGCTATTGCTTCAAAGCGGCCGGCGAATTTCGGTAAGATCCGCTCGATACCCAATGCCAGCTTAGTATCTACCGGAATAATAGACTGACTGGCAGCTCGGGTACGACGTAAATCCGGATGATAGGCGTCAATAACCTGCTGGTCATGCATAGACGCATGAATTGTCGTAATAGTGCCGCTCTCGACACCAAAATGCTGATCCAGTACCTGGATCACCGGCACGATACAGTTGGTAGTGCAGGAACCGGCCGACACAATATTCATCGCGGCAGTTAAACTGTCGTGATTAATACCGTAAATAATAGTGGCATCAATATCCGCATCGGCAGGATGAGAAAACAACACTTTTTTAGCACCGGCAGTTAAATGCCACTGCGCGTGTTCGCGGCTATGAAATACGCCGGTACATTCTAAAACAACGTCAATATCAAGTTCACGCCACGGCAAAGCGAGGGGATCCGCTTCACAAAACAGCGCTATATCGTCCTCAGCTACACGGATACCGCCGTCAAACGAGCTGACGCTGTACCCAAAGCGGCCATGTGACGTATCGTATTTCAATAAATGGGCAACGCCTTTGGCATCGGCCAGTTCGTTAATCGCGACCACTTGCAGCTCGTGCTGCAAACCTTTCTCGTAAATAGCCCGCAGTATATTGCGGCCTATACGGCCAAAGCCGTTAATTGCCAATCTGATTGCCATAACACCACATAAAAAAATGGGACCAGAATTGATCCCATTGTATTAAATATTACGCCAGCAACTGCTGCGCCGCTTCGAGTACTTTTTCGGTGGTAATACCAAAGTATTCAAATAACTGCTCGGCGGGTGCCGATTCGCCAAAACCGGTCATGCCGATAACTTTGCCGTTTAACCCCACATACTTATACCAGCTGTCAGTAATACCTGCTTCAACTGCGATACGCTTTGTTACCGCAGCAGGTAATACGGCTTCACGGTATGTGGCATCTTGCATTTCAAACGCATCGGTTGACGGCATCGATACCACCCGTACAGCCTTGCCTTGCTCTGTCAGCGTTTTTGCGGCCTGTACAGCCAGTTCCACCTCAGAACCGGTGGCAATAATAATCAGCTCTGGCGTACCTTTACAGTCACTCAGGATGTAACCGCCGCGTCGTACATCTGCAAGTTGCTGCGCGCTGCGCTCTTGCTGTACCAGATTTTGCCGGGTAAAAATTAATGTTGACGGGCCGTCGGTACGCTCAATGGCAGCCTGCCAGGCAACCGCAGACTCAACCTGATCACAAGGCCGCCAGTTCACCAGATTAGGGGTCGCACGTAATGCTGCCAGTTGTTCCACTGGTTGATGTGTCGGGCCATCTTCACCCAAGCCGATAGAATCGTGAGTGTAGACAAATATTACCCGCTGTTTCATCAATGCTGCCATACGCACAGCGTTACGGGCATATTCCATAAACATTAAAAAGGTGGCGCCGTAAGGAACAAAACCGCCGTGCAGTGCGATGCCGTTCATAATGGCTGACATACCAAATTCACGCACGCCGTAATAAATGTAGTTTCCGCTGGCGTCTTCACCGGTCAGAGGTTTACTGCCACTCCAAATGGTCAGGTTAGAGCCTGCTAAATCTGCAGAGCCGCCCATAAACTCTGGCAGCAAGGGGCCAAATGCGTTCAGTGCGTTCTGTGATGCTTTACGGGTAGCGATAGTGGCCGGGTTTGCCTGTAGTTTCTCAATATACGCTTTTGACTGCTGCGCCCAATCGGCGGGTAATTGCCCGGCAACGCGACGACTGAACTCAGCTGCCAGTTCAGGGTGAGCCGCGCTGTAGCGGGCAAACAGCTGCTGCCAGTTTTGTTGATCGGCAGCACCTTTGGTTTTTGCGTCCCAATCAGCATAAATATCTGCTGGGATCTCAAAAGGCGCATGCGGCCATTGCAAAAAATCGCGCGCTGCTGCTATTTCGGCATCACCCAGAGGTGCACCGTGACAATCGTGGCTGCCACCTTTATTCGGTGAACCGTACCCTATGACGGTGCGGCAGCAGATTAAGGTCGGCTTTGACGTTTCGGCTTTGGCCTGAGTAATAGCCGCTTCTACGGCTGCTGAATCATGGCCATCAACATTGCTGATCACATGCCAGCCATAGGCTTCAAACCGCGCAGGCGTGTTATCCGTGAACCAGCCCTCAACATGGCCATCGATAGAGATACCATTGTCATCCCAAAACGCCACTAACTTACCCAGCCCCAGCGTACCCGCCAATGAACAGGCTTCATGTGAAATACCTTCCATCAGGCAGCCATCACCTAAAAACGTGTAGGTGTAGTGATCAACAATATCGAAACCAGGCTGGTTGAACTGTGCTGCCAGCGCTTTTTCCGCTATCGCCATACCAACGGCGTTAGTAATGCCCTGCCCCAAAGGGCCAGTTGTAGTCTCGACACCCGGCGCATAACCATATTCCGGGTGGCCAGGCGTGCGGGAATGTAACTGACGGAACTGTTTTAAATCTTCAATACCCAAGTCATAACCAGTCAGGTGCAACAGCGAATACAGCAACATAGAACCATGGCCGTTGGACAAAACGAAACGGTCGCGGTTGGGCCAGCTAGGGTCTTGCGGATTATGTTTAAGAAAATCGCGCCATAACACTTCGGCAATGTCCGCCATACCCATAGGGGCACCCGGGTGGCCAGATTTAGCTTTTTGCACCGCATCCATGCTAAGCGCACGGATCGCATTGGCGAGTTGTTTACGAGATGGCATGTTCACTCCTGACATTGCGCGGCTTCTGTTTGACGAAGCAAGTTATTATTAAGCTGAAATGTTAAGGCGTTAAGTGGCACTATTTTCCCAGAGCCCCCGCCCGATGGCAAATTTAAATCAATCAGCATGCTGAAATTTCACACTTACCGATCCAATTAACCAGCGCTACGTATTTAGCTTCGTAAAATAGCATTAAAGACGTCTGGGTGGCAGATTTTTCTGGCAAACACTTTACAGTTTCTCTAGAATACCCGCCTATTTTTTGGGTTCGGCTATGCTGTTAACGATAACCGAAACTGACTGCATTAACTTATTTGTGGAATACAACCGATGGCACAACATATTTTTACTTCTGAATCAGTATCTGAAGGACATCCGGATAAAATTGCTGATCAGATATCCGACGCCGTTTTGGATGCAATCCTGGAACAAGACCCTAAAGCCCGTGTCGCTTGCGAAACCTTTGTTAAAACCGGCATGGTGTTAGTTGGTGGTGAAATCACTACCAGCGCCTGGGTAGACATTGAAGAGCTGACGCGTAAAACAGTACGTGAGATTGGTTACACTCACTCTGATATGGGTTTTGATGCCGACTCTTGTGCCGTATTAAACGCCATCGGTAAACAATCACCCGATATTAACCAGGGGGTTGACCGTGCAGATCCGAAAGAGCAAGGCGCTGGCGATCAGGGTTTAATGTTCGGTTACGCCAGTAACGAAACCGATGTATTAATGCCTGCACCTATCACTTACTCTCATCGCCTGGTGCAGCGCCAGGCTGAAGTACGTAAAAACGGTACTTTGCCATGGTTACGCCCGGATGCAAAATCACAGCTGAGCTTTATTTATGAAGACGGCAAGCCGGTGGGCATTGACGCCGTAGTGCTGTCAACCCAGCACTGTGACAGCGTTAGCACATCCGACCTACGTGAAGCTGTGATGGAAACCATTATCAAGCCGGTGTTACCTGCTGAATGGTTAAACAGCAAAACTAAGTTCTTCATCAACCCAACGGGTCGCTTCGTGATTGGCGGCCCTATGGGCGACTGTGGCTTAACCGGCCGTAAAATTATTGTTGACTCATATGGTGGTATGGCCCGCCATGGCGGTGGCGCTTTCTCTGGTAAAGACCCATCCAAAGTTGACCGCTCTGCAGCTTATGCTGCTCGCTATGTGGCAAAAAACATCGTGGCTGCCGGTCTGGCTGAACGCTGTGAACTACAGGTGTCTTATGCCATCGGTGTTGCTGAGCCAACATCTATCAGCCTGGAAACCTTTGGCACCAGCAAGCTGGACGAAGCAGAACTGATCAAACTGGTACGCGAACATTTCGACCTACGCCCTTACGGCCTGATAGAAATGCTGAAACTGGAGCGCCCTATTTACCGGCCAACAGCGGCTTACGGTCACTTTGGCCGTGACGAGTTCCCATGGGAGCAAACTGACAAAGCTGAGCTGCTGCGCCAATACGCGAAATAAATCTTCGCTAAAACGCGTTAAAGTAAGTTGAAGGAGAGCCCTGCTCTCCTTTTTCATAACCGGTATTTAAGAACCGTTTTTACATTCCCCCTGCGCGCACTCTCAGCTTATCATCTGCTGCTTTTTGTGTATGATAAGTGCGCGATAACACAGGGTCCTCTGTTACCTCACAGAGCGAATACAAAACTATAAGAAAGGAACCACTATGTCTGAACAAACTGCCAATGCTGCCAAAAGTGGCTGGCTAAACCGCGCCCTCAATACCATTGAGGTGATTGGCAACAAGCTGCCGGATCCGGCGGTACTGTTTGCCCTGTTAATGATTGTTGTCTGGCTAAGCTCATGGCTGTTATCAGGCATGACATTTGCCGAAGTTGACCCGCGCACCGGCGATGCCATAAAAATTAATAACCTGCTGGAACCTACTTCGCTTACCGCCTTTATGGCTAAAATGGTCGCGACTTTCGTCAGTTTCCCACCGCTTGGTGTCGTACTGGTTGCGATGATGGGGTTAGGCGTGGCCGAATATACCGGCTATATCAACGCTGGTCTGCGTTCTATTTTATCTGTTACGCCTAAAATGTTACTAACACCGGTATTAATTGCTGTGGGTGTACTAAGCCACGTTGCGGTAGATGCCGGTTATGTGTTGGTTATTCCGCTGGGCGCGGTAATTTTTTATGCCGCAGGCCGCCACCCGCTGGCAGGTATTGCCGCCGCTTTTGCCGGTGTATCCGGGGGCTTTTCGGCCACTTTCTTTGTTCCGTCCAGCTTAGATCCGTTACTGGCCGGCTTAACTCAGGCGTCAGCGCGGCTGTCTGCCGACCCGGCGGCTGCACAACTTGTGATCAATCCGCTTAACAATTACTTCTTTACCACCGCATCCACCTTTTTAATTGTCATTATCGGCTGGGTTCTGACAGATAAGTTTATTGAACCACGGCTGAAAAACACTGCTATAGACGGCGATCCGGCCGACCTGCCCAAAATGGATGCACTGCAACCACACGAGCGCAAAGGTCTGCGTTGGGCGACATTTGCCATGGTATTAAGTGGCGTGCTGCTGATGGTGTCGGCAATGCCTGAGGCATCGGCCTGGCGTTCACCACTAAATGGTGAATTGACCCACTCTTCGGCACCGTTAATGCAGTCTATTGTTGGCATTATTTTTGTGTTCTTTTTAATCCCGGGTGTTGTTTATGGCTATGTGGCCGGCACAGCGAACAACCACCGCGAGATCATTAAAGGCATGAGCAAAGCGATGAGCGGCATGGGCTACTATATCGTTATGGCATTTTTCTGTGCCCAGTTTATTTATGCCTTTGGTCAGTCTAACCTGGGGGCATTAATTGCCATTAAAGGCGCAAACTGGCTGCAGCAAATGTCATTCCCTATGGGTGTTACATTGGTTGGTATTGTATTCTTATCCGGCTTTATTAACCTGTTGGTGGGCTCTGCATCTGCGAAATGGGCATTGATTGGCGCAGTGATGGTACCTATGCTGATGGAGCTTGGCGTATCACCGGATTTAACGCAGGCAGCTTATCGCGTTGGCGACTCATCAACCAATATTATTACCCCGCTGATGCCGTACTTCCCGCTGATTGTAGTGTTCTGTCAGAAGTATGTTAAATCAACCGGCATCGGCACACTGATAGCGCTGATGTTGCCATTCTCAATCAGCATGTTACTGCTATGGACCTGTTTCCTGCTTGGGTTCTGGGCACTGGATATCCCGCTTGGCGTAGGCGCAAGCTACACCTACCCTGTTGCAGGCTAAACGGCCGCTGTTAAACCAACAAACCCTGCCTGTGCAGGGTTTGTTTTTACTGTTAACTCAGGCGTCGGCCTGCTACCATTTCGCGATGTTTTCTTAAAGTGTATCTCTATGCGTATTCCCCGTATTTATCACAGCAGTGCCATAGCGCTGCACACTGAATTTACCCTGGACGATGACGCAGCCAACCACGTTGGCCGTGTATTGCGTATGCCGGTTGGCAGCGAGTTACAGCTGTTTAACGGTGATGGTTTCAACTACCCCGCAACTATCCGTAGCATCGATAAAAAACGGGTGATGGTAAGCGCAACCTCGCAACAGCCAAACCCGGTTGAGTCACCGGTCAGTATTCACCTTGGTCAGGGCATATCACGCGGCGACAGAATGGATTTTGCCATTCAAAAGGCGGTTGAACTGGGCGTTACCGAAATTACGCCACTGTTTACCGAGCGCTGCGGCGTTAAACTTGACGGTGAGCGGTTGCAAAAACGTAACGAGCAATGGCAGAAAATTGCCATTAGTGCCTGTGAGCAAAGCGGTCGCAGTATTGTGCCAAAGGTACACCCGGCCATAAGTCTGCAGCAATGGCTGAGCCAACAAACAAAAGAATTGAAGCTGACCTTGCATCCACGCGCCACCGACACCATTAAGACCCTAACGGCCAGCTGTCATATCCGTCTGGTTATAGGGCCTGAAGGTGGCTTTACCGACCTCGAAATGGCACAAACCAGTGATGCCGGCTTTACTGGTATACAGTTAGGCCCGCGAGTACTTCGTACAGAAACAGCCGCATTAACCGCAATCAGTGCCTTGCAGCTGCAGTTTGGTGATTTAGCATAAGGAACTTAACATGAGCAACGCGATAAAACTGGGTATCGTAATGGACCCAATCAGCGCCATTAACATAAAAAAAGACTCCAGTTTTGCCATGTTATTGCAGGCGCAGCAGCGCGGCTACGAAATTCACTATATGGAAATGGCCGACTTGTATCTGTTGGAAGGCCAGGCACGTGCCAGCACGAAATTACTCAGCGTTGAGCAAAATCCGGACAAATGGTTTAGTTTCTCCAGCCAGCAGGATATTGCGCTGAGTGAACTTGATGTCATACTGATGCGCAAAGACCCGCCGTTTGACACTGAGTATATTTACGCGACCTATATTCTGGAACGTGCGGAAGACGAAGGTACGCTGATCGTAAACAAGCCGCAAAGCCTGCGTGATGCCAACGAAAAACTCTATACCAGTTGGTTCAGCCAGTTCACACCTAAAACCCTGGTCAGCCGCGATGCCAAGCGCTTAAAAGCGTTTTACCAAACCGAACAGGATATTATTTTAAAACCACTGGATGGTATGGGTGGCGCCTCTATTTTCCGTTTAAAACCTAATGATGCCAATGTCAGTGTCATCATTGAAACCCTGACTGAACACGGCCAGCGTTATGCGATGGCTCAACGCTATATTCCGCAAATTACTGACGGTGACAAACGGATTTTAGTTGTAAATGGCAAACCCGTGCCATACTGTCTGGCAAGGATCCCTGCCAGTGGTGAAACCCGGGGTAATCTGGCGGCCGGTGGCCGAGGCGAAGCCAGACCACTATCTGAATCAGACTGGCAGATAGCCAATGCCATAGGGCCAACTCTGAAAGCTAAAGGGCTTATTTTTGTCGGGTTGGACGTTATTGGTGATAAGCTAACAGAAATCAATGTTACCAGCCCGACCTGTATCCGCGAAATTGAAGCGGCGTTTCCGGTCAGTATTACCGCTATGTTATTTGATGAAATTGAACAGCTGCTGGCCAGCCGCCAGTGACAACAAGATGTAGTGAGGTCACGATGCAGAATTTTCAGAACCACTTCTTAATAGCGATGCCAGCGTTGGATGATCCGCTGTTTAAACGCAGCGTGGCCTATATTTGCGAGCACAACGAAGAAGGCGCCATGGGCATCGTGATTAACCATCCACTGGATGTCAAAGTCGCCGATTTGCTGCAACAGCTGCAAATCGAGTACGACAGTAAAAGCCCGGCAGCCACTGCACATGTCTGCGCCGGTGGCCCGGTACAACATGACCGTGGCTTTGTATTACATACTGCCAAAGAAGGCTATGGTAGCAGCATGCGCCTGAGCGACGAGCTGATGGTAACCACCTCAAAAGATATTCTGTTCGATTTAACGACAGCGCAGGCTCCGGATAAATTTATTCTCGCACTGGGTTATGCTGGCTGGACTGCCGGCCAGTTGGAACAGGAAATTGCCGATAATGCCTGGCTGGTAATACCGGCAGACAGCGCCATTATCTTCGATTTAACACATGCTGAAAAATGGCAGTCAGCGACAGCAAAAATAGGCATTAAGCCATGGCAGCTGACCAATGAAGCCGGGCACGCCTGATGAGCCGCACTGTACTTACTTTTGACTACGGCACGAAAAGCATTGGCGTGGCCGTAGGCCAGGAGTTAACAGGCACAGCATCGCTGTTAAGTGCGTTAAAAGCGCAAGATGGTACACCAGACTGGAACCTGCTGGAGAAGCTGATCACAGACTGGCAACCGCAGTTACTGCTTGTAGGCTTACCGCTGAATATGGACGGTACAGAGCAGCCTTTTACCGCCAGAACACGTAAATTTGCCAACCGGCTGCACGGCCGTTTTGGTTTGCCGGTAGAATTACATGACGAACGGCTAACCACCACAGAAGCCCGCAGCCAGCTGTTTGCAGAAGGTGGCTACAAGAAGCTAACCAAAGACAAAGTAGACAGTCTGTCAGCGAAAATCATCTTCGAGAGCTGGTATGAACAACAATATTGAACCCCCTCTGAAACCGGGCTATTACCAGCACTACAAAGGGGCTTATTATCAGGTAATAGACTTAGCCCGCCACAGCGAAACTGAAGAGTGGCTGGTTATTTACCGCGCCCTGTATGGCGACTTTGGCCTGTGGGCAAGGCCGTTGACTATGTTTACCGAAAACGTCGAGATTGCTGGCGAGCTGCTGCCCCGCTTTCAGTATATCGGTGAGAAAAACCCACTTACCGCTGTAGATTAAACCACCGGATAACCCTAAACCGCCTTTTATCAGGCCTAAATACCGTTTATCACTTAACTTCCCCAATGATTATTGCTCCGGGATACTCTTGTTATTGTCAACCAACAAGAGGACTGCAGCATGTTTGAACAAACCGAGTTTTTCCATCAGTTAAGCCAGATTAATCCGTTACTGTGGGCTGTATTTATTCCATTGTTTTTGGCTTTTTATTTTCTGCCAAGTGTCATCGCAATATTTCGTAACCGCCGGCATCTGGGTAAGATTTTTTTAGCCAATATCCCGGCAGGTTTTTCCTGGATAGCCTGGATGGCACTGATTATCTGGGCCTTTACCGGAAAACAGAAAAGACCAGCTGAACAGACAGCCTGATCAATAGTAGACTGTATTTACTCAGTTTTTTTGCGACCTGATATGGCCTTACTTAACAGCTTTAAACAACATATTCCAACCAGGCATTGTAGCCGCGCCTATCTGTGGGCGCAGCTGGCTACTATGGGGGTATATACCAGCTATTTTATGGCGTACACCCTGCCTTTGCTGGACAACAAGCAGCTTAACCTGCACTTTCTGTTTATGCTGAAATACATCATAGAAAGCGCAAGCTTTGCACTTTTTGCTCATTGTTTTCTGCGTCCGGTGCTCAAAACCCAGTCGCAGCAGGCGGGACAGCGTTGGCTGCTGGTTATTTTATTTTTGATCGTTGCAGCTGCGCTACAAACCGCTGTCTCGTTCTTTTTATCGGAGCTAGAGCTGCTAAAAGCTACCGATATGAGCAAAATTACAGTGTTGTCAGATGAGCATAACTCACCGCTGCAGATGACTTTCAGTACCAGCTTTATGCTAATAACATTGTTCGCATCGTTTAGTGTTATGTTTGCAATGTGGACAGCTGCCTACATTGCCTGGCAAAACTGGCAACACCGTAAAACCCTGCAACTGCAGATGCAGCAGGCACAGCTGCAACAACTGACGAATCAGCTTAGCCCGCATTTTTTATTTAATGCCTTTAACAGTATCAGAGCATTGATTTTTGAGGATCAGCATAAAGCCGCAGATACAGTAACGCGGTTATCCGAGCTATTTCGCTTTCACCTGCAAGCGCATCTGCAGCCATCTGCAACACTGCAGCAAGAGTGGCAACTGTGTGAGCAATATCTGGCAATTGAGCAGGTGCGGCTGGAGCAACGGCTGCAATTTAGCTGCGATATAGACGCAGAATTGTGGCAGCAGAAGCTGCCTACACTCAGCCTGCTCACTTTAGTTGAAAATGCCATTAAACACGGTATTGCACCTAACTCCGGCAACGGCCAGCTGCATATCACCGCCTCAGCGCTATCGCATGGCTGGCAGTTGCAGGTAAGCAACAGCGTGCAGAATACGACCCAACAGGCTGGTACCGGTACCGGCCTGAGCAACCTGCGCCATCGCTTAAAACTGATGTATGCAGACAACGCCAACCTCAGCCTGGTACCACAGCAAAACAGCTACTGCGTAAAACTGGAGTTTACTGATGTATAACTGTTTACTGGTTGATGATGAGCGCCTGGCCCGGACAGAGCTAAAACGGCTGCTGAGCGCACATGCGCAGTGCGCAATTGTTGCTGAAGCGGCAAACGCCAGCGAAGCGTTAACATACCTGACGACGCAAAGTATTGACCTGGTATTTCTGGATATTCAAATGCCGGGGATCACCGGCCTGCAGCTGGCAGAACAAATACCCGCGTCAACCCAGTTTATTTTTTGCACTGCCTATAACAGCTTTGCACTTAATGCTTTTGAATTAAATGCTGTCGATTACCTGCTAAAACCGATAGCGCCAGAGCGGCTGGCCAAAGCATTACAAAAGCTGCGCCCCATTGGCAATGGCCCTGTGATGCATTATCTGGCAGAGCAACACGGTATCTTGCTTAAATTTGGCGACAGCCAGCGTGTAGTAAAGCTAAGTGAAATCAGCCGGTTTGAAAGTATTGGCAACCATGCTGCGGTATATACCCCTTATGGTAAAAGCTTTATACACAGCTCGTTGTCGAAAATAGAGCAGAAGCTAGACCCGGCGCTGTTTTTTAAAGCCAGCCGGGCAGACATAGTGCGGATAAGCGCAATCAGCCAGATAGAACCCGCTATTGCAGAAGGCAGCTTAATTGTGGTTTTGGATGATGGTCAGCAGGTCGATGTCAGCCGGCGCCAGGCGCAGCTGCTCAAACAGCAATTCAGTGCCTTTTGATGCAAAGTAGCTTACAGCTGCTGCCGGAACCACTCGCCAAGGATCAGGCTTGCAGCAACACTGACATTCAGTGATTCTACCTTGCCCGAGCCCGGAATTTGCAGCGCAATGTCGGCGCTTTGCGCGACGTTTTTAGAGACGCCAAACATCTCCTCACCAAAAACGATGACGACTTTGGCAGGCAGTTTGCTCTGATACAGTGAGGTGCCACCGTGGCTGGAGGTAGTAATAAGCGTATAACCGGCTTCTTTGCATAATTTCAGCGCCAGTGGCAGGTTGTCACAGGCCAGGCCATCGACAAACTCGCCCCCGCCTTCAGCAGTGCGCAGCGCCGCGCCCGATTGCAGTAACTCCGGCTGCTTAATAATAATGCCGCCGACATCAAAATGCGCGCAGCTGCGGGTAATAGCACCTAAATTATGCGCATTACCTACACCATCCAGCGCCAACAAGCAGTCTTGCCGCTTGCGGCTGTTGCTCTGTAAATACTGCGCCAAAGTCAGCACGGGCTTGCGCTTAACCAGCATCACAACACCGCCATGGTGGCCGCTGGCAGCCACTTTTTCCAGTTCGGCATCATCGACAATGTGATACGCCTTTTTTGTAGCTGCTAGATATTTCATTACATCAGCAAACTTTGGCGCCATTTTTTCCGATACATAAAGCCGGATCACAGATTCAGGCCGCTGCTGAAACAACACCCGGCAAGCGTTAGCACTGTATACCTTGGTCTCGTTGTCCTGCACCGCCTTAGCCGCTTTAGCGGGCTGGTTTTTTACCGGCTGCGCTTTAGCTGCTGTCGCCACACGGGCAGGTTTAGCGGCCTTGTCGGTTTTGGTCCACGGCTTTTGTAACGGGTTGGCGGCTTTGTTTTTATTCGGGCGGTTTTGCGACATCGATATTCCTGTATCAGCCTAAAGGCCAGCAATCATTATTGCGGCGAATTTTAGCAGCAACGCAGCAACATTACTTCTGTTTTACAGTAAGCGAATCTAGTCCATCACCAAGCGATCAGAAAGTAACTTAAAACCACAACTAAGTCACACTATGTTAACTTTTGTTTTATTGCCTGCTACTATGCGGGCATTAATGTTTAAGTTTACTTAGGCCTGCTACATGGATTTGTTTGCTGTTGTAAAACTGCTACTGTTTATCTTTCTTAACCCGCTGATAATCCTTGCCTATATTTTTGCTTTTAGTGAAGGCAGCCCGCTTCTTGGCCTAAAACTGCAACCGTTTTATGACGTTGGCGACAATTCCATGCGCATTAACCTGGGGCTGTATTTACTATTTTGCCCGCTGGCGTATGCCGGGTTTATTGCCCTGCAACTTGCCGTGGTATCACCGCTGGCGCTGCAGCCGCTTAGTGCCGTTGAACTGCTGCAGGTTCAGCTTAGCTGGAGCAATGTTATTGCACATCTGGCCAGCGTGTTTACTCTGGCAGCTTTGCTGTCACGTAGCGGGGTTGAGGGTAATGTCGCCGGCTTTATTTTTGCTCCTATTATCCTTGTCAGCTCAGCGCTGCTGTTTATCAACCATGTGTTTTGGCTAACCGGGAGGGTTCTGGCATGAGCGCAGCAGTAGAATGGTGGATGTATCTGGCGCATGCGTTTACCCCTATGATGCTGCTGTTGGGTATGCCGGCACTCATGCAGGCGCGCCAGGGTACTGCCAGTAACGGCGAAGCGGTTACAGCCTCTGAAACCACTGACACCGCCTTACCTGAAGTGCCGGTAAGCGCCGTGAATAGCAAATTCGCCGTATTTGCCAGCAGTGTAATTACGCAGCTGCTATTAACAGCCATTTTTTATGGGCTTTGGTTGGCGGCACATTGGCTGGTGTTCTGGTTTTTAAATAAACCTTTTAATGTTGATGCTTATTTTTACAAACCTGCGCACTTAGCCTATTGGTTTCCGTATCTGTTTGGCACAGTAGTCTATAGCTACTACGCTTTGGCTGGGCCGTTATTAAACAATCAACTACAGAAAAACCTGCTGCATGGCATTATTGTTACCGGCGCACTGGCCAGTACTTACATGGTGTTTGTCACCTATTTAGCCTGGTTATTGCGCTAAACCCGCAGCACCTCCTCCTTTCTTAATAATGAGAATAGGTGCTGATGCTCCAGGCCGAACTTAGCGAATTGCCTAAGACGAATTTTTCCACTTATTCGTTTTTATTTTCGCTAATTGCATGCAGTGCTTTTTCAAGCGCAGACTCTTCTGGATGAAAATGCAGCCCAAGTCGATAGAATGTGATTGCTTCATCAATATGACCAGCATCAGCTGATGCTTTGGCCAAGGTTTCAAACGTCTGAACTCTGAGCAAAAGCGTATTTGGATTGGTATCTACCCAAACTTGATAAGCTTTAAGCCCTAGCTCAAAACCCTTTTGTTTCGCAATTGTATACGGCGGTGTAAATTGGTTATCAAGCCGCAAGAGTACTTTTGCAGGCATCTGCGCATCAGCATGAAAAAACGCAATATCTGTTGCAATCAATCCGATGTCTGCTGAAACAAACTCATCAATTCGATACCTCCCTCCCCCAACAGAAATCAATTCATACGGCTTTCGGGTACCAAATGAGTTATCCAACATCAATTTGCCATGCTCTGCAAATATGGAAACCACTTCGTTAAATGGCGAAAAGAAACCTCTGTTGAAATTGTAATAGTGTCCCTGAAGTGCGTTTATAGAGGCTTCCAAAGCACGATCCGGAACAACCTTAATTGCACGTTTCCATCCGTAGTGGTGAATAATGTTCGCAATGGCTTCATCGATTGCCGGCACCCTTGCCTGATGCGCACCATTACCAAACACCGCAATGGCACGTCCATCTTGTAACGTGGCCATAACCTGACCGCCAATTCCTGCACCGTATCCGGAATGTGAAAACCAGTCCAAATTACCGTTAGCCATATAACGCATCCAACCCAGCCCCCATCCACCCGCTTTGTGAAGTGTCTGGATGCGGGTTAACTCCCGCGCAACCCCAGCAGATATGACTGTTTTTTTGTTACCCCGCAGCGCTTTCTGCATATCAATCATCAGCTTGGCCATATCTTTGGGTGTAGTCCACATACCAGCCGCGCCATACTGAGGATAAATCGGTAAACCGCCCGCTCCAGCAATAGCACCATTATGCTGGTGTGCTTTTGCCACATTAACCAAGAAACCGGCTTCGCCGCTTTGATACATGGTACTGTTTTGCATTCCCAACGGCTTGAAAAGCATTTCCTGCGCCAACTTGGACAAAGGCTGACCGGTTATATCTTCTATCGCTAACTGGACAATCGTGATACCACCACCGCTGTAGCTAAAACGACTTTCGGGCTCCCACATAACCTTAATCGGGTCAAGCGGACGCTTTAGCTTTTCCCCTTGCAGACTTTCAACCAGGCTGGGCATAGCGTCGCCCAGAAAATACGCTGCAAACCCGCTTTGGTTAATGCCCGCGGTATGCGTTAACAAATGCCGCAGCGTAATGGGTATATTTGTAGTGAACTCACTGGCTGGAAGCATCCAGCGTCGAAGGTAGGTGGTTACCGGTTTATCAAGATCAATCACGCCTTGCTCAGCAAGCATCGCAGCCACGACAGCCGTAACCACTTTGGAAACTGATGCCGCTGCAAAAGCGGTTTCCGTATCAACCCGCTGACCAGCTTCTTTTTCTCCAAACGCGCCGGTATAAACAATTTCATAGTTATCCACTATAGCAATGCTTATCCCAGGCAAGTTATGCTTCTCCAGCAAGTCAGCAAACTCCTGTGACATTTGGTCTGCCTGGCTATCTGCTGACACGGCAAACGGTACTAATACTAATATCCCCAATATCCGTTTCAAACACTTCAAGAACATACCTACTCCATCATTCGATACAACAATAAAAGCGTCACTTTTGCAGGTTTATCTTTGCCGGCTTTAACTGTGAAATCAGCATTTAATATTGCCCGGTATCAGTAGGTGGCTGTGGTATTAATTTGAAACCGAGATAAACTCTGCACATTTGAAAGTTTGAAAGTATCGGAAATGGTTATTTTTTCTATTTTTTTTCTACCAACGGTAGCCTTTATTCTGCAAATGGCATCGTTATCTGGAGTGTTGTACGAGCGTACTAAGCAATTCAGTTCAAACATACCGACGCTAACAACTTGGCTTTTGCTCTTAATCGCAGGTGGGGCAAACAACGTTTTTGCGGCATCTTCCGAGCTTGTCAATATAACGTCGTTTATCATCTGCGACGAACCATCATCGCTTGATGCACCACCGGATTTTAAGGGTGAGCAATGTAAAACTATCACGCCACAGGAACTAAACGTGGGCCGCCAGCTGATTTGGGGTAAAGCCTTACTTCAGTTAGAAGATGAGTTTAAACAGAACAAGCTTCCGCTTGGATTGTTTATCTCAGCAAAAGCGGCGAGCGAGGTGTATTTAAACGGCACGCTGCTTGGGCGAAACGGCCAGCCTTCAGATAATATTGCAAACGAACAACCAGGGCTTATGGACGCAGTATTTCACATTCCGGAACAGCTGCTAAAAACAGATCACAATGAGTTAGTTGTTAAAATGTCCGCTTTTCACGATTATTTAAACTTGGGGAACACTTTACAGCATGTGATTATTAGCCAATACAGCGCGCCGCAAGATATCGTTCTGCGCAACTATCTGCCGTCATTGCTGCCTTTGGGAGTACTGTTGGTCGGATTTTTTTATTCTGCAGCATTGGCTTTTTCACGGCCAAACCCTAAGCAAGACATACTGCTGCCTCTGGCGTCTTTTTTGATAATCGCTCAGCTACTTACTGAGATCTCCCGTGGAGTTGTCTTTTACAATTACCCCTTGCACGATATCAGAACAACCTTGATATTGATGTTTGGCATGCTAAGTGGCGGTTGTTTACTGACCTATATCGCCAATTACTTTTTATCACATAAAAAAGACGTAGTATTGGCAATTTCTTTCTTGGTAACGATTTTAGCAATCTTTAGTTATGACACAATGGAAGAGAAATCTGTGGTTGCCATTCAACTGCCGGCTATTTTTAGTTTACTTATCGCAACTTATGCCTCCTTTCACAGAAAAAGGAACGCCATAAATCATGCCATCGCATTGCTGATGTTTGTTGTTGTTACGATACTCAAACCCAACCAGTTTCTTGATGTCTATTTTTATTACTTTGTTGCTGCTCTTCTATTGTTTTTCTTATTCCAACAAGTGCTTGCTTTCAGACAAGAACAACATTTGCGCCGTATTGAGCAATCAAAAGCTGAACGCTTACAGCATGCTTTAGACGATTATCGTGAGCAGCAACAACCCAGTAAGCTTCAAATTACCCATGCAGGCAAAGTTGAATGGCTTTCGTCGGAACATATTTGTGTCTGTAAAGGCGCAAGAGACTATGTCGAGATCATTACGGTTGATAAACGTAGCATATTACACGCAGGAAGCCTGACAGCACTGGAAGAATGCCTGCCTAGCATGTTCTTGCGTGTTCACCGCTCATATATTGTAAATACGCGATATATTCAGTCGCTTAACAGCGAACCTTCCGGCACCGGTCGATTAATATTAACAACAGAAGATGAAATACCTGTTAGCCGCAGGATCATGCCTAAAGTTCGACAAACATTAACAAAATAACAGCTTTATACGCTTCGAGCTCAGATAAATAACTAGCGCAATTGTTTTGGTATATTGACCAGAACCTATGTAATAGATGTCGCTGAGTAAATCCGGTTTTCGAGGTAAATCACTTGTATTTTTTTGCCTGCGCAGTATGCTGACGGCCTTTTATTTTGCCGCTACAGGCCTTGTTTATGCTGAGTTATCGTCACAGTTATCATGCTGGTAATCATGCTGATGTGGTTAAACATCTGGTACAGGTTGCCATACTGCAGTACCTGCTGAAAAAAGATAAACCGTTCTGCTACCACGATAGCCATGCTGGCGCAGGCTTATACAGCTTGCTGGCTGAGCAGGCGCAAAAAACCGGTGAATACCAGGGCGGCATTGGCAAGCTGTGGCAGTATCAGGCGCAAAGCCCGGCACTGGCGGGCTATATTGATATTATTAAGCAGTTAAACCCGGATGGCGACCTGGCATTTTACCCGGGCTCGCCCAAAATCGCTGCTATGCTGGCGCGCGCAAGCGACAGCATTCAGGCCACCGAGCTGCACCCGACAGACTACCCGGTACTGGCAAGCCAGTTTGCCCGCCGCCGTCATAGCCGTATCGAAAACATGGACGCCTGGGCTGGCTTTAAAGCTATGCTGCCCCCTTTACATAAGCGCGGGCTGGTACTGATTGACCCACCGTACGAGCTGAAAACCGAGTATCAGGATGTTGTGCAAGGTTTGCAGTTGGCTTACAGCCGGTTCCCTCAGGCAACTTATGCAATCTGGTATCCGGTGATAGAGCGCGAAGCCGTTGAGGCTTTTATCGGCGCGATAGTGGCCACCGGGATCAAAGATCAGTTACGTATTGAGCTGTGCCCTCAAAGTGATAGCAGCGGCTTCGGTATGACCGGCAGTGGTATGCTGGTGATAAACCCACCTTATACACTGGCTAACGACATGCGTCAGGCGCTAAGTGAAGTGACGCTGCTGTTAAGTGCAGAAGGCGAGTTTCAGGTTCACCAATTGGTTGCCGAGTAAATTATGCGTTGTATTATTGCTGTCCTCTTACTGCTCATCACTAGCCCGCTGTATGCTTTTAGCCAGATGGGGCATCAGCTGGTATGTGAAATAGCTTACCAACAGGTAAGCGACACCACCCGCCAGCAACTGAACCTGATGATCAGCAAAAGCCCCTATTCTCACTTTACTAAAAGCTGTAGCTGGGCAGATGAAGTTCGTAACCAGCCTCAGTTTAGCTTCGCGTCAGCGCTGCATTACGTTAATTTCCCGCGCTCACATGCGCAGGTAACCCAGGCTGACTGCCCACAACAAGGTTGTATTTTGTCAGCCATCAGTCATATGCAGCTAAAACTTAAGCAAAACCGTGATGACTGGCAGGCACTTTTGTTTCTGGCGCATTTTATTGGTGATTTGCATCAGCCGCTGCATGTAAGTTATGCCGATGATTTAGGTGGCAACCGCACCGCTGTGTATTTTTATGGTTTGCCGAATAACCTGCATGGTGTGTGGGACTTTGCGCTGTTAAAACAATTAGGCTACGAAACAGATAACGCTAAAGCCGATGCGCTTAAAAGTGCGTTAACCCGCAGCGAAATACAACAGTGGCAACAAGGCGATGTGCTTAGCTGGGCGAATGAATCTGCTGCTTTGACACAGCAGATTTATCAGCAATATAAGCCTGGCATGTTGCTGGATGACGCTTATGTCAGCCAGTACAGCAGCACCGTTGAGCAAAGGCTGAAACAAGCGGGTGTGCGCCTGGCAATGGTATTAGATCAATTATTTTCCGCCAACTGAGTACGCAGCCAGTTATATACCTGTTGCTGCTGCTCAGCGTTAAACTCATGCCCAAGTTCAGGATACACTGTGGTGCTGAGATTATCTGCCGCGCCATAAGCTTGCCACACCTGTTGCATCTTACGATAAGAGGCTTCTACGCCAGCCAGCGGCATCAGTTTATCTTTTCCGCCGTTAATAAACAGCATCGCTTTTGGTGCCGCCAGGCTGGCGATATCCGGAATATCCATTTTGTCTGCAATACCCGGATGTAACATATAAAACGCTGACTGCCCTCTTAAAATATTATTCCCTGGCTGCATTAAATGCTGATAGTCATTCATCCACGACACCGCTACGGCAGCCTTGATATCATCCGTCAGCGCCGCCAGCTGCCAGGCTTTATAAGCCCCCATCGAGAACCCCAGTACCGCCAGGCGCGAGCTATCTGCTTCAGGTAACTGCTTTGCAAACTGTACCAGACGTAAATCTTCATATGCCGCCATACCGGCAAGTGAGCGACCAAGTAAAAACATATTGCTGGCAAGGGCCTGTTGTGCAGAAAACTCTATCGGGCCACGCTCACTCCAGCCAAAAGTGTCGGCGGCAATAACCAGATAGCCCTGCTTTGCCAGTGCATCACCGACAAAATGACCACTGAAATATTTATCGGCCCATTGCTGAGCAGAGGATAAACGGCTATCGCCGGCAAAAGGTTTAATCCATTTTTCTTTACCGATATCAAACCGTGCACCGTGATCATGCAGCAACAACACTGCAGGAGCAGGCTTAGCGGTATCAGGCTTTAACACCAGTATCGAAACACGGCTTTGCGCTGTCAGCTGAATAGACCAAAGCTGTGCGGTGTAACCATCACGCGCTTCTGTTTTCAGCAATTGCGGGGAAAATTCAACCGGCTCGTCCGGCCACAGTAACGCCTGACGCAATGTTTGCCTTGCATTACTGCGCCAGGTAGCGATATCGGCAAACTTACCGCTTTGCCAGCTAAGCGGGTAAGATTCCAGTTTAAGCTGCTGATAAAAATCAGGCAGTTGCTGATCAATCAGCGAATCGGCTTTAGCCGGCAAGGCTAACAAGAAGAATAACAAGTACCAACGCATCAACGGATCCACCCCTTGCTGATCTGACGAAAGGTATCAGTGCCACAGCACTGCAGCCATTCAAACGCCAGCATTTCTTTACTGATGATCTGTGCCCCGGCCTGTTGCATACGGCTAAGGGCCAATTGTTTGTTTTGCTCAGTGCGCGAACCCACCGCTTCAGTAACAACAAACACCTGATAACCTAAATCCAGTAAATCCATTACCGATTGCAGTACGCACACATGAGTTTCTGTGCCCAGCACCACGACTTGCCTGCGCTCGGCGCAGGCTAAACTGCTGGCAATATGTGGCTCTTTAAGCGCACTAAAATGCATTTTTTGCAGCATTTGTGCCGGCGGAACCAGTTCAGCTAACACTGGTAACGTCGGGCCAAGCCCTTGTGGGTATTGTTCAGTTGCCCATACCGGCACGTCCAACTGTATTGCCACCTGCAACACCCAGGCTGCTGCCTGCTCCACTTCTTTATGCTCAAAAATTGCCGGTGATAGCTTCTGCTGCATATCAATCAGCAACACCAGTGAGTGTTCAGCCTTTAGTAACATAAAGGTTCCTGTTAATGAAAATCGCGGGAAGAGGTACTAAGTTCAGCCAAAAGTGCTGATAAGTCAACCAGCTTACCGGCGATAACATGAGTTACCTCACCTTCACGCTCTAAAATGCCGTCTACCTGTAAAATGCGGGCGGTTAAAAAACTCTTTTGCTGCGCCTGCGCGGTGGCCAGCCACACCAGTACATTAGTAGTGCCGGTTTCATCTTCCAGTGACATAAAGGTTACCCCGGCAGCGGTACCGGGCCTTTGCCGCAATGTGACCAGACCACTTACCCTTACCGGGCTTTTATGCCGAACCTTGCCAAGCTCTGCAGCTGGTATGCTGCGCACCAGCTTGCCCGCCTGGCGCAGCAGCGCTACCGGATGCTGTAACAGGCTAAGTCCGGTGGCGGCGTAATCTTCCAGTACATTCTGCACTGGCCCTGGGGGCAATAAATAGGCAGCAGTACTTTCAGCCACCTCTGACCCGGCGCTAAACAACGGCAAACTGTACTGTGTATCCTGTAATTGCCAACGGCTGTTATAGCGATCGCCACTGATACTGCTAAGGGCGTTGGCACTGGCCAGCGCCTGCAAATCAGCCCGGCTAAGCCCTAACTGGCGTAGCTGCTGAACATGGCGGTAACCACCCACAGGGCGTAAGTTTATCAGCTGCGAGCCACCGGTTTCACTTAAGCCTTTTACCTGCCTAAGCCCCAGCCGGATAGCTTTACCCTGCTGCAGCGTAAAATCCCAGTCTGAGGCATTTATACACACCGGTAATATCGTCACGCCGTGGCGGCGGATATCCTGCAGCAACTGCGACGGGCTGTAAAACCCCATAGGGTAGCTGTTAAGCAGTGCGGCACAAAATGCAGCCGGATAATAATACTTCAGCCAGGCTGATACATAAGCCAGCACCGCAAAACTGGCTGAATGCGACTCGGGAAAACCATACTCCCCAAAACCGCAAATTTGCTGATAAATGCGCTCGGCATACTCTTTGGCGTAACCACGGCTTTGCATACCATCGATCAGCTTGTGCTTAAACTGCAACAGCTCACCGGTTTTTTTCCAGCTGGCCATCGCCCGGCGTAACTGGTCAGCTTCACCACCACTGAATCCGGCGGCGACCATCGCCAACTGAATCACCTGCTCCTGAAAAATCGGCACCCCAAGCGTTCGGCCAAGCACGCCCTTTACTTCTTCAGACGGATACTCAACTGCCTCCTCGCCATGTCTGCGCTTCAGGTACGGGTGCACCATATCGCCCTGAATAGGCCCCGGCCGCACTATTGCAATCTGGATCACTAAGTCATAATAATTTGCCGGGCGCAGCCTTGGCAGCATGCTCATTTGGGCCCGCGATTCAATCTGAAACAAGCCAACGGTATCCGCCCGCTGAATCATCTGATACACCGCCGGATCATCCCCCAAAATACTGATGCCAGCGATACTCAAGTCATGCTGAAAATGCTGCTTTACCAGCGCAAAACATTTACGGATAGCGGTCAACATGCCCAGTGCCAGCACATCTACTTTGAGCAGCTTCATCGTTTCCAGATCGTCTTTATCCCACTGGATCACGGTTCTGTCAGCCATAGCGGCGTTTTCTACCGGCACCAGCTCATACAAAGGCCCTTGCGAAATCACGAAGCCGCCAACATGCTGAGACAAATGCCGCGGAAAGCCGCGTAACTGCTCAACCAACTGCACCAGTTGCCGCGTAGTCTCGCTATCGCTATCCAACCCCAGTGGTGCAAGCTGTTGCTGCCAGCTCAGTGCCGGGTCACGCCGCTGAATATTTTTTACCAGAAAATCCAGCTGGCTCACCGGTAACCCCAGCGCTTTACCAACATCACGCAGCGCACTTTTAAAGCGGTAACTGATGACTGTCGCGGCCAGTGCTGCCCGCTCACGGCCATACTTACTGTAAAGATACTGAATCACTTCTTCGCGCCTTTCATGCTCAAAATCGACATCAATATCTGGTGGCTCTTTACGCTCTTTTGACAGAAAACGCTCAAACAGTACCTGAATTTTCTCCGGATCAACCGCGGTGATTTGCAGGCAGTAGCACACTACAGAATTGGCTGCAGAACCCCTGCCCTGGTACAAAATATGGTTTTGCCGGGCAAACTGCACCACATCATGGATAGTTAAAAAGAAATACTCGTATTTAAGAGCAGTGATAAGCGCCATTTCTTTATCAATAATCGCCTGTATCCGTTCAGGCACCCCACCGGGAAACCTGAGCTTTGCCCCGCTACTGACCAGCTTTGCCAGATAACTGCTGGCGGTTTCGCCTTCAGGCACCAGTTCACTGGGGTACTGGTATTTCAGCTCATCGAGGGAAAAAGTGCAGCGGTTGGCTATCTGGCAGCTTTGCTCCAGCCAGTCGGCAGCAAACAGTTTTTGTAATTTGCTGACAGGCCGCATTGCCCGCTCGGCGTTACTAAGCAAATGTCGCCCCAGCTCAGATATCGGTTTTGAGGCTTTAATTGCACTGACACAATGCTGCAATGCCAGCCGCTCTGGCGTATGCATCAGCACCGCCCCACAACACATAAGAGTTAATTGATACTGCTGCGCCAGTTGCTGACAATAAGTATGAAATGCCGCTTCGTTGTGGCTCAGCTCACGCCGCATGGCCAGCCATAAACGCCCTGTATGATATTTCTGCAGCCAGTTGGCCCAGTGCGCATCGCTGTCGGTATCACCATCCGGCAACCACAGCAGCAAACAATGCCGGATTGACATTAAATCCCACTCGGTCAGCTGATAACTGCCTTTACTGCTTCGCCGACGGGCATTAGTAATGACGCGGCACAGCTCACTGTAGGCCTGTTTATCCGGGCACAGCAGTACCAGTTGCAGTTTATCCAGCTGGAAATAACTGCCAATAATCAGTTTAAGCGCCAGTTGCTGCTCATCAATATGGCGATAAGCCCTGACCACACCGGCAACAGAGCACTCGTCTGTCAGCGCCAGCGCACTGTAACCCAGTTCAGCTGCCTGCTGCACCAGCTCTTGCGGGCTGGACGCCCCTTGCAGAAAACTAAAGTGGCTCTGACAAAACAACTCCGCGTAGTTCATGCATTACCCCGTCAGGAAAAGATGCCCTGCACAAACCAGCGCTGCTCTGCTGTACGGTATAACCATAGCCATTGCCCCTTACGGTTACGGCCAATAAAGTAATCCCGCTGTAGCTGTGGTTGCCAGCGATTGATACAAAACCGTTCCGGGCCGCTGTTCAGTTCAACCTGTTCGGTCAATGCGATGGCAGATTGAAATAAAAACGCCGGCCTGACAGCAAGGGCAGCAACCTCATTGTTGGCAGAGCTAAAAGGCAGAGGCCGGCCACTGGCCTGCTCGGGCAAATGCTGATTTTGCAACGACAAACCACTGACAGCAGCACGGCCCAGCCGGGCCTGCAGCACAGAAGTTAGCTGCAATGCAGACAAGCCGCCCTGTACCGGTTGGAACAAGGTATTATTATCCGGGCGCTGCGGTGCAAAGCGTGGCACGTCAAGCTTTATGCCGGATGCAGGCTCAGTCAGGCGCACAGTTTCCAGCTTAAGTTGGCACAACCTCAGCCACTGCGCGGCCCGGTATTCTCCCTGCACCGAACTGATGACTATCGTCAACGGCTTCTGAGCACGAAACCGTATTTCCAGCAGCAACTGATGGCACAGTGCATCAGCGCGCTGCAACTGCCGCTCAAGCTGCTGCAGCAGCAATTTAAGCGGTGTATTAAGCACGGCGGTGTCACTGATATCATAAAGCAGCTCAAGTGTGCTGCTAAAGCCCTGCTGCGGCTGAATATAATCCAGGGCATGATAAAACTCGCCGCGTAGCCGGCCAAGGTAACTGAGCAGACTATGTTCAAACCGCCGGCCAAGCTCTGCCTGTGACAACGCCATCACCTGCCCCAGTTGCTGCAAGCCCAAGCGCTGCAGTTGCTGTTGTATTTCAGTGCTTAAATCTGTAAATCTGAGCGGACTACGCTGTAATTGTGCCAGCAGAACTTCGCCATCGCTGCTGATAAGGTTCAGCTGTTGCCGGGCCAGACATTTAGCCGCCAAAGGTGTGTTGCCGGTTGCATAAAAGTAACGGTAAGGCAAAGCCGCCAGAGCACTTTGCACAGCCTGCCAGCAACCGTCCAGCCCCTGGTACAAACTTAGAATTTGGCATAATCGAAGGTACAGGCCCTCGGGCGGATCCAGCGCAATATCAGGGCTTAGCTGATACAGTTGCTGTGCTACAGCGTCTAACAACTCCAGTTGCCGGGCATGCTGATACGGAATAAGCTGCAGGTTATGACACAGCGCTGCTGCACTTCCCAGTGTCATACCAAACTTAATACCCCGCTCAGCACAGAGGCGGTCAAGCTGGACGATACGGTGCTGCTCATCAACCACCGCCAGTGGCAAAGCCGAAGTTGCCGCTATACTGGTGTTGTCCAGTTGTAATGCAGGAAACTGCAGATACAAATATAGCGCCATGTCAGCCAGCCTTGCGTTGTGCCTGCTTTAGCCCGTCATAGCGATAACTGAGCGCCGGCCAGCGGCTTTGCATATCGACCAGAAAAGGACCGGCAGGCCAACCTCCTTTTCGCTTATTCACATTCAGCAAGACACCATAAGGATGTGCAGCCAGTGTCAGGCTTAAATTCACCGGCAAGCTTAATGCAGCCTGAGGCCGGCGCAACAAGATCAGACTGGCATTACCTTGCTCAGCAGCCAGTTGTAAACGCCGTGCCTGAGCCAGCCGTAACAATACCTGCCACAGCAACACAGCGGCCACACAGCCGCTTTGCAAGCATTGCTCTGCCGCCCATAGCGCTTCTTTACTGTTTTTAACGCTAACAACCAACAACTGCGTCAGATTAATCCCCGCGCCCGCCAGCATATCGGCGCAGGGATCAGCCGGGGGAGAGATCATCACCAGCAAACGCCCATCCTGATGTTGCTGTTGCAAATAGGGTAGCAACAACCGCAGTTCACCTATGCCCTGCTCGGTCTGGATCTCAATCAGGCCGTTTGCCGGAAAGCCACCCGCCAGTTGCTTATCCAACTCAGCATAACCGGATGTGACCGCCTGATACGCGGCCTGCTGGCTATTGCCATGCCACAGCAGCTGACGCCGGGTTAATTGCTCAAGTAATGCAGACATACTCACCTCAAATACTGTATATCGATACAGTATATAGCAACAATATCCGGATGCAAGGCAAAGCCTGGCTGGCCAGTTAAGCTGCAGTTAAGCTGCAACTGTTACAACTTAGCCATACACACAAGAAGGTAAGCAATATGAACAAGATATTAGTAACCTGTAGCCTTGTTTTACTTATCAGTCAGCCGCTGATGGCTGCACCGGATAAAGATAAACCTCTGCCGCCTGGGCTGGCCAAAAAGCTGGAGCAGGGAAAGCCTCTGCCTCCTGGCTGGCAGAAAAAGCTGGCACCCGGCCAGTTTTTACCAGACGACTATTACCGCCGTGGTATTGTACTGGGCCAGCCTGATACAGACGGTATTATCAGTATTCAGATAGAGGGTACTGTGATTGAACTGTTTGAACACAGCCGGGAAATCGTGCGCATCCTTGAAGGCAGGCGCTAAGCCTGTTTCGCCAACAGAGTCAGTACTTCATAGTGGCTACTGTGAGCAAACATATCAAATAGCTGTACTTTTATTAACCGGTATTGGGAAAGCCTGGCTAAATCCTGCGCCAGGCTGTCAGCATTACAGCTTGAGTACAGCAGCCAGTCAGGTGCCAGCCGCTGTATATCCTGGCACAATCCAAGCCCCAAACCGCGTCTTGGCGGGTTTACCACCAGTAAATCCGGCGGTGCTGCTGCCGCCTGCGCAAAAGCGGCAGAATCCAGAGCCTGAAATTTCACATCAGTAAACCCCAGTTCTGCTGCCGATCTGGTCGCACTGGCAATGGCGGCGGGCGCAATTTCAATGCCTGTCAATTGCTGCGAGGGGCTCGCCACATGTAAACCAAAGCCGCCGACACCACAGAATAAATCCCAGATCTTTGTGAAACAACCATGTTGGTGCTGCAGTTGCGCCGCCCAGTCAGCCGCCGTCTGGTAAAGGCTGGCAGCCATCACCGGTTGAGTTTGAAAAAAGCTTTGCGGCTGTAAATACAATGGCACGGCGTTTAATTGCTCAGCCAGAACACTGTGCTCTGTCAGTACAATTTCTTCTTCCCCTTCCAGTATTGCTGCCGGTTTGGGTTGCAGATTAACGGAGCACACTTCCAACTCGGGTAATTGCTGTAGCAGCCAGGGTAAATGCTTTTGTATTGACGCCAGGCAATTTTTAGAACGCAGCACAAAACGCAGCATAAAGCGTCCGCTATGAAGGCTTTGGCTTAGCAAAATAAACTTCAGCTCACCACGGCGGCTTTCAATGTGATACGGCGTTAAACCGGCACGGCTGATAAAGGCTTTACACAGGCTAAAAACCCGCTGAAAAGCTGCCGGATACAGGGGGCAATCGGTTAAGTCGACGGTTTCTCCGCGGGTATTGACGATACCCAGTACCGGAGATTCAGCTGTACCAAGCGCAACCATTTTGGCTTTATGGCGAAAGCCCTGCTCACTGCTTGCCACTGCCGGTAACACCTCAAGCGGGGCAAAAGGTGCAAGTAGAGCCGTCAGTTGCTGCTGTTTTAACAGCAACTGTTCAGGGTAAGGTCTATCCAACCAGTGGCAGGAAACACAGCGCTTAGCATCAAAATGGGTGCAGTACATAGGTCACCGGCAGAAAATAAAGCGCCTTATTCTACCTGCTTCACTTCGTGAAAAATACCATACAGCCAATTTGTAACCCTGCGTTAACACATTTTCACTGCTAGACTGATATGACCGGACTAAATCAGGGAGTAAAATGACACCATCAGCTGAAAAGTGGTATCAACAGGTTCGCCAGCAAACACTGGCTCTGACAGAAGGCCTGTCAGCTGAGGATATGGTGGTGCAGTCGATGCCGGATGCCAGCCCGGCGAAGTGGCACCTGGCGCATACCAGCTGGTTTTTTGAACACTTCATTCTGCTGCCCTATTTTCAGGATTATCAATGCTTTAACCATCATTACCAATATCTGTTTAATTCCTATTACGACACAGTAGGCAGCCGTCATGCCAGGCCACAACGCGGCTTACTAAGCCGCCCGCCACTATCAGATATCATGCAGTATCGCCAACATGTAGACAGCCATATCAGCATATTATTGCGCCAGCAGCATCCTGATATAACCGACTTACTCACGATTGGCTTACACCATGAAATGCAGCACCAGGAGTTACTGCTAACAGATATTCTGCACCTGTTATCTCATAACCCGCTTGCTCCGGCGCTATTAGCTGCTCAAAGCCAGCCAAGCCTTAATGCTGCCGCTGCTGTCAGCATGATCTGTTTTGATGGCGGTATGGCTGAGATCGGTGCCGAAGCAGGGAGTTTTAGCTATGACTGTGAAAACCCCAGACATAGCGTGTATCTGGCACCTTTTAAGTTGGCACACCGGCCGGTGACTAACGCAGAGTGGCAGGATTTTATCAGTGATGGTGGTTATCAAAACCCTTTGCTTTGGCTTTCTGACGGCTGGCATTGCTGCCAGAGTGCCAACTGGCAAGCCCCCTTGTACTGGCACAACCTTGATCAGCAATGGCACAGCTTTGGTTTCAGTGGTGTCCAGCCTTTACTGCCGTCTGCACCGGTTTGCCATATCAGCTACTACGAAGCAGATGCCTATGCCCGCTGGGCCGGCAAACGGCTGCCGCGCGAACAGGAATGGGAATATGCCACCAACTTAACTCAGCCCCCTCTGCAGCAGGCTAACTTTCTTGAACAGCATATCTGGCAACCTACGGCCTGCAGCTCTAAGCCGAACATGGAAAAACTGTTTGGCGATGTGTGGGAGTGGTGTCAAAGCCCTTTTAGCGCTTACCCCGGTTTTAAACCGGCCCAGGGCGCTCTGGCTGAATACAACGGCAAGTTTATGGCCAATCAATTTGTATTACGTGGTGGTTCATGCGTCTCAGCACGGCAACAGCTGCGCAGCAGCTACCGTAATTTCTTTCACCCCCAACAGCGCTGGCAGTTTAGCGGCATCCGATTAGCGGAGGATCAATAATGCAAAATGCCTTACCTTTACCTGCTACTGAGCACAGCCTACCGGTGTTTAACTATCTGGTAGACCGGGACTTTGCCAGCGATGTTCTGGCGGGTTTATCGCAACAGCAAAAGCAGCTGCAGCCAAAATACTTTTACGATCAGCAAGGTTCACGCTATTTCGACCAGATCTGCGCGTTAAAAGAATATTACCCGTACCAGACAGAGCTGGCTTTACTGCCCAAAGTTGCGCGCGATCTGGCACAACGTTTTACCGGTGACAGTCTGATAGTTGAGTTTGGTGCCGGCTCGCTTGTCAAAGTTAAGCCATTGCTACAGGCTCTGCCGGGTATCCGTCAGTTTGTGCCAATCGATATCAGCGGAGAGCATCTGGCGCTGGCATGTCAGCAATTACAACGCGATTTTCCGGCGGTAGCTGTTACCCCTGTAGTTGGCGATTTCTGCACCACACTCACACTACCGGTCATGCCGTTGCAACACTGTATAGGTTTTTTCCCGGGTTCAACTATCGGTAACTTTACCCCGGCCCAGGCCCGGCAATTTTTATGTAATGCCCGCCAGACACTGGGGCCGAACGGTTGGCTACTAATTGGTGTAGATACAAAAAAATCGCCGGTATATCTGCATCAGGCCTATAACGATGCTGCCGGGATTACTGCCAGGTTTAACCGCAACATTCTGACCCGCATAAACCGCGAGCTGGACGCTGCATTTCGGCTCGAAACCTTTGAACACTACGCCTTTTATAACGCTGGACAAAGCCGGGTAGAAATGCATCTTGTCAGTACTGAAGAGCAGGTTGTAGATGTTTTTGGTACCGCAGTAGCCTTCAGTGTTGGCGAGAGCATTCATACTGAAAACTCATATAAATACAGCCCGGATGAATTTATGCAACTGGCGGCAACTGCCGGTTGGCACACCGAGCAACACTGGCTGGCAGATAAGAAATTGTTTGCGACCTACCTGCTGCGAAGCAGTTAAGGCGGCTTAACCGTGCCTTAGAGGCTGTCCCGAAGCTGCAGTGATATACTGGCTACCCCACCCAGATCGTCAACGACCCGAAGCTGGAAAGTGCCAGCTTCGCCTTGCCAGAACAAGGTCTCGCCCGGCGAAACAGCACCAAGATAGCGGTTATCAATAAACCAGTGTGCTCTGGTCACAGCACCGTCAAAACGGGCCTGCAATGCTATTTGCCGCTGCTTTGCCGTTTGACCAAGCTGATAAATCAAAGACGGTTGCGGCGAGCGGATTTGTGGCGGTTGAACGGACAGCATCGGTACACCGCTGCATGCTTGCTGATATCGCGGCGCAGTACTTAATACAATACCCGCCTGCGAGAAGGCAGAGGCAATATCCGACGGCCAAAACTCATACACCTTAAGCTCGGTTTGCGGCGGCTGATGCTGGCAGGCACGCAAGCCTGTTGCTTTATATACCGGTACTGCCCGATGTACGTCAGACATACGGATAGGCGACACACCAGGAATAAACCAGCCTTCACGCGTATGTGGACAGTATTTATTAGGCAAGTCGCCACTGCGGCTGCACAAAGCGACTTTTTTTAAATTAAGATCAGCTGCTGGCGTAAATAGCGCCGTCTCAGCGTCTGCTTGTTGCGGCAATAACGCGAGCAGTTCAAACAATAACGGCCCGGCGGCGCTGCGGCCGATTAAATTAGGATTGCTGCTGCCATCGAAATTACCCAGCCATACTGCCAGTACATAATCCCCGCGCAAAGCAATGGCCCAGGCATCCCGAAACGCATAGGAAGTACCGGTTTTCCACGCCACCGACGCAGTGTCGGTAAGCTGTTGCAGCAACACCGATTGTGGTTTTGGGTGCTGGCGCAGCATATCCAGCGTTAAAAAAGCCGCTTCCGGTGTCAGCACCGGTTTAGCGGGTTGGGGTTCGCTATTGGCAAGCCACTGCAGCGCTTGCCAGTTACCACCATTGCCCAGCATGGCGTATAGCTGTACCAATTGCTGCATACTCAGCTCCATGCCGCCAAGTACCAGTGCCAGGCCGTAATACTCGGCACTGTGTGGTAAAGGTACGCCCGCTGAAGAGAGCCAGTGATAAAAATCCGGCGCCGTTAAACCCGCCTGTAGCTGCACTGCCGGTAAATTACGGCTGTTGATTAGCGCTTCGGTTGCACTGACCGGGCCGGCAAACTGACGGTCAAAGTTTTCCGGATTAAAGCTGCCAAAACGTCTGGGCAAGTCGTTAACTAAGCTCAGTGGATGAATAAGCCCCTGCTGCAATGCCAGTGCGTACACAAAAGGCTTCAGTGCAGACCCCGGCGAGCGCGGCGCCGTCACACCATCAACCTGGCCGGCAATAGTAACGTCATTAAAATCCGCCGAACCAAGCCAGCCGATAATTTGCATAGTGCTACGTTTAATCAGCAATGCACTGGCGTTATTGAACCCTTTGTCGCTATTACGGCGTAGATAGCCGCTCAGCTGACGCTGCATCGCCTGCTGAGTATCTGCCTGCAGACTGGTGTAAAACCGGCCCTGTAGCTCGCCCTTTGCCTGCAGCTGATTAATAAAATGCGGCGCGGCAAAAGGTAGATCTGTGCGGTGTAAAAACGTCAGCGGCAGTGCCAGGCGTGCTGCGCTGACCTGCTGCTTAGGATATTGCTGTAACCACAATGCCAGCAAACGCTGACGGGCCACCTCAAGCTGCTGCTCGCCCTGCGTTGTCAGTGGGCTTCGCACGTTAGGGTTTTGCGGAATTACACTCAGTGCCAGCGCCTGCTGTACAGTTAGATCTTTGGCTTCTTTTCCGAAATAAATCAGGCTGGCGGCCGCTACACCCTCAATATTGCCGCCATAAGGTGCGTAATTAAAATAAGCCTCTAACAGCGCATCTTTGCTGTAATGCCACTCCAGATACAGCGCCAGTATCAACTGCTGCAACTTACCCGCGAAGTGGCTGGTATCAAGTGCAAAGCGCAGCCGGGCCAGCTGCATAGTTAACGTAGATGCACCCTGGCGTCTGCCGCCTTTTAGCACACTTTGCCAAAACGCCCGGCCTATGGCTGGCAAATCAACGCCTGGATGCTGGTAAAAGCGGCGGTCTTCATACAGCAGTGTGGCCTGTTGCATAGAGGGCGCGATGTCTGACAGCGGCACCTTTAAGCGATAACGCTGATCAGCAGCCAGCCGCAGGCTAAGCAAGGAGCCATCAGCAGCAAAATAGGCACCGGACTGCTGATATTGCGGATATAACGCCGGTGCTGGCAGCAAAGACAACAGCAAAAATGCAACCGTCAGCGTCAGTAACAGCGCCAGAGCGGCATACTTCAGCACTTTCTTTAGCGCTTTAGCGTTGAGCATAATATTTCTGCCGCTACGTTTTAACACTGCTTGCTTTATCCATTACGGCGAAGTGGCCTCAACCACAAAGCGCCCGGCTGCCGTGCTGGTAAATACAGTACGATCATACATAGACTCTGCAGACGCAGTTGGCAGTGTAAAATCACCGGCAGCCGTTACTTTTACCTTGTATTGCAGTTCCGTCAGCTGTGGGCCAAAGCCAGCATAGTAAACAATACGGTCTTCACGGATATCCACATAATCAGCCCGCCAACGTCCCTGCTGGCGTGGCACTGAGCTGCGTACCACCGAAAAACCTGCCGGTAACAAATCAACTACTGCGATATTGTTATGCCAGCTGTCGGTTAAACTGCGAAGGCGCAGTCGTACTGTCAGCTCATCGCCCTGTCTGGCCTGAGTTACCACCTTGCCTTCTGCACTGAGATAATCACGCACTATTTCCAGCTGATTCGCCACCGCTTGAGTAGCGGGTTGTTTGGCAAAGCCCGCTTCGCTTAATGCATAAAACAACTGCTCATTGCTTTCAATTAAGATTTTCTCAGCGGCTGCGGTAAAGTGAGCAACGGGCGTTGCGCTGCTGTTATCGGCCGGTGCCAGCTCTGTGCGGTTGCCCTGCCCGTCCAGTTGATAAAACGTCACCTGTCCTTCGCTGCTATCGCTTTGCAGCTGGCCGTAGGCAGACAACGCCAGCACAGAGTAAGCTGCGGCTATAGTGTTGTACTGCCCGCTGAACACTGGCTGCAGCAACTGTAAAATCTGTTCACCATCCAGTGCTTTAGCCCGCTGTGGAAAATGCTGCGATATCAAATAAACATATTGTGCGTCCAAACTCAGTTGCGACTGAAACGACGGGTTGGCAAATGCAGGTAGCGGTGCATTGCTGCGTGCCAGATAGCCTGATTGCAGCGCCGACACTTTACCCAGCCGGTAGCCGGATAACAGCCCCTGTGCCAGCTCTGGCTTTTGCAGCAACTGATAGCTGGCGGCCATATAAATAGCGGCCAGATCATTTTGCCACGCTTGCTTATGTTGTTTTTCTAACCGTTCATGCAGCTCGGTCAGATAATTGGTAGTCACTTCACCGCTACGGGTCAGCAGGTAAATAGCATTGGCCCTTAGCCGCGCCTGATACAGGTTAGCGCCACTTAATCGCGCCACCCCGCGCAAATACTCCAGCCCCTGCTGATACAGATAATCCGGCACGGCTAAGCCCTGCTCACGTGCGGCCAGTAAAAAGTGCATCACATAAATGCTGGGAAAATCAGCGCTACTGTACCCGCCGGGCCAAAAACTGAAGCCGCCGTCACTTTGCTGCCGCTGTGCCAGTTTCTGAATTAACACGGCAAATTTGTCGTTAAGTGCAGGCCACTGCGCCTGATAGCTTTTTTGCTGCACCAGGCCAATCCAGGGGAATACCTGAGACACAACCTGCTCGGTACAGCCATGCGGATATTGCTCCAGATAGCGGGTAAAGCTCTCTGCCAATACCAGCGGGTTAGCAGACGCACTGACAGATAGTTCAGCAAATTGCGGATATAGCGGATAACGGGTATTGAGCCGCACAGGGCCTTTGTCGGCAAAACCGGCCTGTAATGTACTCTCATAACTGCTGGCAGGGCGGATGCTCAGGCTTACACTGCGGTTGGCGACTTCCTGCAGGTTGCCCTGCTGATAACTCGCCGTAAAACTCATGCTGGCCTCGCCCGGTACTTCACCCGCTTTTACTCTGAAGCGGGCAATCTGTTCACTATTTTCACTGATGCTCAGTTGCTGCTGTAACGGGCTGACAGCGGTTATGGTATCAGGCAGCGCAAGTGCTACCTTGATGCTGGCATTGTTACCTGAACCCTTTACACCATTGGCCACTGCCACGCTGACATCAAACTCATCTCCCGGTGCTGCACTTTGCAACACATCCGGTGTAAGCACAAAGGGCCCGCGCACACGTAAGTCTTTACTTGTAGAGGCCAGGGCATCATCGCCAACTGCGATAGCCATCACTTTCACGTTACCGCTGAAGCTGGCAGGCAGAGTTACCTCGGTTGTGGCAAGCTCAGTGGACGCTTTCAGTTTGCCCAGCCAGAATACACCCGGCTGATCAGCACGGCGGGCAAAAGGGTTAAGGTTTTTATTCAGCATCATGGCTGCGGCCAGCGCTCGACGTTCAGTATCGCCACCGACACCGGCTAACTGGCGCTGCAGCGCACTGAACTCTGGCAGCAGTAAATCAAGCATTTGCATACTACGTACCTGCAGCGCACGTTTTTGTAAGTAATGCGACAGCGGGTCCGGTAAGTCATAAGCTGCTACCTGCAAAATGCCCTCGTCGACACCGTACAGCAATAAGTCTGCACCGCGGTCTGTCTTATACCCTAATGTAAAGGCTTTACCCGGCCGCACTTCCTCTGGCACTTGCAAGCTTATCTTTAGCTGGCGTTTACTGCGGTCGATATTAAACGGCACCACAGCATAGCTAAGCGGACTGACAAACAAGGCGTCAGAATCACTGCCGCGCACAAAGCTGACATTGATATAAGCATTGCCCTCAATGCCTTCTGGCAGCTTAATGCGCTGGATACTGCTGGTTGTACTGGCGGTAAACCAGCTAAAAGCATGTACCTTATTGCTTTCGATACTGATTAAACCGCTACCGGTGTATGGTGCGGTAATATTCAGCTCTATCCAGTCTCCGGCTTTATAATCTGTCTTATCCAGCTTTACGCTTAACGCGGCGTCTTTTTCCAGCATGGCGCTGATGTTACCGGCACCGGCGACGCTAAAGGCCACTTTACCCAGTAACTGATCGGCCTGGCTAAGCTGCAGTTCAAAATCACCGGCTTCTGTGGTTGGCACTGTATAACGGCTGCCGGTGGCATCAATTGCAAAAGGTGCTTCGTTTAACATCACTTCCTGCACGATACTTTGATACTGATAAGTGCCATCCTTTTGTTTTACCAGGCTTGAAACCGGCCGCTTTTCTACCAGTTTCAGTGTCAGCTGCGAAAGCCCGATTTGCTGCAAGCTGTTGTCAATGGCAATAAACTCCAGCTCACGGCTTTGTTGCTTTTTAAGATAATTAAGGCTGCCGTCCGCTTTTACCCCGACTAAAGCACTAAGCGGCGATAACAAGGCACTGCTGACACTTTGCACGCTGCGACCGCCGCCGCTGTCAAAACCTTCAGTGCGCAGCAATAAACGGTATGTACCGCCACTGTATTGCTCAAGCGGCAATGCAAAGCTGGCTTTGCCATCTGCGTCCGTTTGCTGTTCTGGCAGAGTCTGTTTTACGGCGCCAGTTTTTATCTGTTCATCCTGTGGCGCTAAAAAACGGTACTGCGGGTATTCATCAAAACTGAAGCTTACCGGCATCAATTCGAAACGGGCGGTTACCCGCCGCTGCTGTGCCGGTGTGCCGAACAAATTATCCAGCTGCACCCATGCCTGAAGGTTCTCCGGTGACAACCAGGCAGGCGCTTTGCCGGCACTTGTCTGGTTAAAGCGACTGCTTATTTTCAGCGTATCAGGCTGAAACTCTTCGACTGAAAAACTGACCGATCCCAGATAACGTGTAGTATTACCCTTGTTATCCAATAAACTAATGCTGGCATTGTAATCGCCGGTATCGCTGCTTGGCTGCGTATCTAGCGTAAAAGTATGCAGACCGCGGCCTGTTAAACTAAAGTTTTGCTGATAAAAAGTGCTGCCCCGCGTGCCCTGCACCTGAATTTTCAGCGGCAGCTTCTGCGGCGCTGCAGCTAAATCATTCTGACGGATAATAGCCGCCAGTTGCACCTGCTCTCCCGGGCGATAGATACCACGGTCACTGAACATATATGCACTGAGTGCGTTGCTGCTTTGCTCATCCTGATAGCGACCACTGGTGTTAAATTTAGAGTAATCCAGTTGGCGGCTGTATCTATCATACGGAATAAAACTGCTGTCTGTTTTACCATCACGGCTATGGCTCACAAGATACACGGTTGGCTGACGCTCACGCTGCATACCACGTGTTTTCGCAAGCTCTACAGTGCCTTCGTTGTTTGTTGTGCCCTCAAGCACAGCGACACCGTTTTTACCCAGTAGCTGTACTTTTGCACCTGCCACCGGTTTGCCACTTGCCAGTGACATCACAAATACCTGCTGGCTGCTGTCGCTGTTATGTTTAACTAACAACCCCAAATCACTCACCAATACAACGCGCTTATCCAGCTGTTCGCCTTCATCCTTTGGCCGCGCCGGATTAAACTCTGACAACTGAATAAAAAACATGCCCATACCGGCTTTTTCCAGATACGGCTTTAAATCCAGCGCCAGATAATTCGCCTGTTTGGCGTGGCTGTTGGCCAGCGTGAAGGTTTTCTCATACACGCTGCTGATATTACTTTCATCAAAGTTATAGTTCTGGAAATATGGCTGGCTAATATCGCCACCGGTCTGGCTGATAAAATGATTCAGCTGATCGGGTAACAGTTTAAACAACCTGGCTCTGACACCCTTTACTCCGCGGCTTAACAGCTGCAGCTTTTGCTCACCGCTTAGTGTCAACAGCGCGCCTTCACCGCTTAACCTGGCTTCTTTCGGGTATTGCGGCGCCTGCACGACAGCACGATATTCGCGGCCAAGTACAAAGTCACCAGCCGATTTCAGGCCCTCAGGCACACTGACAAACAGGCTGTGGCCCGGCGGTAAATCCAGTTTAATACTAAAGCTGTTATCTGCCGGTTCAGGAGTCGGCATCAGCTCAAATTGCAGCAGGTTACTACGTTGTAATGTATCGCTGGTTACTTCGCCAACTGACCAGTAATAAGAATTACGCCACGAGTGTTTTGGCAGTGCATAGAGTTTCAGCTTATTTTGCAGCTCAGTGCGGCTGATACGGTCAGTAAAGCTCAGCAGCAACATCTGCTCTGGTTCTAGCCCGGGCGAGCGGACAATATCGGCACGCAGCTCATCTACTTTTAAAAAACTGCGCTTGTCCGGTACCAGTAGCTGCTCAGTTAAAGTTTGCCCGGTTGAGGCGCCGCCAAAACGGGCTTTTACGCCATTTTTCAGCTCAAGCGTTAAATATTGTTCGTGCTCGGGTAAGGTTAACGCCTCTGACTGCACATACAGCTCGCGGCCGGTTTTATCGGCGGTAAGCGTAAATTCAAGCTGAGCAGGTTTAGCATCGTGGTCACTGCCATCTTCACGCATCACCATAGACAGCTTTTGCTTAGCCTGCGCCAAATCAACCGGATGGCTGAAGTTAATTGTAGCCACCACTTGCCGGGTGCCGGGTTCAGCCGGGTGCTGATAAAACCGCAGCCGGTTCACTTCCGCCGTCAACGGCTGACTGCTGAACTGATACTGCTGCTGTGCCAGCAGAATATCGCGGGCAAAAATGTCTTTACTGAACGTCACCTCATAGTGCTGGCCAGCCGGCCACGCTTGTTCTGGCATAAATACCAGACTGTTTTCATCCTGCCACAGCCATTTACCTTCAACCTGTGGCTCAAGGCTTACCCCCTCTGTAAGCACTTCACCGATAAGATCAAGCCGGGCGGCTGAAAGCTGGGGCGCCGGCATTATTTGCCGGTTATGCCGGCTAAAATCATAACTAAAGCGCAGCGTTACCGGCGTGGGCTGCTCAATATCATCCTGATAATGCCCAAGCTCTGGCCCTTCAATACTGGCTTGCACTTTAAGCGGCTTTGGTAATTGCTGGTAGTAATACACGCCCCCTGCTACACCCGCCAGTATTAACAGCAGCAACAGTGTTATACCGCTGAATTTTGCTGGTTCCGACCTGGCATAATTGCGTAATTGGCGCAGCCAGTGCGGCGCAGTCCAGTTTACCGAGCCGAACACGGCGCTTAGCAGTTTGCTAAAAGATGATGCAGAGGCAGACATAACCAGTCCTTGTTAACGGGGGTACCGCCGGCGAGTATAACCGGCGAAAATTAATCACTGATGAACTATAGCATTTTGATCTGGCACACTAAATCATCTGCTGCCGCCGCTTAGCAGATGACGACTACGGCTTTATAAAAGATAAAAAAATGATAAAAATGTTATCTGCATTTATCATTTGACCGCTTCTTCTTTCCAATGTTGACTGGGTGCGCTGTACGCAAAACAACCAAGGTTCACATAATATAAAAGGAAATACCATGAAGAAGATTATTGCTGCAGGTTTATTATTGTTATCCGGTTCGGCTTTTTCTGCACAAATGGAGTGCATGGTTGATACCGCTGCCTATGACGAGTGGTCTGTCGGCCAATGCATGTCGTTTGAGTACACTATGGACTACGCGTCTAATGACGCTATCTGGCGTATCACCAATCTGACTAAACCAGTATCGTCAGTTATCTGGTCAGAAAAAACAGCTGGCTGCGATTCAACAGCTACCTATTGTACCAAAGCAATAAAACCCTATATTTTCCACTTAGGTAAGGCCACTATTTTGTATACAGATGGCACCTATGAAGTGGTACAGGCAACAGCACAGTTTGAAACCGGTTTCTAACTAAATATCGGCAGCACTTCGAAACAAGCGGGTGCTGTCATCCTTCCCTGCTGCTAAAAGTATACAGCGGAAGATACCGCACTGCACCCTCAATATTTAAAGACTGATATAGCGCAAACTCGCTGACAGCGATGCTTAGCGGCAGTACCTGCTGCGTAAACTCTTGGGGTACCGATGCGTGACGCAACAGTGTGACGTGGGGCCGGTAACCATCGTGGATCTCGTGAAACCCCATCGCTTTACAGATATCCGCTACCTGTCGTTGTAACACCAGCAATTCGCGCGCTACTGCAGACGGCGCCAGATACAGTATTTTCGGTTTGCTAAAGCTGGCCACTGTATCTAATGTCAGCTCAAACGACGGCATTGCTATGCTTTTGGCAGCAGCAACTAGAAGTTGCTTTTGCTCTGCAGTGACCTGGCCTAAAAAAAACAGTGTTAAGTGCAGGTTATCTACCGCCACAGCTTTAGCTGCCGGATACTGCTGATGCAGCACTCGCTGATATGGCAATAACCACTGCTGCTGCCTTGCGGTAAATTTAAGGCTGAAAAACAGCCTTTGCGCAGTATCAAACTGATTAAACATTTTGTACCAACTTAAGAAATTATTTTAAAGAATTTGCTTTAATCACCTGCACTTACTAGCTTTATGATTGTCCCCAAACTAATGAGAGTAACTATGTTAGGTTTATCTTCAAGTGCCGATAATATTGTTGCTGCAATTAATGCAACTCAAGCCGTTATTCAGTTCTCACTCGATGGTGTTATTCAATCTGCCAATGATAACTTTTTAAGTGTCATGGGCTATAGCCGTAACGAGGTGGTTGGCAAGCATCACAGCATTTTTGTGGACCCCAAGGAAGCGCGTTCAGAGCAATACAAAATGTTCTGGCAAAAGCTGCGTGAAGGCCATTCTCAAACGGCAGAGTTTAAACGTATAACAAAATCAGGCCAGGATGTCTGGATCCTGGCCACATATACGCCAATAAAAAAACATGGCCGGGTTGAGCGGATAATAAAGTTTGCCACAGATATCACCGCGCAGGTGCTAATGCGCGCCAATCTAGAGTCTCAAATCAGTGCCATTCACAAAGCACAGGCGGTGATTGAATTTAATCTTGATGGCAGCATTATCACCGCCAATGATAACTTTCTTAATTTGATGGGGTACAACCTTGATGAAGTGGCAGGTAAACACCATCGCATTTTTGTCCCCGATGACGAAGCCACATCACAGGCATATCAGCAGTTCTGGCAGAAACTGCGCAGTGGTGAGTATCAGACAGCTGAATACCGCCGCCTTGCCAAAGGGGGTAAGGAAGTATGGATCCATGCGACCTACAACCCGATAAAAACCCCGGATGGTAAAGTGTTCAAGATCATTAAATTTGCCAGTGATATTACGGATGAAGTGCAGCAGCGAGCCGAGTTTCGTTTGCTGTCGATGGTGGCGAATGAAACGGATAATGCAGTGATTATTTCTGACAATAACCGGCTTATTCAATATGTTAACCGTGGTTTTCAGCGTATGACCGGCTTTAGTGCCAATGAAGTGCTTGGCCACAAAGCCAAAGAGTTTCTGATTGGCCCACGCACCAACGCTGAAACTTACAGCAGAATGGAAGCCGAACTTGACGCCCCTAATGCCTTTTATGATGAAATTGAAATTCACTGCAAAGACGATTCGACGCTGTGGATCTCGGTAACCAGCAACCCGGTAATGACGTCGCAGGGCAAACATACCGGCTATATCGCTATTCTGGCCGATATTACCGATGTCAAAACTGCGGCGATTGAATCTGAAACCCGGCTACAAACAATCAGCCAGTCACAGCTGATGATTGAATGGGATCTGGCTGGCAAAGTCATAGCGATAAACGACTACCCGAATAAAATTCCAGGTATTGCTGCAGCACAGTTCAATACCACGGTTCGAAGCTGGCGCGATTACCTGCCAGAGACTGGTGTGCAAAAGCTGCTGCAGGGCAGCAGCGTAACACAAGAGTTAAAATTCAACTGCGGGCAAAAAGCTATCTGGATCGGCGGCACCTTCAGTGCGGTAAAAGACCCCTATGGCAATATTGCTAAAATTATTCTGTACGGCACCGATATTACCGAACGCTTACTGGTGGTAAAGCAGTCAGATGAGGTGATGGCGGAGCTGATTAAATCGGGTGCCAGTATCAACAATATGGTTTCAGCAATTAATGCCATTGCTGATCAAACCAATTTACTGGCGCTAAATGCCGCTATTGAAGCCGCCCGTGCCGGTGATGCCGGCCGTGGTTTTTCAGTAGTAGCAGATGAAGTGCGTAACCTGGCAGCCAAAGCCGGTACCTCAGCCAGTGAAATAAATACTGTCGTCAGTAAAAATCAGACGCTGCTAAAAGATTTGGCAACGACATTAAATACACTAAACAGTAAGGCAAGCTAAACACGCTTGCCATAACATCAGTGGCTACGGCCCTTTGCAGCGGGTTTGCCCTTTGCACCGGCTGCACCGTTTTTAGTAAACGGTTTTTTGCCCTGCTTGTCACTTTGGCCACGATTGGCAATGGCTTTCGCTGCCGGGTTCAAGCCGGTATGACGGCTCAGTGCGGGCTTGCCACCTTTAAGTGTTTTTTTAAACTGCTCGTCTTTACCTTCTTCCGGCACTAAACAACCTTTACTGCGGCCAATTAAGTGTTTTAAGCCCATTTTAATCAGCGCTTCGCGGATCATCGGCCAGCCTTTAGGGTCATGATAGCGCAGTATGGCTTTATGTAAGCGGCGCTGGCGCTCGCCTTTAGGCACCGCCACAACTTCGTCATTAGCTTTGTTGATGTTCTTCAGCGAGTTCATTTCGGTATGGTAAATGGTGGTCGCGTTGGCCATTGGGCTGGGGTAAAAGTTTTGTACCTGGTCCAGTTTAAAATCACGCTCTTTTAACCACAGCGCCAGGTTAACCATATCCAGATCCGTAGTGCCCGGGTGCGCAGCGATAAAGTACGGAATTAAATACTGCTGTTTGCCGGCTTCTTTACTAAAGCGGTCGAACATTTCTTTAAATTTATCGTAAGCCCCCATGCCCGGCTTCATCATTTTCGACAGTGGGCCGCTTTCGGTATGCTCCGGCGCGATTTTTAAATAGCCGCCAACGTGATGCTGCACCAGCTCACGCACATAGTTCGGATCTTCCACTGCTAAATCGTAACGTACACCTGATGCCACCAATACTTTTTTAATGCCGGGTAAATTGCGCGCTTCGCGGTACAGCTCTACCGTCGGGCTTTGGTCAGTATCCATATGCTCACAAATGGTAGGATATACACAGCTTGGCCGGCGGCACGTCTGCTCGGCTTTTGGGTTTTTACAATTTAAGCGGTACATATTGGCAGTGGGGCCACCAAGATCGGATATCACGCCCGTAAAACCCGGTACTTTGTCGCGAATATCCTTGATTTCCTGCATAATCGACTCTTTCGAGCGGCTTTGAATAATACGGCCTTCATGCTCGGTAATGGAGCAGAACGAGCAGCCGCCAAAGCAGCCACGCATAATATTGACCGAGGTTTTAATCATCTCATAGGCAGGAATTTTCTCCTTGCCATATACCGGGTGCGGCACGCGCTGATACGGCAGGCCAAACACTAAGTCCATCTCTTCTGTACTAAGCGGAAATGCCGGCGGATTCACCCAGATGTGCCGGTCACCATGGCGCTGCATGATCGCGCGCGCACAGCCTGGGTTGGTTTCCTGGTGCAAAATGCGCGACGCATGGGCATACAATGGTTTGTTCACGCTAACCTGTTCAAAGGCTGGCAGCTTAACGTAGGTTAGCTCCCACGGCTTCTGCCGTGGTGGTTGCACCATAATCGGTTTAGCTTCCACTTCCGCAGGTTTGGTTAAATCAATACCGGCTTTGGCAAATTCAGAATAGCTGCTGCAGCCGACATCATCGGCGCCATAAGGGTTGGGGATCGGGTCAATTTTACCGATTTTATCAATGGCGGTGGAATCTACCCCGCGCCAGCCAGGCAGCGGCTCTTTGCGGATAACCGCAGTGCCGCGCACGTCCTGAATCTCGCTTACCGGCACGCCAGAGGCAATACGGTGCGCCACTTCCACCAAAGGCCGCTCGGCATTGCCGTAAATTAAAATGTCAGCCTTAGCATCGAAAATGACCGAGCGGCGCACTTTTTCTGACCAGTAATCATAATGCGCAATACGGCGTAAACTGGCTTCAATACCGCCGATAATCACCGGTACGTCTTTAAAGGCTTCTTTACAACGCTGGGTGTATACGGTGACCGCGCGGTCCGGCCGTTTGCCGCCAATATCACCGGCAGTATAGGCATCGTCATGGCGCAGCTTTTTATCCGCGGTGTAACGGTTAATCATCGAGTCCATGTTGCCGGCGGAGACGCCAAAAAACAGGTTCGGCTTACCCAGGCGCATAAAGTCGTCTTTGCTGTGCCAATCCGGCTGGCAAATCAGGCCAACGCGGTAACCCTGTGCTTCTAACATGCGCCCGACTACCGCCATACCAAAGCTTGGGTGGTCAACATAGGCATCGCCTACTACCAGAATAACGTCGCAGCTATCCCAGCCCAGCTTGTCCATCTCGGCGCGTGACATCGGTAAAAATGGCGCTGTGCCATAGCACTCGGCCCAGTACTTCGGGTAAGAAAATAAATCGCGCTCAGGCGCCATGCGTGCTACAGGGGCAGATTTGCGGGAAACGGGAGTAGCAACAGTGGACATAAATTAAGCACCTGAGTGTAACAAGGGCGCGTATTATACAAGGAGTAAAAGGGAAAGGCGAATGGTGGCTAAAGCATGTAATTCCCGCAAAGTTTGTTGCTAGAGTGAAAAATCTGCATTAACGAGTTTCATATGAATTCCAGAGATTTCAGAAATTTCTCCACAAACCCAAAAAGGTGTATATTCATCCATAACTTTAAAGCGGCTTATATCTTTCGATGTATCAAGAACAAGCTCCACGATATGAAGGACCTTCTCTGTTTCCACTAATACAGTATAATTATTTTCATTTTCTCGAATCCCTGAGAAAGCACATTTCCATTGGACTTTCATACCTATATAGCTATTAATCCTGTTTTCCTTTTCAAAAGGTTTGGCATTATTTATCTCTCGCTTTATATCTGTACAACTAGGTGTTAAACCGTACACATCAATATTAAATGGAGGTGGCTTGCTGAAACGTTCAATGGAAGCCAAAGCAGGAAAGACATCGTGAAATAAATGCGGTTTTTCGTGCCCAAAAACTTCTCTTTCACTTGACGGGATAGAATTTAATTTTTCATCGAACTCTTTAGTTGAATAGATCATCTTTTGCTCCAAGCCATCAACTCTAGTCTCTAATTCTGATAGCTGTTGGCTGGTATCGAAGCTGTTCTTTTTGAGACCGAAAACAGAATAAAAAAGCGCTACTACACAAATGGCAATTTCACCAATCAATCCTTTAACTAACAGTTCTCTTTCACTTTCATTAGGAGTGCCAAACCCAAGAAAAACAACACCTAAAGTACCCAAGACACTCAATACAAAAAGAGTAAGAAAAACCCAAAAAAGTATCCACTTCATTTTTTCATTCGAAGCATTCATAAGTTCCGCTTATTATTTTCAAAGACAATCAGGGCTAAACTTTGTATTTTATTACCCTCTTTCAACTACTTACTAAAGAGGTTTTTTAGATTAAACGTGTTCATACATTTACCGAAAAAATGAACTGGGTCAAGGCTTTATTTGCTGCAAAAGCTAAGAGCGCAAAAATGCGCCCTTATTGTGGTTTGGTGTACCTGCCAGATTAATGCGCGGCCAATTGATGGTAGAACTCGGGGTTATCCTGAATCGTCGCCAGCACTTTGGCAGCCAGGCCGGTTGGGTTACGCCGCTTGCTCTCCCAGCTTTTAATGGTATCAACACTGGTACCCAGTGCTTGTGCTAACTGGGCCTGAGTAATGGCTAAACTTTCGCGTAGGGCTTTAACATCAGCGACTTCATAGCGGATAACCCGGCTTGCTGTTTTCTGGCCTTGCTTAATCTGCACTGCTTCGGTCAGAGAATCCTTTAACTCGTTAAAGATACTCATACCACACCCCACTTTAGCTTCCTAAGTTAAAAAAATACGCCTACTGCTACGACGCCTATGATTTTAAGCCCTGAAACCAGCCATTTGACACATTCCAAAATCAACCCAGCGTACCTACATTGACTCCATACCAAGCTATTACCTCAGTTGTTACAGTCACCTTTAGCTCTAATTAAACTAAATTACTGGACATTGCTTATTTAACTCTTGTAAGAAGCCACTATCGGTTAACAGCATACTCACTGACTTACGCGAAGCTTTGGCAAGAAAACGGTCTAACCTATTTGTCTCAAACATTCCGTTGTCATGATAGCCCCGTATTCTTTTAATAGATTTAATATCGCCATCTTTGAGTAAGGTGTAGGTTAAATCAACAATAGAATCACCATTTATTGCGTCCCAGCCGGCCATATGTATAGTCGCACTCAACTGACATTGAGTTTGTTGCGATGGCAACATAACCTCCTTAAACGCATTACTGACTTCGCTCTGAACAATCTCTGCAATGGTGTTTGAAAAAACGACTCCAGGTGTACTGCCATCTGACTGACAGGGCAGACAATCAAGCTGAGACATCGAATTCTGGCTAATTCGAACATGTGGCTCGTATTTAAAGTCGACTATTTCAAGATTAGGAAGATTCTGCCGCGACTGTATTGGCTCATATGTGCCCGAAGTCGAAAGATCATAATGTTGCGGCTGAACGGCACAGCCTGAGAGAAGCGCAATTAATGGTAAGAACAGCTTTTTCATGTTTTAAAATTCCCTTTACTGCTGAGAGAAAAATAGAGATAGCGAATTTATTGGCGTACAAAGCATTTATTATCACTTATATATAGCAATAACGTGCCACCTGATTTTGTTGCTAAACGACGCTACATTTACCGAAAATATCAACTTGGTCAAGGCTTTATTTGCTGCAAAATAAAGGGCGCGATAATGCCCTCCTACTTTGGTTTGGTGTATTAACTGGATTAATGCGCGGCCAAGTGATGGTAGAACTCGGGGTTGTCCTGAATAGTGGCTAACACTTTGGCGGCCAGGCCGGTTGGGTTACGCCGCTTGCTCTCCCAGCTTTTAATGGTATCAACACTGGTACCCAGTGCTTGTGCTAATTGTGCTTGGGTAATGGCCAGGTTTTCACGAAGAGCTTTCACATCGGCGACCTCGCAACGGGTCACCCTACTTGGCGTTTTCTGGCCTTGCTTAATCTGCACTGTTTCGGTCAGAGAATCCTTTAACTTGTTAAAGATACTCATACTACACCTCGCGTATTAACCACAAAGGCGTACATAGTACACCTCGCAATTCAATCGTCCAAGCTAATGCTATCTGCCAAAAAAGCGAAGGCGCAATAATGAGACTTCAAGTTGAGTTAGCTATGCTGTGTTACTGGGTCTTAGCCGCTCGTTGCTGTTTTATTTGCTCTTCCTGCAGCAAAAACTGTCGCCGAGCTTGCTGCTGTTTTTCCCGGCGCTGAAGCATTTGTTCAACGTCTTTTGACTCATTCCAGCCACCGCGTTGCACGATATGTCTTACGTCTGTGTCATAGCAAAGTGATGGATTCAAAGTCCAAACACTATAAGTAACGCGCGCGAACAGTAGCGCTGAGGCCGGGCATGGCTGATACCCATTGTCCGCAGCTTCAGACTCTAAATAGCTGTTAATCAGATAGTTGCCCAGAAAAACAAAAGCAAAGCTAATGAGCAACGCTATTGAAAAGGTTTTAACAAACCTTTGTCCCTGCACTGACGGCTGTTGGTGACGAATTAAGTAAAATGTGGCTTTGATAGAAAATAAAAGCAAAACCACCAGAAACAAGATAACACCCGGAGCATAAGCATCAGAGCCACTGATAACAATAAGTTGTCTGCCACTGTAGATAGCTTCGAACTGATTTTCGAATTGTAATGGGAAAAGCCAAAGCATTAACGCAATCAGCAGTAATGAAAAGCCAGCTAGTCCCATTGAAGCCATGATTGCTTTATTTTTCAATTCCATAGCTGAAAAGGCTGTTTAGTTAGATCGTTGAGTTTCCTAATCGCTGAACGCACTAGCTGCCGCCTTACTGATTCGGTGGTAGAACGAATAATGTAATAAATGCCGTCTGACGCAATACGTTTAACTTCACGCTCTTTCTGCTCCAAGTGTCGAACCAGACTTTGGGTAATCTGAAAGTGGTTATCAATAGCATTCAAAGCAAAACCAACGCCAATGCACACCGCAATACCCACAGCTAAAGGAACTACTGCTATCGTTGCGCCGGTAAGAGCAGTCATAATTGCTGCAGTACCAATACTTGCTATATAACCAGCTGTGCTGGCAATAGCTATCTTTATCAAATCCGTTGAAATTCCGGCTAACCAATTTGTCCAACGATACTCATCTTCAAACAACCATTGGATACTGTGTAAAGTGGTTGAAAAGACCACAGATACCAAAAAGCCGGTCTTCGCTGATTTCTTTAGTCCTTCGCTACCGATAGCCATTTTCAGCATCACGGTATGAGTTGACAAGTAACGCGTCCCTTTAATAATCAAACGAGCGCGATGGTTACCTTTAAAAATAATGTAAGTGCGCCCATTCTGAGTTACCGTTCGGTAAGTCTCAAAAAACCGGCTGCCACGTTTTAGATCTGCACCTAACACCGCCACCACAGCTACATCATTTGCAGCTGCGCCATAGTCGCGCCCAGAAGCCAACAACTGTCGTGCTAAATCTAAGCCAGTTAGTGCTTTATATGTAGTCTCAATTTGTGGTTGTGATTTTCCTTCATGTCGCTGCACTGTGAGCCAGAACTCAGTCAGTTCGCGCGCACTTAACACGTATATATCCGCTTGGCTTTCGGAAAGATCTTTTTCCAGCTGCTGTTGAAGTTGTATATGCTGCGCTTGCTGTGGTGCCAAATAAGCCGCCATAAACGTTCCTTGTAAAGTGAAAGAATTTGACATTTTAAAAAGGCACGCGGCAATTGCAACTTATTTGTTACTTTACGGTAAAGTTAAATACTGAAAATAAATACAGAAACACTCTGGGCGGTAAGAACAACATTGTGTCTGCGCCACTCCAATAACAATAAACCAGATTACTCAGCCTCCAACTTACAGTTGAATTTTCCGAAAATCTCAACTTAGTCAAAGCTTTATTTACAGCAAAAACAAATGGCGCGATAGTGCGCCCAAGTCCCGGTTTCAATTGGTTGCCAAGCCTCACGCTTCTAGCTGGCTTGAATTATCAAACCGCGTCCAAATGGTAAATGTGATCAGTGTAACGTTTACCGCCAATACTGTGTGCATCGGGCACCGTTTCGACCAGTTGAAAGCCTATTTTTTGCAACACCCGCTCCGATGCAATATTGCCCTCTGTAACCACTGCTTTAAAACGGCGAATATCCTGCATATTTACCGCCCAACTGATCAAGGCTTGTAATGACTCGGTGCCATAGCCCTGACCATAAAAAGCTGGCAGCAGTAAATAACCCGCCTCAGCCCTGCCCTGCGATAAACACATACCAGTAACACCTATGGCCTGGCCAGTATCATGCTGGCGTATCACCAGACATTGCCAGTGTTCAGCCTCTTTATGCCAGGGCACTAAACGTTGCTGAAACTTTTGCTGTAAAACGGCATCATCAACAGGGTCAAAACACTGCGCTATTACTTCTGGAGTGTTGTGTAGTGTGTAAAACAACGGCCAGTCGTGTTGTGTAAGTGGCGTCATCACAAGCCGTTCAGAGCAAATGTTCATGGAGTAAATTCTTACCTGATTAAATTACATACAAATAATGCTATTACAGTTAGCTATAAACCTATACGGGTCAAGACTTTAATTGCTGCAGCACAAAGGGCGCAAAAATGCGCCCCTACCTTGAATTGCTGTAGCGGCCAGACCGCTTAGGTTGCGCCGCTTGCTGCTATGTCGATTTATATCACTTTGACGGCTGTAAACGCCTGTTAATGCTAGCCTGGCTGTTCGCTGAGTTTTTGCTACACTGTTGAATTTTCTCAATGACAGTTGAGAGCTTTTCTTTAAGGTTGGGAACAGTCGTCCAGCCGGAAAACGTGCGCTTGACTAATTCCGCTTCCTGAAATGAACAAGCCGTCAGAAAGTTATATGGAAACCATTGCAATTTATCATCAGCAATACGGTTACTTATCCTGGCTTTATTGGAGCGGAAAAACTCAGCGGCAAATTCCCGATGTTTCGGCTGAAATGCCGGAAACTGAAACCGGTAGTCAATAACAAACTCATTGGTAACATCGGAGAGCAAGAACTGATAAAACGCACTCACCTGCTCAGGCGTTGATACGTAGCCCAGCGCATCTAACAGGTCGTCTTTGACACTGCTATCTGCAGTAGCAAACATATCCAATAATGCGCTGTACTGTTGCATCGTGGCTATTGAAACGATGACACGCAAAACAGCCAGACGATGCTTTAACTGTGTCAGCTTTGTTGTGCTATAGGCTTTTTTTGCAGCTTTGATGGCTTCATCCTGCTGCAGATACACGCCGTAAAACTCCAGCCATTGCCCACCATTTGCCTGCTGCAGCAAGATATCCCACTGCAGCGCCTTCGGTAATCTAGCAACCAAATATTCTGCATAGTCGGCAATAAGCTCTTGGGGTAGCAATTCAATAAAAGCGTTTTGCAACGCTGACAGCGCTTTGCTCGCCTCCTCGCTGTGTTGAGGCAGTGTATTCAGAATATGCACCAAGCCATCGGCATACTCCATATAATCGAGGTAGGACGCGGTTGCTAACGCCTCCTGGTTGTTCATATATGACATTTTCTCCGGTTTTGACAATAAGCTGACGGGAAACGGTGCATTGCCTGTTTTATCATAAGACAGGTAATAACCAGCCCCGGATGTATCAATGAAAAAACTGTTGTCAGGGTTCATGCTGTTAAGCTGCAAGCGTTTCCCCTGCAACACAACCGGAGTTTGTTTCACAATATGACCATCCCACTCTTTTATCATAAGCGGTATCGTCCATAACTTATCTTTTTCCTGTTGAAAGCTCTGTTGCTGTAAATACAGCCGATTGTCTTGCTTGGTTATCGATACTAACGGATAGCCTGATTGCTCTGTGAACGACTGCAATAAAGCCGGAGCAAATGAATAAGATGAAAAATAATCAGAAAAAATCTCAGATGACGTATTTCCGCCTGCAACCTGTTTAATATATTCACGCATATGTTTTTTAAAATCTGCAGCGCCTATAGCTTGCTCTAACATTTCCAGAATCGTACGGCCTTTTGTATAGGCTAGCTCACCGATCCCTTCGTTATCACTACGATGCCTTACCAAAGAGCGAAGAGGCCTGGAACGGGTATTATCATCGGCAAACGCGCTAAACTGCGGCGTATAAATGCAGCGGTCTGTATCCGGATAGTGCTGTTGAATAATTTTGGCGGCGAAAAATTCCGCGAACGATTCATTCATCCAATAATCGTTATACCACTGCATGGTGATATGGTTGCCAAACCACATATGAACGATTTCATGAGCAATTAATTTACGAAAATGGCAGATGTCATTTTTGTCGGAACCGGCCTCCGGCAGCTGATTAGAATGCAGTGCGATTAAACCAACATTCTCCATTGCGGCCAGGGTAGAGATTGGCGCAGCAAAAAAATCCAGCTTGTCGTACGGAAACGGCAACTGAAGATAGTCCGCCATGTAACTTACAGAGTTATTAATCAGGGCATCAATATCATCCGGCAGAGCTATATTCTGGCCTTCAGGTGAATAGAACGACGAGTTATAAGCAGTATTTGTTAATGTCACTTTGCTGAATTTGCCCACAGCCAAAGCCAGAACATCTGTATATAATCTCGCTGTCTTCGCAAATTTGATAATTTTTCGCTTACCTGACACGGCAATAGAAACAGGATGGGTGTTATGTAAAGCGTCAAGCTCTGCCGGTAAATTAACCGTAAATTCAAACACTGCTTTTTTACTGGGGTCATCAAAAGCCGGAAATACGCTACGCGCTTCCATTTCCTGAAACTGAGAAAATATATAGGCTGAGCCGGTGTTTTTCCCCTGTACAAATAACCCCTGAACATTGTCATTTATCTTGCCGGAGTAACTTATGTTAAGTGTGACCGGTCCGGAAATAGCCTTCTTAAGCTGATGGTGGACAATGTCGTATTCATCAGGGGCGACAACAGGCAGCCTTATTTTTTTATCCCCTTTAACCAGTTCTACCGATTTTATGGTTAAGTCACGGCTGTGATAAGAAATAACATCCGTTGCCGAATCTATTGAAATATCTAAGCTTGTTTCACCAAGAAACGTTGCTTCCAGCGGGTCGAGGGAAAGGCTCACCTTCTGCTGATTAAGCGTTACGCCTTCAGGTAAACGATATCCCACAGCGGCACAATTAAGAGAAAGCAGCAGTAAAAAGAGGCTGAAGAAAGCAGCGGTAGGCAATGTTATATTCCAAATTTGCAGCGTCGGAAAAATACAGCCTGCTACATTTACTGAAAAACAGAACATGGTCAAGGCTTTACTTGCCTAAAAAGCTATGACTTTGGCAACGATACCCCGGGATGGTCGCCAATTTTTCAATTAAGCGCTGTATCAATTCCCTGCTGCAGGGTGGCTTGGGATAGCTCGCCAAAATGCACACTACTAAGTGAGCCGTCGGCACGAAAAAACAACGTTGCCGGTACGCCCAGCGCGCCGTAGTAGCGGGCAACGTCACCCTGTTTGTCCAGTAATACCTGTTGAAAATCCAACTGATGGTTACGCAGATATTTCGCTACCGTCGTGCGGCTTTCCTGCAGATTTAGCATTATTACGCTGATATCAGGCGCTTGCTGCTGGGTGTTAAGCAGCAGCGGCATTTCCCGGCGGCACGGCGGGCACCAGCTTGCCCAGATGTTGAGCACTACAGGCTTGCCCTGCGCCATGTCGGCTAGCACTGCTTGATCACCCGACAAAGTTTCTAGCTGAATATCGGCCAGCACCTGCTGTTGCTGTTGGCTATAAAGCCAGGCCGAGCCGGCTGCATAACAAATCAGGGTACAGGCAGCACCACTTACCAGGGCAGTTTTTAGTTCAGGTAAGCGCTTTAACTGAATAAACAATAACGCCATCGCAGCCATTATGGTTGTGCTGATATCAATCCCACGATCCCGAATATCCAACATCTGCCACATGGTCTGATAGCTGTCAGCAAAGCGCAGTACGAATACCAGCCTGCCAAACAGTAGCGCAACAACCAAAATCATTAACAGCACATCGCTGGCGCTTTGCTGTTGGCCGCGACTGACAATACGCGCAACGCCCAGCCCCAACACGACAGCAACAAACAACAGTAGCATTGGTATGGGTAAAGATAACGGACCGATTGAAATACTTAGCATGAACATTCCGAATAAACAGACAGCAGCTTGGCGCTATACTGTAATGTTGCCACCAAATAGCAAGGTAATTCAGCATATTGCAACAAAATAGCAGATAGTGCCGGTTATCTTGCATTTAACCATGTAGAATGCGCGGTTTACAGCACACTGACAGTGTGCAGCTAAACGTATATTTGTAGGACTGCTGATGAAAAAGACAATAGCGTTAACCCACCCCAAGCATAAAACCGAGCGTTGGGTTGAACTTGTTAAGCATGATATTAAGAAGTATCTGGGCCGTGAGCGACGTAAAGCGCTGCCACCAGGCATGGACTACTGGAGCTTTGATTGCCGCTTTGGCGCGACGGAAGAAACAGCAGAGAAAGTATTCACCTCTGAAATTAATAAGCGCATTGATGCCGCAGCGGCAGCACAACAAGAAGCTGTGTATGTCGAAATTCTGGCCCGCGCCTGCAAGCACAAGCCTCGCCCGGATGCTATGCAGAATGATGGTGAAGAGTAATTCTGCCACAGCTTTTACTGGTAGCGCCGCTACAAAGGACACTTTATGCAATTTTCATCATTAGATTTAGCTTCCGATCTGCAGCGCGCACTGGACGCCTGTGGCTACAGCAGCATGACACCGGTACAACAGCAGGCGATAGCGCCAGCCCGCCGCGGTAAAGACTTGCAGGTTACTGCGCAAACCGGTACCGGTAAAACCGCGGCCTTTGCTATTCCACTGCTGCAACGCATGCTGGATAAGCCTAAAGCCGCCGTGGCCAGCCGGCCGCGGGCGCTAGTGCTAACCCCAACCCGTGAACTGGCTGAGCAAATTGCCGATGCTTTTGCAGACTACGCACAGTTTCTGCCACTTAGCTGCACAGCTTTGTACGGCGGCGTAAAACTGGGCCTGCAGGCGAACAAACTGAAGGCCGGCGTTGACACTGTTATCAGCACCCCGGGCCGTTTGCTGGAGCATATGGCGCTGGGTAACGTGATTTTATCCGATGTGGAGTTTGTCGTGCTGGATGAAGCAGACCGCATGCTGGATATGGGTTTTGTCACTGACGTACTGAAAATTGTCGCCATGACAGCGAACTCACGCCAAACCCTGCTGTTTTCAGCTACCACCTCACCTGCGGTGAATGAGCTTTCACATAAAATACTGAAAAATCATCAGCATATTCGTGTGGCAAAAGTAAACAGCACAGCAGACACCGTGCAGCATGTGGTGTATCCGGTAGAGGAAAGCCGCAAGATAGAACTGTTTGAGCAGCTGCTGAGCGAGCAAAACTGGTTTCAGGTGCTGGTATTTACCAGTACAAAAGAACAGGCCGACCAGCTGTTAGCCGGTTTGCAACAACGCAAAATCGACGCTGCAGTATGTCATGGCGATAAAAGCCAGGGCGCCCGCCGCCGCGCGATTGCCGATTTTAAATCAGCAAAATTACAGGTACTGATTGCCACCGAGGTAGCTGCGCGCGGTTTGGATATTCAGGGGCTTGACCATGTGGTTAACTTTAACCTGCCTTACCTGCCGGAAGACTATGTGCACCGCATTGGCCGTACCGGCCGTGCCGGCGCCAAAGGTAATGCGATATCCTTTGTCAGCCGCGAAGAAGAGCAAACCCTCAAGCGTATTCAAAAACTGATTGGCAATGATATTGCCCGTGTGGTGAAGCCGGGTTTTGAAGTCAGCAACCGCGAGTCACTGCTAAAGAGTATTTCACGTAAGGTATTAACCGGCCGCGCTAACAAGGCCAGTGAAACCCAGATTGAACTAAAACGCAGTAACAAAGCAGCGCCGAAGGCCAAACCGCGTCGGGCAAAATAGGCGCTTAAAGCGTATCCGGATACGGCGTTGGCAACAGCGCCGTTGTCTTGCTTAGCCCTCAGCAGTTGCATCCAATCGAATAAATACCACCTTCGCACTGCTGCCAGCACTTAGCTGCAAAGTACCGCTTTCATTGCTTAGCAGCAGACTGTGCTCTGTGTCTAAACAGTAGTTTTGGCCGTTATAAGCGGCATCAACCTGACCTTTTACTACAAAAAGTATTGTTTGCCCACCCATTGGTAATACTTGCGCATCGCTGTTTAGCGTCAGCACTTCAAGCGCTGCGGTTAACGCATGGCGACGTGTCATCAGGTTAAAATCACGCACAGTACCATTTATCAAACTGCAATGAATGGGCGTTTCACCGGCAAAAGCAAAAGGCCCAAGCGGTTTATCCAGCACTTGCGGGTTGGCTCCCACGCCATGTAAGCTAAAACCTGCGCCATTCAGCAGCATAATAATGCGATCGGTATTGTCAAAACGCGAAAAAGGCCCGTCACTGGCCACTTCAGCTACCGATACCCGCCATAACATGCCATGTTCATCGTCCTGCCGGCACAGCTGATGGGTAATGCCTCCGCCATTTTGCCAGCGCTGGGTTTGCCACTGCTGCGGTGTAATAATTTGAATACTCAAGTTACGTCCTTAAACCACTCAGGCTCTTCAATTGTTACAGGTGTCATATACCCGCCGTAACATCGTTATTGCGGTTACTGCTTCGCAGCTTACCGCTGGCTTTAAGCTTGTGGCCAATACAGACAATAGTATCCAGCGCAGGGATAAATTCATGCCCAAGCTCAGTGAGTTCATATTCTACTGATGGCGGCGAGGTTTCACGAACATGACGGCAAATCACACCGCGCTCTGTCAGCTCGGCCAAACGGGTCGACAGTACCTTGGCTGAAATTGGCGGAATATCGATACGCAATTCGTTAAACCGGCGCGGACCAGCCCGTAAACACCAAATCACATTCGGCGCCCAGGCTCCGGCAAATACCGCCAGACACTCGGTTAGCATACAGGGCTCTGGCGGCGTGGGGCTTTTATTCTTTCTCACTTTCAGTGACATAGTAGTTACCAGGTTTCTTGGCGGTAACCCGATTTTACCCGCAGAACGAAGTTACTTCTAGTAATCTACTTTCCTATGGTTATCATAATTATGCTTTCAGTCAACTTCAGGAACTTCAATATGAAACTGTATTACAAACCGGGCGCTTGCTCATTAGCAAGCCATATTGTGCTGCACAAACTGGCTATTCCGTTTACGTTAGACCGTACTGATACTGCAAAGGGATTAACTGAGCATGGTCAACAGTATGCAAACATTAATCCCAAGGGCTATGTCCCGGCGCTGGAAGTTAAGCCTGGAGTGGTGATCACCGAAAACACCGCCATTTTGGAATATCTGGCCGATATCAAGCCTGAAGCGAAACTGGCTCCGGCGCAAGGCACCCTTGAACGGGTGCGCTTAAGAGAGTGGTTGTCGTTTTTATCGTCTGAGCTGCATAAATGCTTCAGCCCGTTTTTTAGTGGTACAACATTAGATGGCGATGCGCGTAAGCTAGCCCTGCAAAAACTGGCACGCCGGGTAGATTATCTGGAGCAACATCTGGCGCATACTTCCCCCTACCTGTTAGGCGAGCAGATGAGCGTGGCCGATATTTACGCTTTCGTTATTTTAAGTTGGGCTAAATATATTGGCGTATCACTCGAGCAGTGGCCCAATGTGCAGGCGTTTTGTCAGTTATTCAACGCCGATCCAAACGTAGAACAGGCGTTGATTGTCGAAGGTTTGTTAAAGCAGGAGGCGTAACAATGGCCGCCTTTGCTGAGATACAGCAGTTACTGCAGCGTTATTTCGATTTACTGTACAGCTGCGATATGCGCCTGTTTGACGAGGTATTTCACCCCGGTGCAGTGTATGCCACCGCAGATGAAACGCCGTTGCTGCAGCGGGATATGGCAACGTATCGTGATGTGTTGTCAAAACGGGAGAGCGGCGCAGCGCGCGGCGATAACAGGCATGATGTTATTGATGCCATCGAATTTGCCGGAGATAACACAGCTTTTGCCCGCGTGCGCTGTAGCATTGGTCAGCGACACTTTGTTGATTTGCTAAGCATGGTGCGCACTAATGGCCGCTGGCAAATTATCAGCAAGATTTTTCATATCGAAAAAAATAAGGACGAGTAATGCCATATGTAAATATAAAGGTAACGCGTGAAGGCGTAACCGCCGAGCAAAAAGCGGCGTTAATTCAGGGCGTAACGCAGTTGTTGGTGGACGTACTCAATAAATCTCCCGCGACCACGGTTGTCGTCATTGACGAGGTAGCATTAGACAACTGGGGTATTGGTGGTTTGCCTGTCGAGCAATACCGTAACAGCTTGTCAGGCTCAGCTTAGTTTTACCACTGGCAGTAACATCAGACCGTATAGTGTCTGTTGTTACTGCCTCTGTTTCACTGCTCAGTGCGATGCCAGAATTGTCCTTGTGTTAAACGCCTGTGTAATAAGCAGCATATTGGCGATAAACCACAGATCTTTAACTAAAAACACTCCACTGCTGCTGAGTACAGTAAAAGCCTGCCACGCCGGTGTAAAAGTAAATAAAAAGCTTTGTGTAGTAAGGAACACAGCTAAACACATGGCGAAGCCAAGATAAAATGCCCCACGCCAGTAATATCCTGCGGCCAGTAGCAGCAACGCCAGCCAGTCGAAGACACCGATAATATTTGATACCGTTTGCACCGACCACAGCTGATACATCCAGCTCATCAGCGGTGAGCTTTCAACCAACGGCACTATACCCTCGGCTTCAAACGTTAAAAACTTCATGCCGCCAATCCACATCAGCACTAAGGCCACAGGCACATAGTTCAGCCAGAAACGTTCAGTGGCTCCGGCGTGCTGCCAGCGCCACAATGATGACGCCAACACCAACAATGCTGCGAACTTAATTACGCCCTGACCTGAGCCAAGAATTGGAAAACCGCCCAGCGCAGCCATATATTGATGGCTGCCAAACAATGACACTAAAGCAATAAACGAGGGAACAAGCAGCAAGAGTGCGGCAGCCTTCTGTAAACGAACTTCACGTAGCGCTGCCAAACATACCAAAGCACATAGCAGCATATATGCTCCGGTTAATTTTGCAAACAGCAGCAGCTGTGGCGTTGGCGTATAAAAGCTGGCAATCGCTTTAATTGAACCTGTTTCACCGGATAATAGCGCTACCGCTATTAAAACCAGAGAAGCACTGATAAGCAGTAATATAGCCGGTCGCATAGTATCCTCATCGTCAGGCCGTTAAAACCGACGGATAAGAACGGCACAAGCACCGTTTTATTTCAGCTACTGCAGTAATACTTTGCGTGACTTACCCTTGCACCAGATATTTTGCAGCGACTTTAAGTGCATGTTGGCGCAAGGCTTTTAATTGCGGGCTTTCGGTTTGCCAGTAGTGCCAGTACAGTGGTGTATCCAGCGCATAACCGGGTTTAAACAGCGCCAGCTCACCTTTGGCTATCGAATCCCCCAGTTGAATTTGCGGTAACAAGCCGTAGCCGAGGCCAGCAATCATGGCTTGTTTAAAGCCCTCAGGGGATGGGCAATAATGGACAAACTCTGGCTCACACTGTGCTAATTCGTGTAAAAACTGGTGTTGCAGTTTGTCGTGTTCATCAAACACCAGACAAGGTACTTTTGCTAACTCAGTGCCCACGGCAGAACCATAGCGCTGAATAAACACCGGGCTGGCTATAGCCTGATAACGCAAAGCGCCCAGCGGGCTTACCAACCCACCGTTTACCGGTTCGGCAGTGGATGAAATACACACCATGACCTCGCCGGCTTTCATCCGTTTTAAAATAACCGACTGGTCTTCCACCACCAGTTCAAACCGCAGTGTACCGTCAATATCAGCGTGTGGCAGTGCCAAAGCTTCTGGCAGCCAGGTCGCGAGTGAGTCGGCATTGGTTGCCAGTCGCACGGTCAGCGGCGCATCATCACTATAATGTGCGTTTAACGCATTGATCCCCAGGGCGACTTCTAACTGCATGACCTGCTGCAAGTGGTTTAGCAAACGCTGCCCTGCAGCAGTGGCTTTGGGCGGTTGGCTGCGCACCAATACCGGTTCACCCAGCAATAATTCCAGCTGCTGAATACGACGACTAACTGCTGATTGGGTAATAAATAATTTTGCCGCCGCTTTTTCAAAACCGGCTTCGCTGATAACGGCATGCAGCGCTTCCAGTTGCTGATAGTTAATCATGATTTTTTCTCATGATGCCAATTTATTATTCATTAGATTAATGCAAACACTGCACTAAAATGCAAGACGTTCATCACAGCAGCGGAGCAACAGTGGAATCATTTGTCAGTGGGTTACTGCTAGGGTTAAGCCTAATCATTGCAATAGGCGCGCAGAATATCTGGGTGCTCAGCCAAAGCATGGCCGGCGCTAACCGTCTGGCTATAGCATTCTCCTGTATGCTGTGTGATGCCGCCCTCATTATGCTCGGAGTATACGCTGCTACAGAGGTAAAACAGTTGTTGCCGAATTTGATGCCTTACCTGACGTATGGCGGCGTTGCCATGCTGCTATATCTGGCTTTTGCTGCCGCAAAACGTGCGGCAAACGGTAGCTCGGGCCTGAATACGCAACAGGTCGTAAAGCGCAGCTGGCAAATAACAGCACTACAAGCTATTGCGATAAGCTTGTTAAATCCGCATGTTTATCTGGATACTGTGGTGCTGCTGGGCAGCATAGGCGCGGTACAAAACACGCCTGTTATGTTTGCTTTAGGGGCCTGCCTTGGCTCAGTTTTGTGGTTTGGCAGTTTAACAGCCTTTGCCCCCAGGCTTCGGCGGTTACTCAGTTCAGCGCGTCGCTGGCGTATTTTTGATGCCGCTATTGCCGCAATACTCACACTAATGGCCTGGCAGTTAGTTACGCTGGCCTGAATCCGTTTTATTAGTCGCTTAGAATAATCACCAGCAAAACAAACACTATGCCAATCCCTAACTGAAACAGGGTTAGCAAAGAAATCAACCCGTTGTGCTGGCTAATTTGGGCGTTGTATACCAGTGTCAACGCCAGTGCCGTAACACCAGTACCGGTTAACACCAGGCTTCTTCGATGCCGGCCCAGCCATAATGTTATTTTTTGCCGCAATGTTAGTTTCAGTTTCAGCATCAGATATCGCTCCTGTTCAGCATGTTGCGGGCCTGCATCATATAGGTTTTAACGCTGCCAAGCGGGATCTGCAGCTTATCGGCAATTTCACTTTGTGAATAACCATAAAACTCTGTATAAACGAACACCTGCTGTTGAATTGTTGAAAGCTGTGCAATAAGTGATTCAGCGTCAATGTGCGCCGCCGTATTGTCGCGGTGCGACATTGAGTCAGGTTCTGTAGCCAACCAGCGCTCTTTAAAGCGGGCAAAAAAATTACCCGAGCGTTTAGCTTGCAGCATTTCATTGATGGCAATGCGTAGTAACCAGGTGGCAAACTGCGATTGCTGCTGAAACTGGCGAATATTCAGAAACGCTTTAACATAGGTTTCCTGCACCATATCATCAACGTCCTGGCGTTGCCCGGCCGATTTAAATGCCAAAAAAGCGCGCAATTTACTGTCAAAACGGCCAAAAAGCTCGTTAAAAGCCGCCGTATCAGCTGACACCTGAACAATGGCAACCAACTGCTCAACGGACGCCTGTTTTAATGACACTGTATCGTCTTAGCGGTTCTGCTGCCGGTCAAGCCGGGCCAGCAGTATAAACGCCAGCCCCAACAAGCCGGGCAGAAAAGCAATACCGGTTAGCGCGTCATTCAAATCCAGATTGCCACTTTTCTTAAAGTCAGCGAAGTATGAAAATGCCAGAACGCTGGCACTGAGCACCAGCAAAAAAATGCCTTTACGTAAATCACGGTTAGCAGAGAAAAAATGCAATGCTATCTCGCGTATGGTCTCGGGCGGTAACACAGCCTGGCGTTGCAGTGAACGTTCAATCATCTGCAGAAATAGCCGCTTTTTCTTATACTTATACAGCAGTATTAACCCCATCAGCGCGACCAGTGCGCTGAAGACGATAAGCGGTACCAAAATTTCTGCCCATTCTTGTCCGTTCATGCTTATCTACTTAATTTCGTTGCCACAATTCTGCACCAAGGTACAGCTGGGGCAGCAGTTGTTCAAGTACCGCCGAGGCATTATCACCATTCATAAAAATAACATAGCCATTCTGGCTTTGCGGCGAAAACGCCGCCAAAGTAGACACCCCAGGGTCTCGGCCGCTATGCAGCAATAGCGACTGCTGGTTGGAAAAACCACTGAAAATCTCCCAACCCAGGCCAAAATAATGCTGTGGCCCGATGTTGACATGATGCGCTTGCATATCCTGATACACTGCTGGCATTGCCTGCTGCTGTGCCATGACAAACACGATAAATTTGCTGTAATCCTCTATCGTGCTTATCAGGTTAGCTGCAGCGTTTGCCTTGTAGTATTTCTCTGTTTCAAACGCCCTACCATTGCTGTCGTGGTTGCGCGCATAGCGTGCTTCATCAACCCCTTGTGACCACCAGAAATAGGTGTCACTCATACCTGCCGGTTCAAACACATACTGCTGTGCAAGAGCTTCAAGCGATTGGCCAAACTTATGTTCCAGCGCACGGCGCAAATATTCAAACCCTTCCCCGGAATACTGATGTTGCGTACCAGGCTTAAATTGGAACCGCAAGGTGTTATCGTCTTCCAGATAACGCCAGTTGGCAAAGCCGGTTTGGTGCGTCAGTACAATACGCGGTGTCAGTAATAAATGATTCGGATCAGCTTTAATATCCGGGTCGACCCAATAAGCTGCCAGAGGTTCGTCAAGCTGCAACTTGCCTGCTGCGACCAACCGTAATGTCAGCATGGTTACAACAGGTTTGGTTAACGAGGCAACTTTAAATAACGTATTTTGTGGCGCTACCGTACCCGGTGTCAGCTCGCCGTACACCTGCGCTGATACCAGTTTGCCATGCTCAATAATACCAAGGCCCAGCGCCGGCACTTTATGTTGTTTTAACAGTTCCGTTATCACTGCTGACTGCTTCTGGGCTGCCTGTTGGCGCTTTGTTGTAGCAGGCTGATGGTCATAACTAAGCACGTCACTTAGCTGCCAGGCATCCCCCTGTTTTAACCAGACCGAGGTAAAACGCGCAGTGCCCGTCAGCTGGTCCGGCTTGCCGGGTTCACGCAAGTAAAACTGATGCTCTCCGTGTTGCACAGCGCCATACAGCACGCCATCATTGTATAGCGGAAATGCGGTTAAACTGCCTTCAGTCAGGGCCCGGATTGGTTTATGAGCCGGATCGCCACAAATGTATTTTTTGGTGTTTTGCATAAAAGCGGTTTTGTCCTGAAAACCGCCCTTATCATGATAAAACTTCAGCTGCGGGCTGATAGTGGCATCCAGATAAGCCATATCGCACTCGTTAAATCCGCGCTGAAAAAACTCAGCGTCCTTTATCTTAAGTTCGTCTTGCAATGAAAGTTGCTCAGAAGCAGCAGGCCGTTCAGCAGCACAGAGACTTGCTGAAACAAGGACGCTGCAACACAGCAGCGAAAAGTTTTGTAAAGCAGATAGTTTAAGCATCATATTGGTTCCAGTGAGTTAATCTGAAACTTAGATGCCTGGCGATATTCGTTTGGATTTAGTGCGAGAAAATATTTTTTTGCAAACATCCGCCCGGGTTTTATTTATTAAAGCTATTATCTGGCAGCTATGGCTATCAGCCGCCCTGCCTGCTGTTTTAACGCCTGTTTCAGCTCTGGCGGTTCGATAATACTGAAATCGAAAGGTAACTGACTAAGCCACTGCGCCAGATGCAGGCAGCTGTCGGTGCGGCTATTTAGCAGTAAACCATCAACATGGGGTTTTAGCATAGAAGCGGTAAGGCCTATTACCTGCGCGGCGGTCTGTTTGTCGGTATGAAATACTATCTGCACTTCAAGATTACCCGGCATATCAAATAAACTGCGGTTAAAGTGCTCGGCAGAGTCAAAACCTGTCGGCCGCTGGAACTGGTGCGGGTGCAGTTCAATATGTTGTAACCGGTCTAGCCTGAATGTGCGAAGTTCATGACGTAAATGGCAGTAGCCGCACAGATACCAGCGGCCAAGACGAAACAGCAATCCGTAAGGGTCAACCTGCCGTGCAACAACAGGTTGCTGATAAGCCGCGTACTCAATAGTGACCGAACATTGCTGCTCCATTGCCTCTAACAGCGGCGCCAGATGTTGACCTGAACTTTCTGTTTCTGCCGCCGGTATTATCACTTTGATATTATCGGCTATAGCTCTGGTGCGCGACTTTAACTTAGCCGGCATAACGCGCTCCAGTTTAGCCTGAATGCTGCTGATGGCGATATCGGTATCAGGCAGTTGCAAATTTTTAGCCGCCAGCAAGCCCAATGACAACGCCAGCGTTTCATCATTGGTAAACATCATCGGTGGTAACTTAAAGCCCGCGACCAGCATATAGCCGCCATCACGCCCCTGCTCTGTTGTCACGGGGATGCCAAGATCTTCCAACGCGCGGATATAGCGACGCACCGTGCGCTTATCAACGCCTAGCCGCACCGCTATTTCGCTGCCACTTAAACGCCCATGCGATTGCAACAGCTCCAGCAAGCTAAGTACACGAATGGTTGGGCCGCTCATACTGATCTCCGGTTAAACATAGGCTGCTACGGCTACAACACTAAAGTGAACACTATAACTGATAATTAGGACGCATTCTGTCCTATTTAGGTTTTATGCTGTCTCTGTAGCACAAAAAACACTATTGATACTCACCTCTACCTGTAAGGATCAGCTGAATGAAACCATTAACTTTTTATACCAACCCTAACTCACGCGGCCGTATTGTCCGCTGGATGCTGGAAGAGCTAAACCAACCGTATCACGTTGAGCTGATGCATTTTGGCGGCAATATCAAATCGGCTGAATTCCTCGCGCTTAACCCTATGGGCAAAGTTCCCGCTATCAAGCATGGCGATACTGTAGTAACTGAAGGCGCTGCTATTTGTGTCTATCTGGCCGACCAGTTTGCAGATAAAGACCTGGCACCGGCACCTGACAGCCCGGAACGTGGCACTTACTACCGTTGGTTATTTTTTGCTGCCGGCCCGCTGGAAATGGCTACTACCGCCAAGGCATATAACTGGCGCCTCGACAGCGACAACTGCACTTCGGCAGGTTGTGGTTTGTACAACGATACACTGAGTGCATTGGAAGCAGCACTGGCTAAGGGGCCCTATTTGTGTGGTGAGCAATTTACCGCCGCTGATATTTATGTTGGCAGCCATATCAGCTGGGGTATGCTGTTTGGCACTTTAGAACAACGACCCGCTTTTACTGATTATGTGCATCGATTACAAGCGCGCAAAGCATACACCCGCGCCACAGAGCTGGATGATGCGTTGGCCAAAACGATGGAACACCAATAAGCCGGCACGTTGAAGCACCCGGCAGCAGCAAAGCTGTCGGGACTATGTTGGTACGGTTACTTTGGTAATAGCAAAGGCTCCTCAACAGCAATAAAACGGCTGGCAGCGTTGCTTAGCGCCTGTGCTGTTAACCCTGCTACGCCGTATATCTCGACTTCAGTGTGGTACTTAGTAATGAGGGTTTCGGCCAACAAAGCAAAATCGCCATCGCCGGACGCCAGCACCAATATATCGCTATGCTGGCCATATTCAATCGCATCAAGTGTTATACCGACATCCCAGTCCCCCTTCGCAGAGCCGTCAGCGCGCTGAATAAAAGGCTTTAGTTTTACTTCAAAACCAATGGCACGCAGGATATTTTGAAACTGCCGCTGTTTTTCATCACCCCGATCTATCGCGTAAGCAATCGCTTTTACCACGGTACGTTCAGCGCTAACCTGACGCCAAAATGCGTTGTAATCAAAATTGCGCTGATACGCTTCGCGGCAGGTGTAGTAGATATTTTGGACATCGACCAGAATAGTCACGCTGTGCATGGTAAGCCTTACGTTAACAAGAGACCGCTAAGCTAACCGGCAAAGCCCACAGAGGCAACCTTTTATTCCGTATGTATGCCGCTATACGGTTCCCCTTAAGACAAGCGCTAAGGCTATAAATTTTAATCACAAAAAGCGATTAGCACGATAGTCAAAACTGGCTTTCGCACTGTTCTCTGCCGGTCTATAGTCTATGCATTAACAAAAGCGGGTACATGCAATGGGCCCAGTGAAAACCAAGGTTGCAAGGAGTAATATATGGACAATAACAACAGCTCGGCCGGTAAATGCCCGGTTATGCATGGCGGTAACACCAAAGTGGGAGGCCGGGGTACCAAGAATATCGACTGGTGGCCAAATCAGCTGAATATCAAAATACTGCATCAGAATGACAAGAAGTCTAACCCTTTGGGAGAAGACTTTAACTATGCAGAAGCGTTTAAAAAGCTGGATTTAGCCGCCGTCAAACAAGATTTAGCTACGTTGATGACCGACTCACAGGACTGGTGGCCGGCAGACTATGGCCACTATGGTCCTTTTATGATCCGCATGGCCTGGCACGCAGCCGGCACGTACCGCACTGCAGATGGCCGCGGTGGTGCATCTACTGGCAATCAACGCTTCGCGCCTCTGAACAGTTGGCCGGATAACGGTAATCTGGACAAAGCCCGGCGCTTGTTGTGGCCGGTTAAACAAAAATACGGCAGCAGTTTATCCTGGGCCGATCTGTTCGTTCTTGCCGGTAATGTAGCACTGGAAACCATGGGTTTTAAAACCTTCGGTTTTGGTGGTGGCCGGGCCGATATCTGGGAGCCGGAAGAAGACGTATACTGGGGCGCTGAAAAAGAGTGGCTGGCTACCAGCGACCGTGAAAACAGCCGTTACTCCGGTGACAGAGAGTTGGAAAACCCATTAGCCGCGGTACAAATGGGGCTGATTTATGTCAACCCGGAAGGGCCGGACGGTAAGCCTGACCCTATTGCATCAGGGCGCGATATACGCGATACATTTGAGCGTATGGCCATGAATGACTATGAAACCGTGGCGCTAACAGCTGGCGGCCACACTTTTGGTAAAGCACATGGTGCCGGCGATGCCAGCCATGTGGGCGTTGAGCCGGAAGGCGGCGCCTTGCACGATATGGGCTTTGGTTGGTTAAGCAGCTTTAACAGCGGTAAAGGCCGTGACACTATTACCAGTGGTATCGAAGGCGCCTGGACCCCCACACCAACACAGTGGGATAACAGCTATTTTGACGTGCTGTTCGGTTATGAGTGGGAGCTGACGAAAAGCCCTGCCGGAGCCCATCAGTGGGCGGCAAAGAACCTGGCAGAAAAAGACCACGCGCCGGATGCAGAAATCGCCGGCAAAAAAGTCGGCATCATGATGACCACGGCTGACATGGCGATGCGTGAAGACCCGGCCTATCGTAAAATATCGCAGCACTTTCACCAGAACCCTGACGAGTTTGCTGATGCCTTCGCCCGCGCCTGGTTTAAGTTAACGCACCGTGATATGGGGCCTAAAGCACGCTACTTGGGGCCTGAAGTGCCGGCGGAAGATTTAATCTGGCAAGACCCGGTGCCTGCGGTTGATCACGAACTGGTAAATACCGCCGATATAGCCAGTTTGAAACACGCCATACTGGCATCGGGTTTAACGGTGTCTGAATTGGTCTATACCGCCTGGTCGTCAGCATCAACCTTTCGCGGCTCGGATTGTCGTGGTGGTGCTAACGGCGCCAGGATCCGGCTGGCACCGCAAAAAGATTGGCAAGTTAACCAGCCTGAGCAGCTGAAAAAAGTGTTGCACATTCTTACTGACATTCAGCACAAGTTTAATGGCAGTCAAAGTGGTAACAAGAAAATCTCGCTGGCAGACCTGATTGTGCTTGGCGGCAATGCAGCGATAGAAAAAGCGGCAGCCGACGCCGGTACCACAATAACAGTGCCGTTTGCTCCGGGCCGCACAGATGCAACCGATGAACAGACTGATGCAGATTCGTTCGATGTGCTTGAGCCGATAGCTGATGGTTTTCGCAATTACAGTAAAAAGTCTTACAGTTTTCCGGCAGAAGAGTTGCTGCTGGATAAAGCGCAGCTGCTGACGCTGAGCGCTCCGGAGATGACAGTACTGGTGGGCGGTATGCGGGTACTGGATGCGAACTATGGCCAGACACAACACGGCGTGCTAACACACAGGCCCGGTATGCTGAGCAATGATTTTTTCGTTAACCTGGTCGATATGACTACGCAGTGGCAGCCTACCTCTGCAGCTGCCGAGCTGTTTGAAGGCCGCGATCGCAAAACCGGTAAACTTAAATGGACCGCAACCCGGGTCGACCTGGTGTTTGGTTCTAACTCGCAGCTGCGGGCACTGGCTGAAGTCTATGCCGCTAACGACGCTAAAGAGAAGTTTGTACGCGATTTTGTCAAGGCCTGGACTAAAGTGATGAATGCTGACCGCTTTGACTTGAAATAATCGGCATAACCGTTGAAAGCCCGCCCGCAGTGCGGGCTTTTATTTTTCTATATCATAGTATTAGCAACAGATAGCGGTTGTATCCATTGAGTTTATTGATTAGCATGAACAGGCTTTAACAGGGAGTTAAAATTGTGTGCCGGTATTTTATTCAGGCACAGTAAGGATGTCGTATTTATCTTTACCATGGAAGTGCCATGCTTAGCCGTATCAAGCAGCTGCTGCTATTAACCGAAACAGATCTTAACTCCAGCTCTGTGACGCTGTTGCAACAAAGTGTGTTAAGAATCATCCTCAGCTCAGGTTTATTACTGGTGCTGAGCATCGTGCTGCACAGCTCATGGCAGGCTTATCAGATAAGTGCCTGGTATATTATTGCTATTACGACCGTTTTTTATATCGCGCTGTTACTTGCGCTGTACTTTTCCAGCCGTCTGCTGTCCGTCAGTAAAACCCTGCTGTTAGTTATCATCTTTGGCGCTGGCCTTTGCATGTTGTTTTTTATTGATAACTTTGAATTATCAAAACTCGGGTTATTGTTTGTTTATACTGCGCCGCTGATTGCGTTATTATTTTTCAATGCCCGTGTCACGCTGGCTGTAATGCTGCTGAACTTTATTCCATACTTGTTTTTACTCTATAGTACAGCCCCCATTAACCTGTTTAATTTTTCCATTACCTTACCTGCAACCCCTATTTATTTGCACAGCCTGCTGTTTTTGTTTTTTAACCTGTGTATTCCGCTGGCAGTAATGAGGGTGTTCAGTACATTAAAACGTAACGCCCTCACGCTGGGGCAACAAAATCAGCTTATCAGCCAAAGTAATCAGCTATATCAGGATATCTTTAATCAGCGCAGTAAAGCCTCACTGCTGCTTAGCGTTAACGGCGATATTATAAAGGCGAATAATAAAGCCCGTCAGGTACTGCGTAGCATCACTGCAGAGCAGCGCCATATTACTGATCTGCTGCACACCTCTTCTGCCACCCAGGCAGCGTTCTGGCAAGGTCATGATATTGAATGCATGCTAATCGCGGATCCGAATATACATGTGCTGTTAAATCATATGTGTACTATTGAACAGCAGCACCATCTGGTGCAACTGGACGATATTACCCCGCTAAAACAGCTGCACCAAAAGCTGGCCAGCAACCACCAGAAAGAAGATTTGTGGCGCAATTACGATGATTTAACCAACCTGCCCAACCCCAGCTTTTTCCTGCAACTGGTAAAACAACATTCTACAGACAGCGGCGGCCTGATGGTCATTGTCCGCTTATGCCATATCAAAGCGTTTAACCAGCAACATGGCTATCATACCGGTGATGAGCTGCTGGCAGCTTTTGCTTCGCAGCTAAAAGCAGCCTTGCCGGAAGACGTTATCGCAGCAAGGCTGCGCGGTGTTAAATTCGCGCTGTGGCGGCCACTATCCGGCGGCAGTACATCATTAACAACGGAGGCCAGCCGTTTAGTCAGTATTCTGCCACAACAGCTGACGCTGTCTGTCGGCGCAATTAACCCGGTGTTTGAGGCTGGCATCAGCATCAGTGGCCGCCAGCATGCATCAGCCGAGCAAACACTGGAGCAGTGTGAATCTGCGCTGGAGCAGGCCGATGCTTACAACAGCCCGCTGTCATTTTTTCAGCCTGATACGTTGCAGCAACGCAACGCTGAACTACAGCTACTAAGCGAATTTAAAACTGCACTGCAACATAACACCCCCGAGCTTTGGCTACAGCCCAAAGTGAAACCTGATGGCGTTATTGAGAGCTTTGAAGCGCTGCTGCGCTGGCAGCAATCCGATGGCAGCTATGCTGCGCCTGAAAAAGTGGTAGCGCTGGCCGAGCAGTATGGCCTGATTGCGCAGTTGTCATCACATGTGCTTAATAAGGCTATAGCGATCATTAAGCGGTTTCGTCAGCACAAGCTGCATTATGCCATTGCCATTAATCTGACCGGCAGTGATCTGCTGGCAGCACCGTTTTACAATGAGTTGGTGCATATCGCCACTCATCAGCCTGCTCTGCTGCAACAACTGACACTTGAGCTGACCGAAAACAGCATCGCTAAACACCAACAACCGTTGTTTGATAAGCTGCATGCGCTAAAACGGCTGGGGTATACGCTGGCACTGGATGATTTCGGTACCGGACAGGCATCACTCAGTATGCTGAATAAGCTGCCGGTAGATACCGTAAAACTCGATCGTAGTTTTTTGCTCAATGTACCGGCAGATCCGCGCCAGACACAGCTGGTGCAATCGGTGATATTAATGACCAAAGCGCTGAAATTACGCCTGGTAATTGAAGGTGTAGAAACTGAAGTTCAGCAACGCTTTTTGTCCAGCCTCGGCGCAGAGCAATTGCAAGGTTACTGGTTTTCAAAACCTATGCCGGTAGCGCACTGGCTGGTACATTTCAGCCAGCAGAAAAATAAAGCAAGCGCGGCTGAAAATGCCACCTGACAGCCCGGCTGGCGCAGCGGCTTAATGCCCGATTAACGCAAAACAGCCGCCAAGCAGCTGGCATAAGTCGCCGGCACTTAGCTCTATCTCCAGGCCGCGTCGCCCTGCACTGACATAAATGCTGCTAAATTGCTGTGCTGAACTGTCAATAACCGTAGGCAAACGTTTTTTCTGCCCAAGCGGGCTTACACCGCCAAGTACATAGCCGGTGCTGCGCATCACGTCGTTGGCATTGGCCATTTCCGCTTTTTTGGCGCCGAGTGCCTTAGCCATCAGTTTCATATTCAGCTGCTGATTTACCGGCAGCACTGCCACAGCTAATTGTTTGGCATCGAGCTGCACGACCAGAGTTTTAAAGACCCGTTCTGGTGGCAGAGCCAACTTTTCTGCGGCTTCCAGACCATAAGATGCTGCAGCCGCATCATGCTGATACTGATGCACGCGGTAATGAATACCCTGCTGTTTGGCCAAATCAATTGCTGGTGTCATCAGTTGCCCTGCTATGCATGAAAATATGACTATACTGCCAGACGAATTCTGTCGTCAAAATAACATACCGGCAGCAGGTTCAACCAGCCTGCGCCGGTATTCATCACCAGCCTGTGACGCTCTGGCGTTATAACACGGCTCCGCCTGGCTCCCCTTCTGTTGGCGGCACTGGTGGTGGCAGCATGTCTTCGCGGCTGATGCCAAAAATCTCAGCGATGGCACTGGCAACGTAAATAGACGAATAAGTGCCTACCGCGATACCAAACAGCAGCGCAGTGGCAAAACCATGGATCAGCGCGCCGCCCATGTAAAACAATACGATCAGCACCAGTACTGTCGTCAGCGAAGTGATAACAGTACAGTTCAACGTCGATGTTATGGCGAAATTAATCACATCAGCCGCAGCGGTATCGCGCAGTTTACGAAAACTCTCACGAATACGGTCAAACACCACTATGGTATCGTTAATGGAATAGCCTATCAGCGCCAGTATCGCCGCCAGCACTGTCAGATCGAACTCGATTTGCAGCCAGGAAAACAACCCCAAGGTTAAAATAACATCATGTATCAGTGCGGCTACCGCCCCAACCGATAAGCGCCACTCAAAGCGCATTGCTACATACAGTAAAATACCAAGCAGCGCCACCAGCATGGCCATGCCGCCATCCTGCTTTAGCTCCTCACCAACGCTTGGGCCAACAAACTCTGCCCGGCGCAGCGTAATCTGCTGCTTTGCCGCGGTATTTAATACTGAAACGACTGTTTCGCCTACCGTTGCCTGTGCCATGTCATCACGCAGCGGTATACGCACCAGCACATCTCGGCTGGTGCCAAACAGCTGCACCACAGCATCATCAAAGCCGGCTTTGCTTAAGGTGCGGCGAATTTCAGCTAAATCGGCTGCCTGGCTAAAACCCAACTCCACCACAGTGCCGCCGGTAAAATCCAGCCCCCAATTAATCCCCCGTGTTGCTAAACCAGCTACCGAGGCGACAAGCAGTAAAGTCGATAACCCCACCGCTAACCATTTAAGCCGCATAAAATTAACTGCTGATGTAAATTGAAAAATTTGCATATCGTGCTCCTTAAACCGGTAACGACTGTAAACGCCGGCCACCCCAGCACAGGTTTACCAACAATCGCGTGCCTACCACCGCAGTGAAAATAGAGGTGATAATGCCAATGGCCAGTGTTACGGCGAAGCCTTTTACCGGCCCGGTTCCCACTGAAAATAAAATAAGGGCCACCAGCAAGGTGGTGATATTTGAATCGGCAATAGTGGCAAAAGCACGGTCATAGCCAAGATGAATAGCCTGCTGTACAGAACGCCCTTCAGCCAGTTCCTCGCGGATCCGCTCGAAAATCAGCACGTTTGCATCCACAGCCATACCTACTGTCAGCACTATGCCTGCCATCCCCGGCAGCGTCAGCGTTGCCCCCGGGATCATCGACATGACTCCAATGATCAGCACCAGGTTGGCAACAAGCGCTAAATTGGCGACCAGACCAAAGGCCTTGTAATACACCAGCATAAACAGCAACACGGCTGCCATGCCCCAGACAATAGCGGTGATACCAAGCGAAATGTTTTCCAACCCGAGGCTTGGGCCTATAGTGCGTTCCTCTATGATCTGAACCGGTGCAATCAAAGCCCCGGCCCGTAACAGCGTTGCCAGATTCTGCGCTTCAGAAGGTGAACTCAGGCCAGTTATTACAAAGTCGCGGCCAAGCCGCTGCGAAATAGTGGCATCATTTATCACTTCCTGCTGTTTAATCAGGACAGGGTTACCATCAGGGCCCCGTTCAGTGCCGGGCTTGTATTCAATAAACACCGATGCCATGCGCCGGCCGACTGCATCTTTACTTCCGGCAGACATCAGCAACCCGCCTTTGCTATCGAGTTTGATATTCACCTGCGGCCGGCCATATTCGTCATAACCACTACTGGCACCGGTAATATGCTCCCCGGTCAGCATAATTGTTTTCTCAAGCAACATGGCCCGGCCGTCACGACTATGATAAAGCCCGGTATCAGCCGGTAAACGTCCCGCCTGTGCAGCTGTAACATCGCTTTGCTCGTCTACCAGACGAAACTCCAGTGTTGCCGTTGCACCCAATATTTCTTTAGCCTTGGCGGTATCCTGCACGCCGGGTAATTGCACCACAATACGGTCAGCGCCCTGACGCTGCACCAAAGGTTCAGCAACGCCAAGCTCATTAACACGATTGCGGATAATGGTAATGTTCTGCGCCAGGGCGTATTCACGAATTTGTTTTAGCTGCTGCTCACTTAAGGCTACCTGCACAGCTAAACCATCGCTTTGCATGCTTAACAGTAAATTGTGGTCATACTGCTTAAGTGCAGCCTGCACCGCCGACAGATCTTCTGTACTGCGCAAGTTTACGACAACCTGCTGCCGGGCTAAATCCAGCTGCACACTGCGATAACGCAGCTTGTTATCGCGAAGCTCGCTGCGTAGCGTCTGAGCCAAGTCTGTCAGGTTTTTATCGATAGCGGCGTTCATATCAACCGCCATCAAAAAATGTACACCGCCACGCAAATCCAGCCCCAGCTTCATCGGCTTTGCCCCGATTGCACGTAACCAGGCCGGTGTAGCGGGTGCCAAATCCAAGGCTACGACAAACTTGTCGCCAAGCACCCGGCTGGCAATTTCACGCGCCTTGAGCTGTGCATCAGTGTTGGCAAAGCGTATCAGCAGTTTATTGTCGGTTAAGGTTTGTGCTTTTATGGCGATGTTAGCGGATAAAAACTGCTGATTTAACATGTGACTGGTTTCATTGCTGATGGCACTGCCACGGGTTGCACTGATGTTCAGTGCCGGATCTTCAGGGTATAAATTGGGTAAGGCATACAGCAGCGCAAGCAGCAGCATGCCAAGCACGGCGACATAGCGCCACGCCGGGTTTTTGTTCAACATGGATAATTGTCCTCACTGCCAGTGCCCGAAAGACGGCTGGCTTAGCAAAATAACTCAGGCCAGCGCAGTGGCTGGCAGCAAATATTCAGCGTGAGAAAAAGCCGGCGGTGCACGCGGCGGATGACTTAACAACACGACAGCGCTATAGCACTGGCCGGCTGCAGGTAAAATACAATGCCGGTATAAACAACGAACTTTAACAATTAACGTTGTTGGTAATACAGGCGGGTCGTTATCGTCGGTCTGGCTATTGTCGGCAAGGTGAAGCGGCAGCGCTGGCATAACAGCCTGCAGCTGGGTATCAGCCAACGGTGACAGCCGTAAATCGTGCACAGCAAAAGCTTGCGGCGTACACAATAAACTTAAATAAAACAGTATGGCAAAACGGCTAAGCCAGCGCATAACACCCCAATGCACACTGCAGCCCCGACTGCTGCAGCAAAACTGCACATATAATGCGGCCTGTGCTTAATAAAAACAATACACGGCGTTGGCTCACCTTAGTGCCGCGGCATTCAACCTATTATTTAGATAAATAAGCAGCAAAAATGTCAACTTTATCGTAGTTGTGCAGAAAGGTTATACTACGTAAGCTAAAGCCCGTGTGTTTCTAAAGGATATTGCAATGCAAACTGCTCTGGCGCCTGTGCTGTTCTTACCCCATGGCGGCGGCCCTCTGCCGTTACTCGGTGATCCAGGCCATGCCGGACTGACCCGCTTTATCGGTGGCCTCGGAACACAGCTGCAACAGACGCTTAGCAAACCTGCGGCAATTGTAGTCGTCAGCGCCCACTGGGAAGAGAGTGCGCCGGCGTTGACAGCCAATGATAAAACTCACTTACTGTATGATTATTATGGCTTTCCTGCTGAGAGCTATCGGCTGACTTACCCGGCGCCAGGTGCTGCACAGCTGGCCGTAAACATTGCCCAACAGCTCACTGACGCAGGTTTTACGCCACAGCTTGATAAAAACCGTGGCCTTGATCATGGTGTCTTTGTTCCGCTATTGATGCTGCGTCCTGACGCTGACATTCCGGTTTTACAGCTATCCTTAATCAAAGGGCTGGACCCGGCGCAACATATTGCGCTGGGTGAAGCGCTGGCCTTTTTACGCCGGCAAAATGTCTGGATTATCGGTTCAGGCATGAGCTTTCATAATATGCAGGCATTCTTTAACCCGGACCTGGTAAGCAAAATGCAGATTGACGAGTTTAATCAATATCTGATTCAGAGCTTGTCGCCAGAGCGGGATTATCAGGAGCAAGCAGAAAAACTCAAGCGCTGGTTGGATGCGCCTTATGCCCGTTTAATGCAGCCCCGCGAAGAGCATTTACTGCCGCTGCATGTCTGTTTCGGTGCCGCCAAAGGCAGCCCTGCCGAACTGTTATTTAACGATGACGTGCTAAGTAAAACTGTCCTGGCGTTTGGCTGGTTCTGACTATAGATAATGCACAAAAGCAGCACCATCAAATGGCGCTGCTAATGCTGCTTTTATACATTGAGCCGTTTATTTAGCCATGATCAGCCGTGGCAGCTTTCACACTGATCCTTTCCATCTCAGGCGGCACAATATCCAGTTCGAAATCAAGTTGTACCAGCTGCCCTTTATGCTCCTGCCCGGTTGCATTATATTGCCACTCTTTCAGTGCCCTAACGGCTTCTTTATCAAAAATATCAGACGGGCTCGATTTTATTACGTTGACATTGCTAACCTTGCCGTCGGCACTGACATCAAATTTCAGCTGTACAAAGCCAGCAATGCCTTCTTCTGCTGCCTTAACCGGGTAACGCGGCTCTATGCGCATAACAGGTGCCAACTGTGTCGCGTCTTTTGCACCGGCTAAGGCAGGTTGTTGCAATAACAAAGTTGAACCAAGTACCAGTGCCATGGCCGTCAAAACCAGTGGTTTGCTCAGCCCTTTTTGTTGTTGTAGCTGAGTAATGCGTTGTTTCATCATATTAAAATCTCCGTAGTAATGAGAAAGCGGCCACCACAGACTGGATGGCTGCTGCGTACTGCTTAGTAAAGCATGACCATAAGCAATTTTTTCTGCCTTGCCCGCGTGTTCAGTCACGACTGCGTCACAAGACAGTTCCTGCGCCTGACGATATTTGCGGTACGCCAGCCAGCAAAGTGGATTAAACCAGCACAAACACAGTATCAGCAGCGCAAAGTAGTTCAGATGTAAGTCCCCCCGCCGCCAGTGTGTCAGCTCATGCATCAGGACAAGGTGTTGCTGTGTCGCATCAAAGCGGGTGAAAAAATCAGCTGGTAATAGAATGAGTGGCGCGAACAGCCCGCTAATACAGGGGCCGCTGCAATCTGCTGCCTGCCGGCACTGAATAGCATGCCTGGCCAGCTTTACAGGAATAGCTTTGTGATACTGAGCGCGGCTGCTTAAATAACTTAGCAGCAAATAGGCTGAACATAATACGCTACCAAGCAACCACAAGCTGAACAAAGCACTACTATCACTGACACTGGCCGAGATCTGCTGTACTCCGACCTGGTAACGTTTTATCGGTTCAGAGTGAAAACTTACCGGCAGAAATGGCAGTAGAACAGACATCAATAAAAAGAGTGGTACAGCAAACCAGATCGCATAGATACTGCGTGCTCCTAAGGGCTTTAACAGCACTTTCTGCGCCAGTATCAAGAGCAGTAACAGCAGTGATAAGGGTGCACAGAGCTGCAATAAAAACTCAGTCATGCTTTTGCTCCCAATCAGCGATCAACTGTTTTAACTGCTCGACATCATCGGCATTGAGTTTGTTCTGACTGGCAAAACCGGCTACCAGCGGCGCAACCCTGCCGGCGAATAAGCGCTCGACAAAAGACCGGCTCTGCTGCAGCTGATAGTCCTGCTCGGCGATCAGTGGATAATATAAGTAGGCGCGGCCATCTTTTTCAAAGCCCAGTGCACCTTTGCTGACCAGACGGTTTAACAGTGTTTTGACTGTTTTTTCATGCCAGTCTTTATCATCAGCCAGCGCTGCGACAACATCGTTGGCCGACAAAGGCTGACGTTGCCAGAGGATTTGCATAACTTTTAATTCGGCATTGCTGATTTCAATCATAGTTACACCATCGATTACACCTGTAATACATTTAATATTACAAACGTAATCAATAAGCGCAAGTCATTTTTGAAAATTATTTATCCAACCTTTTCTATCGCTGTTGCCGGACAACAATCAAAGTCTTCTTGCTGCATAAATTTCTGCCGGTACTGGCTTGGACTTAATTCGGTGTAGTTAAGAAACAGTTTACGAAATGAGCTCATGTCTTCGTAGCCGACCTGTAACACTATTTGCTCTATTGGCATGCTGGTAGTTTCCAGCAGGCGCTTAGCCTGCTCTACCCGTAGCCGCTGCAGATAATTTAGCGGTGTATCGTTCAGTGCTGCTTTAAAGCGGCGCAGTAAAGTCCGTTTGGTTAAATGAAACTGTGCAGCCAGTGCTTCCAGCGCAAAAGGCTCTGCCAGTGAGTTAAGCAGGTGCTTTTGCACCTGGGCGACCAGTAAGTCTTTATGCGGCTGCCCGACGGACAAATCCATATAAGGTATTTGCGAGCTACGGTTAGGATCTGTCAGCATGATTTTGCCAATTTGCCGGGCAAACTGCTCGCCAACCAAACGTTCTGTTAACGCCAGGCACAAATTCATAAAAGCGGTAGTCGCACCGGCAGTTAACAGATTGCCGTCCTGCACCAGCAGCTTATTCAGCTGTAAATGCACATTGGGGTACAGGCTTTGAAATACGTCTTTGAAAAACCAGCTCGATGTCGCGCTTTTATGCTCAAGCAAACCACTACCTGCCAGGATAAAGGTACCGGTGCAGTGTGCAGCTATCAGGCTACCCTTCGCCTGAGCCTGCGCTAAACCGGCAAAGTAAACCGAAGATTGCTGAGCCAAAGCGCTCAGCTGCGCCCGGTTGTAAGCATAGGCCGCAGGCAGAATAAGCACATCAGCACTTTGCCAGTTGTGCGGTTGTACATTAAGCGTAACGCCCTGCTTTAATATCAGCGGCTTACCGTCAGGTGATACCAGATAACAGTGAAATAACGGTGTAGCCTGCTCACCTTGCTGATAACGCCACAGCACGTTGCAATACTCAAAAAAATCCAGCAAACCGAACAGATCACTGCTGATACTGCTGTTTGTCGCCAGGACGGCTATTTGTTTCATGGTTTTCCTGCTCACGCTGACTACATCAGTTTTGTCACTATTCACCTTATTTTTATCAATAGTGACACTGCTGTCAGGATTTAGCAAGTTTTACACTGCAACCGTGGTACAAACATAACGCAGGAGGCAGTATGAGTAAGCTAAACAAAAAATGGCCGGCAATCGGTGTCTGGCTTAGCAGTTGGCTGGTGATTTTCTGGATAAACTTTGCGGCAGAATTGTCATTAATGATGCATTTATTTGCCGTACCGGTGCTACTGATCTGCACGGCAATAGGTGCAGGGCAAATACTGGAAGGCTCGGATCCCCGCCACAGCGGTGACTGAACGGCAAGACACCGTTATACTGGCGCCAAACTGACGGCATAAGATGAACCATCATGACAAGCTGGCAAATCTGCGGAGCGCTTATCACGCTGGCGCTGCTGTGGTATTACTTTCCGCGTGAGTTTATTCCTAAATTGCTGGCTGAGCCGGGCTATCAGCATCTGGTGCTGGCATCCGCTGTCGCGCTCAGTTTATTCTGGAGTGTGCAGGCAGGTATAAAAGAGGGCCTTAACCTGCATTTTCTGCTGGTTACTACGGTAGTATTGTGCCACGGCTGGCGTATTGCTATCTGGCTCTGTTTGCTGCCTATGTTGCTGCTGATTGGTTTTGGCAAGCTGGCATGGCAGGACAGTGGTTTATATGCACTGTGCAGTTTTATCTTGCCGGGCCTGTTTAGCTATACGCTGTTTCTGGCCAGTTACCGCTACCTGAGCCGGCATTTATTCATCTATATTTTTGTCGCGGGTTTTATTACTGCGGCACTTACTATCGTATTGCAAATCAGCCTGACATCGCTCTGGTTTGGCTTGGAAGGCCGCTATAGCTGGCAAATTATTATTGATAACTACTGGCAGCTGGCACTGCTGATCTGGTTTCCCGAGGCGCTGCTTAACGGCAGTGCTATCACCTTGATGGCCATTTACCGCCCGCACTGGTTGCGCACTTTCTATGACAGGGAATACTTATCTCCCGACAGATAAATGCGTAACGGGCAGCACACATGCTGCCCGTACACTGTGCTTATTTTAACCCCAGGATCTCTTTCCCCTGGTTAAACACCACATCAACCGGTATATCGGCAGCCGCCAAACGAGCCAGATCTGCAGAGAGTTGCGGTTTAATCACGCCTTTATCCGCTACCAGTGCGGCAACGCCGTCGTAATTACCATCGCCTTGCAGTGTTAGGATCAGCTCAGATAACGACGCCATAGCCGCCTGCATTTTCGGATAATCCACCTGATAGGTGCCATCGTCGTTACGGACAAAAGCGCCCTGTTCGGCAAAATAATTAAAGCGGATCATATTGGCTTTACCGTGCGCGCTGGAGGCACCAAAACGCACCGAACGGAAAATACCTGCCATAAAGGTGGTGTAATAATCTTCCAGCTCACCCTCATCCAGCATACCCTGCTGTTTTAGCTGGGTAATCATATACAGGCCTAGAATATCGGCTTTGCCTTCTTCCAACGCTGAAGCATGTTCTTTTAACGCCTGACGTACAGAGCCTTTATCATTAATGGTATTTTTAATGCCCAGCCCATGTGCTACTTCATGGAACATAGTGTTGTTAAAAAACGCGTTAAAGGTGACATGCCTGCGCTGCTCAGGTGCGATCAGTAAATCTGCAATAGGCAGCATAATATGGTCAAATTTGGCCTGCATAGCGTTTTTAAGCTGTAAACGGCGGGTGCCTTTTTCCAGCTGTACCTGCTCATCATTTGGCAGGTTTATCGCAATCGTTTTAGAGCCGGCATTCGAGTGGCCCGCGTAGTAAATGACATCATAAGCATTTAAGTCGGCATCTGAACCCGGTGTTTCAGCTTTATACGCTTCTGCTACCGGTAACCCCTTTTGCAGCGCCGGTAAAGTGGCTGCATACTTCGCCAGTTTTTCGCTCCAGCTTAAATCTTTTACCAGTACATAGGCTTCAAACGCGGCACGATAACCAAACAGCTGATCTTCATAGGTTTCTATCGGGCCAATCACCAGCTCGATCGGGTTGTTTTTCATCGCCATCCAGGCAAAATCTGATGGCTGATAGTTGTCTGTCAGTAACGCCTGCGCCCGCAGTTTAAGATATTCGGCAAACTCTTTGTCTTCGGCCAGTACTGAGGCTTCTGTCAGCAGTTTCGCAGCGGCTTCCAGCTCTGCTTTGTATTGCACGGAATAAGGTATGGTATGCAGCTTACCTTCGCTGTCGCGGCGTATTACCGAATACAGCCCGGTTTTGTCGCTAAGCTCTGCTGTTTCAAACTCCTGTTTGGTCATATCAGCAGGATAAAACTGTGCCCCGGCAGGTTTTTCAGCATAGCCGCTAAGAAACGGCTCATCGCCTTTTAATCTGTCCCAGGGACCATAATTAATATCAGCAAAAGTGCGTACTTTACCTTCTGGCAGTTTCGCCAGAAAAGCCGCTTTCTCTTCAGCAAAAGCCTGTTGCCAGAACAGCTCATCCATAATTTTACTGGCATCAATCAGCTTGCTCAGCATAGCGCGCTGATTATCGCTAAGCGCGGATAAATCCGCCGTTAAATCAACACTGCGGTATATATCCAGCCGCTTTTCAAATGCCGGCAACAAGCTTACCGTTGCCGTTGTTTCAGCTGTTTTAGCGTCAGAATTTGCTGATGTTGTAGAAGACGTGTTGTCTGCCGGAGAGCAGGCACTTAGCACACCGGCAAAAGCCAGTGCCAGATAAAGGGCGTTATAACGCATAGTGGGATCCTGTTTTAGTTGTGCAACATTTTGCTGAACGGATACAGGGTAGAAAAAGCACGCCGGCAGTTCAATAGCACTGTGACGGAAATACGTAAGAAAGCTGCCATAAACAAAAAAGCGAAGCCTGAGCTTCGCTTTTTATGAAAAACAGTTTAGAACATCCAGGTTTTTTCGTCCTGCACGGGCTGTTGCAGTTCAAGCTGCTTCAGGCCTTTTACGCAGCGGATAATCAACCAGACGATCCAGAACAGATAGACCAGCCAGCCAATCATGACGACCAGTAAAATACCGCCAACGATCATGAACAGCAGCCCCATCCAGAACGTGCGGATCTGAAAGCGATAATGGCTTTGCAACCACTCCGGGCCATCATCTTTATTCACATAAGCGACAATAACACCAATAATACCGGTGATACCAAACACCAAACCAACCAAGTACAGAATATACACCAACTTTGCGGTAGAGCTGTTTACTACCGGTGTCGCATTAATGTCATTCATGACGCATTCTCCTTTACTACTATTATTGTTTTATTAAAACGGCTGTCGATTCAATGTTACGCTGACACAACAGTTTCATTGAGCAACATAACTGCAAAGTAAATAACAATCAATGGCTTCGGGCACCGGTCTTGTAATTTAGCTCAGTGCAGCAAGCTGGTCAGAGCAGATAATGTAAATTCCTAACACAATAAACAGCGCACAGGCTGACCATCTGGCCCATTTTAGTGAGATTTTTTGCATCAGCCAGCTACCCGCATAAACCACAGGGACATTCGCGGCCAACATGCCCAACGTCGTGCCAACGATGACCCACCATACGGCCTGTTCAAAGCTAGCGGCAAGAATAACGGTTGCAATCTGGGTTTTGTCACCAATCTCAGCCAGGAAAAACAACATGCAACTGGCAGCAAAAGCACCATAACGCAGCATACCATTGTCTTCACTGTCATCTTTGTCCGGGATCAGTAACCAAAGCGCTACCGCGATAAAACTGCCGCCAAGCAGCAGATTGTGCCAACCGTGGGGAATAAACTGCGCTACCCAGACACCCAGCCAGGCTGACGCCGCATGATTGAGTAAGGTAGCCACCAGAATGCCTGCAATTATAGCGCCTCTGGCGCGAAATCTGGCGGCCAGAAATAACGACAATAATTGGGTTTTATCGCCAATTTCGGCAACAGCGACAGCAGTAAAAGAAGAGATAAACGCGTCCATAATACAACCTTGGCGGGAATAAACATAAGACATAACACGGCTCCCGCTATGGACCGGTATTATGTCTTAAGTCTCATCAATTCAGCGGGCGCTGAACGATACGGCCATGTGCAATGCGGCACAAGTATGTTGACCGTAGCGCGGCTGCATCAAACAGCCGCAGATTACTCCCTTAAGGACGGCGGGCAGTCTAGCGTAAAACCTTGCGCAGCTCAAGGACGCCTTAAATAGAATGCTGCAGGATTAAACAGATATAGTACAGCGTCAGCAAACTCGCGCCGCCAGAACGCTTCGTTATGCTCACCCGCGACAACCTTAGTTGCAAGCTGTTGTGGCTCCAGGCCTTGCTGTTGCAGCAGATGAGCCATTTTCAGCATATTGCCAACCATCTCACTGCCTTCCTGCCGCCCCATCAGCAACATAATTCGGCTGTCTGCAGGCAGAGTGCTGCTGTTAGTTTGCTCAAACACTTGTTCGGCATACCAGTATGACGGCGAGAAGATACCTGCCCGGCCAAAAGTACCGGGCTGATTAAACACCGCATAATGGCTGATTAAACCGCCCATACTGCTACCCATAATGCCAGTGAAGGCTGCCCCTGGCAGGGTACGGTAGTGTGAGTCAATGTAAGGCTTTACCACGCTACGGATAAAACCGGTGTACTCGTGTCCCTCTGCACGCCCGAAGCGGGGGTTATCCCAGCCACTGTATTCCGTCATCCGGTGACGGCCATCGTTATCTATTGCTACCACTATCAGGTCCAGCCAACCTTGCTCTGATAGCAAATTAAGGGTTTCATCTACCCCCCACTCGCCGGCATAGGCAGTAGCATCATCAAAGATGTTCTGACCATCATGCATATACAGCACAGGATAATGCTTGGTACTGTGCTGATAATGTGGCGGCAGGTACAGCCGGATTTGGCGGTCCCGGTTAAGCCCGGCTATTGTGAAGTGCTGCGGTAACAGCCTGACATTAGCCTGTGCAGTAGACGGTTTTCCCGGCTCAAGTAATACTGCCCAGGCCGGACAGCTGCTCAGCAATGCCAGTAATAATCCCAGCAGGTGATAGCTCATACTGAACCACCTCTTGTTTTTAGTACTTTGTCAGCATAACGCACCGACTGCTGCCGCCAGTTGGTCCAGCCACTAATCAGGTTAACCAGGCCCCAGTAAGTCAGCGGCACCAATACCAAGCTGGTCAGGGTAGAAAACAACAGGCCACCGATAATAGCAATGGCCATAGGTGCATAGCTTGGGCCGTCACCGCCAATTTGCGTACCGCCTAATGCCAGTGGCAGCAGCCCCAGCACGGTTGTCGCAACCGTCATCAGAATTGGCCGCAGCCGCGACTCACTGGCATGGATAATCAATTCGCGCAGTGACGCATCGGGCTGTTCCTGCCGGTCCTGATTAATCCGGTCAACCAACACTATGCCGTTGTTTACCACTATGCCCATCAACACCAGCATGCCTATCATGCCCATAATCCCCATGCTGGTGCCGGTTAACATAAAGGTCCAGAACACCCCAACCAGCGAGAACAGCAAAGAACCTATAACCGCCGTTGGCAGCAATAATGATTCAAACAACGCCGCCATAACGATATAAATCATTGCCACAGCAAGCAGCATATTTACCATCATCACCTGCTGAGACTCGTCCTGGCGCTGAAAACTGCCCTGAAATGACCAGCGATAACCTGACGGTAATGCCAACTGATCCATCACTTTTTTAATGTCTTCCCGCGCACTGTCCATGGTGTAATCTTTTGCCAGATTCATGCGTATCGCGATACCAGTCTGACGGTCAAAACGGCGGATCTGATCCAGCCTTGGCGCTGTTTTAATGTCGGCCAGCTGCTGCAGGCTGATCACGATCCCATCTTTATTCAGTATCGGCAGGGCTGACAACTCTGCCAGCGAATGACTGACTTTTTCATCGTACAGTACCCGCATTAACAGCTCGCCCTGCTCTAAAGTTCTGAAAGTGCGTAAGTTGGTGCCACGCAATGCCAGCGATACAGCGCCGGCAACCTGCTGTGCAGATAACCCCTGCCGCTGCAGTTGATCCAGTTTTAATGTGATTTGGATCTCCTGCTGACCATGAGCAATTTCTGAACTAACATCCTCCAGCCCGGTAATGGCAGATAGCATAGGCTCAATTTCAGTAGCCAAATCCAGCAGCACTTCAGTAGAACTGCCCAGTAAATGTACCTGTAAGCCGCCATTATTTCCCCAGCCAAAAGACGGTTTTGAACGCACCAGTGCCGGCCAGTCCTTACGGATGGCTTCTTTCAGCTGCACCATCGGCTGACTCAGTTGCTCTTTTAAAATAATGATAGAAATAGCATGACCGGAGCGGTAATAACTGTATACCGACTCTATGTCGAACTTATCTTTGTTCGCGTACAGATAGTGCTCCATCGCACTGACTTCTTCTTCAACTTCGGCAATAGCATAGTTACCCTGCACATTGTAATTAAGAAAAATCCGGTCCCGGTCCTCATTGTCTTCGTCACCGCCCGACACAGCGCCCATCGGAATGACAATACTGCCAAGCAGCAGCACAGCAACAAAAGCTGACCAACGCGGGTGATACATCACCCAACCTAAAACACGGCGATAGTTGGCTTCAAACACGCCTGATTTCTGCTCTTTTACCGGCTGCACCTTCAATCCGGTAGTTAGCAGGGGGATTAGCGTCAGCGCCATTAACAGACTGACCGCCAGACACAGACAAATTGCGATCGCGACATGCTCAAGAAAAATAGTCAACTCCATCTTCTGGCCAACTATATTAGGTAAAAACACTATCGCTGTAGTCGCAGTACCTGCAACAACCGCCAGACTGACGCGGCGTACACCACGGGCCGTGGCGGCCTTCACATCCCCACCCAGCGCGCGCTCACGGAAAATACTTTCCGTCACCACCACAGCGTTATCTACCAGCATACCGATGGCCAGCATCAGCCCCATCATGCTGAGGATATTCAGGCTGTAATTCATAAAGTACATCAGCCCCAATGCTATGCAGATTGACACAGGCACAGCCAGCACCACCACCATAGTGGTGCCAAAATGGCGTAAGAACAGATACAACACGGCAAAAGATAACAAGGCCCCGATACCTCCGGCGCTCAGTAAGTCGGCCAGTGAGGTGGTAACGCCTTTGGCTGTGTCGTCCATGATATACAGGCTGATACCGTTAAACGCCGGATCATTGTCGGCAGCCTCAACTACCGCCAGTGCAGCACGGGCAACCTCAACCAGGTTCGCACCTGATTCTTTAAATACGTTCATGCCCACTGCGTAGCTTTGATCCAGATGACGGCCATCTTCACGTTTGGGCAGTTCAAGCTGCACGGTTGCAACTTCACGCAGGCTTAATCCAGGCCGGATAGGCAGCGATGCTATCTCTTCCAGCTCTCGATACTCACCAACCGGTTTTACCAGTATGCTGTTCTGATTATTACGCAGCTCCCCCGCTGTCATAGCAAAATTATTACTTTGCAACATACTAACGATGGTGGTGGCGTCAATGTTCAGGGCGCGCATTTTATCCGGGTCCAGCCGGATCACAACCTGGCGCTTTTCAACACCATACAGCTCAACTTTTGATACACCGGCTACCCGTTCCAGCGGACGTTTAATCTGGCGCTCCAGCAAGTCGTACGCCATTGCTAAATCGCGCTCGCTGGAGATCCTAAGCTGAAATATCGGCATATCATTGGTGTTGAACTGAAACACCAGCACGCGTTCCACATCTTTAGGTAACAGATGGCGGATGCTGTCCAGCCGCTCACGTACTTCGATACTCTTGCTATTAATGTTCTCTTCCCAGTTGAACTCCAGCGAGATTTCCGCACTGTTCTCATTTGACCAGGAGCGCATTTCCTTCACACCGGTGACGGTTGCCAGTGCCTCTTCTACCGGACGGGTGATCAAGCGCTCAATTTCAGTCGGTGTCGCGTTGTTATAGGGCACATTAATGAAAATCTGCGGTATATCAATGCCGGGGAATTTCTCCAGTGGCAGCATGCGGCTGGCAATAATGCCAAACACCAGCATCGATAAAAACATCATGCAGATAGTCACAGGCCGCGTTAAAGCAAACCGGGTAAGTGCCAGAGGTTGCTGACTCATACACCCACCTCCTGTGCGTTGTCTGCGACAGGCTGCACTGTGCTATCACGGCTAAACAGCGCATATAACACCGGAATAAACAGCAAGGTCAGCATAGTGGCCAACGCCAGACCGAAGATCACGGTAATAGCCATCGGCGCACGAATTTCGCTACCATCACCGCCTCCGATTGCCATAGGTAACAAGCCAAGAATGGTGGTCAGTGTCGTCATCAGAACCGGCCGCAACCGGCTGCTACCGGCATCTAACACGGCCTGTGTTAATGCAACACCTTCGCCACGCAGCTGGTTTATACGATCGATCAGCACTATCGCATTGTTTACCACTATACCGGCCAGCATGATAAGACCGATAAATACTATGACAGACAAGCGGGTGTCGGTTAGCCACAATCCCAGCACAGCACCGGCACCGGCCAGAGGTACAGTAAACAGGATCAGAAGCGGCTGCAGCAGGTTCTCAAACTGTGACGCCATTACTAAGTACACCAGAAAAACCGCCAGTAACAGTGCCATCGTCAGCGAGGTATAAGCACGTTCCATTTCCTCACTTTGTCCCATTACAGCAGCACTGACGCCATACGGCAGACGCTGAGCCGATAATATTGTCTGGGCGCGTTGGGTTGCCTGCTCTAAATCACCGTAAGCCAGGTTGGCACTAACCACAGCCACCCGCTGCTGGCCGATACGGGTAATTTCACTCGGGCCGGTTTCACGTTTTATCTCTGCCACAGCAGACAGTGGTAACGGCTTATCGCTGCCCGGATTAATGATCAGTTGTGCCAGTTGCTGCTCAGACTGACGGTACTGCTCTTCCAGCCTGACGCGGATATCTACTTTACGGTCATTCACTGAATATTGCCCCGCCAGCTCGCCACCGACATAAGCGGCAACCCTTTTGGCCACATCATGTGATGTCATACCCAGTTGCGATAACAAACCATGATTAAAATACAATGTAATTTCCGGCTGGCCGCGGCGCAGACTGGTTTTAACATCAGTAAAACGATCGTCGGCTTCCAGTGCAGCAACCAGGTTATCTGCCGCAGTTTTTAGTTGTGGTAGCTCATAACCGGATAGCTCCACTTCAAGAGGCGTACTGAAGCTAAACAGCTGCGGCCGGTCAATTTTCACCATAATATCAGGCTGCAGGGCCAGATAATCACGCAGTGTCGTGATAACCTGCTGCTCCTGCTCAGCGTTGGTACCCGGCTCTAACACTATGCTCAGCCGTCCCCAGTGGCTGCCGCCTATACTGGGATCAACCGTCATCTGGGCACCAGTACCGGCCTGCGCATAGCTACGCTTAACCACGGTTTGCTCAGCGGCAATAGCTGCCAGGCTGGTGAGTACTTTATCGGTCTGTTCAATAGCACTGCCTACCGGCAACTGTACTTCAACAAAAAATTCGCCCTGGCTCATCGCCGGTATTACATCGGCGCCTAAGCGCGGCAGTAACGCAAAACAGCCTGCGGCTACCGCTAACGTAATCGCTATAGTTAACGCTTTGAAATTAAGCGCAGCCTGTAACGCACGGCGATACACCCGCTCCAGCTGCACCAGCAACCACTGCACTACCGCCAGCAGCGGTTTAAAGGCGAAGGCCAGCGCCCGGCCAACCAGACGAAATACCAACGTTAGCAACATCATCACCAGCAGCATCAGGCCACGCAGAGCCTTGCCCAGCATCCGCAGCGGCCAGGTTGGCCAGTAGTACCAGCGGCGCACCGGCTCAGCGCTTGCTGCGGCGGCAACAGGTGAATCAGCACTGTTACTACGGCTACGTTCGCGCGCGGCCATGGTGGGGATCAGCGTCAGCGCTACCACCAGCGATGCCAGCAGCGCAAAAGTAACCGTCAAAGCCTGATCCCGGAATAACTGCCCGGCGATACCTTCAACAAATACCAGCGGGAAGAACACCGCAACTGTCGTCAGTGTTGATGCGGTTATGGCCATTGCCACTTCGCGGGTACCGGTTCTGGCGGCAGTAAAAGCATCTTTACCCTGCTCCTTGTGCCGGGCAATGTTCTCCAGCACAACGATAGCGTTATCGACCAGTAAGCCAACGGCCAGCGCTATACCGCCCAGGCTCATCATGTTCAGCGTAATACCCTGACCGTACATCAGATTAAAGGTAGCGATTACCGATACCGGTATCGAAACCGAAATAATCAGTGTTGCCCAAACATTGCGTAAAAACAGATACAGCACCAGCATCGCCAGCAGACCGCCGACGATGGCTGAAGATTTAACCTCTTCAATCGCCTGTTTAATAAATTCAGACTGGTCATACACCAGGGTTAGCCGGTAACCGGCTGGCAAAGATTTTTCTAACTGTGGTAACTGTGCCAGCAGTGTTTCTGCAACTTGTACCGTATTCGCATCACCCTCTTTGTATACGGCCACTTCAATGGCTTCTTTGCCATTAATATAAGTAATACTCTGACGGTCAACAAAGCTGTCCCGCACTTGGGCAATATCTTTTAAGCGGATCTGGCTGCCTGCCACTTCGGCTACGTACAGATCTTCAATCTGGCTTAGGTTTGCAAACTGGTTGATGGTACGCACCAGATAGTCGTAGCTCGGCGTTTCCAGCCTGCCACCTGCCTGATTCAGGTTTTCTTCACGTAACCGCTCACTGATTTGACTGATATCCAGCTGCAGCTGACTGAGCTTTTCCGGATCGACCAGAATTTGAATTTCCTGACTCAGACCACCGTCAGGTCTTACGGCGGCAACACCGGGCAACGACTCCAGTGCACGGCGCAAATCTTCTTCAGCAAAGGTGCGTAAACTAACCAGCTGCGCCGGGCTTAGCGCTTCCGCTTCGGTATCCCGGCTCAGGGCAAGGCGCACTATCGGGTCTAAGTTCGGGTTAAACCGCAGCAGCAAAGGTTTTTCAATTTCCAAAGGCAGGAATAATACATCCAGTTTTTCGCGTACTTCCAGTGCAGCCAGGTCCATATCAGTGCCCCAGTCAAACTCCATCACCACATCTGAGCGGCCAGAGCGTGACACCGACTGCACCTTGCGCACCCCTTTAACAATGCCGACGGCTTCTTCAATAGGTTTACTGACCAGCTGCTCGACTTCAGCCGGCGCAGCGCCGACAAATTCGGTGCGCACTGTCAGTGACGGGTAAGATAAATCAGGCAATAAATTCACCGCCAGGCGGCCTGCAGCAACCAGACCGAAAAGTAAAATACCTAGTGTGAACATCCAGATAGTGACGGGGCGGCTTACCGCGGTATCAACCAGCTTCATAGCATCATGTCCTGTGAGCTTAAATTATTGTTGTATTTATTCAATGAAAGGCAGTACTTCTAGTTAATCTGCAAAACCGGCTTACCTACGCCAACACGCCGTAAACCCATCCCTGGGGGCTCGTTTCCGCCCGTCCAGGGCTCCAACGGTTGGCTTAAGATAAGCCGGTTTTTACTCCATTTGAGCGGTCTTAAAACTCGCGTACCGTTACCACATTTACCAGGGCTTCGTCTTTTAACGCTGACTGCCCGGCAATCACCACCTGGTCGCCCAGCGCCAGGCCTGATAACACTTCAACAGTATTGTCGGCCTGATAGCCCAGATGTACCTGCTTACGACTGACTTTATTTTCACTGTCGATAACAAACACGGTCTGGGTATTGTCAGTGCTCATCAGCGCGCGCTTAGGCAGCAGTAAAGCATCGGCTTTTACATCAAACTGCAGTTGTACCTGAGCAAACATGCCTGGTTTTAATATCTGCTGTTCATTAGCCACTTTCAGCACTGCACGGACAGTACCCGATTGCGCGTCAACTACCGGTGAAATACGCACCAGCTCGGCTTTTACCGGCTGCATACCGGCAAACTGCAACACCGCATTCTGGCCAACATGGGCCTGCGCTAATTGCTGCTCAGGTAAATGCACCACGGCCTCCAACTGCTGATTCGATACGATATGAAACAGCGACTGCGTAGCATGTTGATTCACCAGCTGTCCGACTTTGGCATAACGGCGGGATACTACACCCGCGATAGGAGCACGAATTTCGGTTTCTTTCAGCGCCAGCTCTGCCAGGTTGACAGAAGCTTGCAGTGCATCAAACTGCCACTGCAGTTTTTCAAACACATCGGCACTTATCAGCTTGCGCTGATACATCTCTTCCATCCGCTTTAATTCGCTACCCAGACGGTTTAATTCGGCTTTCTCTTTGTTCAGACTGTACTGCTGGCGCTCGTTATCCAGCTGTGCCAGTAATTGGCCGGCAACCACTTTATCCCCCTCTTCCACCAGGATTTGCTGCACTATGCCGGTGGCTTTGCTGATCACTTCCGCTTCACCGCGCGCCTCCAAGGTGGCTGTCGTGCGATAGCTGCTGCTGATTTCACCCTGACGGGTCAGTGCAGACTCTACCGGAATAGCAACTACAGCCTCTGCTGTAGTAGTCGCCGTAGTACTGTTCGCCTGATTACAGCCAGTCAGTAATACGCTGGCCAGTACAGCAGCGGCGGCAGTAAGTTTAAAAGTGTTTGACGTTTTCATGATTCATCCTTTGGAAAACAAAATACTGAACAAGTTAATACCAATAATGCAGCTGCTGTGCCAGCGCCATAAAAAATAAATTCGTGAATATTTTCAATAAGATAAAATATATTCATCTCAATTAACCACTCGTCGCGTTCGTTTGTGTTAGTTAAAAACACTAACTATTAGTCATAAATACCATGTAGCTGCAGCACAGAACGCCAATTTCAACGACCAAGCCACAACTTTTTGCGGGCTGATGCCTGTACTCTATGGTCTGACCTCTTTATACTGCCGGTTTTTACATTCAACCGGGTATGTATATGATTAGAAAAACCGCCGTTTCTGTTGCCGTTCTCTCCGCCCTGTTCAGTCTGTCGGCGCAGTCTGAAGGCTATAAACTGTTTGAACAGTCCGTCAGCAGTATGGGTAATGCCTACGCTGGCCGTGGCGCACAAATTACCGATGCCAGCCTGGTGTACTCAAACCCTGCAGCATTAACCCAACTTGATGGCGCCCAGTTAAGTGGCGGCCTGAACCTTATTACGGCCAAAACCCGTTACCGCAACGCACAAGCACAAAGCGCTAACGGTCAGCCGCTATCAGATGATAGTCGTACCGAGGGCTCAAATAGTTTGAATGAGTTAGTACCTTTTGTGTTTTACAGCGATAAAGTGTCAGATTCATTAAGCTGGGGTATAGGGTTTTATGTGCCGTTTGGTTTGTCGTCAGACTACGACAACGATTTTGTCGGCCGTTACTTTGCTGATGAAACGAAAATTGAAGTGCTGAGCTTGCAGCCGAGTGTTGGCTATAAGTTAAACGAGCAATGGTCTGTAGGTATGGGTATTTCAGTTAACCGCGCAGAAGGCACGCTGTCTAAGTATAAAGACCACAGTGGCCTGTGTGAGCTCGGTGAATCAGAAACAAATCGGATGTTTGGCGCGCCGGTATATAACGCCGTCTATTGCGACAGCCACTATGAAGTTGAAGGCGATGACGTGGCCTTCGGTTATACGCTGGGTATCCATGGTGAGCCGGTTCAAGGTACACGGTTAGCTCTGACGTACCACTCTGCTATTCATTTCAGATTGTCCGGTGACTCCGTCATTACCAATACGCCAATAACCGGTGCCAATGTGGCAGGAAATCCTAACTATCTGGTTGTCGCGCCTAACCTGCCGGCAATTGATTTATCTACCGGCAAACTGGCCGCAAACAGCCAGCTGACCGAAGCCAGCAAAGTGGCGTTAACTACTCCTGCTACCGCGGCATTCAGCCTTGACCAACAGTTGAGTAAAGCTCTGTCTGTGCAATTTAGTGCAGCCTGGACTGAGTGGAGTGCATTTGAAAGTATTGATATTGTAAGTGCCGATGCTAACCCAAGTATTTCACTTAGCACCCAGCTCCCGTCGAATCTGAATAATCCGGGGCAGATTGGTTACATTCCGGAATACTGGCACAACAGCTGGTCGTTCGCAGTAGGTGCAACCTACGTGCTGCAAAGCGATGTCACGTTAAAAGCCGGCGTAGCTTATGACGAGAACCCTATCGGACAATCACACAAAACCGCGCGTATTCCAACCGACGATCGGGTTTGGGCCTCGCTGGGCGCCAACTGGCAGTTAACTGACAAGCTGAGCCTGGATTTCGCTTACGGTTACCTGTTTACCGGCGATGTCTCTGTAAATGAGCGTGAATATAACGTGCAGGACGTACCACTGTATAACAGCGGTTATCAGGGTGATTACAGCAATAAGAGCCAGTTATTTGCTGTGGGTGCAAACTACAGCTTCTGATAAAACATGCTGTTCGTTATCACAGCTCACTGACGGTAGTGATAAACAGACAACAAAAAAGGCGATCTTAAGATCGCCTTTTTTATGCCGCCAGAACCTTCAACCGGCATTAACTAAGCTGTTAGTGCACCAGCTTTAACTTGTAACCAGAAGGTGCTGCATCGTCTTTTTCTGCCAGCAGAGTGTAGTGCTTGCCACTTTCCAGCATCATACTGGCAGTTTTATCCAGCAAAGTGGTACTGCCATTATCGGCCACCTGCACCAGCGAAATGGCGTAGTAGTCTTTTGGCAGGTTGATAGCTTGCTGCTTTTTAAACTCCAGGTTTTTCACGTTATAGCGTGCGTTGCTGATGGTTTCGTTCTGGCGAACAAAGTAAAACTGCAGTTTTTCAAAGTCCGGTACCAGGTTTGCTACGACCACATCATGCGCCTGCAGCTGCGGTGTGTCTTTTTCAACTACGGTCAGTGCTTCTGCCTGTTCATCAGCATTATTGTAAAGCAATACCGCTTTACTCTCGCCAGCTGCCAGGCTCAGCAGCGCGCTGTTCAGTAGCAAATTACCGCTTGCGTCACGTACCGACAGACTAAAGTCGCCTTTAGCTCCTGCAACATAGCTACTCATGCTGCCTGCAGGTACCGTAGCAACCTCAGTATTATCCAGCGCCAGTGTTACCGGCTGCGTCAGGCTGTTGTACATACGGAACTGCGCACTGGCATCAACATTGTTATAAGCGGTCACTGACGACGAGTTCAGCACCAAATCAAGCGATAGCTGGTTTTCCAGTGCACCATGTTTGTCACGGATAATCATGACGTAGGTATTTTCATAAGCAAAGTTCACGCCCTGAGCTGTGAAAACAGGTGTGTTTTGGCCAGCCTGAGTCAAGTAAAGGTTATACTTGCCCAGATCCTGTGTTTTTACTTCTGTGGTTACCTCAAGCAGGCTCAGGCTATCCAGCAACTCTGCATCAGTAAAACCTTTGCCTTCTGGCGCAATATGCACGTCAAGCTGTGGATATTGCTCAGATAAATTCACCATATGTAAATTAAATTTATCGTCAAGCTCTGGCTCACGGACAAAACTCAGGCTTAGCTGATCATACTGGCCGTCCTGCTGGGTCAAAATGTACAGGGTTTTGTTGTCCTTCGTTAACGTAATATCGTCGTTCAGCAAATTGGCTGACGATGCTACATCAATCAGTTGCAGCTCATAAGCATCAGCTTTTAATGCCACAACAGAGCTAACATCACCGTAGGCTGCAGAACCAATGCTGGTATCACCGGCTTTTAACTGAGTATTACCTGCGACAGAGGCGCCGTTATAAAATTGCAGATAGCTGTCTGCCGTGGTTTCATCACCACCGCTGCTGCCACCACACCCGGCAAGTGCCGCCGATAACAAGAGCATTGAAGATAAATAAACTGATTTCATGAAGTCCTTCCGAAGGGTAATTATAACCGGCTCAGAGTAAGGACTTCATGCTGATAACACCATGTGAATTAACCAAAATAAACAGTTGGTTACGTTTGATTACAAACCGGAAGAATTAATTACATCCGTTGCGGTAAAAGCAAATTTGCCAGGCTGAAAATACAGATGCCAGCAGGTGGGGCTACTGGCATCTGGCAATGACAACGCAGCCGACCCGCTTATTTGGCGATAAGGCCGTACTGCTGATCTAATACCGCGATAATTTCTGTCTTCGGATCGGCTGACAAGGTAATTTTGTGACCGACTACGCGCTCGGCAATTCCCAGGTAGGTGCGGGAAATATCCATCATCACCTCTGTTGGCAAGGCGTTATCGCGGGCCAATGCGGCGCGCTCTGGCATACGATCTTTGTTCAGCAGAATATCCGGCTCAGGGAAATGATTCAGCAGCCACTGACGAAAGCCTTCTTTAGACTGCTCAACAATTTTGCCATCGCGCCAGCTGGCGCCATCCCAAATTCTGGAACTATCAGGTGTTCCCACCTCATCCATATAAATCAGTTTGCTGTTGCCTTGTGCATCTTTGACGTAACCAAATTCAAACTTGGTGTCGACAAACATTTGGTCCAGCGCGGACAGCGCGTCACTGATCACACTAAAGCCCTGTTTCAGCAACGTTTCATACAGGTCAATATCTGCTACCTGTTCAAAGCCAAACGCCTGACTGTGCCGCTCAATATCAGCGCGGGAAATATTGACGTCATCTGCCTCTGGCACACCGTCCAGTCCGGTTAATATCCCTTTGGTAGAAGGCGTGATCAGAATGTCAGGCAATTTCTGATCCTTTTGCAGCCCTTCCGGCAGCGTTATACCGCAGAATTCGCGTTCACCTTTACTGTAAGCACGCCACATAGAGCCGGTGATGTACTGGCGGGCAATGGCCTCGATTTTAACCGGCCGGGCTTTTTGTACTATCCACACCAACGGGTGCGGAATATCCAGAATATGGCTGTCAGCCAGGCCGTGCTGTTTAAACAGCGAAAACCAGTGATTGGATATCGCATTTAATGCCGCGCCTTTACCCGGTACCCCGTTCAGGCCATTTTCACCATGCCAGATACAGTCAAAAGCCGATATACGGTCGCTGATTACCATAATCGCAAGCGGCGTATCTAACGCTACAGGATAATTTTTCTCACGGATAAGCCGTGCACTGTCTTCGGCTGTCAGCCAGTAAACACTGCGCACTTTGCCGGAGTGCACCGGTAAATCTGTACGAATTGGCAGATCGTCATTGACCGCCAGAACCTGAGTTGCAAGAGTCATCTTCACTTCTTCTGAGGCTGGTAAAAGGCGCGCAGAGTTTAGCAGATTAACGCGCTTAACTGAATCGCCACAGCACACCCGCAGCGATTCAGTTAACGGTGTTTTTATACTTACAGCTTATCCAGCTCGATATCGCCGCTTACCGTGCTCAGCTCCACACTGCCATCACCACTACCGGTGCTGAATTGCAGGCTGCGTGCCGGGCCATATTTAGCTTTACTGGCTTTGTCGCTGGTAAGTTTATTATCAATATCACCACCGGCTGATGCTTTGATATCAAAGCGGGCACTGACTTTGGTTTCCAGTTTTAACTCGATATCACCGCTGACACTGCTGCCGCTGATGCGCGGGCTAACTGAGTTAGCCAGTTCAGCGTCAATTTCGCCGTTTACTGTACTTAACTTAAGGCGCTGTGTGCTGGTCATTTTTAGTTTGGCGTCACCATTCACTGTGCTGACACTGATTTCTTCTGCACCGGTTCTGGCTTCAATTTTGCCGTTTACTACGCTGTAATCCAACCGGCCGGTTGAACCAACATCAGTAATCTCACCGTTTACCGAACTCAGTTCAATTTGACCGCTGTTGTCTTTGCTGCCTATTTCGCCGTTCACCGTGCTTAACTGCACCAGTGTTGACAGATTGACCGCAGCAATTTTGCCATTCACAGTGCTTATTTTACTGCCTCCGCTGATACCACTAAGGCTTACATCGCTGTTTACACCTTTAAACTCCAGGGTGCTGCCGATGGGCACTTCAACACGTAAATCAGCGCCACTGGATTTCTCATTACCACGGTAATTTACCTGGCGAGGCATGGTCATTTCAAACCGGGTAAAACCGTCTTTTGAATCCAGCGTATAGCCGGTGGCCTTTTCGTCCAATTTGCCAACAATTTTAAACTGGTTGCTGTCAACAGCTTTAATCGTTACTTCACCACTCATCACTTCAATGTAAATTTTTTCATTGGTACTGACGCTGCGGTTTTCATTGACGCTTTGCCTATCGTCAGCCAACGCCAACTGGCTGATACCTAATAACAATACTGCTGCCAGGCCGCTAACCCAGGTTTTGCTTACTGTTTGCATAATACTCTCCTAACTCATGGCTAAAGGTTGTTGCAAAGTGGCGCGCTGAATGTACGCCAGTTGCTGTTGATATAAGCTTTGCAATTGCGCTAACAACTGCGGTTCATCCGGATAAAACTGTAAGGCGTGACGAACCTGAGCAATTGCCTGATCCCACACCTGTAACTGTTGCTGCCAGTTATCAAACCCTTCTGCAATAGCAACGGTCTGACTAAGTTGATTGGCCTTTTGCGTTTCATATACCTGAAGCAGCATCAACTCAGCAGTCGGCATACTGGCCTGGGTACTGCCTGATGTCCCCGGCAACAGTGCCAGCTGCCAGCTAACCAGACACGCCAGGCCGAGCATGGCGGCCGTGGCCCAATGCCACAACACCGGTTTAGCTTTCGGCGACCGCTCAGCCAGTTGCGGCTCTATACCTGCCCACAGATCACGCTCTGGCATTATGTCTGGTGCTAAGGCGCTGATTGCTTTGTCTAATAGTTGCTCATTCATCTGCTAGCCACTCCTGTAACAGTTGTCTGGCACGAAAATACTGTGCTTTGGATGTCCCCTCGGCAATTCCGAGCATGGTAGCAATCTCCTGATGCTGATAGCCTTCCAGCGCGAATAACACAAATACGGCTCTGGCCTGAGCGGGCAATCGCTGTATTGCCTGCTCCAGCGGCGCAGCGCTGCTGCTGCACTCTGTTGCCACGTCGGCCAGCTCCGGCTGCTCGTCACTACTGTCGGTTAGCCGCAAGTGCTTATCCTGGCGCCATAAATCTATTGCGGTACGCGTCGCTATGGTATGTAACCAGGTGCCAAAACTGCTGTCGCCGCGAAACGCCGGTAATTGCTGCCACACTTTGATAAAAATCTCCTGGCTGGCATCTTCGGCTTTTTGCTTATTCCCCAGCAATCGCCAACATATGGCATACACCCTGCCGACAAACTGCTGATAAAGCTGATAAAACGCTTTTTTATCACCTTCTTTTGCCGCCGCGACTGCCTGTGCAATCTCCATTGCCATAAACGCCCTTACATCGTTTAATAACTATCTGATTTGTGTGGTTAGTCGACAGGGTAAAACGAAAGGTTTAAATGCGCTGTGAATTTTTTTGCGGGAAAATAAAGCGGGAGCAAACTCCCGCGCCACTAAATAGTGTCAATAATCCAGGAAGGAAGGTATAACGCGGAGCATTGTGCCGGCTTTTTGCGTCATTTGTATGACAGCACAGCGATACTTTTATGAAAGCATCTGTATAAAAAGAAGTAAAAAAAAACCGGGCAACAAGGCCCGGTATAAACAAAGAACGAGGAGGAACAGATTTGCCTTAGCAGGCACAAACATCATGCCGCAGTTGTGTTACAAGCTGATGATTATTCTGCGCCTTATCGGTTATTATTGGCGTTTTAACGAAACAGACCTCTAAATATGTCATCAGATACTCCCCGACACCGTTTAGCTAAATGGATTGCACAAAGCGGCTACTGCTCGCGCCGCGCAGCTGAGCGCCTGATCAGCGCCGGGCAAGTACACTGTAATGGCAAAGCCGCGCTACATACTGACATGGTCAACCAGAGCGATGAAATTCTGATAAATGACCTGCCTTTACCGGCGCTGCCACCACGCCAATATTGGCTGTACCACAAACCTGTCGGCATAGATTGCAATAATCGCCCGCAGGATCCGGCCAGCCTGTATCAGCTGCTGACAACCCTGCCAGAGCGCGTATTTGCGGTAGGACGGTTAGACAAAGACTCCAGCGGCTTATTGCTGTTAACTAACGATGGCGGGCTTAGCCAGCAGCTGATGCACCCCGACTTTTATCACGAAAAAACCTATCTGGTAGATACTGATAAGCCTATCAGCGAAGCCTTTATTACGGCGATGGCGTCAGGTGTCAGTTGGCAACTGGGCACGACACAATATCATTCGCGTCCATGTAGGGTCAGCCGCAACAGCCAGCAGCAGTTTACCATCACCCTGACACAGGGCCTGCACCGGCAGATACGCTATATGTGTAAAACTCAAGGCTACCACGTTGTAGCACTAAAGCGTATCCGCCTGCATAACCTGAGCCTTGGCCAGCTTGCGCCAGGACAGCTACGCCAGCTAACCGCAATTGAACTAACACAACTGCAGACGCTTGGCGCGTCGCCACAACCAAAAACACAGACCCAATGTCAGGCTGTACATCAGTAAGGCCCCTATCACCACACCAGACCATTGCAGCCACTGCCAGAATGGCTGCAAATAAATACCGCCGGTACTGGCGCCAACATAATAAAACACCAGATAAAGTGCGCTGGCACTGGCTTTAGCCCGGGTCGCGCACTGGTTAACCCAGCTACTGGCCAGTGAATGGGTCAGAAAAAAACCAAAGGCGTTGACAAAGAAACCTGCCACTATCAGCCATAACTGGTTGCTGAGGGTAAGCAAGGTACCCAGCATCACAATCAGCACGCCAAGACCCATCGCCAAAGGCGCGGCCAGTTTTGTTGCCACTTTTCCGGAAATGGCAGAGCCGACAGTACCGGTGAAATAGGTTACAAATAGCAACCCAATCCAGAAACTGGATAAATGATAAGGCGCATCGGATAACACAAAGGCAATATAGGTATATTGATTGAGGAAAATGAAAAAGCTGAGCCCGCCAATCAGGTAAGTCAGCAATAATAAAGGCTGACGTAAATGATACAGGTTGTCTGCCAGCGCCTGACGCAGCACAAAAGGTTTAGCGACAAACTGCTTTGCCGGCGGCAAGTTCCGCCAGACTAACACACAGCTTATTGCCCCAAGCAGAGCAACCGGCCAGAACACCCACTGCCAGTGACCAATGTCGGCCAGCGCCCCCGCCATCAGCCGCCCGCTGATACCGCCTAAGGAGTTCGCACTGATATAAAACCCTACCGCAGCGACCAGCGCCGGCTTACTGAACTCTTCACCCATATACGCTATCGCCACAGCAGGCAGGCCACCGAGAAAAATACCCTGCACTGCCCGCCAGAACAATAAAGCGCTAAAACTTTCAACCTGAGTCAGTGCAAGGGTGCTTAAAGTCATACCAAAAAGCGTAACTAGCAGCAGTTTTTTACGCCCCCAGGCATCTGACAACGCAGCATAGACCAGTAAAGACAATCCCAGACACAAAGTGCCGATGGCATAAGCCCAGCTGGTTTGCAGCGGGCTTAGCATAAACTGCCGGCTTAATACCGGCAGCAATGGCTGCAGCAGATGCAAATTAGCAAATACCACTACGGCTGCCAGGCAAAGCGCAAAGGTTGCCCGGTAAAAAGCGGCACTTTTATATTCAATCACCCGGCGGCTTCCGCTAAACTCAATTGCGATTATTATACCGGCGCCGCGTTATACAAACGAGGTCGCCGCACATTAATACAGCGTGTATTATCAGCGTTTTAGCGGTAACGGATTAAATATATGCTTAAGCGCAGCGTCCTTTGGCAAAAACAGCGACAAATAGCGTTAATCGCGCTGCCTATGGTGCTATCAAACTTATGTGTGCCTTTGCTGGGTTTAATTGATACCGCTGTGGTTGGTCACTTACCTGAGCCACATTATCTGGGCGGTGTCGCATTGGGTGGCAGCATTATCAGCCTGCTGTACTTTTTACTGGGCTTTTTGCGTATGAGTACCACAGGACTAACAGCACAAGCCTACGGCCGGGGCGGCGATGCAGCTACAGTGCCGGGCCTGCAACAGGGCATACTACTGGCGCTGCTGTTAAGTGCGTTGCTGCTGTTGCTGCAATGGCCGGTAATTACACTCAGTTTTTATTTCAGTGATGCCAGCACTGCAGTACTACAACAAACTAAGCTCTACTTCAGCGTCCGGATCTGGAGCGCCCCGGCAACACTGGTCAATTTAGTGTTGATGGGCTGGTTTCTGGGCCGGCAAAATGCCCGTGCACCGATGTGGCTTTTGCTGTTTGGTAATGCGGTAAATATCGTACTCGATCTGGTGTTTGTGCTGATTTTTGGCTGGTATACCGCCGGTGTTGCGGCCGCGTCAGTCATTGCCGACTACGCAGCATTAGCGCTGGGGCTTTATTTGTTACGACAAAGTGCCGGCTACGACATTTTTAAACAACTACGGCAGCTCAAGTTAAGCCTGAGCAGCGCCCTGCCACTACTGTCTCTTAACCGCGATATCTTTCTGCGCAGCTTATGCCTGCAGGCGGTCTTTGTATTTATTGCGTTTCAGGGAGCCGCCTTTGGTGATGATACTCTTGCCGCCAATGCGGTACTGCTTGGCTTTCTGATGCTGGTTTCCTATGCGCTTGATGGTCTGGCTTATGCCGCCGAGAGCCTGGTGGGCAATGCCATCGGCAGCAGAAATAATGCGGATCTGAACATCTCCCTGAGCCTGCTGTCATGCTGGTGTCTGCTGCTTTCAGTGCTTTTCAGTCTGGGCTATGCCACTTTTGACACCCAGTTAGTGGCATTACTTACCAGCATAGATACGGTGCAACAAGAAGCGGCACGCTATCTGCCATGGATGATAGTTATTCCATTGATTGCCAGCTGGGCCTTTTTGCTCGATGGTATTTTTATCGGAGCGACTCAAGGCGCATTGCTGCGTAACAGCATGTTTATTGCTCTCTTAGGGTTTGCAGGCTGCTTTTGGCTGCTGCAACAGCATGAAAACCACGCGCTTTGGGCAGCAATGACGCTGTTTATGGCGTTGCGTGCCGGAACGCTGGCGTACCATTTATACCGGGGTAAATTAAAACAGGCTATTTATGCTGAAAAATGATTAAAGTTTAAGCGCACACGGCCGATAACCGGCTACGGGTTATACTAAATCTACTGATAACGAAACAGGAGCTGCATTATGTCTATTACCTCCGGCAGCAATTCGCCACTGAGTGGCGTAGCAAAACAGCCGTCCAGCAATACTAAAGCCTCTGAGCAACTGACAGGAAAAGATCGTGCAGAGCAGGCCCGCCAGGCACAGAACACCGCCATACTGCGTGCCAACGAGCAGGTGTCGCTGCGCAGTAACAATGATTCGTTAAGTTTATTGTATAAAACGGCACTGGAAGGCATTAACGCAGAACTGGAGCCGGTGCTGGGCGAAAATGCCGCCCAGAAAATTTATGACTCAGGAATTGATACTTCCCCGGAAGCCACTGCCGAGCGCATAGTAGCCTTCGCTACCGGTTTTTACAGCCGTTACAAAGAGCTGACCCCGGGTAAATCAGAAGAGGAAACCCTCGATAGCTTTTTAAAAGTAATAGGGGGTGGCATCGAAAAAGGCTTTACCGATGCTAAGGACATTCTGAAAGGCCTGAAAGTCTACGAGGGTGAAGTAGAAGGTGGTGTCAATAAAACCTACGATCTGGTGATGCAGGGGCTAAGCAGCTTCCGTGAAAAAATGCTGGAGCTTGCCACTACCCCGGTACAATCTGACAACGACGATAGCCAGCAGCCTTAAGCTGCTGGCAGTGTTCAGGCTTTTTCAGTGTTATCCTGCGCGGCAACCCGTGTAACCAAAAGCTGGTCAATTTTATAACTGTCGATATCAACCACTTCAAACTTGTAACCGCCATGCAGTACAAAGTCGGTTCGTTTGGGGATCTTACGCAGCGTGTACATCATAAAACCGGCAATAGTTTCATAGTTTTCCGGGTTGGGAAAACTGTCTATATCCAGCACCCGCATCACATCCTGCAACGGCGTCAGGCCTTCTACCAGCCAGGAGTTCGTGTCGCGGGCAACAATTTGCTCCTCCTCTGAGCTAACCAACTCGCCCATCACAATACTCATCACATCCTTAAGCGTAATGATGCCAACCACCAATGCATACTCATTCATGATGATAGCAAAGTCGACACCGGCAGACTTAAAGTGCTCCAGTACTTCATACAACGACAACGTATCGGGAATAATCAGCGGCGAGCGTACAATGCCCTCTTTTTTTAACGAAATAGGTTGCTCATGCAACACCTGCATTAAAATATCGCGCGTATCCACATAGCCCACTACTCTGTCCAGCACACCGTCAACCACTATAAACTTTGCATGGGGATGCTCGGCTATCTTGGCTTTAATATTGTCTTGTGACTCATCGGTGGTAAAAAAAATCAGGCTTTCGCGCGCAGTCATTGCCGACGTAACAGTGCGGGATTCCATATCAAATACGTTTTCCAGTAGCTGGTGCTCATGCTCCTGCAGCACACCGGCCTGGGCACCGGCTTCCATCATCGCAATAATGTCATCCGGCGTGATGTCATCTTTACGCATCGTCGGGACATTAAACAAACTGAAACAGGCATTGGCCAGGCTGTTAAACAGCCAGACAAAGGGTTTAAGCAGTGTGATAAGCCACAACATCGGGCTCACCACCCGGATGGCAATCTGCTCAGGTGAAATCATCGCCAGCCTTTTGGGCATTAAATCAGCAAACAGGATAAACAGTGAAGTAACAAAGAATACTGACAGCGCAAAGGCCGCATTTGCCACCCAATGTCCGCTGAAAAACATTGCCAGCACAGAGCTGAAATAAGGTGTAAATGCAGACTCCCCCAGAATACCGCCCAAAATGGCCACCGCGTTAAGACCAATCTGCACTATGGTGAAGAAGTTACCCGGGTGTTCCTGCAAGGCCAGCACTTTTTCCGCGTTAATATTGCCCTCTGTTGCCATCAGCCGCAGACGCATTTTGCGCGAAGCCGCCAACGCTATCTCCGAAATTGAAAAAAAAGCACTGCTTGCCACCAGTAAGAACATTAACAACATATATTCCAGCGTAGACATCTTATCTCCTGCTACCCGCGCCCGGCACACCGGGCTACCGCTTTGCGTAGTATAACGCTGTTATATGACTAAACCTGCTAAGCAACTGAAAATATTCAGCCATAATTTTGCAGCTGAGTTAACCCTGTGATGAAAGCCACACTATACTTGTGCAGATCTTAATCCATACCCTGGGAGGGGTTATGAAAAAACTGTTAGTTTCTTTTATAGCATTAACGCTAAGCCATACTGTTTGTGCAAACGATGATCAACTGGCTGCCAGTATGTGTGGCTACCTGAAAGAAGATAACCGCAACCAGTTACGTAAAATGCTGACCGACAATAAAATAAACGTTCGCAATATTTATGACGGTGTGAAATGTAATAACGAAAATATGTTGCAGTTTGCTATCCGTAACGATGCTTACGAGTCTGGCACTTTTATCGTTAAACAAATGCCGTCTAAAACCCTGGCTGAATTTGATTATGTGGATTGGGCCAAGTCGAATGGCTTTGAAGCCTCTCCTCTGGTGAATGAAATACGCACCCGTATTGGCCAGTAATAGTCCTGCTAGCGCCTGTTCAGGCGCTTTTACCCGATATCATAATTTCGTTTGATACATATCAAGCTTGTTTTTTTATCATACTGTACATTTTATGTTCAACCTTGATTGCAGGTAACGAACATGTGCCGAGTACTCAGCATCGTTCTGGCCGGCGGTGCCGGTAAACGTTTGCAACCGCTGACATTAAAGCAGGCCAAACCGGCCCTGCCCTTTGTACGTCAACGCCGTATCATCGATTTTGCCCTGAGCAATCTGTACCACTCAGGTTTTAGCCAGGTGTTAGTGCTGACACAGTATCAGCCTGACAGCTTGCACCGTCATCTGCAGCAATACTGGCAACCGTTATTTGCCAGATCAGGCGCTTTGCAGCTGTGCAGGGCTCCAGCTGATGCCGATCAGGGGACTGCAGGCGCAGTAGCGCATCAGCTTAGTGTTATTCGTGATTACCGCCCGGATGTGATTGCGGTATTAAGTGCTGATCATGTGTACAAAATGGATTACCGGCAGATGCTGGCGTTTCATCTGAACCAGCGGGCTGCCGTTACGGTTTGCGCCGCAACCATACCGGTTAGCCAGGCACGGCAATTTGGTATTTTCAGCACCGATGCTAAGCATCACATCGTTAAATTTTGTGAAAAACCGCAAGCCGACATTCCAACCATACCGGGGCATCCTGGCTACGTACTGGCATCAATGGGTAATTATCTGTTTGATGCCCGCTACCTGTGCCAGCAGTTAGAACAGCTTGACCTATCCTGCCATCACGACTTTGGCCATCACCTGCTGCCAAAAATATGCGAACAGAAGCTGGCCTGCGTCTACGATTTCAGCACGAACCAGTTGCCAGGCGAGCAAAGCCTGCCACATTACTGGCGTGACGTCGGCACGCTGTCAGCGTATTTTCACAGCAAGCTGGATATGATGCAGCACCCTGACTGGTTAGATGGCCCCAAACAGCACTGGCCTATACTGGCAGCGAACAAACAACCTTTACGCTATCGCATAGCGTCTGCGGCATTCAGGCGTTTACCATTACAGGCACACCAACCCCTGTACAGTTAAGTGTATAGTTAAGCTGTCGTTAAAGCAGCGCAAACGCCAGCGCCAGGCTTCGGCCGCTTAACAGCAAACTAACCAGCAGCACAATAATACCCAGCGCATTTTGCCAACGGTTATTGCGATAAGCCCCTAATACTTTGTGGTTCATCGCTAAAAGCAAACACAGACAAATCAGCGGCAGTAATATGCCATTGGCTACCTGAGCAAACCAGATAACGTTAACCGGCCTGATCCCAAGCGATGACAGCATAACCCCGCATAGCACGATAAAAATCCAGGTCGCACGAAACACTGGCTGCTTTAAATCCAGTGGTTTATTCAGCACGCCGGCCAGTGCATAGGCAGCAGCAAGTGGCGCCGTAATTGCTGATGACAAGCCAGCAGCCACCAACCCCAATGCCAGACACCAGGTCGCGGCGCTGCCAAACAACGGCGTTAGGGCCTGCGCCAGCTGAGCAACATTATCCAGCTGCTGTTCACGGCCAAAAAACGCCGTCGCCGCGGTTGATACGATAGCAATAGAGATGAGACCGCCAAGCGGTATCGCAACAGCAATATCCTGCCGTGCCGCCCGGATGGCTGCCTGCGGCGCTACATTAGTATGCGGCCATTTCTGCGCTGCTGCCGCAGCATGTAAAAACAGTGAATACGGCACCACCGTAGTACCAATTAATGCCACCACACTGAGTACAGCTCCTGCTGGAATAGCCGGCCAAAGCGCGCCTTTAATCAGCGCCGCCAGATCGGGGCGGGTAAGCAGCATAGTGCCAATAAAGGCCAGACTCATCAGGATCACCAGCGCGATAAGGCAGCGCTCAATCAGCTTATACTGACCAAACCACAACACCACCGCAGCCACTAAGCCAAGCAACAATGCCCAGGGGTTAACCGAGGTATAATTTTTCCATTGCAGTGCAAGGGCGCTGTCAGCAAACAGCGCATCAGCACCCAGGGCTGCACCGCTGATATTACCGCCCTGATAGGCGCTGTTGCCAATCACAATAGCCACGACAACCAATAACAACAACGGCCAGCGTAGCAGCGGGTTCTGCACCAGCTGACGCAGGTTCTCACCCAGGCCCCGTCCGGTAACAATACCAAGCCTGGCCGCCATCTCCTGTAGGATCATGGTGGCCGCAACAGAAAATACCAGCGCCCAGATCAGCGCATAACCAAAGTTGGCACCCGCCAGAGAGGCGGTCACCACAGTGCCAGGACCAATAAAGGCAGCAGTAACTAAGGTTGCCGGGCCAAACAGAGATTTTTTATTATTGTCAGAGGTTTGCATAAACAGGCAACAACAGAAAAAACAATGCCGCTACCTTAGCATAAGGCAGCGGCATCTGGTCAAACAAAGTACCTTTGCTATTTAGCTTACCCGCTTACAGTAAGCCCTCTTTGGTATCGAGGTGTTCCTGGCGGTGATGCTCAGCAATCTCTGCTGCCAGCTCTTGCTTAGAGCGCGACTCCCGTATGCGTCGCTCTGACAGCCAGAAGAAGAACAGTGGCACAAAAAATACAGCCAGGAAGGTTGCCGCCATCATGCCCCCCATTACACCTGTGCCTACACTATGACGGGCGCCGGCGCCTGCACCACTGCTAAATGCCAGCGGTACTACACCAAGAATAAAAGCCAAGGACGTCATGATAATTGGCCTGAATCTTAGCCGCGCTGCTTCCAGCGCAGCAGTACCGGTAGACCAGCCCTGCTGCGACTTCATCAGCGCATACTCGACAATTAATATGGCATTCTTCGCGGCCAGGCCCAGTAAGGTGACCAGGCCTATCTGGAAGTAAACGTCATTGGTTAACCCGGCTATCCACACCGCGACCAGCGCACCAAAAATACCAAACGGCATTGCCAGCAGCACCGACAGTGGCAGTGACCATTTCTCATACAGCGCCGCCAGAATTAAAAACACCATCACCACCGCCATACCCAAAGCAATGCCGGTGGTACCGCCACTACGTTTCTCCTGGAAGGCACTGCCGGTCCAATCGTAACTGATATCAGGCGGCAGCATGGTATTGGCAATACGTTCAACTTCAGCAATCGCCTGCCCGGAACTGTAACCAGGTGCCGCATTGCCCAATAGTTTTACTGCCGGCAGGTTGTTATAACGCTCCATATTGTCCGGGCCAGAACTGTACTGAATATTCGCCAGCGCTGACATCGGGATCATTTCGCCACTGCTGCTTTTAACGTAAATGTGGTTAATGTCTTCCGGCTTCATCCGAAACTGTGCATCCGCCGACATCAGTACCTGCCAGGCACGGCCGTACTTATTAAAGTCATTGACGTAGTAAGTACCTAAAGTACCTGCCAGCGTGTTAAAGGCATCGTTTACCGGCACACCAAGCGCTTTGGCACGCTCCCGGTCTAAATCCACTTTCAGTTGAGGTGTATTAGGCCGCCACAATGTTTGTACACCGGCCAGCACCGGGCTTTGACTGGCTGCCCCCTGCATAATGCCCATCGCCTGCGCCAGCTTTTCCGGGCCGCCATCACCACGGTTTTGCAGATAAAACTCAAAGCCACCAGTATTGCCAAGGCCAAAGATCGGTGGCGGGTTAAACGCCAGCACCAACGCTTCATTAATACCGGCTGTTTTCATAAACAACTCGTTTACCAGGTCGCTGGCACTAACGTCGCGTTCGCTCCAGTCTTTTTGCGTGACAAAAATCGTTGCTGCGCTGTTTTTATAGCCGCCACCGATAAAGTCAAAGCCGGCAAAGCTGATAATGTCTTTATTTGCGCTGTTTGAACGTATAGCCGCCACCACTTCATCAGTAACCTTCTGGGTTCTTTCCAGCGAGGCACCATCGGGCAGGAAAATGGCGGCAATATAAAAGCCCTGATCTTCATCCGGCACCAGTGAGCCCGGTGTCGCTTTCCAAAGCCCGGCGGTGATAAAAATCATGCCGCCGACCAGCACTAACGCCAGCAAGCCACGGCGCAGGAAAAAGCCTACCGTCGACACATAACGGCCGGTAATGCGCTGAAAGAAATCATTAAACCAGAGAAAGAACTTCGCTGTTTGCTTGTGCTCATGGCGTAAAATCGCCACACACAGCGCTGGCGTCATCACCAATGCCACTACGCCGGACAAACTGACGGCAATCGAGATTGTGACCGCAAACTGACGGAACAGCTCGCCGGTTAAGCCGCCTAAGAACGCAATCGGCACAAACACCGCACACAGTACCATCACGATGGCGACTACCGGGCCGGAAACCTCCTGCATGGCTTTAATGGCCGCATCACGTGCTGATACATGCTCTTCGTGCATGATACGCTCTACGTTTTCCAGCACCACTATCGCATCATCTACCACAATACCAATCGACAGCACCATACCGAACAGCGTCAGCGTGTTGATGGAATAGCCCAACATATACAAACCGGCAAAGGTACCAAGCAGTGAAATAGGTACCGCCAGAATAGGAATAAGCGTAGCGCGCCAGTTCTGTAAGAACAGATACACCACCAGAAACACCAGCAACATTGCTTCGGCCAGAGTTTTGATAACCTCACGAATTGACACTTCAACAAAGCGCGTGGTGTCGTAAGGTGTCGCCTGCGCCAAGCCGCTGGGGAAGCGTTGTTTCAGCTCGGCGATAGTGGCATTAACTTCTGCCGCAACATCCAGTGCATTGGCACCCGGCTGCAGAAAAATACCCACCAGCGTAGCAGACTGGCCGTTGTACTGGCCGAGGAAGTCGTAATCGCGTGAACCCAGCTCAACCCGGGCAATATCTTTGACTCTTAGTGTGCTGCCATCAGGGTTAGCGCGTATGATAACATTTTCAAACTCTTCTACCGTGGAAAAACGCCCCTGCGCTGTTACCGTGTACACCATTTCCTGCGCATCAGCCGCCGTTGGTGTCGCACCAATTTTACCGGCCGCAAACTGGGCATTTTGCTCGCTCAAAGCAGCGGCAATTTCCGGCACGGTGACTTTGAGCTGGCTCATCTGATCCGGGCGCAGCCAGATACGCATAGCGTAATCTTTGGCACCGAAAATCTGCACGTTAGTGGTGCCCGGTATCCGTTTTAACCTGTCCAGTACGTTTAACGTCACATAGTTAGAGGTCCATAAATCATCGCGGCTGCCATCAGGCGAGTAAAACGCCAGTACCTGTAAAAAGCTCGAAGAGCCCTTTTCTACCGTAATACCCTGCCGGCGTACTTCCTCCGGCAAGCGGGCCTCGACTTTACTGACGCGGTTATTAACATTTACCGCCGCCTGATCAACATCTGTACCTATTTCAAATGTAATAAAAATAGTGGTAATGCCAGAGCTGGTTGAGGTTGATGACATATACATCATACCTTCCACACCGGTAATGGCATTTTCCAGCGGCGCGGCGACGGTTTGCTCTAACACTTCAGATGACGCACCGGGGTATACCGCCATAACCTGCACCACCGGCGGGGCAATTTCCGGGTACTGCGCAACCGGCAAGCTGCGCATTGCAGCAAGCCCGGCCAGGCAGATAAAAATACCGATAACAAAAGCAAAGATCGGCCTGTCGATAAAATAGCGTGAAAACATAAACTTATCCTTGCCTGTTAGCCTTTAGTTGCTGGCTCTTGTGCCAGCTGTACCGGCATGCCAGGGAAGAAAATACGCGCCATGCCTTCAACAATAACCACGTCACCGTCTTTCAAGCCGCTTTTAATTACCCAGCCGTTTTCACCGTTTAGTTTTACCCACTCGCCCACTTCAACCGGTGCCGGCATAGCCACCTTGCCGCCATGCTCGCCATCGGCCATTACATAAACAAACTTGCCGGTACCGCCATCCAGCACGGCTTTTTGCGGTACCACTATCGCGTTGTGGCGCACTGCGCCTTCCAGCTGAATACGCACAAACTGCCCCGGGCGCAGCAAGGCGTCAGGGTTAGCAATTTCGGCTTTCATTTCGCTGGTACCGGTTTGGGTGTTAATACGTACATCAGAAAAGTCGACAATACCGGTTTGGTTATACACATCACCATTGGCCAGCAGCACTTTAACCTGCCACTGCTCGGGCAAATCTACTTTGCCGCTTTGTGCCTCGGCTCTAAGCCGCAGCTGATCGCGCTCGGCTACAGAAAACCGCACATACATAGGGTCCAGCTGGGTAACGTAGGTTAGCAGTACCTCGGGCCCCGGCAACAGGCTGCCTTCAGACACCAGTTCACGGCTTACCACGCCGCTAATCGGCGAGCGTACTTCAGTGTAATTTAGCTGTACCTGTGCCTGCTGCAATATGGCTTCGGCGGTTTTAACATCGGCTTTGGCCACGTCAACTGCAGACAACGCATCATCCAGGCTCTGCTGCGACACCGCACCGTCTTTACGAAGTTTATCCAGCCGCTTTAAGGTGCGCTCAGCCTGAGTCTGGCGCGCCTGTGCCGCGGCCAGCTCAGCTTTATTGCGGTTAACTGTCGCTTCAAAAGTGGCCGCATCCAGGCTAAACAGTGATTGTTCGGCCTCAACTTTCGCACCTTCATTAAAGTTGCGTTTCTCAACAATGCCTGACACCCGCGCCCGAATTTCAACTTCGCGCGAACCAGCCAGTAACGCTGGCGTTTCAATCAGTAAAGGCACGCTTTGCGGTTTAACTGTCAGCACATTAACCGACGCTGGCGGCATGCCACCGGCAGCAGCCCCTTCAGCATTGGCAGACGGGTCGGAGCAAGCGGTTAATGCTGACACTGACAATAGCAAGGCAGAGGTTAACGCTGCGCGGGAATAAAATGACGTTCTTGTCATAAAAGCACCTTTAGCTGACCGGCGCCCATCGCATCAGCACAGCTGAAGCACGATCGCACGGTAAATTGAGCAATAAAATGAGCGATATAAGTAGCGGATTTACGATATAACCGCAGTAAAATAGCACATTTTTTACCAATCGGAATAAAACTTAGATAAAACTTATATGAAGATTTGTAAAAAAGTATTGCGAAGCCATGACACACAGATAACTGTGCAGTGCATGTGTAAAAGAGGATTATTCGCGGGCAATGCCGCCGTGCTCTGCACCGCGTGTTTCAGGCAACCAGCCAGCATCGTGTACTGGCAGTTGCACTGGCTTGTTGTTGCAGTTACTCACTGTAGCGGCGGATAACAGATACCTTGCCGTTTTCAAGTTCAAGTACATCCAGCGCGACTTTGCTGTAGCTAAATTCCGAGCCATCTGAGCGCTTACCCCTGGCTGAAAACTTATGTTTTAATGCAACAGCGTTATAACCGTACTGGTAGTCGATAAGTTCAGCCTTATATTCACTGTGCACACCAAGATAGCGGCTCATGCCTTTACGCATCAGGGCTTTACCGCCCGGCTCACGCGAATCATCGGGCGCATTGGGAAAATGCTGATTACCAACATCATCGGTAAGAAAAGATAAATAGTGTTCCAGGTCTTCTGCAGTCGCATCCGGCTGCTGCGTCTTTAAATGTGCGTCGTAATACGCTTTAACGAACGCATCGTAGTTAAAATCATCAGCTAACATACCGGGGCTGAACAATACCAGCCCTATTAAAGCAATAATCAACTTTTTCATTAAAACTCCTTTTTTTAATATTCAGCCATATAACGGCAGTTTTTTTCTCCGGGTCAACCGCCCGACTAATTACTTCATCGCTGCACAGATCAGCACAAGCCGAAAGCAAAATGGATATTAATGATAAAAATAGCACTCGCATGATCACCTAATGCTCAAATTTAGCGCCGAAAGCCGCGCAGGGGTTGAAGTCCAGGGCACACAGTGGGCGCTTTGGAGTACGTTTGTTATAAGACATGATTAAATATACAAACCATTTTTCTCTAAAACATCTCTGATTTTATCGCCATCTTGCAAAACGGTTTTATAAATCCATTTGTAGAAATACTGGCCGTTTTTAGCGACTACGTCTCTAGCTTTTTCTTGTCCAACAAGTGTGGTAAGTGCATCTAATTCCATTAAACAAACCGCCAAATGAAGATAAGTTGAAAATTCACTTCTGGCCCCTTCTGGGTAGCCTACTGGTACCTTTGGATAGAGTTTTTTTAGTGCTGATATTGTATTTTTAACCTGCTCTGTCCTAGAGTCTTCATACCAATGAATTTGTTCATGCAGCAATTGAGACAAGCCAGAAAGATCGGCATGTGGTCTGGAAGTTCCAAGCGTTAAAACAGGATGACTAAAAGGACTTGTTGTAGCCTCATCTATGACTATTTTTTCGGTGAACCACCATTTTTCCAGATCGTACTGCTCAATTAATCGCAATATCTGCGCTTTCTTTTCTTGCTCGGCCGCAGAATTATTTGCAAGTGAAATACTGACATCTTCCATTGCATGTAAATGGCAGCACCACATCAGAAAAATCCAAACTATGTATTTCAAAATCACCTCCTTGTTCTATCGCCCGCGTAATAGTCGCGAGCTTGCGAGCGTCCTAATTGGCGCGTTTGTTATACGCTTACTCATCAATAATAAACTCTTCTTTAGCTTTATTAATGGTCTTTGGACCCACACCGTTAATTTTGGAAAGAGACTTTATGTCTAAAGCGCCTTCTTTAATTCTATATTTGAAGATCTCTTTAGCTGTATTGCGGCTTATGGAAAGCAATGCTTCTAGCTCATCAATTGTAGCTGTATTGATATCTGGTTTTTCTGTGGCACCTGATACATCTCCTAAGTATTCCAGAATGTCAGCTATTACCAAGTAAGTATGAAAAACCGCCTTTGTCGCTTCTAACTGTCCAAGTTCAGCATGTACACCTTTATTGTTTAGCTTGTTAATTTTTTCCAACCATGAACCCAAGAAATCTACATGAGTTTTAGCTAAGGCTTTATTGCTATCAGATTCAATCGCTACATCCATAAAAGCCCAGATTCTGTTCACATACTGATTTTGGCCCAGAACTCTTCCATTTATTTTCTGCTCAGACGCTGGCTGCAATTTATCAGCGATACCTTCGAGGAGTCTTCTGCAAGTGGTTAGAGCCTGTGACCATTCTTCTTCCTTCGCAGAAGAAACAGATTTAAAGGCAAGCATTAACTGTTCCGCCAGAACAGGATCTAAATCTAGTAATTTGTCATCAACTTCGTTTTTGAGTAAGTCAAAACAATTACTAACGGTGCCAGAGAATTTTAATTGGTTAAACAGTCCCGATGCTAGCTGGTGCGCTTTTTTACGGACGTAGTTTATGTGGTTATTAAGATTATTTTTATAATAAGTTCCGTCATTTCCTCTCTTTGCTCGTACCAGATCAGCATATCGCTCTTCTACAAAGCCGATATTAACGTAACCACCACCACTTTCTGGATATTTTGCCGTTAGCTCTTCGGTTGTATAGTGAACTTCGGCTTTCAACCCGAGATTATCAATTTCTTTTTGATACTCCGCGAGTTCTTCTTGAACCTCTCTGGAATCATCTTCTACCATTACTACTAAAGTATCTACAAACCTTCTAAGTGCAGTTGCATACTTTTGCTCTCCTAATTGAATCAAGCACCAGAGCTGTATTTCTGCATTGTCCATGATCACAGAAGCCCTTGATATTTTTTGAATCGCGGAAAGTACAGATCCTTTCGGTGATTCAAGTTCTTTCAATGCTTCCTCTAGTAGGCGAAGAGATTCTTTCTGTTGTTTCATATTTCAATTCTCAGAAATAATGCGCTCGTATAGTAACTTTTTCAAAGTAGCTATCCCCGCAAGTTGCGTTTAACAGATCCCGCAAGTTCCAAAATTGAAACCAGTCTATGCCGCCAGTTAAATGTAAATCAACAATTTTTATTCTGTAGCGAAATTGATACTTGAGAATTGCGGGTATTGCACCCGCAAGTTGTTGTGGAAAAACTCAGGCTTAGCTACTGGCTGTTTAAACAGCGGCTAAGCCTGTTGTTAACGTGATAAGGATGGGAAAGAGTACAGCCATCGGTGAACCGGGTGTTTCTTTTGTCAAACAGCTGCTGCTTGTTTGGCTTGCTGCTCCAGCTCGGCTTTTAACGCCGGGTCCAGTTTTAACTGCCGCGCCAGTTCCGTGAGGTAACTGCGCTCCATAAAGTTCTCTTCATCCACCACCAGCACACTGGCCAGATACATCTCTGCTGCCATTTCAGGCGTGGCCGCGCTGCTGGCTATCTCTGCTGGGTCCAATGGCTTTTTCAGTTCGGCATCAAACCAGTGTTGCAGCGCATCGTCACTGGTAAGGCGGGCAATTTCATTGTCTATCAGTTGCCGCTCTTTGTCATCAATATGGCCGTCGGCTTTAGCGGCACCAATAATGGCGCGCAAAATAGCGTGGCTGTGCTGCTCCGCCTCCGGGGCCGGTAGCTGGTCTATAGTTTGCGGTTCACGCTGCGGCTCACGCTGCACAGCAGCACTGTTCTGTTGCTGCTGCCAGTTACTGTAAGCCTTATACGCCACTACGCCAAGTGCCGCTAAGCCGCCATAGGTCAATACTTTGCCACCGACTTTGCGGCCTTTTTTACTGCCCAGTAGCAGCCCCAGCGCACCGCCGGCCAGGGCGGCGCCCCCTTTGCCGGATAAAAAGCCCTTGGCTGCGCCAGTGTTGCTGCCCTGCCCTGATAACAACTCAGAACCTTGCTTAAACAACTGATCTAATAAACCTTTAGTATTCATTATTATCTCCGGTATTTTATATCTGGCTTTGAGACCCCTGGTGCAAAGAAAAATTCCACACTGACACGCTCTGTTACAACATCGCATTTTCCCCAGCTATAGCAATGTGCTTTACTTGTTCTCGATTCAGAACCATAACAACAGGGATCTTTTATGTTTAAACCACGTTACCTTGCCCTATTCTGTGCGCTGGCGACAGCGCCATTAATGGCTGCCGAGGGCACCGCCCTGCTGCGCCAGCCCGATTTATCAGCTAATCATTTAGCCTTTGTATACGGCGGTGATATCTGGCTGGCGGACAAAGATGGCAAAAACCCACGCCAGCTCACCAGCCATCCGGCCAGCGAGTTTGCGCCGCATTTCTCACCCGATGGCAAATGGATTGCTTACTCTGCCAGCTATGACAACAATACCGATGTCTATGTGATGCCTACTGCCGGCGGCGCAGCCACCCGGCTGACATTCCACCCCGGTGCCGACACAGTTAACGGCTGGAGCCCGGATGGTAAAAGCGTCATTTTTGCCTCTAACCGTGAAGTAGCTAACAGCCGCAGTAATCAGCTGTTCAGTGTGCCGGTAACGGGCGGTTTTGCTGAAAAACTGATGGAAGCCGTTGCCTTCGAAGGCGAGCTTAACAATGGCGGTAACAAACTGGCGTACCGGCCGAATAATATGGCCTACAGCGGCCCGAGTGGCTGGCGCCTGCATCGCGGCGGCAGTACACCACCGGTGTGGATTATCGATCTGGAAAAACAACAACTGGAGAAGATCCCGCACCCTAATGCCAATGAATTTAACCCATTCTGGCTGGATGACACGGTGTACTTTTTATCTGACCGCGATAACCAGGCGGTTAATTTATTTCGTTACCGTAACAAACAGGTGGAGCAACTGACACAAAGTAAAGACTGGGACTTACGCAGCGCAGCAGGCCATGGCGACAGCATAGTGTACGAAGCTGGCGGCTATTTACACCGCTATGATGTTGGCAGTGGTAAAAGCACACCTATTGTTGTCGATATAAAAATGCAATCAGCGCAAAAGCGGCCACAGTGGAAAGATGCCAGCAAAACCTTAACCCGCGCCGGTTTATCAGCCACCGGCCAACGTATCGTTGTCAGTGCCCGCGGTGATATTTTCACTGTACCGGTAAAAGATGGCAGCAGCCGCAACCTGACACAAAGCAGCGGCGTACGCGAGTTCGACGGCTTATGGAGCCCGGATGGCAGCAAAGTAGCCTATATATCCGATGCCGGCAATAAACACCAATTGGTGCTGGAGGCACAGGACGGCTTAAGCAAGCCACAAAGCTATGACTTGTCTGACAGTGGCTATTTTAACCTGCTGAGTTTCTCGCCGGACGGCAACCTGATTGCTTACCACGACAACCACCTGAACCTGTATGTGTTTAATTTAAGCACCAAGCGCAGCCAGAAAATCGACAGCTCGCAGCGCCGTGATGGCTTTAGCGTATCGTTTTCACCGGACAGCCGCTATCTGGCTTATACCGTAGCAGGCGCCAATTATTTTAGCCAAATCCGCTTGTTCGACTTCGCCAGCAATAAAGCCGTCAGTATTACCGATGGCATGAGCCACGCAGGTGACCCGGTGTTCACCCAGGACTACCTGTATTTTACCGCCTCGGTGAATACCGGCCCGTCTCAGGTTGGCCTGGATTTATCTACCCGCGAAAGGCCGGTGCGTAAAGCGATTTATGCCTATGTACTGTCAAGCGGGGGTAAGTCGCCGCTGTTGCCAAAAACGGGTGACGAGCCGGTGAAAAAAGCCGACAGCAAAGACAAAAAAGACAGTAAAGAAAAAGATGCCGACAAAACAGTTAAAGCAGTCGATATTGATTTAGCAGGCTTACAACAGCGTATTATTGCCCTGCCCGTTGCCGAGCGTAACTACGACACTTTGGCCGTAGCTGAAGATGGCGCACTGTTTTATCTGGAACATCCGCAGCCGGGCAGCAGCAATGAGCCACCAGGCAGGGATGAAGATAACAGCAGCACCTTGTATCGCTTTGACTTTGAAGAAAAAGAAGCTGAAGTGGTGAAACAGGGTATTGCCAACTACAACCTCAGCAGTGACGGCAAAAAACTGCTGTTGGTAAGTATGCCGAATAAACTGGAAGTGGGTGATGCGAAAACCAAGCCAGAAGCCAAAGCCGTATCGCTGGCAGAAGTGCGCAGCTTTATCGACCCGGCTCAGGAGTGGCAACAGATATTTAATGATGCCTGGCGTATGCAGAAAGAATATTTCTACGATGCCAATATGCACGGCATTGACTGGCAGGCAATATACGATAAGTACCAGCCACTGCTCAAACATGTACAACGGCGCGAAGACTTAAACGATGTACTGGTAGAAATGATTGCCGAACTGCAGGTTGGCCACAACCGTATTGGCGGTGGCGATGTGCACCAGGAAGGTTCGAGCAAAGCGGGTTTGCTGGGTGCCGATTTTACCATCAGCAATGGTAAGTATCAGTTTAAAACAGTGTATCAGGGGGACCGCTGGAGCCCGTTTTTACAGGCACCGTTAAATGTACCCGGTGCCAGTGCAAAAGCCGGCGACTACCTGCTGGCAGTGAACGGCAAGCCGCTTAGCAGCAACGATAACGTTTATGCGCTGCTGGATAACACCCTGGGTAAACAGGTTGTGCTGACTATCGCCGATGATGCCCGCGGTAAAAACCAGCGCAATATTGTGGTTGAGCCGGTAGCTAACGAGCGTGAACTGCGGCTGTGGCACTGGGTTGAACATAACCGTAAGCTGGTAAACGAAAAGACCGATGGCAAAGTCGCTTACGTTTACCTGCCGAACACCGCAGATGGCGGCTTTTACTTCTTCAACCGTATGTTCTTCGCCCAAACTGATAAACCGGCCGTCATTCTGGACGAGCGCAAAAACGGCGGTGGCCAGGCAGCGAATTACATCACCGAAATTCTTGGCCGACAGTTCCTGTCAGGCTGGAAAGACCGTGACGGTTTAGTGTTTACCACGCCGGGTGGTGGTATTTACGGCCCGAAAACCATGCTGATCGATCAGGATGCCGGCTCAGGCGGCGACTTCCTGCCGTGGGCGTTCAAACGCTTGAAGTTGGGTAAAACTATAGGTACCCGTACCTGGGGTGGCTTAATTGGTATTTCAGCTAACCCGCCGATGATTGACGGTGGTTTCCACGTTGTGCCGTTCTTCCGTTTTTATACACCGGATGGTGAATGGCGGGTAGAAAACGAAGGCGTAGCACCGGATATCGAGGTAGAACTGGATCCGATAGCGGTAAATAAAGGCATAGATGTACAGTTAGAACGCGCCATTACCCATACGCTGAACGAGCTTAAGGCCAATCCGCCAACTGACCACAGCAAAGCACCGGCCATGCCGAGCAAACTGGGGTTGTAAGCAGGTAACGAAGGACAAAACCGCTGCTATGCAGTAATGCTGTTCATTTAAGCAGAATCGGTTTGCCCTAAGCCAACCCTCTCAGCCCTGGACGGGCTGAGAGGAGTCCCCAGGGATTGGGTTTAAGGCGTGTTGGCGTGGGCAAACCGATGGCAGCAAGAAGCTTAACTGACTGCCATTATGTCAGGCAGCGGTTTTTATTTGTCCTCTGGCGGGCGGATCAAACTTTTCGCCGGCGTCATAATTCTGAGCGTGAAAAACGTTAACATACTTAAGATTAACGCTATCTCAAGCCGCCCGGTCGCGACAGACATACCGATAGCACCGGTTAACCATAATGCCGCCGCCGTTGCGGTACCAGAGACAAAACTTTCGCCTTTGACCATATTTTTTAAAATGGCGCCACCGCCGATAAAACCAATACCGGTAATGATCCCCTCCATTACCCGGGCTTCCGCATCGGTTGATGTCAGTACCTGCAGCCCCACCAGCATATAGCCACAGGCCGCAACAGCAACCAGCGGAAAGGTACGCAAACCTGCGGTGCGCTCGTGCTTTTCACGATCCCAGCCGATGGGCAATGCCAGCACAAACGCAATAATTAAATCGCGGATATGCAGCACGACGATGTTCCAGTCCAGATCAGGTATCAGTTCCATTTATACAGGCTACCGGTTTTCAATTGTCAGTAAAGCCAGCCTAACTGCCAGCAAGTGCATTTTCAAATATCATTTACCCGAGTATTAATGGCTTTATCAATCACCCATATTTATGTGCAGTTTTAAAAAGCCCAAACGCCGCTGTTAAGCGGCTTTGGCTTGTAAAATCTGTTGCTGTAAATTTAGCGCAGCGGTTTGCAGCTGGATAAATAGCGTTGCGTCTTTCAGTTGCTGATATTGGGTATCAAACACCTGGTAAAAATTCGCCACCGACACTGCCCCGCTAAGCTCTGCGCCCATAAAAGGTGCGGCTTTTACTGCTGCCTGTAGCACACTTTGCGCGCCCCCCGGGCCCGGGGCTGCCGCCAGAAACAGCGCTGGTTTATGCTGAAAAATACGTTTTTGGCTGCGCGAGGCCCAGTCATACAGGTTTTTAAAAGCCGCGGTAAAAGTACCGTTATGTTCGGCAAATGAGACGATAAGGCCATCTGCTGCCGCTATTTGCTGTAAAAATGCCTGCACCTGGGGCGGCGAACCAAGCTCAGCTTCACGCCGCTCACTGTATAGCGGTAACTCGTAGTCATCAATATTGAGTGTTGTCACCTGCGCTTGTGGCAGCAACTGCGCAACGCTAACGGCCAACTGCTGATTTATTGATTGCGGGTTATTGCTGGCAGCAAAAGCAAGAATTCTCATAGTACCTCCTGACGGGCTTTATCCTGATTTAAATTGCGCTGGGCGGGGATATCACTTAAATACTCAACAAACTCCACTTCGAAACCCGCCGGGTCGACAAAATAAATATTCTTCCGAAAAGGGTCATCAGCACCATTTTTAGCAATGCTAAAACCGGCGGCCTGCAAGCGGCTGATAACCGCATCCAGATTATTTGTCACATAGGCAAAGTGCGCAAAACCAACGCTGTGCCCGGCTAATTCGCGGTTAGCACCCTCACCGTGATCGCTTAGCGCTATGTAGTGATAGTCATCACCAAAATGCAGCCAGTTCCTCGGCTTACCATACCACTCGCCCTTGCCTTCATCGCGGATGCGCCAGTGCGGAAAAGCGGCGCGGTAAAATTTAAGCATGGCATCAAGATCGGACACCACCAGGTTTACATGCTCCAAATACATAAAAGTCTCCTCAGGCTTGCTTGAATTAGTTCGACAGGCAGGGTAAAACCTTAACCTAAGTTAAGGTAAAGTGTTTTTTACTAAAAAATTCAAAATACTGTGGAGAGCTTATGTCGGAAGCAACGTGGAGTGTCGGTCGGGTGGCTGAGCGCTGTGGCGTGAATGTCAGTACACTGCATTTTTATGAACAAAAAGGCTTAATAAAAAGCTGGCGCAATGCCGGTAACCAGCGCCGTTATAAACCTGATGTCTTGCGCCGTATTGCCGTAATTAAAGCGGCTCAGAAAGTGGGCATCAGCCTGGAAGACGTAAAACAGGCTTTTCTGTCGTTACCCGATAGCCGCACCCCAACCGTTGAAGACTGGCAACAGCTGTCACAGAACTGGCACACGATGCTTGATGCGCGTATTGCCTACATGCAAAAACTGCGCGACTACCTGACAGGCTGCATTGGCTGTGGCTGCCTGAGTATGACGAAGTGCCCGCTGTACAACCCGGATGACAAACTGGCCGCCGAAGGCACAGGTGCAGTGGTGCTGGATAATGAAGAAAAGCGGGTCCTGGCGCTGGCCTCAAACCTAACCAGCCAGAAAAAATAAACAACTGTTCGCTTAACCAAAGAATAACTACAACTGAGATTAATAATTTAACCATATTCTTCAAATAGATAAATAAGACGCCTTGAGCAGCATATTAATTTAACTGGCCATACCAGATATTTTAGTGTACAACTGTACGCTGAAATTAACCAAGCGGATTAATATGTAGTGAAAGCGTTATTAGCACGGTCATGGCGTGCGTTTTGTCTGATGCTGGGTAATCAGCCCAGCCTGACACGGTATTTGTTCCCCCTAATGCAATGGTTAAAACCGGGCTTTTTGCCCGGCCAATACCGTGCACAAATTGTCGCAATCGCATGGCAAACGGCTGACATGATTGAGCTGACACTGCAGCTGTCAAAGCGCTGGCCGGGCTTTGTGCCGGGGCAGCATATTAATATCACCTTAAAGCATAATGGCCGTTACCTGACCCGCCCTTTCAGTATTTGCTCAAGCTTTTCTTTGTGGCAAAGTCAGGGCCAGATTAGCTTGTGTTGCAAGCTAAGCCGGGAGGGTGAATTTACGCCACTACTGCCAGGGTTGACGAAAGGCCAGTGGCTCAGTATCAGCGCAGCACAAGGTGACTTTGTCTGGCAACAACCGGCACTGAGTACGGTTTTTATCGCTGCGGGCTCTGGCATTACGCCTGTCGCCTCGATGCTGCTTAGTCAGCGTCACTGGTTGTCAGCAGTGACATTGCACTACAGGGTGCGCGGCAATGAAAATGCGGCCTTGCTTGCCCCGCTGCAACAGCTGGCACAGCGCAACCCGCTGTTTAACCTGCAGCTATCAGACAGCCGGGTTGAAACAGCAGCCGAATTCAGTACCAGGCTGATGCAACAGCCGTTACAACGCGAATTTTATCTTTGCGGCCCGGCCATGTTTATGCAGCACATTACTACCAACCTGACTGCGCATGGCGTAAGCAGAGCACAGATCCACTGCGAACAGTTTGCGCCCTTATTGCAAAACGCCGCCCATGGCAGTGCAGAGGATGAAATTAACAGCACCTTTATTGTCGCAGGCCTTCCTAAGATGATGGCGCTGCCCCGTATGTTAAGCCTGTTACAAAGCGCTGAGCAGCAAGGGTTAGCCCCTGCTTTTGGCTGCCGCATGGGAGTGTGTTTCCAATGTGTGTGCGAAAAGGTGTCCGGCCAGGTGCGTGACATGCGCAGCGGCCAGTTAAGCGGCCATGGCCGTGAACAAATCCAGTTATGTATCAGCCAGCCCGTTACTGAGCTGGTGATTAAGCTTTAGCAGGCCTCCTAAATGAAACTGACAACCGAACAATTTGATGCATTAGCGCTTGAGTTGGATACGCTGAAATTGCAGGTAAAACAACAGATAGGCGAAGCCGATGCGCGCTATATCCGCCGTGTCTTGTTGTGCCAGCGCTTAGCTGCCATCAGTGGCCGCATATTAATGGTGCTGGGCTTTATCACGCCGTGGCTCTGGCTGGCGGGCGTGGTGCTTTTGGCATTGGCGAAAATTCTCGACAATATGGAAATTGGCCACAATGTGCTGCACGGCCAATATGACTGGATGAACGATCCGGTTTTACACTCTAAACGCTTTGAATGGGACATAGCCTGCGACGCTGGCTCGTGGCAACGTACCCATAACTTTGAGCACCACACCTACACCAATATCATCGGCAAAGACCGTGATTTTGGTTACGGCTTATTGCGCCTGAGTAACGACTTTCGCTGGCGGCTGCGTAACCTGTGGCAAGGTGGCACTTATCTGTTGCTAAGCATGCTGTTTCAATGGGGCGTGTCCTACCATGAGCTGGCGGCACAGCGGGTGTTTTTTGGCAAGAAAAAAGCCGGCCGCCATAGCCAGGTAACCGATAGCGAGCTAAAAAAAGCTTTTTTCGGTAAAGGCGCACGTCAGCTGATTAAAGACTACCTGTTTTTTCCGCTTATTGCTGGCCCGATGTGGTTATGGGTACTGGCCGGCAACGCTCTGGCTAACCTGATAAGAAACCTGTGGACATCGACCGTCATTTTCTGTGGCCACTTTACCCGCGATATCCATACCTTTAGTGCAGAAGCATGCGAAAACGAAAGCCGTGGCCAGTGGTATTACCGCCAGATGCTGGGTTCATCCAACTTTACCGGCCCAACCTGGCTGCATATACTGACCGGCCACTTAAGCTGCCAGATTGAACATCACCTGTTTCCGGATATTCCCGCAAGACACTACCCGGCCCTGGCAACCCAGGTGCAGGCGATTGCTGCGCGCTTTAACATTCCTTACAACACCGGCAGTTTTTTGCGCCAGTACGGCACAGTGTTCTGGCGTATCCTGCGCTACTCACTGCCAGGGGGCAAAGCCAGTACCCGCCCGGCTTATTTATAACAACACTTTACCTGCAAACATGGCCGGGACTTACCCGGCTGTGATATAACAGCCCACAATCTGTAACCCACTGTGGCCTGACGATGAACCTGACAATAACACCTACCCTACGATTAAGCCTTACAGTTTTACTGTTTGGCCTGAGCCAGCAAAATGCCTTCGCCGAAAGTGCCGGACAACAGCTGGATAGTCTGCTTAGCGAGCACTGGCAACAAGCCAATAAAGAACAAATCTTCTTTCGCAAAGACCCGGACACCTTTCGCATGAATGGCAAATTGCCGGATGTGTCTGCCGCGGGGCGTGAAAGACGTGAGCAGTTTAACCTGCAAATGCTAAAGCGGCTTGAAGGAATTAATGAGCGCGAACTGTCTGAAGCGGATAAAGTCACGCTGCGGTTATTCCGCTACGAGCGGCAAACCGAAGCGCAAAGCTACAAGCAATTTGATCATCTGTTTCCTATGCAGGCGTACGCTGGCTATCACAGCTATTTTGCCGCGGCACCGGACAATATGTCGTTTTTAACCCAGGCAGATTACGACAACTACCTTATCAGCCTGGCCGACTTCCCACGCTACAACCAGCAGCATATGGATGATCTGAAACAAGCCATCGCTAAAGGCTACACCCACTATTGTGAAAGCTTTAAAAGTTACGATAAAACCATTAGCCAGCACATCGTCGACAACGTCAGCGACAGCGTGTTTTATGCACCACTGTCACGCCAACCGGCGCAGTTTAGCCCACAGCAACAACGCTATTACACCGAGCAAGGCAGCAAACTGATTAAAGACACCGTGATCCCAGAATACAAAAAGCTGTATCAGTTTTTTACCCAGCAATACATGCCGGCTTGCCGTAAGCAGGTTGGTATTACCCAACTGGAAGATGGCGCGGCGTACTATCAGTACCTGATTAACTTTTATACCACCACCAGTATGACGCCGGAGCAAATTCATCAACTGGGGCTTAATGAAGTAAAACGCATCCGCAGCGAAATGGACACCATTATTAAGCAGGTTGGTTTTGACGGCAGCTTTGCTGAATTTGTCAGTTTTTTACGCACCGACCCGCAATTTTACGCCAGCTCAGGCCAGCAACTGATGGAAAAAGCCGCCTTTATCACACGTAAAATGGCCGGCCAGCTGCCCAAATGGTTTAACACCCTGCCCCGCAACACTTTTGACATTAAAGCCAGCCCCAGCGGCGGTGCTTACTACGTGGCGTCTGATGGTAGCGGCACCACATCAGGCACCTATTTTATCGGCGCCAATGATGTCAGAAGCGAGCCGCTGTACAATTTAGAAGCGCTGACCTTTCATGAAGCCGAACCCGGGCATCATCTGCAAAGCGCACTGGCACAGGAGATGGACATACCAGAGTTTCGTAAAACCCTGTACCACAGCGCTTATGGTGAAGGTTGGGGGCTGTACGCCGAAAGTCTGGGTAAAGAAATGGGCTTTTATCAGGACCCTTACAGCGATTTCGGCCGTTTAACTTATGAAGCCTGGCGGGCTTGCCGTTTAGTGGTAGATACCGGTATGCATGCACTGGGCTGGAGCCGCCAGCAGGCGATAGATTATCTGGCAGCCAATACGGCGTTGACCATGGTTGAGGTTGAAGCGCAGATAGACCGCTACATTACCTGGCCGGCACAGGCGTTATCGTACAAAATTGGTGAGATAAAAATCCGTCAGCTACGCACCCAGGCTGAGCAGCAGTTAGGTGATAAATTTGATATCCGCGCCTTTCATGATCAGGTTCTGAAAAATGGCAGCCTGCCGCTGGACCTACTGGAGCAGTTGACGCTGGAGTGGATAGCCGGACAATAAAAGCGCAAACCGCAGCCAGTGCTTCACTGGCTGCGGTAACGCTATAAGATGTCAAACCCGGAACTTACTTACCAACTCATTTAATTGTTCTGCCAGGCGCGCTAACTCGGCGCTCGACGCTTGGGTTTCATTTGCCCCTTCCGCCGTTTGTAGGGATAACTCACGGATATTCAGTAAGCCTCTGTCGACTTCCCTGGCAACCGTCGCCTGTTGCTCGGCAGCACTGGCAACAGTAAGGTTCTGTCCGTTAATTTGCCCCAGCGCGCTCGCAATTTCAGTGAAGGCATTGCCTGCAGCATCAGAATCCTGCCGGGTTTTCGTAGCAACATTACTACTGCTGGCCATTGACTCAACAGTTTGCTTCGTTTCTGCCTGCACTGACAGAATCATTTTCTCAATTTCTTTGGTTGAGTCTTGAGTGCGGTGTGCCAAAGCCCGCACTTCATCTGCTACAACTGCAAACCCTCTGCCGCTTTCGCCCGCCCGTGCAGCTTCAATAGCGGCATTCAGTGCCAATAAATTGGTTTGATCTGCAATAGCACGAATGACATCCAACACCGTCCCTATGCTGCTAACCCGTTCTACCAGATGAGCTACACCTTGTTGCGCTTGTTGTAAATCACTTTCAAGCGTACGAATTGACCCCACTGCAACATCTACCCGCTGTTTCCCCTGTTTTGCTTCATCATCCGCCATTGATGAATTGCGTGATGTTTCAAGTGCATTGCGGGCAACATCCTCTATCGCCGTCGTGAGCTCAGTCACGGCGGTAACGGCCATATCCAGCTCGGTGCTTTGCTGATGCAACGTACGGGAGGATTGCTCGGTTACAACACTAAGCTCTTCCGATGTTGCCGCCAACTGCGAAGAGGAATGACTAATTTCATGGATCGTCTGACGTAGTTGTTTCTGCATTCTGGCCATAGCGCGAATCATTTCGCCGGCTTCATCGGGTTCCTGATCATCGAACTGCTGAGTCAAATCCCCCTCAGCGATTCGCTGGCTAATCAGCACGGCATTGTTCATTGGTTGCGTAAGGCTGCGACTAAAGAAAAATGCTAAAACAGCACCAAACACAATCGCCAGAATAATGACAGTAATCATGCTGGTATTTGCCAGTAAGATACTTTTTTGGGCGCTATCAGCTTGGGTTTCTGCGGTGTTTTTCTGATATAGCGCCAGCTCTGCTAATGCTTGGGTCATATTTGCCGAAAGCTGTTCAAACCCCTGTTCACGGAATTGTAATGCTTCGTCAAGATTTCCGTCACGGATTAGCTGCAATAACTGTTTATGTAAATTGTCATAGGCCTGACGGGCAGCCACAACTTTGTCGAAAACTGCTTTTCCGGCTGCTGTTTTATGGAATTCTGATGCTTTTTCAGAAAGCTGTAGATAATCATTTTGCACTGACGCTAACGCTTGTTCGAGATTGTGACGCTCTGCACTGGTCTTCGCAATCAACATGCTGAGTGTTGTTAGACGGATAGACATAAATTCACGATTCATTTCCGCGACTAACATTGTCGCAGGTAATCGTCGGTCTGCGATGTTATCAATGTTGCTTTGAGTTTCAGCAAATCTTACCATAGCTACCACGCCAACAATGACGCTAACCAGAACCAGTATGCCGAAAGAAAGCGATAGTCTTTTTCCTACTTTTAATTTGCGTAACATCTGCTGCGACTCTCCCAATTACCATCACCGTTAAACTTTGATATCCAGTATAGCGACCATATATTAGAAAAACTTAAATTTCACTATTCAGATTATGGGAATATTTTTAACTTCTATGCTGCCACAACAGATATAAGCCACTTAACATGATGACACCCGCACCAATTAAGGTAGAAAGTTGTGGGTAAAGCTGCCACAACACTATGTCAAAACCAATCCCCCATAGCAGTGCCAGATATTCAAATGGTGCAACGATGGCCGCAGGTGCCACTTTAAACGCTTCGGTAACGGCCAGCTGGCCACCAAAGCCGGTGACGCCAATCAGTACGAAACTCAGCCATAACTCACTGCGAAGTGGCTGCCAGTCAGGCCAGGCTAACACGCCGGCGCCAATCGACAATAACGTCATCAACCAGAACACCATATTGCCGGTGCCTTCGCGCCGACCAAGAATACGCACGGTAATCGCTGACACGGCATAACAAAATGCCGCCAGCAGCGCCATCAGTGCGCCAAGGCTTAGCAGCTTATCGCTATCGGGCTTTAGCATATAAGTTACGGTCAAAAGGCCAAGTGCAATGGCCACCCAATGCCTGGGCGCGACATATTCTTTCAGCCAGAAAGCCGACATCGCTGTAATTAGCAGCGGGGCGGTAAAAAAGATAGTGTAGGCTTCTGCCAGTGCCAGGCTTTGCAGGCTGAACACAAAAGCCCATAACATGGTAACCCCAAGCACAGCGCGCAATAAATGTAAGCTCCAGCGTGTATTGAGCAGGGTTTTATGTCGCCCGGTGCTCAGTAGCCACGCCACCACCAAAGGCCAGGCCAAAGCGCCGCGCAAGCAGGCTATTTGCATGGCGCTGTAATACGGGGTTAACGACTTCATTGCCGCATCCATCGCAGCAAACAGCGCCACGGCCAGCACCATACACAAAATACCGCGTAGCGGTTTATCAGCCGAAGAGACAGAAGGTAAAGACATTGAGCGAAAGCACCAGCGATAAGGGTGCGCTATTGTACAGCCGGCAACAGCATCCGGCAGCAGTAAAATGCATCTTATGCTGCAAAATAGCCAGCACTGGCAATTGTGCTATTCAAGAAAACATTTTTCAGATATCACTTTGTAAATGATTACGGTAATAAAACAGACTGAAACCGGGTGCGTCACAAAAGCCACGGCACTTAGCGCATCGGGTTCGCATTGAGTTCTTATTACTGAACAGGAAACGAAATCAAGCACGAATGTTGAACACACCGACAGGGTAGCAATCAGCAGATAGTTATAGGGGGATTTCAGCTTAACTGCAAAGGCGACAAACAATATAACAACCACTGGTATACCAAGGGTTATTAATAACATCATCCGGCGGCCTGGCTCTTAGTTCGCAGGAAAAATGCCACTATCACAGAAGTCAGAATGCCCATAATGGCAGCGCCAATCATGCTTTGCAGGATATAGTTACCTAAGCTGAAATATTCCGCAGCTTGTTCTGCTGTCATCATGTTTTGGGAAACCGCATAAGCCTGCACGTTTAGAAAATACTCCGGCGTAATCACCTTGTGGGTAAGCCACTGTGCCAGCGGGCTTAGCAATACCACCACCAGTGTGATCAGCAGGCCCGCACGCATACCCTGTTTCCAGTCCATGTTGCCTTTGTAATCGCGCTGCTTTTTTTGCCTCAGTGCCAGCACATAAATAAGTATTGCCGGTATCGCAAACAGGTTAGTGTAAGTAGCATGCTGTGCGATGTGCCGGCCATGTAAACCTGCTAATTGCTCACCCCACATCCACAGCAGCATTACGGCAGTAAAAATAATACCCCAGCGTATTTCGGTCAGATATTTATTCATAAGGTGTTGATGTTATTAGCTCAGATAACGAAATACTATAGCCGGTTTATCCGGCTTTGCCAGCCCTTCTACCCGGGTGATAACAGCCCTTACTGCAGCGTCAGCCCAATGTTAACTGTCTTGCAATTGCTGGTGCAGTTTCACCAGGATCTTAATATCTTCGCTGTAGGCCATAGCATGTTCTGCTCTGGCCAGGGCTGCTGCAGAGTGACGCTGGCAATGTGGTTTAAAATCGGTATTTATCTGGCTAAGGGCAATAAAACTTTTTTGCAGCCGGATTTGAATTTCCAGCATTGCTGCCCCGTCACGCGCAATAGGTGTGTAAAAGTCATCAAATAAATCCGTCAGGCTTAGGCCAAGCTGCCATACATGAGGATAATCTATCTGGGCTTTATCATCTTGCGGGCTTTGCCAGTTGGTCAGCACCCGGGTGCCACGGCCGATAATTTCAATAGCCGTACCGGGGTCATTCACTGCCGGTGACAGCGCTTTTGACGCTATCTCTGCTAACACCAGTAAACCAAAGCGCGGGTCCTGATCAAAGGTACGAAAGTCTTCGATAGTAAAAGCCGCCAACAGCTCATTGTAACCAAGGTTAGCATCTGCGCCGTCAACCCATAACAGCGGCCGGTGTGGGTCAATAAAAACGCCCGCCCGCACGACCACATACACCTTGCAGCTGTGTTGCTCAGCCCATTTATTAATCGCTTTTATATCAATATGCTGGATATAACCAATACGTTCTGTTTGCACCGCTTTGGCGCCATCAGGGATCTGGCTCAGGCTTCTCAGCGGGTTAGCATTTAACCACGGGCATTTAGTAAAAGCGGTTAATGCCGCGTAGGCTTCGTCTTCTACTTTACGTGCAGTCTCCCCCACCCGGCCAAGCCCGGATAAATGATTGATCCACACTAATATGGTAACGACGATCAGTACGATCACCAGGATAGTGGTCAAAAACAGTACCACTTTGCCCTGCTTGTTATAAAGCTCAGTGTTAAGCAAAATAATACTGACAATGCTGAATAAAAATGAGCCGACAAAGGTAGCCAGAGCATTATGCGTGGTGGTGTCTTCCATAAGCAGCCGGGTAGCCCGTGGCGACACGCTATTGGTAGAGGCACTAAACGCCGCTATCATCACGCTGAGCGAAAAGGTGGTAACGGTCAGCATGCTGGAGGCCAGTATGGTCAGAATTTTCTCTGCCGCGCCGGCGCCGATAATATCGGACAGCGATTCCGGGATAAACGGCTGTACAGCGATAGCCACCATCGCCGAAATCAGCGCCAGCACGGCAAATGAAACCGTCCGCACCCACAACTTACGGCTCAGTTTTAACAATTGCCAGCCCCACTTCGATACCATCAGTCTATCCTTTTATTGTTGCTGTACCACCAGTCTGCCAGCGCCGGTGCACTGCCCTGCATCAATACCGGCAAAGCCCTTTTCTGCAGTTGATAGCGGTACATAGGGTCATAGTAATCCGTTAGCAAAGCGCTGATCCACACCCGGTGTAAACTGGTATCGCCACTGCATTGCTGTTCGGCCAATGCCTGCAGCAGCAGTGCCCGTAACTCACTGTACAAAGCCCCGCCAAGGCGTTTACTGATGCGCGCCAACCCCTGTTGCAGCATAGCACTTAGCACGCTGAATGCCGTTTCAGCATGGTGTTTGCTGGCTTTTGCCAAAACATCAGTGACGTAGTCATGCAGTATAACTTCGATGCGTTTTTCCAACGGTTCTTCAAGTAATAGCGCCGGGCTTTGCTGCATGGCCTGATATAAGCGATGCGGAATACTGCGCTGACCGATCAGCAGGCTTTCATCTTCCAGTAACAGATAATCTGCCTTCAGCTCACGCACCTGCAAAATAGCCGCGGCCAGCTCATTTTCAAACTGCACCTGAGGCGGCTGTGGTGTCAATTGCTGGCCAAAAGCAGAACCGCGATGATTCGCTAACCCTTCCAGATCAAGCATTTTCAACTGCTGCAACAAGCGGGTTTTACCACTGCCTGCCGGCCCCGCCAGCAATAGCAAGGGCTGCGACGCTGCCTGGTCAATGACCTGCAGCGCGGCATGGCGCAGTGCTTTAAAGCCGCCCTTAACTCGCGGATATACCACCCCCTGCTCTGCCAGCCATTGCTGCACAATTTGCGAGCGCAGGCCACCACGGGCGCAGTACAAAATGCCGTCAGGGTGCTGCAGTGTAAAATCCAGCCAGGCTTCAATACGTTGCTGCTTTAGCATACCGCTGACCAGCTGATGCCCAAGGGCAATAGCGGATTGCTGCCCGTGTTGTTTGTAACAGGTGCCGACCGCTGCGCGCTCGGCGTCGTTCATCAGTGGCAAATTGACGGTGCGGTTAAATGCGCCCTTGCCAAACTCGACGGGGGCACGCACATCAAGCAGCGGCAACTGCAGCCGCAGAATGTGCTGATAATCGTCAACTAACGGAAAATGCTCTGCCATAAAGTGCGTTAACGCACCCTGACCAGATGGCCTTTGCGTGCAGCTTTCAGCTCACCAATGGGCGCTAAGGTTAAATCGTACGCAACGGCCAGATGAATAAGTGCATCTTCCGCCTTAGCATTAACCGCAATCAGCAAGCCGCCGCTGGTTTGCGGATCGCATAATAATGCCTGCTGCGCCTCGGTTAATGGCGATACTTTGCCACCATAACTGGCAAAATTACGCGCACTGCCTCCCGGCACACAACCCCTGGCAATATAATCGCTGACATATGGCAGCACCGGTATTGTCTGGCTGTCCAGATCAGCACTCAGCCCACTGCCTTCACACATTTCAATCAAGTGCCCAAGCAAGCCAAAACCGGTAACATCCGTCATGGCGTTTACACCATCCAGCCGGGCAATATCGGCACCAATACGGTTAAGCTGCACCATGGTGTCACGCGCTATGTCGCTGTGGTTGTGCTGTAACTTCTTCTGTTTTTGCGCGGTCGTTAAAATACCAATGCCGAGCGGCTTGGTCAGATATAACCTGTCACCGGCTTTGGCCGTGTTATTACGTTTTAAATAGTTGATATCTACCCGCCCGGTGACCGCCAGGCCAAATATCGGTTCAGGGGTATCAATGCTGTGGCCACCGGCCAGCACAATGCCAGCGTCTTTGCAGGTATGGCGCGCACCTTCAAGCACCTGTTGTGCTAACTCAGGCGGTAACCTGTTAACAGGCCAACCCAAAATAGCGATCGCCAGCAAAGGCTTGCCGCCCATGGCATAAATATCGCTAATAGCATTGGTAGCCGCAATACGGCCAAAATCGAAGGCATCATCAACGATAGGCATAAAGAAATCGGTGGTACTGAGAATGGCTGTGCCATCGCCTAAATCATAAGCTGCAGCATCATCTTTGCTGCTATTGCCTATCAGCAAACCGGGGTCTGAAAATGTCAGGCTGGATTGCAGAATTTTATCCAGCACCTGAGGTGATATTTTACAGCCACAGCCTGCGCCGTGGCTGTATTCAGTTAACTTAATGGCAGAAAGATCAATCATAGTCACGCTTAGCGAACACCTAATAGCGCCAACATAACCAAAGCACTGCCAGATAACAAGTGTTGTTCAGATAAGCCAAACTACACGCCACGGTACAACTGTGGCGTAAAACGCAATTAAGGTTTTGAGCTCAGCGACTTATCGCGCACCGCTTTAAATTCTTTCCCTTCAAGCCAGTTTGGCCAGCTATTGTTGTTCGCCAGTTCATTACCTACCTGAAAATACAGAAACAGGTCCTGCTGGGCGCCACGTAAGTCCCAGGCCGGGTCAAACTCATCCGTCACCTTATGGTAATAATCACTGACATAGCGCTGGCGCTGCTTCAGCCCCCAGTCTTTACCATGCTCAAAGCTATCGATGCCGCCGCGGGCATACAGCATAGGCACACCTTTTTTCGCCAGGTTAAAGTGATCAGAGCGGTAGTAAAAACCATCCTGCGGTGTGGGTTCCGGTGCTATATAGCGGTTTTGCGCTTTAGCGTAACGGCTAAGTACAGGTTCAAGCTCTGAGCTGCCGTAACCAAATACCATCACATCGCGCATCGGGCCATAGACGTTAATCACATCCATATTAATGCCGGCTACGGTTTTATTTAAATCAAACAGTGGGTTATTGGCATACCAGGCAGAACCTAACAAACCACGCTCTTCCACCGTTACCGCTAAAAACGCTACCGAGCGTTTTGGAGCCGGGCCGGCTTTAAACTGCTCTGCCAGTGCTAACAGGGCGGCAACACCACCGGCGTTATCCTGGGCGCCGTTAAAAATTTTGTCGTCAGGCCGGCTGAAATCGAGGCCGAAATGATCCCAGTGCGCCATATAGATCACGGCTTCATCTGGCTGCTCTGTGCCTTCGATATAACCAATGACGTTGTTCGACGTCAGCTGGCGCAGGTTATTACTAATGCTGATAGAAGCGCGCTGTTTAAACCTGATCGGCTGAAACTCTTTGCTCAGCGCCTGCTGCCGCAGCTTCGCCAGCGAAGTGCCGTTTTGTGCAAACAGCTGTTCTGCCGCCTGCAGCGACAACCAGCCTTCTACCTGAGCTTTGTGCATATTTTTGTGCTCGGCAGCCAGTTCAAACCGGATCGGCGATGTACCGGCGACGACATTCCAGCCGTAGCTGGCCGCATCGGTTTCGTGCACGATAAGCGCCATAGCCGCGCCCTGACGCGCCGCCTCTTCGTATTTGTACGTCCAGCGGCCGTAGTACGTCATGGCGTTGCCGGTAAACAGTGCCGGGTCTTGCGTGGCATACCCCGGATCGTTCACCAGGATCACCACCGTTTTACCTTTTACGTCCAGGCCGGCGTAGTCGTTCCAGTTATACTCCGGTGCGACAATACCGTAACCGACAAACACCACCTCGCTGTCAGCTACATCAATTTGCTTTTGCATGCGGGTAGACCAGGCCATCATATCGGTTTTATACGTCAGACTACTGCTGGCGCCTTTGCTGTCAGTCAGCGTTAACGCCGATACCTTAACCGGGTCAATTTGCATCACCGGCACTGGCTGGCGGTAACTGCCGTCTTTATACGGCGTTAAGCCGATACGGGCAAACTGCTGCTCCAGATAGCGTACGGTGTTTTCTTCCCCCTGAGTCGCAGGTGCCCGCCCCTGCATTTCATCTGAGGCAATGCGCTGAAAGTATGTGGAGAAATTACGGCTAAATTCGGTTTGTACCAGGTCCGTCTGCGCGGCAGATTGATTAGCACTGCTATCTGCCGGCGCAGCGGCTTGGTGATTAACACAAGATGCCAGCAGCAAACTGGCGGCAACTGAAGCCGTCGCTGCTGCAAAGCGGTAAGTAAATTGTCGTCTCATCAGGTTTCCTTGCTACAACAGGGTAGCATTTACCTTACCTGATATAGCCTGCGCAAACGACAGGCTTGAGACAGATAACCGGGATCAGGGTTTAATTTTATAAATCACATTGACGGATTTTTGCAGCGTAATGTGCCTTGGCAGCACCAGGTTTGCACCGCCATCTGCCATTTCTGCTTTGCTGCGCATAGCACCAAAACTGACCACGTTGCCGCTAAAGCCAAAATCACCGGCCAGTTGACCCCAACCGCCGGCTTCGGTTATTGCAAATACCGTGGAAATTTTTACGCCCTGCGCACCGGCCAGCCGGTCTGCCCGACGACGGGCATCTTCACCGGCTTGCTGGCTTAATTTTATTTCCAGCTCTTCGCGTTGGCTGCTGTCAAAACTGCCCTGGATCGAAAACACATTTGGCTGTTTAAACAGATAATCCATCACATCGATATAATGTGTCAGCTGATTTAGCGTAACGGTTATCGGCTGGCTGGCTTCGTAACCGGTGATGGCTCTGTCGTTATAATCTTTGTACAATGCTTCTTTATTAATCTGCGCAGCATCAATATCGGCCTCACTCACGCCCACAGAGGCCAGAAACTGCATTAAATCACGGCCTTGTTTATACACGGCTTCGGTTGCGGCATCTGCACGTTCGGCAGTATGACGGATCATAAACTGAATACGGGCTTTGTCCGGCGCAACGTCCAGCTTGGCTTCACCTGTTACATTAATAAACGGAAAGTCCGGTAGCGGGCTGGCGGCAACACTGCTACTGATAAGTAAAACTGCACTGCTGATACGGGTTGCTAATTTCATAGATACCTCACTGTTAAATTTATTCTGCACCTGGCGTAATGGCTTTATTACAACAGAGCCGGCCTGGCAGAATTGTCAATATTTGTAGCCTTGTGTTCATGCGGGCTTTGCCTTTACACTGCATTTTTGTCTGTTTTTAGGAAAACTCTGATGTCTGCCCCTGTGTTTCCCCTTGCTGCCATGTTGCTTTGCAGCAGCTCTGTGCTTGCCGCAACCGACAGTTACACCTACGCCAATATTGACGATGTTGTCGTTAAACATTTGCACCTGGACCTTAGCGTCGATTTTGCACACAAAGCACTATCCGGCTTTGCCGATTTGCAGCTGAACTGGCTGGATGCAAACAGTACCACCTTGTATCTTGATACCCGCGATCTGCAGATAGACCGCATTTATGCCAAACGTGCCGATGGCAGCTGGCAAAAAGTGCCTTTTACGCTGGGTAAGCGCGACGATGTACTGGGCAGCAAACTCACAGTAAGCCCAAGTTTTCAGGCACAGACAATCCGGGTGTACTACAGCTCGACCGATAAAGCCTCTGGCCTGCAATGGTTAACTCCAGAGCAAACCGCCGGTAAAACTACGCCCTTTATGTTTAGCCAGAACCAGGCTATTCATGCCCGTAGCTGGATCCCGATTCAGGACACCCCGGCTGTGCGCATGACGTACAGCGCCCGCATTCATACCAGCGACGATGTTCTGGCCATTATGAGTGCCAATAATGAACCGGGCATGATTCGTGACGGCGACTATCAGTTCACTATGCCAAAAGCCATTCCGGCTTATTTAATCGCCATCGCCGCAGGCGATTTGCAATTCAAAGCTATGAGTGACCAAACCGGTGTTTATGCAGAGCCTTATATTTTAAATGCCGCAGCAGAAGAATTCGCCAGCACCCAAGCGATGATTGACGCTACTGAAAAGCTGTATGGCGACTACCGCTGGGGCCGTTATGACCTGTTAATGTTACCGCCAAGCTTTCCGTTTGGCGGCATGGAAAACCCTGAACTGTCGTTCATTACACCAACAGTGGTGGCAGGTGATCGCAGCCTGGTCAGCCTGATTGCACACGAGCTGGCACACTCCTGGTCGGGTAATCTGGTAACCAACGCCAGCTGGCGCGATCTTTGGTTAAACGAGGGCTTCACCTCTTATGTTGAAAACCGCATTATGGAGCAGGTATTTGGTGTTGATCGCGCCGTGATGGAACAGGCCTTGTCGGTACAGGGCTTAAAAGAAGAGCTGCAAAGTTTAAGCGCTAACGACAGCGTGTTGCACATTGACCTGCAGGGACGTGACCCGGACGATGCCTTCAGCGGAGTGCCATACACCAAGGGCCAGTTATTCTTAATGTTTTTAGAGCAGAAGTTTGGCCGCGACAAATTTGACCCTTTTGTACGCCAGTACTTTGACGACCACGCTTTTGAAAGCATCACCACCGCCGACTTTGAGCAATACCTGCAGCAGAATTTGCTAAGCAAATACCCGGGCATAGTGTCAAACGACGAAGCCAAAACCTGGATTTACGGTACCGGCTTACCACAGGGCACACCACAGCCACAATCTGATGCATTTAATAAAGTACAACAGCAACTTGATAGCTGGCTGACAGGTGCTGCAAGTTTAGACTCGCTGCCAACGGCTGACTGGACAGTGCATGAGTGGCTGTATTTTATTAATAACCTGCCGCTGTCTATCAGCGCCGAGCAAATGGCGCAGCTTGATGCCGCCTTTAACCTGACACAGTCAACCAATGCGGAGATCGCGCACGCCTGGTACTTGCTGGCGCTGAAAACCGGCTATCAGGAGATCGCCGCACCACTTGAGCGCTACCTGATCAATATCGGCCGGCGCAAACTGATCATTCCTTTGTATAAGCAACTGGCCACAACACCGGAAGGTCTGGCTTTTGCCCGTGCCGTATACGAAAAAGCCCGGCCGGGTTACCATCCTCTGTCGCAGGGTTCAGTTGATGAGCTGTTAAAATAAGCCCGGTAAAACAGCCTTAAAACGGCGGCAGCCCTGGTAACAGTGCTGCCGTTTTTTATCGTCTGGTATACAGCATTGATGTCATTAGGGAGCAACGCAAGCGAATGTCACAACGGGGTGTACGAAAACGCAGCGTGAGTAAGCCAACCGCAGCCGACCAGCATATTCTGCAATTGCATAAGGTGATGGCAGAGAAGCTACTGGCAGAGCCCTGGCGCATCGCTGATGTGCGCCAGCGACTTGAGCAGCGTTATCAGGCCGGGCAAATCAGGCACAGCGGTTATATTCACTGGCACAGTATTCTGGACTGCATTGATGACCCTGTGTTATTTCGCCGTGAGCTGTTGGACAGTGGCGAGCGCATGACAAAGCTGCGCCGGCGCACTGTGCTGGTGGGGATCCTTACCGAAGAAGAACGCAGCGCCGCTTTGCAGGCGGTCACTGCCGGCTAACTGCGCTGACCGTTTAGTAAGCGATGCTAAAGCGCTTGTTCTGATGCTGCGGTTGCTCGGCTTCATTGAGCATCGCAACAGCATAATCGCCGGTGGAAATACGGCTTTTGCCCTCTTTATCTGTCAGCAGGTAATCCTGCCCCAAGCGGTACTGCCCCGTTTTGTCACCGGGAAAAATCTCCGCCGCTGGCGATAAAAAGCTCCAGCTGATATCGCTTTGCTGCTGCAGTTGTTGCAGTACTTCTGCTGCGCCCTCTGCTGTAGCACGATACTCAGCCGGAAAATCCGGGCTATCGAGCAACCGGCTGTCATCGGGCAATTTTAATGTTGCCGCACCGCCCACAACAAGCAAACGTGGTGTGTTAGCTGCAACTGCAGCTTTATACACAGAGTTAAACGCCGCGACATAATAGCCTTTTACATCCTGCTGGGCATGGCCGCTAAAAGCACTGATCACAACCGCTTTATTACTTAACAGTTCAGTTAATGCTGCGGTGTCGTTAATATCCAGCCCGATAACCGTCAAGCCCGGCTGCGGTGTAACACGCTCGGGGCGGCTGACCACAGCCGTAACCTTGTGACCACGGTTTAATGCTTCAGCCGTAATGGCTGAGCCGATAAAACCTGACGCGCCTAAGATAACTAATTCCATCATGTATTCCTCAATTGAAAACCGGCGTTATTATCGCCACTCGATTAACAATGAAAAATGGCCTAATATAAAAATCACTGTTTTAAAAAATAAAACAATCATGCAAAACCAACCCGATTTGAATAGCTTACAACTGGTGCAACGCTTACAGCAGGCCGGTAGTTTTACCGCCGCAGCCGAGCAGCTTGGCTGCAGTAAAACCACACTTAGCCTGCAGTTAAAAGCGTTGGAGCAACAGCTGGGCACAGCACTGTTTCGTCGTACCACACGCCAGCTCAGCTTAACCCGCGCCGGCGAGCAACTGTTGCAAAGCTGTATGCCGCTGCTGGAGCAATTGCAGCAGGCGCTGCAAAGCGTGCAAAGTGGCGACAAGGTACTGCAGGGTAAACTGGTTATCAGCGCGCCCGAAGATTACACCAACCGTAAACTGGCACCGGCGGCAGTTGCCTTTCGTGAGCTACATCCGGCGCTGGAGTTTGAGTTTCGTAGCAGTGATCAGGTAAAAGACGCGGTAAAAGAAAACATCGATTTATCAATACGCATCGGCTGGCTGCGCGACTCTAGCCAGACAGCACGCAAACTGGCTGACTTTGAGCAGTGGCTGCTGGCAGCGCCTACTTACTTGCAGCAGGCAGGCATCCCCACTGCCCCCTCGCAGCTACGCCAGCACGAATTTATCGCCTTTACCGCCCTGCGCCAGCCCCTGACCTGGCAACTTCAGCAGAATACGCAGCAAGTTGAAGTGCAGCTAATCGCCGCCTATAAAAGTAGCTCTACGCAAACCATTACCGCGCTAATGCTGGCGGGTGCCGGCATTGGTGTATTACCCGATTACAGCGCTAAGGATCTGGTGCAGCAAGGTGCGCTGACAAGGGTACTGCCTGAGTGGTCGTTAAGCAGCGGCGGTATTTATGCGGTGTATCCACCAGGGCGCTTCCGCCCGGCTCGGGTAACCGCTTTTGTCGATTTTTTGCAGCAGTATCAGCAGGTGATTTAGCCAGTAACCTGTGACCTTGTAAGCCAGGCGGTTAGCTCTGACTTTAGCGCTAATCATCACCTTTAGTAACAGCGGTGTTTTATGTTGTTATATACAGTGTTATCTGAAAGATGAGACATTTCAGGTCAGATATCCCGTTAACATTGCTCATAAGCTAATTGCTGATTTTATTTACATGCTATAAATTAGGTACTTACGTAGCAGGGTTCAGAAATATAACGCACAGCCCTGGAAATATAATGCATGCTCGTTTTTCCGAAATGCGAAAGTGAAGCGGTTGAAATTACTTTTAATTTACAAAGGCATACTGAAGGTTGTTTCCTCTATTGGAAATGAGGAAACGAGCATGCACAATAATAAAATGTTATACATCCAGGGGGCATTTGTGCCAGATCTAGCATCAATTAGTGCCGCTTTAGCGAGCATAAAAACAGCTACAGAGATTGCTAAGCTGATTAAGGATAGCGGTGCTTCGCTGGAACAAGCCGAGGTAAAGCTACAAATAGCCAATTTAATAAGTAGCCTCGCAGATGCAAAAATTGAGCTGGCAGAACTTCAAACCGAAATGAATCAGCTCAAGGATAAACTGAGCCAAAGGGCTTCAGTCAAATGGGTTAAGCCTTATTATATGATTCAAGCTGGCAACGATATGGAAGGCCCATTTTGCCCAACCTGTTACGATAATAGTGAAAAAATGATAAGACTTCAGGGCTCTGGACACAAAGGGTGGTCTTGCTTCACTTGCAAAGGATTTTTTAAAGACTCTGAATATGTTGAACCACCACCAATAAGGGTTGGCAGGTAAATGTATAACAAGCGCAGTCACAAACGGCCACTTTGTGGCCTGGACCTCAACCGCTGCGCGGGTTTCGGCCTGTGCTGCGAGCGTTATAACTCATGAGCACTGAAGCACTATCAAAGAAGGAAGAAGAGCTGCTGTCAAAAATGCCAACTAAAGGCAGCTTTGAGGAGATGCACAATTTTCTTCTGGAGAACGACCTCTATGAACAATGGAGGTCAGTCTTTGATGAATATGTAGAATTAGCCACTAGTGGTGACAGCGAGGCCCTAAAACGAGCAATATTCTTTCTTTGGTATGAAACGTGTGAGCCTTATCAACTAAGTGGGCTACTTGACCTGAATAGAACTAAAGTAATAAAAACAGTAGAGTGCCTCAATGCTCAATTGGGCAGTGGTGCAACAGACGAAGAGCTAATCTGGATGCTTCCCTACTATTACCAAATTTCTGATTGGTATCTGCCTAAAGAAGCATCGTCCGAATTGATATTGGCTGTAAGCAAAGAAAACATAAATGCTTGGCAAAAAAGCCTAAGTAAGGACAATTTTAATAATAGAGGTCAGCTTGGTGTCTACTGGCAATCTATTCAGTTATAACAAAGCAAGCCAAAATCGCGCCTTCGGCGCTGGACTCGCTAACGCTCGCCTTTGCTTGCGGCGTTAGTGGTCAAGGAGAGCTATGAACCAAGCCATACATTTTAAGACATCAATGTTTGATGTTTCTAAAGAGAGGGATAACCCAATAAATCCGATCTACGGAATATCCCTGCTCGAATGGCTTAGGTCAGAGCTAGATGGAAAGATCGAGATTACTGAGCCAGATGCCGAAGATTGGGGTTGGTATAGTGAGTTAGAGTTCGAAGGTAACAATTACCTGATCGGGGCTTGTGCCTACTTCGAAGAAGGCGATAATCCACAAGAACCAATAGAATGGGTGTTCCAAGTAGATAAATACCGAAGTTTTAAAGAAAAGCTCTTCGGCAAGAACAAAATGACCACTTCAGACAGCTGCTTCGTATTTTTCAAAAAGCTACTAGAAGAAAACCCGAATTTCAAAGAGGTCCAGGTTGCGTAAACCACTAACAAGGCCAAGCACAATCGTGCAATGCAAAAATCGCATTGCACTGGACCTCGCTTCGCTCGGCCTGTGTTGGCGGCGTTAGTTTCAGGAAGAAGCATGAATTCTAATTACAAACCTTTTTTTACTATTGCTATATGCATTTTAACGGTGTGCGTTTCTTTTTTTGTGGCTTACCAGATATCAGGTTCAATACTCGGCAGATCCAGAATTATTTATCTTGCTGACTATGGCGGCCTAACAGTAGAAAGCATCAAAAAATTTGAAATATGGAGATTTATAACTTCACAGTTTGTTCATGTTCATCAGAAGCACATGATATATAACGTTTTATCGATAATGTTTTTAGGCGTTCTTCTGGAACGTAAAATTGGGTTCAAATATACGCTTGCCATTTGGCTATTCGCGGGAGCTATTGGAACTCTGTTTACTACACAATTTGGATCGCCCCCGTGGAATACGGGTACAGGTGCATCGCAAGCCGCATTAGGTTTTGCGGGGTTTGCGCTAGTTTTTTACACGGTAAAGTTTAGACAGCAACACATACTTTTAGGCGCTATCCTCTTTGCTATTTTGCCTGCACTCTATTTAGATATTCAAACGGCAGATTGCCCTAAGCCGGGACATTCATTAAGTTTCATTATTGGTTCCGCTATGGCTGTTTGGTATTTATATAAATCTTATCAAAAAGAATCAGTTACGAATTATGAATGAAGCTGACAAGCTAAAGCGTTATACGCCTCTAGGAATTCGTCAATGATTAGAAAAGCATTGCCAAGCGATTGCTTAAATCTGGCAGCTTTGTCACTTCAGGTTTGGTTACACACCTACGCCCCGCAAGGTATTCGCTCTTCGCTATCACAGTACGCTTTGTCTACGTTTACTGAAGCATACTTCATTAAGTTACTCGAAACAGAGTCGGTTGATATCAGGGTATTCGAACAGGACTCGCACCTTATCGGTTTTATCGTCGCTGACTTAAATTCAACATTTGAAGGATGCTCAGGCTACGAAATCGTCACGCTGTATGTGTCTCCACATTTTCATAGTAAAGGTGTGGGCCGCCAGTTGCTAAAAGAAATAGAAAATGCACATGGCTTGCCTTATTGGTTATCTGCTTGGGTTAATAACCACGATGCTATTGGCTTTTACCATAAATTAGGCTTTAACATTATTGGCGAGCTTACTTTCAACCTCGAAGGTGAGTTGCACCGAAACCATGTGTTTGCGTACACCGACACTTCATGCGGCTGAGAACAGCCAGCTAACCAGATAATTCGAGGGTTTAGCAAAAAAGGAGCGTAACTAAATATGCAGAAACAGACTTACCAAAGCGTAGATGAATACATTGCCGACCAGCCAAAAGAGGTAGCCGCGGCGCTGGAGCAAGTTAGGGCCCTGATCCTTAAGGCGCTGCCAAACACCGAACAGCTGCTGAACTACAACATACCCGCTTTTACGCTGACTGCTGGCGGTAAGCGCGAGCAACAAATCATGATCGCAGGTTACGCCAGGCATATTGGGTTTTATCCCCACCCCACTACCATAGAAGCCTTTGCTGATGAGTTAGTCGATTATAAATATGCGAAGGGCTCGGTGCAGTTTCCGCTTAACAAAGCCATGCCTGAAGATTTGATAATGCGAATGGTACTGTGGCGAAAACAGCATCTTAATGCATAAAAACAGGCACCCGCCGGATGCCTGTTACCGTTGTACGGTGAGATATGGATTAATTAAGCTTTACTACAAGCCAATATCTTCCATCCGAACCTGGCTGAGCTTAAACGGCAGGCTTGTTCTGTCGCTGTCTAACTTCAGCACCGTTAGCTGCCCCAGTGAATTGCTGTTTAGAAGCTCGTAAGTCCACAGATAGTCAAACCCATGCGCTTTGGCTTCATGCCTGTTAGCTAAGATAACCAACCGGCTTATTTTCGCCAGCAGAATGGCCATATAGCACAGTGCGCAAGGTTCGCCTGATGCAATTAATGTTGCCCCCTGCAACGAGATGCTTTGCTCGTGTTGTGACGCATGCCGTATTGCCTGAATTTCAGCATGTGCGGTGCAATCAAGCTGTGCGGCTACCTGATTTACGCCTTCGCCGATAACCTGCCCCTGCTGATTAATAATCACAGCGGAAAACGGCAAACCACCGGCTTTTACATTATTGATTGCCAAATCAATGGCCCGCTCTGCCCACTTAATATCCGCTTGCGTCAGCTTAGCATTACCCATTAGCAGCCTCCGGTTGCAGCGATGTTGCTGCGGCAGTATCTGCCAGTTCTGCTGCCAGCGTTTCTGCAAGGCTTAGTGCATTGCTAACCGAGGTTCTGTGCCGATCATCGCCAAACTCCTGATACTCGGCGGCTATTTCATAGATTGTCTCTGCCCCCAGGTATTTACTCAGCGTGCGCAGGTGCGGTTGTAAATGGCTGGCACTCTGCCGTATACCGCCTTTTTCAAAACCGAATTCACCACTGGAGGTAATGGTAATCAGCGTTTTACCTGACAATAAGGGTTGCAGCGGAAAGTCGCCGCGGGCCAGGTCAAAATCAAAGGTTTTGTTAATACGCACCACTTGATCGAACCAGGATTTTAACTGCGCCGGCATACCGTAGTTATACATAGGCGTAGAAATAACAATAATATCCGCCTTGGCGACTTCGGCAATTAACCTGTCTGACAGCGCCAAAATATCGTGCTGCGCCGGGGTTCTTTTCTGTTCAGGTGTGAACACGGCGCCTATCCAGTCCTGGGTAATAAAACCCGGCGGGTTCATACCAACATCACGATAAATATACTCATCTGTATGGCGCTTTTCACGCCAGGTATTGATAAACCGCAGCGCGATATTTTTCGAAATAGAATTATGGTTTGGGTTCGGGTTAGTAATAGCTCTTACGCTGGAATCTATGTGCAATATAGTGCTCATTTGTAATACCTCTGGTAGTTGATAACGAACGTAATCTTGTCGCTATCAGTGGTTAATCACAAACGAGAAAAACACATTAACAGGTGAGTTTAAATCATCTATAGTAGCGCTAAGCCGCCCCAGTTCAGGAGAGCACAATTGCAGGTATCGTTACAGGCATTAAAAGCATTTGAGGCTGCGGCGCGCCAGGGGAGCTTTAAACTGGCAGCAGAAGAGCTGTCACTTACCCCGACGGCAGTGTCGCATCACATCAGCAATCTGGAAAACCGGTTAAATGTTAATCTTTTTCATCGGCAAACAAGGCAGATAGTACTGACCGAGCCAGGCAAAATTCTGGCCCGGGCCACCTCTGACGGTTTTCGAAAAATTGAGCACGCGCTGGCAGAACTAAAAACCGCTGGTAGCGTGCTGAAAGTAACCACAACATCATCATTCGCCGCTATGTTGCTGATACCAGCCCTGCAGGAGTTCTCGCACGCTTATCCGGATATTGCAGTTGAAGTAGCAACAGGTGAAGCCATAGATAACCACCCCTTTATCATCCCAATTCGCTACGGCGATGTCACAACCGCTGCGCCTGACGATATCATCGGCCATGAGCAGTTCGATGTATTTGGCCGCCACGGCATGCAGCCGCCTTGCTGGTCGGCCAAACCTGTTACCCTCTATACCACGGAGTGGAAAAATACCGCCTTGCCCCAGGCCCCGTTGACAGCCTGGCTGGCCGCAAACGGTATAGATGGCAAAAACATTATTGTGAAAAAATTTGACCAGGAGCTGTTCGGTATACAGCAGGCGATGGCAGAAAACGCACTGGTATTTTGCTCTACTACCCTGACCAGGCGGCTACTAAAAATGAACCTCTTGCAGCAGTTTGGCACCCGGCCTGTTGCGTCAGACTTGTGCTACTACGTACCTGATAAACCAGGTTTTGACAGCAGAAATAGCCATACCTTTTTAAAATGGCTTGAAACAGTTCTGAACGGCTAAAGTCATTACGGTGCCGGTACAATAAATGACAGCGGAAAATCTATACCCTGCAGTGCCCATAGCGTTGGCAATAAGGCCTGTACCATTCTTAATCAGGAAGCATTAATGGACGTAAATATTTATCAGGTTGACGCCTTTACCAATACAGTATTTAAGGGCAACCCTGCCGCGGTGTGTATTACAGAGCAAGGCCTTGACGAAAGCATGATGCAGGCGATTGCCGCTGAAATGGCGGTGTCTGAAACCGCTTTTTTGGCGCTGGATACCATGCGGCTGCGCTGGTTTACACCGGAGGTAGAAGTACGTTTGTGCGGCCACGGCACCCTGGCAACAGCGCATATTTTAAGGCAGTTAGGCCATTATAGCCGCGGCGACAGCATTGCCTTTCATACCCTGTCCGGTGTACTAACCGCAGAGTTAGACCACTATTGCATCCATATCGTCCTGCCTGCGCCTGAGCTGAATATGAGCGCTGAAATGAACTCGGAGCTACTGCAGCTATTAGGCATAGCCCAACAGCATATCGTAGATTACGCCAGCTTTGACAATAAACAACTGATCGTCATTGATAGTGAAGAACAGCTGATGCAGCTTAAGCCGGATTTTAGCGGCATGGCCAAATTAGCAGGCCGTGGCGTACTGGTTACAGCTAAAGCGGCAACGGTAGATGTAGTATCGCGCTATTTTGCGCCCTGGGTTGGCGTAAATGAAGACCCGGTAACCGGCTCGGCGCATTGTGCTTTGGCAGTGTACTGGGCAGAAAAGCTTAACAAAACCCGGCTACAGGCGTTTCAATGCTCGCGCCGTGGTGGTTTTGTTGATGTCGAGTTGTTGCAAAGCGGTGCAGTTAAACTAACAGGCCAGGCTGTTACGGTATTGCAAGGCAAAATGACCATTGCCTGAGCAACAGCCTTTTGTACAAACTTAGCCACACGCTTTCAGGTTTCGGCTTAAGCCAATCTCTTTTTGCTGCTCACGTGCAATATTGCTGCCCAGTTCTGCAGCTTTTTTCAGCCAGGCCAGCCCTTCCATTTTTCTATTCTGGCAATACAGTACTCTGCCGAGAAGTGCTGCAGCTTCGATATGGCTCTGTTTGGCGGCCAGCTCTAAAAAGAACTCTGCCTTCTCGCTATTACGCTTTGTCAGTATTTTAAATACCTTATAAGACGCCTCAGCGTTTTGAAACTTAACAGCCATAACGTTTAGAATGTCCGCCGCTTTGTCTTCATCAATATCAACCTGAATACTACCTGTGTAGTACCCTGTATTCGGATAGCGTTCATTAAAGTCATGGATATTATAGTGAAACTCAGCGTTCTCAACGGCATACAATAGATTATCTAACTCATCGAATGACAAGGAATCAAGGTCAGCCAGTTGTCTACGATAGCGTTGCACGATATCACTTTGAGTAATGATGTTATTGGCTGCCGTTACCAGCTCAGCCGCCCCGGCTATTTTTGCGGAAGCAAGCTGTTTTGAGAATACTATTGCTTGTTGTTTAAACGCTTCAGCTCTTAGGTGTTGCTCAAGGGAAGAATAGATAGCTAGTTCTTTTTCAACTGCAGGGCGATGACCAAGTAACGCCGCTTTATGCCGCCAATATCTGGCGTCATTTTCATATTTATCGCTGCCGGAGAGCTGCTTAGCATCCGGCCCTCGACGATACGCTTCATCAACAATTGACCACCAAAGAATTTGAAACTGTGCATCACCCGATTCTGCTTTAGTCCGTATTAGCACGGCTTCTTTTGTTGGTGAGTAATAGGATCCAAACTTGTGATTTGATGCCGGATGTCCGCCAGCGAACCAATTGCCAATCGAGCCAGCTTTACCTACAGCACATTTTTCAGCGATGGATGAGTAGTCGCCCTGCTCAATGGTCTTCAGACAAGCATTATCAGGCAACATAAAATACAAATATGCCAACGTAGGCAGTAATAGCAACACCAGCAAAGGTTGTACTACTTTGCCAAAGCCAGATGTTTCCTCAAGCTGAAAAGGCTTAATTGAATGTTCACTGATAGCTTGCCATTCGAGCTCTGTCAGAGACTTTTTACTTGTTAAAAATACTACTCCAAATGGTATCGGTGCAACCAGAAACCAAATCACTTTAGCTTGCAACAGAATTCCTAAAGCAATGTATGCCAACCCAATGACCAACATTACCGGAATTCGGGCAGCCGGAGAAAATAAACGCCCTACATATCTTGCAAAAAGCCCGGCGATAGTTGGAAACACTAAGCAGGCAGAAATTAGATTCAGAACGAAATATTGCCCGAACAGGATCACAATCAGTGTTGCTGGAGCTAATCCAATAATAGAAGCAAGAAGAGCTAATATTGGTCTCTCTTGCTGAACAAGGCGGATATAAGCTTGTTCCATTTCTGGTCTTTCATACTTCATTGCAGGATTTGCTCTCAAAAAAATTCAATATCAATTTGCGGAACACGCTTACTAAGATTAAGCAAAAAAGAAAAGCTAATATCTCCTTAAAAGACAACAAATTTCGTGGTAACGACCAGCCCACTTAGAAAGCACGACGCACGTCAAAGGTGGTATGGAATATACCTAAAACACATAACTAAACTGAACAACTGTATTTTCTGACTGTACCCTAATATTTAGATGCTGCCAACGTTATGCCTTAGCGGTACTAGCTCGCTGTGGTCACCGATGCGCCACAGCTGCGGCAATTTGTCACAGCGGCTTAAGGCTATGTATTTATTACAATAGCATCCTGATGTTATGTTTAGGATGCTGTTATGCAAACCCAGTCTGTTTTCTTTTTAGGCCAAAGTGGCCGCTGCTTTCGTTATTCAGCCTTAAGCGCGATGATTTTGTCCTGCTGTTCGGCTTACGCCGATGCGCCACTTGAAATTATTGAAGTGAAAGGCCTGAGCTGGCCAAAAACAGCCGCTCAGGATACTTACCAGCAACTGCAAAGTGCAGGGGTGGATTTTTCTGCCGCAGGCGGTGTGTCGGCGTTGCCGGTATTAAATGGCATGATGGGCGGGCGCATTAAAGTACTGATTGATGGCAGTGATATCAGCGCTGCCTGCGCCAATGAAATGAACCCGCCTCTGTCTTATATTTCTGCTAATCAAATAAACCAGGTTAATGTGGTAGCCGGCATATCACCGGTAAGTATGGGCAGCGACAATATTGCCGGTGTTATCAGCATTAACAGTATTAATCCGACATTTTCAGATACATCAACGCTGTCGCATCACAAAAGCTACATTGGCACTGACTATCGCAGCAATGGCGACATTTTTAAAACCAGTGCCGGTACAGAGTTTTCGGCAAAAAATGTCAGCCTGAAATACGATGGCGCCTTTGAAGATGCCAACAGTTACCATGATGGTAATGGTGCAAAAGTACCGGATACGTTATACCGGGCGCAAAACCACCAACTGACCGCTGCCTGGAAAGATAGTACACAACAACTGGCGGTTAAATTAAGCCATCAGCACATTCCGTTTCAGGGTTTTGCCAACCAGTATATGGATATGACCGACAACACCAGCTACGGCATCACGTTGCAATACCAGCGCACATTAGCAGAGGGTGATTTACTGGCCAGGCTGAACTGGCATGGCATTAAACATAAAATGGGATTCTTTACTGACGAAAAGCCCGGCACCATGCCAATGCTGACAGATAGCGATGACTACAGTTACCAGCTGCATTGGAGCAAACCCCTGACCAAACACAGTACGCTGAAGTTGGGACACGAGTTTTATCAGCTTACGCTGGATGACATCTGGCCTGCGGTAGCGGATTCAATGATGATGGGGCCAAATGACTACATCAATATTAATGACGGCAAGCGCCGCCGCATCGCTGCTTTTACTGAGCTTAGCCAACAAGTTACAGAGCAGTTGGAGCTTAATTATGGTATCCGGCTGGAACAGGTTACTACCAATACCGGCGATGTGCAGGCATACAACAATATGACGATGGGCATGATGGCGGCAGATGCAATTGCCGCGCAAGCGTTTAACCTGCGCGATCGCAAACAGCAAGATACCCTGACTGACATCACCTTTGTCGCCAGTTATCAGCCAGGCAGCAACCAGCTATTACAATTTGGTCTGGCGCAGAAAAACCGTGCGCCAAACCTATACGAGCGTTACAGCTGGGGCCAGGGGACTATGGCCATCACCATGATAGGCTGGTTTGGTGATGCTAACGGCTACATAGGCGATATAGCATTAAAACCAGAAACAGCCCGTACCTTAAGCGTTAGCTATCAGTACAGTAATGATAACTGGCAATTTCAGCTTCGGCCATTTTACACCCGTGTCAGCGATTATATCGACGTTGAATTAGCAGGCAGTTTTAACAGCGCAGAGATGAGCCGCAACCGGCTGCAATTTACTAACCTTGACGCCACTCTGTACGGTGCAGAAGCCAGCGCATTGTGGCTGTTAAGTGACACGCAGTCAGCCGGGCAATGGCGATTACTGGGCGGGTTAAACCTGAACCGCGGTAAACGGGATGACAGTAACGAGCCGTTGTACCAGCAACGCCCTCTGCATAGCTCTGTTAGCGTGCAGCATCAGCAAGGGGCCTGGCAAACACAACTGACGTGGCAATGGCAGGACAGCAAACGCCGGGTCGATCCGCGCCGGCTGGAAAATACAACCGGCAGTTATGCTGTGCTCGATATCAGCACCCAGTGGCAACATAGCAACCTTACGTTGAACCTGGGTGTCAGTAACCTGCTGGATAAAGATTATGATCTGCCACTGGGCGGCGTTAATATTGCTCAGTACCGGCTGGATAACAGCAACGGTTTTATGCCCATTAAAGCTGCAGGCCGCTCTGTTAACGCCGGGCTGCGCTATAACTTCTGATACCGGTGAGTAGCTACAGCCTTCACCTGGCAACGAAGGCTGTATCGCCGCTAACTGCTGCTTCTTTTTCTGAACTGCGCAGCTTTATAGCGGTTGCCACATAGCGCCATACTGCACCAGCGGCGTTTATGCGCCTTGGTGCGATCATAAAACCACAAGATACAGTCCGGGTGTTCACATTGTTTTACCAGCGTCGCATCTCCTTCAACCAGCAACTGCGCTACGGCTTCAGCCACAGGCCCAAGCAAGGATGCGATGGTTCCGCCACTGGCGACCCGATTAAGTGTTAGTGTGTTGCTTTCACTGTTGTACTGCAAATGCAGCACACTATGGTAGGCATGCAGATATTCATTCAGGCCGCTGACGTCCCGCACTGTACCCGACCTGAACTCATTGATCAGACGCTGCGCCAGTAAGCGCAGTGCTTTGGCCTGCGTCAGCAACTCCCCTGCTTTGAAAGCCCCGCCGCCGGCAGCAGGTGTAATATCGTATCTGGCCAGCCAGTGCAGCACATCGGCGTCACTGTGCCAGTATTCCACCGCACTGCCATTATCAATAGCCTGGGTATTTAGCAAATCCATAGCCAGATGATCTCCCAGCATGGGTGCATCACTTAGGTTGTTATCGCTTTTAATTTCACTGATCTGCATACAGTAACCCTTAAAAATAAATTTGACAGGTTACCAAAGATCAGTAACACTGCACTCAAGTAACCATTTAAATTGAATTATACAGGTTACAAAATATCATTCCAATCACTTTTACGGAGTAATCATGAACACCACAAAACTACTTGCAGCTTCTGCCCTGGCTGCATCTTTATCAGTACAGAGTGCGGATTATCCGCCTGCTGTGCATCACCACACGCTGGATATTCAGGATGTTAAACTATTCTACCGTGAGGCGGGTCCCGCCGAGGCGCCAACAGTATTACTATTACACGGCTTTGCAGCATCCTCGTATATGTTCAGAGATCTGATGCCGCAACTGGCAACTAAGTTCCATGTCATTGCACCTGATTTGCCGGGCTTTGGCCAGACAACAGTACAAAATACAGAGTTCCGCTACACTTTTGATAACCTGTCAGCCATTATCGACGCCTTCACTGTGGCAAAGGGTCTGAAACAATATGCAATCTACGTGTTTGACTACGGTGCACCGGTTGGCTGGCGTTTGGCCGTAAATAACTCGGAAAAGATAACGGCGATAGTCAGCCAGAACGGCAATGCCTACGAAGAAGGCTTAAGCGATGGCTGGGCCGATATGCGTAAAGCCTGGGCTGAGCCAACTGCAGAGAACCGGGCGGCACTGCGCCACTTCAACACTGCAGATATGATCAAATGGCAGTATCTTGAAGGCGTATCAGACACATCGCTGATAGCCCCCGAAACTTACCAGCTGGCTTATGCGGCGATAGATCGCATCGGCGTTGAACCACAAGTCGATTTACTGGTTGACTATGGTCAGAACATTAAGCAGTACAACCAGTTGCACGACTATTTCCGCCGCTATCAGCCGCCGTTGCTGGCGATCTGGGGTGATAAAGATCCATTCTTTTTACCGGCCGGTGCCCACGCTTTTAAGCGTGATAACCCCAAAGCAGAAGTACGTTTTGTCGACAGTGGCCACTTTGCTATCGAAACGCATGGCAACGATATTGCACAGGCAATGCTGGCATTTTTACAACAAAACCTGAAGCACTAGCCTGGCAGCCGCCCGCAGTTGTCAGTGCAGTTAACTGGTTGCCTGCTGCTGCAGATACTGACGGATCCAGAGTTCAGTATCTGCAGCAGGCGCCGGTTTGGCATATAAATAGCCCTGATAACAGCGGCAGCCACTCTTGCGCAGCAAAGCCTGTTGCGCCGCTGTTTCTACGCCCTCCGCCACCAGTTTCATACCATAAGTATTGGCAATACCAACAATTGCATCAACTATCGCCCAGTCTCTTGGCTGGCCGGTACTGCCACTGCGGACAAAATACTGGTCAATTTTCACTTCATCAAACGGCAGTCGCGACAGATAAGATAACGATGAGTAGCCGGTGCCAAAGTCATCCATAGAAAACTTAACGCCCAGCTGCTTAATTTGCTGCATCCTTGCGACGGCGTCTTCCAGATCGGCCAGGATCAAACTTTCGGTCAGTTCAAGCATCAGGCATTGAGGTGAGAACTTATATTTTTCAATACATTGCTGCACAATGCTGACAAATTCTGGCAAATAGAACTGCCGGGCGCTGATATTGACTGACATCGTTACCGTCGCCAGCAGCGGGTCGGCTTGCCACTGCTGCAACTGCTGACAGGCCTGATGCAGCACCCAAAAGCCGATATCCTCAATCAGGCCGGTTTCCTCGGCCAGCGGGATAAACTCGGCCGGCGACACCAGGCCCAGCTCCGGACAATGCCAGCGCAGCAACGCCTCGACGCCCACCACTCTGCCAGTATCGGTCAACTGCGGCTGATAATGCAGGCTAAGCTGATTAAGCGCTACCGCTTTTGCCAGCGCGTTCTCCATCGCAAAGCGCTGCTGAATTTGCTGGTACATTTCGTCTTCAAACATCACCTGGCAATTGCCACCGGCAGCTTTGGCATGCGACACCGCTATGTCGGCCCGCTTCAATAGTTCATCAGCGCTGACTGACGTATCGTTGAATACGCAATATCCCAGGCTGACGCTGCTACTGTAATAATGTCCGCTTATCGCATAAGGCTGTGCCAGAGCTTTGAGCAACTCATCTGCAAACTGCTGTAGCTGATGTTGGGTTAGCGGCAGCTCTGCCGGCAGATCAATCACCAGTAACGCAAATTCATCACTGCTAAGGCGGCCACAGATGCTGCCAGGCGGTGCAAACTGCTCCAGCCGCAGTGCAACCTGCTTTAACAGCTCGTCCCCGGCTTTATGGCCCTGGGTATCATTTATTCGTTTAAAATTATCAACATCAACCAGAATAACTGCCCCACTTTGCTTTCTGGCGTCAAACTGGGTGCATAAGTCCTGCAGGCTTTGCTGCACTTTGCGTCTGTTATAAAGCCCGGTAAGGCTGTCAAAAAAAGCCAGTTGATGAATATGCTGCTCAGTCGCTTTACGCTGGGAAATATCAGTAATAAAACCGCTCCAGCGCACACCGCTGGCATCGCGCTCTGGCATGGCATTACCAAACAACCAACGCACTTCATTCTGTTCAGTCAGTACACGGTATTCCAGCTGCCAGGGTGATAAATGCTGTGCAGAATGATAAATTGACTGCCGCATACTCTCTCTGTCATCCGGATGCAGTACCAGCATCACCGGCATTGCATCAATACTTGCCTGCTCAGGGCTAATGCGGTAAATATCGCGGATAGCATCGCTGGCATAGGGAAAGGTAAAACTGCCATCGTCACCAAGACGAAACTCATACACCAGGCCAGGCACGCGCGAGGCGATGCGCTCTAACCGGGTAGACAGTATTCTGGCCTGTTCGTTTGCCACATTGCTGCTGCGCTCTGCAGCACTGATACGCTGACGCATCATCACGGCTACCGTCGCCAGCATCAGAATACCGACTGCCACAACAACGGCCAGGGTGCCCAGTGTCTGTTTGCTCATCACCATTGCATCTGGCGCAGCTAAACTGGCAGGCAAAAACACCGTCGCATGCATAGCAACATAATGCATGCTGGCAATGGCCATTCCCATTACTATCGAGCTTATGCATTCCAGCAGCGGCTTACTGGCGACTTTATTTGTCAGCCAGGGCCAGATGCCCAGAGCCAGTGTGGCCATCACTACCGCAACCACGATAGACAACCCGAACATAGCCGGGTTATACAGCCGCTCGGCTTGCAGCACCATGGCCGCCATGCCGATGTAATGCATACAGCCAATACCTGCGCCCATTAACACACCGCCGGCGACAATACGTTCAATACTCTGGCCGGAAGAGGCGACAACCCGAAGCGTAACATAGGCAGCAGCAATAGCAGGCAGCACTGACAGCAGCGTCACATCCAGCCGGTAGCCCACATCAACGGGTAACTGCAGTGACATCATGCCGGTAAAATGCATGGCCCACACGCCGAGCCCCATCGCCACTGCCCCACTGGCGTGCCACAGCCGGGCAGTTTGCAGGTTTTCTGCGCCACGCATCAGATGGCGGTGACTGAAGCTGGTGTAGGCGGCCAGTATGGCGATTAACAGTGACAGGATCACCAGAGCCATTGCATGATGCCCGTGATAGGCCGCAGACAAATCAGTAGTCGGATTGGTAAAAGCTAACAACGACATAACAAGGCTCATAAAGGTAACTGCAAACTAGTATTACGCAGCCTTAAGCGCACCACAAGCAGGAAACTGCTAACAGTGCGCAAACTGAGACCAGCATCAATTCAGGGCGCGTCCTGTTGCTGCAAAGCGGCAATGGCCAGCCTCAGGTTAGCGCTTTGGCTGTCAGGAAACCGCACAGCAATGGCCCCGGCCTGTTCCAGATAATGTGCTGCCTGCGTCGGCTCAGCCATTTGCAGATACACCCGTGCTATACCTGCAAGCACATCTATAGTGTCAGGATGTTCTGCGCTTTTATCTTTTCGCAGGCTCAGTATGTGCTGATAAAGCGCCAGCGCAGCCTGGTATTTTTGCTGCTCAAGATAGGTATCAGCCAGTAGCTGTGCAGATGTCAGCACCGAAGGATGGCGCTCTCCCAGCTGAAGTTTCATCTGTTGATAGGCATCAGTCAGCATCGTCTCTGCTTCTGCGTGTTGATGTTGTAACAGCAGCACCCTGCCAAGTTTCATCCGGCTTTGCAGGGTTTCGATATTACCACGCCCTAACACCTCAGAACGCTGCTTCAGCACCTGTCTAAACAGCATTTCGGCCTCAGCGTATCGTTGCTGTCCGCGATAGGTATCGGCCAGGTTATGCTGTGAGCGCAACGTATCAGGGTGTGATGGCCCCAGCACTTTTGTGGCAAGTTCAATATGTCTGATAATAACGGGTTCAGCCTCGTTGAAACGGCCAGAAGACTCATAAACTGAACCCAGCGTACTCATACACTGTAAGGTATCAGGATGAAACTCACCCCAGAGTTTCCGCGCCTGCTGCAGGCAGCGCTGATAATAGTCTGCGGCCAGCTGATACTTACCCAGCCAGTGACTGATAATCCCCAGATGCACCAGAGACTGAATAATGTGCGGGTGATCATTGCCAAGCAACTGCAGCCGCTGCTGATACAGCCTGAACCAAATCGTTTCGGCCTTTGTCAGTTCTCCGGCGGTATGATACGCGCTGGCAAGGTCGCTAAGTGCTGCCAGTGTTTCCATACTATTAACCCCATATAGCCGCTCCGTCAGTTCAAGCGCCTGATATGCCAGCGTCAATACGTCAGCGGTTTTATACTGGTCTTTATATACGCCAGCCAGCGTGCGGATAATTGATAAGAATAAGGCCGTATCGGTAAAACGGTTTTGTTCTGCCAGCCATTTCGCCTGCTCCAGGTGGCTCTGAGCATCAAACAACTGGCCAAGAGAAAAATAAGTTTGCCCAATCACCTGACGCACAGCGGCTTCAACCTCTGGTTGTTGTGCCAATGCATGCTGCGTATTCTGCTGCAACTGCATGCTGGCTTGGTCAAGCAATTGCTGTACTGTCGGCTTTTGTCCCTGTGCAACAAAAGGGTCCACCGCCGATAACATATCACTGACAAACTGGCTGACCGCCTGCGCCTTATCACGCTGCAACCTGGCCTGATCCCGTTCGTGGGCAACATGCAGTGACTGCAACCAGATGGCGATACTAAAACTAATAACAGCAAACATTACAGTGGCAAAAAGCAGGCTACTGACCTGGTTACGCCGCACCAGCATACAACTGCGGTACCACCAGCTTTCCTGTCGGGCCAGTACAGGATGACGGCCTAAAAAACGCTTTACATCGTCTGTAAAAGCCGCAACTGAGCTATAACGTTTATCTGGTTCGCTTTGTAAAGCCTTACTGAGAATACAACGCATATCTTCAGGCAAAGCAGCGGAAACAGCGCCGTTGGTTTCTGGCAGTTGCCCGCTTAACAGCTCATGCAACGTCACCCCAAGGGAGTATACATCGCTTAACGCAGACGGTGTCTTTCCCAGTTGCTGCTCAGGGCTGGCATAGCTTATGGTCAGCCGTTTATTGCCATTTTCAGCACCATACTGACTGGCTTTGGTCAACAGATGAGCAATACCAAAATCCAGCAGCTTGGGCTCACTGTCAGCGGTTACCAGAATATTTGCCGGTTTAATATCGCAATGCACAATCATGTTCTGGTGTGCATACGTCACGGCATTGGCGACTTTGACAAACAGCTGCAACCTGGCAGTTTGTGACAGTTCACGCGCGGCGCAGTAGCGATCAACAGGCTCACCTTTGACGTACTCCATGACCAGATAAGGTAAGCCTTGCTCTGTCGTGCCACCATCAAGTAAGCGGGATATGGCAGGATGCTCTAAATCTGCAAGAATTTGTCTTTCAGTTTTAAAGGCATGCAAAAGCACAGGTTTCGCCAAACGGGTATGGCTGATTTTAATGGCAACCTGTTTGGTAAATTGCTTGTCGGCGCGCTCTGCCAGATAGACCGCTCCCATGCCGCCGTGTCCTAGCGCGCGGACAATTTTGTATTGCCCAATCACTGTGCCGGTTAAATCTGCTGATTGAAGCAACTGAGTAGCTTCCTGCTGTAACAGCCCGGTGATATTAAGCGTTGCGTTATCAGACGCCAGTAACGCTAACACTGAGTCAGCAAGCTCTGGCTCAGTTGCACATTCAGCCTGTAAGAAACGGCTCCGCTCGGGTTCTGCTAACTCTGAAGCCAGGAAAAATAACCTTTCGATCTGCTGCCAGCGTTCCTTATCCATAGGGTATTTGGTCCGTGTCTGGTCTTGCTGCAGTGTTAAAAACCTGCCAATGCGCTAATTAGCTGGGAAGAAACTATACTGTTGCAACTAAAAGCTAGCAGAAAAAGCCAGTATGTCTAAAAATCCAGCATCGCAGCAGTTCACGATCTTGCTTGAACGGTGGCACAGCGGAGATGCTGCTGCTCTTAATCGCCTGAGTGAACAAATCCATAATGAATTGCACCGGTTAGCGCTGAAATTGATGTACAACGAGCGTGCGGGGCATACGCTACAGCCTACTGCGCTGGTCAATGAAGCCTATCTGAACTTGCTCAATTGTGATGTCAGTTACCATAACCGTGTGCATTTTTTTAACCTGGCCGGGCGCATGATGCGGCGCATCCTGGTTGATCACGCCCGTGCCCGCTATAGTGCTAAACGTGGCGATGGCATAAAATGTATCACGTTAGAAGAACAGCATCTTGGTGAAACAGAGAATATCGATATCCTGGCGCTGAATGATGCTATGGAAGCGCTGGCAGAATTTGACCAGCCCAAAGCGGAAATGCTTGAACTGCATTTTTTCGCCGGGTTAACCACCGCTGAAATAGCAGATTTGTATCAGGTATCGGCCAAAACGATTGAACGCAATACCCGGCTGGCAAAAGCCTGGCTGCGGCAAACTCTGCAACCGGTTTAAGTAATTTCCAGCTGCCTGAAAAAAAATGTCGTATTTCTACCCGCTTTTACGCTTATAGCAATATCAGACTGGCAACCGCCTGGCTGAACTACAGCGCAGTTAATGTCGTCGCGCTTTTCTCACATTAAAAGCGGGATACTATTATGCATAGCGCCTTTTATCATTTACTTGTTATTCAGCAACAGCAGAGCAACGATGAGCTGGCATTACACCGGGCTATCGCTCTGGCGGAGCAATATGGCAGCCGGGTTACCGTGTTTCAGTCGTTTTATAAGCGTTTGCAGCCGATACATCATAATTCGGTCAGTGCTGATAACGAACTGGCCGGTTTTATTGGGCAGTTCCGCCAGGATATTCTGCAACGTGCTGGCCGCCTGACGGCGAAAGAGCTGCAGATAGATGTTGTTGTGTCCTGGCGTGAAAGCGAGAAACACGCCATCAGCCAACTGATAGAACAACGTGACATCAGTATGGTTATAACGCCGCAGCACTGTAAACGGAACCTGTTGCCGTTATTAGCCAACAGCCTGGAGCATTATCTTATCAGTGATTGTGAGTTACCGGTCTGGCTGGTAAAACCCGGCCAGATAAATGGTGAGATCAATGTTCTGGCCTGCCTGGATCTGGAAGACAATGCCGGCAATAACAGCCAGATGAATGAGGTCATTTTAGATATTAGTGGCGAGCTGAGCCATAATGAGCAGCAACTGCACGTTATAAATTGTTACAGTGCACAGCACTGCACCATGAGCCTGCCCTACTCTAGTCAATCGGGTTTTGAGCCTTTGCCAGACATAGCAAAACAGCATAGTGATAAACTGCAGCATGTTACCCGTCGCTGTGGCATACCGGCTGATTGCCTGCATTTGCAAGATGGCTTACCCGACGATGAAATTCCTAAGACAGTGCAGTCGCTACACAGTCAGCTGGCGATAATAGGTAACAATCATATGCATGAGATCAGCTCAGCGTTACTGGGCGATACCGCCCATTACCTTAGCCAGCATATGCCATGTGATGTCTTAGTGATCAAGCCGACACCCGGTTTCGCTGCAGCCGGCAGATAAACAGCCGGCTGAGCTTCTTGCTAAAATGGCGCAGGAAATTGTCTTAAAAAGGCAGCGATGTCATCCAGCATCGCTGATGGCAGTGGTTCAGAGAATGCCGCTATATTCTGCTGCAGCTGCTCCATGCTGGTCGCCCCGATAATCGTTGATGTCACGCCTTCGACCTGAGCCACCCAACCTAGCGCAGCAGTAACAGGCGACACACCATGACCACGAGCCAGTTCAGTAAAAACAGTAATGGCCTGATTTGACTCAGGTGTATCGCGAAACAGACCATTACGTTGCAACATGCTCCAGCGTGTTCCGGCAGGGCGCGCACCAGCCAGATATTTGCCGGTCAACGCTCCGCCAGCCAGCGGTGACCAGGGCAGATAAGCCACCTGTTCATGTACACATTGCTCTATCAGATAGGGCCAGTCTTTGCTGTGCAACACGCTGAATTCGTTTTGAATAGAAACGATGCGAGGTACTTTATGCTCACGGCTTAACTGTAAATACTGACTGATACCCCAGGGTGTTTCATTCGACAAACCGCAATAGCGGATTTTACCCGCATCGACACAACGCTGCAGTGCCTCCAGCAAGCCCAGGATCTGCGCAGTTTGCTGTTCGCTATCCACTGCAGAAAAGCCGATATGCCCTACCGCGTGCTTACCAAAATGCGGTGACACCCGGTTTGGCCAATGCAACTGATACAGATCGATATAATCGGTTTGTAAGCGGCTAAGCGAGTCATCTACTGCCTGCAACAACGCTTCGGGCGTCATTTCAGTGCCATTACGCACATGCGCAAGGCCAGGGCCGGCCATTTTGGTAGCCAGCACAATATCCTGTCGCTTAGCACTGTGCCGGCTAAGCCAATTGCCGATAATTCGCTCGGTTGCGCCGTACGTCTGTGCAGAGGGCGGCACGGCGTACATTTCAGCGGTATCAATAAAGTTCATGCCCTGGGCCAATGCGTAGTCAAGCTGTGCATCAGCATCTGCCTGCGTATTCTGACAGCCCCAGGTCATAGTCCCCAGGCATACCCTTGACACGTTAACAGGTGAAGATCCTAAACGGGCATACTGCATAACCATCTCCAGACAAACAATTTGTGTGCACCATAGCGAAATCAGTTACGCCAGGCAACACAGCGGTAAAAATTACAGACATGTAAATGAAAATATGAAGTTACTGCAGTGTGCGTTGACAGCAATGTACCTTACTTACCTGGCGACACCATGTAAAAAACCTCATTAAAACCTTTTAAAATCATAAACATAAAAATAAAAACTAAAAAGCGGCTCAGGCTGGCCCGCAAGCTGCAATCACTACTGGTGTTCTGTCATGCAATAAATCACGCATGACCTCTCATAGTGCTAAGGCGCTACAGCTTTTAAAACGGAGACTGACATTATGGCAAATCTACATACCCAAGAAGTAAAACATGTTACTGATATTGTTCAGGTATTAAACAGTGGCATTGATTTTTACACTGACGCTAAAGAGAAAGTGGATGACAAACGTCTGGCTCAGTTTTTTGACCGCATGATTAATGCCCGTCGTATGGTAAAAGAGCGTTTACAGCCGTTTGCTGTGCAGGAAGAAGGAAAACGCGAGGAAGGCTCTGCCTTTACCGTTGAAGCACGAAAAGTGTATACCAACGTAATAGGTGCAATGAGTTCAGATAAAGAAGCTACCTATATTGCCCAGCTTGAAGAAGTGGAAGACAAGACGCTGGAAGAAATCCGTATTGCACTGAAAGAAAAGCAGCCACCACAGTATGAATCAGCGTTACTGCAATCACTGGCGACGATGCAGGAGTGCCATGACGAAATGCGGGCGCTGAAAAAGGCAACCAAACACTAACAGATAACGGCCCCCAAACCGTTATGTTGCCACCAGCGTTGCCCCAAGGCTGGTGGCCTTTTTCTGCCTGTTATTCAATATTATGTTGCTGCAACCATAGTTCCAATAATGTTGCCTGCCATAATTTAGAGCCGAACCGACCACTGAATTTATCCGGAGCGGCCAGCATCGTATCAATGTAATCCAGGTTAAACAGCTGACGCTGACGTGCTGCTTTCTGACTGAATACCTCTTTGGCCAGCTGCAGATACTCGCCGTGCATTTTTCTCAGCGCCGGTACCGGAAAGTAGCCCTTTGGCCGGTCAATAACAGCCGCAGGGATCACCTCTCTGGCTACCTGTTTTAACAGATATTTACCGCCATCGCGTAGTTTCAGCTGATGCGGGATTTTAAACGCCAGCTCAACCAATTCATGGTCCAGAAACGGTACCCTGGCTTCAAGCCCGAAGGCCATTGTCATGTTATCAACCCGTTTTAACGGATCGTCCACCAGCATAACGGCAGTATCAAGATGCAGCGCTTTGTCTACCGCTAAACGCGCACCACAGTTTGCAAAATACTGCTGTATATAGCTGAAAGAATAGTTATGTAAACAGTATTGCGGCGCCAGCACCTGTGCCAGCTGTGATTCATCCCAGGAGAAATAAGCGTCGGCATAACGCTGGGCCGCTTCATGTTCAGTCGCTTCTGTCATCGGCGGGTACCAGTGGTAACCGGCAAATACTTCATCGGCGCCCTGACCACTTTGCACCACTTTGACATGTTGGCTTACTGCCTGCGCTAACAGGTAAAAGCCAATAACATCGTGGCTGACCATAGGCTCAGACATGGCTTCAATACAAGGCCGCAAGTGGCCGAGTAACGTATCGTGTCTGGCGAAAATTTTGTTGTGCTGTGTATCATAGTGCCGGGCTATGATGTCGGAATATTTAAATTCATTGCCCTCCTCATCTGCCACATCGTCAAAGCCAATCGAAAAAGTATGTAATTGTTTCTGCCCGAGCTCGCTTAACATCCCTACTAATAAGGACGAGTCGAGCCCGCCGGACAATAGCACGCCCACCGGCACATCGGCTTCAAGCCGGCGCTTGGCACTGTCAAATAAAGCGGCTTTCAGCGCTTGCTGCCAGTCGGCCTCACTGCGTATTTCACTGTAATCGGTATCCGTATGCAGTTGCCAGTAACAGCCTTGTTTTACCTCCCCGTCAGCACTAACACGCATCCATTGGCCGGGCTGCAGTTTGTAGACATTGGAAAACAGCGTATCAGCGCCGACAATAGCGCGAAACGCCATATATTGATGCACGCCCGCCGGGTTAAGCTGCTGCGGCACTTCTGCACAACGTAGCAAAGAAGGTAACGTAGAGGAAAACCACAGGCCGTTGCGGTTTTGGTGATAATACAGCGGTTTGATCCCCAGGCGGTCGCGGGCAAAGAACGTGCTGTTACTGTCCCGGTGCCAGATAGCAAAAGCAAACATGCCATTAAAACGTGCCATGCACTGCTCTTGCCACTGCGCATAAGCTTTTAGAATAACTTCAGTATCACTGGTAGAAAAAAAACGGTGGCCTAACTGTTCCAGCTCTGCACGCAGCGCTTTGTAATTATAAATACAGCCGTTAAATACGATACTCAGCCCCAAAGCTGAGTCATGCATCGGTTGCGCGCCGGCAGCCGTTAAATCTATGACCTTCAGTCGCTGGTGACCAAAACAGACATTGCCCTGAGCTGAAACACCCCAGCCATCCGGTCCGCGCGGCGCCAATTTTTCCAACATTTTTTCAACATAAAGCGTTGATGCCTTACCGGCAAAACTGATTTCTCCTGCTATTCCACACATACCGTTCCTCTTGTATTCATTTCGCCAGGTGGTACTACTGACCGGCCTGGCGGCCTCGATTTTCCGGCACTTTAAACACCTCCACTAGAGAAGATTACTTAGTTACGACCAGATTGTGAGCTTTTAGTTTAGCCCGAGCTTGCTTTTCACTCTGACCTGCTACTATTAGACCCTATGCTAGACTTAACGTATTTTCAACAAATGACAAGGTTAGACCAGTATGAATATTTGTATTTTATCTACTGACCAGGTCAAGGACGATCACCGCCTGCTGGAGGCAGCAAAAGCAAGAGGTCATACTGCAGAGCTTTATAACATTCGGGATATCAGCATGGTGCTATCGACCGAAAAGCCAATGATTTACTGGCGTGACAAAAACATCACCAAAGCCTTTGATGCCATTATCCCGCGGCTGAACGTCAATTTTACTGACTACGGCACCAACGTACTGCAGCAGTTTATCTGCAGCCAGACCTATGTTAGCGAATCGCCAGCCGCACTGCGTCTGGGGCGGGATAAATTAAAATGTCTGCAGTATCTGCTGGCCCGAGGCCTGCCTTTCCCTGCAACCGGTATTGCCTACAATCCACAGGGCTTTCGGGAACTTGCAAATGTCATAGGTTTGCCAATGATCGTTAAATTGATTGAGAGCACTGAAGGTACCGGCATATTTCTGGTACACAGCTTAAAAGAAATGGACAACATTGTTAAAACATTCAGCCAGTTAGGCGCATCATACATTATTCAACGTTTTGTTAAAGAAGCGTCAGGTACAGACATTCGCGCTTTTGTTGTCGGTGGTAAAGTGGTTGCCAGTATGTGTCGTCGCTCGCAAGATGGCGACTTCAGATCAAATGTGTCTCTTGGCGGACATTCTGAACCTTATCAGCTTAGCGCTGACGAAGAAGAGATGGTGTTATCTGCTACGGCCTCTATCGGTATGAATGTGGCAGGTGTGGACTTTGTGTGTTCAGATGAGGGACCTCTGCTACTGGAAATTAATGTGTCGCCCGACTTTACCGGCGAGCAGGGTATCGAAAGTATTACCGGTGTCGATATCGCAGGGGCCATTATTGACTATGCCGTATCACAGGTGCACCGTTTTTATGAGCAGCGCTACAGTAGCGCAAAGGTATTAGAATCTCAGCGGGGTATTTTATGTGCCGATGGATAGCCTATACCGGTAAACCCATATATCTGGATACACTGGTCACGAAACCGGACCACTCTCTGGTGGTGCAAAGCCGCCACAGTCAAATGAATTACACCAAAAACGGGCAGCTGCTAAGTACTAACGGTGACGGCTTCGGCATTGGCTGGTACGACAAACGCAAAGAGCCGGGATTATTTAAAGACGACCTGCCAGCCTGGCACAATACTAACCTGAATAATTTATGCCATCAGGTCAAAGCCCATACTTTTATGGCGCATATCCGCGCGACGACAACCGGTGATATTCAGCGCGCTAACTGTCATCCTTTTCGCTACAAAAACTGGCTGTTTCAGCATAACGGCCATGTCAGCCACTTTCCTAAAATCAGGCGTGAGCTGCAGCTAAGTATTGCGCCTGAATTGTATCCACTGCTGCAGGGCACCACAGACAGCGAAACCTTTTTTTACCTGGCCATTACGCTGGGCCTGCTGGACCAGCCCAAAGCAGCAATGCAAAAGATGGTCGAAAAGGTGCTGCAGGCACTGCTGAAGATCGATCAGGAAGGCGTACTTAATTTATCCTGCGCCATCTCTGACGGTGAAAAGCTGTATACCATCCGTTACTCGCATAACGAGGCTCCAATGACACAGTTTGTGTCAACCGACACCGCCTGCATGGCTGAATTTGCACAGGCCAGACCGCGCATTCCATCAGGCAGTACTGTTGTGGTTTCTGAGCCCCTGGACAATATCAGCAGTAAGTGGCGTAAAATAGCCAATAACTCCTTTACGACAATCAACAACTGCAACGTGCAAAGTGAAACCTTTTTGCCGTAACCCTTACAGCAGGCTGGCACACAAGCAATATTTTGTATCATAATCGCTAGCCTGATTTTCTACTGACAAAGAGTATTGTATGACGATGTTGCGTTTATTGGTTGTCGCCCTGATGGTGTTTACTGTAACAGCTTGCTCTGACAAGCCGGGTGATACCAGACTGAAGCAGTTATTGCAGCAGCAATTTGACGCCAAATATGAAGGACTGGTTGACATTAGCAATGTAAAAAAGCTGAATGGTTGGTCAGACAACGATAGCCATTATGCTGCAGACGTCTCTTATGACGTCGAATTTAAACAATCGTTTAAAGAGTACATGGACAAACAAACCGCAAAACCTGGCAACCCGTTGGAGAAAATGGCCAGTGGTATGGCAGCCGGCATGTTGAAACTACAGTATGGCGATTTCAAAGCTGGTGACCAGTATCAGGTAAAACAACAGACACTGACGCTGCGCAAAACAGACAACGGCTGGGTACTGACCGACTAAGGTAAGACACTCAAAGAACCGGTTAGCAAAGTGACCGGTTCTATAGCTGTATCAATATCAAAACGCCAGCACAAGCTCTACCCGACGGTTTGCTGCTCTGCCCTGCGCAGTTTTATTATCCGCCACAGGCTCTGCCGGGCCACGACCTTCTGCCGTTACCTGCTCAGCGGTTAAGCCCTGTTGTAGTAAAAATGCTTTTACCTGTTCAGCCCGTTGCTGTGACAAGGTGTTGTTATACGCCAGCTTGCCTGAACCATCGGTATGGCCGACTACCGTCAATTTCTGGTATTCAATATGTTCCAGAGATTCAACCACGCTACTGAGCACACTTTGTTGCTCGTCGCTTATTCTGGCACCATCATGCGAAAATGCGGTAATGCCGGGAAAAGCAACCTTTATGCTGCCATCGGCCAGTTCTGATGTCTGTGCCGCGGTGCGCTGCTGCAGCCGGGCCAGAAATACAGACTGCGGCTTGGCAACGTCTGCTTTTACGGCGTCGGCTTTATTGCCTGAGGTGCTGGCACAACCGGTATGCAAAAATGTAAATAAAGCAACTGACAGAAACAATACTGCGCGCAAAATAGATACTCCATAAATAAGTTATCAATAATGGCGCACACTTTAATCTTTTCACAGCAGCAAATAAACACCAAAACTTAACAATAAATAAATATATTTAATCAAAGTGAAACCAGAGTAATAACACTGCCATGTAGTGTGCATTCATTATCAGTAGTATCCGCACAGTTTTATGGGATTGCACTTTGGCGTCAGATACTCTATGGTGCAGCCATGCCATACTCAAAATTCTTTGCGCTCACCACCACGGTGAGCGGCCAGCATTACACCGCTATCGCCTTCCATTCCTAGGCCGGTTTTGCCCTGCGCGAAACCGGCCTGACACTTTTTCGTTAAACCATTTTGTTCATTTTTGCTTCTGTAATGCGGAGCTATAATGTATTTCTGTTATCCCAAAGCGTCACATAAGACTATCGCCAGCGTCGTTGCAGCGTTGGCCTGCCGGCAGTTTTTGCCGTTTACAGCGTTGCAACTAAACCACATTGTGCATTCACTGGCGGACAATCACCGTCAGTGCAAACTCAACTATGACAGCAGTGCAATCCGGCTAGGCAGCTCAGTTGAACTGAAAAATCTCGATACTCACGAGCGGGGCTGGCTGCAGCTGGTGACACCGTCGCAAGCGAGCTATCGTCGAAACCGTATTTCAATACTCTCGCCGCTTGGCGCTGATCTGCTGGATAAAACGACTGATCATGATATTCAGTTAACGCTGTTACGCCATCAACTTAACCTGCGTGTACTCACTGTGATGAGTATTACGCCAAATAAGATAAGGAGCTTTAATGAAAACCCCTGACATCACGCTTTCCACCACTGATTTTGACAGGCTGGATAATTTGCTGGCCAGTCTGGGCCAGGACACCGTTGGCTACGATACATTAAGCCAGGAGTTGCAGCGCGCAATTATTGTATCGCCGCAACAGCTACCGGCAGACGTCGTTAGTATGAATTCGACTGTACGCTTTAGCCTTGCTAACGGTAAGTCCAGCACCCTGACGCTGGTATACCCCAAAGACGCAGACCCAAGTGGCGACAAAATATCGATACTCGCGCCAGTAGGCAGTGCTTTACTCGGGCTAAAATGTGGTGACAGCATCAACTGGCCATTACCGGGTGGCGAAATGTCGGTGATAACCGTTGACGAAGTTGTCTACCAGCCTGAACGTGAAGGTGCCTACCACCGCTGAGTGTTTTTAACAGGCACGCCCGGCCACTATAAGAGCCGGGCATAGCCGGTTTGCTTTCAGTAAAAATGCTGCTTCGCGAAATGCTTATTCTGCTATAGAATGCGCCACCGAAATCCAGCCTGAAGTGCTGTTAGTTATGCAGTCTTCCAATGCGTTATACACTGATCTCTCCATTTATTACGACCTGATGTGTTGCGATATCGACTATCATGCGCAAAGCCAGGCCGTGCACCGGCTGCACCAGTTGCTGGGCAACGCTGGCCGCACTCATCTGGATCTGGCGTGTGGTACGGGCCCGCATATCTATCATTTTCTAAGCTTGGGCTACCAATGCACAGGAATTGACCTGAACCAGCCAATGCTGACACTGGCGCAGGCCCGCTGCCCGCAAGCGCGTTTTGTGCTGCAGAATATGTGCAATTTCACACTGGACCAACCGGTCGATCTTATTACCTGTTTTTTGTATTCCATTCATTATAATTCCGGCATAACGCAGCTACAGCAGTGCATCAGCAGCGTATTTAATGCTTTAACTACAGGCGGTGTATTCTGCTTTAATGCGGTGGATAAAGATAAAATCTGTAACAGCAGTATGGTGCGCCACAGCACTCATCACCTGGACAGCCAGTTTGTGTTTGAGTCGGGCTGGCATTATGCCGGTGCTGGCGAACAGCAATCTCTTAAACTGCGCATTGCTAAAATCAATGCCGCCGCCACTGAACTGTGGCACGACGAACATCCGATGGTAGCTGTCAGTTTTGCAGAATTACAGGCGTTACTAAGCCCGTTGTTTGAAGTGCATATTCTGGCTCATCAGTACGACAACATAGTGCCATGGGATCAGGTATCAGGTAACGCACTGTTCGTTTGTATTAAGCGCTGATAATACCGGCACCGCCACACAGCAGTGCCGGTATTCGTTACAAGCGGAATTTACTAATCAGACTATTCAGTTGCTCAGCCAACCGTGCCAGCTCTGCACTTGATGCCTGCGTTTCATTGGCACCAGCCGCGGTTTGCACAGCCAGGTCGCGAATATTTACCAGGTTGCGGTCAACATCTCGCGCCACGGTAGCCTGCTGTTCTGCCGCACTGGCGATAGTCAGGTTCTGGTTATTGATCTGCGATATCGCCTCTGCAATCAGTTGCAAGGCCTCGCCGGCCTGATGCGCTACCTGCAAGGTTTCTGCGGCTCTTGCACTGCTGCTGCTCATAGCACTTACTGTGGTGGCCGTTTCAGCGTCAATCGCCCCCATCATACGTTCTATTTCTTTAGTAGATTCCTGGGTCCGGTGCGCCAGCGCCCTGACCTCATCCGCTACTACCGCAAAGCCACGGCCGCTGTCTCCGGCTCTGGCGGCTTCGATAGCGGCATTTAAAGCCAGCAGGTTAGTCTGATCAGCAATAGCGCGGATAACATCCAGCACCGAGGCAATATCACGGATCCGCGTTGCCAGATTACCGACGCTGTTACCGGTATGCTGCAGCTCAGTTTCCAGATCGCGGATATTCTTAATGGTATGTTCTACCTGGTTCTTACCCAGACGGGTTTTCTCATCAGCCAGTTCAGAGTCGCGAGATGTTGTAACAGCGCTACGGGCAACCTCTTCAATCGCTGTTGTTAGCTCAGTCACAGCGGTAGCGGCCTGGTCCAGCTCGTCACTTTGCTGATGCATAGTCTGGGTAGACTGCTCGGTTACCACGCTCAGCTCTTCTGACGTGGCTGCCAATTGCGATGATGATTTATTAATTTCATCAAGTGTCTGGCGCAGCTGCTGCTGCATCTGTGCCATGGCTCTGACCATATCACCGGCTTCATCCGGTTCATCATCATGAATAGCTGCGGTTAAATCAGCTGACGCAATACGCTGCGAAACCGTAACCGCATTACGCATTGGAACAATCAAACTGCGGCTGAATAACCAGGCCAAAACGGCACCAAACAAGGTGGCGATAACAATGACCACTGTGGTAACCGTTTTGCCTTGCTTTACACTGTGATGAGCGGCATCTGCCGCAGTGTCTGATGTACTTTTTTGGTATTCGAACATCTGTGTCAGTGCATTATTAAATTCAACCGATGCCTGGCTAAAGTTTTGCTGCGCAAACGCGCGTGCTTCATGCTGACTGCCCGCGTCAATCATTTGCAGTAACTGCTTATGCAACTGGTCATAATGCTTACGCGCCCGGTCTACATTTTCAAACACCGCCCGACCTTGCGGCGTTTTATGAAATTCTGCCAGCTTGCGCTCGGTTTCGTCATAGCTGCTTAGCTGGTTATTCATCAGGTTGCGGTTGTCTTCACGCTCCTGCGGGCTTTGCGCATTTAACATGCCCAGGATATAAATACGTATCAGCAGAAAATCCCGGTTTAGCTCGCCTGCCAGTATTGATGCCGGTAAACGCCGCTCTGCAATGTTGTCAAAATGCCGCTCCGTCTCGTTAAGACTCAGTATGGCCATTACCCCGACAAACAGCGTTGACAGGCCCATCAGCACGAAAGCGATGGATAATCGTTTGGTAATACGTATTTTTCTTAGCATGGTATGACATCTCAATACGGCTGATGTGGCAGGTTTAGCTGTCTTTGTCAGTAAAAGCGACCTGACATGGCTACAGCTGAATATTTATACCAGCTCATATTAGAGTAATATTTCGCAAACTGCCAACTGCATGACTTTTAACGTAAACTGACAACCTCTAGTTTCAGGCGGGCATACCAGTATGGATTCAGTAACACAGTTAACCCTTGGCGCAGCTGTTGCCGTTGCAGCACTAGGCCAAAAGCCGGGTAGTAAAGTAAAAGTGGCATTTGCCGGCGCAGTGCTCGGTACCCTGCCCGATTTAGATGTACTTATTGATTATGGCGATGTCGTCAGCAATATGGTGCTGCACCGCACCGAAAGCCATGCCTTATTTTACCAAACGCTGGCATCGCCACTGCTGGCCTGGCTGGCGGCGTTATGTTGCAACCAAAGGCACTATTACCGCCACTGGTTAGTAACAACCTGGCTTATCCTTATTACCCACACAGGTATTGACGCCATGACGGTATACGGCACCCAGTTTGGTTTGCCTTTTACCAACACGCCCTTTGCTGTCGGCAGCATGTTTATTATCGACCCGCTGTATACCCTGCCACTGCTGGCCGGGGTTTTGTGGTATTTATTCTCCCGGCGTGACAAGGGCTACCGGGCCAATGCTGCCGGCATTTTATTATCGTCCGCCTACCTGGTTTGGAGTTTTGCTGCCCAGCAATATGTAACCAGCGTAGCGATACTCAATGCCCAGCAGCAACTGCGTGCCCCCCAACAGATACTGGTAACGCCTGCCCCTTTGAACACCATATTGTGGCGCATTGTTGTGATGACAGAAGAAGGTTATGCCGAAGGGTTTTACTCGCTGTTTGACAGCAGCGATCAAATTGAATTTACGCAGATAGCACAGGATACCAGCCTGAAACAACGTTATGCCGATGTCAAAGCAGTACAGCAACTGGCCTGGTTCAGCCGGGGCTTTTACACGCTGGCGCAGCAAGGTGATGCGCTGCTATTGACGGATTTACGTATGGGTCAGGAAGGCAGCTATGCGTTTCAGTTTGAAGTGGACCCGGCAAATAACAGGGCTGTAGTCCAGCAGCCGACGCGCCGCGATGCCGCCACCGCCTTGCCATGGCTTTGGCAACGCATGTGGGGCACTCAACTGCCCCCACCCTATGTAAAGGCCCAGTTGTAGCAACACTACAAGCTACAGTTAAAACTGTATGCTTTTGCTGATGCTGATCCCCAACCGTTTGGCCAGGCGGGCCAGGTTGGCCCTGTCTTGCCCCAGCTGCCTGGCTGCCAGGCTCCAGTTACCATTAGCCTGTTGCAGCGCCTGCAAAATCAGCTGGCGCTGAAACTGCTCGGTTGCCTCTTTCAGATCAGTCAGATGCTGCTCAGCAACACTTTGTTGCAGCGCCTGCTCAACCGGCAACACGCCGTTGCTTAGCGCCAGTAACGCAGCACTGATACTCACAATACCTGAGCGGCCTTTCTGGCCGGCTGCTTTTAATGCAGCGCGACTAATAACATGTTCCAGCTCACGCACATTGCCCGGCCATTGATACTGTAGCAATGCCGAAACAGCATCGGACGACAATTTCAGTTGCCTGATGCCCAGTTTACGGCTGGTTTGTTCGAGAAAATACCCCGCCAGCAGTAACACATCCTCGCCACGCTGACGCAGCGGCGGCACCGTTAGCGGATACACCGTCAACCTGTGATACAAATCAGCCCTAAAGCGGCCTTGCTGCACTTCGTGCTGCAAATCGCGGTTGGTTGCAGCAATAATACGCACATCAACGCTTTGTACCTCATCTTTACCCACCGGCTGAATTTCGCCGCTTTGCAGTACCCGCAGCAGCTTGCTTTGCATACTGAGCGGCAACTCGCCCACTTCATCCAGAAAAATGGTACCGCCATCCGACAGCAGAAACTTACCTGGCCGCTCGCGATCCGCGCCGGTAAAAGCACCTTTGGCATGACCGAATAACTCCGCTTCGGCCAGGCTTTCCGGCAAAGACGCACAATTTAAGTACACCAAAGGTGCACTGTTACGGCCGGACAATTGATGCAGGGTGCGGGCAACCAGCTCTTTGCCGACGCCCGTTTCGCCCTGAATAAGCACGGTGTAATCTGAACCCGCTACCAGCTGAATATCACTGCGTAGCGCCTGCATTGCAGTGCTCTGCCCTATCAGCTCCCCGCCATCACGCAGCAGAGCTTCCTGCGTCAGTTCCTGCACCAATTGCTGCGCATGGCGCGCGCTCATGGTCAGCTGTGTCATGGCAAAGGCGGTTTTAAGCGTTGCGGCAGACAAGGCAGCCATTAACTCAAGCGTTTTATCGGCTATCTGGGTAAAGGCATCCGGTTCCAGGCTGTCGATGGTTAACAGACCCAGTAATTGCTTATCAGAATATAGCGGCAGCCCCATACAGGAATGCACCGGCAAGTCGCCGCTACGGGCCAACAGCAGGCCATCGTAAGGATCAGGCAGTGGGCAATCCGACGGAAAACGGTGCGGCCCGCTACTTAAACATAACTGCTGCAGCCTCGGATGCTCGGCCAATGCAAAACGTCGGCCCATGGTATCGGCTGACAAGCCCTGCGCGGCCAACGGCGTCAGAACGTCCTGATGCAAACCCAACAGCACAACAGCATCACAGCGAATGGCCTTGCGCACGGATGTCAGCAAGCGGTCAAACCTGTCTTCATTGTTCAGGCTATTGGCTAAATCCAGCGCAACTTCCAGCAATAGCCTGTTGTTTTGATCTGACATACCCCACCCAAGTCAAAATGACTTCAAAGAATCAAAATAACTACGCAAAAGAATAAGTCATTATGACTCATAATTAAAAGATAAAAAACTTAAACAATTGAAAATAATAAAAATAAAATTATGGCACAACTTCTGCTGTAGTAAGACGAAATCAGTAAGCGGAGGTGTTTATGCACGCACTAGTCTCTCTACCCCGGCAAGCCAAATATGAAAGATTATTGTACTGGGCAAACGGCTTTTTAGCCGCTTCAGCAGCGGTGTTACTGGCAACAGTATTGATGTGTTATCCGTTCGAGCAATGGTTTTCTCTGCCGCAGCTGATTGTTGGCCACCTGAGTATGCTGGCCAGCGCGACGATGGTGAAAATAAGCTATGTCGGGCGCTGCATTGCGCTGTATGCGTTAAAGCGTGAGGTGCGCTAACGTGGCGGTGCAACCCATAAATCTTACGCCACCGGCCAGCGCAGATACGCCCGCGGTACTGGCACTGGCATTTAGGCCATTTTTTCTGCTGGCAGCTATTTGGGCGCTGGTATCAGTTGCACTGTGGCTTGGTCAGCTATCCGGTTGGCGGAGCACCCAGCAGCTGCTGCCTGCTACGCTATGGCATGCCCACGAAATGCTATTTGGCTTCGGCGCTTTAGTTGCCGCAGGTTTTTTACTCACCGCCGCACAGAACTGGACTAATGTACCGGCACTGCGTGGCACTAAGCTGGCGTTGTTATCCCTGTGCTGGCTGGCCGCACGTTTAGTGCCGCTGCTTACCTCTGAGCTAACCGGTATAACGCTACTTGTCGTTCTGCAAAGCCTGTGGTGGCTTGGCGTACTGGCCGCATTTTCCCGTCAGTTATGGCTGGCTAAAAGCCGGCGTAACTATCAGTTTGTTGCCATTTTGCTGGTGATGATGCTGTTTAACCTAAGCTTTCTGCTGCTGGTGTATAACGGCCAGCCAGATTATGCCGCGCATTTAAGCCACTGCATGATCCTGATGTTTTGTCTGTTAATGGGCATCGTCGGTGCAAGGGTTATTCCGTTTTTTACCGCCAGAGCCACAGCAACTGTGCAGATCAGTACACCAGGGTTAGACAAAACCGTGCTGTTTGTTTCGCTGCCCGCGACAGCACTTTTTGTTAGCAGCGGCTTTTACCCGCCGCTGTTTTCACCCGGTTATCTGATGCTGCTAAGCGCAGTACTGCACCTGCTGCGCCTTGGCTTCTGGTTTACCCCTAAGCTGCTACGGCATCCATTACTGTGGTCACTGCACCTGTCATATCTGGCGATGGCTCTTGGTTTGCTGCTAATGGCGCTCAGCCTGCTGACTAAACTGCTGTACTTCAAAGATATGCTGCACCTGGTAGCGATAAGTGCCATGGCCGCGATGATGCTGTCGATGATGGCCCGGGTGTCACTTGGCCATACCGGCCGGCCACTGCTGGTTAGCAACGTGCTGGCACTCAGCTTCGCTGCAGTATTGCTGTCTGGCGTGCTCCGCGCATTGGCATTACTACTGGCCAAACCGTTATTGCTGTGGCAGCTGAGCGCGGCGCTCTGGCTGGTCGCATTTCTGATTTTTATCCGGGTGTACTTACCCATTCTTACATCACCGCGGCTGGATGGCCGGTCGGGCTGATGTGTTTACCATTAATGAGGTTGTTATGTTATCTGCAAAAACCATCAGTTTAGTAAAAAGTACAGTACCACTGCTTGAAAACGCCGGCGTGGCGATAACCAACTATTTTTATGAGCGTATGTTTACCGCAAACCCGGAGCTGAAAAACATCTTTAATATGAGCAATCAGCTAAATGGCAAACAACAATTTGCCTTGTTCAGTGCGGTAGCCTCATACGCCAAGCATATTGATAACCCAAGCGTGCTGGGCGCTGTAGTAGAAAGGGTAGCCAATAAGCATACCAGTTTCTTTATACTGCCAGAGCACTATGACATTGTTGGCCATCACCTGATTTGCACTTTAAAGGAGTTGGCACCAGAGCAATTTACTGACGAGGTAGCCAGTGCCTGGACAGAAGCTTATCAGCTACTGGCCAATATTCTGATTGGCCGTGAAAAGCAGCTTTACCAGCAAACGGCGCAGGCCAATGGTGGCTGGACCGGTGCCAGACGCTTTGTGGTTGCCGCCAAAACAGAAGAGTCTGAACTGGTAACCAGTTTCGTGCTGGTGCCGGAAGATGGCGGCGCTGTGATGTCTTACCAGAGCGGCCAGTATCTGGGCGTAAAAGTAAAACCACCGCATGCCGGTTATGTTGAGATCCGCCAGTACTCATTATCAGACAAACCTAATGGCAAAAGTTACCGTATCAGCGTCAAACGTGAAGACTTACCCCAGCCTGGCCTGGTGTCCAACTACCTGCACCAACAGGTTCAGGTCGGCGATGTGATTGAAGCAATGCCACCGGCAGGTGACTTTTATCTTAAGTCAGTGTTTGTGCCAACAGTACTGATTTCTGCCGGTGTCGGCCTGACACCGATGATGTCAATGCTGGAAACCTTAGCCGCCCGGGAAGAACCCACACCAATCTGGTACCTGCACGCCTGTGAAAACCCGCAGCAACATTCATTTAAGGCGCGGCTGGCTCAACTGCAGCAAAAACTGCCACAGCTGCGCTGCTACACCTGGTATAACCAGCCGCAGCCACAAAACAGCGGTTTACTAAATGGCCTGATGCAGTTGTCACCGTTAGCTGACGAGCTGCCGCTGCAAACCGGGCAGTTTTATATCTGCGGCCCAACTGGCTTTATGAAGTTTGCCAAAGATCAGTTAATCGCCCTTGGTGTCGCACCCGAGTGTATTCACTACGAAGTGTTTGGCCCGCACAGCGATTTATAATAGTAAAACCGGAGGTGCTGTGGCACCTCCGGTTTTTTTTAATTGTCAGCCTTAAACCACCTCCTATGGAGGTGGATTGTTACTCGGAGTTAATTCAGGCCAGCTTTATTCAGGCCAAAAGCAGTATCCTGTGAGCCAGGCTCTACCAACGCCGTAATTTGCATCCGGTTCCAGAAGTTAATCAGGCCAATACCGTACGCCAGTTCAGAGATCTCTACATCAGTGAAATGCTCTTTAGTCGCCTGATACAGCTCGTTACTGATGCCGGTATCTGACAGTTTGGTCAGCGCTTCGGTCAGTGCCAATGCCGCTTTTTCTTTGGCATTAAACAGCGGTGATTCACGCCAGATAGCCACATGGTAAATGCGTAACTCTCGTTCGCCTTTAATTTTCGCTTGCTTGATATGCATATCCAGACAAAATGCACAGCTGTTTAACTGTGATGCGCGGATATCGATCAGGCTTTTAATCAGCGGATCAATTGAGGTTTTGTATGAGGCCATACTGGCATCCATCAGGGCTTTAGTCAGCGCCGGTACAGTTTCAAAGTGGTTTAAACGTGCAGTCATACTAGTTGCTCCAATATTTAAGGTTAAGTTAGTCAGTTAACAGGTCGACGAGTAGATCGGCCGCGGCAATAGCGTCAGGTACCGCGGCGTCCCGGGTTTGCGGGTGATGGGTACCATCGGCCCGGATAAAACGTACATCGGTAATACCGATATAGCGCAATGCAGTGCGGATATAAGGGGTGAACTGATCGTCAGCTTCAGTTGGCCTGCCGATTAAAGGCGTACCGTTAGCCATCACCACAAAAACTTTCTTGCCGCTGACCAGGCCGATTTTTTCGCCACGGTCGGTAAACGCAAAGGTGCGTCCGGCGCGGGTAATATGGTCGAACCAGGCTTTTAACACTGACGGTAAACCCAGGTTCCACATGGGTGACGAAATCAGCAGAGTGTCATGTGTCAGCAACTGATCAACCAGACGCTCTGATAACGCTATGGCATTTTGCTGCGCAACGGTGCGAAGATCGGGTTTGGTTAAAAATGCACTGACTGTCAACGCATCCAGATGCGGCAAATATTGCTGACCTAAATCCAGTACTGTTTCAGTCAGCGCCGGGTAACGTTGCTGCAGCCTGCTCAACAGATGGCTGCCAACCTCTCTGGATGCGGAGCCGGTTAAGTTTGGGCTGACTTTAATATGTAGCAGTTTCATAAGTTCTCCTGGCGACGCCGGTATTTAATTAAATTGCTGTAATGTTCTGATAGGCAAAGTCTAGCGCTTTATGCCATATTAAAAAGATACAAAAACAATGTATTTAGGTAGGACATAATGACGGGCTATCAGGCCATTTATCAGCGCTATAAGCAGCAAATTTTAAGCGGTAACCTGAAACCCGGCGAAAAAGTACCGGCTATCAGGGTGCTGGCGGCTGATTTAGGTGTAGCGAAAAAAACCGTAGAAACGGCTTATAACATATTGATTGGTGAAGGTTATCTTGTCAGTAAAGGCGCTCGCGGTACAGTTGTAAACCCGGATTTAAAGCTAAAAGTCGAGCCGGAAAAGCCAACATCTAAGGTTGAAGACGTTAAGCTACAACACCTGATAGACCTGCGCGACAATCCCGGCTTTTTCCGCCTTGGTATACCGGCGCTGGATGAGTTCCCATACAAAAAATGGTTGCTGCTGTCCGGTAAAGATATCCGGGCTATGCGGCCTGAACATATGCTAACGCCGCCGGTAATGGGCCATCCGCCACTACGTGAAGCCATTGCCAATTATGTCAATATTTCGCGCGGCCTGAATTGCAGTGCTAGCCAGGTGTGCATAACCAGTGGCTACAAACACAGTATCGCGTTAATTTTGCAAGCGCTGGCTACAAGACAAGATAAGGTAGTTTATGAAGACCCGGGGTATTTTTTCGGCCAAAAGCTGTTAAAGCGGATTGCGGAAAACCTGCATTATGTTCCTGTTGACAGCCAGGGCCTGAACGTCGATTACCTGCTGAATTATCAGCGCGATGCCCGCTTTGTTATCACTACACCGGCGCACCACAGCCCGCTGGCAGTGACGTTATCGCTGCCAAGACGCCAGCAGCTGTTGCATTGGGCACAAGAGCAGCAAGCCTGGATAGTAGAAGATGATTATGATGGCGAATTCCATTACACCAAAAAAGTGCTGCCGGCACTGAAAAGTCAGGACAGCGCCGACAGAGTGATTTATGTCGGTACGTTCAGTAAAACCATTATGCCGGCCATGCGCATCAGTTACATCGTGCTGCCCAAAGCGCTGGTTAACCGCTTTCATGAAGCCGCAGAAATTGTCGAAACCAGCTTGCCGCTGCTGCCGCAGCAAATTCTCAGCCGTTTTATTTCTGAGGGGCATTTTTTCAAACACTTAAAAAAAATGCGCGCCCTGTATCAGGCACGCCGCCAGATGGTACTAAACGCCTTGCAGCGCGTTTACCCGACCCAGTTTTATGTTGAACTGACCGACGGCGGCATGCATATAGTCGCATTTTTAAAAACCGGCAATCAGGATGAACAACTGGCCAATATCTGGCAACAGCACCAGTTGCTGGTATTTCCGCTATCGGCCTGGTACGCCGGTAAGACTAAGCGTTACGGCCTGGTTATTGGTTATACCAATATTCAGTCAGAACAACAGGCAACAGAAGCGCTGCGCCTGCCGTATGAGCAGACACTGGAAATACTCGGGCGGTAGCTTAGTTAGCTAAAACAGGTGTGTCCGGTTAGGCTGAATAACATCAATGCACAACTCAGATGCTGACAACAATGCAACACAGGTGCTAACGTCATATACTGATATACCGTATTTTCCAGGTGTGAACATCTGTGCCGCTTGCAAGATATCTTTACCTGCAATTAGACACATTACGGAGACGCATACACCATGTTGAGATTACTGCTCTTGCCAGCTTATTTCATTGCAGCACTGCCGCTGTATGCCAGCCCGCAGCTGAAATGGTGCGCCTGGGAGTTTCCCGGCAGCGTCAGCTTTGATAACCCCGCCAGGGAGGCCGAAGGGGTCACTGTAGATTTTATGCGCGAACTGGCCAGGCGCGCCGGGTTTGAGCTGGCAATCAGCAAAGCCACGCCACCGGGGCGCTGTATAAAAGAGCTTGGCGATGGCCGCAGCGATTTGGTGGTTGGCCTCATCAAAACCGGCGAAGGCCGGAAAGACATAGACTATATCCCCTACGGTGCCCGCCATCCTGACCGGGTGTATTTAGCGGCGGATGATAATCGTAAGCTGGAGCAGGTAGCAGAATTATCGACAATGACTCTGGCTGCAATCCGTAATTTTGGTTTTCACCCAGACGTTACTGTGGTGATAGATGCTATGCCGCCACAACAAATTATCCGGGTTAACTCGGTATATTCTGCGCTGGAAGTGGTGGCAAAAAAACGGGTGACAGCGGCGCTGCTGCCCTCTACGTTAGTCAGTGCTGTGCTGCAGGAGCACCCGCAACTTAGAGAGAAAATTCGCGAAGTCAGCTTTCCGGTCAGCATTGTTAAACCACAGCGCACCTATATCGGTCTGAGTAAACACTGCCAGTGCCCACAGCTAACTACCGCCATACAAACCAGCCTGCAGCAGATGACGGCAGATGGCAGCATTAAGGCGATTTATGGCGACAGAATTATTCCGCTGTTTTAACCCCTTAAAACCGGTATTTGCCTGCGCTGGCTATATTCAAAGCAGCTTTGTCTGTTCAACGCTTTTACAGCTAAACGCCTGGCGAAGTAACGTAACCGTTGGGCTTTGGGCGCTGTTATCCACGCGGTACAACATGCTGTAATCCTGCTCATCCAGCGGCGCCATTGTGATATCGCTCAACCGGGTAACCAAAGCCGGTATGGTATTGCTATGTCCGACTATCAATACCGGTTGCGAATGGCCCGCCAGTTGTTGCAACAATGCGTCGGTATCACGCGGATCGTATAGCGATACCTTTAATTGCTGGCTTTGCGCAACTGCCGCCGCAGTTTGTTGGGTGCGGTGATAGCCGGTTGCATAAACGGCTTCAAGCTTAACCTCAGCCAGGTAAGCCGCTAGCGCTTGAGCGCGGGCCTGGCCACACTCAGTCAGCGCAGGGTCGGCACCGACAGGCTGTTTTTCAGCGTGCCGGACCAGATAAAACGTATTGGCAGATGCCCCCAGTGCCCAAACGCACAGCATAGTTGCCACCATACTGCGCCGATGAAAAAGCATACTCACTCCTTGTTTATTTCTAAAAATTTATATCGGCGAACCAGGGGGTAACGCCTTAGGTACAAACAGCGGCTGCCACTGGCTGTGCTGAAGATAACTTTGCCACTGGCTGTATATTAACTGTTGCCCGGTATCATCCTGTTTACGTAACCATGCGGCTAATGTTGTCAGCTGGGCCTGCAGCTCTGCTCTGGCTTCCGGTGCCAGCTCTTTAGCGGTAAAACTCTGCATCAGCTGATAAAACGCTACATGTGCTACCCGCTGTTGCAGCTGTAGCTTATTTTTAGCCGCCTTGTATTTAATGGTTGTGTTAAGTACTGCCTGCAATACCGCTTTAAACTGGCCTGAAGCACTGATACGGTTTAACCGCTGCGGATGCAACACAAACTGCAAGGTATGGTTGGCAGAGGCCTCTGCCGCCGATAAAGGGTCAAATGCCAGACCGAAGCGGCCTTTAAAGCTTTCCCGGCCATCGCTATCGCCAAAAACTTTCGGTGGAATAAGTGCCAACAAACTATCTGGCAACCCAAGGTACTCTGGCGTCAAGGTATCAAGCAAAGCGCCAAGAGCCTGTTGCTGAGTGCTGTTATCTACCCAGCGTAGCCCTTTGGGCGTGGCGTAGTCGCCTTTTAGCTCGTACTCGTAATAAGCGCCACCGAGCAGCTTACTGACCGCTTCAACCTGATAGCGCTGTAGTAAGTAAATCGGCACCAGTGCTTCCTGTAACGAAGACAACGGCTGGCCGCTATCAATATTGGCCAGGCCAAAGTTGGCAAGTGCGGCTTTACGCACTTCTCCAAGCCGCGTTAACTCAGCCACCGCATCAGCACCATTGTCCCACAAGTGACCTACAGCGCTTAAACCACCTGCTGGCCGGGCATCCTGATCAGCCATAAACTGCAGCCCGCTTGCATGCGCCTGTTGTACCAGCTGCGCCAACTGTTGTGAATTGTAGTCGCCATAACCATAAGCAATGGCATAGTTGTCCCACTCGCCCAGCCCTTCACGGTAAGCGTTATCGAGACTGATTTTGCCATCACGTAAATCAACCTGCGGGTGCGGATAATCCATCACTGTAGAGCGGCCGTTACCACTGCCGGCAAAATTATGAATAAGCCCCAGCGTATGGCCAACTTCATGCGCCGATAACTGACGGATACGCGCCAGTGCCATGGCTTTTTGCTTACTGACATCGGCTGTGTCAGCGCGATAGGGTGCAGTTAAACCGGTCGCAATTAAAAAGTCCTGTCGCACCCGCAATGAGCCCAGCGTAACGTGGCCTTTAATGATTTCGCCGGTGCGGGGATCCGTAACACTGGCACCATAAGACCAGCCACGGGTAGCCCGGTGCACCCATTGAATCACGTTGTAGCGCACATCCATGGGGTCAGCATCTGCCGGTAAATCTTTGACTTGAAATGCGTTTTTATAACCAATTTGCTCAAAGGCACTGTTCCACCACATTGCACCGTCAATCAGCGCCGTGCGCACCGGTTCAGGTACGCCCGGGTCAAGGTAATAAACTATCGGTTCCACCGCTTCGCTAAGCGCGGCGGACGGGTCTTTCTTTTGTAGCCTGTGGCGTGGCAGTAAGCGCTTAACAATAGGCGCACCGAAGTCTGCGCCATAATCACGGTATTCGGTATTCCAGTAGCCGGAATACGGATGAAAGGCCCGGCTCTGGTAACCAGCCTCGGGTAAGGCAATCAATGAATGATGCAGGTGCACAGTAATCGCATCGGCTGAAGGTGCTACCTGGCGGACAAATTCGCCGGCATTGTCACCTGTGTATGTGACTAAAGCTTCAAGTTCGGTGTTGCGCTCAAAGGCTTTACTGCGGGGTAAATATACGCCGCTACGGTTGCTGTCTGCTTTAAAATTACCCTGCTTTTGCTTCGCCAGGCTTGCGCTTATCTGATGAATATCACTTTGCAAAAACGCGGTGTAATCTACCAGGACAGTGCCCTGCGCTGACGCCACCACCGGCAGACCGGCGATAACTGAACTGGCAAAGGCTTCCTCTGCGCTGGCGCGCTCGGCAGCGTTGTCAGACTCAGCACGGTAATAGGTGTTTAGCTGCTTTAGCATCACTTTACTGCCAAAGCGCTCAAACTGCACCAACCGGGTTTCGCCCAGTTGGCCACGATCCAAACCAATGTCGTTTGACCCTAAACCCCGTGGCAGCGAGCTTTGAAAAATAAAAGGCTGTTCAAGTTTATCTATCAGCAGGTATAACTTGTCGCTGCTGGCATCATAATAAAAGTCGAAGTAGCCACGCTGATGCGTCATACCCCGGGTAAAATCGGTCACAGTAACGGCTGGTTTTGCCGCTTTTGCACCGGCGCTGGCACTACTAGGGGTGTCAGCGGCCTGTACAGCATTGGTTAACGGAACGACCAGCGCCAGGCACAACAGCAGCTGCAAAGAATAGGTTTTCATCGGCTTTCCTGTTATCTGTTTCGCAGATTAGCTTTTAGCTAACATGCTAAGCTACAAAGGAAAACCACTATATAACGTTCGCTGCTGCCTGCAAAGCAATCAGTAAAACCAAGGGTTATTGTCTGACTTTTATCTCATTGTTAACCGCATGGGCGCCAGCCGTATTAAGTGCGGTCTTTTCCGCCAGCATACGCTGCTCTTCGGTATCCACCTCGCCTTTTAACGTGACGTCCCCTTTACGGGTTTCAACATGAAAGTTGAACGCTCTTAGCTTATCTTCCTGCTGCAGTGCCTGTTGCACGGCACTTGATACCTCAATATCATCTGCTACACCATCTTCAATCATCACACGCTTTTCCGGCATACCGGTTTTCTCGTTGATGACATCTTTTTCACAGCCAGCTAAAGCACCGCTTAATGCCAAAAGCGCCGCCAGGGCCATTACAGGTTTTGCTAACGTATTCATAATCTGCTCCTCAGTGAAGGTAATTGTGATACTGCTATAACCGCTTTAAGCATGACACAGAACACTGAACAAGACCTGACTCACCGCTACCAACTTTGATGCCAAAGAAAAACCCGGCACGACAAAACCGGGTTCTGTTATTGATATTTCTCTGGATATGAAAGGCTTATTTACCCGGTAGCATACGCTTGAGTGTACTATCCCGCCGGATATAGTGATGAAACAAAGCGGCAACGGCATGCAGACCAATCAGCACATAACCAACTTTACCCGCCGTTTCATGGACTTCTTTCACGGTTTTCGCAAGCTCTGGGTTTTCACCGGCTAAAGCCGGTAATTCCAGGCCGAAAAATGGGATTGGTTTGCCGCTCAGGCTCAGAATAAACCAGCCTGCAATTGGCAGGCACAGCATCAACGCGTACAAAGCCAAATGCACTACTTTTGCCAGCATGGCCTGCCAGTTGGCAATTGCCGGTGTGATAACAGGTGCTTTGCCACTGCTAAAACGGACAAAAACTCTTATCAGCACCAGTAACAGCACCGACAGCCCAAGCATAAAGTGCCACATTTTCATCGCTTCGCGCGGTTCACTGCCACGCGGGTAAATACCTTTTAGTTCAATCACAGCGTAAACTGCGGCTATCAGCAGCACCATTAACCAGTGTAAAGTGATAGATAACCGGTTATAGCGCTCCTTTGTGTTTTTAAGCCCCATAGCATCCTCGCAACAATGATATTGTAATTATCGTCTGGCTCACATTACAGCTACCTGCAACACTGCAGCCGCCGTAGGTATCGCCAGATTATTCTGACACAATGATGTGTTGTTAACCTTAAAGATTTCTTAAGCAAGCACTGCCGACAATGTTATGCTGCTTTGGCAGGATTGAAATAAATAGTTTAAGGAGGTTTTATCATGCGCGCGCTTTACTGCATTTTCGTACTATTGATGCTTACCGGTTGCGACAAAAATGAAGTGGGTGATGTATCGTTGGGCATTTTTACTACCAAGGATATTAAACTTGATGCCGTTGCCGACCCGGTGGTCACCGGGGTTACCTGTCATGTCGCAAGCATTGAAGCTAACCTCGATTTATCAGACCCTTCAGACAGCTCGCTTGCCTGCCGCCAGACCGGCCCAATTACCTCTGACATGATTGCGCAAATAGATAAAAGTAAAAATGGTGAGGTACTGTTTACCAAATCCAAAAGCATCTTTTTTAAAACCATGAAAATACGGCGTATTTTTGATGCCGAAAACCAGACGCTGATGTACTTGTCTTACTCAACCAAAGAAACCTCTGGCAGCTTTAAGCACAGCTTGTCTACCGTGCCGCTGTGGGGAACCGAGGCTTACAGCACGGCGCAAAGGCCACACAATTAATGCAAACGGTGTTATTGAGCCAGTTTTTTCTGGTACAACACCGCATCAACATCGCCCAGGGCATCGCGATGCATAAAGCGTTTGATAAACTGCATGCCCAGTTTGCGCATTACGCCGATAGAGCCAGCATTGTCTGGCATCGCTATCGCAGATAAGAACTGCACATTTGCATTGTTCGCCAGCACCGCCTGCGCCACGGCACCGGCCGCTTCACTGGCATAGCCCTGCCCCCAGTACTCACGTTTTAAGCGCCAGCCAATTTCAACATCATCGCTGCTGGGTGTTGCAGTATTAAACCCCATCGACCGTATTAATACCCAGCCTAAATAGGCATTGTCATCACTGCGCCGCACCTGCCAGATACCATAACCCCGCTCTGCATCACGGTACTGCGCCATACGCGGCAACATCACCTCAACAATGGTTTGCATGCTGGTGAGCTTACCACCATTGATATAGCGCATTACTTCAGCATCTTGATCTACTTCAAACAATAACTGTGCATCCTGTTCTGATAACAAGGCGAAGTGCAAACGTTCAGTTGCGGGGATCTGTAACATGAGGTTTTACCTGCGTTTTAGTTAAATATATGATTGTTGTTATAAATTGCAAAACCTATCAAACACTGCCGTTCTACCGCGTCTCGGTGGGGGACTGAAGCATATGCCGCAGAGGGTCTTGACGGCCGTGCAGCACGCGAATAATTTCAACGTGGTTGGCAGCAACGCGGTAAAACAAAATATGGCTTTGAATGGGTAAGCTTCTGACCTGAGGCAGAAGTTCTGAACGCTCTACGCCGATTAACGGTTGTTCGGTTAGTAACCAAAGCTGATTTTTAATGACCGACATATAGCTATCTGATTGGGCTTGCCCCCACTGCCTGAGTCCGTACTGGTAGATATCTTTCAAGTCATTTGTAGCAGCAGGCGCAATAACAAGCTTGTAAGCTGGCATCTGTTTAGCTTTTTATATCGTCAAACAGTGCATCCAGCGCAGCCTTTGATTCAATCGCAATACCTTCGCCACGGTCCAATTGATCGGTGCCTAATTTTAGTTGCTCACGCAGGCGGGCCAGTTTCACTTCATGGATCCAGTCTTCGTGAGTATCCATAAAGCGCAAAGCCTCGCGGATAACTTCACTGGCATTGTTATAAAGGCCACTATCAACTTTAGCTTTAATGCGCGACTCTAATTCGGGCGTCAGGGATACATGCATAATGGCCACCAAGGGTAAACACCAATAGCAATAATGCTATGCGCCACTACAAAGATTGTCAATCTTTGTAGTTTTACATCGACAGTTTTCAGCTAGACGCTTAAGTCTAGTAGTTGACCTTCCCCAAACTTTATTACTCTACACAAAGAAAAAGGGCCAGCCTTTTTGGCTAGCCCTGGTTCCTATCCAGATGTTACTTAATCAACTGTTTGTAGTTGATAAGTTGTTTAATAAAGTCCACGGATTTAAAGCACTACTATCACCCCAAAGTAGTAAATAAGATGCTTAGAAACTCACTTTATGTCGCAACTTGATCACAATATATTTCGGTACATTCATTAGATCCTAGATGTTCATATATCAGATTTTCCGAACACCTCTTCGGCTTTTCAATATATGAACATCTTTCGAGTTCGTTGCTCTAGAAAGCTTCTCAAGAACCCTTTGTTGAGTCTCCGGTGTCCAATATATCCTCAGGCGCTCGCGAGTTCTCGTTATTGCGGTATAAAAAATGCTATGGGTTATGTCCTCTTCATTTGCATCTGTAATAACAATTTTAACTGACTCATACTCCAATCCCTGTGCTTTATGAATTGAAACTGCATATGCAACCTGAAACGGAACTGTCGTATTAAAGCTGTCATCATCATCATCGCTCGTACCGGGATGATCATAAACAGTGAACCTTACAGTAGAGTCTGATACCCACTCAAGTTCATCACACTCATCAACATCAAACTCATTGAGAGGCCTATCGAGCCTAATGTCAAATTGTATCCATCCCGGCGAGGATATTATATTAACTATCCACCCTTTCAGATTGTTATAAATAACTGGTCTAAACCTTTCGCCATCGGTAAACAAAACCGGATCACCGACTTTGTAGCTAGATTCTCGCCATATTTTTTCCGCACCGTTGTTCCCGCTTTGTAAAAAGCGGTTTATGTTATTAATTCCGTAAAGACCATCATAATTTAAACAAAGAATAATCTCGTCGTCTGACTGCTTGTAAAACAATGAACTATCTAAGTTCGTAGTGTAATTATTTTTCACTAAAATCTCAGAAACGTCATCATCAGATGAACGCACACTATTCCAAAGCTTCAATAGGCTCTGGCTTTTAGCACGAAATGGTGTAGTTAATTCGAAGACGGAGGTACTTGGTATAAATTCTGAAATGATACTAAACCAATTACCGAACTGTATTGATTCAATTTGGTATGTATCCCCCACTAAAACAATGAGCTTGAATGAATTAGATTCGAGTAAGGCGATAAAGTCCTTGTTACTAACTGTACTACACTCATCTACAATTAGAAGGTCAAAATCCTCACCAAACCGAGATGAACTAACTTGCTTTCTGATTGTTCGGAACACCGAGTTCTGAGCGCTGACCCTGCGCTTAAGATTATCTATAGCTGGATTAGTATGGGCGACAAACAGCTTTTTCTTATCATTAAAATATTGAGCTATGTGCTGAACCATTGTTGACTTTCCTGTACCCGCTGCACCATATATTGTTGCTACACATGAATGTGCAAACAGATTCTTTAATGCTTCAGCCTTGATATAGTCGTCTATCGAGCTTGTACCTTCAGCCAGCCACTTACTCACGGATTGAGAGTAGCCAGCGATTCCAATTTTTGCTATTTCTTGAAGCTTTTCTATTATCGAAACAACATCATCCTCATAACCACATTCGAAAATATGGCCTTTGTCTGAATAGAGTTTTCGCTGTGTATGCTTGTGATAAAGCTTCTGATTATACTTAGAAATCAATAAATCAACATCTTTGAAGCCATCCAGATCCCGAACTGGCGTGTATAACATCCCTTTCTGTTCAATGTTAGCCTTGACTTTTCGAGCTAAGACCTCATGCTCTCTGCCCGACACGTCTATACTTTCTACTACGTCCAAAAAGCGTGGATTGTGCCCCCTTAGTGAGGTACAGAACGGCATTTGATCGAAAGGTCTACACCCGAGCCCTAAATTTAAGTTTGAGAGCCAATCACACTGGGTACGGTCATATTGCAATTTAATGATCGCGTTATTCATCCGCAACAACAAATACCGTAGCACATTATAACCCGGCTTTTTAGCTTGGATTATTTTTCGAGCTTCATCGAGGATTGGAAAAACTTTTGAGCTTTTTGCATTTTGTAATGCCGCTGTTTTGATGGCTTCATAATGTTGAATTGGCAAATCCACAATATCAAGAAGGCTCTCATAGTTAGATGTAAGGCAACTCATCAAGTGATTATACTCTGTTGAGTTTGCGCTTACTTTAGTATTGATCCCCATTATTTTTGCAAAGTTGTCAAACTCACAAGGTCTGATTGAGACATTCCAATACCTAATAATAGTTATAGGCATTGTCTTCCCAAGAACTTGAATTGAATCTGGGTGTATTGACAGCATTACGGAGTGCTTTATAGAGATATCAATATCTGTAAATGCAATTATTCGGTCGAACTTATTAGCATTGTTAATAGCTCGATAAAAAGTAACCTCATAATATATATTTCCACTATAGAAGAACGGTTTAGTTTTATGAACGTAGTACCTGTCTGATATGACTTCCTCTCTTGCCTCGCTACGTCTTGACTCGATCCGCTCGGAAATTTTTTGATGATACTCCTTTAATGATGGGTCTAGATCGACAGGGAATTTTTCTAGGTTATTTAGAAAATTTATGTTGTATGATGTTCTAAGTAAACTTCTAATACGGTGCAGATACTCATAGTATTTGAGCATTAATCGCTCTGAACTATTACCATCTACCGTGTAATGTGAAACGCTAATTTGAAGTAAACGATGGAATTTGGTTAGGAAGTTTAATCTCGCGTTTCCCTTGATTGCAGTGCAGCTAGGGTTTACATTCTGATAATGAAATTCGTTATCAAGAGCCCCGCCCGCACATAAAACAATAACACCCTCAACTAGGTTTCTCAGTTGACTCAGAATGTTTTGAGCTAGCAAATCCCTTTGGTCTGCAAGGTTGTCGATATTGCCGCAAATTACACTATTGGCGCTCAGTATTTGATCTCTGATAGTAGACATCAGCCATAGACTCCTTTCTTTTTATAAGCTTTAAAGCCCATTTTTATGATTCACAACGTAAACCTTTTATATGCGCATGCTTTTTTTACTTTGGTCCCATACGATTCGAAAATCTCGGAAAGCTGGCCGAGTACATTTCACAATAACACTGTCGTCACCACTAGTGTATGCTAAAGCAATGTCTTCGTATTTCAGTAATGACTTGTACCCAATATAGACTTCTCTCAGAGAGAGGGTTTCATCAAACGATTTGAATCGCAAACCATCGCTATCCTTAGTATGGCCTGAAAGCTGAATTAAGAGCCTGCGCTCTTTTTCATACTTCCAGTGATCAAATTTAGTGATGAGCAATTTTTCCTTACCATGAGGCTTATCTAAAGTGTTTTTATGTAAACGCTCCGATATGTATTCAACCTTCCGAACAAGTTTCTCGGGGACTTCAAACCCAAGACATAGTCCATGGTGCTTATCAGCATAATTTGCCCACTGAACTGGGTTGTATTTATCTTCAGAAAAACACACCAACCCAGTCGATTTTGAAAATTTATTCTTTTGAAATGTAAGAGTGTGTCTAACAGATTTATCCCCTAACTGGACTCCTAGCAGCTCAAAAGGGTCATTGACACTAGAGAAATCTGATATCTTTAATCTTCGATTCTTTAGGTTCTCTAGCCCGTATTTAGCGCAAGTAAAATAGTATAAAAGCATGGCACCCTTACCTAATGAGCCGAGTTGCCGACATGTTGGTGAGTTTTTTACGTATCCGATTCTTTAATACACAATTTGCCCGTTCCAGACATTAATATCAACTGCTCCTGCTCGGTCAGCTGCTTGGCAACCGCCATACCTAAGTATGTCCACTGCTCAATTACCTCAGAGGGCGTCTTTGGCAGCTTCTCAAGGTATGCTTCCGCTGATTTTATCAAATAACTGTCAATTGCAATTTTGATTGTTGTCTCGTCTTTTTGTGGCATCTCGTAATCTCCTATTTTTGCGGTAGCTTTGCCCGCACCCGTCTGTAGTATCGCCAACAAAGTGGCATCTTCTCAATTGAACTTGTGAACCAACCTCGGCCACCGAGGACGTGGTCAATGTGTTTTAGTGATGGCAATATGCCTTGCATGCGAAGACTTCGACGCATTTCTTCCTTCAATTTTGGAAGCAATACTTGGTCACGACTCAACCATTGCTTATAACCTTGATATTGACGCTTAGCGTTTGCTGGTAAGGTAACGAAAAGCCACTCTCTGTCGTATTTATAGAGCAGCGCATACTCTTGAGGAATGAGCTTTCGTATTTCTGTTCTCGATAACGTTGGATGCAACTCGACGGCTCTTTCCAGTCGCTTACGGGCCTCATTGCGCTTGGTCAGGATTCGAAGATATTGACGCCAAGTTGACAGTGCCTTCACAGATTGAATCAGTTGCTCCACAGCACCTGTTGAAACAGCGAATCGCGAAGCTATAACCTTCCTATCGATTCCAGCAATAGCACTATCTATGATGTGTCTCTGCATCTCAGCGGTAATAAACTTTCTTCGTTCATCAACTGCTATCCCCTCGCGTTTTGCGAGCTGCTTGATAAACCCCACGCTTACCTTCATTCGTCGGCTAATCTCTCGCATACTAAATTTGTAAGTGCGTAAGAGCGCCTCTGTCTGCTCTGCTGTATCATCTGTTATTTCTCGCTCTGGTAACGCGCACAGCATGACTGGTGAAGTACTTGGCAGTTGTTCTAGAGCGAAACGTAGAATGATTGGCTTGATGGGGTGAATGCTCAAATGAGGACTATTTGCGAGTGATCGGACGCTTCCTTGGTTGAGGACACTAGGAAGCCCCAAGGCACTCTCAAGTTTTTTCACTATTCTCAACACATGCTTCATACGAATTCGGTCATACGCTGTCACGAACCCTTTAAGCACAAGTAGGTCTCTTACTTTTTGTTCACAGGCTTTGCTATGTGATTCGTAACTACAGAGCAGACTGTGTATATACGCGGCGAAATCTGACTGCTCTGCCCTTGCCCAATTGACTGGCATCGTTTTGCTTGCTGCCTTATCTTCCGGCAAAACATAGCGCCGAGAATTATAAGACTGCTCGTTCAGTAAACATCGGTGCTTCCAACAAGCCTTCACGCCCGTTATCTGATGTGGTAAGTGCCAATATGCCACACCGAGCAGTTCCATATCTTCATCGCGGCAAATAGGGCAATATTTTGCAATGTTAAGCTTTGCCTCGGCTAAATGTGATACGCAAGATAGGTTAGCAATACTCGGACTGTAATCATCAAGCATTACCTGCTTCAGCGCCTCATGACGACAATTAAAAATCTGATGCAATGGATAGGCTGTATGGTTTAAAAGTAACGAAGAACATTCGCACAGAATGTGCCTTGAAATAGCTTTTACATGCGTTGGAATACACTGGTCAATACACACACCCTGTTTGCCAAACCAATCAAGTGATGTACTCCTGTGATCGGTAACTCCCCACAGAAACTGGCAGCGAGCAATATACGAGTACAACGTTTCATCAGGCTGGATTCGCGGTGTATTCAACGTCGTACTCATTGCTCTTCCCTCACGCTCTATACTGGAACATATAAAAAGTTTTGAACAGGAGCAGAAGCAAAGGATGTACAGGCTTCGATATATCCATTATCGACTTCACACTTACTTTCTCCGCTTGAAGTTGGCACCAGATCTCATCACGTTGATGCGGAAACAGTAGGGATAAGTATTGCTTCAGCGCTTTTGACCATTGAGCGGTTAATCTTTTACCCGCAGGCGACGTTGCTCCCTCAAAAAATGAACTTTCAAGGAAAACACTGCGAAAGATGGCTAGCATTCCATGTCCATGTCGGCACTCAGACTTTGCAATCAGATTGGACTCAAATTCCAGCCAGCGATGGAATGTTGTGATCGCAGGCTGAATTCCTCCAGTCTGTTCAAAAGCCTCGGTCGATTTGCCATCAGGAATAGGAAGGTACTTTGATTGTTTGTGGTGCAGTACGTCACCGTGTTTCTGACACGTAAAAACCGTCGCCAATTGGTGATGACTTTGCCAAATACAAAAACCTAGTCGGTTTATCTCCTCATCACGGCACCTCGCACAGTATTTAAGAGGGGCAAACTTGGTCAGCGGCTTTTCGCCTGCGAATAAAACTCGCATCGTTCCTTTGCCATTGAGCTGGTGCTTTGTATGAAGATCGAACCCATCTTTGCCAATAAATGGTCGCCAGAAACTCCCCCCTAAATGCTCATTGATTACTGCATTACAATCTTTGTTGAGTAACGATGAGTTAGCCATCAGAAGCGCCCATCGCGGTAGGAAGCCATCTGAAGTTTTCGGAACAGCCGAACCAAAATAGCTAAACAGTTCCTGCGGGGAAATAAAGTTAGCAAACGTGAGTAATCGAGCTACATAAGCAGGCAAGTACTCACCAGCCCGCAACGGGTACATTTCCAAAATGTGTGGAATTGAATTATCGACCATTTGCCCCTCCGCTTCCATGCTGCTTCATAGCCTCCTTAGCATGCTCAAGCAATGATTTTTGCTGGTCGGTTAAAACCCGTGCAGGCTTACTTGTCTTATTAGCCTGAGTCCTGTCTGGAGCTGTTTGAGAAGCCTCCTGCGCAATTGGTGCAGCGAAAGGAATTTTTAGTCCTTCGAGTTGATCCTTTGTGTTTCGATAAGCCACATCGATAGATTGAAAAAGTGATGCACGATTGGGACGCCCCTTTTGCAGAAAATCGGCAACAATTCGTTTCAAATTACTAAGGTTTCCTTCAGTATAATAATGAACACACTGAAAAAACTCCTTTCCCATAGACGAATCAGGCAAGGACAAAAACTTTGTAAAATAGACCCTAACCAGTCCTTGCCAAAAGGTATCATCTACTTGGTAAGGAGGCTCCTCATAATTGCCATTATGGCTAATGCGTCGAGTTGTCGTTCGATGTGAGTTTTTGAGTATGTCTTGCTCTGGCGTAATAACAAAAACCATAGGGACACCGAGCTGATTGAATAGTTGCTCGATAAAGGCATTGGATACTTTCTTGTCATCTGTCGCGCTATGTTGTTTTAGTGCCCACTGCGCATCATCAATAACCAGCAGTCCCAGACAAGCCATTCTGCAATACTTAATCAACGCTAGGCGCTTTAAAGTCAAGGTGGGCTGCTTATTGACTCTGGGAGCGAATCGATTACCAAGCAACCGATCTAACTCTTCAGCAATTGCTGCAAACAAGCCTGCCCGAGTACCCAAAACCTCCATATCAATTTTTATCCAAAGAACTTGCTTCAGTGCTCGGAACCCAGTCTCTTTAGATGGCTCATGATCAATCACGCTCGGTACAGCGGTTAATAAGAGGTTTATGAGCTTTGTTTTACCCATTCCAGATTGCCCACGATAGAGCATCGCAGTGCCCGAATCTTTGAGCGACTCTGGCATCGGAGCCTCTAGCCCTGCTGTATGCAAATATTTATCGTAATCATCAGTAGCAGGGTTTCTGTTAATGTAGCCCATTCGAATAAGTTGCATAATTCTGGTATACAGTGCATATCCGTGAGGGGGAAGCTTAAAGAACCCCTTTTCTAATAACGCTTCTCTATACCAATTGGGCTTGCCATCTAGTTCCTCTAACTGCTCAACGGGTGTATTTAAGGATTCACACAACTGTTCCTCGTTAAGGCTGTACTCGTTCAACCTTGAGACAAATGGGTTCCCATCGAACAAGAAGTCTTCAGATTCTGATTTAATACTGGGCATTGGCTCCTCCCGTAACTTGAGGTAAGGCCGCCGTTTCGAATAGTGACTTAATCAGGCTGGACTCTCTGACGGTCTCCGTAACCGCAGCGTCCGAGAAGTTTTCATCAAGATCCTTTGCTATACCTTTGCGAGTGGGCTTTCTCGATTTCGCTGCCTTGTTAGTTTCTAGTACTTTGAGTACTTCGCTATACATATCAACTTGTTCGAATTCTTTGTGCTGTTTAGCTACAGCCCGAATAGCTGTCTCATACAGCACGCGATTCTCGATTTCTTTTTCGTGCAGATTATCAAAGCGACGATCTTCTGAGGTCAGCTCAAACCTGACTATTTTCCCGTCAAGATCTGGCACAGCAGACCATATATATCGGGGATCATCAGGGTTATATCTTACAGAAAGCTGAAAGTTGGCTTTCTCATCGCGAAGCTTTTCTTGTAGCTGTTGGAAAGCTCTATCATCAGTGCGATAAGTCAAGCTATAACTTTCTGTTCGCAACGTAACTTCGTCCCTCGCAACTTTAGCGTCACCACGATGCAGCATCGCATATTGAACCTGCTCTCTGGGCTTTATAACCCCTCCCCCCATTTTCTGCCCGATATGCTGATTCCAAATATTCAGAGGAGTAGCAGTGGTATCACACTCGATATCGAAACTATTCAAGCGATTTAAATTCATGCGAGAGCGGTTAAAAATTAATATTGCTTTGATGATTAGCTGGTTTAGCTCGGTCAAGTTCATCCGCGCGAAATTGGAAGGGTGTACAGCATCTTTTGCTGGGTTCGGCTTCACCCTGCCGGGTAGTCTTTGTATTAAAAGACCATCCACGGCATTAAAATTGACTTCAACCGTTCCCTTACCTCGGCTTAAATACGCTGGGGTGTACGATATCCCCTCCCAACCTAAATCTGCCTCCAATGCGTCCGAAAATAGACCTTTGTAATATTCGCCGCCTCGGTCACAAATCAATCTCAGGCATACATGGTGGCACGGCCATTCTTCCTGAGAAATTTGTATACCGAACTTTGCACAATGCTCTACCTTGTTAGTAAATGCGTTATAAAGTGCTCGCTTAGCCGCCATAGCATTGCGGCGAAAGGTAATACAGTATCCCATGACCATTCCGCTATATACGTCCACAATAAAGTACAAGTAAGGTCTTCCCAACGGCTTAGTCGTAATTTTCAGGTTCTTCAACAAGACGCGAGATACAACGTAAATATTTAGTGTTGTCGAGTCTATCTCGTACAAGTCAGACGGACCGATGGCGCTTTGTTGTGCCGTTCCCAACTTCCTTGAGCGATCATTATGAGCTTGCTTTACACTCGTTTTAAGCTGTGCAAGATAGTTATGATCAACACGTCTATTGTAATGGTGCCTGAACTGATTATATGTCATGTACTTTGAAAGATTTAAGTAGCTAATCGGCTTATCAAGCCCAAGACAATCAGACTCGTCATAACAATACTCCACTGTGTAATGGGCGTGCACGGAGGTGGTCTTGTAATCTTCACAGTCTTTCAATGAGCGAGCTAAGAAAGTATCAAGCCTTAAGATGTCTTGCTGATTGGTGTCGCGACGATAGACTAGATGCTGCAACTCTTTACGGATACGCCGTCCAACATACCTGCCGCCACGTTCTCGCTGTCTTTGAAGAGCACGTTCGTGATCCTCAGGCAATGTTCTAGATTTACCGCAAACACTATAGTTAGGTAATAAACTTGCTTTACCACCACCGTAAGCCAATAGTCTGTTAAGCCATGCATATATAGACTGGATGCTGACACCGGGCTTTTTAGACTCAGCCCTAACTCTGGCTGATTTACTATTTTGCTTACTCTTCTGGGTTGGGGCAGCAGCAGCCACTAGCTCAATGAATTCAGTTGAGAGGTAGCCCCGTATATAGGCCTCCACTTGAGACTCCATGCCTTGTTCCCGTGAACCAATAATTGGCTTAACCGCCTCATAACGCTCTTCTGCTATCTCCCAAGATTTCTCATTAGCTCTGAGAAACCAGTCTTGCAGGCTGAATTGATTAGGCTTGCGCCTGAAGTTAACCCAATCTAAACCTTCAATACCTTCTGCAAAGTTGATTATTACGGGTTTGGTTGGACGCTTCTTGTGTAACGAGACTGCTAGCTGACCCTGATTAGGGTAGATCTGGACCACGGTAAAAGTCATGCCTTTACCAATAATAAGACAGTTCACGCTAAGGTCATCTAAGCTGGTAATAGGTAGACCTGAATCTTCGGCTTCAGCGGCCTGTCGAGGAGAATCTTGAATAACTAGGCCCATGCAAATTCTTCCCCGATGAAAAGATATTCGCCGTTATTAATTGGCCTAAATAAATCCAGTTTAATTCTCTTCGTCCACACAAAGTGCCAAAAAACGGCATACAACCGATCTGTTGAAAGGTTTGTTTTCTGTGATATCTGATGAACTAAGTCGATTAAACGCGGGCGCACTATACGGTCATGTCGTAGTGCCTCATGAAACTCAACAAGCAGAGACGTTTTTAGCGTTGGGGGAATCTCCATTTGGCGATGTACCCGAGCAACGGATAAATTTTCGATCAGATGCTTGTTGAACACCCAATGCTCAGAAGTGATTACGAGGTATTTTCGCCCTTGAACTTGCTCCCAATATCGTTTTTCAATTTCGAACTTGTCGTGAGTTCTTTGAATTACACGATCATTACCGTGAGAGCAAATTACATCGCCCTTATACTTAATTGAGACCGCAAAAAATATCACTTCACCTGTCGCTGTCACGACGTAATCAAATAAAAAGTCAGTTGTCATAACCGCTGCTTGAAAGCCAGAGTTTGCCTCCGAAACATTTGTTCGTGGCTCATATCTTGGGTGCATGACGTTAAGCTCCGACGCAATATCAATAGTCGTTTGAACGTCTAATATGGGAACTTGTGTCTTTACGTTTGAGACATTAGACATAAATGCCAAAACCAGCCCAAACTTGCGTTCTAGCTCCGAAAAGTACTCGTGACGTTGCTCGGAAATTGACAACTGCTCGCTCGTCGCCAGCCCAATAGATGAAAATTGACGTGCACTTTTAAATGGGACATGCCCACCGATAAGTATTTGTTTATCGATGTGCTCTTTAATGTGCTTGTAGGTTAGGTCTGTAAGTTCAGGCTGTTTCAGCCCTCGCTTCAGCAACCCACCTGTCGTTGTGGTGTTCATAGCTATCTCTCCAATACATCAAACTCAACAAGCGTTGATATTTGACAGAACCTAAAGAAGATAGCAGACTTCAACTTAAAATATTATTGATAAAACCAATAATATCAGCCACTTATAGTAACAAAAAAGCAATCGAAAGTAAATATAGCGACCTTTTTTAATGACTTAAAACAATGACTTAGTAAAAAGGATTTCTACATATTGGTGAAGGGCTAAACTCCCTCACACCAGCAACCGATTAAATAAAAAATTATACTTTTCATATGGTTATGATTGATTCACAAATGAAAGTAACAGAAGACAAATTAATTTGGTTTGAAGCCTTTCTACATGCCTTTAAAAAGCCGAGCCGAGAGGCATTTCTGGCGTTCACCAAAGCACTCGACGATGATGAGACTCAGGACCAAAGTAAAACTGGAAGTGATGGAGAATCCTCACAGAAGAATTATCTTGAATGAGTTCCGTTACCAAACTCAAGAGCAGTCGCTTAACGTACTAAACTCGCGCCGAGGGTATTGTCACTTGCGCGGCAATCCTTTAACTTGGAGCTATAAAAATTATAAATCTCGCTGCTAACTAACTGTATTTAGCGCAAAGCTGATGACCTGTGAGCAAAAAACAGATCACAAGGACAAGGAATGATCCCCAATTACCAGCAATTCATGCGACCAATGTTAGAGATCGTCCAAGAGCAAAATGGTCAAGAAGTTAAGCTCCGTGATATTATCAATGAGCTGGCCGATAGGTTCGATCTCACGGAAAAAGAGCGCAGTGAGACACTGCCTAGCGGACGACAAAGCATTCTCGATAACAGAGTTGGATGGGCAAGAACTTACCTCACTAAAGCGGGGTTGTTGAAGGCAACTAAGCGAGCACATTTTGTTATTACCGCACGAGGCGCTAAAGCACTTCTAGAAACCAATGAAAGCATCAATAATGACTATCTAAAACAGTTTGACGAGTTTATTGCTTTCAAAGAGCATAAGAATGAGTCTAACGATCCACCAGAACAAACTGGAACCGAACGGAGCTTCGCGTCGAGCACTAACGAAATCACCCCCGACGAAGCGCTACGGGAAGCGTACAAGACAATCAATGAAGCACTCGCCACTGAACTTTTAAATCGTACACGCGATGTTACCCCTGCCTTTTTTGAAGATCTCTTGATCGAGCTACTCTTAGCCATGGGCTATGGTGGGACCGGAGAGGGCGCAGCTCACGCTTTAGGTAAAACAGGCGATAACGGAATAGACGGTGTGATTGATCAAGACCCACTAGGCGTAGACCAAATTTATATTCAGGCAAAACGCTATGCTGAAGGAAACAATGTAAGTGCAGGCAATATTCGTGATTTTTTTGGTGCACTGAATTTGAAGAAGGCACAAAAGGGAATTTTTATAACCACTTCTACTTTTACAGGATCAGCCATTCAAACCGCAAAAAATTTAGGTACACGAATAGTACTTATTGATGGCAACGAACTGGCCAAGCTTATGTTGCGATACAACATAGGGTGCAGGGATGAACAGGTCTTGCACTTGAAGAAAATCGACGAAGAGTATTTTGATAGCTAAAATGCAACTTCATTAGATAATAATAACTACTTTAAGTTGAAGACTATAATCGCCTTATCGCTCGTAGTTTTCAATCAAACAAGAAAAAGGCAAATCGAAGTAGAAATACTTGGTTTTATTTTTTCTTAAGGATTATGAAAGAAGTTTTAAAGGCAAGTAAAAATGAGTTCATTTACGGACAGGATGACAGACAAAGAGTGGGAGAAACTCTGCGAGGTGATGCTACGTTATCATTACGGGCAGCCCTATTTTTGGGTCGTTCCCGACGATGATGGCGGTGATTACGGAATAGAGTTTTACGCTGCAGATGGAACCATTTATCAATGCTATTACCCTGATCCGTTGGCTGATATGCCCAGCTATAAGAAAAAGATTCAGGGGAAAATTAATAAAGATCTGAATAAACTCAAAGAGTATGAAACTGAAATTGCACAAATGCTGGATGGCATGATAATAAAGCAATGGGTGTTACTTACACCGAGAAACAGATCGAAGAGTCTCATCGCATATTGCAACAAAAAAAAGAATGAAACGGTGGCAAAGGATATATGCTTCATCGATAAAGAAAAATTCAAAGTAAAAATAGAGACCGCAGACAGTTTCCCTGACGCACAACTATACGCAAAAAACGTTTATTTAAAGTTAATCGACATACCAATAGCTGAAGTTAGTGAATTTGATAGAGAGACTTGGAAACAAGCCAACAGTGATTTTTCAAATAATATAGAGAGAAAATCTAGCGCTCTATTCAAAGGTAATTCAGAAAGCTTTCAAGATCGCATTGTCACAAAATATATCCAAATAAATAAATTTCTCGATCAGCTGCGAGATGACCACCCTGACTTATACGATAGGATAGAGGGTAGCGCACGAGCTCAATTGGAAAAAATGCAAGACGACTCTACATTAGAGACCAATATTGACAGAGATTTTATAAGAAAAATAGTTGATAGTAATGATGAGGCTTTTGTTAAGTACAAAAATTTACTATCAGATCGAAGCAGCCAGCCCTTGTCATATGGATACCTTTCGAAATGGATAGCGGAGTGCTATATGGATTTTGTTAATGAATGAAAACGCAAGAACTAAACCAGTAGTAACTAATAAACCTTACTCAGTCCCAATCGAGATGCGACCACTTTGGCGAATTAGTTTGTTGATTGCAGCCATTGCTAAAGTGGGAGGAGATAAAGGTTACCTGAGTATTAAGAAGGCAAATTTACTAGTTTGGATGTTAATCAGAAAAGGACGTTGGGAGGAGTACGAAAATTTTTTGAATGAGCGATCTATGAATATTCCTCTTGTTTCGACCGACACAGCAACCTACAAGGCCATCGAGTTTGCTTTAGCGAAAGGTATGATACGCCTTGATTCAAGCAGGCTGTTTATTACAGAAGCTGGTTCGGAGCTAAACCGACTTCTTATAGAAAATGACATCATGAGCAATGAAATATTATTTCTTGAAGAAGTAGGAAAAAAGCTCACTGACAAAAAAGTAAAGGCTATTACAGAGGGGCTTATTTGATGCTTGGTATGACAATTAACAATCTTAGAATTGCTGCCAATACGAATAAAGGCATTTTTTCGGTTGATATCCCCTTTAAAGACGGGCTGAATCTTATTCGAGCAGAAAACTCTTCTGGAAAATCGACATGCATAAACGCAATAGCATACGGTCTAGGTTTAGAAGCTATTCTAGGTCCTAAAAGTAAACGGCCATTTCCAAAGTCCCTTTATGAAGAGATTTATAAGAGTAAAGATGACGAAGTAAGCGCTTCTGTAAAATCATCATATATCTCAATTACGGCGACAAATAGTAAGGATGAGTCAGTTAAGATAACTAGAGATGTCCTTGGTGACGATAACAAAGTAACGATAGTGCAAAATAATCTTTCTAGGGATTACTTTCTCGGATCTTCTGGCAACGTAGGCTCTGCTAAAAGCGAACGCGGATTCCATCGCTGGCTTGCAAATTTCCTAGGTTGGGATTTGCCCAATGTCGTTACCTACGAGGGCCATGAGTCAAAGCTATATATTGAGTGTATATTTCCTCTTTTTTTCATTGAGCAAAAAAGAGGTTGGTCTGAGATCCAAGCTAACATTCCGACTAGTTATGGTATTAAAAACGTCAAAAAATCCGCGATTGAATTTTGCTTAGGTATAGATACCTTTGAGTATGAAAAGAAAATCACTGTACTAAAGAATCGTGTCGATTCTTTAGAAAGGGAATGGCAGCAAATGATTAATGCTGCAGAAGGGATCGCTGATTTTAATTCTATTATTTTAAAGCGAATTCCCGACCTCAAGAACTTTAAAGATACTTACGATATTCAGTTTATGTATCAGGTTGGTAAAGCGACCTTGACGGTTTCTGAAAAAAAGAAAGCTTTGATTTCACTGAACGAAAGCCTTTCACAGCAAATCGATGCTGTTCGACCAGATAGCGAGAAGTTAAACGCTCAGCAAGCTGTAGTTCGCCAGTTACGGCGAGAATCAGATGATGTTAACTCTAAGATTGAAGCAGTGATGCTTTCAATCGCAGATGTTGATGTGAAGGCCGCATCGTTAAGTAATGAACTCGATAAATATCAGCAACTTCGTCGTTTAAAAACAGTCGGAAGTTCAATTGATTCTGAATTAGAAACAGAAACGTGCCCTATTTGTGAGTCTGAATTATACGATACCCTTGGGAACAGAAATGTAAAAGCGGAACCTATGACCTTAGAAGAAAATATTGATTTCTTAAAGAGTCAGTTAGACTTCTATGTGAGTATAAAAGTACGTAATATTGAAACGTTGGAAAATTTACGGTCTAAGAGCAAACTGATAGCTGTGAGACTAAAAGAAGGCGAGAATACTCTAAATGACTTACGAAAAGACCTAAATGATATCGATGGTGATACAAAATCTCTCTTAAGAGAAAAGATAGAGACGGATATAGCCCTAAGGGAAGCTCAAAAAATCGAGAGTGCATTACACGAATTAAAAGAACAAGCATTTAGGATTCACTCTGGTTGGACTACAGCAAATGCATCATTGAAAAAATTACGTGAAGATTCAAGGAATGCTAATGGAGCCAAGATTCTCACGAACTTATCATCCTTAGTTAAAGATAACTTGATCGCATTTAACTTTTCAGGCGCATCAATAAATCAGATTAATATCTCTCAACAAACACTAAGGCCTGAGCAAGAAGGCTATAACATAGTCGCCGAAACTTCTGCAAGCGATTATATCCGCATAATTTGGGCTTATACTCTCGCATTACTTCAGCTAGCCGGGAAATCTGATGATGTACTTCATGGAGGGTTTGTAGTATTTGATGAGCCTAGACAGCATGAAGCAAGTTCTCTAAGTTTCTCTAACCTTATTCAGAAGGCTGCTGAAGCACGCGAATACAAAGGACAAGTTATTTTTGCTACAAGTATAAATAAGTCGGAGCTAGAAGAAGCCTGCAAAAACGAAGAGGTTAATTTACTTTGCTTTGACGATTATATCTTAAAGCTTGAAGATGATAGTTAGCTGAAAGGACTACGACTAAATTGAGGCATACAGGTCAAGATGAAAAAAGCCCACCTTAAAGGCGGGCTTTGGCTCTCAGTTAAACATCTTATTAACTCTAAACATCTTATTTAAAGCCATTAAGCATCTTATTAACTACAAACATCAACAGCTAAACGCCTAGCGATACGCTTCCGGGCTTGGGCATGAACAGATCAGGTTACGATCGCCGTATACGTCATCGATACGGGTTACCGTTGGCCAGAATTTGTTTTCTGCAACAAACTTTGCCGGGAAAGCGGCGTACTGACGCTCGTAAGCACGATCCCATGCCGGGTCGAAGATATCTTCCATCGTATGAGGGGCATACGCCAGCGGGTTGTTATCTACCGTCCACTCACCAGCTTCAACTTTGCCGATTTCAGCGCGGATGGTGGTCATGGCTTCGATAAACTTATCCAGCTCAGCTTTGCTTTCAGATTCAGTCGGCTCAATCATCAGCGTGCCGGCAACCGGGAAGCTCATGGTGGGTGAGTGATAACCAAAGTCCATTAAACGCTTGGCGATATCCATTTCGGTAATGCCGCTGGCTTCTTTTAACGGGCGGATGTCGATAATACATTCGTGCGCAACCCGGCCATTGGTGCCACGGTATAGTACCGGGAACAGCGGGTCGAGTTTTTTCGCCATGTAGTTTGCGTTCAGGATGGCGTATTCAGTAGCTTGTTTTAAGCCTTCACCGCCCATCATGGCAATGTACATCCAACTGATTGGCAAAATACCAGCACTGCCAAACGGTGCGGCAGATACGGCGCCGTTATCGCTGCCGGTACCGTCGATACTAACCACAGTGTGGTTAGGCAAGAACGGGGCTAAATGGCTTTTCACGCCGATTGGGCCCATGCCCGGGCCGCCACCGCCGTGTGGAATACAGAAGGTTTTGTGCAGGTTTAAGTGCGATACGTCTGAGCCGATAAAGCCAGGAGCAGTTAAGCCTACCTGAGCATTCATGTTGGCGCCGTCCATATACACCTGGCCGCCGTAGCTGTGAATAATGTCGCACAGCTCACGGATACTTTCTTCAAACACACCGTGGGTAGATGGGTAAGTTACCATGATGGCGGCTAAACGATCGCCGACTTCGGCTGCTTTGGCTTTTAAATCGTTCATGTCGATATTGCCGCGCTTGTCACACTCAACCAATACCACGTCGTAGCTGGTCATCGCAGCAGTGGCCGGGTTAGTACCGTGCGCTGATACCGGAATTAAACAGATATTGCGGTGACCTTCGCCACGGCTTTCATGGTACTTACGAATTGCCACCATACCGGCATACTCACCCTGTGCACCTGAGTTAGGCTGCATAGAGATATTGTCGTAACCGGTGATATTCACCAGCCAGTTGCCAAGCTCGGTGATCATCTCGTAGTAACCTTCAGCCTGATCGCGTGGCACGAACGGGTGCAAGGAGCCAAATTCCGGCCAGGTTACCGGGATCATCTCGGCTGTGGCGTTTAGCTTCATGGTGCATGAACCTAACGAAATCATCGAGTGGTTCAGTGACAAGTCTTTGTTTTCCAGCTTTTTGATATAACGCAGCATCTCAGTCTCACTGTGATACTGGTTAAATACCGGGTGGCCCAATACGCTGTCGTTACGCAGTAAATCAGCCGGAATCGACTTGCTGCCCTCTGCAACAATGTTGTTGTCCAGCTGCTCAACGCTTAAGCCGTGGTTTGCACCCAGTACGATATCAAACAACTCGGCAATATCGCTGCTACTGGTGGCTTCGTTAAAGCTCACCGCTAAGCTGTCTGCTACGTCGGTACGCAGGTTTACACCTGCTGCCAGCGCGCGGCTGATAACACCAGCGCGGTCTGCAACTTTAAAGGTAATGGTATCGAACCAATGGGCATTAACAATGCTAACGGCTTTAGCTTTTAAACCGGCGGCAAAAATATCGGTACTGCGGTGAATACGCTGGGCGATATTTTTAAGCCCCTGTGGGCCATGATATACCGCATAGAATGAGGCCATATTAGCCAGCAGAACCTGTGCCGTACAAATGTTAGAGTTGGCTTTTTCGCGGCGGATATGCTGCTCGCGGGTTTGCATTGCCATACGCAGCGCCTGATTACCACGGCGGTCTTTTGATACGCCGATAATACGGCCCGGCATAGAACGCTTGTACGCGTCGCGGGTAGCAAAAAATGCTGCATGCGGGCCGCCGTACGCCATAGGTACACCAAAACGCTGGGCGCTGCCTAACACCACATCAGCCCCTAACTGGCCTGGTGCTTTCAACAACATCAGCGCCATTGGGTCTGTTGCCACTGCAACAATCGCCTTTTTCGCTTGTAACTGGGCAATCAGCTCGCTGTCATTACGTACATCGCCGTTGGTCGCCGGATACTGGATCAGAGCGCCAAACACATCCTGGTTTACAGCATCAGCAGCTTTACCTACCACTACGTCAAAACCAAACATTTCAGCACGGGTTTTCACCACGTCGACAGTTTGCGGGTGCACGTCGTCGCTAATAAAGTACAGGTTAGACTTGCTCTTTGTCACGCGCTTGGCCAGTGCCATTGCTTCGGCAGCGGCTGTTGCTTCATCCAGCAAAGAAGCGCTGGCCAGTTCCATGCCGGTTAAGTCCAGCGTCAGTTGCTGGAAGTTCAGCAGTGATTCCAGACGGCCTTGCGCAATTTCCGGCTGGTAAGGTGTATAAGCCGTGTACCAGCCCGGGTTTTCCAGCACATTACGCAGGATCACATTCGGCGTTAACGTCGGGTGATAGCCCATACCAATGTAAGACTTGAACATCTTGTTCTTGCTGGCAGCCTGCTTTAGCTTTGCCAGTGCATCGGCTTCAGTCATTGCCGGGCCGGTCGCCAACGGGGTTTTCAACCGGATATCAGCCGGTACGGTTTGAGCGATCAGCGCTTCAACGCTGTCTACACCCAGCTCGCTTAACATGGCAGCGGTTTCTGCTGCGTCCGGGCCGATATGGCGCTGAATAAATTCGTCGTGGTTCGCAAGTTGCGACAGGGTTTTCACAGCGGAGTTGGTCATGCCTGGAATGTCCTGGTAATGGTTTTGGTTGTTACTAAAGTTAAGCCCCGTGGCTTTTAGTATTTGGCACGGGGCTTAAATGGCGTACTGCGCTTTATTTACTCGTCAATCGAGTTTTTATAGCCTTCTGCATCTAGCAGCGCTGACAGCTCAGCGTCGTCAGATACTTTAATTTTAAACATCCAGCCATCTTCGTACGGGCTGCTGTTTACCAGCTCTGGTGAATCAGCCAGCGCATCGTTAACTTCTACTATTTCGCCAGACAGCGGTGCATAGATATCAGATGCAGCTTTAACCGACTCAGCTACTGCGCAGTCATCGCCCTGCGTCACGCTGTCGCCGACTTCCGGTAACTCAACAAACACCATATCGCCTAACAGGCCCTGCGCGTGTTCAGTGATACCTACAGTGTAAATACCGTTACCGTCGTCACGTGCCCACTCGTGGCTGCTGGCATATTTTAAACCTTTAGGAATTGAGCTCATTGTTTAATCCTTAGCTGGTATTTTTAATTAATCTAGTTAGTGCTTAATAGTGACAGTTTAGATGACTTTTTTACCCATGCGCACAAACGCAGGTTTAACCACTTTTACCGGCACCATCTTACCGCGAATATCAACTTCTGCCGTGTCGCCTGCCGTAGCCGGCACCCGAGCCATCGCAATACTAAAGCCTAGCGTTGGCGAAAACGTGCCAGAGGTAATTTCGCCCTCGCCGCCTTCTACTACTACGCGCTGGCCATGACGCAACACACCCTTAGCTTCCATCACCAGGCCAACCAGTTTGTGGGTGCCTTGCGTTTTATGCTGCTCAAGCGCTTTGCGGCCGATAAAATTACGCTCTTCCGGTGCCCAGGCAATAGTCCAGCCCATATTAGCCGCCAGTGGCGATACGGTTTCATCCATATCCTGGCCATATAAATTCATACCGGCTTCCAGGCGCAACGTATCGCGGGCGCCTAAACCTGCCGGTGCCACACCGGCTTCCAGCAGTTTTTGCCAGAAATCTGCGGCCTGCTCATTTGGCAGCGCAATTTCATAGCCATCTTCACCGGTGTAACCTGTGGTCGCGATAAATAAATTACCGGCCTGAGTGCCAAAAAATGGCTTCATGCCCGCTACAGCGGCTTGCTGCTCCGGCGTTAATAAAGTAGCAACTTTAGCTTTTGCATTCGGGCCCTGTACCGCGATCATCGCAAACTCAGGGCGCTCGGTTACGCTAACGTCAAAGGCTTTCGCCTGGGCATTGATGTGTGCTAAGTCTTTTTCGCGGGTGGCGGAGTTCACCACCAGACGGAAGAAATCTTCCTGCAGGAAATACACAATTAAATCATCAATTACGCCGCCGGCTTCGTTTAGCATGCCGCTGTAAAGTGCTTTGCCCGGCGTGGTTAATTTAGCCACATCGTTAGCCAGTAAATAGCGTAAGAATTCGCGGGTACGGCTGCCGTGTAAATCAACAATTGTCATGTGAGAAACGTCAAACATGCCAGCGTCGCGACGCACAGCGTGATGTTCTTCAATTTGAGAGCCGTAATTGATGGGCATATCCCAGCCGAAGAAGTCGACCATTTTGGCACCGGCTTCGAGGTGTTTGCCATGTAACGCAGTTTGATTAGCCATTGTTATGTCCTGCTTATAGTAAGGCCCGCTTACGTTTTATTAAACGCGACTGCCGGACAATAGTAATATCCATACAGTTAAAGCGGATAAAAAGGCGACCGGATTATAACGCAAGCATGTGACGGCAAACAGCCCCTGATTAATTAGTTTTTGTAATGCGACAGTTGCTATTACTAAAAAAACTAACTCAGGCGCGCTGCTGGGTTTTTAGCAATGGCTGAGCGAGTTTAGGCAAGTCGCCATTATTACCAAGGGCTGCAGCGATGATCTTACTTTTAAGCCACGGGATCTGATTTACGCCATTCATACCAACAGCTCTTACCAGCTTAAGTAACGGTTGTTTATTACTGAAACCCCGCTTAAAAGCTTCCATTGCAGCAATCAGTGTCTGTGCTTCAGCCTTGCGCCAGCGCTCATAGCGCCGCAGCAGACGGGTTTCGCTAAAGTCCTGATTATCGGCGACAGCCTCACTGATTAGTTCTGCTAATGAAGCTACGTCCATCAGGCCTAAATTCATCCCCTGCCCGGCCAGCGGATGTATGCTGTGTGCGGCGTCAGCCACCAGTACAGCACGACCACTGGCCCAATCGCTGGCATAACGCATTTTAAGCGCAAATGCTTGTGGCTGTGTTTGCCGGGCCAAAACACCAAGTACACTGTTGCTGGCAGCAGTCAGCGCCTGATTAAACGCCGTTTCGTCCATGCCCAAAAGCTCTGCAGCACGCTCGGGGTTGCAACTCCAGACAATAGAGCACAGCTGTGGATCCGGCAGTGGCAACAGCGCCAGCGGTCCGGTTGGTAAAAATACCTGTCGCGCCGTTGCCTGGTGCGGTAATTGAGTGCGGATTGTTGCCACTATTGCCTGATGTTCATAATCCCAGTGCGCCAGTGGCAGCTGCATTTGCCGGCGTACCATTGAATTCACGCCATCGGCGCCGACTAACAGGCGGCTTAATAACAACTGTTGCTGATTAATATTGATCAGCACATCACGTTCACTTTGCACCATACTGTTGATAGTGCAGTTAAATAACAGTTCGACATTACTATGCTGTTGTAGCTGCTTATACAGCGCCACGCGGATTTGCTCGTTGTCACAAATCCAGCCCAGCTGAGCTAACCGCTCTTGCTCTGCACTAAACGTAATACTGCCAAAACTGTCTGCATCCCACACTTGCATCTGATCATACATAGCAGCAGTTGCCGCTATTGCCGGCCAGGCGCCGACATGCTCAAGCACCCGCTTTGATGCCAGATTAAGCGCACTGACACGTTGATGCGTAACCTGCTGCTGTGTCGGCGCGTCTCCCCGTTCCAGCACAGTAATTTTCAGGCCCGCCGGTGCCAGTAACAGCGCCAGTGTCAGCCCGGCGCTACCCGCGCCAACAATCGTAATATCGTTATTGTGCATTTAACTGCGATACCCCATAGCCTGTTCGGCCAAAGGCCGCTTTAATTCATCACATAACGTCATGGCCAGTAAACCAGCATTGCGGGCCAGTGCTAAGGTGCGGGAACGGTTGGAAAACAGTCGTACCAGGGCATCGGTAGCGGTACTCACTACTGCGATATCACGCTGTCTTGCCTGCTGATAGCACTTTAACATGGCGTAGCCACCTATATCTGAAGGTGTTGCGGTTATCTGAGTCACCAGTTCGGCAATGTCGCGCATAGCCAGGTTAAAACCCTGCCCGGCTATCGGATGCACACTGTGCAAACTGTTACCCAGCAACGCCACACGGTGGCGTACTACATCAGTACTCAGGCGTAAACTCAGTGGGTAGCATGCCCGTTTACCGGCAGTGCTGAATATACCGGCACGATAACCAAAAGCCTGCTGAATATGCGCAGTAAAAGCGGCATCATCCAGTTGCAATACCTGCTGTACCATCTCATCTGCAACCGTATACACCAGTGAATACCGCTTGCCTGGTAACGGTAGTAAAGCTATCGGGCCATGCTCGGTAAAACGCTCCCAGGCGGTATGCTGATGGTTTTGTGGTAGCGCCAGGTTGGCAATAACAGCATGCTGCTGATACGGCTTTTCTGCTGTGTTAAATCCAGCCAAGGTTCGGCTGGCAGATAAGCCTCCTTCGGCAATGACCAACAGTTTACAAGCCAGCTGACGCCCGTCAGACAATTGAATATTCTGCTGCTCCCGTTGCGGCGTAATCTCGCTTATCGTGGCGGGTGCGAAGCGGCTAAGGCCGCCCTGGCCAGTAAGTTTGTCGCTTAGGACAGCACCAAGGTGCTCTACTTCAAGCACATACCCCAGAGCATCCTGTTGGTATTCCTGCGCCGTCAGTCGGGTTTTACCAAAATGACCGCGATCAGAAACGTTGATAGTTTCAATGGCACAGGCATGTTTTTCAAGCTGTTGCCACAAGCCCCACTGACGCAACAAATCAACACTGGCTGCTGCTAAAGCAATGCTTCGGCTGTCAAAGCTTACGCTACTTACCTGCTCTTGCTGCTGTTCAACAATAGCAAGTTTCAGATCAGGCTTTGCCTGTAACAGTGCATGGGCCAGTGTACTGCCAGCCATACCCCCACCGGCGATAATCAGGTCAAATAATTCAGTGGTCTTGTCTTTCATTAATGTAACGTCTTGTTACTAACCGTTTTGGCACTGAATTTCTGCCCCACCTCGGTGTAGCAGGCCAGTACCATAATGCGGATATGTTCCAGCACCAGAAAATATGCTTCGTCGTTTTCTTCCGCGCTGCCATCATCAGTGGTGTGAATATCTATCCGGGTCACTTCCGTCAACTGATCCAGTGCTTCGCGTACATCATCAGATACCAGCGATAAATCTGTTTGCTGCACAGCAAAACCGACTAAAAATGCCTGGGTCCACTCCACCATTGCATCCAGCCGCTCCGGCAGGCTGTCATCGTCGCTTGGTAGCAACATACTGAAGCTAAAGTCATTTTTGGCCAGCTCTTTCGCCGTCTGCTCAATTAAGCTGACAACATGCTGCTTAACCTCCTGGTTAAGTTCCTGGCCATCATTAAGAAAATCCTGCAACACCGGCAGCAGCAGTTTAGGTTCAGGCTCGACACCGGCACTGAGTAACCCGGCAACCAAACCGTGAACTTCAGCGGCAGACGCCATAACATAAGCCTGATCCAGCTTGTACATCCACTCATCGTATGTCAGTAAAAATGGGCTGCTCATATAACTATTCGTGCTGTTGTTAACTGCCTTTATGCTACCACTGCTGCTTCAAAGCGCCAACTTTCCTGCCACAGTTTTAGCAACGGCATAAAGTGTAAACAAAAGTTGCTGCAAAACCATGCAACTAGCACCAATGCAGGCAAAACTGCGATGAATTACCTTATAAGGTGATGGTAGCAGTGTTATACTCAGCTCAGTTCTCTGGGTTGTTGGTGATCAGGTGGATGTCCCTGAGCCGATAATTGTTTTTACCAAGGGATTCTTCTGCACCACCAGTGTGCAAGCCCGGCCCGTACCGGGAAGCCTGAGGTGGTCATCTGACTCCCGCCTTGAACCTATGGTTCAAGGGCTAACACCAGACACGGCAATCTGGAGAACCCCTTTCATTCTGTTGCCATTGAGGCATACTGCAACTATGCATCTGTAAATGTGTTTCACCGCCGTGCCCGATAATCAAAACCAGCGTCTGCAATTACGCAAACTTATCCGCCAAAGGCGCCAGCAGCTTAGCCCTGAACAGCAACAACAGGCTGCCAGTAATTTAGTCAGCCAGGCTTTAGCCTTACCAGCGCTTAGCAGCAGCCAGCATATTGCTTTATATCTGGCCAACGATAGCGAGCTGGACACTTTCCCACTAATACAAACACTGTGGCAGCAGGGTAAACAACTGTACCTGCCAGTACTGCACCCTTTTGCCGCCGGCTACCTGCTGTTTGTGCGCTATGACCAAGACACATTGCTGTACCCTAACCGCTTTGGCATTCCCGAGCCGTTAGCAGAATGCCACCGGCTGCTGCCGGTGGACCAGCTGGATATTATTTTTTCGCCTTTAGTGGCGTTTGATCTAAAAGGTAATCGCCTTGGCATGGGTGGCGGTTTTTACGATCGCACTTTGTCACAGCTACCAGCAAAAAGCCTAAGTCAGGTTATCGGACTGGCGCATAGCTGCCAGCAGGTTGATGCAGTACCGACCGATAGCTGGGATGTGCCGCTACAGCGGATTATTACGCCGGCAAAACATTGGGTGTTTAGCTGAAACTCAGCGCTTAGGTTTTAAAAATCCGGCCACAATACCCGCTCTGGCTCGCCACAGCAACTCGCCTTACTGCCTACGGCAGGGCTCAGACACTCTGTGACGACCAGATCGGGTTTCTGGCCTCCTTCTTTGGCCGGCGCAGACGAACCGCAACATCGGCAAAAACTGTTTTCGCCTTTTTCCGTTTTTACCCTTTTGTCAGCAGGGTCTTTCGATATAATATCCATCTGTATGGCTAAATGACTGCGGACCTGTAATGACCCAAGATGAAATGAAAAAAAATGCTGCCTGGGCAGCGCTGGAGTATATTCCCCGCCACACTGTGGTTGGCGTTGGCACCGGCTCAACGGTGAATCATTTTATCGATGCACTGGCCAGTATTAAAACCGAGATAAAAGGCGCAGTATCAAGCTCGGAGCAGTCAACCATCAGGCTAAAAGCGCTTGGCATAGCGGTGCTGGACCTTAATGACATCGACAGTTTCAGCGTATATGTGGATGGTGCCGACGAAATTAACGCACAAAAGCATATGATTAAAGGCGGCGGTGCGGCGCTGACACGCGAGAAAATAGTCGCGGCCGTGGCAGAAAAGTTTATTTGCATTGTGGATAGCACTAAACAGGTTGGGGTACTGGGTAAATTTCCTCTGCCGGTAGAAGTTATTCCGATGGCAGCGAGCCATGTTGCAAGGCAACTGAGTAAATTAGGCGGTAAGCCGGTATTACGCCAGGGCGTGACCACCGATAATGGTAATGTGATCTTAGATGTACATCAGCTTGCCATTACCGACCCTTTTCAGCTTGAGCAACAAATAAATAATATCGTTGGTGTGGTGTGTAACGGCATTTTTGCCCACCGCGCCGCTGATATGGTACTGGTTGGTACTGCCAGCGGTACCCAGGTTATCCGCTAACAGCGGGTTAAGAGGCCCACGAAAATACAATAATAATAACGATATCAATCTGATTTTATTTTAATTTACTGAAGAGAAGTGACATGGAAAAATTTTCGCTGGCCAAAGACAAAATCAAAATACTGCTGCTGGAAGGCTTGCACCAGAGTGCGGTGCAAACCTTTAAAAACCAGGGCTATAGCAATATCGAATATTTGAAAACGTCGCTGCCGGAAGATGAGCTGATTGAGCGGATCAAGGACGCGCATTTTATCGGTATCCGCTCACGCACCCAGTTAACCGAAAAAGTACTGGATGCCGCCGGTAAGCTAGTCGCCGTTGGCTGTTTTTGCATCGGTACTAATCAGGTTGATTTAACCGCAGCGTTAAAACGCGCCATTCCGGTGTTCAATGCGCCGTTTTCCAACACCCGTTCGGTTGCTGAGCTGGTACTGGGGCAAATTATTATGTTGCTGCGCGGTATTCCACAACGTAACGCTGCGGCACATCGCGGTGAATGGCAAAAAACAGCCAATAACTCTTTTGAAGCCCGCGGCAAAACACTGGGTATTATCGGTTACGGCCATATCGGCACTCAGCTTAGTATCATGGCCGAGAATATCGGCATGCGGGTACAGTTTTATGATATCGAAGACAAACTGGTGTTGGGTAACGCAACCCAGGTAGATTTCGGTACCCTGCTGAAAACCTCTGATGTGATAAGCCTGCATGTGCCCGAGACGCCACAAACGCAAAATATGATTGGCGAAGCTGAACTGGCACTGATGAAACAAGGCAGCATTCTAATAAATGCCTCACGCGGTACCGTGGTAGATATCGATGCCCTGACCGGCGCGTTACAAAGCAATAAACTGTCAGGCGCGGCAATAGATGTGTTCCCGGTAGAGCCTAAAGGCAATGATGAAGAGTTTATCTCGCCGCTGCGTGCCTTTGATAACGTGATCCTGACACCGCATATTGGCGGTTCAACTCAGGAAGCGCAGGAAAATATCGGCTTTGAAGTGGCCGGCAAACTGGTGAAATACAGTGACAACGGTTCAACACTGTCGGCGGTTAATTTCCCGGAAGTATCCCTGCCTGAGCACAAAGGCCGTTCACGCTTGCTGCATATCCACAAGAACCAGCCAGGCGTACTGACCAAAATTAACGATGCATTTGCCAAGCACAACATCAACATTGCCGGTCAGTACCTGCAAACCAATGCTGATATTGGCTATGTGGTCATTGATATCGACTCAGACGATGTCGAGCAGGCACTGAATGAGCTAAGAGCCATACCCGGTACGCTGCGCGCCCGCGTACTGCACTAAGCATCGCCTGCAGATAATAAAAAAGCCCGCGTTGCGGGCTTTTTGTCAATCGCTTTAGAACCACAATGTTCACACTGACACGCCGTGAACCCATCCATGGGGGCTCGTTTCCGCCCGTCCAGGGCTCCAACGGTCAGTTTAGAACATTCTGGTTCTTAGTCAGTTAATCTTCCTGCATTTCGTTAATCAGCGTCTCGGCCAGTTCATCCGGCAGTACCACTACGCCCGGGCCATCGGTATCCGGCAACACCGCAATTGCCAGCTCGTCGCCATTTAAGCCAGATGTCCATTTATCAAGCCAGGTGTCTACGTCAACCGCCTGTGCTGTACAGTGTGACCATTCGCCCTCTATCCACTGCTCTGCCAGTTCTGCATGTGGCCATACCGGAATGCAACGCTCATCTTCAGCGCTTACCAGTACAAAACCTTCGTCATCTGTCAGGATCCAGATTTTTTCTAAATCGGCCACAGCCTGAATAAAGTAAGCGTAACGCTGTTCTGCATCTAACGCAGTGATACGGTTTAATTCTTCAGCAGTGAGTTTGTATTCCATGGTAGCTTCCCGTTATTCAGTCTTAATTGCGCTAATGATGACGGATCCGCAGCACTTTTACCAATAATTATTCGGCAAATACTGCTACGCTAAACCACAGTAACAGCGCATAACGCAATGCTTTTCCGGTTGTGACCAGCAGTAAAAACAGCGTGAAACGCACTTTCAGTACGCCAGCGACCAGTGTCAGCGGGTCACCAATTATTGGCAGCCAGGACAATAACAAGCTCCAGACACCGAAACGCTGAAACTGCCGCCGGGCTTTTTCCAGTGCACCAGGCGAAACCGGAAACCAGCGTTTATGCTGCAACTGTGCTATACGTGTTCCCAGATACCAGTTAACACAAGCGCCTAAAGTGTTGCCGCAGGTAGCGGCAATAAACAAGCCCCAAGCGGTATAGCCTTTCGCCTGTAAGGTTAATAATAACGCCTCACTGGAGGCCGGAAATAATGTAGCGGCGATAAAGCCGCTGACAAAGAGTAAAAGATAGGCCGACACCGCTTACGCCAAAAGCGCCTGTATTATCAGCCGGATCCAGATAGCCCATAGCACGGCGCAGCTGATTAAGAACACATTAAAGCGTAGCCGCACTTTATTGCTGCCGGTATGAATAACGGTATGAGCAATGCGCAGCAGCACATAGAGACACCCTAAAACCACGTAAGCCAGATCAGCCAGTCCCAATTGCAATGTAAACAGCACGCTGAACATATACAGCATCGGCATTTGGAACTGATTGTCGAAGTTGCGGCTGGTGGCGATAACCTGCTCGTTCGCACCGGTCAGGTTCATGGTTTTAAAAGCAGAAATGCTGATTTCTTTATTTTTAGCAGAGCGGATCCGCCGACGCCCCATCAATACCATCACAACACTGGTTAGCAGCACCTGTACAAATACCGGTATAAGTATAAATTTTTCCATTATCAGCTCCTTATTCAACCCGGCGAAGCTTAAAGCAGTGCAGCAAAAGATGCCAGCGTCTTAATTTTGTCATATCCGGCCTTTATATTTTGCCTTGTGATGTTGTTATACTGCGTCGTCTTTATTATCAGGTGACGCCATGGCGCAATTATATTTTTACTACTCGGCAATGAATGCCGGTAAATCGACCTCTTTGCTGCAAAGTGCTTATAACTATCAGGAAAGAGGCATGACAGTGGCCATTTATACCGCAGCGCTGGATAACCGGTTTGGTATAGGTAAAGTCAGCTCGCGTATTGGTCTGGCAATGGATGCACATATATTTGACCCCGGTTTTGATTTTGTTGCTCATATTACACAGCTCAAAACACAAGGCCGGTTAGACTGTGTACTGATTGACGAAGCGCAGTTTTTATCTAAAGCGCAGGTACGACAGCTGACCGATGTGGTGGATGAATTACGAGTGCCGGTGCTGGCATTTGGCCTGCGCACTGATTTTCTCGGTGAAACCTTTGGCGGCAGCGAAGCGCTATTGGCCTGGGCCGATAAACTGATAGAGCTGAAAACCATTTGTCATTGCGGCCGTAAAGCGAACTTTGTCGTCAGGTTGGATGAAAATGGCCAGGCTGCAACGGCTGGCTCACAAGTACAGATCGGCGGCAACGAAAGTTATGTATCAATGTGCCGTGCGCATTTTAAAGCGCTGGTATGGCAGGACAAACAAACGGAGTAGCTTATGAAAATTCTCTATGGCGTGCAGGCAACCGGTAATGGGCATATCAGCAGAGCGCGCGCTATGGGGAAGTATCTGGCGACCGCTGGCGTGCAAACAGATTACCTGTTTTCCGGCCGGCCGGCGGATCAACTGTTTGATATGCAGCAGTTTGGCCAGTATCAGGTCAAGCGCGGGTTAACCTTTGTCACCCAATCCGGTAAGGTCAACTACTGGCAAACCTTCTGGCAGGCATCCATCCGAACGCTGCAACAGGATATCAAAGCACTGGATTTAAGCAGCTATGACCTGGTGCTGACCGATTTTGAACCCATCACTGCACATGCCGCCCGGTTGCAACAAAAACGCAGTATCGCATTTGGTCATCAGTATGCCTTTTTGCACAGTATACCAATGGAGCACGCCACTCCCATGACCCGGCTGGTGTTTAAACACTTTGCTCCGGCGCAATATCAGCTTGGCCTGCACTGGCATCATTTTAACCAGCCAATATTGCCACCTATTATCGATGAAGAACCCTTTGATATTGCGCTTAACAAACAACAGGTACTGGTCTATCTGCCGTTTGAAGATCAAAGCCAGGTCGTCAATATGTTAAAGCCCCTTACCGACTATCAGTTCAGTGTATATGGCCCGGGCCTTAGCAAGGCCACACTGGGGCATATCAACACGCACCCACTGGCACTGAAACCCTTTAAAGCCGATTTAGCCAGCTGCAGCTTTGTGCTGAGTAATGCCGGTTTTGAACTGATAAGCGAAGCGCTGCAACTGAAAAAACGTATCATGGTAAAACCGCTGCAAGGCCAGATGGAACAGCAATCTAATGCCCTCGCCTTACAACAATTGCACCTGGCTGCACGCGCTGACACGCTAAACAGCAGTATTGTGGCCAGCTGGCTTGGCAGCCAGAGTGAGCAAAAGTTTGTGCAGTATCCTAATGTTGCTAAAGCCATCTGCGACTGGCTGCTGGTAGACACGCCGACAGATGTGGCCGCTTTAAGTAAACAGTTGTGGCAATAAGTACCCGCTAAGCCCGGGTACGTATTAACTGCCAAAGCTGCTGACGGGTGCTGCGGGCAAACAGTAAAAAGAAAAATGATGCATAGGCATAAGAAATCAGCGTAGCCCAGGCTGCCCCTACTATGCCCATCTTGGGTATTAACCAAAAGTTAAGCCCTACATTCAGCACTGCCCCCACGCTGTGGCTAAGCAGTGAAAGAGGCTCCTGCTCGGTGATCAGTAAATGCTGGCTGATAAGGTAACGCACAAACACAAAACAGCCGGCCCAGATATGAATACGCAGCACATCCACCGCCGCGGCAAAATCCTGACCGAACAGTAAACTGATAATCCACGGTGAGGTAAGCGACATCACTACAGCAATCGCTACTGCAGCACTGAAAAACATCAAAGCATAGCGGCGCAATTTTAAATAATACGGCGTCCAGCCCTGCTGATGCGCTTTAATCATGTCAGGGTAATAACGCGCAGCCAATGTTGCCGGAAACACATACCAAAGTTCAGATAAACGACTGGCGGCGGCATAAATACCGGCCTGCTCGGTGCCTGCCATAGCGCCCAGCATCACGATATCAATTTTCAGGTAAATAACCGACACTATGCCCGACAGCCATAACCAGGATGAGCGTTTCAGCAGTAACTTGGCATGTTGCCAGCTAAAATGCCCGGGATGATATCCCGGCCAGCGTGATTCCCCGTCTTTATAAGGCTGATGTTTCTGGCGGTATAGAAAGTACTGCGCCAGGCCGACAACCAGAAACTCAATACCGGTAAGCAGTAATAAACTGGCTATACCAAAGCCCCGGTACAGTAAGGTCAGCTTAACCACAAAGCTAACCAGCGAAATAATAGATTTGGCATAGGCCGGGCTTCTAAACGTGCCCTGATAATTCAGATAAAACTCAAACAATAAAAAGCCAAAAAAAGCCTGCAGTAAAAACAGAGTAGGTATAGCAATGGCCGTATTACCGGCAAACATATCCGGATATAGAAAATAAAATGCCAGCAGCATAACGCCGCCACCGACAATTCCCAGCAGTAGCCTTAATGTCACCGCACTGTACAACATGGTCATCGCCGCATGGCCGTTGTCATGTTTAACCATCTGGCGCACTACAATGTTGTTTAGCCCAAGGCTGGTAATAGGCACTAAAAAAGCGCTCCAGGCCATAACAATAGAATAAATACCTAACTCACTGGCGCCCAGCATACGGGCAACAAATACCGTTAATATGGCGCCAGAAGCCAGCTTCACCAGCTTGTCACCCAGCATAGCGGTAGCACGTGCATACAGTAGTTTCTTAATCAATTTCAACACTGACCTTTTATCGTAATTCCGTAGCAAAACAGGGTAAGCAATATAGCACAGCAAACTGAACACCGGTCTTACCGGCAAAAAAATGCCAGCAGGTTTACCCGGCTGGCATTTTACTCAGCATGTACCTTGCTTAACGTTTAATCATAAAACGGCGAGCGCTGCTCAGTCGCATCTATCAGCGTCGATGGCCGGTTCAGCGGCTGACCACCGTCACGGGCAATCGGGACCCACGGTAAACGGCCTCTGCCTTTAGACGGCCGAAGCGAGAACAAATCAAACGGAATAGACAGATAGAAACCTTTAGTAAAGCTGCCTTCACCGTATTCTTCTGACGACACATTGGTAAAGGCGGCATAAGCACCAACAACAATACCACTGTCAAAGCGTTTGGCAAAATCCACATTTACCCCTTTGTCTTTTGCCAAAAACTGACCAATGTTAAATGTCAGCTGCGCATCAGGCAAAAACTCCGGCTTCCAGTAGATATTAACGTGGCCGGTAAAGGTGTTATAGTCAAAAAAGTCGAAGTCGTTCTCGTAAGAGCGCTGACGCACATAGTTAACGTCAAAACCTACCGCCAGGTTAGAATCCACCGGCCGGTAAAGCACCTCTCCGCCGACACCACCAAACATTGTCTCAAGATAACCACCATATGCCTGAGCGTATAAATCGGGTAGCAGTTGATCCTGCCATTGTAAATACAGGTTTTCCATAGTCACCTTACTACGAGTTACGTATTCACGTACATAAGTGCGTACACGAGGTAAAGGTGTATTTTGCGAGTCAACTTTAAAATTGAACTTATCAAAGTTTTCCAGTAAGGTTATTTTAGCTGTGCCGTTGACGCTAAAGTTACTGCTTAAGTGGTAACCGGCACTAGCAAATATTCCGCCCTGATACATATAAAAGGCTTCCGGATTACCAAAAGTTTGAACCCAGAATGTTTCCAAACCGGTATATCCCCCTCTGGAATCAGGCCGAGAGGCAAGCCCAAGTGTGCGAACCTCGGGGCGTTGCCGTATATAGGTCGATTTAATATCCGTTTGCTGTGTATCATAGCGGGCAACATTAATAAACTGATTTGCATCGACTACAGTTTCAACTAATGGCAGATTGCCTGAGTAGTCAATAATGCGATACGTTTTAATGCTCGCCGGAACTTCTGTTGCAAGAATACGAGCGATGCGCTCAATCGCTTCGTCCTGATTGCGGTAGGCAATTTGCTGACCATAAATAACAAACTCATCATCTATTATGCTGGACGATTGAAGAACAAAACCAGCCTCTGTGAACAAGGCCGAGGGCAAAGCGTTACGATCCATAATTTCGGTTCGTTTTAACTCATCAGGCACAAGACGTGGAGCAGGGTGAATTTTAGGCTGTTTAACTGTGTGTAAATTCAGAGCATAATGCACACCAAAACCTAAGGTATTACCACGTTGATAGTTTAAGTCAAAATCAAAATTACCCCATTGATATACAGCGCCGATATTCCAGTTGCTATCCTGTTTCAGCTCGCCTGCTCTATCATTGCGATAGTCGTTTCCTTCATACTCCAATTTTAATCTCAGTGGCTGCCACGGTGTCTGGTACTCAATACCGCCGAATAACGAAGCGGGCCCCTTAAAAAACTTATCATAGTCGACTTTACCACCACGACCACCAAAACCTGTTGGCCGACCACAGAAGCTATCTTTTAACTCACAAAACGGGTTTTTAATGTTGCCATCATTACCGAGATAGCCCCAGCCAATACCAAGGTGGAAATCAAAATCGCCCCACTTTTTACTCAGGCTTATAAATTCACTTTCAAAGAAACCAGTACCACCAAAGTCTCTGAAACCAACTGCGACCTGTGGTAAGTAGGTGCCTTCCTGCAACAAGCGAAACTTAACATCTATACCTTTATCTTTAAGGGTTTGATCGCCACTGAAACCTGGGTATGGGCTATATAATCGTGTGCGCACATCAGTATAACGCACCGTTGACTCCATCCAGTCAAACAGCTGGATACTAACCGACCACAGTCGATATTCTTCATTGTCGCTATAGTTAATTGATAAGTCCCCGGCAGGCGCCATACGGGCAGTCGGCGTTTGAATCAGGCCTACACCGCCGTGTGCCATCTGAGACACTCCAGCAGCGCTTTGTTGCCAGCCACTCATGCTATCTGCGTATAACAGACCTGGGTATAATGAAACCGTAATGATAGATAATACAAAAGGGATACGAACAACGGTCATGGTAACACCCTATGAGTAGCCAACTCAGGCAAGGCTTTATTCAGCTGTTGCAACTGCGTGCCAAACAGCTTCGTTTTCAATGGTATAAATAGCTGAGCACCTGGCATTGCCTCTACATGTTCCCGGTTCCAATACTCAGTTCCGACAGTACGCACAGTGCCATCTGCTTGCAGCAGTGTTAACTGCTCTGTGTCTGCAGCCGCATTAACAACTACTGCACTAAGATAATCGGCTATCGGCACTGCCCCTCTATGCGTAACGTTACTGGCATGGCTAACTGCACCAAAAACATGAATACTGCTGGGGCGTAGTTTTAACTGCAACAAGTAATGCCCATCGTCGAATCTCGGATTATGTTGTGGTTGAATGCGCGCCAGATCATAATCTACCGGCGTTAAAATACGCTTCGCCAGGTGCCAGCCAACCACCTGTCGCTCTATAGATTGCAGAGTCGCAAACAAGTCTTCATCAGCCTGATAATGCTGTTTAAGCTCAGCTAGCTGCTGCAGTATTTTCTGCCGCAGCTGCTCTGGCTCTGTACTGTCTAACTTATACAAAGAACTAGCCGGCCAATACCAGTGCTGCTGCAGTGCAACAGGCGCCACCACTTCATTCATCCTGGGATTACCGTCAAACTGCAAACGCTCACCATTAACATCTACTTTTACGGTTGCACAAACTGGCACAGTAGCACTCAAAACACCACACACCAGATATGCCAATACTTTACTAGCCATCACTGTTCTCCACCGACACGGCTGGTATCTTCCGGTAATAACCGGGCAATCCGGCTGATATAGGTCATTGTTAACAATTGCCCAAAAGGTGCCAAACGCTGTTCGCTTTTAATTAAAGTTCCGGTGCGGCTATCAAACCAGAATCTGTTCTGCCAGTCGCTGTCAAAACGCAGGTAGTTCGGCTTGTCTTCGTACTGCACATATTCCACAACAACTGTTACCGGTAAAGCCTGCTGAAAAAAGACCAACTCTTCAGACCTGTCGATTTCAAATGAAGACCGCAGCTGGTAGCCATACTCGCCATGTTGCCAATCAGCTAAACGCAACCAACTGGTATAAGGCCTGATACTTTTAATATCCCGTAACGGATCGGACGCGGTGTTGGTTAAAAACAATAAATTGTCAGCAAAACCCACAGTGCGCACCACACGCCCTTTTTCTTCCACCAGCATGGCGTTATCAGCCGAAATCCACTTGTGCTGCCCGGCTTCAATTTTATATAGCGCCATAGCGGCCACAGGCCTTTCACCGTGTTTAACATAAACTAAATCTGATGGTGCTTTTTTTACGTCTTTCAGGCTAAGCTCAACATCAGCCGTTGTAGTAAATGCAAGTTTAAGAGTGTCTACATAGGAGTGGTAAGTACCGGCACAAGCAGTAAGAGTTAGCAGCAACACACTGCCGACAAAACATTTAACCGATGTCATTCAATTTATACCTACAAAATAAAACGCAGATAAACTTTCAGCAATAAAAAAGCCGCCTGCTGGCGGCCTATTTATTGATGCGAACTTAGAAAGTTGCAGTTACAGTTGAAGTTACAGTATTAGTGCTTGTCACTGGGGGCTGTGGGCAAACACCGTTAACTGGAGCACTGCCATCGTCACATAACACAGGAGGTTGAGTGACTGATGAACCACGATTGTTAGAAATAATAGCAGCAGCAACAGCAATGCCTACAACGCCTGCAGCGATTGTAGTATTGTCTACACCGCCGATAGTACCATCACCACCTTCTTTTTCCTGAGCATTAACACCAATGCTTAACGCCATAACGGCTGCAGCGATAATTAATTTTTTCATGATAATTCCTTAACAAGTTCAGCGTATATTACAGATACCTTTCAGCTTAAACCAAAGCTCAACCGGACTCAATAATTAAATTTAACTTTATACATATTTCAACACTTTAACCAAAGTTTGGCCTCACGCAATATTAACTTTACCTAATGAATGCACTTCAGCAGTCGCAGCCAAAGCTGTCGCCCCCTTTGAAAGCGGATTCAGCACCGGTATCAGACCAATGTCCCTGTTAGCTACCAAATCACTGCACTCAGTACCATAATTGAAACCTGTCGGTGCATTCCGGATAAGCTCTATAATATCGTTAACAGCAAAAGCGTCACAGTGCCCTTCTAACTGCTGCAATAACACCATCATATCCTGCCAATCCATACTCAACTCATCTGCAGCCATAATGCGCGGATGAGCCGTCTCACGCACATTTTCACCAATCAGTAGTTCTTCATACAGCTTTTCCCCGGGTCGCAAACCGGAATATCGGATCTCAATATCCCCGTTAGGGTGAATGTCATCTTTTACTTCTAGCCCCATCAGGTGAATCATCCGTTTGGCCAAATCAGCAATTTTTACAGGCTCCCCCATATCCAGCACAAATACATCACCGCCATGCCCCATAGCTCCAGCCTGGATTACTAATTGCGCTGCTTCAGGTATCATCATAAAATAACGAATAATATCTTTATGCGTTACCGTCACCGGCCCACCTCGGCGTATTTGCTCACGAAACAGCGGCACAACCGAACCGCTCGACCCCAACACGTTACCAAAGCGCACCATACAAAAGCGTGTTGTTTGCTGCCGTTTTGACAATGCCTGCAGTACCAGTTCTGCCAACCGTTTTGACGCCCCCATAATATTGGTTGGCCTTACCGCTTTGTCTGTAGAAATCAGAACAAAGGTTTCTACCTTTGCCGCTATTGCTGCTTCTGCAGCATACCAGGTGCCATAAACATTATTGCGCACCCCCTCCACTACATTATACTCTACCAATGGTACATGCTTGTAAGCCGCTGCATGATAGACCGTTTGCACATTAAATGACTTCATCACCGACTCAAGTCGGCTTTGCCGCTGCACAGACCCCATTATCGGAATTAACTTAATATCTAGCCCACGCTGGTTTATTAACGTACTTAGCTCTTGCTCTACGCTGTACAGACTAAACTCAGACAGCTCAAATAACACCAGCATTTTGGGCTCGCTGACAATGATTTGCCGGCATAGCTCTGAACCAATAGACCCCCCAGCGCCGGTGACCATGACGATCTTGCCTTGAATATTGGCCTGCATTAGCTTTTTCTTAGGCTCTACCAAATCACGCCCGAGCAAATCTTCTATCTTAACGTCCTGTAACTCGTCAATGCGCATTGACCCATCCACAAGATCACTCATACCAGGAATGGACTGCACAGGTATTGGCAGTTCTTCCAATGCATCCAGTACTTCGCGGCGACGTGAGCGACTAACCGAAGGTAAGGCCAATAAAATTCGGCTGATATTATGAAGTTTAATAAGGCTAACTATTTGTGCCGGCGCGCCAACAGGCACGCCGAGTATGGTTGAGCGATGCAAAGTTGTGTCATCGTCGACAAAGACCACCGGGTGATACTGTTCGCCATTTATGAGCGCCTGAGCTAACTGACGCCCCGATGAACCTGCGCCATATATTAATACCCGTTCTTTATGACCATTATTACGCTGCACCAAAAACATTCTCGCTAACAGTCTTAAACCACCAGAAGTCACTAACGCCATTATGGCATATACGAAAATCAGGTTGCCTTTGTCAGTAACCTTCAGTACACCAAACAATAGTGCGAGTACAAAAGCACTGCTGACAATACCTGCCAGTACAGCCCCCAGAGCATGCTGTCCTATATAACGTATTACGGCACGATATAAACCCAATTTGGTAAAAATAAATAAGGTCACCGGTAAAGTAATAGCAAAAGACACCGCAATTTCAGCAATAGCACTATGCTCTTCGTGTTGCGTCAGAAAATATGCGGCAAACAACGAGCAGATTAGAAAAAATACGTCAGCAAAAACCGAAATTAACCGTTTAATTGAGCGGGGTAATCCCAATAACCAGGCCAACATTTATGACTCCGTATCCAGAACAGCCAGACTACGGCCTATTTTTGTCAGGGTTAGATATTGCAATGTGCACAGCATCGATCTTTTTTTATCACAATCCATGCCTCCTTATTGTGTAGCAAGTAATTTTAGCAGCCACTCTTTAAAATCAGGGCCCAGATATTTATCACGCAGCCCATGTTCAACAAATGCCTGCATGTAACCCAGCTTATTACCACAGTCATGGCTGCGACCAATAATATGGTATGCATTTACTATTTCAGTCTCCATCAGTAACGCAATCGCATCTGTTAGCTGAATTTCATCGCCTGCCCCCACGGGAGTACGCTTAAGGTACTGCCATATGGTACTACTAAACACATAACGCCCCACAACAGCCAGATTTGAAGGCGCGGCATCTACTGCAGGTTTTTCAACTATTGCACCCATTTTTATGGATTCGCCAGTGGCCAGTTGATGTCCGGCAACATCTACAACTCCATAACTGCTAACCATATGCTGTGGTACCGGCTCTACCATCACCTGACTGGTGCCGGTTTGCTCAAATAAACGCACCATCTTTGCAAGATTATCTTTATGCAAATCACTGTCACAAGCGTCTATCAGCACATCCGGCAACAGCACGGCAAAAGGCGCTTCGCCAATAACCGGCAACGCGCATAATACAGCATGGCCCAACCCTTTAGCTTCACCTTGCCGAACATGCATAATGGTAACATCTTTAGGACAAATTGCTTGAACTTCTTCCAGCAGCTGTCGCTTGACTCGTTTCTCTAACATCGATTCAAGTTCAAAGCTTTTATCAAAGTGGTTTTCAATTGAGTTTTTTGACGAATGTGTTACCAGCACAATTTGTTTTATGCCTGCGGCAATGCACTCGTTTACCACATACTGAATTAAAGGTTTATCAACCACGGGCAACATTTCTTTCGGGATCGCCTTCGTTGCCGGTAACATCCTGGTTCCTAGCCCAGCAACGGGTATAACTGCTTTTAATACTTTCATTAAAACTCCATGTTCATATCCTGATCTTGGAAGCTAAGTTTAATCGCTGCCAAATAAATCCCGTGTATATACTTTTTCAGCTACGTCAGACAGAGCATCACTACGCCGGTTAGCAATAATAACATCTGAAATACGTTTAAACTCCGCGAAGTCTTTAACTACCCTGGAATGGTAAAAGTCGTCCTGTTTTAACTCTGGCTCATACACCACAACCTGTATCCCCTTCGCTTTAATACGTTTCATGATGCCTTGTATTGCAGACGCACGGAAATTATCTGAGCCGGTTTTCATCACCAGCCGATACACTCCAACAACCTCAGGGTTACGCTTCAGCACAGATTCGGCAATGAAATCTTTGCGGGTGCGGTTCGCATCGACAATGGCTTGAATAATATTGTTCGGTACATCCTGATAATTTGCCAGCAGTTGTTTGGTATCTTTTGGCAAACAATAACCACCATAGCCAAAACTAGGGTTGTTATAGTGATTACCAATACGCGGGTCCAGACCAACGCCTTCTATAATTTGGCGCGAATTTAAACCATGGCTTTCAGCATAACTATCAAGCTCATTAAAATAGGCAACTCTCAGCGCCAGATAGGTATTAGAAAACAGTTTAATTGCTTCTGCTTCTGTGCTGTCAGTAAACAATTTAGGCACATCCTGTTTTATTGCCCCCTGCTGCAATAAATCAGCAAAACACTCCGCACGATCACTTTGCTCGCCGACAATAATCCGTGATGGATATAAATTGTCATACAGAGCGCGGCCTTCACGCAAAAATTCAGGCGAAAATATAATATTGTCAGTACCGAATTTCTGCCGGGCATTCTTAGTGTAACCTACAGGCACAGTAGATTTAATTACCATCACTGCCGCTTGGTTTATTGCCAGCACATCACGAATGACAGCTTCAACACTGCTGGTATTAAAATAATTAGTCTGCGGATCATAGTCTGTCGGTGTGGCAATAATCACAAAATCAGCGTCGGCATAAGCCTGCTTCTTATCCAAGGTAGCGGTAAACTGTAGTGCCTTGTGTGCCAGAAAATCTGTAATCTCTTTATCGTCTATCGGCGACGTTTTATCGTTTAACAACGCCACCTTGTGCGGCATTATATCTACTGCCACGACCTGATTATGCTGGGCCAGCAGCATTGCATTTGACAAACCCACATATCCGGTGCCGGCAATCGCAATTTTTAAAACTGGCATATTAGTCCTTACGCTCACAACCTTGAACCACGATTGTTTCTAAAACCCACAAAATCAGCTGACTATAATAGCATTAATCCAACGTCTCGAAAAAGCCTGCGTCAGCGCTTGTTTTGCTGCACCATTGCCTTACACTATGCGAATTGTATCGGGTTTTCGCTGTGTGCATGCAACAAATTGCCTTATCCAGTTTTGTCAGCATGAGCTGAATAGCCGCTTAATGGGATAGTTTATGTAGCAAGGTGAACACGCCCAGCACTAATATCAACATTTATCAACATTTCTCTTTTCAGTGCGGCTAGGTAATTGCCCCCCAAACACCTTTGCACATGCCGCTGCCAGTTGGCAAAATTAAAAGAGATTAGCCAACTACGTACTTTATCAAAAATGTGTAAATAAGTTCTTCAGCGCGAGTAACGCCTACCTTAATCGCATCTTCCGACACCAGCAGAAATAAAGTGACAAATGCTGAAGTTGTATAATGTGGGCTGTTAATACCGATGGCTAACAAGTAACGAATGCGACCAACATGATCAATATGCTCAAGGGTAACTGTTAAAACCCGAATAGGCGTGAAGGAAAAGTAAATCTGCGGCGGGAGCACAACTGTGGACCTAGGCAATTCAGCTCTCTGAAACAGCATGCTGTCAGTTTACAGGCTTTAGCCATCATAAATAAGTTATTCTTGGCGGAAGCCGGAAACACTGTTCTTCGCAGTAGGGTAAAAAAACAGTTTTTTTATAAAGCAGGCATCCCATCTTTTTTTTACTTTTTTCTTACACGGTCTCCGCTGCCCTTACCTGCAACCGTCATAACAATATACTTAAAATAATTAGCCAGTGTAAGGTTTTGTAGCATTTTAGCATCCGTTTCAGCCAGCAACGCCGGCGTCGACATATCTATCTCGTTTACTTGCGCCAACCCGGTAATACCGGGGCGAGCATTTAATACGCCACGCTGCTCACGTTCGGCAATTAATTCTTCCTGATTAAATAAACACGGTCGCGGCCCGACCAGGCTCATATGCCCGCATAACACATTCCACAACTGTGGTAATTCATCCAGCTTAGTTTTGCGCAAGAAACCACCAAAGGGCGTAATTGCATTGCTGCTGGCCAGATGACTAGCCACATGAGCAGTGTCTTTTTGCATGGTACGAAACTTAATCAGCGTAAACGGCTTTTTGTTACGCCCTACCCGCTGTTGGCAAAAGATCGGCGAGCCGGTATCAAACAAGCCGGTAAGGGTTAGTAAAACCAATACCGGGAAACCAAGCACTAGGCCACAAAGCGCAAAAATAATGTCTAATAACCGAATTAACATAATTCCTCTTTTAAAAAGCAGCGCAAAATCCCTTCTTCCACTGTAATGGGTGGTGCCCAGCTCAGAGTGTGTTTGGTATGGCTTATATCTACCTGCAAATTACCGCATAAGCGGTCAATAACAGGTTCTTTGCCGGTTAGTTTTGCGGCCAACCGCAGCCAACTTACCGGTACAGGTAATAACCGCGGTGTTTTACCAGCAGCCTGGGTCATCAGTTGCAACAGCTCTGTAGTTGATACATCGCTGTCATCACTGACTAGAAACGTCTGGTTGGCCGCTTTGGGATGATCAATACAGGTAACGATTAGATCCACCAGATTATCCAGCGCCACTAGGCTGCGTTTATTATGTATCGCACCGAATGGCAACGGCAGGTTTTTCTGCGCCAAATGCAGCATAGCAGCAAAATTAGCCTTCACACCTGGCCCATACACCAATGGCGGCCGAATAATCACAATCTGCATTTCGGTTTCAGCCGCCAGCCGCAAAAGTTGTTGCTCGGCTTCAGCTTTTGACTGGCCATAAGGGTCTTGTGGCGCTGGTATATCAGTATGCTTAAATTGCTGATTTTGTTCGGTTGATTCACCGTTTACCTTTATAGAGCTGATAAAAATAAACCGTTTTACCCCGGCCAAGGCCGCCTGACGCGCCAGATTCAGGCTTGCCAAACAATTAACCTCGCGAAATGCTGCCTGAGGGTCTGCCGTAGTGTCCCGCATCATATGCACTCTAGCCGCAGCATGAACCACCACAGCTGCGCCGCTAAGCGCCAGGGTATAATCAGTGTCCGTGCTAAGTTCGGCCTGGTAAAAATCAATACTCGGCTCGGCAGGCTTACGGCGGCCGATAGCGCTAAGCTGGCAACCAGTCAATGCTTTCGCAACCGCTGCGCCTACAAATCCGGTTGCCCCCGTTAAAACAATTTTTCGCACCATGATTATTTTCGCTTACGCCTGACATATCTGAAGTGCTGTATAAGGTGCCAACAAGACGGCACTATACCCAGCTGCTGCTCTTTACGATATATATCAAAAACATCGAGCAACTTCTTCCACTTATTTTTCGACAATGAGGTTTTCACCATCCGGTACCGCGCCAAGCAGCCTGGATACTTCCTGGCAACAACATTCTGTTTAGTAATCGCCAGCCACAATCCCCAATCCTGTCCCCGCCTAACTAATGGCATATAACGCTTTCCAAGCGCTTGCTGGTTGTACGCTACCGTTAGACAGCCTATTGGGCAGCCATTTAACAACTGCCGGTAATTTAATGAGTCCGGCAACTGGTAGCGGTGTAATAACTGCTCTGTCAGCCCATCAATCTCTTCATAGTCACCATAGGACAGCAATACATGGGCGTTTTCCATAAAGCCAATTTGTTGCTCCAGCTTCGTCGGCGCCCAGCTGTCATCGCTATCAAGAAAAGCTATATATTTGCCTGTTGCATGACTGATGCCCAAGTTTCTTGCAACTCCAGCTCCGCTGTTAATCTGAGACAACACCACCAGATGCGGATAACGCTGTTTTAGTTCATTTAACAGTTGTAAGCTGTTATCCGCTGAGCCGTCGTCAATAATAATATGTTCTTTCACTTTAATAGTTTGCTGAGCCACGCATTCAACAGTATGCCGGATAAACTGTTCACAGTTGTATGCCGGAGTTATTACCGAAACCAGCTCGTTAAGGTCTTGCAAAATAACGTCTTTCTCCATATTAAACAAAGTCCCAAAAAGCAATCATTGTCAGCTTCAACGCTTGTCTTAAAGGCAGCTTTTTAGAAATAGTTTTCGAGTGTTTAGCGAAGAATAGCAGCAACATTCCAATACCTTTGATGCCAAACACCCGGCGAAATAACGCCCCTCTGGCCCGTAGGTAACGCTCATCCCAATTAGCACCAGACGTCTCATTCGGGTGTATGGCAATATCAGCTGGTAGATAAGTAATTGTACCGCCACTTTGCAATATATCTGAAAGCAATATGTTTTCTTCTGAAACCGGATACTCAGCCCCTAAGCCAAATTTAGGATCAAATTTAATGTGATAACGTGCAATAAAGTCACGGCGCAGGCAAACTTCAATCGATGAGACTTTAAAAACATTCCACCAACGCCGTCTGCCAGCGACTAACGGGTAAGACTTGCGGTACTGCCCATTAGCATCACAATAACGAAACGTTATTGCAGCAGCATCGGCCTGCTGCGCCATTGCAGTAATAATGGTGTTAAATGCATCACTGGTAAACTGAATATCGTCATCAGCCAGCAATAAATAAGGGGCATCAGCCAGGCCAAGCGCTATATTGCGGCTAACACTCAACCCTCTGCTGGCTGACACTGTCAGCTGAACATCAGGCCGGCTCTGCAAATAAGCAGTCGCGTCAGTCAACGCAGCACCAGATGTCTCAGAGAAGAGTTGATGTACGACTATATAGCTTACATCTTCACGCTGTGCGTGTAACATCCCCGGAACAGCCGCCAAACGGTCATTACATGTGCTAATAAGTACCTGCAACTTTACTGTCATTTATTAGGGCCTCACCACATGCTCTTGGTTTACATCAAATTCAGCTTTACCGGCAACAGCAAGGCGGGTACGCTCATTGCATAGCGCGCTGACAACAGTGTGTGTAAAAAAAGCCAGCAGCCACAGAATTGGCGTAAATACAATACTTGATACTAATAAAGCCAGTGCTAAAGGCAGCTGCGCCATCATATAGCGGGCTTTAAACAGCGATATATGCATTGCAAACACAAAAGCACCTCCACCGATTAGACCTGCTGATGCAAAGGCTTCCAAGTAAGCATTTTGAATAGACAGGTTTTCGCTAAAGAAACGGTTGATAAGTTTCAATGTCTCTGCCGGCCCTGCGCCAAGAAAAGAGGTGTAATGTAATATGAACCAGGCTTTATCTGCGCTGGCAAAAACTCTGGCATTAACGGAGCTATCATTACCACTTGCAATTAAGTAGATACGATGTGCTAAATAGTCATTGGTTAACATAACCCAGACCAATAAGGCAATAATTGCCGGAATCACTATTACCAGCCGGATCGGCTTTTTAACATCAAAAAACCGATAGCAATATGCCATCACCAATAAAGCTGCGGCGGTAAACGACAACGTCGTTACAAAAGCGGATATTATCAGTATGTCGCGTTTTACACTGAAACGGTCGTCACTTTGCTTCATCAGATAAAAGTACATCAGCATAAAGAAGCCAAAAAACATCGAATACCAGGACGGCTCTATAAACAAACCACCGAAACGATATATACCAGCAAAGGGTACAGTAAAAACATTGATCTTAAACCCAGCATCTTCCCGGCCTTCGTTTCCAGGCAACACCACGTTAAACAATGTATCCGCGATGCCAGAGTAAAAAATAACTACCACAATGAGCTGTGACCAGACGCCAAAAAAAAGAATACGCCGGGCAAGCAGACGGATATCATTCACACAAAGCCGTGACGCCAGCTTGCTAAACGCCAGTATGGCGAAAAACGGCACAAACAGTTTTACCGACGACATCATGCCATCCAGGCTTCCCTGCATGATCGACAGGGCCAAACACACGGTGAAAAAAAACAGCATTAACAATGCGTACATAGGCACACGCAGTTCACCGGTTTTAACAAAAGCCACACCAGCTAACATCAGTACTAAGCAGTCAGCAAGGGGAATGCCCACCAAGCGGAACTTCATCAGTGACAACACGATAAACAGCAAGAATAACAATGTCATTGCCGACGAAGAACTTCGGCTTACGGTAGTATTCAATTGGCGCAACCTAATACCAGCAGGCAATAATGGCTATGCTTAATTACGCTGAGCAAAATATCTTACCAGCACAATAAAACAGCTTAGAAAGCCCCCCAACAACATACCAAGAATGCATATTAACGGCCGGTTAGGTTTTGACTTTTGCTCCGCGACCACTGCAGGATCTATCGTTTTAAATACATACTCTTTATTGACCTGTGTCAACATGAGTGTTTTGGTTTGTTCTTCTATCAATTGATATAACGCTTTGCGCAACTCTTCAATCTGGGTTTTAGCCAGTTCACGCTCCAGATAACTTAGGCTGTCTTTAGCTTCCTGCATGTCTTTGTGTTTCATGTACAGGTTTAAATCTGCCACTAGGGCTTCAGCCCACTGCTGCGCCACGTAAGGAGAATAATGCTCTACCTCCAGAGTTACTATGCCGTTGTCTTTGTTCTTAGTTACAGTGAACAGCTCTATAAACTCGTCATATGCTTCCTGCATAGACGGCTCAGGTTTGCGTGGCGGTTCAACATCCCGCACCCACCTACCATTTTGGTATATCTGCTGATCGAGCAGTAAAGTATTATCCTGCCACTGCCAGCCTTTAGCCGCTATCAGCGGTACCAGCACATTATGCTCGGCAATAAAACGGGAAATAAAGTCTCTGGAACGCACCACCTCTAAAGCCAGTGCCGCATTACTAATACTGTTGTCTTTAACATTTATGCCAGCAAGTGACGCTAGACCGCCAAACTGTCCCGCCAGGCCCCCTAATGCATCACTACCTGCCGAAGCCGAAGGCGCCAGCAAGACAGACGCAGTGTATTTATTCGGCAAACTCAGCGCCAGCACTAACGCTGCTATGGTCAACACCGATGTAACAGCCAAAATTAACCACTTTCCCTGCCACAGCACCGATACTAACTCAGACAAGCGCATATCTTCTGACTGATTGATCATTTTTTCAGACACTTTTATTCCTTATCAGCACTTATTTACTTCAGCTTACCCAACAGATAAACACCGTTTATCGCAACATATTTCGCAGTAGATAGATCAGCGCTATACCCCGGCTAAAAGGTGCTTTACGATGTCGAACTACATTGCAGAACGCTACCATTTGCTGCCACCAACACGCCACATTATACCGCAGCAACACAGCAGCACTGTCTGCCAGTTTCTGTGTATTAGTATCACTAAGGTAAAGATGTGCCAGCTGCGCTTTAATCACTGACTGTCTTTGCTCTTTGGCATACCGTCTGGAAATGCTTTGAGGCAGTACGCGATAATCAAGACAAATGGCTGCCAAATTAGCCAGCTTATACTTAAGCGACAATCGTAACCAAAGCTCGTAATCCTCAGCATGGATATAGTCTTTATCGTAGAATAGATCCGCTTCTGCCAGCTTTTTATTCAACATCACAGCCGGATGTGCCATTGGTGAACCAAATATAAACATTGGCGTAATTAAACAGTGCCAACGCGGCGGATGGCGGACGCCAGTGCGCTCATCATTGCTGTTAATGATATTATAAGCTGTTCCCACCACCGCAACATCCGGATGACGCTGTAAAAAGGCAACTTGCCGGCTTAAACGGGTACTATGTGCGATATCATCTGCGTCCATACGCGCAATGTAGTCACCTTTTGCCAGTGCGATCCCTTCATTTAACGTTGCAATCAACCCCTTATTTTCCCGACTGACATAACGCACACGCGGCTCATTTAACAGCTGTTGTTTTATTAAGGTGTCCGTATCGTCAGTTGAACCATCGTTAATGATCAGCAGCTCGAAGCTACGGTAATCCTGGCGCAAAATGCTGTCAGCTGCAGAAATGATATACTGCTGTCCATTGTAAACCGGCAATAATACTGTTACCAAAGGCGCATTAGTCACTATCAGACCCTACAAACTTGGTATCAACTATATCACTCTGACCTGTCCACAACGCCATATATCGACTGTTCTTACCGTAGCTATTGTCCATAACCTGATGCGGGATATCCAGCAGACAAGACAATATATGGCCGTGCAATCTGTCGGTTTTCACATACTGATACTGTGAGAACAGTTTAATTGCCCGCCGGACCAAAGTATTGGCCATCTGTATACCAATATTGGTGCCTGTAGAGCCCGGCAAACGATTTAAACCAGCCATCGCACCCAAGCGCATGACACGCATGGCAAATACCAAAGCTCTGCTGCTGTTATTGAACAAAATATTCCAGTCAGTCATCTTATCGGCTTGCATAAGCTGGCGGCCAGCCTGGGCTTCTTTATCTATGCGCATTAATGCCAGCGTCCCCTCTGCAACGGCTGCAGTTCTTGTTAACGGATACAACTGGTGCGCCATATCAGGCATTAAATACACGTTATCTGTCATACCTCTGGCAAGCACCAAAGACGCTTCATCACGCACAAATAAATGCAAGTCGGGGTGCTGACGAAAAATGGCGCAGCAACGCTGGTAGTTCTCTTCCTGCTCGAAATGAATTGATTGCGGCAGAATAACAACCCTTTGTTGCCTTAGCAGCGGGATCAATGTCTCTCTGACAACCTGGCAGCCGCCGTATAAGTCACCTAAATTGCCGCCGCCCTGAAAAACCACGACATCGTGTGGCGGGATGCAATTTCTGGCCACGTTAAACCAATTAGCCTTATAGCTGACAGAAATATTGTAACGCTGAAAAAAGGCCAGTGAGCCTTGCATTATGAGTAAATCGCCCACGTTTCTGTACAACGGCACATCAATATAACTCACCGCTTTGTCTCCGATCACGTCGGCAATTAGCTGATGCTTTTCAAGCAACGATTCCATCAGTTTTTTATGTTCAACAGAAACGTTGTTGCTCATGAATTCATACCTTTACTAACCAATTTATAAAACTCTTTCATGTTCGACGGCAGTTGAATGAGTAACAAGGCCTTAGTTTTTTGCCCGAACATTACTCGCGTTGCCGGATGGAAAATATCAAATATATAATTAACACATATCATTGAAGCCAGACTGGCTGAAGCTGCGCCAACAGCACCGTAACGTGGAATTAGCCAAAAATTCAGCGGTACATTCAGCAGCAGCCCCAATAAATTTCTCTGCATAAGCACCGTCTGCAGACCGATGTTTATTAAATGCCTGCTGCTGACCACTGCAAGGGCGCTAAAAATACCACACCAGACATGAATTACCAGTACTTCTGCAGCGCCCTGGTACACAACACCAAACAGCAACGGAATAATCCAGTGAGCAAGTAAGGTTACCACCAGAGCAAAGCACAACATCAGCAGCACAGATACGTCAAACAACTGTTGCAAGCGGCGCTGATAATGTCGCGGGTCTTGCTGTAACAGCGGTAGAATAGCGGGCATGACAGAAAAAGCGATGATACCAGGGATAAAGTTACTTACCTCGCTTAAACGCACTGCAGCAGAATAAATGCCGACATCTTTATCACCGGCCAATTGCGCCAGCATAATCTGATCTATCCGTACATACAGGATCCACGCCGCGGCGGAAATAACCAACGGCCAGCTTTGCAAAATTAAGCGTTTGGTGGTTTCGGGGCAAAAATGCCAGTCAGGGCTGGTGACAAAAATTTTTTTGAACAGTAGTCTTAAGAACAGTGCCGTACATAATGATTCTATCGTCGCCAACCAGACAAACGCTATCAACGGCGCCTGTAAATACACCATTGCCAGCTTGGCACAAACGACCATAGCAAACACGATATTCTCTGCCCATACCACATACTTTGACCGGATCTGGGATTCAAACCAATACTTATAAGCTTCGCTACACCTGAAAATCAATGTAGTTCCCAGAAAAGCAACAAACACACGACTTGCATCGCCGGACGGGCGCAATATCCATATGGTAGCTAATAGCAATCCATACATCAAAACGGCCGCTGACAGCTTTATAACTAAAGCACCGGCTAATATTTTGCCGGTATCAGCCGGGCTTTGCACCAAGTCGCGCACCACTGTGCCCTGCAGGCCAAAAGCGGCAACGACCGCAAACACCGCAACCAACGCCAGCACAAAATTTAATACACCGAACTGTTCCGGGCCAAGGTAACGCGCTACAAACACTGTGACGATAAGGGTTAAGCCCAGTCTGAGCACTTTATCCGCCAATAACCAGGCAATATTTCCACCGATACGGTGTAATACTTTGCGGTTGGCGGGTAAATCGGCTGGCGGCATATTTTCACTACCTAACAAGAGAGAGCTCGCTTTTAATAGCGAGCCTGTTTCGACAAGCACATAATTTAGTTGGCAATAAACTTATTCAGAACAGCGCTGAACTCAGCAACTGAGCCACTGCCTGTGATTATTTCATAATCTACTACCGTATTACCCCGTTTTTTGCCAATAACAAATACCGGGGTACCATTAAAGCCCAGCGCAGTGCCATAATTCAGCGACGCAGACACAGCATTATGTACGTTCATATTTTTCAGACAACTGTTCATTTTATCTGAATCAAGCGACAACTCTGTCATTAATGACGCTAAAAACGCATTGTCAAACGCCGCAGCGTTATTAAACAATTTGTCTTTTGCAACACCATACCTGTCTTGCTGCGCAGCGCAGCGAAGCGTTACTGCGGCATAACCAGCGTTAGGATGCAGTTTTAGCAACGGCATATCACGGCCAACGAAAAGTACTTTATTGGTGTCGACATAATCGGCTTTTAGCTCTGGCCATATCTCAGTATGAAACTTGGCACAAAACGGGCAGTGCAAATCAGTAAACTCGATAATAGCAACCTCCGCTTGTGGGTTGCCTAGCAAATGGCCGTCGCCAAACTCGATTGCGTCTGGTCGTACTAAGGCCCCTAAACCAACACGCTGTGCTACCGTAGTTTGAATTTGCTCAAGCTTTGCCACTCTGGCCTGTAACTGCTTAATCTCGTCATTGCTGGCTTGCTGCTGTGTCGTATGGCTGCAAGACGCCAATAATACTGCCAGCAACCCAGCTGACACTAGCTGTTTAATCATGTTGAACTCCTAATAAAAAAGCCCTCGCAAGCGAGGGCTCTATCAAGCTAATAACGTAATGTTATTACTGGTTCCAGTTGTTCTGATCCAGAACTGGCATTACACGGTCAACACCACCAGGGATCTTCTGTACAGTAACACCGTGAACAGTGTCACGTGGAGAAGTTACTGCGAAGGTCAGAGTGTGACGGTTAGGAGCTGCTTGCTGGTTAGAGCCAAAAGCACCTTTAGTGTAACCGCCGTCAGCACCAGTGTAACCTTTCTGATCTTGTGCTGCTTTAATTACGTCTTCTACGAAGTAAACAACAGAAGATTTAGCAGGTACAGTACCCAGAGTTACAGCAGTAGCAAAACGCTTACCTGCAGTACCGTCAGCTGATTCGCTGAATACGTCTACAGTAACTTCTGCATCTTGGTTGTGCTCGTTAGTTACACGTACAAAGTTACCCGCGCCAGATACAGCGTAAGGAACTTTTAATACTGCGCCGTTAATACCAATATTGTGAGTATTAGTCGTTTGAGGGCAGTGATCTAACAGAGGCGCACCGTCAAAGTTCAAAGTGCTTGTTACGTTAACTGCGTAGTTAAAGCCCATTGGCACTTCGTCATCTAACTGAGAAACAGTGAAGAAATGGGTATTAGAGGTAGCGCCAACACCATAGTCTGCGTCAGCAGCTGCTTCAGCGCCAGTTGCTAATACAGCAAATACTGAGTCAGCTTCCAGAGCATAAGGAGTATCGGCATAACCATAAGCATCGTCAGCATCTAAAGTGACTTGGTTAGCTAAAACACCACCAGGGTTAGTTTGAGTATTGAAAATACCAAAGGCTACAGACTCACCAGTATCACCGGTAGTAGAGAAAGTCAGCTCTAATTCATCATCAGCAGTTAATGTATGTGCTAAATCAAGCGCAAGTTCACGGTCAACAAACGCGAACGGAGCAATGATATCAGTGCGTTGCAGAGTTAAGCTGCCAGCTTCAAATACAAACTCAGTACGCGCAACAATTTCTGCATCAGCAGAGTTAGTGCTTTGAGCATTAACTTCTGCAGAAGTAGCAGTACCTAAGAACGTAACATACTGTGGAGAAATATCGATCAGTGTTTCAGCACGTGATACACCACCGATGATGCTAGAGCCACCATCTGTCTTGGCTGAAGTTGCCGCAATAGAGATTACTGCACTTGAACTGCTGTCAGTACAAGTAGTATTTTGAGTCAAAATACCTACTGGCTCTTGGGTTGCTAAAGTATTGCCTTTAGAGAAAACCATACGAGTACCAGCTGGGATAGTAGTACCAGACTGAGTTAAGAACTCAATTTCGCCCTGGCCATCAACTACGCCGTCTGAAGTAGCCAGAACGTCATCAGTAGAACCTAACAGGAAGATCTGGTTAGCGTTGCCACTAAATACTGCATTAGTCAGCTTCACTTTGATACGTGACGCGCCTGGAATATCAGTAGTTGGAATGTAAACAATTTGCAAACCATCATTTAAACCAGTAGCGCCTGCTTCAAAAGCAGCCTGACCTAACTCGATAGGATAGCCATTAGCGCCGCCTTTGGTCAGTTCATAAGCAACAGAACCTTCTTCCAAAGCTGCTAAAGCTCCATCACGCATTGCTGGAGTACCAGTGTAACATTGAGCTGCAGAGAACAGTACATTGTGGTCTACAATGGTGTCACCTTTGTAGATCTCGAAACATGCTTCTGTACCAGCAAACACATTAGTAGACGCTAAACCTGCTAACACAGCAGATGAAATAAGCGCTTTTTTAAGTAATTTCATTCCGTTTTTCTCCGTTAAATTTTACAAGCAGTTCTTAGCCGCTTGTTGGAACACGTGTCCCTGTGGCTGAATAAATTCAGCCTTAGGTATTAAATACCACTGCGACTTTAGTACAGCAGCCGGCGCTTGCATGCGTTCACCACCTGCAAAAGTCACCGAAGAGTATTTAATGCCCGAATCATAGCTAGCTTGCCTTAGTGTAGTCAACAGCTAAATTTTAAAAAATCTTTGTAATTGTTCGTTTTTTAGCTACTTAAATTATTAAGGTTGTACTGGAAAGCTATACAATTCTGTAAGCTTACGGCTAAACTCATCTAACTCTGTAGTATCGCTGATTATTCTCGGGGTAATCAGCACCATTAGCTCGGTACGCTTAAAATTATTGCTGTTAGTCTGGAACAGTTTACCAAATAAAGGAATGTCACCTAAAAGTGGCACTTTTGAATCATTGCCTTCCATGTTTTCCTGAATTAATCCGCCTAAAACGACTGTTTGGCCGTTAGCTGCCAGTACATTGGTACTTATACTGCGTGACGTTATGGTAGGTGAAGATATATCTGACGTAGTGTTAGGTGCGCTTTTAGACGTTTCCTGCGCTATTTGCAGGCTTACCAAGCCATCGGCGTTAATAGTCGGTGTAACACTTAAAGAAACACCTGTAGAGCGATACTGCACGCTGGTTCGAATCGAATCAGTATTATCAGAGTCACGAAACTCGGTAATAATAGGAACCTGCTCGCCTGAATTAATGCTGGCACTTTCACCGTCCCGAACTACTAAGTACGGGCGAGATAGCACTCGGGTATTGGTTTTAGTGGCTAACATTTGCAAAACAACACGCCAGTCACCATTGAAGCCGGTAAAAGAAATACTACCGGTGCTGGATTTCAAATCCAAGCTGGCCGACCTGCTGTAATTGTTATTAGAGCTATAAAACCAGTCGATACCAGAGGATACATTGTCCGTCAGCTCCACCTCTGCAACGACCACCTGCATAGCGACTTGGCCAGGCAGACGGTCAAGCTGCTCTATGAGTGCTAAAACTTCCTGATATTTACTTGGCGAGGCATTGATAATCAGTGCATTTTGCGCTTCATCGGCATTTATTCTGATACCGGGTGCGCTTACCCCGGCACTACCACGCCGACCACCTGCTGCACCATTGCTAGTTTCTGTTGAGTCTGAACTGGCTGAAGTGCTCAATGGCTGGATCACCATCTGCATGCTTTTCATTAACTCTTCAGCTTTGGCATACTGTGGCCGGTACACATAAAAACGCTCCGTCTCGCCACCAGTTGGCACATCCAGCGTTTTTGCCCACATTGATACCCTATCCCCCAGCGTACGGTTGCTAGAATACACGACTACCGCATTCAGCCGGTTTATGGACACCAGGGCAATATCATCGCCAATGTTAATACCTTCAGCTGCCATTAATGTTTGCAATTGAGCAATCAGCGCTTCGGGTGAAAGATAAACCAACGACAACATACGAATATCACGCCCTTTTGCATGTGGGACATCCAGCATGTTAACGATCTGCAGTGCACGTTCTATATCAGCTCTTTTACCTTCCAGCACCAGTAAACGGTTACTTTGGTCCGGATATGCCTGCGCGTTGGTCAGTTTCGACACTATGCTGATGATAGAACGGGATGAGTTATAAACATAAGGCACCAGCTGAATAATATCGTCACCTGCGTCAGGTAAATCTTCCATTTCGCGGCCTATGCCAATAGCACGGTCTACTACTCTATCGCTGGATTTACCAACATATAAAATATTGTCTTTGGTATACACCTCTACCTTTTGCTGCGCCAAAATTTGCCGGCTAATTTGAAATAACTCAGCGGGTGAAACATCCTGCTTGATACTCAGCGCGACTTTCTCTTTCATTCGTTCTACGTCAGGCGCAATCACATAACTTAACGCCAGCAATTCGCCAAACACATAGTGTGCCAGCTGCGGCACTGTCATTTCGTTAACCGCTACCTTAACCGGTGTATCTGAAGCAAATTGTGGCGCCTGGCTTAATAATGGTGAGCCACGCTTTAAACTGCCCATTGAGGCCAACTGAGTCTGCTGATGCACGTCTGATTTTTCTTCCGGCTGCACCTGCTGGCTTTCCCGGGCCTTTTGCTCTTGCTTTAAAAACGAACCCGGTACAGAAAAATTATCTGTCATCTCCTTTTTATGCGCAGAGGAATCAGTACTGGCACATGACACGGTAAGTAACGCTATTGCGCAAGCGGTAATGGTTAACTTAATGCTGGGGGTAGTCTTCATTAACTCTATACACCTATAATCCGGTTATTTAATTCTGCACCGCAACGCTGTCAAAAAGACGTAACGTTAACGATGGCTTTAGTGCTGTATTCTGTTGTTGGCTATCCGCGGCTATAGCATCGAACTTTATCTCGGCCATATTAATGGCTACGACCTGATAACCCAGCAAAGTATCGCCGCTTACCACACTGACGAAAACCGGCTTATTGTCCAATATATAAGTAAGGTAGGCGGTTAACTGCGCAGAACGTTCATCTATTGCCAGCACTTTTGGCTGTAAATCAAGTAACGTCTGAGCTTGTTGCTGTGTTGCCGCATCGTCAGTGATCTGTAGCTCAGCTTCAACACCAAAACGTTGACTAAACAGCACTGCAGACTCTTTTGCTGCAGCATTCTGGCGCAAAAATGATGTTGTATTTTGCTGTTCGGCTGAATCGTTACTAACTTTGCGCTGTACATTTAGTTTACCCGTCAACCATATCAGATGGAGGCCAACAACCAGCAAAGGTAATACAACCAGCAACAAACTACTGCGACTAAGCTTTAACATCGATCAGGGCCTCCGGCTTTATCAGCACTACTAAATCGAAGTTTGCGGTGACGGTATCAGAGGCTCGGCTACCTTTTACAATACGTACTGATGACAGTAACGAATAGGGTGGCGTAGATTCCAATGCTGTTAAAAAATTGAACATATGCTGGGGCTTACCCTGCACAAAAATGCTCATAGTCATTACCGTTGCGCCCTCTGAAGAAATTCCACCCGGATTGCGGGTATTCAACTCTACAGTATGCTGCTTCGCCAGTTGCTCTATATGCCGCATAATTGCTACCTGAGCGTCATCGCCTCCCCGCTTGTACCATAAGGAGTCTAATTCGGCAAAGCGTTGCTGTATTAACTGCTGCTGGCTTTCTAACTGCGCGGCCCGCTGCTGAATATTGGCAAAACGCTGCTCGTTATTCTTAAGCTGTGCTATCACTTCTGCTTTTTGCTCAACCCATTGCTGCCATGGGAGAAAGATCAAACGGGCTATAAGCAAAACGGCAATAACGATTAGACCAATACGTTGATTTCGGGTCACATCCCCTCCCCGACTGTCTGTACTTGCGGTATCACCAGGCTAATAGTAAAAAACTCCCTGCCTTTGTTACGCCGAACATTACTGTCAAACTTCACTTCCCGCCATTTAGCGCCCACATTCAAACTAGCCAGCACTTCTGTTGCTGAATCAGCTGAACCACTAAGCTGCAACAAAGCACCACTCATGGCAATGTTCTCCAACACCACATTGTCGGGTATTTGCTGAATAATCGTTGCTATCGTGCTGTTGACCTGAGGATAACGGTCAAACAACTGGCTGTAATCTGCCTGCGTCCTAGCCAGGTTTTCTAATGTTTGTTGGCGGTCGAACAATTTTGACGCGGCTTGTTGCAACTGAGCAACGTTATCCCGCAAACGATTCTCCTGCCAGCTAAGGTAAGCAGATGTACCTGCCATATAAACGCAGGTTACTGCCGCTACAGCAAACATGAACTTTCGCCATGGCACTGAAATACCGGATGACGCCGGCCTGGCGAAACATAAAATGCCCGGTAAATCGCGCCAGTGAATAATTTTGTTTAGGCTCACTGCCTCATTGCGGATAGATAAATTTTCGGCAACAGCCTGAACTTTGGATTGCCCTAATGCATCAAGGAAAAATCGGGGATTAGTCATCAAGCCACCCACTGCAGTGGTATGCAAAGTAGAATCCTTAGCCAGCCAGGCCCAATACTGTGTATCTGACTGCACACAATACAAGGTGTTTGTCTGAAGCAGCTTGTACAAAAGCCAGGTTTCCGGTATTAACAAGCACCACTTCCCAGCTATTTTATCGGTGGTCGCTTTGTCAACCACAGCGTATAAGACCCGGTAAGCGCCATCACCTGAACTAATAATTTTCCACAGCACTTTCGCGTCATTACGGGACAGTACTTTAAGCTCGTTACGTATGATACGCGGTAAATCCAATGCACTGGCACTGTAACGCCGAACATACTCACTGTAAGCGGCCTTGTCCAGAATTAGGGTACGTCTTGACGTTCTCGAACCAGATTCTAACGCTGAGTTAAACCAGGATGGCGCCGTTAACCACTGCTGCAATACTTTCAATTTGCCTCCATCATGACAAACCCGGGTTGTTTTTCAGCGATATACATTATATTGCCGCTACCATATCCTTTGCCAAGAATGAAGGTTTCGCCATAAGCACTGTCTTCAATCTCGGCGTATATACTTACCCTTAGCCTCCTGCTTAAATAAACGTTCATTTCTTCAGAGCGCTCAGGCGTAAGCTGATCAGCGGAAACTTCATCGCCGCGGCGCAAGGCGGCCAGCTGCGTTGCCCGGTACTCGCCAATAAAGGAAGGAAGTATAGCTTCGGGTGAAAAGTCGAAGTTTACCACGGAAGATCCAACAAAAGTAACATAGGGAGCTATCTTCGGCCAATAGGGGTGCATACCTTTTACCAGTTGAAGCTCTTCAACGGTTTGCGGTAAGCCGTTTCTGGGCAGGCCCGGTTGTAGGTAATCACTTTTCTCTGCTCCGTTAAGGTGTAAAAAATCATCGGCATCAAACCAGTCTTCCAGTGCAGCGACTATATGACCCGGCTCCGCGGCTCCGGCATTGTCAAGCACGTTAAACCAGGCGGCTGCATTAAAAGGGTGCACAGCCAGAAGACCGGCCGTATCAAACAGACGAATATCAACGTCCTGCCACTGAAATTGTTCACCCCAGAAATTAAATTTCAAAGGTAAACCCAGCCGTTGGTTTACATCTTGCCCTGGCCGCTCCAGCCATAAAGGTGACGTTAATAATAAATAACTGAGTTCTGCTTTTGCCGTTTCAACTTTTGCTTTTGCCAACAGCAGGTTTTTAGCCTGGCTGGCTACAGCTAAATGACTTCTGGTTTTGTACTGATAAACTGTCACCACAACTGCAATAACAGCACATAGCATTAATACCAGTATTAGCGCTATGCCTTGTTGTGCCTTATTTGCGCTAGCCAATGCTTTCACTCAAAAAAATTCCCAATCTTTCTCTATCACTATTTTCCAACCGTAGCCAATATTCCCGCTCGCCTTCTGCTGTGCTAAGCAACAGCTTTACCCAGCCGGGCAATAAACCTGTTTCAAAGGCATCCACCTTTTTAAACCACTGTGGTTTGCTAACAAGAGCACCTGCTAGCGCCGTTGTCGTTTCGGCGTTTTGCTTTGCTACCAGACTAGGCCAACTAAAATATTCCAGTCTGATCTTATCTGCAGGCGCGATCTCCAGCATATAACTATCACATAGCGTTTTTACATCAAGTTGAGGGTTAACAAACAGTGTATCTGTCAACGTTTGTTCGCAATACACCAGTTGCTTATCACGCATTCCAAGCCAGGCAACGCTTGTTATGCCGGGCTGCTGGAGGCTGGTTGAAGCTACCCAACTGACATCTGTAGCATTACCTTTAAACCATATGCGGTTAGTGTTTGGTGCTACTTCAACGAAATAAGCAAACGCAGCAGATAGCTGATTCTGCCAGGCTTGCGCCAGCTTTGTATCTTGTAAACGAGCACCAAAAGCTGTTTGCTGCCGGTTTAACTGGCCAACATAGTATGAATAAGACGTGCTGGTCAGCGCTAACACTGTGGTCAGGATGAGTATTGATACCAGCATTTCAAGTAATGTTAAACCGCGCTGCTTTTCCACACTGTCTGCCTGAAGTTAAAGCTGAAGTCTTTTTTGTCGGTTACGGTAATATCGTACAGCACAAATATACCTTCTGCCGTTTCGGCAGCACCTGCCTCGGGACTGTATTGAGTAACCCCTGACGCTTGGCTAACGACGGTTGCTGTCCATTGATAAACATTGTCTTGTGACAGTTGAAAGCTGCCTGCTTTTTCTTGAGTGTTTTCCAACTGAAAGCTTATCTTTGCCACAATAGACGGATAATCATTTAAGGTACTGATAAACTTCGCAGCTTGATTTTGCGATGCGATATTCTGCTGAAAAATGGCCGAAACTACCCCTAGCGTCATAAACAAAATCATCGACGCTATCAGCACTTCAATCAGCGTTAACCCATATGGCGTTTTGGTTTTCAATTTTAAGTTTCCATAACGTTTGCCCGATACTGGCATTAAATTCCAGTTTAACGCTGGTGTTTAATGGCAGAAACTCGATGTGTTGCTCTTCAAACGCAATATACTGCAAGTCCAACCGCTGTGTGAAATTGCCACTGTTGGCAACAAGTGCTTTGCCACCAGCGTTAACTGTAACGGGCCTGGATAAAAAAAAGCTGTTGTGCTGCATACGCTGAATAAACAGAGCAGAAAGTTCACGCTCACCGCGATACCTGGCAGCGTCAATTTGCTTAATGGTTAATGGCAAAATAATACTGACACTGAGCGCCATCAGTGCCATAACAACCAGCAACTCAATAAGCGTAAAAGCTTGTTTAAAACGGTACATCAGATGTCGATACGATACTGAGCAGCATGGTTACTACGACTGAACCTACCAGTCCGCCCATAACGATGATTAGAATGGGTTCGAGCATACTGGTAAGTTTTAACGCCCATTGCTCAAAGCGCCAACGTGACCTGTTAGACATCTCAGCAAACACGGTGTCAAGATTACCGCTCTCTTCGCCGACTTTAACCAGTGAAAGCATTACAGGCTCTAAGATGTCTGTAGAAGCCAAAGTGTCGGATAACATACGCCCCTGTGATACTTCATCACGTACGCGGCGTAATTGTCCCTGAATTTTCTCATCAGAACTAATACCCACTGACAGCTTTAATGCCTGCGCAAGTGGCAAACCACTTTGTAACATTAACTGCATTGAAGATATAAACCTGATGCGCTCACTTAACAACAGGCCATTTTTTATGACAGGGGTATGTGTTAAAACGGTACGCAGCATTCTTTGAAACCAGGGCTTGCGGGCATTGGCAATAATAACCACTATTAGCAATACAAAAACCAGCAGGATATAAATCTGGTTGTTGCGCATCCAGGCACTGGTATCAATAAGAAACGCAGTGTAAGCAGGGATATCGCGCATATTTGCGAATAAGCCTTCCATACTTGGCACGATAAAGTTAAATATGGCAAACAACGCGATAAGGCATACCGCAAAAATAAAACCAGGATAAATCATTGCCTGATTAACTTTGCTTTTCAGGTCGTTCTGAAACTTCTGGTTTGCTCCAAGGCGTTCAAGTGTCGTGGCAAGCTGTCCTGACTCTTCGCCAATACGGATCATCTCACAGTACAACGTATTGAAGTATCGCGGAAACATCGCAAATGCAACATTAAGCGGCTTACCGGCTCTTACCTGCTCGGTCATCGTCGCCAACATTTCCGCCGCCACAGGATTAGTATTACTTTGTGACATCATATCCAGGGCACGGTCAAGTTGCACACCGTTTCTCATCAGTAACGATAGCTCGACCGTTATCTGCTCAAGATCAGCATTGCTGATCCGGTTAAATAAACTGGTATCCGCCTTTATCTCTTTTACACTTAACGGCGATAGCTTTTTTGCAATGACCTGAGACAAAGCTTCGGTTTCAGTTTCAGCTCTGATACGCCCCTTTACGCGGGCGCCAGCCTGATCAATAGCAAGATACTCCCAGCTTTGCATTAACCTGCCACCCGAATAACTTCATCATAAGTTGTAATACCTTTGAGCACTTTTAACAAACCATCTTGTTTCAGTGTTCTTAGCCCATGCTGAAGTCGATACTCGCGGATCTTCTTGATAAAGTTCTGATCTTTCGGCATGGCTTGTATATCTTCATTGTTTGGCAAATACTCCAGAATGGCTACACGCCCAGCATAGCCAGTGCCACCGCACCGTTCGCAGCCTTTACCACGGCAAATAGTTGGAGCTTCTATCAGCTTATCGATTACAAACTGCACCTCTGCCTGCTGCAATATTGACGCTGCATTTTGGTCTGCTTCTTTGCAATCGGGGCAAATGGCGCGTACTAACCGCTGAGCCATAACTGATATGACAGACGCATTAAGCAGAAACTCCTCAACGCCTAAGTCCAGTAACCGGGTAAAGGTTGTCGGAGCATCGTTGGTGTGAACAGTACTAAACACCAGGTGTCCGGTTAATGCAGACTGCATGGCGATACGTGCAGTTTCGTGGTCCCGGATTTCGCCTACCATAATAATGTCAGGGTCTTGCCGGACGATACTTCTTAAGCCTTTAGCAAAATCAAAACCGATATCGCTGTTAACCTGAACCTGGTTTATACCCGCCAACTGATACTCTATCGGATCTTCCAGCGTAACAATTTTCACCGCTGGCGTATTTAACTGCGATAAGAATGAGTACAAACTGGTTGTTTTACCCGACCCGGTAGGGCCTGTCATTAAAATGACGCCTGTTGTTCTTGTCAGGTCTTGTTGAATACGCTCGATTAAGTCAGTTTCATAGCCTGCTTTAGTCAATGAGAAACTTACAGATTCTTTTAACAAGAACCGCATAACTAAACTCTCGCCCTCTCCCAATGGCAAAGACGACACACGGATATCAAGCTCCTTTCCCGCGACACTGGTTTCAATCTTGCCATCTTGTGGCTTGCGCCGTTCTGCTATATCCATCCCCGAGATAATTTTAATCCGGGACAATACGCCAAGTTGCAAATCAAGTGGAATGGTATCGCTCTGGTGCAGTATACCGTCGACTCTATAACGCACGCGATAGCGACCATTAAACGGCTCTATATGCATATCAGACGCACGTAACTTAATACCCCTTACTATCAGGGTATTAACCAAGTTTACGGTAGGAGCTCCGAAAGCAAGTTCGCGTAGACGTTCAAGTTCATTACCACCTTCCACAGCATGATGCTGCTCGGACTGCTTTTTGGCAATAATCTGCGCTCGTAGTGCATCCAAGTGTGACTGCCGACACAGATGAATACTTAAACGGTGTTTAAAAGCATCAAAACTGTCGTAAACCCGCAGATCAAAGGGATCGACGACAGCCAGCTCAACTTTATTATCAATACAACGGTAGGGTAATGCGCCAGATTCGAATGCGTTGTCAAGGTCAAAGGTAGCGAGAAACTCTAAATCCAGTTCAATTTGCTCACTGAGCGATTCAAATAAAGGTAAGTTCAGATATGATGAATAAATCTCCGCAAGATCGTCTTTCTGGATAACCCCTAGGTTAACCAGTATATGTTCTATTCTTCCTCCTAGCTGCGACTGGTAATCAATAGCTCTTTTTAGCTGACTCTCTGACACCACTCCTAATTCGAGGATATGATCTGCAATCGACTTATTCATAAATTCCGTCTAATTATTTGTAAATAATATCAGCATTATCACCTTCTCCGCCCTCTACACCATCGGCGGCAAAGCTGAGTAGGTCATAAGCTTCAATCTCTCCGGGGATCCGGTAAACATAAGGAGCGCCCCAGGGATCAAGAGGTACTTCCCTTGGTAAATAAGGACCATCCCAGCCACGCCGATCTGAGGTTCTGAGTTCGTCAAGCCGATCGGGATAACGACCGACATCCAAACGAAATGCATCAAGCGACGTTGCTAACATTTGCATTTGTGCCACGGCCGTATTCCGTTTCGAAGAGTCAACTTTAGAGAACATTGTCGGCGCGACTAAAGATGCCAGCAGTCCCAAAATAACCATAACAATTAGTAATTCAATAAGCGTAAAGCCACGCATTTTTTTACTGCACTGAACATCTAACATCACTATTCAATCTCCTGCGTTACGGGGCCTGCGGCCGATTTAGAATGCATTATAGGGTAAAAGTTCAGCCCGTTACCGGGCTTCAGGTTATAAACCATTGATGGCGGCTATCGCAACGGCACTTTGGTAGAAAATTTGTGTTACCTGACTCCACAGGCTGAGGCTATCTTTGTATTCGGTATCCAGTGGCACCACTATGGTATCACCCGGGCTAAGTTGATCTCTGGATACACTAAACCAGCTATTTTGCTGTGGTAACATCACAGATCCATCTGCACGGATCACATATACTCGGTCAGAATCAGCCCGTTTGCGAAAACCGCCCGCTTGCTGCAGATAATATTCCAGCGATTTATTATCACTAAATCTGTGGCTGCTAGCATGCTGTACTTCGCCCACCACAGTAATGGCACTGTTGTGGCGCGGAATATACAGCACATCGCCGTTCTCCACATTAATATCGGCGGCAGGATTTTCAGCCACTATACTGGGCAAGTCAATGACCAGACGGCCCACCGGCTGTTGCTTTTCAATTTCTTTGATCATTGCCACTGCATCTGCCGGGCTGATCAAGCTTTTTTCAGCGGATAGTGCTCTTGACGCGACATCAGCCCGCAGTTGTTCTATCAGTTTACGCATTTGCAGCGTTTCACGCTCACGCACCTGTTCACGGGTAAAAACTGCTCCACTGGCGAAGGCTCGGCTAGTCAAACCACCAGCACGCCTTATTAATGAGCTGAGGGACTCACCCCGCTGCACCGTATAACGACCAGGAAATTTAACTTCTCCGCGAATTTCAACACTGCGTTGCATATTCCAATCAGGTATCGCAAAAATGTTAAGGGTGTCACGGCTGTGCAAACTGATATTTTGTTCACCGCTTAATACCTGTTGCAAAGCGATATCCAGATGCTGTACCTCGACTCCGGCCTGATCCAGATTGTTAGCCATAATACGTGTAAGCTCAGCACGTCCAAAATGGGCAGAATCTTTTAAACCACCGGCAGCATAAATAAGCTGAGCAACACCGGCATTTTGCGCCAACGGATATTCACCACCAACTAGCACTTCGCCCTGCACATTAACTATTTGCGGCACTTGTCCATTGCGCGCTTGACGCTTCAGCTTATCCAGCACCGGATAAAGTAATTCACGTCGGGTTAGATGTTGTGACAATGTTAGTAAAGCAGGATCATATAGCACACGGTTTAATTGGCTTTGCATAGTTTGTTGCAAAGCTTTTTTCTGCTCAACGACCAAAGCTTCATAAGAGAACGGCACCAGCTCGTCGTCCAGCTGTAATCCATTCGGTGCAATACGCTGGCTAATATTGTCGTTAATAAGATGTTCTGCAATTATCGTCGAGTTAGTGTCTGCAGTATCCGCCAGCACGCTGGAAAAAGCTTCATCTGCCAGATTCTCATTGGCAAGCCAGCGCTCCATTTCCGGTAGCTCAAAGCGCGCTTTTAATACTTCACTGAGCTGTTTGTTTAAAACGGCCCGATCAAAAGTAGTATTGCCATAGTGAAATACTAACAAGGTGTCGCCAGCGTTAAGTGGCAAGTTATGTACTGAATCTGGCTGACTGATTGCCTCACCCAGATCAAACTGAAGCACTGAAAGATCGCCCTGCTTATTGGTTTCACGCAGTACTAAGGCATAATCTAAATCTACCGTGATATGTAAATCAGACCAGATAGAGCCCAGCAGATTGCTCACCCTAATCCCCTTATACCAAGCAAAAACGCCCGGCCGCACTACAGCACCGGCAACAGTAATACGGTTTTCAATGCGAGGCGATGCCAAACCAATACGAAGCACATCCCCACTCTTAACCGGCAAGGTGCTATTTGTTTTATCAGTGAGATCGATATTCTTCAATGTGCGAACGCTTTGCTCGTTAAAACGTTCCAGCACAGCAGATTGCTGATAACCGCCTTCTTTTACACCACCAGCCATAGCTAACAAACTGGTCAGCGTATCTTCAGCGGTAACTTCAAATAATGCCGGGCGTCGTACCTCGCCTTTTACTTCCGCAATAGCCCGCACCGGTGCAATAAACACTACGTCGCCATTTTGCAAGTGTACATCTTGACGGGCATTGCCATGGAGCAGCAAGTCGTATAAATCAAAACTGGCGACCTGAGCGCCACTGCGCTGCACCCGGATATCCCGCAGGCTACCAATATCACTGACGCCTCCAGCAATAAAGAGTGCCTGGGTTACGGATGTCAGTGCTGAAACCGTATAACTACCTGGGTGCTTTGCTTCGCCGGCAACAAAAATATTGATAGTACGCAGCGTGCCCATACTGACTGCTGCCTCAACGCCCAACAGGCTTTTCTTAACATGGTTCTGAACAAGATCTTTGGTCTCATTAAAGGTTAGCCCTGCTATGCTAAGGTTACCCAACTCGGGAATTTGTAACTCTCCTTCGCGGGTAACGGTCAAATCATATTGAGCGTTGACCTTGCCATACAGTTGCAGTTTAATTGTATCGTCTGGCCCGAGAATATAGTTGTCAGGCACCGGTATTGTTGCGGTAGGCGCAAAAGTACTGATTTCAGAGTCAAACAGATTCATACCAAACCGTTTTGGTCCTTCATCTTCTTCTTTCTGTTCGAGTTGCAAATCAAGTTGTTGTTCATTAAGCGCCCGTTGCTTGGGAGTAAGCTGCATTCCTTGCTGATTTTTATTGTCTGTGGCGGAGGTGTTATTTTGGTTTAACTGATTTATTTGGTTTAAATCAAAACCGTACTCTTTAGCCAGCCGTTCCTGCTCAACTCGTGGTAATTGTTTTAGCTGCTCTATCATAGCAGGTGACGGAGTAACAGCGCTGGCAGGGGTAGTAATGACCACAGCGGACAGTACCAATAATACAACTCTAAACAATCTCAACACATTATTACTCCATTTAACCTTTTGCCTGCATAAAGTCCTGACAGCTCTCCATCGCAGACACCGGCTGCGCATTCCGGTTTAAGGTTGATAATTTTCTGAAAAACCAACGTATTCTAACGAGTTTTATGACATTAATCGAATGTTATTGTACCGTGCTAGACGCTCTATCAACTGCCCGTTGCAAATACCACTTTACGGTCTTTTTCAAGCCTGAACTAAAGTTTTCTGCCGGCCGCCAACCTATCTGTTGCTGGATTTTATTACTATTAACCGCATAACGCACATCGTGGCCCGGCCGATCTGTGACAAAACTGATTTGTTGCCGATAACTGCCCACAGCTAACGGCTTAATTTCATCAAGCAGCAGGCAAATCTGAGTTACTACATTAATATTTTGCATCTCACTATTTCCACCGATGTTGTAACTTTCACCCACGCCGCCTTTAGTAAGCGCAAGATAAAGCGCCTGCGCGTGATCTTCTACAAATAACCAGTCCCTGATCTGCTTACCGTCGCCATAAACAGGGATAGGTAAACCATTAAGTGCTTTATAAATAGTGTTGGGTATCAGCTTTTCGGCATGCTGCCAGGGCCCATAGTTATTAGAACAGTTAGTTAGAATTACCGGTAAGCCGTAAGTGCGGCTCCAGGCATTAACCAAATGATCGCTGGCGGCTTTACTGGCGGCGTAAGGGCTACTTGGTGAATATGCGGTTTGTTCGGTAAATGCTTCTGCGTCAGCTGTTGCTAAATCACCATAAACCTCATCGGTAGAAATATGATGAAAACGAAATGCACGCTTTCTGATATCGGGCAACTGCTGCCAGTATGAGCGGGTGGTTTCAAGTAGGTTAAAAGTACCGTGAATATTTGTATCTATAAAAGCACCTGCTGCTGCAATAGAGTTATCAACATGGCTTTCGGCAGCCAGATGCATTATGGCATCTGGCTGAAATTGCCTGAACACCTGCTCCATGGCTGCTAAATCACAAATATCACTGTGAACAAAATGGTAGCGGGGTGATGCTGAACACTTTGCCAACGCCTGCGGCGAAGCTGCATAGGTAAGTTTATCGACATTGACGACAATGTGCTCAGTATTGGCAATTATATAACGTATAACGGCTGAACCAATAAAGCCACAACCACCAGTGATCAATATTATCATTGTGCTTCCTTAGCAAGTTGTTTTAACGCCGCTTGCCAATTAAGTACCTGCAAACTAAAACATGCTACAAAATGGCTACTGTCGAGCACCGAGTAGCTGGGCCGTTTAACGCTCGCTGCCCAGCTTGCTGTAGAGGTACGTGCCACACCGGCTTGCAAGTTATGGCTTGCTGCTATCGCTTGGGCAAACTGATACCAACTGACGGCTGGCGTACCGCTGAGATGGTAAACGCCGTAGTTTAGGGAGCCATGCACTGAATAATATTGCAGTAATTGCATAAGCCGCAATGCAAGATCACCCGCATAAGTTGGGCAGCCAAACTGGTCATCAACGACTGTTACAGGTTGCCCTAAACGCAGTTTCTCTAACACCGTGCTGTAAAAATTGCGGCCAAACTCGCTAAACAGCCAACTGGTACGGACAATTACATATTTGCTGCAGTTCGCCTGTATTGCCTGCTCGGCAAACCATTTTGATTTGCCATACACATTTAAAGGCGCAGGAGCATCCTTTTCGGTATAAGGTGTATGGCTATCACCACTGAAGACATAATCGGTAGATAATTGCACCAGTAAGCAGTTATTAAGCTGACATAACTGCGCCAGCTGGCGCACCGCCTCAGTGTTTACAGCATAGCAAAGCTCCAGTTGCTGCTCGGCAAGCTCTACCGCAGTAAAAGCGGCACAATTAATGACCACATCAGGCTGATGCAGCTTAAACTGCTCTGCAATTGCGGCAGTATCCGTAATATCAAGCTGCTGGCGATTCAATGCCACCCCATCAAAGGTACACCATAGTGGTTGCGCCAGAAATGCCCTGCCTAGCTGGCCATCTGCTCCCAGTAAGAGTATTTTCATTCTGGTTTGCCTAACGTTGCCATGGCCTGAGCAAAAGAGGGGGCGCTGGCATCCTTAGCTGACAGATGCAGCGGCGATGCTGGCCAGTGAATTGCCAGTTTGGGGTCATTCCAGCTAAAGCTGCCCTCACAAGCGACATTGTAGTAACTACTGGTTTTATAGATAACGTCGGCAACGTCAGACAGCACTAAAAAACCGTGAGCAAAACCAGGTGGTAACCATAGATGAGTGGCATTATTTTCGGATAATACAACTGCCTGCCACTGGCCAAAACTAGCCGAGTCTTTGCGGATATCTACCGCAACATCGTAAATTTCGCCTCGTATTACGCTGATCAACTTGCCCTGAGGTAAAGTGTGTTGAAAATGCATACCGCGAAGTACACCCTTTATCGAGCGTGACCAGTTGTCCTGCACTAACTCGTCATTAATGCCTGCCTGGCGATAATCGGCTGCGCGAAAATTTTCCTGAAAAAAACCGCGTTGGTCGCTAAAACGAGTAGGTTCTATAAGCAAACAATCTGGCAGTTCAGCTGCTGTTACTTTCATTTTCACAGGTTCTATAAGCAAACAATCTGGCAGTTCAGCTGCTGTTACTTTCATTTTCACAGGTTCTATAAAACAAAACGCCGATTATAAAGCATCGGCGTTATGGGCAGAAAGCACCAATTTAGCAACTACAAGCGTAAATCGCTGTCGGTGGTGCTGAGTACGTATTTCAGATCGTATAAAATACTGCCTTCTTTACCCAAAGCGCGAATACCGGCTGCGCCCATGTCACGGAATTGCTTGTGCCCTACCGCCAGAATCACTGCATCGTAACTGCCGGTTTCTGGCTGCACAATTGGCGTTATGCCATATTCATGCTCTGCTTCAGCTGCATCTACCCAGGGGTCGAATACATCTGCAACAACGCCATACTCTTTTAGCTCTGCCAGAATATCGACCACCTTAGTGTTGCGGATGTCCGGGCAGTTCTCTTTAAACGTCAAACCCATTACCAGCACTTTGGCACCGCTTACCTGAATACAGCGCTTAATCATTGCTTTGACCAGTTGGCTTATCACATAACGGCCCATGCTGTCATTTATACGCCGTCCTGCCAGAATAACCTCAGGGTTATAACCTATCGCCTGCGCTTTATGGGTTAAGTAATACGGGTCTACCCCAATACAGTGCCCACCAACCAGGCCCGGCCGAAACGGCAGGAAGTTCCATTTGGTACCCGCGGCAAGCAGCACTTCCTCGGTATCAATACCCAGCTTATTAAAAATAACCGCCAGCTCGTTGATTAGTGCGATGTTCAGATCGCGCTGGGTGTTTTCGATAACTTTTGCCGCTTCGGCTACGCGGATTGAGCTGGCTTTATAGGTGCCAGCGGTAATGATGCTGCCGTACAGGCTATCGACAAATTCTGCGATTTGCGGTGTTGAACCAGAGGTAACTTTTTTAATCGTCGTTACGCGGTGCTCTTTATCGCCCGGGTTAATACGTTCCGGGCTGTAACCGGCAAAAAAATCCACATTGTATTTAAGGCCAGACACGCGTTCGATAACAGGAATACAGTCTTCTTCTGTGGCGCCCGGGTAAACCGTTGACTCGTACACGACGATATCGCCTTTCTTAATCACTTTACCCAAAGTTTCAGAGGCTTTAATCAGTGGGGTTAAATCGGGCTGACGGTGTTTGTCTATTGGGGTCGGCACCGTAACAATAAATACATTGGCGCTGCGTAAATCGTCCAGTTCACAACTGTAGCGCAGCTTGTCGGCTTGTTTTAACTCTTCGCTACTGACTTCCAGCGTATGGTCTTCGCCATTGTTCAGCTCTGCAATACGGGCTTTGTTAATATCAAACCCCAAAGTGGCATAGTGCTTACCAAACTCAACTGCCAATGGCAGGCCGACATAACCTAAACCAATAATGGCAATCTGACTGTCTGCAATATTCTTCATCTTGAACATCCTGTGTAATTCCGTTTACGGGAGAAATTAGCTTTTACTATAGCTGTGTTGCTGAATATACCATGGCATCGCCAGCGAAAGGCCTTCGCGGATGCGATACTGTGGGGTATAACCCAACATATGCTGTGCTTTACTGATGTCGGCCTGAGAGTGGCGCACATCACCAGCACGGAAATCGCCATATTGTGCTGTCTTTTGGTAATGAATGCCATTGTCAGCCAAACTGTCTGCAATGGCAGCAAATAATTCATTCAATGTAGTACGATCACCCAGTGCAACGTTAAATACCTCTGAATGTTCGATATCTGCCAGTGCTGCACGTATGTTCGCCTGCACGGCATTGTCGACAAAGCAAAAATCACGGCTGGTTTCGCCATCGCCGTTAATCATAACGTTCTGATCGGCAATCATGGCTGCAGTCCATTTCGGAATCACTGCGGCATAAGCGCCATTGGGATCCTGCCTTGGGCCGAATACATTAAAATAGCGCAGGCCTATGCTGTGAAAACCGTAACTGCGGGAGAATACATCTGCATACAGCTCATTGACGTATTTCGTCACAGCGTAAGGCGACAGTGGCTTACCAATCGCATCTTCGACTTTGGGCAGCGCCGGGTGGTCACCATAGGTTGAGCTGGATGCAGCGTAAACAAAGCGCTTAACGCCGGCATCATGCGCGGCTAAAAGCATGTTTAAAAAGCCGCTGATATTGGTATCGTTACTGGTAACAGGGTCTGCAATTGAACGCGGCACAGAACCAAGTGCAGCCTGATGCAACACATAATCGACATCGCTACATGCCTGCTGGCAATCTGCCAGATTACAAATATCGCCTTTGATAAAGCTAAAATTAGCCCACTGCTGCGGACTGACCAGTTGCTGTACTTCATCAAGGTTACGCTGGTAGCCGGTCGCAAAGTTATCCAACCCCACTACCTGCTGGTTTGCTTTTAATAACGTTTCCAGCAAATTAGAACCGATAAAACCTGCACAGCCGGTAATTAACCAACGTTTTGGGGAAGCTTGCAGGTTTTGCAGAATATCCATATTCACTACTCCGGATGTCAGTTTTTCACACTGACGTCTGATCTTATTGCATCAATAATACGCTGACAGGCTTTGCCATCGCCATAGGGATTGTGCGCAAAGCTCATACTATCGTAATACGCTTTATCAGTCAGCAGTTTAGTGACTTCGCTGATAATAACCTGAGTATCGGTACCCACCAGTTTGACGGTACCAGCTTCCACCGCCTCAGGGCGCTCGGTGGTGTCGCGCATCACCAGCACCGGTTTACCCAGTGACGGGGCTTCTTCCTGGATGCCACCCGAATCGGTCAGTACCAGTGTACTGCGGCTCATCAGATAGACAAACGGCAGATAATCCTGCGGCTCTATCAGATGGATATTATTGGCATCTGACAGCAGACGGAATACCGGCTCGCGCACATTCGGGTTTAAATGCACCGGATAAACAATGTCGCAATCGGCAAACTGCTGCGACAGCTGCTTAAGCGCTGCACAGATGTTCTCAAAACCACCACCAAAGCTTTCACGCCGGTGACCGGTAACCAGAATAAGCCGCCTGCCATTTTGGCCATATGGAAACTTAGCCGCAAATTGCTGGCTTAACTGCTGGTCACTGTCAATTTTCGCTACCACCTGCAGCAGTGCATCAATAACAGTGTTACCGGTAACGAAAATATCCGCCGGTTTCACTTGCTCATTTAACAGGTTTTGCTCAGACGTTTTGGTTGGCGCAAAATGGAAACGGGTAATGGCGCCGGTCAGCTTACGGTTCGCCTCTTCCGGCCAGGGGCTGTAAATATTACCGGTACGCAAACCGGCTTCAACATGGCCAACGGCAATTTTCTCGTAATAGCACGCCAGGGCCGCAGCAAAAGTCGTGCTGGTGTCACCGTGCACCAGTACAACGTCGGGTTTAAAATCACGCAGCACCGGCTTAATATTCAGCAGTATGCTGGTGGTCACATCATATAAATCCTGACCGGCCTTCATAATAGCCAGATCATATTCGGGCTCGATATCAAATAACTGCAATACCTGATCCAGCATTTCCCGGTGCTGACCGGTGACACATACCCGGCTATCGATATCTGCCTGCTGTTTCAGCAGGTTTACCAGCGGCGCCATTTTTATCGCCTCTGGCCGGGTGCCAAATACACTAAGAACTTTAATCATCACAGATCCTTGTTGCAGCAATGGCGTAAAGCTTACCAAAAGCGCTTTTAAAGCGATAGATAGAACCGTTAAACTAGCCGCTGCAAAATAAGGAACCGTTTATGTTATATCTGAACAGCCGAAGTATTCCTGAACTGGCAGGCCTGAGTTTCCCCCAGCGCATGGCCGTTATCCGCAAAGCCGCAGATAATTTGGCGGTACCAACCAAAATTTCTCTCAATATACTGAAACTGCTGATCCTGGTGCCGCTATTTTTACTGATAGCCCGGGCTGACGGCTGGGCAATTGCAGGTTATATCCTGTTACTGGTCGTATTGTATCCGTTGATAACACGGCCGGTTACTTTTGCGCTGTGCCGCAAAGATTTTAGCCGTGTACGCAGCCAACTGTACCCGGCAGAGGCAGGAAAACAGCAGTAAAACCGCGTTTTTTACCCTTTTTGTCCCATCGTTTTCGCGCTGGTGATGACAACTAAGCCGAACATCTGCATAATCCGGTCAGCTTCCTGTATATAAACGAAGCCGATAATTCTAATAACACTGGGGATTCCATGACTGATTCAAGCACTGTTGCGGCGGCTCCGGCCAATCAGCCGCAATTTCTCGGCCATCCGGTCGGGCTGTATGTGTGCTTTCTCACCGAAATGTGGGAGCGCTTCTCTTTCTACGGCATGAAATATCTGCTGTTGCTGTATTTAACAAAGTATCACCTGTTCAGCGATGCCGGCGGCCTGGATGTACTGGGTAGTTATGCTGGCTTAGTGTATGCCATGCCTGTGATAGGTGGCATGCTGGCAGACCGCTATTTAGGTATGCGTAAAGCAGTAACCTTCGGTGCCATCTTACTCTGTATGGGCCACCTTGGCCTGGCTTATGAAGGCTTTCAGGCTTATGTTGAAAACGGTGTAGTTGTGCAGGATACCGGCGCTATCCAGGTATTTTACTTCTCGCTGGCACTTATCATTATGGGCGTCGGTTTTTTAAAGCCGAATATCTCTACCATAGTGGGTCAGTTGTATGGCAAAGAAGATGCACGTCGCGACTCCGGTTTTACCATTTTCTATATGGGTATTAACCTGGGTTCTTTTATTGCTACCTTATCTGTAACTTACCTGGGCGAGACCTACGGCTGGGGTTATGGCTTTGGCTTAGCCGGTATTGGTATGGTTATCGGTTTAATCGTGTTTTTAACCGGCCAGAAATATCTGTTTGGCTATGCAGAACCTGCAAATCCGGCGCTGTTAAAAGAGAAAGTGTTCGCCGGTATCAACAAAGAGTGGTTAATTTACCTGGCTACTATTCCTGCACTGGTGGTTATGTGGCAACTGGTTCAATACAACCCTGTGGTACACAGTACTCTGCTTGGTATGTCATTTATTGTTCTGGTTGGCATTATCTGGTTTATTACGACCCAATGTAATAAAGAAGAACGTGATCGGATGATAGTGCTGATTATCTTAACCATGTCTACTGTGGTGTTCTGGGCACTGTTTGAGCAATCAGCCTCGTCAATGACACTGTACGCAGACCGGGTATTGGATCGCACCGTGCTTGGTTATGAAGCGACCGCTGGTCAGTTCGGTTCACTGAATGCATTTTTCATTATTACACTGGCCCCTCTGTTCGCCTGGTTATGGATAGCGCTGGCCAAACGCAAACTCGAGCCAAGTACTCCGGTTAAATTTGCGCTGGGTATTATCCAGGCCGGTTTAGGCTTCGGTGCATTGGTATATGGTGCAACTCACCCGAATGAAGCGGGCTATGTGGCAGCCTGGTGGTTAATACTGGCTTATGCGCTGCACACCATGGGTGAGCTGTGCTTATCACCGGTTGGCTTATCTGCCGTGACCAAACTGGCGGTGCCAAAAGTAGTAGGCGTAATGATGGGTAGCTGGTTCCTGGCCACTGCTTACTCAGAGCTGTTGGCAACACAACTGGCAAAACTGGCTGCTATTGATACTCATGCCGGTGAAGTGGCGAATGTCAGTGAGGCGCTTGCAGCGTACACTGAACTGTTTAGCTTCTTGTTCTATGTTGGCATTGGTGTGGGTGTATTCATGTTGCTTATCAGCCCCTGGCTGAAAAAACGTATGCATGGCGTGCATTAAACGTTAATACTGAAAAAGGTCTGCATTGCAGACCTTTTTTATTACCTTTTATTGCCCACGCCACACTTTACTATTGACCGCGCCATTGGGCATGACAAAGTGACTCATACTTTTCCCGGCTTAACAGAATACGAGCCAGTACTATATCTGCATCGCCATTTTCGCCGGTCAGCCCTATTTGGGCTTCATAGTGCAGTTCGGGTTCCAAGTCTTGCATCATCATCTCAACCCAGTCTTCACCAGGTATCGCCAGGTCAACATAACCGCGGCTTTCATAATGCTGCTGATACAAAGTGTAATCTTCGGCAGACAGGTTTTCTGCTGCCAGTTCTTCAAAAATATCAAACGCGTGGTCACATAACTCGTCCAGCGTCCACAACTCTAATTCCTGCATTAAGGCTCCGGTTTTTCTTTCTATTGATGCTGAAATCTATTGGCAGGCCGGTTAGAACCTGCTGCGCACAGCCGAAGAGTGTCTGAGCGAACGCTGCGCGTGAGCGAGTTGCTTCGGCGAGCACAGCAGCGTTGTAACGCAAGGCCTGCTAAACACCAGACAGTTGACTGAATAGATGATCATGAACGCCAGTATAGCAAGCCTTTGCCGAAAACACTGCTGTACTGCTACACTGTCGGCCTTTTTTCCGGCCGGATTTTCTTATGTACCTGTGCCCGCTGTGTCAACAGCCTTTATATCTGAACACAAAACAGTATCAGTGCACTAACCGTCACAGCTTTGACATCGCCCGCGAAGGCTATGTAAATTTGTTGCCTGTGCAGCATAAAAACTCTAAAGATCCGGGTGACAATAAAGAAATGATGCAAGCCAGGCGTGATTTTTTGCATGCCGGCTGGTATGCACCTCTGGCTCAGGCGCTGACAGACAGTGTGACAAAACTGGCGCCCGATTCTTTACTGGATTTGGGCTGCGGTGAAGGCTATTACACCGCTCAACTAAAACGCGCTTTACCGGACGCACAGGTATTTGGAGTAGATATCTCCAAGGCAGCAATCAAATTTGCTGCCAAAGCAAATAGCAATATTCAGTTTAGTGTCGCCAGTGCCTTTCAATTGCCATTTGCCGATCACAGCTTTGCTGCCATAACGCGCATTTATGCCCCCTCGAAACCGGAAGAACTGCTAAGGCTGTTAAAGCCACAGGGCCACTTAATTACCGTAAGCCCGGGCCCGCAGCATCTGGTCGAAATTAAACAAGCTGTGTATGAGAACGTTCAGCTACACAGCGATGCGGTAGCCGACATACCAGCGCTGACTCATCTAACGCGCCAGCGCCTGCAGTTTACTCTGCGCTTTGAGAAGGCCGACGATGTGTCAGCCCTGATACAAATGGTACCGTTGGCCTGGAAATTCAGCGCCGGGCAGAAACAGCAGTTTGCAGCTACTCTGCCCGACATCAGTGTCGACTTTTTGCTCGATCTATATCAAAAAGCCTAGCGCCTGACGTAAATACGGTAGTCCCACGCAGCCAGTTTTACTGTACTGTCAGCTGTAAATTGCACCGGCTCACCAGTTAAATAGTCAATGTAATTGCCGTGGTGCAGATGCTCTTTAAAGCTGACATGTTGCGGCTTATCGCTGAAATTAAATACAGCAAACACTTTGTCTTTAGCGTTTTGCCGTACGAAGCTCAGGATTTGTGCTGGTTCACTGCTGTGCACCGGCAGCATTCTGGCCCCCCACTCAGCATTCCACAGCGCCGTGTTATCACGTTTCAGTGCCAGTAACTTCTTATACAAATTACCGTTTTCATGCTCGCGCCAGATAATAGGATCACGCTCAAAAAACGCCAACCGCCTGTCGTTACCCGCCTCCTGACCGTTATAGATCATTGGCATGCCCTCGCTCACTACTGACAGCGCCATAGCAGCGTGCAGTGCATCGCCAAACATCTCAAACTCTGTACCTTCCCAGGCATTTTGATCATGATTACTGACGCCCAGCATGCGCATAATGTTTTGCGGAAAGTATTTCTCGTTCCAGGAGTAATAAACCCGCAACTTGTTGACATCAGCATGGCCATTAGCAATATCATGCACGGCTTTATGCCAGCTCCAGCCATAAGTCATATCAAAAGCGTTGGCATGAAAATCACGCCCTTCAAATTCGGCCAGCATAAACACCGGTTTTATGCTATCTAGCTCCTTTCGGGCTTGCTCCCAAAAATCCAGCGGTACAAAGCCTGCCACATCACAGCGAAAACCATCAAAACCAAACTCCTGTATCCAGTATTTCATTGCTCCGGTCATATAACGGCGTAAATCACTGTTACTGTAATCCAGTTCAATAATGTCGTCCCAGTCCCACCAGGGTGTTGGCCGAAAATCGCCTTTCCAATCGCGTAAATACCAATCAGGATGCTGCTTAACCAGCACATTATCCCAGGCAGTATGATTAGCTACCCAATCTAAAATTACATACAAACCAAGCTGATGGGCCTCAGCAATAAAGGCCTTAAGTTCATCTTCAGTGCCAAACTCGCTATTCACACCGTAGTAGTCTTTAACGGAATACGGGCTGCCTAACGTTCCTTTACGGTTGAGCTCGCCAATAGGCTGTACCGGCATCAGCCAAAGTATTTTAACCCCTAGATCTTTTAGCCGGTTTAGCTGCTCCGTCGCTGCAACAAAAGTACCCTCTGGCGTAAACTGGCGCATGTTGATCTGATAAATAGCAGCGTCTTTGCTCCACTCAGGGTGAGTCAGCCTGACATATGGCTGCGCCTGGTAAGGGCTAACGTTGTTTGGCGTGGCGGATGGTTTGGTAGCACTGCTACAGGCACAAAGCGATAACAAAGCTGCAGCCAGCAGCACCGGATAAAACCAGCGCGTGTGATTGATGCTAAATTGCATATTAGATCCCCGTCAGTCATTTTTTATTATTGGCGTAAGCCAGCAATAATAGTCTGATTTGCGCCTTCAGGGTCTAAACTGCATTCGTATTCACGGTGTTTGTACTGTGTTTTTTTGCTCCAGGCGTTGTTGATGAATTGCCGTTAATACACCAGACCAGAAATACGTACCCAGCTCGTTGATCAGGTTAGATTCAGCATTCATCAACATCACCAGGCCCATCTGATGCTCACGCGAGTAAGCAATTTCAGCGCGGTAACCCTGCACCCAGCCGCCATGGTAAATCAGTTCATCCTGCCCGAACTGATAAACCCGCCAGCCCATGGCGTAATGAGCGTCTGTCAAATACCGCCGCCACTCTTTACGGCGTAAATCACGACGGGTTTTTACCTGCTTGGCCGTAATACTAGCCAGCAGCTCATCAGACAATACCGCCGGGTTATGCCCTAATTGGGCAATTAACCAGTAGCCCAAATCTATCGCACTGGCATTAACACCTGCAGCCGGGCTGAAATGATAATAACTTTCGGCTACTTTAGTCGGATACCATTTCCCTCTGGCCCTTACATGTGGCATGGCGCGGTTTTCAGTGCTGAAAAAACCAGCCAACCCGACTGATGCAGTTGGCAACTGCAATGGTGTAATAATGCGTTCCTGTAGCTGTTCAGCATAGGTTTTGCCGGTGGTTTTCTGAATAACCTGGTCAATCAGACTAAACAACACATTTTGATAGCCATAGCACTGCCCTGGCGGACATAAAGGGTCTATTTTACTAAACTGCGGTAAAATCTTCTCAAGCGGGACATTTGCTTCTATCAGGTTGTCATACGCATTAGGCATCACGCCGGTGCTTTGCGATAACAGATGTTTAAGCTTCAGCTGGCTATTGTATTTTTTTGTTTTAAATGAAAAATCCGGTACGTAATCAACCAGTTTATCGTCCCAGCTGAAATGACCTTCAGCTTCGAGAATACTGCTTAAGCTGCCAGCAAAGGTTTTCGATACTGACGCTAAACGAAATACAGTATAGGGATCTACCGGCTCTTTACGGCCCAGCTGCCGCACACCAAAACCCGCTGTAGCGATAATTTTATTACCCTGCACTATGGCATAGGCAGCACCGGGAATATTGTGCTCTTTCAGTTTGGCCGCGTAATACTGATCAAAATCCGCCACCAGTTCAGCCAGCGAGTCATCACCAGGTGTAATGTTATCTGTTTGCGCCAGTGCTACAGCGCTAAATAAACAGCCGAATACTGCAATGAAAAACGGTTTCACTCGTTATTATTATCCGTTGTTAGTGCCAGCACCTATTGCCCAGCCAGAGAGCATTGTATGAACTTTACCTGCCGCTGCCAAGCCGACCTTTGTAAAACACCGCTGGCAAGGCCCCTAACTATGCGGGCAAACCAACGCTTCTGTAGCTGGCTGAATAGCTACCAGTTGTCCCTGACGATTACGGATAAACTCCACCCATTGCGGTTGCTCCAGCCGTGTGTTTACCTGCCCTGGTATATCAAGTTTGTCCATTAGCTGTGGTGTTATTGTTAAAAACAAATCATTGCATACGGTAATGCTCCACTCTTGCTGTTGCCGCCTTAATAATCCAACCTGGTGATGAAGCGCTTCACTGTGTTGATTCGATGCAAGGTATTGCTGGTAACGATCAGCTTTAGCATGTTGTGGTTTTTGCTCACTGACACTGTGTTGCTGTGTCTCGTTAAAACCCTCATCATGTAATACCGTAACCTGATAATACAACGGCGTTTGCTGCGCAGGTGACGATACCATCAGGTAGCCTAATACTGATAATGCCGCACAAGCTAGCGCCAACTGCAGGTTTCGCCAGTTAAATGCAAAGTGGCGGGCCTGTTTAGCTGCCGCATGACGCAGAACAGTATCGCGGATATGCGCTGGCAACGGATGCAGTGCCTTGTCATGCTGATAGCGATGTTTTAACTCTTGCTCAAATTGTTCAGGGGTTTGCATAAGTTACTCCTGCTGCGCCCGGTTAGAATGTTGCTGTAAAAACTGACGGGCGTAGCGTAAGCGGCTTTTAACTGTTTCACTGCCTTGCGCCGTTATCTGGCAAATTTCCTGTAACGAGAAGCCCTCCAACTGTAACATCAGGGCTTCGCGCTGGGTAAATGGCAGCAGCATCATCAGCTCACCAAACTGCAGTCGCTGCTGACGTATTGCCAGAACCTCCTCCGGACTAAATGGTGCAAACGCAGTATCATCTCCCAATTCCTGCCATTGCCACCGATTCAACCTTCTGAGCTCATCAATCAAACTATGCCGGGCCAGTGTAAACAACCAGGTTTTGAAGTTGCTCTGGCCAGCAAAGCCGGCATGCGAAGAAACCAGTTTAAGCCAGCATTGCTGACTGATATCTTCAGCCAGTGTCCGGTCAGATTGACGCAACAAAAAGTGGTACAGTCCATTGCCGTGCAGAGCAATCAGTTGCTCCAACGCGTTGGTATCAGCGTACTGCTGATAACGGCTGTAAAGCTGCTCTGAGGTCAACTCCGGGTTCACAGCACCGGGCCAGAAAAAGGATAATGCCATATAACGCTCCTGTTACCGCCAACGCTATTACTCAGATTAGCTCTGGTCCAGACTGAAATCGAGCTGCACCTGCATACCAGTTTGTTTTATTGTTTTGCCATCAACCTGCTTAGGCTGATATTTCCAACGCTTAAGCGCGGCCATTGCCTCACGTTCAAACACCCGTGCAGGCTCTGCTGCAAGTACTGTCACATCGGTAACTGCTCCGCTCTCATCGATACTGAAACCAAGCCGTACCCAACCACTGACGCCGTCACGGGCAGCGGTTACCGGATAACGCGGCTCAATACGCACCAGCGGTGTTGCGCCCCGGTCAGCCGGCTCCAACCTGCCGCCACTGCTAGCTGGCAAAACCGGGCCTGTCAGGGTAACCGCCATCGTACCGACGCTAACGGTATCGGCAGGCTCAGGTGCAGTCACCGGCAACTGGCGCGGTGTCGGGGCAGGCCGGGCCGGTATTACCGGCCTGATATCAGGCTCACTGTCCTGCGCTTGTTCGTACAACTGTATCACCGGCATTTCAGCGGGCGGCTTTCTTACGCTGTCTTTTATTGCTATTAACTGCTGCATCGCGGCAAACAACACTAACGTCACGCCAAGGCCTCCGCCTATGGCAGCTGCAAACTTAGTAGCCGGTATTTTATCTGTGGCAGATTGCTGTATTGATAACATTTGGTTTTCCCCTTTTTTCTGCTGTTACTCCTTTTGACGCCTGAACGTAGAACAAGGGGTTATATTTTTATTTTTTATCTGTATAGACTTTAGTCTGCCCTTCTTAAACAGTGATTGACAGTACGAGCCAAAGTACCAACACTGAAAAACACGCTACAGTTATCACTAATTTGTATAGCCAAGAGATACTTATGCTAAATAATAAACTTAAACCAGCGTTGTTTGTGTTACTGCTTGCACTTGTACAGTTTGCGGTATTTAGCGTTAGCAGCTCCGCTTTAATCTCCGTTCTGACTACCGCGCTACTACTGCTCATCTACTTTTACTGGCCCGCCAAAGCTGAGCAGCAGCCAACGAACGACAACGGCGAAGCCCTGGCCAAAACGGCCGATAATATCACCGAAGCTACGTCAAATATGGCAATAGGTGCTGCTGAAGTGTCGTTTTACATCGATAGCCTGATAAAAGATATCAAGCAAAGCAGCGCAGACAGTGACAATATTGCCGGCGTAAGCAACCGGCTTGCCAGCAGCGGTACCGACCTGACAAACTCGTTACAGAGTATTGGCAAAACCTTGCAAAATACCGCAACAGCTTCACAACAGGCAGATCTGCTACTGGCAAACGGCGTAACGAATATTGGTGCTCTGGTTGTAGCCGTAAGAGATGCAGCAGAACAACTGGCGCGTTTACGTAGCAGCAGCGACGACATTCAGCGTATTACCGAAGTGATTAACACCGTGGCCGAACAAACCAACCTGCTGGCACTGAATGCCGCGATAGAGGCAGCAAGAGCAGGTGAGCAAGGCCGCGGCTTTGCTGTCGTAGCTGAAGAAGTACGGGCGCTGGCTGGCAAAACCGCAGCTGCAACCCAGGATATCGCCGCTATGCTGGCTAATATCCGCCAGCAAAGCCAGCAAACAGCTGGCCAGATGGGCCAACTGCAGCACGCTGGCGAACAGGTACAACACGAACTGCAACAGGTTGCCGCAGGCTTTACTGACATTAATAACCAGATAGGCGCCTCATCACGCTCGCTGGGGCACATTGAACAAGTCAGTGCTGACTTACAACACACCAGCGAAGAACTGGCGGGGTCCGTTGTGAGTATCAGCAAAGCACTTCAAAACATCGGTACCAAAGGGCAGTCGGTAGCACAACAGGCTATTGAATTGTCTGAGGAAACAGAAAGTGTTTACCGGGAATTAAGCACGCTTAGCAGCCATAGCTTCTTCAGCCCAATCCTGGCAGAAGCGATGCAGGCAGCGGAGCAAATCGGCGCATTGTTTGCAAACGCAATAGCCAGCGGACAGCTAAGTAGTGATGCTATTTTCGCTGAGAAATATCAGCCGATAAAAGATACTAATCCGACCAAATATCACACAGGGTACGACAGTTTTACCGATAAGTTTCTGCCCGATATTCAGGAGCCGATACTGGCGCGCCATAATAATATCCTGTACGCCGGTGCCGTTGATCGGAAGGGATACTTCCCTACCCATAACAAAAAATTCAGCCAGCCACTTAGCGGCAACTACGAAAAAGATTTACTGCAAAACCGCACCAAACGCATTTTTAATGACCGTACCGGCAGCCGCTGCGGCAATCATACCCAGAGCATGTTGCTGCAGACCTACAAGCGCGATACGGGCGAGATCCTGCATGATTTATCGGTACCCATTTATGTCAATGGCCGTCATTGGGGCGGTTTCAGGATAGGCTTTAAACGTTAAACCGGGCTTGGTCTAATGCCGGGCAGCTGCCATCGGTTTGCCCACACCAACACGTCGTAAACCCATCCATGGGGCCTCCTCTCAGCCCTTCCGGGGCTGAGACGGTTGGTTTAGGGCAAACCGATTCTGCGTAAATGATTAGGGTTAGCGCCTGGCCCGATTTTCAGATTTACTCTAAGTCGTCCAGCAGGTCGTCCAAAGCGGCTTCATCCACTTCCGGCTCTGGCGCTTTTGGCGGGTTGCCATCGTATATTTTGAACTGCTGACGCTGGAAGTATGATTCTTTGACAAACGCATACGGGTCAAGTGACTCTTCCAGCAGATTTTCCATCGACATCAATTGTTCACGCGCATCCAGCGCACCTATGGCTGCGCGGGTTAACGTCAGTGGCGTACTAAGCAGTGCTAAAGGAAAATACAGATTATCAACAACTCCGCCTGTAGTGTCGCGCACGGTGCTCGGCCCCAGAGCTGGCAACATTAAAAAAGGGCCATCGCCAACCCCCCAAACGGCCAGCGTCTGGCTGAAATCCTCTTCGCGCTGCACCAGGCCAATCTTTGTTGCCACGTCAAACAGACCAAACAACCCCAGGGTGCTGTTTACCAGAAAACGTCCGGCACTGATTGCCGCACTATCGGGTTTAGCCTGCAAGGTACCGTTTAAAAAACTGGCTGGTTCGCTAAGGTTATTGGCGGCATTAACCAAACCTTTGCGGGCAGGTTTCGGCACTACGGTCATGTAGCCTACAGTAGCGGGACGCAGCAGATACTTATCGAGAATATCATAGTTAAAATCCCACAGTGGCCGGTTGATGGTTTCAAGCGGATCCCGGCTATCTGTATATTGCGCGTTAGTACTAGCTGTCGCTCCCGGTTGCGTTGTAGCTGGTTTGGACGCACAGCCTGCCAGCAGCAGCGCAGCCAGCACTAAACAAGATTTTAACGGCACAGAAGACATATATCAGGGCTCCAGGGTTAAAGAAATGGTTAAGCCGGGCTCGGTGAAGTTTAATACATCCGATACAGTCTGAATATCGCCCGGACGCTGCTCAACAGTACCTGACAAAGACATACGGGCAACGACTTCAACCTGATCAGCATTGGCCAGGCTCCAGCCTGGTTGCATCGCCATCTGCTCTGTCAGTTGCAACTCTATGTTACCTTCCGGCAACGGAATACGCTGTACCGCAAGCGGCAACCCCACACCCTCTTTGGCCCGGGCAAATAAAAACAGACTGGCATCCGGGTTAGCCTGTTTCAGCTGCGGCGCCACATACAATTGCACCGTAATGTAGCGGCCGGCAACCTGAACATCCGCGCCAAGCTCCTGCAACCTTTGTTGCACAGCTTCATATCTTGGGTCATCTTGTGGCAGTTGTTTCAACAACAGCTGCCAGGCTGTTGTTGCTTCTTTAAAATCACCTTTTTCATAAGCAATTAATGCCATCATCGACAACGCATCGCTGTTCTGTGGCTCTTTGCTCAATACCCGGGCCACCGCGCGGCCGGCGCGGGCTAAGCTATTGTCATCAGCCAGCAGTATCTGTGCCTGGGCGTAGCTAAGCAGCAAAGGTGTACGCTCAGGAGTTAACAACAAGGCCCGCTCAAATGCGTCCACAGCCTGCTCCAGCGCACCTTGCGATAAACGTATACGGCCAAGCAGCATCCAGGCCACTGCATCATCGCCTTCATTCGCCAGACGGGTACGCAGCGCCAGCGCGAAGCGTTCAACCTCCTGCTCTGACAGCGGCTCTCCCTGGTTCAACAGCGCCCGCTCACCGTATTGTTTAAGATTCTGCTGTGCCAGCTGCCACTCCTGCAACTGCTGATAATGCCCGCTGACGCTGTAGACCGCGCCAACTAGACCGGCAACAATCAGTAACAGCACTGCCGGCAGCCGCCAACTGCTGTTGCCTTGTAAGCTATTAGTTGCGTGCTGCTGTAAAAACTGGCTTTTCAACTCCTCGGCAGCACTGTCAAAGTCTTGCTCTGCCAGCTCGCCACCATCACGTGCCAATGCCAGCAATTGTAACCGTTCTTCAAATTGTTGAGACACGGTTTGTTGCGCTTTGTGTACAGTTTTTCTGGGCCAGAACAAACATAATGCTGTCAGCAACAGCATACTTAACGCTGCAACAAATACAGGCCAAATTATCATTTTTTACTCCGGTAACGGGCAATAAGCTGGTCCAGCTCAGCGGCGGTGTTCCCTGCTGTGTCTTGCGGCATTTGCTTACTTTGCTGCGCGCGACGGAACACACCAACCGCTATCAGCCCCAGTAACATCAACAGTGGTAACAACCAAAGCCACAAGGTGTAACGATTAACCGGTGGCAGATAATGCACAAAGTCGCCGTAGCGGTTAATCATATAATCCAGCACTTGCTGCCGGTCTTTGCCTTCGCGGATCAACTGATAGGTTTTTTCCCGCATATCCACTGCAACAACCGCATGCGAGTCGGCAATATTCTGGTTTTGACATTGCGGACAGCGTAACTCAGCAGTAAGTTGCTGATATAAATCGCGCTGTGCATCATTATCAAACTGTAATACTTCCTCTGCCCAAGGCCCGCTGCTGAATAGCCCGGCGCACAACAACAGCACAGCTAACAATGCTTTCATTGGCTGCTCCACTGCTGATAAAGCGGTGCCAGTTTACTGCGCCATACCGCCGGATTAATATCGCCAATGTGGTGCGCTCTGACTATACCGTCGGCATCGACAATAAAGGTTTCAGGTGCACCGCTTACTCCCAGATCGAGCGAGACACTACGCGTAAGGTCAAGCATATTAAACTGATAAGGGTCGCCCTGCTGCTGCAGTTTCTGCTGTACTTCCTGTTGCAGTGCGGCTAAATCGAACGGCGGGTCAAACGCCGGATCGCGTGGCAGCTCATAGTACAGGCCAACGATTTTAACCCCCTGCTGACGTAGTTCGCTAAGATAACCAAGTTCAGCATTACAGGTTGGGCACCAGGTACCCCAGACATTTAACAGATATACTTCACCCTTTAACTTTTCCGGTGTCCAGATGGTGTTGGGTTGCATTAAATCAGCCAGCGCAAAATTGGGCAGCGCTTTATCCAGACTGGCAGACTCCCGCTCGCGCGGGTCGGAAAAAAGTCCGCTTAATAAAAACAGAGCCAATGCCAGAAATGCCAGCAGCGGCACATAAAACAGTACTTTACGCATGGCTTACTCCCGGATCAGTTATTTTGCGCCGGTAGCGCTTATCAGCCAATGCCAACAGGGCGCCAAATGCCATTAGCAGGCCGCCAAGCCAAACCCAGCGTACAAAAGGCTTAACCTGAATTCGAAGCGCCCAGGCGTTGTCAGGCAATTCTTCGCCAAGCGATACGTAAAGATCCCGGCTTAAACGTGCATGCACCGCAGATTCTGTCATCACAGTGCGCTGTATACGGTAAAAGCGTTTTTCAGCATGCAGGTGGGTTACAAAATTTCCGTTCTGGCGCACATCAAGCTCTGCCGCCTGACCACCATAATTCGGTCCGTTCAGATCATACACATCCGTCAGCGTGAACTGATAACCGGCGACCTCTGCTGTATCGCCTTCCTGCATGCGTACATCACGTTCTATGGTATAGGTTTTAGTCATCGCCACGCCAATAACCAATACAGCAAAACCAATGTGTGCCACTGTCATACCATAATGGCTGGCGTTCAGCTTGGTCAGGCCTTTACTGACTGAACCGAACTGGCGTGCACGTAGCATCACTTCAGCCAGAGCAGATATCCCCACCCAGGCTCCCAGCAGCATCCCCAGCAGCGCCAGGTTCGCTTGCACACTTTGCATACTGGCCAGAACGCCCAGTGCCACTATTAGTGCGGCAACAGCAACTAAACCAAGCGGGCGCACGAGTGGCAGCACTTGCTGCTGCTTCCAGCGTACCCAGGGGCCAAGACCCAGTAGCAAAGCAAAGGGTATCGTCAGGTAATAAAACATTTGGTTAAAGAATGGCTCGCCTATAGAAATAGAGCCTAACCCCAGTTCTTTATGAAACAGCGGGAATAAAGTGCCAAGAAACACTATCAGACATGCAGTTAGCAAGAAAATATTATTACCCCACAGCAACATCTCCCGTGAAAACAGCTGATAACGGGCCTGGCTGCGCACGGAGTTCATCCTGCTGCCGTAGAGCAATAATGAACCACCGACTACCACCAGTAAAAACGCCAGCAGGTAGAGGCCGCGGCCCGGGTCTGTCGCGAAAGAATGCACCGACACCAGCACGCCGGAGCGCACCAAAAAGGCACCAACCAGGCTTAGCGCAAATGCAGCTAAAGCCAGCAGCACTGTCCAGCTTTTAAAAGTACCGCGCTTCTCAGTCACCGCCAGGCTATGAATAAGTGCAGTACCGGCAAGCCAGGGCATAAAAGAAGCATTTTCAACCGGGTCCCAGAACCACCAGCCGCCCCAGCCCAGTTCATTGTAGGCCCACCAGCTACCGAGCATAATACCCAGTGTCAGAAACAACCAGGCTGACAGTGCCCAGGGCCTTACCCACCGCGCCCATACACTGTCAAAACGGCCACTGATCAGCGCCGCCAGCGCAAAAGCAAACGCAACCGCAAAACCGACATAACCCATATACAAAGTAGGTGGATGCATGATCATGCCGAAATCCTGCAGCAGCGGGTTCAGATCACGCCCTTCTACCGGATAAAATGGCAAGCTGCGGGCAAAGGGGTTTGACATAAACAGCGAAAACGCAATAAAACCAGCACTTATAAGGCCCAAAATACCTAAAATCCGGCCTTGCAGCAGCAGCGGCAATGCTTTGGAAAATTGCGCTACCAGTGCAGTCCAGCCTGCCAGCATCAATACCCACAACAGCATTGACCCCTCATGTGAACCAAAACTGGCCGTGATCTGATAATACCAGGGCAGCGTAGAGCTGGAGTTTTGTGCAACATTGATAACAGTAAAATCGTTAGTACGAAATGCATACACCAATGCAGCCATCGCCAAAAAGCTAAATATAAACTGGCCAAATGCAAGGGGTTTGGCCAGCAACAACATATTCTGCCGGGCAGTAAAGCTGCCGTAAAGTGGCACAATGGCCAGTAGCAGCGATAAGGCAAAGGCAAAAGTAAGGGCCAGTTGACCGGCTTCAGCGATCATTTAATAACGTCCTTCTTTTACTTGCGCTTCGCTGCTTGTCTGCTGCGATGGCGGCACATGCTTAATGCCTTTCATCGCTTCTGCTACTTCAGGCGGCATATATTCTTCGTCATGTTTTGCCAGCACTTCACTGGCATCAATAGTGGTTGCATCAACCAGGATGCCCTGGGCAACGATACCCTGCCCCTCACGGAATAAATCCGGTAATATACCTTCGTATGTCACGCGTACCAATGGCCCGGTATCGACCAGATCAAAACTGACTTTGAGCGAATTAGGATCGCGCTGTACAGAACCAGGCACCACCATACCACCAATGCGCAAACGCTGGCCGGGAACGGGTTTTACTTTGTCTTTACCCAGCCCGTCGACCAACTGAGATGGAGTGTAAAACAAATCAATATTCTGCTGCAGCGCGTATAACATAGCCGCTACTGCGCCTGTTAACAGTGCGATAACCAGTATTACCGCGGCTAACCGCTTCTGACGTCTGGGTTGCATTATTTAACTTGCTCCTGATACTGCTTTACACGTTGCTCGCGGGCGAGACGGGCTGACAACTGTCGCTTGAACTGCTTATGCTGATAATGGCTGTAACCTGTCAGCACGGCCAGCAGGGCGTAGGTAATTCCGAATGATAACCAAACAAAAAGGCCATAACCGCCCATTGCCCAGAATTCTGTCATTGACTGAAAATACATCGCTATTCCTCTACCAGCGCTTTAACCCAGGGCCGGTGTTGTTCGTTTTGCAATATGGCAGTTCGCAGCCGCAGGCACACCAAAGCCAGCATCAACACCTTAAATGCCAGAATACTGATTAACAGCGGCCATAGCATGCTCGGGTCGATAGACGGCTTGGCAAACTTTGTAATAGACGCGCCCTGGTGCAAGGTGTTCCACCATTCTACAGAGAAATGGATCACCGGCAGATTAATAACACCAATCACCGCCAGCAAAGAAGCTGCCTTTGCGCCGGTCTGGCGATCAGAAAAAGCACCGCTTAAAGCAATAACGCCTAAATACAAAAACAGCAGAATCAGCTCTGATGTCAGTCTGGCATCCCAAACCCACCAGGTGCCCCACATTGGTTTGCCCCATGCCATACCGGTAATAAGAGCAATAGCGGTGTATACAGCACCTATCGGTGCTATCGCAGTAACTGACCATTGTGCCACCTTAACCTGCCATACCAGCGCAATAAAAGCGGCAATCGCCATGGCAGAGTATGTACCCATCGACATAATGGCAGATGGCACATGAATATGGATGATACGGTAACTGTCGCCCTGCTGATAATCAGGCGGTGTAAATGCCAGCCCCCAGATATTACCTAAGGCTAACAGGGCCACACCTGACAGCATTAACCACGGATAAAAACGCCCACACAACCGGTATACGGTTTCCGGCTTGGCATAAGGATGCAACCACTTAAACATATCAGCTCACATTCAGTTTTAGTGCGCTAATCACCGCCAACGGGATCAGCGCCATTGCAAACAATAACATGGCCAGCATAATAGCGAGCTGCCCGTGATAAGGCAGCCCCATTGCCGCAGCTTCCATTGCAGAGCTGGCGAAAATCAGCAAAGGAATATACAGCGGCAGGATAAGCAGTGCCAGTAAAATACCACCTTTGTCGGCAGATACCGTCAAGGCTGCGCCCATAACACTGAGCAGACTGAGCAGAGGTGTTCCCAGTAACAGCGTCAGTGACATCGCCACAAACTCTGCACTGTTGATACTCAGGAGTAATGCCACCAGTGGCGATAGCAGCACCAGTGGTAAGCCAGTACTAAGCCAGTTAGTAAAAAGCTTGGCCAGCACAAAACTGAGTAATGGCTGACGTGCTGCCACCAGTTGTTCAACTACCCCATTGCGATAATCATCTTTAAACAACCGTTCCGCAGCCAGAAGTACGCTCAAGAGAGCGGCAATCCAGACAATACCGGGCGCCATCAGGCGCAGCATATTAGGCTCTGGCCCGACGCCCAGCGGAAACAAACTCAGCACTATGACAAAAAACAGAACCGGATTCAGCCAGTCTGCTTTTTGCCGCGCCAGCAAGCGCAGCTCACGCTTAACAAAAGTACTCAGTGCTACCATCGGTATGCCAGCTCCAGTGTGGTTTGTCTGGCAAATGCCATGCTGAGGCTTTGATGCGTGGTCAGCACTATGGCGCCACCTTGTTGCAAATGTTCTGCAAAATGTTGCTGCAGCATTGCTATAGCCGTTTGATCTAACGCCGTGAAGGGTTCATCCAATATCCACAACTGGCGTCTGGTAAACCATAACCGGGCCAGTGACACCCTGCGCTGCTGCCCTGCCGACAACATTCTACAGGGAATATCCTCCAACCCCGCCAGGCCAAGCTCAGCCAGCAAAGCGAAATCATCAGCCTTAGCTATACCCGAGGCTGAGCGCCAGAAGCTGAGGTTCTCCAGTGCAGTTAATTGCTCATGAATGCCACTTTGGTGGCCGATATAACAAAGATTAGCGGCATAATCGCTGCTTGCCGCGGTTAGAGGCTGTTGGCGGTAATACAAGCCGCCATCATCAGGTGCAACAAGGGCGGCCAGAATACGCAGCAATGAGCTTTTGCCTGCACCATTTTTTCCGGCGATTTGAACTAATTCGCTGGCATGCACCCTGAAATCCAGCTGCTCAAACAGCACGCGGTCCTGGCGGATACAACACAGGCCAGCGCCATGCAACAGCAATTCGTCGGTTGGAACGGGATAAGGTTGTGGTGTGCTCACTAATCTCTGGCTATCGACGACAGTAAAAATTGGGCGCATATTACCATACTGACGGCATAATACGAATGCAGCGCGGTATCAGAGTGAAGGAAAAACAGGTAAAAATATGAACCAGATCAATCTGGATAAGCTATCACAACTGGCATCAGGCGCCCCTGCAGACACATCAGCGCTTAAACTGGTTGTTGCACAGGTGTATCAGGGGCAGATCCAGCAGCTCAGCAGTGATGGTTTTCGTCTGCAACTTCCCTCAGCGCACGGCGCATTGCAGATAGATTTACCGGCATCAGCCTCAACTTCACTGCAACAACTGGTGCAGCGCAGTCTGCCTGAACAGATGCAAAATCTAGCGACACAGCAACAACTTGCTCACCATACAAGGCAGCAAAAAGTGCCGGTACAGGTGCAGTTTCAGCCTCAACCGGATGGCCAGATTAAACTTAGTCTGCAAAGCAGCACTGCCCCCGTTACGCTGACACTGCAACCACAACACTTAAGGGCACTTTTGATTGCACTGTTCAGCAGCCAAAACGCAGCCACTTTAGTTAAAAGTGGCGATAGCAACAGCAGCGCTGCCCTGGTAACAGCCAAACTACAAACTCAGGGCAACAACTATCAGGTGCAATTACCCACTCTACCACCCCTGCAGCTGAAAACTGATGCTCAAAGCAGCCTGGCAACTGCGCTGGCAGGCAGTCATTCAAAGCAGCTGACCGTGGTGCTGCAGCTGACAAGTCATGACAAGACGCTCAGTACAAACCTGCTACTTGGCGCCGCGCAAGGCCAGCCGCCAGGTGTCACTTTACTGGATAAACCTCAGCAGCTGGCACTTATGCGGCAGCTGGTTCAGGCTTTTAATCAACTGCAACTGAGCACAGCCAATAGCCAGCATCCGGCCATGCAAATACTGAAACCTGTGATTGCTGCGCGTCCCGATTTATCCGGCAGCTATCAGGTACAACTACAGCCATCTGCTCAACCTTTGCAGTTACAGCTGATCCCTCAAAAAGCCCAGCTGCAACTTTCTGTATCGCCAGAGGATAGTAATCGTGCAATACAGTTTGTTGCGCCCGGGGCAAGCAGTCAAACCACAACAGCGAAACCGCAAACTGGTGCTAACAGCCTGCCGCAGGTAGTGCAGCAAGCCTGGCGCAATCTGTTGCCATTGCTGTCTGCCCACGCTGATCTGTTGGCCGATTTGCCTGAACTGCCAGAGCCGGTGCAACAGGTGCTGCAACTGGTCAGACAAAGCCAACCGGATAGCAGTAAAGTCTTATCTGCTACTCAACTTGTCTCTCAGCTGCAAAGCCTGCTACAGTTTCAGCCACTGCAAAATCAGCCAAATGTTCAAACCACCGGCGGTGCACTGGCGGTAGCAATCCAGTTACTGCTGGGCCATCTGATGCAAAAACCTCAAAATGCAGCACTGCAACCTGCTAACCAAAAACTGGCGCAGCTGATTAATACCCTGGAACCTGCGCAGGCCAGCAGCCTGCTGCGGCAGTTGGCCAGCCATAGCAGTACTTTACAGCAAAGCCAACTGGCGACACTTGACAGTAATCAGGCCACCCAACAGCATCTGTTGTTGCAGCTGCCGCTACAACAGGGGGAGCAGTCGGTATTTAGCCAGATCCAATTAGAACAACGTGAGGCCGACGGCAAACAGCAGCCAGGAAAAGAGACACAATGGCAATTGACGATGCGGTTTGAACTGCAGCAATTGGGAGCACTGCTGGTGGTTGCCAAACTGCAACAACAGCAGCTGCAGTTGCAATTTTATACTGAGCAGCAAGAGGCAAAGCAGCTGGCAGACCGCTTCTTACCTATTCTGAAAGACCGTTGTACTATGCAAGGCCTGGTTGTCAGTGAAGCAGAATGCGTACTGGGCAAAATTCCGGATACGCTGTTGCCACGGGCCAATAGTTTGCTGGCAATAAAGGTGTAATGATAAACATGACTGATGATAAATATAAAACCGCAACAGCGCTGCAATATGCCGGTAAACAGGCTCCTACGGTAACAGCAAAAGGCCATGGCGATTTGGCCGATGATATCGTTGCGCTGGCCAGGCAACATGGCGTATTGATACATCAGGACGAAGAATTAAGTAAGTTGCTTAGCCAGCTTGAACTTGGCGAACAAATACCACCTCAGCTTTATATTGTGATAGCCGAATTAATCGCATTTTCGTACGTGCTACAGGGGAAATTCCCAAAAGACTGGCACAACATACACCAACGCATTGATTTTAAAACATAAAAGCGCTAGTGCTTTTAATATGTATTTAGAAATTCTGCTATAACTGTCTTTTTTGCTGATGCAGATTAAACAGCAATTCAGCTTCTGCTCGGGGTAATTCACATTCGCGCATAATTTCATCCAAATCTGCGCCCAGCTGCACCATTTTCATCGCCCGGCTGTATATTTTGGACTCAGGGTCGGTCATTTCCATCGCTTGTTGCTTGTCAGACAACTCCCGCAACGAAGAGCTGAGTTGATTGTTTAGTTGAGTCAGAGTTGATTCAAGCTGTAACACCCGCTGCCCGACACCAATGATGCCGGCACGCAACTCTTCCACTTCAAGCTTCGCGTGCTCCTGTTGCCGGGCACTGAAATCAATGCGTTTTTCCAGTAGCTCAAGCTGCCCTGCGGTGCGTTGCTTCAGGCTGCGTACCCATAGGTAACAAGCTAGCATCAACACCAGTAGCAACACAGCCTGAACTGTTACAGCAAGCCACATCGTCGTCATCAGATCGAGCTGATCTCTTCCCACTCTTCGTCACTGAGTAGTTTATTTAAGTCAACCAGGATCAACAGCTCACCCTCACGGTTTGACACCCCCTGAATAAAGCGCGCGCTTTCTTCTGTGCCTACGTTCGGCGCAGTATCAATTTCAGAAGATTTCAGGTAAACCACTTCAGCAACGCTGTCGACGAGAATACCAATAACCTGCTTCTCGGCTTCAATAATAACAATCCGGCTGTTTTCAGTAACTTCTGCAGGTTCGAGGCCAAAACGCGAACGGGTATCAATAACCGTGACCACGTTACCGCGCAAATTAATGATACCCAATACATAGTCTGGCGAGCCGGGTACCGGTGCAATCTCGGTATAACGCAATACTTCCTGCACCTGCATTACATTGATACCGTAGGTTTCTTCCTGCAGTTTAAATGTGACCCATTGCAACACAGTGTCTGCGGATTCACTATTTTTAGCAGACTGCTTGGTTAAATTACTCATGCACAGCTCCTGTATTAAAACCTTCCCGTTTAGGCACTGATATCCAGACCACGGTTTAATAAATCTATCATAGCGTCAACATCGACCAATACACACATATGTTTTTTTATCAGTCCGGCCATCCAGGGCCTTTTGCCACCAACTTCACGCCACTTCACGTCATCCTGTTCCAGCACATAGGTATTAATCAATGTTTCACAGCATAATCCCCAGTCGCTGTTACCCAGCATGATAACATACTGATAGTTTAGCTTTTCCTGAAGCATGGCGTCATACTTTTCTGGCATGACCCAACAAGCGGTATCTACTGTATTGATTTTTTGCTCACGATACAGCATCACGCCCTTAAACCATTCAGGCTTACCGATCAGGCTGCTAATTTTACCCATTTGATGAATACCGCCAAGTTCTTTTAGCGGTACCGCAACTTTCAAACCTGCCACATCAAAAAACAGCGCCTGAAATTTCCCCTGACGATAATCTTTCAGCACAGGTGCAACAACCTGAGGCGGCTGCGGCTCTGCTTTAACCGGCGTGGCTAAACGCTCTGCCACCGGTACATCGCGTTGCTGTAATTGCTGCGTTTTTTCTGCGACAGCAAAGCGCTCTTTTAACGCGGCAAGCGCTTTTGCCTCTGTATCCGTTTTAACCTGAGCTTTCGTATCTGGCTGAGCCGGTGTTTTTGTCACTGCAGGACTGGTCGAAACCACTGCCTGCGACAACAGCTCATTTAGCTGCTGCTTTTTCTGTTCCGCAAGTACAACCTGTTCTGTTTGCTCTTCTTCGGTTAACAAAGCAGCCAGATAATGCTGCATGACCTTCTGACTGGCAATTAAGTTGCTCATGCTGACTCCGGCGTCAGCTGCAACAGATAAGTCAACAGCGTGTTGTAAGCAAAAACACCGCGAGATGCAGATGCGAACTCACTTGGCGGTGTCTGTGCCAGGCTGGCATCGCGGAACTTGGTATCGACCGGTATTACCGCTGACCATACCCTGTCCTGATATTTTGCTTTCAGCTCTTTGTAAGCTTCCAAAGATGCCTTAGTGCGCTTGTCATACATAGTAGGGATAATAGTATAGGCATACTCCTTTTGCTGAGAAGTACGCATTAGCGCCATCGTTGCTATCATCCTTTCCAAACCTTTCAATGCCAGAAACTCGGTTTGCACCGGGATCAGGATCCGATCGCAGGCCGCAATGGCATTAACCATTAACACACCCATTACCGGTGGACAATCTATCAGCACATAGTCATATTCTTTCTTGATCTTTTGTAAAGCTTTTTTCAGCATCAGGCCCATGCCGCCTTTACTACCCAGAGACCGGTCCAATGTCGCCAGAGCCATAGAAGATGGCAGTATATCCAGGTTTGCCATGCCACTTGGACACAGCGACTGCAGGATCTCCTCACTGCTGATATCTTTACCGCGAATAAAGATATCGTACACACTCACTTCCAGCTCTTCTGCATCAATACCAAAGTAATAAGTTAGTGAGGCATGCGGATCGGTATCGACCAATAAGACTTTATAGCCTCGTTGTGCCAGCAAGCCTCCTAGCGTAACAGTAGTGGTGGTTTTACCTACACCACCTTTCTGATTTGCAACTGTCCAAATAACCACTTCAGGGTTCCTGTTGTTCTGGCGGAACGACATCTGGGTTGTCTTCACGCGTAGTAATACGGATGCCGCCGCCGGGTAAGGCTATCACTTTAATGCTGCCGTCTTGCTGTGACACTTTCTCAAGCTGCCGTTGTAAAACACCGGCATCTTCAGTACGGCTTGGTGTATCGCTGTTTTCTGACGACATTGGCGGCTGATAGCCGTAACGGGATATTGCGATCACCACTTTACGATTTGCCGCACGCCCCTCTGCACTGTCGTTCTGTTCAAATGGATAATACTGGCCGTAACCTTCAATTGCCAGACGTTGCGGAGCAGTACCTAACTGTTCCAGTAACCTCAGTACAGAAGTCGCTCTGCTAACCGATAATTCCCAGTTTGAAGAAAATAATTCGTTGTTGATAGGTTCATCGTCTGTATAGCCGCGCACCCGGATAAAGTTATTGATAGGATTAATTACCCGGGTAATTTCAGTTAGCAGCGTTGTGGCTGACTGCGTCGCAGTTGCGCTGCCACTGGCGAACAACAGGCCACTGCTTAATTCAATAGTTAACCAGTTCTGGTCTTGCTGCAACTTTGCCAGCCCCTGCTCCAGCAAATTGGCTAATGCCTTTGTTAATTGCTGTTCTACCGATTGCAGCGGACTACCGAGCAAACGCTCGGAAACATCGGAAAGACGGGTAGCATCTGCCACCAACTCAGGGCCTTTAGCCTGTTCGAGTGAGCTGCCATAAAGATCGAATTCACTCTGTGCTGTCGGCGTTGTTAGTACCGACTGCCCGGGTACACCGGTACCAGATTGCTCCGGCTTTTCAAACATCCGGGTCAGGCTGTCGGCCAATACGCTGTATTGTTCTTCTTTAACAATCGCCATCGCATACAACACCACAAACAACGCAAACATTAATGTCATGTAGTCGGCATAAGACACCAGCCACCTGTCCAGTTGTTCTGGCTCTACCTGTGAATGCTTTTGCTTATGACGATACATAGGCGTTATCCCGGATGATAAGCAGACAGTTTACGCTCGATATTTCGGGGGTTCTCACCATGAGCGATAGACACCAGACCTTCGATTATCAGTTCATGATATAAAGTGCGTTGGTGCACCAGGCTCTTTAATTTATTACCAACAGGAATAAACACCAGATTGGCAAAACCTACACCGTAAATTGTAGCGACGAATGCAGTCGCGATCCCCGTGCCAAGTAATTCCGGTTCAGAAATATTGGCCATCGCCTGAATAAGCCCCAAGACTGCACCAACGATACCAATGGTTGGGCTATAGCCGCCCATGGCTTCAAAGATACGGGCACCACGTAACAAACGCTCGCGCTCCAGCGTTAATTCTGCATCCAGCGTATCCTGCAAAGCACTGGGCTCTACACCGTCGACCAGCAGGTTAAGACCGCGATGTAAAAATGGGTCTTGCTCTGCCAATGCATCATTTTCAAGTGCCAGAAAACCGCTGCCACGTGCCGCGCTTCCCCAATGCACAATGCGCTCAACAGTGTGCTGCAGAGGTATATGGTTCGGTCTTATCACCCAAGGCAGCATTTTCAGCCCCAGCTGAAACTGACTAACCGGCGTTTGCAACATAACCGCACCTATGGTGCCGCCAAATACAATCAGAAACGCAGGGAAATGCAGCAAAGTGGTAAGGCTGCCGCCCTCAATAACAAAGCCGCCTGCAACCGCCAGTATCGCCAGCAAAAAACCGCTGACAGCCAGCTTATCCATTTGCAACTTCCGTTATTAGACGCGATGCGACGTCATTAAGACCAACCTCTACGTCCATCAGTCCGGCGGCAGCAATTGCCTGAGGCATACCATAGACCACACAACTGGCTTCATCCTGCGCCCATATTCTTGAACCGGTTTGCTTAAGCAAACGTGCACCTTCCCTGCCGTCGGCGCCCATTCCGGTCAGAACAACTGCCAGTACTTTGTCGGCATATACTTTAGCAGCTGTCGCGAACGTAATGTCCACGCTGGGTTTAAACGTTATACGTGGCGAGTCATCTTCTTTAACCCTCAGGCGGGCGTCGCGTTCACTGCCCTCAATCAGCATTTGCTTACCACCTGGTGCCAGATAGGCTACGCCAGGCCGGAGCACATCATTATCCTTTGCTTCACACACTTCAATTTTCGCCAATGAATTAAGGCGCTGGGCAAAAGCCCCGGTGAATGCAGCCGGCATATGCTGAATAAGCACGATAGGTAACGGAAAATCAGCCGGTAGTGCGGTGATAATACGCTGCAATGCTACGGGGCCGCCGGTCGAGGTACCAATAGCCACTAATTTGTACTGTTTACCACTGGCCTGAAAACGCGTAGTTGAAGAGCTGACACGCTCACTCAGCTTTGGTCGCTCAAATGTACTGCGTGTTAATGCGGGCCGCTCGCTTAGCCTGGGAGCGGTCGCAGGCTCTGAGCGCTGGCTTAAAGAACTTGAAAACGTTGTTCTGCCGAGTTGCCGTTTACGGGCAACTGCCCGGACTCTGTCCCTGAGCAACTGGCCTGCTTCATCTTTATCGCGTGCAATGTCTTCGAACTTCTTCGGTAGGAAATCGACCGCGCCAGCTTCAAGTGCATCAAGCGTTGCCTTTGCCCCTTCATGTGTTAAAGATGAAAACATCAGAATGGGAATACGCTGCTGCTGCATAATTTCACGCACGGCAGAAATACCGTCAAGCACCGGCATTTCAACATCCATCGTGATAACGTCAGGCCTTAGCGCTAACGCTTTTTCAACAGCTTCACGGCCGTTATTAGCGGTATCTGCGATTTCAATATCGCCGTCCTTCGCCAGAATTTCTGTCAGACGACGACGAAAAAAGCTTGAATCATCAACCACTAACACCTTTATCGCCATAGGTTTTTCTCCTTAGGCGTTCACTTTATTGAAGCGATCAAACTTGATCTTTGATTTCTTCGCGTAATGTTTCAGAAGGTTAGGTACATCCAGGATCAGTGCAATACCACCATCGGACGTAATGGTTGCCCCCGCCATACCCGGCGTGCCCTGAAGTAGCGCGTCCAGAGGCTTAATGACAACTTCTTCCTGTCCGATCAATGAGTCGACAACGAAGCCAACCTGCTGGGTGCCTATTTGCACGATAACCACGTGGCCCTGCTCACGACGGCGCTTCTTATCAGAGCCTTTGACCAACCAGTGCTCCAGGAAGAACAGCGGAATAGCTTTGTTGCGCACCACCACAGTAAGTTGCCCGTCTACCACATTGGTTTTGTTCAAATCCAGATGGAAGATCTCACTGACGCCAGCAAGTGGTAATGCAAAAGTCTGCTTTCCAACGACAACCATCAGTGTTGGCAAGATGGCCAATGTCAGCGGCACTTTAATTTCCAGTAACGTGCCTTCGCCCATTTTTGAGTGAATATGCACAGTACCGTTTAACTGGTTAATTTTGGTCTTAACCACATCCATACCTACGCCGCGGCCGGATATGTCAGAAATCTGCTCTTTGGTTGAAAAACCAGGCGCAAAAATCAGGTTAAAAGCTTCTGTATCGGACATTCGTCCTGCGGCATCACTGTCGAGAATACCGCGCTTGATTGCAATACCTTTTAGCTTTTCCGGGTCCATGCCGGCACCATCATCATGGATAGTAAGCAAAATATGGTCACCAGCCTGAGCAGCAGCTAGCTTAACTGTACCGGTACGTTTCTTACCGGCCTTCTGCCGCACATCCGGCATTTCAATGCCATGGTCTACCGAGTTACGTACTAAGTGAACTAACGGGTCGGCCAGCGCTTCTACCAGGTTTTTATCTAAATCAGTTTCTTCACCTTCCAGCACCAGTTCAATATCTTTTTGCAGTGAACGCGCTAAATCGCGTACAACCCGGGGGAAGCGGCCAAATACTTTCTTAATTGGCTGCATCCGGGTTTTCATGACCGCGCCCTGAATGTCTGCAGTAACCACATCCAGATTCGAAATGGCTTTACTCATTTCTTCGCTTTGTACTGTGCCAGACAGACTCACCAAACGGTTACGTACCAATACCAACTCGCCGACCATGTTCATAATTTGGTCAAGCCGCTTAGTATCAACCCTGACAGTTGTTTCAGCCTGAGCAGCCTGCTGAGCCGCTGCGGCTTTATCTGCTGCAGGCGCTGGCACCGGCGCAGCCTTAGGCTCTGCTGGGGCAGGTTTTACTGCTGCAGCTGAAGGTTCTGATGAAACAGATTTTGGCGTTGGCGCAGGCGCAGCGGCCGGCCCCTGGCCTTTACCATGTAATTGATCGAGTAAAGCTTCAAACTCAGCATCATCAATTTCATCGTCCGCTTTGGCCTTTGCTGCCGGCTCTGCAGCTGATGGCTTAGCGGCGGTGTCAGGAATAAAAGACCCTTTGCCATGCAACTGGTCCAGAATAGCTTCAAACTCATCATCAGTGATATCGTCACCGCCATCAGCTGCGGGTGCAGAGTTCGGCACAGGTGCTGATGTTGTAACAGCCGGTCCTTTATTTTTACCGTGCAGTTCGTCCATCATCTGCTCAAATTCTTCTTCAGTAATATCATCAACATTACCGGCAGAGGATGGCTGAACGACAGGTGCCGGAGCAGGCTCTGGTTTTGCCGGCTCAGCTTTAGCTACAGCAGGAGGAGGAGAACCCGCAGCTTCAGGTTCACTGTAGTAGTGCAGTGCATCAAGAATAGCAGCAGATGCGGGCGTCAGGGGCTGACGGTTCTGCACTTCAACAAACATGGCATTGATGCTGTCAAGCGACTGCAGAATAACGTCCATCAGCTCTGGTGTAACACGGCGCTTGCCAGTACGCAGAATATCGAAAACGTTTTCAGCACCATGACAGGCATCAACCAGCTCGGTTAATGACAGAAACCCTGCTCCACCTTTCACCGTATGGAAACCCCGGAAAATGGCATTCAGCAAATTCGCGTCGTCCGGATTATTCTCCAGCTCAACCAGTTGCTCCTGCAGTAATTCCAGAATCTCACCGGCCTCTACCAGGAAGTCCTGCAGTATATCCTCATCCATATCAAAGCTCATGCAAAGACACCTCTGTTAAAAACCTAAGCTGGATAACAAATCATCAACGTCATCCTGACCACTCACAACATCATCGCGCTCTGCAGCGTCAATGATAGGCCCTTCGGCTTCGTGGGCCTTAGGTTTGCTTTTCGCAGGTTTAGCTTCAGTCTGAACCATCAGGCTCGACTGACCAAATGCGGTCAGCAGGCCAATCAGACTTTCCTCAACCTCACGAACAAGCTCGATTACCCTACGCAATATCTGCCCGGTCAAATCCTGATAATCCTGAGCCATCAGCACATCTGTCAGCAATGAATTCAGAGTGTTCGAGTCATTGTTTGCCTGTTGAAAAAAACCATCAAGATTATGGCAAAGCGATTTAAACTCACCCAGTTGCATCTGACGCTGCATCAGCTTCTGCCACTGTGGCTGTATTTTGCCTAACTGTTGTGTCAGCTGATCAGCAATAGGTAAGCAAGACTCCACTGCATCCATGGTGCGGTTAGCGGCTTGCTCTGTCATGTCTATAACATGATTAAGCCGTTTTTTTGCATCGGGAATATCTTCCTCGAGCAAGTTGTTTAACGAAGGGTCAATTTGGAAATTTTTAAGTGAATCATGCAATTGACGGGTGAGTTTGCCAACTTCTGCAAACAATTCAGAAGAACCAGGTACAGCCAACTGCTGTACCAACTCATTGGCAGACTCGTTTTCTCCCATCTCCAGCAGTTGGACTAACTCCCTGGCCTGCTCCAGTGAAATTAAAGGCTCCGTAATTGCGGACATGGCAACGCTCCTTTGTCAGTTACGATTAGCCAATCCGTTCAAACACTTTAGCTAACTTCTCTTGCAGCGTAGCGGCAGTAAAAGGTTTTACAATATAACCGTTCACCCCAGCCTGCGCAGCAGCAATGATTTGCTCTTTCTTCGCTTCAGCCGTTACCATCAGCACCGGAATATGTTTTAGTTTGGCGTCTGCTCGAATTGCCCGAAGTAAATCAATACCTTGCATGCCAGGCATGTTCCAGTCAGTTACCACGAAATCGAAATCACCGTTTTGCAGCATAGGCAACGCTGTGCTACCGTCGTCTGCTTCAGATACATTTGTAAAGCCAAGGTCACGTAACAGATTTTTTATTATGCGTCTCATGGTTGAAAAATCATCTACCACAAGAATTTTCATGTTCTTATCCAAAATCCCCTCCGACGAGATATTACTGTTATCTCAGAATAGGTTACAACCAATCCTGCATTCTGGCTTTTAATCTGACCAATGCCTGACTATGGATTTGACTGATCCGGGACTCACTGACATTAAGCACTGCCCCGATCTCCTTCAAGTTTAGTTCGTCATTATAATACAGCGAAAGCACTAATGCTTCACGCTCAGGTAAACTACTGATTGTTTTTGCTAAATCCTGATGAAAGCTTTCGCTTGCCTGACTTTCATATAAATGATCTGAGTCAGTATCACCAGAGGTTACCAGCACATCTTCTGAAACACCAAGATCTTCTATCCCGATGATTCTGCCACTGCTGATATCACTTAGCATATGATGGTATTCATCCAAAGATATATCAAGTTTTTCAGCAACTTCACTATCTTTTATGTCTCTACCATACAAAGCCTCAAGCTCTGCTATGGTCTCCGCGATCAAACGGGCGTTACGATGTACAGAGCGGGGAGTCCAATCCCCTCTGCGCATTTCGTCAAGCATAGCGCCGCGGATACGGATACCGGCAAAAGTTTCAAAACTGGCACCCTTGCTGCCATCAAAGTTTTTCGCTGCTTCTATCAGGCCAATCATACCTGACTGAATTAAATCATCGACCAACACACTAGCTGGTAGTCTCGCCATCAGATGGTAAGCTATGCGTTTAACCAAAGGGGCGTGGCGTTCGACCAACTGCTGCATATGGTCAACACCACCATAAGCTGCAATTTTACTGTTCACGCTATCCCCCGATCAATGTGAGGTTGAACCAGCTGTTCCAGAAAAAACTCCAGATGCCCGGACGCAGTAGCAGGTAATGGCCATTTTGCAGCTTTCAATGCCAGACTCTTCACCGCCATGCTGGCTGGTGTTTTTGGGAATGCTTCAACAAAGGCTTTTTGTTTACGTGCTGCTTTACGCACATTTTCATCGTAAGGAATGGTCGCCACAAGCTCTAAACTGACATCTAAAAAGCGATCAGTTACTCTGGTTAACTTCGCAAACAGTTCCTGGCCTTCTTTCAGGCTGCGCACCATATTGGCAACTATCTTAAACTTTTCGACACCATGGTCACGGCTGAGGATCTTCATCAGGGCGTAAGCATCCGTAATCGAGGATGGCTCATCACAAACCACAACCATCACATCCTGTGAGGCTCTGGAGAAACTCAGCACCATATCGGAAATACCGGCTGCTGTATCAACTAACAAGACATCAACAGGCGTCTGTAATTCGCTGAAGGCTCTGATAAGCCCTGCATGTTCAGCTGGCGCCAGCTCTGTCATATTCTGAGAGCCGGACGTGGCAGGTATAATTTTAATACCAAAAGGGCCGTCGATGATCACATCATCCAGCTCGGCCTCGCCCGCCAGTACATGCGATAAGTTTTTTTCTACCCGAAGCCCCAGCATAACGTCACAGTTAGCCAGGCCCAAATCTGCATCCAGCACCAGCACGCGCTTTCCCAGCTGGGCCAGCGACATGGCAAGGTTCAGCGTAACGTTGGTTTTACCCACGCCGCCTTTACCACCGGTAACTGATATTACTTTTACCATCTGCTTATTCATTCTTCTCAGGCCATTGGCTTGATCATCGGTATTGTCATGACTATGCATAGGTTCCGTCCGCGCGGCTCATCTGGTCGTTATACCACTGGTGAACCGTACTACTTTGTGCAATTCGTAATTTCTCTGCCTGCTGCACCAGCTTCTGTGCATCAGCAACAGCTATATCTTCAGGGACACGCTGGCCATTCGTCAAGTAACTTACCGGCAGCGCATTTGCAATAGCCACATTGATCACTTCACCTAAACTTAAGCATTCATCAAGTTTGGTGAAAATACAACCAGACAACGGAATACGTTTAAAATGGGTGACACTTTCCTGCATAACCCTTGCCTGCGCTGTCGCAGACAATACCAGATAACTTTTTATTTTGACACGACTATTATGCATCAGGCTGGCAAGTTTTTCAGCCAAACGTACATCGCGCTGGCTCATACCTGCAGTATCTATCAATATCAGTTTGCGTTGTTGTAACTGATTAATTAACAGCGCCAGCTCATCACTGTCTTTTGCCAGTTTTACCGGACAACCTATTATCCGGCCAAATGTCGCTAATTGCTCAAAAGCGCCAATCCGATAACTATCCGTGGTAATCAGGGCCACCTGATCGGCGCCATGGCGCTTGGCAAACTCTGCCGCAAGCTTAGCAACCGTTGTCGTTTTCCCGACACCTGTCGGGCCAACCAACGCAACCACCCCACCACGGCGCAATATATCGTCATTGGTTGTGCTCAGTTGTCCGCCAAGCAGCTCTAAAGCTGCCTCCCAGGCATCTGCACTGTTTAGCTCTTCCGGCATAAAACACGCCAGCTGATCAGCAACCTGTTCAGACAATCCTAATTGCTGCAGGTTTTCGATAATTAGCGCCCGCACGGGTTCACGTCGAGCCAGATCCTGCCACATTAAACCTGATACCTGATGCTGTAATAACTGGCGCATGGACAACATTTCGCTGCGCATAGCATCCATTTGCTGCTGCACTAACTTCGCTTGTTGCTCCTGAAGTTTAGTCAGCTCTGTTAGCTGAACGGTATTAGCGCTTGCTGCCGCGCCAGAAGTTTGACGCTCAAATTGAGCCGCACGCGGCGCTTCCTGCGCTGCAGATTTTACAGCCGGTTTAGCGGTGGCATTTTGTGTCACCTGTTGCTTTATCATCTGCCGGGCTAACAAGGCTTTTAGCGAATCTGCCGGCGCTTGCGCTTCGTCATCATCATCCACAGTAGCGCTGAAGCGCGGTTCAGGCCGAGGCTGCGCTGCAGGCACGGGCTTAGCCGCGGGTACCGGTTCCTGATCTATCGCTGCAACAATCTCGACGCCTTCAGCGACCTTTTTGTTTGACAGAATAATAGCATCCGGGCCAAGAAACTCTTTTACCTCAGTTAAGGCTGTGCGCATATCTTTTGCGACAAAACGTTTGATTTTCATCAGTTATCTCCTAACTTGCCTGGCCTATTACGCTGACAATCCGAATTTGTTTATCATCAGGTATCTCCTGATATGACAATACCCTAAGTCCTGGAATGGTGTATTTCACGAATCGTGCCATTACTGAGCGTAAAATTCCTGACGTTAGCAACACCGCACTGTCGCCACTTAATTCCTGGCTCTGATGTGCATCCTGCAATGACTGCTGAATACGGTCAGCTAAACCCGGCTCTATGCCAGCACCGTCGTTGCCGGCAGCCTGCATTGATTGATGCAGCATCTGCTCCAGTTCAGGTGCAAAGGTAATAACCGGGATTTCTTTGCGATTGCCGCCCACTTCCTGCACGATAAGCCGGCGCAGCGCAATACGGCATGCAGCCGTCAGCACATCAACATCCTGACTCTTAGCACCATACTCCACCAGTGTCTGCACTATGGTACGCATATCACGGATTGGCACACCTTCATTCAGCAGGTTCTGCAGTACTTTTACCACTGAGGTCAGCGGCAAGGTATCTGGCACCAAGCCTTCAACCAGTTTCGGTGAGTGTTTGGCCAGCATATCCAGCAGGTTCTGAACTTCTTCATGTCCAAGCAAGCTGGCTGCATGATTGGTCAGGATCTGACTTAAATGGGTCGCTACTACTGTAGCTGCGTCAACAACGGTATAGCCTAAGGTCTGTGCATGTTCGCGCTGATCTTTACCAATCCATACCGCATCTAGGCCAAAAGCCGGATCTTTAGTGGCAATACCTTTTACCGTACCGAATACCTGCCCAGGGTTGATCGCCAGCTCGTTGTCGTGGCGCAGTTCACCCTCACCGCTGGTTACCCCCATCAACGTCATACGATAACTGTTTGGCTCTAAATCCAGGTTATCGCGGATGTGCACCGCAGGGATAAGAAAACCCAGCTCTTGCGACAATTTTTTACGCACGCCTTTAATCCGGCTTAGCAGTTCGCCACCCTGAGACTTATCAACCAGTGGGATTAGACGGTAGCCGACTTCAAGGCCTATCGTATCGACACCCTGCACATCGTCCCAGCCAATTTCTTTGACGACATTGGTCTCGACCGGCGCCAGATCGGCAGCATTGCGGTTAACCAGTTCGGCTTTGGTTTCATTGTTACGTTTGTGCATCAGGTACGCCAGACCGCCTACTACAGCTGCCAGTGATAAAAATGCAAAATGTGGCATGCCCGGTACTATCCCCATCAGGGTCAGTACGCCAGCGGCAACAAACAGTACATGCACATTGCCCAGCTGATCAGTCATTTGCTGGCCCATGTTTTCAGACTTATTCTGCCGGGTAACAATGATAGCAGTACCGATAGACAGCAACAGTGATGGAATTTGCGCCACCAGGCCATCACCAATCGTCAGCAGGGTATAAATCTCCATCGCATCGCCAAACGACAGATCATGTTGCATCATGCCGATAAACAAACCGCCGACCAGGTTAATCACCAGGATAACGATGCCGGCAATGGCATCGCCTTTTACAAACTTACTGGCACCGTCCATCGAGCCATAGAAATCCGCTTCGCTGGTGACTTCTTCCCGGCGCACCCGCGCCTCTTCCTGCGTGATAAGGCCTGAATTTAAATCAGCATCAATGGCCATTTGTTTACCGGGCATAGCATCCAGCGTGAAACGGGCCGACACTTCAGCAATACGGCCAGCACCTTTGGTTACCACAACGAAGTTAATAATGATTAGAATTAGAAACACGACGATACCGACAGCATAGTTACCACCGATAACCACTGAGCCGAAAGCCTCGATCACTTTACCCGCCGCATCACCACCTTCATGCCCTTCCAGCAGCACCACCCGGGTACTGGCCACGTTCAGTGCCAGTCGCATAATGGTTGCTACCAGCAAAATAGCCGGGAAGGCGCCAAAATCCAGCGGTCGCATGGTGTAAATGGTCACCAGCAGCACTACCAGTGCCAGGGCGATATTAAAGGAGAACAATACATCGAGCAGCAATGGCGGCAATGGCAACACCACCATGGCCAAAGCGGCAAGAATAAATAACGGTGTACCGAGGCCTTTGGCAAAGGCAAATTTCGAGCGGTCGAAATTGGTAAAATAACTGGCTAACTGCATGACAACCCTGACAGTAAATTGGCGCTGTATCAGGTATCAGCAAAAAGCATTCCAACAAGTACCGGTAAATACGCAGCAGGCACGTTTTGTTTTAATATCTCCTGGCTTAGTGGCGGTAGCCTTCTGGGATAGGCAGCTCTTTCGCCAGCGCTTTAGGCCGGTTGCCTTTGCCTTTTTTGTACATTCTAAGCTGATACACATAGGCCAGCACCTGCGCTACAGCAGCAAACAGTTGCTCCGGTATCGGATGATCCAACTCTGTGGTGTGATAAATAGACCGTGCCAGTGCAGGCGATTCAATCACCGGTACTTTATGTTCGTTAGCAATTTTACGGATATGCATCGCCACTTCATCCACGCCTTTTGCCACTACCACAGGGGCGCGAAATTTGCCCTGATCGTATTTCAATGCAATAGCATAATGGGTCGGGTTGGTGACAATAACATCGGCTTTAGGCACTTCCTGCATCATCCGTTTCATCGACATCTGCATTTGGGTGCGACGGATACGGGCTTTAATCTGCGGATCACCTTCGCTGTTCTTATACTCGTCTTTAATTTCCTGCAGCGACATTTTCAGCTGCCGTATATGGTTCCATTTCTGATACGGCGCATCGACCACAGCTATCACCGAGACACTGGCGCATAAGCCCAAAAAAAGCCAGGCCAGAAAATACAGCGCTGATTCTATATTGTTTGGCTCACTCATAAGCGACAGCGCCATGATGTCAAAGAAAAACATCTTCAGCAGCAAGTAAGCGATACCAACTACCACCAGCACTTTAAGAATACTCTTTAGCAGTTCCACCAATGCCTGCAAACCAAACATACGCTTGAACCCACTTAACGGATTAAGCTTACTAGCTTTAGGTGCAGCCGCTTGCCAGCTGAAGTTAAAACCACCCAGCAGTGTATTGCCAATAAAACTGGCGACAAGAATAATAAAGAAGATACCGGCCAGTGGCGGAATGATATGCTCACCAACCGCGCCCCAGGCCGTAAACATAGAATTGGTTTCAAAAATGTCTTTCGGGTTTAGCTGCATCATGCGCTGGGCAACATCCAGCAGTGCCATTGCCAGCATTTTGCCAAAAATTAAAATCGCTGCGGCGCTGCCTATCAGTACAAAAGCGGTACCCATATCTTTAGAGCGCGCAATCTGGCCTTTCTCGGCTGCATCCTGCAGCTTTTTGGACGTGGGCTGTTCGGTCTTTTCGGCGCTTTCATCTGCCATTGCAGAGCCCTCCGGTTAGCAGCCAATCAGCCGGCAGCTGAAATCGATGCTGTGCTGCCACTGTTTGTCAAAATGGAATAAAAAGGTGTCCAGCGTCAACCACAGGATAATTAAACCTGACAGCATGGTGATAGGAAAACCTATAGAGAAAATATTCAGCTGCGGTGCCGCACGCGTCATAATGCCAAAAGACAAATTCACCACCAGCATAGAGACTATCGGTGCCAGTGCTATCGCCAGTGCAGTAGCAAACATCCAGCCGCCAAACTCGATCACCGTCCAGTAACTGGTCACTTCCCACCACTGGCCGTTAATCGGCAACGTATCAAAGCTAAACACCAGCATTTGGATCATGATCAGGTGGCCATCAAACAACCAGAACAGTAAAGTGGCCAGGATCAGATAAAACTGACCTATCGCAGCCACGTTAACGCCGCTTGCCGGGTCGACCATCGATGCAAAGCCTAAACCGGTCTGGGTCGCCAGCAACTGCCCCGCCAGCACAAAAGTGTTAATAAACATCAGCGAGATAAAGCCCAGTGCAAAACCGATCAGCAGTTGTAACAGAACTTCCAGAAACATCTGCCCAGACATCAAATCCGGGTTCGTGACAGGTGGCAACGTTGGCATGATTATCAGCGTGATCATCACTACCAGGCCGGTTTTAATCCGCATAGGGATATTGCGTACGCCTATGCCGGCCATGATCAGAAACATCCCCGTTACCCGGCACAGCGGCAGCAGGTAATCAGCTATAGTCTGCATCAGGACACTAAGTGGAAATTCCATACCTGGTTTAACCTACCACCGTCGGAATACTGAGAAACAGTTCATTGGTGTACTCCATAATCACCCGGGTAAACCAATGACCGCCAAAAATCAGCGCCAGCAAGGTGACAATTAACCTCGGCAGGAAGCTAAGCGTTTGCTCGTTAATGGATGTTGCGGCCTGAAACACCGCCACAATCAGACCGACAAATAACGACGGCAGAATAATGGCGCTAACCAGCAGAATAACCAGATACAACGCATCGCGCAGTACATCAACAAAAACCTCTGGTGTCATGTGCCCACCCCATAGCTTGTCGCCAGCGTCCCCATTACCAGTATCCAGCCATCAACCAGTACAAACATCATCAGTTTGAAAGGCAAGGATATAATCATCGGTGACAGCATCATCATACCCATGGCCATCAGCACGCTGGCGACCACCAGATCGATGATCAGAAACGGGATAAACAGCATAAAACCTATCTGAAATGCGGTTTTAAGCTCGCTGGTAATAAACGCCGGGATCACTACAGTAATCGGATAATCCTGTGGCTGCTCAGCCACTTCCAGCCCGGCAATTTGGGCAAAGGTATCCAGATCTTTGGTGCGGGTTTGATGCAGCATAAACGCTTTGATTGGCACTATCGCCGCGTCCAGCGCCTGCACCGGCGTAATCTCCTCCGATAAATACGGCTGTATAGCCGTGTCATTAATGTTTTTAAACACCGGCGCCATAATAAAAAACGTCAGAAATAACGTAATGCCTATAAGCACCTGATTAGATGGGGATTGTTGCAGGCCTATAGCCTGACGCAGTATGGCCAGTACCACAATGATGCGGGTGAAGCTGGTCATCATAATGACCATGGCCGGGATAAAACTCAGCGCCGTCATCAGCGCCAGCACCTGCAGCGTAACGCTGTATTGCTGGCTGCCATCGGCGCCGGTGGTTACAGTAACAGCAGATAAAGCACCATTATCAGCCAGAACATCGGGGCTTAGCATTATTGCCAGCACCACGAACAACAGTCGCAACATAGCTCACACTATTTTTTCAGGAACGATTGCAACTGTGTATGAAAGTCTGATGCCAACTTTTCTTCAGGTAATGGATTTTCCAGTTCAAACAGCAAATTTATGCTTTGTGAGGTCACCCCCAAAACACGCTGTTTTCCTTGCATTTCAATAACTAACAAACGCTCTTTGGGCCCAAGCGGCATAGTGGAAATTATTTTTATATGCCGACTGCCTGGCAGGCGCAGTGTCAATTTTTTGAATGCCCAGCCAAGCGCAATAACGATTGCGACAACGATACCCAGTGACAACGCCATTTTCCCCAGGCCAAGCCCGGCAGATGGCCGCTGCGCGCTGTTATCAAGTTTGGTAACCGGTTGCACCGGCGCAGGCTCAGCGGGTACTTCTGCCGGTGTTGCCGGCAGAACCGCAGTACTGTTGTCCGTAGCAGCGTTGTCAGCACGGCTGTCAGCCGTCACATCAACTACCGTATCCTCTGCCTGCGTTTGCGCATTAAGCGTTGCCGGTAACAGCAACATACAACATAAAGCGAAATAAAATAGGCGCATCAGCGAAGTTTCTTAATCCGTTCAATCTGACTGATAACATCTGTCAGACGAATACCAAACTTGTCATTTACCACAACCACTTCACCATGCGCAATCAGGGTACCATTGACCAGAACATCCAGCGGTTCACCCGCTACCCGCTCCAGCTCCACTACAGACCCCTGGTTTAACTGCAGCAAATTACGGATGCTGATTTTCGCCCGCCCCACTTCCATTGAAATAGTCACCGGAATATCTAAAATGGTGTCGAGTTTGCGTTTTTCATCAACGGTAATATCGGCTTTCTCGCCATGCAACTCTTCCAGTTCAACCGGCTCAGCGCCGTCTCCAGTACCTTCAGCTTCCGCCATCGCGGCGGCCCATTCGTCCATGGTGTCTTTATCATCAGCCATCTTAGTTACCTTCTATCACGATCTGACAGATTCAGATCGGCTTCTAATTCAGAGATATCGGCATCGCTGTCAAGCCGACGCCCGCCTTTAGTAAATACATGCATTTCTGATTTAACCGACTCAGGCCGCTTAATTTTCTCAGTGATTTTAAGCGCCACGTTTTCACGCGAGCGGCCCAGTTTGGCACGATAAGTCGGTAAATCTTCAATTAATACCGTGATATGTTCCGGAATCTCAATCGGAATAATATCGCCGGCTTTTAGCTCCATCACTTCACGCAACGTCAGGTCCACATCCATCATTTTTGTAGTCAGATCGACCTTAACATCCATAATTTCATCGCGCAGTGCTTTACTCCAGCGTAAATCCGTATCTTCTTTGTCACTTTGCACACCGGCATCGAGTAATTCGCGGATAGGCTCCAGCATGGAGTAAGGCAAGGCCACGTGGAAATCACCACCACCACCATCCAGTTCAATGTGAAACGAGCTGATAACCACCACTTCTGTCGGACTAACGATGTTCGCCATCGCCGGGTTCACTTCAGAGTCGAGATATTCAAACGACACATCCATTACCGGTGCCCAGGCTTCTTTGTAATCCTCAAAAATCAGTTTCAGCAGCATCTGAATAATGCGGCGCTCGGTAGGCGTAAATTCGCGGCCTTCTATTTTGGCATGGTAACGGCCGTCACCACCAAAAAAGTTGTCCACCAGAATAAACACCAGCCTCGCTTCCATCGTAATAAGACCAGTACCTTTAAGCGGTCTGAAGCGCACCATATTCAGGCTGGTTGGTACGAACAAGGTATGCACATACTCACCAAACTTGATCATCTGCACACCGTTGATAGAAACCTCGGCAGTACGGCGCATCATATTAAATAAACTGATTCGCATATGGCGGGCAAAGCGCTCGTTCACCATTTCCAGTGTTGGCATACGGCCACGGACAATACGATCCTGCGACGAGAAGTCGTATTCCATGGCAGAGCGGCCCCGGCCCTCGCCGGATTCGTCTATTTCTTCTTCTTCAACGTCATCGACACCATGTAATAGCGCATCAATTTCGTCTTGTGACAGTAAATCAGTCACGGCTGCTCACTCTTATTGCATAACAAAACCGGTGAATAGCACTTCATCGACCACCACCGAACCAACCACTTCAATCATCGCCTGTTGTAAATCACTCAGCGCTTTATTCTTCAGTGCATCGCGCCCGGCAACCGTTACCAGCTCATCGGCATTGGCGGCACTGAATGTTTCCAGCAGGCTGCCTTCAATGAGTGGTATATGACGCATGGCGATGGTTTCGTTGTTTGTACCACGCACCAACAATTGCACTTTAATCTGAACCATACGATCCCGTGAAGCACCCGGCACATTAAATACAAAAGGCCGTGGTAAGGGCACATATAAGGCGGTGCCTTTGGGCTCTGCACCGTCAGCGCCCGCTGACGCTGAGGCTTCATTACCTGCAGCCGTTGGTGCTGCGGCATCGTCACCGCCGGACAAGAACATAAAACCAACCACACCCAGAACAATCAGCAGTACAGCGCCTCCACCGATCAGCAATAATTTCTTTTTACCGCCACCTTCTGCAATGACTAAATCTTTTTCTGCTGCCATAGTTTATGTCTTCCGTCCGTTTTGTCCGGCGTTATTATGCTCATCTGTCAGCGGCAATGTAAATCATCGCGCCTTAAATTCCGCTCTTGCCAGACTTTATGCGTAATAATCCACCAGTCGATCATTCACAGTGGCCGTTACCTGCACCGCAGGAGCAGCAGCTGAACTGTCATCACCCGCATCCTGCCCCCCCCGATGTCTGCCGCTGCCGTTGTCATCGCGCTGGGCGAGCTGTCGTTCCTGTTGCTGGCTCTGCTGTTGTACGTTGCCCTCGCTAAGGGTAATGCCCTGCTGCTGCAACATCTCACGCAATCTTGGCATGTGTTGTTCAAGTGCTTCTTTCGCCTGGGGCTGCTGCACAACAAACTGCACCGAAGCCTGTTCTTGCTGCATATCTATTTTAATCTGCATCTGGCCAAGACCCGCAGGGTCAAGCCGGATCTCGGCTACCTGAATATTCTGCCGTACCATCAGGTTAACCCGCTCCCGAAGCTGACCAGCGGCATCCTGCTGCAACAAATTCAGGTTCTGTTTTAACTGCTCAGCCTGGCTGCGCTGAACTGTGTGCACAACACCAGTTTGCTGACGCTGCTCAGCTGCGTTCAAACTATGACTAAAAATAGCATCATGACGCACACCGGCAGTATCGGCGCCTGACTTCATACCAGACTGAAGCTGGTGCTGCCCCTCAGCCGTCAGCTGTTGTATTTCAGCTGCGGTCTGAGTACTGCCCTGTCTTGGGTTTTGTTGCTGGCCGGATTGCTCAGAGCCCTGTTTGGCGCCAGATTTGCTATCGGTTTTATCACCGTCAGGCTTCAGCAGCTTTTCAGCAGCACTGGCATTTGACGTTTTTTGTTCAGTATCAGCCGCAGCTGTGGCGTCGTCTGGCGACAACACATTTACCGCACCAGCACCCGCCAACGCCGGCGCATCCTCAGCACTTAGCTTAGCACCCTGAGCAACAGACGCATCGTCTGCTTCCGCTTTAACTTTAGCCGCACCTGTTTTAAGCGGCTTATCCTCAGCAGACTTTGCTTCAGCTTTTAATGTGGCCTGTGTCAACCCGGCCAAATCTTCGGCGTTTTCAGCATTCACACCGACAACAGAGATATCGCCATCCTCCGGCGGCACCGGTATGGCTTTATCTGCACTGGCAGCGGAGTCGAGTGTCATTTTACTGCCACGCGCTATCTGCGCATTGTCGTAGCGTGAGGCAGGTTTCTGCTCTGTCGTCTCAGTGTCAGCTAAGGCTACATTTTTTGCGTCAGTTATTGTTTGTTTAGTTGCTGATGCGGCTTTATCTGTTTGCCCGGCGGCTGAATCTGCTTCAGCATTGTTATCAGCGGTATGTGCTTCTACGGGCATCTCGTCACTTGCTGCTTGTTGCGCGGCAGTGGCATTTGCTCTGGCCAGCTGCGCAATATCCTGCCCTGCTTCTTTGTTATCGCTGCTGGCCGCAGCTTGCTCAGATGCTGCCTTAGCAGAGCGGCTTTTATCTTTTAGCGCTAATTGGTCAAGCAAACTTGCGGCGAGCAATGCCTCTTCAGCATCCTGCTGCGCACTTTCATCTGCACTGCCGTCTGCATCGACAGCAGCCTTCTCTTCATCACTGATAGCAGCCATAGCAGCACTTCGCAGCGCCTGGCTGATACCAGAAAGCGAGCTTACAGCGGCAGGCAACTGCCGAAGTTTTGTATCAGAAGGGTCGTTTTTTGCCGGTTGAACCAGCTCACCGAACATAGTGCCAAACACGGCGCTTTCACCATCAGTGCCAGCATCAGTTTTAGCGCTGTCTGATTTGAGCGACGTGTCTGTGCTCAATAGCATTGATATTTGTAAGCCTTGCGTCATGCTTATCTCCCATGCCAGCTATGTCAAAATATAGCTATAGCGTGTTACTGCTACTCTGACTATTTGCCGCATTAACGGCCACTGCCTTTATTACGTTTTAACCAACATTCAATTTTCAGGCCAGGTTGTCATCCTGCTGAGCCGCCAGCCGACGCATAAATAACTGATTGGCATACTCGTCGGCGTTCTTCTGCTCTTGCTTTAACTGGCGTTGCAGCTCGGCAACATTATTGCGTTCAACCAGCAGTTCCAGCGCCTTACGTTTCTTTTGCATGGCTAACCAGCTTTGTTTACGTTGCTCGGCCGCGGCACGGGCCTGATGTACCGCCCGTCCCTGCTGTAAGATGGCCTGATCCAACTTGCCGATAAAGTTAACAAATTGCGTGTACTGCCGGCTTTGTAAGCCGGCACTGCCCTGCTGCTGGCTTTGCTGTATATATTCGGTACGGTAGTTCGCCAGCCCCTGATACTTTTGTTCCTGCTGCTGGTAAAATTGCTGGGCCGAAACAAATTGCGCCTGCAGTTTTTCTTCTCTTTCTTGCTGAATTTTAATCAGCATCGCAAAGCGCTTGTTGATCATACGGTGTTATTCCTTGCTACAGGTGCCAACTGGCTCAGTGCCTGCAGGCTGTCATCGTAGGCGACAACATCATGCATACCCTGCTGCAAAAACCGGTTGATATTGGGCATCATTGCTATGGCTTTATCTAACTGAGGATCGCTACCACGCACATAGGCGCCTATCGCAATCAGATCTTTACTTTGCTGATAACTGGAATACAGCTGCTTAACTGAACGGGCCATCTGCTGATGTTCACTGCTGGTCACCGACGGCATAACGCGGCTGATAGATTTCTCAATGTCCACTGCCGGAAAATGCCCACTGTCAGCCAAAGCACGAGACAACACTATGTGGCCATCCAAAATAGCACGGGACGCATCAGCAATCGGGTCCTGTAGATCATCGCCTTCTGACAATACCGTATAAAATGCAGTAATAGACCCCTGGCTGCCGCTGCCGTTGCCAGCACGTTCAACCAGTGCCGGTAACTTGGCGAACACAGAAGGCGGATAGCCTTTTGTTGCCGGTGGCTCGCCAACCGCCAGCGCTATTTCACGTTGGGCCTGGGCATAACGGGTAATAGAGTCGATAAGCAGCAGTACATCCAGCCCCTGATCACGAAAATACTCCGCTACCTGGACCGCCGTTTCACAGCCTTTTAAGCGCATAAGCGGCGACACATCAGCAGGCGCCGCAATAACCACCGAACGCGCTTTACCTTCGTCCCCCAAAATTTCGTCAATAAACTCTTTAACTTCCCGACCACGCTCGCCAACCAGCCCGACAACAATGACATCGGCAGAGGTGCCCCGTGTCATCATGCCAAGCAGCACACTTTTACCTACACCAGAGCCGGCAAATAAGCCCATCCGCTGACCTTTACCTACGGTCAGAATACTGTTGATTGCCCGCACACCCACGTCAAGTGGCTGCTTTATTGGCCGTCTGTGCAGTGGGTTTATTGGTTTGCCTTTGATACCACCATGCTCGCGCGCTGCAATCGGCCCTTTGCCATCCAGTGGCGTGCCAACACCGTCAATAACACGCCCGAGCAAGTTCATGCTAAGCGGCACACCTTTAAAATTCAGCATGGGTGTAACTTTGGCCCCCGGCACGACACCGGAAACATCATCTTTGGGCATCAGGTAAATGCGATCATTAGCAAAGCCAACCACTTCGGCCATGATATCGCCACGGGCGGTTTCGACACTGCAGGGCTGGCCAATTGCCGCACTGCAGCCGGTAGCTTCCAGCGTCAAACCAACGACCCGCACCAGATGCCCGGAAACAGAAGGTTTTGAACGATGAACATAGCCCAACTGCTGTTGCAGAAACTGGCTCAGCGTTTCACTGCTGGCCATGATTATTCCCCGGCCTCAGGCGCATCAGCGTGTTGCTGTAGCTGCAGGAAATGTTCAAGACTGCTCTGAACGCGTTGGCTTAAAGTGCGATCAACACTTGAGCGGCTACTTTCTACCATACAGCCACCCTGCTCAATCGACGGTTCAGCCCGCAGTTGCCAACCTCGCTCGATAAGGGCCTCTGTGCCGTAAAATTGTTCAATGGTACTGATATCCTGCGGGTTAAGTTTTATCAGCAGCTGCGATGCATCGAGCGGCAATGCACTGATAGCATCACTGACTGCCTGCAATATAACCTGTTGATTAGTCTTAACTTCGACGGCAATTACGGCCTGCGCCATTGCCAGGCTCAGCTCCAGCAATTGCTGTTGTACCATCGCATCCACATTTGCCAGTGGTTGCTGTAGTTGATCCAGCAAAGTACTCAGCTGCGTTAACTTGTTATTGAGCTCTTCCTGACCATCTGCCAATCCTTGTTTTTTGCCTTCAGCCTGCCCCTGGGTAAAACCATCCTGCTGGCCTTGTTCTCGCCCTTCGCCGTAGCCTTTACTGAACCCTTCGTCTTTGCCTTCGGCAAATCCTTCATCAAAAGCAGCCTGACGGATTTGCTCGATGTCATCCGCCGTCAGTGGTTTCAGGGTTAACTCTTCTTCTTCCTGTGGCTTCTGCGCTTTAGCAACCGGCTGGGTTTTATTCAACGCATTGGTTTTGGTATTACGCTTTAGCTGCTCTGAAGTCAGATCCGGTGTCTGCCACTGCTTTAACAGCTCTTCGGTGTCATCATCCGGCGAAAATGGCCGTTTATATTTAAAGGCATCAACTGACATATGCGCACTCATTTTGCTTACAGGAAGTCATCACCACCGCCGCTGCCCAGCATAATTTCGCCGGCATCAGACAAGCGTCGTGCAGTCGACAGAATTTCTTTTTGTGCCGCCTCCACATCACTGACACGCACTGGCCCCATGGCTTCCAAATCATCCTGCAGCAATTCTGCCGCCCGTTTGGACATATTTTTGAAGATTTTCTCTTTCAAGTTTTCATCTGTGCCTTTTAATGCTTTCATCAGCACATCCTGCTGCACTTCACGCAGCAATACCTGAATACCGCGATCATCAACATCTATCAGGTTTTCAAACACAAACATCAGATCCTGAATTTGCTGCGCCATTTCTTCGTCATGCTCACGGATTGAATCCATCAGCTGACCTTCAATATTGGTATCCATATAGTTCAGAATGTCGGCAGCTGCTTTTAAGCCACCCATTTTCGCGGTCTGCGTACCCGCCTGACCTGCAAACTGTTTCTCCATAATCTCGTTTAACTCCTGCAACGCCGCCGGTTGCACTTCTTCCAGGTTGGCAATACGCATGGTTAAATCCAGCCTTACCTTTTCCGGGAATTGCGATAGAATTTCGGCGGACTGTTCAGGTTCCAGATAGGACAACACGATAGTCTGGATCTGCGGGTGTTCGTTGCGGATGATGTTCGCCACCTGCTTAGAGTCCATCCATTTCAATGAATCCAGGCCTTTGGCACCACCACCCAGTACTATCTGATCGATCAGATTAGCTGCCTTCTCTTCACCTAATGCCGCTGTTAACGCGCGTTTGATAAACTCTTCACTCTGGAAGCCAATGGTGCTGAAATTCTGAATTTGTTCAATAAACAGCCGGTGTACAGCGCTGATTTTGGCCTGGTTCAAATCTGTCATCTGCGCCATCGCCAGACCGACTTTCTGCACCTGTTTCGGCTCTAAGTGCTTTAAGATCTGCGCAGCATCTTCTTCTGATAAACTCAGCAATAAAATGGCCGCTTTCTCAACACCGTCCAGTTTGCCAACGTCAAACGCCGGCTTTGTCGCTTCTATGCTACTCATCTTCAGCCAACCAGTTTTTCACTACCAGAGAAGACAGTTCAGGCTCATTGGCAACCAAGGCCCTAACTGCGCGTAATAAATCATCATCACCATGTAAGTCTGGCAGCATCAGTGTGCCATCAGGTGCAAAGCCCACGGCATTTTCATCAAAGCTTGAGCTTAGCATATCAATGGTGTCATCCCCTAAGTCCAGCCCGCTGCTAAGAGCATTGTCGTCATAGGCCTCTTTGGTATCTTCAGGGTAAATCAGTTTCTTCAGCATTGGCCGCACTATCGCCAGGATCAGCACGATAATAATCAGGCCACCAATGGCAAGACGTACGACTCGCAGGAACCATTCTTCTTCATAGAATGCAGGTGTCGGTGGCTGTACCACTTCATCTTTCATAAAGGGCACAGAGATCACTTCAATCATGTCACCGCGCTGTGCATCAAAGCCGATACCACCTTGTAGCAGGCGACGGATATCAGCCAGCTCTGCCTGAGGCCGCGGCTGTGGTTCACCGTTTTCACCGGCAACGTAGTCAATCGCAACGGACACACTTAAACGCCGGATCACGCCACTTTGCTGGGAGATGTGGCTGATAGTCGTGTCCAGCTCATAGTTGCGGGTCGCTTCTTTATGATTACGGCCAGGAACCACCGGTTTAGCATTAGCGCCGGTGGCCTGCTCCGGAATATTCGAGTTCAGCGGTGGCTGGTTAGACAAAGCTCCCGGGATACCAGCACTTAAACCACCGACACTGTTTTCTTCAATCGTCATTTCGCTGCGAACAGCAGGCAGGTCAGGGTTAAACCGTTTCTGCGTTTGCTCGGTTGCAGTAAAATCCATATGCAGGTCGACCTGAGCAGTGTAATTACCATAGCCCAGCACCGGCATTAAAATTGAGTCAACTTTCTGACGGTATTCTTCTTCACGGGTACGCTGCAGTTCATACTCTTTGCGGGTACGGGCAGAGCTGGCATCCTGAGAGCCACTGTTGAGCAGACGGCCATTCTGATCGGTAACGGTAACTCTTGACGGAGATAACCCCTGCACAGCAGACGCTACTATATCAACGATAGCGTCTACTTCGCTGTCACGTATGACCGTGCCGCCACGCGCCGTAACCAGCACTGTTGCTGATGGCAGCTTTTCAACCCGGGCAAACACGTTTTCTTTGGGGATAGCCAGCAATACGCGCGCCCGCGCCACGCTTTGCAGCTCTTCAATAGTGCGGGCCAGCTGCTGCTCACGGCTGTGTTTTAACCGCTCCATTTCCAGGCGCTGGCTGACACCGAAACCGCTGTCCTGCAACAGAAACTCGGTGCCGCTGGAAGGCTCTTGCGTTAAACCTGCACGTGACAATGATAATTTAGTGCTCTGAAACTTATCCTCAGCAACATAGATCACATTGCCTTCAAGCGTGTAATCAATTTTTTGCGCATCCAGGTGGTCCAGCGTTTTGATTAGTTCTTCAGTAGGAAAGGTGCCCAGCGGACGCATTTCAGGCTGGCGTGCCCACATAATGATTAAAATTGCTATGGCCAGACAAATTGTCAATGCAACGATAAGCGTGATCTGACGCACCAGATCCATACCGCCTAACGAGCCAACAAAACCACTTTTTTGCTCCTGCTGTTCACCACTACTGTAATCGTTACCAGCCAGCGCCAGCTCGGTTGATTGATTTTCAGCCACAACCTATTCCTCCGTTACACTGGCATTGACATAATGTCTTTGTACGCTTCAACCAGCTTGTTGCGTACCTGAACTGTCGCTTCAAAGGCTAAAGATGATTTCTGGCTGGCTATCATGACCTGCGCCAGTGACACATTAGGATCACCAAGCTCAACTGCGGTACGCATTCTGCCGGTTTCCTGAGCCAGATCGTTAACATGGCTAAGCGCACTGGTCAGCATAGAACTGAAATCGCTTTGGCTTGGGTTCACCTGCTCTGTATTTTGCAGCCGCAGCTCAGTGCCAAGCCCTCTTGCCTGGCCCGCCAATGACTGCATTTCTGCATAAAGTGCCTGACCTTTGATGTTCATAGCGTTATCCGTCAAAAAAATGCTGCAACTAGAATTACCTCTAACAAAGCAGGAGTTGTGCCAGTTTTTAACGCAATGAAATATATAGAAAAAACCCTCGTAACGAGGGTTTAGGTAACTCAGACAGGCAGGTCAATACCGCAGTCGCGCATTCTGGCCAGCTTATAACGCAATGTACGGTCGCTTATCCCCAGCTTTTGCGCTACGTCTTTGCGCCGGTTGGCGCAGGCTTTCATAGTGGCAAGGATAATGCGGTGTTCCTGCTCATGCACACTGTGTTTAAAGCTATTACTGCTCTCATCAGCAATATCAGGCTCATCGGCATCTGCCAGTAAGGCAGTGTCCGCCGCAGCCAGCGCAGCAGACTGCGCCATATCGTCCGGCTCCAGCATAATATCCTCTGCTGTTATCGTGTTGCCCTGTGCAATGATCAGCGCCCGCTGTACCACGTTGTCCAGTTCACGCACATTTCCCGGCCAACTATGCTGACTAAGGCGCACACGTGCTTCTGCGGTTAAAACCGGTACAGCTTGTCCGCTGTCAGCACAGTGGCGCTGCAGCAAATGCTCCGCCAGTGGCACTATATCGTCAGGGCGTTGACATAGTGCTGGCCAGATAAGCGGAAACACATTAAGCCGGTAAAATAAGTCTTCCCGAAAAGCGCCTTGCGCTACAGCCTGCTTTAAATTACGGTTACTGGTGGCCAGCACCCGCACATCGAGCTTAATGGTTTTACGCCCGCCCAAACGCTCTACTTCCCGCTCCTGCAATACCCGTAGCAACTTAGCCTGCAGGTTTAAATCCATTTCGGTAATTTCATCCAGCAGGATAGTACCCTGTTGTGCCTGCTCAAATTTGCCAGGGCACGCGCTTATCGCGCCGGTAAAGGCACCCTTCTCATACCCAAACAACGTTGACTCGAGCATATTTTCCGGAATAGCGGCGCAATTTATCGCAATAAAAGGCCCGTTTCTGCGCTCTGATAACTGATGAATGTAGCGTGCCAGTACTTCTTTGCCGGAACCACTGGGCCCGGTGATCATCACACTGACATCAGTCGCGGCAACTTTGCCGCACAGCGCCAGCAGCTGTTTACTGCTATTTGATGCGGCCACGGGTTCAACATTACCTGAGGGTTCAGAGCTGACATAACGGCTGACAGTATTCACTAATACTTCCGGCGAGAAAGGTTTCGCCAGATAATCGATAGCGCCAAGCTGAATGGCCTCTACTGCTGCCTGCACCGTTGCGTAAGCCGTCATCATCAGCACCGGCAATTGCGGATAGCGCTCGCGCAGTGTCTTTAGTAATGTCAAACCGGATACGCCCTGCATTTGTACATCACTGATAACAAGCTGTACCTTATGTTGCTGCAGCAATAATAAAGCCTGTTCGGCACTGTCGGCGGCCAGAACCTGATATTGCGCCAGCATCAGCGTATCCTGCAACGCTTCACGCAAGCCGGCATCGTCTTCGACCAGTAAAATACGTTGTGTCATTGGCCTGCCTCCTGAACACTGTGGGAAAGCGGTAGCAACATTTCAAAGCAAGCGCCCTGCTTAGTGGGCACATACCTTACCGAACCATGATGTGAATGCGCCACAGCCTGCACAACAGCTAAGCCAAGCCCAGTGCCTTGTGCGCGTCCGGTAACGAAGGGTTCAAACAAATTATCGTGTAACGCCGGCGCAACCCCGGGCCCGTTATCGGTAAGGCGCAGCAGCAACTTACCACTGTGCTGTTCGCTTGTTTTGAGCTCCAGCAGTATTTGAGCTTTGGCTGGTATTGCCTGCAGACTGTTTTGGATCAGATTCTGTATCGCACCGCACAAAGCATTTTGGTTACCAACAAGACGAAGCGACGGCTCATCACATTGCAGGGTAAAATCCGCCTGGTGCTGCACCAGCAAAGCGTCAACCGCTGCTTCAATTTCTGTAATCAGCTGATCGAGCGTAAATTCTGCCACCTGCTGTGAACTGCCGCTGCGGGCAAACAGCAGCATATCGCTGACCTGCTGCTCTAAATCCTGCAAACGGGATAATAACTTTTGCTGAAACTGCTGTTGAACCTGCCAGGTGGCTCTTGGGTTGGCCAAATTCTGTGCGTACAACATTGCAGCAGATAACGGCGTGCGTATTTGATGCGCCAGGGTGGCCATCATTTTGCCCAGCACAGACAACCGCTGCATCTGACCGACCCTGCTTTGTAATTGCCGGGTTTCGGTCAGATCGGTCAACATGATTAGCTGTCCTGGCTGGGTATATTCGGTGTGCGTCAGTAAAGCATTAATTTGTAATTTAACCCTGCGGCCATCTTTTAACGACACTTCCAGGCCGTCATCACGGCGGGGGCTAAAACAGCGGCTGATGATGGAAAACCAGGCCTCTCCAACCAGCTGCTCACCTAACATAGATACAGCAGCGGGATTAGCCTGGTACACCACACCGCGCTGATCTAATAAAATGACTGCTGCTGGCAATGCCTGCAATACAGGATCAAGCCCGGTTGATGCGCAATACGTTGAGAGCTGATGGCCACTGGCTGCAACAACTGATAAGCCTTGCCGGGCAAACCCGGAGGGCGAAAAGTGCATAGCACTGGCTGAAGTCATAAGTCCCCCTGAAACACATCGTTCAGGGGAGTAATGCAGACATTATGCCAGCATTTTATTGATTTATTTCAGATGGTTAAACCTGTCAAAACTCTGACAGCAGCAGTTACTCATCTTTCCCGAGATTATACTTTCGCATTTTTTCAACCAGGGTAGTACGACGCAGCCCTAACACTTCAGCTGCCCGGGCAACAACAAACTCATGCCGCTCCAGCGCTTGTGAAATAAAGCGGATTTCAAGCTCAGCAAGGTATTCTTTTAAATCCAGCCCCTGCTCAGGCAACTGCTGCAGCGTATCAGCATCTGATGCAAAGCCGCTGTCATCGTCTGTGTCATCATCGTCGGTTGACTGAAACATCTCATTTAGCAGATCGCGTTCCTGCAAGCTTTCCGGATACTGCGGTACGTAGCTTTCAATGTCCAGATGACGGTACTTGTGTGGCAATTCAGCCACATCAACCACCTGATCCGGGTACATAATGACCATTCGCTCCAGCAGGTTCGCCAGCTCACGCACATTTCCGGGCCAGCTGTGTAACTGCAGGCTTTGCATTGCATGCTCCGTAAACTTAACGATTGCCTGGCTATGCTTAGCCTGGCGCTTTAATAACTCACTCACCAACAGAGGTAAATCGTCTGTACGTTGGCTAAGGGCCGGTGTCTCAATTGGAAACACATTCAACCGGTAGTATAAGTCTTCGCGGAAACAGCCTTCAGTAATCATCTGCTCCAGGTCGCGGTGCGTTGCAGCAACAATTCTGACGTCGGCTTTAATTGGCTGGGTACCACCAACACGCTCATAAGTGCGCTCCTGCAACACCCGTAGCAGTTTAACCTGCATGTTCAGCGGCATATCGCCAATTTCATCTAAAAACAGCGTGCCGCCCTGGGCCAGTTCAAACCGGCCTTTGCGGGTTGAGATTGCGCCGGTAAAAGCGCCCTTCTCATGGCCAAACAGCTCACTTTCCAACAGCTCAGCCGGAATAGCACCACAGTTAATAGGCACAAAAGGTCCGCCTGAGCGGTTAGATAACAAATGGATATTGCGGGCTGCCACTTCTTTACCTGTACCTGAAGGCCCAAGCACCAGCACGTTGGCATCTGTTTTAGCCACTTGCTGAATAAGAAAGCGTACCTGCTGCATTGCATCTGAATTGCCAACCATGCCGTCAAACTTAACTGCAGTTTCAGTCTGGCGCTGTATTGGCAGTAACCTGTGATACTGCTGGCAATCACGCAGCAGTTGTGTCAGTGAGGCATAAGCAAAAGGTTCAGTTAATAATCCAACGGCATTGGCGTGTTCCAAAAGCGGTTGCAGGGTTTCACCTAACAACAAAAATGCCGTAGCCGGGTATTGCTGTAACAGCGTTGCATGCAACTGGCTACCTAAAGCGCCAAGCAGCACTACAGCCGGTTCATCGGCGCTTAAACGTTGCTGCAATTCCTGCAATGTCAGCTGTTGATGTGGTTCATGAATAAAGCCCAGCACCGTGCTTAAACGGCCACTACGCTGGCTTTGTTCATCAACAATATACAGTGAAGGCGTATTTGACATGCTGTTGCTTTTATTATGCTTTTAACTGCATTGTACTGTGCAGGCGTCAGCTTGCAAGAGAAGACGCTATTTTTTTGACGCCGGTGTCAAAAAAATAGCGTCAGAGATAGTTAACTCAGCAGATTCAATGCTTGTTGCTGTTGCACCCTGGATTGCGCCGCTACACTAACCGATGTGTTAGCAAGAATATCTGCAGCCACTTTATCACTGGTCGCACGGGCAAAATCCAGATCTTCAATCCGGCTGCGCGCCTCTGATTCAGCAATCTGCTGGCCATTTAAATTACTGGCGGCACTGGCAAACCGGTTGGCTTCAGCCCCGGCCTGAGCTTGCAAACCACCAATGTAATCACGCGCCTGAGCAATACTATCCAGCGACTGCGCAGCACTTTGCGCGCTGGATAAATCGATATTAAAGGCATTGCGGTCCTGCAAACCTGCTGCAACATCTGTGGTGGTAAGGTTAACGCTTCCAGACCCGGAGCCAAAAGCTACACTGGCGTCTTCGCCGAACAGCTTCTTGCCGGCAAACTCTGAACTGTCAATGATCTGCTGTGCGTTGGCAACATACGCATCGGCTTCCGCCTGCAGCGCCTGCCGTTCTTCCGTACCATAAATGCCATTACCGGCGGCAACAGACAAGCGGCTAAGCTCAGCAAAGTTGTCATTTACGCCTTGCAACGCTTGCTCATAAACACGGGATAACGAAATACCGTCGTACACGTTTCGCTCGCCCTGAGCCTTGGCATTAATACTGCTGCTAAGTTGATTCGCAATTTGTAAGCCTGCGGCATCATCCGCGGCACTGTTAATACGTTTTGCTGTTGCCAACTTTTTTAGCAGGTTTTCCTGCTGCAGCTGCGCCTGATTGAGGGTGTTGCTACTGCCGGGAGCATTAAGTTTCATCATGACACCACTTCATCGTTAAAACTGGTTATAGTTTAGTCAAAGCGACACTAAAGCGCTATTAATTCAGTAGCGGCATAAAATTTATTGACGCAATGGCTGCAAAACTGTTTAAGTTTAATATGTTAGAAGCGGCGGCATACTTTATGCTAAAGTCAGCTCACACAGCAATTTGCAACATTACGTGGTTCCTGAGGGCAGCTTATGTTTAACGGCAAAACCATTCTGATTACCGGCGGTACCGGCTCGTTTGGCCATAAGTACACGGAAACTCTGTTAGCGCGCTACAAACCGAAAAAGATTATTATCTATTCACGTGATGAGCTAAAGCAGTATGAAATGCAGCAAAAGTTTCATCACAGCTGCATGAGATATTTTATCGGTGATGTACGCGATGAGCATCGTCTGATCCGCGCTATGCACGGTGTAGATTATGTGATCCATGCGGCAGCGTTAAAACAGGTTCCGGCGGCAGAGTATAACCCGACCGAATGCATCAGAACCAATATCAATGGCGCCGAAAACGTGATCAACGCAGCTATTGAAACCAACGTTGAAAAAGTTATCGCGCTATCTACCGATAAGGCTGCAAACCCCGTAAACCTTTACGGCGCCACTAAACTGGCATCCGACAAGCTGTTTATTGCTGCCAACAACATGGTTGGCGACAGCAAGCCGAGGTTTTCCGTGGTGCGCTACGGCAATGTTGTTGGCTCCCGCGGCTCAGTGGTACCGTTTTTTCAGCAGTTAGTAGATAAAGGAAATGATCATATTCCAATAACACACCCCGAGATGACCCGTTTCTGGATTAGCCTGCAACAAGGTGTCGATTTTGTGCTGAAGAACTTTGAGCGCATGCTGGGCGGTGAGATATTCGTACCGAAAATCCCCTCTATCCGTATTGTCGATCTGGCCGAAGCGATGGCGCCGCATTTGCCGATAAAAGAAGTGGGCATTCGCCCGGGTGAGAAACTGCATGAAATGATGTGTCCGGGTGATATGTCCTATCATACTTATGAATTCGCTGATCATTTTGTTATCGCACCGGCCATCAAATTTTTTAACCGCAGTAATGATTTCTCCAGTAACGCCCTGCAAGAGCAAGGCAAGCCGGTAGCCCCTGGGTTTGAGTATGTGTCTGATACTAACCCGGATTTTCTTACTGTCGAGCAAATGCGCCAGTTTAATCAGGAAGCTATGTCGTGATCCCCTATGGCCGCCAGCACATTACCCAGGCTGATATTGATGCGGTAACAGAGGTACTGCAAAGCGACTTTTTAACCCAGGGGCCGACTGTACCGGCTTTTGAAAAACGCCTTAGCGAACTAACCACCGCGCAGCATGCCATAGCTGTTAATAGCGCCACATCCGCTTTGCATCTTGCCTGCCTCGCGCTGGGGGTTGGCCCGGGCAGCCGGGTCTGGACCTCACCTATCAGCTTTGTTGCCTCGGCCAATTGTGCCCGTTACTGCGGTGCTGATGTCGATTTTGTTGACGTAGAACCCGACAGCGGCAATATGGCAATTGATAAGCTGCGGCTGAAGCTGGAGCAGGCGCGTAGCAATGATACGCTGCCGCAGGTCGTTATTCCTGTGCATCTGGCCGGCGCCAGCTGTGATATGCAGCAAATTCATTACCTGGCCAACGAGTTTGGCTTTGCAATCATTGAAGATGCTTCACATGCTGTGGGTGCCAGTTATCTTGATGATGCTGTGGGCTGTTGCCGCTACAGCGACATTACGGTATTTAGCTTTCATCCGGTAAAAATCATCACCACTGCCGAAGGCGGTATGGCGCTGACTAATAACACTGAACTGGCCGATAAAATGCGTTTACTCAGAAGCCATGGTATCAGCCGTGATGAAGGCCTGATGACTGAGCCCAGCCATGGCAACTGGTATTATCAGCAGTTACAATTGGGCTTCAACTACCGCATGACTGATCTGCAAGCCGCTTTAGGGCTAAGCCAAAGCCGGCGCTTGCTACCAATAATTCAAAAACGCCAGCTGCTGGCCGCAAACTACCACCGCTTGCTGGCACAGTTGCCTTTAAGCTTACCTGCGCTGGATGATGACAATATCAGTGCCTGGCATTTGTTTATTATCCGGCTGGATGACAAAACTAAACGTAAAGCCGTATTCGATGGCTTGCGCGATGCAGGCATAGGTGTCAATGTGCATTATATCCCTATCCATACCCAGCCTTACTATCAGCAACTGGGTTTTGACTGGGGCGATTTTCCGGTAGCGGAAGATTTTTATGAGCGCATCATCAGCCTGCCGATGTTTCCGGAATTGACCGGCGACCAACAGCAATATATCGCCGATACACTGACTGAGCTGCTGCAATGAGAGTCGCCATCATTCCCGCCCGCGGCGGCAGTAAGCGCATACCACGCAAAAATATTAAAGACTTCTGTGGCCAGCCTATGCTGGCTTACCCCATTAAAGCAGCATTGAACAGCGGCGTAGTGGACAAAGTGGTGGTCTCCACCGAGGATGCTGAAATAGCGGCCATAGCACGCCGGTACGGTGCAGAAACACCTTTTGTGCGCAAGGCTGAGCTAGCAGACGATTTTACCGGAACCACAGACGTAATACGTAACGCTATAACGGAGTTGCAACAACTGGGTTGGCCACTAAGCAGCTGCGCCTGTATTTATGCTACTACCCCGTTATTGAACAGCGAACGTATTGCAGCCGCATACCAGATGCTGTTAAGCAGTAAAGCCGACTATGTGTTTAGCGCCACCCGTTTTTCTTTTCCCATTCAGCGCGCATTGCTGCAAACAACGGAAGGTGGCGTGGTGCCGTTTGACCCGGCCAGCATTATGCAGCGCTCACAAGATCTGGCTGAGACATTCCATGATGCTGGACAACTTTACTGGGCAACCGCTGATACTTGGCTGGATAGTGCTAAAGCTGTGTTCGGCACAGGTTCGCGAATGCTGCTGTTACCGGATCATTTAGTGCAGGATATTGATACTACTGAAGATTGGCGTCGTGCTGAGTTGTTGTATCAACTGTTACTGGCGCCTGCGCAGTGAAGGTGCTGTTCCGCGCTGACGCCTCTGTTACCCTGGGTTCAGGCCATGTTATGCGCTGCCTGACACTGGCTATGGCGCTTAAGCAACAAGGTGCTGAGTTTGACTTTATATGCCGGCCACATGAGGGAAATCTAATTGCCTGGCTTAATAGCCAAAGCGTTAATGTGATTATCCTTCCCGATACTATCCACAATGAAGTTGATGACGCCCTGCAATGCCTGCGCAGTCTCACAACACAGTATCAGTTGCTGGTGCTTGACCATTATCAGCTAGGGCAAGCCTATTGCCAGCTTATGCGCCAGCGCTGTCATAAAATATTGGTGATTGACGATTTGGCCAACCGCCAACATGACTGCGACATATTGCTGGATCAAAACCTGCTACCGAACAATAGCGAGCGCTATCAACAATTAATCCCAACCCATTGCCTACAATTATTAGGCCCACGCTATGCGCTGCTGCGCGATGAATTTTACCAAGGCCAAAGCTCCCCCCAGCCGCAGCATATTTTGGTCAGCTTTGGCGGAAGTGATGAGCAAAACTTAACCTCACTGGCAGTTAATGCTATTGAACAGCTAAAGTCACAGCAGGTTACGGCCGATATAGTATTAGGCGCAAATAACCCGTGGCGCGCTATGCTACAGCAGCAAGTTGCGCGCCTGCCTAATGTGCAATTACATGTGCAATGTAATTACATGGCCAGCCTGATGCACCGGGCTAGACTCATGCTAGGTGCGGGCGGAGCCACACATTGGGAGAGATGCATTTGTGCCCTGCCGGGTTTAGTAGTGACCGTTGCCGAAAATCAGCAGGCGACAACGGCGTATCTAGACGAGCTCGGGGCCTGTGTCTGGTTGGGTCAGGCTGCTGAAATGTCAGCAAAGTTCTTTGCAGAGCAACTATGCTATTACCTGTCCCAACCAGCACTATTGGATGAAATTAGCCAAGCGGCCAGCAACATAGTTCAGATGAACACAGGTACGCCTATAGTGGTAAAACAAATATTAACGATGGTAGCGAGAACGTGATGTCAGAGATAAAAATTGGCAACCGGCTAGTAGGGCCAACACAGCAACCTTTTGTCATTGCCGAAATGTCTGGCAACCACGGTCAATCACTGGAAAAGGCGATGGCCTTAGTTGATGCAGCCGCTGCAGCAGGCGCTCATGCTTTAAAACTGCAAACTTACACGCCGGATACTATTACGCTGGATGTCCACGAGCGAGAGTTTTTTATCGCTGATAAAAATAGCCTGTGGCAAGGTAACTCATTGTACAACCTATACAAAGTTGCAATGACGCCTTGGGAATGGCATAAACCTATTTTTGATTATGCCAACAGCAAAGGTATGTTGGCATTTAGCTCGCCGTTCGACTTGACGGCAGTCGATTTTCTAGAATCTCTTGACGTACCTTGTTATAAAATTGCCTCCTTTGAAAATATTGATCATGGCCTGCTTGCTGCTGTGGCGAAAACCGGTAAGCCCGTTATTATGTCTACCGGCATGGCAACGCAAGCAGAACTTGCAGAATCAGTTGAAGTACTTCGCAGTAATGGCTGTAAAGATCTCATTCTGCTAAAATGCACAAGTAATTACCCTGCCCGCCCGATCGATGCGAACTTGCGTACCATCCCACATTTAGCGCAACTGTTTAACTGCCAGGTCGGCCTATCTGACCATACTCCTGGGGTGGGTGTATCTGTTGCAGCAGTCGCACTCGGCGCTACCATAATCGAAAAACACTTTGTATTAGACCGCAACGGTGGCGAAGTTGATGCCGAGTTCTCTCTGGAGCCCGCCGAACTAAAAATGTTGGTAGAGGAAACCAACCGCGCTCATGATGCGCTTGGTACAATACACTACGGCTGTACCGATAAAGAAATTTCCTCCCGGGTACACCGGCGCTCGCTCTATATTGCTAAAGATATGCAAGCCGGAGATATCTTTACTGCAGAAAACCTGCGCTCAGTGCGGCCGGGCCTTGGTTTAGCACCGAAATATTTGCCAGAATTTCTTGGACGTAAAGTAAAGCAGGATGTAGCGATGGGCACACCGCTAAGCTGGGATCTGCTGTGACAGAGCCTCTTTCCGGCACCGCATTGCTGTTAACCAGTGCAGGTGCCAAAATTCCTATGTTGCAAGCAGCCAGGCAAGCTTGGTTGCGGCTGTTTCCAACCGGCAGCATTATTGCCGGCGACATGCAGCCTTTAAGTGTAAGCAGAGCTTTTGCCGATAGTTTCTGGCAAATGCCTGCCACAATCCTTGCCAATAAAGCTGAACTACGCCGCGGCTGTATTGAGCGGAATATCAAGGTTATTCTGCCCAGCCGCGATGGAGAGCTATTGTTTTGGGCACAAAACCACTCTTACTTTGCAGAAGCAGGCATTCACATTATTGTGTCACCTGAGGCCGGCATTAAATTGTGCCTGGATAAGCTGGCCTTTGCTGAATTTGGCCGCCAGCATCAACTACCTATTATTCCGGCGTCATTACAGATTGACGATATCAACGCAGAGCAATTGGTTGTTAAAGAGCGCTTTGGTGCCGGCGCCAAATCAATCGGCCTGGCGCTGAGCAAAGAACAGGCCTTGCAGCATGCAAGGCAGTTGCAGGCACCAATTTATCAACCGATGCAAAGCGGCAAAGAAATCAGTATTGATGCTTGGCTGGATAAAGACAGCCGCGTAAAAGGCCTGGTACTGCGACAGCGCGATAAAGTCGTAGCCGGCGAATCACAAATCAGCACCACCTTCAGCGATGCGGCTTTAGCTCAGCAATTCAGCCATATATTGGCACAGCTGAAACTCACAGGCCCGGTGGTAATGCAGGCCATTATTGACGCCAACAGCAAGCCACACATTATAGAATGTAACAGCCGTTTTGGCGGCGCTTCGACTCTAAGCATAGTGGCTGGATTGGACAGCCTGTATTGGAGTTTTCAGCAAGCCATGCAGCCGGAAGCCCGGCTTAGTGATTTTACTGCAGCAAAGCAACCAATCAGGCAATTGCGCTACAGTATGGATACCTATCAGTATGATCCTGATTTTTGATCTGGACGACACCCTATACGATGAACGTCAGTTCGTAGAAAGCGGTTTTCGCGCTGTAGCCGATATGGCGCAGCAACATTGGCAACTAGATGCCGTCTCCGGTTTCCAACGTTTATGCCAATTGCTGGATAGCCAGGGCCGCGGACGTATTTTTGACGATTGGTTAAAACCACATAACTTAGCCAGTAAAACCAATATCAGCGCGTGTTTGCAGCGCTACCGGTTACATAAACCGCAGCTAACACTGCCATTGGCCCATCGGCAAATGCTGCAAAGCCTTCCCGGACCGCTGTATCTTGTCACCGACGGCCACAAAATAGTGCAGCAAAATAAAGTAGAGGCGCTTGGCTTAGCGCCTTATTTCAAACGTATGTTTATTACTCACCGTTTTGGCATAAAGCATGCTAAACCTTCCACCTATTGTTTTGAGTTAATCCAAAAGGCTGAACAATGCCGCTGGCAGGATCTGGTTTATATCGGCGATAACCCGGCAAAAGACTTTGTTAATCTGAATAAAAAAGGCGCACAAACCATCCGTATTTTGACAGGCTGCCATAAGGATGTGCAGGCTAAACCTGGCTATGACGCTAAAACGCTGCTGCATACTCTTACTGAGCTGACGCCATTACTAACAGGTAACCGTAATAATGTCTGACCAAGCAAAATTTACCGAACACCGCCACGCGCTGGGGTTTATTGAAGCGATACCCAAACCGTCAGAGGCACAGTTGCAGGCGCATTATAACGCTAAGTACTACCAGGTGCCTGAAGGCTCTTACCACAGCTCTTATACTGAGCAGGAGCTGGCGTATTTTCACAATATCGCCAGTGTCGCTCACCGTGTAGCACAGCAGAATAATTTGCCCCGCAGCTTGCTGGACTTGGGCTGTGGTGAAGGTTTTTTTGTCAACGCTTTTGAAACCTTTGGCTGGGAGCTTGCCTGCTGTGATTATTCTGATTTTGGTATCAGCAAACACAACCCGCATTTGTTGCCGTATTTTCAACAAGGCAGCATTGAACAAAGCCTGGCACACTACAAAGGCCGCACCTTTGGCCTGATTAACCTGCAAAATGTGCTGGAGCATGTGCTGGACCCGTTCCAAACCATGGCGATACTCAAACCCTTACTGTCGGCCAATTCCGCGCTGAGAATCAAAGTACCGAATGACTATTCTGATTTTCAACTGGCCTTGCAACAGCAAGGCTATACCGACAATACCTGGTTTGCGCCACCGGAGCATCTCAGCTATTTTAATCAGGAAAATTTAAGCAGCTTTATCTCGGCGTGCGGCTATCGCTTATTGTCTCTGCAAACCAACTTTCCTATCGAAGTTTTCCTGACCAATTCACATTCTAATTACTGGCAGGACAGAAGCCTTGGCAAACAAGCGCATTTTAGCCGCGTATTTTGTGAAAACTTTCTGATTAGCAAAAACATAGACAACTATATTCGCTATGCTGAAGCCAGTGCAGCCCTGGGCTTTGGCCGCGAGCTGATCGCTTATGTCACACCTGAGTAAGCCTTACTTTTCGGGAATAAAAAAATGAATAACAAAACAAACACCAATCCGGTGGTATCCACGGATTCATCAGCAACAGAAGCCGACAGCCGCAGAAATTTTTACCAAACCTTTAGCGATTGTCCGGTGCCACAGGCAGAAATACTGAACAATTTAGGCCTGTTTATGCGCCGTCAGGATCTGTCACGTATTATGTTTATGGACGAATTGTATAAAAAAGCACTGCCGGTGCATGGTGTCATTATGGAGTTTGGTGTGCGCTGGGGGCAAAACCTCGCGTTATTTTCATCATTTCGCGGCATGTACGAGCCCTACAATTATAACCGCAAGATCATAGGCTTCGATACCTTCGAGGGCTTCCCGTCAGTATCAGAGAAAGATGGCTGCAATGATGTAATCAAAAAAGGGGCCTACAGTGTCACCGAAGGCTACGAGCATTACCTGGACAGCGTGCTGCAATATCATGAATCAGAAAGCCCGCTAAGCCACATTAAAAAATATGAAATTGTTAAAGGCGATGCCACGGCAACCCTGGAGCAATACCTGGCGGATAATCCTCAAACTATTATCGCTATGGCATACTTTGATTTTGATATTTACGAACCCACCAAAAAATGCCTTGAATTAATTAAAGGCCATTTAACCAAAGGCAGTGTTATTGGTTTTGATGAGCTAAATTACCACAAGTTTCCGGGGGAAACACTGGCACTAAAAGAGGTATTTGGTTTAGATAAGTACGCCATAAGACGCTCGCCGCTGAGCCCGCTTACCTCTTACATCGTTATAGAGTAATGGGCAATTGTTAATAGTATATTATTAGCGAGGCTACTCGCAGCGAGTTTTATTCTATCACACCCGTCATTTTCAAGCGGTTGTTGCCTATTCAGCAACAACCCAATCATTTACTATTTTTATCAGTACTAATGCTGGTTAGTTTTACTGAACTTTACTCAAGAGCACTTATTTTAGAGTGAAGCCATCTAACTAAATGTCAGCCCCGACTCTACCTGATCCTGTTTGATGGGTTTAACTGCAAAGTCTTCTTCAACATCAGCTAAATAGTGGCGCCAGATATCCAGCACAAAGTTAAAGCGCATAATATCTTTTTCGGAGTCATCAGATGGCAGGATCTTAGTCAATACACTGAGGAAATAATTAGAACTGCCATAGAGCAAATAAAAGGTAATATTGCGTTCGTTAGAGGCTTCATTAATTAAAAACCGCCACTGATTATCAATAATACTTTTCGCTGTACTGTAATTTGTAGCGTCACTATTTATCAACGACTGCCACTTAGCCATAGTTTGTTTGAACAGCGACAATTCATAGAAATTAAAAATCTTAGATGCTAAATCTGTAGCAAACGGTGGGTGGTATGCTGCCGTTAAAAAGCGGCTTAATTCAGCTTTAACATCCAAATCATGCTGAATAATAATATTATCCGGTGCTAATGGCATAGCGCCTTTGATTAAAGCACCATCACTGCAATTGAACACATCACAGCGTCGCTGCTTTTCTGCAAGCGCTTTTTCAATAAGTTGTCTGGATACATCAAACTCGGGCTTGGTAAAAACATAAGGCTTAAAGTTTCCTTTTACAGGAATACCACTGCCGTAGTGCTTCTGATAATCAATAATGTCTTTACCATCAGCTTTATAATAAGCCGAGTGTTTTGAGTGATGCTGATTAATATCGGCGTAACCTAAATCAACCCCCAACAGATACACCTGCTCAAACCCAAGCTTTAACACATAATTAAGCACTAAGTTTGATACCGTTGGGTAAGCAAATGCTAAAGACCCCACGTTATAACCATTTGAAACAAAGCCATTTCTGAAAATCTGGGTTGAAGCTTCGCCGTCTTTTAATGCCAGGTAGGTAAACTCGAATAGCCCTGCGGTATCAGGATGCACGCCATTTACAGATAGTAATTTTATCTGCTTTAAATAAGCAGGATCCTTTACCTGATTTATCCAGTCATAGGTAGCACGGTTTTGCTCTACTTCGGCGTGAAAATCAGGTTGAATACCCATTTTATGCAACGAACGGATTGCGGTACCGCAACTGATCACAATTACCTTGCTTCGGTGCTCTTTAATGTAGTCAATGCAGTTATCAAGGCTCGGGCCATTACCGATAACAAAAACAGGGATAGTCACCGCCGGTAGCTTAGCGGCTTTAGCTAAATCTGCGTACAAAAATTTGTGCCCAGCTTCCACACTCATGTAGGTATGCGCTACTCCATAGCGGGCATGGTCATAAAACTCACCCATCGCCAGGACCACCTTAAGTTGCTGTTTTAAACTCTGAATAGCTTTAAGCAATTGAGGTGTATGATAACTCGGTAGCATATAGGTGTTTGCTATCGCATAGGCACCCACCTGATAGAATTGTCCCATAAAATCATGAAAATACTCTGTTCCATCACCACCAATATTCAGGTAAATACGCTTCTTTTGCTGCTCAGCTGCAGTCAGAATGGCGGACCAATCAGTGACAAATAAGCTAGCATAAAAAAAATCAAGGTTCGGTTCACAGATATACAAATTGGTAATGTCTCGTTTCGTCAACAGCTGTTCAACATGCAACCCTAACGCCACACCAAACACAATTAGCGAATCTACATTCTCAGGCAGCGGCTTTCTCTCCGCTTTTAATGCCAGAAACATGTTCTGAAGCTTCTTGATATACCTAAAATGAATAAAACTGTTAAATTTTTCGCTGGCGGCCTGGCCAACAATTACATCATCTTTAAAGGGTTCAGCCAGATATTGATTAACCAGTATGGTTGAATCATGTTGTGGGTCATCGTAAAAGTACACCCGGCGTTTACTGTGCCATAGGTTGTACTCGCTGTTATCATCCAGCTGTAACAGCCAGTGCTTTGGCTGGTAGTCGGCAAACAACTGCTGCACCTGCGGATATAAACGGGCAAAAGTGCGCATATTTTTGTCAAACAGTTCGGTATTCACTCTGCTGCTATCGGTTTGCGGCGCAAAACCAAGTACATTTTGCGGATGTGCTGAGACAAAGTCGGTTGATTCATTAAAACCACGAAACTGCCGCCCCTTTCGTTGCAGAATTTCAGGATTACCGCTATTTTCAAACAAAAAAGCAACTACTTCATCAGATACCGGGTCACACAAATGACGGTACAGATACAATCTTTCCAAATCAGGCGCTATTGTAAGTAATTCCTGAATATCTTCTGCGATTGAAGTACCGGCGTTGCCAATCTGAAATGAAATTTGCGTGCCCGTTGCTACGGCTAGCTCAAAGATTTGTAACCAGTTAGTGCTATGCAGTGAGCACAGAAAGTTTTCCACCTTAGGCTCATAAAGCACCAGAAAATGAATGCGTGCACTTTGTAGTAAATGAACAAGCTGATATCCAAGGCCACAACCAAACATCAGTACCACATCAACCTGAGCAGGCAGCGTTTCAGCCTGATAGCCCGATGCCGCCGTAGTAAGGTGAATAACTGGTGCATGGGATACAAACTGCTCAACTTCGGCTTGCATTTCCTGCTGCGGTGTAATGCCATAGGTCACTCGGCCCGTGGTAACATTTACAATATTTAACTGACCTGCTTTTGTGCAAAAGACTGAGTAATCGGTTAGTTCATGCTCACCAATGACCTCAAGCAGCTGAGGATGGTGTTGGCGAAATGTATTTATGTTGTTACGAAGGGTTTGTTGAATAAACGGGGAGATTTGCTGCTCTAGTTTGTTTTGTGTCGTCTCGTCATCTAGCTGATAATTAATAAATTTAAGCATCTACAAACCTGGCTCTTATGTTATTTGTTTTCGCCGTAGCTTTTTTCAGCCTTCTTTCTTCGTTGGATTTGCAAAATACTATTAGCAATCTCTTTTTTTTCTTCATGTATTTTGCTTACTACTGCATTCAACCAGTGAAGATTATCGGTTAAAAAAAGTGGATATGCCTCCCCGTTGGCAACGTCCAGTGGCTTTGTGTTTAATAATCTATTGAGTGTAACAGTTTTTTCAGCCAGTTCTTCTACTGAGTATTCTTCAGTGGCCAACAATATATCTATTTCAGCCCTAAGCGCTAACACTTCAGCGCTTAGTTCAGTCAATGTTGCCACTAGGCAGCTCCCTGCGCTCTTTGCATCTGAAGCTGATAGCCTTTTTCGCGATCGGCCACAGAAATCTGATCCCAGGCGGATTTTATAGTCAATAACAGCTCCATAACTTCAGAAATTTTCTCTATGCTGTTTTCTCTGCTGGCTAAGATTAAATGGTTAATCATAAACTCATAAAGCGAAGCCAAATTCTCTGATATCTCTGCTCCAGCTTCCATATCTAAAGAACTTTGTAATGAACTGATTATTGTCATCCCCTTCGAGATGGTAGATGACTTACCGGCAAAATCTTTGCGTTCAATACAGCCTTTAGCTTTTGCCAGATTCTCTAGAGCGCCCTGCATTAATAGCTGGATCACGCGATGTGGGTCAGCAACAGCCAGGTCATCTTTAATACCAACGGCTTTGTAGGCTTTAATTCCGTAACTCATGATGCTCTCCACTAATTCGATTTGTTGGTGCCAAATCCCGGCAAGCTCGCCAGCTGTGCTGTTACAGTAGACCCCATGTTATTCATGGAACCTATCAGCGCATCCAAAGCAATGTAACGGCTGCGCAAGGTTTGCTCGAAACTCTCTATATATCGGTTCGCAGCCTCTAAATCTTTAGTGTTTTTATCAATTTGTGTTTTAAGAGTATTTTGTTTGCTGGCAATAATACCGCCGGTCTGGGTAAATTCATTTAAAAAGCCATCAAGAGTTGCACTTAAGCCCTCATCGCCACCAAAAAACGCTGCCACGCCGTCGTAATTCTCTGTTAACGCGCGATCGAAACGCGTACGGCCTGAATCCGCACCAAATTCAGAAGTACTGGAAATTTCCAGCTTCCCTTGATCATTAAAAGTGATACCGAGCGAATACAATGTGGATAAAGACTGATCAGCGCCCTCTACCGCGTTCCCCAGTAAGCCACGCAGTTGCGTCATAATATTCTTTGGCAATTGGTCTGTCGCCAAAGGCCCACCTTCCGCAGTAACCGTTTTGCCATCTGCACCTAAAGTGCGTTTTTTAGTCAGGTCAGCTATCTGATCAACCAACACGTTATAGTTATTAATAAAATTCTGAATGTTTTCTTCGGCGGAAGCGGTATCCGTCGCTATATCAACTGCCGCATTATTACCATCTGGCGTCACAGCTTTTACCGTCAGGGAAACGTCTTGAATCACGTTGTTGAATGTATTGCTGGCATTGGTAGCTGTTATACCGTCAATTTCAATAATGGCATCTTGCGCGGCCTGACTTACGTTGAGACCAGCAGAAGCACCTGTAGGTACCGTAGATACCCCATCGAGCTCGGCATTGTTATTACTGATAACAAGATCATTACCAGTGCCGGTTTCGTCTGAGGTTAGAACCAATTTGGTACCAGCTGCACCACCAGCATTTATAATATTGGCGTTTACTCCAAAATTGTCGCTCTTAGCATTTATCGTTTTCCGCAACTCATTTAGCGTCATACCAGCGGTGACTTCCACGTCAAAGCTCTTACCATTGGCAGAGAACGTCAAAGTGCCATCTGTGGTTGAAACAACATCATCGGCAGAGCCAAACGCTGTATCAGCGCTTTCCAGACGACTACCAGATGCTAGCTGATTAACTTTAATATCAAAACTGGCAGCTGCAGCGGTACTAGACGCAGATGCCTCTATATAGGTTTTATTTTCTGTTGGCTGGGTTACTGTTGCTATTCTTGCATTCAGGGTGTTACCACTCAGTTTTTTGATAGCATCTTGAAAAGCTGACAAGGCAGATTTTAACTGCCCGACGCCCGACAACGAAGAGTCCAGTGTCTTCTTGGTAGTATTAATCCTACTAAATTTACTGTTCCTTTCTACACCAACCAAGGTGGTAACGAGTTCCTCGAGTGGCAAACCGGAGGCTGAACCAAGGAAATTAATACCAGACATAAAAACCTCTACACTTTGTTGTCGATTAACAGGCCGATAGATTGTCCCATTTCTTCCTGTAACCGTTTAATGTCCTGCGCTACTTTCAACAACTCTTCAGATGGAATTTGTTTAATCAGCTCATCAGTCTCAAAGTCTATCACTTTAATGACAGACCGGCCCGACACATCATCAATAGAAAAACTTAATGACCGTTGCTCTAACGCTACAGCCTGATTAACCACATCAACCGCCTGCTGCAAATCGGTTTTATTTACCTCTGTAACCGGTTTTTCGACATTTACTGCTGATAATGGGGTAACCGGTTCTTCCGGCGCAAATTTTATTGCTTTGTCGGCGACAGCAGCGTAGTTTACCAGCGTCGTACTATTTACATTAATACTGCTCATATTCAGACTCCTTATCGGCGCGCAAGGTGAGAACTTTATAACAAATTCTCACCGCTGCGCGTATTAGTTTAACCCAATAACGATAAAGCTGCCTGTGGCCGCTGGTTCGCCTGTGCCAATACAGTAGTACTGGTTTGCTGCAGAATCTGCTGACGGGTCAGCTCTGCAGTTTCACGGGCAAAGTCTGTATCACGGATCCGGCTGCGAGCACCTGATACGTTTTCAGAGATATTAGTTAAGTTACGGATAGTTGATTGAAAGCGGTTTTGGATCGCACCTAAGTCTGCACGCTTACCATCAATCGCTTTAATGGCGCTGTCAACCAGAGCAATGGCTGTAGAGGCACCCGTTACACTAGAAACGGTTAATGCACCCAGACCCAGACCGGCAGTACCCCAGCCTGCACCTGGTGTGGTACGACTTAAATTAACACTGATGTTTTGGTTAGCGTTAGCACCAACCAAAAATTTTGCTGAGTAACTGCCACTTAGCAGGTTTTGGTTACCAAATTGCGTGGTAGTAGCAATACGGCTCATTTCCACTTTTAACGCTGACACTTCTTTTTGCAGGGCAGCGCGGTCATCATTACTGTTGATACCGTTCTGAGACTGGATTGCCAGAGTACGGATACGCTGTAATGAGTTAGTGATTTCTTCCATAGCACCTTCAGCTACCTGAGCAACTGAAATACCATCGTTCGCGTTACGTGCGGCTTGATCCAGGCCATTAACCTGGCTGGTTAAACGGTTTGAAATCTGCAGGCCGGCCGCGTCATCAGCAGCACTGTTAATTCTGAAACCCGAAGACAAGCGCTTGAAGGCTGTATCCAGGTTATTACCAGAATTGAACAGCTGACGCTGAGCATTCAACGACGAGGTATTGGTGTTTACATATAAAGCCATGAGTCACTCCTTAGTTGTCGGTAGCGGCGCCACGTCCAACTGATGTTTAAAATACGGTTATCCCGTTAACTGAGCCAAGCTGCAACTTGGCTTAACTAGTATTTCGGCTGCGGCTTCATAAACTTTAGGAAAAAAATCTATTTTTTTAATTAAATTTATTTCTTATTTAAATTCAAAAAGATAAAAACCACCGTTAGGTGGTTTTTATCTTAACTTGTCAAAATACTCAGTGCAGCTTGCGGCCTCTGATTGGCCTGCGCCAACACTGTAGTGCTGCTTTGCTGAATTATCTGGGTCCGGGTAAGCTCAGTGGTTTCCTTGGCGTAATCGGTATCGCGGATCCTACTGCGGGAAGCGGACACATTTTCACTGACATTAGTCAGATTACGAATTGTTGAGCCCAACGCATTTTGCCAGGCACCTAAATCAGTACGAGCTGAATCAACAGCCAATATTGCACTGTCAAGCGCAGACAGAGAATCGGCAGCGTCATCTTGCCCAAGCACAACTGCCGCAACATTTAATCCGCCAGCGTCGCTACCATAACTGGCTGACAAATCAATTTCTATTTTCTGCCCAGCATTTGCACCAATCTGAAACACTACCTTAGGCGTGCTGCCATCCAGTAATTTAATGCCACCAAATTCAGTATTGTCGGCAATATTCTGAATAGAAGCTGCCAATTCATCATATTCCAGCTGAATGGCACTGATATCCGCTGCGGTATTGATGCCGTTTTCTGATTGAATGGTCAGTACCCGCATGCGTTGTAAACTAATGCCAATCTCTTCCATGGCACCTTCGGTAACCTGTACCAGCGAAATCGCGTCATTTGCATTACGTACCGCTTGATCCAAACCATTCACCTGGCTGGTCAGCACATTGGTAATCACTAAACCAGCAGCATCGTCTGCAGCTCTGTTAATGCGAAAGCCCGATGTCAGCCTCTCAAAAGTTGTGCTTAAGCCAGCCGTTGCGTTACTTAATAAACGCTGCGAAGTAAGCGATGACTGATTAGTATTTACGACTAACGACATACTGCAATTCCTTCTCAGTAAGAGGGATATGAGCCGCCTGTCAGCGGCTCATATCTTTACCTCAGTTACTGCAGTAAGCTCAATGCAGCCTGAGGCCGCTGGTTAGCCTGTGCAAGAACCGTCGTACTGGTTTGCTGCAGGATTTGCGTACGAGTTAATTCTGCCGTTTCTTTAGCAAAATCCGTGTCGCGAATACGGCTGCGGGCGCCTGATACATTTTCCGAAATGTTGGTCAGGTTGCGAATTGTCGCCTGAAACCGGTTTTGTACCGCACCCAAGTCTGCACGTTTACCATCAACCGCTTTAATCGCACTGTCGATCAATGCTAGCGCTCCTGATGCACCACCGACTGTTGATACTGTTAATGTTGCTAAACCCAAACCTGTTGTACCGTAACCGTTGGTACGTGATAAGTTCACACTGATATTCTGGTTAGCATTCGCACCCACTAAAAACTTAGAAGAAAAACCACCAGTTAACAGATTCTGATTACCAAACTGCGTAGTCGATGCAATTCGGCTCATTTCCAACTTCAGCGCTGATACTTCTTTTTGCAGCGCAGCACGATCATCATTGCTGTTAATACCATTCTGTGACTGAATCGCAAGGGTACGAATACGCTGCAAAGAATTGGTAATTTCCTCCATTGCACCTTCTGCTACCTGTGCCAGCGAAATACCATCGTTGGCATTACGTGCAGCCTGGTCCAATCCATTCACCTGACTGGTTAGCCGGTTCGAAATTTGTAAACCTGCGGCGTCATCAGCAGCGCTGTTAATCCGAAAACCTGAGGACAACCGTTTAAATGCCGTGTCCAGCGCATTGCCTGAGTTGAACAGCTGACGCTGAGCATTTAATGATGAAGTATTGGTATTGACATATAAAGACATCTTAACTCTCCTGCTACCTAATTAAACACTAGCAGCAGCCGCCTTAACAGGCGATGTTGCTATTTTTTTGTGCTACTTATGTATCGGAAAAAAAAGAAAATACTTTAGATAGTTTATAAAAATACTTATTTTAAAGACAAAAACATTTTAAAATAGAAAAAGCCGCATTAATGCGGCTTTTTAGGAAACAGCTTTACTAGCCCTGCAGTAAGCTCAATGCAGCCTGAGGCCGCTGGTTAGCCTGTGCAAGAACCGTCGTACTGGTTTGCTGCAGGATTTGCGTACGAGTTAATTCTGCCGTTTCTTTAGCAAAATCCGTGTCGCGAATACGGCTGCGGGCGCCTGATACATTTTCCGAAATGTTGGTCAGGTTACGAATTGTCGCCTGAAACCGGTTTTGTACCGCACCCAAGTCTGCACGTTTACCATCAACCGCTTTAATCGCACTGTCGATCAATGCTAGCGCTCCTGATGCACCACCGACTGTTGATACTGTTAATGTTGCTAAACCCAAACCTGTTGTACCGTAACCGTTGGTACGTGATAAGTTCACGCTGATATTCTGGTTAGCATTCGCACCCACTAAAAACTTAGAAGAAAAACCACCAGTTAACAGATTCTGATTACCAAACTGCGTAGTCGATGCAATTCGGCTCATTTCCAACTTCAGCGCTGATACTTCTTTTTGCAGCGCAGCACGATCATCATTGCTGTTAATACCATTCTGTGACTGAATCGCAAGGGTACGAATACGCTGCAAAGAATTGGTAATTTCCTCCATTGCACCTTCTGCTACCTGTGCCAGCGAAATACCATCGTTGGCATTACGTGCAGCCTGGTCCAATCCATTCACCTGACTGGTTAGCCGGTTCGAAATTTGTAAACCTGCGGCGTCATCAGCAGCGCTGTTAATCCGAAAACCTGAGGACAACCGTTTAAATGCCGTGTCCAGCGCATTGCCTGAGTTGAACAGCTGACGCTGAGCATTTAATGATGAAGTATTGGTATTGACATATAAAGACATGGTGTGCTCCTAAACTCGGTAATCTTACTTAACGTTTATCGCTAAGTCGTAATCCAGATACTTATTTATCGCGCAATCTTGGTTTATCTTTAGCTTTTTTTTAAGGACGACGATTTAATGCTCTTAAGTTGTTGTACTTAATAATTTTTCCATTATAGTTTAGACGATATACGACAGACTTCAGGTAGCGACAATGAGTACTTCAGAAAGCTTTACTGCACTGGACCAAGCGTTTGCTGATATGCAAAACCAAAGTGAGCTTTACAAGCCTTCAGCATTTTGGACAGACGCCTCACTTAAAATCGCTACAGCATTAAAAATGCATGGTGTGGAAAACTTCAGACGTATTGACGACATTTTGGCGTTTTTTGTACCGACTTATGGCTCACCCGGTAATAGCTTTACACCTTACATGCAAAGTGAATTGACTAACTTTTTCCAGCAAACCTTTCCTGATGCAGTTAAAGCTCAAAAAACTATAGAACTGATGCTTGGCGGATATCAATCTGCGCTCGCTGATTACCGGGTGTTTCTCGCTGCTGATGATCCAGCAACAGTGCCACAACTTAGTCATTTCTCTGAATCAGAATTTGGTAACCCCATTGAACACTTTGAGTTTGATGGTAAAAAATTCAGCCGTTCCTCTCTGAATTACCTGCTCGGCATGCAGTTGCTAAAACGCTACTTGGATACAGAGATAAATACTGTGCTAGAAATCGGTGCAGGTTTCGGTGCGCTTGGCGAAATATTAGCAAAAAGTGATATTCCTAGCCTACGCTATATCGACGTTGATATTCCGCCAACGTCTTTTGTTGCCGAAACATACCTAAAAGCGGCTCTTCCTGGAAAAAAAGTGGTCGGTTATATGGAGACCAGACACCAGGATAATATCGACATCGCCTTGCTCCCCGAAATTTCTGTACTATGTAGCTGGCAGTTACCGAAACTCAGCGGCTCCATTGATTTATTTGTCAACTTTATTTCGTTTCAGGAGATGGAACCGTCTATCGTCAAAAACTATTTTAATCATGTTGAGCGGTTACAAAGCAAATGGATCCTGCTGAGGAATATAAGGGAAGGTAAACAAGTGAAAAAACATAAAGATGACCTTGGCGTTGAGCAACCTATACGAACGGATGATTACATCGACATGTTGCCAAATTACAACTTAATAACCCGTCAGGTGTACCCTTTTGGTTTTAAAACAGTCGATAATTTTCACTCTGAATTATTATTATTTAAACGGCGCTAGAATTAAAAAGGTAGATAACAAGTGATTATCTACCTTATATAGTCAAATAAGCTCACACCCGATACCTTCACAAAAGTATTAGAGATAGCCTCAAGCGCAATTTCCTGTTTAGTAATTTCTGTTATCGCAGCTGCGTAATCCACTTCAGCCAGGTCAGCTCGGTAGGCTTTGTTATTGATCGTTAAATCTTCATTGGTACCAAATACACTATCCAGCACATTTACTCTGCCACCTATTGAAGACAGATAACTATCAATGTTTGTTGCAGCAGAAGTGACCTGAGTTATCGTATCACTGATAGCTTCATTATAGTCAAATGAAGAAAATGACGGGTCTTCCAGCGCAGTAATAAATTCTCCAATTGTGGTCAAAATGTTCTTCTTTTCCGGTGCCTGTAACGAGAAGTCAACTTGTCCTGGAACAGCTGCAGCACCACTTACGGTAATTGTAAGGCCGTTAAAGGCTATAGGAGCATCAGGGGTAAAAGTGCCAGTAACAGGTGGAACCAAACTGGTACCATTTTGTTGGATCTCATAGGTTGATGGAGCCGTAAGCACCACACTGAAGTCATTGTTTGCCGGTGCCAGGCCGTCATAGGTCTGTTTATAATAAGCATCAAACTGGCTTTGATCTGTCACTGAAACAGAAGCTGCTGTCGCACCACCGGCGCTGATAACTGCCGCAGTCGTTTTGAAGCGCGCATCCACATTTTCAAAGATAAATTTACCGCTATCATTGCCAGCCAAGGCTATTGTTGGTGAAATCTGCAAAGCCTTTTGTCCATCATCCCCCTGAAACTCATATATGCCAGTGGCGTTATTGTAGCTGTATGTTTGTTTCTTATCCTGAAAACCAGAGAAGATATACCCGCCCTCTGCATTACGGCTATTCATCAAATCCAGCAATTCAACCTGAATATTTTTCAGCTCTTGCGCAACGGCCTTTTTGTCCGTCTCGGTATAAGCACCGTTACCTGCAGCAATGGTTAAAGTACGAGCCTTGTCTAGCGATAAGCGCATATTAGTCAGCACTGTCTCTTCCAGCGCCAGATTATTCTTCAACAATACGCTGTTGTTCTGAAACTGTGCGACTTGCTCTAAATTCTGATCCAGCCCCAAAACCTTAGCAGACGCAGCTGGATCATCAGCTGGCGTCAAAATCCGGGTTTGTTTGGTAAGTTGGTCCTGCGCCCGGTTCATTTTCTGCTGGGTATTTAAAATGCCATCTAAACCGGCATTAAATTTCATATTAAAAGACAAGCGCATAATTACCTCACCGCTGACAACAGCGTATCGAACACGGTTTGTGACGTAGATATTATCCGGGCTGCTGCAGCATAGGTCTGCTGAAACCTTACCAGATTAGAGGCTTCTTCATCCAGACTAACACCCGATAACGACTCATACCAGGCGGTAGTTTGTTCTAACAACGCCTTACTGGCGGCTTCATTATTCCGCCCCTGACTAGTACGTTCGCCAATCAAGCTGACCATATCAGCGTAAGATTGGTTGAAGTTAACAGCATTTGCGCTGTCCGGCGCAGATAGCGGATTGAGGCGTGTGGTCTGCTCTGTTTGCAAAGCAGACATAGCCAAACCGTTACGGTTATCGTTAAAACCGCCGTCGTTAAAGCTTATACTAAACGTATCTCCAACAGACGGAATACCTGTCACAGAAAAATCGAAACCTACGTCAATACCTGCCTGAGCAAAAATATCCTGATACTGATTTGAACCAAAGGCTGCAGTAGCAACGGGATTACCAAGATTGTCTACTATTTCAAAAGTATCACCACCAACATAGGTCATTGTCCAGGGACCATTAATCAGACCTGACGGTGTATCAAAACCATATGCGGGTAAGGTTGCCGGTGTGGTATCCGTAACAGTTAACCCCTCTATTTGGGCATTGCCCAGGTTAGTGACGGAAAATTCACTTCGTACCGGAGATGCCAGGGCAATATCTTCAGGTCGGGTAGTTGCCAGCTCCAACGTCCTGGAAGCGGTGCTCAGTGGTTTAAGCTCAAATTGATCACCTATAGCCGGAGCACCGGTCAGCGTAATTTCAAGACCATACAGATCGCCTGCCGCATCTGCCGAATTAATTGTTACAGGGTATGCCCCCACTGCAACGACTTTATCCGAGCCGGCAATTATTTTCCCTTCAGAATCAAGAGCCTGAATTCTTACCCCACCTGCTTCCACCGTTAGTAAAAAATCATTTGGTGGTAAGCTACTGCCTTTACCTGGCTCGATAGTAAGACTAACAGCTCCAGTTCCTGTGTTAGAGGCGTAAGAAAAGCCATTGCTTACGGGTAACTTGAATAAATCGCCACCAATTTCGCCGTTCAGATCCATCCCAAGACGGTTTTGTGTGTTCATCGCATCTGTCATTGACAGTGCAAGCTGCCCCAGACGGTTTTGTGTTGGTATCAGAATCTCTTCGCGAAATGCCAATAAACCACCTATTTTTCCACCCACATTCTCAATATCAATATCCCGCTCGATACTTGGTTTTGCGGATAGTTGCAGCTTTAAATCACGCTGCGAAGGATCTGGATCACCACGTAGTGAGATAAGGCTGTAATCGCCCCGTTCTACAACCAACGACTGTCCGGTCGCGAGGAAAACCAGTTTTTCTCCATTATCGGCATCCAGTGTGCGTATATCGACCATTTCTGACAGATTTTTAATGGCCAAATCGCGTTTGTCCAGCAAATCCAGCGGCACGGGTCGGCTACTTCCCGTACCAAAAGACGAGATTTCAATGTTCAAATTTGCAATCTGTTTGATGTAAGCATTCGCCTCATCTGTATAGATATCAAGTTGCTGGTTAACAAAGTTATCCTGATCTAATACAAGATTGGACAAGGTGTTGAACTTATCCAGCAATGCTTGAGAACTGCCGATAATAAGCTGCCGATTGGCCAGCGTAGCCGGTTCATTATTGGCAATCTGGAACTGTTTAAATAAATCATTAATCCCGGTAGCGATACTATTGGCAGGGTTAGAAAACAGTGCATCCACGCGATTGGCTTCTGTAACGTACTGCTGAGCAAAACTGTAGTTAGACGTATCGCGCCGTAGTTGCTTCTGCGTAAACTCACTGACCAGACGTTCCGTCGTACCTTTGCCTACACCTAATCCCAGGATCTGTGATTCAAACTCGGTGCGCTGACGTGTATAGCCTTCAGTATTAATGTTGGCAATATTATTACTGGTGGTATTGAGCAAAGTAGTGTTTGCCAGTATGGCTGAAGTACCAATTCTGAGTAAATTATCTGACATTGCTCTCTCCGTTAACGCCGGCTGCTGCGTTACTTAGGCTTTTATTCGGCTGCATGGGTTATTTCTTTAGTGTCGCTGTCATCGCTACGGGCGTTTTGCAAAGCAGGGCTTTGATATACCGCCATAATTTTTTGTGCGTACGCGGGGTCTGTCGCATAGCCTGCCGCCTGTAATTGTTCAAAATACGCTTTGGTATCTGCACTGGCGTTAACCGCGTCCTGATAACGCGGATTCTGTTTAATAAAGTCCACATAATCTTGCAGACTATGCTCTGCTGAACTGTAAGCACGGAATCGGGCCTGCTCTTTTTTGGCAATACCACCGCGGTACTCCAATGTATCGACCACAGCGGTATCACCTTGCCAGCCGTTGTTAGCTTTGATGCCAAACAGGTTAAAGCTGTTGTTGCCCTGATTATTCTTGATCATCCGCTGCCCCCAGCCTGTTTCAAGTGCCGCTTGCGCTACCAGAGCCAGCGGGTCGAGCCCCAGTGCTTTAGCGGTTTGCCTTGCAGCTGGCAGCAGGTTTTTAACGAAGTCGGCCGGGCTATCTACCTTCCACTCCGGCTGAGTCTGCTGGTCTACAGCTGCAACCGGCGATGTGTCGGTAGCTGCTGTCCCCTCTCTCTGCGGCTGAGGCTTTATGTGTAGCGCTGGCAGAACAACGTTCGGCATCGTCAGTACTTTGTCAGTTTTGTGCTGGGGCAATTTAAGCTCTGAGGGTGTTGCTCGGACAGGCTTGATCCCCAATGCAGGGCTAAGTTGCTGTACCAGCAAGTCGGCTAACCCTAAAGCACCATTTTTTGATAGCTCAGTCGCCATCTGGCTGTCCTGCATATCGCGATAAAACTTAGTGGTCTGGCTGTTCATCATGCCATCCACTTCAAATGCCTCGTTGGCTTTGCGCATGCTGCCAAGCAACATACTGAAAAAAATTGACTCGAACTGCTCCGCAGCCTGGCGCAATGCACCCGCTTCATCTTTACCAGCCGCACTGCGAATTTGCTGCAGGCTGCCAATATCATGATACGAAATATTGTTCGGTGTCGTGCTCATGTTAAATCACCACCAGCTCACCATGAATAGCGCCGGCTTCTTTAAGCGCTTCTAAAATTGCCATTAAATCACCTGGCGCCGCGCCGACAGCATTTACCGTACGCACTAAATCATCCAATGTAACGCCCGGGTCAAATTTGAACATCCGTGACTGGTCCGGCCGCACATCGATAATGCTGTTTTCTTCGATTGCAGTCTGGCCATCAGCCAATGGGTTAGGCTGTACCACTCTTGGGTTTTCAGCGATAGTCACTGTTAAACCACCGTGAGTCACCGCCGCCGGGAAAAGCCGAACCTCTTTGCCGATAACAATAGTACCGGTACGGGAGTTAATAATAATTTTGGCTGAATAATCTCCCGGTTCAAACGTCAGATTCTCCAGCGTCGACAAGTAAGATACCCGCTGGCTGACATCACGTGGCGCCCTAACCTGCACAGAAGTCGCATCAAGTGAATACGCAGTTTCCGGCCCGATAAAGGCATTGATAGCCTCAGCCAGCCGTTTTGAGGTAGTAAAATCTGACTGCTTCAGGTTAAACGTAATAAAGTCATTTTGGGCAAAAGGTGTAATCACCTCGCGCTCTACCATGGCCCCGTTAGGAATACGGCCTACCGTTGGCGTATTGACCAGAATACGCGACCCGTCCAACCCTTCTGCGCCAAGGCCGCTGACAATTAAACTACCTTGTGCAACGGCATAGACATTGCCATCAAGGCCCGTCAGAAAGGTTTGCATCAAAGTACCGCCACGCAGGCTTTTGGCACTACCAACCGATGAAACGGTAATGTCCACGGTCTGGCCAGGCTTGGCAAACGCCGGTAGTTCAGCATGCACAGCCACAGCCGCAACATTTTTAATCTGTGCTTTCATGTTGCCAGGCAAAGTAATACCAAAATTGCTTAACATGGTGCGAAAGCTCTGTTCGGTAAAAGGGCTTTGCTCACCTGTACCGGGTAATCCTACAACCAGACCATAGCCTACCAATTGGTTCGACCGCACGCCTTCAACATCAGCGACATCTTTAATTCGTGCGCCTAAAGCAGGTAATGCCAGTAAGCACAACAAGATAGCCATCACAGATTTCATTTGTGCTCTCCTAGAATGGCCACAGCGGACCGTTAAAGAACCGGCTCAGCCAGCCGGGTGACTGACCATTATGGTGTGCACCGGTACCACTGTACTCAATACGCGCATTGGCAATTTTGGTCGACTCTACCGTGTTATTCACATCAACATCCTGCGAGCGGATAACGCCGGTCAGACGGATATACTCTTTACCGGTGTTAAGCGTCAGCCACTTTTCACCACGGATCACCAGATTGCCGTTGTTCAGCACCTGCAGTACATTGACCGAAATATTACCGACCAGGCTGTTACTCTGATCCGCCTTTGAATCACCTTTATAATCTGAGGTTGAATCGGCGCCAAACTGCAAAACATTGCCGGCAACGGACACATTTCTGCCGCCAAGGCCAACCATCGGCTCAAATGACGTAGAACTGTCTTTTTGCATTTCCGTTTTCGCTTTTTTACTGGCCTGAGTGCTCTCGCGCAGTACCACGGTAATAATGTCGCCTTCATGCCGGGCTTTATTGTCTGCATACAGGCTGTTTGAATAGGTTTGAGCAAACAGTGAGCCATTTTGCGTCAGCGGCCTTGAAGGCTGCTCCGGCACCAGCGGCGAAAAATACGGATCATCCTGCTGCGGCTCCTGCAAAGACGCGCAGCTGCTGAGCAATAACACGCCACAAAGAACAGACATAATGCGTAACATAAGGCCTCCCATTACAGCTGCTGAATCGCCGTACCCAGCATTTGGTCAACAGATGAAATCACTTTTGAGTTCATCTCATATACCCGCTGACTTTCAATCAGGTTAACCAGCTCTTCAGTAACGTTAACGTTTGATGTTTCAAGCGAGCCCTGCACAATAATGCCCAGCCCTTCCAGCCCGGGTATGCCCTGCACAGGGTCGCCGCTGGCGCCGGTTTCACGGAACAGGTTTTGCCCGATAGGCTCTAAACCCGCCGGATTTATAAAATTTGTCACGGTAAGCTGACCAAGCACGGCAGGTTGCCCCTGACCAGGTAACTGCACTGAAACCTGACCGTCCTGCGCTATAGTGATACTTGTCGCATCTGGCGGCACAACGATATTCGGCTGAACCTGATAACCGGCACCTGAGGTCACGACGTTACCTTCATCATCAACAGTAAACTGGCCATTGCGGGTATATGAAATGGTGCCGTCCGGCATCAGAATTTCAAAAAAACCATGGCCTTGTATCATCACGTCCAGACTGTTGTCTGTTGTGATCATATTGCCCTGGGTAAAGTTTTTCTGTGTAGCCACCACTTTTGTGCCTGCGCCAAGCATTAACCCGTTAGGCAATTCAGTATTCTGTGATGATGCACCACCAGGCTGATTGACATTCTGGTACAGCAAGTCTTCAAAAATTGCCCGGCTTTTCTTAAACCCAACGGTGCTGGCGTTGGCCAGGTTGTTTGAAATAACCGAGATATCGCGCTGTTTCGCGTCTAATCCGGTCTTACTAATCCATAAAGCTGGATGCATGTTTGCCTCCCGGGCTATCGCCCTTTCAATAATCTGTTAGCCGACGATTCTCAGCAGTTGATTCTGTTGACGGTCCATTTCTTCAGCGCTTTTCATCATTTTCACCTGGATCTCAAACTGACGTTGCAGGCTAATCATGTAAGTCATCTCGCCAACAGCATTGACGTTACTGCCTTCCAACGCACCTTTGAGCAAACTGACATCGGCACTGGCCTCTTCTATCTGACCGTCTTTACGACGGAACAAACCATCAGTACCCTTATCCAACTCGTTGTTCACCGGCCTTACCAGCTTAATACGCCCAACGGGCGCTATAGCATCTGCAGGTGCGCCAAGGGGCAGTGCACTGACAGTGCCGTCCTGCGCAATTTCAACCTTTGCCAGCGGCACCGGCAACTGAATAGGACCATCGTCTCCCAGCACAGGCAAACCTGTTACGGTTTCCAGCATACCAAGGGGGCTTATCTGCAAACTGCCGCTACGCGTGTATGCTTCATTACCATCCTGTGCTTGCACCGCAAGCCAGCCATCCCCCTGAATTGCCACATCAAGCTCGCGCTCAGTCATGATGACAGCACCGGCGTCAAAGTTTTGACCTGGGCGTTCTGTCAGCGAAAATACCCGTGTCGGTAAACCTTCGCCAAAAGCCTGCATTGACCTGGCCTGCTCAAAATCAGCCTTAAAGCCGGTCGTACTGGCGTTAGCCAGGTTGTTTGAACGCAGTGCCATACCGTTCATATTTTCTTTGGCACCACTCATGGCGATATATAACAGGTGATCCATAACGCGCTCCGTCAGTCGTCGTTGCTACTTCCAAAGCAAATTTGATGCCACATATAAAAATGCAGTAAAGCTGCTGGCCGCAACGCTTTTCCCAATAAAAAAACACCACCGCGAAGGGTGGTGTTTTTCAGCTAAACCATGCTTATCGTATCTGCAGCACTGTCTGCTGTAAGGTACTGTTAACTTCCAGCGCCCTGGAGTTTGCCTGGAAGTTACGCTGGGCACTGATTAAGTCAACCAGTTCAGTGGTCAGGTTAACGTTTGATTGCTCCAGCGAGGACGCATTTACCGCGCCAAAAGTACCGGTATTAGCCTGCCCGCCTATAGGTTCACCTGAAGTAATACTTTGTTTCCATGATGTATTACCAACCTGCTTTAAGCCTTGAACGTTGGCAAAACGCACCATCGCCACCTGCGCCAGATAGGCAGAGTCACCGTTACTGTAACTGGCCAACACTCGGCCAAAAGCATCAATATCTACTCCGGTTAAGTTACCGACGGTAGTACCATCCTGGCTCAAATTCTCTACGTCAAAAATCGAAGCATATTGTGTGGGAGTTCTGACACCGGAAGCGTCACGGAAGTTAACGACAACATCAGAGACAGCCTGTGCACCATTCGTTAGGTAAGTATTTGCCGGGTCATTAAGAGCTGTGGCAGGTATAGTGATAACCGGCAATGGTGTTGTTTCAATAAAATTACCGTTAGAGTCAAATTCTACCGGATCGCCAGCAAACCACGAATCTGCAGCTGGCGGTGCTGCTGTTTTGTTATCCCACACCACAAAAGTGTCCCAGGTATTTACCGCCGGAGCGCCCTGCTTACGAAAGTACGTTGTTACCTGATGAGACTCCCCCAGGCTGTCATAAACGGTAACTGACGTCGAATGATTGTAAGTTGCGCGGTCCGTTGGATCAAAAGCAGCACCAGGTGCTACTACACGGGAATCTAAGTTCATGCTCAAGAAAATGTTATTAGTCGCACGAGGCGCACCGGCGGATGTCGGGATCGAAATTGGTTGCGTGGTACTTAGGCTAACCGACTGATTTTCCCCGTCAACAGGGTCTACCGCAAAGCCCTGCAAGAAATTGCCTTTGTTATCGACAATAAAATTATCTTTATTCAGCTTAAAAGCACCAGCCCGGGTGTAGGTTAAATCTTGCGAGAAACGATCTGGCGTCAGAGCAAAAAAGCCTTCACCGGTTATCGCCAAATCCAGCGAGTTATTGGTAAATTGCAACGACCCTTGGCTAAACTGCTGTGCAACAACAGAGGTGGTCACACCATCACCGACCTTAGTGCGGCCAGAGGCAAAAATAGAGGTTGCATAAACGTCTGCAAACTCTGCCCGTGACTCTTTAAAGCCAGTTGTATTTACGTTGGCAATGTTATTTGCCGTGGTATCCAAATCTTTCTGCGCTGCGGCCAGGCCGCTTAATGCGATATTAAAACTCATAATTCACCTCAGCTCGCTATTAACTGTAAGATACTTCTAAAACATCACTTAATTTAACCGGCCCCAGCCCCAGCAGGTTCAGCGTAACCCCGCCACCTGTGCCGTTAAGGCTCACGCTGCCCACCGGCGAATACACATTTGCCGGTAAGCTGGCGTTAGTGCCATCGGTGTAGTTGACGTCCACTTTGACTTTATAGACACCGGCCTTCACCCGCTCAGACAGTTCGCCGTCAATTTCTTCGGCACTGCCGGCACCAGATTCCATATAGGTACCATCCCAGATAAACTCGTTCTTACCAACTTTAGGGTTTTCAACGCTAAATGTCTGAACAAGCTCACCTTTCTCGTTTTCTATCCGCACTTTCATCATCGTTGCGGCTTTATCCAGTTCAATGGTGCCGCGCGATAGCGTTTCGCCGGTAAACACAATTTCTTCAGACTGTGTTAACACGCTACGGCCAACCAGCGATGACGCCTGCAATGCCTGGTTAGAGGTCATGCTTTCAGCAAAACCTTTAAAACTCTCATTTAGCGAACCGATACCATCAGCCATGGTGAAGTTGGTCATCTGCGCGATCATCTGATCGTTTTCAACCGGCTTGGTCGGGTCCTGATACGCCAACTGCTGTGTTAACAGCGCAAAGAAATCAGCCTGCGTCAGGGCGCCGTTATTTTTATCCGGCGCTTTATCGGTGTTATCCCAATACATGCCGTCCAGAGCAGAGTTATTGTTTACTGAACTAGTCATAAGTTATGCCCTTAGCTTGATTGGCCTAAACGCAAGGTACGCATTACCATTTGTTTAGCGGCATCAGCTGTCTGTACGTTGGTTTCATACGAGCGTGACGCTGAAATCATGTTCGCCATCTCTTCCATAATGTTGATATTGGGCTTATAGATGTAGCCATTTTCATCTGCCAGCGGGTGGTTCGGCGCATACTCCACGTTCAGCGGGGCGTCCGACTCAACAATACCCAGCACCTGTACGCCAGCGGTGTCATCGCCCTGCTGGCGCTGGGCTTCTGACAGTTGGGCGGCAAACACCGGGTGCCTGCCGCGATAGGTCTGGTCAATACTACTGCTGACGCTATTGGCATTGGCAATATTACTGGCGGTGGTATTCATACGCACAGACTGTGCTGTCATACCGCTGCCGGCGATATCAAAAATTTTATAAGCACTCATGGTTACTGGCCTCCACCGGTGATGGCTTTTTTAAGGCCGCTGATGCGGGCGTTCAGAAAGGTCATGCTGGCCTGGTACTCCAGGCTGTTCTGCATAAAGGCGTTGCGTTCGCGATGAATATCTACGCTGTTGCCATCGCCGGTATCCGGTTGATCCGGGTTACGAAACATCGTTTCCTGACGCTGGGCAATAGAAATATTAAAGTGTTGCTCGTGCGTGCGGTTTATCGCACCGGATTGCCGGGCCTTGGCATTGCTTAAGGCCTGATGAAAATCGATATCTTTGGCTTTATAGCCAGGCGTGTCTGCGTTTGCGATGTTTTCGGCCAGCACCTGTGCCCGCCGATCACGCACCAGCATGGCTTCAGGATGCAAACCAAATGCTTTTTCAAAACTGATTGCCATTTTTTTGCCACCTGTTTATTCACGATGGCAAATCAAATGCAAAACTCAGGCCAGAAATAAAAAAATCAGCGTTCAGCTTTTTTTGCGGTAAATAATACCGGGGTTACAGCGGATCATTTCAAAATCGTTGTTCAGACTGGATAAGGATTCGGACGCGCCCAGGAACAAATAACCGCGTGAATTCAGCGACTGGGCAAACTGGCGGATAATTTTTGCCTTCACATCTGCCGAAAAGTAAATAAGTACGTTTCGGCAAAAGATAATATCGAATTTGCCTAGCAGCGTGTAACTGTCCAGCAGGTTAAGATGGCGGAAACTCACATTCTTACGCACGGGCTCTTTTACCCGCATCATACCTTTGCCGCTGTCTTCAAAAAACTTACTGCGACGCTCGGGCGACAAGCCACGCGACAGCGCTAAGCCGTCATATTCAGCCCGCTGACAGTGCTCCAACATAGTATTAGAAATGTCAGTACCAAGAATGTTTACGCCAAGGCTAAACGAGCCCGGACGACTTTGCTGATATTCCAAAGCTGTCATTGCAATAGAATAAGGCTCTTGCCCACTGGAGCTGGCCGCCGACCAAATTTTGACGTTACGGCAAGTTTTTTCCATCTCGGGAAAGATTTGTTTTTTCAATAACTCGTAGGGGTAAGTATCTCGAAACCACAAGGTTTCGTTTGTCGTCATCGCATCTATCACTGCCGATCGCAGCTGCCGCTCGAACGGGCTAAGGGTTTTTGTCACCAGCTCAGACAAAGATGCAACACCGAATCGTTGCATTAGCGGTGCCAGCCGGCTTTTAACCAGATATTGCTTGTTCTCTCCCAGCACTATACCGCATTGCTGTTCCAGGAAGTCCCGGAACAGTACGTACTCTTTATCCTGTAAATCTTTGTTCAGCACCGGCAGTCCTTAACTATCAGTCAGCATGCAACCATTTTTGTACCGACTCCGCCAGCTCGTCAGGGTTAAACTTGGCAATAAAATCATCCGCGCCGACTTTTTGTACCATTTGCTGATTAAATACCCCACTTAATGAGGTGTGCAGGATAACATGCAAACGTTTCAACCGGGCATCCTGTTTAATTTCAGCGGTAAGGGTATAACCATCCATCTCGGGCATTTCGATATCTGAAATCAGTAAACCGACTTTCTCTGTCACCGATTCAGTACACTCTTTTGCCACTTGCTGCAGGTAAGTCAGAGCTTCGCGGCCGTTATTTACCAGATGCATCCGCACACCGAGCCCTTCCAGAGCCCTCTTTACCTGATTGCGCGCTACAGCAGAGTCGTCGGCAATAAGGATTAGTCTGTCGCCCAAATCAGCCGTAATACTCTGAGTGTCGAGCGCTTTTGATATTGCTGTGGGTGATGGTGAAATTTCTTCCAGAATTTTTTCTACATCCAGAATCTCTACCAGTTCTTTATCAATCTCAGTTACTGCTGTCAGGTAGCTTTGTTTGCCGGTTGTCCCTTTGGGCGGCGGCATTATAGCTTCCCAGTTGATATTGATAATGCGTTCAACCGAGTTAACCAGAAAACCCTGCACTGAGCGGTTGTACTCAGCAATAATGATAAAACAGTCTTTGGTGTTATCAATGGCTTTACCACCTGTCGCCAGGCTTAAATCAATAACAGAGATAGTCTGACCGCGTATATGGGCAATGCCGCGCACATACTTATTACGCTTGGGGATAGCGGTCAACGGCGGACACTGCAATACCTCACGCACTTTAAACACATTAATGCCGTAACGCTGGCGGCCGACCAGCTTAAACAACAATAATTCCAGCCGGTTCTGCCCGACTAACTGCGTACGCTGATTTACTGAGTCTAAAATACCGGCCATCTGCCGCTCCTCTGTAATACTATCAGGATCAATTCTTGCTTAACCCCTTATCAAATCAGGTTAAGGCGGTTAGCGTCAAAGTACCGTCATATGTTATAACCCCTAGCCAGTAAAGCATAGCCGAAACCTTATGAAAAAGTACGAAAATTTATTTAAACAGGCACTTAGTTCATTACTGCTGTTGGCATTCAGTGCCGCTGCGATGCAAGAATCTGTTTATACGCCCGGCGAACTTACCATTGCTGCCGAGCAATGGCTGGCACAGCAGATAGCAGCAGAAGATGCTGCCTCCACACAAATCAATGTTAATCCGTTGGATAACCGTATTGGCAGCAAAAGCTGTGTGCAGCCGCTGGAATTCAGCCTGTCGCAACCGCTCACGCAGCGCCAGAATACTATCCAGATACGCTGCGCTGCGCAAAGCGGCTGGCAGCTTTATGTCCCGGTACGCATTGATGAGATTGTGCAGGCGATAATATTGCAGCAAAATATTGCTTCAGGCAGCCTGATAACGGCCGATATGTTAACCACAGCAGAGCGTGAACGGCGCTTTATCCGCGGCAGTCTGGTTGAAAATGCTGCCAGTGTTATTGGTGCCCGAACCAAAAGAGCCCTGTCGATGGGACAAATTTTAACCTTGCAGGATCTTTGCCTTGTCTGCAAAGGAGATGTTGTTACAATATCAGTCAGTGACAATGGTCTTAGCGTTGCTGCAACCGGCGTAGCGCAATCTGATGGTAGCCTTGGAGATACTATCAGTGTGATGAACCAGCAGTCTAAACGCGCGATAAACGCTGAAGTGATCGCTGTCAATCATGTCAGAGTAAAATTTTAAAAATTTACTAAAGTTTTGCTGTTTAACGCCGTTAACCTGAACATAAGGAACTGTATTAAGGTGATGAGGTCCGAGCATGGCTATTAATATCAATAACTTGCAAAACACAACGCAAGTAAAAAACGACAAGGTTGAACAGAACGTTCAGCGTCAGCAGGCTGCTGTGCAACAAAATGCAACGCAAAATGCTAACCAGAAACAGGATTCAGTATCAATCACGCCGCAGGCACAGCAGTTTTCTAAACTGACTGAAAAGGCCTCAAATAGCAGCGGTATTGATCAGGAAAAGGTCGACAAGATCAAACAAGCGATCAGTGAAGGTAAGTACAAAATTAACGTTGAACAACTGGCGCGCCGTATCGTGCAGTTTGAAAGCGAGTTATTCGGTAAAAAATGACCGCAGCCGCCGACGCCATCACCGCTTTATTAAACCAGCAACAACAGCATCTGGATGAGCTGCTGTTGCTGTTGCGGCAAGAACTTGCCGCCCTGTCAAACCGCGACATCAATGAGCTGGAACGTATCACCAGTGCTAAATCAGTTGTACTACAACAACTGCAGCAAGCTGATCATCAGCTGGCGCAGGCTCCCGAGCTGGAAAGCATGAAGCAGCAAGACTGGTTTAAACAGCTGGTCACTAACATCGACCAGCAATTAGAACAGTGCAAACGCCACAACGATATTAATCAGCAAACGCTGGAACAAAGCCAGCTGACACTAGCCCGCTTTAAAACTGAGTTACTGGCCAGCAGAGGCAAATCCGGCCTGACCTATACCAATAAAGGTATGCCCACCGTAGACAATAAAGGCAAAGGCATTAAAGCTTAAGCAGCAGACATTACCCCTAGTAATATCTGACGCTTTTAATGGTTTGTTGTGGCCGGGTATTCTGATACAGATAATAAACCTGCTCAAAATCAAGCTCTAGCTCAGTTACATACACATCATCAACAGCATAGGTTTTTACTACCCGGGCGCCATTAATCACCCCTTTAACCGAAGCAGACAAGCGCTCATTCGTCAGTACCATGTCCTGCAGCTGATTATCAGCGTCAATTTTTTGGCCGTATACCATCTCTGTCAGTTCTTTATAGGCATCAAGCTTGGATGCTTTCATTGCCTGTAACATCTTTTGTTGCTGGTCATTACTCAGCTGTGCACTGATAGGCGCATAACCCACAGCCCGCAGCAGCGGAAATGATTCAGGTTTTATCGCTGTATATTCTATATGCTTGTTATACAACGCAGAACAACCACTTAGCAGCACGCTGCCAGCCAATGCAAGGCTTAACCACAGTTTCATATAACCTCCGTTCCATCCACCCGTTTATATTAAAGGTGCGTCTTCTATGGTGTTATGTCAGCAAAATTCGGGCCAGCATTCAGGCACGTATTTTGCTTTATTGATGTAAGTATTTACCGTGTGAAAAAAGCGATGAAACGACACCTTATTATCAGTGTGCTAAGCTCAGCCCTACTAAGCTTACCCGGTCAGGCTGCCTGGTATGAAGCAACCGGCCAGGCATTTATTACCCAGGGCAACGTGGAACAGGCCAGGCAGCAGGCAATTGACGATGCCGTAAAACGTGCCGCGCTTGCCGCCGGCGCCAGTGTCCGCAGCACGCAGGTAGTATTAAATGGCGTATTACAGCAAGAGCAGCTTGGCGTAAGTAGCCAGGGCGAGATCAAACAGCTGCAACTTATTACAGAGCAGCAACAAGGCGATTTGATCACGGTAACGTTAAGGTTGGATATTGAAGCACTGGGTAGCAGCTGTGAAGGCAATATATACCGTAAACCGCTGCTACTAAGCCAGGTGCAGCTGCATGCCAGGCAAGATGCTATTTATGGCCAGCTATTCGAGATCGGTGCCGATGTAACAAATCAGCTAAAGCTGCATATGCAGGATTACAGCCCGGCGGTGTTGGTTAAACCTATGCAGCAAAGCGTAACGGCACAGCAGCTGGTGTACCCGGATACCGACCGCATGTTCCGTCAGGGTAATCAGTATATACTGCTGGCACAAATTAATGATTTATCACTGGGCCAAAGCACTAACCGCTTCTGGCAGCAGTCGCAAAAAGAGCGTTTCTTCTCGCTGCAGGTAAGCCTGTACGATTTGTTTGAACAACACCTGGTATTCCAGCAGGAGTACCGCACCAGCGCCAACTGGCCATACGAAAGCAAAAGCACCCCGGCCAGCCATAGTCAGGCATTCTGGCAAATGCCGTATGGCCAGAAAATTGACCATTTGTTATCTGCCGTAGCAGAAGATGTGCAGCGTCAGTTACAGTGCGAGCCTTTGCTAAGCAGTATTCGCCAGGTAAAAGATAATCAGGTAATGCTGGAAATTGGCAAAATGCACGGCTTGCAACCGGGCGACGAATTACAGTTATTTCAATTACAGCGTCACCCTACCAGCCCGGGCATCAAGCGCCTGATTAAAGAAGCAGTGACCCTTAAGATAACCGACCTCAGCGAGCAGTACGCCTGGGCCAGCGGCAGCACTAAGCTGCTGCAACATATTCAGCAAGGCGATATTGTAAGTGTGCGGAAAATAGCCAGTTATTAAGGTTCAGGTTCCCAATCACTGCCCGGTCTGTTAGAATTTCGCCGCGTTGCCCCATAGTTAAATGGATATAACGGCCCCCTCCTAAGGGGCAGTTGCAGGTTCGATTCCTGCTGGGGCAGCCATTAGTCAGTTTAACCCGTCTAAACTGATCCGCCTCACAAAGAAAACCCCTTATATCAATTTTTATTAGTCTTAGCCTGTCTAGTCCGGTCTGGCGCATCTAATGTGTTTTGGCACCACAGCCTCTAATTCCCCCTACTACTGCAACTTTTACTCCCTCTTTAACGTATAACTAAGCGTATGAAATCACCTGGACTTTCCTGAAGAAGGGTAATTAGGGTACTAACAGAAATAGGGAGAAACCCGCGTGGCACGACCACTATCGATTAACTTTGCATCTGAGTGTGCTTTTGCAGCCACTTCAGACTTGGTCGACTTGGTCGATCGCAGGTGTGCAATCAGCCTGGATTTAGGGGGCGGCCACATAGTGCCATTAGAAAAAACCACCTTTAATACACACCCTGAGGCATTGTTTGCACAAACGTTCCCTTTCTCTGGCAACAGTACCTGGTCAGCTAACGACCAGATGGGCTTCATTACCAAAGGCACAGGCAGCAGACGAGGTGAGGTGTTAATTACCTTTCGCGGCAGTACACGCTTAAAGGATGATTATCTGTATATCGATGGCGGATTCTTGCCAGGGACCAGCCCGAAAGGCTTTGCGGTGCATGGTGCATTTGCCAAAGTGTTCCAAAGTTGCTTGCCTGGTATTCGGGCTATATTAGGTAATATCGGTGAATATCACACGGTTCATTGTGTTGGGCACAGCATGGGTGGTGCATTGGCCACCTTATGTGCCGAACATTTCGTCAACTCTTACGTTACACCCTATTTATATACTTTTGGCGCCCCCCGGGTTGGTATGTTGCCGCACGCACTTTATATGCAAAAACATTTGGGAGAGCGTCTTAACCGTTACTATTATGCCGGTGACGTAGTGACCTGGTTGCCGATGCTGCCGTTTGTGCATATGACAGGCAAACGCCTGATTTCTCCCGATTCCTGGTCTGGCAGTCATATCGGTTACAGGGAGCCCAACGGATTGGTATTGGCCGACAGTAACAATGCACAAGTCAGAGCAGAATCCTGGGCGCAGGCTGAGCAACTTATCTCACAAGGCATGAATGCCGGTGGCGGCTGTGGCATGGAGTCCAGACGCTGGCGGTATTTCACCCAGGCCTTCCATAAAATATTATATGTTGTAGGTGCTACGGTTGGGCTAATAGTGACCGCCCCCGGCACAGTGGTTGATCAGATAGTTTCCCTCATTTCCTGGGGGTGTACCCAAGATCCAAAAAGACGTCCACTAATAGTGCGCTGGCTGGTTGGCTCATTTCAGGCGCTGGGTAAAATCGTCACTGTCGGCAAAGACACCTTTGTTGCTATGTTACGCTACATTCTGGGCCTGATGTTAAGCCAGATAAAAACCAAAACCGAACGCGAATTATTCCAGGCAAGACAACTTGAAGCGATTAACCAAAAACGCAAACAGGTTATCCGTTTTAACCGCTGATATACACACCGGGCAGCCAGATTAGGCTGGCCCGGTGTTGCCTTTTTGCTGACTATTCAGCCAGCCTGTAACTGAATTGGCCGTCTTCAACGCCGACACTGATTGCAGTAATAGGCGTTCCCGCCAACATGCGATTGAGTATTTTGGTACTTAGCTCTGGCAATAGCGTGTTGGTTAAAATGGCATCAATCATCCGTCCGCCACTTTCAAGCTCGGTACAACGGCTAACAACCACATCGACCACCGCATCAGAGTAATCAAACGCAATGCCCTGCCCATGCTCAATGCGCTGTTTTATGCGATCAAGCTGCAAACGGGTAATCGAATTTAGCATCTGATTCGACAGCGGATAATAAGGAATCGACACAATACGCCCCAGCAGCGCAGCCGGGAAAATCTGTAACTGTGGCTCACGCAGCGCTTTAACGATACTCTCCGGCTCAGGCAACAGCTCCGGGTCGTTACAGATGTTCATGATCAAATCGCTGCCCACATTGGAGGTCAGCAAAATAAGCGTATTTTTAAAATCAATTAATCGCCCTTCGCCATCTTCCATTACACCTTTGTCAAATACCTGGAAGAAAATCTCATGCACATCCGGGTGGGCTTTTTCCACTTCATCCAGTAATACCACTGAATAGGGTTTGCGCCGTACTGCCTCAGTTAAAATACCGCCCTCACCATAACCGACGTAGCCCGGCGGCGCGCCTTTAAGGGTTGATACGGTATGTGCTTCCTGAAACTCACTCATATTAATGGTGATCACATTTTGCTCGCCGCCGTACAGCGCTTCGGCAAGGGTCAAGGCTGTTTCGGTTTTACCTGTGCCGGAAGGGCCACACAGCATAAACACCCCAATCGGTTTATTCGGGTTATCCAGCCCGGCACGCGAGGTTTGAATGCGTTTGGCGATCATCTCCATAGCATGATCCTGGCCGATGACACGCTCCTGCATAATTTCGGCTAACGACAAAATACGCTGTACTTCATCGCCGACCATTTTGCCGACGGGTATGCCCGTCCAATCAGCCACTACACTGGCAATAGCCTGCTCATCACAACTGGGCAGAATTAACGGTGACTCTTGCTGTAATGCGCTAAGCTGTGCCCGCAAATCAGCCAGTATGGCTTTTTCACTGGCGATTAATGCCAGAGTATCGGCTGCAGTTTGTTCCTCTGTGGCACTGTCTTTAGGGTTGACCAATTCACGTAAGCGTCGCTGGGTCGCCAGTAGTTTTTCAACCAGTTGTGTTTCCGTTTGCCACCTTTCAGTTAATTGCGCGGCCAGGGTGTTTTCCTGCTCAATTTTCGCCTTAACCTGCTCAATCCGGGCATCATGTGCCACGCCCATCGCCGCTTCGTTGGCCAGCATTTTGGCTTCGGTAGTAAGGTTTTCAAGCCGCTGTTTGCAGTCTTCCAACGCAAAGGGCGTCGCATACTGGCTCACAGCCACCCGGGCTGCTGCTGTATCCAGCAAGCTTACCGCTTTATCCGGTAACTGGCGCGATGGAATATAGCGGTGGGATAATCTGACGGCGGCCTCAATAGCAGAATCACGTATTTCAACTTTGTGATGCTGCTCCAGCATGCCAGTGATATTACGCAGCATTAATATGGCGTTTTCTTCGCTTGGCTCTTCTACTTTGACCACCTGAAAACGACGGGTCAGCGCTGGGTCTTTTTCAATGTGTTTTTTATACTCAGCCCAGGTAGTTGCGCCAATGGTACGCAGCTCACCCCGCGCCAGTGCGGGCTTAAGTAAGTTTGCTGCATCGCCGGTGCCGGCAGCGCCACCGGCACCAACCAGCGTATGGGTTTCATCAATAAAGGTAATAATCGGCTGGGTTGAGCTTTTAACTTCTTCAATGACTTGCTTCAGGCGGTTTTCAAACTCGCCTTTCATGCTGGCGCCAGCCTGCAATAAACCTATATCAAGGCTTAACAGTTTGACGTTTTTAAGCGCCGGCGGCACATCGCCTTTGACGATGCGATGAGCAAACCCCTCTACCACCGCGGTTTTACCTACCCCGGCCTCGCCGGTCAGGATCGGGTTGTTCTGACGACGACGCATTAAAATATCTATCAGCTGGCGGATTTCATCATCACGGCCGATAATCGGGTCCAGCTTAGCGCTGCGCGCCTGTTCGGTCAGATCAACGGTAAATTGTGCCAACGCCGCCTGTTTACCGCCAGCGCCGGAAGCCATTGCCGCACTGGCCACGCCGGGTTCAGCCCCCATATTGCTGCCATCATTGGCTGCCAGGCCATCTTCACTGGAACCGGCGACAATATCCTGTAAATTTTCGCTAAATTCAGTCAGTTTAATTTTGCCAAATTCGTTTGATATCGCCAGCAAAGCGCTTTTCAGCTGGCGGGTTTGCAACATGCCCAATATTACATACGCCATGCGTACTTTACTGTCGCCATAAGCCAAAGAGCCATACACCCAGCCCCGCTCAATGGCATCTTCGATATGGCTCGATAAATCCGAAATCGAAGAGGCACCGCGCGGTAAGGCTTCAAGACAGTTGGTGATGTCTTTGGCGAATACTGAAGGCTCAAACTCAAAGTGCTTGGCAATACGGTGTAAGTCAGAGTCAGGCAGCTGCAGAACCTGTTGAAACCAATGCACAATTTCAACATAAGGATTGCCCTTTAGTTTGCAGTAAACCGTTGCACTTTCCACGGCTTTAAACGCAAGCGGGTTAAGCTTGCCGAATAAATTGACCCGGCTAATTTCAGCCATGTTAGGATCCTTTTAGTTATTAAAATCAATATTGTTGTCGATAAGCAATATGCGCCGGACTCTGGCTGTGCGTGTGCGTCCAGCTGTTAACCCCCAATGCACAGTTTCCCAGGTTGGCGCTTTGCTGTTGCTGTGCTGCCAGTTTGAGCTGGATGCTATAGCTGTATTCGCTGCCGACGATACTTGCCGTCAGTTGACGGATTTTTTGCAACTGTTGCCGGTTAGCCAGTAGCGCCATGTAATCGGCATAACACAGTGGGCCGACGGTGATGCCAAAATTAAAACTGCGCTGAAAACTGGCGGCGCCAAGCAAGGCGCCCTGCCCCAAACAAGCGTGAGCTTGCCCAAGCCGGCTAACGTCCTGTTCAGGCAGGTCATACCATTGGCCTTCAAACTCGTGAATTTCTACCGGCTGTTGTAACAACACCGCCAGCGCCTGTTGCAACATGCCCGCGCTGCTGTGTTTCTGGCTGAGCAAGCCCGCCAGATATTGATTAAGATGATTCTGCTGAGCAGATTGATCGGAGTTAGCCGTCCCGCTAAACACAGCAACACGCTGCGCAAAATGATCGCCATGACGCTGGTCGCGCAGCGTGTCACTTTGACGATAAGCATGATCGTGGCTGACAGCAGGTTGTGCATCCGCCCAGGCCCGGTAAAACAGTGAAATAAAACGGTGATGGAAGATGTCACAAAACTCAGCCAGCGTTTTGTCCTGATAACGGTATTTACGCTCTATCGCGTACTCAGTCAGATGGTGCGGCAAGGCGCCATTTATGCCAAACAAGCCCCAATACACATTATTAAGTTTGTATTGCTGGCTTTGAGGTTGTTCAACCACTTCAGCAAACGCCGAGGCATGAAAATGCAGCTGCGGAGACTGCCCTAACCGAAAGGCATCCTGTTGCAGAGAAATGGAGTAACCCAAACGCTCATGCAGCGGCGAATTGGCATCCAGATACCTTAATAACGCCTCAAAACCCTGCTCATGCAATGCAGCAGGGTTATGTGCCAGCGCAGTTAAATAGTGCTTCGAGAGCCGATTCTGATGGGCCATTGATGGATCTCGCCGCGCTCAGATGAGCGTAATACAAATTTAGAAAACGAATTGGCACTGACGTATTGGGCAAAAAACCTGTCCAGTACCATGCCAAGTAAAAAGGCGCTGCTGCCCTCAAAGGCGGTTTCATCCACCGTCAGAGTAATTTCGACCCCCCGGCCAAAACAAATTGGCCCGGCAAATGGCAGCCGTGCCGATACCGCTTTGGTGGCAAAGCCAATCAAACCGTCTATCTGTTTGTTTTGCGAGTGATTGTGCTTATTGACCATCAGGCCCAGCAGCTTTTTCAGCGCAGCCAAAGCCGCGTTTTCATCACCGTCAAAGCCCAGAAAGTTTAACGACAGTAAATTAATCAGGTCCCAGCTGATATTGCCGCGATTCAGTGGCGGGGTTGGGCTGGTCGGCTCGCCCAAACAGCGCACTGCCGTGCAGGGGGCACCGGTATCAATGGTAAAATCGGTGCTGGTTTTGCCAAGTGGCATCATCAGCGGTAAATCACGGTTGCAGCACAGTGTTTCCACCGCCAGTTGGCGTAAATCGCCGGCATAAGGTGCTGCTTTGGGGTCAACTATCGTTAAGTAAACCTCTGAGCCAATGTAGCTGGAACGATGTCCGAATTTGCGCTGGTTTACACTCATCGCCCTGGTGCGACGGCTTTGGGTAAAATAGGCCTGATTGCGGTTCACACTGCTGGTAGATGGCGCGTATAACGGTGCCATCGGCTTAGCCTCGTCAATGGCACTGCCGTACGCGGTGACGTTTTCAATCGTACAGACTTCATAGTCAAGCGGTCGCAAGCGATCAGGGATCACCTGAAATTCATGACTGGCGTGAGACAAATTGATCCGCTCAGCCCGTTTCGGAAACAAGTTTATCGCCGGCACACTGTGCAACGCAAAGTTACTCACACTCACCCGGTTATCCAGGCGGCGGTCATAGTGGTCGAGTAACAGCAATAACGTCACGCTCTGATGATCGCAGCGGCTGATACTGGCTTGCAGGTTTTGTAGCGTAAAAAACAAAAAACGCTGCGGAAATGCAAACCACTCGCGTAATAAGCGAAAACCATCAAATTGACGCTGACAAAAAGGCAATAGCGCATGTTCGGGGCTAAATTCCGCTGACACTATCTGGCTTTCATCCTGTTGATTACGCCAGACAGAATCGCCGCTTTTGACCATCATGCCCAGGTAACCTTTAAACAGCGCTTCGAGTAAGTAAAACGGAAACGACTCGCTACCGCGGATATAAAAATTGAGGCTATCGAGGCTAAGATCAGATACTTTTATATTGTCAGGTGTTTCAAGAGTAATTTTAATCGCACTTTTGGCCATTTTAAGTGGTCCGGCCAGCGCAGTGTCATCCCCGCCATACGCCAGCAAATCCTGCGAATGCACATATTCGGCCTGCGTCAGGGTTAACGGCCACAACGTCATCTCCCGCGACGTCCGGTATTCACAGGGGGTTTGCTCATCTTTGCCAAGCAAGCTAAATAACGACGTGTGTTTAGCGATATTAACGCCACCCAGCAAACTGCCCTCTTCATAATCTGGCTGAAATTGCGCCACCAGCATTGACGGCACAGGCTGTAAAAACGTCGGAAACAACAGCTCAAGCAAATGTTGGGTAAATTCAGGAAAGGACGCGTCGAGTTTGCGATGCACCCGCGCCGATAAAAACGCAAAGCCTTCCAGTAAGCGCTCCACATAAGGGTCGGAGCAATCAAAACCGTCCAGCCCCAAACGGCCGGCAATTTTGGGGTACTCTTTGGCAAACTCAGCGCCGGACTCACGAATAAACTTGAGTTCCTGGTTATAAAGTTCGAGAAATCTAGCGTCCATTTCAGTTACCCACTTTATGCGTTAACGCCATTGCTTAACGGCAACATGGCCATTGTCGATATCCACCTCGGTTTGCAAAAACAACTGCAATGGAATGGGTTGAGCCCACAGGTCTGCATTTATCTCGAAGCTAAGGGTATTGCCGCTCATTTCCTCGCGTTGAAAAATGACTTTAACCAGTAAAGAAGAGGCAATGATCCGCGGTTCATATTGCTTAATGCATTTCACAATTTCGCGCTCTAACGCCAGGGTGTTGAGCGAAGACGCCACCAGGCCGGACAGGTCGGGAATACCGAAATTCAGTGTCGAGCTTTGCACTTCTTTGTAGGCCTTAAGATCCATGCTGGCTTCAGCGGCCACACTATTGAGTAACCAACCCAGATCACGCAGCACCAACTCTTTCAAGCGGGCAACAGAGATAACCCGCTTATCACGCTGTTCGCTTTTTTTGTCCGGTTCATCGTCGGTCAGGCGGTCAAGTAACGACAGCTGCAACCGTTCTTTTTGTGATAATTCAGGCATGGCAGTTAATCAAATTCGATAACCTGAATATTCAGCAGCGCAAATTCAGCACCGTCACTTATCAACACCCGCTGCCCCTGGCCAATATAAAAATCGGCACACGGCGACGACCAGTCACAGACTTTGGCTAACTTTTGCTCATCGGTTGTCGTAGCGGTAATGGGGTATCGAACCGGCATAAAAATAATAAACTGCGCGTTATTTTTTAATGTCAGCCTGGCGGGCCGCCAAACAACATCACGTAAATCTTCTACGGCTTCGAACTCAATTCGTTTGACCTCGCTATAAGGCAATTGAAAATAGCCGCCATTCAGCATGATCTCAAAACAAGGGCCAAAGCGCATATCACCGTCGGTTAACCAGCTAAACGGTTTGCCATCAATGTTACCTGCCACTTCAGGAGCAGCATCAACACCGGCGAAGGCTTCGGTTCTGGCCTGTTCAAATTGCTGTTGCTGACAATACTGCAGTACTTGAGAAAAACGATACATCCATGCCGGGCGTGCACCAAAACAGGGGCCAGGCGCATCGGCGCTTAATACGGCTTGCCGCTTCTGTTCACTGTCGATAAGCAACGAGTAGGTATTCACCAAAGGCAAGTTAGCATCAGACATTTTGCGTAACAGTTCCAGCTGCGACAGCGCACGTGTCCAATCCTGTTCAACACATGCCAGCTGAAACAAAAACACGCGTAAATCCATATTGGTAGGCGATTGTTTGATTTGTGCAAATAGCTGCGCCTTGCACGCATCTAACTCACCCTGATGAAGCAATGCTTCCGCTGACATAAATTGGCCCTTCGGTGTTGCGGTGTTCTGATAAACAACAAAGCAGCGATGCTGCCGCCACAGGCGACAGCATCAATGTTGTTATTTCTTGGTGTTTTCCGGAATGTTGAACGCAAAATCAACCGCAGCCGCGCCAGAGCCATCATCATTTTGCGGTACGTAAGACACTTTGATTTCAGCAAAATTAAGCGTTAATTGCTCTGTCAGCATGTCTTCACCACCCGAGCCACCGGTTGAATATGAGCTGACGATCAGATCTTTCATATCAATCTTGATGTACTCCAGAGGCTTGCCGCCAGCCTTACGCACGATCAGTTGCGCTTTGACAATATGCTCACCTGTAGCCACGTATTCCATCAATGTTGCCGACGCTTTATCAACATATTTGGTGATACTGATGTCCTGGAAGCTGGCCTTACCGGCACCGCCGCCACTGGACAAATGTGTACTACCAGACTGGCTCAGACCCCAGCTCCAGGCCAGCACATGAATACTGTCTTTGTGTACTTTATCTTTAGACTCACCTTTGATTTTTTCTAACTTTAAAAACATATCTACAGCCATGATTACTCTCCTTTAAGGTTTGATGGCATACGGACTTTAAATTCTGCTGTGGGCAAAAATTACCCCTGACCGGCAGGCAGCTTGGAGACTAATCTCAACGAGGCTGTCAAACCTTCCAACTGGTAATGCGGTTTCAAGAAAAATTTGGCGCTGTAATAACCCGGGCTGCCTTCCACTTCTTCTACGGTCACCGCGGCATCCGCTAACGGTTTACGGGCTTTGGTTTCTTCACTTGAAGTGGTAGGGGCACCATCAACATAATTGTTGATCCAGCCTTGCAGCCACTTCTGCATGTCGGTTTGCGAACTGAATGACCCCACTTTGTCGCGCACAATACACTTCAGATAATGGGCAAAACGGGTAGTCGCGAACAGATACGGCAGTCTGGCAGCCAGTGCAGCGTTGGCAGTCGCATCAGGGTTATCGTATTCCGCTGGTTTTTGCAGCGTTTGCGCACCGATAAAGGCAGCCATGTCGCTGTTTTTACGGTGGATCAGCGGCATGATGCCGCAGGCAGATAGTTCGGCTTCACGACGGTCACTGATAGCAACTTCCGTCGGACACTTCATGTCGACACCGCCATCATCGCTTGGGAAGGTATGTACCGGCAGGCCTTGCACAGCCCCGCCCGACTCTATACCGCGAATACGTGAGCACCAGCCATACTCTTTAAAGGAACGGTTGATATTCACCGCCAGCGAATAGGCCGCATTAGTCCACACATAATTAGCGCCGTCACTGCCGCTGACATTTTCGTCAAAGGCGAAGCTTTCTACCGGATTGTCTTTACCATAAGGTAAACGCGACAACACGCGTGGCATGGTTAATGAAATATACTTAGCATCTTCGGTCTCACGCAGTGAGCGGAATGACGCATATTCCGGCGTAGAGAAAACCTTGGTTAAATCGCGCGGATTCGTCAGCTCGTTCCAGCTATCCATTTGCAGCAAACTGGGGGCTGCCGCTGTCAGGAAAGGCGAATGTGATGCCGCACAAATTTTCGACATGCTGGATAATAGAGCAACATCGCCGGGGCTGTTATCAAAATAATAATCCCCTACGATTGAGCCAAAAGGTTCACCACCGAACTGGCCATATTCTTCTTCGTAGAACTTCTTGAAAATGGGGCTTTGATCCCAGGCAGTACCCGCGAATTTCTTCAGGTTCTTACCCAGTTCCTTTTTCGAGATGTTGAACACTTTAATCTTCAGGTATTCATCCGACTCGGTGTTATTCACCAGATAATGCAAACCACGCCAGGTACCTTCCAGCGTCTGGAAATCTTCATGATGCAAAATGGCATTGATTTGTTCGGTCAGCTTTTTATCAATTTCGGCCACTATGGCTTCAATCGAATGCACGGTGTCTTCTGAAATGCTGCTGATATTTTGCAGCGCATACCCGGCCAGCGTTGAGACGGCCTTTTCAACCTCGTTTCTGGCGCGATCTGATTTGGGTTTAAACTCTTTTTGCAATAACGCCGCAAAAGAATCCGAGTTCAGGGTTTCAACACCGGCTTCGGCGGCTACATTAAGTTCTTGCTCAGCCATAATTATGCGTCCTTCGTGCTGTCAGTTGCGTCATCTTGCGGTTTGGCGCTGGCACTGAGGGTTTCCAGCAGCGCCGGATCAGCAAGCACTTTGGCAATCAGTTGTTCTGCCCCTTCTTTGCCGTCCATATAAGTCACCAGATTGGCCAGTTGGGTACGGGCTTCCAGCAGCTGCTTTAAGCCTTCTGTCTTTTTGGCGATAGCTTCAGGAGAGAAGTCGTCGATGCTTTCGAAGGTCATTTCAATTGGCAGATTACCTTCACCGGTTAAGGTGTTTGGCACAGAGAACTGCACTCGCGGTTTAGCAGCTTTTAATCTGTCATCAAAATTATCAACATCGATTTCCAGTGCTTTGCGTTCTGAAATTGACGGCAAGGGTTCAGCCGGGTTACCGGTCAAATCGGCCATCACGCCCATTACAAAAGGGATCTGCACCTTTTTCTCGGCACCGTAAAGCTCAACGTCATATTCAATCTGTACTCTTGGCGCTCTGTTGCGCGCTATGAATTTTTGACCGCTGGACATGTATTCTCCTGTTTTCAATAATTTGCTTTGTAAACCCAATCGCCGTGCGCTGCTGTTGACGTTTGGCGTCAAACTAAACCTTTACTGCAAGTGCTCTCACCATGAATCATCCGAACCTGACGGCTCGGCTGGTGAAGCCCCTTCGCTGGTTCCGCCTAACTGGTACAGCGCAGGCAGTGCATCGGGATAAATATCTTTAATAATTTCAAAGAAATCCTTATTCACCAGTTTCAATGCACGGCCAATCAACATCGGCAGCGGGCTTGACGGCTCATATCTGGCGTAGTACTCGTTTATCGCATGCAGGCAGCGCTCTACATCCGCTCGGCTCGCGATAGCCCCGGGCGCCACTTTTACAGCCGTAACCTCAGCCTGAGCCTGACTGGCAGAGTGTTCAGCCTGGCGGCTTTGTTGGTTAGCTGCTGTTGCAGATTTTTCATCCAATTCAGCGGTTCCATCGTCTTGAGAGCCAAGCCCGGCATACTGCTCCAGCACTTTGCCAATCTGCGTTAACAGGTCAGCAAGCTGTGCAAAATTCACCGTATACTGATGTCCGGCCTGAGCAATTAAACAGCTATTGATACTCGTCAAACTTGTTAAGCTGTACGCGACAGCCTCGTATAAAAGTTGCAGTTGCCCGGAATTATTTTCGGTAAAGATGGCTCTGATCTGGCTTTCGCTTAATCCGTTATCACTGTCACCAGAGTGGCTTAATGAATTCAGCGATACCTGACCAACGCCGCGCGCGCTGGCCAGTGGCAACGCTTTGAGCGTCTTACTGATGAAGGCTTCATTCAAATAAGCCAGTGCCGTTACCCGCTCAAGCGGATCGCCATCGTCTTCATCCAGCGGCGGATACAACGCCTGCCAGTGGTTTTCAAATAAAAACGCCAGGCCTTGCAAACAAGCCGCAAACTCCGTTAACCCATCGGTGTTCACCACTGCTTGCGCCAGCACACAAATCAGTTTGATGTCTTTAGTTTGTTCGAGATAAGCCAGTGCCTGCTTTTTCACCACCCGCCAGTCAGGTGGTTCAGCAGGAAACGTATTTTCACCGTCGTAACGCTCCGGCGTGCCTTGTGCCATAAAAAAGAAATTCTGAAATTCGGCATCATCTTCCAGGTTTTGCCCGCATACCGCGTCGTCTGCCAAAGGCTCAGAAATTAATTGTTGGTAATCCATTCATCACACCTAACCGGGGCCGCTCAGCCCTTGTAACTGCCTTTCACATTAAAACTGCAGGCAACCGCAGCATTAAATAAAAGTGCTTATTTGAAGCTAGTTACGCAGCTGGATGAGAATAAGTTGCAGCAAGTCAGAACATGCAATGCAAAGATAAGCTGTTGTACCCGTTGCGGGTGTGAGTTGAAGCAGTGTTCGACTGTGCCAGCGCCCACTGCAACTAATCCATCAGTGGCTGCGTAAGTCGCTATGTCGAACGTGGTTGCAGGTAGTTTGTGCCGGATATGTTTACCTTGTTAACAGGCCCCTGCCGACGTGTCCGTATCAGCGATGCAGTTAAGGATTACCCATGCCCATTACCATTTCAGTCAGAGAGTTTAAAAAGAAAACATCAACCACATTCGATGCTCGTCCAACTTCACTACGATGTATTGATGGCTGCCTCAAAAATTACCATGAGCAGGTTTCACTAAACGCCCCTCACAGTGAAATAGCGCGACGCGAAGTATCGGTATTGTTAATGTTTATTCAAGATTGGACGGCGGGAAAAGCAACTGTGACAATAAATGGCCAGTTGCGCTACAAAGCCTATCGTGACCGCCATGGCATGATAAGTGAGTTGGAACGTCAGGCTACCCAAACCGAACAGGAAATAGAGCGGGTGCATCAGGGAATTACTGATAATCTGAATGTCAATCTCGGCCGGCGTCATTTGAATAACTTCGCCCCAGCACCACCTGCACCGCCGCGGCATGACCGCCTGCCATTTACCTATTTTGGCGATAAACCACCACTACCGCCGCGCCGCGGAGCACAGGTACCTGTACGCAACTCCGTAGCAGGCACTGAGGAAATATTAGACCAACGTGCATCTTTTGGCGCAATAGAAGCAAATACGGAAAATATGGGGCGAGCTAACCGGGCATTGCAGGAACACCACGCTTACAAAAATGCGGCGCATATGTTAACACTTGTCACCAGACGCCAAACGACATCGAGACAAGTTCAAAACAGTGCCGACGTACCTAAAGCACTGACAGGTGGCACACTCACCATGGCAAGTCTGTTTTCTGCCATGAACAGTTTGGTACAAGGAACTGGCAAGCATATATATTATGAGCGTCACTGCACTCAGCAACAGTATTTTGCCAATATCCTGGATAATTCCAGCGATCAAAATCCGGTGTTATTTGCCGTAACCGACAATGCCAATGGCCAAAGTAAAGTAGTGATATGCCGCGGTAAACATTACTACTGGGATGGCCTGCGACAAATACCCAGATATTCCATGATTGATACCTCTATTGGCTTTGGGGTGGCTGTTGTGACCATGGATGATCAGGGTGACATGGTTGTCGAATCTAATGGGCAGGTCGCAAATTACGTCGCAGCCCGGGATTTGGGCTTTATCAAAATGAAAATTAGTCCCTAATTTAACGGCTAGCCAGAACTCATATACAGCCCATGGCCGCTGATGGCAACGTTGTTTGCGCACCGCGGCTTTATATAGCTGCAACTTATTTTGCGTTTATCGCGTAGGTAGGCATAACAAAGAATTGAGGAAGTTGCATGCCAATTACCATCTCCGTAAATGAATTTAAGAAAAAGACGTCAACGACCTTTGGATCACGCTCCGCTTTAGAACCTGTAGATTCTCGTCTTGAAGCTTATCATCAGTGTGTAGCGCGAAATACTCCACATAGCGAACAAGTCGGGGTGCTTTTATACGGCATGCTGGATTTTATTCAAGCGTGGGCTCAAGGCAAAGCAGTGGTTTATGTGAATGGCAAATTTCGCTACAAAGCTTATCGCGACCGTTACGGCTATATTAGTGAATTAGAGCGCCAGGTAAAACAAACAATAAACGAGCTAAATAGAGTCCACACAGACATACAAAACAATCTCGCAGCCAACTTGGGCCGACGCTTTGCGCCAGCACTTCCTACGGCTCCAAACGTCGTACCCTTCACTGACTTTGGTCCGAACATGCTACCAAGGGCACTAAGAGACAGCACTGAAAGCTTTGATTCCAGTGGCTTACGCCCAGTTAGCCTGGATAGTTTTTTATCCTGGGACGAACGCTCAATCACACATCCCCGTTCATCCGTTGTTTCTACGCAAACCATGGAAAATATGGGGATGGCAAATCCGACGCTAGAGGAAAACTCGGCTTACCAAACTGCAGCTGTTTTGATTCGTCTTGCCACCCGGCAGATGGTACAAAGTGACCAGATACGTAATGCTGCACAGCAACCTAAAACACTCACCGGTGGCGTATTGACTATGGGTAGTTTGGCATCTGCAATGAATACTTTTATCAGAAATGCCCGACAGGAGATCTATTACGAGCGTCATTGCACCCAAAGCCAATATTTTGTCAACATTCTGAAGAACTCAAGTGAGCAAAACCCGGTGCTATTTGCTGTGACCGACAATGCCAATGGACCGAGCAAAGTCATTATTTGCCGTGGCAGAAAATTAATGTTTGATGGGCACAGGCAATGGTATCGCTATAACATGGTTGACCCGACACTGGGCATAGGGAAAGCAAATATGACCATGGATGATCAAGGCGACATGACAGTAGAATCACATGGTCAGGTAGCTCATTACGTTGCTGCGCGCGAGCTGGGGTTTATAAAATTCGAACAGTATGCCTAGGTCTTAATTAGGTCGTAAATCGCCTGCATTTAATCCACTTCACCTACAACGCATGATTAATTTTGCGATTTTGATTAATCATGCGGCGGCTCATACCGGCTGCAACTTATTTTGCGTTTACTGCGTAGGTAGGCATAACAAAGAATTGAGGAAGTTGCATGCCGACAGAACAACGTTTGGTTGCCATTAGCACGCCATTGCAAGATAGCGACTTAGTGTTGCGCCAGGCGACATTAAGCGAACGTTTGGGTCAGCCGTTTGAGATTGACGTCGAGCTGGTCAGCCCGGATGAAAATCTCCCGTTCGATAAGATACTTGGGCAAAATGTCACTATTCGCTACCAAACCGCCGAGCAAAGCCGCTATTTAAATGGTTTGGTAACAGCCTTCAAACAACATGAGAACCTGCAAAAGAATGGCTATTACAGTGCCACAGTGCGGCCCTGGTTGTGGTTGCTGACGTTAAGCCAGCATTGCCGGATTTATCAGCAAAAAAGCTATCCCGACATCATTAAAGCGGTATTTGATGACATGGGCTTTTCAGATTATCAAGACAAGCTGCGTGGCCAGTATCAGCCTCAGGAATACGTGGTGCAGTTTAATGAAACCGACTTTGATTTTGTCTCGCGTCTGATGCAGCAAGAAGGCATTTATTACTACTTTGAGCACAGCAATGGCAAACACACGCTGATCCTGACTGACGACAGTGTGACATTAGAAGATCTGGGTGACATTGAGTACCTGGAGCTGGATGAGAACAAAACACACACTGGTGTTGAAGGTATTAACCAGTGGCAAAATCAACGCCATTTACGCACAGGCGGTATCAGTTTATCCAGTTTTGACTTTGTCACGCCGGGTAAAAACCTGGACGCATCAACCAAAGACCCTCAGGTTGCGGCAGTGGCAAACTATCAAAAATATGCCTATAGCGGTAAGTATCAGGAACGTGATGCGGTACAGCACTATACCAAGGTGTTGATGGAGCGTGAAAATACCGGCTATGAAAAAAAATCCTTGTCCGGCAATCAACGTAATTTATTTGCCGGTGCCCGCTTTAAACTGAACGGTCATGCCCGTGATGATCAAAATATTCAATATCTGCTGACCGACTACCGCTGCACATTGCGCGCAGACGAGCTGTTAGAAGAGCAGGAACTGGACCAACACCAGATGCTGACGTTTGAGGCTGAGGCTATTTCAGCCAAAGTCAACTTCAGGCCGGCGCAATCTGTGGTTAAACCCCAAATGAGTGGCCCACAAACAGCAACCGTTGTCGGTAAAGCCGGAGAGGAAATCTGGACCGACAAATATGGCCGCATCAAGGTGCGCTTTCACTGGGATCGTCACAGCACAGCTGACGACAGCTGTTCATGCTGGATCCGCGTTGCTCAGACGATGGCGGGCAAGAACTGGGGCAGCATACATATTCCAAGAGTGGGCCAGGAAGTACTGGTAGACTTTTTACAGGGCGATCCTGACCAACCTATTGTGATTGGTGGCGTGTTTAACGGCTCAGCATTGCCGCCTTATGAGCTGCCTGCCAACGCAAACAAATCCGGCTTTAAGTCCCGTTCCAGCAAAGGCGGTGGCAATTTCAACGAAATCCGCTTTGACGATGAAAAAGATCAGGAGCAACTGTTTGTACACGCCGCCATGAATATGGATACCGCTGTCACTAAAAACAGCTATGAAACCATCGGCGAAGACAAACACCTGAGTGTGAAACAGGACTTTTACACCAAAGTGGAAAATAACCGCCATGAAGATATTACCAGTAATCACATAGAACAAATTGGCGGCGACCTGAACCTGCGTATTGGCGGCAAAGAGGCCAAAGAGGTGAGCCAGTCATCATCATTAAATATACAACAAGACCGTTCTGAGCAAGTTGGTGGTAACGCCTCGCTGCTGGTAAACAACGATTACTATGTAAAAGCCACCAACCTGTGCTTTGAAGCGTCGGGCAATATCACCTTGCAGGTTGGCAGTAGTTTCATCTCAATGGACAGCGGCGGTATCTCAATAAAATCGAATGGCAAAATTGAAGTGGTGACTGCGGGTAATCTGACGTTGTCAGGCGGTGGAAAAACCGATGTGGTCGCGGCGGGTCAGGTGTCCGTCAGTGGCGGTTTGGTCAAGATTAATTAACAGGTAAGCAAGATGCCAGGTCCAAAACCGGGAAACCCTGTAACAAACATCAATGCCACTAAGCCTGAGGCGGTGCATCTGGCTGACAGCGCTGATCCGGGCGAAGTTAATAAACTCAAGGTACAGCAGCAAACACAGCAAAGCGGTAAATACGGGCAAACCAAAGCCAAAGCCTTTAAACCCTTGCCGATTGCGGTCAGTAGCAAAGACAAAGCACAGCAACAACAGCAGGTTAAAACCAGCTGGGTGGGCATTGAACTGGTCGATGAAGCTGGCCAGCCGTTAGCAGGCCACCCTTACACCATTACCCTGCCCGACGGCAGCGTCAAAACAGGTACTACTGATGCCAAAGGCCGCGCCAGAGTTGAGCAATTTGCGCCAGGTAACTGCACACTGACGCTGGAACAGCTGGATGAAAAATCATGGTAGTAACTGGCAGACGCTCAGTGATGTTGGCTGCACACTCTGACGTTTGCATAGGACGAAATCAGCGCCAAGGAACCAGATTATGCAACGCATAAGAATACTCGCGGGTGATTGCTGCGCCAGCCTGGCCAAAGAGTTCGGTTTTGCTGATGGCAACGCCATTTACCAGGCACCGGAAAACCAGAACTTTAAAACGTCTCACCGTAATATGCATGTGCTGACCACTAATCACGTACTTTGCATTCCCGATAAAAAGGTTAAACGCGAACCACTTAAACCCGAGCAATATAACCGGTTTGTGGTGAAAGGCGTGATCACTGAATTTATCGTCAGTATCGGCGATTTTGCCGGCAGCGCGCTGGCCAATCACGACTACGAACTACAGGTAAACGGGATTAAACACAGCGGTAAGCTCGATAGCGCCGGCAAGTTGAAAGTGAAAATTGATGCCACAGCCAGAACCGGTGAATTAATTGTTTACTTAGACAAAGATCGCAAGAACAACCTGTTCTGGACACTCGAATTTGGCGCCTTGCAAGATGTGGTGGACATTGCCGGTATTCAGGCCCGCCTGAATAACCTTGGCTATGTTTGTCGTAATGAAGACGGCGATTTGGATGACTCCACCAAGGCTGCCATTAGCCAATTCAAACTGGTAAATGGCTTGGCAGCCAATGATCGGGTTGATGGTGCCCTGGTGTCGAAACTAAACGATGTATATGGGTTTTAAGGAATATCCGTCATGGCTAAAGTAGCGCGTTCCGGCAGCAGCCAAAGCAATAACAATAAGTTACGCGTACACAAAGTGAAAGTGTATTTCCAGTTGTACCCCGGTAAGTCAGGTAACAACAATGAACGTTCGGTGTCCTCTGATGTGGAGTACGAGCTGTATCTGAATAATCGTTTTTCGCAATCAGGCCAATTACAGGCCGATGGCAGTGCCGAAGTGTTTATTCCTGCCGGCATGAGCGCAGAACTTACAGCGTTGGGCAGTCGTTATTTACTGCAACCGGTGAGCAATCTGGAACCTTACAACAGCATTAAGGGTGCGCAGCAACGTCTGCGGTTACTCGGCTATTTTGCGGGCGCCGCCGACGGCAAGTGGGACGCTGCATTTGACCGTGCCATCCTCAATTTTCAGGCCGACCACAACATTGATAGCAGTGGCAACTTACATAACGAAACCTACGATAAAATTAAATCAGAATTTGGAGAATAAGCGTTAGTGGCCAAACACATTGCGATTAAAACAGAATGCAGGGTAGTTCCGGTACGCTTTCAACGCGCGGTTATCGGCCCCCCGGACAGACGCTATCCTGACATTGATGAACGCGGTTTTAACCATGTTATTCCTGCAATGAATAATTTACCGGCATCTGCAGCAGTGCGTGGTAATGCGGTGTCGATCGCGCATGACCATGAAGTCGAGATCCAACTGGTGCGCGAAGATATTGATGACAATGCCGTGCTGTATGTCAGCTCGTCTGACAACAACGTATTTACCGTAGAGAGCCCGACTGTCAATCAACCTTGTACGCCTGGCAAAACCTGCAATATCCGTTTGCGTACGCAGTACGTGCTGAACTGGACGCCGGCAGTTGCTAACCTGCAAGTGCATTATCAGAAAAAAGACGGGCCTGTGATTGCCCGTTTAGTTGTTTATGTGATGCCGCTGATGAGTGTCAATGTGCAACCACATATTGTTGCCATTAACAGCAAAACAGCCCCCGGTGTGCCGCCAAAGATCAGTTTTGATCCTATTGCGAAACTGGCTGCGGATATATGGTTCAACGCCGGGGTAGACCTTAGCTTCGCCAAAACCAAACTGCTGGCCGTCAATGCATCTGGCACAAATTATCTTAAATTCAACGAAGTTGACCTGGTACTGAAACATCACTGGACAGCGGGCTATATCAACGTTTATGTGGTTCAGGAACTCGAAGACGCCTTGGGTTATGGCTTTAGCACGAACGACTATAAAGGATATAAACTCAGTCACCCGGGTGTATTTCTGGGTTTGCAGACTAACAGCGGCAGCAGTTTGGACCGCAGTAATGATGTCGTGTTTTGTGCCAATGATATTGCCCATGAAATTGGCCATTTCTTTACGCTGAGACATCCGTCGGATGGTCCTGGCAATAATCCTAAGGGCTGGGGGCGCTTCGACAGCTGGTCAATGCGCTTTTTAATGCATAACTGGAATACCACAAGGCGCAGCCCCAGTGCCACGCCGCATAAAGGTGCCGACTGGCCGGAATTTAATACCTTTGGTTACGGTAGTGGCGCGCACGGCGCATACCGCGGCGCAGCTATCCCGTTAAAGGCCATCAATACCGGTAAAGCCTGCATTGACGGCCATTGCGCCATCGTGCGTAACCATATCGCCAAAGGGGCGAACAATTTATACGGGACCTAGCATCTGATGACATTGATATGCGCACGCCTGAGCCGCAGCCACTATGCTGGCCTGATGCTAGCCTTGCTGGCAGGCGTTGCCATACTTTTACCCGTTAGCGCACAACAGTCCTGTGATAAAACACAGACATCACAGGTACAGATAAAGGCTGGAGAACAGAGTATGTCAAGGTTAACACAGGCGGTACTGGAGCATGATACCGACGCGCGCAATATCGCCTCAACCATGGGGCAAGCAGCCTTAAATGAGTTAGCCCCTTTGCTGGCACAGCAGGATGCATCAATCAGACTGCGCGCTGTGATGGCACTGGGTGGCGTTGATATTCTGATCAGCAAAACCGCGCTATTCAGTGCGCTGGATGATGCGGATCCGAATGTTATGCACGCTGCGCTGGCGGAAATTGAGCAGCAACAAGCCAAGTTATCAGTACCTCTGCTGGTGGGGCTATTAGACCGGTTGCAAGACGACAACGCTAAAAACCGGCTTATTCTGATTTTGGGTCAGCGCCTGGATATCACACAAAGCGCTGCGCTGGAAAAATACTGCAATGTAGATCAAGCCGTGAGTGTCGCCTTACACAGCATGGCAGCACTGGCGAAAATTGGCGTGGAGCAGCGGCGCAAGCAGTTCTCGGCCTACTTACTCACCATCAAGGATGCCGATACTTTTGCTGAAGCATTTCAGCTGGTTGAATACATCAATCAACCCTGGCTGGTAGCGACATTGCGCCAGTTATTAGCCAATAAGCAGCAATACAAATCTTTGGGCGGACATTTCCCCGGCTTCCCCACTACAATCCGGATCTGTGATGCGGTAGTGATGCTGATTGGCGCGCTGTTACCGCAACTTACATTGAGCTTTGACGCCAGTGTTTATGCCAACTTCAGCGATGAACAAATTGCTGAATTAAATTACGCCAGTGCCAAGGTTAAATACTAATAGTCCACGCTTGTGCAGGAGAGAGTATGGCGATTCAGGTTACAATGGGTGCAACGCTGATGTGCTCGCAAGGTCTTGCTCCCAGCACGCTGGTAGTCCCGCCGCTAAATAGGACACTGGCCGATGGCTTGCCTGCAGCAACCATCATGGACCAAATCCCCATTGTGAATATTCCGCCCTTTGGCATGTGCCGTTCACCGGCAAACCCCACTGTTGCCGCAGCTACCGCTGCCGCTATGGGAGTGCTGACGCCGATGCCCTGTATGCCTGTCATTGCTGCACCCTGGTCACCGGGGTGTGCAACGGTACAGATTGGCAATAAACCGGCTTTGAATAACACTGCAAAATGCATCTGCAATTGGGGCGGTAGTATTTCTATCACCAATCCGGGCGGTAAAACCGTACAAACGCCTTAAGCCTGACTGTCCATATAATTTTTTGCTCATCTGCAACTTACACATCGGTTGTGCCGTATGTTGTTTCGATCATGCTGAAACCCATTTGAGCAAAGCGTTTTTGGACAACTTACACCTATGGCAAATTTGCATCTGGCACTTATCACCAATATCCCTGACCAACAGCTAATTACTTTTCGCTTTACCGAACGCGGCGGCAGTGTTGGCAGATCGCAGGATTGTGACTGGCGGTTAAATGATGCCGAGCGATTCATCTCTAACAAGCACATTATCATTTCGTTTGTTAACGATCATTTTCTGGTTACCGATACCAGCAGCAACGGCACCTACATTAATGATAATGCCCAGCCGCTGGGCAAAGGTAATTCTCACCGTCTACAACTAAATGACATTATCAAGCTGGGTACCTTGTACCTTCAGGTCAATGCAATAGACTTGTCACCGGCTCATGTACCTGCCCCGCCCATGCCTGCGGCAGCTTTTGCACCAAACAACATATCGGCAACAGATTCTGATTTACTCGACTTAGTCTCGGGTAAACATGCATCGGCTAACAGCGCCTCAGCCAGCCACGCCGCACCGCTTAATTCGTCGCTTACATCTGCCGCCCCCCCGCAAGCGAGCAGCGCTAAAGCAGATAATTCAGGTTTATTTGATATCTTATCCGCCGGTACATCTGGTAGCAGCCCCACCGGTATGGCTGCACCATCGGCTGCTGGCGAGGCAAATATCCCCGCCCGACCGCAATCAGCGGCAACGCCAGCAGCATCGCCCTTTTTACCACAGCACAACGACAACACCATTCCTGACAATTGGGATTTGGATGACGAACCGGCGCAAATGCTGACGCCACCGGCAACATCCGGCGATGCTCCTGACAACGCCGGGCCGCTAAGTAGCCCAGCGGCGAGCGCAAATAACATACCAGAGTATCCGCACTATGCTGCAACGGCCGCTGCAGCTGAGCCAACACCGAAACCAGCAAGCCATAGTGCTGCCGATGTACAGGCTGTTGCTGCACAGGCTGCGGATGTTCAGGCGGTAAATGCAAAAGCTCCAGTGCCGCAGGCAACAGCTGGCGATAAGCAGGACGACTTTTTTACCTTGTTGTACCAAAAGCTGGGGCTGCCTGCGGCATACATGCAGTCGGTTGATAAAGCCGAATTCGCCAAAGACCTGATGCAGGTGCTGATGACATCAACTCAGGGTTTAATGGCTTTATTGGCCGGGCGCTCGGTGCTTAAACAAGAGTCACGGTTATCCATGACCATGATTAAACCCCAGTCCAATAATCCGATTAAGTTTTCCCTCGACCCCAGCGACACGCTGGAAATGCTACTGGTGAAGAAAAAGCCCGGCTATTTGACCGCGCAAGCCGCTTATGCCGAAGCCATGCATGACTTGCAGCTGCATCAGATGGCGTTTTTATCGGGGCTGCAAGCGTCACTGCAAGGCATTTTGGACGAACTCTCACCCGGCAACATTGAACAAGAAGCAAATGAAAAAGGCCGCGGACTAATGGACTTTAAAGGGCATGCACGCAACTGGGAAACCTTCGCTAACAAACAGCAGACCTTGCAAAATCAAGTTAAAGAGAATCTCAACGATATTTTATCGCGGCACTTTTCTGCGGCTTATGAAAGCTACATCAGCAATGCCAAAACCAACCGCCAGGGAGACTGATATGGCATCGACATTACGAAAATGGACTTTGCGCGGGTTCGCCCTGCTGCTTGGCAGCTTACTGCTGAATGCCTGCGCCTCGTCACCTGCCGATACTAAGGTCGACTTTACCCTCAGCATCCGCGCTGCAGACAATATCAATCCGGATTTTCAGGGCGCACCGTCATCTGTGGTAGTTCAGGTGTATCAACTTACCAGTGCCGGCAATTTTCAGGATGCGCTGTACGAAGACCTGTTTAACGGCAATGCCAGTATGCTTGGCAGCCAGCTTATCAGTATGAATAACTACCTGATTGACCCGGGTTCAAACCAAAACCTGGAAACGGAAATTTCTGCCGACACCAAATTTATCGGCGTGGCCGTTGGCTACCGCGAGATTAATCTGGTGACCTGGAAAGTGGTGCAGCCCATCGCAGACGATTCATTGCTCGACAGCATCAATCTGTTTGCCAGCAAAGGCATGCTCATCTCGATAGAACAAAACAATGTGCGGGTAAGCACGAATTAACGTTGTGCCGTCAACTACACGGCTTAAACACAATCCAGCGCAAATGATTAAGGATATTGCTTAAATGGCATGGGAAAAACGCGTGGTATGGACCGAAGGCATGATGCTTCAGCCGCACCATTTTCAACAGCAAAGCCGATACCATGAAGCCCAGTTAAGGCAAGCGGTCAATGCCTGCATGCCGTATCCATGGGGTTTATTAACCGTTGAGATTGAACAATCATTACTCAAATCGGGCAAATTCGGCATTAATCGTGCTGAAGGCGTATTCAATGACGGTAGCCTTTTCAGCATTCCGGAAACCGACAAACTGCCTAAAGCGATAGATATTGACCCGTCTCATCTTAACGCCACGCTGTATCTGGCGTTGCCCATTCGTCGCCAGGGCAATAACGAAATAAACCGGGAACAAGCCAGTGCCGGCCGTTACCAGTTGGCAGAGCAGGAGATCCGCGATGTCTCTGGCCTGACTAATAACAAGGCCTTTGTTGAAGTTGCCGGTTTAAATTGTTCATTGCGCACCAGTTTGCAGGACAACAGCGAGTTTGTTTGCCTGGCGCTGGCCAAAGTGGACGATGTCAGCCCGAATGGCAACGTTAGCTTAAGCGCAGATTTTCTCGCACCCTCACTAAATTGCCGGACCAGCACCTACCTTAGCCACTTTATCAGCGAGCTGGTCAACCTGACACAACACAGAATTAAGTCGCTCGCCAGCCGGGTGTCAGTGGCCGGTAAGTCGACCAACAGTGAAATAACCGATTTCATGATGTTGCAAACCCTAAATCGCCACTTGCCGATGCTGCGCTATATGGATAATGCCGACAGTATTACGCCGTTTTACCTGTACGAGAAATGGGTCAGCTTAATTGGTGATATGAGTACCATTATTCAGGCCGACAAGATGGTGCCTGTGCTGCCACACTACCAGCATCAGCAGCTGAATGATGTGTTCCCGGCCCTGATTGAACAACTGCGCAAACTCTTCAGCGTCGTACTGGAACAAAACTCGGTCAATATTCCATTACAAGAGAAGAAGTTTGGCGTTCGGGTAGGCAATGTCGCCGACCGCACACTGTTTAGCGGTGCCAGCTTTATTCTGGCGGTCAGCGCTGATATACCAGCCGACAATATTCGCCAGTTTTTCCCGCAGCAGGTCAAAATTGGCCCGGTTGAATCCATTAAAGAATTGGTCAATTTGCAGCTTCCCGGCGTTCAGGTAACACCGCTGGCAGCGGCACCAAGAGAAATCCCCTATCAACGTCACTATGTGTATTTTGAGTTGGTGCAAACTGGCGACACCTGGCAAGCACTTGCCTCGTCAGGCGGCATCGCCTGCCATATCGGCACCAGCTTCCCCAATTTAACCATGGAGCTTTGGGCTATCCGGAGTTAACAGCATGCACAATGACGATGACTTATCCAAAACCATGCTGATCCCCAATCCGGGTGGCCGTCGCAGCTATAACGCTCAACATGACGAACTAAGCAGAACACGGCTGTCGCCCGCTGCTGCAGGTGCTGGTGCTTATTCGGCACCCGGGCCTGCTGATACAGACATCGCCGGCGAAAATATCCTGTTAAGTGAAGCCCGCGACATCATCAGCCTGGCCAGCCATCTGCGCACCCTGGCGCCCAGCAATAGCATTGAACAACTGCGGCTGGATGTGGAAAATCTGTTCCGCCAGTTCAGCAATACTTTGAAAGAGCAAGGCACAACTGATGAAGTCATGCTGACAGCACGCTACCAGCTATGCTGCCTCATCGACGAGCTGGTGTTAAGCACGCCCTGGGGGATCGACGGTCCTTGGAGCCAACAAACCCTGCTCAGTAAGTATCACAATGAAACGTCCGGCGGTGAAAAATTCTTCCTGATCGCCAATAAGTTAATGGAGCACCCGCAGCGCAATCTGGATTTAATTGAACTCGCCTACGTTTGTTTGTCGCTGGGGTTCAGGGGTAAATACCGCCTCAGTCAAACCAGCGACAGCGACATCAATAACATTTGTCAGATGCTGTACCAGCCTATTGCGCTATACCGTCCGGTTGCCGCAGATTTATCACCGTGCTGGCAAGCGGCACCAGCACTGGCGCCCAGTATTGAAAAGCGTATTCCGCCTACCTTGTTATTGCTGTTTTTAAGCTTTATCTGTGTGGCGGTGTTTATTGGCTTGTTATCCAACCTCAATGCCAAGGCATCGCCTTTGCTGGCAAAAATAGAAGCCATTGCCTGGGATGAGCTGCTGTCAAACGCATCTGAGCAAAGCCGCCATCAAACCGGTATTGATGAGGTTGTCAGCCAACTGCGCAACGCGCTGCAACCGTCCATCGCGGCGCATAAGGTTGCCGTGGCAATACAAGATAATATGGTCGTCATCCGCCTGATCAGCGAGGCATTATTTCCGCCCGGCAGTACTAAAATCAGCGAAGCTGAATTACCCAATCTGAATACATTGGTACAGGCCATCTCAGCTTATGCCAATTCTGTCATTATTGTTGGCCATACCGATTCAACCGGGCGCGCCGAATCAAACTGGACCATCTCCAGATTGCGCGCTGAGGCAATAGAAAACTGGTTGCATTCAACCACCCCTACTATCAAAAACTCTATTACCCGTGGCATGGCAGACACCCAACCATTGGTCAGTGGCCGCGATGCCAGTGAAAACCGTCGGGTTGAACTGCTCCTGTTACCCAAGGAATAACGTGAATGTTAGCCAAACTGCAAAAGGTTTCCTCACACTCTTTATTTGTCCCGGTCATATGCTTAACCCTGGCCGTTATGCTGATCCTGTTCGCCGGCCCTTATATCGCCATTGCCGGCCAGGTACCTCTGGCGGGCTGGTTAACGCGCTTGCTATTGTGCAGCGCATTAATAGCGGCTTATGTGCTGTACAAGTACATTCAGCATCTCAAATCGTTACAACAGCAAGACCAGCTGGTGGCGGAAATCGCCGCCGCAGATGATGGTGCCAGTCAGGCTATTGACGCCGAAGCAAGCGCTTTGCGCGATAAGTTTAAGTATGCTTTTGAGGCACTCAAGCACACCAAAGGCGGCCCTGCGTCGCTGACGCAGATCCCCTGGTACATGATTATCGGCTCGCCCGGTGCCGGTAAAACCACGTTGTTGTCTAATTCCGGCTTGTCATTCCCGCTGGCCGACAAACTCGGAAACAAGGCGCTGCTGGGTGTGGGAGGCACCAAAAACTGTGATTGGTGGATTACGCAGGACGCCGTGTTACTGGATACCGCCGGACGTTATGCCTCGCAAGACAGTTTTCAAAAAGTAGATGAGTCCGGCTGGAGGAATTTTCTCGCCCTGATTAAGCGCTTTCGAAAAAAACCGATTAGCGGACTGCTGGTAAGCATCAGCATGACTGACGTCATTAACCTTAATGAATATGAGCTCAGCCAGCAAATTGCCCAGATAAAGCAGCGTATCGCCGAGGTAAATGATTATTTTAATACCCGCTTTCCGGTGTATGTGATTTTCACCAAAGCCGACATGCTGGCAGGCTTTAGCCAATTCTTTGACACCTTTTCACACAAAGAGCGCGAACAGCCGTTCGGTTTTACCTTTGATGCAGCTACCTCTGCCAGCGATTATGTCAGCCACGATTTCGCACAACAGTTTGCCGCCTTGTACAAGGCCATTGTACGGCGCCAGTGGGGCCGGCTGTCTATCGAACGCGATACCGGTCGTAAAAACTTACTGTATGCTTTTGGTGAGCAACTGTCGTCACTTAAACTGCCGCTTGGCAACATCATCCGCCAGCTCAGCAGCACTGACGAGGGAATGAGCACCGGCATTGTTCGCGGCCTGTACTTTACCAGTGGTACCCAGTCAGGCGCGCCTATCGATCGCATGCAGGCCAGGATCTCACAGGTTTTTGGCATGCAGGCCAGCCAAAAGCCAATGTGGAATAACGACCAGCGCAGTTATTTTATTAAGGATTTACTGCAACAGGTGGTGTTTGCTGAAGCTGATCGCTTTGGCACGCTGGCAGGTTATGAACGCCGCAAAAAACGGCTTAAACAATGTTCGCTGGCGTTTTTTGCCGTTGCGTCACTGCTGGTTTGCGCCAGTTTGTTCAGCAGTTTTAATAACAATGTGCAGTACCTTGCCCAGGCAAACGCAGCGGTCACTGAGTGGCAGCAGCAGTTCAACAGCCTCAACATTCAACCAGGTAACAGCGAGTCACTGCACAGGCAACTTCCGGCGTTAAACGATTTTCTGACCAAGATAAACGGCCTGCAAGATGTTCAACAGCGCCATTTTTCAGGATTGGGATTAAATCAGGCTAATGCCGTAACCCGGTCACTGAATGCCAGTTACCAGCGCTTACTAAAGACGGTGCTGGTACCTTATATACAACAACAACTGGAAGGCCTGCTCAACGCAGGTAATGCTCCACTGGTGCAATATCAGGCATTAAAAAGCTACCTGATGCTGGCAGATGACGGTAACTTACGTAAAAATCGCTACATCAAACAATTTTTGGCCCAGAACCTGAACAACGACAAACGCTTTTCCGCTGCTGAGTACAGCCAATTGCTGGCACATATGCAAAGCATGGTCGATAGCGGTATGAGCTTTGATGCAGTAAATGATAACCTGATCACACAAGCCCGGCGGATTTTACGCGCACAACCGCTCGGCGAAATATACTATCGCGAATTAAAAGACAGGCTTAGCAGCAACCCGGCCAGTTATCTTTCAATGGCACAGCTGGCAGGTTCTGACTGGCGTAATACCTTCACCACCACGCTGGATGAAATACAAACCATCCCCGCGATGTTTACCCCTGGCCAATTTGACAGCATTATCGACGAAGGCATCAGCCAACATCTGGACAGCCTCGCTGATGAAGCCTGGGTACTGGGCACCGAAAACGTCATAGACCTTAATGCCACCACCAAACAATTACGAAACTTATACCTGCAGGACTACACCAATAGCTGGCGCAAACTGCTCGATAGCGTATCGATTAGATCAACCGGCGACGCTGCAACATTAACCACTCAGTTGCAGCAAATCGGTCAATCCGATTCGGCGTTATTTGTGCTGCTCAATTCAGCCGCTAAAGCCACAGAATTAGTCAGTGTCCCCGCCGATAGCGGATTGGCCTTTGCGCAAGCTAATGAGCAGGTGAATTCAGCCCGACAATTGCTGGACGGGCTGAATGATGAAAAGCGCTTCGTCACATCGCGCTTTAGCAAGTTACACGAAGCGATGGCCGCACAGCGGCAAGCGGCACTGCAACAACAGCTTGAACGATTAGTGCAGGACATACTGGTCAGCATTAATTTTCAGCTACAAAACAACCAAACAAATGCCAAGCCTGGGTCACTGAATGCGTTACAGGGCTTTGGCTATTCACAAATTTCGCCGCTAAACCGCTGGGTAGAAGAGCTGGTCAGAAACATCAACCGCTCACAAAACCTGTTACAAAAACAGCAATGGAACGCGTTGTGGCAGAATCAGATACTGCCGGCATGCAATAACATCGTGACACAGAAATACCCGTTCCAGCGCAGTTCGCAAATTGATGCCGGTATTGATGATCTGAGCCAGCTATTTGCAGCTAATGGCACAGTGTTTGGTTTTTTCCAACAACATTTTGCCGCTCTGGTTAACACCCAGACATCGCCGTGGCAGTGGCGGGGAAATAGTCAAAGTGAATATCAGTTTGATGCTCAGGTACTGCCGTTCTTTGAATCCGCTATGCGCATGCAGCAGGCGTTATTTAAACCAAACGGTACTGAAGCCCACGCCCGGTTTACGCTTACACCGGTTTATCTGGACCCGCGCCTGGCGCGGCTGCGCATCAGTATTTATGGCAGCAGCATTAACTATCAATTTGGTCGCCCGACACCGACAGCTATCAGCTGGCCGCCCGTAAGCGAGTCGGCCAGCAACATTACTCTTGTCAGGCGGGATGGCAGTGAAATGGCGGCCAGTCAACAAGGCCTGTTTTCTCTGGCTCGTATGATTGACGCCGGCCAGGTTGAACGCAGCTCTGCCACTAAAGTGACCGTAACCTTTAGCCAAACCGACTATAAAGCCATCTACGAGGTATCTGGCGCCGGGCAAACCGATCCGCTGGTATTTAACCAACTCTCGTCATTCCAATGCCTGAAAGGCTTGTAGGTGTACAATGAAAGTAGGATTTTTTGGCAAACTTCCCAGCTATGGCGACTTTGTTCAGCGCAATGTCTCACCAGAGCTGACTGAGCGCTGGGACAACTGGTTAATGCAGTCTATTGATACATCGCAAAGCCAGTTAAAAGACTACTGGCGCGAGCTGTACTTTACCAGCCCGGTATGGCGCTTTACCGTGCAGCAGGGTGTTATCAGCAGTACCACAGTCTCGGGGTTGATGATGCCAAGCGTGGATGCCAGTGGCAGAAACTATCCTTTTTTCGTTTTTTGTGAGTTAAGTGGCGCGCACGATGTACTGAGTATATCGGCACAGCTGGAGCCTTTGCACCTTCAGGCTGAAGAACTAATTATCGAATTGCTCAATAAAGTACGCCCCAATCTGGATGATGTAGCGACGTTATTAAGCCAGCACTACGCCAAATTTAAACCCGCGCCACCGTTAACTCCGGCTAGCGACGCGCCGCAGTTACAAACGGATTTGTTTAAACACAGCAGTGTAAAGCCAGTATCAGTCAGCGATGTCCATCAGGCGTTTTGTAGCCATTTACTGGCCCGGCAGCAGCTTGCCATCTCTATCTGGGCACATTCAGCCAGTGAACATTTTGACCACCTGCAACGCTATTTTAACGGTATGCCACCTGTTGATGCTTTTGCGTCATTGCTGTACGGCAGTTAGGCCGGAATAACTGCCGGCTTTACCGGTCGTTATTCCGTTAAACGGGAACCCTTGCCGGCTTTGCGATTTCCTGAGCAGCCGGTAAATTGCGTAGTATTCCGTTCGCCTGAATCGCATCCATGGCGTTAAACCACTTGTTAGGCGCATTGAAAGGATCACTTACTGCCACATTTCTTAAGTCGACAGCATGCTGCTGCATAAGACGAGTCAACGCAGCATTTAGCTCTTCGGGCCGCGCTTTATAGTGGCCGGTTTTGTTGGTAACCCCCACCACCCTACCGCTATTAATAGCGATTTCGCCTCCAGCCATAACAGCTGCGCCGGAAAAAAAACTGGAATGATGAAAGCGGTTGATACGGTGTGAGCCAACATAAAAGTTACCATAAAAATCAACCACATAAATACCCCACCCCGGACCTGAGGACGAAGATACCAGGTTACCGCTATGAAACAGATCACCATTAGAGTCCCGGGCCATACCTCCGGCAAAGTGCAGCTTATAAGCTTGCCTGCCCTGTTCATCAAGGTATTGCACGCCTTCCTGAGCCAAACCAGCAAGCGTGCTGTCTCCATCCTCTCCCGCCCATTGGCGTACGGTATCCATCCAGGTATTTAACGTCAGTTGAGAGCCGGAATCGAGCCAGTTTTTCACTGTATCCTTGCCTAAATGCCGTGAGTTGGCTCTTTCATAGCGATATTCATTATCTAATGTTCGCCCTACCGCTTTACCATTCAGGTTTGCTTTATCGTAAAAAGCCTCAAACTCTAAACGATTCTCATAATTTTCCAGCACCTGTTCTTTGTGCACCCCCAAAAAGTGCGTAGCGACAGCATCAATTCTTCGATCTAAGTTAGCTTTGAGCTCCTTAATGATTGTTCTGTCGCGATTAGAGTAAGGGTCTTTAAAAGGATGTATAACATTAAGCAAAGCATTACATTTCTTCCTTACATCCCGCAGACGGGCAATTGCATCCTTCGAAAGAAAAAACCGATATAACTCTGCCCTTTTTAATGCGTTATAAATGTCATCGATAGAAGGATCACTTCGTTTAAGTGTTCCATAAACACCGGTTCGGCCAAGCTTGTACTTAAAGTAATAAGCCGAAGGGATGCCATTAACTACTTTTTTATTCACGTCCATTAAGATTTTCCTCTGCGTAATAAGCACCCCGCCATGCGAAACCAGCACAGTATCGCACTGCCTGGCTTTACATGGTTGGCAAAGACAACTGCTATTATTTACGGAAAGCGGGAACAAATAGTTGCACAAAGAACAGGTTAACTTAGCTGCTTTTTTGCCGTTGCAGCAATAAAGCAACTAAGTGGCATCGCACTTAATTAACCTTGAAAATTTAATGGCAGGGTCGAGTCCAGCGGCAGTGTTTGGTACATCTCATGCCCGACAGTGCCGGGATTATGCACGGCAATAACAGTAACATTGTCCCTGGCACCACGGCTTAAAGCTTTGCTGATAAGCTCGCTGGCAATACCTTCTGGCGCAGTGTGTAACATCAGGTATTCCAGCTCAGGGTCATTTAACGCTTTATTTAACCCATCACTGCACAGTAAAAAGCGGTCGCTTGGCAACAGGTCAAAGCTTTTGCATTCAAGCTCCAGCTCCAGCTTTGCCCCTACTGCCCGGGTAATCACATTAGCTTTAGGGTGGCTTTCCGCTTCTTCCGGTTTAATCAGGCCAGCATCTATCATATCTTCAACCTGACTGTGATCGCGGGTTAACCGCTGCAGCCGTTTATTGCGTAACCGATATACCCGGCTGTCACCGGCCCAAATGCAATGCGCCTGCGTTTTAGTAAGCAACAAAATAACTACCGTACTGCCCACAATCGCGCCTTTTTCGCCGGAGATAGCGACCAATTTACGATTAGCCTCTTTAACGCATGCAACAATGTCTTTTACCGTCAGTTCGTGATGGCTGCGCTGCACTAAATTAGCCAGTTCCCGGGTGATTAACTGGCTGGCCAAATCACCACGCGCATGACCACCCATGCCATCGGCAACACACCAGACTAATGCACTGGCATCAGCAAAAAAACCGTCTTCATTGACCTTTCTGACATGGCCAATATCGGTCTTGGCAACAGACGCCCAGGGAGATTTTTGCATATTAACTTCAAACTCATTTACCAACGCTATTAATTAGATTACGCATTATTTTCGTCAATGTGCAACATTTTTAACGCTGTTTGCGTACATGGTTTCAGAGTTAAAAACCAGATTACGCCGCCGCATCATTGCCTGTTAGAAACAACATTTTCACGCTGTGCGAGGGCAATGATGCCGCTAAAAAGGGACCCAGATGTCTGACAGCATGTTGAACAAAAAAATCGGCCGGTACGAGCTTCAGGAAGTGATCGGCGAAGGGGCAATGGCTACGGTTTACCGCGCTTACGACCCGGAAATTAATCGCTCTGTCGCCTGTAAAATTCTGAAAAAAGAATACTGTGTCGACAAAGAATACACCTCCCGCTTTTTGCGTGAAAGTAAAGCCGCGGGAGCGCTGTCACATGCATCCATCGTCACCATCCATGATGTCGGTGAAATCGATGGCTCACCCTACATCATGATGGAACTGATCCAGGGGCAGGACTTGGGTGAAGTGCTAAAAGTCCGTCACAAGCTCAGCGTTACCGAAACCTTGCTTATCGTGCTTAATCTGGCCAAAGCGCTTGACTACGCTCACGCTGAGAACATTGTTCACCGCGATATCAAACCAGACAATATTATTTTGCTGTCAGACGGCCAGTCAGTAAAAGTGGCCGACTTTGGTATTGCAAGGTTAAGTGAAAGCGACGAAGCGCAGAAAACACAGATTGGCTCAGTACTGGGCACGCCAAGATATATGTCGCCGGAACAAGCGCTGGGTAAAGACATTGATGGCCGCTCGGATTTGTTTTCCGTTGGTACCATCATGTATGAAATGCTCAGTGGCAGGAAAACTTTTGATGCCAACAATATGGGCACGCTGATGATGCAAATTGCCCAGCAGCAGCCTGAACCGCTGAAAAAGATCAACGCTGATATTCCCGCCGGCGTGCGCCAAATCGTAAACAAGTTACTGCAAAAATCGCCGGATAAGCGTTTTCAAACCGGTGCTGAACTTGTTCAGGCAATAAAACATGAACTACACGCACTTAAAGAGCAGCAGGAAGAGCAAACTAAACATAAATACATGCCGCTGCGTTATAAATGGACCTTCATTGCGTCGGCGATTGTGACCGCAGTACTGCTGCTGTGTATGAACATTATGTTTAGTATGCAATCTTCCGCCATGACAAAACAGGCGGTAGATTCCGGCGAGTCGCTGGCCAAGTTTATTGCTACCGAAACCGCCGTTCCGCTACTTAGCGAAGATTGGATCACACTGGAAACGCTGGTGAATGATGCCTCAAACCGTGAAACATTCAGCTATTTAATCGTCGCTGATCGCAGCGGCATTATTCGCGCGGCGACCGACAACACGCTAGTTGGACAACCCTACCAAGCCAACGCGAACGCCGAGCCGGTCAACCAGAGCGAACACACCCATACCACCAGTTCCAGCGAAAGCGATGGCATGGGCATGTTTAATATCGAAACCCTGGTGTTATTTCAGAATATCGAAGTGGGTAAAATCATTTTAGGCATTTCCCAGACCAGCCTGGATCAGGTAAAAAGCGTTACCGGTTGGCTCATGGTATTACTTGGCCTTATTACTGTGTCCTGTGTGTCGGTGGTGATGTTTATTTTTGCCAGCCAGATTGCCAAGCCGTTAAAAACCGTTGGCCGAGCCATGATCAAACTGGAAAAAGGTGATTTTGACTCGCGTATATCACTGCAACGTAATGACGAGATGGGTAAGTTGTTTGAGGCATTTAACAACATGGCCTCTTCTATACAAGCCCGTTACACCCGGGTGTCGGATGAGCTTGCGCTATCGGGTATTTCGATTGCAGCGGCTCAGCCAGGGTCAGTTGATAACTCGGCGGTTTCAGACAATACCATGCTGGAAAGCAGTGCTTCCAGCCACTTATCCGATACGCCGGTTGAAGAGTTAACGGTGCTAACCCTGAGCCAGATCACCACGCGCAGCATTGAAGAAAATGACGATGGCACTGTGATGATAAGCAGCCAAATCACAGCAAATCAGTCGGAGCAGGATACCCAAGCACCCGCGACGGAGCCTACAGATACAGACACGTCAGATGTAGAATCTGGCAAAGACCCAGCCCAAAAAGCACCAGCCGAAAAAGCATGATTCCCGTGCGCATGAATCTGTTTTATAGCACCTTGCTGCTTATCACATTAACACTGGTTGGCTGTTCCAGCAGTGGCGAGCGCCACAGCGTGATAACACGCAACAAGCAGTTTGTCGTCGTCGAAACCGACAGCAAGGATACTTATGCGTCGCTGGCAAAAAAGTTTATCGGCAATGAAGCCTATGCGTCGGTGATTGCCCGCTATAACCCGGATTTATCGCAGGCCGGATATGTCGCTATTCCGCTATCCGCTGTCAACCCAAGTGCGGTGTATACCTCAGGCTATCAGCAAATTCCGGTATTGTGTTACCACCAGTTCACCACTGCCAGCCACAGTAATAACAGAATGGTCGTAACGCAGAATGAGTTTGAGCAGCAAATGCGTTATTTGCGCGAACATGGCTATCAAATTCTGACCTTACCCGAGCTCTATCGCTTTGTTCAGGGCCAGCAAGAGGCCCCCGACAAGGCGGTAGTGATCACCGTTGATGATGGTTACCGCAGTTACCTTGACGTAGCAGTGCCGATTTTGCGCAAGTATGACATTCCGTCGACCATTTTTGTTTATCCTGATTTTATTGGTGCACCACTGGCTCTGAGCTGGGACAACATAAAGATGTTTACTCAGGACCCGCTCATCGACGTGCAATCCCACTCCAAAACACACGCCAATCTGGCGTTTAACGCCAAAACTGACAATACCAGGCAATATCAGGCTCGCTTACAGCAGGAAGTGTTGACGGCGGCAGAAAAAATTGAGCGTATAACCGGCGAAAACAACATTCATTATTTTGCCTACCCGTATGGCAATACCAGTCAGGAGTTAATGGTTCTGCTTGAACAACACAATTATCAGCTTGGTTTCACCGTAGAGCGCGGTAGCGCGTCAACCTTCTCAGACCGATTTTTAATTAACCGCACCATGATTTATGGTGGCGACAGCCTGAGTAAATTTATCCGCGCCCTGAATACCTTTGAGCGGGTGGATCTAAAGTGAGAAATACTGCGCTTCTTGTTCTGACATTTGCCCTGAGCGCCTGTGTTAGCACCAGCGACAGGCTGTCGTTTAAGTCGGCCCCCGCTAACGACCCAAGGTACAGCTATGCCCTGCAGTTAGAACAACAACAGCAATGGGCAGAGGCTTTAGTGCAGTGGCGCATTCTGGCGCTGCTTTATGCCGACAATGCTCAGATAACAAAACAAATAACCAATTTAAATCAGAAGATTGAAATGCGTGTAAGCGCCCTTGAGCAGGAAATAGCACAGCTGGGAACGCATGCATCCGCCAGTAAACAGCAGCAATACTTGCAGCTTAAAATACTGGCACTAAAACCGGATTACCAACCTGCAATTGCTTACCTGCAAAGCGCCGACAGCAGATATGAACTGGCCAGAGCAGAACGCAAAGCCCTGCCGGCTAAACCAATGCCGAAAAACCCCATTAGCGCACCAGTGAAAGTGTTGGATCCGCTCGATGACATACTTACCAAAGCCGAGCAACAAAGCGCGCAAGGGGATTATGAACAGCTGCTGCAATCTGTTGCTGCAATTGAGGATATTGCGCCGCAACACCCCAACCTTAAACATTACCGCTACACGGCGTGGAATGGCCAGGCAAAACAGAAGCTTAGCTTAAGCCAAATTAACGAAGCGTTGCAATGCTACGAAAAAGCCCTCAGGTTCGCCGCTGACGCGGACAAACAAAGCCTGTCACATACAATCACTCAAATACGCCAACGGGAATCAGATCGGCTTTATGGCGAGGCAATGAAGCTGTTTACCAGCGACATTACTCAATCGATAAAGCTGCTGGAACAAGCCGTATCAATTGATGCCACTAACCAGCGCGCTAACCAGCAATTACAGCGCGCGCAAACCATCAGCAAGAATCTTAAGCAAATAAAGAAAAACCAAAACTAACGTTTTGGTTTTAAATCGTAAAATGACATCTGGTAGATCTGGGTTGATGTCTGAACCCGGGTGGCTCAGACATCAATTGAGATTACGGATTAAGTGCTTTTAAGCGCTGCTGCAACTCAACGGCCTGACTACGATAGGCTGATACATCGGTGTTTGACGGATCAACATGCAATACGATGTCCCATTTTTTAATGGCCTCTTCAATACGTTGCTGACGAAATGCGATAGAGGCTTCACGATGGTACTTACTTACAATCTGCTGCTGCAAATCCATCATTTTTTGCTGCGCTTCTGCATTACTATCATCAGTAGCGTAAGCCAGTTTGAAATAATCAAATGCACTGATGTCATCGCCATTTTGCTGCATAAAATCAGCCGCCTGAGTGTACAGCTGCGCCGCAGTTGAGGCTTGGTTAGCTTTAATCATATCGGCTCTGCCTATCAATGCCTCGCTTGCCAATAGCCGCGTACTGGCATCGAATTCAACATTCTGCGACGTCAGTACCTCAAGCAGTGATACTGATTGCGCAAAGTCCCCTGCTCTGTTCGCATCTGCCAGTTTGGCTTTAAGTGTCGCTGGCGACTCCGGTACATTTTCAGCCAGCACTTCACTGCTGTCATCTTCAACGCTGGCAGTCTGCAGCTCTTCTTTTGACGCTACAATGTCCGTTGCCACAGCGGCCTGTTGTGGTTCAGTGCCTTGCGGCTTTTTTTGCGCCAGTTGCGCATCTTTCTCGCGTACAGACCTGGCATTAGCGGTGAGCGGAATTTTGATTTTACTGCCGGTATTAATGCGGCTGGGGTTCTCAATACCGTTATATTTTGCCAGCGCATAAAACTCCAGCGCATTGCCCAAATAGTGCTGAGCCAGCGTACTGATGCTTTGCCCAAACGCCAGTTCAACAACGAAAAACTCTGGCGGATAAAACTCATTAGCGGGCGTATTAATCTGTTTTAATAATTGCCTGGCACGGCTGCTATCCGGTGTACTGATCAGATACTCATTTAACTCCACGCTTGCGACATCAGCATTTCCCAGTTCGAGTTGCTGGATCGATTTTGACATGCGCTGCCTGGGCGTTAAGCCAGCTTCAGCAACCAGCACAATATTCTGCTCATTTGCACCGTTTTCCGATGTAGGCAGTGTTTTAGCTGATGGCCCGCTGTTGCCGTTTGTAGCACATGCACACAATGTCACGGTGATACCGCATAACAGAACTGCTTTGATGGTTTTATTTAGTAGCAAAAACACGTTTCCTCACTTGTCATTACACTGCATTGCGTTAGGGATTAACGGCACTTTTCAACACAGTGAACATACGCAAACCCACTGCAAAAGGTTGCAGTGCGCTGTATTTCGATAAAGCTGCAACTTTACGCAGTTAGACGACGTATCATTCAATAGCAATACATAACCGGCAAGATGGTTGCGGTAGCGCAAAGACAAGAGCAGTGGAGTTAGTATTTAGTTAGCCTGGACAGCAGCAAGCCTTTGTTTTCGGCGTTTTGAACAGCCTGGGTGCGGTTATCTGCGTCGAACAATTCTAAAATTTTTGACACATATTCTTTTGCGGTATGTGGAGAAATATTTAGCGCGCGGGCGATTTCTTTGTTGGTCTTGCCTTGCGCCATAAAATGCAGTGTTTGTTCCTGACGGGTAGACAACATAATGCACTGATTAGGTTGCAGCTGCGGTTCAACGACAATTTCGCCCTGCAGAATTTTATCCAGCGCACTTAACATTTTGGCTTTGGCAGAGGCTTTGGAAATAAAGCCGTTTACCCCAAGGTTCATAATATTGCGTACATTGGTTTCAAAATCCAATGAGGAAATGACCACCATTGTTAACGTGGGATAACTGCTTTTTATCGTGTTAATACCATCAAGCCCATTGGCATCAGGCATTTTAAGATCAACCAACGCCAAATTTATGTTGGGTTGTTGGCTAAGTAAAACCAGTGACTGTTGAATGTCCCGCGCTCTGAATATTTCAGCGCCAGGCAGTAGTTCATGCACAATAAGGGACACACCATCACCATAAAGATCATGATCTTCTGCAATCAACACACCTTTTTTAACCAAGCACTGGTTTAACGTCACTGGCTACCAATTTAAATGATAAGACTCTCGTTCGGATTATACCTTTATACCTGAAAAATTAAACAGATAGGTATTGGGCTTCAACGTAACGTATAAAAGCTCTTAGTTCTGCCGGTTCAACACCAGGATTTAAACGGTGCACTTTCAGCTTATCCGTCGCCGCATTGTTAAACGGCAAAGTAGAAAATGAACCAATAAATTGCGGTACTGCCGGCGCATCGCGCTGTTGAATATGATTAGACAAATATTCAAGCAAGCTAGATGACTCGTCAGTAAAGTAGATACAGTCAGCCATACTGTCGCGGCTGATATCGGCTGCATTAGTCGTGGTATAGCCCCATTTATGTAAATAGCTATTCACCTTGTTTTTCAGCTCGACGTTTTCAATCAGGTTAGCAATGGTCAAGCGCGGTATGCGCTCTTTACTTTGGCTATTTTTCTGCGCTATGCAGTTTTCAACATCGGGTATTTCAATACGAAAAACCGAGCCTGTATTGACTCTGGATTTGAGCGATATTTTATACCCCAGTGCATCAACCAGCTGTTTGACATTAGCCAGCCCAATACCAGAACCACTCTCCTGATGTTTGTAATGTCTGGCGCGTTGATACAGATCGAAAATAATCGGCTGTTCATGTTCGGGAATACCACACCCCGTGTCCCAAACTTCAATCACTATGCTGTGTTTACGGCAACGGCAAGTCATCAGCACTGCGCCGCTCTGGCTATACTTCAACGCATTGGACAACAGATTACGTACTATTCGCCTTAACAATAACGGGTCGGTTGTGACCACGTATGACGGCGCCTGAATTCTCAGCTCAATACCTTTTTGCACTGCCATAGACGTGAATTCTGTTTTAACGTCGTGCAACAGTTTGCTGATGTCGGCTTTTTCCAGGTTAACGCTAACCTTGCCCGCTTCCAACTGGCTCCAATCCATTAAGGCATTGAAGGTTTCGTCAAATGTCGTTTGCACCTGCTGCAATTGACTTAATATGGACTTGCCCTGCTGGCTTTGAACTTCCCCTTCCAGATGACCGGTGAGCAACTGCATGGAATGTATAGGCTGGCGTAAATCGTGACTCACTGATGCCAAAAACATTGTTTTGGCGAGGCTTCGGGTTTCAGCTTCAAGTTGCTGTTTCTTATGGTCTGCAAAGCGCAATAAGATAGCGACCAAATGACCAAAAAAATGTATCGCCTGGTAAACCGGGTCATAACCTGGGTTGTATATTATCGCGTCGCTGCTGTAACTGGGGTCTACATTCAGCGCAAATGCCTTTTCGCCGATGCGGAAAAATATCGGTAACCAACCTAAAACAAACAACACATAATATTTGCGCAGCTTAAACGCATATATAACCCCCAACACCACTGCGAACAGCGTGACTAACAGGCCATAGAAAATACTGACCATGATCATGGTTTCCGGCCTCAGGAACAGCTCTGACAGCAGCAAACTCATAAATATACAGCTACTGATAATGATAAAACTGCGGTTGTAAAAGCGGCGTAGTGGAAGTGGATCCTTATCAGATGATAAAAATGACAGTACAAATTTCAATAAGCAGATTTCGGTTACACAGATCAGCAGCCAGAACCAGTCTGGCAAACCGTTATCAAGCTCAAAGAAAGCAATGCCAAGATAGCTGCGCGACAACGTAATCAGCGCCATTAAAAACGACGAGATGGCAAACCAGAAAAATGTCATTTCACGCAGCAAGAAAAAGCACACCAGAGACGCCGCAATACTGGAAAAAACGATACCCATTGTAAATAGAAACAACGCGTTGGCTTTTTCCGTCACCCGCGCGTATTTTCCACTGCTATATAAATCGAGCGACACAGGTGGCACAAAGCTGTCTGCCGACAGTATCACCAGCACCCTGGCTGTAGATTCAAGCGGTAACGAAATCGGAATACCGTGACCGAACACACTCCTGATGGCGTCGTTGTCACTGCCATCTTTAAAATTAGCGGCAAAGTATGAGTTGCCGTCTTCGGTGATAACATAAACCTCAATCTGGTCTATCAAAAACCGATTAACATGCAATATCCATTGTGACGTATGGGTATAGTTGTCTAAAGCGATGAACAAGCCATAGTGGCTGTGTTGCTCGAAGTTGGGGATAGTAACCGTTGAATCCGCCGTAATCTGCTGTATGACCGAGGTTATATCTCCCAGCCCGGTATTTGCAGGCACTTCAAAATAGGCTGCCGCTTGTTTTTGCGCGTTTAAACGAAAGGCCTGATTTTGCTCATTCAGTTCCAGCACAGGCTTTTCCTGCAATGGTGATGCATAAGCCATAGGTGAAACCAGGCAGGTAATGACGTTAAGCCAGATTAAAGCAAGAAAGAGTGCTGATGCATATTTCATGTTTGTGGTTATTGTTAGTAAGTCATTTTTACCGGGCAAACAGCCTTGCTACAGACTTAATTGCCATCCATTTTAATTAATGCGACACAGCACAAACACGCAAATCAACGCAAATCAACGCAAATCAACGCAATTCTAACACATTGATTTCCCGCTTTCGCCCCCCCATCTGTCGGGTTTTCCTTTCCCCCTGACTCAGTAGACTAGTCCCATTGGCAGCTAGCAAGTGACGTTTTTGACGGCGCTTTTGTGAGCACTACTGAGTCGGTATCATGGATAATAATGAATTAGTACGTTTAATTGCACTATGTGCAAAACGTGATCAAAAAGCCTTGCAGCAGCTCTATCGCAATACTTCAACCTACTTAAATACGGTTGCTTACCGTATTGTTGGTTGCCAGGAATACAGCAAAGAAGTACTGCAAGATGCCTATTTACAAATTTGGGATAGTGCAGACGAATATTATCCGCAGCAAGCACAAGCCATGACCTGGATGGCCAGTATTGTCAGGTACCGTTCAATCGATAAAATCCGCCGTGAAAAGAATCACCGTAATCGGCCGCTTTTCGAAGAAGAGCAGGAAATATTACTCAATACCCCCTGCGCCGATAAACCCGAAGAACAATGCATGCAGTTAATGTTTGGCGAAGACATTGAAAAACATTTAAACGCTATGAACGATAACTTTAAAAACAGCATTCAATTGGCATATTTCTATGGCTATACCAGAGAAGAGCTATCAGAAGCATTAGGCACCAACCTGAATACGATAAAATCATGGCTACGCCGAGGCACAGCAAGGCTTAAAGAGCAATTAGAAAGTCGCTACAATTGAAGCTAGTCAATTAACCCTGCGGATAAAATTTGTACTGAAACTTCATCACTGAAGAGTGATACAACTGCCACTTGTCCACTGCCATTAATTTGACTATAGTTCGACAGTTGCGCGATACCCGCGCAAAGTGTTAGTAAACCCGAGCAAAATTTTTTGCACCACAGGTTGCACCACAGCTTTTTAAAATATGGCGCTAACCCTTGGTATATCTGGATGTTCGATTCCTGCTGGGGCAGCCATGCTCACTACCCCCGAAGTGTAGCAAAGACCAACAAAGCTCAACAAAGTTTATTAAAAATCAAACACTTACAGATTACATAATACAACTTAGTGCAAAATCGTCCGGTAAAATCCGGTGCGGTATGTACCACAGGTTGTACTACAGCACCGTCAGTGCATTTTCTGTAGTACACAGAGAGTGCCCATGACCAAGAAAACAAAGCCGCTGACCGAAGCTCAAGACCGTATTGCTAAGTCAAAAGAAAAGTTATTTCTCCTGTATGACAAAGATGGTCTGCAGATAAAAGTCTCGCCTTCAGGCAGTAAGATCTGGCTGTTTCGCTACCGCCGACCGGTAACGTTAAAAACCAATAACCTTAAACTGGGTAATTATCCTGCCCTAACTTTAGCGGCAGCACGAAAAACTACCCTTGGTTCCCACGAACAGTTAGCAAGAGACATCGATCCACAGAAATGGTTAGAAGAGAAAAAACAGCGAAGCAGATAACGCTTAATAACACGGTAGAAAAATTAGCCCGGCAATGGTTTACAGTTAAATTCAGCAAAATTACGCCGCGCCATGCCTTTAATATCACCCGCACCTTCGAAATGCATGTCTTTCCAAAGCTTGGGCGCTACCCGGTTCACGAACTAACAGTCCCACTCGTTACAATGCATTTCAAGCCGCTCGAGACTATAGGTAAATTGGAAACATTATCAATGGGTATTATGTCAACACATTAACGAAGTAATACAATGGTGTGTGAACACAGGTGCAATAGCAGCCAACCCACTTTCAGGCATCAAAGCTGCTTTTATCACACCGACGAACGCACCTATGCCGACTTTAAAACCTCAGCGACTTCCTGAACTGATGCAACGTATAAGTCGAGCTCAAATCAGGCTTCAAACACTTTATTTAATTGAGTTTCAGCTTCACACCATGGTGCGGCCATCCGAAGCAGCAGGTCCATGCCGAGATGAAACTGATTTCGCCAAACAAGAATGGAAAATTCAGGCCTCCCGAATGAGGCAAAAACGTGAGCACGTGGTGCCACTATCACCTCAGGTGCTTGATGGCTATATCTATCTGCACCGCGACAAAGCCGGGCGTAACTTGAGTATCAGCATCAGCAAATCGCTGCGCGATAAGCTAGAAGCCAAACAATACCCTCAAGGCAATGAGATGTATCGGGTGCTGTCTGCTTGCTCAGCAGAGATTGCTGAGTTCTGTATACAGCACGCGGATGATTTTGAGACCATATTCGGCTGACCACCGGATATCTATATGGAAGTTGCCACGTATTACTGAGGCATTATGACGAAGCGTTAACCTAACGGCGGGGAATCCCGCCGTTTTTACGTTAAGCGTCCTCGGTGCTGTGCTCCATGTCGTGCAGAAATTGCTTAGACGCCTCTCCAACACCGCGCAGAATGCTGATATCAACAGCGCCTAAACGGGTTGGGTTTGCTACAACCCTGCCAGCTTTGCGGTAGTCGTCGTGATTACTGATAATGCGGATATAACGCTTTAAGAGCTCTGGAGGCGTGCTATCGCGTGTTAGCTTCTTCTTTAGGCTGGCTGTGAATTTTTGAATGCTGGCATCTTCATCATCATCTTCGTCGTTCAACTCGCAGTAAATCACCTCGGCCAAGCGAGCTTTAGTCCAGCCCAACAGCTTCTGCATGGTATTAATTTCATCTTGCAGTTGCTTAATCTGCACAATGTCCCGCTTTGTCCCTGTCGGCAATTTAGTATCACTCCTGTTCGCAGCAATGCTGCTGCGGGCACTTAAATAAACGTTATCAATGCGTTGATACGCAAAGGAGATTCAAATGTCTACATCTATGACAAAAGCAGCCGCAGCTCGCATTCAGTCCGCCACCGCTAAAGCAAACGGTGGTGTAGTTCCTAAAGGTTCATTTGCTGCCAAAGCTACCAGTGTTGCAGCCAAAAGTGCGGCATCACGCCCTGCACCACCAAATGGCCCAAGTACTACCGGCAAACCTTCTGGTAAAGGCCGTGGCAATAATCCACCCGCACCGGCTAAACGCTAATATCTACTAATCCAGGCCGGGTAATCCGGCCTAGTTGTCACACCTTTTGAGGTTTTGCGTAAATAAAACCTTAAACTCTTTTGCACGACCGGCCATTTCGGCTTCCGGAATCTTTTCCATCGCCTTGTCCAAAGCACATACACACGCTTTGGCCAGACGTGGCTTGGTCATATCGACCAAATGCGGACTATCCGGATTAACACAGAAATCAACAATCTCATAAATCGCCGCAGTTGAGTAACGCTTGGGTTCAAAAAAATGACCATCCACCTTTTGACCACCATAAGCTCCAAGCAGCAGAACTGCACCAGTACCCAGAATCGATGTTTTGTATTTTTTGAAAGAAAAGCCAGCAAAGCTTTTTTGGCATTTATGGCAGTGGATATTTTCGGCAAATTCGATGGTGTTGCCAGTGTCGCAATGCGGGCATTCTATGTTCATTACTGCTGTGTGTCCTTACCATGTGTCCAGTTCAACAGTATATCGTTAAGGAAGCAAAATCATCCCCCTTAAGCTCCACTGCTGAACATAAGCCAATGATACTCTTGCCTCGTCAAATGCTGACTAAACGGAGTTCATATGAAAAAAATTTATAACTTTCTTGCCAGTTACTCTTATCAATATCGCGCTGACGATGTTTTACTGGTTGTTATCTGCTGTGCCATTGCTATTTACACAGTTGATTTAACTACAGCTTGCGATATTGGTTTAATGTACTGCTTATCTAAAATTTACTAAACCTTGCCTCGTAGTTACTTTCCTATCTATTTATCTCAAGAAGTAATTTTCCACAGGCCGCAAAACGTTGTTCCAGAGGGATGTTTTGGTAATAATCACCTGCAACCCCCGCAGTCAGAATACGTTTTTTGTGGCCTGTATTTGGGTCTGCTATGTAAGAGCGAATGTTTTTAGCGCTTTGTGCATCTTCATACCAAGAAATGTTAAAAGCACATAAGTTGGGGAAGAACGTTAAACTGCTATAAGCCGGTATATGGGCATGTATCCACCATGCTAACGAAACCCAATCGCCGGTTTGCTCAAAGTAATCCAAATAAGCCGGAATAACGATGCAAGCAGTTGCCCCCATAAAACCATGCTCGTCGCGCCTGTCCCAAATATGGCCAGCATAGTTTCTTTCATTTGATGCGCAGTTTGCCCCAAGTTCGTTACCAAGTTGGTTAACCTCACAGCTACGAAAAGCAGAGCGTATATGAATGCGCCCCCATGCTGCCTGTATCGGCTCCAGCACCTGTTCACACAACTTACTACCCGCCGCCACCGCCAGTTCAATATCATCCGGGATATTATTAATGCCATGTACAGCGGCGGTTTCTGAGTACAAGAAATCGCGTAAGAAAAAGTGCTTTGACAGACGAATGCGGGCTAAGTTATCAAGCTGGGTTACTTTAGATTTAGACATAACAGCATCCTGGTTACGGTTTTATTGGCCACGATAAAGAAACATAGTATCCCTACTATATTGATCTGCTGCAGACCACGTCGTCTCAAATAGGGGTTGCAGGTTGTCGAATACCTTGGTTTCTGCATTTTTCATTGTTTTGATTTCAAGATCAGAAAAGTAATCAGGATCGCTATCTGCATGCAGAAGCGCTTTGCGACAAACTTCTTCACTCATTTCTGCAAGTTTAAAATCCCCCTGTATAAGCCCGATTTCAGTAGCTAAAGTACTCAAATACTTGTGAAGTACCCGCCATTGGTCGAGGTTTAAGCATTCAAAATCACCACTTAAGATCCGCACTAACACAACCTCAGTGAGTTTTTGCGTAGTGAGATAATTGCCATCGATAGACTTAAACAGGTAAACATCGTGCATCTCGGCCAACAGGCTTAATTTAAACCAAAACCGTTCCGGCAGGCTGAGGAAATACAACATCAACTGGAATTTAGAATAGGTTAACAGCTCTGCCGCACTTAAAAGCCCTTCTATGTAATGCTTATCCGGTGATTGCAACTCAAGGTAAATAAGGTCATCGTCATATGCCAAACCCATTGCAATCTGAGTTTCATTAACTTCAACAAAGAGGTCGTTCAGTAACTCATTGGCTTCAACGCGATGCACCCGCTTTAACTCTTCCAGCAGTGATACCCGAAGAAATGGTTCACTACCGTCCTTTTGAACCTGGTTGGCCACTCTTGTCAAAGCAGCAAGTTTTTGCTTTTCTTGATTTAAAGCACATTGTAACTCTGCATTCTTCTCCGTAAGTGCGATTAATTCCTCATCCATCTCCTGTTTAGAGTTGGTTACTGAACGTAAATCAAACCAACCTATTAGCTCTGGCGAATCATGTTCCGCGCTATCGATTAAATCCTGCATGAAACTTAAACTAAGTTCAGACCGCCCTGTCAGCAATGTGGCAAAGCGCGCAAACCACTTAAGCAACTGAGTATGTCGTTCATCTTTGTAAGTAAGATAATCGTATAAAGCGAGGTTTATCAGATTGGGGCCTGCGCCAGAATAGCCGTCTAAATACGGATTTATTTCAGCACCGCAAAACACTAGCCAATTCATTAGCCTGATGTTGTTATTGCTGTACGCATGCACCATTAAAGGCACTCGCTGTGGGCCATAACGTTTTTCAGTATCAATATTTAATGTAGTAAGAATTGGCGCATATGCGGCACTTAGCAGCGTTTCCAACGGCCGAAAGTACTCAAATTGTTCGCCCTTCCCCAAAAACTGAGAAATGTCATCAAACTCGCCTTTCACTTCAGCTTCAACATTCACGTTGATGTTAGGGACAAGCAGTAGCAAGTTAAAAATTTCAACGTTATTAACAATCATCGCCTCAGTAAGCGGGAAGCGGTCTTCACTCCAGGCTCTTTCGTTTACCTTGTTTCCAAGTGCCAAACACGCCATCAGCAAGTTTACGTCGTCGAACTGAATGGCTGAAATCACTGGCGTTGTTCCGCTGTTACAGCATGCTTGCAAACAGATAGCCGCTTCGATGTAAGCTTGCTCTTCAAGTAACGCCTCAATTTTTCTTACTGCTTTTGGCCAAGTAAGTTGATTCAGTGCTTTATATGAATCAATGTCGAACTGTTGTGCTTCAAGCTGCCATCTGGCTAACTCTTGGGCATACCAATCGGATTGGATAAGGCTATGCAGGTTTTGTGTTTTTAATAGTGTTAAGTCAAGGGACAGCAATCCTTTACTCCTTAAGAGATTCCCAACTAAATATGATCGGCTAAATCCAGTAGTTAAGCGCAAAACAAGGCTTAATCATTAAAGCTTTAACCATTTCCCCCGGCCTTAAGCAAGAAAAACAGCCAAATCAGCAAAGCGCCTGACAGCGTAAACCCCAGCAGAAAAATTAGGCCTATTTTAGTGACATCGGCCACCAGCTTTTGCCGCTGTGCTTCAAGTTCCTTAAACATTTCCTTAGCCAGAAAGTCTGCCTGAAAAGCCGATTTGCGCATCAGCTCGTCAGCGTGTTGGTTAATAAAGCCAATTTTTTGGTCGATAAGTGGCGAGATATCATCGCCGATAATCTTCTTCGCCACCTGGTTTACTTGTTCAAGCTCATTTGTCCAGTCGGTATTAAGTAATGCCATTACAACTCCTGGTTTATCTGCGCTTGGCTTTAAGGCTAACCAGCATTTTTTCAGCGATGTTTGGCTTTACCCGGTTAAATGATTCACTACCGCAAGAGGGGCATTTGTCCGGCACTTGCCCAGGCAAACGCACATCACCCATCGGCGGGAAAACCTTGATCCAACCGCAAGAAGTACAATTAAGCTTAAAAGCAGGGCTTATTACCGGCATTGATTACTCCGATTGTTTAAGGTCTCGGACTTCCCTTAACTTATTTATTGCCTCAGCTAACTGGTTATCAGAAGTCACACTATTTTTCAGTTGTTTTTCAAGACCTTCTCTAGCCATTTTCAGTTCATATCTTGAGTTAGTAGCCTCTATTATACGCCCCATAGAGACCATTGTGTCGGCATACCCCTGCTCAATCCAGGAGTGAATTTTGTCTGGGGTAAAGCCCAGAATATCTTTTACAGCGCCTATAGTGCCGCTATCTCTTCCAAGAGGAGCTTTAGGTCTTATCTCGACAATAGTCGTGTCAGGAAAATCATGCCGACTCCAAAGTGAACCGTCGTTTAAATGAGTAACAATAACTAGGTTGCATCCCGCATCGATCAACGGTTTTATTGGAGTATTGCCATGTTGCTTATTCCAGCCCCCTTGCCCACCATCGGTGTATACAACATCATTGATAACTTGCTCACTAAATAATAAGGGGATAGCAGCAGAGGCCATAAGCATTGTCTTTTGCTGCTCTTTTGGCAAACTCTGAATATGAACATAATCTGACTGAGGATTTTCGCTTAACCCCAACTCTGCTGAGATAATTCCGCCGACGTCTACAATAACACCACGGCTTTTAAAAACAGATACATAGAAAGGTAAACCGCTCGCCAACTTTTCTACACACAAGTATTTATCAAGTAACTTGCTAAGCGGATCATTACTTAATACCGCAGGTTCTAGCCATTCATTTTTTAGGAGAGGAATTTGTCGAAGTTTAGGTAGTACGGCAAGTGCTTTAGCAAAAATGGGGTTTATTCTAGCGCCAGCTAAAAGCAATAACCGTAAGTAAACTGATTTATTAACTTTCAAAGGCGAGTTGCGAGCCAGCTCAAGCCAAATTTCTTCAATATGCTCTACACCTGTCGCAAAGTTATCAGCTGACGCCAATACACCAGCATTAAGTGCTCCAATACTAGCGCCAGAGACAACATGAACTTCTGTGCCAAGCTCTCTAAGTGCCTTCAACACCCCAACTTGATATGCACCTTTTGCACCACCGCCAGATAATACTAAGCCAACTTTGTTCATACGCATCTCCCCAAAACCTCTCGCGCCAATGCCTCTGACAATCTTTGTGCATCGCAGATTCTCGGTACAGATATTGGTAATTCGATGCAAGAAGAATGTAAACTGCTGATAAATGGTTTTAGCGCTGTATCGTAATCGCTGGCGAGATATTCGATCGCAACTTGATAATCGGAATCATCAGAAGTTGGAGCTAACCAATCTCGATAAGCCAATCGAGAATAATACTGTGTGTTAGCATCTTTACAGATTTGAGACAGTAACCGGTTGCTCACGAATTCCAACTGTTTATCTACTTCACGCTCATTTAAAGTCCGAAGTAAGTTTCCATAACTGCCCCAGTTAAGTTCTTCTAAAACAGCGTAAGCCCTTCCAGCTATAGACAACTTGCAAAATCTCCCCGCATCCCATTTAGAAAATACCAAGTTGAAATGCTGCTGAGCGGCGTTTTCAAGTTCTATCTTACCCAAACGTTGCTCGAACTCTTCAAATTTTTCATTAAATTTGTTGGTAAGAACTTCAATCTGCTTTCTATTCTCCACCGAAAAATGCACTATCTCAGTTATGTTATCGGTCAGCTTTTGCAATTTCTCGCTCACTTCATGTGCAGCTTTCAGACCACACGTTAGCGTTGTCGACAAGTCATTTAAAACTCTAAATTGTGCCTCGATATGTGAAATTAGATTGGAGTTTACTTCATACTGCTGTTGCCAGCCCTGGCCTGTAAAACCCTTATAAAGCCGACCAAAAAATCTCTGTGGCAAACGTTGGACTTTTTCATGGTCTTTAAGAACATCAATGGTATTGGCATAGTCAACTATAAATTTTTCAGGTATCGCACTTAAATCCTGACATAGCTTTGAATTTGGCTGAATTGACTCTGTCATATTGCTTATTCTCTTGTGTCAACGGGCGGTAGGTTTTTCATAATACTACCCATTTTATTATCATCTCTTTGCACAGCACCAATGCACGCAAGGGGCTTTAGATCTGCATCTAACCCCTTAACATCAGCATTTAATGGTTGTAGTTTTTTTAAATATTTATCTAAATGCTTTAATAATTCTTCTTGTTCTGCTTTAGATCTCTGCTGATCCTGAATGCTTTGCATCAAGTCTGCGCGGATATGCTCTATTGACGTTGTCAACTCTCGGAACAGTGCCTCAACTTCAGACGTTAAAGGCGTAAATAAATTTTCAGCTAAGTTGCTATAGACATCAATAAACCAAGAATCAAGTTCTTTGATTATGTTTCCATTTACTTTAGTAATATCAACAGTATAAAAAACACTAGTACCCGATAAACTCTCCATCCCCCAATCTTTATTAACCCAATTTAAAATCTTTGCAATAACGCTATCTTTAGGCCTTCTCCAAGATATTTGCTCAGAATTTTCTTGTATATCTTTTACCCCGACAGCTGGTAACAAACTAACTAATTCGAGAAATCGTACGTCCGGCAACCTTAAAGCAACTTTAAAATCATTCTGAGCAAGGTTATTGGTAATACCTTGCAATAGTTCAGTGCAATCCTTTTTTACGGCATTTGTCAGCTCAGATTCAAATAAACTTAAATCCTCAGAAAGTTTCGAACGGAGATGTTCCTGCTTCTCTGAAACGATATCAGCCAAACGTTGCCTGATTTTCGAAATTAACGCTTTTGCATCATCCTGCCGCTTGAATTTAATTACCGGATTGGAGGGATCAAAATCAGCCTCATCTTGATTCTTAAACGAGTCTGATACAGAAGGAAGGTTTCTGTTATTTTCGGCTTCATATCTCGATTTTTCTTGTGATTTTCCCTCTTCAAAATATCGTGACACATCTGAAATGACTTCATCTTTGGCTAATTCAAAAGATAACTCACATGTGTTTTCAAGCTGCCTCTGTGCTTCTAAAATTTTTGTACTCGTATTCTGTCGAATCTGACTCAGTCGTTCGATATCGTTTATTAGATCATCTGTCTGCGCTGACAGCGCATCCGCACTTATACGTAAACCAGATTGCCTTACCTGCAAATAGTTCTCTAAGTCTTGCGCAGTCAGAACGATCTTTTGGGTTGCAGAGACTAAAGAGAGATACCCTGCTTTTGCATGCGATTGCCCGATAATGTCTTGTAGTGGCGTAATAAACCCTGCTTTATGCCACATATCATTCGCAACATCTTTGACAAGATCATTGCTACCGAGCATTTTTTGCCAATACTCCCCAAACGCCAGCTTTGCAAAATCAACTACCCAAGAATGATTGTGGTCAAGGTTGTCTTTAAGAGATAGTTCTTCCATCGCTTTGCATGCCAAAAAAGCCTTGCTAGCCGAAACTGGATAAACCATCTCAGGCGAAACAGCCTTGTCCATAAGATGATTAGCAATATAGCTTTTGATATCTTCAATTGAATCAGAGTTTCTATCCTGTTGATCGATTTTGTTTACCAGGATAAAAAGCCTTTCCTGGCATTGCTTAACTATGTTTTGTAGCTGACTTCGAACTTCGTTATCAGCCTCAGATTTTAGCTGGGTGAAATCTAATACTGTTAATACCGCTGACGCTTTTCTCAACTGCTCCTCTAACATCAGTTTAAAATGCAGTTGCCCGAACTCGTTTGGTCCTGGCGTGTCTAAAAGTGCCAACTTCCCATTACTCGGACCGTAATCAGCAAGATGAGCAAACTCTACTTCAATTACCGGTATTTCATTAATTTTACCGAATTTATCAAAAGGAAATGGTAAGTCTTCATCAACACCCATTCTTACCATATCGTTTAGCTTTCTTAACAAGTCACAGATTTTTTTATGCCCAACATATTCGGCTACAAATTTAACGTCATGCTGTGTAAAGCCAGCAAGGTCCATTTTGTGTTGTTGCACCTCAAAACTAACAGACAATTGCTCAGCCCCAGAAGCTTTCAAGCGCTGATTTAGATTCATTAAATATTCATTCAGCACATTGAAATTTTTGAGTTGCAAAACAGGTTCAGTTATTCCCGGAGCGTGCCTGATAAGTGTTGGCAAAGCTGTCATTGGCAGGCTTCGATTTGGTAGGATTTCTGAACCAACAATTGCATTAATTGTTGTCGATTTTCCCGCTTTCATCGTACCAACTACAGCTATAACAATTTCTCTATTTTGTAGTTTTAATTTCTCACCGTTTAAAACATCAATAGACCGATTTATTGATACTTTATCAAAAGTCTGTTTTTCAACCGTATGGCTTTCAGTAACTAACCCAGGAGTTTTCGCTAAATCGGAGAGAAACTCAGATTCCACAGTAATTAATCGAACGGCCTCTTCTTGTAACAAATCAAAGTTTTTCTCATGCATACTTATTCCTTAATCAGAGCATTTAAAAGGCACTGAGATAGTAATGTTTGTATTTCGGCTGCCTGCTTTGCATTTTCAGTAGATTCGGTGATAATTCAACGTCTTCAGCACCCACTCAGACACCGTCTGCCAATCGGCTGCGATGCTTAGCGCATGCAGGTATTTGTCATTGATGGTGGAAAGTTCTGTATTCATAACATCCTTGTTATTCTGGTTATAACTGACCTGAAAACGCCTTTTGACTCAATGCTGCAAATTTATCTTTAGTTATCTCCTGAGCATCCTTTATTAACAAGAAGGACTTTTGGTACTTAGCGAAGATAGAAGAGAACATTTTCTGCAACTCAATAGGCGGTAATTTGAATCTAAAATTTGAAATTTCATCCCTGTTTAACTTCGGAATATTTGCCCTGTCGGGAAGAGTTTCCGTGTACTGAGTAAACTCATCTGAAAGTAAGAGTTGCCAAAGGTACTCACGTGTTAATAGTCCGCCTTTAGGACGCACTGGATACATATCTGCTGAACATAGTCCTGAAAAATCAGGGATTGCTACTTTTCTCAGGTATGGCCGAATCTTTGAATACAAAACATATGAACTATCGAAAAGAAATTTTTTACTGATTAAGTTTTCCTGTCTTGCTGTAAGGGCAGGTAGTAAACGTCCGGTATTCTTTTCAATTCGATCTGGGCCGATGTGTAGCAGGTCCAAATATTTTTCTTCCCGGGGATCGACCATAGGCGCATCGATGAGTAATACATCCGAAAACAAAACCGCCCGCCACTCAGACCGGTCAGCGAGAGGGCCAAACATCTCCAGAAACACGGCGCGGAGGAGATCGTCGGCAAGTTGGATGGCTTGCTGGCGTTTGTGACGGATGGCGTCGGCTTTATCAAGTATCGCGGCGATGCGTTTTTGCTCGGCTATTGGTGGAAGTGGGATTTCCAAATCCTTAAATCGATCAACATCTAGATTTGAGATGTTCGTCGTTTGGCGGCCACAATAGCGAATCTTATGCTGAGAAGATGGGCTACTAATCCAATGATAAAGATACCTACTATCAATGAGTTTATCTTTAGCACGAACTATTGATATAAAACCTCCTGCTGTCGCCTGATAGTCTAAAGAGGGCACATAACTAACTTTTCCTACTAATTCCCAGCTGTTCGCAGAAGAAAGCAAAATATCGCCTTCTCGTAATGTCTGTTCATTGCGTTTTATTAGACTTGACGGAATTGCAATTAAATCACTTTGATCCAACCCTTTTGACTGAACATTCTTCGTGCGCATTACTACAGTAGAGCCGACTGATAATGGCTCCACTTGATCCTCTGGTTTAAATGTAACTCCGCGGATAAAGAGAATCACATCATCCAACTTCACCATCGGCCAACTCACAGCATGGCCTCCAGTGCTTTTAAATCGGCCAGAATATCGTTTTCCAGCGCTACTAGCTTATTTAGGATCACTTTCGGGTCTTCATACTGCTGTTCGGCGTAGACCACTTGCTTATAGCGGTTAATGGATAAATCGTACTTATTACCAACAATATCGGCCTTGCTTACCCAAAAGGCTTTTTGCGTGCGATCGTTCTTATCCGTTTCAGCAATGGCTTTATCACGCGCTTTATATTTGGCGACTAGCTCTGGCAGGTCGTTATCTTTTATGGGTGTGCGTTTATCGTCCAGGCTAAAGCCGTCGGCTTGCACGTCGTAAAACCAGACGTGGTCGGTACTGCCGCCTTTGGTGAAAATTAAAATGGCGGTAGATACCCCGGCATAAGGCTTAAACACGCCGCTTGGCAGTGAGATAACCGCTTCTAACTGATTTTGCTCTACCAGTAACCGGCGTAGCTGCTGGTGGGCGTTGGATGAGCCAAACAAAACGCCGTCGGGTACGATGGTGGCGCTTTGGCCACCAATTTTCAGCATGTTTTCAATAAGGGCAACGAACAGCAGCTCGGTCTTTTTGGTTTTTACCTTGCGCAAAATATCCGGGCAGACGTCCTCCTCATCCAGGCTGCCTTTAAATGGCGGGTTGGCGAGGATAATGTCAAAGCCGTCTTTGGCCTCGCGCGGGAAACGCTCTTTAAAGCTTTGGCTTAGCGTGTCCTGGTAATGAATATCCGGCTGTTTAATGCCGTGCATCACCAGGTTCATCGCCGCTACGCGTAGCATGGTAGCGTCAAAGTCGAAGCCGTGGAACATGTCGGTATCAATATGGCGGCGCTGTTCGGGGCTGATTAAATCACCCGAATACAGGGTGTTAACCTGCTGCTTGCCGCTGACATCCAGCAGCGGCTTGCCCTGCTCGTCGAATAATGGCTCTTGCTCGACACCGTCTTTCGAGGTGTATTTTTCAAGTAAATACTCATAGCTGCTGACCAAAAAGCCGCCGGTGCCGGTGGATGGGTCGCAAATGCGGCTGTTGATGGCCGGGTCGAGCATTTCAACCATAGCGCGGATAATATGCCGCGGTGTACGGAACTGGCCGTTAATACCGGCGGTGGTCAGTTTGCTTAGCAGGTACTCGTATAAATCGCCCTTGGTGTCGCTGTTTTCCAGCGGTAAGTCGTTTACCATTTCAACCGCTTTAACCAGCAACGACTGTTTTTGGATCATCAGCTGGGCGTCTTTCATAAACTCCGCGAACAGTGAACCTTCATTGCCGTCTTTAACCGACTGGGCGGAGCTTTCAGCGAAAAACGGAAACAGCTCGTCTTTTACCAGCTTGTACAGTTTATCGGCCCCTAAATGCCGAAAGTGCTGCCAGCGCAGGTGTTGCTGGTTGTCGTTAAAGCGGCGGTTAAAAGCCTTGCCGCTGCGCGATGCGAGCTTTTCATCTTTTTGCTCATTCATATCCAGCAGGCGGGCATACATTAAAAAGGTGATCTGCTCGATAACCGTCAGCGGGTTGGTAATACCGCCGGTCCAGAACTCTTCCCACAGTTTATCGATTTTGCTTTTTAACGGGCCTGTAATCATGTGTTTTCCTGTACCACTGTAATCAGTTTTAAGTTTTCGAATTAGGGGTTTAGTGTCTTTTCAATACGCGGCGCTTTGCTACCCAACGGCACGTCGAACTGACGGATAAACTGCTGAATAACATCCGCCTGCTGCTGGCTGAATACGCCGTCCAGCCCCATATCGTGAATGCTGGTAAAGGGCGCATCGTACAGCTGTTCAATAGCAATTGCACCGTAACGAATTAAATGGTTTTTCAGCATGCCAATAAAACGCTGTTGTTTGGCGTTCATATGAGTGTGGGTGTGCTGCACAAAGTCGGTAAAAGCCTGCTCGATGGCATCTTTATCCATGCCCACTATGGTGCGCAGTATTTTATCCAGGCTTACTGTCGATTCCGGGAAAAACTCTTTTAGCGTGTTTAAATCGACATTCGGGTTTTGCGTATGCACCAGGGCATTTAGCCTGGCCAAATCGGCTTCGCTTACGCTTTCACCGGCACGTATTTTTTTAAGCACCGCATCGGTATCAAACAGCGACGTTAAGGTTTTCTCTACTTCCTGGCGGAAGATTTGATAATCAATAGACACGATATTAGCCGCGCGCTCGGTTACCTTGTACTCGGCCGCATCTTCTTTTACATCCAGCACCAGCTCTGCGCTTGGCGTAACAAGGGCTTTATCACGCAGGTGGATAATACCGCGCAGTGCTTTACGGCTTTGCTCCAGGGCGTTAAAGCTAAGGTGTTGCCAGTAGCTGTCTTTTTGGATGTCAGCAATAGCAGCAGCTTTGGCGCGCACTTCGTTTAAGTGCATTTGCAAGCTGGTGATTTTGCCAAGCAGCGCCTGGCGGGCCAAGTCTATTTGCGAAAGGTCGGTATACAGCAGCGTTTGCAGCGCGGCTATTTCGGTATCAAAGCGGTAAGCCTCGCTTTGGCCCATAATATTGCGCCACTGCATTAACGGCGCAATGCTTTGCCACAGTAAGGTTTTGGTGGCTGGGGCAAACTGGTTTAAGCGTTTTTCGTCTTTGCAGGTTTCAACTTGCTGCCAGTTATCCCGCACGGCAATGGTGTTCATATCCAGCGCGGCAATATCGGCATAAATAAGCTTAATCACTTCATCGAAGCTGGCGATATCGGCTTTTTTCAGCGCTGTTTCAGCCAGTGTCAGCCTGGCTTCAAACAGCTTTTGCATCAGCGATTTGCTTTGTTTTACATCTTCCGGCTCAGGGTCGAGGTCAAAATACTCGAAGTTTTCCCAGTGATCGAATATTAAAAAGTGCGTTTTATGCTTGCCGGTGCCATACAGGTTAGGACAAAGCCGGGTGCCACGGCCTATCATTTGCCAGAACTTCACTTTTGATTTAATCGGTTTGGCAAACACCAGGTTAACCACCTGCGGCACATCGATACCGGTATCGAGCATATCGACTGAAATAGCGATACGTACCGACTTTTCATCGGTGGCTTTAAACTGATCGATAAGCTCTTCGGCGCGCTCGTACTTAGAGTGGATAACACGGCAAAAATCCGGCGGCAGCTGCGGATACATTTCGCCAAACAGCATGGCTAATAGCTCGGCATGTTTAATATTGCGGGCAAACACTATGGATTTACCAACTGACTGGCCGTCAGCATCACGCAGGCCTTTTTCCATTAAATTGCGCAATATTACCCGGTTGGTGTCTTTGTTTTTTACTGCCTCGTCAATTTGGGCGGCGTCAAAGTCGAGGGTATTCGGGTCTATGCCCTGCTCTTCTAACTGGGCAATTTGCTCATCGGTAAGCTGATCTTTTTTAATGCCGTCGCGCAAAAACTTAGTAGTAAAGCTGACAATTTTATAGGGCACTAAATTGCCCTCTTCTATCGCCTGCTCCAGCGGGTAATTGGCAGTAGGCAGCTTGTAATCACAGCCAAACAGCTCGCAGGTAGAGCGCGATACCATTTCAACCGGTGTTGCGGTAAGGCCCATTTCTAACGCATCGAAGTATTTAAAAATATCGCCGTAAATATTGTAGATAGAGCGGTGTGACTCGTCGGCAATAATGAGATCAAAGTAGCCAACGTCGTACTGTTGGAAAATGCCCATCATGCCAGGGTAAGTGGCAATAAATACCCGCGCACTTTCGGCGGCGTCTTTTTTACTTTTACCCACCACATACAGCGGCTCTTTGGTGTGCTCGTTAAAGGCGTTGGCGGCTTGCTTACGCAGCTCTTTACGGTCGCACAAAAACAGCACCCGTTTGGCCCAACCGGCATCCAGCAGACGTTTAGCCAGCGCAATAGAGACACGGGTTTTACCGGTGCCGGTGGCCTGCACCACTAAGGCTTTGCGGTGCTTATCGCTGAAACGCTCACACACCCGGCTGATACTTTCAATCTGGTACAGGCGGCCTGCAACCTTGGTATCAATCGGGGTTTGGTTCAGGTTTTGTTTCAGGCTGCGCTGCTTAATTAAATATTGCAGGCTGTCTTTACTGTAATAGCCATACACCTTGCGGCTGTTATAGCCCTGAGCATCGTCAAGCAGGCGAATATCGTAACCATTGGTGTAAAAGATCACCGGGCGGCGACCATAGCGCTTTTCCAGCGCATTGGCATACAAAATGGCTTGCTGGCGGCCCTTTTCTACCGACTCGCGGCTGCGCTTGGCTTCAATAACCGCCAGAGGCAGCTCGTCATCATCAAACAACACATAATCGACATAGCCAACGCCAGTAGCAGTGGGCTGGCCGTCGACTTCAAATTCTTTGCGTACGTCTTCGGTTGAGCTGCTATCAAGCGACACATTCCAGAGCGCAGCGCGTAAGTCCATATCAATAATGCGGGCGCGGGTTTGCGCCTCATTAAAATTGATACCCGACATGCTGGCAAAGCCAGCCTTAGCCTCAGCAACTGCGCCTTCATCAATGGCTTTTTTCAGGCTGGCTGCTTCTTGCTGCGCTTTTAGCTGGGCGGCTTCTGCTGCTTTTAGCTCATCCAGCGCCTGCTTTAACCGTACTTCATGCTCGGCCAGTTTAGCTTGCAGCTGTTTATTCTCGCGGGCAAACTGCGCATCACTCTGCTCAGCCAGCTTAGTACAATCAGGCGCGATAAACTCAGGCAGGTTTTTCGCATCGCCACCACAGTAGGCCACATAAAAATAACCGCTGACAAAATAACATTCCTGTAATATCCACACCGCTTCCTGCTGGCTGACTTTGCCCTCATGCGCAGCGCGGTTACCGCTTTTACGAATGGCATGCAGTTTGTCGATAATCGGTCTTGGTACTACTGAGGTGAAGCTGTCGGCATTAATTTTGTCGATGATACTGGCATTGGGGTACACCGGCAGCTGCAGCCTGGCGTAGATAACACCGACAATTTTTTCCATCAGGCAGCGCATTTTCACCAGCGCACTTTGTGGATCGCTACAAGCGTAATCCTGAGCAAAGGCCGCTAGCTGATAAAGCTCGGGTAGCGCTTGAAGATGTTTAAAATTTGTAGCTTGCTTCATTGCGGTGTATTCCTGAAAACCTTGCTGTTGAAAATTACGCTACCGGCATGTCAGTGCTAATTTTTCTTAATATTTGCAATATATTGCGCAAGCTAATATCGCGCAACTAAATTAGGTACTGATATCAGAACATTGTTCAGTGGGCATCCCTGCCTTTTATTCCCTGTTACATCCTGTTGATGCGTCTTGCATCTGCTCCTTGTCATCTGTGCTTAGCTTTATGTAACTAACAGTGACATGTCATCCGTGTACTGCCATAGTAAGGCGTTTCTAAAGTGACGCCATACTGTGCAGGTGTTCAGTGTATGGTTTTCAGGCAGATAGTTTATGTGAGCGAACAAGGGCGATTTCGAAAATGCTCGAGTTACACAGCGGAGAATCTATTTCCTCCTAAAAATACATTGAACCTATCGCTGTTAAATCGATTCGCACTTTAGAATGATGCGCGATATCGAACGGTACAATATTGAGTCGCAGCGAATTGTCTTGATCGAAGATAAAACTATGCTCTAAAGGCTTATCGAATTGTGCACTTTTAGGGTAAATGAGAACCAACTGCCCCATACTCGCTAAATACTTGTAACCGTATGCTAGCATTTGATAAAAATCTGCCTGTGATAAACCAAATTTGTCTTTGCCATCGGTTTTAGTCTGATCTAAAAGCTTCCATTTTGTATCCAGAATAATGGATGGCTGTCCATCTGGTGTTAGCATTAAATCTGGTTTCAATAAAAAATATTTTTTATCACCATAGTGTACAAGTGACTTGCCTTGCATCTGTGTTTTAAGTTGAGTCGTTTCTGGTAAATTTTTACTCAAATACTGCGCAACAAAACTCTCAAACAGCGCCTCCATCGGAAACAGTAACGAATATGCCTGGTGATTACCGGACATCGCTTGCGGTGATAAACCGTCCAACACTAATCTTGCCCATTTAATTGGCACTTCATAGTGCACCATGCCCCTTTGCAGAGTTATCGCCGAAAAATCGCTTTTATGATCTCTACTCAATGGAATTTCGTTGAAGGCAAATAGCAGCTCTTGACACAGCTTCAGGTTTTTATTCAGTTTGGTGTGCTTTGACACTACCGCTAATGCCGAGTGAATAACTCTGTTAGCCGGTTTGTCGGTCAAATAATTATCGAATTCAACATAAAACCGATGTTGGTTAATGAAGTTGTGTTTCAATTGTTGGCCATGCAGCAACTTGCCTTTTAAAAACGTATTATTGCTCTGCTCACGCACATACTCACTTCTGATGCCTTTTTTAATCAACTGGTTAACCGACTGTAAAAACTGAGCAATGAACACTTCCAGCAATGGCATTTTTTGCGTCTTAATACCCGCAACTTCTGTTTGTAGATGCCTAAATTGCTTCAATGATTTAAGCATCATAAACAAAGATTGACGGGCACCTTCCGCTTCATCAGCATCAACCGCCCATTTAGCAACTTTTGGCAATATTTCAATTTGAGTACCGTCTGGGCATAACACTACACCTGCATAGTTTTGGACTTGCAGTACTTCTTTGCCGAACGCTATTTTCAGTTTTAAAAAACGTGATTCGGATTCATCACACAAACAGCATTTTTTTAGGTAATCAAATGCCGCTGTCGATATTACCTTTACTAAATCATGAGCAGGCTTATCACTTGCGCTGAGTAGACCGTATTCAAATACCGTAATATTAATCGGCTTACCGCCTTTAGCTTGAAGCTTCATTCGATTTCACTCCCGTATACATGCTTTTATAAGTCATCGGGTTATACCAAAGGTCATTTCCGTAATTTATTAGCGTGTATGTGGTGGCTTCATTATCTAAGCTATTAATTTTAGTTGTGTCACCGAACAAACTTGAAAACTCAACATTTTTTTCCCGGATTAACTGCTCCTCCGTGTTTCTTTGGTTGTCAGCAAGAACTAAACGAATTTTTTCCCAATTTTCAAAGAAGTACTCTGCTAATAGAGGAATAATTTTTGTTTGAAAACAAAGTGCTAACTCTGATATCGCTTTCTGCTGGTTACCTGCTTTTATTGCGGTAACGACTGGCATTAAAAAAGCATGGCCAAGCATATGTTCCCGATCGTAAAGTGCAGCGATACGCTCATTGAGCTTATTTAAAAGCCTAACAAGATCGATTCCACTAACGCTATATGCTTTACCATTACTATCTTTTAAGGTGTCGTAATCTGGCATCATTTCGATAAAGTCAAAACGACGGCGTAATGCTGTATCCATTAGCGCCAAAGAACGGTCAGCCGTATTCATAGTGCCGACAATATAAAGGTTATCTGGCACACCAAAACTATCGCCTGAGTACGGTAACGTTACCTCTAGACTTTCCGGTTGACCAAGTCGTTTGGATGGCTCAATAAGGGTGATAAGTTCACCAAAAATTTTGGAAATATTGCCGCGGTTAATTTCATCAATAATCAATACAAAGTTCTTACGCTTTTTGTCTTTCTGCGGTCTTACAGTAATGAGTTTCAAATGCTCTATTAATGCAAGGTAATAGGGTTGCAAACCACCTTTGATAGCTTTTTCGTTGTTGTAAATGGCTTCAAGCGTTTTCACACTCAGTGAATGAACCGAATCCCCTTTACTTTTATCAAAGCGAATAGTGTTATTCGTGATATCAGTGATGGTGAAGAAAGTCTTCTTACTCAATGTTGGAATTTGTATTCCTGACTCAGATTCCGCCAATGCCCAACAAAATTCCAACCAACGTTCTTTAAACTCACTTTTATCGGTTTCATCTGCCGCAGATCTATAGCCTTTTGCATCATCACAAATAGCTTTAAACACACCGTCTTTTTCAAAGTAAGTTAATTGATTCCCCTCAGTCTTCGCACTCAGCCCTTCTACAAACTCTTCGTAGCCATAACTCTGGTGAAAAGTGACAAAGCGTATCCGCTGTTCTTTTACCAATTCGTCATATCGGATTTTGTAAGCTTTCCGAATTTCATCCTTACTGGGATTATTAATTAACTTAACGAATTCTGGATCAGCAGCGTCTACAGCCAGCTGAACTGTTTTATAGGTTTTACCTGTACCCGGTGGGCCATAAAGAATCTGGTTTAACGGCATGCTTGGACTAATAGAGTCATCAATCTCACTTTCAACATCATCGTCTACATCCTGCTCTTCAGCCTGTGTTGAAAGTTTTTCGTAGGCGTTACTCAAATCAAGATTAGTTAAAAAGTTAATTAGCTCGAGTTTTTTAGGGAAATCGATGATCAAATATGCCGACTTCTTCGCTCCTTCACGAACTTTTTCCTGCCTTGAATGGACTTGACCGTCATCTTCCAAAACAAAGTTAATGAAATCTGGCTCTATAGCTTTTGCGTATTCATATCTATGCGACAAATACTTATTTACTTCACCTCTTCGTCTATTACCTATCGCGGTAAAAGATGACTGAACACGTTGTTGAAGCTCTTCTCTGGTAATAATTTTTATGCCGCTTTCATGAGTTGTGCCTTTGTTCTCTTTTTCTAGTTCAGCAAGACATTTAAATACGGCAATAGCGTAAAAATCTGGCTTCCTAATTTCTGAACCAGATAAAAAATTACTCACATAATTTTTATATTCTTCAAATCTTTGGCTAAGATCCATGTCTAATCCTTTCCTGTTAAATCAACTTGGCACTGTTATGTCAACAGCGAGCGCAGAATGGGTTTACTACGCCCATAACTGACAATATTCACTTGTAAGCCACTGTTTTTATATATGTCAAATGCCTTGATTATCGCGTTAATGATCCAATCCATCGCATTACCAAAAGCTCCGCCACCCAATAGAGTTAGGTACACTTGGGTGTTGCCTGTCTTGGCGGCATTTATTACTGCAGCGGCCAGCGTTGCCTGATACGCTGCCTGCAAAATCACACTGGCCAGCGGCTGCCACAGCGCTGCAGTATGGTCTGTATATGCAACTGGCATAGCTGAGCAGTATGCCTGTGTAACCAAATGCCCAACGTTTTGCAGCGTGACTTCACTTTCGTATTGCACACCAATCTTTATCGAACCCATCAACTGAGCAGTATCTGCCTCGCTTAGCTGCGCTAGCGTGTGGTTAATCGCTATCAGCTGCTCAGCACTAGGCAGTGCATAGCCGTTTTGCATTTGCCACAGGTTGTTAAATTGCTGCTCGCTATGCAGATTTACTTGCACCAACAGTTGCTGCTCAAACACATCAAGCATATCTAATTGCCGCTTGGCGGTCTGGCCAAGTTCACCATTAACCGGCACGAAGTAATTACGGTAAATAAGCCCGGCACCACACGCCATAGCACAAGCTGGGCCTTGGGTGCGGTCAAGCCGATAGTCGGTAACACCTGAATCTGGCGTAATAGCAGGGCTCATCATTTCAAGTAAATTAAACTGCGAAGCGACCTGAAATAGCGTGCCGGCGTTTTGCGGATCTAGATGCAAACTTTGCACATCGGCTATAACTTCTCGCACGCTAATTGGCTTGGCATTGAAAATTGAGCTTTGCATAATTACAGCAGCTTCGGCTTTCAAGTCAGCCAATGTGGGAGTGACTAAACACCCTACCTGAAACGTTTTGCCATTGGCACGGCTGGCCAAGACGCCGTTTTCTAGCGTTAACATTTGCCGAACTTGTGCCGCGCCTTGCTCGGTAAATCCAGTTAATTGCTCAAACCACATAAAACCTCCTGTCAATCGTTATTGCGTCCCTGCCCGGCATCCTTGCCAATATACCCATGCTCCTGTGGGTATTCCGTTTCATAACCGCATTCTATTGCGATACGGCTATGTTAGTGCGTTAATAAATTCTGACCATACTGGGTGTTTACTCAGTGTACGGTTTTCAGGTAGATGCGAGCTGCCTTAATACAGAAATAACATGCTTTGCCTCAACTAAATCACCAAATGCGGAGGTTAAAGCCTGCTCTATGGCATCGAACAACGCCACATTTTCGTTGAGTAAGGCTCTGGCATGCTCAGCAATGCGCTGATACTCATCCGTACAATCGTTTTCCACACAACAAGTGTGCATCGGGTCAGACAGATAGAAAGCCAGGTTTAATTGCTCGATACTAAAGTGGCCATTTGGCCGCGTTGGCACGCTAACAAAATTTGCACTCGTAAAAGCTTTATCGTTAAAGCGATAACCAACCAAGGCACCGTGTTCAGCTGCCGAATAATCGACACAGGCAATATGTTCTGTTAACGCAGCGGGGTTGTCATGCAACCAGTAGTGGCCAATAAACAGTGGTTTTGTATTGTCATATTCAGGCATCTGACTTGATGGCACGCGCTCATTAGGCAGAATACTTACATCAGGTACACCTATAGCGAGCTCCTGATAGCTGCCGTATTGCTCTAACCACCATTGAGTGCGAATTTTGTCGCGTTTGTGTCCATCTTTATCGTTGAAGCGAATACCTTCTGGCAGGCTCAACTCCCAGCCTTTCATTAACACTTCAATCGCCTGATACAGCGGATGCCCTTTCTGATTAGCTATTTCAAACGCCTGTGGGTTTAAGCTGTAATCGGCATGACAATATTGCTGCAACACGGCTACAGATGCTGGATGCCAACAGGCATGAACGACTCTAAGCTCTGGCAAGTCAAGTAAAACCGGCAAGCTGCTAAACCAGTCAATCGTGTCGCGATACCAGCTTGGTGAAGACTCTGCTTCGTTGAGAAAAGCTAAATGCTGTTGACGGTTTTTTGAGGTGTGTGGCCGAAGCGGCTCACCATGACTATCTCGTTGATAATAGGCGACGGCATTAAACTCGTGGTTACCCATAATCACTTTGGCATAGCCGCTTTGTGCCATAGCGCGGATAACATCTACTGTGCGTTTTTGCTGCGGGCCACGGTCGATAAGATCACCTACAGAGATTAAGATACCCTCAGGATGCAGCCAAACGCCGTCGTGTTTTTGATAATCCAGTTTGGCGAGTAATAATTCAAGCTCGTCGGCATAACCGTGAATATCTCCAATAATATCGTACATAAGCCTCCTGCTTCGAAATGTGTATTAACGAAACATCATCCCTTAAAAAGGGAAACCTGAGTAACTGTGTAAATATTCAGTATCTATTATTCGTACAGATGACTACGATACGTATATAAAAAGCTTTGCTTCAAGCTTCTGAAACTGTAACAGTATTTAGTCTCAGTTCTGATAAAGGAATATTATGAAAGTTGCCACAGCTGACGATTGGAACATCTCCCCACTACCCACCACCTATAAGATTATTGTTCTTGATCTCCTTCTGACCGAGAGGCAGAGCAATGCTGTGAAAAGGGGTTATGTCCCCGAGGAAATGGAGGAAAAGTGGTTTTGCTATTTTAAAGACAATACGCTTTACCAGCACCGCAGCTGGACTGGGTACTGTATTGATGTCATTGAGTTTACAACTGAAGGAAACCAGCTAAAAGCTGTCAGTGCAAGAGTGAATCGTGACCCTTCACAATTTAACAATACCGATGACGTTGAGGATATCGAGCGTATTACGGATATGCTGACGCGTCTTTACTGATGGTTATGCCTGCCAATTAAGCATTGTTGCTCAATATATGGAGAAAAAATGAGCTCAAACTCACTGACTGAGAGTTACAAAAGAATTTTATCGTCTATCACCTCAACAGACTTCATCAAAGGCAAAGACCTTTACTCAGGTGTTTTTCTGTCACAACCTTTCGGGGAGTACTATCACAGTCCTGTAAAACTGATGCTGGTTGGCCGTGAGACAGCAGGCTGGAATACAAAAAAAAGTAAACACACTATGGCGCGCATCGTTGATGCAAACCGAAACGGTAATCTGGATAACATTATTGATGAGTCATTCGACCGTTTTTCATGGCACCTACTGGACGAAAAAGGCGGAAGCTTAAAAACAACATCTACTAGCTGGTTTAAACGCTTTCATCTGAGCGTGGCCAAGACACTGAATATTGATGCCCACGCAATTCTTTATCAAAATCTCTATGCTTGGGATTTTAACGGGCTGTCTCCTGCTAAAAGAGATAAATCTGAATTCGCTATTATTCAAGAATATTCAGCGCAGTTGCTAGCCGCCAGCATTCAACATAACCGGCCGGACATTATCTTGTTTGCGGTAGGCTGCAACGCAACAAACGACAAAACGATTAAAAGGGTCTGCGAAATTCTGGCAAATGACCGTAATGAGACGTACAAAACAATTGATTTGGAAAAAAGCAGATACTGGCACTTCCAGGTTAATGGATTAGATTGTATCCGGATTGCACATCCGCGCCGTCAGGAAGAGATATTTAAAGAGTATCGCAACAAAGCCGTTCAGTTAATTAAAGAAACGTTTATTGCTCGGAGCGCAGCATGAGTACCTTTTGGCAAATTCCTTTCACAGAGTTAGTTCCTCAATCATGGTATGTCGGACGTGGTCGAGCCAGTAACGTTGGTCGTTGGGATGGTGAGGATTTTGCTGTCATCACGAATTGCCTGGTTTACAACGGTTCATTTCGAACCCCTCAAAAAACCGAACCGGGGTTAAAGTTTGAATCTTATTTCACAGCTGATGAAGGCAGCTTTCAACCATTTATACGGCTGGAAGCATGTCAAAGTAATGCTGAAATAACCACTAAAATTATTCCTGTAAAAGAGATGCAACCCGGCCGATTTTACTTGTGTACAGGTGAAGAACAAAAGGTTGGCCGGTGGGAGGGAAATCGATTTACGCTCTTGCAGTACCCAACACCTTTTTCTGCTGAGGATCGCCCAGAAATTATTTTTGAAAAGCATATTTTGCAAGAAGGCACATTTGCACCGATAGCGCTTATCAATGAAGGCGAAGTAATAGAGCCCTACCTGGAGAGCGGTATTCCCGCAGGAAACTACGCGAAAGTAATACAGTTTTGAAATTAGCTTCAGTTTTTAATCTAATTTTCAGTTGATAACTTAAGCAATATGTTTGCTTTAGTGACAGGTATAAAAATATGGAAATAACTAATACCGGCTGGCCGATACGCTGGGAGCTGTTAATGCGCTACCGGCTGATTGAGATAGTAGCGTTATGGGAAGGCCGCTTAACCACCAACCATTTATGTAATAGCTTCGGCATAGCCCGCCAGCAGGCATCTAAAGACATTAATGCCTATTTGCGTGAGGTGGCACCGGGTAATTTGGTGTATGACAGCAAGCTTAAGGGCTATAAGCCTTCAGATACTTTTACTCCCAAAGTAACCAGTGGCCTGGCGGATGAGTACCTGCATGCGCTGGCCAGCACCAAAGATTTTGCCCACACCTTTAGCCAACTCGATTTAGGCTTTGCCCACACCGAAATGCTTAGCCCACCGATGCGCCAGGTAAACCCGGATATTCTGCGTGCGTTAGTGCAGGCCGCACGTGATGGTAAAAAGCTGGATATGGGCTATGTATCACTGACTAGCCCAGATGAAGAAAGCCGCATTATTGCGCCACATACTTTGGTGTGCACTCACCTACGCTGGCATGTACGCGCCTATTGCGAGAAAAACCGCGATTTTCGTGATTTCGTGCTAAGTCGCTTTCGTGGCATTAATGACGTTGAGGGTGATGCAGATAAAAACCGCGAAGATGATGAACGCTGGAACACCATGGTGAATATTATCCTGGTGCCGGACTCACGCTTAAGCGATTACCAAAAAGCCATTATCGCCGAAGACTACAATATGGTTGAGGGCAAACGGGTGATACCGGTGCGCTCAGCATTAGTGCCATATGCAGTGCAGGCGCTAAACTTGGATTTGGCCAAAATAGAAGCCAGGCCTGAAGCGCAGCAAATTATGGTGGCGAATTTAGACGAAGTTAGAGCACATGCGTTTTGATTTAAATATGTAATCAAAAGATACACATAAAAATTCCTGCGGCCGGTTAATGCTTTTCAAAAACCGGCCGACAACCTAAGCTCAGGCTATGCAAAAAGGAGCCATCGCCATGAGCCAACACACAATGCCAACCGTGACTGAACAGCAAACAAATGAGCTGCGCTACCTGCATAAAGTAATGCAGGCTATTCAGATTTTAGGCGAGCAACCAAGCCTTATTGTCGTGGCCTATGGCAAAATTTGGCGCTATGCCGACTTGCTCAAAACCGCCGTTCGCTACGCCGAGCTTGCTGAATTGCATGGCTATGATGTCAGTGTGTTTAAGCAGTGGTTTCAAAAAGATGTAGCGGTATTTGCCCAATACGGCGTAGCACTGCGGGTTAGCTAAAACTCAAGCTTTAGCTCACACTTGGCTGGATTGATTGTGCTTAGTCCGGGGATAACTGTATCTGCTTAATCCCTAACCAGTTTCTCTGTTCAGCACCAAGAGGCAATAAGGTTCCTTCCCGAGTCAATTCTATTGCATTACCAAGTAATATCCTCGACAACCTGCTGTTGGGATCAACATCAGGCTGTTTTGCTATATGTTGCAGTAATCTCTGCTCTAGCAGCAGATATTTTGCTTCGCTGTACAAAATCCAGCTATTGCCACTGATATCCGGTGTCAGTATAAACCGCTCATACTTTAGCATTGCTTCGGTACAAATAATCCCGCCAGCATTAAGCGTTAACCACTGCATATTTTTTCCTGCTTCAGATAATCAGGCTAAGCATAAGGCTGTCTGCGACTTATTGTGTCGCACACGATGATTATGCTGACAATATCTAGCCCAAACCTATTGGAATGCTTTATGTGCGGTTACTGTACTGAACTTAACTCTGTACGCCATTTATGGCAAAACGGACGCCTTGAACCTGTCGAAGAGTCAGATTGGTATTTCGAAGAAAGTTACAGCCTCGAAAGTGCTGATATGCACCAACTGTATACACTGCACCAACAGGGACACCCCTTAGATGCAAAGCTGGTGTTAATCAGGCTGGCATGCGAGCCATCGTTAAGTGGCACTGAGCATGTAAAGAATTATCTTATTCAAGCGATGCTGGATCAGCTTAACACTGAGAAAAACAAACACACTGCATCTAGCCCCTGGCTTTGGCTTGATAACACATTGAGTCATATTTTCCAACACGGACATTTACCCTATACCGATAACAAGGCATTTCCTGCTGAGTTTACCCAGCAGCTAGAGCAGGCACTAAACTGGGCCGCTGACACCGTTTATCCCGGATTACATCTTGATGAGGAAAACGAAGAAGATACACCCAAGACTGAGCAACAAAAGCAGGCGGAACACCAATATAATCTCGAGCTGGCAGAACTGCTCTATCAGCGCTTTCATCATGTGTTATTGGCTGTGCTGCTGATACAGACATTAGAACCTGAACACCCTAAGCTAGCCCAAATAGCACTGAACTATAACGTCAGTTTCACCCTTATGCGGGGATCAGAGTTAACACTAAGGCGAATACTGCAATATCACTGTATAAAGTACCATGGTAAAGACTGGTTTTGGCAGCACTTAGACCAACTAGAACTGCAGCACATATTCTACCTCGCCGCCCGCTGCCGCTTTGAGCCGGGCGAAATTCTGGCATTGCAAATAAAGCTGGAAGACGAATTTGCTGGTTTAGACTATTTTATGACCCGCAAAGACTGCATCGATGCATTAACCAGACTGAGCCTGGCGGTAGAGTTTGGGTTTGATGACCTAATACAAGAAGACGTTCTGAGCATATCTAAAGGACAAAAATATTAATTTCACTACAATCACTTTAGGTTAAGCTGTATTTGTTTTAAGCACACATAAATGAGGAATTTATGAAAAATGACATTGCCCTAATCATTTTAGAGCGTCCTTGGGGCCATCGTATAAGCCCTAATAACAGAGCTAGCGTACTACCATTTTTCCAAGGCCTTCAACAGCTACGTGGGGATTTCGATTTACACCACAGTCAATTTTATAATAAAACGAGCTTTGAATTGGCTTTGGCAGAGATGTTGGAAGCCGAATACGAAGAATACTACGTATATATCGCGTGTCATGGTAAAGGGCGAAAGTTAGAGAACATGCATCTGACAAGCGCACTTAGTGCAATAAATAAACAAGCAAAAGCTAGAAATATTGTTGGAGTGGTTACAGGGGCTTGCCTAGTTGGAGAGAATGTTACGCATTTTGAAGTTTTTTCCGAATCCTCATCTATTGTCTGGCAATTTGGTTATAAATGCTCAGTGAATTGGCTAGATGGTACGTTGATCGATCTAAAGGTTTTCGACACGCTACTGGGGTTAACAGAGCTAAATGACAGAGAAGAAATTAGCGGATTGTTTAGGTTAGCCCTAATCGACTTCAGACCTGATGCGTGTATTGGAACTAACAAAAAGGACGATCCAATGCCACTTAGGGACTCCTTAACATTAGTAATACAACCCAGAGGGCAAGGGCACAAAGCAAAAGATAACAGTAGCGATCTATTCGACATCGACGACTAACCATGCCCTACCAGCCGCCGTTTAACCTCACCCACCCTATGCTATTGCTGGTTGCCGATATTGCTGAGCTTATCGGCATTTGGAATACAGCACACAGTGGTGAACTGGTGTAGCCGTGACGCCGTAACAACCCGCCCTGGCTTACTTGCCGGTACAAAGTTTAATTAAACACCAGCAGGCCGACTACTATCACTTACTAAACCAAGCCGATAAAACAGCAGACTGCTTTACTGCGTCATAAGCTGACGCAGTAAAGCGTTACTTTTATCAGGTAAATTGCGAACGCAAGGAACCAGAATGAAAGCAGCTCCTTCCCCCTCATTACCGTTAGATAAAGCAATAGCTGATTTGCTTTTACTACCAAAGCAGGCCGAAACAAACAACTGCAACTTGCCCTTACCCGGCGTGGTTGAGCACCCAAAGCTTGGCCAACTGCACTATTTGCTGCCACAACGAATTGTTCATCCACTGCTTGGAGTGCTGGAGTATGAGCGTGAGTACCATAGGTATAATGGTAATGTTGTAGCACTTGGGCAGCAGATTGATATGTCTCTAACCGTTGACAGCAGCGACCAGCTTGATGCCATTCTTGGCCGCGCGGCACAGGTTATCCGGCAAATTGACGCCTTAAATCAGGCGCTGCGACAGCAGGTTAGGGACTACCTTGGCCGGTTTAGCAGCCGGCAGGCGTGAAATGATCATTACCGCATTTCGCAGGCAGAGTTTGACCATACGATGCAGTTGCTGTCTCTGCATTTTTGGTCAGTAGAGTTAATCGAGTTCTACTATAAAGATAAATTCAAGCAACACGGAGCCTGGTTTGAAGTAGCAACCGACCTTGATAGGCAGCTGTTGTACATTGGCCTGCAGTAAGCGGCAACCAGGCTAACCGACCGTGGCCAATTTGTTGCTCAAATGGTCGATAACACCTTGCTTGCTGGCAAGCACTTCATTACTTTGCCAGTACGACCTCAACTGTAATAAATAGCGTAAATCGTCCGCCTGATACATCACACGGTCAGCCAGATAGGCAATCAACTCTGGCCGAAGTTGGTGCAAATAGTCCGCGACGAACGCAATGCCATAACAACCAACACAATGGAGCAGCAGTTTGCGCTGCAGCGCCAGTTCATACCCTGGCAATCCCGGTACAAATGTAGGCACAGATACAGCGATATCTACCAGTACTCTATGCCAGGGTTGCTGTTGCATTAAATAATGCAACGCCAACCAGAAGCGGTTGAAATTGCTATAAAAACCATCTTGCAGTTTATGATGAGCATCTATATCCAGTTCAGCAGCAGTTTGACCCACCGCGATAAAATAGCTGGCGGCTTCTAAACTATCGGCAAGAATATCAGCCAGGGCTAAAGTGCGGGGCTTAGCCTCTTGCCGGCGCAGCTGCAACAATTCAGGGCATAGCCTTTCTGCCTGCTCACCCCAGAGTGGCTTTAAGCTCTGGAGTTCTGCTACTTCCAGCAGCATTTGCAGTAATACCCAATCGGCTTCTTCACCAGATATCTCGGCCATTAGCACACCTTTATGCCAAATCCGGCCAATGACAAAATTCGCTTCTATACAATAACCACACATTAGTAGTTACCTTGCGCACTTGTACCGATCGCAATAAAGATAAGTACTGGTAGCCCCAGATGCACGCTCAATGCGCACATTGCTCAAGCTTATCCAACGCTAAAAGCCGATTACAAATAAACTCAATAATCTCTGGTTCTCCCATTTTTGGTTTGTCGACGCTATAACCACGAATTTTTCCTCCCCCCTCAACCCAAGACTTAGCTTGTAAATCATGAAGAACAATAGCGTCCGCTTTTTGTTCATCAATATTATTACGAAGATGAACATAAACGCTTATTGTGATCGAATCAGCTTTACCTGATAGAAATAAAACAACATCTGACTCGCTATCTGCCCAGCTCGATAGTGCAAATCGTAAAGCCGGATATCCATTCCAGGTATTCAACCGAATAGAAACATCATGTCCCAACTTGTTTTGCAGCGCAGCCTGTAAGCGATGATGATATTCATTAATTGCTTGCTGTTTTGTCTGCTGAATATCTCTAATTGCAGTAAGGTTTCGCAAAACAAAATCCAGTGTTTCATTATTAACTGTTGGTTGTGACATGACACTCTCCAGATGTAAGACAAATTCCCGCAGTAGCAAACACCATTTATCAATGGGCTGTGAAATAAACCGCTCAGCAAGCTGCGTTTTCAAGGCAGAAATTAGCATTGAATAACTAATACCGTACCAACCGCCTGGTGGCTTTTCTCCATCTGGAGATAGAACTACAAACAGCGCTTGCTTGCCGCCAAAACGAACTTGTTGTTCTGACTGAACAAACTGCTCATATTCATTGAAGGGGTTATTTTGTTGGTGAAAAATCTTATTTTCTAACACCATGACCCAATCATTGCTCTCCAGAAGCAAGTCAATTCTCTTACCCGTCTTTGTTGATACTTCTCGCTCTGGTATTTCTGCTAACGCAGTGTCTAGCTCATGGTATTGTTCTGGCAGACAATTCAGCAGTGCCTTTAAGGCAGTATCTCCAAGCTTGTGCTGAGCATTAGTGTCAAAAAAGAATGCCAATATCTCTGTGGTAGGGTTTTCGTAATAGCTCCTAGAGCCAATGCTGAATATTGACAGCTCTGCGGCATCTGCGGGCTGAAGTTGAGCAAACTCTTCTAGCAGAACTTTAAAGCGAGTTAATTGAGTTTCCATGCATTCCCTTAATTATATTTATGGCAAACTGCGGTTGAGGCTAAGATGTTTAAACTGAATTTTTGCCGCTATCTTGATAGCTACTACTATTCCTTTGCACAGTTTTATTGATATTTCGCGAACGCCTCTGCCAACTGTTGCTTGATACTTTCCCGCATGTCCTGCGGTGCCAGCACAGTTAAATAACTGCTTTGCGACATAAGCCATAAATTCAGCTGCCAGCCTTTATGCACGTTAGCGCTGATATGATAGTCGTCGTTATCTAATTTAACGCAGGCCATATCGGCCGATAATGGCGTTTCCAGCAGCAGGTTGGCTAACACCGCTTTGGCGATAAACTCCAGCTTGATGGTTTCACCTTCGCTAAACTCCATCGCGCCATTGGCCAGATAGCGTTGCAGGTTAAATTCAGTAGGTATCACTGCAGAGGATTCGGTTACTTCTACTTGCACAAAACGATGAATGGCAAATCGTAGCGGGTCGCTATAAGGCTCAGCAGAAGCTATCAGGTAACTTATCTGGCCACGCTGGATTAGTCCAAGCGGGTTTAACCGATATTGTTTTACTGCGCTCTGGTGCAAAGCATGGTAGCTGACGTCCAGCTGTTTATCTTCCAGTAAAGCCTGCTGTACTTTTTGTAGCAGTTCGGCGTCTATTTTCGGCGGTAACAATTGCATACCGGCCGATACAGACGCTACTTTATCAGGCCAGCGTGCACCGGCATTCATTGAATCCAACGCTTTCAGTTTACTTTTTGCTAGATTAAAGCGAGCTTGCAAACTTCCGAGAAGAGGCGCAGGCAATAACTGATGAAGTTGAGACTCGACCAATGTCAGACTCAACGCTTCAGCCAAAGTGATACCGGGAATATCCAGGCTGGCATCCCGCATCCAGTACCAGCCGTAAGGCTTGCTTTTTTCGTTACATTCCAACGCAAACAGCAATGAAAGCTCCTGCAGGTCACGCTCTACCGTGCGTTTGGACACACTAAAACCGGCATCCTGTAGTTGTTGTGTTAAAAGTCTGGCTTCCAGCCCCGGCGCTCTTGTCGGAATAAGCTTTAACAGTTGCCACTGCCGGGCGATGGTGTTCTGACTGGGAGATGCTGACATAGCAGTTCCTATAATTAGGGCATTACTTAGTTTATATAAAAAACAGTAAGTTAACTCAATCGAAAACTATGCCACAGACTAACAGCAGTAGCTCCAACTCGTCAGCATAATCTGGTTTTATCGACAACCCTTGAAGGATCAACGATGCTTTTGGTAGCGCCTGCGCTAAATGCAAGCCCGTCACTTCAAACTGTTCCAGAGTAAAGTCTGACCCCGCAGTGATATGCACTAAAACTGAACTGGCTGACTCAACTCTCTTACTCTGCAACAACGGATTCTGTAATTGCTGTTGTAGCTGCATAGGTAGATCATCACCTTTTTGCGCTGCTGCGCAGCCAACTACAGCAATTCCAGGCTGTGAAATAACACTGACAAAGTCATTAAAATCCATGTTGATGAGCCCACTATCAGCAAGCATGCGGCACAAGCTCAGTAACAGTTGCAACAACAGGCGGTTACTTTCATCCAGCGCATCTTCTAAGCGGGCTTTTGCACCAAGCGCTTGCTGTAATTGGTCATTCGGCAGCAACACCACCGCACAACCATGCTGCTGAAAAAGTTTAATACTGTTTTCGGCCAGTAGTGCTTTACGCTTTCCTTCAAAATCAAAAGGTAAAGTGGCAAACACCAGGCAGGGCATCCGAAGCTCTGCCAGTAAAGCCGATATAGCAGTAGCTGCGCCACTGCCTGTGCCACCGCCAAGGCCTGTTACCATAAATACTGCATCAGCACCGGCAAATGCCTGGCGCAGCAAGTCTGCTACCTGCTGAACCGCCTGAGTAGCCAACGTTGCATTACCACCCGTACTGCGACCGCCAGTTTGCGATTCACCCAGTAAAATACTGCAATCGGCTACAGTGCTGCTTAATGCTCTTTTATCAGCGCTAACCGCCATGGTCATAACCGTATCGGGTAACGATGTTACTCCTAAACGCTGCAGCGCCGCACAACCACGTCCACCAACACCCAGTATTACTATTTTGCCCGTTGCCATAGCATCTCCTGAACTAAAAGCTCAGATTACAGAGCCATGCGACAATTTAAGACGCACAAATCAACAAATGGATACGAAGAGATTTTTAACAGGTTTTCTTACGCAAAAATGCTGTATAACTGTATGGAAATGTTTTAATAAATACTGGTTGGCAATAGAAAAACCAGGTGATATCCGATAAGGTTGCCAAAGGATATTGCAGTATTCGAGTAATATGGAATTCAATAGGAAGTAAGTTAGCAGCGGCATCAACGATGCAGCTATCAGGCTTATTACTTAAAAACCATACATAGCGTCAACTAGCTCGCTAATTTTGATGTTGGATACAAAACTCTTCGATTTTAGCCAGGTTTCTATCGCCAGTTGATCTTCTTTAGTGGCCGAGCCATAACGATCATCAGACATAATGAGACCAGAAAAGGCATCATTACCGCCACCACTTGCGGTGCATAAATTACGCTGCTCAACCAGCTCCAGAAACTCGTCGAGGAAGTGGTCAAAATCATCATCTGTTTTTAGATCCAAATTGCAGGAAAATTCAAAGCCTAAAATCTGAAATTCATCGACATAGAGTTTTTTACGTAATCTACGGTTTCTATTCTTGGCCATTTTATCCTCAACGAAAAAGTGTGTTATTGCAGACGAACGTTACGTGGCTTTCGCATTTCTGGCAACTGCTATCATCTGCGCACATGAAAACGGCCTTTTTGGCAGCTCAGCGGCATCTGGCAAAATAACCCGGAAAAATTGGCCTCTATTTTTATAAAAATAGCTCCTCATTTTTGTCCCCACTTTTAAAACCTGGCTTTAACTGAAAACTCAGACGACAACTTGACCCTCTGTCGGGAATTTGACATAGTTTCCAAAGCAGTGCGTTGGGCACAGAAAATGTTAATCACAACCACTTTTTTTGCACCATAGAATAAAATTATCGGCCGCTAAGGCTTGATATTACTGGATGTTCGATTCCTGCTGGGGCTGCCAACACAAAATCCGGAATATGCAACTGAGCACTGCCGATAACAGCTTTAGTGCGTATATGCATCACCCTTGCGTTGACCACCAGGCCGGCACTATCACGTAATATGGTGCCAGCCAGCACATAATTTACCTGCTGTTTTGTATCAAGGTAACTACCACGGCTGAACACCAGATCCCCCGCTGGCGTGACACGGATCTGGCGGGACAATTTGATGTCGGCAACAGGTATACCTAAGCGTTGCATCTGATAATACATATGCTCAGCCAGCTGGTTACCTACCGCGGTGGTATTGCTAAGTTGCTGATCAAATTCTACAAAGGTTGAAATAGCGACAGGTTGCTCTGGCAGCTTGTACTGCATAGACTGCAGCAATTGAAAGGCCAGATCCGCAGCATAATCAGATAAAGGTTTTGTTGGCCGGGCTGGGTAATCGGTAACAGACGGCAAGTAATTGCCACCGGTGCCGATTAGCATTGCAGAATCATCATCGTCTGCAACCGGCGCCGGCACACAAGGTATGCAACTATGTTGATACTCAGGTAGCAACTGGCAGCCCGATAATACTACGACTGCCGCTAAGCATATCCCTACTTTCATTTAAACCTCTGTCTGCATCTGCACTGTGTACAGTATCGGCAACGACCGAGGTTTTCTTTAACGGCTTATCCTTGTTTTAACTGTAATTTGTCGTTACCACTGTTACTGATAACGGCGTTAACCACAGACTCGGGTACAAAAGTACGCGCGGCGGAAATGACCTGCTTGGTGTCAATACGGATCAGTCTGGCATTAAGCAACACACCGTTTTTATGTGCTGTCATTGTACCGGTGACGACGAAGCGGATGGGCAACTCAGCACTTAGTTCGTTAAAGTCGCGGCTTAGGGCAAAATCGCCGGTAGGTGTCACTCGGATATAATCTGTCACTTTATAGTCCAGCACCGCAACCCCGAACTTGAGCAGGTCGTACATAATCGCTTCGCTCAAATGATTACTCAGCACAGAGCCTTTATCAAGGCCGCTGTCGACATAGGTAAAATCAGTCACACCGACCATGCCCGTCTCTTCTGCTGCTCTGTGATTGGACATCAGCTCATGTACCAAAGCCCTAGAGTATTCATTGATTGTCAGCATCGGCTGTTTATCAGTATTCACCTGCTGACTGGGTAGCTGATATGCAGGTGTGGTAAGACGGTCAGCCTGCGGCTTTGCACTGACAACCTGACGGTTCTGCTGTGACGCGCAGGACGCTAACAGTATGGTGCTGCCCAGCAGCATTAATGCATATTTCATTTTGTCTCTCCTGACATTGAGCGCCGGTATAGCATATCGCCTTGCTGGACGACCTGCCGCTGGCCCCACAACACGTTTGCCGGTATGTAGCCACTGGCTGCTGCCAGTACTTTCTGATTAGCGACACTGATAAGACGGGCATTAAGCAAGTAGCCGTCTTCCATAGGTGTATAAGTGCCTGCCAGTAATGTATCAGCATCGCTTGATGCACTGATATCTTCGAGCTGACGCGACAACGCCTGAGCGTGATCATCAAGCAGTAAAAGCTGTTGCCTTAAGCGGTAATCGAATACTGTGAAACCATGCTGGCGGGCATGCGTTAACATGCTCTCACTAAGCTGATTAGCCAGTTGCTTTTCTGCTTCATCAACAGTGCTGAGTGACAAACTGTTGACCGGCACAAAACTGGCAACCGCTATCTGGGCGGCGGGCTGCATTACGCTACCCGTTTTAGGTAGCTGTGCAAACAGATTGTCGGCTAACTGCTGAGTATAAACATGCAACGGAAACTCACTTAGCTCCGCCGTTGTCGTGACTGGGGCTACAGGTTTTACGCTGCAGCCGCTAGCAGTCAGCAATACTATTACCCAAATTAATATTTTCATAAGCAACCTCAGCTTCTGTACTGAAAACGCTAAGCAATTTACAGGCCAGAAGCATCGGCAAGCTTTTGACGCTATATTGCTACCGGCGCCTTAATGTGCGGATGAGCCTGATAATTTAACAGGGTAAAGTCATCAAAGGTAAAATCGAAAATATTATCAACAGCCGGGTTTAGCTGCATTTGCGGCATAGGAAAAGGTTCACGGGCCAGCTGGGTATTAACCTGTTCCAGATGGTTCAGATATAAATGCGCGTCACCAAAAGTATGCACAAAATCGCCGGGTTCGAGCTTACATACCTGCGCGACCATCAAGGTTAACAGCGCATAACTGGCAATGTTAAAGGGTACGCCCAGAAAAATATCGGCACTGCGCTGATACAGCTGACAGGATAACTTGCCGTCATTAACATAAAACTGAAACAACGTATGGCAAGGCGGCAAAGCCTGCTTGCCCTGCGCCGCGTTTTCCTTGGGTGAAACCGAGGTGTCCGGTAATAATGCCGGATTCCAGGCACTGACAATTAAACGTCGGGAATCCGGCGTGCGTTTAATATCTGAAATCAGCTGGCTTATCTGGTCTATGACGCTGCCATCAGCTGCCTGCCAGCTGCGCCACTGCGCACCATAAACCGGCCCTAACTCGCCTGACTCTGTCGCCCATTCATCCCAGATAGAAACACCATTATCTTTTAAGTAACCAATGTTGGTTTCGCCTTTTAGAAACCACAATAACTCATGGATAATCGAGCGCAGATGGCATTTTTTGGTGGTTACCAGCGGAAAGCCGTCAGATAAATTAAACCGCATCTGATAGCCAAATACACTGATCGTGCCTGTACCTGTACGGTCTGTTTTTTTGTGGCCGTGCTCGAGCACGTGGCGCATTAAATCAAGATACTGCTTCATGCTTTAGAAACCTGCTTTTCTGCTTGAGGTTGCCTGGAATAGGCATAAATAATCAACCCGGTACCGGCAATAATCATTGGCAAAGACAACCATTGGCCCATCGACATACCCGCTGACAGCACGCCTAAATGGGCGTCAGGTTCGCGGTAGAATTCGACAAAGAAACGCGCACAGCCATAACCTGCCAGAAAAACACCTCCCAGCGTACCGGTAGGCGGGTTAAAACGGCGTACCAGCATAATAATGCTAAACAGCACTATGCCCTCAAGTGCAAACTCATATAATTGAGACGGGTGCCGGGGCAAAGGCCCCGCGCCTGGAAAAAGCACGGCCCAGGGCACATCTGTCGGCCGGCCCCACAGCTCTGCGTTAATAAAGTTACCAAGCCGGCCTGCAGCCAACCCCAGTGGAATAAGCGGAGCTACAAAATCACCCAGTTCGAGATAACGCTTGTTATTGCGCCAGGCAAACCAAGCCATGGCACTGAGTACCCCTAATAAGCCGCCGTGAAATGACATGCCGCCGGTCCAGATCTTAAACAAATACACCGGATCGCTGACAAAGAGCTCAAACTGGTAAAACAACACATAGCCTATACGCCCGCCCAGAATAACGCCTAAAAAGCCAATAAACAGTAAGTCACTCACTTGCTGCTCAGTCCAGCCTGAACCCGGCTTTTTCGCAGCTCGGTTAGCCAGCCACCAGGCCAGAGCAAAAGCAACCAGATACATAAGACCGTACCAACGCAAGCTGACCGGCCCAAGCGAAAAAATAACCGGATCTATTTGCGGAAACGTAATATAACTTGCAGACATAACTTCCCTTAACTCAGAATCATCTTCGCTGCGATAAGCAGCAACAATATGCCAAATACCCGTTTAATTGTCAGCACAGGCAGCCGCTGTGTCAGTTTCGCCCCCAGCGGCGCAGTAAAGGCTGACGTACAGACAATGCCCAACAACGCAGGCAGATAAATGTAACCCACAAACCCCTGCGCTAACTGATAGTGCTGCCAGCCAGCTATGACATAACCAAGCGAGCCAAAAGCCGCTATCGCAATGCCGCTGGCTGCGGCACAGCCAATAGCGCGGCGCATATCCACCGAATAGTAATTCAACATAGGTACGAACAGAGCCCCGCCGCCAATACCCAGTAAGCTGGCAACGCCGCCAAGCCCGGCAGAAATACCAGCCAACATAGCGGCGCCAGGCAGTTGTCTCTTACCAATCGCACTGCGTGACCCCAACATACGCAGCGCCAGTATCAGCACAGCTATACCAAACAGCATTTGCAATACACCGGGGCTGATGTAGTGTGCAAGATAAGCTACCAACCAGGCTCCTGCCGCAGCACCGACCATAATAGCTGTCGCAGTTGCCCAGGGCACATTGCCCCAGCGGTGATGAGCCAGTACTGAAGAGGTTGCAGTGAAAATAATAGATGCCAGCGATGTAGCGATAGCAACCACTATTGCTTGCTCCGGCGCGACGATATCAAAGCCTGGCAATAACATAAGCAGTACCGGCACGACGATTAAACCACCGCCAATACCCAGTAAACCCGCGAGAAACCCCACTACCGCCCCAAGTACCAATGTAATAGCAATAATAGTTAACACGACACTCTCTTCGTTATGCAGGGCGCTGTAGTATAACAGTGAAGGAAATATAACGGCACGCGCTTAAGCCCGTAACTGACTTAACAGCTGCTTTTGCTCTAAAAAGCGCTGGATCTGTAACCTGACAAGTTTAGCCGACTGACAAGCCAGAATTTCCGGCAGTAACAGCGCCAGTTCAGACATTTCAACCCGACGTAATAACCATTTAATTTTTGCCAGGTTGCTGCTGTTCATGCTAAAACTGCTATAGCCCATTGCTGCCAGCAGCAATACGCCGCCTGGTTCACCGGCAAGTTCACCGCAAACGCTAATCGGGAATTGCAGCCCCTGTGCCTGTTGCGACAATTGATACAAAGCGCGGAGCACTGCCGGGTGCATTGCATCATACAAACTGGCCACCCTCGGGTTATTACGATCAACGGCCAACAGATACTGAGTTAAATCGTTAGTCCCCACCGAACAGAAATCAACTTTGCGAGCCAGTTCTGGCAACTGATACATAATGGACGGTACTTCAATCATGACACCAATTTTGGGCTTGGGCAGTTCAATAGCCAGCTCATCACTCACCTCAAAAGTGGCTTGCTTTATCAGCCTGACGGACTCATCCACTTCAGCCAGATCGGAAATCATCGGTAACAATATATGCAGATTGTCCAGTGCCAGATTGGCTTTTAACATAGCGCGGATTTGCACCAGAAAAATCTCGGGATGATCCAGCGTTAAGCGGATACCACGCCAGCCCAGAAACGGGTTTTCTTCGACCAGACTAAAATACGGCAAAGCTTTATCGCCGCCAACGTCCAGGGTGCGCATAATGACCGGTTTGTCAGGATAACTTTCCAACACTTTGCGGTATAGTTCGATTTGCTCCTGCTCTGTCGGAAAGCGGTTGCGCATAATAAAAGGAAATTCTGTACGGTATAACCCGACACCGCCGGTATACTTGGGATCTGTAGTTTCAAGCTCTATTGCCAGGCCAGAGTTAACCATCAGGCTAAACGGCGCACCACAGGATGAGCAGGACTCCAGTGCAATTTCAGCCTGGTAGCGCGCATTTAACTCAGCGTCTTCTGTAATAAGCCTTTGATATTCATGACAGATAGCCTCGATTGGCGATAGCAATATCTGCCCCTGGTAGCCATCAACTATTAAACGTTGTCCCTGCCATTGCAACAATGGCAATTCGCTGACGCCCATCACCGCCGGAATACCCAGGGCACGCGCCATAATAGCCGCATGCGAATTAACTGAGCCTTTTAGCGACACAATGGCCACCAGTTGCTCGCGTGGTACTTCGGCCAGCATGGTCGCTGTCACATTGTCTGCCACCAGCACTACTTTTTGCGGCAACTTTATTTTGCGTTGCTCGGTATCGAGCAGGTTATTCAGCACCCGCTGTCCCAGATCGCGGATGTCGGTGCCTCTTTCACGTAAATAAGCATCATCCATATCGTCAAACTGACGGGCAAACTTTTCCACCACCCGCTTCAGTGCACTCTTGGCACACCAGCCTTCTGCAATCTGCTGTTCAATTTCCCGGCCAAGGCTTGCCGCATCCAGTAGCTGATGGTAAACATCGAAAATAGCCAGGGCATCTGGTGGCATATGGCCACTCATACGCTCTGCCAAGCGGTTAAACTCGGCTTTGGTTATTTTTACTGCCCGGTAAAAATGTGCCAGCTCTTTGTCTGGATCATCAGCCCTTTTAAGCGAAATAGCATTAAAGTCGTTTGCTGGCTCCAGCACAAATGCCTCGCCTATGGCAATGCCCGGCGCACCGGGCAAGCCTTTCATCTGACTCGACTGGCTTTGGCTTGGGCTACTCTGGCCAACGGCCTGGCGCATCTCAGCATTGGCCAATACCGATGCCAGCTGCGCAGCAAGGGTCACCAGAAATGATTCCTCGTCCTCGCTAAACACACGCTCAGCAGCTTGTTGAATGGTCAGTACGCCTAACACTTTACGATGATGGATGATGGGGCAGCCTAGGAAAGCGGAAAAACGATCTTCGCTAACCTCAGGTGTCACTTTAAAACGGGGATGAAGATGGGCTTTGGCTAAATTAATAGGCTCTTCACGTTGCCCTACCCAGCCAATCAGACCTTCAGAGAAGCCAATGGCAATATTACCAATAGCTTCGGGGTTAAGGCCGTCTGTCGCCATCAACATAAAATGTTGTTGGTCATAATCAGCAAGATATACCGAACAGCACTCTGTTGTCAGCGCCTGTTTTACACTCGAGACTAAGCCAGCTAATGCGTTTTGAAGCACCGGCTCTTGTGCTACATCCTGAACAATTCGCCTTAACTGGCCTAACATAAGAGCCTCTTTTTCAGTCTAGCTAATTGCTTAACTTGTGTTGCTAACTCTTTTTCTTACCTTCGCGGCGGATAAACGGCAAAGCGACCGGGGCAAACTCTTTCATGACTTTTCGGTAAACTTCGCGTTTAAACGCGACCACTTGTCTAACCGGATACCAGTAGCTGACCCAACGCCAGCTATCAAATTCCGGATGCGTGGTTTTAAGTAAGTTTACATCCTCGTCAGCACAGGTCAGCCGAAGTAAAAACCACTTCTGCTTCTGGCCAATACACACCGGGTTACTGTCCTTACGAATTAAACGCTTAGGAAGCTTGTAGCGTAGCCAGTGCTTAGTGGTGGCAATAATTTCCACATCATTAGCACTTAACCCTACCTCTTCGTTTAATTCACGAAACATGGCTTGTTCCGGCGTTTCGCCGTCGTCAATACCACCCTGTGGATATTGCCAGGAATGCTGACCATACCGTTTTGCCCAAAACACCTGTCCCTGGTGGTTACAAATCACTATGCCGACATTGGCCCGAAACCCTTCGGCATCGATCACACAAACCTCTGGCGGATCTTAAACAATATGCAAAAGATTCTTTCATAAAGTCGGGGCTTGGGCAAACGGTATTTTCACCACACCTTTTACACACTTATCCACAATAATGCTTACTAACCGCACCTTCATGTGCACTTCTTCACAGCTCATGTTGATAACGCTGTGCAAAAACCACTTTTAACCACTGAATAACTAAGAACCGATGAATATCACCTCATAACGAGCTTAGCCAGATATGTTTAATATCAACAAGTTACAGAAGTTAGTAAGGTAATAATCTGCGGTGCTGGCTGTGTGCAAGTTAGTTTGCTGCGTTTTTAAGCAGCCAAAGCAGCAGAAAAATGTTAGCGTATTCCTATATTTGCTGATTATTACAACCATGCACTCATCTCCGGCTTCATTAGCAGAACTCCAAGCCCGTAGCCAGGCATTAGCAGGCTTAACGCTGGGCCAGATTGCTGCCCAGCTGCAGCTGCAGGTACCTGCCAACCTGCAAAAAGACAAAGGCTGGGTCGGCCAGTTATTGGAGCAATCGCTGGGTGCCAGCGCAGGCTCGAAAGCTGAGCCTGATTTTCCTCACCTTGGTGTAGAGCTGAAGACGTTACCTATTGATCGCGATGGAAAACCACTCGAGAGCACTTATGTTTGTGTCGCGCCTCTGACAAATGTTGGCGGCTTACACTGGCATGACTCCTGGGTGTGCCGAAAATTACAGCATGTACTGTGGGTACCGATCCTGGCAGAACGGCAAATCCCATTGTCAGAGCGAATGGTTGGTACGGCATTTTTATGGCAACCCAATGTGCAACAGCAGCAGGAACTGCAGCAGGACTGGGAAGAATTGATGGAGCAAATTACATTGGGCGGCGTTGCTAATATCCGTGGCGCCCAGGGTAAACACCTGCAGCTCAGACCCAAGGCAGCAAACAGCCGCGCACTGACAGATGCAGTAGGCGCTCACGGCGAACCTATAAAAACCCTGCCCCGTGGTTTTTATCTCAAAGCTACATTCACCGCAAGCGTGCTGGCACAGCAGTTTGCGCCGGATTAATGGCTGTACTTTTCCACAATACGGCTATAACTGCCATTATCACGCAATTGTGCCAGGCCGGAGTTGAATTGCTCTACCTGCTTTGGTGAAACCGACTCTTTACTAAACATAACGTAAACATCGGAATTACCAAGGCTGATACTGTGCGGCTGTATGTATTTATCCAACCCCTTACGGCGCAGAATTGACGCACCGACAAAGCTGTCTTCCAGCAGGCCGTCGATTTCTTCATCCAGCAAACGGGCCATATTTAACTCACTGATAATAGCGCCGACAAATTTGCTGCGCTGAGCCTCATCGGCATATAAAGCGGCGACTTCGTCGCCATAGTAATACTCATTTACCACGCCAACCTTATGACCATCGGCCAGAAATGCGGCTAAATCAGTATAAGGCAGGTTAGCCTGGTCTTTACGTACATACAGCTGAAACCGTTCTTGCCGGTAAGGTTCAGAAAAATAAGCAAAGGCTTCGCGATCTTCTGTTTTAGACGCGCCTAACACAAAATCAACCTCACCTTGTTTAAGCAACGTCAGCAGCTCCAGCCAACTGCCCTGAATTACATTCAGGCTGCAATCCATGTTGTCCATCACGGCCTGCACTATCTCAACATCCAGGCCAGCAACAGTATTGCCAACCGTCATATACTGATATGGCTCCCAGGCATCCATGCCAAGCGTCAGCTCACAGTCATTCTGTTCAACTGCTGCGGGCGCCGCAACAGCTGACTGGCTTTGTGTTACAAGTTGGGTTTCATTTTGATGGGCTGGTTTACAGCCGGTTAGCATGAGCATTGCAACAACGACCACTGGTATGTAAGTTTTCATATTACACCTTAAGGCGTTACTGGTTTGCTCCAAGCTTAGTGCATAACAGTTCACTTCGCCGCTTTAGCGCAATAAGTCGATAAAACAGTACAGTTATGTTTCCACTGAGTCGCAGCCTCTGCCCTCTTCCAGTGTGGCGGAGTGGCGTTTGGGCGCACCGAACATGACCAACAGCAGCTGTTTCCCCGATTTACTTTGCCTGACATCTGTTAGCATGCGCCGCCACTCGTAAAAGGTGATATGCAATGGGTTGTCAGAGTTGAAATCATCAGTGATACCGTAGCGACAGGGATCATCGTCCTGTTCTGGTACAAAGGTACCAAACAGCCGATCCCAGATAATCAACACACCCGCAAAGTTTTTATCGATGTAACGGGCGTTACAGGCATGGTGTACTCTGTGGTGCGACGGCGTATTGAATACCCACTCCAGCATGCCAAGCTTTTTAACTGCCTGAGTGTGAACGAAAAACTGAAATGCCAGATTCAGCGCCACTACTGCAAATACCAGCGCGGGTGGAAAACCAAGCAAGATCATCGGCGTCCAGAACAACCACATACCGGACAGCGGATAAGTCAGGCTTTGTCGCAGCGCTGTGCTGAAATTCATCAGGCGCGAGCTGTGATGTGTAACATGCGAGGCCCATAACCAACGAACATGATGCGATGCCCGGTGAAACCAGTAATACAAAAAGTCCTGTAGCAGAAAGGCGATAGCAATATTACCGGCGCTGAGTTCTATCTCGAACAGACGATACTGATGCAGCCAGATAAAAAACGGCATCAACAGCAGAAGCGCCAGCATGTCACTGCCCTGATGCAGTAGCGCCAGCACAGCATTGGCAGCGCTGTCCTGCCAACGATAACGTGCTGGCGTCAATTTGCGTGAACTGAACCATTCCCAGGCTATAAAGCCGAGAAACAACGGAGCGAGTGCAAGTAATATAAGTTCGACCGGGATCATCTGATGTCGTCCGTGTGCTTTGCCTGTTACCGATGTTACTGCAAAGCCGGATTGAACTCTACCAAGTTCCCGGTTTGGGGTAGAACAGCTTAGAACCGGGCCAGAAACTCTGCCCGTGTGCGACCATCTTCTTTAAAAATACCGCCCAGCGCAGTGGTTTGGGTTTTCGAGTTAACGTCCATAACACCGCGGGATTTAACACAGTAATGCACCGCTTCCATCGTCACCGCAACATTGTTTGTTTGCAGTAACGTTTGCAGCGCAACCAGGATCTGCTGGGTTAAACGCTCCTGCACCTGAGGACGCTGTGCAAAGAAACGTACAATACGGTTAATTTTCGACAGGCCAATAATACGCTGGTCCGGAATGTACGCGACAGTGGCGCTGCCATCAATGGTGACAAAATGATGCTCACAAGTGCTGGTAAAACTGATATCTTTCACTTTTACCATTTCCCTGACCTGCATTTTATTCTCGATCAGGGCCATTTTTGGAAAGTTGCTGTAATCCAGGCCGCCAAAAATTTCATCAACATACATTTTCGCAATACGATGCGGGGTTTCATTAAGACTGTCATCGCTAAGATCCAGCCCAAGGGTTTTTACCACCTCAGTCATCAGTGCGTTAATTTTGTCGTACTTCTGATCCCGCGACAGGCCATTGTCCACCATAGGGGTTTCAAGCCCCTGGGCTTCCAGTGCACTGCGAACTACCTTTGCTTCTTCTGATAACATAACTTCTTCCAACCCGACGTCGATTACCGTTATACGTACCGTCAAAGCCGCTAGTTTACGGGGAATGTCATTTTTTTGCCATTTTTATGATTGTTTCCGGCACCACAGCTTAAGCTGCGGGCCGGATAGCGGCGGGCTATTGTACTAACGACAAGGCTTCAAGCAATTCACGAGGTTCAACCTCTGGGCCATTTAAACTCTCATCCCAGTTGGTTCCAATCAGGACGCCGTCGTCGTACATCTCTTTTAGCCAGCCTTCACAGAAAACATCCAGCGGAATAGCTTCTGGCTTATACACTGCCCATTCATCAGAGCAATGCGCTTTAGCGGATGCTTCATCAGACCAGAAAGGCATCACATCGGTGTCTTCAAACTCGACAGACTCTACGACTAATAAATCTTCACCATCGGCAAGGACATACACTACGCCGTGTGTTTTGGCCTCTTCAACAAAACGCTGAAAACTCGGATCTTGCGCAAACTGACTCATAATAATTTCCACCCGCTAACCTATTTTCGCTATTAGACCAGAAAGCAGCGCGCAAAAGCGAGTTTTATCTTTGCACTGCCGGCTCAGCCTTTCCCTGCCCGCGGAAAATAACGTACAATTGCCCCCACTTACAATGGCAACACTAAGCGTGATTTTATGGCTCAGTATATCTACTCGATGTATCGCGTATCTAAGGTGGTTCCACCTAAGCGCACTATTTTAAAAGACATTTCGCTGTCTTTCTTTCCCGGGGCCAAAATTGGTGTTCTGGGTTTAAACGGTTCAGGTAAATCCACTTTACTGCGCATTATGGCTGGTGTGGATAAAGAATTTGAAGGTGAAGCCCGTGCTCTGGCCGGCACCAAAATTGGTTACCTGCCACAGGAACCTGAGTTGGATCCGAACAAAACCGTCAAAGAAGTGGTAGAAGAAGCGGTCGCTGATGTAAAACAGGCGTTTGCCCGGTTAGACGAAGTGTATGCCGCTTACGCAGATGAAAATGCCGATTTTGACGCCTTAGCCCGTGAGCAAGGCGAGCTTGAAGCCTTAATTCAGGCCAAAGATGGCCACAACCTGGACAACACACTGGAGCGCGCTGCCGACTCTCTGCGTTTACCCCCCTGGGATGCCAAAATTGAACATTTGTCCGGTGGTGAGCGTCGCCGGGTAGCTATTTGCCGCCTGGTGCTGGAGCGGCCAGATATGCTATTGCTGGATGAGCCAACCAACCACCTCGATGCTGAATCGGTGGCATGGTTAGAGCGCTTCCTGCACGATTACCCGGGCACAGTGGTTGCCATCACCCACGACCGTTATTTCCTTGATAACGTTGCTGGCTGGATTTTAGAGCTGGACCGCGGCGAAGGTATTCCATGGGAAGGTAACTATTCGAGTTGGCTGGAGCAAAAAGAAGCCCGTCTGGCACAGGAAGAGAAATCCGAAAATGCCCGTCAGCGTTCTATCAAACAGGAATTGGAGTGGGTGCGCACTAACCCTAAAGGCCGCCACGCCAAGAGCAAGGCACGTATGGCCCGCTTTGAAGAGCTGCAAAGCCAGGATTTTCAAAAGCGTAACGAAACCAACGAGCTGTTTATTCCACCGGGGCCACGCCTGGGTGATAAAGTGCTGGAAGTTAGCCATCTGCGTAAAACCTTTGGCGATCGCGTACTGATTGATGAGTTAAGTTTCAGTATCCCCAAAGGGGCGATAGTGGGCATTATCGGCCCTAACGGTGCCGGTAAATCGACACTGTTTAAAATGATTAGTGGTACTGAACAAGCCGATGCCGGCGAGATCAGTGTCGGTGACACGGTGCATATCGCCAGTGTCGATCAATTCCGTGACAGCATGAACCCGAAAAACACCGTCTGGCAGGAAATCTCTAACGGCCAGGACATGCTGCAAATTGGTAGTTTTCAGATCCCAAGCCGGGCTTATGTTGGCCGTTTTAACTTTAAAGGCAATGATCAGCAGAAGTTTATCGGCGAGCTGTCGGGTGGTGAGCGTAACCGCGTGCATTTGGCTGCGCTGTTAAAAGCCGGTGGTAACATGCTGTTACTCGATGAGCCGACCAACGATCTGGACGTTGAGACACTGCGTGCACTGGAAAACGCTATCCTGGATTTCCCGGGCTGCGCTATGGTGATCTCGCACGACCGATGGTTCCTTGACCGTATCGCAACCCATATTCTGGATTATCGCGATGAAGGCAAGGTTAACTTCTTCGAAGGTAACTACTCAGACTACGAAGCCTGGCTAAAAGCCACCTACGGTGCAGATGCCCTGCAACCACACCGGATTAAGTACAAGAAAATCTGATGCAAAAACGCCCGTTGCTACGGGCGTTTTCTTTTCTGTTCTGCATTGTCAGCATTATTGATAAGACGACGACATGACCTGCTGATAGCGCACGGTTTGCGCAACCTTATTGTGAGCACTCTGCAACTGCTTTACCACGCGCTGTGATGTCGTCAAACTGGCAGCCAGCCATGTCTGTTGTTCGAGCTGCGGAATAGCATAGACAAAGTTTACGTCACGCCGGCGCAGCCCAAGCGTAGCCAACATACCGTTTAACGCTACAGGGTCATCTATCACCAGGTCGACTTTACCATTTAGCAGTAACTGCCAGGAATCGGCAATATCGGCAACCAGCACCAACTGCGCGCCAGGTACAAAGCCATTTTTAATCAGAAAGTCGGCCGACAAATCATCCCTTTGTACCGCCACAGTATACTGTTTAGCATCCTCAACGGAGCTAAGCTTGATGTCGCTTCGATGGGCCAGACCAACAAAGCCAAGCTGATATGCCGCGACAGTACCAATCCATTGAAACTCAGTTTCACGCTCGGTTGTGCGGGCCATATTGTAGATCAATACATTTGGCTGGTTACGCGCGATACGAAAAGCCCGCGCCCAGGGATACAACTCGATCTGAGCACCGTAACCTGCTTCAGCTAATATTGCCTGCACAAGCTCAGTACTTATTCCGGCAACCTTGCCGTCAACTAAAGTTTGGTGTGGCGGCGACAACTCAGTGACAACTCGCAAGGCTTCCTGCGCTGTCGCACTGCAGCAGAGCAAAGATCCGACTAACAGCAAAGTTCTTAGCATAAAGCCCCGCAACTACCTGCTACTGTGCTGAATAATAGCGCAGTTTTATTGCTATGCCATCGATTTTGCGACACGAAAAATCTCACTAATTATTAGTCAAATTCGTTACTTTACTGCATAAAATTAACAACGCTATCAGTTTCCAAATTAACCAAGCCAATAAAAACCGTTTAAAAACAGTAGTTTAAAATAAATTAAAATATGGCACAGCCTTTGTAATAGAGAAAGTGTTGTTATCACTAACCTAAAACCAAGGATTTAAAAATGAAAACTGTAACTGCACTTATTCTGACTACTGTTATTGCAACCGGCTTTACTACTTCAGCCAGCGCCAATAGCATTACTGACACCATCAGTGACGCCGTTAGCACACAATTGACTGAGCTCAGTGCAAATATCAAACAGCAAGCGAAAGCAGCGTTAGAACAAACGGCAACAGAGCTGTTCTTCTCTACAGGCAGCAAGCAAGCCGAACAGGCAATGACACCGGCAGTTAAAACAACTGATACTGATAAAGAGTAACAGAGGTCTTATGTGGTTATTCACCAAGCGCTTACGCCAGTTGCAGTACGTAAGCGCATTCGGTTTACTGCTCTGACCACACGGCCAGCTCATTACCATTTGGGTCTGTAAAATGAAAGCGTCGCCCGCCCGGGAATGAAAATACCGGCTTAACTACTTTACCACCAGCCGCCACAATTTTACTTTCAGTCTGAGCAAGATCTTTGCTGTAAAGCACCACTAACGCCGCGCCACCTGCAACAGCAGAATGCGTTTTGGCACGATAAAAACCGCCATCCAGTCCAGAATTTGCAAATGCAACGTAGTCCGGCCCGTAGTCAGCAAATACCCAGCCAAATACCTGGCTGTAAAACTGCTTTATCGCGGCCAGATCAGCTGCTGGAAGCTCAACATAATTTATCTTTTCATGCCCACTCATTATTTCAGCTCCCGTCCCGGTTAACATCAACTACTGTAAAACAAGCTTATGACAGGAACAAGCGGCATAAAAAAAGAAAAGCCACGCGCTTTTCAGTGCGTGGCTTCTGTTAAACCTCTGACCCGGTTTATTTTGTAATCGTCATCGCACTCATGTTCAGTGCCTGGCCCATTTTCGCCAATAAACGGTTTACTTTGCGCGCCAGTAACACCCGGGCAAGAGCATTGCTGCGTTTCGCGGTAACATGGTGTTTCTCTGCTGCAGTATTTAATGTTGTCATGCTTCACCTCTGTGATTAACTGTGCTGATATGTTGCACATTATGCCGTTTTTTTGCACAGCTCACGAGCGAGATTAATTGCAGCCATAGCATTAGTTTTTCTTATCAATTAATATTTACTTATTCATTTAACATTCACCGGACGGTCATAGTAAGTAAAATCCCCCCAACAGCAAAATAGCGCTAATTATGCATTTTAAATAAAAATTTATTCATTAAGTGAGAAAAAACAGGTAAAACAAAGCCTGTTTCAGCTTTGTCCCGCTAGTAAGACTTAAAAAACTTTGGTTAGTTATTCTAATTAAAAAACCTTACTTCCATGCTCATTATTCCTGCAGGCACACTTTAATAATGCTGACATCCGCTGCTCTGTGTTACCGTACCCACACGCGCAAACAACCAAGCCATTGCATGCATTATCCCGTTAGTTTTTCCGTTGCCCAATTGCAATTGGCAGCACTAAGTCAACAGCCTTTGCCGCTAAGTACTAAGCCCGTATTATGTCTGCATGGCTGGCTGGATAATGCTGCAAGCTTTATCCCTCTGGCAGAGAGACTACCGGATCTGCCGTTATTGGCACTGGAGTTTCCGGGGCATGGCCATTCTTCACACCGGGGTACAGATGCACACTACTATTTCTTTGACTGGGTACAGGACTTGGTTGCATTGTGCCATCAGCAACACTGGCAACAACTCACCATCATCGGCCATTCGATGGGAGGCATGGTGGCGACGGCACTTGCCGCGGCCTTCCCTGAGCTGGTTGAGCGTCTGGTATTAATTGACAGCTTAGGCTTTATCACTGATGTTCCCTCAAACACAGCAAAACAACTCAGAGATGGTATTAGCTCCCGGCTAAAGCCGGCATCGCGCAAGCCCTGCTACAGCTCAGTAACAGATGCGGCGGCGGCGAGACAACGCCAAAGCGATTTTGGTATCAGTGAAGCCATACTGCTGGCACAGCGCGGCACCATGCAAACTGCTGCAGGGTGGACCTGGCGTGCTGATATGCGCCTGCGCCATAGCTCGGTATACCGCTTATCTCCAGCCCAGGCAGAAACATTGATGCGTGCAGTGCAGTGCCCTGTACTGGCGGTAATAGCAGAAGACGGAATGTTAACTGAGCGAGCGTTACAAGTTGCGGGCTGTTTTGCCAATCTGCGGCGGGTAAACGTTAAAGGTGGACATCACTGCCATATGACGCAACCAGAGGCAGTCGCACTGGCAATACGTCACTTCTTGCAGGCATAAAAAAACCGCAGCAGGCTGCGGTTTCGCTAACTTATTCAGCTTAGCCTTTTAATACTGTTGCCACTGACCTGGCAAAGTAATCAATATTGCTATGGTTTAACCCGGCAATGCTGACGCGGCTGGAATCGACCATATAAATACTGAACTCGTTACGCAGACGGGCAATTTGTTCTTTATTGATGCCCAGGAAGCTGAACATACCGTGCTGGCGCGTGATGAAGCTGAAATCCTGCGTTACACCTTCGCCAGCCAGTTTGTCGATAATTAACTGCCGGTAGTTGTTGATACGATTACGCATCTCTGCAAGTTCCTGATGCCATAACGCCGTAAGCTCTGTGCTATCGAGAATATTGGCAACGATAATCGCACCGTGTGCCGGTGGCATTGAATAGATGCTCCGTACCACGCTTAACAGATTGACCCGGGAGATATCGCTGATTTTACTGTCAGCCGAAACCACAGACACCGCACCGATACGCTCACGGTATAAGCCAAAGTTCTTTGAACAAGAGCTGCATAACAGCATCTCTTCAACAGTATCAGCCAAATAACGCAAGCCCCTGGCATCCTCATCCAGCCCGCTACCGAACCCCTGATAGGCCATATCGACCAACGGCGTGAAACCACGCTCTTTCGCAAGTTCAGCAAAACGCTGCCACTGGGCAAAGGTTAAATCCATGCCGCTTGGATTGTGGCAGCAGGCATGTACTAATACTACGTCGCCTGCAGGTACCGTAGCCAGGTCTGCAAACATGCCTTCTTCATTCAGGCCTTTGGTGCTGTAGTCGTAGTAAGTGTACTCTTTGACATTCAGACCAGCGGCTTTAAACATGGAAATATGGTTAGCCCAGGTTGGGCTGGTTACCCAAATAGTCGCATTAGGGTTAGCTTTCTTAATAAACTCGGCCGCTACACGCAGCGCCCCTGTACCACCGGGGGTATGTGCAGTCGTAACGCGGTTAGCCAGCAATACTTTGTGGCCCTGACCAAACGCCAGCTTCTCGATATGGCTGTTGAAACCCAAATCGCCCGCCATACCAATGTAGGTTTTACTGTCTTCATTTTTCAGCCGCAGCGCTTCAGCTTCTTTCACGCATTTCAATACTGCGGTGTGGCCTTGCTCATCTTTATAAACACCAACACCGAGATCGACCTTGTTTGGGTTAGGATCGTCTTTGTACGCTGCCATTAAGCCTAAGATCGGATCTGTGGCCACCGGTTGTAACTGAGCAAACATAGTGTTCTACCTGATTAAAGTTGCATGAAAAACTGCGCTTAAGGCAAATAAGCCGGTACGGTTAAACATACCGCGACCAGTAATGCCATCGCATCAGCAGTAAAAACGTTCTTATTGAAATCTTCTGCATCGACAATGCCGATTATTTTGCCTGATTGATTATACAGAGGCAAACACGCTTCGGCCTGTACCTTGGGATCGCAGGTGTAATATTCGCCACCGGTACCCAGATAAGCGGCGACATCATTAATGACTTTAGCTTTGCCGGTTAAACCAACTGTACTGTTATTACTGATTTTGGCAAACTCGCTGTTAAGCGGAAACTCGGCGCGCGATGCTGCGCCATAATATGCCAGTTTAACTAATACCTTTTCACCCGCCACATTGCTGCGTGCCTGATAAATACCAAACCAATCAAGCGCAGAGTGCTGCTGATAAAATGCTGCTACAGCACTAAGCTTTTGCAGCGCCTTCTCATTATCAGCTGTCTGCCCGCCCAGTATCGCACTCAGATCATAAGGCTCATCAGCTAACTGACCGAATAGCGAACAGGCGCCACCTTCGCCAAGCTCCGGCACCTGATACTGCCATTTTACGTCTGATGCGCTCTGTTCAGAGACAAACTGCTGCAGTTGCGCCTGAAACTGCGAAACTTTGGCGCTGATATCACCAAGCTGCAGCGCTAAACCAGAGTGATGAAGATAATCGGATACTGACAACGTAACTGACATTTAAATAGCCATCCAGATTTCCAAAATTGAGCAACATTCTATCAGAAGTGATTAAAAAGCCAAGCCAGCACTGCATTACAAACAGAAATTGTTGCCGCTCTGGCTGTGGATGTTTAAGCTGACAACATTGTAAAGCAAGCACTACTGATAGGGTTATGGCATCAAACAAAATCTCACTCGCAGACTGGCAGGCAAAAATGAACCCGAACGCCAGCGCTGCAGCACCAACCGGCGACAATCTGGTTTACAGCACTGAGTCTGGCCGTATAGACAATAAACCGCAGGTAAAAGCCGTTGCTGAAGCTTATGCCGACGGCGCTGTACGTATTCGGCGCGAAACCAAAGGTCGCGGCGGTAAGGCTGTGCTGACGATAAGCGGTATTGCCAAACCCGACGATGAGTTAGCCGCACTGGCCGCCAAGCTGAAAAAGAAATGTGCCTGTGGCGGTGCAGTAAAGGATGGCGTGATTGAAATACAGGGGGATAAACGCGAGCTGGTAGAACAACTGCTGCAAGCCGAAGGTTATAAAACTAAATGGGCCGGTGGTTAACAAGTTGACGCTCAGTATGACTGAAAGAGAACCGGTTTGTTCTAAGCTAACCGTTGAAGCCCTGGACGGGCGCAAACGAGCCCCCAGGGATGGGTTTACGGCGTGTTAGCGTGAGCAAACCGGTTCGATGTCGAAGAGCCTTATGTTATTAATTAATTTGCAGCTTCGCGATTATACGGCTTGCCAAAAACCCCGTTAAAGAAGCTTTGTTTTAACCAGTAAGGCCGCTGCCCGGTGTTAGCAATGTCCAGTGCAATATTGTAATTAATATTGGCAAACACAGCGCCAGCATCGTAACGGATAGCACCGTAATCTTTAATCAGGCTGGGAATATCATCCGATGGTTTATGGTAATGTTTGGCAAAAAAGCTGCCCCAGATTTTGCCACCATCTTGCGATGGGTCCTGTGATTTAAAGCCGGTCATTAAAAACACCGCCGGCACGCCTTTTTTCACCAGCGTATAGTGATCTGAGCGGGTAAAAATAGCCTGCTCCGGCATTGGATCCGGGCTTAGCGCTATGCCTTCTTTCGCTGCGGCGCGCTCTACCACTTTGCCAAGTGACGAATGATTAGCACCAAAAGCAACCATATCAGCAAACGGATACAACAGTACCGGCATATCCAGATTCACGTTAGCGACCAGCTTCTCGATTGGCTTTGTTGGGTTGTTAGCGAAATAATCTGCGCCCAACAGGCCTTTTTCTTCGCCTGTTACCACCACAAATAAAATAGAACGCTTTGGTGCCTGTGGTAACTGGCTGAATAGCCGTGCAGTCTCGAGTAAAATCGACACACCGGCAGCATTATCCATAGCGCCGTTGTTAATCTTATCGTCGGTACGTAAATCATTGGCCAGGCCGATGTGATCAGAGTGCGCAGTGATCACCACATACTCGTCTTTCAACACCGGATCAGAGCCCGGCAGCATGGCAATAACATTAGGGCTGGAAATTGGCTCGTGCGTTGAGCGCCGGCTTAGCGATGCGGTTACGCCCAGTTCAAACCCGGCAGGGTTCTGTTTATTATCCAGTTGGGTAAAGATATCCGCCAGCGAGTGCTCTGCCTTAGTAAACAGGGCTGCTGCAGCATCAGGGTGCACATAAGCACCGGCTTTTAAATCGGGGTAACTGTCTGCCGGTGTGCCGTCTGCCTGCAGCCACTCCATGCTGGGGGCATTTAAATACAATAAGCTGGTGGCGTACGGCCGCGTTTTTTCCTGTTTAGGTGTGTGTATGGTAATAATGCCTACAGCGCCACGTTCAGCGGCCAGCTTGGTTTTCAGACTGTTTAAGTGCGCCGCTTCTTCACTTGGCAAACTATCAGGGCGACCTGCCAGCAACACCACTATTTTGCCTTTCACATCCAGGCCAGCATAATCATCCAGCGCAAACTCTTTCGATACCAAACCATAACCGGCAAACACCAGCGGCGCGGTAACATCTGTTTGCGGGTATTGCATGCTTGGGCCGGTAAAGAACGCTTTCGGGTAACGGAGTTCAGTGTCTTTACCATCAACATGCAGCGTGAAGCGGGCGCTATCCTGTGCTAAACGCGCTTTGCGCAGCGGCACGCGCTGAAAGTAACTGCCGTTTTCACCCGCAGGCAACAAACCTAATGCCTGTAACTGCGTTGCTATATATAACGACGCAATTTCATGCTCTTTACTGCCGGTTTCGCGGCCAGCTAACTCGTCAGAGGCCAGAAACTGCATATGAGCTTCTATGGCTTTAGCACTGGCTGCAGGCTGCACAGCAGCCGATTTTGGCGCTGTACTGCTGACGCAACCGGTAACGGCACTGAATGCCAGTGCCGCAACGATCAGTTTGAATTTCATCTTATTTCCTTAAAACAGCAGTGCCAGCAAAGGCTGGCACTGACATTACTTATCCGGTGACATATCAGTTGATACGCTGCCGGTACTTATCATGCAATTGCTTATGACGATTGTTCAGATCTACCGCCCTGCCATCTATCCACAAATGGGTAACCTTGTGGCCCAGATAATCAAAAATATCGCCGTCTGATACAACCAGGCTGGCCGCTTTGCCTACCTCAATACTGCCAATTGTATCGGCAACACCGGCAATTTGCGCAGCATTAATGGTAACAGAACGTAACGCCTGCTCCGGGGTTAAGCCGTAACTAATCGCCTGCCCTGCGGCAAACACCAGGTTTCGCGTATCCCAGTAGCCATCCAATGACAAGGCATACTGTACACCTGCATCCTGCAATACTTTAGGGGTAATAAACGCCTGACGGAAATTTTCATCTACCCTGGTTGGCAAGCCATAAGGCGCGGTATAAATCACTGCGACCTTAGCAGCAGCAAGCTCATCTGCCATGCGCCAGCTATCACGGCCACCGACAATTGTCAGTTTCAGACCATACTGCTTAGCCAGCAACATAGCCTGGCGAATTTGCCGCTCATCATCAGCATGCACAAACAGTGGCCGCTCACCTTTAAACACCGGTAACATCTGGTGCCAGCGCGAGTCTACACCGTGGTTTAACCCGGCTTGCTCGGCGTCATAATAAGCTTTAGCATCTTTAAAATGTTGCTGCAGCGCTTCAAGCTGTTCTGCATTAGCTTTACGCACCTCATCAGCCGGCTTAGGGTTCCAGCGCGAGCCAAGCGTACTGGCATTGGGCCAACGCACGTGCAGGCCGGTAGCATCAGCCACTACTGCATCCTGGTAATTCCAGGCGTCCAGCTGCATCAGACTGGATTGCCCCATCAGCATGCTGCCTGACGGATACACCATCGCATAGGCAAAGCCGTTGCTGCGGATAGTGGGTATCACCTCAGAGTCAGCGTTATAAGCAACTTTGGCTCTGATGTCAGGGTTGGTCTGGGTAACCTCGGTAGAGTCATCGGTTGAACGCACGGCTTCAATCTCGATTAAGCCTAACTGGTTAGCCAGTGCAATTAACCCTGGGTACAGGTGTTTGCCATCAAGCGCCATTACTGTTGCATCTTCTGGCGCTGTTAAGTCTTTGCCGATCGCCTTAATTTTGCCATCAGCAATCAAAACATCAGTGTCGGTGCTAACGCCCGAAGTAACGCTGTGTACAGTCAGGCCAGTCAGCAGCACTGGAGTGGCAGCTGCTTTGCCCGGCACTATATCATGAGCCAGTACCTGGCCTGCAGCCAGACTGCCAGTCAGCGCAACAAACAAACTTAAACAGGTTTTAGATAGTTTCATGCTGTTGCTCCTTAATGTGAATGGCCGTGAAGGTGTAAATGGTTGCTGATTTGCCACCAATCGCCCTGATCTTCACAGTGCCACTCGGGCTCATCCTGCTTGTAGCCATCTTTATCACCGGCTTTAGCGTCGTCATCTGCCATCAGCACTTTTTGAATTAATGCCGCTCTTTCAGCTTCAAGCTGCTGCTGCAATTGCTTATCGGTGTCGATATCAAAATACTTGGTACCGCCAATCCAGGTTTGTTGCGCCTGGCTGTACACCGATAACGGGTTGGTATTCCACAGCACAAAATCGGCCTGCTTACCCACTTTGATTGACCCGGTCACGCTATCTATTTTCAGCTGTTTAGCCGGGTTAATGGTGACCATTTTCAGTGAGTCATGCTGGCTCATACCGCAGTACATTACCGATTTTGCCGCTTCCTGATTCAGCCTGCGCTGCAAGCCGGCGTCATCCGAGTTAATACTGACCAACATACCTTGTTCTGCCATCAGGCAAGCGTTGGTCGGTATGGCGTCCTGCACTTCCATTTTGTATGCCCACCAGTCAGCAAAAGTCGAGGCACTGGCACCATGCGCCAGCATTTCTTTTGAGGTTTTATAGCCCTCAAGAATGTGGGTAAAGGTGGTAATGTTAAAACCCATTTCATCTGCCAGTTCAATCAGCATCAGAATTTCAGAAGCAACGTAAGAGTGTGTGTGAATAAAGCGCTGTTTATCCAGAATTTCAACCAGTGCCTGCAGGCGATAATCAATGCGTGGTGGTGCAACATCTTCACGCTGACGCTTTGACAGCTTGTTATAGGCCGCTAATTTGGTTTTATACTCTTTTGCCGCCTGAAAGGCGTCACGGATAGTTGTTTCAACACCAATACGGGTTTGCGGATAGCGGGACGTAAAGGCATCACCCCAGTTAGATTGCTTAACGTTTTCACCTAACGCAAACTTTATGCTTGGCGGTGCCGACTTCATTTTTAAGCCCTCAGCCGTCTCGCCCCAGCGGAACTGAATAACCTGAGCCTGACCGCCAATAGGATTGGCACTGCCATGCAGCAACTGCGCTGTGGTGGTACCACCTGCCAGGCCGCGATACAGATTAATATCCTCAGGGTTAATCACATCGCCAATCCGGACTTCAGATGTTACCGCCGCAGTACCTTCGTTGACGCCGGCTTCAATAGCGACATGCGAGTGCTCATCGATAATGCCGGGTGTTAAATGCATTCCTGTTGCGTCAATTACCGCAAAACCTGATGGTGTGCTAAGGTTTTTGCCAATTTTGTCAAACTTACCGTTACGGACAATAACATCTGTCTGCTCCAGTATGCCGTCCTGCTCTGCCGTCCAGACGGTTGCATTTTTAATATGCACATTCTGCTGTTTAGCCAGCTCAGGCAAGCCATAGGCCCGGTTAGGGAAAGTCATTTTTGACAGCATAGTACCAGGTGTACTCTGTGGCTTTTTCGCTTGCTGAGATTTGCTCTGTCCGGCAGTTTGCCGTTTGGCACTGACGCTTTCAGCGCGGGTCGCGACCTGCCACTTACCGGTTAATACGTCGTCACTTAACCGACCACTAAACTGGGCAACCTGCGCACTACCGGTTAACGTTTTGAGCGCCAGGTTGAACTGCAGTTGCTGCTGCTGTGTTTTCACATCGGTCAGTTTCACTGCTTCTGCATCAACTGCTGTAGCGGTGCCGGATAATTTATCGCCTGCTCCAGTCAGGCTTACGGTAATAGCTTTACCGGCCACAGTCAGCTGATAATCACCGGCAAACTCAACCGGATTGACTGTTTCAACATTATGTTGCTGACCGCGGATCCAGGTAGCAACTATGCTGCCATCGGCAAATAAGTCGCCATCTGCCAGTACGATATCAGCCTGGTAGCCCGGTGCAATTTTGCCCAGCTTATCAGCAACACCGGCTATACGTGCCGGCTCTGTGGTCAGTGCTGCCAACGCCTTATCTGCAGTTAAGCCTTGTTTTACCGCTTTACGTAAATTAGGCCAGAACTGCTTTAACTCTTTTAAGCGGTAAGTTGTCAGCGCAAAAGGCACGCCCGCCTGCTCCAGTGCTGCAGCATTGGCCGGTGCACGCTCCCAGTGACGTAAATCAGCCAGACTGACATCCAGTTGGTCAGCAACTTGCTCGACTTCAGGCGCAGCAGGAAAATTCAGCGGCAGGATAAGGCTACGGCCACTGGCTTTAATATCGGCAAGACGCACGTATTCATAGCCCGAACCCACCATAGCCACATTGTTTAACTTAAACTCATTAAATAACTGATTAGCGCGCAGTAAAGAGCGATCGTCGTTGGTTTCAAACACGACGCCGGCTTGTGCAATGTCAGTAATGCTCGCAAGAGCGGCATTAAACTCAACCGGTTCGTTGAAATAGCGCACATCTGTTTTACCATAGGCATTGTTATACCAGTTGGCGTCACTTAAGGTCTGGCGGATAAGTGCTATGCTACCCATCAGTGATGAAGGGTAACTTTGTTTTGACGTGCCTTTATCAAAGGCCATAAATTGCGGGCCACTGGCTTTTAACACCAGTTCATTTGCCAGGCCATCGCCTAACGAGCTAACAAATGCCTGACCACGAAAGATGCCATCAAAACGGGCCGATTGCGCTGCAGTAAAACCCAGCTTACGCAGTTGCTCAGCCGCTTTGGCATCTGGTTCAAATTCCGTTACCCAATCTTTTTCGGCGTGAATAGCCGCATTACTGGCGTTGCCGCCTTTGCGCTCATTAGTATACACCGGCGCATCGCGATAGCTGCCGCGCTTGGCTTTCTCTGCCGCAGCGATACCATACTGCGTATAGGGGTCAATAAAGCCGGGATACAAGGTATAGCGGCTGGCATCAATCTGCTGGTAGCCCGCCGGCACGGTGACTTTGGTGCCCACAGCACTGATACGACCATCCGCAATCAATACCGTTGCTTTTTCCAGCTTTTTACCTGGCTCGGTATAGACGGTTGCACCGGTCAGGGCGACCAGATTGGGGGTTTTATCAATAATGCCTTGTATCGGTGTGGTCTGATCGGCGTGACTGCTGCCGGCAAAAGTAGCCAGCAGCGCAGCGCTTAGCAGCGACAAACGCTCTGAGGTCATAACATGTTCCTGAATTAAGAATTAACTGTTAATTACATAGTTCAGGCGGCTAAGCTCTTGCTCAGCCAGTGGCATACTGAAGTAATACCCCTGAACCTGGTAGCAAGCATTTTTTCTTAAGAATTCAACCTGTTCGGCAGTTTCCACCCCTTCAGCCACCACACGCAGATTCATCTTCTGTGCCATAGCAATAATCGCAGCAACAATATCCATGTCGTTACGATCATCCGGGATATCTTTGACGAACGAGCGATCTATTTTCAGCTCGTCTACCGGAAAACGCTTTAAATAACTAAGCGAAGAATAGCCTGTACCAAAGTCGTCGATAGATAAAGACACACCCAGACGCTTTAACTGATTTAACTGGTTAATAGCCGCATCGGTGTCTCCCATCAGCATACTTTCGGTAATTTCGAAAATAACACTGGCTGGATCGGCGCCGGTTCGTTGCAGAATCCTGGCAACAATTTCCGGCAAGTTATCATCGTTAAACTGCCGTACAGACAAATTAATTGATAACGATACGTTATACCCCCGGCTGTGCTGACGCGATAAAAAGCGGCAGGCTTCCCAGATGATCCATTCGCCAATCTGTACGATTAAACCCGTGCTTTCTGCCACAGAAATAAAGCGCAGCGGTGGCACCAGCGTATTGTCTGGTCGTAACCAGCGCAACAGGGTTTCGTAGCCGATGATGGTATTATCGCGAATATCAATTTTTGGCTGGTAGTAAAGTAAAAACTGATGCTCACGGATAGCCTCACGCAGTTGGTTTTCAATCAACAAACGCTCATTGGCTGCTTCGTTCAAATCCGGGCTGAAGAAGTGGAAGGTATTTTTACCCCGGGCTTTGGCTTCATACATCGCCAAATCAGCATGCTTTAACAGCAATTCTTCTTCTGATGCATCCTCAGGCGCAACGGTAATGCCGATACTGGCACTTATCGATACTTCCTGATTACCCAGCTTCACCGGCGCCGCGAACGCCTGCTGCAAATTGGCAGCAATAGCCGATGCCTGTGAGCGATCTTTAATGCCGCTGAGAATAACGGCAAACTCGTCGCCGCCCAGACGCGCTATCGTATCTTCCTCACGCAGTCGACTGATCAGACGTTTGGATATTTCTTTTAGCAGTTCGTCGCCGGCGTCGTGCCCCAGTGTATCGTTGATGCGTTTAAATTCATCCAGATCGAAGTACAGCAATGCAAAGTTGTAATAACCACGATGCGACATCGCAATGGCTTTTCGCAGCTGGTCACGAAAATAGCTGCGGTTGGCCAAGCCGGTCAGCACATCGTAATACGCCAGTTGCTCCATTTTTTTCTGGCTTTGCTTAATAAAAGAAATGTCCTGCATAGCACAAACGTAATTGGTTATGCCGCCTTTATCATCACGGATCGGCGCAATCGCCAGCGATACCCACAACTGACGTTGCTTATGCTGCAGCAGCATATCTCCCCGCCAGTGATGCCGTTCGGCCAGCGTTTGTACAATCTCTTCGCCAACATGATGCATCTCTTCAGCAAACAAGTTGTTTAGCGGCTGGCGCAGATGATCGTCAGTGCCACCTAGCATTTCGATCAAAAACGGATTGATATACTCAATGTTCAGAAACTGATCGGTCAGAACAATGCCAGAGCTGGAAAAAGATACCGCTTTACTAAGCTTACGGGCTGAACGCTCTGCGGCTTCCTTTTCTTCAATCCGTTCGTTCAGACCACTGACTAAATCAGATATTTCCTCTGACATGCGGCCAAACGCCTGATTCAGCAACCCTATTTCATCTTGCTTATTGTCCAGCAAAACATGCTGCAAATCGCCCCGGGACAGACGATTTATTGCGGCTGAAAGCCGGTTTAACCGCTTCAACACAAAGTGATATATCACCAGTTGCAACATCAACGCGACAAGTAAAGCTACCAGCAAAGATGTCACCAGCAGCTTGCTACGAAACTCGTCCAGTGCCGCCAGTACTCTGGCTTTCTCTGAGTATACTGCGACGTGCCAGCTAAGACGACTGACTGGCGCTGACGAAATGAGGTAATCAGCCACCATTGTGTCAGGCACTTTGGTGGAATAATTTTGTGTTGCTACAGCAGTGGCGTATTGTTGCAGTACTGCATTACCAGGCTTAACTCCGGCGTACAGTGTATTCATGGCAGGATTGTCAGCCAGCTTTTGCTGCTGGGCGCTGAACACTATGCCTTGATCATCAAATAAAAATGCACTGCCCTGCAGCACACTATCGGCCATTGGCAGCTTTTGCAGAATGTCATCAAGGATATAATCTGAGCCGGTTACGCCAATAAACTCATCATTGACATACACAGGAATAATCAGGCTGGTCATCCATTTCTGCCAGATATCATCATAATATACCGGCGTCCAGCGCGGTTGGCGGGCCGGGTTTTGTCCCGGCGTCGCTATCTGATAAAACAAATCTTTGTGAAAATCATGCGATACTTCTACCTGCATTGCCCAATCAGCCGGCGAAATACGGATAAACTGCTCTTTGGCAATAAAGTAGAAATTGAAGAAATCATGCAGCATCAGTGGCGATAACTGCTGCCAAATCAGTGCTGTACGCTCAAACATGGCAGCTGTTCGCCCTGTGTAAGCGCCCGCTGCAACAAAGGCGCCGGAAAAATCATCCTGCACACGGATACTGCCATCAGCCAACGCAGTCAGACTTTTATTACTGTTCAGACGCTGTAGGCCAAGCGAGCGGGCCACCACCTGATTAGCTGATATCGCTTTTTGCTCTTTTTGCAAAACATCGTGGTCCAGCTGCCTGGCATAACGTGCAGCCTGCTGCTTAATCACCTGTTGTTGCTGCTCCAGCGTAATGCTTTCCTGCAGGCTCAATACCACATAACCAACGGTAAAGCCGGCAATGACAATAGCCAGAAAAACCACCAGTGCGAACTTGCGCCCCAGCGAATCCATGCCTTGTGGTTTAACTAAATTAACGTCCTTCACTCACTCTGCCTGATTACTAAAACTATATGATTATTGGCAAGATATCGCTTTCTGTTAAGATACGACTTCATCATTATTGCATGTAAATTCATCAAAAGAGAACGATACAATGAAAAAACCCCTGCTAGCCGCTTTATTACTGTCACTGACATCTGCTGCTTATGCCGGCAGCGCCTTTACTGACGCCAAAGACAGTGTTACTTACCGCCAGGCTGCTTTTCAGATGATCCGTCATAACATGGCTGATATCTCAGACATGTTAAAAGGTGACGTAAGCTACGACGCTCAGCGCGCCAGCAAACGCGCGACCGCGCTAGCCACCTTAACCACCCTGCCGTGGGAAGCGTTTAGTGTACCTGGCGCAGAACAGGGTGGCGGTGATGCTAAGGCTGCAATATGGCAGAACCTGCAGGATTTTAACAGCCTCGGCGAAAAACTGGCGGCGGATGCAAAAGCATTACAATTGGCAGCAGACAGCGGCGATCAGGCGGCTCTGCGTAAAGCCTTTGGTACCTTCGCCCGTAACTGCAAAGCCTGCCACGACGATTATAAAAACTAAGTTTTTAATTTCCGGTGCTGCTACTCAAAGCAGCGCCAATAATGCCCCGCCCTGCCACCACAGTAATACAGCCAGTACAACGGCAAACACAATAAAGAATACGCTGCTGTTGCGAAGCTGCGGTTTTTGCTGTGATGTAACAGTATCCTTGCCGGTTATCATCACTGTCAGCACATTATGCAGCCGTGCACTGTGCCAAAGCGCCGCGACAACGTGTACAGCAATGGCGGCCAGCAGAATATTAATATTAATGCTGTGAATATCAGACGCTATTTCAACCCAGCTACCGGGCAACATGCTTACCAGCGGGCCGTCGCTGAGGTAACTATTGTCAAAAGTAGCAAGGCCTGTCAGTAACTGAACGCCAACCAGAATCAGCAGTAACACTATCATATAAAACGACGCCGGATTGTGACCGGCCACTGCAACCGGGCGCCGTAAATAATGTATGGCGGCAAGCGGTGTTGCAGCAAAGCGGCTAAAGCGGGCGCTGTCACTGCCAATAACTCCCCAAATAAGACGGGCAACAACCAGCGCAGCTAAGGTATAGGCCAGCAACTGATGCTGGGCCATCAGGCCTTCTTCACCGGTGTACCACAATGCTGCGATCAACAAGACCTGGCTCCAGTGGAAAAAACGGACAGCGAAGTCCCATACTTTTACTTTCTGTGACATTGTGTCTGGTCTCCGTTATGCTAAGTTTTTGATTTTATACCAGAGAAGAGCAAAGATGAATTGGTGGAAATGGCTGCTTAGCGCCTTAATATTGCTGCTGACCTTATCTGCTGCAGCAATTTATTCCCTGCTGTACCTCAGTTTGCCGGATTATAACGGCTCGCTTACCAGCAGTATAAATAACACAGCCCGGCTGGAGCGCGATGCGCTGGGCTACCTGAGCGTACATGCTGCCAACCGCAATGATGCAGCGTTTGCGCTGGGTTTTGCCCATGCACAAGAACGCTTTTTTCAAATGGATATTTTAAGGCGCAATGCCGCAGGCGAATTAGCGGAGTTATTTGGTGAGCGGGCGTTGAACGCAGATAAAAAACTGCGGACGCATCGCTTTCGCCAACGTGCCCGTCAGGCATTAGCCGCGCTGCCGGACAATCAACGCCAGTTGCTCTCAAACTATCGCCTCGGGGTTAATGAGGGCCTGGCGGCGCTGTCGATTAAACCGTTTGAATATCTGTTACTGGGCCAGAACCCGGCAGGCTGGCAAGACGAAGACTCCTTTTTAGTTATCTACTCGATGTATCTTGACCTGCAAAGCAGGCTTGGCCGTGACGACTACGCGATGACGGTACTCAAACAAGCACTGCCGGGCGACTGGTATCAGTTTTTACAACAGCATTCCGATATCTGGCAGGCTGCCCTCGATGGTAGCCGGATTGAGCCGGTTAATCTGCCAGAGTCTGACTACCCGCCACTATTGCGCCAACCAGACATGGCCTGTAATAACTGTCTGTTAATGGACAGCGCCGATATCGGCAGTAATAACTTCGCCGTTGCCGGTAGTTTAACGTCGCATGGCAGTGCCATTCTGGCTGACGATATGCATTTAGGCATCCGCGTACCGGGCACCTGGTATAAAGCCCAACTTAACTGGCGTGAAAATGGCAACATGCACACCGTAACCGGCCTGACATTGCCTGGCACACCTGCCGTTGTTGCCGGTTCAAATGGTGCCTTAGCCTGGGGCTTCACTAACAGTACCGCCGACTGGCATGATCTTGTCGCGCTCAAATTATCCGAAGATGGTAAGCGCTACCTTACTCCTGATGGCTACAAACCACTGATAAACCTGTATGAGACCATTAAAATTGCCGGTCAGGCTGACCAAACCATTGAATTGACAGAAACCCAGTGGGGCCCGGTGGTGCAGTTTGGTGATAGCCCGCTTTATGCGCTGCGCTGGGTCGCATATGACGATATTGCCGTAAATTTCCGTTTAATGCAGCTGGAACAAACCTTTACGGTTGACCAGGCATTGCAGCTGGCACCTGATGTCGGTGTCCCTGCGCAGAACCTGCTGGTTGCCGATAGCCGCGGTGATATTGGCTGGAGCATAATAGGGCCAATCCCCAACCGCCAATTGGATGACTTTGATACAGCACAGGACTGGAGTGATGGCAGCCAGGGTTGGATTGGTTACCATAGCGCACAGCAACAACCTCAGCTTAGCGGCAGTGACCGCTTATGGACAGCGAATGCCAGAATGATTGGTGGTGAGGCCTATCAGCTGATTGGTAACGGCGGTTATGATTTAGGCGCCCGGGGCTGGCAGATCCATCAGGGGCTGAATGCGTTAAAACATGCCGATGAGCAGGCCCTGCATCAGATACAGCTGGATAACCGGGCACTGATGCTGCAGCGCTGGCGTGATTTGTTACTGGAAGTGCTGGATACAGACACCGTAGAGCAGCATCAGTTACAGTCTTACCGCCAGTTTATCGTCAGTAGCACGCAGCGCGCAGCAACAGATGATGTCGGTTACAGCCTGGTCAGAGCCTTCCGTCAGCAGTTGTTGCAATTGCAGTTTGCACCGTTGTCAGCTTACCTGGAACAGCACGGCGCCCGCAGCCAGGATTTAAAATACCCGCTGGAAGCGCCGATGTGGCAGTTGCTGCAACATCGGCGCCCGGACACCTTGCCGCCAGGCTTTGCCGATTGGCCAGCGTTATTGCTTGCTGCGGTACTGCAAAGCAAAACGGAGCTGGAACAACAATATGGCAGCTTAGCGCAAAGTAACTGGGGCACATTGAACGAAGCCAGAATTCAGCATCCGCTGGCATCAGCCATTCCGCTATTAGGCGACTGGCTGAACATGCCGGCAACGCCGATGAACGGCGACCGCCATATGCCCAGGGTACAGTTGCCCGGCTTTGGTCAGTCAGAGCGCATGGTCGTCGCACCGGGGCAGGAGCAGCTGGGTATACTGACCATACCGGCAGGCCAGTCCGGCCACCCGTTGTCACCGTTTTACCGGGCCGATCATCAGTACTGGTTAAATGAGGTTGCGTTGCCCTTTTTACCGGGTGAGAAAAAATATCAGCTGTTGCTAACCCCACAGGGTTGACTTTAGCCATCCAGACGGACTATGTTAGCAGCCATGAAAACTGTATTTAGCGCACTCAGCTTTTTTAGCTTTACCACCTTATATGGGAGGCGGTAAGCTGCGCGCGCAGTAAAACCAGAAAACCTCCCCTTGTGGGAGGTTTTTTTTTACCTGTTTAGCACACAACCTGAGATATAAAACATGGAACTGGATGAAATACGTCACGCCATCAGCGATACCGATCAGCAGCTGTTGGGCTTGCTCGCCAAACGGCGTCAGCTGGCATTAGCAGTAGCTGATGCCAAACTGGCGCAAAATAAACCGATACGCGATCAAAAACGTGAGCAGGAACTACTGGTGTCTCTTATCAGTCAGGGCAAACCGTTAGGATTAGACGCCCAGTATGTTACCAGGCTGTATCATGTGATCATTGAAGACTCGGTACTGCAGCAACAGGCAAAAATTCAGGGCCAGCTTAACGGCACCGACAGCCCGGCAGTACGGGTAGCCTTTTTGGGTGGTCAGGGCTCTTACAGTTACTGGGCAACCCAAAAATACTTTACCCGCCGCGCCGAGCGTATTATTGAACAGGGCTGTGACAGCTTTAATGAAATTGTGCAGGCAGTAGAAACCGGCCATGCCGATTACGCCGTGCTGCCGATTGAAAACACCTCGTCAGGCAGTATTAACGAAGTTTATGATTTACTGCAGCATACGCGGTTATCTATTGTCGGCGAACTGACCCACCCTATCGCGCATTGTTTACTGGGTTTACCAGGCACCGATTTAAGCAAAATCCGCCAGGTGTGTGCTCATCCGCAGGTTATTACGCAGTGCAGCCAGTACCTGCAAGGCTTGTCACAAGTGAAAATTGAATACTGTGACAGCTCATCTGATGCTTTCACCCGTATTAAACAGCAACAAGACCCGACTGTCGTTGCCATAGGTGGCGAAGAAGGCGGCCAGTTGTATGGTTTGCAAGTACTTACCCGCGATTTAGCTAACCAGAAAGATAACGTCAGCCGTTTTATTGTAGTGGCACGTAAACCTGTTACCGTGGCCAAAGCCATACCGGCAAAAACCACCTTTATTATGTATACCGGCCAGCAACCGGGGGCGCTGGTAGATGCATTGCTGGTGCTAAAGCAGCACGGTATCAGCATGGCGAAGCTGGAATCACGGCCAATAAACGGCAACCCGTGGGAAGAAATGTTTTATGTTGATGTATTCGCAAATCTGAGCGATTACGCCATGACCCGCGCACTGGAAGAGCTGAATAAAATTACCAAGTTTATTAAGGTATTAGGCTGCTATCCCAGTGAAGATATAGAACCAACCCAGGTTACTGCCGGCTGATAAGCTCGTTAGACAGGGGCTTGAAGCCCCTGTCTAACCAAATCTGCATCACAGTATGTACCTTGCGCCTTACCTTTTATGCTCATAAGCTATGCGTACAGCTTTTTGTTATATTCACTCTATCAAACCTTGTTTTCGCAGATGTTCGTCAGTAACACCAAAAACAGAAAATGGATTTATACCTTCTGCGAACTCAATTCCATAAAAGGGATTAAATGGATATTCCCTATATGAAGGGTAATCCACGTCATCGGCCGCTGACATAATGTTTGTTATGGACTCAATTTCCATAGCCTCCGAATAATCATTGTTTGCAGAAGATAACATAAATGGTATTTGAGGAAATACACCGAGAATCTGGAGTGTCATATGGCTAACTGCTGGGCTATTGTCCCTCTTGGCAACAATTATTGATGAACTCGCGGACTTCAAGAGTTCAAAATTAATACTCCATGCATCCCCTTTTTCTAGCTGCAGGAATACTTGTTTTGGAAGCGGTAACTCCATTCCTTTTGGAAGCAAAATTGTTTCAACTGCTGAACAAGCAACGAAGCATAGCTCAGGTGTCAAAGGATAAAATATAGTACTTGAAGGGTTATTAAGAAAGCCAGTCATGTATACAGGATTGTCTGTACGCATAAAGAAATCATTTTCGTGAGCTTTGAGTATTACCCAGTTTCTTGCAGCAATATATTTGTTTTCTTCGCATCCTGCACAACCTAAAATTGTGTTTTTATAGGAGTAATCCCCACCATTTAAACTTTCCACATAGTCTCGGTATTTTAAAAAACTGGGCGTCCGAATTGCTTGCGTGACAATAAACTGCCCCCACTTCATTCGCTCGTCAGCAGTTAAGGCTACACCTCTAATTATTTTCTCATAAAGTATTGAGCTTTCGTTTTCTAACTCACTGTCAAACCGGTCCTCCAGCTCTTGCGAGTACAGGTTTAACTCATAACCCCACGCTGTTTTTCCTTTATCTTTATTCGAATCAATAACACACTGCCTATGCTCACAGTAGTAATAATACTTGTATTGCCATCCGGCTTCTTCACTAGTCCAATACTTGTTTGCAAATACTGGACTGAAGTGATTTTTTCGTGTGTTTTTCGACATAAATTAAATTTGGCACCTAGATCGCTAAAAAATATGTCCCACTGCCTTGGTTTGTTATGCGCTTTTAGGCTCAAGAAAAGCCAAGCCGATTAATAATCGAATTCCATTTTTCTTTACTAAATTCCATGTTACAAACTGCACAGGCATGTTCAAAATAAGTCAAAATCGTGGCGGCTACGCATCAGCGCTGATACAACTCCAGCGGCAGGCCGTCGGGGTCTTGAAAGAAGGTAAAAGCTTTTCCGGTAAACTCGTCGATGCGGATGGGTTCTACATCAACGCCGTTTTGCGTTAAGTAATCGGCAAATTCTGCGACGTTATCTACCACAAATGCCAGATGGCGCAGCCCCTGTGCTTCAGGCTGGCTGGGCCGTGGCGGTGGATTGGGAAAGCTGAATAGCTCAATTTGGTTGCCATTGGGCAAGGCTAAATCGAGCTTCCAGGAATCGCGCACAGCGCGGTAGTTTTCGGCCAGCACTGTAAGCCCTAAAAGCTCAGTGTAAAACCGCTTTGAAGCGGCATAGTCGCTGCATATTATCGCAACGTGGTGAATAGTATGAAGCTGTGGTTTGCTCATAAAAAAAGCCTGAAGTTAGTCTAATACCAGTCAGTTGAGCTTGCGGCTGCCATCAGTTTGCCCACACCAACACGCCGTGAACCCAATCCCTGGGGGCTCCTCTCAGCCCATCCAGGGCTGAGACGGTTGGCTTAGGACAAACCGATTCCGCTTAAATGTTAAGCATTATGAAGTTAGTCAGGCCTTAGTTTATCAGAGCAGCTTTTGCAGCTCATCTTTTAGCTGCTTATCCTGGGTGGACGCCAGCACAGGTTTAAGCAGCTGCTCGGCTTTATCCTGTTGCTGTTGCGCGATATACAGTTGCCCCAAACGCAATTTTGCCCAATCGATATTATCAGCTGCAGGTTGCTGTTCAATAAACTGCTGCAATGCACTGATACCTTTATCATGATCTGTCTGCCCTTTTACGGCTGAGCGGCCAATCTGATACAGTGCCTGGGCTTTTGCATCCACGGCTGCGTCGTCATCTGCTGGCATCGTCAGCGCCTGCTCAAACAAGGATATTGCTTTGGTATGATCATCAGCACGGGAAAAGGCAACGCCACGTTGTAAGTAGCTTTCAGGGCGCTTGCTCAGTAGCTCATCTTCAGCCAGTAACGCAGTAAATACCGTATCATCGGTTAAATCAGACGCGTTCAGCGCCAGTAAAGCGCCCTGCAACGGGTCTAACTGTTTTAATTTCTGCGCCAGCTTTAAAGCTTCTGCTTTATCACCACCCGCTATACCTGGCGCCTGATTCAGAAAACTGCCAAGCGCTATGTAGCTGCGCGGGTTATCCGGAGATAGCTCAAGTGCAGTCTGATAGGCCTTTTTACAGCGCTTGGCGTACCCCAGGGCACTGAACATGCTGGCACCGGCGGCCAGATTACAACTGACCGTAGCATACCAGTGTTGATAGTCGGCATTATTGGCACCGTATTTAACGGCTTTTTCCAGCAGTTCTTCAGCCTGCTCGTTGTTGTGCATCAATGCTTCAGTCTGCCCCAGCAACGCCAGCAGATCGGCATCTTTAGTTTTGCGTGTGACCAAAGGTGATAGCAACGCATGAGCTGCTGTGTAGTCCCCTGCCAGCCACAGCGTTTTAACCTGCGATGCTACCTCGGGCGAGGCGGCCATTACGGTATTGCAGAACAGTAATGGCGCAAGAATCATGGCATATTTGTGCATAGTGCAACCTTTTATCAGCAGTAATTTTGCTAAGCACTATAAGATACCGCCCGCAACCTGACCATAGGTAAAAAGTAACAAAATGCATCTTTGGCACTACAACTCAATAACATCGCCTTTAGCGGGTATTTGGGCCTGGATCCCCAGCTCTGACAGCTGCTGTTGCAAAATGTGCTGAGCCTGAGGTTCACCGTGCACCAGATAAAACTCAGGTTGCCCGCCGATTGCCTGAGCCCAGCTCAGGAGCTCGCTCTGGCCGGCATGCGCTGAAAAACCGCCAATGGTATGCACTTTGGCTTTTACGACGATATCCTGGCCAAACAGCCTGACCCGCCTCTCACCATCAACCAGGCGCCTGCCAAGCGTGCCCATCGCCTGAAAACCGACAAAAATAAGATGATTCGCACTTTTCCATAAATTGTGTTTTAAATGATGCACAATGCGGCCGCCGTTACACATACCGCTACCTGCAATAATAATGGCGCCGCCGCTTACCCGGTTTATCGCCATCGACTCGTCAACACTTTCTGTCAGGCGCAGCATGGGCAATAAATCCTGTAACTGCATGCCTTTTTTAAAGCCAATAGCGGCCAGATCTTTCTGGTCCAGGCACTCCAGATAGTCGTTATAAATATTGGTAATATTGATAGCCATAGGGCTATCGAGAAAAATCATCCGCTGTTTTAACCGGCCCTGATGATGCAACTGTGCCAGATAATATAAAATCTCTTGCGAGCGCCCGAGCGCAAAAGCCGGGATAAATACGTTGCCGCCGTCTTTATTCGCTTGCTCCAGTGCCTGCGCCATCTCATCCAGTGAGTTGTCTAAATTCTGATGATTGCGATCACCATAAGTCGATTCCATTAGCACGATATCTGCCTCGCCAATGGCACTGGGATCATGCATCAGTACCGTGGCAGGGTTACCAAGGTCCCCTGAAAACACCAGCTTACGCATGGCTTTATGGCCTTTGAGCCATAACTGTATTATCGCAGACCCAAGAATATGCCCGGCATCACTAAACTCCAGCTCTAATCCTGGCAGCGGTGTAATGCGCTTTTTATAGCCTAAGGTTTCGCACAGCTGCACAACCCTTTCAGCGTCTTGTACGGATAGCACCGGGTCCTGTATTTTTCTGCCGGCCCGGGCGGCTTTCTTATTTTGCCACTCTAAGTCTTTCAGATATAAATGCACCGAGTCTTTCAGTAGCACCGGTAACAACTGAGCCGTGCCTGGCGTACAAATGATTTTGCCATCAAAGCCACGCGCCACCAGCAGGGGCAGTAAGCCGCTGTGGTCAATATGTGCATGTGACAGAATAACCAGATCAATATCTTTGGGCTTAAAGGCAAAGCGGAACTTATGCCACTCGCGAATTTGATCTGCCCCCTGCACCATGCCGCAATCCAGCAGGATCTGCTTACCGTTAATTCTTATCAGGTAACAGGAGCCGGTAACTTGCTGAGCAGCCCCGACAAACTGCAGTGTGGCGGAAAGTGGCATAAAGATAATCCTCGTCATAACGTTTTAATGGTTATAGCGCAAACTTAAGCATTAAAGATTAGCCTATATCAAACAACATGTTAGTTTTACCGTTATGCTGTAACTCTTATAGGCTGAAATACGCTATTACCGGAGCAGATTAATGACAGACGATCCACATCAATTACACGAGCGTCACCTGACCTCTGCACAACAATCAATGCAGGCCGTTGAAACATCAAAACAAAACAGCGCCTACCGGCTGGCTTTTGCCGATAACGATTTTCTGATGCAGGATGAACTACGCCATGTACGCTTACAGCTGGAATATTTAAAACCGCAACTGGTGTTAGAACAGCACAATATAAAAGCCACGATAGTAGTATTTGGCAGCGCCCGCTTTTTATCCGCAGAGCAGGCGAAAACGTTACTGATTAAAGCAAAAGCCGCTATAGCAGAAACAGATAGCGCGGAACACAGACTAGCTTTGAAGCATGCCCAAAAGCAGCTGCATAACAGTAAATATTACACCGCGGCGCAGCAATTCTCGGCGCTGGTTACCCGCTACAGTTGCTGTAAACCGGATAACGCCATGACCATTATCAGCGGTGGCGGCCCGGGCGTAATGGAAGCCGCGAACCGCGGCGCGATGGATGCCGGGGGCTCAAGCATTGGCCTGAATATCGTACTGCCGAAAGAGCAGCAACCCAACCCTTATATAACGCCACAGTTCTGTTTTCAGTTTCACTACTTCGCGATCCGCAAAATGCACTTTTTACAGCGGGCCCGGGCGTTAGTCGCGTTTCCGGGAGGCTTTGGCACCCTGGATGAGCTGTTTGAAACCCTAACACTGATCCAAACAAAAAAAGCCGTCCAGGTACCCGTCATTTTGTATGACAAAGCCTTCTGGCAAAAACTGATAAACTTCGACATGCTGGTAGAAGAAGGCCTCATCGCTGTCGAAGATATAACGCTTATTCAATATGCGGATACACCGGAACAGGCGTGGCAGCTGATTGCAGATTTTTATCAGCTTGCACGTTAACTGCGGCTATCCGCTGCTTTTTGCAGTAGCTGCTTGCTCTCGTGCAAAAACTGGCCTGCCAGTTCACCAAAATAGTGCTGGCCTTTACCAAATTGCGCCATTAAACCAGCCTTATCTTTGGCTTGCAGTAACGCCAGCAGCTGATTAAAACGCTGCTGATAACGCTCTAACAGCGCGGTGACTTCACAGGATGACAGCATAATATCGGCGTATAACTCGGCATTTTGCGCAAATAAGCGCCCCACCATCGCCAGCTCCAGCCGGTATATTGGTGAGCTTAGCTGAAGCAGTTCGTTTAAATCAGCGTTTTCATCTGCCAGATGCACACCATAGACCAAGGACGAAAAATGTCGCATCGCCTGGATCAGTTGCATGGCGCTATCATGCTCTGCCGCTTGTTTAACGGCTAGCTCAGCCCCCCAGACATTGAGCTGTTTCAGCAGCCACTGATATTCATTTTCGGCGCGGCCATGACACACCACTACAACCTGCTTAACGAGATTAGTAATGTCCGGGCCAAACATCGGGTGCAGCCCGACAACCGGACCACTATGTTTAGCCAGCATGGCGCTAAGTGGCTGCGCTTTAATACTGGTGATATCGGCCAGTACACAATTAACCGGCAAAGGTGGTAATTGTTTAATAAGCTGTTCGGTCAGCGTAATTGGTACCGCCATCAACACCAGTGCAGCGTCAGCACAGAGCTGCTCAGCCTGATGCCAGTCGTGCTGCTCCAGCACCACTACCTGGTAGCCAGAGCGCTGAAACAGGCTGACGAAACGTGCGCCCAAAGCACCGGCGCCCCCGACAACCACAATTTTACCGCCACCTCCACGACAGCAGACAAAGCCGCTTTCCTGCGTCTGATAGGATTCACGCATGATTCGCCTGAGCACATCCTCAGCCAGATCGGGTGACACCCCAAGTGCCGCTGCCTGTTCCCGCCTTGCGCTCAGCAGTGCCTGCTCGCGTTCTGGCACGTAAACTGGCAATGCATATTGCTGTTTAATTTTACCAACCTGGGCGGTAACGTTGGCGCGCTGAGCCAGTAACGAAACCAACTGGCTATCAATGCTATCTATCTGCTGCCGCAGAGGCGCTAAAGCCTGCTTCGCCATATCACTCATGTCAGGCGGCCGCCACTGCCGGTTGCATTTGCTGATGGATAGTGGCCAGCAACGTTGCCGTCGTATCCCAATCAATACAAGCATCAGTTACTGATACACCGTATTTATCGGCTTTACCGTTTGTTAAATCCTGCCGGCCGGCATATAAGTGGCTCTCCAGCATAATGCCGATAATGGCATCATTGCCAGCCAGACGCTGCGACAACACGTTTAGTGCCACTTCACCCTGCCGGTTATGATCTTTGTTCGAGTTACCATGGCTGCAATCAACCACTATGCCACGCGGTAAATTCAGTTTATCAAGCTTAGCCAGCGCTTCGCCTATGCTTTGCTCATCGTAGTTCGGCTTAGCACCGCCACGCAGAATAATGTGACCATCCGGGTTACCTGCCGTTTGCACCAGGCTCACTTCGCCGCGCTGATTAATACCAATAAAGCTGTGGCCGCTGGCTGCTGATTGCAGCGCATTTAAGGCAATATTTAAATTGCCGTCAGTACCGTTTTTAAAGCCGACCGGCATCGATAAGCCACTGGCCATTTCACGGTGAGTTTGCGACTCTACTGTACGGGCACCGATGGCAGACCAGCTGATTAAGTCTGACATATACTGCGGGCTGATAGGATCCAGCGCTTCAGTTGCCGTTGGCAGCTCCATTTCGACCATCTTTAGCAGCAACTCCCGGCCCCAGGTTAAACCAGTTTCTAAATCAAAAGAATCATCCAGGTGCGGGTCGTTAATAAAGCCTTTCCAACCTACGGTGGTCCGGGGCTTTTCAAAATACACCCGCATGACGATGTACAGACTATCCGCATATTCCTGCTGCAGCTGTTTTAACTTCTGTGCGTACTCTATAGCCGCGACCGGATCATGAATTGAGCAGGGGCCTGTAACCACTAACAAACGTTTATCACGGCCGTGCACTATATTGGCAATATCATTGCGGGCGTGCTGGACGAACTGCGCCCCCTGCTCTGACAGCGGTAGCACTTTTTTTAGTACAGCTGGCGGGCTCAGCGGCTTTTCGGCCACTATACGTAAATCATCAACTATCTTGCTCATGCGAAAACTCCACCAAGGTGTTGCAGGCATTAAGCATAGGTAAAAACACTGAACTTGCTAAGGCGCGCCCTTACGTAAACTTATTTATACACTGCGTAATCATTAAAGTACAATTTCGGCATAATAAAGATCCAAACAACTAACGTCAACCCGCCACAAGCCAATAAAATCAAGATAAGCACAGAAATACCACAACACAAAAATTGTAATTTTTAATTTACAGACAAAGTCAGAATAGCTTTATCAGTTGTTGATAAGCCTGGCGCAGCAAAATAAATTGTTGCGCGTCACCACCACGGTCCGGATGCAACTGCAGCGCTTTAGTACGGTAAGCTTTTTTCAGCTGAGCGAGATTAAAATGTGCCGGCAACTGCAAAAGTGTTTCAGCCTCGGCCTGACTAAGCATCAACTGGGTTGATTGTGGCGCGGCAAAATGCTGCCAGAATGCACTCAGGTGCTGATCGAGCAGTTGCTCGGTCATATGATGGAAGTTTTGCCAGTTCAGGTAATACTGCCGCCTGCCATCGTGAACATCAGATACAGGCGCTTGCGATACCGACAACAACCGCACTTTGGCCAGTTCAACACTGAGATAGCCCTGCTGCAAATCCAGCAGTTGCTGTTGCACACGGTATAGCAGATGGTACAGCACAAAATGCAGCTGAAAACGGTTCATATCGTCACTCAGCGCAATGTCACTATGTAGTTTCAGCCCAAGTCGTTTAAGCAGATATTGCTCTTCTATAGCCTGGCCGGCAACAGCTTGCGGCTCGCAGACCAGATTAAGCAGCTGGTGTTGTAATAAGTTCAGAACAGGTTCTGTCAGGGGGGAAGTATGCATAGTCATGGCACTACCATGCCAGAAAGAAAAAAGGCCGACAAGTGTCGGCCTTTCAAGGGTAGCTTAGTTAAGCTTTTCGCGGATACGCGCTGATTTACCTGAACGATCGCGTAAGTAGTAAAGCTTAGCACGGCGAACGGCACCACGACGTTTAACAGTGATGCTGTCTACCAGCGGACTGTGCGTCTGGAATACACGCTCAACACCTTCGCCATTAGAGATTTTACGTACAGTGAAAGAAGAGTGCAGACCACGGTTACGCTTGGCGATAACTACGCCTTCGTAAGCCTGTAAACGGGTTTTGTCACCCTCTTTAACTTTAACCTGAACAACTACAGTATCGCCCGGCGCAAACGCTGGAACGTCTTGTTTTAACTGTTCGTCTTCAAGTTGCTTGATGATGTTTTGGCTAACTTTGCTCATAACAATCTCACTTTACCTGGAATAACTGTCTTCTTGCTGCCCCGTCCGGCACTCTTGCTGATGTTCTTTTTGGAACTCAGCCAGTAACCGTCGTTGCTCCTCAGTCAGAGCCAGGAGATTTAACATATCTGGTCGTCTCAGCCAGGTTCTCCCAAGAGACTGCTTTAAACGCCAGCGTCGTATATTTTCATGGTTTCCACTCAGTAATACTGCGGGAACCTGTTTGTCTGATAACACTTCCGGCCTTGTGTAGTGCGGGCAATCAAGCAAACCGGATGCAAAAGAATCCTGTTCTGCTGACTGTTCATGCCCCAGTACTCCTGGTACTAAGCGTGACACTGCATCTATCAATGTCATCGCGGGCAATTCGCCGCCACTTAACACGTAATCACCAATTGACCACTCAGAATCAATTTCGCTTTCTATTACGCGCTCATCAATGCCTTCATACCGGCCAGCTACTAACAGCAGCTTAGAATATTGCGCCAGTTCAGCGACACCTTGCTGGTCCAGCTTGCGGCCTTGCGGCGACAAGTACACCGTGTGTACACCTTCTCCTGCAGCATGCTTGGCGGCGCGTATTGCATCGCTCAGCGGCTGCACCATCATCAGCATACCGGGGCCACCACCATAAGGCCGGTCATCCACAGTGCGATGTTTGTCCGTTGTGAAATCACGCGGGTTCCAACATTGCAGCTGCATAATGCCCTGCTTCACAGCACGGCCGGTCACCCCATATTGCGTTATTGCTTCAAACATCTGCGGGAACAGTGTTACTACACCAACCCACAACTTATTGTTCTCAGGCATTAAAACGCCGGGTCCCAGTCTACGACAATGCGACGCTCGGTTAGATCGACGCTTTTAATCACTGTATCCATTAAAAACGGCAACAACCTTTCTTTCTGACCAAATGCATCGGTACGGTTAGCTTTAACCACTAAAACGTCGTTAGAGCCCGTTTCCATCATGTCGCTCACTTCACCTAAGTGATAGCCGGCCTCGTTAATTACTGCCATACCCATAAGGTCTTTCCAGTAATACTCGCCCTCTTCTAATGAAGGTAGCGCTTGGCTTGCTACGGCAATTTCAGCATTAACATAACGCTGTGCCAGATCACGATCATTGACACCATCCAGTTTCGCTATCAGGCCATTACTATGGCGCTTCCAGCTAGACACCTGCACTGGTTGCCAGTTACCCTGAAATTTTACTTGCCAGGGTGTGTATTCAAAAATCCCTTCCGGGAAGTCGGTGTAAGCGTTAACTTTCAGCCAGCCATTGATGCCGTAAACTGCACCAAATTTGCCAAGAACGACTAAATCTTTCTCACTCAAGCTGACTACTCCACACGACCTTTTGCTAATTAAGCAGCAGCTTTCTTAGCGTTTTTTACCAGAGTTGCAACGCGCTCACTCAGTGAAGCACCTTGTGCTACCCAGTGCTCAACGCGATCCAGATCCAGACGCAGTTTCTCTTCAGTACCGCCAGCGATTGGGTTAAAGAAACCCACGCGCTCAATAAAACGGCCATCACGAGCAAAACGGCTGTCCGCTACCACAACTTGGTAAAATGGACGCTTTTTCGCGCCACCACGTTGTAAACGAATAGTTACCATAAGGCCCTCTAATTTTATCGTTCAGGTTTTATCAAAAATAACAAAGCCCCCAGTCAGACTGAAGGGCTGCAGCATTTTACTGATTTAGAGCATAATTGCAAGGCATTTCGCGGCTTGGCAGCCTTTATCTGAAAGTGATAGCCCGCCTGGCAGCGGGCTTTTAGTATCGTTAGCGTGGAGGCAGCATACCCGGTGGCAGCTTGCCGCCCATACCGCGCATCATCTTCATTAAGCCACCTTTACCCGACATCTGCTTCATCATTTTCTGCATCTGGGTAAATTGCTTCAGCAGCTGGTTAATATCCTGCACCTGGGTACCGGAGCCTGCAGCAATGCGTTTTTTGCGCGAGCCTTTTAACAAATCAGGAAACTCGCGCTCTTTGGGGGTCATGGAATTAATAATGGCTTCCATTTTCACGAACTGCTTGTCGCCCATCTGATTCATTGCGCCCGCAGGCAGGTTTTTCATCCCGGGTAATTTATCAAGCATCGACATCATGCCACCCATACCGCGCATCTGTACCAGCTGCTCGCGAAAATCTTCCAGTGAGAAGCCTTTACCCTTCATCACTTTTTGCGCCATTTTGGCTGCTTTGTCGCGATCGACTTTTTGCTCAAGCTCTTCAATCAGGCCAAGTACATCGCCCATGCCCAAAATGCGCGAGGCTATGCGGTCTGGGTGAAACGGTTCCAGTGCATCGGTTTTCTCACCGGTACCGATAAACTTAATTGGCTTGCCGGTAATGTGGCGGATAGATAACGCCGCACCACCACGGGCATCACCGTCAGCTTTAGTTAAAATCACACCGGTCAGAGGCAATGCGTCGTTAAAGGCCTTAGCAGTATTCGCTGCATCCTGACCAGTCATGGCATCGACCACAAACAGGGTTTCAATCGGCTTCACTGCAGCATGCAGCGCTTTGATTTCATCCATCATCTCGCTGTCAACATGCAGACGACCTGCAGTGTCGACCAGCAGCACATCAAAGATACGGGTACGGGCATGGGCAATAGCGGCATTGACAATATCGACCGGCTTTTGCGACACATCACTTGGAAAGAACTCAACACCAATGTCTTTAGCCAGTGTTTCCAGCTGTTTAATTGCCGCAGGCCGATAAACGTCTGCCGACACCACTAAAACTTTTTTCTTTTTCCGCTCTGTCAGAAACTTAGCCAGTTTACCTACGGACGTTGTTTTACCCGCCCCCTGCAAGCCAGCCATCATCACAACCGCCGGCGGCTGAGTATTAAGCTTAAGTTCTTCGTTGGCTTCGCCCATAGCATCTTCCAATGCTTTACGGACAATTTTCAGAAACTCTTGGCCTGGCGTTAAGCTTTTGCTGACTTCAAGCCCGACAGAGCGCTCTTTTACCGTGGCAACAAAGTCACGCACCACCGGCAACGCCACATCGGCTTCCAGCAGTGCCATACGGACTTCACGCAGCGTATCTTTAATATTATCTTCAGTTAAACGCCCACGGCCGGTAATATTTTTTAACGTGGCACTTAAACGGTCGGACAGATTCTCAAACATGGTTACTCACTCTACAGCGATATTGGCGCCGATTATATCAAAGACTGAAGTTCAGCGCAGCCGTTAAGAAACTGTTGCGCATCACACTGGGCATCGGGTTAAAGTTGCAATACAATAGCAAGCCACCGAAATGAAAGGAAATAGCTCTGATGTCCACGGCACTGTTTACTGCATTAGCTTTACTTGCTTATCTGGTTGCCACCGGCTCAGTATTGCTGCGTATTTTTCATCCGCAAGGCCCGCATTTTAAAACAACCTTCAGTGCCGCAGTGCTTGGTGTCGTGTTACACGCATTGGTGCTGGGCGATATGCTGTTTACCGGGCAAGGCCAGAATTTTAGCCTGCTGAATGTCAGCTCCCTGGTATGCTGGCTCATTACCGTTGCCGTTACACTGACAGCTCTGCGTACCCCGATCATTTTACTGCTGCCTGTTGTGTATGGTTTTGCTGCCATGGTACAGCTGGCAGTGCTAACGTTGCCACATAATGTACAATTGCATCACTTCGAGCAAAACGTTGGTCTGCTGGTACATATTACGCTGGCATTTATTGCTTACGCCATTCTGATGATGGCAATGTTGTACTCATTTCAGGTGAGCTACATCAATAACAAGTTAAAGCAAAAAAACATTGCCGCCGTGACCCGGCATATGCCGCCGTTGGTTCAGGCAGAAATACTGCAGTTCCGGTTGTTGTTGGCAGGCACTGTTTTACTTGGTTTAGCATTGCTGGTTGCAGCACTGTTTATGGATAACTGGCTGGCAAAAGAAAACCTGCATAAAACCATTTTCAGCCTGCTTGGTTTTATTGTTTTTGCAACGTTATGCTGGGGCCATGCCCGTAAAGGCTGGCGCGGCAAAATAGCCAATACGTTAACCATCGCAGGCGCCGCTCTGTTAACACTTGGCTATTTTGGCAGCCGTTTTGTACGCGAAGTACTGTTAAATACACTTTAATCCTTGACTCAACAGGCACTTCGTAATATCAAGTACGGGTGTTTGGCAATACAGGTAATTAACTCTTGGACGACATATCGACGGGTACGCTGTTTATCATTCTTGGCGTGCTCCTATTCATATCTGCCTATTTCTCAGGATCTGAAACAGGCATGATGTCTGTCAACCCTTATCGTTTAAAGCATTTAACAAACGAAAATCATAAGGGTGCTATTAGGGTAAGCGAGCTGCTTAAGCGGCCAGATCGTTTAATAGGCCTGATTCTTATCGGTAACAATCTGGTTAATATCGCAGCATCAGCCATAGCGACAATTATTGGTATGCGTCTGTACGGAGATCTGGGTATTGCGATTGCCACCGTGGTGCTGACTATGGTGGTACTGGTGTTTGCCGAAGTTACCCCCAAAACCATAGCGGCATTGCACCCGGAACGGATAGCGTTTCCAAGTTCTGCGCTGCTCAAGCTACTACTTAAAGTGTTTTATCCTTTAGTGTGGCTGGTCAACTTTATTACTAACGGTATTCTGGCATTGATGGGTATCAGCCCGGAAAAACATCAGGGCAACAGCTTAAGTGCTGAAGAGCTGCGCACCGTAGTGCATGAAGCCGGCGCCCTGATCCCCGAACAGCACCAGAGCATGCTGGTCGGTGTGCTGGATCTGGAAAATGCCACGGTGGAAGATATTATGGTGCCGCGCAATGAAATTGTCGGTATCGATATCAACGATGACTGGAAAGACATAGAACGCCAGCTTGCAAACATGCAGTACAGCCGCATTTTGCTGTATCGCGACAGTATTGATGAAGCGGTCGGCTTCGTGCACCCGCGCGAATTAATGCGCTTATTACTGAAAGAGCAATTGACGAAAGCTACATTAATGCGTGCGGTCAGCGAAATTTACTTTATTCCTGAAGGCACGCCACTTAATACCCAATTGCATAAGTTTCAGCGTACTAAAGAGCGCATTGGCCTGGTGGTGGATGAATATGGTGATATTCAGGGCCTGGTGACCTTGGCAGATATTCTGGAAGAAGTTGTCGGTGAATTTACTACTGATATTGCGGAAGACAGCAATGAAGATATCGTAAAACAGCCTGATGGCTCTTATCTAATTGACGGTAGTATTAACCTGCGCGATCTGAACCGGGAAATGCATCTTGAACTGCCAACAGACGGTCCCAAAACGCTCAATGGTCTGATTTTAGAGTATCTGGAAGAAATTCCTCAGGGTAACCTTAGTATCAGGCTGTCTGGCTATCCGATGGAAGTGATCGATGTACAGGATAATATGATTAAAACTGTACGTTTGATGCCACATTTGAAAAAAGACTAATTGATAAAGCCGGGAAACCGGCTTTTTCTTCAAGCGGCTGCTCAGCCAAAAAACAAGCGCCATAACCAGCCACGCTTTAAATCTTCTTCACATTTATTCAGCTGACCGGCATACATTCTCGCCCGGCTGTCTACTTTCTTCGCGGTTTGTACCAGCCAGGCCTTTTTCTTGTAGCTGCCGCGTTTATATCCGCCCCAACCTTCATGGTAGTTAAGGTACTGGGCATAGCCGTCCCATTTCGACACACCATTTAAGCGCTGGCTTTTAGTGATATACCAGCCCATAAAATCGATTGCATCATCAAAGTTGTCACGACTGGCCCAAAACCGGTCTGCTTCTTTTACATACTCATCCCAGGTCACGGTTTTCGCCTGAGAATAACCATAAGCGTTACTGGCCCGGCCGTACGGGATAAATCCCAGAAACCAGCGCATCGGCGGGCGCGCATTATGCTTAAAGCTGCTTTCCTGATACATGATACTCATGGGCACATGAATAGGTACGCCCCATTTGTCCCTGACTTTAGCGGCAGCATCATACCAGTCACGGTGCTCGTAAAAAATTTCACAGAGATTAGAGGTGTTTTTCGGTGGCGGCGTAGCGCAGCCAGTTAAAATAACGGCAAAAACGCTACAACATAAAAACGGTGTAATACGGGACTGAACTTTTTTCATCCGGTTGATTCTAACAAGGTGCACGGACGCAACCAAGTTTTATTCTCCCTGGATATCACTTACGGCTACCAAATGGTAGCCGATTTTTTTGGCTTACTTTTACAATAAACAGCTTTTTTGCATCACACATCTTGTGCTTTATCGCACTTTGGCACTTCAGCATAATATTGCGCAATATATTGCTCAAAACTTATGTCGTCTTGTTGTTCAATCTGTTGTTGTTGTAGCAGCGATTGCGCTGCCGCCTCAGTAAATTGCTGCTCACTATAATACTGATAGTCTTCGTTGGCTAACTGCTGCTGATACTTAACAGACAGCTCAAGCATAAAGCGACCGTTATCTTGCTGAGCAGCAAGAAGATTATTCAGAACCTGGCCGGATACCGTTTGTGCCGGATCTAACAGCCCCATGTAAAACTGTTTAATCGCGCTGCTGTAGCGTTCAGTTGCGTAAGCTGAATCAAGGTATTGCGCAACCGGCATCATGTCAGCAAATAACTCTTCTGCCCAATCCAGCATCAGCCGTGGTTGCCCGCCCTGTATAATGTCAAGATTTCTGCGCCGGCCATCAGTGACCACTTTTTTCAGGTTTTGCTCTGTCACAGTCTGCTCTGACGCTGATAGCTGCGGACTGTCTTTCAGCAAACAGTACAGCAGAAATATGTCCAGAAAATGCATCTGTTCAGCAGTGATACCTACAGGGCTAAACGGGTTCACGTCTAAAGCGCGAATTTCGATATATTCTACGCCACGCTTGGCCAGCGCACAGGTTGGCCGCTCGCCGGATTGTGTTGTTCTTTTGGGCCGGATAGTAGAGTAAAACTCGTTTTCAATTTGCAGCACATTGGCATTTAGCTGCTGATACTCGCCATCAACCTTCACACCGATATTACGGTACTCTTCTGACGGCATACTAATAGCCTGGTGCAGCCCGGCAATATATTCATCCAGGTTGTTATAGGTAATGTTCAGGCTGGATTGTGCGCTGTTGGTGTAACCTAAGTCGCTCATGCGCAGCGATGTTGCATAGGGTAAATACAAAGTACCTTTGCCCAGCGCCTGAAAACTATAGCGGCTTTGGCGCCCTTCCAGAAATGACTGACACATTGCCGGCGAGGCTCCAAACAGATACACCATCAACCAGACATAACGTTTATAGTTGCGTATGAGCGATAAATATTGCTCAGAGATAAAACTCTGTAGTGGCCCGCTTTGCCCCAGTACCTGTTGATACTGCTGCCAGAAAGCTTCAGAAAAAGAAAAATTAAAATGCACACCACTGATAGCCTGCATCATACTGCCATATCTGTTGTGCAGCCCTTTACGGTAAAGGGTCTTCATTTTACCAACATTAGAGCTGCCATACTGAGCAAACGGAATTTCAGTTTGGTTGTGAATAAAACACGGCATACTGCCTGCCCAGAACTGTTCCCCGGCAATATTGCGGATCGTGAAGCGATGTATATCACTAAGTTGAGCCAGGGTAGTATCTATGCTGTCAGTAGCAGGGGTAATAAATTCAAGCAGTGACTCAGAAAAGTCTGTCGTTATCCAAGGATGCGTCAGAGCTGAGCCTAAAGCTTTGGCATGAGGGGTTAACGCCAGACTACCATCGGCTTTTACCCGCAACGTTTCCCGTTCAATACCGCGCCGAATTCCGGTTATTGCTTGTTTCAAAGGCGCTGAGTTCAGCATTGCCAGGCGTTGTTGTAAATTTGAGCCCAAGTTAATTCCTTATTTGCTGCAGGTTGCTGCTGAAGTTGGGGCATTGACGTAAAACTCAAGGCCGGGCTTTAATTTAGCCTGCTATTTGCAATTCAACAATCAGATATTTGTCCACTTAACCGGCACTTGCGTTAAACCGGCTGATAGCAGGCTGCAATTATTGCAACTGTGACTTAAACTTAGCCGCATCTACAGCCGCTATATACCATTCATGCTATATACCATTTATTAAATAGGCCATATGAACCGACGCAACCAAAATGTTATAAACGAGGAAGTCACTTTCAGTGCCGAACAGGAACTGGTCTCTACCACCGATTTGCGCGGGGTTATTACCTATGCTAATCCGGCATTTTGTCGGGTGGCAGGTTTCACCGCAGAAGAGCTAATTGGCAAAAACCATAATCTCGTCAGGCACCCGGACATGCCTGCGGCAGCTTTTGCTGATCTGTGGCAGAAGCTAAAACAAGGGCAATCCTGGCGCGGTTTGGTGAAAAACCGCTGTAAAGACGGCCGCTACTATTGGGTAGATGCCTTTGTTACGCCCATATATCAGCAGCAAAAACTGGTGGGTTACCAATCCGTAAGGGTAAAACCAGACGCCAAACTTATTCAGCGGGCAAACAAAAATTACCCGTTAATTGCATCTGGCAAGCTGCCGTCTGACTGGCGCAGTAACTTTGTTTTAAAGCGGATACTGGCGGCGATATTAACCTTACTCACTCTGGGTGGCGGCATCGCACTGTTCGGTATGCAGTTCAGCCTGGCCTTGCTATTACCTGTAATTTGGTTTGCATGCTGCTATGACGAGTTGTTTGTGATCCCGGCTAAACTGCAACAGGCAAAAACCAGCTTTGACAGCGTCTCGCGCTGGATTTATTCAGGCTTTGGCCCTTATGGTATTGCCGAATTTCAGCAGCAAATGTGTCAAGCAAGATTACGCACTGTACTGGGCCGCGCAACAGACAGCACAGCAACACTGAAAATCATTGCCGAAACACAGGCAGAAGCCGTGCATTTAACAGAGCAAGGTATTCATCAGCAGCATGACAAGCTGAGCAGTATTGCAACGGCCACATCGCAACTTTACAGCACAGTGCAGGATATAGCGCAGCGCACACAAGACACTCATAAACAGGTAAGTGATACACACCAAATCTGTCAGAATGCTAAAAACACCATGCAACAAACGGCAACAACAGTGCAGCAGCTGGCCAGCGAAGTTCAGGGTGCAGCAGCTACTGCAGATGGACTGGCGGTTGAAGCAGAGCGCATCGGCGCGGTAATGAGCGAAATTCAGGGCATAGCTGATCAAACTAACCTGCTGGCACTTAACGCTGCTATTGAAGCTGCAAGGGCCGGGGAACATGGCAGAGGCTTTGCTGTGGTTGCAGATGAAGTAAGAGCACTGTCGTCACGTACACACAATGCAACGGAGCAGATTAAACAATCGATAGGCGAAATTCAGCAGACCTTACTCAGTTGGGGCAAAGTCATGTTGCATAGCAGGCAACAAGTTGAAGTATGTGTCGATGAAACCCGCCTCAGCGAACAGCAACTGGCAGATATCTCGCGTATGATAGATCAGATAGCCCAGCTCTCTTCGCAAATTGCTACCGCGGCTACCCAGCAGGGCGTAGTTGCACATGAAGTGCAGCAGAGCGTGGAGCAGATACAAGATATTGCTAATAGTAATTTGGGCAATATTCAGATTGTCGCGGATAACAGCAATGCATTGCAGCAACAGGCCGGGAAAATAGCCGATTTGAACAAAAGCTTCGGCTGACAGACTCATTAGCTATAAAAGAAAAAACTCCGCCAAAGCGGAGTTTTTTATTGCTGATTCAGCAAGCTTCAGTTGTTTTTTTGCTCTTCTGCTGCTGGCTTATCATCTTCAGGTTTTACAGCATCCTGTTCAGCGAAGTCGGCATCATTGGAATCGCCAACCACATGTTCAAGCTTCAGCTTTCTTACACTACGAATGGTCGTGATAGGCCCCGAACAGGCGTATATAAAGAAAATACTAAACAGCATTTCAGCCGGCCGTGCTGCGATAACGACAAACACCAGCACCACCAGCAAAATGGTGAGGAAAGATACCCTGTCACGCCAGTTTAAATCTTTAAACGAGTTATAACGGAAATTACTCACCATCAGTAAGCCGGTCAGAATCGTCAGAATCCCCACCAGGTAACCGATATTATCACCGTCAATCTGATAGATACTGCCGCTCCATACCATGCCGGCAACAATCGCCGCAGCGGCGGGACTGGCCAGGCCCTGAAAAAACCGGCCATCGGTAACGCTTAAGTTGGCATTGAACCTGGCAAGCCGCAGTGCTGCACAGGCAACATAAATAAAGGCCGCCAGCCAACCGAATTTACCGTACTCTGCCAGGCCCCAGTTATACGCCACCAAAGCCGGTGCCATACCAAAAGACAACATATCAGACATGCTGTCATATTGTGCGCCAAACTCACTTTGCGTATTCGTCAGCCTGGCTACCCTGCCGTCCAAACCATCGAAAATCATCGCGACAAAAATGGCCACTGCTGCAGCTTCAAAGTGTCCGTTCATCGATGCCACTATGGCGTAAAAACCGGAGAACAACCCACCTGTGGTCAGTAAATTAGGTAACAGGAAAATGCCCTTGCGCGGGGCGGTGTCTTGTGTTTTTGACTCAGTCATAAAGCCACTTCTGCTTTGGGAAATTAGTATTGATTATAAGGGACATACCTTAACATGGATAGCCTGATGGCAAAAGTGACCGCCGTAGCGGTCACTTTTACATCAGGAATTACCACTTAGTTAGGGCTGGCTGCTGACAACGAAGCGCGAACCATCATGGTCCAGTAACACGGTGCTGCCCGGTGCAATATTGCCCTGCAGCAACGCCTGCGCCAGAGGGTTCTCCAGATGCTGCTGGATCGCTCTTTTTAACGGCCTTGCACCATACAAGGGGTCGAACCCCACTTCGGCCAGCTTATCCAGAGCAGCGTCACTGATGCTGAACTGATATTGCCGCTCAGCAAGACGCTGCTCCAGCCTCGCCAGCTGAATTTTAGCAATACTGCGTATTTGCTTATTATCCAGAGGATGAAATACCACGGTTTCATCCAGACGGTTTAAAAACTCCGGCCTGAACTGCTTCACCAGAACGTCCATCAGCATGTCTTTCATCTGAACATAGCTGTATTCACGGTAATGCTCCTGAATAAGATCCGAGCCCAGATTTGATGTCATGATAATGACGGTATTTTTGAAATCTACCGTGCGGCCCTGACCGTCCGTTAACCGCCCGTCGTCCAATACTTGCAGCAGAATATTGAACACATCGGGATGGGCCTTTTCTACTTCATCAAGCAGCACCACGGAATAAGGTTTACGCCTTACCGCTTCAGTCAGGTAGCCGCCCTCTTCATAACCGACATATCCCGGCGGTGCCCCCACCAGACGCGATACGGCGTGTTTTTCCATAAACTCTGACATATCAATACGCACCATGGCATCGGGGCTATCGAACAGGAAAGTTGCCAGCGATTTGGTCAGCTCAGTTTTACCTACCCCGGTAGGCCCTAAAAACAAGAACGACCCTATCGGCTTATTCGGATCCGCCAGACCGGCACGGGAGCGGCGGATGGCATGCGCCACAGCGGTTACCGCTTCATCCTGCCCGATCACTTTTTCGTGCAGTGCCTGTTCCATCCGCAGCAACTTGTCCCGTTCGCCTTCAAGCATTTTGCTTACCGGAATACCGGTTGCTTTGGACAGCACATCGGCAATTTCCTGGTCGGTCACTTTGTTACGCAGCAAGGTGTTGTCATGCATCTCTGCCTGAGAAGCCAAATCCAGCTTTTTCTCCAGCTCAGGAATACGGCCATACTGCAGCTCAGACATCCGCTGCAAATCGCTGGCCCGGCGTGCTACTTCCAAATCCAGCCTGGCCTGTTCTAACTCAGCTTTAATATTCTGCGTGCCTTGCAGCGCAGCCTTTTCAGACTCCCATACCTCATCGAGCTCATTGTATTTGCTATCGAGCTCGCGAATTTGTTCCTGTATCATGTCACGCCGTTTTTTCGTGGCATCGTCAGTCTCTTTCGCCAGTGCATTATCTTCCAGTTTCAACTGGATAATACGCCGCTCTAAGCGGTCAAGCTCTTCCGGTTTAGAATCCATTTGCATACGGATGCTGGATGCAGCTTCATCAATCAGATCTATCGCTTTATCCGGCAACTGCCGGTCAGACACATAACGGTGCGACAGCGTTGCAGCCGCAACAATCGCAGGGTCGGTAATTTCTACCGCGTGGTGCAGCTCATAGCGCTCCTTCAAGCCACGCAATATTGCGATGGTATCTTCAACTGACGGCTCTTCTACCAGCACCTTCTGGAACCTGCGTTCAAGCGCAGCATCTTTTTCAATGTACTTGCGATACTCATCTAACGTGGTTGCGCCAAGGCAGTGCAGCTCGCCGCGCGCCAGTGCAGGCTTTAGCATGTTACCGGCATCCATGGCGCCATCGGCTTTACCGGCACCAACCATAGTATGAATTTCATCAATAAACAGAATGACCTGACCTTCTTCTTTGGCCAGTTCGTTCAGCACTGCCTTTAAGCGCTCTTCAAACTCACCGCGATATTTAGCCCCGGCTAATAAAGAGCCCATATCCAATGACAGTACCCGTTTGTCTTTTAAGCCTTCAGGTACTTCCTTGTTAATGATCCGAAGCGCCAGCCCCTCGACAATGGCTGTTTTACCTACACCCGGCTCACCAATTAACACCGGGTTGTTTTTAGTACGCCGCTGCAATACCTGAATACAACGACGGATCTCCTCATCGCGGCCTATTACAGGATCAAGCTTGCCAGCCTCAGCCCGGGCAGTTAAATCCACCGTATACTTTGTCAGCGCCTGACGGGTATCTTCAGCATTCGGGTCGTCTACTTTCTGCCCGGCCCGCATTTGCTCAATGGCAGCTTCAACACCTTCTTTAGTGACGCCAATCAGCCGCAGAATTTTGCCCAAATCTGACTTGTCTTCCGTCGCGGCTAATACAAACAGTTCGCTGGAAATAAACTGGTCTTTACGCTTTTGCGCAAACTTATCACACTGCTGCAGCAACTGCGCCGTAGCAGATGACAGCTGCAGGTTTGCACCTTCGCCTTCAACTCTTGGCAGACGGTCAATTGCCTGGCTGACTTTAGAGCGCAGCTCATTAAAATTGATTGCCAGACGGTTTAACAGCTCCCGTACGGTACCGCCTTCCTGATTCAGCAGGGCAAACATCAGATGCACCGGCTCAATAAATTGCTGGTCACGGCCAAGCGCCAGCGACTGCGCATCCGCAATCGCTTCCTGAAACTTACTGGTAAATTTATCCAGACGCATTGATAGCTCCTCAATGAACAACTTCGTTGTGTCATAAGATTGGGTGCTGCTGGCGGAAATTCAAGCAAGAAACGTCAAAAAATTGACTTAGATCAGTCTAGCCAGATAGAAGCTGCCATCCGTCCGGTCTGGCCATCACGCCGATAAGAGAAAAACAGCTCTGGCTGAGCGTAAGTACAAAAGTCGCCACCGTATACCTGAAATACCCCTGCCGCCTGTAAACGCTGACGCGCCAACAGATACAAATCGGCTTGCCACTTGCCTGTTGCGCCAGCAACAAAAGCCTGCTCAGCCTCTGCAGCCTTTGATATAAAAGCCGCCCGCACTTCAGGACCCACCTCAAATGCACTCTGACTGATTGCCGGCCCTAAATAAGCTAAAACCTGACCCGCTACGGCAAACTGTGCGACGGCGCATTCGATAATGCCGTCGCATAAGCCGCGCCAGCCGGCATGTACAGCAGCCACCCGGTTGCCTCCAGTATCACAAAGCAACAATGGCAAACAGTCTGCGGTCATCACAGTACAGACCACACCGGCAACGCTTGTCACACTGCCATCAGCCTGGGAATCTGCAAGAGAACCTGAATCGAGCTGCAACACTTTCGTGCCATGTACCTGCTGCAACCATAAGGGGGCAGACGGCATCTGCGCCTGCTGCTGATAACGCTTGCGATTTTCGCTGACCGCAATTGGATTATCAGCAACATGATCACCGAGATTTAAGCTTGCATAACGGCCTTCAGAGCAACCACCATGATGTGTGCTGACGACTGCCCTGACATTTGCAGGTGCAGGCCAATCGGGTATCAGCAAACGCTTTGACATCGGCTAGCTATACATAGTCCAGGCCATGCTCGGCCGTATCAGCCCGCAGCGCAGCATTTAACTGCACCATATCGTCCGGTATAGGCGCATGCCACTCCAGGATCTCGCAGGTGATAGGATGTGCCAAACGTAACATAGCGGCATGCAGCGCCTGGCGTTTAAAGTTGCGTAAAATTGTCAGCAAATGTTCATCGGCTTTACGTGGTGGACGCGGGCGCCCCGCGTAAACCGGATCGCCAACCAACGGATGGTTGACGAACGTCATATGTACGCGGATTTGGTGAGTTCGGCCCGTTTCCAGCCGCAAACGCAGGCGGGTATGTGCCCGGTATTTTTCCATCACCCGAAAATGTGTGGTTGCAGGCTTACCCGACTGGCTTACCGCCATATGGGTGCGTTTAGTCGGGTGGCGGCCAATAGGCTCATCGATAGTACCACCGCCGGTCATAGCACCATGACAAACAGCTTCATATTCCCGGGTAATTTCACGTGCCTGCATCGCTTCTACTAAATGCGTTTGTGCCGGGATCGTTTTTGCAACCACCATCAGGCCCGTAGTATCTTTATCCAGCCGATGAATAATGCCGGCCCGCGGAACTTCCGCGATGCCAGGGCAATGATGCAACAGGGCATTAAGCAAAGTACCGTCTGCATTACCCGCCCCCGGGTGCACTACCAGACCAGCAGGTTTATTAATTACCAGTATATGTTCGTCTTCATAAACGATATTAAGATCGATAGCTTCAGCTTCAAAGCGTTCGTCCTCAGGTAACTCGGCATTAATATCAACCTGCTCGCCGCCCAGTACTTTTTCCCGCGGTTTGTTTTGCACCTGACCATTCACGGCAACGGCATCCGCTAATATCCATTCTTTTATCCGCGAACGCGAATAATCAGGGAACATTTCGGCCAGAACCTGATCTAAGCGTTTACCAAAAAGATGGTCTGGTACAATTTCTGAAAGTTTTAGCTGTTTTGTCATAACGGAAGCAGTTATCCTGTGTGCAACCCCGGCAGGTCTGGGGTAGAATCGCAATTTAGTGTATTTTAGCGATTTTACGTCTGACTAGACAGCCATTTAGCTCAAGTAGTAACGGATTTTTAAATGAACTCGAACTTTATACTGATTTCTCTGCTGGCGTTAACGCTTACCGCCTGTGCCGGCAAACCCAAGGACGACCCCAGTACTACCCAAACTGCACAAAGCATGTACCAGCAAGCAAAAGAGGTACTGGACAACGGTTTGTATAACAGAGCAATAGAATTACTGGGCGCAGTGGAAAGCCGCTACCCCTTTGGTCCTCTGGCGCGTCAGGTACAACTTGATTTAATTTATGCCCATTATCAGGCTGGCGATGTGCCTAAGGCGCTTGCCGGAATCGATCGTTTTATCCGGCTAAACCCGAACCATCCTGAACTGGATTATGTGTATTACATGCGAGGCCTGAGTAACTTAAAAGCCGACGAGAATGCACTGCATGAAGTATTAGGCATTGACCGCGCAGACCGCGACCTGGCCAGCACCCGTCAGGCATTTGATGATTTTAAAACTCTGGTCAGCAGTTTTCCTCAGAGCAAGTACGCACCTGAGGCCAAAAAGCGCATGCTGACAATCAAAAATACGCTGGCAAGATATGAACTGTCGGTGGCAGATTATTATATGCGCCGCGGCGCTTACCTCGCTGCGGCAAACCGCGGTAAATATATTGTTGAATTTTATCGTGATTCACCGCACATTGAAAAAGCGCTGGAAATCATGGTTGAGAGTTATGACAAGCTCGGCCTGACAAAACTTAAAGAAGATACCTATCAGGTACTGATGCTAAACTTTCCGCAGAACGATAAGTTCTGATTAAAAGCCCCTGCAGTGCAGGGGCTTTTTCATTCAGGCTTAAATTGCTTCTAATGCTTCTGCTAACTTACTGACAGCAATCACATCCATGCCTGGCACCGCCTCTTTCGGTTTATTAGCCACCGGCACTATAGCGCGTTTAAAGCCATGCTTGGCAGCCTCTCGCAATCGCTCCTGGCCGCTGGGAACCGGGCGTATTTCGCCTGCCAGCCCTACCTCGCCAAATACCACCAGATCATTTGGCAGCGGCTTATCACGAAAACTCGATACCAGTGCCAGTAAGGTCGCCAGATCCGCGCTGGTTTCATTGACCTTAACCCCGCCAACCACGTTAACAAATACATCCTGATCGGCCATCTGTATCCCCGCATGGCGGTGCATAACCGCCAATAGCATCGAAATACGGTTTTGCTCCATGCCTAAGGTTACGCGACGAGGATTATTCAGCGGCGAATAGTCCACCAGGCCCTGAATTTCAACTAAAAGTGGCCGGGTACCCTCCCACAGCACCATAACAATGCTGCCAGACTGGTCCTCTTTACCACGGGTGAGAAAAATAGCCGACGGGTTTTTTACTTCTTTCATGCCCTGCCCGGTCATGGCAAAAACGCCTAACTCATTCACCGGGCCAAAACGGTTTTTATTACCGCGCAATGTCCGGTAACGGTTGTCGCTGTCACCGTCTAACATCACTGAACAATCAATACAATGCTCAAGCACCTTTGGCCCGGCTAAAGAACCATCTTTTGTAACATGGCCCACCATAATGATGGCGATATGATGCTGTTTAGCAAACCGGGTCAGATAGGCGGCACTTTCCCGCACTTGCGACACACTGCCTGGCGCTGACTGAATATCAGCCAGGTGCATCACCTGAATAGAGTCGATAACCATAATGCGCGGTTTTTCCTGCTGCGCCAGCGCACAAATTGTTTCGACGTTGGTTTCAGCCAGCATTTTAAGCGCATTTGTTGGCAAGCCTAAACGCTGTGCCCGCATAGCGACCTGCTGCAGCGACTCTTCACCCGTCACATACAAAGCATTGCCTTGCTGTGCCAGGCCACACATAATTTGTAGCAATAAAGTACTTTTACCTGCGCCAGGATGGCCACCGATCAGAATCGCAGAGCCCGGCACTATGCCACCGCCAAGTACACGGTCAAACTCGGCAAAGCCACTGCTAAAACGCGGTACGTCCTGCAAATCGACCTCATCAAGCCGCATCACTTTTGCCACCGCTGCACCGGCATAACCTTCAAAGCGGCTACTTTTATTGCTCACAGCCCCCAAACGAACTTCGCTTACGGTGTTCCACGCACCACATTCGGAACATTGCCCCTGCCAGCGCACAAAGTCAGCGCCACAATCGCTACAGACATAAGCGGTTTTAGTTTTTGCCATGGTTTATTTTCTCAAGCTAAATGAAAGGCATGGATATTGCTTTTCAAATTGTAACAACGTAGCGTACTACAGATTATAACCTGAAGATGCCGGTATTTTGGCATTTAACCTGACTGAAATATGACAGCTGCAGATTTACAAGAATATGTCGGTGTAATAGACCGGATGAAGAGTTCACTGAACTCTGCTGATTTTGATCAGGTGTTTAGCCTGTTGACTTCCGACCTGCCTAAATCCAAACAGTTTTTGCTGAAAATGGAGCTTAAACGCATGGCGCAGCCATGCAGCTATTTTATCGACCTGCGAGGCCATGTCGACGGCGATGTTAAGCCGTATGATTATATGGGTAAAACCCACTATATGGATGACAATGCCATTAAAGTGTTTGAAGCCGGGTTGAAACAGTATGGCAGCTATACACTGGGTTTATACGAAGAAGTGCTCAATACCGAGAACAACTTCCGCGTTATGCACCGTAAGCAAACCGAAGACAGGGTTCGCAATGCGCTGCAAAATGACGGCACTTTTACAAATCAGCAGGCAGAAACAGAGCCTGAATTACCACCGCAGTATGCCAGAGTGATTCACTTTGGTCAGTACACCTCCAGGCGCGATGAGCGCATGCACTTTAGTATAGATGTAGAAGTTGAACTGGATGGAAAACGGTTCCAGGCCAGCACTTCTGATTTGTCGGTTTCAGGCTGCAAACTGAAATTACAACAGGCAGTGAAAACAGAGGCCGGTAAACTGGTAAAACTGCATTTCACCGGTTTAGAGCAGGAATTTATACTTGGCCTGGAGCAGGGTGTCGCTTACAAAATTGTTGAAGTCAGCCAGCAAGGGGCCAATCAGTATTTACGTCTGCAACGGCAGCAAAATGAAAACGAACAACAGTTTGCCGAGTTTCTGCAAAAATTTATTAATGGCAATAAACGCCGTTATAAAGTTAACCTCGACAATGTCAGCCAAAGCTTGTTAAGTAAAGGATATGAACAGTTCTATGTTCCTCGCATTAATGCCCTGCCGGTATTTATTGCGGTACGAAACGGTCAGCCCATTCCAATCTGTGCTTTAACAACGGATTATAATAAAGCCATATGGCAGTATTTTCTGGACGAACAGCATCAGTCAGTGTTTATCAGTATCTGCCATGCCCGGCGTTTGAAACAGCTGTTACAGCAAAGTTCGGTAGAGAAATCTACTATCCTGTATAGCTTCACTCACGCGGTAAAAGGCAAATTATTTTTCTATTCAGCAACGCATGAAGAACTGGATGCATCTGAGCAGTTAAAGGCATTATTTCTCGGTTTCGGCGCAAGCAAGCCCAGCTGGCGGGTATTTCAGCTGAATTTACAACGCTCGTCAGCAGCGCAAGCGGAAACACCGCTTACCGTGCCGGTTCAGGGCAATATAAAACCACCGCAGCCATTATCCAGTCTGGTAAAGCAATTCATTCAGGATGTGCGGTACATTGTCAGCTTTACCGATATCACCGGCAATCAGAGCACATTTTGGTATCAGAGCTATCCGGTTGACCAGCAGCAACTAAAATTATTGGCCCAATTTGGCCATAAAAAGCTGGCTAACACCCCACCTTGTGAAGCCGTCGCTGTGCAGTATGTTAATTTGCGCTCAGAATCACGCTATTTGTATAAGACCGCAGTCACAGTGAAAACCTCAGCCGACCCGGCGGAGCTCAGCGGGCACAGCCGCGATTTCTCTTCTAAAGGTTTACAGCTGGAAACCACCCTGCCGGTGCGTTTTAATAAGGGAGATGTATTGCTGCTAACCCTGCCGGAAATGCAAAAGATAAGCAGTAAGTATCAGCTGTCTGCGCTGCCTTATGAAGTCATGGCGGTTAGCAAAAGCCGCACAATAATGAATCTGCGGGCGGTAGAGGGCGACCAGCCTCATGTTGGCAGATTATTCTTCCAGCAACTGATCCAGAACAACCGTGCAAAATTGACTCAGGCAGAGGAGAGCCCGAAGTATCCGGGGCTATCTACCGCACTACGTAATTTATATATGAACGCACAAAGCCATTTTGCGTTATATGTGCACCGAAAAGGCATCCGCTACGAAATTAATACGCTGGCTAAAGGTGGTGCCGGGAACAGCTTGCATCAGTTGCTGGCAATACAAAGCAAAGATGAGCAACAACTCGATTTGTCGCTTATTCTGCAAAACAACGCCATTAGTTTACATTTTGCGCAACAGCTAAAACAAATGAAACGCTTTGATAGCCCCAAAGCCTTTGAGTTGTACGTTGTGATCAGCCGTAAAGCCGGCACAGAACAACCTGAACTGCATTGCCATTACGACTATGAGTTCACCTCTGAGCAGGCGAAGCAGCAATATGTGTTAAGCGCATTACAGACGAATGTGCTGTTTTGCTACAAACTGTTACTGTCCCGCACCGGCCGGCCAGACACTGACTTTATTGCGCCGGAACTTAGCTATATCAGTGCCTATGCTATTCACAAAGCGAAACAGCTGGAAGAGGAATTATGGAGTGTCGCAGGCGTTATTGATGCGATAGATATTTCTGCAGAAATTCCATGGCGATTTGGTGCCCAGGCCGAGCTTAGTCAGCAACATTATGCCCGGCAACAGGCGTTACTGGCACAGCTTACGCAACCAATCTCTTAGCTCAGAAAAGTGTCCATTGACCGCAGTCGGATGCGTCAGCATAGAAATATGGTCGTAGTCATACAGATAGCCAGTTTTTCTGCCTAACAAGGTAAAGCGGGCTTCTGGCGCGGTCTCAGCAATAAAGGCCTGAACATCTCGCGGATGGCCAAGCAGTCGGTCATTCTGAGCTGCAAAATGCCACACAGGTGGCCACTGCACCATTTTACAGCCGTGAGCATAATCAAATTTATCTTCCGGATCTTCAAATGCCCCACCTTGTATCCATGCCACAGTATCCTGCACGAAAGGCGAAGGTTCATCGTCGGCTCCCAACCGCCATTTACGGGCGGGAAAATAGCCATAGCGCTCGCTCAGCCAGGGCGCAATCTTATTCCATAGCAGGTTAATTTTCAGCTTTCGCTCCAGGCTTTGTACGCTTATCACCCTTTTAGTGCCAAAGCACACTTTTGCTGCAAGTTTTGCCGCAAGCTGCGGAGCCCGGGCTAAAGATGCCGCCGCGACTACGCCGCCCCAGGAATGCGCAATAAGAATAACTTTTTGCTGATGCTGCTGATAAATATGCTCGATTAAGGCGGGGATATCATGGCTAATCATCTGCTGCTGACTTTGCGTAAAACCGTCCGCCGCGCGGGGTTTGGAAGCACCGCGGCCGGCAAAATCAGCGCAGTAAACCACAAAACCGTTGTCAGCCAGATAGCACCCCAAACCTTTGCCGGAATGGCTGTAAAAAATCCGGCCATTCTCAATCGCACCATGCAGCATCAGCACAGGTGTTATGCCCGGTTGTATCGGCATTAAACGGCGCAAGTGCAATTGATACTGCTTCAAATCCAGATACAGGGAGCTTTGCTGATGCTTCATCACAGATCCAGCAAATACAGCAACTGCAGCAGAGAGCCTTGCCTGATGGCAGCCTTAGCTTGTGCCTGAACTTTAGGCTTTGCATGAAATGCAACCCCCAACGCCGCAGCATTTAGCATTGGGATATCGTTAGCGCCATCACCAATCGCAACAGTTTGCGTTAGTGAAATAGCATACTGCTCTGCCAATAACCTCACCACTTCTGCTTTGGTCGTCGCATCAACAATATCGCCCAGCACTTTACCGGTCAGCTTACCATCCTGTATTTCCAGCACATTGGCAAAAGTTGCTGCTAAGCCAAGCCGCTGCTTTAACGCATCAGTGAAGAATGTAAAACCACCTGACGCGATGGCAACTTTCCAATGCTGCTGCTGCAAATACGTAACCAGGTCAGTCAACCCCGGCATTAACGGGATTGCCGCAAGCACCTGGTGTAACACTGATTCCGGTGCACCTTGCAAAGCCGCAACACGGGCAACCAGACTTTGGGCAAAATCCAGCTCGCCATTCATTGCCCGGGCAGTGACCGCCGCAACCTGCTCGCCAACACCAGCTAATGCAGCAATCTCATCAATACATTCAATCTGGATTGCCGTTGAGTCCATATCCATTACCAGCACGCCTGGCTCCGTCAGGCTGGGCCGCGCCGCTAAATACACCAGCTCAATGCCAGCTTGCTGCGCCACATCACTTAGCGCCTGCAGCGTACTGGTCGGTAATGCCTGTGTTACAGACAGCTCGACAGCACCGGCAAGCATTGGATGCGGCCGGTAAACGCGACAATGCGTTGGGCTATTAAAGCCCAGCACTGCTAATACCGCTTTTACTGCAAGCCAATTTAACTCTTCACCAAATAAGCGCAAAACAGCAACTGGGGGTTGGACGACGTTGTCAAACCCTTCACAGCCAGGTAAATCCAACGCATGATTACTGTGCAAATATAATGCGCCCTGGCGCAGATGCACGGCATAGCAGTCAGTTGTATTTAACAAGGCTAAAGGCGAACCGCCAAGAAGCGGCTGGTTGGAAAGCTGATAGAAAAACGACACAGGAGTACCTATACTTGGCAACGCCGTCATGGCATGCTACACAAACTGATTACGCTGTTTCGTTATTCCAACGAATAGGATCTGTCAGCGCTTACGGAATTTATGCAAAACGATATCGCAATACCCAGCACTACATCAAGCACTATTAAACTGCTACAAATTGCTGTCGCCGTAGCAGGGATCTGGCTGTTACTGCACTTGTGGGTGCTAACTCAGCAGCAAGGCCAGTACTTGCTACAACAACAAAGCAGCCAGCTGATGCGCGAAACGCTGACCGCCTTATCGCATACCGCTGCCTATTTAATTGAGCATGACCAGTTGGCTGGCCTGGAACAGCTAACGCAGCATATCGCTGACAGCCCTTATCTATATGATGTTGTAGTGTATGACGCCAATGGCGTGCGGATGAGCTGGACAGAAAATAGTGCACCAGCGCGCTTGTTATACGGACCAACACAGGCCGAGCAATTAGTGGCCATGGTGCAACCCATCACGAAAGAGCAGCAGCTATTGGGCTATATTAAGTTAAGCCTGCGCCAGGACATTTCACTTAACCAGATAAGCACCTCATGGCAACATATGATGCAGCAATTGCTGGGCATGTTGATCCTCGCCGGCATCGTTGGCTTTATGCTACGCCGGGGTTTCTCGAGATTTTCACGCCACTCATTTCGCCTGCGTCGCATCAAGCCTTAACACTTCATACGTGTTGTGCCATAGCTGCTGAGCGATTTCTTTAGGTGGTTCTGGCCTTAACTGACAAAAGCGCTCAAATACCAATGCCAACTGGGCCGGAGTATTTACTTGCCCCTGGTAACCGGCAAGCGGCATTGACGGCGCATCCGTCTCCAGTACAAAACTTTCTAATGGCAGCTTCTGCACGGTTCGGAGGGTTTTCTCTGCACGTTCATAAGTAATGGTGCCACCTATCCCCAGCTTGAATCCTAAATCGGTAAACGCCTTCGCCTGCTGTGGGCTACCGGAAAAAGCGTGCAAAATACCGCCCTCAGCAAACTGTTGCCTTTTGAGTTCTGCCAAAAGCTGTGGCTGACTTTTACGATGATGCAGGATGACGGGTTTGTGATATTGCTTCGCCAGCGACAATTGCTCACTGAACAATGTTTCTTGCCTCGAAAACGACTCGGTGTCTAACACAAAATCCAGGCCAATCTCACCTACCGCTGTTATTTGCGCGCTATGGGTTGTCAGCAAAGCATCAAGCTCAACAAGCGCATCAGCTTCGGCTTTTACTGCCCACCATGGATGAATACCCAAAGCGATATGCCAGTAAGGGTGTCGTTGACGCAAATTGAGCAGGTTATGCCATGCAGCCTGTTCTACTGCAGGTATTAGCAGCCCTTCGACACCGCGTTGCTGTGCATTGTGCCAGTGTATAGCTTGCTCAGAGGCAAGTTCAGGTAAATCCAGATGGCAATGGCTGTCAAACAACCGCAGGCGGTAGTCATCCGTGTGCTGCCCGGTTAGGGACATAACCGCTCGATACTCCAGCTGTTATCGCTTTGCCTGTTATACATAAAGCGGTCGTGTAAGCGGTGCTCGCCACCTTGCCAGAACTCGATTTTATGTGGCCGCACTAAAAAGCCACCCCAGAATGAGGGCAGCGGTACTTCACCGTGTTCAAATTTATGTTTAATTTCGGCGAACTTTTGCATCAGTGCCATTCGTGTCGATACCGGCCGGCTTTGCTCCGAGGCCCAGGCTGCCAGCTGGCTTTCTTTGGGGCGTGACAAAAAGTACCTGGCTACCTGGCTTGAGCTTACCCGCTCGGCCGTACCATAGACAATCACCTGCCGCTCTAGTGGATGCCAGGGAAAATGCAGGCATACTTTGGGGTTGCCACTCAGTTCAGTTGCCTTGCGGCTACCAAGATTGGTGTAAAAGGTAAAGCCGTCCTGCCCCACGTCTTTTAGTAACACCAGACGCTGTGACGGCTGGCCATGCTCGTCGACACTCGCCACACACATCGCAGTCGGGTCCGGTAATTCTGCCGCAATAGCATCTTTAAGCCACAGCTCAAATTGTGCTATCGGATCGGCATTTAATTTATCGAACTCCAACTTATCTTTGGTGTAACTGCGGCGAATATCGTCGATTTTCATAGCTTACATACGCTCCATAACCTCAATACCCAGCAAGTCCAAACCTTGCTTTAATAGCTTAGAGGTAAAAATACTCAGCATTAAACGGCTGTCACGCTTTGCTGGTTCAACGCCGTCTTTCAATATCGGACAAGCTTCATAAAACGCCATGTATAAACTTGCCAGCTCATACAGGTAATTACACAGTAAGTTAGGCTGCGCATCTTTCATTACCTGCTGCAACGCTTCTTCAAAGCGTAGCAACTTAACTGCCAATTGTTTTTCCTGCTCCTGCTCAACCACCAACGCAGCGCTGAAACTATCAGCAATACCGGCGCGGCGCAAAATACTGCGCACCCGGGTGTAAGCGTATTGCAAGTATGGTGCAGTGGCGCCTTCAAAGCTTAGCATCGCGTCCCAGCTGAATATGTAATCGCTGGTACGGTTTTTCGACAGGTCAGCAAACTTTACCGCACCAATACCGACTTTACGTGCTACTTCTGCAATTTCGTCTTCGGTTAAATCGCTGGCTTTTTCCTGCACCACCGCTTTAGCTCGCACCACGGCTTCTTCCAGTAGCTCGGCCAGTTTCACTGTGCCACCGGTACGGGTTTTAAATGGTTTGCCATCTTCGCCCATCATCGTGCCAAACGGGCAGTGGTCATAGGTTGTTGCTTCGCGCAGATAGCCTGCTTTACGTGCAACCAGCTCAACCTGTTTAAAGTGCAGCGCCTGGCGTGCATCGGTAAAAATCACGATGCGGTCGGCATGTAACTCATGGCTACGGTACTGACACGCCGCTAAGTCTGTCGTTGCATACAGAAAGCCACCACCGGTTTTCTGCACGATAAAGGGTGACGGGTTACCTTCCTTATCTGCCAGCTCCTGCAGAAACACAACCAGTGCCCCCTGGTCCTCTACCGCCAACTGCTGCTGTTTTAAATCATCGACAATGCCCTGCAGCATACCGTTATAGGCACTTTCCGGTTTGATATCAGCGTGGCTTAGCGTGACGTTGAGTTTTTCATACACTTCTTCGCTGTGTTTTACCGAGGTGTCAATAAACAGCTGCCACAGTTTCTGGCAGTGGGCATCGCCGCTTTGCAGCTTAACCACATAGTCACGTGATTTGTCGGCGAAACCGGCCTCATCGTCAAAGCGCTTTTTCGCTTCACGGTAGAAATCTTCCAGATCGGCAAGTGCCACAGCTTCCAGATCAATACCTGCCGCCAGCTTGTCTTCAAGATGCGCAATCAGCATACCAAACTGAGTACCCCAGTCGCCCATATGGTTCTGACGGATAACCTTATCACCCCAGAATTCCATAGCGCGCACTACAGCATCACCAATGATGGTTGAACGTAAGTGGCCAACGTGCATCTCTTTTGCCAGGTTAGGCGCCGAGTAGTCCACCACCACTATTTGCGGCGCTTCGTTTGTGCTTACGCCCAAACGGCTATCTGTTGCAGCCTGCTGCAGCTGCGCAGCCAACCAGTTTTTATCCAAGGTTACATTGATAAAACCGGGGCCAGCAATGTCCGTTTTTTCAGCGATACCATCCAGTGCTAATTGTTGAACCAGTTGTTCAGCTAATTGGCGCGGATTAGTTTTTAGCAGCTTGGCTGCCGCCATTGCGCCGTTAATCTGGTAATCACCAAATTCTGTACGGGTACTTACTGTAACGGCAGCATTAGTATCAGCAGGTAAGCCCAAAGCGACGAACGCGTTTTGCGTTTTTTCAGTTAATAATTGCTTAATATTCATTCGGCTTACCTGTTAATGTTCACGTGTCTTGTGGAATTTGATTTTCGGGTAGCGCTCTATGGCCAGATTCAGGTTTACCATGGTTGGAGCTATGTAAGTCAGCGCATCGCCGCCATCCAGTGCCAGATTCTGGCTGGCTTTGTTTTTAAACTCGTCCAGCGCTTTGGCATCATCACTATATACCCAGCGCGCAGTAGAGACGTTTACCGATTCATACAATGCATCAACGTTGTATTCAGATTTTAACCGGTGCACTACTACATCAAACTGCAGTACACCAACTGCGCCAACGATCAGGTCGTTGTTATCCAAAGGCCGGAAAACCTGCACCGCACCTTCTTCAGATAACTGTACCAGGCCTTTAAGCAGCTGCTTTTGTTTCAGCGGGTCACGCAGCCTGATGCGACGGAACAATTCCGGCGCAAAGTTTGGAATACCGGTAAATTGCATATTCTCGCCGCTGGTAAAGGTATCACCTATCTTGATGGTGCCGTGGTTATGTAAACCGATAATATCGCCTGGGAATGCTTCTTCTAAATGCTCACGGTCTCCAGCCACAAAGGTTAGCGCTTGCGGAATAAGCACGTCTTTGCCAATACGAACATGGCGCACTTTCATACCTTTTTCGTACTTACCGGACACAATGCGTAAAAACGCCACGCGGTCGCGGTGTTTCGGATCCATATTGGCCTGAATTTTAAAGACAAAGCCGGTAAAGCTGTTCTCAACAGGCGTCACAGTTCGGCTGTCGGTAGCACGCGATTGCGGCGCAGGAGCCCAGGCTGTTAAGCCATCGAGCATATGGTCTACACCAAAGTTACCTAAGGCCGTACCGAAGAATACAGGTGTTAACTCGCCTTTTAAAAACAGCTCACGGTCAAACTCATGGCTGGCACCACGCACCAGCTCCATTTCATCGCGCAACTGCTGGGCATAATAACCAATACGTTTATCCAGCTCAGGGTTATCAATACCCTTGATGATATCGACATCCTGAATGGTGTGCCCCATACCAGATTTATAGAAAATGACTTCGTCTCGCAGGATGTGGTACACGCCTTTAAACTCTTTACCCGAGGCTATCGGCCAGGTAATAGGCGCACAGGCAATTTTCAGTACGCTTTCAACTTCATCCAGCAAATCAATAGGATCACGAATATCGCGGTCCATTTTGTTCATAAAGGTAATAATTGGCGTATCACGAAGACGGGTAACTTCCATCAGTTTAATGGTACGTTCTTCAACACCTTTGGCGCCGTCAATAACCATCAGGCAGGAATCCACAGCGGTTAAGGTGCGGTAAGTATCTTCGGAGAAATCCTCGTGCCCCGGGGTATCCAACAGGTTCACCAGACAATCCGCATAGGGGAACTGCATCACCGAGGTGGTTACCGAGATGCCCCGCTCTTTTTCCATTTCCATCCAGTCTGATGTGGCGTACTGGCCAGACTTTTTACCTTTAACGGTACCGGCTTTCTGGATGAGTTGTCCGAATAACAATACTTTTTCAGTAATGGTGGTTTTACCGGCATCGGGGTGCGATATGATCGCAAAGGTGCGCCGGCTGTTTACTTCGGCTAAAAAGTTATCTGTGCTCATAATATCCAATAGTCTGTTACCGCAGGCATCCGGCTACGGTGTAGGGCTTAAACCCAAGAGTAAATAATAATGCGCGCGATTATAGCAGCTTGAATGTCAAGGGCACAGAGTGGATGTGTTACATCGCGAGTGACATTAGCACCGCATCGGCCTTACTATCGCCATGTACGTAGTAATTTTTGCGTATACCGGTTTTATTAAAGCCGCATTTTTCATACAGTGCTATCGCACTGAGGTTGCTACTACGCACTTCCAAAAAGGCTTCGACAGCACCACGGGTGCGCCCTTCGTGCAAAAAATGTTTCAGCAGCGCTTTACCGTAGCCTTTGCCCTGCATGTTTTTAGCAACACAAATATTAAACAGCTCCAATTGCTCAAGGATAAGCTGGGCAAAATAAAACCCCTGCAGCTCACCGCTTTCATCGAGCAGCTTATAACTGAAATAGCTATCAGCAAAGCTGCTGATAAATGCACTTTCCTGCCAGGGGTAAGGGTTAGCCTGCTGCTCAATCAGTACTATACGTGCAATATCATGCTGGCTTAATAATTCAATCTTCATCCAAGGCACTCAATAACTGCCACAAGGCTTTTTTGCACCGTGCTTGCTGCATTTTTTCCAGAACCGGCGTCAGTAGCAACTTATCGTTCAACGCAACATTGTCGGTTAGCGTGTCTATCTGCCAGTTAATATCTTCAGGCAGAGCGATCTGAATATCCTGAGCTAAAGCAACACCCAAATCTGGTGCTTGCAATATCTGCTTGTCAGACTGCGCTTGAGTATCAACGGCGGTTTCCGGGTGCTTTTCATGTACAAAGCCAGCATTCAGCTGCAGCGGCGTTATACGCAACACATCCAGAAGGTTCTGCTGTGATTGAGAGAATGTTTTCATAAACAAAAGTGGCAGGGGCAGAGGGATTCGAACCCCCAACCATCGGTTTTGGAGACCGCTGTTCTACCAATTGGAACTATGCCCCTGTAGCTGGTCGCGCCATTATACAAAAGCCGACCCAAAGGTAAAGCAAAAAGCTGTGCTAACATATTCAACTGCATAGAAAACGAGCATTCAATAACATATAGGGCTTACATTAGCACAAGCCCGGCAGGCTTCCTACCGGGCCTAACTGTGTTATGACTTATCTTTTTCAGCTGCAGGCGCGCGGTATTTTTCAAACCAATACAGAATGTATGCTGTTTTGGCCATTAAGTTGCTTGGACGGCTATAAATAGAATGTGATGCTTCTGGGATCCTCACCATCGCAGTATCAACCCCACGTAACTGCAACGCCTGATAAAACTGCTCTGTTTCCGATATCGGTGTACGGTGGTCGGCTTCACCTGTCATCAGCATAGTAGGCGTTTTAACATTGCCAACATAGCTAATCGGCGAGTACTTCAAGTAATGCTCGGGGTTTTCCCATGGCATCGCAGGAAACCAATATTGAGTAAAGTAACTGTACATATCAGCGTTCAATACAAAGCTGAACCAGTTAATAACAGGCTTTACCGATACAGCCGCAGCAAAGCGATCTGTATGACCCACTATCCAGGCAGTTAATGCACCACCACCGCTGCCTCCGGTAACAAACAGCTCTTCTTCATTGATATAACCTTTTGCGACAACAGCGTCAACGCCGTCCATCAGATCATTAAAGTCCTGGCTTGGGTAGTTATGATGAATAAGGTTAGCAAAGTCTTCCCCGTAGCTAGTACTGCCCCGCGGGTTAGTGTAAAGCACAACATAGCCCTGTGCAGCCATCAGCTGCAGCTCCATAGCGAAATGAGGCCCGTAAGCTGTATGAGGACCGCCATGGATCTCGAGGATAAGCGGATATTTTTTACTGGCATCAAACTGCGGCGGATAAATAACCCAACCTTGCAGTTTACGCTGGTCAACAGATGAGTTGTACCAAAACTCTTCAACCTTGCCAATATCACGGGCAAATACCAGATCAGCATTAAAATCTGTAATAGTGTGCTTTTTACCCTTATTAATTACTGCCAGCTCGGCAGGTTTCTGTGTATTCATCTGGGTATAAGCGATAAGCCCATTTTTAGCCGTTGCAAACTGGCCACCACTGTATGGTCGTCCGTATGAACCGCCACCTATATCGCTGGTGATAACAGCGCGCTTACCCGCAATAGTCTGCTCAGCAAGAATACCTTTTCCCTCACTGTCATAAGCAATGTAAAGCGCTTTGCTGTTTGGTAGCCACTGAAAATCGTCAATAGCCCTATCCAGATCCTCAGTCAGATTGCGGATATTACTACCGTCAATGTTCATCACATACAAACGGCTGGCCTGATGCGACAGTTTACGATCATCAAAACCAGTAAAAGCGATCAATTTACCATCAGGCGATAGTTGAGGTTGGCTATCCGGACCATTACGTTCGGTAAGTTGTGTCAGCTTACGCTCAGCCAGCGTTAAATGGAAAATCTCGCTGTTCAAAGGATTAGATTGCCAGTCAGGATGACGATTAGCTGAGAAATAAATGGACTTACTGTCTTTAGCCCAACTGATACTCCCGCCGTGATTAAAATCACCTTCTGTTAGCTGTATCGCCATCCCACCTGATGCTGGCATAACATAAATATGCCGGTAGCCGGACTTAAGATAACCGGCACCATCAACCCGATATTGCTTGCTATCAATATATACAGCGGCTTTCGCCCAATCAGCCTTCTCCGGTTTACCTGGCAGTGTAACAGGAGGTTTAACCTGTTTAGGCGTAAACATAGTGAAAGCCAGCCAATTACCATCGGGCGACCACGTCAGATTAGCAGGGCTCTGAGTCAGCTGTCCGAGCTGCGAAGTGCGCCCGCTATCAAGCCATTTAACGTGTATCTGGCCATTTGCAATGAAAGCAATTTGCTTATTATTCGGAGACCATTGCGGGTTGCTGGCACTGAGATCTTTATCAGTTAAAGGCTCCAGCTTTTTACCATCAGCGGAGCTTAGCCAAAGCGTCGTACGCCGCCGGTCAGTTTGTTTTTCCATCCAATTACGAACGAAAACAATCTGCTCTCCCTGACTATCCGGCTGCGGATCAGAAACGAACTCAAGCTCAAATACATCTTCGTACTGTAGTGGCTTAGCAAAGACATTAGCGCTGAAAATTGTCAGCAGCAGACTAGCGGCAAGACAAAAACGATTTGTTGATTTTCTGCAAGTCATCTGAATATCCATTTTTGTTATAGGTGTCAGATGATACTAACTGAATTCTGCCAGCAAACGATAGGCTTGCGTTTAAAGGGGAGTTTGTGGAGATAAATAAAACCGGCCGCATTGTTGAGGGTGTTGAGTATTGTGCTGCTGCGGGGCGAGCAGCGGTGAACGATACGTTCTGGCCGCCAAACACAAAAAGGCCTACCGGTTAAGGTAGGCCTTCTGCTTTATGAGGCGCCTGGCGGTGAACTACATTGCTCGGCGCATCCTGCGCCTCATCCCTGCGGGACCAGCCGTTGGCTGTCCCAGTTCGCTCCAGACGAACTGGTCGCATAGCGTTCGCCCGCTCGGGCAGATAACCGGCCAGCATACAAATAAAAAAGCCCCTCGTTTTCACGAAGGGCTTGTTTATTTGGGCGCCTGGCGGTGAACTACTCTCGCATAGCGAATGCTACACTACCATCGTCGCAGCTGCGTTTCACTTCTGAGTTCGGAATGGGATCAGGTGGTTCCACAGCGCTATTGCCACCAGGCAAAACTGTTTACTGTCTTTAACTTAGCAAGCTTGTAGTATGCACACTGTATTTCTGTTGGCTTTTCAGCCTAAAACATCTTTGGCGTTGTATGGTTAAGCCTCTCGGGCAATTAGTATGAGTTAGCTTAACGCCTCACAGCGCTTCCACACCTCACCTATCAACGTTGTGGTCTCCAACGACCCTTTAGCAGACTTAAAGTCTGAGGGATGACTCATCTTGTGGCCGGCTTCCCGCTTAGATGCTTTCAGCGGTTATCCGTTCCGAACGTAGCTACCGGGCAGTGCCATTGGCATGACAACCCGAACACCAGCGGTTCGTTCACTCCGGTCCTCTCGTACTAGGAGCAACTCCACTCAATCATCCAACGCCCACGGCAGATAGGGACCGAACTGTCTCACGACGTTCTAAACCCAGCTCGCGTACCACTTTAAATGGCGAACAGCCATACCCTTGGGACCGACTTCAGCCCCAGGATGTGATGAGCCGACATCGAGGTGCCAAACACCGCCGTCGATATGAACTCTTGGGCGGTATCAGCCTGTTATCCCCGGAGTACCTTTTATCCGTTGAGCGATGGCCCTTCCATACAGAACCACCGGATCACTATGACCTACTTTCGTACCTGCTCGACGTGTCTGTCTCGCAGTTAAGCTGGCTTCTACCATTACACTAACCGTACGATGTCCGACCGTACTTAGCCAACCTTCGTGCTCCTCCGTTACTCTTTAGGAGGAGACCGCCCCAGTCAAACTACCCACCAGACACTGTCCGCAATCCCGATTCAGGGACCTACGTTAGAACATCAAACATACAAGGGTGGTATTTCAAGGACGGCTCCACGATAACTGGCGTTACCGCTTCAAAGCCTCCCACCTATCCTACACATGTAGGGTCAATGTTCAGTGCCAAGCTATAGTAAAGGTTCACGGGGTCTTTCCGTCTAGCCGCGGGTATACGGCATCTTCACCGCAATTTCAATTTCACTGAGTCTCGGCTGGAGACAGCCTGGCCATCATTACACCATTCGTGCAGGTCGGAACTTACCCGACAAGGAATTTCGCTACCTTAGGACCGTTATAGTTACGGCCGCCGTTTACCGGGGCTTCGATCAAGAGCTTCGCTTGCGCTAACCCCATCAATTAACCTTCCGGCACCGGGCAGGTGTCACACCCTATACGTCCTCTTACGAGTTTGCAGAGTGCTGTGTTTTTAATAAACAGTTGCAGCCAGCTGGTCACTGCGACTCTTCACTGCTTACGGAGCAAGTCCTTCACAGCAAAGAGCGTACCTTCTCCCGAAGTTACGGTACTATTTTGCCTAGTTCCTTCAGCCGAGTTCTCTCAAGCGCCTTGGTATGCTCTACCTGACCACCTGTGTCGGTTTAGGGTACGGTCACCAATACCTGAAGCTTAGAGGCTTTTCCTGGAAGCATAGCGTTAGCAACTTCGTCACCGTGGTGACTCGTCTCGTATCTCAGTCTTAAGCATCCGGATTTTCCTAAACGCTCAACCTACATACTTTCACGCGGACTACCAACGCCGCGCTTGCCTAGCTTTCTCCGTCCCCCCATCGCAGTATTGGCCGGTACGGGAATATTAACCCGTTTCCCATCGACTACGCCTTTCAGCCTCGCCTTAGGGGCCGACTCACCCTACCCTGATTAGCATGGGATAGGAACCCTTGGTCTTTCGGCGGGGAAGTTTTTCACTCCCCTTATCGTTACTCATGTCAGCATTCGCACTTCTGATACCTCCAGCAACCCTCCCGGGTCACCTTCACAGGCTTACAGAACGCTCCTCTACCACTTGTGCAAGCACAAGTCCGCAGCTTCGGTGAATGATTTAGCCCCGTTACATCTTCCGCGCAGGCCGACTCGACTAGTGAGCTATTACGCTTTCTTTAAAGGGTGGCTGCTTCTAAGCCAACCTCCTAGCTGTCTATGCCTTCCCACATCGTTTTCCACTTAATCATTACTTTGGGACCTTAGCTGGCGGTCTGGGTTGTTTCCCTTTTCACGACGGACGTTAGCACCCGCCGTGTGTCTCCCGAGTAGTACTCATTGGTATTCGGAGTTTGCATGGGGTTGGTAAGTCGGGATGACCCCCTAGCCCAAACAGTGCTCTACCCCCAATGGTATTCGCTCGAGGCGCTACCTAAATAGCTTTCGAGGAGAACCAGATATCTCCGAGCTTGATTAGCCTTTCACTCCGATCCACAAGTCATCCCCATCTTTTTCAACAGATGTGGGTTCGGTCCTCCAGTTAGTGTTACCCAACCTTCAACCTGCTCATGGATAGATCGCCCGGTTTCGGGTCTACACCCTGCAACTATTCGCCCAGTTAAGACTCGGTTTCCCTACGGCTCCCCTATTCGGTTAACCTCGCTACAGAATGTAAGTCGCTGACCCATTATACAAAAGGTACGCAGTCACACCACGAAGGTGCTCCCACTGCTTGTACGTACACGGTTTCAGGTTCTATTTCACTCCCCTTACAGGGGTTCTTTTCGCCTTTCCCTCACGGTACTGGTTCACTATCGGTCAGTCAGGAGTATTTAGCCTTGGAGGATGGTCCCCCCATGTTCAAACAGGATACCACGTGTCCCGTCCTACTCGTTTTCACTAAAAAGGCATTGTCGTGTACGGGGCTATCACCCTGTATCGCTCATATTTCCACATGATTCCACTAACACCAATCCAGCTTAAGGGCTACTCCGCGTTCGCTCGCCGCTACTAACGGAATCTCGGTTGATTTCTTTTCCTCGGGGTACTTAGATGTTTCAGTTCTCCCGGTTTGCCTCCTTAACCTATGTATTCAGTTAAGGATAGTGAGTAAACTCACTGGGTTTCCCCATTCGGACATCTGCGGGTCTAACGCCTCTTACCGGCTTCCCACAGCTTTTCGCAGGTTAGTACGTCCTTCATCGCCTCTGACTGCCAAGGCATCCACCGTGTACGCTTAGTCACTTAACCATACAACCCAAAAATGTTTTTGTGTCGTACAGTGTGCTTTGCTATACACTCTCTCGCTTGAGTTCGAGAGGTTGCTTAGCTTGTTTTTTACTACTATCAGCTTGCCAAATTGTTAAAGAGCAGTTTGAGATTAAACTCAAATCAAATCATTCTCGTAAGAACAGTTTCATTTGAATTTCAACACACTAAAGGAATGGTGGAGTTAAGCGGGATCGAACCGCTGACCTCCTGCGTGCAAGGCAGGCGCTCTCCCAGCTGAGCTATAACCCCAATCTAGTTAATTTCGCTTTAGACAAGGCGCTTTCCTGTGAAGCATACTTAGGTATGCAAGCAGGGAAGCAACGCCGTATAACGCGGAATTTGGTGGGTCTGAGTAGACTCGAACTACCGACCTCACCCTTATCAGGGGTGCGCTCTAACCACCTGAGCTACAGACCCAATCTGTACGTGTGCTCTATCTCATGCAATCAATCATCTGTGTGAACACTTATAACTTCATGTCACTTTAGGTAAGGAGGTGATCCAACCGCAGGTTCCCCTACGGTTACCTTGTTACGACTTCACCCCAGTCATGAATCACAAAGTGGTAAGCGCCCTCCCGAAGGTTAAGCTACCTACTTCTTTTGCAACCCACTCCCATGGTGTGACGGGCGGTGTGTACAAGGCCCGGGAACGTATTCACCGCAACATTCTGATTTGCGATTACTAGCGATTCCGACTTCATGGAGTCGAGTTGCAGACTCCAATCCGGACTACGATACGCTTTAAGAGATCCGCTCACTGTCGCCAGCTTGCCTCCCTCTGTACGTACCATTGTAGCACGTGTGTAGCCCTACTCGTAAGGGCCATGATGACTTGACGTCGTCCCCACCTTCCTCCGGTTTATCACCGGCAGTCTCCCTAGAGTTCCCACCATTACGTGCTGGCAACTAAGGATAAGGGTTGCGCTCGTTGCGGGACTTAACCCAACATTTCACAACACGAGCTGACGACAGCCATGCAGCACCTGTCTTAGCGTTCCCGAAGGCACAACTGCATCTCTGCAATCTTCGCTAGATGTCAAGAGTAGGTAAGGTTCTTCGCGTTGCGTCGAATTAAACCACATGCTCCACCGCTTGTGCGGGCCCCCGTCAATTCATTTGAGTTTTAATCTTGCGACCGTACTCCCCAGGCGGTCTACTTAGTGCGTTAGCTGCGCTACTCACAGTACAAGACCACGAACAGCTAGTAGACATCGTTTACGGCGTGGACTACCAGGGTATCTAATCCTGTTTGCTCCCCACGCTTTCGCACCTGAGCGTCAGTATTGTGCCAGGGGGCCGCCTTCGCCACTGGTATTCCTCCAAATCTCTACGCATTTCACCGCTACACTTGGAATTCTACCCCCCTCTCACATACTCTAGCGTGCCAGTTTTGAATGCAATTCCCAGGTTGAGCCCGGGGCTTTCACATCCAACTTAACACACCGCCTACGTGCGCTTTACGCCCAGTAATTCCGATTAACGCTTGCACCCTCCGTATTACCGCGGCTGCTGGCACGGAGTTAGCCGGTGCTTCTTCTGCGAGTAACGTCAAAATGCTGTGCTATTAACACAACACCCTTCCTCCTCGCTGAAAGTGCTTTACAACCCGAAGGCCTTCTTCACACACGCGGCATGGCTGGATCAGGCTTGCGCCCATTGTCCAATATTCCCCACTGCTGCCTCCCGTAGGAGTCTGGACCGTGTCTCAGTTCCAGTGTGGCTGATCATCCTCTCAAACCAGCTAGGGATCGTCGCCTTGGTGAGCCATTACCCCACCAACTAGCTAATCCCATATAGGTGCATCCGATAGCATGTGGCCCGAAGGTCCCACACTTTGGTCCGTAGACATTATGCGGTATTAACAGTCGTTTCCAACTGGTATCCCCCTCTATCGGGCAGCTCCCTATACATTACTCACCCGTCCGCCGCTAAATCCAGGAGCAAGCTCCCTTCATTCGCTCGACTTGCATGTGTTAGGCCTGCCGCCAGCGTTCAATCTGAGCCATGATCAAACTCTTCAATTAAAAGTGTTTGCTGTCCATAAAGGACTGCTCAGTCTTACTGACTTAAAACATATTTCTATGTAAGTCACTCAACCGATAAATTTCATTTTGTGAAATCCATCATAAGTGCCCACACAGATGATTGATTGCGAATTGTTAAAGAGCGTGCTTCGCTTAGAAGCGGGAGGCGTATGTTACACTTCCCAGTTTTTAAGTCAAGCGTGACGATTATTCTTTTTTAAAAACACTCGTCACACCCGACTTTTTATCCCGTTTCACCGCGTTAAACACCACCGTGAAGCGAGGGCGCCATTTTAGTGATTTAAGAAAGTCTGTCAAGCGTCTTTTTGAAGATTTTTAACTTTCTTTCTAAACCACCCGGAGACTCTGTTTTCGCAGCACCCCGTGGCATGGCGCGCATTATAGGGCGTTTTTAAACACGTGCAAGCGCTTAAGTGAGAAAAATTGGTTTTTCACGATCGTTAGAAGAAAAAATCAGCAAAACGGTAATATTTCAGACAAATAATGCGTTATTTACCGCCTTTTATAACAACAGCAGCTTTAAGACGGCTTTTACCATAGCTAAACGCCTTCATAAAAACCGAATGTTCTACCGGTATATATTGTCGCTCACTGGGAGATAACCATGGAATATCTTCAGTGTCAGGATCATTGATATAAACAAAGTGCTCGTCAACAGCACATACCACCACCCAATGTGGCGCTTTACTCTTATCAAACTGCCAGGTACTGATAAGTACCACCAGTAATGCCCCACTTTCTAACAAGGTTTTGATAGATGAAATTCCAAGTTCAGCACGATGCACAGCTATGCCACACTGCTCCACTTTTTTCCGGTAAGATTCATGAACACGCTGAAGTATCATTTTTTTGACCTCGCTGCGCACTGTGTCAGTAAACAACGGTCCTTCCTTATTAAGATAAATATCGACCTGAAACCCACGCTGATGCGCAGCTAACGCCAACCCGCGGGGACCGCATCCCCCGTGCCCGGAAGTCATAAAAATAGTGGTAGCTTCGCGCCAAATATCGATTTCAAGTGCAGTCGGGTCAAATTGATTAGGCTTAAAGTAGTTGAACACCATAAGTAGGCAGGCAGGGCCACATGTGAAAGGCGTTGTTTGGGCTATATAGGGTACCTGACGATTTACCGACGCACTGTCAAACTGAATAATCTGCTTCTGCATACAGATAGCATCCGAATGATCTTCATAAAAATCATGCTTCACCGCAAACTCATGGTAATTCAGTTTCTGGTACAACCTGATTGCAGACAGATTATCAAAACGCACTTCCAGTCTTAATAAAACACAATTACGCGCAGAAGCAGCTTTTTCTGCCGCTGACATCAAAAGTTCAGCAATGCCCCTCTTACGCTTATCTGGATCTACCGCCAACGAATAGAGCCTGGCTAAACTCGTGCCTCTGCGATAAATAAGCAGGAAATAGCCAACTACCGAACCGTCGTGCTCGACAAGCAACAGATCACTTCGTTTTTCTGTAATAAAGCGGCGGAAACTTCTGCTACTGATCCTGTCTGAGTCAAAGCAACGCGATTCAAGCTGAGTGAGCGCTGAAACATCGGGTAAGGTGGCACGACGGAATGTAAGTGCTTCAGTTACATCATTGTGTGTCATTACTATACCTATTATTGCCTTTGTCTGGTTTTTAACTAAGTTTAGGATAACAACAGCTAAATGAATGAAATGCCAATAAGAAATTTAACTTTTGAAGAGTTGCTTTCTTTGCTGTCTTTTTGCTTTAAAGCAGGCAATGCTAATAAAAAATCGGGAGTGTAAATGGCTAAGCTGATTATTGTGGTTGATAAAGCGCAGGATTGGGCACCGTTTTATCAGTATGACGGCGTAATGACATTACCTGACTATCTAAAATGGTCAGCTAAAAACAAACAACGCACAAGAGTGATTAATCTGTGCCGCCAGTCACTGTATCTGGGCACAGGTTACTATTGCTCCTTACTCGCGGAGGCCAGAGGCCATAATGTGATGCCGTCAGTCAGAGCCTTTAACAAATTTAACCGCCATGAAATTGCCGATATTGCAGAGGATATTCCTGGTTCAATTCTCACGCAGCTAAACAAGGCACTGGCTGAAGAGACGGCGACACAGCTTATTTTTAATATTTATTTCGGCGAAACCGAACTCAAAGCATTAAAAAAGGTAGCGACTTACCTGTTTGAAGCTTTCCCTGTACCAATTTTGCGTGTGGAGCTGCAGAAGAAACAGAATTGGCAGGTTAAGACATTAAAAATCGGCAGTGTGCACAAGCTGAATGAGCAGGAGCAAAGTATATTCGGCAATACGCTGGAAAAGTATAGCCATAAGATTTGGCGGGTTGAGCCGACAAACAAAAAGTATAAGTATGACCTCGCCGTATTGGTTGACCCGAAGGAGAAATTCCCGCCTTGTACACCTAAATCACTGGAGCTGTTTGCCAAAGCTGCACGCAAAGCCGCGATGGACATAGAACAAATAGCGGCACGTGACATTCATCGTCTGGCTGAGTTTGATGGTTTGTTTATCCGTGAGACAACGGCTGTTAATCATCATACTTTTCATATGGCACTGAAGGCCGAGCGCGAAGGTCTCGCTGTAATTGACGATCCAAACTCTATCCTGCGTTGTGGCAATAAAGTGTATCTGCAAACCCTGTTTGAACAACATAAAGTGCCCATGCCTGATGGTATTATGCTTTTCAAGCAGGATGAAGATAACTTAGAGCGTGCGGCAGACAGTCTGGGCCTGCCATTGGTGCTGAAAATCCCCGATGGTAGCTTTTCCCGCGGCGTAGTGAAGGTAAAAACTCTGACAGAGCTCAGAGCACAGCTAAATACATTGTTTGAGCAAAGTGCCATCATTCTTGCTCAGCGATACACCTACACCGAATATGATTGGCGTATTGGTGTACTAAACGGCATGGCTATTTTTGCCTGTAAATATTTTATGGCGCGAAATCACTGGCAAATATATAAACATGGCAAAGCTAAAACCGAAAGTGGCGGCTTTACCACCTGCGCCATCAGTGAAGTACCATCGCATGTTATCGACGCTGCACTGCGAGCTTGTGCGCCTATAGGCGACAGCCTTTACGGTGTTGATGTTAAGCAGAACGGTGACAAGGTTTATGTTATTGAGGTAAACGACAATCCCAATATCGACGACGGTGTTGAGGATTTATATTTAGGGAACAAACTCTACGATATGCTGGTAGAAGACTTTATCCGCCGCATAGAGCTAAAACGCTAAGTTTTGGATACAAAAAAACCGGCTTTAGCCGGTTGATTTGGTGCAGATGGAGAGACTCGAACTCTCACGCCTTGTGGGCACAAACACCTGAAGCTTGCGTGTCTACCAATTCCACCACATCTGCGTTATGTTTTCGCTACTGCGACAACATGGCGTGCAGTATAGCGACAAAAAAAAATCCGTCAACTGACAAAACTGAAAATAAATTTGTTTGCACAATAAATCAGCGACATAAACGACGGGTACAAAAAAACCGGCTTTAGCCGGTTAATTTGGTGCAGATGGAGAGACTCGAACTCTCACGCCTTGTGGGCACAAACACCTGAAGCTTGCGTGTCTACCAATTCCACCACATCTGCATATGGCCTGCAGTATACAGCCTTATCACACCTCGTCAATATGCTGACGCAGCAGATAAAGCTGTTTGCACATTTAAACAGCTAAATGCTTACATTTTGCCTTTTTTCAATAAGCCAATTTCCTCTAAACGCTGCATTAAATAGTCGTTAGAGTTAATAGGCTCAGGGTACCGGTTTGGCCGTTCGGCACTTACGCAGGTATCGAGCGTTTCAATCACATAATCCGGGTTCGGATGCATAAAAAACGGAATCGAATACCGCGGCTCACCTGCCGCAGCACCTGCCGGGTTTACCACCCTGTGCGTGGTTGATGGCAGTACATGGTTAGTCAGACGCTGCAACATATCACCGATATTCACTACTATAGTGCCTTCGATAGTTGTAACCGGCAGCCAGCTGCCATCGCGGCGCAGAATTTCCAAACCAGCCTCGTTAGAACCAACCAATAGCGTGATAAGGTTAATATCTTCATGCTGACCAGCACGGATAGATTGTGTGCTGGTGTCTTTAATTGGCGGATAATGAATAGGCCGTAAAATTGAATTACCATAATTTACTTTGTCAGCAAAGTATTTCTGCTCTTGCCCCAGGTACAGCGCCAGAGCTTCCAGCACTGTATTTCCTAACTTTTCCAGTTCAGTGTATAAGGCATAAGTCGCTTGTTTGAAGCCCTCAACCTCGGTTGGCCAGACGTTAGGATATAAGCTGGGATGCGGTGCAGGGCCTTCCAGCTCACGCCCAACGTGCCAGAACTCTTTCAAATCCGGATGATTAGAATCTTTTGCTTTTTCAACCCCAAAGCCGGTATAACCGCGTGCCCCACCCTGACCAGGCATATGGTACTTAGCTTTAACATCATTGGGTAAAGCAAAAAACTGCTTAATTGCTTTATATGTATTATCTACCACTTGATCCGGAATACCATGGCCGCTGATGCCACAGAATCCAAACTCAGTGTAGGCCTTGCCAATTTCGGCAACAAAGTTATCTTTGTCGGTGGCAAACCGTCTTATATCTAACGTTGGAACTTGCTGTGTCATATAAAAGACCTGTTTTTAGCCTAAGGAAAAAAAGAACCCTGCAATTGCAGCGCTCATTAAGTTCGCCAATGTTGCAGCAAGCAAAGCTTTTAAACCCAGCTCTGCAATATCAGCGCGGCGACTTGGAGCCATACCACCCAAACCACCTAATAAAATAGCAATTGAAGAGAAGTTAGCAAAACCACACAGGGCGATAGTGACTATCACCTGAGTATGGGCACTTAACTGCTCTTTCACCTGCACAAAGTCGAGGTATGCGACAAACTCATTAATAACCAGTTTCTGGCCAATAAAACTGCCGGCCATACGCGCTTCATCCCAGGACACGCCTAAAATAAACGCCAGCGGCTGGAACACATAGCCGAAGATAACCTGCAGCGTTAAGCCCTCTACACCAAACCAACCAGCAATACCACCAATGGCTCCATTAACCAACGCTATTAAGCCGACAAACGCCAATAACATTGCGCCTACGTTCAGTGCCAGTTGCATGCCGCTTGACGCACCAGCCGCAGCAGCATCAATCAGATTGGTATGCTGAGTGTCGGTTTTAATTTCATCCAGCTCATTCTTCGGTTGTTCTGTCTCCGGTAAAATAAGCTTCGCCATTAAAAAGCCACCTGGCGCGGCCATAAAGCTGGCGGCTATAAGATATTTAAGCTCTATGCCTAAACCGGCATACCCCGCCAGCACAGAGCCTGCAACTGATGCCAGACCGCCTACCATTACTGCGAACAATTCAGAACGGGTCATAGTTGGAATAAAAGGCCTTACAATTAATGGCGCTTCTGTCTGGCCAACAAAAATATTGGCAGCCGCCGACATTGACTCAGGCCGGCTGGTGCCCAGCAGCTTTTGCAAGCCACCACCTATAATACGGATTATCCATGTCATCACACCTATATGGTAAAGCACAGCAATAAGGGATGAGAAAAAGATAATAATAGTCAGCACATGGATAGCGAAAATAAAGCCCTGCGATTTACGACCAATATCACCGAACAGAAACTCAATACCGGCTGTAGCATAGCTGATAATGTCGGCAACAAAGGTTGAAATGCTAAACAGCACGTCCTGACCGAAGGGTACATACAATACAAAGGCACCTATTGCCAGCTGTATGCCAAAAGCGCCGCCTACAGTACGCCAGTTAATCCGGCTGCGGTTGGCCGACGCAGCGTAAGCTACCAGTAACAGGGCAAGAATGCCCACCAATCCCATCATAGTTATATTTCCTGGTTGTTATTCCGCCAGCAGCTGGCGGATTTTTGCTTTTATAATATCGATAGCAATCTGATTCTTACCACCGCGGGTCACAACCAGATCTGCGTATTGTTTGGAAGGTGCGATAAACTCAAAAAATGCGGGTCGTACTGAGTTTTCATATTGCTCGGTAACAGAGCTTAAACTGCGACCACGCTCTTCTAAGTCACGCTTTATACGGCGTAGCAAGCACACATCAAGCGGTGTATCCATAAACACAGTAATATCAAACTGCTGCCGCAACTGCTCATCAGTTAACAGCAAAATACCTTCAACCAGAATAACTTTTGCCGGCTGTACTGTAATAGTTTCATCAGTGCGGGTATGTGTTTTATAGCTATATTGTGGCATCTGAATCGCTTTGCCATTTCGCAATGCATTCAAATGAGATGCCAGCAACTCATGTTCAAAAGCTGCTGGATGGTCGTAGTTAGTCAGCGTGCGCTGCTCAAACGACAAGTGGCTTTGGTCACGGTAATAGGCATCTTCCGACAGTATAGCGATACGTTCACCGCCAAGTTCAGCAACCAGCTCCTGGTATACCGTTGATGCAAAAAGGCTTTTGCCGGATGCCGAAGCGCCAGCAATCGCAATAATAGTGTTTTTTCCCACGGAGTAATTCACTTTGGCAAAATAAGCCGGTAATTATCGCTAAAAAACGCTGATTAAGAAATAAAAAAATGCCCGCATTAAGCGGGCACTTACTAGTTACTTTGAAAGATTATCAGAACTTATAACTTACACCAATTTTCATCCGCCATGCAGACTCAATATTGCGGAAAGTCTGTGGCACTTCAGTTCTCGCAGTAGGAGCACTATATACGTACTGATTGGCATCTGCATCATACGCAACATCCGCGATTCTCTGGTAGCCAGGGAAAGCAGTTTCGTAAACACGACCAGCACTGCTATCAATCATATTAAGTAAGTTCTTTATTTCAATATAGAAAGAACCTTTATGTCCTTCCATAAAGCCCGGTGTTTCCTGTTCAAATTTAAAGTCCAAGGTATTAGTGTAACGGCCTGACTCAGTATTCCGCGGCATGATTTGACCTGCGTACTTATCCAGTCCTGCTGCAACAAAATCATCCCAACCGAAATCTCCGCTATAACGCACATTAGCGTCATCCGGACCAGTAGGTATATACGGTAAATAACCATTACGGTCATCAGTACCACCATTGCTACCATTGTCACCAAAGGCACGGCCCGGGCCTACTGTCCAGCTATAAGGGCGACCTGAACGACGTTCGCCATAAAGCGTGAAGTTACTTTTATAGCCAGCAAAAAACTCGTGGCTATAGGTCAGAGTGAAGTTAAAGCGATGCTTAATTTCATAACCTGCTGTACCAACAGTTGATTCGTTACGGTCTACTGCAGCATATCGCGAGAAATTTGAAGCAGCTTGAGCTGACGTACCCGAAGACAAATCTTTAACATTTTGATGCGCATAACCAAAACGAATACTCAAGTCATCAAACTTAGTCGCCGCACCAAAGGCATAAACATTACTTCTGCCACCTGAACCATTAACAAAGAGGATGTCGTTACGATTAGGCACACCATCAGCCAACACGCCAGTATAAATATTACGACCATCGGGCCCAGTTACAACCTCATAATTTTCCCGATGTAGATCCTTCCAGATAACATCACGGTCTTTATTAGAGTGGATGTATTCAGCTGTCAGATCCCAATTGCCGAAATCAGATTGCAGCAGGTAATCTACTGCCAGGTTATATTTCCATTCAGATGGCAGTTTAAAGTTTGGATCAATCGCGTTGACGTTACCATCTCCCGGAACCAATGAGTCTGTCACGGAATCAGGTATGTTTGTAAAATCAATATCGGTCTGATTTGCTGTAGCAGAACCTGGTGCCTGCACTAGAATTATACCATCGTTAGAAAAGCCGTTTGCCAGCCATACATTAGGACGGCCACCACTAAAGCGACCAATACCACCGCGAATTATCGTGTTATCCAAACCACGCCAGTTAAAGCCGAAGCGCGGCATCAGAAGATCCTTGCCGTCCATATTCTCGGTGTTGACAATATCGTAGCGCTCAACAAAGTTTTCATTCAGGCGAGGCTCACTATCTGAATTATAACGTTCATAACGCAGACCAAAATCTAACGTTAAATCATAATCAAACAAATCCCAACTGTCCTGCAGGTAAAATGCATCTGTACCGAATTTAAATGCTGCTGCTGCATCAGCCGGGTTTAACGTATAGGCATTCTGATAGCTAAAGCCCGATGATGTTTGTTGTAAGAAACGGTCAAGACCGCTAACAGTTACTACACCATCAACCACAGTGTTATGGAACTGCCAGGTACCTTTGCTGTTTGACACAAACAGGTTGTACACATCAAGCTTTTCGTGTTCCCAGCCAAAGCTAATGGTATGATCTTCAAGCAGATACTCACCGGCTAATCGAAGCTGAAATAAATCGTTAGTTAATTCGTTAGCATGTCTAAATGTATCAGGGCCAAAAATCACCCGACCAGAAGGTGTGTCAACTTGAACTTGGCCATAAGTATTACCACGTAACGGGTTTTGACCAACTTCAACTTCTTTCCAGGCTACTTTAACTTCAGTACTGAAATTGTCACTCCAAACAGAGTACAAATGCCCAGCGAACGCCTCTAAATCCTGTTGATTGTTGTAGAAATTAGTGTCAAGTGCAATTTGGGTAGCTCTTGAGCCAGCTCCGGTGTTGATAGCATTACTTTCAGTCTTTTGATAAGTGAAAGATGCACGGTGGTCATCATTAATATTCCAGTCCAGTTTGGCTAGCAGTTTCTTGTCTTCCAAATCGTCTGCAACATTCCACTGCCCAGCTTCTACGCCATAAACTTCGCGTGCAATTCGTGCAACTTCGTCAATATCAGATTGAGTGACGCTGGCAGAATTTGGTGCACTTGAACCTGCAGCACCCCACAGTGTGTTGTAAGGCTCAATCAAATCTTCATAAGCTACGAAGAAAAACAGTTTATCTTCAATCAGAGCACCACCTAAACTTGCACCCCAAACTTTACGATTAAAATCTAATAATTCAACTTTCTCTCGTCCTGGAGCACCTGATTTACCAGACAGGGACTGATCCATATACTCGTAAAAGAAAGAACCTTTAAACTCATTAGTACCCGATTTAGTTACTGCGTTAACACCAGCACCTGTAAAGCCACCAGACTTTACAGTGAATGGTGCAGTGCTTACCGTAATTTGATCCAGAGCAGACAACGGAATAGGAGAGCGCTGAGTTGGATAGCCATTATCATTCAGACCAAAATCATCATCCTGGCGCACACCGTCAACTGTCAAACTGTTATAACGTGGGTTAGCACCGGCAACAGACATCGATGACGTAGCATCACCAAGCACCACAACCAAAGGGTCTTGCCTTACAACGTCTTTCAAATCACGGTCAAATAGCGGCATACTATTAATCTGCGAGGCATTAAAAGTAGTCGAAGTACCCATTTTCCCGGCATTTAATAAGCTCAGTGCAGAACCGGTCACCGCGATTCTCTCCACTCCTGCCGCAACTTCAGGCTCTAATTGCGCATTTAAGCGGAAGGTTTCACCAAGAGATAGAAAAATATTGTCATAAACCCGGGTGCCCTCTGCGCTGGTTATAGTTACGATATAAGGACCACCAACGCGCAAACCGCTACTAACAAATGAACCGGATTCATTTGAGGTCGTTACTGAACGGGTATTAGACGGCACATGCAGTATATCAACACGAGCATTCGAAGCGGTTTGACCTTCCTGAGTAACAATATTACCGCGAATTGATGAAGCCGTGTCGGCTAGTACGGCATTGCTTACGCCAAACGCTAACGTAACGGCCAATGCTATATTTTTAATTTTCATATCGTTTTTCACCTGGTAGTTGTAGGTATTTATCTAAATCCATTTGAATACAGATGCTGCGTTCAATTTGGGAGATAATGGTATCGAAACCATATTACATTTTTCTTACGCCAATCCGATTTATGGGAACTTTTTGCTCCTCTAATTGTCTTAGGCGACTGCCATATAAGTGTAACATAGCAGGTCGGAGTTGCGCACTATGTAGCTGGAATTTGCTCATAAAATGACTTTCCGGCTAAATTAATGCTTCTGCTGGTTTTTAGGCGCAGTGGGCTTTATGCTAGCCGCCTGTCTGAATTATTCCCTCTTTTCTGATGAAAACATATAAAGCTCTAACTATCCTCAGTGCAGTTATAAGCCTTGGAGTTTCTGTGTCTATGCATGCTACTGAAGTCACCTTTGCCACCTTTAATGTCAGTATGGAAGCGCAAAATTACCTGCCCGCCGGTGAGCCTGGTGATGGTACCGTGCTGGCAAAACTTCTTGAGACAGATACTCAGCCTCAGATCCGCAATATCGCGCACATTATTCAGCTGGTCCGGCCGGATGTACTGCTGTTAAATGAGTTTGATTATATTGAAAAGCCGGAAAAAGGTATTAAGGCTTTTATCCGTAATTATCTGAATAAAGCACAAGGCACTGCCGAAGCTATCGATTACCCATACTTTTACTACAGCACGGTTAATACCGGCCAGCCCAGCCCTTATGATCTGGACAATGACGGTGTTGCCAGTGGCACCGGTGCCGACGCCTGGGGTTTCGGATTTTATCCAGGCCAGTATGGCATGGTGCTGTTGTCGAAGTTTCCGATAGATACAGCTAACGTGCGCACCTTTCAGCATTTTAAATGGAAAGATATGCCCGGTTTTATGCCGACGAAGAAAGCCGATGGCAGCCCCTGGTATAGCAAAAAAGCCTGGGCAGAGTTTCCGTTGTCGTCAAAAAGTCACTGGGACATTCCTCTTACTGTCAATGGCGAAAAAGTACATGTGCTGGCAAGTCACCCTACACCACCGGTGTTTGACGGCGAGGAAAACCGCAACGGCATCCGCAACCATGATGAGATCCGTTTCTGGGCAGACTACCTGACTCCCGCCAACAGCGGCTATATCTATGATGACAAAGCCGTAAAAGGTGGCCTGCCAGTTGGTACACGCTTTGTTTTACTTGGCGATCAAAACTCTTCTGCGGATGGCGAAGGTGACGCCTTTAACAGCGCTATCAGCTCGCTGTACCAGCACCCGCGCGTAAACAACGCTAAACCACCGCAAAGCAAAGGCGGCGCTGAGCATACGCCGGATAACCCTAAAGCGGCATTTCATACCGCAGGCTGGCGGATGCGGGCAGACTATGTGCTGCCATCCAAAGCAGGCTGGCAAGTGCTTGAAAGCGGTGTGTTCTGGCCAGAGACATCTGACCCGCTATACCCTTTGGTAGGCTCGCGCGGTGCCAGTTCGGATCATCGTATGGTATGGGTGAAGTTGGAATTAAGCGCTGAGTAACTCAGCGCTTTAAGCACAGCGGCTAAAACCGCTGTACCAGATTTTGTACGTGCACAGTTACCTCTTCCCTGTCATGGTAAAGGTGTTTAACCTGCAGCCGGTATTTAATACCGGCTTCAATTAAACGCTGTTCAAACTGTTCTAAGATTTCATTTACCGTTTCATAGCGCTTCTTCATCGGCAGTTTCAGGTTAAAAATCGTCTCCTGACACCAGCCATTAATCAACCAGTCCCCTATCCGCTCAGCAACCCGTTGCGGCTGTTCAATCATGTCGCACACCAGCCAATACACATTTTTCTTCTGCGGTTCAAATTTAAAACCATCGACGGTTAAATGTCTTACCTGGCCGGTTTCCATCAGAGACTCTGCCATCGGGCCGTTATCAATAGCTGTAACCATCATGCTGCGCTTAACCAGCTGATAAGTCCATCCGCCCGGACAGGCACCAAGATCTACCGCATTCATGCCGCCGGCTAAACGTTTATCCCATTCATGTTTAGGAATAAACTGCAAAAAAGCTTCTTCCAGCTTCAAGGTACTTCGGCTTGGCGCTTCATTGGGAAACTTTAACCGCATAATGCCGTTTTCCAACGGGCTGTTGTTTTCAGGGTAAGATAAACCCACATAGCCTTGCTGGCCGCTTAATAAAAACAAATGCAGCACAGGTGCCCGCTTTTGCTCCTTAGCGAGCAACACCCCTGCCTGGCGCAGGGCTTGGCGCAGCGGCACAGTTAGCTTACGCGCCAATGTTGATAGCGTTTTACCGTCATTGGTTTCCGGGTATTCAACCCTTAGCTCACCACAGCCAGTCAGTTCAGCACCAAGTACAGCTTCAATCACCGGGGCGATTCGGTCTGCCGGTGGTAACTCCAACAGTTCGGCCTGCAACAAACTCCACTGCCGGATAAAGATAAACTGTTCAAACGGATAATCGCGGTAAAACGCTGCCAGGCTGTCGGCATCATAGGCTTCAAAAATAACATAAGCACTATTACTGCTTAATTTACAGTAGCCGAACACATTGTGCAGGCCGGCTTTGTGCTGAATTTCGGCAGCACACTCTTTCTCAAAGCCTGCACGGCAATACAGTAATAATTGTCGCATGTTAACTCCGCCGCCAGGCCGTTACAGCGAACAGCAACCAGGCAGCAATAAGTAGCTGGCCACCTATCGGCGCCAGCTGAGAATAATGAAATGGCAATACGAAAACGCCTGCCAGTATAGTCCAGACAAAACACCACAAACCAAGATGCCACAGCAGCGCCACCAACTGCGTTAACTTAGCACTGCTTTGGCGCGTACCAATAGCCAGCAATGCTAAAGCATGAAAAGCCAGCATTGCCAAAGCACTTATTACCCGGGCAACGGCTTCGGTACTTAAGCTGCCCTGCCATAAATGCATCAGCACCGCACTCAACCCCACTACAGCAGCACCATACAAGGCTGCCGTACTATTACTGATTTGCCAAAAGTACTTCATCAATGCTCCTGCTACAAAACTGTGCGGCCTGTGCAATAAGGTGGCTTTGTGTCAGACCGGTTTTTACTCTGGGTTTTAAATCATGGTCGCCATCTGTTAGCCAGTTAACGGTTACCTGCGGCCAGCTTTGCACAGCAACTTCTTCCCGGTTGCCAAAGGCATCACGTTCACCCTGCGCAATAAACAGCTTACAATTCAACGTAGCAAAATGCTCTGTGCGCCACTGCTGCTTTTTAGGTGCATGAAAAGGATAGCCAAAAGCTACAACTGCCCGCACTTTATTATGCGCACTGAGCATGCTGGCAACCCGGCCACCCATAGATTTACCGCCGGCAAACAGCGGCAAATCGTCAGGGCACTCGGTAATAAGCTGACTAAACAGCTGTTGCAACAGCGGCAACTTATCCGGCAGGCTGCGCTTACCTGTGTCGATAAACCGCTGCATATAGGCAAAGTTAAAGCGCCAGACTTCTACCTTATGTTGCAGCAGCTGATCAGCTAACTGACACATAAACTCACTCTCGGCACCGGCACCGGCACCATGCGCCAGCAGCATGCGGGCTTTAGGCTGTGCCGGCTTATCTTTAATAAACTTAATCAAGTGCCACCGCATTGGTAAATTGCTGTTCGGCAAACTCAGCTTGCTCAGCTTCAACCATTTGTGTCATCCATTGACGAAAAGCAGTAATTTTACCCAGCTCAGTCTGGCTTTCCCGGCATACTAAGTAATAGGCATCTTTTGAGATCAGTACGTGGTTAAACGGCACTATTAACCTGCCTGAGTTAATATCAGGCCGGGCCAAAACGTTATGAGCCAGTGCCACACCCTGACCATGAATAGCAGCCTGCAATACCATAGAAGAATGACTGAAAATCGGCCCCTGATTCACATTAAAATGCTTGAAGCCCTGAGTGGTGAACCAGGCTTTCCAGGCCCGGCGCGAGCCATCGTGCAATAAGTTATGGTATTGCAGATCTGTTGGCTCCAGCAAAGGTTTGCTACGGTTTAGCAGCAATGGTGAACAGACCGGCAGCAGGTATTCCGTATGCAGTTTGTCAGCATGCAGATTACGCCAGGTGCCACGGCCATAGTAGATGGCCACGTCGACATCATCTGTTAATGAACCTTCATCCAGGTCAACCGCTTTTATCCGCACATCAATATCAGGGTGCAGTTCACTAAACTGGTTTAATCTGGGTACTAACCACTGAATCGCAAAGCTTGGCTGTAAACTTACCGTCAGTGAGCCCTTAGCGCCACGGGCCAGCAGCTTTTCGGTCGATTCATGCAGTTGCAGAAAAATTTCTTTGATATCAAGAAAGTAACTTTGCCCCTCTTCTGTCAGTAACAGTGAGCGGTTTTTGCGCATAAACAGCTTAAGGCCAAGATGGTCTTCCAGCGCTTTAATCTGATGACTAATAGCGGCCTGGGTTACATACATTTCTTCAGCAGCTTTAGTGAAACTTAAATGCCTGGCGGCAGTTTCAAACGCTTTTAATGCATTAAGCGGGGGCAGTCGACGCGCCATAATCTCTCTTGAATGATTAAATTTTCTAATCCGAATTATAGCGTTGGCACTGGCGCTAAGCCAGCACCATTCTAACTAACAACTATTTCTCTACCGGCTTATAGCCTTCAATTTCAACATTTTCGCCTTTGAACAAGAAAGCTTCCATCTGCTCTTCCAGCAACTTTCTGTGCTCCGGGTTCATCATGTTAAGCTTTTTCTCATTAATCAGCATAATTTGCTTTGCCTGCCAAAGGGCAAAAGCCTCCTTGCTGATAGAGTCAAAAATCTTCTTGCCCAAATCTCCCGGGTACAATTGAAAATCCAGGCCCGGCGCGTCTTTTTTTAAATATTGACAAAATACTGTACGGCTCATATTTCACGATCCTCAGAATCCGCTGTTGTAGCAATCAGTTGTTGTAATAGCTGCTTTGCCGGAGCTGACAAACCAACCGCTGGAATGGCGTCTATTCTAAACCAACTTGCACCAGAATGCTCCTGCACTGCATCCGGCAACGATTTCAGCTTCAGCAACTGCGGTTGGATCCACAGATGAAAATGGCTGAAAGTATGCCGAAAAGCCGGCAACTGATCGGTAGCGTCAATTTGCAAACCATTTAACGCTATATACTGCTCACGCTCCTGCGCACCGGCAAATTCGATAAAGCCATACAGGCCGCCCCATAAACCGGCTGCCGGACGCTGTTGCAGTAACACTTGTTGTTGATGTTGCAACAGTAACCAGAAGCTTTGTTTCTCAGGCAGCACCTTCTTTGGCTTTTTACCCGGATATAATGCCTGCTCGCCTGCCAGCGCCGCTTTACATTTTAATTTCAGCGGACATTCGCTGCAACGCGGCTTACTGCGGCTGCATAATGTTGCGCCAAGGTCCATCATCGCCTGATTAAACTGCGCTACCGTCTGTTTTGGTGTTATCTGTTCAGCCAGTTGCCAGAGTTTTTGCTCCGTCGCTTTATCCCCCGGCCAGCCGGGTACTGCAGCAAAACGCGCCAAAACACGCTTACAGTTACCATCAAGGATCGGGTGATGCTGCCCCAAAGCCAGCGACAATACCGCGCCGGCGGTTGATCTGCCAACACCGGGCAACGCCAGAACGTGCTCAAACTCACACGGAAACTCGCCCTGGTGCTCTGCAACTATTATCTTTGCAGCCCTATGCAGATTGCGCGCCCGGGCATAGTAGCCAAGCCCCGTCCATAAATGCAGTACTTCATCAAGCTCAGCTGCTGCTAACGCCGTTACATCATTAAAACGGGCAACAAAACGCTCGAAATATGGCATAACAGTCGCTACCTGGGTTTGCTGCAGCATTATTTCACTGAGCCAGGTTTTGTATGGGGTCTTCTCTATTTGCCAGGGTAGTGTTTTACGCCCATGCTGCTGATACCAGCTAACTAACTGATTTGAAAACCAAACTGCATCCTGTTGCTGCAACATAAAGGCCTCTGCCAGAACAATTGCCGGCAGTATAAGCACAGCGCCTGGCCTTGCCAACCATAATCGCGGTTGAGCAAAGACCGTAATACAAGGATAATACGCGCCGTTAACGATTAGGCGGAGCAACAGATGACAGACAGTACCGAGCAGCACGGCCAGCAGGCTGAAAACACAACTTATATGCGGAAGATCCGCTCATTTGTGCTGCGCGAAGGGCGGCTGACTAAAGGTCAGCAACATGCGTTGGATACCTACTGGCCAGACTATGGCCTGCAATATCAGAGTACACCTTTGCCTTTGGCGCAGGTATTTGGCCGCGACAGCGCCGTGGTGCTGGAAATTGGCTTTGGTATGGGCAAGTCTCTGGTACAAATGGCAAAAGAAGCACCTGAAAAAGATTTTATCGGTATAGAGGTACACCGACCGGGCGTCGGTGCTTGTCTGTCTGATGCTGCTGCGCAACAGGTCAAAAACCTGCGGGTATTTGAGCACGATGCGGTTGAAATACTTGAAGATACTATTGCTGACAATAGCCTGGACACTGTACAGCTGTTTTTCCCTGACCCGTGGCATAAAAAACGTCACCACAAGCGCCGTATTGTGCAGCCAGAGTTCGTGCAGCTGCTCAGGCGAAAACTAAAACCCGGCGGTGTGTTTCATATGGCAACTGACTGGGAAAACTATGCGGAGCATATGCTGGAAGTCATGCAGGCAGCAGAAGGCTTCAGTAACCTGTCAGCTGATAATACCTATGTTGAAAGGCCTGAACACAGACCTTTGACCAAGTTTGAACAGCGCGGGCAGCGTTTGGGCCATGGCGTCTGGGATCTGATGTATAAAAAGGACAACTAAATGTTAGCCACCGCCAGTCAACTGGTTTTACGTAATATTGCTGATCTTAGCGGCAAAGTGCTGCTGGCAGAGCCTATGGCAGATACCTTAGCTGCCGAACTTTTGCATCTGGCACCGCACTTACAGTTAAGCTGCTACAGTACAGATGCTGCTGTAGTTAAAAGCTGGCTGCACCCCGCCGTCAAGCTGTACGACAATGTTAACCCTGCATTTAGCGACAGCTTTGACACCATTGTCATTTTTTATCCGAAAAGTAAAGATCAGCTGGCATACACTCTTAGCCAGCTTAAACCTGCGATAAAAAATACCACAGCAGTTTTTGTTACCGGTGACAATAAAGGCGGTATAAAAAGCCTGGGCAGCCATGCGCAAAAGCTTGGTTTGGGTGCCAACAAACTGGATAACGCCAAGCATTGTCTGTGGTTTTCTCTGTTTGGTGATTTCTCGGCACTGCCACAGATTACTGCCAGTCAATTCAGCATTACAGCTGCTGGTGAGCAGCTAACGCTGAACTCTCTGCCGGGAGTATTTAACCACGGCAAACTTGATCTTGGTACCGCGTTGCTGTTGGATAACCTGCCAGCTATCAGCCAGGGTAAGGTACTTGATTTCGCCTGTGGCTGCGGTGTCATCGGCGCAATGTTAAAGCGTAAATACCCACAAATTGAACTGTTCAGTTCAGATATTAGTGCGCTGGCGGTGAAAGCAACCGAGCTGACATTGAGCGCCAACAACCTCAGCGGCACAGTTATCACAGCAGATGGCTTGCCTGAGTTTCCCAAGCAGTTTGATTACATTGTCAGTAATCCGCCGTTTCACACCGGTATAAAAACTGACTACAGTATTGTCGAAGCTTTTATCGCGCAAAGTGCAACACGGTTGAGCAGTCAGGGTAATTTAACGATTGTGGCTAACAGCCATCTGGCCTATCAGGAAGTGCTACAACGCTCGTTCAGGCAGGTAAGTGTTATCGCAAAAGCCAATGGCTTTGTTATATACCGCGCCAGCCAGAAAAACTAAGGACGCCTTATGTATAAATTGTCAGCTCTGTTTCTGTTATTCATAATAGCACCGGCAGCAGCTGACAGTCTTAGCTGTGTGCAGAACCCAAAACGAACCAAAGCCTGCCCGAACATGTTATACCGCTCCGCCCAGCTCCCAGGCATGACTGCACCAGGCCTGGTTTGCATTTGCGCCAGTGATTTTGCGGCCCTGCTGCAGCAACCGCAAACAGAAGGTGAAAAAGTCAGCCAGAATATGACCAGAAGACAGATGGAAGTGATCTACGGTGACAAATTGCAACCGGTGCTGGACATCCTGCAACGTAAAAATTAGTCAGGCATCAATACCAGACGTTCGCGGAAATTTCCCAGGCTTTCTTCATGCTGAGCCAGCAGTACCGGCACCAGAAATAACTCACCCTGCTCTACCCAGTAAATAGCATTTTGCTCAAACTGCCGCGCCAGCGTAATAGCCGTATTTTTCTCACACAGCACTATCCAGCTTTTTTCCTGAAAACTATGATCCGGAGCACAGCCTATAACAGAGCGATAAGGCAATTTTTGCTGATTTAGGTAAGCCTGAAATTCTTTGTCACGACGAAGGTTAAGATAGGGATGCCCGGTTACACCGGCGGGGTTCTGAGCGCTGATAATGGCAAAATCAATATTGCAGTTCAGCACCTGATGGCAAATAAAAACACTGGTCTTATAACTTTCCCACAGACTCATAACCAGCCCTAAAAGTAACAAGTGCTCCAACTATAAACTGCTTTACGAAATTTACCAGCGCAGTTTGCTAATTTGGCTTAATGTGCATAACATCAATGCAGGCTGTCAAAGCCGGAACGACCATCAAGTTCACAGAGATAACTGAATGATTGCAATAGATAAAACCACGTCCATTAAAAGTGCGTTAATTTGGGTGATTATGCTTATCTGCAGTCTGACACTCTGCCTTGCGATGGTGGTATCGACAGCTCAGGATGTGAAGCTACAACAGAAAAAACTGGTAACCCAGCTTGAGGGTTACGTCAGTATTATTGCCTTCAATGCCCAGAACAGCATTTTGCAAGATGATGCTGATACAGAGGAAAACCGGCTTAAGTCTTTTAAAGCCGTAAACATCCTGCACAATATTCATATCTACAAAAAAACAACTGACTCAGATGAGCTGAGTTTTTTTGCCAGCTACAACCGTGACGGCATAGGCCCTTTCCCGGTGCAGTTCTCCCGGGTGCAGCAGTTTCTTAAACCTTACATCAGTGACAATTATATCGAACTGGCTAAAGCCATTTATGCTGATGAAAAAGTGCTAGGTTATGTCTATGTACGCGCAAGCCAGGAAGAACTGAGCGCTTATATTCAGACTCGTATTCTGCTCGATATTCTTATTGCACTGATAGCACTTGGCAGTGCCTTTTTTATCAGCTCTAAACTGCAGAAGCGCTTTACCAGCCCGATAGAGAATTTACTTAGCGTGATGCAGAAAGTGTCGAAACAAAAAGACTATCAGGTCAGGGCACCTACAGCGCCGATTAAAGAGTACAACATGCTAAGCCGGGCTTTTAACACTATGCTGGACCGTATCGAACAGCAAATCAGTAAACTGCAGCAGGCTGAACAGGAAAACAGACAACTGACACTGAGCCTGGAGCAGAAAATTGCCGAACGTACCGACGCTTTAAAAACATCTAATCAGGAATTACTGAACACTCTGGCTACCTTGCATCAGTACCAGAATCAGATTGTTGAAACCGAGAAAATGGCCAGCCTGGGCCAGATGGTCGCCGGCGTCGCGCATGAAGTTAACACGCCAATTGGGCTCGGTGTGACGGCATCAACCTTGCTGCAGGATAAACTGGCTGATATCCAGCGCGCTTTTGATGAGAAGAAACTTACTTCTTCCCAGCTGGCCAGGTTTTTGTCAGAGAGTAAAGAGAACCTCGGTATCATCTATCGCAATATGGAACGGGCGGCTAGCCTGATCTCCAGCTTCAAGCGGGTTGCGGTAGATCAGTCCAATGAAAACCGTCGCCAGTTTAATATGCAGCAGCTGATCAACGAGGTGCTGTTATCACTTAGGCCCAATCTGAAAAAAACTCAGCATCAGATTATTGTCAACTGCCCTGCTCAGCTCGAACTTGACAGTAAACCCGGACCGATAAATCAGATACTGATAAACCTTATCATGAATAGCCTGATCCATGCGTTTGAACACATTGAACAGGGCGAAATGACCATTGATATATCAGTACAGGATAGCAACTGCCAGCTTATCTATACCGACAATGGCGCAGGTGTACCTGAGTCTATTAAAAAGCGTATTTTTGATCCCTTTGTCACTACCAAGCGCGGAGAAGGAGGCAGTGGTCTGGGGCTACACCTGGTCTATAACCTTGTCACCCAGGCATTAAATGGCAAGATCCAGCTCGACAGCACCTTAGGCCAGGGGATCCGCATCAGCATTAATTTTCCCGTTATCGTGATTAAAAACGATCAACATTAACTGACTAATCGTAGTAGTTATCAGTAATTTGCAGCCAACAAATATTAGCAAAATCTAATTGTTAACAAAAAACTTGTTAACAATTGGATGGCTGGTTATAATTACGCATTATTTGACAATTACAAGTCATATATAAAACAAAATCCCGTTATTAATTTAACACAATTCACATAAGGTCTAACTCTAATGCAAACTCCTGTGATTCTTATCGTTGAAGACGAAGAAGTAACCCGTTTAAACCTGGTGAGCCTGTTTCAGGGAGAAGGGTATGACGTCATTGAAGCTGTGAATGGTGAAGAAATGAACCAGAAGCTTACCGACAATAAGGTAAATCTGGTTGTTATGGACATTAATCTGCCAGGCAAAAATGGCCTTATTCTGGCAAGAGAACTGCGTCAAAAAGAAAATATTGGCCTGATTTTTCTGACCGGCCGCGATAGCGAAGTAGACCGCATCCTGGGTCTGGAAATTGGTGCTGACGATTACCTGACGAAACCCTTCAATCCACGTGAGCTGACAATCCGTGCCCGTAACCTGTTAAACCGTACCGTGGCGCAACCTGTGGTTGAAGAACACAAAAGCGTAGTTAAATTTAACGGTTGGACGCTGGATGAGAACAGCCGTAACCTGACATCGCCAAAAGGTGTTGCACGTCGTTTACCAAAAGGCGAGTACCGCGCGTTGCGTTTAATGCTGGACACACCGGGTAAAATCTTCACCCGTGAACAGTTAATCCGCCATATGACAGGCCGTGATTTACGCCCTAACGATCGTACTGTTGATGTAACTATCCGCCGTATCCGTAAACACTTCGAGTCAGATATTGATAGCCCTGAGTTAATCAGCACTATCCACGGTGAAGGCTACCGCTTCGTTGGTAAACTGGAAAAGTAAGCCGCTAAGCCTGGTCGATGTATTCAAACAGAGCAGCCAGGTGCTGCTCTGTTTGCAAATGAAAGTCCACTAACTGCCGCTCCAACCCCTGCCAGTTCACCGTTTCCTGTTCAAAGCGCTTCGCTTGCTGCTGCACCCACAATAACCCTACTGACGCTGCAGCACCTTTAAGCTTATGCGCCGCCTCCTGAAATTCCGTCAGCTGGCGTTGTACCGCGGTTTCCATCAGCCGGTTCATATAGCCCGGTAATAGCTGGGCAAACAGTTGGGCACTGCGTTTAATGGTATCTTTGCCCAGCGACTGGATATAATCATTCAGCGTTGCCTGATCCAATAGCTGTGGCTCTGTTACGTCTGCGGTATCTTTAGCCTGGAGTAATTTTACCGCACTGGGTGAAAACAGCCTGGCCAGCATCTGATCCAACCGGGCAGTATTGATTGGCTTAGCCAGCGCATCGTTAATATGTAAGTTTGCCAGTTGCTGCTCCGCTTTGCGCACATTGGCACTGAGCACCACTATAGGCAACGATGCCAGGCGTGGTTCCTCACGGATATACTTCGCAATTTGCTCACCGTCCATGTCAGGTAACTGCATATCGAGCAATACCAAATCTATATCATCTTCGGTTTCCAACAGCGCTATGGCATCTTCACCGGTTTCAGCAAGAATGACTGTGTGGCCGCGCTGTTCCAGTAAAGCTGTCGCTATCTCAGCATTTAACGGTACATCTTCTATCAGCAATATGGTCAGTTCCGGGCAATCTATGGTCTGCTGCTGTTCCTGTGCCAGTTGCTGTGCCGGTAAGTCGACACTGAAACAACTGCCCTGCCCGACTGCACTGTTCACAGCAATAGTGCCCTGCATGGCTTCAACTAACGCTCTGGAAACAGACAAACCTATGCCCGATCCCATAATACTCAGCCGCCGGCCATCATTGGACTTGTAGTACATATCAAAAATGCGCTCCAGCTCCGCGCCGGCGATACCTATACCGGTATCCTGCACGGAAAAATGCAAGCGCCCAGCTGCGGTATCCAGTTGGCAATGCAAACTAATCTCGCCGCTGGCAGTAAATTTAACCGCATTGTTTAGCAGGTTCCACAACACCTGACGTAAGCGTGTTGGGTCAAGCTTTAAATTAGTATCCAAAGGGCCATCACACTGCAGTGTGAATTGCAGCCCCTTTTGCTGACATAATAATTCCGCGAAGTTAGCAATATCATTGATGAACTGCCGTAAAGGCACACTTTGATAGACAATATCCAGATCCTGGCGGTCTATTTTATCCAGATCGATAATGTCGTTGAAAATATTACCCAGGGTTTCAGCACTGCTGAAAATAGTATTAGCCCAGCCGTGCTGCTGTTTACTCAGCTTAGTTTCCAGTAAGCGCCGGCTTAAGCCCACAATACCATTTAGTGGCGTACGCAGCTCATGGCTTAATGTCGCAATAAACTTACCTTTATCCTGATAAGCTTTCTCCAGTGCCTGCTCTGCCAGCTTACGTGATGTAATATCCCGGCCGAAGCCCAACAGGCCGATGTAACGGCCATGGCGGTCGTAGAATGGCACTTTACGCATTTCAAACCATAGTACCTGGCCATCATCTTTAACAAACTGCACATCTAACGTCAGCTCTGACGGCTGCATACTGACTTCATACTCAGTCAGAATTGCGGACTGCGCACTGTCTTCGGTGTAGATATCAGCCGGATAATGGCCGATAAGCTCACTGGCAGTTTTACCCATAATCAGCTCAAACATTTTATTACAGCTGGCAAAGCGGCCGGTCTCGTCGCGGTAGTAAAATAAGTCCGGTGAGCTGTCTACAATTGAGCGGATAAGTAAACTCTGCTCTTCCAGTTCTATCTGAGCTTTTTTACGCTCGGCGATTTCTTTGCGTAGTTCGTCTATAGCACGCCGCTTGGCCTGAAATGCCTTTTTACGTTCTTCAATCTCGAAATTAAGCTGGCGGATATTATCCTGCATGCCTTCATTGAGCAGGCGTTCCTGATGCGCAGAATCTTCCAGGTAAGACAGGGCTGCATCCAGGTGCAACACCAGGTAAAACAGAAAAGCAATAAATAGCGGACCAAAAATAACTGACACAAGCACAGAGCCCTTTATCAGGGCCCAGTCCACGCTGTTGCCAGCAACCACACCATAACAGGCAGTTAGCAACGCCGCACACAGCACAAACAATAACTGGCATATCAATGCCAGTTTTAACTTGCCCCAGGCCCGGATCCAACTGGCAAAGGCTTTAACCTGCGGATGTACCGGTCCTTGCATCAGGGGCTCACCTCGCTTTATCGCTGTCAGTTAGCAGGCTGAATGTCCAGCATCAGGTTGCGATATGAACAGTACTGAGTCTCAGAGCCTGGCTGGCGAAATACACCTTCACGCGTATATGAAGATAAATCTTTATAAAGCCGTATTTCATGCCCCTGTCCAACCCGCACCGCTCTGGCTGTAGCCTGGCGGCTTTGTGTCAGACACAGCAACTGTGCTAACTGCCGGTAGTTGTCACGTTCAAACAGATCACCCGAATTTAACAGCGGGGTCTGGTTATTATTGGGGGCAAATTTCCATTGTGCAAAGCGGGTGCGCAGATTGCCGTCTTTTAGTTCCAGTTTATCCTCACGGGTAAGGTAGTGAGTAGTGACCTGGGTAATACTGGTAGCCGCGCCTTCACCGGCACTTTGTGTTTTTTCATTATCGACAATATAGACGCCGCCGGCACCCAGCACCTCCATTGTCACTTCAGGCGCATTGTCCTGCTGCCCCGGCGCAACCAATAAAGCCGTTGCTTCATCGATGCCAAAACCAAAACGGGTCTGGGTATCGTTTTGCAGCCTGATCAGACGGCCCTGCCGGCCGCGCTCAGAAAAATGCGTATCTAGCACCCCCCAGGGGAACAGGCCAAGGCCACCGGTGCCGGCAAACGTCAGATGCTGCTCTGCCAGGCCGTTACTGCAGCTTTGGTCTTTATCGCAGCCAGGTTGTGGTGCAGCTAAATCAAAAGCGCCATACTGCATCGCGCTGTAACTGTCACCGTTAGTAATCATAGGTGTTCTACGGCCCTGATAGCTGCCGCCTGCCATCACAGCAGTACCCGCACTGGTACCGGCAATAACAATCTGTCCGGCGCCCAGCATAGATTCAATTTGCTTCAGCTCAGCTGTTGCCGTGCCATCCGGTTGACGAAAAGCCTGTAACGTCAGGCTCTGATCACCACCATTAATGAAAATGGCATCAGCGCGGCGGATTTGCTCAACGGCAGCATCGGTACCTTGCTTACAGAACGTCTGCAACTGCTGCATTAAATCAGGGTAAACCCGTTCGCGTTGATAAGTACCATGATAAGCCGCCAGATATTGTGGCAGCTGATCGCAGCTTGGCTTGTCATCTATCAGCTCATGCTGAGCTGCCTGATACGCGGCATTCAGCGGCAACCAGCGGGTCTGAGCACCGGCTTCGTCAAATACATTGACATACATATCGACAGCAGCGAAAGGATCCCGCCCGGAAGCGGTAACAACCAGAATTCTCGGCGCCCGGTTTGGCCCGGCCACCTGCTGCGCCAGCTCGACTATTTTGCGGTAAATCTCAGCGGTAAAGCCGTCTTTGGTTTTTGCCAGGTTGGCAAACTCTTTCTGCCGGGCGGCATTACGCTTGGAGCCATTGTCTGCCGAAGCCATTATCTGCAGCTGATCAAAAACAAAGTTGCGCTCTCTGTCGGTTAACGCATTGTAGTTCACTCTGCCAGACACCCAGATACCGTCAATTTCAATCTCTGCAGAGCGCCATAATCTGGTCAGTTCGCGCTCAGATATCCGTTCACTACCCACCCGGCTGCGCACAAACTCCAGCAAGGCCAGTGTTTGCTGCTGTTCTATTACCCGCTCTTCATTCCAGAACGTGCTGTCAGCAATATTCGCCAAATGTTCCTGCGTCAGCATAAATACATCTGCTGCCTTGGCGGCTGCACTGAAGGTATCCGTGTCGGTGCAATCACGCACACTGGCAGAAGTACAGGTATTTAACCCACCACCTACAAGCACCATAGAGTAATCTGGGAATTTCTTATTACCGTTTACATTTGCGGCAGAAGCCGTACCAGCCAGTAAGGCTGCAAAGATACAAAGGCTGAGTGATCTCATTGTTCTCTTTCTTATAATTAGCGCAGACGTGTTTAACTACCACAACGACAGATAGCAACCCTCAAATAAAGTGGACATAGATTATCCTGTATTGACTTCTTTGCCAATTAGCAGTAATTCTAATATCAGGGTTAAATTCATTTAACATTCATTTTCCGGTAACGATATGCTGAAAAAAGCCTTTACGCTGGGTTCATATCATTACTCGTCTTACTACCTGTCAGAGTGGTTTAACGAGTAGACAGATGTCAGGCATTAAACCGTGCCTGGCAGGCGTGTACTCCTGCATACCTAAAAAACTCTAAAAATAATACTAAGCACTGCGCCGCGAACTTTAGCGCATCGCATGCACTATAAAGACAGGTATTTTTATGCACAAGTTATCTCCTTTAGCGCTGGCTGTGGCCGGCAGCTTTTTCGTAAGCCCTATGGTGTTCTCTGCCGAAGAAGTGGCAAAAGAAGAACAAAAAATTGAAAAAATTGAAATTACCGGCTCGCGCATCAAAGGCGTGGATTTAGAAGGCACCCAGCCACTGGTCGTTATCTCAGCGGATGACATTAAAAACTCTGGCGCCAGTACCGTATACGATTTGCTAAAAGATGTTGGTCAGCTGCGCGGCGGCTCAGGCACCTTTTCTACCTCTGAAAGCGGAACTGCCTCCAATGATACGCCAGCCGGACAAGCCGCCGCCTCACTGCGCGGCTTAGGGCCCTCATCTACGCTGACACTGATAAACGGCCGCCGTGTTGCGGCTTCATCTTTTGCTGCCGGCACGGAAAACTTTGTTGATATCAACTCAATACCGGTATCAGCCATTGAACGGGTAGAAATTCTGGCCACCGGCGCATCTGCCATTTATGGTGCTGATGCGGTAGCCGGCGTGATTAACTATGTGCTGAAAAAAGATTTTGATGGCGCAGAAATGGATCTGAGTTACGGCAACTCGACTGCCAGTTCAGACGAAGGCAAAGCGGGCATCAATCTTATTTGGGGTAAGAGTTTTGGCAACAGCAACCTTACCTTGTTTGCTGACTACTTTGACCGCAAAGATTTCGCCTACAGCGACCGCGATTTAACCGATGAAACCTGGTCATTGTCTACCCGAGGTCAGTTTGCCAGCGTGCGTTACACCACTTCTGACTATTTAGATCCGGTAAGTGATGAATATGTCGGCTTCCCCGATCCAGCCTGCCCCAGCGAGCTGATAGTCGTAACAGACCCAACCTATGGCGACAGAGCCTGTGGCTATAACCCGAATAAAGATATGCTGATCCGCCCGGCGCTGGAATCCGCCTCTGGTGGATTTATGTTCACCACTGAACTGGACAGCCTGCGCTGGTCGAACGAGTTTTTTATCAGCCGCACTAAATCTAACGCCCAGAGTACACCTGCAAACTTTACCAACCTGCAGGATCAGAGCAGCTGGATTTATGCCGCCTTCGACAACCCTTTTATTCAGGATAACGACGAGCTGGCATCACTCATTTATCCAGGGTATGAAAGTAGCCCCAACGGCAATGATGTTGATGTAGTTGAACTGCGCGGCCGTTTTTTAGCGCCACGGCAAATTGAAAATGAAACCACAGCGCTGCGTTTCGTCACTGCCCTGCAGGGCGAAGTCGGTGACTTTGAATGGGAAGGCGCACTGATGTACTCACGCAGTGAGTCAGATCAGCAGGCTGTAGCGGGCATTTATAACCGCTATAAATTTAATGCTGCCCTGTTCGGCGAGCTGTGCGCCGTCGGTTCAACCAACTGCTCACCAGATAACGGCGGCTTATGGTTTAACCCCTTTGGCGGCCAGACGGGTAACGATCAGGTACTGAGCATCATTGCAGAGCAGCCAAACCGTAAAGGTAAATCAGAAGTGTTAAGCGCAGATTTACGCTTCAATGGCGATCTGTGGGAAATGCCAGCTGGCATGGTAGCGTCGGCTTTTGGTGTTGAATACCGCCAGGAAAAGCTAAGCGACAACCCGGATTTAATCGCCCAGTCACGCTTTGACCGCGACTATCTGGTTGATGTCATCGGTTTTGGTTCCAGCAAGTCCAGCGCTGAACGCAAGCAATGGGCGGCCTTTGTTGAGCTGTTTGTGCCTTTAGCAGATAGCGTCGATTTACAACTAGCGGCCCGCTATGACCACTACGACGATTTTGGCAGCAGTGTAAACCCGAAAGTCGGTTTAACCTGGCGGCCAACTGACAGCCTGGTGCTGCGTTCTTCCTGGGCGACATCATTCCGTGCGCCTTCTTTAACCCAGGCCGGTGTCGAGCTGCGCACTACCAGCAGTACAGCGCGCTGTCTGCCTGAATTTGCTGAGCTGTTCTGTGGTGGTGAAGTGGGTGGGGAAATCACACCTAACACGCTGGAATTTGGTAACCCTAATCTGAAAGCTGAAGAAGCTGAATCGATTAATGCAGGTTTCGCCTACAGCCCGACTCAGGATATTACCTTTACCGCTGACTACTGGCAGTTTGATCACAAGAAAATTATCGGCACTGATTTAGAATCTATGCTGGTGCGCACCTTAACCGACCCAAGCTTACGTTTCTGTGGTCTGGTACCGAGCGACAAAATTGGTATTTCGTTCGACCCTGAACTGTGCGACGAGCTGGGTCTGATGTCCGGTTTTGACAACGATTTAAGCCAGGTACTGGCCGATTGGCAGGACATTGACACCCGCGCTACCACCCTGCCGCTGTTCCGTGACCATATTCTGCTGTTGGAAAACACCGGCAACCAGCAAACCAAAGGGGTTGATTTTACCTACAGCCAGCGTTTTGATGTTGACTGGGCAACAGTACGCTTAAGTGCAGATGTCACGAAACTGATGAGCTTTACCCGCGATCGTACTGCATTTTCGGGTACCGAGCAGCTGGCTGGCAGTTTCCGCTATCCGAAATTACTGGCCAGCATGAAGCTGCGCATAAGCAGCGATAACTGGTTCGGCGGTGTCAGCATTAACTATACCAGCGACTATCAGGACGAAATTGCTCTGCTCGAACCTGCTGATATAGCTCTGCTGGCCGACCAGGGTATAGCCACAGACCGGCGTGTCCCGTCATGGACTAAAGTAAACGCCAACTTTGGCTATGTTGTCAGCGACAATCTGACGTTAAGCTTGAATGTTGATAATCTGTTCGACCGCGACCCACCGTTTATCTATGGCCGCTATAAAGATGTCGACTTTATCAACCATGATGTACTGGGGCGCAATTATCGCTTACTGGCGACATACCGCTTCTAACTTCAGCCAGGGGAGTGATGGTACTCCCCTGATTATCAATTTTTTCAGGATCATTTTATGTCTGCCGTAACAAACAAACCGGTATCGATGCCTGACGCCTTTATCATCCTGTTTTTTGTCATGATACTGGCGGCACTGGCTTCCCATCTGGTGCCTGCCGGCTCTTTTACTATGTTGGAGCCGGCACCGGTGGCAGAAGGTGCCGCCAAACTGAAAAGCAAAATCGACCCCAATAGCTTTACGCTGCACCATGATGCTGAACAAGGTGCACCGCTATTTGCTGAAGGCGGCGGTATTGGCTTTTTTAATTATGCCTTTGAAGGCCTGGTTTCGGGCGATAAATGGGGCTCAGCCGTTGGCGTTATTGCTTTTATTCTGCTGACCGGTGGTGCCTTTGGCATCATTATGAAAACCGGTGCTATCCACAATGGCATACTGGCGCTTATCGCCAAAACCCAGCGGATGCAGTTTTTATTTATTCCGCTGATGTTTGGCTTGTTTTCGTTAGGCGGCGCTGTGTTTGGTATGGGCGAAGAAGCCATTGCCTTTTGCATAGTGCTACTGCCACTGATGCTGGCACTGGGCTACGATGCTATCACCACAGTGCTGGTAACCTATGTTGCTACCCAGATCGGCTTTGCAACTTCGTGGATGAACCCGTTTAACGTCGCTATTGCTCAGGGCATCGCCGACATCCCGCTATTGTCCGGCAGCGATCTGCGCATAGTCATGTGGCTGGTGTTTACGCTGTTTGGCATTATTTTTACAATGAAATACGCTGGCAAAATTAAAACTACACCAGAGTTATCGCTTAGTTTTGCCAGCGATCAAAAGCTGCGCTCAGAACAAAACGCCAGTGCGAAAAACCAATACAATGACCTGGACTCCATTATCCTGCTGGCGTTTTTTTTGGGCTTAGTGTGGATTATCTGGGGTGTTACCACGCGTCAATACTATATACCCGAAATTGCCAGCCAGTTTTTTACCATTGGTGTAGTGATAGCGGCCATCGCGGTAATGGGTAAGCGCTTTAGTATGAATGACGCCGCTGATGGCTTTAAACACGGCGCGGCCGAGCTGTTGCCTGCCGCGCTGATTGTCGGTATGGCCAAAGGTATAGTACTACTGCTGGGCGGCGACAATGCTGAGTCACCGTCGGTGCTCAATACGCTACTGTATTACAGCGGCCAGCTACTTGGCGATTTACCCGCCTATTTATCTGCCTGGCTGATGCTGGTTATTCAATCAGTGATTAATTTCTTTGTTGCCTCAGGCTCGGGCCAGGCGGCCCTGACCATGCCGCTGATCGCGCCGCTGGCCGATTTGGTCGGACTGTCGCGCCAGATTGCGGTGTTAGCCTTTCAGCTCGGTGATGGTTTAACTAACTGCATTATCCCAACTTCTGCCGCCTTAATCGGCTGTCTTGGCGTCGTGCGGGTAGATTGGACAGTCTGGCTGCGTTTTGTCTGGAAACTGCAGCTATGTCTGTTCGCGCTGGCCAGCGCCTTTATGTTTATTGCCGTCGCTATCGCTTATCAATAGCAGCCTGAGTGCTGTTTAAGGTTATTATTTTGCACAACATTATTGTTATAAAAAATGCCGAACTGCTGGCCCCGCACAGTCTCGGCAAAAAAGACGTAGTACTGGCGGGCAATACTATTGCCGCTATCGGAGAAGACTTTAATCTGGCCAGCGCCAACCTGCCAGTAACGGTAATTGACGCTAAGGACTTTTACCTTACGCCTGGCTTTGTCGACTCGCTGGTACATTTTATTGGCGGCGGCGGTGAAGGCGGCTTTGCCACCCGCACGCCGGAAATGCAACTGACTGACGCAACTTTAGGTGGTGTCACTACGGCTATCGGCGTGCTGGGCACCGACGCTACCACCCGCACGCTAACGAATCTGCTGGCCAAAGCCCATGCGCTGGAAACCGAAGGCATCAGCACTTATTGTCATACCGGTTCTTATGAAATCCCCTGTCGCACCTTAACCGGCAATATTACCGATGATTTAATCCTGATAGATAAGTTTATCGGCGTTGGTGAAATTGCCATCAGTGATCACCGCTCATCACAGCCCACCACCGACGAAATCCGCAAAGTAGCAGCAGCGGCCCGGGTTGGTGGTATGTTAGCCGGCAAAAGCGGTGTAGTCAGTGTGCATATGGGCGCCGGCGAGCGTATTTTGCAGCCGCTGTATCAGGCGGTAGCCGGCACAGAGTTAAAGCTAAAGCAGTTCTACCCTACCCATATGAACCGCAACCGCCGGGTATTTGAAGCGGGTTTAGAGTTTGCCGGCAAAGGCGGTGTGATTGATTTCACGACCAGCACTACCGACTTTGATTTAAAACACGGCGAAGTGGCAGCAGCAGCAGCGCTGGCTGAAGCCTTAGCTTTTGGCATTAAGCCGATGCAGCTGACACTAAGCTCCGATGGCAATGCCAGCCTGCCAATCTACAACGACGAAGGAGAGCTGCTCGGGCTGCAGGTTGGCAGAGTGCAAAGCCTTTACCAGGCTGCACGCGAGGCAGTACAAAAACATCAGGTCCCTATAGCCGAAGCAATCTGCAGCATTACCGCAGCGCCAGCGGCGGTGCTGGGGTTAAAACAAAAAGGTCGTCTTGCTGCGCAGCTGGATGCGGATCTGGTACTGCTGCGTCGCGATGACTTAGCTATCGATACTGTGATAGCCAAAGGCAAGCTGCTGGTACACCAAGGCAAAGCGCTGGTGAAAGGTACTTTTGAGCGCTGAGCGCAGAACAGCAATCCGCATAAATATGGAACTAAGCAGCGCTAACAATCCCGACTAATAAACTGTTATCGCTGCTTTTTTACCGTGCCAACTGCTATTAATGGCAAAAATATCGCCAATTCATGTAATTAATTTTCAATTTCAGAAGTACGCTTTCTGCGCTATTTACACAGCGCAGCGCCACAAATCGCGCTTGCATTTTTAGCAAAATACCGGTATACCTGTCAGCAATTGAACGTTTAGATGGCTAAACATTTCAAGAGTAAATACTCTACAACGCATTGACCTCTGAAAGAGTAACCGTTATTTTCTTTCAGCAGCAGCAAAAAACAACAAAAAGAATAATAATTCAAAAATAATAAATATTTATTTAAATATCAGGACAAGTGTGGAGGTGTGTCATGGCGTTGTACCAGCACAGTCAGGCTAGAGAGAACTGTGGCTTCGGTCTTATCGCTCATCTGGAGGGCGCGGCCAGCCACAGGATAGTCAGAACAGCGATAAATGGTCTGGATCGGATGCAACATCGCGGCGGTATTTCTGCCGATGGTAAAACCGGTGACGGCTGTGGCCTATTAATGCAAAAACCCGACAGTTTCTTCCGCGCTATCGCAGAAGAGAACGGCTGGAATCTGGCGAAGAAATACGGCGTCGGTATGATTTTCTTCAGCCAGGACCCGGTAAAAGCAGCGCTGGCAAAGAAAATTATCGAGCAGGAAATTGCCCGTGAAACCTTAACACTGGTTGCCTGGCGTGCAGTGCCTATAGATAGCAGTGTATTGGGCCCGCTGGCACTTAGCTCTATGCCGGCTATTTCACAGGTTATTGTCAATGCGCCACATGGCTGGGGCGATCACGATTTAGAGCGCCGCCTATACATGGTGCGCCGCCGCATTGAAAAACAGCTTGCTGACGATGCCGACTTTTATATTCCGAGCTTCTCATCACTGGTTACCGTATTTAAAGGCCTGATGATGCCGGCCGATTTGCCGCGCTATTATCTCGATTTAGCCGACATCCGCATGGAAACGGCCATTTGCGTATTCCACCAACGGTTTTCAACCAATACTATGCCGCGCTGGCAGCTGGCACAGCCGTTTCGCTTTTTAGCTCATAACGGCGAGATCAATACTATTACCGGTAACCGGCAGTGGGCGCGCGCGCGCCAGTACAAGTTTGCCTCGCCGCTGCTGAGCGACTTACAGGATGCCGCACCTTTTGTCAGCCAAAGCGGCTCAGATTCCAGCTCGCTGGACAACATGCTGGAGCTGTTATTAGCCGGTGGTATGGATTTATTCCGTGCTATGCGTTTATTAGTGCCGCCTGCCTGGCAAGGCAACCGCGTAATGGACGACAACTTAAAAGCCTTCTACGAATTTAACTCCATGCATATGGAGCCGTGGGACGGCCCGGCTGGTATCGTGATGACTAACGGTCAGCATGTAGCCTGTAACCTTGACCGCAATGGCCTGCGTCCTGCGCGCTTTGTGATTACGCGCGATAAGTTAATTACGCTGGCCTCCGAAGTGGGCATCTGGGATTACACGCCGGATGAAGTGGTTGAAAAAGGCCGCGTTGGCCCGGGTGAAATGCTGGCGGTGGATACTACCAGCGGTGAGATCTGGCGCTCAGATAAAATCGACGCCGATTTAATGGCGCGCCACCCATACCGTGACTGGCTGAACAACAATGTGCAACGGCTGGTACCGTACGAGCAGTACGAAACCGACCTTATCGGTAAGCGGGTGTTTACTGACAACGAAATGCTGACTTATCACAAGCTGTTTAACTACAGCTATGAAGAAATCGATCAGGTAATGACAGTACTGGCCAAAGACGGCCAGGAAGCCGTCGGCTCTATGGGTGATGACACGCCAATGGCGGTGTTATCACGTAAACCACGCACCTTATATGATTACTTCCGTCAGCAGTTTGCGCAGGTAACTAACCCACCGATTGACCCTTTGCGCGAAGCGCATGTTATGTCACTGGCCACCAGTATCGGCCGCGAACACAACGTATTTAAAGAAACCGCCGGTTACGCCCGTCGTATTCAGTTTGAATCGCCGGTGATGATGTATTCCGACTTAAAACAGCTCAAGCAAGCCGATGAGAAGTATTACAAACATCAGATCTTCTCACTGAACTTCGACCCGGCAAGTTTCAGCCTGGAACAAGCCGTCAGCAAACTATGCGAAGACGTTATCAGCGCCGTGCGCGACAACAACGTGGTGCTGGTGATGCTAACCGATCGGCGTATCGAGCAAGGCAAACTGCCAATACCGGCTGCGATGGCCGTTGGTGCCGTGCAGCATGCGCTGGTGAATGCCCAGCTGCGCTGCGACTCAAACATCATTGTTGAAACCGCTACCGCGCGCGATCCGCATCACTTTGCCGTGCTGATTGGCCTTGGCGCCACCGGTATTTACCCGTTCCTGGCCTATGAAACAGTTGAGCAACTGGTAGAAAAAGGCGTTATTACCCTAAGTGCGCGCCAGGCTGTACTGAATTACCGTAAAGGCATTAACAAAGGCCTGTACAAAATTATGTCGAAAATGGGCATTTCAACAGTGGCCAGCTACCGCTGTTCTAACCTGTTTGAAGCCGTCGGCATCGACAAAGCCGTGATGCGCCAGTGTTTTGCCGATATCCCATCGCGCCTCGGTGGTGCCGGTTTTGAAGATTTCCAGCAGGATATTCAGCAGCTGGCTAACGTGGCCTGGCTTAAGCGCAAGCCGCTGAATCACGGTGGTTTGCTTAAATACGTGCACGACGGCGAGTACCATGCCTATAACCCGGACGTGGTGCAAACGCTGCAAAAAGCCGTGCGCTCAGGTAAATACGAGGATTATCAGCAGTATAGCCGCATTGTGAACCAGCGCCCGGTAGCACACCTGCGCGACTTGTTTAAGTTAAACACCGTCGCAGCAATACCGCTGGAGCAGGTTGAAACTGAAGATAAACTTTACCCGCGCTTTGACAGTGCCGCTATGTCCATCGGTGCGCTTAGCCCCGAGGCGCATGAGGCCTTAGCCATTGCGATGAACCGCTTGGGCGGGCGTTCTAACTCGGGCGAAGGCGGTGAAGATCCGCGCCGCTTCGGCACCGAGAAAAACTCGAAAATTAAACAGGTGGCGTCCGGCCGCTTTGGCGTGACACCGCATTACCTGGTTAACGCTGAAGTGATTCAAATCAAGGTAGCGCAAGGTGCCAAGCCTGGCGAAGGTGGCCAGCTGCCAGGTGAAAAAGTTACCGCTGAAATTGCCCGCCTGCGCTATTCAGTGCCGGGTGTCACGCTGATATCACCGCCGCCGCACCACGATATTTACTCAATTGAAGATTTAGCCCAGCTGATTTTCGATTTAAAGCAGGTAAATCCGCAAGCGCTTGTATCAGTAAAACTGGTATCAGAGCCCGGCATCGGCACTATCGCCACCGGCGTGGCCAAAGCCTACGCTGACCTTATTACCGTCTCCGGTTACGACGGTGGTACCGGCGCCAGCCCACTGACCTCAGTGAAATACGCCGGCAGCCCGTGGGAGTTAGGTCTGGCCGAAGTGCATCAGGCGTTGGTAGAAAACGGCCTGCGCGATCGCGTGCGCCTACAGGTAGATGGTGGTTTAAAAACCGGCCTCGATGTCATAAAAGCCGCGATTTTAGGTGCTGAAAGCTTCGGCTTTGGTACCGGCCCTATGGTGGCGCTGGGTTGTAAGTTTTTGCGTATCTGCCATTTAAATAACTGCGCCACTGGCGTTGCCACGCAAGACGCGACGCTGCGCCGCGATCACTTTACCGGCCTGCCGGAAATGGTAATGAACTACTTTAAGTTCTTAGCCTGTGAAGTGCGCGAGCTGATGGCACAACTGGGTGTGACTGAGCTGACCGAGCTTATCGGCCGCACCGATTTATTAAGCGTTAAAGACAGTGAAACGCAAAAGCAGGCGCGGCTGGATTTGACGCCCATTCTGCAAGCCAGCGGTGTGCAGTCTGATAAAGCGCTGTACTGCGTGCAGAACAACAAACCGTTTGACGAAGGCAAGCTAAACCAGGAATTGCTGGCCCGCTGTGAGCAGATGGTACTGAATAAAAGCGGCGGCCAGTTAAGCGTCAATATCCGCAATACCGACCGCTCAGTAGGCGCGGCGCTGTCTGGCTTTATTGCCCGTCAGCATGGTAACCAGGGTATGGCCACCGACCCTATACGTATCCGCTTAAACGGCACCGCCGGCCAGAGCTTTGGCGTGTGGAACGCTGGCGGCCTGCATATGTCACTGCAGGGCGATGCCAACGACTACGTTGGTAAAGGCATGACCGGCGGTATGCTGGCCATTTACCCGGCCAAGGGCGCTACTTTTGCCAAAAACGGGTTTACCATTGCCGGTAATACCTGTTTGTACGGCGCTACCGGCGGCAGGCTTTATGCTGCCGGTAAGGTTGGCGAGCGCTTCGCGGTGCGAAATTCCGGTGCGTTGGCCGTGGTAGAAGGCACCGGCGATAACTGCTGCGAATATATGACCGGCGGTGTGGTCGTCGTGCTCGGTTGCACCGGTGTAAACTTTGGCGCCGGTATGACCGGTGGCTTTGCCTATCTGTTGGATGAGCAGGACGATTTAGCGCTACGCCTAAACCCGGAGCTGGTCGAAGCACTGGATGTCAGCACGCCTATACTGCAGGAGCACCTGCGCAGTTTGCTACACCAGCACCTGGAAGAAACCGGCAGCGACAAAGCGCAGAAGATCTTAAACGACTTTGGCAGTTACTTAAGCAAATTCAAGCTGGTAAAACCCAAAACCAGCGATGTAAACACCTTGCTGGGACACCGCGCACGCTCGTCAGCCGAGCTGCGGGTACAGGCGATGTAGGGAGACGTTATGGCACAGAATGTATACCAGTTTATTGACGTAAAACGGATTGATCCGCCAAAACGCTCACACCACGAACGCACTATCGAGTTCGTGGAAATTTACCAGCCAATGACCCACACCCAGGTGGAAGGTCAGGCCGACCGTTGTCTTGATTGCGGCAACCCCTACTGCGAATGGAAGTGCCCGGTGCACAACTATATTCCGCAGTGGTTAAAGCTGGCTAACGAAGGCAAAATTATTGAAGCGGCTGAACTGTCGCACAAAACCAACAGCCTGCCAGAAGTGTGCGGCCGGGTCTGCCCGCAGGATCGCTTATGCGAAGGCGCCTGTACGCTAAACGAAGGCTTTGGCGCGGTGACCATCGGCAGTATTGAAAAGTACATTACCGATAAAGCCTTTGAAATGGGCTGGCGACCGGATCTGTCCGCCGTGGTAAAAACCGAGCGCCGCGTCGCGGTGATCGGTGCCGGCCCGGCCGGCCTGGCCTGTGCCGACGTGCTTGTGCGTAACGGCGTCACACCAGTGGTATTCGACCGCTATCCGGAAATCGGTGGCTTGCTTACCTTTGGTATTCCGCCATTTAAATTGGAAAAAAACGTACTAAAACTGCGCCGGCAAATCTTTAGCGAAATGGGTATCGAGTTTCGCTTAAACACTAACGTCGGTGTCGATGTCAGCTTTGATAGCTTATTGAGTGAGTATGACGCGGTGTTTTTGGCCCTTGGCACTTACACGCCTATGAAAGGCGGTTTAGCCAATGAAGATGCACCGGGCGTGTATGAAGCACTGCCGTTTTTAATTGGCAATATCAATAACCTGATGGGCTGGCAGACAGAGCATCCGTTCGTTAGCTTAAAAGATAAAACCGTAGTGGTATTAGGCGGTGGCGACACGGCGATGGACTGCGTACGCACTTCCATTCGCCAGGGCGCAACCAAAGTCAGCTGCGCCTACCGGCGCGACGAAGCCAATATGCCAGGCTCACGTAAAGAAGTACAAAACGCGCGCGAAGAAGGCGTCGAGTTTTTGTTTAACCTGCAGCCGCTGGGTATCGAGGTTAACGCTGAAGGTAAAGTGATTGGCGTTAAGGTGGTCACCACCCAGATGGGCGCACCGGATGCCAAAGGCCGCAGAAGCCCCGAGCCGGTGCCGGGTTCTGAACAAGTACTGCCCGCTGATGCTGTGGTAATTGCCTTTGGTTTTCAGCCAAGCCCGCCACAGTGGTTAGTCGATATGGGTGTTGAGCTCGACAACAAAGGCCGGGTTGTTGCCAGCGAGCAAAGCACTTATGCGATGCAAACCAACCAGCAGAAAATCTTTGCCGGTGGCGATATGGTATTAGGTTCAGATTTGGTAGTTACCGCCATCGCCCAGGGCCGTAAGGCCGCCGAAGGTATACTGGATTATCTGCAGGTGTAAAGCTGCAGGCTAAAGCAGGCAAACCGGTTGCTAATCCATTGTTTCGCCCGGGCTGTTATACATCGACAGCCCGTTGCTTTAAGCTTTAATGGTGCTCAGAAGCATTGACGCTGGTCACCTGTAGCAACCAGTCAGCAAGATTGCTCAGTAACGTCGGCGATAATGTCTGAGTGATATTGGCATATTCATCCCAGCGCCCGGTGTTTGCTTGCTGAAACAGGTGATTTAGCCCTTGCAACCGGAGCAACTTATATTGGTTGTTTTTCGCAGCCTGCAGTGCATGCTCAATGGCGGTAAGATTTATCTCAGCATCCAGCTGCCGGTCTTTGCTGCCGTACACCACCAGCGTTGGCAGCCTCGTCTTACTTAGCCACGTATAGGGATCATGCTGCTGAAAATAGCGAAACCACGCATTTTGCAATTCAGCCAGTCGCTCTGCGGATAAGGCCCCGCCCCCCAAAGGAAGAAGTTGCTGCTTAATTTCTTCGGGTAAAGCCTGCCACTGCGTTTGATAATACGCCTTAAGCTCTGCTGCCTTCGGCGCTTCCGGCCTTGCCGCAAGCTTATTCATATTGGTATAGATTGTGGTCGCATGTCTTACTGTTGTTTCAGTTAAACCCTGCGAAACAAGCAGGCGTTCAAACTGATTAGCTGACACTTCTGCGCCGGTTACGCCAGGGGCTGCCAGTAGCACCAGAAAACTGACCCCAGACTGCTGCTGCGCAACCACTGGCGCAATCAGCCCTCCTTCACTGTGGCCGATTAAGCCAATTTGATCGGCACGAATGTCTGCCCGCTGTTGTAAATAGCGCACTGCAGCGCCAACGTCACCGGCGAAATCCATACTGGTCGCCTGAAAAAATGTTCCGCCCGATTTGCCAATCCCCCTATCGTCAAAGCGCAGCACCGCAAAACCTTGCCGAGTTAAGTAGTCAGCCATTACCAAAAATGGTCTGTGACCAAGTAATTGCTGATCTCTGTCCTGAGGGCCCGAACCTGAAATTAACACCACCGCAGGCACAGCGTGTAATGTATTGGCCGGCCTGGTAAGCGTGCCAGCCAGTTGAATACCCGCTGCAGCGTTGTAAAAACTGATTTCCTCTTCAATATACGGATAAGGCTTTACCGGATCCTGTGGTTTGCGCTCTTCCTGTTGCTGGCGGCTCAGAATCAAATCAAAAGCCTGGCCGCCTTGTTGCCACTTGCCTTGTATTTGCTGAGAAGCCTGCTGGTACTCGCCAAGATAAATAGCCTGTGCAGCTTGTATTTCCAGCTCGACATGTTGTTGCTTAACGCTGACCCGGCTAACAGGAATGCCACTAGCCCCCTGGTCAATGCTGTCCATTGTCGCGTGATATTGCTGGTCCTGCTCACGGCTAACATTAAAGCGCAGCCGCAACTGGCTGCTACCAACCTGCAGCGTTCCAACCCAGGCACCCTGCAAATCAGGTTCTGCCGCGGTTTCAGCCTGAACGGGCAGCAATAGCATGCTCAGCGACAAGCAACCTGACAGCGCGACGCTTTGTATCTTTTTGCTTTTTAAGCTGCATAAAATTAAATGCATTCTTTTAAGGCATAGCTGCAGAGTGTTCATTTAAGCTCCTTGTCGGTTTCGCTTAAAGTCGTGCAGCACTTCTGCCGCCGGCACAGGCGGTTTTGTAACAGGCAATTGCTGCAGCACCACAATGCAATGGCACAAAATAACCAGTTTTGAGATTGCTCAGTATCACGGAATAACCAAGCCAGCAGCAGAATAATCGCAGCCCAGAGCATGCTGTGCAGCACATTAACAGATAGTTTTTTCATCAATATTCCCTCATGACTTACCGCAGTGCGGCAGTTAATGGTTTATCTAAAACACTTTATTTATCCAGAGCACTTAGCCCACACGTACCACTAGGTTAAGTAGTACATGTTGCTGGCAGCCTAACATCGGTGTACTATTAGATCAAGTAGTACAATAGAAATCAGAATTTAGTGGGGGAAATATGGAAATTCTGATTGATACCGACAGCACAGAACCGATTTTTGCGCAGCTGATCAACCAGATTAAGCAATTGGTAAGCGCAGGAAATTTGGAGCCTGGCTTTCAGTTACCCTCTATTCGCCAACTGGCTGCCGATTTGGGAATTAATCAAAATACTGTTGCCAAAGCGTATAAGTTACTGGAACGCGACAAAGTTATTGTGGGTAAAGGCTATCGCGGAACTTTTATTCATTCTCAGGCACAGCAAAACTGCCTGATTGATTACAGTCAGCAAGCCCGGCAACTGATGACAACCACCATTGTACAATTGCGGGATCTTGGTCTGACTGACTCTGAAATTCGCCTGCAGTTTGCTGAACTGATCAAAGAAAGAACGCTAATGGAGGCCTTATGACCATAATGCATATAGCGATAAATGTGATCTTTGCGCTGCAGTTGGCACTGCTGTCTGCGGTGTTGCCTCGCCGTTGCCAGAAGCACAAGCAGCAGCCAGACAAGCCGCTTCTACAGCTGTGGTTTAAATGGATAAACCGGCTGGTTCTACTGACAGGTTCGATTTTATTGTTGGCGCAGATATCTGGCTGGATCGTTTTTAACTTAGCTATATTATTGGGCTTCACCAGCCTGCAAGTCTTATTATTGCTGGCACAGCGGCAATGGCTGCAACCGGCGCCAATATTACCAACACAACGCAAAGCCAGTTTACAACGGCGCCGGGTGCTGGATTATCTGTCCCCAGCCGACCGGGTAATGTCAATAAGTGCCGTGCTTGTCGTCCCGCTTTTAGCAAGCGCACTGACATTTACCGGCCACTGGCCAATGGCTATAGCAAAGTTATGGCAGTTAACCACGGTGGGTTTGCTAACCAATACCGCGCTATTTTTCGCAGTGTATTTCACGGTGTTTCGCAAGCGGCGTAACTTTCACGACCCGGATAACCAAACGCTCCTGACGCAACGTAAAGTAAACCAATATCTGAGGGCGATTATAGGCTTTAATATGCTGCTGTTGCTATTTTTGCTGCTGGGCGCATTTCAAACAAAGCCGGAACTGCTGTATATCTTACTTAGTCTGTCATTGCAGCTAATGCTGCTAAAAACCGGGCAGCGGCTGCCTGCCGGCAAGTTAGCCTATTGACAGGCAAAAACAGTTACGGCCACAGTGAACACAAAATTCAGTAAGAGGTTAATGATGCAACCGTTTACCCTACCCGACCTCTGCGACACTCACGCCGATAACATTCGCGTAGCCGAGCCTATCTTTCACAACTACGGTGGCAAAGCCGCCTTTGGCGGGCAAATTGTCACCGTAAAATGTTTTGAAGATAACTCCAAGGTTAAGCAGTTAGTCGCCACACCGGGCCAGGGTAAGGTGTTAGTGGTCGACGGTGGCGGTTCAAAACGCCATGCGCTACTGGGCGATATGGTGGCCGGGCAAGCGGCCCAAAACGGCTGGGAAGGCATTATTATCAACGGCTGTATTCGCGACATCGACGAAATACGCCAAACGGCGCTTGGCGTGCAGGCACTGGGTATTCACCCGATGAAAACCGACAAACGGGATTTGGGTGATATCAACTTAACGGTCACCTTCGCCGGGGTAGATTTTATCCCCGGCCAGTTTGTTTATGCAGATAATAATGGTGTGTTGGTGGCGACTAAAGCCCTGCTTTAGACATAGTGCTAAGTATTAACAGAACCGAAGTCGCGCTTCCATCAGCGATGCATACCGCGGATAGGATAGTTGTTATCAGGGTTCCGTATCCAGGCAAGGCCGTTAACTAAAGTAGTCAAATCCGGCCTTACAAAGGGGTTATTGGAGATATCAATAACCTGGATTCTGCCCTCTGCGTTCACGACAAATAAACCCGGCTCGGCAAACGGATGGTCGGTTTCCTGTGGCGAACGCGGATCAGAGATAAACAGCCCCAGCGCTTTCATTTTGTCAAGCGTCAGGCCATAAGCGATTGAGAAAGAAACCTTTAACTGCTCCAGATGCGCTTGCAGCTGCGCTTTACTGTCACCCGACACGGCAACAATATCCACCTTAATGTCCGCCAGGCTCTCTTTGACTTGCTCTAATGCAGTTAAATAGCGTGTGCACATTGGGCAATGCCGGCCGCGATAAACCACTACCAATTGCCAGTCGGCTCTCGGCTGTGGCTTACCCAATGTTACAGTTTCACCATTTAGCAAGGTTGCAGTTATTTCGGGAAACACACTGCCAGGGTGCAGTTTTTCGGTGTAAGTTGCTGCTTTCATCCTATACCTCCTTAGAAGTTTGCGTTCAGGTGCAACTCAAACCGCTGCAGATCGTTTTCAACATCAGCATTTTTCATCACATCAAAACAGGCGAAGGTTGGCAGTGCTGTCATACCAAAGAACTTAAAGTTCATATGCATCGGGAACAACAAGTCATCAACACTCTTGCCATCAAAGAATTCTGTAGCGTCATTAAATGACTCGGCAGGTGCGTTAAAGGTTAACGACAGCATGTATTTTGTGTTCTTAAGCGTACCGCCCCGGCCGTAGTTTGCCTTGGGGTTATCCTGATGGCGCCCATCACCATTACATAAGGGTCCGCCCATACCTGCGGTGTATACCTCATCCATGTATTTCTTAAATGACCAGGGCACCCCCATCCAGTTAACCGGAGTTTGCAGTAGTACCACATCTGCCCATTGATGGTTCTCAAGCTCTTGCTCAATATTAATCTCATCTTTAATGGTCACCACCCGCGTGGTATAGCCTTTGCCTTCTAGTAGCGCTACTGCGTTATCTGTCAGCGTGGCGTTTAGGCGACCTTGCGCAAATGGGTAATAATGGTGCGCGTTAATAATTAATACGTTTTTCATACAGCTAACTCCGTGATGTAAATTTAAACTGGGTCATTAATTAACTGTGGTATATAATAGTTACCTGAAAACATTTTTCAATTAGTATACTTTTAGTAACCACCACTGGGGGGCGAGAATTTATTTTGGAAAGTGAAGTAAAAACAGATAGTAAAGGGCGAAAAAAAGTTTTAAACGCCTGCATGGAGCCTTGTGCGATTGAGAAAGGCATGCGTTTAATCGGCGGTAAATGGACAGGTTCTATCATTTACCATTTAAAAGACGAGCCAGTACGGTTTAACGATTTAACCCGTATGTTAGGCGGCGCCAGCAAGAAAATGATCGATCAGCGCCTTAAAGAGTTAGAAGCGAACAATATGGTGATGCGTAAAGTGGTTTCAACGCGGCCGATAGGCGTCACCTATGAGCTAACCGAATTCGGCCGCTCAGCATTGCATATACTCGAGCAGCTTCGGCTCTGGTCTGCGTCTCATAATGTTGAAGTGAGTTAAGTCTACAATTCTCTGTAATCTCCTGCTTGCAAGCTCAGCGAACATGATAGAAACGGCTGGCGGCACTGACACTGTTACCATGCTCTTTATCAGTAAGTTGCAATGCAAAAGCTGTATAAACTTCTGCCGCCTGTTCGGGCATAGCAATACTGATAATATGTTGCCGCTGCTCGGCCGGTTTCAGCGTTATCTGTTTAGCGCCTTTGAGCTCAGCGCCTGCCAGCCCGTCGATGCTCAGCTGATAGTGGCGTGGTTGTTGTGTTTTGTTACTCAGCGTCAGGGTAAAGGTATTTTCGGTCAGGCCGTCGCTGTTAACGCGGTACATCGCCTGGCGATCACGGCTGATACTCAGCTCAGTGTTTTGCCATTGATACGCCCAGGCCGCCATAGCCAGCACTGTTAGCAAGATGGCGCTGCCATACCCCAAATGTCGCTGCCATCCCGTTTGTGTTGATACTTCGCCCTGATAACGTATAAGCCCAACAGGATAGTTGAACTGGCGCATAGTCTGGTCGCACGCATCGATACACAAGCCACAATTAATACACTCGTACTGCATGCCGTGGCGAATATCGATACCCACCGGACACACCTGTACACATAGCTGGCAGTCGACACAATCGCCCATTGCCGCCGGTTTTTCGCTGTTGCGTTTACGCGCCCCGCGTTGCTCGCCCCGCTGTGCATCGTAAGCCACAATTTTGGTCGCCGGTTCAAACATGGCAGACTGAAAACGGGCATAGGGGCACATATGCAGGCACATTTTTTCGCGGATAAGCCCGGCGTTTACGTAGGTACACAGCGCGAAAAACCCTACCCAGCCGTACACGGTGCCAGAGCTGTTAAGGCTGAAAAAATCAGCATACAGGCTACGGGCCGGCACAAAATAGGCGATAAAAGCCAGCGAGGTGAGTAGTGACAGTAGCAGCCAGCTGCTGTGTTTCAACAGCTTTTTACTCAGTTTTGCGCCGTGCCAGGGCGCGTTGTCCAGCGCTTTACTTTGATTATGGCTACCTTCAATGCGTCGCTCCAGCCAGACAAACATTAACGTCCAGACAGTCTGCGGACAGGTATAGCCACACCAAATCCGGCCATAGAGTTTGGTTAGATAAAACAGCGCAAAGGCGGCCAGCGTAAACAACAGAGCAAAAATTAAAAAGTCCTGTGGCAGCAATACCCGGCCAAAAATATATAAACGCTGCTGCGCGGCATCCAGCTGAATGGCCTGCTGCCCCTGAAAATTAAGCCAGGGCAGGCAGACAAATAACAACATCAACACCGTGTTAACGCTGCGACGAATAAACTGAAAGTAGCCTTTTTGCTCGCGGATATAAATTTTACCGCTACTGTCTTTGGTTGAAAAAATAATCTGTTCGGCGGCCGGGCGTTGTTGCATAGAATGACCTGTATTGTGACAACAATATGCTGCACACACCTGCGCATCGAAGCGCTGTGATGGTGTGACGTAAGGGCTGCCAGTGTAACGAGCAGACAAAAGCCAATACAGATACAAAATTTTAAATTAAAATAGATACAGTTGTATTATCCAGAGGCAAGCATGGCAAAGGACTTTCGTTATCAGCAGCTAACACAGCAGTTGCAACAGTTGCTGGCACAAGGTCATTGGCAGCCATCAGAACGCCTGCCGTCAGTCAGAGCCTTGTGCAGACAATATCAATTGTCATTAGCCACAGTGCAGCATGCGCTGCATCAGTTGGAAGCACTGGGGTTAGTCGAGGCCAGAGCACGTTCCGGTTATTATGTGCGTCAACCGCTGTCTGCCGTTTCGGCCACCAAACCTGAGTCTGCACCCACCAGCCCCACACCGGTAACGGTACCGGAGTTATTTGTGGACATTATGAACCGCAGTGCCGCCTTTGATATTCAGCCAAAGGGGCCTGTTGTTAACCTGCCGCATTTAACCTTGCTGCATCGCTTATTAAGCCGCACTTTACGCCAGCAAGGGTCGCGCTACGCGCTGCACTACGACGAGCCAACCGGGCTGTTGGCACTGCGCGAGCAATTGTCACTGCATTATCGCCACTATGGCTTAGCGCTAAAAGAAGACCAGCTATGTATTACCGCAGGCTGCCAGCATGCGCTGTTTTTAGCCTTACAGGCGGTGTGTCAGCCCGGCGATATTGTCGCTGTGGAGCATCCGGCGTTTTATGGTGTACTGCAGTTGTTGCAGCAACTGCAGCTGCAGGTACTGGAAATTCCCACTCAGCAAGACGGCTTAGATACCGCGGCACTGGAGCAGGCACTTAGCCGCTGGCAGGTAAAAGCCTGTGTGGTCACCCCAGCCTATGCCACCCCGACTGGTGCCTGTATGTCACCGGCAAAGCAGCAACATATAATCGCATTAGCGGCACAATATGATTTGGCGGTTATTGAAGATGATATCTATGGCGATCTGGGCTTTTACCAGCGCCCGCCCCCGCTTAAAAGCTTAGATACCGAGCAACGGGTGATTTTATGCAGTTCGTTTTCCAAAGCATTGTCGCGGGATTTACGCATAGGCTGGATTGCCGCTGGCCGCTGGCATGAAAAAGTAGCGCGCTTAAAACTTGTCAGCCAGTTAGCGGGCAGCCAAAGTGTGCAGCAGGCATTAGCATTATTTTTAGCTCAGGGCCATTACAAACGGCATTTGCAGCACTATCGCAACCAACTGCAGCACCAGCGTGATCAGTTGCTTAATGCTTTACAGCTCTACTGGCCAGATGCGCGCTACACCGTGCCACAAGGCGGGCTAGCATTATGGTTAGAACTGCCAGGCCAGCCTAATTGCACCGAAGCTTACACCCACTGTTTGCAACAAGGCATCGTGCTAACCCCGGGTGAGTTATTCTCCAGTAGCGGGCAGTTTCAGCATTTTTTACGGCTTAGCTTTACCAACCCGATGATTGGCAGCCGATTAACCGCCCTGCAAAAGCTAGCCGGGTTGTTGCGCAACAAACATTAACTGCATCTGGTCGTTTATTACGCCTAATGCCGGTAGATAATCTTTACCGGCTGATGGTCTAAAAATATCTCAATTGCTGCCTGCGTAGCGGCTTCAAAAGAACTTTCGTTAACTAAGCTCAACTACCCATATTGTTTTTTAACTGCAAAAGGGAGATTGTTGTTGCGATTCTTCTAACCACAGTTTTGCATCTTCACCGGCTGACGAGTAAAACGGCGTATTTTGATCGATTGCGATAGCAAAGATGGTACTCGCCACATCTTTAGCATAAGTCACGGGCGAGTTTGTTTTACCTGCCATTTGAACAAAGTCATTCACCATTTTGCCGTACGCCGGATCATCCATCCCTGCAAAATATGCTCGCGCAGTTTCCCCGAATTTTGTTTCAGGTGAACGTCCGGGCAGTACAACATGTACCCGAATACCGAAAGGCTTAGCTTCTATCGCCAGGGCCTCACTCCACGCGTTAAGCGCCGCTTTACTCGCACGATAGAGGCCAATTAATGGCATCGCCTTGGTTGTTACCGACGAAGAAACATTGATGATCACCCCGCTGCCTTGTTGGCGCATCAGCGGAAGAAACCGTTGAGTTAATGATAATGTTCCCAGCACGTTCGTGTTCATTAACTGTTGTGCGGTCGCTAAGGGTGTCAGCTCAACCGGCACCGGTGCACCAAAACCCGCGTTATTGACCAAAACGTCAATATTTTTAACCTCTTGCACCAAGCTATCAATACTGCTGGTAGAAGTAATATCTAAAGGCAGCAGCGTTAAATTATCGCTCTCTGGTAATAGTGATGGGTCGGGCTTTCTCATTGTGGCAATGACGTGCCACCCCTTTTCTAAAAAAAATTTGGCTGTTGCAAGCCCAAAACCGGATGAGCAACCTGTAATCAGTACTGTAGACATATTTTTTCCTTGCTGTTGACCAGAATGGCGATCATAGCCAGCAGGGATTGGATTTAATATAATCTAAAATCCGAATATATTTAGAGATAGTCCATTGTCTGATCCTTTAACCGATATTGTCGCTTTGCTAAATCCCAAGCCTTCACATTCAAAACTCGTTGAAGGTGCGGGTACCTGGCGCATTGTCCGGGAGGCCGGAGGTGAGGCGTTTTTCTGTGCGGTATTAGCAGGCGAATGCCTGATCAATATCAACGGCGAAGGGCCCCAATTGCTGGTTGCCGGTGATTTCCTTTTGATACCCGCCGCTTATTCATTGGAAAACACAAATACAGGGTTAGAGCGTACGTCTGACATTACTATGCCGACAATGGTTGCAAATAACCATGTGAGAATTGGTTCACCAAATGCAAAGCCAGACCTTCTGATGTATTTAGGTCATTGCGATTTTGACACTCAGGACAAGCAACTGATCCTATCGTTGCTACCGAAAGAAATATTAATTAAAGAACAGCCGCGATTTATAGCGTTGTTCGAACTTCTTTTAGATGAAAGCAAAGCAAGACGACCAGGTAGAGAGGTCGTTTTGGTGCAACTTTTACAGTTGTTATTGATTGAGTCACTGCGGGGGCATAATGGTGTGTTCGAGTCTGCCGGGGTACTGGCAGGCCTGCAACATGAAAAGATCTCGTTGGCACTACATAATATTCACGAAAAACCAAGTTTCAATTGGCAAGTAACGTCTCTTGCCAGTCAGGCATCCATGTCCAGATCATCTTTTTTCGCGACCTTTAACAAGGTCGTGGGTATGCCACCTATGCAATACCTTCTCTTCTGGCGTATGTCTTTGGCCAAAAAGGCTTTGTTGTGCACTGCAGACAAGCTTGAGCAGATTGCTTTTCAAGTTGGATATCAATCAGCTAGCGCATTTCATGTCGCGTTTAATAAATACGTAGGGATGCCACCCGGTGCGTTTAGAAATCAAAATCGAGGTTTAAACAACAGCTAATTTGCACTAGCTCCGCCCCATTTTCTGGTGGCGGCTACGCCTTTTTCAAAACGGCTCACATGCGGTGCCTTGGTGAAAAATCATCTGCCAGTGTTCATCATTCAAACGATAGAGTGAACTGCGCACTGAGTAGCTGACAATATCACTTTCTGCGCGCTGTATGGTGGCGCGGTACGTAAGCTGTGCCAGGCTATCGGCCAAAACCTTGCAGTTAAAATCTTGCTGGGTAATCAGCGGCGGCTTTTCAGTGGGCAAACGTTCCAGCACATCCGCTTTACCAAAACAGCGGCCACTGGCACCAATTTCATAAAAATCATCGGCTAAATAGCGGTTAAGTAGCTCGGCAGACAAACGCGTAGCGGGATGAACCCGCAGTTGTTCCAGTTCAATTAATTGCTGTTTAAGGGTGCCGTTGTGCACTTTTAAAGGCCTCTGCCCGGTTATAGGGTTATCGATTCCAAGCAATATGCCATAGAGACCCAAAGCAAAACAGCAGGTTTGAGTTATCCAGTCGCTGTTGCTATGCTCCAGTCAGGTTAGCAACTACGGCCAGTTTTATGATCACCACTGAACAAATTAAACAGCTTTCTACCGCCGAGAAATTACAAGTGATGGAAACGTTGTGGCAAGAGCTTACCGCTGAAGGCACCGACCAACTGGCTTCCCCCGCTTGGCATCAGCAAGCGTTGCAGCAGACAGAAAATGCGGTTAGAGAGGGTGACGAAGTAACGCACGACTGGGAGCTGGCCAAAAACAGTTTACGTAATAAATTCCGATGAAAATTAAGGTTCTCACTGCTGCAATAAACGATCTGGAAAATGGCCGTTTGTTCTATCAACAGCAAGGAGAGCATCTTGGTGACTACTTCCTGGACGCCATCTTTAGTGATATTGATTCTTTAGTTATTTACGCCGGTATTCACCAGCAGGTTTTTGGCTATTACCGAATGCTGGCACATCGTTTTCCTTATGCAATTTATTACAAAATGCCAAAGCCGGATGAAGTGGTAGTGTGGCGAGTGTTGGATATGCGGGCTAAGCCCGCAAGGGCAGCTAAAAGCCTGGAGTCCTAGCGCTTAGTTGGCAGGCGTGCAAGTACATCGTCTTTACGAAAACAGCGGCCGGTAGCGGCGATTTCATAGAAATCATCAGCCAGATAGCGGTTTATCAGACAAGTGGGTGACAGGCTGCACCAGCAGTTGTTCCAGCGCGATTAATTGCTGTTTAATGGTGTCGCTATGCAATTTTAAAATCTCCGCTAATGCCAGGCTGTTCAAAACACCAAAACGTTGATATCAGCGCATACGCCCGAACAGCAAAGGCAAAAGGCAAGACCTGACCCTGAGGGTCCATATGACCGCGGCGATAACCTCGATTAGAATTAAGATTTTACTCGGCATGGCATTCAGTTTTATATCTTGTGTTTAAAGGCTTATATCACCATAAATGACCCAATGGTATTGGAATAATTTCGATATTTGAACACGGTTAAGAGCAGCATGGGTGTGATGTGTGAAACTACTGACTATACAGAACAGACAAACTTACGCAGAAGCCGCTCATAAAATAAGAGCCGAACTCGCAAAATTTGCAACATCATCTGTCATTGAGTTAGTGATCCGCATGCTTCATGAGAAACCAGAATGGGGAACGCGACATATCCCCATGCCATGGTTACTTTGCCAGATTCTGGAGATTGCTTTTGAAATAACACCAGGCAAGTATGCAAAGCCAGCAACGCTCTCAGGTATCAATCGAATAGCCCAAAAACTGTTTGATCTTCAGGATATTGCATTTAAGAGCAATCATCGTGATTTGATGATTGATTTCAGGAGGATAATTGTTAGCCAGTTTCGTTTTAGCGGCTCACTGGCGCGACATGCCGTTTTTATGGACCGCTTTTATTCGATCTTGTTTATGCAAGATGGAAAGAAAAGCTTCAACCGAGCTTTTCAGAAAGAAACAGGTCTATCACTGGAGACTTTTGCTCTTCTATCAAGCTACCTAATGGCCAAAACAATCGATGAACAAAAGGTATTCGTTTACTTTGAGGAAATTGTGTCAGATTTATTTGGTGGAGTAGAGCTAAAAGACATTGCCAGATTTCTTCGACTGATTGGCGGTACCATTGAAGAGCTTCAGTTACTTGTAAAAGAGGTAAGAAATCAAGGGCGGGTATTTCACGCATCTGAAACTTTTGAAGAACCGGTATTGATTTCAAAGCCAGTGATCCTGTTCTCAGATGGTATAGCGACCGCTCACCCATGCGTACTTGCAATAGGCTTGTCAGAATTTGTGATGAGGCTTTTAAAAGAAAAGATGCCTGACTTTAAGAATAAATTCACCAAACTATTTGAGCGATATGTTAAGGAAATTTTCGACGACAACGGTATTAACTACACGCATGAACGAGAGATCCAAAGTTGGTACAAAACACCAAACGAGGTGGCAGCAACTGATTTTCTGTTACGAAACGGGGGCGAGTCGCTATTTGTAGATGTTAAAGGAGTTGAACCCAAACAGGTTGTATTAACGTCAAGTGATGGCCGGCTGATTAAAGACCGCCTTAAGGATGCTCACATTAAGGCAATCTCTCAGATATCGGAGTGCGCAAAGAAACTTGCAGAGCTATCCGTTATTTCTGGAGATGTGGAGCAAAGGTATGGGCTCATTATTACACACATGGATTACTTCATTCTTGATGCAAGTACATTGCTCTCTTACGTTGGTGACTCTGGGACGAAGACTAGTGAAATGCTTGATAGCTGTATGAAGGCCAATCACATACTGTTCTGCACCATTGATGATTGGGAAAAATGTCTGGCTGTGTGTGTTGATGCCGGCTTGTCAGTTCTTGAATTCATGAAATTTTGTGTAAGCAGGCAAAAGATAGGTACATCAAGGCGATTCACTTTTGATATGCATGTAGATGACTTTGCTACGGAAAAAGGAATTAGAAGAAGGCTCGATAACAATTGGTCTTCCGCATATAAGTCACAAATGGAAGCAGAGTTAAGAAAAGTGACATCAACGTCAAAAGTGCTGTGGAGAAACAAAGAGTCTTTCATACAGCAAGGTGGCTTAACTTACATTTGTAATGAATTAAAGAGAATGTGCGACGTTTAGAACGTACTTCTCGTTCTGCATGGAACGATAGAAACGCTCCCCCCTTTTTCAAAGTTGACAATTTACCAGTGCATGGTACTATTAAATCGTCAATAGAAAAGCAATACAGGTTTAATAATATGCATAGCACTACTCAGGCGAAAGCCTCAATGCGCACCAACGTTGCGAAAGGCAACCAGGTTAACGTCGGTGATTCGATGTTACATGACGCAGCTGAGAAATTACTGTGTTTTGCGAAGAGAAATCCAGCTGCAGAGTTGCTTGCCATCAGAATGTTAAACAGCATTTCAGAATATGTCCTGCCAACACTTAACGAGAATCCAACGAGGATTCAGAAGTTGGCAGGTGTTACTGATGCAACCCTTAGTGAAGAACTTCTCACCCTGGTGCGAATTGAGTCTGCCCGGAACAAGGCTGAGCAGGAAAGGATTGAACGCAGACTAAATGCAACCAAAGCCTTTTATAAGCGTATTGAAGAGAACGGTGGTTTGTACAAGGTTGGTGAGGTGGCTAATATGACTGGCCTGTCACGCCAAGCTCTGAATAATCAGCGTTCTAAAGGAAAAATTCTGGCCATCCAAAATGGCCATGATTATTTTTATCCAGGTTTTCAGTTTGATAATGGCAAAAAGTTGCAGCAGCTGGAAAGCTTACTATCACTAATGCCTGATGATATTTCTGATGCAGCTAAAATTGGCTTTTTTCTGGCTGAAATCGATTTGCCGGATGGGAAAAGAAGAACGCCTGCTGATGCCCTTAAAGATGCATCACATAAAAGTGAGGTCATCAATTATTTGAAGACCAAAGCGTCTGAGTTTAGCCGCCATGTTGCGCCTTAGTCGATAAAAAAGCCCCTTTCGGGGCTTTGTTTTTAACGATCGTTTATCACAGTTATACCAAGCTTTTTGTACAGCAAATCTTCACCATCCAGGCCAGAATAGGGGCACTTAAAGTGACTAACCGGAGTTAGTGATACCCCTTTTAGGGCTCCAGCTGAGCACGGCGGATCGAATAATGCTATACATTCCCCATTTAAAAGATGTCGGCCTGGGTATTTTAAACCATGCATGCCCAGCTCCGAACTATCCGCAACAAACTGGCTAATTGCCTGGTTCAGTTCGCGGTCAACACCTGTCAGCTCATCGAGTTTGACCCCGATATGTGGCATTAGGGCGCCGATGTCCAGAAGAGTAAGTGGGATGCTTACCTCCACCTCTGCCACACAGCGTTTATCAATGTCGGACCGCGTCCAAATCGATTGACCTCCGTAAACGTTTTGCAAAAACGTTTCAGCCATAGCGACTTCCGGCTTTTCGGCCAGATAGCAAGTGCCGTGACTTAGCGAATCGTAACGTCCCATGTTGGCTGGGTCCGTTGGCTTATAGAAGTGAAAGTGTTGCGTATACTGAGAGCCTTGCACCCTGTACAGCGTCGCCCCAACTTCAAGCGTAACGGTTGGTAAAAGTGATGCGCTTTTTAGCGCGTGCAATTTTTTAAGTATCATTGATCCTCTTGTTTTGCTCATAGAAATGTAGCTCCTTGTTAAATATGTATAATTTTTTCATAAGCTTACCTATTTGATATTGCTTAATGACCTATGCCGGTTATTAGCCGACGGTTTACCCCCGCAAAGAAAACGGGGGCATTGCGATATTACCTTTGTTTGCGACAAATAGCGTAAAAATATGCACTTGTAAGATGACGCCCGTTCGGAAATAAATCGGTCACCATCTATTTAGTGAAGTAGTAAAAGTGGATGCGGAAAAAACGCGAATTTAAGAAAGTTTTTTTATTTTTTTAAATTAACGTCCGTAGTGGACATTGATAGCTTAGTGCAATGGCTAGTTTATTGCGGGTTATAGGATTGATGGGACTATCGCTTCAACTTGATTACTCGGAAGGTGTTATGAGTACTGCACTGACATTAAAAGTTAGAAGCCAATTACCTGCAGCATTAAATCATGCAAACTCCGGGGGTCATGCAAACTCCGGGGGTCAGGTCTTGCCTTTTGCCATTCAACACACTTCCGTTATATCTGCCCCATAACAACTACCACTTTTACCTTAAATCTAAACACCGTCAAGCATTTAAATCGGCTAATTCTTTTAACTGCTTCGCTGTGCTTTGCCAAGATTAACCGCAGCAGAAGCCATGCTGCCATTTTGGCGCCGGAGAAAACCAACCAACTGCTGATTTAATGCTGATATTGATAGCCATTTGATTTACCCCCGCTATCCGCTAAGCTGCTTTACACCCTTTCACCTACTACCGGACAGACCATGCGTATGCTGCTTACTGTTGCAGGCTATGTACTGGCGGGCTATTGCCTGCTGTGCTTATTTCTGTATTTGCTGCAGCGGCAGTTAATTTATTACCCGGTAGCAGCACAGTTGCCACCAACTAAGCCGCTGGTACTGCAACAAGCCGGTGCCACTGTGCTGGTTAGCCAACAGCCGCGCGATAGCAGCCAGGCACTGTTGTATTTTGGCGGCAATGCCGAGGATGTCAGTGTGTCATTGCCGGAATTTGCTGCGGCTTTTCCCGAGCATGCCATTTATCTTATGCACTACCGCGGTTATGGCGGTAGTTCCGGCAAGCCATCAGAGCCGGCACTTATCGCCGATGCGTTGGCGCTGTTTGACCAGCTACAGACTAAACATAGTGCTATTACGGTCATTGGCCGCAGCCTGGGCTCTGGCGTTGCGTTACAACTGGCGGCGCAGCGTAAGGTCGCGCAACTGGTGCTGATAACGCCGTTTGACAGCCTGAGCGCACTGGCACAGCGGCAGTTTCCGCTCTTTCCGGTTAAGTGGTTGCTAAAAGATACTTATAGATCCGCCGACTATGCGCCGGCCGTTAGCAGCCGCACGCTGGTGCTAGTGGCAGAGCAGGATGAAATTATTGGCCGGGCCCACAGCGAGGCGCTGTATCAGGCCTTTACGCCAGGCGTTGCTACATTGCAAAGCTACAGCGGCAACCACAATAGCGACCTGGCTGCCAGCCAAATTGCCGCCTGGCTGGCTACTGCGCCATAAAAACTTAAGGGTCTGCTCTTGCTTTTTGCCACCTAAAGAAAAAGGGGCGGAGTTAATAATCACCATCTCTTACGCAAATCACTGAGACATAATGGATTAGCTAAACCTACCTTTAATTGTCTCCGCCCCTTTATGCTTATCCTTGTGAATTACCGCTGCGATGCTGTTAAAAACACGATAATCTCATCCTGATATTGCCGGGCAAGCCCGCCATGGCCAGCGCCAGCTATTTTCATATGCTGATATCGGTGAGGATACTGATGTTGCTGCAGCCGCTGAATAATCCTGTCAGACATTTCACTGGATGGCCACAGTTCATCAGCTGTGCCTGAGATAAGTAACACGTCGGCCTGCATCTGCTGCACCGGGATCAGCGCTTGCTGGTAAGCCTGCTCATTTTGCATGGCCATTTCATAGCCCTGGCGAATATTTCCCTGCAGCAGCGGCAGTGCCGACCGCAAGCTAAAAGGCACAAAAGCAATGGCTTGGCCCTGCCAGCTCCAGGACGAACTGGTGCTATACCACTCTGGGCTGGCAAACACTACGTCACTACCGACCACCGCAATTACAGTGCTGATTTGCGCCGAACGACTGGCGAGTAATAAGGCTAACTCTGCCCCTTTTGACACGCCCAGCACGGACAGTTTTGCACCATCAACGGCAGGATTGCTGCGGCTGTGCTCAATAGCAGCGAGTACGCCGCTAAGTTCAATCCGGTCCAGGCCAGACGGAATACCCGGCAAACCAAAATAGCCGATAACCAATAGCGCAAAACCTGCATCCAGATACGCCTGCCGTTCGGCCTCTCTGCGGGCATTGGTGAGGCTCATCCCACCTTCCGAGCCGCCCAAAAATACCAACAGCGGTGCTGGGTTGTCCGCACTTGCCGTTGCGGGTAAATACAACTGGCGTTGTACCTTGCCCTGGTTAGACAGCGGCACAAACCGGGTAATTAACTGCGGCAGCTGACTGCATAGCAACAACAGCGCGAGTAACACAAGCGCTATCGTTTTGAGTTTTGTTAATTTTGATGCACCGGGTAATTTAGAAAGCACAAGTCAGCACCTACGCGATTAAACTTCGCGTCTATTGTTTGTTAACGCCAGTCGGGAAAGTAGTGCTTGTTATCATCAAAGTTGGCTGACAAATGTCAGATGTTCGCCAGCGCCAGACACGGGAATCGCTTAAGATAGTTGCCCTTTAACGTTTGCGCCTTTCACTATCATCCACAGGCTAAGTGATAACTCCCCTACCAACACCGGCAGGAGAAAAAGGGGGCGGAGACAATTAAATCAGAATTAGATAATTTTATATTTCAATCACTTGAACGAATAGCGGTGATTATTAGCTCCGCCCCTTTTCGCGAACCTACACCTCAGCCCATATCGTTTAACTACAGCAGCTTACGCCACTGATTTGGCAATGTTCTGCGCCACAACATAGGCTTTGTATTGGGCGTCAATTTTAAAAAAAACCTCTACCGGCGCGTTATAAACCCGCTTTATCTTGGTTGCCAGCTCAATGCTTAACTCACTTTCGCCGTTGATAAAACGGGTGATGGTCGATTTGGCAACGTTAAGATCACGGGCTGCGTCGGCTGCTGTCAGGTTTTTACGCTGCAGATAGCGTTTAAAATGCGCACCGGCCGCTTTTGGCGGGCCAATCAGGCCCATCTCGCGCAGGTTTTCACTGCTTAGCAATTCAGTATTGTTTGTCATTTCATCTATTACCTTAACGTTGAAAATAAACAGCGAATCTTATGCAGACATAGCTTAGCCATAGCGAATAACCTCTATCATCAGCATGTCTTCTCCCTCGCTTTTACCCAGCAAACCCGCTACCACAAACTGAAAATTTTCTTTTATCGACACACTAAAACTGTTGCCCTCGATAACCATGTCGCCTAACAAGATTTCCTTGGCCTCCTGCAGTGAAATTGCATTGACCAGAATATCTATCACGTCAGTTACCTCCTCCCTGGCAAGTGATGGCAGGCTGCTAATTGCCGCAGTTGTGCTGGCCTCTTTTCCTGGCTTAATAACTACCTGCAATAAACACCTCCCTGTTGATCATTACACAGCGATGTCACCATTCTAGACGCAAGTTGCGCAACCCGCAACTTGCATCTAGAACATTTGCAGCCAGTCGTCCTATTGGGGTTGTGCTGGCGACGCTCTGTATTTACGCCAGCCTATCACCACACGGATGATGACAAAACGGCTACAACAGGACATAAGCGCTAACGCGGCAGCGATGAGCAGCGGCAGTATACCGCCGAAGGTGAATGTCATCGCCGCCACAAAGCCGCTGATATAGTGCAGCCGGTACAGCGGAAACAACAGGGCACAGGGCAGTAAGCTGAAAAAAAGTAACGTAGTGAGTGTCATATACCCCATTGCGAAACTAGCAGCAAACACTGCGCCGTAGCAGGCGGCGCCAATAAGCCCCGGCAATAAGCTAACAGGGACTGTTGCAAGACGGGTGATATGCGCTGGTTGTAACTGAGCATATTTTGCCAGCGCTAAGCCCAGCAGCGGTAAAGTGATAAGTTCAAACCAGTTTGAAATAGCCGGCAGCGTAGCGTCATTGAGTAAATGATGGCTTTGTACCCCACCAGACAAGTATTCCATCGTCAGATGCATAGCCGCCAACAGCAAGGCTACCAGCGGTAACCACAGTGAAACCCGGTAAGCTCTCATTGTGCCAGCCCTTTAACGTTTGCACCTTTTACTATCATCCACAGGCTAAGTGACAACTCCCCTACCAATACCGGCAACATGATCCACGGGAACAGCATAACGGCCAGATCGGGCGCCAATAGCAGCGCCAGCGTATTGACCACATAACAGACTCCGGCAAGGCCCAGCATCAGGCCGAGTAGTTTGGGGAAAAACTGCGATTCAATAATCAGATAACTGCGGATAATACAGGCTATTGCAAAAAACAGCAGGCCAATGGCAAAGCCGTAGCCGTGTAGCTGTACCGCCAGGTAGGCTAAGGCGTCGCGCTGCTCTGCTGAAAAGGCAGCTAAATATGCGCCACTACCTGCCAGCAGCAGTGGCACCACCAGCGTGAGTTTATTAGCAACCAGCATGGCAGTTTGAATAAGGTTAAAACCGGTGGCGGCTAAATTAAGTGCGGCATTTACCCGCTTGAATAGCAGATAAAACAATACGATGATCGGAATGTCTAACAGCTGCATACACAAGTCGGCGACGATGCCGCTGCGCCAGAGTGTGCTTGCTGCGCCAATGTGCGCGGCGGTTGCATTGGCATCACCGGCAACAACCAGGCTGCCACGTATCAGTGTTTCAGCAAACAACCCTAAAGCGATTATCAGTAAATAACAACAGCCTGCAAACCGCACATAGCCCTGTGACACCGCAGTAGCTGAGCTCATCTTGTATGCATCCTTGTTGGTAGAATAATTTGGCGCCGCAGAAGCAGCGTTCAGGCGACATGATGCTGCACCGAAAAATCGTTTTTGCCTACAGGGTTATTGTTACAACTGATGTCTGCCCCTTTTGATTTCACTTTGGCACCGGAGAAAACCAACCAGTTGCAGATCCAATGCTGATATCTAACTGCCACGAAAGGTATTTTTATACTGCATTGGCGATATCGCCAGGTATTTTCTGAAGTTATGCCTAAGCGTTACCGCATTGTCAAAGCCGGAGCGGGCGGCGATTTCGTCGATGGACAGTTCACTTACCTCAAGCAGCGATTTGGCCACTTCCAGCTTGCGCTCGTTTAGCCATTGCAGTGCTGTCATGTTGTAGTTTTTAGTAAACTGCCGGTCGAAGGTGCGCCTGGTCATACTGGCTTTTTTCGCGATGTCATCAATAGTGAGTGCGCCAGACAGGTTGTTGGTTGCCCAGTCCAGCGCTTGCGAAATAGCGGTTTTGCTCAGTGCCACCGGTTTTTCGACAAACTGCGCCTGACCACCACTTCGATGGGCCGGCAGTACCAGCCGCCTGGCTACGCTGTTGGCACAGTGATAACCAAAGTCGCGGCGAATAACTTCTATGCCTAAATCAATGCCTGCAGCGCTGCCGGCAGAGCAGCCGATCACGCCGTCATATTGGTACAAAATATTGTCTTTATAGCGGATATGCGGGAAGCGCTGTTTAAATTGCGCGGCATAACGCCAGTGCGTGGTGGCAATGCGGTTATCTAATAAACCTGCCGCCGCCAGTAAAAATGAGCCGGAGCAAAAGCTGATGATGCGACCGCCACGCTGATAGTGTTCCAGCAAAGCGCTAATCAACTTTGCCTCAGGTTGCAGTGTTCTCACCGGAAAGCTGGGTATCACCAGCAAGTCTGACGGCGGCAAGCTATCTACCCGCTCGCACAACAGTGCGCTACCGGCCAGGCCGCTATAGTGCTGGCATGATAGCGAAACGATTTGCGTACTGTACCAATTGCTAAATTCTGGTCGCGGCATGGCAAATAACTCTACCGCACAGCCGAGTTCAAATAATGACAATTGTTCGGTTAATAGAATGGTTACCCTCATGCGGCAGTTATCTCAGATAAATTATGTCTTGATATTATCGGAGATTGTCTATTTAGACAATTTCGCAAAATCGGCACACCACTGATAATGCAGACGCCAACCCACAAGATCGGAGACAAAACATGCATTCAACAGTTGTAAGACCTAAGCCAGCAACTAGTGCAGAAGCACTGGCACATTTTCAACGTTTAATGACATTTGAAACAGACTGCTGGGATGTGCACTACGCGCTCAACAATAAGCTGCAGGACTTTGTGCTGCTTGACGTGCGCGCCTTAGATACGGCAAAAACAGGCTATATTGCCGGGGCAACATTACTGCCCTACCCAACCATTAATGAAGCCAGCCTGAGCCACTATCCTGACGACACGGTGTTTGTGGTGTACTGCGCTGGACCACACTGCAATGCGACCGAGAAAGCCGCGATAAAGTTAGCTCGCTTAGGTCGCCCGGTGAAAAAAATGATTGGCGGTGTAACAGGCTGGCTGGATGAAGGCTTTGAGCTTGTTAATGATGTCTAATGCCATACTCAGGCTGGTACAGTTGCAAGACTATGCAGCAGTGCCAGATACTGCTGATACCCCGCCTCAGCAAAGGCTTGTGATGCCGGATTGATAAAACCATGGGCGTAAGGTGTGCTGATGGCAGCGACGCCCTGCTGTTGTAACTGCCGGCAGATATCGGCCACGGCAAAATGTGGCTCGCTGTGGCCAAAAATCACTTGTGTAGCTACTTGCGGTTTAAGCGCCAGATGCGGGTGGATTTGGCCGGGGTAAAACAGTATCGCCTGCTTAAGTTTGCTGCTTTCAGTAGCTGCTAAGGCGCGCCACAGCGCAGTGGCGCCGGCGCTAAAACCGATGGCCAGATCAAACGGCTGTGAGCTGTGTTGCAGTGCCTGTGCGGCCAAAGCGGCATAGGCATCATGGCCGCATATGGCAGTATAAGCAGCATAAGCCTGCGCTTCATCGGCAAACTGCTGCGCTTTGCCCTGATAAGGGTCAACAAGGTGCAGCGTAGCGCCGCTCTGGCGTAAGTCGGCCAGCAAACGATCGAGACCAGAACATAAGCCGAAGATATCGCTAAGCACTAATACAGACCTTGCCACTTTTACTCCTTAGATTTAACCAAACATTAAAGCCAAAGCACCGGCTTTATATTCGCCGCCTGGCGACGCTGGTGATGGCTGTTGTTAGCATTGCTATCGGCGCTATTGATTGGTGTTTTCGCCATCGAACAGCGTTACCGAGTAGGTTTGATGTTTGCCGGTGTCCAGCCTGTAGTGTGCCTGTGCGCCGTTAAGGGTGGCAATACCAACATTGTTTATAAGCAGCAGGCGTTCGCCCTGTGTGGTGCTGTAAGCAAACACCGGCCAGTCGACGCCTGTACGTTTACCGGCGTTAAAGCCGTTTACCCACTGTGCGTAGTCGGTTTCATTGTCGCTCAGCTGGCAATAGCTGCTGTTACAGGCAATAGCGCCGCTTAGCGTTTGGTGTTTATTAGCAATACGATAGCTATGATTGGCCAGTGGCAACGGTTGGGCGTTATCGAGGTAAAGGCCAGCTAAGGCAAAGGCTAACTTATCCATCGACACTACCCAGTTGCTGTTGGACAAAATAGCGATGCTGAGATCTTGCTGTGGATAAACCGCCAGAATAGCGCGGGCACCGGGGGTTGAACCGGCATGATGATACACGGTTCTTTGTTGCTCATCTTTGGCAATACGCCAGCCAAAACCCACCTGATAGCGACTGTCGCTAACGATACTGCCATCTTGCAGGGTTGCCGGGCTAAACAGTAATTGCTGCAGTGCTGGTTGTTGCCTGGCTTTTTGCAGCACCGCGGCGCCAAAATAGGCTAAATCTGTTGCGCTGGCACTTAGCCCGGCGCCAAAGGCACTGTAGGACATTTCACCGAAGGCAAGTTCACGCGCACCGCCGGGCTCTAGCTCATACAACTTGCTGCTGTTTTTGTGTAGCTGATGGATATTCTCCACCAAAGGTGTGGCTTTACCGCTCCAGCGCGCAATAAACTGCGGTACCGAGCTGGCTAAAGGTTGCTGCGTGATCTTTTCGTACAAGGCACCAGCCAGCGTATAGCCGTGCGTTGAGTAGTGATATTCCGTGCCGGGGCGGGAGATTAGATCACGGTTTTTCAGTGTAGTAACGGCGGCCATAGCTGAGCGGTAGTGGCTATCGTAAATATCGGCATCTTTTAACTGGTAATGCGGCATGCCCGAGGTATGCGCAAGTAACTGCCGCAGGGTAATAGCTTGGTATTTCTGTGCCAGCCCGGGGTAATAGCGGCCAATTGCCGCGTCCGGGTCCAGCTGCTTAGTAAGCACCAGCTCCGCCAGCATAGTGGCCCCCACTATCTTCGATACACTAGCCAGGCGAAATAGCGTGTCGGCATTGACGCTCTGCTTAGCGGCGACATCAGCATAGCCGCTTGTAGTGGCTGCCAACAACTTGCCCTCGCGCACTACGGCAACTGAAAAGCCGGGCACGGCAGTCGTGTGCTGCAGCGCATTGACCACGGCAGTAAGCTGTTGCTGGTATACCGACGCTTTGCTATCCAGAGGGGATTTAACTGAGGTTGTGCTCGAGGTTGTGCTGGCAGATGCCAACGGCAAACCCAATACCCAAACCATCACTATCAGACGTTTCATATCATGCTCCTTTTTTTCAAGCATTGGGCATGATGCTTAGCTAAGGCGCCAGTTAATAAGGGTTAGGCTTAGTTATGTTTGGTTATGCAGCGCCCGCTAAGCTGGGTTAGCCAGCGCGCGCAGCGCAGGCCATATAGGGTGCAGTGGCTGTTCGCGCTGCTCTTTGCTCAGGTAAAGCTTACCCGATGCCAGTAGCTGTTCAATGCCCTGCAGGTGCGATGCCAACAGTTGCATTAGCGCTTCTTCTGAGGCGGGGTCAATGCTGTCGGAGCGCAGCACCGTGGCCGTTGTCGGTTCAATGATACTAAGGGTAACGATAGCGCTGTTATTTACCGCAACGATGTCAACATAGCTGATAAGCGCAAGCCGGTCTTTTCTTGCCTGCAGTGGCAGTGCCGTATCGGCACGCTGGCGCGACAATATCAGCTGGATATTGCCTGTTGCAGCGGCCTGGTTAAGCTGCTGCTGCCAGGCTTGATAAATGGCTTGCGCACTTGTTGGCATCTGCTCTGGTGCTATGTTTGACCACAGTGCAATACGATTACTGCTTATCGCCTCAGGTTTAGGCGGCCAACTCAACATCGCCGCTGTGAACAACATTAGGGCAATCAGCAGCGCTGCCGCGAACAGCAGTGGTTTTTGTCGCAGGCTATAACGCCTGCCTGATGCAGGAACTGCAACATCGGTTGCTACAGCGGTATCAGTTTCAACATTAGACCGGGCAATCAGTAAGCGATAGCCCTCGCCCCGCACCGCCTGTATCGTTAAGCCGGTGATTGATGATTGCTGCAAGGCTTTTCTTAGCACAAACACCCGTTGTTTTAACGTCTCCGGGCTGACATGCTGTTTGGGCCATACTGCAGAAGTTAGCTCGCTTACCGACACCAGTTGCTCAGGCTGTTGTGCCAGAGCGTGCAGTAATTTAAAGCTAAGCGGATTTAAACTCAGTGTTTGCTGATCTTTGCTGACACTAAATTCCCGTTCGTCAAATATCAGTGCTTCAACTGCGTTCATAGCCTATCCACTGTCTTACTTACAATATCCGCATTATTAAACATCAATTCCCGCCGATGGCAAAGCAGCTAACTTAACGCCATTTGCTAACTACTGTGTAGTAGTACTAGCGGTTGCTATAGATTTTGTTGGCTTCATAGGCTTCCAGCTCCAGCGGTGAATTGTCATAGCCGTATGTCAGTAAGTCAGCAAAGTGCCGGGTAATCACCTGCTCTAAGCTGGCACGCTCTATTTGCAGCACATGCACCAGCTCGTGTGCCAGTCTGGGCGTATTGAGCGGATAGTCTTTTCTGACATATATCGAATAGCCGAACACCTGAGCATTATTAATAATGCCGTCGCCAATAAAGCCGGTGGCTTCACCGACTAACTTCAGCATAGGGTTATGGTATGGAAAGGGCACAACATCAACATATACCAGCCTGACCTTTTCTGGCTGCTTAATGCCAATTTCTGCCGCCAGGGCTAACTGTTCAGCACTGAGCGGATCACCCAGCTGTAAACCGGCAACTTCTGTGTCACTGGCCCAGTCAATGTACTGCGGCAGAATAAAGGCCGAGATAAGATGTTGATGAAACAGAATAATGCCGCCAACCAACACCACCAGCAGGGCCAGCATCATTTTTAATTTACTCATAGGGGTAACATCCAAACTGTTAAAGCGACATGATGCTGCACTGAAAATATGATTTTGCCCATTCACTTATTGTTACAACTCATTTCAGCAATAACGGCTGTAACGTATTCTGGCTGACAGGCTTTTTGTCTGATATCGAATTTGCGGCAACACTTCGCTTAAAGATCGCTTACATTGCAGCGCTGGCGTGTGCTTATTGTTTTTTACGCTAATATGAAATGTTTAAGTGGCAGCAGGAGGTCGCCACTAAATTACATCAGTTTTTTGCGTTAAACATTGCCGATATTCAGGGAGGAATTATGCCTATTAAACACATCTTAGCTTTGGGCTGCGCATTACTTTTAACAACCGCCTGTACCTGTAAACCTGAAGCTGAATCCGAGTTTGCTGCCAGTGAAGCCAGCTTACGCACTGATGGCGCTATTACCCAACAGTTTCATTCGGTGATTTACTACCCTGACGAACTGTCACTGCAGTTTCCCGGTTACATTGTCGGGGTAGAAAAAGTGCGTGTGGCTAAGATTTCTAACACCCCCAAAGAAGTTATCCTGACTACTCAGGTGCCAAATAACGATAACAGCGCCGAAGAATTATATGACTTGCTGATTGACCAAAAAACGATGCTGGTTACCCATATTATGCGCAACCAGCCGCAGGAAAACTGTGCTATCTACAGTGCCTATACGTCCAGCGACAGCAATAAGTCAGAGCATTGCCAGCAGGAAAACCGCTTTGAAGGTAATTTGTATCAGCAAAGCTGGCAGGCGATGGCCGCGCTGCGACAGAACCTTGAGGCTGACATTAGCGCTAAAAAAGCCACACCCGATCTAACTGATGACTATACCCACATTTTTGTGTTGGTGATGGGTTGGAACACCGATCAGGAAGAAGCAGTACGCAACTTTAATTCAATTCTCGGTAACCTGCAAAAGGCTTCAAAAGGTGAGATGAGGCCGTTGTTTATCGGTTTAACCTGGCCAAGTTTATGGTCAAGCAGCTTTATCGACCCGCTGGCCAAACTGTTCAGCTACCCTAACAAAGCAAATGATGCAGATGAGGTGGGCCTGAGCTGGCTTGGAGTCTTGCTACATCAAACCATTAAAGGCTTGGATGTGGCAAAAACCATTGTTGTCGGCCACAGCTTTGGCGCCAGAGCGACATCGATGGCAACCTGTGTCGGGCCTGCCATAACACCAGATGGCACCATGTTAGCGCGCAACAACATAGATTTACTGGTGAGTCTGCAGGGGGCTTACTCAATTTCCCGTTTTTACCCGGACAGAGGCATTGAAACCCCGCAGTATCAGTATTGCCGGCAGGCCGCCAGGGTGCTGCTGACGTCATCTATCCGCGACACCGCTATGGACACCGGCATTTGGGCCCCCTTTGTCGGCAATGAAACCACGTACACAACATACTGCGAAGATAAAATTGAAGACAACTTTAGTTGTCACAAGGTAGGCTCAACGGGCACTTACAGCTTTGGTGACATAAAAGAACGCTTTGTCTATGTAAATGCTGACGAGCTGATCCGCTATATTGCTTATAAATCCGGTGGTGGTGCGCACAGCGATATCTACCGACAGCCGATGGCTGACTTGCTCTGGAGTGCAATTTCAGCTTTGGCACCGGCTAAATAAGTCTAAACATCTAAGCCGTCACGGGCAGCTCAGTTGTTGCTGCGACTGCGCTGCCCTGGCTTCAATTTCGCTGATCATCGAATCAGCGTATTCGCCCTGATATAAACGTCTGAACTCGCCTTGCAGCACCAGTTTATTTAGCGCGCACTGCCAGCTGTTGACAATACTATCGTCTACGGCTTTGGAAAATGCGATATACATTTCGATGTTTTTCAGCGGATAAACCGGCTGTAAATCAAAGCCGGCGTTTTGTAATTCAGCTAAGCGTTTAGGCGTAACATCGTCGTGCATTGCGATTAAATCCGCACGGCCTATCTGCAGCATTTTATAGCAATCGCCAGCCTGTAAGCTGAGGATCAGGTTTTTGTCGATAACAAAGCCAAGCGAAAACAACTCGTTGACGATACTGTTATTGCGGGTTTCGCATGCCACATGGTTTTCCAGTAAATCAGCCAGACTGGCATTTTCGGCCACCGTGCCACGTTGGGCGTAGAGGTTGACGGAATACAGTTTAATCGGGCCGACCCATTTAAATTTGTTCTCGCGCTCGGCAGAGCGGATAGTGTCGTAAACCATCACATTGTCACTGCTTACGGCTATAGCGTAGGCACGTGCCCAGGGCAGGATTTCTATTTTTGCCGTGTCACTCAGTTGTTGCTGTATCGCCTTAACCAACTGGGTAGACATACCATACACCTGGCCATACTTGTCTGTTAAGCGCCCACGGCCGCTTGGCTCGGTAATAATACGTAGTTCAGCCTTCTGAGCGGTTTCACTGCCGGCTGCCTGTGTGGTTAATGGCATAAAAATGAGGAGTAGCAGTGCTGTGATAAACAGTCCCGGCCATGTGATGTAACAGTCCGTATTATTCACCTAAAGCTCCCAACATAACGACACAGCATTAACGGCAACACCACTATTGTAGAGGAAAAGCGTTAATCAAGCTGAACTTAACACGCCATTTGTAGCCTTTTTTAACGCAGTTACTGCATTGATTTTGATGCCAGCCTGATAAACAGCAGGCCCGTGTTGGCTGCCGGGTTATGTAAAAAATCGCGCCTAACCTGATACAAAGCCGCAGATAGTGCGTAGTGTCATGAGTGTTTAAACCGAAAAAGGAGCTGCAATGAGAACCGCTGTTTACCCTGTTTTGATATTTATTCTGCTCACTACCCTGCCCGGCTGCACCGGCAAGCCAGATAACGTGACGCCGGTGAGCCCCTTTACGCTGGAACGTTATCTTGGTCAGTGGCATGAAATTGCGCGGCTTGATCACCGCTTTGAGCGTGGCTTAACGGATGTAACAGCGAACTACAGCCTGCGTGAAGATGGCGGTGTAACAGTAATAAACCGCGGCTTTAACAGTGAGGATAACGAATGGCAGCAAGCTGAAGGTAAGGCCTACTTTGTGGGTGACTCTAACACCGGCGCGCTTAAAGTGTCTTTCTTTGGCCCGTTTTACGGTAGTTACAATGTGGCGCGCTTAAGCGACGATTACAGCATGGCGTTGGTGATCGGGCCGTCGCTGGATTACGCCTGGTTGCTATCACGCAGCAAAGCACCGCCAAAAACGCAGTGCGATGCCTTTATGCAAACCGCTACCGATTTAGGTGTTAAGCCACAGAGCTGGATTTGGCTGCAGCAGTGTGGCGCAAAATAACCCGGCGGGAACATTGCTGACAGTCTGTGCTGTCAAACCTGCAACTTTTACAAATTACACTCGCCGGCATGAACACCTTACAGGGCTGACTAACGGCTGTGTTGCTGCAAGCGCCGCTATGACGCACTGTTGCCGGGTTGGAACAGCTCTTGCTGTACTCTTTAGCAGAATTAACCGCCACAACCGGCGAATGTTAAGTAAGAAGGAGGACCAGATGGCAATTATCAATTGGGCAACGGCAAAATATGAAGGCCTGGGTAAAGACGGCAAAGGTCAGGTGTCTACCCAATCAGGCGCGCTGCAGCATCAACCTTACGGTTTTAACACCCGGTTTGAAAATAAGGCCGGCACCAATCCGGAAGAACAGATAGCTGCCGCTCATGCATCCTGCTTTACCATGGCACTGTCTTTTGCTTTGGCCAAACAGGGCTTTAGCAAAGGTACACTCGAATCGAAAGTGGACATTACGCTGGTAAAAGACGGTGATGGCTACACCATTACCAAATCAGAAATCCGTCTGGATGCGAAAGTACCCGGTATCAGCGGTGAAGACTTTGAGAAAACTGCGGTAGAAGCCAAATTAAACTGCCCGATATCCAAGCTGTTAAACTGCGATGTGACGCTTGATATCACCTCATTCGACGGCAATTAAGCCCACCGCGCCTGCAATGCAGTACGCTGCTTTGCTGGCGCACACAACCCGGAGACCAAGCAGATGACAGCAGACTCCTCAAAGCAGAACAGCCACAGCATTGCCAGATACGAAGCATTAAAAACGGCGATAGCTAACAATGAAGTACAGCGGATAAAAGAGTTGCTGGCTGACCAGTCGATGCAGCCACTGGAAAAAGACTATCTGCTGGACTTAGCCCGGCTGGACGATAACCGCACTATCATAGCCCTGCTTGAAGCCGTGCCGGTGCACAAAGAGTAGTGGCGCCAACATAATTTATTTTTCAGCGCTAACCAGGTTCTGGTACATCTGCGCCAACACTGTTGCGGCCTGGTGCTGCTGCTGTAGCGTTATGCCTGTCAGCATTTTACCGGCTATGCCGCGCTTTTTAGCTTTTAGCTCTGCTGCCAACTGTTCCCCTGCTGCTGATAACAACAGCTGTTGACGCCGGCCATCGGCTGGATCTGGTGTACGTTGCAATAAGACTGCTTGTTCTAAATCGTTTACCAGCCGGGTAATTTGCGCCTTATCGCGCCGTAGCATCTGTGCCAGCTGCTGAGCACTAATGCCTGGTTTTGCCGCCAACAGCAATAACAAACGGCTGTGCATAGCGCTAAGCCCCGGCAACTCGGGTGCCAACTGCTGAAAAAACTGGCTGCGAAGCTCAGCGGTTAACTGCTGCAACTGATCGAGAATATCCTGCTGTTTGTTCATTACCTTACCCCTACGCCATCAACATAGTTGACATAGTCAACAAAAAGATTAACAATAAAGTTGATTATATCAACCAATATAGTAAAAGCCAGTCAGGAGTTAATGATGTCTGATATTCATATCTGCCCAACCTGTAATGCCAGAGCCAAAAAAGTTCACACCGCCGACAGCCAGGACTATCAACTAAAAGCAGTGCAGGATGATGATGCATTCGCCAAAATTAACCAGCTAAAGCAAATGCTGGAAAAAGAAAAAAGCCGCAATGCCGCATTGAAGGAAAAAATTGCTTCACTGCAGGCGTTAGCTCTTTTTACCTGAAAAATGTGACCACCAGCGCCACTAAGCCGGCAATGCAGAAAACAGGGATCAGCAGCACCACGCCGGCGATAGCTATACCGGTGATCAGATCCGGGTAATTAAAATGGCTGATACAACCACTGTTACCACCACCAAAACTCAGGCACAGATCAGCAAACACTGCGGCACACCCCAGCCATGCAAGGCCAATAAATAACGTCAGCAGCCAATAAAAGCCTGCGCTTTTCTTTTTCTTAGTTGTCGGTTTAATGGCTTATCTCCTGCTGTCTCCGCCTCAATTCAGCCAGACAGTATTTCACATTGCTTTGCACTAACCGTATAGTTAAAGTAATTTCAATTCAGCCGGTTAGAGTAAGCATACTATGAGCATCCAGCAACCTGAAAACAACCCAGGCATTACCGAAATATCGCCGGATACCTTTGTCGATAGCAGCGGTCATCAGTTGGATGAACATCAGGTACGCGCTGTTGTTACCCCTCATGTGTTTGCGGTAGCGCCCGAACTGATCGGCAAACCTCTGGCAAAACCTGCGCGCCGGGGCGTTGCCATGGCGATAGACGGTTTTTTTATTGCAGCTTTGACGTCCGGCAGCCTGATTTTTGTACTGCCTATGCTGGCATATATTGCCTGGGCGCGCTGGAAGGCAGCTAAAACCGGTCAGATGGCACTGTTGCTGACGGCAGGCTTACTGATGTTTATCAGCAATAACTGGCTGCCTTCGCTACCAGCGAACAATAACGTTAAGCAATTTACCACCAGCGCTTTGTTTGCTGCGAATGCGCTGAAAATGTCGCAGGATAGCTGCGATATCGTGTGTGCAGAAGATCAGCTGAACTTACTGCTGCCCCAACTGCATGCAGCCACGCTGACAGAAGCCGAGCAAAAAGAAATACTGCAGGCACTGCTTGATGCCAGCAACGTTGAAGATGACAGCAAAGTATCGCTGTACAAACAAGCGGTCAGGCAGCTGCAAGCCGGGCCGGCCACTAACACTGCGGCTATTACCGGCGCGGTTACCCCCGAGGCTGACATCACAGCGTCGTGGTGGCAACGCTTACAGCGCTCTGATCACAGTATTCTGAAATGGATCCAGGGTATTTTATCTGATCTGGGTATCGGCTTTGGCTGGGCGATAGGCTATTTCACGTTGTTTATCGCCTGGAACAACGGTCAGACTATCGGCAAAAAGCTATGCGGAATCCGAGTTGTGCAACTGGACAACAAGCCACTGTCACTGTGGGGAGCCTTTGGCCGTCAGGGCGGCTACAGCGCTGGCTTTGCTACCGGTTTGCTGGGCTTTTTGCAGATATACTGGGACCCAAACCGTCAGGCAATACAGGATAAGCTGGCCGATACGCTGGTACTGCGGGAGAAATAGTCCTTAGCCTGCGATCAGCGCGACATAGAATAAACTGCCGCTGTGTTAGTTTTCCGGGCTGACACAGGTTAACAATTCACGGCGACTTTGAAAAAATACCGAACTTTATACCGATAAAACACACATAACCCATGTGATTTACTGTTTTTACACCAAATTACACTAGCCTATTTTGTCGTATTTTCTTTAGTATGCGCGAAGTAACCCCATGTTAACCCGGCGTAGCGCCTAGGCGTTTATGCCCCTATGACAGGCCGACTTATGTTATTTGATGCTGATTTGACCACCTCTTGCCCGTTACGGCAGAAAATCCGTAACCATTACCGTATCGATGAAAACAGTGTGATTGATTTGCTGTTGCCGCTGGCAGAAGTCGGCGTGAAAGCCCGCAGCCGGGCATGGGAACGGGCGCGGCAGATGGTTAAAACGATCCGTAAAGAGCAAGACGGCCAGGGCGGCATAGATGCCTTGCTAAACGAATTTTCGCTGTCGAGCGAAGAAGGCGTAGTACTGATGTGTCTGGCTGAAGCCCTGCTCAGAGTACCCGACAGCGATACGCAGGAGCTGCTGATCCGCGACAAACTGGTCAAAGGCGACTGGAGTGCGCATTTGGGCACCAGCGAGTCGTTATTTGTTAATGCCTCGTCCTGGGGCTTGCTGATCACCGGCAAAATGGTCAGTTACAGTGACAAAAACAAAGCAAAGCAATTTGGCATCCTGAAAAAAGCTATTGGCCGCCTTGGTGAACCGGTGATCCGCCGCTCGGTAAACTATGCGATGAAAATTATGGGCAAGCAGTTTGTCATGGGCACCAATATTGATGATGCGATAGAACGCGCTGCCGACACAGAGAAAAAAGGCTATGTCTACTCTTACGACATGCTGGGCGAAGGTGCCCGCACGATGGAAGATGCCGAGCGTTACTACCAGCATTACTTAACAGCCATACATGCTATCGGCAAAGCCGCTGACGGCCGCGGCCCGGTAAAAAGCCCCGGTATTTCAGTTAAGCTGTCAGCTATTCATCCGCGTTATGAATTTAGCCACCGCGAGCGGGTGATGTCAGAGCTGTTGCCAAAACTAAAAGAGCTGGTACTGGTAGCCAAAAGCTATGATATTGGCTTTACCGTTGATGCCGAAGAAGCAGACCGGCTTGATTTGTCGCTGGATATCATTGAAGCAATCTACAGCGACGACGCGTTGGGTGACTGGGGCGGCTTTGGTCTGGCGGTGCAGGCGTATCAAAAACGCGCGCTTTTTGTTATCGAGTGGCTGGTGCAACTGGCCAGACGGGTAAAACGGCCGCTGATGGTGCGGCTGGTAAAAGGGGCTTATTGGGATACCGAAATCAAAACCACCCAGCAAAAGGGCCTTGACCATTACCCGGTATTTACCCGCAAAGCTTCCACCGACGTGTGCTACAAAGCCTGTGCTATCAAGCTGCTGGAAGCGCGTGACGTTTTATACCCACAGTTTGCTACCCATAATGCCTATACCGCCGCAACCATATTAGAAGTTGCCAAAGGCGACCACACTGGCTTTGAGTTTCAGCGCCTGCACGGCATGGGCGAATCCTTATTCGATCAGATTGTCAGCAGCGAAAAAATTCAGTGTCGCGTTTATGCACCAGTGGGTGAACATGAAAACCTGCTGGCTTATCTGGTGCGACGCCTGTTGGAAAACGGCGCCAACTCGTCTTTTGTTAATGCTATTGTCGATACCCGCCAGCCGGTAGAAGCGCTGCTGCCTGATCCGGTCGAAACCTTGCAGGGCCTGCGCAATAAGCACAATACGCAGATAAAGATGCCTATTGATTTGTACGGCGATGAACGGGCCAATTCAAAGGGCCTGGATTTAACCGATGTCAATACGCTGCTGCCGTTTAAAGCCAACCTCGATAACTGGCTACGCCAGCACGCGCGGAGTGAACAGCAACTGCCAGACGACGCTATGGCTGTACGAAACCCGGCTAACCAGCAGCAAATTATCGGCGCGGTGCGCCTGCACAGCCGTGAAGATATGCAAAAGATGCTAAAACAGGCAGATGAAGCCTTTGCCAGCTGGTCGCAAACCAGTATTAACCAGCGCGCCAATTTACTGCGCCGTATTGGCGATAGCCTGGAACGTCATCACGACGAACTGGTGGCCATTTGTATTAAAGAAGCCGGCAAAGTCGCGCAGGATGGCATAGACGAAGTACGTGAAGCCGTCGATTTTTGCCGCTACTATGCCGCCCGGGCTGAAGAGCTGGCGCAAGACGAGCGCTTTGAGCCACGCGGCGTGGTGCTGTGTATCAGCCCGTGGAACTTCCCGCTGGCGATTTTCCTCGGCCAGGTTGCCGCAGCCATTGTTACCGGCAATACCGTTATCGCCAAACCGGCCGAGCAAACCAGCCTGATTGCACTGCGCGCGATAGAGCTGATGCATAACGTAGGTTTACCCGAGCACGTGGTGCAGGCCGTATTGGCCCGCGGTGCTGATGTGGGTGAAACCCTGTTGCCTGACCCTCGTATTCAGGCGGTGATGTTTACCGGTTCAACCGATACCGGTAGCTTAATCTCCCGCACCTTAGCGCAGCGCAATGATATTCAGGTGCCGCTAATCGCCGAAACCGGCGGCCAGAACTGCATGATTGTCGACTCTACCGCCCTGCCCGAGCAGGTGATTGACGATGTGATAAGCTCTGGCTTTCAAAGCGCCGGCCAGCGCTGTTCAGCGCTTAGGGTACTGTTTATTCAGCAGGACGTTGCCGATGGTATTATCGACATGCTAAAAGGCGCACTGGCACAGCTGCAGGTTGGCGATCCGGCGCTGTTAAGTACCGATGTGGGCCCGGTAATTGACAGCAAAGCCCTGAAAACCCTGCAGCAACATGCTGAAGACATGAAAGACAAAGCCACTTTATTGTATCAGTGCAAGCTACCTGAGCAAGGCAACGACGGCTTTTTCTTTGCACCACGTTTGTACGAGATAAAAGATTTATCGGTGCTAAAACGTGAAGTGTTCGGCCCCTGCGTGCATGTGATCCGCTACAAAGCCAGCGAACTGGACAAGGTTATGGACCAGATAAATGGCACCGGTTACGGCCTGACAATGGGTATTCACTCGCGCATTGAAGATCGCTGTGATTATTTGGCTAAAATGTCGCGCGCCGGCAATGTCTATGTTAACCGCAATATGATCGGCGCTATTGTTGGTGTGCAGCCTTTTGGTGGCCGCGGTTTATCTGGCACAGGCCCCAAAGCCGGTGGCCCGAACTATCTGCTGCGGCTGGTAAAAGAGAAAGCGTCGCCGGAAAACGTACAGATGACCAACTTAAGCCCGGACGAGCTAAACCGGCACAACAGCCCGGACGCAGAAAAACAGGTTGCTCAGTTAATGGCAAACTCGTTACGCGACGAAAAAACCTGGCGCGCTACGCCACTGAACGACCGGGTATCGGCGCTGCGCCAGTTACTGGCCAAAATAGCCACTGTCGATATTATTGATGAGCTGGCAGATGATTTGGCACTGACGCTGGCAGATGCCCGCGCCCAGCTGAACCGGCTGGAAAAATATATGCGTAAAAGCACCGAGCTGCCCGGGCCAACCGGTGAGTCGAACACCCTGCATATCGAGCCTCGTGGCTGTGTGGTGTGCTACGCCGATAAAAGCACCTCGTTTAATTTCTGGGCTATTTCGATTATCACCGCTTTAGGGGTGGGTAATACCGTCATTACCGTTGCGTCCGAACTGTTTTATGAAGAAGCCAACGCCTTTAAAAATAAGTTTCTGGCAACCGGCGTGGCAGAGGGCGTATTTCAGGTCGCCAAACCCGAACAACTGCAGGCTATTCTGGCGCATCCGCATTTGGCCGGGGCTGTCGTTGCCGCACGCTCATCCAGGTTTGGCTACTTCAGCCAGCAACTGGCAGAGCGCGACGGCGCAATTTTGCCGGTGATCAGTGCCGAATATTATGACACGCTGATCAAACGTCTGGTGACGGAGAAAACGATCAGTGTTGATACCACTGCATCAGGCGGTAATACCTCACTGATGACGATGGTGGAAGACGACGAGTAACAGCCAACCCCGAATCAGGCCACCTTTATCGGGTGGCCTTTTGCACTGTCTGTCAGGCGTTATTTTAGTACCTGTAGTAAGTTACTGTGCTGATCTGTCCAATTAACTGCAGTGTGCGCCGGCGTAAGCCAACGGCTTAAGGCCTGCTGTACCTGCGGCTGTTGTATAAAGCGCTGATTATTCGTCAGCAAAACCCAATGAGCAGCAGGATCAATGCCCTGTGCCGGAGTAGCAATAAAATACGCCTGCAACCCCAGACTCGCAGCCTGGTTTCGCAATAATCCGGTTAAATCCAGATAGTTATTCGACACGTGCACGGCCAGCACACCATCGCTGTGTAAATGATGCCAGTACAACTGCATAGCTTCCAGCGTAAGCAAATGCTGCGGAATGCTGTCGCTGCTAAAAGCATCCAACACCAATACATCAAACTGCTGGCTACCAGACGCCAACTGCGCCTGTAGCATTAATCTGGCATCCCCCTGCACAATGTCAACTGTGGCCTCACTGTCGCTGAGGTAACTGAAATGCTCTGACGCAACTTTAATGACCGCCGGGTTCAGCTCGTAAAACACCATGCTATCGCCAGGCTTGCCGTACACGGCTAATGCGCCGGCGCCCAGCCCAACCAGACCAAATTTACGCTGCTGCAACTGCTGCGCACTGCGTGTCAGGGCTGCCGGTAAAAAGTGCTCTAATGCCAACGCGGCGCCGGTGCCGGCTCGATAATAACTTTGCGCTTCAAGTGACAAAGGGGCGGCCAAATACTGCGCACCATGGCTGGTAGTACCATCAATTAAACGCCGCTGCATAGCGCCGTTCAGGCTGATGTCCCGCACACTCAGGCTACCGTAAAAATTGCGTTCAGCATAAACGTTGTGCCGGCCAGGTTGCCACTCCAGCGCCAGCACACTTAATGTAAACAACACAGCGCCACTTAACCACAGCGCCTGCTGCCAGCGCCGCGTACCCTGCGCAGCTGGCCATAGCAGCAAATAAATAGCCAGCAGTACCAGTAAAAATTCCCACTGCCGGGTAAACAACAGCGGCGCCAGCAAATTAACAACCAGGCTACCCAGAGCGCCACCTGCAGCCAACAGCAGGTAATAGCCGGTTAAGCCACGCGGCTCTGGCTTTAGCCGCGCCAGCTCGCCATGACATAACATACAACCACTGAACAGCACCAGCAGATACAATAACAGCTGCGAGATTAAATCAAACTGACCGCCCAGATAGAACAGCAGCAGGCCAAACACCATACTCAGACAGAACAGATAGCGCCACAGCCCCCGCTGGTACCAATGCGGCTTATTAAATACCAGGATATAGCTGAGTAAATACAAACACAGCGGCACGACCCATAAAAAAGGGATAGGTGGCACGTTCTGAGTAAGTTGCTGCGTTACCGCCAGTAATAACACTACGCCACTGGCCGACAACAATAGCCAGCGAGCAGCAGCCGGTTGACGCAACCTTGCCTCACCGGCCCGATACGACGGCGCTAACACCGCCAGATGCCGCCACATCAAGCCCAGGCAGCAAGTTGCAAACACCACAAAACCCGACACCCAATACAAGCGTTGTTCAGACAGCAACAAGCCCGGTTCAAGCAAAAATGGATAGGCCAGCAAACCACCCAAAGAGCCGATATTTGACAACGCATACAAGCGGTAAGGTGACGCAGTACTAAAACAGCCGGCAAACCAGTGCTGTAGTAAAGGCCCTGTAGCCGACAGCAAAAAATAAGGTAGCCCTGTGGTAAACAGCAGAAACAGCAATACCGCCAGTAATGGCGGCAGCGTGCTAAAGGCACTGACATCCGGCTGGTACAGCAGCGGCAAACTTAATAGCGCCAGCAGTAATAACAGGCTGTGTAGCCGGCGCTGTGCCAGCGGTGACAGAAAACGGCACACAGCATGGGCATAAGCATAACCGGCCAACAGCATAACCTGAAAAAACAGCATACAGGCGGTCCATACTGCGGCCCCCCCACCCAAATATGGCAGCAGCTGTTTGGCCAGCATCGGCTGAATTAAAAACAACAATGCAGCACTTAAAAATATGGTCAGGGCAAACAAGGCCACAGCACGCTCCGGAACAATCAACAGCAAATAAGGGCGCCAAGCCTATACAAAGGGCGCTGTGCAGGCAAGTGGCAGGGGGAAATACGTATTGCGGTTGCTCACAGTGTTACTGGCATTTAACGGCTTTCCTGATTAGAGTACGCTAACCGGGCAGCAGCCAACACGTTAATCACAGGCCACTATATGAGTCAGGCGAAGCAAATTGCCGACATTATTTTAAAAGGTTTCCGCCGTCACTTTAGTTTGTTTCAGGCTATCACCGCCAAAGCCAAGCAGCGCTTTGAACTGGCCGACTGGCGTGCGTTTCAGCAGGACAGCTCTGAGCGCATTTCGTTTTACGACAGGCGTGTGACGGAAGCAATAGCACATCTGGCGACAGAGCTGCCAAAACAATGTCTGGATGAAACCTTGTGGCAGCAAGTGAAGCAGAACTATATGGAATATCTGGCATTTCATCCGCAGGCTGAACTGGCTGAAACCTTTTATAACTCAGTATTCTGTCAGCTGTTTGAACGTAAGTATTTTCATAACCAGAATATTTTTGTCGAGTCGACATTAAATAAAACCCATTTGCCCGCCCCGGTGGCCTCGGTGTACGACAGCTACTTTCCGGCGCAGGATGGCTTAAAGCAAACACTGCGGAATATTTTGTCCGGTTTTGGTTTTATTACACCCTTTATTGACCTGGACCGCGATATCCGGCTGATTGTTAAAAGCTTTATGGCACAGTCAAGCCATGGCCGCCACCCGGTTTACCAGATCCGTTTTGATATTTTAAAGTCGGTATTTTACCGTAATAAAGCAGCTTATATTGTCGGGCGGGCGGTCACCCCGGATGGCCAGCAGCCCTTTATTATTCCACTGTTACACCGCGAAGGCGCCGGTTTATACATTGATACACTGGTGACAGATGCGAAACAGATGACCATTATTTTCGGCTTTTCACGTGCTTATTTTATGGTGGAAAACCAGGTGCCATCGGCACTGGTGCATTTTTTACGTGAATTGCTGCCACATAAAACGCTGGCCGAGCTATACGCCAGCATAGGCCTGCATAAGCAGGGCAAAACCGAGTTTTACCGCGAGTTGTTAAACCATTTGGCCAACAGCAAAGATCAGTTTGTTGCCGCGCCCGGTATCCGCGGCATGGTGATGATGGTGTTTACGCTGCCATCGTTTCCTTATGTATTTAAGGTTATCCGTGACAAATTTGCCCCCAGTAAAGAGTTTGGCCGCGATACCGTAAAAGCGCGCTATCAGCTGGTGAAACAGCACGACAGAGTGGGCCGCATGGCCGACACGCTGGAATATTCCTACGTGGCGCTGCCCCGGCACAGGTTCTCGGCCGAGCTGTTGGATGAGCTGCAACAGGTTATTGGCCAGTCACTTAGCTTTGAAGATGATTTAGTGGTGATTAAACACCTGTACATAGAGCGGCGCATGATCCCGCTTAATCTGTATCTGGAAAACGCCTCCACAGATGAAAAAGCCCACATCATGAACGACTATGGCCTGGCGATTAAACAGATGATCGCTGCCAATATCTTTCCCGGCGATATGCTGCTGAAAAACTTCGGCGTAACCCGGCATAAACGGGTAGTGTTTTATGACTACGACGAAGTGCAGTACCTGCTGGATGTGAATTTCAGAAGCTTTCCCAAAACAGACAACTATGAAGATGCAATGTTTGCCGAAGGCACTGTCTGCGCCGCGCCTGGCGATGTATTTCCGGAGCAGATGGCAACCTTTGTTACACCGCAGCCACAGATCCGTGAACTATTGTTTAGCCAGCATCCTGAACTGCTCGATGCTGCCTATTGGCGGCAGAAGCAGGATAATATTCGCCACGGTGTGGTAGAGGACATCTTCCCCTACCCTGATAACATCCGTTTTTACCATCAGTATCAGGATGACAGCACAGGCGACAGGCACTAGGGTTAACAGATACCGTCAGCCAGAAGGATAAATGCCTAATGAGCCGAACAACTCAAACTGTCGATGCACAGTGGCTAAAGCGTTTACTGCCAAAGCGCCCCGCTCAGGCCCACAAAGGTTACTTTGGCCACGTGCTGGTGATTGGTGGCGACCATGGCTACGGCGGCGCAGCTATTATGGCTGCGCAAGCTGCAGCACGCAGCGGTGCTGGCCTGGTCAGTTTATACACCCGCCAGGAGCATATCAGCGCCATGTTAAGCCGCCAGCCAGAGGTGATGGCTAATCACCAGCATTTTACCGCTATGCTGGACCGCGCTACGGTAATTTTGGCCGGGCCGGGGCTTGGCCCTGACAGCTGGGGCAAGGCATTGCTGGCACAACTGCTTGCTTGTAATAAACCGCAGTTACTCGATGCCGATGCCCTGAATTATCTGGCCACGCTTAGCACGGCTGAGCAACAACAGCTGCAACATGACAACCGTGTGCTGACACCCCACCCGGGTGAGGCCGCACGTTTACTTAACTGCCCCACTGCAGCAATTGAACACGACAGAATAGCGGCTGTACAACAGCTGCAACAACAGTTTGGTGGCACAGTATTACTAAAAGGCCGGCACAGCCTGATTGCCGGGCCAAAACAGCAACTGGCCAGACTCAGCTGTGGCAACCCAGGCATGGCAAGCGGCGGTATGGGAGATGTGCTATCCGGTATTATTGCCGCGCTGTTGGCCCAGGGCTTAAACAGTTTTGATGCAGCGGCTTTAGGTGGCTGGCTACATGGCAGCGCGGCAGATCAGCTGGCAACAGAACGGGGCGAGCGCGGCTTGCTGGCAACTGATATACTGCTGCCGCTGCAAAAGCTGCTAAACGGAAAAACCTGACAGATGAAAATATACGTTGATGCCGATGCCTGCCCGGTGGTGATCAAAGACATTATCTTTCGCGCCGCCGAGCGCAAACAAATCAGCACTATACTGGTTGCTAACCAGCTGATCCGGGTGCCGCCATCGCGCTTTATTTCTGCGATTACCGTTGCCAGTGGCTTCGACGAAGCCGATAACGAAATTGTGCGCCGCTGTGAAGCAGGTGATTTAGTCGTCACGGCTGATATTCCGCTGGCCGCAGATGTACTGGCCAAAGGCGGTTTTGCCCTGAACCCGCGCGGCGAAATGTACAGCAACGATACCATCAAACAAAAGCTGACCATGCGCGACTTTATGGACACCCTACGCGGCAGCGGTGTGCAAACAGGCGGCCCGCCGCCACTTAACCAGAGCGACAGGCAAGCCTTTGCCAATAAACTGGACACCTTACTGCAGAAGCATGCTAAACCCTGAAGCGCCCAACCTGATTACTGACCGACTGCACTAGCTGTCGCACACGCGAACCGTCATTACCGGTTTCACGTGCAATATCAGACAGCTCATTTGCGTTCTGGCTAATACCATTAACTGTCTGATTAACGTGCTCCGCTACTGTTGATTGCTGCTCGGTTGCCGCGGCAATCTGTATGGCCATATCGTTAATGTTGGCAATACCGGCCACAATATGATCAAGATAGCCGCTGGCAGATTCAGCATGCTGTTCGGTTTGAGTCACCTGGCTTTTCGCATTATTCATCGCCGAAACAGCCTGGCTTACACCATTTTGCAATCGGCTAATCATATCGTGGATGTCTTTGGTCGATTGCTGTGTGCGTGACGCCAGCGTGCGCACCTCATCGGCAACTACCGCAAAGCCCCTTCCGGCGTCGCCAGCCCTTGCGGCTTCAATAGCAGCATTCAGAGCCAATAAATTGGTTTGTTCAGCAATACCGCCAATCACTTCAAGCACCGAAACAATATTACGGCTTTCAACTTCCAGATTGCTGATGGCCTGCACCACCTGCTCAATATCCCTTGCCAGCACACTGATTTGCTGCATCGACTGGCGAATAACTTTACCTGAGCTGTCTGCAGCACTGTTGGCTTCTTCAGTCGCGCCACTGGTCAATGAGGCATTACTGGCTATTTCCTGCACCGCGTGCTGCATTTGATGAATGGCTGTCAGCACCTGTTCAATATGCATAGTTTGCTCACCCGCTTTACTGCTGGTAAGTTCGGTTTTGACTGCAATATTGCTCGAGGCCTGTTCAAGATCTGTCAATTGCTGTTGCACTTCGCGCATCATGGCTTGCAGCGTACTGATAAAATCGTTGGTTCTGGCTGCAACATCACCAATTTCGTTACTGCCGCTGACTGGCAGGCGACGCGTAAGATCGCCGCCAACACTGGCCAGTTCACTTACCATGCTTTTTAACTGCGTTAGCGGTTTAACAATCAGGCTTGGGCTGAACACTATGGTCACAATAGCGATAGCGATGGCAATCAGCATCAGCAAAATGGTCAGTGTTTTTTGCTGGCTGACATAGGCCGATAACTCTTTGCCTAACACAACAGCCCGGTTATCGATGCGCTCACCAAGGCCATTGTATTCATCCCGCAAAGTAGAAAAAGCAGCACTTTCGCTACCTTCAATTAAAGCACGGGCTTGCTCGGTGTTGCCTTGCTGTGCATATTGCATTGATTGCCTGGCCAAATTCAGCCAGTTATCAAACACTTTGCTAAATTCTGCATCAGCCATCACCCTGACGTCATGTTCACGCACCAGCGCTGATGCTTTATTCATGCGATCCAGCGCCTGCTTCACATTGTCGTCGAAATCTTGTATAGCAGCGTCCACCTGACGCCCCTGCGAACTTAATAATACATATTCCCGCATGGCAAGTTCAGCCTGATACAGATCGCGGTCGGCATTTAATACCGCCGTGGTAGCCGGTGTCAGGTTATTGATGGCGATATCAGTTTGCGCAATCACACCGTTTACCGTGACCAGGCTTTTAATACCCACCACAGCAATCAGAAGTGACAATAAAATAATAGGTAATGCAATTTGCAATTTAACAGACATGTTTTTCAGGCTGGTCATAATCTATCTCACTCTAAGACAACGATGTAATCCAGAGAGTACTCAGACTCTGTAATCCTGTTAGCATAGTTGAGTTTTTTGTACTTGCCCGTAGTGACGCCTTAATTTTGATTTTTATAGAAAAAAATAATTCTGTACTGTTTTGACTACAGCTTTGGCTACAGCGTAGTTCAAGGCGTTAAGGCATTTTTTACCCGGCGCTTAGAAATTGGAAATTGCTTAATATGTCACTCCCGTCAGCAACGCCAATTGCTGCTGACTAGTGAAAACCTGCAGCGAGTTAGTCACGGGGTCGATAAAACTTAAGGTTTTGGCAAGTAGTTGTAATGGTTTATCAAACTGTGGCGGGCGCTTCGGCTGCAGTACCGGGTAGTAATTGTCATGCAGAATGGGCATCCCCAGGCTGAGCATATGCAAGCGCAGCTGATGGGTTTTGCCACTATGCGGTGTCAATTCAAACAGACCGAGCCCGTCAGTTTGCTGCAACAGGCTGATATCCGATACCGCATTCACCTCTCCCGGCACTATCTCATTAATAAAAGCGGGCTGGCTTTTTTCAATACGGTTGGCAATATGCCATTTTACCGGCAGTGTGGCATTGCAGAGCGTCGGGGTTAAACGGGCTACAGCCTGATAGCTTTTGCTGATGTTACCCTGACTAAACAGCTGATAATACGCTGGCCGGCTGTCTGCATTGACAGAAAACAACACCAGGCCTGCTGTGTCACGGTCCAGCCGGTGCACCGGCACTATATCGTCAAGCCCCGTATCGCGCTTCAAACGCGCCAGTAAGCACTCATTAACATATTCCCCGCCTGGCGTTACCGGCAGAAAATGGGGTTTGTCCGCCACTAGGATATGGTTGTTCTGATACACAATACTGTGCGTAAACGGGATAACAGGTTCCTTTGTTACTTCACGATAGTAACAAAGGCGTTTGCTGGCTTTAAACGGGGTATCAACGGTAATGGGCTCACCACCAAACCAGTGTACTTTGCCGGCAAGGATCCGCTCTTGCCAGACAGATTCGGCGATATAAGGAAACTTTACAGCTAAATAGTTTAATACCGTGGCCCAGCCTTCATTGTCGGCCGGTAAGGTTATTTCCGATGGTTTAGTTGCTATTGACACCCAAACTCCGCAGCAGCTGAAAGCGGCCAGTTTAGCACAGAAGCTCTGCCACAGGTGAGCGCAGCAATATCGCACCGCCTGCCACATTTTCACGTCCGGCCACACCAATCTGCTGCTGCACTTGTTTGCAGACAGTCACGCTGAGTTAGTTTCCCGACCAACAAGGCAGCAAACTTATGTACCGTACATTATTAGCAATAACCCTAGTGTTGTCTCATGCCCATCTGATGGCATGCGAGCTTAAACTTGATGATGCCACGCGCAGCGACGCCGATAAAAAACGTGATGCGAGCAGTTTACCCTGTGAGATGGCAACATTATTACCTCTGCATCAGGGGGATACGGTCTTGGATTTACTCGGGGGCGGCGGCTATTTTAGTGAATTGCTGGCGCAACAGGTCGGTAAAACCGGCAAGGTTCTGCTGCATAACAACAAGGCCTATTTACCCTATGTCGACAAGCAACTTGAAACCAGGCTGGCATTGAACCGGTTAAGCAATGTTGAGCGACTGGATGCCGAAGTGGACGCATTACCGCTTAAACCTGACAGTATTGATGCGGTGTACTTTATTATGGGTTATCACGATATGTATCATGTCAGTGATGGCTGGCAGATAAACCCGCAGCAACTGATGAAACAAATATACGCAGCCCTGAAACCCGGTGGCCGTATGTTGGTGGTAGATCACAATGCGGCGGCGGGTAGCGGAGTTGACGCGGCGCAAGAGTTACACCGGATTGAAGCCGCTTATGTCAGCAAAGAGCTGCAAGGTTTTGGTTTTAATCTGGTCACGGACAGTACTGTACTTACCAACCGCAATGATGACTACAGCAAGTCAGTATTCGATCAATTGGTTCGCGGCAACACAGATCGCTTTGTCCTGGTGGTAGAAAAACCCGCTGCGCAGTGATACAAGCCAATTGCCCTTGCGCAAAAAGTGGCTAAAATAGCGCCCTGTCAACTGAATGCGGGGCGCTTGTGTCACATCTCAATTCTGTACTATCGCTTCGCGCTCGCGAACTTGCCAACGCCACGCGGGTATTTAATGCCCGTGGCAGTAAAGTAAAACGCTGTGACACGTGTTTACTACCAAGAACAGACTGTATCTGCGCTGCACGGCCCGACGTTATCAGTAAAAGTGCATTTTGTTTTATTATGTACACCGGTGAATGTTATAAACCCAGTAATACCGGCCGTATTATCGCTGATGTCATCGCTGATAATCATGCCTATGTTTGGGACAGAACCCGGCCTGATCCTGCTATGCTGGCGTTATTAGCCGATGACAACTACGCGCCTATAGTGGTGTTTCCACAGCAATATGCAGAACCCGAGCGCTGCATTAACAGCCCGCAGGAATCAATGGCAATACAGCAAGGTAAAACGCCACTGTTTGTTATGCTGGACGGCACCTGGCGTGAGGCGAAAAAAATGTTTAAAAGCCCCTATCTGGCGACAATGCCGGTGCTGGGCATTCAACCGCAGCAGGCATCGAGCTATGCGCTGCGCGAAGCAGCGCATTTGCACCAATTGTGTACCGCAGAGGTGGCGATTGAAGTTCTAAAACTGGCCCAAGATTTGGCGGCTGCCACAGCTTTGCAACAGTATTTTGCTACTTTTCGCAGTGCCTATATTGCCGGTAAACCACATTTGAGCCTGACAGACTGATTCAGGCCAAACGCTAACGGGAGCATTATGATCCAGGCAGTTATTTTTGATATGGACGGTGTGCTGATTGATTCAGAGCCGATGTGGCAACAGGCCGAGCTTGAAGTGTTCAGTAGCCTTGGCGTAACCATTTGCCCACAGCGGCAGCAACAAACTGTCGGTATGACCACCAAAGCGGTAACAGCGCACTGGTATCAGCAGTCGCCGTGGTCGACCATGTCTCTGGATGAAGCAGAGCAAGCCGTTTTGCAACAGGTTGCTGCGCAAATTACCCAAACAGGCGTGGCTAAAAATGGTTTGCTGCGCTTGTTGGACTATTTGCGTCAGGCAGAGTTGCCGGTAGGCCTGGCCACCAACTCGCCTGGTTTTTTAATGGATACCACACTACAGAAATTACAGATCCGGCCGTATTTCAACACCTGCTGCAGTGTTGAAATGGTCACCAAAGCCAAACCCGCACCGGATATTTATCTGCTGGCCGCAAAAAATCTGGGCGTGGCACCAGAACACTGCCTGGTGTTTGAAGACTCTTTCACCGGCATGACTGCCGCCAAAGCCGCCGGTATGAAGGTTTGCGCCTTACCAGCCGAACACGACTGGCACCACAGTAAATTTGATGCTGCCGATATGAAACTGCGCTGCCTGAGTGAACTGGATTTCAATCAGTTAAATCTGCGCTCTGTACTGTCAAATGAGCGTAGCTGCTGCTGATACTGCTCTACCAACCAGGCCGCGTCATCAAGCGGTAAATCGTGACCGGCCCACGGGTGCTGTATATGGTGCGCCTGCCAGTGGCGGGCTAAATCGGCACTGCATTGTGGGCTCACCAGCCGATCCTGCATACTGCTGATAAGCAGCAGCGGGCATTGTGGCTTCGCGGTTACCTTAAAGCGGCTGGCCGCCCATAACTGGCGCAGAACATTAGCGCTGCTGACCGGACACTGCTGCTGCCAGCGCCACCAATCAGGCAAAATATGTGAATGCTTAGCCGTGTTATTGCTGGTTAATGCCAGGATCAGCTGCTCACGCTGCATGGCGCTGGCAAACAGAGTACTTACTATGCGCGGATAGTTGCGCCAGTTTAGCCGCCGGTAAAAGGGCGACAAGGGCCTGGCACTGCTGTTAATCAAGGTAAGGGATGCCACTTCTTGCGGATAGCTAAGTGCCCAGTCCAGCGCCAGCATTCCGCCAAGCGAAATCGCCAGCAGGTGCACCCGGCCACCGAATTGCGGTTCAACCAGCAGTTGCTGACGCACCGACTGGCGCAGTGCGCTGATATGACACGGCGAGCGCTGCTGAAAAAGCTCACCGCAACCGGCAAAATCCAGACTAAGAACCGGGTTCGGTAATGCCGCCTGCAGCAGCGGTTTAAACTCGCCCCAATGGCGCTGCTCGCGCATTAAGCCGCGGATCAACAGCACAGGCGTGGTATCAACAATGTGCATCGTTGCGCCCCTCTGCATTTAATACCACAACGCTTTCGCCTCGGCTGACAGCGCGTCAGCGTTGGCCAGCGGTAACCAGTTCTGATAAGACATAGTACTGTTAATCAAAAAATTAATCAGGATCAGATGGCTACGCAGCACCCGTTTTACCCGGTGCGGTTTGACCGGATGGAACATGCCGAGTGACGACAGTAATTGAAACGGGTTCTTACGCACCCAGTTCCACGAACCCATCTCCAGCGTCAGCGGCAACATAGTGCTCTGTTGCGCCTGAGCTAGATCGTACAGATAGTCCCACAAATCGCCATGACACAGATAATGCTGCGACTGCGGCTCAAAAATGTAGTTCTGGTGCGGATAGCTTTGGAACAGCAACTGCCGTAAGCGGTACATTTCGGCCAGATGGGCTATCGGCTGCCGCTTGCTTTTAGCATAAGGAAACCATAACCGGTCTGTCGTCCCAAAGCCGGAATGACAATCCAGCACCAGCGAAAACGGCCTGTCGAACAACTCACGCTGAATAAAATCAACCAGCGCCTGACTTTCAGCTTCCATGCGCGCTGCATTACCGCGATGCCACGGAATCGCCCGGCTTATCCGCTGCCCGCCTACCAGCCAGGCTGCACCTTCAGTGCAGTCGACCGGGGCATTACGCATTAAATCGACACTGTTGCCATTAGCGCGCCAGCCATTGGCCATGCCTGCCGGGTTTAGCAGCGGAATAAAGTAGATACAGCAATGTTCCAGCGTGTGCTGCAGACATAAGTCCCAGGGTAAGCGGTTCAGCAGTGTTTGCAGGTAAGCCAGTACTACCTGCGTACCAATGCGTTCCAGGCCGTGTACGCCACCGACAAGCACAACAGCGGGCAGCGTTTTATCCTGCTTGCCAAGCGCCAGGGCATACACCGGCAGCTTTTCTGTCATGTGTGGCACTTTTGTCAGCACTTGTGTACGCAGCTGCGCTGGCGCCTGCTCAATCATCTGTTGCAACTGCAACAGCTCTGGCAGCATAGTGTCAGTCTCGCTATACAACCGTTGTGCTCCGGGTAATGAAATTTATATGACAGCATACCCGACCTGCCTGGCGCGAAAATGGCAGTTTTATGAATATTCACAACAGCTTTGCCCCGGATTTTCATCCGGTTATCCTGCGCTTAGCACAAAAACACTGTCGTCGCTTATACTAAACCTCAAGTTATCCACCGGTGCGCGTTATGCCCTTTATCAGCCTGAGTAAGTTATTGCGCTTTAACCTGTACTACTGGTGCGCCATTTTCAGCCTGGGACTACTCAGTTCCTGGCATAATGCCCTGATACATAACAAAGAATTTGAGTGGCGCTACCTACCCACTATGCTGGCCAGCGAGATGGTGGCCATGCTGCTGACGGCTATCGTAGTGGTATGGTCTTACCGGAGAATCCAGCAACAATTCTTTGCTAACTGGCAATTGCTTGCCGGTGTGGCGCTGGTAGCGCTGATTTATATACCGGCAGAAAACGCTTTCTGGATGGTATTGTGGGATAAAGACATTATCGACATGCGTATGCTGATTGGTAATCTGGATACGTCCGTGCTGGCATTTTTTGTCTGGGCAGCCTGTTATCTTACCGTGCTGATTAACCAGCAGCAGCTGGCTCGCGAGGCCGAAACCAGCCAGCTCAGCCAGAAAATTCAGCAACTGGAACTGCAGGCATTAAGCCATCAGTTAAACCCGCATTTTACCTTTAATGCGTTAAATTCAGTCTGCGCACTACTGGAAGCAGAGCGCTACGATGATGCTGAAATCATGTCGGAACAACTGGCCACCTTTTTACGTTATTCGCTGAGCAAGTCACCGGATAGCCTGGTACAACTGGCAGACGAATTATCGGCCATCAATGCCTATCTGCAGCTGCAGAAAACCCGCTTTGGCGACAAACTGAAGGTCAACTGGCAAATTGATGAGTCTTTAAAGCGACAACGGATCCCTGCGCTGCTGCTGCAACCTCTGGTAGAAAACGCCATCAAGTATGCCGTCGCCACCCGCCAGCAAGGTGCCACTATTACTATCGGTGGTACACGCCGGCAAAATAGCCTGCATCTGCAGGTGTCTGATGACGGCCCGGGTTCTGAGCTGGCCGCACCGGCGCAAAGTTCAGGTGTTGGCCTGGAAAATATCCGTAACCGCTTGCTGCAACACTTTGGTGCCGACGCCCGGCTGGATATCGGGGCTACACCGCAAGGCTTTACCGTAGATATCAGCTTACCCTGGCAGAGTGCCTGATGGCAGTAATAAATCTTTCAGCTTCCAGAGTCGGTCATTTCTGGTACTGGCACACCATGTTCTGGCTCAGCTACCTGTTGGTGAAGTTTATTCACCTCGCCGTACTGGTGCCACTGCAAAATGAAGCAGCCTGGCCTTATCTGTGTATATACAGCCTGATAACACTAATACATTTTACTGTTACCGGTTTGCTCGGCCAGTACGAATTGCAACAGCCCCGCCCATTCCGGCAGCAGCTTCGCCGGTTACTGGCGGTATTATTGCCGCTGTGGCTACTGATGGTAGTGCTGCGTCAAAGCCTGATTATGGCTTATGCGTCAGAGACAATGACAGATGTCAGTTCACCGCTTAAGTATCTGCAGGCGTTTTCGCTGGTGCTATTACCCCTTGCCGGCTGGCTGGCGGTATTTATGCTGATAAAAAGCAACCAGCTATATTACAGCGGCTTTTTAAAACAGCAGGAACTGGCCAGGCAGGCACGGCAAGCCCGGCTTAAAGTGCTGCGCTATCAGCTTAACCCGCACTTTATGTTTAATACGTTAAATGCGCTGAATGCGCTTATCGTGCAGCGAAGTGGGCTGGCGGCGGAGCAACTGATTGAGTACTTATCAACTTACCTGCGCCATTCACTGAAGAATCAGCATGACAACTTTATCCCGCTGCAGCATGAGCTGGATGCGTTATCGGCTTATATGGCCATTCAGCAAATCCGCTTTGGCCAGCGACTGCAGTTAAACTGGCAGTTACCGGCCAAAGTGCCGGCACTGAATTTCCCACCGCTGTTGCTGCAGCCGCTGGCAGAAAATGCTATTCAATACAGTGTTGCAGAGCTAAGTGGTGCCGTGCTGCTGCATATTGATGTTCGCGTGCAGGACAACAAGCTACAGATCACATTGGCGCAAGAGGGCGCCACCGCTGAAGGCGGCTGGCCTGATACGCAGCGCCCCACAAACTTACTTAATCTGGCCGAGCGCTTGCAGCTATTGTTTGGTGACAAAGCGCACTTGCTGCTAAGCCAGAGTGAAAATGGCTTCTACAGCCAGATTAGTTTACCGACGGAGGCCCTGGATGGCAGCGCTTAATGTAATTATCGCCGACGACGAACCTTTAGCAATCAGCAACTTAAAAGCGAAGCTGGCAGTATACCCCAACCTTGACATTGTCGCTTGTTTTGACAATGGCGACGACACCCTGGCATTTTTGCAAACAGCAACAGACATAGATCTGGTGTTTCTCGATATTCAGATGCCCGGTATCAAGGGTATTGAAATTTTAAAACAGGCTGGCAAAGCCTCGGCGATGACGCCACCACTGTTTATTCTGGTAACAGCTTATGAGCAGTTTGCGTTCTCAGCCTTTGAGCACTTCGCTTTTGATTATCTGCTCAAGCCGGTATCGCGCCAGCGTCTGGCGCAAACACTGCTTGATGCCAGAACAGCACTGGACAAACAACCTGTTGCAGCAACACCCAGCCACAAATTAACCTTTAAAACCGGCGCGTCAACGCTGCTGCTGGATGATGTTGAGATCTTACTGATTGAGGCTGCCGGCAATTACATGTGTATTCACACGCTAAACGAGACAGTGGTGATCCGTGAAACGATGAAAGAATTGCTGCAGCGTCTGCCGGAGCAGTTTGTTCAGGTACACCGTTCGACCTTGCTTAACCTGCATCATGTGCACAAAGTTCAGCCACACAACAATGACTACCAGTTTATTCTGACTAACGGCAAATTGGTCAGTGCGTCAAGACGCTACAAAATGAACTGGGCGCAGCAGCTGAGCGCACTGCCACAAAGCTGAATTCACCGGTTATCCCTACCCGGCGCCGCCTTATCACTTAGTACCATCGGCGCCACCTCTTACCCCAACGCAGCGGCCACAGCCCCTGCTCCCTGCCAGAATATCGTTATGGCAAACGCCATGTTTCCCACAGCAGAGGACAGCACAATGAAAACCGCAATTTTATTCGCAGTATCTCTGGCAGGCGCCAGTTTGGCAGTACCGGCAACAGCCGGCGATTATCAGAAAGGAAGTTATATCTACAACGCGCTGGTACAGGTTTGCAGCGAAACAGCTGATGACGATCGCCTGGGGTTGAATAAAACCCTGAAATCGTACCGTATCAGTAAACAGGCCGCGATAGAGAAAGTTGTTTGCAATGGCCAGCAACTAATGGATTTTGCCCGCGCCAATCAGGCGGTAAAAGTTGCCGCTATGCTTCAGCCTTACGAAGATCGCATTAAAGGTAAGGTGACCATTCAGGATGTAGCTGCATCAGCAGCTAACTAACGGGGTAAAGGGGACAGCTAGTATATGCTGTCCCGCCTTTATAATCAGTTCGCGGCGGTATCAAGCGGCGCAAAGCTTTTGACTAAATCGTCTACTGCCTTCATTTGCAGCAAATAATCTTCCAGTTTGGCCAGCGGCAACGCACAGGGGCCGTCACATTTTGCCTGATTCGGATCCGGGTGTGCTTCAATAAATAATCCGCCCAACCCCAGCGCCATGCCCGAGCGGGCCAACTGCGCCGCCTGCGCCCGACGACCATCGGCAGAGCTTTCCCGGCCGCCTGGTTTCTGTAGCGCGTGGGTGGCATCGAAGATCACCGGTCCATATTGCTTCATTTCATCCATGCCCAACATATCAACAACCAGGTTGTTGTAACCAAAGCAGCTACCACGCTCACACAAGATAACCTTGTCGTTACCGGCCTCTTTAAACTTGGTAATAATATGGCGCATTTCATGCGGTGCCAGAAATTGTGGCTTTTTCACGTTGATCACCGCGCCGGTTTTCGCCATGGCTACGACCAAATCAGTCTGACGCGCCAAAAACGCCGGCAACTGGATCACATCAACCACTTCAGCAACCGGTGCAGCCTGAAAAGGTTCATGCACATCCGTAATAAGCGGTACGTCGAAGGTCTGTTTAATCTCCTGAAAAATCTTCAGGCCCTCGTCCATGCCCGGCCCACGGTAAGAATGCACTGACGAGCGGTTAGCTTTGTCAAATGATGCTTTGAACACATAAGGAATACCCAGCCTGGTAGTCACTTCTTTATAGTGCTCGGCAATACGCATAGCTAAATCACGCGATTCCAGCACATTCATGCCACCAAACAGAACAAAGGGCAGATGGTTAGCCACCTGCGTGGTGCCAACCTGAATAATTTGCGCAGTCATAATGTATCTCAGTTAAATAGCAGGCAAATCGCCTGCAAAATCTCATAGAGCGGATAAAAATACCGCTTGTTTGGTAATCGCTACCCTTGCAGCCAGCCCAAGCCAGCCCAGAGCGCCTAAAAAGCAAATCCAGCGGATAGCAGCGGTACGGCCTTTAAATGCCATCACGCCCAGTGCAATGTAGGCCAATACAGCAATCAGCTTTTCTGTCAGCCAGGTGTGCACAAACGGGTACTGTTGTAACGTCAGCATCAGCATCACTGCGCTGATTAACAACAAGGTATCAATCACATGGGGCGCAACTTTAAAAAACTTGCGCTGCAGCAACGCAGCAGGTTTCAAACTCATTGCATAGCGCAGCAGGAAAAAACTCACACTTAACGCCACCATTAACAGGTGAAAATGCTTATAAGCCATATACATAAACACTGATCCTTTCATATCAAAAAAACAGCCAGCATAAGCTGGCTGCAGTTACTCATCGCTGTCCGGGTATTTTTGCAGTATTGCCTCCAGTTTGTCGACCCGGCTTTTAAATATTTCTACCAGTTTGGGGTCAAACTGTTTACCCGATTCTGCCACTATCAGTGTCATCACCTGCTCAAGTGGCCAGGCGGATTTATAGCAGCGCCGGTGCCTTAAAGCATCATACACATCAGCCAGTGCGGCTATACGGCCATATATATGAATGTCTTCGCCTTTTTTGCCGGCTGGATACCCGGTGCCGTCCCATTTTTCATGATGGTCCTGCGCAATCACAGCGCCAGCCTGAATAATCGGCCGCTTAGAGTCTTTAAGGATCTCATACCCTATACTGGCATGAGTTTTCATCACTTCCCATTCCTGGCCGTGCAATTTGGAAGGCTTATTTAAAATGCCATCCGGAATACCTACCTTGCCTACATCATGTAAAGGCGCTGCAAACATCAGCCTTTCGGCTTCTTCCTCAGACAAGCCATAGGCTTTGGCCAGATCGTAACAGATAAACGCCACGCGTTTTACGTGATTACCGGTTTCAATCGAACGGTGCTCTACAGCTTCACTTAAGCGGTAAACAATCTCACGCTGGGTATCTTCTATTTCATGCTGCAGTTGCACATTTTCATAGGCTATCTGCACATTTTGCGAGAACAGCTCGATAAGCTTTTTCTGGCTCTCGCTGATAACACCGGGTAAACCTGAGATATACAGCAGCGAGCCGTGGGTAAACTTACTGGTGCAATACGCCACCAGATAATTATCACGATACACTATACCGCGCGATTTCAGCGCTGTCTCAAAAGCATCCAGCAGCTCAGGTGCTAATACTTCCTGCACTGGCTTGCCTTCTTTACTTTCAAACTCGCCCTGACCGGCAAATACCACCAATTTGTGCGGATCGGCCACTTCACCGCTGATATTACCGGCCACCAGCGATGAGCTGACGATTAACGCATCTTCGCCACAGCCCAGTATTGATGTGAGTTGCTGCAATACACCATCAATAAACTGCTCCATCGAGTGCGATGAAAATAAGTCCGCTGAAGCGTTAATAATTTTTTCCAGCCCCATGCGGCTTTGTTCCAGCGACAGAATGTCGCGGTAGGAGCGCAGGCTGGACATGATCACCGTGAACAGTTTCTGTGCTGTCAGTTCGGTTTTGGATTTGTAGTCATTGATATCGTAATTAATGATGACCTGCCGCTCCGGTGCCTGCCCCGGCTGGCCGGTACGCAAAATAATACGTACGTGCTCGTTGTGCAGCTGCTCGCGGATATAACTGGCCACCAGCAAACCGGCGTCGTCGGTTTCCATCACCACATCCAGCAGCATAACAGCAGCATCAGGATGCTGTTCAATCAGCTTTTTCGCTTCGCTGCCGGAATAAGCACTGAAAAACGTCAGATTTTTGCCCTGAAATGTAAAATCACTCAGCGCCAGTTTGGTCACAGCATGCACTTCAGGCTCATCATCAACAATCAGCACTTTCCAGCTGCCATGCACAGCGGGTTCAACGTGTTCGGGTTCTTCAGCAAACAAAAATTCATCATTCATCCGCTTTTCCTTAGCGCTTATTCTGAATAAATCTCAGTGACTAAGTTATATGCCGGATCACGAACGCGGTCAAAGGAAACTGCTAAAAACAGCGCTCAGCCGCGCCAGTGGCCACCACTGATACGCCAGTTGTCGCCGTAATCACGCTTCGAGCAAACCTGGTCAAAACCAGCCTGCTGCAGCAACACCCTTACTGCATCAGCCTGATCATAACCATGCTCCAACCATAGCCAGCCGTTCGGGTTCAGATAACGGCCTGCAATAGAGACAATGTGTTTGATATCAGCCAGGCCTTGATCTGCCGCAGTAAGCGCGCTTAGCGGTTCAAAGGTTAATGCCGCCAGATGCGGGTCGATAGGGTCAATATAGGGGGGGTTACTGACAATTAAGTCAAACCGCTGCGCGCCAAGCGCGCTAAACCAATTACTTTGAAGTACCCGGCAATTATCAAGTTTAAGCGCACTGCGGTTATGTTCAGCCAGTGCGACGGCCTCTGCGATATAGTCGACGGCCGTTAGCTGCCAGTCTGGCCTGTTATGCGCCAGCGCCAGTGCAATCGCGCCGGTGCCGGTGCCTAAGTCCAGTACCTTTGCCTGCCGCGGTAATGCCAGACTAAGCGCCTGCTCAACCAGAATTTCGGTATCGGGGCGCGGGATCAGGGTTGATGGCGACACAGCTAACCGTAGATCAAAAAAGTGCCAGTAACCAAACAGATACGCCAGCGGCTGGCCCTGCTGGCGTTTTCTGACAATATCGTTCAGTTGTGCCAGTTCGTTAGCAGTCAACTGCCGCTCCGGATAACTGTACAGATAACTGTTACTGACTTGCAGCACATGGCTCAGGCATAAACGTGCGTCGATGTCCGGCGTTTGGCTAAGCACAGCAAACTGCTGCTGTGCCTGTTTAAGCCAGGCTGCTAACGTCAGCACTTAGCGGTTCTCGTCAGCCAGCGCTGCCAGTAAGTCGGCCTGATGCTCTTGCTTTAATGGCTCCAACACCTGATCCAAATCACCCTCCATCACTTCGTTTAAACGGTAAATTGTCAGGTTGATGCGATGGTCAGTTAAACGGCCTTGCGGGAAGTTATAGGTGCGGATCCGCTCAGAGCGATCGCCACTGCCCACTAACGAGCGCCGGGTCGACTCTTCTGCCAAGCGGCGTTTTTCATCTTCAGCGGCCTGAATACGTGAGGCTAACACGCTCATGGCGCGGGCGCGGTTTTTATGCTGCGAGCGCTCGTCCTGACATTCCACTACTATACCGGTTGGTAAGTGGGTGATACGGATAGCAGAATCGGTACGGTTAACGTGCTGACCACCGGCACCGGAGGCGCGGTACGTATCTACTTTTAAATCGGCCGGGTTAATTTCAATCGCTTCACTTTCCGGAATTTCCGGCATGATTGCGACAGTACAGGCCGACGTATGCACCCGCCCCTGCGACTCAGTCGCTGGCACGCGCTGTACGCGGTGACCACCCGATTCGAACTTCAGCGTACCGTAAGCGCCTTCGCCCTGCACACTGGCAATAATTTCCTTATAGCCACCATGTTCACCATCACTGGCACTGATCACTTCCAGCTTCCAGCGCTGCTTTTCGGCAAAGCGGCTATACATCCTGAATACATCGCCGGCAAAAATAGCAGCTTCGTCACCACCGGCACCGGCACGGATTTCGAGGAAACAGCTGTTATTGTCGTTAGGATCTTTAGGCAGCAACAATATTTGCAGCTGCTGATCCAGCTGTTCGATACGCTCTTTTGCTGCTTTATATTCTTCCTGCGCCATTTCGCGCATATCAGGATCACTGTCTTTTTGCATTTCTTCAGCAGAGGCTAAATCTTGCTGTGCCTGCTGGTAATCAGCAAAAGCTTTACTGATATCTTCCAGTTGACTGTATTCCTTAGACAACTCGCGGAATTTAGTCTGATCGCTAATCACAGATGCGTCGCTCAGCAGCGCCTGCACTTCTTCATAGCGCTCTGCCAGCCCTTCCAGCTTGCGGTATACCGATTCTTTCATGGTGTTTTATGTGCCTGATTACAGATCTAACAAAGTGTTGATCAAAGTTTGTTTATTCAGTTCATCATCCTGACCTAACTGGCGGATGGCTTTTGTCGGGCTATGCATCAGCCTGTTAGTCAGTTTGGTTGACAGCTCTGACAGCACTTTTTCGGCGTCTTGCCCGGCGTTTAACTGGTTTACCGCTTTTGCCAGTAAGTCGGTGCGCACCAGCTCACAACGCTGACGGTAATCGCGCACCCAGTCAACACTGCCCTGCAGTGTCAGCCACTGTGCAAATTCAGCCGCACCCAAACTTATCATCTGCCGTGCCTGCTCTGCTGCCTGCTGCCGGTTATTCAGATTTTGCTCTACAATCGACTGCAAGTCGTCAACGGTATACAGATAAGCATCTTCAAGCTCAGTCACCTGCTGCTCAATATCGCGCGGTACGGCCAAATCAACCAGAAACATCGGTTTATGCTTACGCTGTTTTAGTGCCTGCTCCACCATACCTTTACCCACTATGGGCAAGGTGCTGGCGGTAGAGCTTATCACCACATCGGCCTCGGCCAACTGGCTTGGTACCTGAGCCAGTGTTATCGCGGCAGCATTAAACTGCTGGGCCAGTTGTACAGCACGCTCATAAGTGCGGTTAGCGACAACCAGGCTGCCGGAGCCGTGCTCCTGCAGGTGTTTTGCTACCAGTTCAATGGTTTCGCCCGCGCCTATCAACAGCACCTTTACTTTACTCAGATTACCGAAAATCTGCTTTGCCAGACTGACTGCCGCGAAGGCTACGGACACAGCATTAGCACCAATATCAGTTTCGGTGCGCACCTGCTTTGCAACAGCAAAGGTTTTCTGAAACAGACGTTCAAACTGCGGATTAACGGTGCCGGCACTGCGCGCCTGATTATATGCCTGCTTTACCTGACCTAAAATTTGCGGCTCGCCCAGTACCAGTGAGTCCAGTCCGGAAGCCACTTGCATTAAATGCTCTGCTGCGGCATTGTCCTGGTGTAAATACAGGTGTGGCTGCAGTTCAGTACCATCCAGCGCATGAAATTGCGCCAGCCAGGCAATTACCTGTTCCGCTTGGGTAGCTGTGCCGTTAAAATACAATTCGGTGCGGTTACAGGTAGATAAAATCACCGCATCTGAAATACTGGTTAAGGTCGTCAGCTCACGTAAGGCTTCCGGCAACTGCTCAGGCGCAAAAGCGACTTGTTCGCGCAAGGCCACGGGCGCCGTTTTATGATTAATGCCAAGAGCGAAAATGGCCATCACCTGTATGTTCAGAATTATCAGGGGGCGAATTGTACAAAAAGCCCCAACTTAATAAAAGCTAAGAAAGCTAAGCGAAGGACTTTAGTGTGGCCCAGCCTATTTTACGCCCGTTGTTCGTCAGTATTTTTCTTCTGTGGTTAAGTGGCTGTAGTGTGCTGCAACACCAGCATCCGGCCGAGCCACCGCTTACGATGTCAGAACGTGAGCAAAAATTAACCGCAATGCAGCAGTTCAGTCTGCAGGCCAGTGTCGGTGTAAAAAGCCCGGCTGAATCAATAAGCGGCAACCTGCGCTGGCAACAGCAAAACAACGCTGAATATCATGCCAGGCTGAGCAACTTTCTTGGTATCAGTCTGTTTGAGCTGACACAGGACAACAGCGGCAGCGAGATCCAGATCAAAGGTGAGAGTTACCGCGCTTCAGATACCAGCACCCTGCTATTGCAATTATCCGGCTGGTCGATGCCATTACAGGATATGCCGCTATGGCTACGCGGCTTGCCCGGTAGTAATGGCCGCGATGTCCAGCGTGATGACTATGGCCGCATAGTGTCGTTTAACCTGACAGACAGCACCGGCATTATCTGGCAGCTTGAATACCAGAGTTTTTTCAACGACAGCCTGGCCTTGCCTAAACGTATCGTCCTTAGCAGCAGCGATAGCCAGATTAAAGTGGTAGTAAGGAGCTGGCAATGACAACGATTACTTTGCCTGCCGTGGCGAAACTGAACCTGTTTTTACATATTACCGGCCGCCGGGCGGATGGTTACCATAACCTGCAGACACTGTTTCAACTGCTTGATAGCGGCGATGAACTAACCTTCACTTTACGTGAAGACAGCAACCTGGTGCTTGCCTGCAATGATACTGCCCTGGTAAACGAGCAGAATCTGGTGCTACGCGCGGCGCGTATGTTGCAGCAATACAGCAATTGTCCAAAAGGCTGCGATATCTATCTGGATAAACAGCTACCAATGGGCGGCGGTTTAGGTGGAGGCTCCTCAGATGCCGCCACGACACTACTTGGCCTGAACAAATTATGGCAGCTGGGTCTTAGCAATGATGAATTGGCAGCGCTAGGGCTGAAACTGGGCGCCGATGTACCGTTATTTGTGCGTGGTTTTAGCGCTTTTGCCGAAGGCGTCGGCGAAAAATTACAGCCGGTAGATTTACCCGGGCATGTTTACCTTGTCGTTACACCAGATTGTCATATCAGCACCGCTGAAATATTCCAACACCCTGATTTAATTAGAGACACACCATGCATCAACGCAGAGCAGGTGTTAACAGCACACTGGCAAAATGATTGCCAGCCACTGGTCGAGAGGCTCTACCCTATTGTTGCAATAACCTTACAGTGGTTGGTAGAATACGCGCCGTGTCAAATGACGGGTACTGGCGCCAGTGTGTTCGCCGCATTCCCGGACCAGACCAGTGCTCAGCATGCCCTGGCGCAATTACCACCATCCTGTCGTGGTTTTATTGCAAAGGGGGTCAACCAGTCGCCTGTGTGGGCTGCGTTGGCAGATACCGAATAAGTAACTGCAGCGGTGCTATTGCCGCTGTGAATTGATAAACCGGACTCAACACTGCCCTGAGGATCCTACCGTGCCTGACATGAAGGTTTTCGCTGGTAACGCCATACCAGAACTCGCAAGTAAAATCGCCAGCCGCCTGTATATCAAACTTGGAGATGCCGAAGTCGGCCGTTTCAGTGATGGGGAAGTCAGCGTTCAGATTAATGAAAACGTGCGTGGTTCTGATGTCTTTATTATTCAGTCTACCTGCGCACCAACCAACGATAACCTGATGGAACTGATTGTGATGGTAGATGCACTGCGCCGCGCGTCTGCCGGTCGTATCACAGCAGTAATGCCATACTTCGGTTATGCCCGTCAGGACCGTCGCGTGCGTTCAGCCCGGGTGCCTATCACCGCTAAAGTGGTAGCTGATTTCTTATCCAGCGTTGGTGTAGACCGTGTTTTAACAGTAGATCTGCATGCTGAGCAAATTCAGGGTTTCTTCGATGTACCGGTAGATAACGTATTTGCCAGCCCTGTGCTACTTGACGATATGCGCAAAAAGGCCTTCACCTCGCCTGTAGTCGTATCGCCGGATATCGGCGGTGTAGTGCGTGCACGTGCCATTGCCAAACTATTAAACGACGCTGATTTAGCCATTATCGATAAACGCCGGCCAAAAGCTAACGTCGCTCAGGTTATGCATATTATTGGTGATGTAAAAGATCGCGATTGTATTATCGTTGACGACATGATCGATACCGGCGGTACTTTATGTAAAGCCGCTGAAGCGTTAAAAGAGCAAGGGGCAAAACGTGTATTTGCCTATGCTACACACCCGGTGTTTTCAGGCACTGCGGCGCAAAACATCGCCAACTCAGTAATTGACGAATTAATTGTGACTGACACTATCCCGCTGACAGCAGAGATGAAAGCGGTAAGCAAAGTACGTCAGCTGACATTAAGCGAAATGCTGGCAGAATGTATCCGCCGTATCAGCAACGAAGAATCTATCTCTTCAATGTTTGACTAAGCAAAGCTTTTGCGAGAAGGCGCCGATTGGCGCCTTTTTTATTTTGGCTAAGGTTGTATTTGCAGCATTCAGGCACTGGTGGTAATATGTCGCGCCCCTGAAACGGGGCATCCAGCCTGAGACTGGTCGCAAGTCTTGGGATACTTAAATTTTTGGAGTACATCATGTCTGATGCAATCTTTACATTAAATGCAGAAGTCCGTACTGACTCGGGGAAAGGTGCGAGCCGCCGCCTGCGTCACGAAGACAAAGTTCCAGCCATCATTTACGGTGGTAGCAAAGCCCCTGTTTCTATCACCTTAGAGCACTCTAAGCTGTTAAAAGCACAAAGCTTCGAAGCGTTTTACTCGCACATTCTGACTATCAAAGTGGGCAAAGAAGACGTTAAAGCTATCGTTAAAGCGATGCAGCGTCACCCGTTCAAGCCACGCATTATGCACGTTGACTTCCAACGCGTTGAAGCTGGCCATGAACTGCACACTGTAGTGCCTGTTCACTTCGTTAACGAAGAAGCAGCCGTTAAGAAAGGTGGCGTAGTTGTTCACGCTGCTAACGAAGTAGAAATCTCTTGTCTGCCGAAAGACTTACCAGAGTTTATCGAAGTTGACATGAGCGATGTTGAAGTGGGTGCTCACCTGCACTTATCTGACATCAAAGCACCAAAAGGTGTAACTTTCGTTCAATTAGCGAAAGGTCAGGACTTAGCCGTTGTTTCTGTGAACAAACCAGCTGGTAAAGCAGCTGACGCAGAAGAAACTGCCGCTGAGTAATGTCTGATAAGACTCAATCAGCCATACAGTTGATTGTGGGCCTGGGTAATCCAGGCCCGGAATACAGCCAGACCCGGCATAATGCTGGCGTCTGGTTTGTTGAACAACTGGCACGAAGCTTTAACGTCAGTTTAAAAAGCGAACCGAAATTCTTCGGTCATACCGGCAAGTTCGTTGCTGCCGGGCAAGAGTTCAAACTTCTTATTCCCTCCACCTTTATGAACCTAAGCGGTAAAGCCGTCTTGGCGATGACGCAATTTTATAAGCTGGCACCGGAAAACATTCTGGTGGCGCACGATGAGATGGCACTTGACCCTGGCATTGCCAAATTTAAATTAGGTGGCGGTCACGCCGGGCACAATGGCCTGCGCGATATTATTTCCCGTTTTGGTAACAACCAGAACTTTTACCGTTTGCGCTTAGGTATTGGCCATCCGGGCCACAAAGATAAAGTTACCGGCTATGTTTTGGGTAAAGCCCCGGCCAGTGAGCAAAAACTTATCGAGCAAACGATAGATGAAGCAGTATCATGCTTTGACATTTTGGCCAAAGATGGCCTGATTAAAGCACAGAACCGCTTACACAGTTTTAAAGCCGGCTAAACCTAGCCGCCGTTACTTACAGCACGCAAAGGATACAAATTATGGGTTTCAAATGTGGCATCGTCGGCTTACCAAACGTAGGCAAATCCACGTTGTTCAACGCCTTAACTAAAGCAGGCATTGAAGCGGCTAACTTTCCGTTCTGTACTATCGAGCCTAATACCGGCGTAGTACCGGTACCCGATCTGCGTTTAGACAAACTGGCCGCTATCGTGAACCCGCAGCGCGTGCTGCCAACCACAATGGAATTTGTTGATATTGCCGGCCTGGTAAAAGGCGCGTCAAAAGGCGAAGGTTTAGGTAACAAATTCCTGGCTAACATCCGCGAAACGGATGCCATTGGCCACGTAGTACGCTGCTTTGACGATGAAAATATTATTCACGTTGCCGGTAAAATTGACCCGGCTGATGATATCGACACTATCAATATGGAATTGGTACTGTCTGATATGGACAGCACAGAACGGGCGATTTTGCGCGTTAGCAAAAAAGCTAAAGGCGGCGACAAAGACGCTAAAGCCGAAATGACAGTGCTGGAAAAAGTAAAAGCCCACTTAGAGCAAGGCTTAACATTGCGCCAGCTGGAACTGGATAAAGACGAAAAGGCATTAATTGCCTACATGAACTTCTTAACCATCAAGCCAACCATGTATATCGCCAACGTGACAGAAGACGGTTTCGAAAATAACCCGTACTTAGATATCGTTAAAGGCATCGCAGACAAAGAAGGCGCCATTGTAGTACCGGTATGTGCGGCTATCGAATCTGAAATTGCTGAGCTGGACGACGATGAAAAGGCTGAGTTTATGGCAGATATGGGTCTGGAAGAGCCCGGTCTTAACCGTGTTATCCGCGGCGGTTATTCACTGTTAAACCTGCACACCTATTTTACTGCTGGTGTAAAAGAAGTCCGCGCCTGGACTGTTGCTATTGGTGCGACTGCGCCTCAGGCGGCTGGTGTTATTCACACCGACTTTGAAAAAGGCTTTATCCGCGCTGAAGTAGTCGGTTATGACGATTTCGTACAGTACAACGGTGAAGCTGGTGCTAAAGAAGCCGGTAAATGGCGTTTAGAAGGCAAAGACTACATCGTAAAAGATGGCGATGTGATGCATTTCCGTTTTAACGTTTAAAAGTTGTTACCTCTCTGCTTAACGCAGAGAGGTTCCCCCGCTCATTGTTACGTCACTTGTTGTTACGACAGCCTTACTTCGCAATCTGATTGGCAAATTGTGACACCGCAGCAACCACTTTCTGTGCTGCTTCCTGAATATCGTCAATCGTTAATCTGGCCTGGTTTACCAGCTCCGTGACATCTTTCGCACGCGTCTGGCTTGATTCGATAATATCTACCGCGCTGCCGGAGAGTTGCTGGTTGCGGCCAACCACCTCAACAATTTCTACAGTAGCAGCACTGGTTCGCGATGCCAGCTGGCGAACTTCATCAGCGACTACAGCAAAGCCCCTGCCCTGCTCACCGGCACGAGCCGCTTCTATTGCTGCATTTAATGCCAATAGATTGGTTTGATCGGCAATACTACTGATGCTTTGCACTATGTTACCGATAACCTGCGATTGTTTAGCCAGATCATTGATATTCTCTACTGCCGTTATCATTTGCTGCTCGAGCTGCCCCATCCTTGCCGTCATATCGTTCATAACGTCAATACCACGCCTGGCACTGCTATCTGTAGCTTTGGACGTATCAAAAGCCACCTGAGCCGCAGCAGAGACTTTCTGCTCCTGTTCTACCTGCTCAGTTATCACAGTGGCAAACTTCACCACTTTGTAGTACTTACCTGTCGCATCTGCTATTGGATTGTAAGACGCCTCCAGCCATACATCTCTGCCTGCCCGGTCCAGCCTGTTAAAACGCTGGGCAATAAACTGGCCCTGACCAAGTTTTTGCCAGAACTGCTGATATTCTTTACTACCCGCAACGTCAGGCGGGCAGAACATGCGGTGGTGCTTGCCTTTTATATCTTCCAGGCGATAGCCCATAGCCCCTAAAAACAAATCATTGGCAAAAAGCACATGGCCATCAACATCAAACTCGATCATCGCGGTAGAGCGTTGAATCGCTTTAATCATGCTTTCATACTGCTGCGACGCATCGATGGTTCGGGTCAGGTTATTGGCAAACACTTCAAAATGGTCCAGCTTATTGTGTTGATCCAGCACAGGTGACACTACAGCCCTCAGCCACAACTGCTGAGACAAGTTATTTTCTATCTGCCAGGCACCGACCCAAAACTTATTACTGTTCAAAGCATTACACATTTTTTTGTAGTGTTCGGTATTGCGCAGCAACACTGGAACCAAATCTGCCATATTGCGGCCAAGTAATTGGCTCTGTTCCAACTGTGTTTCTTTGCTGAAGTTGCTGTCAGCTGCTTTGATAATGCCGTTGGTATCCAGTATCAGATACATCAATTGCCCACTGAAACGCTCGTTAGCCTGCTTAAGCAGCGTAATTTCTTCTTTAAGGCGAGCATTTTCTGCTTTTAAACTACTTCCAAACCAGCCCAACATAGGCTCTCCTGATATAAATTACTGCAAATATTCAGATTGCAACCCAGCGCTGTTTAACGTGAAGCAAGCTCATTTAGATCACTATACCAGAAACTAAATTTGCTAGGGCAGTACAAGCTGCAAAGCTTGTCTGAAGGATAATCAGGTGATTAAGCAATTAGTTTTGTTTAAATTCATAGCAGCATGAGTAAAAAAACAGCAAACAAACATAAGTTATGATTAAGCTGGTAAAAAACGGTTGACGCTATAGGGGCAGTTCTGGATAATACGCGCCACTTGCTTAGGTCAAGTTAGCGTGGCTACATAGCTCAGCTGGTTAGAGCACAGCACTCATAATGCTGGGGTCGCAGGTTCGATTCCCGCTGTAGCCACCACTTTAACTTTACCTGTGCATGCGGGGATGGCGGAATTGGTAGACGCACTGGATTTAGGTTCCAGCGCCGCGAGGTGTGAGAGTTCGAGTCTCTCTCTCCGCACCACTTTTAAAGTGGATGCACACAAGTTTTTGCAGGGGCGTAGCCAAGCGGTAAGGCAGCGGGTTTTGATCCCGCCATGCGTTGGTTCGAATCCAGCCGCCCCTGCCATTAATTTATAGGTTGTGTGGTTTTGAAAACGACATGACACGCCCGTTTTGCAGGGGCGTAGCCAAGCGGTAAGGCAGCGGGTTTTGATCCCGCCATGCGTTGGTTCGAATCCAGCCGCCCCTGCCATTAAACAGTAAAACCCAGCTAAGGCTGGGTTTTTGCTTTTCAGTGCTTCATCAATTCAAAAGCATTTCTAATTTAGTTAACTTTTGCCGATTACAACATCTTCTGTGCTCACCGCAGCAACTCTCAAATGCTACCGCATTTGCTCAGACACTCTGCGGCTGCGCCAAAAGAGTTCTAATCTGCTACTGAGAGAAGGTTGGAACCCTGCAGAGCGCAGCCATAGAGTGTCTGAGTCCTGCCGCAGGCATAAGGACGAGTTGCTATGGCGAGCACGGCAGGCGTTGCAACCGTATCGCTAAGCTAATAATACCGACTTATTCCGACCCCACTGCATAACGCGCGACCAGCGTTTTAAGCTGCGTGCTGCGTGCTGCAACATTGAGTGTCAATTGCCGTAACGTACGCAGCGGCGCGATATCATTGCCAAACACCTGATAGAACCCGTCCATAGCACTCATCATCAGCAGGTTTGCCGGCTTACGTTTGCGCTGATAGCGCTGCAGCAGCTGCTCGCTACCGATATCACTATTATGGCGCTGCGCATCAATGATCAGCTCTGTCAGCAGTTTGGCGTCGGCAAACCCCAGATTAACGCCCTGTCCGGCTAACGGGTTAATAGTATGAGCGGCATCACCAGCCAGCACGACACGGCCGGCGTAATAACGGTTAGCGTCCATCCGCGCCAGCGGAAACCAGCTACTGGCCACAACGTCTACCGCACCTAATTGTGCGGGAAAAGCCTTAAGCAAATCCTGTGTTAACTGTGCCGGGCTAAGTTTAGCCAACTGTTTTACTTTAACAGCGTCTTCGTACCACACTACTGAGCCCTGCTGGCCATTTAACGGCAAAAAGGCTTTAGGCCCGCTTGGCGTAAACTGTTGCCAGGTGACATTCTGTTGTGGGTAAGGCGTATTTACCAGTGCAACCAGGCACGCCTGACGATATTGCCAGCCATTAGTGCCGATACCTGCTAACTGACGCAGCTTTGAGTTGGCGCCGTCTGCAGCAATCACCAGCTTAGCGCTCAGTGCTTCACCGGTATCCAGTGTTATTTCTGCCTGTGCTGCAGTTTGCATTAGCGCAGTAACCGTCGCAGGGCAAAATGTGGTGACATTGGCATTGAACTGCTGCCACAGCGCCAGCTGCAACAGGTTGTTCTCCACTATATGGCCAAGATGGCTACGCTTGATGTCAGTAGCACTAAACGTAACAACACTGTCGGGTTGCTCAAATGCCTGCAAACGCTGATACGGACATACACGCATTTTCTCAAGCGCTTGCCAGGCTGCAAGTGACGTCAGCCAGGCTTCACTGGCCAGGTTGATTGATGATACGCGTAAATCCGGTGCACTGGCGGCATCAAAGGCTACCGGGGACTGTTTTTCTATTAAAGCCACCCGCAAACCGGCCTGACTAAGTGCCACGGCAATAGCCGCCCCCACCATGCCACCGCCAACGATACTAATATCAAACTGCTGCACTGTCGTAGTCATAACATTTTGTCTTGTGAAGAGTTAATCGTATTGTACGCTAGGGTCAGTCAAAAAAGAAAACCACTGGCGCCACAGTTAAAAGTTTACATTTTTGTTGAAAGCAAAATCGGGTTTGCCCTGTCTGTGTTATCTGTTCATCTGACAACAAGGACATACTCCATGAAACGTTATCCTATTGCTGCCTCGGCAATATTGTTCAGCATCAAACTTATGGCGGCACCTGCTATTGCCAATGCGCCAGAGCAGGTCACTCCGCTGTTAAACGGCCTGAACATACCGCAGGTCAGCTTAACTGCGGCTGATGGTAAAACCGTTGCACTACAGCAACTGGTGCAGCAAAAACCCAGTGTGCTGGTGTTTTACCGCGGCGGCTGGTGTCCCTATTGCAATGCACAGCTTGCATCACTTCGGGAGATTGAGCCTGTACTTGAAAAACTCGGTTATCAGTTAATTGCCATAACGCCGGACAGTGTGGCATCTATCAATAAAAGTCTGAAAGACACTGGTGGCCAAAAGCTGAACTATACCTTGTTGTCAGATAGTCATTTCAGCGCCAGCAGTGCCTTTGGCCTGGCCTATTATCTGGATGACAAAACCGCAGCAGCCTACAAAGGCAAACTGGGCAGCCTAATCACCACCGAAGCGGGCACTGAAAAAGTTGTGTTACCAGTACCTGCGGTGTATATCGTTAATACCCAAGGTGAGGCGCTGTTTAATTATGTGCACATCAACTACAAAACCCGTTTACACAGTGAGTTATTGCTAAAAGCGGCTGAGTTAGCGCTGCAATAAACTCTGCAATTTTCAGGTTGTCTCTCACCTGTTCACAGCAGCAGACAAACTTAGTGTTTGTGCTGCTGTTTTTTTACTTAAAAGCGTTGACGACAGCATAAAAATACGGCATTTTTCGCGCCCTGTTTGGCAAGCGTTATATCTGATGCTAGCCTGTTGGTTTTACCCTGTGCCGGAGATGACTGATGCGTAATGTAACTGTTGCTGCTACCCAAATGATTGGCGGCTGGAATGTCGATGAAAACATTGCCCGTGGTGAACGTTTAGTACGTGACGCCGCAGCAAAAGGCGCACAGATCATTCTGCTGCAGGAGCTGTTTGAGCGTAACTACTTCTGTCAGAAGCAAAAACCAGAGTATCTGGAATTTGCCACTACAGTGGCAGAAAACAAAGCTGTGGCGCATTTTACTAAAATAGCCAAAGAGCTGAATGTGGTACTGCCAATCAGCATATATGAGCGTGCGGGCCACTGCCTGTATAACAGCGTAGTGATTATTGATGCTGACGGCGAAAATCTGGGTACCTACCGTAAAAGCCATATTCCAGACGGCCCCGGCTACAGTGAAAAGTACTATTTCACGCCTGGCGACACAGGTTTTAAAGTGTTCGATACCAAATACGCCCGTATCGGCGTGGGTATCTGCTGGGATCAGTGGTTTCCGGAGTGTGCACGCAGCATGGCACTGATGGGTGCAGAGCTGCTGTTCTACCCAACCGCTATCGGCAGCGAACCACACGACCCAACGATCAGTTCGCGCGATCACTGGCAGCGCACGCAGCAGGGTCATGCGGCAGCAAACTTGACACCGCTTATCGCGTCAAACCGTATTGGTACTGAAACCGAAGGCGACTACCATATTACGTTCTACGGCAGCTCTTTTATTGCGGATGCGACAGGCGCCAAAGTCCAGGAAGCCGGTGAAACCGAAGAAGCTGTACTGGTACACACTTTTGATTTAGATGCCGTTGCTGCTACCCGTCGCGCCTGGGGCATGTTCCGCGACCGCCGCATTGATTTATACGGTGCCGTGCTGACCAAAGACGGTGAAACCAAGCAACCTAAAACACAAGGCGGTAATTAAGTGGCGTTTCGTAATTTAAGCTCTACTCCACGCGCCGATGGTTTTAGCATGCCCGCTGAGTGGGCAACACATAAACAAACCTGGATGGTATGGCCTGAGCGCACTGATAGCTGGCGCTTAGGTGCTAAACCGGCGCAGCAGGCGTTTGTTACTGTGATTAAAGCCATCGCCGGTTTTGAACCGGTTACCGTAGGTGCCTCGGCAGCGCAATATGCTAACGCCTTGGCGCAGCTGACCGATGCGGGCACAAAATTCCCTATCCGCGTGGTGGAGATTTCCAATAACGACGCCTGGTGCCGTGATACCGGCCCAACCTTCGTGACCAACGCAGCCGGTGAAGTACGCGGTATCGACTGGACGTTTAACGCCTGGGGCGGTTTAAACGGTGGTTTGTATTTCCCGTGGGACAAAGACGACCAGGTTGCCAGTAAAATTCTCGGCATTGAGCAGTTGCCACGTTACCGCACTGAAGGTTTTGTACTTGAAGGTGGCGCTATTCATGTTGATGGTGAAGGCACGCTGCTAACCACAGCCGAGTGTTTGCTGAACAAAAACCGTAACCCGCATTTAAGCTGTGAGCAGATTGAACAGCAGATGCGCGATTATCTGGGCATCGATAAAGTACTGTGGTTAGAAGACGGTATTTTTAATGATGAAACCGATGGCCATATCGACAATATGGCCTGCTTTGTTAAGCCGGGCGAAGTGGTACTGGCCTGGACGGATGACGAATCTGATCCGCAGTATGCCCGCAGCAAAGCGGCGCTGGATTACTTAGAAGCCGCTACCGATGCCAAGGGCCGTAAGCTTAAGGTACATAAGCTGCCGGTGCCTGCGCCGATTATGGCTAAAGCAGAAGAATACGCCACGGTAGATGCAACGATGAGCGCTATTCCACGCGAGGCTAATGCCCGGCTGGCTGGCTCATACATTAACTTTTATCTGTGTAACGGCGGCTTAATACTACCGACTTTTGATGACCCGAATGATAAAGTGGCGGCAGAAATTCTGCAAAGCCTGTATCCACAGCATAAAGTGGTTACTGTGCCGGGGCGGGAAATTCTGTTAGGTGGCGGTAATATTCACTGTATTACCCAACAGCAGCCCTGCGGAACAAAGTAACAAGTGCATAGTTCCACAAGGTAACAACACACAGGGACGCCGTGGATCCGTCCATGGAGGGTTACAAGCTCCTTCCATGGAGCTTGCCCTACCGGGCTGCTGCTCAGTTCAAATTCGTTCCAGACGAATTTGTCTCTGCGGCCTCCATGCCGCAGACGCCCTGTTTAGTTGTTACCTTGTTTTACCGATGGCACGGTCTAACCTTGCGTAGGTTAGAACTCCATTTTTGTTGCCACAGAGTGTTTGAGAGAGCACGTAAGCAGCGAAAGAGTTGCTGTGGCAAGCCAAAATGGATGTTGTAACCGTAGCGGTCTTTTAACTCTAAATGTGAAGAGTAAAACGATGTCCAAAGCCTGCGCCTTACATATACTGGTAAAAACCCGCGAAGAAGCGGAAAAACTGAAACAGCAATTAGCTAAAGGCGCTGATTTTGGCAAGTTAGCCAAGCAGCATTCGCTGTGCCCGTCGGGCAAAAAAGGCGGAGATTTAGGCGAGTTCCGTAAAGGCCAAATGGTAAAAGCCTTTGATGATGCCGTGTTCAAAGGCCCGGTATTGGAAGTTCAGGGGCCGGTGAAAACCCAGTTTGGTTTTCACCTGATCAAAACCCTGTATCGCAACTAGCTTAGCGGCTTATTCACTGCAACTGATAATCTTATTTATTGCACTGATACAGCCATTTTGCCAAATCATCTCATAATGAGCGCTTTGTACCATTTTGGTCACATAGCGCGGGCTGAACAAGCCCCAACATACTGCACCGCTGCTACGCACTGAATGATATTGCACACCGGCACTGCCAGTGCCGCGTAGCTTTAACCCCAAAGCTTGAGCCGCTGCATAATCGTCTTTCGCATAGATGGCATCGGTGCTTGGCAAAACCGTCAAATCTGCCAGCGCAACATTGCAAAACTCACAGCTTAAAGCACGAAATATAAAACGCTCGTACGCCAGCTCAGGTACCTTAGACCAGTACTTGTTCTGGTGGTAGGCCACCTCGCTAATAGCAGTTTTAACGGTATCGGCCAGATACAGCACACCAAAACGTCCGTCCGAAAAGCGGCTGCCAGAGGGGCTGACATGGGTAAAAGGCGCAACGGCATAAGAGCAACCTGCAATACCAAACGGAATGTCACTGCCTGGCAACAGGCTCAGGTTGCCAGCCATTGCTTTTAATCTGGGGTTGGTTAGCGCTTGCAACGCAAACAGAGCGTCAAACTCATCAGCATCAGCCACATCGTCAAACACTGACTGCGGCGGATATTTCGAATTAATCAGCCGGAAGCACTTTTGCTGTTGTATTTTCACATCAGCCAGCGTTGGAGCAGTTGGCACAGCCTTTATCACCACAGACCACCGCGTAACGCATCAATATGCTTATAGGTTTCATACAGCGCAGAAAACTGACCGCTGCTGATAACATCGAGCGGGCTCTGGCCATTAAAATAGGGATTGTGGTTAGACATTGCCATAAAACCGTACAGGTTTTGCGGGTTATCAAACAGCAACCGCAAGCTGCTATGAATATTCAGCAGATAGCTTATACGCTCTAACTGGTCCTGTGTCAGGCTGGCGCTGCCAGGGTCATTACGGTACTTATAATACGCGGCTTTGGATATCTGCAAAATACGTTGTATCTGCTCAGCAGAGCAGCGCCATTTATCCAGAATGGCAAATACCGTTTTTAAACCGGTCGCCGCTATCTGTCGTTGGCTTTGCTTATCAGACTGAACGAGCTGCATAACAACCTCTGTCACTCACACTAATAGTATTAGTGTAGACTAATTATGACATTTGGTCTATTAAGAGATTTTAAGCGATAAAAAAAGCAGACCGGATTGTCTGCTTTAGATTGCCAGCCCTGAGGCTGACTCTGTAGTTAGGCTTTACCCAACGCTTTTGCTCTGAGCTTAGCTTTGAGCGTGCCCTTCTTCATTGGTTTTTTGGCCTTTTCACCGTGGCGGGCCTGAGCTTGCTCGGGCGTAACATAATCAGGGTCATGTTCATAACCGGGCAGCACTGTCGCTGTGATCACCTGCTGAATTAACCGTTCAATATCCTGCAGCGCCTTAATTTCTTCCGGCGTGATAAGTGTTAATGCCACCCCACTGTTGCCTGCCCGGCCTGTGCGGCCAATACGATGTACGTAATCTTCCGGAACCTGCGGCAAGTCATAATTCACCACATAGGGTAATTCGTTAATATCAAGCCCGCGTGCGGCGATATCGGTTGCGACCAAAACCCTTACGCTGCCGCTTTTAAAATCATCCAATGCTTTAGTGCGTGCACCCTGGCTTTTATCACCGTGAATAGCAGCGCATTTTAAACCGTCTTTTGCCAATTGTTTCGCCAGACGGTCAGCCCCATGCTTAGTACGAACAAACACCAGCACCTGCGGCCAGTTATTTTTGCCAATAACGTGCGATAGCAGCTCACGTTTACGATGACGGTCTACCAGATAAGCCAGTTGTTCTACCCGCTCTGCAGCGGCATTGGTGGCTGCAACTTCAATCAGCTGCGGGCTATTGAGCAGCTCATCGGCCAGTTGTTTTATTTCATTTGAATAGGTTGCTGAAAATAATAGTGTTTGTCGTTTCTCTGGCAATTTAGCCATAATGCGTTTGATATCGACAATAAAGCCCATATCCAGCATACGGTCAGCCTCATCCAGCACCAGCACGTCCAGCGCTGATAAGTCGACCGTTTTCTGATGCAGGTGGTCAATCAGGCGACCTGGTGTCGCGACCAGTATGTCCAGCCCCAGCTCGGCTTCATCATACTGTGGCCTTATCGACACACCACCGTAAAACACGGCAGAACGCATATTCAGGTACTGGCTATACTTGCGCACATTATCATACACTTGCTGCGCCAGCTCTCGGGTGGGCGTTAAAACCAGCACCCGTACCTGGTTTGCAGCTACGACCTTTGGTGCATTGAGCATTTGCTGCAGCAGCGGTAAAGTAAAGGCGGCTGTTTTACCTGTACCGGTCTGAGCACCAGCCAGAACGTCTTTACCCGCTAAAATGACCGGTATACTTTGCAGCTGCACCGGCGTAGGCGATGCATAACCCTGCTCTGTCAGAACGCGTAAGATGGGCGAAGCCAGTGCGAGAGATTGAAATGACATTAAAATTCCTGATTTACCTAACCGTGGCCCGTGCTGTCAGGCGTATTTATCTGTATAACGCCAATAGCAAAGCGCGCAGTATAACAGAACAGCGCCGGGCGGAGTTAGTGTGGTGAGTAACTGGTATTTGTATATGGTGCAAACCGCTGCGGGGCAATTATACACCGGTATCAGTAGGGATCCGGCACGGCGCTTACGCCAGCATAGCGGCGAAATAACAGGCGGCGCTAAAGCGCTACGTGGCAAAGGCCCTTTAACACTGGTATTTCAACAAACTTTGCCAGACAAAAGCAGTGCGGCAAAAGCCGAATATCAACTGAAACAGCTACCCAGAAGCGCCAAGCTGGCACTGGTTGCTGAGTATAACCGAAGTGAGTCTGATGGATAATTTTGTTCTGATCCTGGCCTATCTGATAATAGGTGTTTTGCTGCGCCGTCTGCCATCAATGCCACAAAACAGCGGTATAGCGCTGAATATGTATGTACTGTATGTTGCCTTACCGGCGTTAATCTTAAAAAACGTACCCCAGCTACAGTTCTCTGCTGAACTGCTGATCCCGGCGGTTACGCCCTGGTTTTTGCTGCTGATCGTGGTGGCAACGGTACTACTGCTAAGCAAATGGCTGAACTGGCCACGCGAGGTAACCGGAGCATTGTTAATAGTGCTGCCGCTTGGCAACACGTCATTTCTCGGCTTTCCGATGACGGCTGCATTATTTGGCGACGCCGCTATGCCCTATGCTGTGGTGTATGATCAAATCGGCTCTTTTATTGCGCTTGCAAGCTATGTCACGATTATTGCGGCTTTGTACAGCCCGACGGCCGCCAAACCAACGTTTAAAGGCATAGCAGTCAAAATCATTACTTTCCCTTCATTTATTGCTCTGGCACTTGGCTTGCTGCTGCGCGGGTATGACTATCCGCCCATTATCACACAACTGATTGATAATCTGGCGGCGACGCTGGTACCGGTGGTGATGGTCGCAGTCGGTTTTGCTTTAACGGTTAAATTCAGCAAAAGTGAAGTTGCCCCGCTGTTAAGCGCACTATCAATTAAACTTGTGATGATGCCTTTATTAGCAGCAGCGCTGTGGCTAATACTTGGTTATCGTGGTGTGGCGGTGAATATCAGTATTTTTCAGGCCGCGATGCCACCTATGATCTCCGCCGGGGCTATCGCTATTATGGCCGGGCTCGCGCCCCGGCTGGTCAGTGGCATTATCGGCCTGGGTATATTGCTGGGCTTGCTGACGTTACCTGTAGTGTCGTGGCTGCTGCATTAGTCGTCTTTGCGACTCTCATCAGCAGCAGCTGGTAAACGACCGGCTTTTTTCAGCGCATCATGCAGCAGATATTCAATCTGTCCGTTGATGCTGCGAAACTCATCATCTGCCCAGCGCTGCAGGGCGCTGAGCATTTTCTCATCAATACGTAACGCAAAGGCTTTCTTTGCCACAACAACCCCTACTGGTACAAACTACCGGTATTCACTACCGGCTGAACATGATGATCGCCACATAATACCACCAGCAGGTTACTGACCATAGCGGCTTTGCGCTCACCATCTAAATCAATAACATTTCGCTCTGACAAACTCTGCAAAGCGGTTTCAACCATACCCACGGCACCTTCGACAATTTTTTGCCGGGCCGCTACGATAGCGGCTGCTTGCTGACGCTGCAGCATGGCGCTGGCAATTTCAGCGGCGTACGCAAGATGGCTTATGCGCGCTTCCAGCACCTGCACCCCGGCTTTGTTTAACCGCGCCTGTATTTCCTGTTTCAGCAGTTCTGTCACTTCATCAGTACTGCTGCGCAAACTGATGGTCTCATCATTACCGGCGTCGTAGGCATAACTAGAGGCTAAATGGCGGATAGCAGACTCGCTTTGAATACTGACAAAGTTCTCATAGTTGTCTACCTCAAATACCGCCTCAGCACTATCGACCACTTTCCATACCACTACGGCAGCAATTTCAACCGGGTTACCGGCGTTGTCGTTTACCTTCATTTTGCTGCTTTCAAAGTTACGTACCCGAAGCGAGACCTTTTGTTTGCTGTAAAATGGGTTAGCCCAGCGCAAGCCGTTGTTCAAGTCTGTACCCACATAGCGGCCGAACAACTGCAATACTGCAGACTGATTCGGATGCACCATATAAAACCCAAACCAGCAGACAAACACCGCTATGACCAATAACAAAGCAACGGGTTTGAGTATGATCGGTAGCAACGCTATACCGGCAATACCCACTATTTTTAGCATCAGCAACACGCCTATCATACCCAAACCATTTCTGCTGTTAATCATTCGTTCCTTCAACATACCCACACCCTCAATGTGATATCAATTTAATATCATATTAGTGCTATTTTTAGAAAGTGCAAGTTTTAACCGCTGTGGCCGGCAGCAATTTTCTGCTAAGGTAAACGCATTAACATAAAACACCTGAGTGACTTATGTCAGGACAGATAATGACCTGGTGGCAAGATGTTGTCACACAACTGCAGCAGATTACGTTCTGGTATCAGCTGTTGGCTATTGCAATATGTCTGGTGCTGGCATTACTGATAAACCGGGTCTGGGGCCGACGCCTTAGCGACAGTGGTGGCCAGGGCTTACGCCATGTTGCACTTCGCAGCTCGCACCGCATTCTGCTGCCTTTTAGCATGGCCGCTTTATTAGCGCTCAGTCGTGAGCTGCTGCAAACCTATGAACTGCCGCAACAATTGCTTGCACCCCTGATACCCGTGGCGCTGGCGCTGGGGCTGATCCGGTTACTGGTGTACATCTTACGTAAAGCCTTTCTGTCCAGTCCGCTGGTCAAATCAGCTGAACCGGTAATTGCTGTGGTTATCTGGTTGCTGGTGGTACTGCATCTGACTGGCTGGCTAACGCCTCTGCTGACCACTATGGATGCGCTGGCATTCAATCTTGGCGAAACCCGGCTATCACTGCTTGGTACGGTAAAGCTGGTGCTGGTGATTATTCTCGCTTTTACGCTGGCCTTGTGGCTGGCAGAGCTGCTAAACCAGCAAATGAAGAAAAACCGCCACATCAGCCCGAGCATGCAGGTCGGTTTTAGCAAGTTCAGCAAGTTTCTGCTGATCACCATCGCCTTTTTAGTAGCACTGAATGCCGTTGGTATTAACCTCAGTTCACTGGCGGTATTTGGCGGCGCCTTAGGTGTAGGCCTGGGTTTTGGCTTACAGCGTATCGCCTCTAATTTTATCAGTGGTTTTATTCTGGTATTGGACCGCAGTGTAAAACCGGGCGATGTGATTTCTGTCGGTGAAAACTTTGGCTGGGTGCATGAGCTCAAAGCACGTTATGTCGTGGTGCGAAACCGCGAAGGTGTTGATACGTTAATACCCAATGAGAACCTGATCACCTCAGAGGTGATTAACTGGAGTTATGAAGACCGCAATGTGCGGGTGAAGATTCTGGTGCAGGTAAGCTACGAAGATGACCCCGAGCAAGCCATGGCGCTGATGCTAAAATGCGCGCATATATCTAAGCGGGTATTGGATACACCAGAACCGACGGTGATGCTAAAAAGCTTTGCCGACAGCGGTATTGAACTTGAACTGCGGGTTTGGATAGCCGACCCGGAATACGGTGCAGACACGGTAAAATCAGATATCAATGTTGCTATCTGGCGCGCTTTTAAACAGGCCGGTATTACTATTCCTTACCCACAACGTGACTTACATATTAAATCCGGCCTGTCATTGCCCAAGGCTGAGTAATAAATAACGGGCGCCTGCCAAAGCAGGCGCCCGCTCTGTTACGCCTCTCCTATCATACGGCGCAATACATACTGCAAAATACCACCGTGCTGGTAATACGCCAGCTCATTGCCAGTATCAATACGGCAATGCACATCAACTTCCTGTTTAGCACCATCCGGATAGGTGATCACCAGCTGCAGCTTTTGCCGCGGTTTTAAAGCAGACAAACCGCGCAGCGTAAAACTTTCTTCACCGGTCAGCTTTAACGTTTTGCGATCGGTACCGGCCAGGAATTGCAGTGGCAATACACCCATACCTATCAGGTTTGAGCGGTGTATACGTTCAAACGATTCGGCAAGTACGGCTCGGACACCCAGCATCAAGGTGCCCTTGGCTGCCCAGTCGCGTGATGAACCTGTACCATACTCCTTGCCTGCTACCACAATCAGCGGTATCTGCTGTTGCTGATAACGCATGGCTGCATCAAAGATTGGCATCTGCTCACCGGACGGATAATGCCGGGTAACGCCACCTTCTGAACCCGGTACCATTTCATTGCGAATGCGTACATTTGCAAAAGTGCCGCGCACCATCACTTCGTGGTTACCGCGGCGCGAACCATACGAGTTGAAATCTTCCTGCTTCACCCCATGCTCCCGCAAATACTCCCCTGCCGGGCTACTGGCTTTAATAGAGCCCGCCGGTGAAATATGGTCTGTCGTCACCGAATCACCTAATACAGCTAGTACACGGGCTCCCTGAATATCGGCTACCGCTTTAGGTTTTCTTGCCATGCCGCGGAAAAAGTCCGGATGACGGATATAGGTAGAATCAGGCCAGGCATAGGTCTTCGCTTTTGGCACATCTATCGCCTGCCAGCTTTCATCACCTTCAAACACCTGAGCGTACTCCGCACTGAACATGCTGCTTTGAACTTTGGCTACCGCGTCTGCAATTTGCTGACTGTCCGGCCAGATATCTTTTAAATAGACATCGTTACCCTCTTTGTCCTTGCCAAGCGGTTGATGGCCCAGATCAATATTTACCGTACCGGCTAAAGCGTAAGCCACCACCAACGGCGGCGATGCCAGCCAGTTTGATTTCACCAACGGGTGAATGCGGCCTTCAAAGTTACGATTACCTGACAATACCGCAGATACATTCAGATCTGAGGCGACAATAGCCTCTTCTATCGGTTTAGCCAGTGGGCCGGAGTTACCGATACAGGTAGTACAACCGTAACCCACCAGATGAAAACCCAGTTGCTCAAGTGACGGCATTAACCCGGCTTCCTCTAAATAACGGGTAACCACTTTAGAACCGGGTGCCAGTGAACTTTTTACCCAAGGCTGACGTTTTAGCCCTTTAGCAACAGCATTCTTCGCCAGCAACCCTGCCGCCATCAGCACACTTGGGTTGGACGTATTGGTGCAAGAGGTAATGGCCGCGATAACCACCGCATGATTATCCAGCCGGATACGCTCGCCATTAAAGTCGAAACTGCGGTCAACAACAGGTGCATCAGTCTGACCACCGCCCTCGTTTAGCAGCTCAGCATCACGCTGCTGACTGACCTTTTTCTCTTGCGCAATGGCGGCATCACAATGCTGTTTCAACTCGGTCAGGGTAACTTTATCCTGTGGCCGCTTCGGCCCTGCCAGCGATGCCACCACCGTATCTAAATTAAGATGCAGAGTGTCGGTAAACACCGGTGTTTCGCCGCTTTTACGCCATAATCCCTGCTGCTGACAGTAGGTTTTCACTCTGGCAATCAGCGCATCATCCCGGCCTGTTAGTTTCATATAATCCAATGTCACCTGGTCAACCGGGAAGAAGCCGCAGGTGGCACCATACTCGGGCGCCATATTGGCAATAGTTGCCCGATCTGCCAGCGCCAGCTGGTCCAGACCATCGCCAAAAAATTCGACAAACTTACCTACCACGCCATGCTTACGCAGCATTTGCGTTACAGTCAGTACCAGATCGGTTGCCGTAATGCCGGGCTGCAGCTTACCGCTGAACTCAAACCCCACCACTTCAGGAATAATCATCGACACCGGCTGTCCCAGCATCGCAGCTTCGGCTTCAATACCACCGACACCCCAGCCCAGAATGCCCAGCGCATTTATCATAGTGGTGTGCGAGTCAGTGCCGACCAGGGTATCGGGATAGGCCAGAGTGCCGTCATCGGTTTGCTCTGCCCAGACACTCTGCCCCAGGTATTCCAGGTTTACCTGATGGCAGATACCTGTGCCAGGCGGCACAACCCTAAAATTACGAAATGCTTTGGCGCCCCAGCGTAAAAAGGCGTAGCGCTCGTAGTTTCGCTGCATTTCAATATCAACGTTCTGCTTAAACGCTTGCTCAGTAGCATACTTGTCAACCATGACAGAGTGGTCTATCACCAGATCAACCTGAGAGAGTGGGTTGACCTTATCCGGATCTTCGCCAAGCGCAGCAACTGCGGCACGCATAGCGGCCAAATCAACCACTGCCGGTACGCCGGTAAAATCCTGCATTAATACCCGCGCCGGGCGAAAGGCTATTTCACGGTCAGAGGTGCCGGTTTTCTGCCAGTTCACCAGCGCCTGAATATCGTCTTTCGTGACGGTATCGTCATCAAGATTACGCAGCAGGTTTTCCAATAATATTTTCAGGGAAAACGGTAAACGGTTGATATCGCCAAAAGTCTCTGCTGCTTTTTTCAGACTGAAAATATGATAAGGCTTCTCATTGACCAGTAGTTCACTGGCAAAAGGGTTGCGCTTTGACATGACTTACCTCGTGCTGATTGTAATTTACTCAAGTGTAGTTCATCAGCTATACAGTACGAGGGATTAACGGTGGATGACTGGCTAAGCGGGATGCGCAGCAACTGTACAGCTGCTACGCTAATTATTTATAAAATAAAAGAATTTTAAATCAGGCTGATTTTAGCAAACTTACGCTTACCAACCTGATAAATGGCTTCGCTGCCTTTGGCAATGTCCAGTTTAGTATCTTCTACCTTAGTATCGCCATTTAGCTTAACGGCACCTTGCTTGATCATACGAATGGCTTCTGAGGTACTGTCCACTAAGCCGGCTTCTTTTAGCAGGTTTGCGATAGGCATGCTGTCACCGTCACAGCTGACACTCAGTTGTGGAATATCATCCGGCAAGGCGTTTTTACTAAAACGTTGAATAAAATCCTGATGCGCAGCGTCTGCCGCAGCCTGATCATGAAAGCGGGCAATAATTTCTTTTGCCAGCTCAATTTTTACATCGCGTGGGTTGGCACCTGCTGCCACCTGTTGTTTAAGTGCAGCAATGTCTTCCAACGCCCGGAAGCTCAATAAATCGTAGTAGCGCCACATCAGCTCATCTGATATCGACATAATTTTGCCAAACATATCGTTGGGCGCATCGGTAATGCCGACGTAATTGCCCAGAGATTTTGACATTTTCTGTACGCCGTCTAAGCCTTCCAGCAGCGGTACCATCATCACCGTTTGCGGGCGCTGACCTTCATCTTTTTGCAGCTCTCGGCCCATTAACAGGTTAAAACGCTGGTCGGTACCACCCATTTCGACATCGGCCTGCAATGCGACTGAATCCCAGCCCTGCACCAAGGGGTACAAAAACTCGTGGATAGCAATAGACTGGTTGTTGGCATAACGCTTTTTAAAATCGTCCCGTTCCAGCATCCGGGCAACGGTTTGCCGGGCCGCCAGTTTGATCATGCCGGCAGCACCTAACTCGTTCATCCACTCCGAGTTAAACGCTACCCGGGTTTTGGCCGGGTCCAATATTTTAAATACCTGATCTTTATAAGTCTGGGCATTGGCCAGTACTTCTTCGCGGGTTAACGGTTTACGGGTAACATTTTTACCGGTTGGGTCACCAATTAAACCGGTAAAGTCACCGATCAGAAAAATAACCTCGTGCCCAAGCTGCTGGAAGGCCCGCAGTTTGTTGATAAGCACGGTATGACCAAGGTGCAAATCAGGTGCAGTCGGGTCAAAGCCAGCCTTTATTTTTAACGGCTTACCTTCTTTTAATTTGGCAATTAGCTCATCTTCCAGCAGAATTTCTTCGCAGCCGCGTTTTAATTCAGCTAAAGCCAGCTCCCAATCCGCCATTTTTCTCTCCTGATTTTTCACCTGATTGTGCAAACAAACCGCATTCTATAGCATGTTCAGCCTTGGGGAAACGCACAAAAGTCTGGTGTCGGGCAAAAAAACCGTATATGCTCGGTTTTTGTGCGTTTCCTAAGCCCAGACTGGTATTATGCGACAATTTATCACTAAAATTCCCACTCAACACCGCGTCTTGATTGCTGCAACTTCGGTGTTTTTATCCGTTATTTTATTATTCCCGTCAGAACAGGCTTCCGCTTCCAAAGGTAGTAAGAGCGACAGCCTGGAAATTGGCAAACGTTACAGCCTGAACGTTCCGCAACAGGAAGATGTAGTAGATCAAGAGCAGGCCATTGCTGACTTACCAGCCCTGCCGGAAGAAGATTTATCATTAAACTGGTCGGTACTGCAGGTACAAAAAGGCGATGCTTTATCTGCACTGTTTAAAAAAGCCAATGTCAGCCAACAGGTGATGCTGGATGTGCTGGCACTGGGTAACAGCGTGAAAACCCTGACCCGTTTATTCCCGGGTGAGCAGCTGGAGTTTGGCCTCAATGCACAGGGTGAATTGCAGGAACTGCGCTACGCGCTGAATCATCTGAGCACTTTACGTATCAGCCGTACTAACGACGGCAGCTTTATTGCTGAAGAGCTGAAAAAAGAAGTCGAACTGCGCAGTCAGTTTGCCAACGCAGAGATCCGCAGTAACTTCTGGAGTGCGGGTATTGAAGCCGGATTAACCGAAGCGCAGATCATGAGCCTGGCTGGTATATTCGGCTGGGACATCGATTTCGGTCTGGATATCCGTGCCGGAGACAGCTTCAGTGTGCTATACGAAACCCAGTATGTTGACGGAGAGTTTATCAGTAACGGCAATATCGTTGCGGCACAATTCTCTAATCAGGGCCACTTGTATCAGGCGGTCCGCCACACAGATGGCAATTACTATAAACCTGATGGTGCCAGCATGCGTCAGGCGTTTTTAAGAGCACCGGTCAGCTTTCAGTATGTAAGTTCTAACTTTAACCCGAAGCGTCTGCATCCGGTACTGAAAACGGTAAGGCCACATAACGGCGTTGACTATGTAGCACCGGTTGGCACCCCTATTATGGCTGCAGGTGATGGCCGGGTAATCGCATCAGCCTACAATAATTTAAATGGTAACTATGTGTTTGTGCAGCACGCTAACAATATCGTGACTAAATACCTGCACTTATCCAAGCGTCTGGTTGCCAAAGGTGACAAAGTACGCCAGGGCGAAGCTATCGGTCGTTTAGGCAGCACAGGCCGTGTTACCGGCGCTCACCTGCACTATGAGTTTTTGGTTGCCGGCGTTCACCGTAACCCCAGAACAGTAAAATTGCCGCAGGCCACACCATTACAAGGCCCGGAAAAGAATTTGTTTACCGCACAGGCACAACAAATTCTGGCGCAGTTACAAACCAATGAGCGGGTACTACTGGCAAAAACAGCTGATACACCGGTCGCTACTGCAGCACCTTAATCTCCTTTAGCAATAAAAAAATCCCGGTTAATGCCGGGATTTTTTTATTGCCGTTAATATATTAGCCAACCAGTGCCAGCAAGATACCTGCCGCGACAGCAGAACCTATCACGCCTGCTACGTTAGGGCCCATTGCATGCATTAACAGAAAGTTATGCGGGTTCGCCTCAAGCCCTACTTTGTTCACTACCCTGGCCGCCATCGGCACTGCCGAAACGCCTGCTGCGCCAATTAGCGGGTTGATAGGGTCTTTTGAAAACTTCCCCATCAGCTTAGCCATCAGTACACCTGATGCGGTGCCAATAGCAAATGCCACCGCTCCCAACACCAGTATGCCCAGAGTTTGTAACGTCAGAAATTTATCCGCGCTAAGTTTTGACCCTACTGCCAGACCAAGGAAAATAGTCACAATATTAATAAGCTCATTCTGCGCGGTTTTACTTAGCCGCTCGACGACACCACATTCACGCATCAGGTTACCCAGACAGAACATACCTATTAACGGTGCTGCGCTTGGCAATAACAGCACTGTCAGCAGCAACACTGCCAATGGAAACACTATCTTCTCTTTTTTACTGACAGCGCGTAGCTGTATCATCTGAATATTACGCTCGGCATTGCTGGTTAACGCGCGCATGATAGGCGGCTGAATGATTGGCACCAACGCCATATAAGAGTAGGCAGCAACTGCTATAGCCCCCAGCAGATCAGGCGCCAGCCTGGACGCAAGGAAAATAGCAGTCGGCCCATCCGCCCCGCCAATAATGGCGATGGCAGATGCTTCTTTCATGGTAAAACTTAACCCCGGCACTGCATTAAGCGCGATAGCACCCAGCAACGTTGCAAAGATACCAAATTGTGCAGCGGCACCTAGCAGCAACATTCTCGGATTAGCGATCAAAGCGCTAAAATCAGTCAGCGCGCCCACGCCCATAAAAATCAACAGAGGAAACACACCGGTACTGATACCCGCCTCATAAATCATATACAGCAGGCCACCGGGTTCCCCCATGCCCGCCAGAGGGATATTGGTCAGCACAGCACCAAAACCTATTGGCAATAGCAGTAATGGCTCAAATCCGCGGGCAATCGCCAGGTAAAGCAGTAAAAATCCGACCAGCATCATCACGACCTGACCGGCAGTAAAATTCATCAGGCCGGTTGACGCAATTAAGGTTGCAACAGCATCCATGGAAAGTCCTCAGTCAAATTTAGTCAAAGCTAATCAGCACATCGCCGGTGCTAACTGAATCACCTGCCGCCACATGGATATTGGCGACAACGCCATCAGATACTGCCCTGACTTCAGTTTCCATTTTCATTGCTTCCATTATGATCACTATGTCACCACGTTTTACCGCCGCACCGGCTTTAGTGACTATTTTCCAGATATTACCTGCCAGCGGCGCATTCAGTGTGGAATTACCGGTCACAGAAGCACTGGCGGGAATATTCTCTTCTACCACGGGTTTGACAGAACTTAAGGCGCCGCCCGCAGCCACTTCAACCTCATACACCTTACCATCTACCCGCACGCTGTAGCTTGCAGGGCCATTTTGAGGTGCTTTAGCGTTGCTTGGTGCAGCAGCCTTTTGCTCTGAGCTGTCATTATCAGGTGCAGGTTCAAACGCTGCGGGGTTATCACGGTTTTTAAGAAACTTCAGCCCAACCTGTGGGAATAACGCATAGGTCAGCACATCATCGAGCTGTTGCTCAGCCAACCTGATACTTTCAGTGCCCGCCAGACTGGTCAGTTCCTGCTGCAGTTTTTCCAGCTCTGGTTCAAGTAAATCTGCCGGTCGGCAGCTAATGGCTTCAGCACCGTCCAGCACCCGCTGTTGCAATGCAGTATTCACCTTCGCGGGTGTAGCACCGTACTCACCTTTGAGCACCCCGGCCGTTTCTTTAGTAATGCTTTTATAACGCTCGCCTGTCAGCACATTCAGTACCGCCTGGGTACCAACAATCTGTGACGTGGGGGTAACCAGAGGTAAAAAGCCCAGATCTTCACGCACATGCGGGATTTCTTTCAGAACGGCGTCTAACTTGTCCAGTGCACCCTGTTCTTTGAGCTGACTTTCCATATTTGTCAGCATACCACCAGGTACCTGCGCCAATAAAATACGGGCATCAACACCTTTGAGTGAGCCTTCAAACTGCGCATACTTTTTCCGAACATCGCGAAAATAGGCTGCGATTTCAGCCAGTAACTCCATATCCAGCCCAGTATCACGGGATGTGCCTTCCGTGATAGCAACCATGGTTTCGGTGGCACTGTGGCCATAGGTCATACTCATCGATGAGATAGCGGTATCCAGCATGTCAATACCCGCATCAATCGCTTTCTGGTAGCTGGCCGTGGACAGACCAGTAGTCGCATGGCACTGCATTGCCAGTGGAATACCGGTAGCTTCCTTAATACGCGACACCAGCTCTTCACAGTCATAAGGCTTGAGCAAACCCGCCATATCTTTGATGCAGATTGAATGACAGCCCATGTCCTCAAGCTGCCGCGCCATATCAACCCACATATCAATGGTATGCACCGGGCTGACGGTGTAAGAAATAGTACCCTGAGCATGAGCCCCCACTTTTATTGCCGCCTGCACAGCCGTTTGCAGATTACGGATGTCGTTCATTGCGTCAAATATGCGAAATACATCAACCCCATTTTTATGGGCGCGCTCAACAAACGCTTCGACCACATCATCAGCATAGTGGCGATAACCCAGCAAGTTCTGGCCACGAAGCAGCATTTGCTGCCTGGTATTCGGCATGGCTTTTTTCAGCTCACGGATACGGTGCCATGGGTCTTCTCCCAGGTAACGGATACAGGCATCAAAGGTAGCCCCGCCCCAGGATTCCATTGACCAGTAACCCACTTTATCCAGCTTAGCGGCGATCGGTAACATATCGTCCAGACGTAAACGGGTGGCCAATAACGACTGGTGCGCATCACGCAACACCAGTTCTGTCAGTAATAATGGCTTACTCATTGAGGCATCCTTTTATTGTTTTTGGCGATGCTGGTGCACAGCAGCGGCAATAGCGGCAACGATAGCCGGGCTGGTACCGCTGCTACTGCCGGCGTCGATACGGTTCGCTTTTTCAACAAGCTTTACCGGAAAGTAGCGCAACATAAACGCACTTATCAGTTGCACGATAAATACCAGTAATAGCAGGAAGGCAAATACCGCCACCATTCCTATAAACATCAGATTGGCGGCTTCCAATAACAGTTGCGCGACCATAGTGTCTCTCCATCAGTTATCCGCACTAAGTTGACTGTTCGGCATAAACTCTTCAGCTTCTCTGAACGATAGCAGCTTAAACTGAAATCAGCAGGCAGACTGTGCATTATGCGCAGTTAATCGCCGCCGGCTAAATAAAACCCGGTGATAACTACTATTTACCCGAACAATTTGCATAATTTACACACAGTACACGTAAAGACACTCAAATGTCTAGCCATCCACAAATCGATAGCAGTGACATCACAGCTATCGATGTAAAATGAAATTAGCTTTCACTGGTAAGTTGTTGCGCGATTTGCTCGCTAAGCTGCTGTACACACTGAGCAAGTGCACTAACAAGGGCTGGATAGCCATCATCGGCCAGAGGTACCCGGATGGAAAAACTTTCAGTCGTATTTACACTGCTGACAACAAAGCGACCGCTGGCAATAGCGTAACCGTCTTCCTGACCATGAAAACGATCCAGCTGCACAGTCACTTTTATCGTATCAGCCGAAGGTTGCATAACCGCCATGTACTCTGGCAGTGCCGTTTGCAGCCGGCTGCGCAGCTGACGTTGCAGCTGGTGATCTAGTGCTTCAGCCCATAAATGCTGCCGTGCCATCACCAGCTCTACATCAGATACCTGTAAAACCAGCCCGCGACCATTCAGATAGCTTGCTACCTGCACCGGCTCAATATACAGCGTTTGGGTTGAGTTACTATTAACGCTGCCTGTTACAGTGGTAAGCGGCAACTGGTAAAAGGTTGTTTGTGGCTGACTGCTGCAGCTGCTTAGCAGAAGTATCATCGCTGTGGCTAACCATCTCATTGCTCTGCCCTCTTCGGCTGTGGATCTGCAGCAATATCCGCTTCGAATATCAAAGCATTACTTTGCTGATTTAATGTCTGTAATACAGGCTGCAATTCGCGCAGCACCTGATCTAACGTTTGTAAACTGCTGTCCATACGCTCATATGCCGGGGCCCCGGGGCTAACGCCTGCAAGCATGCGCTGCAGTTCCTGCAAACTCTGCTGCAGCTGAGCCGGTAACTGTTGCAACTGCGGATTAGCGATGAGTTTATCCAGCTGAGCGACCATTTTGGCAGCGTTCTGCATCAATGCATCTGTACTTTGCATCGTCTGCTCGCTTTGCACTAATAGCTGCTCTACCGGTAAATTATTGATTTTATCCAGTGCCATCAGCACCTTTTGTTCTATGTTACTCAGCCCGCTGCGGGTGGTTGGCAGCATCGGATAGCCGGCGCTTTGGCTCAGTGCTAATTGTTGTGCCTGCAGTGCCTGTTGTTCAATATCCGGGGCAGAATCTTCGCTAACGTCTAAATCTATATAAAGCGCCCCGGTTAGCAGGTTGCCGGTTTTTAACGCTGCATGCATACCGCGTTGCACCGCTTTGTCCAGCTCTTGCCGCAGTTGTTTTAATGTCAGGTTTTCATATAAACGGCCCGCTTCAATGCGGATCAGCACCGGAATGCCCTGCTGCAACGACACCTCGAAGGGTTTATCAATCGAAAAGAAAAATGGCACACTGGTGACGGTTCCAACCCGCACGCCGCGATACTCGACCGGAGCGCCCGGTTTCAAACCGCGCACCGACTCATCAAAAAACAGTAAGTACTCAACAAACTCGTTGTACAAACCGTCCTGGATACTCTGTTTATTCGGAAACAACTGAAACTCTGAGCCATCCGCCACAGCACCGCCAGCTGGCCAGCCTTGCATCAGGTCAAAACTGACACCTCCGCTTAACAACGTCGTGGCCGAACCTACATCAACCTGCAAACCTTCTGCTGACAGATCGACAGAAAAACCGCTGCTAAGCCAAAACCGCACATTCTCAGATACCAGCACATCGAAAGGCTCTCGGATATATAACTGATAAAGCGTACGCCGTTGTGACAAGTCAAATTCGCTGTGTTCGACAGTGCCGACTTCATAGCCACGGTACAGCACAGGATCGCCAACCGCCAGACCGCCGGTTTCAGCGGTAGACAGCACCACCCTGATGCCGGGCGCATCAGCAGGGGCCACTGGCGGCGAATCCAACAGCTGATGCTGTAACTGCTGCTTGTCTGAATCGCCCGGTTGCAACTCAATGTATACACCAGATAGTAAGGTATTTAACCCAGTGATCCCGCCACGCCCCACCTGGGGTTTCACCACCCAAAACCGTGAGTCTTCGTTTAACAGATCGGTAATGGCCGGTTTCATCCGGGCTTTAATGATGACCTGTTTTAAGTCATGGCTCAGCTCCACTGACACCACTTGGCCAACGTCAACACTGCGGCTTTTAATTTGTGTCTTGCCGGCAACAATACCCTCTGCGTCGGCTGTCAGCAGCGTCAGCAAAGCGCCTTGTTGCTGATAATGGTTATACAGCATCCAGATACCGATCAATACGGCTGCAATGGGCACCACCCAAATCGGTGACCATTGCTTTATCCGGTTAACCTTAGCACTCGTTTGTTGCGTCAAATCGGACTCCCTTTTGCTCAGTCAGTGGATCCCACAACAGCCTGGGGTCAAAACTCAGTGCTGCCAACATCGTCAGAATTACCACAGCAGCAAATACTAATGCCCCCACACCGGGATACACACTCATCAATAAATCAAACCTTACCAACGCTGCCATAATGGCTACCACAAGCACATCGACCATAGACCAGCGGCCAACCCAATCAACCAAACGGTATATCTGTGAGGAATAGCGCTGACGCCGGTGCTGTGGAATGGCCGTTAAATAACATAACCAGAACATCACCACGATTTTCACTACCGGCACAATAACACTGGCGACAAGGATAATAAGCGCGACCGGGTAAGCCCCGTCCTGCCACATCAGTACCAGCCCACTAATAATAGTTGAATCAATGGTCTCACCAAATGAAACGGTTCGCATAATAGGCAGCAGATTGGCAGGGACATAAAGTAGCGTCGCAGCAATCAATAATGCGATAGTGTTCTGGATACTGCCACGCTGACGCAACCTGACCCGGCTGTGACAACGGCTGCAATGTGTCTGGGCTATCGGCACCATTGCAGTGCAGACTTTACACAGTTTTAATTGCTGCGCCATGCCGGGTCTGCCGGCACGCGCCCTTACCTGTGGCGCAGGGCAAGGAGCGATCTTCGACCAGAGCTCGCGTCGATCTATTACCTGAAACGCTCTAAGGTGCAGCAAACAAAATAAACAGAACGCCCAGAAACTTGGCCCCAATGAAATATCCGCATCCGCCACCAGTTTCACAAAACTGATGATCAGCCCCATCAGAAAAATATCCACCATGCTCCAGGGTTTCAGCATATACAACACCCTGGCAACCCATGTTCTGGCAGGTAATGCGTACAGCATACCAAGCTTCAGGTACAAAATAGCACTCATGCATACTGCAGGTATCAGCTGGATCAACAGCCAGATCAGAATCGCCAACCATTGATGATGCTCGCTGAACAACACCGACGAGGTATCAAAAAAATGCATCTCATTGCTGTTACCGGCAGCAAACATACTGACAAAGGGGAACAAATTCGCCAACAGCAGCATAAAGAGTGCAGAACCGGCATACAGCACCGGTCGGACTATTGGTTCAGGGTGGCGCGCATCAAGATGGTGGCCGCAGCGAATGCAACTGGACTCTTCACCTGGTTCCAACTGTGGCACCTGCTGCACCAGATCACAGTGCGGACACAAGGTCAGCTCAGGCGTAAAATCCGCGGCGGTTTGAGTGGCAGCATCGCTGGTGATTGATGTCACGTTCTGGCTTATCCGTGGTTATACCCTAGGCGGTTTTACCAGTACAAAGCTGAACCCTGCCTGAGTATAAACACCGCATTGAGGTGACAATTTATAGCATAATCACAACTACTTAGCGATGAAGAAAGCCGACGGCGGCGCGCAATATATTATTCAGGCACCAGCAGACAATTCGCATAAAACGTGGTAGTACCGGGCCAGTCAGAGAACACGCCGATAACACCAACATCCTGTGCCAGCACATGTAACACCTGTAATATAGCACCGTCATCCCTCGCCAGCAGCGGCAACGACTGATAATACCAGTCGGGGCCTTTAGCCAGTGGGGCCGAGCGCTCCAGGCTCCAGGCTATGATGTTCAGCCCGGCTGCTCTGGCCGCTTTGGCATACTCAGTCGGTACTATAGCTCCGTCCTGTTCACGCAATAATACCCACAATGGCGGCGCAATAATATTTAACCCAGCGGCTTTCAGTGCTGTCATAGAGGGTTGCCAACTCTGAGGCTGCTGCGGATCAAACTCCGGCTGTTCATAGCGCTCGTCAAGCCATACGGCCTGACGACCGAATTCTGGTTCATGTTCAAGCCAGTACAGAATATCCTGCCAGTTAAATGACTGCAGATAAACCTGAGATGGTGCGACACCAGCGGCTTTGTATTCATCAACCAACTGCTGTGCATAGTGCTCAGAGGTGAATTGTTGCTGAAATGGCATCGATACCTCAGGCTGTTTCAGCTCTGGGATCATTTTCACGCCCTGCTGCTTAAACAACGCTATACTCTGCCGGTGCGTCAATGGCGCTGCGCACTGACTGTATAGCTCACTGCGCCATGCGGGAGTACCGGCGACGTAATCTTCAACCAGCACCGCCGCCGGGTTAACACCGTCCATTTTCGCGCACAGCTGGCTAAACTCGTCAGACGTAATATCGCTGGTACAGCAACGGGCGTTTGCTACGCTGCCTGTTGCCGGGTCGGCTGGCGTAAAAGGTGTGCTGCATTTTGCTGCCAGTTCAGGCCGCAGCAGGATATCAGTGGTTTGATGCAGATCACACTGTGCATGCCGGCAAACCAGTTTTAAATCCGCGGTGAAAGTAACATCACATTCAGCGATACCTGCCCCCATATCAATAGCAGCCTGGTAAGACGCCCGGCTGTGCTCGGGAAACATGAGCGGGGCCCCCCGGTGTGCCAGCGAAAACTCACTGCGGTAAAATGGCTGTTGACGGCAAGCTTCCAACTGCTGCTTCAACTCTCCTTCCGGTAGCTGTGATAGCAGATACAGTGGCCTTGGGCCTACTTGCGCCAGTGTCTCTGTCGCTTTAGGCGTTACCTGGCATCCGCCAAGCAGCATCCCCAGTAAAAAGATTAGGTATCGCATACAGCTCCTGCTCTGAATTAAGACTAACCAGCCCGCTAACACTACTGTCCTGTTGTGACAGCGCTATGAACCCCGCCAGTCAAGTCATAAAAGCAAAACATTATTTACACATTAACTACATCTAGAAGTCACGCTAATTACACACTCGCTCTGCACAATATGCCGCCGTCGGAAGCTCATCCGACCATAACGATAATATAATCAAAGTTAGGGAGAATAATTGTGCGTCACTTCAGGCTTAAAGCAACCACATTGGCAATAGCGGGTATTCTATCGACGCCGCTGCTTGCTCAGCAGAGCAATACCAGCGAGAACATCAACAACGAAAGCGATATTGAAGTATTGTCAGTCGTTGGCAAACGGGTCAGCTACGCTAACAACAGCACAGATAACAACACTAAGCAGCTGCAACCTGCTATCGGTAATGTGTTGGATTTGGTCGACTCGTTACCGGGTGTAAACGTTGGCCAGGGCGATGCATTTGGCGGCGATGATTATACCACTACCATCAGTCTGCGCGGCTTTGTCATTGACCGGGCAGATCAGCAACTGGGTATTACTGTTGACGGTGTTCCCAACGGCGGCTCAGCCTATGCCGGCGGTAGCAAAGCCAATCGGTATCTGGATAGTGAAAATACGCAGTATGTTGAAGTTGGCCAGGGGTCTGCTGATATCGCATCAGCGTCACTGGACGCTCTGGGCGGCACACTGAATTTTGTCAGTAATAATCCTTTGGCAGAAAAAGCGGCTAAAGCCGCGTACAGCAGCGGTAGCAACAACGCCAGACGTTACTTTGCCCGTTTTGATACCGGCTTGCTGTTTGACCACACTACTGCCTACTTTAGTTTATCCGACAGTTTCGCCAATCGCTGGATTGGCAGCGGTAGCAATGGCGCAACTGAGCGGCTGCATGCGGAAGCGAAAAGTATCACTGAGCTGGAGAAAGTTCGTATTACGGCACGTTTATCCTACGATGACGCTAACGAAGACAACTATGATTACCGCTCACTTGAGCAGTTCAGACAAAACCCATATTGGGATGGCTTAACCAGTGCCTGGACCGGCGATCCGGACATTGATCAGAACTTTGCTGAGGCTTGGTCTACACTACGTGAAAATACCTTGCTGTATGTAAAAACTGAATTCGATATCACCGAACAGCTGGAAGCTGATATTACCCCTTACATGCACTGGCAAAGTGGCCGTGGTGACTGGCTGCCGCCATATCAGGTTTATGCTGTTGACAGCAATGGTCAGCTGATCAGCAAAGGTAACGGCGCTGAGCGTATCACCTATAATTATATCGATGCCAACGGCAGACCTGTACTGGAAACGCCGGCAGATGTCAGTGATTTGACGCGCGTATCCTCCTACCGCCATACCCATTATGAGAAACAGCGTTACGGCGTAACGGCCAATCTGCAATGGACATTGGCACAACACCAGATCCGGGCGGGCATTTGGCTGGAGCAGCAAGAACGCAGCCAAATCCGCGACTGGCATAAAGTCATCGACCCTAAGGTATATCATTACTTCGACCAGACACCTTACTGGGTACAGTTTGATGATGATTACGATCAGGATGTCGTGAAGTACTATCTGCAGGACCAAATCACTTTCGGCGACTTACAGCTTAACCTCGGCCTGCAGCAATATCTGATTGATATTAACCGCACCGATAATTTTGATGTAAGCAACAATGGTAAGCTGGACAGTGATTCTGATCTGCTGCCAAGCCTGGGTCTGATATACCGTTTAACCGATACGCTGGAAGCCTTTGCCAGTTACTCAGAAAACTTCAAAGCTATCCCGGACACTATTTTAAATACAGCCGGACAGGATTTCGCACAGCTAGAAGCAGAAACTGCTGACAACTATGAACTGGGTCTGCGCTACTTCGGTGAAACGCTTAACTTGTCGGCTACCTATTACAGCGTCGATTTTAATAACCGTATCACCCTTCTGGCTTATGAAGAAATTGATGACCTGCCGGATTACCTGACCGAACTGGATGGCACCTTTGTCAACGTCGGCGGTGTTGAGTCAGACGGCTTCGAAGCAAGTCTGGATTGGCGCTTTGCGCAAAACTGGTCTTTCACCTCGTCACTGACTCTGAATAACTCAGAGTACAGCGAGACGATTAACGGCTATCGCGCCGGAGATAAAGTTGCCGCTATACCAGAACAAATGCTAGCCAGTGCGCTGCATTACCATGATGGCCACTACAGAGCCGGTATCAGTGCTAAATATACCGGTGAATACTACGGCGCAGCCAAACGCAGTACCAGCGGTGACGTGAGTGTCTGGAACCGTGATAACCTTCCGTCATCCGTTATCTGGAATGCTTACTTTGGTTACCAGCATGATCTGGGCAACAATGCTATGTTCCGCAGCGTAGACCTGGCGCTGACACTAAACAACATTACAGATAAAGCTTATATCAGCGGTGGCCAGGAAGGTGCTTACTTGCTAGGAGCAGACCGCACAGTCAGCTTTAGCGTCGCGCTGAGCTTTTGACGATACTCTGACTTCAGACCTTTTTTAATAGCAACGCTATGGTTTCGCCATAGCGTTTTTCTATGACTTTTTCAGGCACAATAAAAAACCCGCTGCAGTGTTACCTGAAGCGGGTTCTTCGTATATGGCGGACGCAGGAGGATTCGAACCTCCGACCGCTCGGTTCGTAGCCGAGTACTCTATCCAGCTGAGCTATGCGTCCGGGATGAAACAGATTTTAGCACACTATTTATTAAGCACTGTGTCGGTGCTGCCCATATCAGATGGCGGACGCAGGAGGATTCGAACCTCCGACCGCTCGGTTCGTAGCCGAGTACTCTATCCAGCTGAGCTATGCGTCCATCTGAAAAATGGCGGAGAAAGAGGGATTCGAACCCTCGATAGAGTTTCCCCTATACACCCTTAGCAGGGGTGCGCCTTCAGCCACTCGGCCATTTCTCCGCGCTGTGTTGCGGCGTGTATATTAATGTCTCAGGAAAATAAGTCAAACAATTTTTGGAACTGAAAAGCGCGTTTGCCGACCTTTTAAGCAATTCGCCGGAATTAAGTCATAAAACGTACAAAAACGGCATAAATCATCGGCAAAACACAGAGATGACGCGAAATTTACTCATCGTCACCATAGGTTGAATCAGGTGAGCCTTTTTCGGCCTGAATCCGCATGTAGATTTCTTCACGATGAACAGATACTTCTTTTGGCGCATTGACACCAATACGTACCTGATTTCCTTTTACTCCCAATACGGTGACAGTGACCTCATCACCAATCATCAGTGTCTCACCAACACGACGAGTAAGAATTAGCATTCGTTTGCTCCTTGTTCCTTTTACCCAGCATGATACACACCGGTGTCTACACTAAAGCGCCGTATCATAACTCAGCTACTTAGCTGATTAAAAGTCAGGCGTTTAAATAATTAGCACTGCCAGACGGCATTTTGACGACTTAACACTAATATTGTAACAATCTGCCAGCTTGCGTCGGCAAATACGCGATATTTGCACACGCCCGTAAGGTCAACTCCCTGCCTGACAGCATCTGTCAACCCTGCTGTTCCTCTATTAGTAAAGAAGGGCGCTGGCGCCCTTCTTTATAGTAGATTTAAGCAGTTTAGCCCAATTTTTCTGCGACAAGCTTTTTTGCTGCCGCCATCACCGCTGGTAATGCTGCAGTATCCGAGCCACCGGCTTGCGCCATGTCCGGCCGGCCACCGCCTTTACCGCCTAATTGCTCTGCGGCCCAGCCAACCAGTTGGCCCGCATGTACTTTACCCGTCAGATCGGACGTTACACCGGCAATCAGGCTGATTTTGTCGTCATTTACTGTGGCAAGCAAAATCACGCCTGAGTTCAGTTTATTTTTCAGTTCATCGAGCATAGTGCGTAACGCTTTAGGCTCCGTTGCCGGCAGTTGTGTTATCAGCACTGTTGCCCCGGCCACATTCTCTGCCTGCTCCAATAACGAAGCACCTGCCTGACTGGCCAGTTTAGCTTTTAACTGGTCAATTTCTTTCTCCAGCTGCTTGCTGCGCTCCAGTGCCTGCTGCACACGCTCGCTGATACTGAACAGGTCGCCTTTTAGCGCACTGGCTACACTTTGTGCCTGCTGCTCCAGCTGCTGTACATAAGATACCGCGCCGCTGCCGCTAACAGCTTCAATCCGTCGTACACCAGACGCAATACCACCTTCAGAGACAATCTTGAACAAGCCAATATCACCTGTGCGGCTTACGTGAGTGCCGCCACACAGCTCAATTGAAAACTCGCCCATGCTCAGTACGCGCACTTCGTCGTCGTACTTTTCACCAAACAGCGCCATTGCGCCGGCAGCTTTCGCCTGCTCAATCGGCATCAAGCGGGTTTGCAGCGCATTGTTGTGTTGAATTTGCTCATTAACCATTTGTTCAATAAGGCGCAGCTCGTCGGGCTTTACCGCCTCGAAATGGCTAAAGTCAAAGCGCAAGCGTTCTGGCCCCACCAAAGAGCCCTTTTGCGTAACATGTTCACCTAACACTTTACGCAGGGCGGCATGCAGCAAATGGGTGGCAGAATGGTTCTGTTTGATGGCTGCACGGCGGGCGCTGTCAATTTGCGCATCCACCTTGTCGCCAACTTTTATGCTACCCGCGACACTACCTTTGTGTGCAAAAGCCTTACCCAGCTTTATCGTGTCTTGCACGGTAAACACAGCGCCACTGGCCAATGTCAACGTGCCGGTATCCCCCATCTGACCACCTGACTCAGCGTAGAAGGGGGTAGAATCCAGCACCAGCATAGCCTGCTGACCATCCTGCACCGCCTGTACAGCTTTGCCTTCGACCAGAATTTCCACGATCTGTGCATTTCCAAATTCATGCTCGTAACCGGTAAACTCTGTTTGTTGCGCTGATGTCACAGCCGCATTGTAATCTGCGCCAAAGTTTGACGCCTGTTGTGCCCTTTTACGCTGCTCTGCCATAGCCGCATCAAAGCCAGCCTGGTCTATGGTCAGATTACGTTCACGTGCCACATCATTTGTCAGGTCAACCGGGAAGCCGTAAGTATCATATAACTTAAAGACCAGCTCGCCAGGCAACTCGGTACCCTGCAGGCCAGCCAGCGCTTCTTCTAAAATGGCTAAGCCGCGTTCCAGCGTTTTGCCGAACTGCTCTTCTTCCAGCTTCAAAATCTTTTCCACCACAGTCTGTTTTTCTGCCAGTTCAGGGTAAGCGTCTCCCATTTGAGCTACCAGCGCTGCAACCAGTTTGTAGAAAAACGCACCTTTAGCGCCTAACTTGTTACCGTGACGCACTGCCCGGCGCACAATACGGCGCAGCACATAACCGCGGCCCTCGTTTGAGGGTTGAACGCCATCAACAATCAGGAAAGCACAGCTACGGATATGGTCTGCTACCACGCGCAGTGATTTATCACTCAGATCCGTTGCCCCGGTCGCTTCCGCGGCAGCTTTGATCAGTGCAACAAAGGTGTCAATTTCGTAGTTGCTGTGCACATGCTGTAAAATGGCCGCAATCCGCTCCAGCCCCATACCGGTATCGACGCTGGGCTTCGGCAGTGGCTCCATCTTGCCATCGCTATGGCGGTTAAACTGCATGAAGACGATATTCCAGATCTCGATATAGCGGTCACCGTCTTCTTCCGGTGAACCCGGAGGGCCGCCCCAGATATGCTCGCCATGGTCATAGAATATTTCGGTACATGGACCGCACGGGCCGGTATCCCCCATAGCCCAGAAATTGTCTGATGCATAGGGCGCGCCTTTGTTATCGCCAATACGGATAATGCGCTCAGCCGGTACGCCGACTTCTTTTAACCAGATGTCGTATGCTTCATCATCGGTTTCATACACCGTCACCCAGAGCTTTTCTTTCGGTAACTTCACGACAACCGTCAGAAACTCCCAGGCATAGGCAATAGCATCACGTTTGAAATAATCGCCAAAACTGAAGTTGCCCAGCATTTCAAAAAAGGTATGGTGACGGGCGGTATAGCCGACATTTTCCAGGTCGTTATGCTTGCCGCCGGCCCGCACACAACGCTGGGCTGAGACAGCCCGATTGTAGCTGCGCAAATCCTGGCCCAGAAATACATCTTTGAACTGCACCATACCGGCATTGGTGAATAATAATGTGGCATCGTTACCCGGGATCAGCGAACTGCTGGGTACAATTTGGTGCTGTTTGCTGGCAAAAAAGTCTAAAAAGGCACGCCTGATACTGGCCGATGTCATTGTCATGAAAAAAATCCTGTCCGCTTCGGTTTTACTCTGTTTGATTCATCGCTATTTGAATCTGTTCGTTGCTAAAACCACGGCGCTGCATATATGCCATGCGTTTTAGCTTTTCTTTATAATCAGTTACTTCACTTTGTCCGTACTTTTTCTGGTACTGCTGGCTGGCCATGGCAAACCAGTCAATTTCCAGCTTGGTGGCACATTGTACCACCTGCTCTTTGGCTATCTGCTGTTGCCGGCATTCCTGCACAATGTAATTCAGGCCGTAACCTTTACCGGCCCGGCTGCGCACCAACATCTGCAGAAAACGGTTCTGATCCAGATAATTTTCGCGCTTGCACCAGGCAATAACCAAGGCGATATCTGCCGGGTCACCGCCCTGGCGTCCCAGCCGCAGGCTGAGCTGATTTTCACTGTAATCGCGCCGGCTTAACCAGTTCAATGCCATACGCTTAAGCTCAGCCATATCCGCCAAAATTATACTTCCAACACTGCGTCGTCAGTAGCTTTGACTTGCAACGCAAAAAATTCATTAAAGGATAAAAAGAATGCGATATTTAGCACCGGCACAACGACAAGCAGCCCGATAAAGTACGTAGGCATGGTAAGCATTATCAGTACCAGACTCAAGAGAAGGAAAACCATTAGCGGGATAATATTACGCCAGCACGCAACGAAGCTCGCTTGCATAATAGCCAACAAACGGCGCTCTTTAAGAAAATAGGCAATAGCAACTGCATAGGCAAATATCATCCATACCAGTACAAAGCCTGTGACGAACAGAAATACCAGCGACATTTGCAGGTTGTTGTCCTGTTGCTGCTGCATCAACACCATAGCAAGGCTGCTAAGTGGAATAGACGCCAGCATATTAAGCCCGGCAAGCCGGATAAACACGGCGCGACAGCCGGCTTCCTTTAACGGCGCAAATAACCCTATAAATTGCATCGTCTGCTGGCTTTGTATGGCTACTACGCTTTTATAAACCCCAGCGGTGAGAAACGGATTTAGTAAAATACCAATAACAGCGGTGAACGGATGGATTTGTCCCAGTAAGGCTACAGCACCCAGGGTAATGAACATCAGCACCCAGTTCAATGGCGCTTTTACAAAAATAGTCCAGGCTTGCTTAAGCCAGTTGATGGATGCCAACACCGGTGCCCGGCGCACAATTAATTTTATCCGAAACTGCTTGTCCACATCCTCTCCACAAGTCAGACGCATTATCTGCTAAACGTTAAAGAGGTTAATAATACTGGAAATCAGGCTAAATGCAGAGCGTTGAATACTAATGAGTGCGATAACTGCCCGGATTAGTGTACTGGCAATAATTCAGCCAGTAACGCTTTTGCTGTTCCGCTTTGTTGCAGCTGCCAAATAATAAACCGGCTGTCGACATGCACAGAGCGGCTCAGTGCGGCGTCGTAGTGCCAGTCAGCCAGCAGATTTTCCTGCACACCAGCAAACATGATGCCGACAAGCTCCCCTTTCGTATTAAAGGTAGGCGCGGCACCATAATCACTGCAGCTATCGATACTGCTTAAAAAATTAACCGCAATGCCGGGTACCTGGGCAACACTGTCCGAGGAATCGACGTCTTGCTGGCGTTTCAGATAACTTTGCAGGCTGCTAAAGGGTTGATGCCAAACAGCATCCATCGGGCTATAACCACTGACACGCCCTATGCTAAAACGCAGTGCACCGTTCGCCTCTGCATAGGTCGCTTTGCCCCTGGCATCATTATATGCCAGCAACACTTCCATGACTGCAGCGCGGACACTGTCCAGTTCTGCTTTTAACTCTGCGCGATCTTGTGCAAGCTGGATGGCAGTACCATGCATCGCCACGGAAAAACTTATCAGCGGATCACCGCTTTGCTGAAACTGCTCGGCGCTGCGTTCAAGCCAACCCAGACGTTTTGCCGGTTCGGTCAAAGAGGTACCACGATACATAGCAGATAACTTATGCCGCACAATTTCGCGGTTAAAACCATCGCTTAGCGCAAAATACTGATCTAATGCCGGCAAACGCTGAGTTTCAGGCAACTGTGAGTACTGGCTCAGGAAGTGCAGTGCCAACTCCATGTCAACCCTGGCGTCGAAGTGTGCGTCCAGCTCGGATAATTGCTTACGCAAACGCTCTGTCTGCTGCTTGTCTGGCAGCAATGCCAGTTTATACAGCTGATTAGCCAATGCCGGTAACTGAGCATACTTCAGAAAACCCAGCGCCAGGTCGCGCTGAGCAGCAGCTTGCTGACGCTCCAGTACCTGCTGCAAGCGGTCTAACACAGGCCCGTATAACTGCTGCCTTACCGGACTGCTGTTTATCCACTCCACTACAGCATTTCGCCGCTGCTGCTTCAATGTCAAAAGAGAACTGCGCTGGTAATGCGCCAACAAAGCGCTCACTGTTTCAGCTTGCTGCTTTAATTCTGCCAGTGTTGCAGCATATTGTTCAGCCCGATCACTCCCTGCCGGTGCCAGCTGCTCGATAACGGCAACGGCCTGCTCAAAATACTCAACTGAACGCGGGTACAATAATTCAAAGTTAAAACGTATCTCAGCTTCAGTAGCATAACGCTGACTGGCAGACGAGAAACCCGGTGAGATCACCAGCTCATTTTCTGTTACCCCCTGACGCGACAAGCGGGCAAACTCAGACTGATAGGGGATATTCGTACTGGCATAAGCGCCGTCGTTCGGAGCTCCGGCAACATAAGCCCTTAATAACACATAGTCCTGGCTGTACCGCGGCCAACTGCGCTGCGGCATTTGCTCTGCTGATGCTGGCCGGTATACCAGACGCAGGTCGCGCAGCACTTTGTAGCGGATCAGATAAAACTCCAGTCCGTGATGCAACGAGACTACCTCGCAGCGATAATCACTTTGCTGCTGACAATCACTTACCATAGCGGTTTTCAGCTGCTGCAATTTAACACTGCGCTGCTGTGGTGTAGGCTCGGTATTCAGCTCGCGGTTAATGGTTACTGTTACATCTTGTGTCTGCTGTGGTAACAACAGCTCAAGATTGGCAATCGGCAACTCTGTGTCATGGCTTTGTGCGACAAACTCTTTGCCATCGGTAGCGCCAAGATAAGCCGCTACACAATGATAGCTGGTGATTAAAAGACCGGTTGCGGACACAAAGGCAGTACTGCAATTACCCAGTTTTCCGCTTGTACGCTGTATGTGCGACAACGGCAAACCATGTGGCGCGTCACCTTTTACAAAAGAAAAGCCACGCAGTGCATCGCTACCCTGCTCAAGCTGACGCTGCAGCCAAAAGCCTTCTTCTGCGCGGGCATTTACCCAGCAAAGAGACACAGCCAGCAGAGTGCAACTTAGTATTTTCTTCATAACAAGGTATCGCTCATTCATCTGGCGCAGACGCTACCATATTCTGACTTACTGTCAGCAGTGATTGCGGTAAAACGCCGGAATTTGCGGTAACCGTACACGTTCAGACGCAAGAAAAACCTTGGCCAGAGCTTGATCTCTGAGGCGATGACCGCATAATACAGCGACTGGACAAAACAGGTGCTGTTATGGAAAATTTTCTGGAAAAACTGATGTATTCCTCGCGCTGGATTATGGCGCCCATTTACCTTGGTCTTAGCCTGGCATTAATTGCGCTGGGTATAAAATTCTTTCAGGAAATCTTTCATATCCTGCCCATTATTCTTAGCATGAAAGAGGTTGAGCTGGTTCTGGTTGTGTTGTCGCTGATAGATATTGCTTTAGTTGGCGGCCTTATCGTTATGGTGATGTTCTCCGGGTATGAAAACTTCGTTTCACGCCTTGATTTAGAAGGCAATGACGACAAGCTAAGCTGGTTAGGCAAACTGGATTCCGGCTCACTAAAAAACAAAGTTGCAGCGTCTATTGTCGCTATCTCGTCAATCCATCTGCTGAAGGTATTTATGAATACCGAAAGCATCGCCAACGATAAGATACAGTGGTATTTACTAATCCATATAACCTTTGTGTTGTCTGCTTTTGCGATGGGCTATCTGGATAAAGTTCTGCGCAAATAAAAACTAACGCGCACCCGAACGGAATCAAACGGGTGCAACGCAAATTACAGCTGTGCAAACAAGAGGTGAGCATAGTGCTAACATTTATTCAGTCATACTGGCGCTATTGTGTGTTGCTGATAATGCTGAGCTGCCAGACTATTGCGGCTCAGCAATACGGCACTCCGCTGCTGAGTAACTTCAAACCAAAAGACTACAATGGCGGCACTCAGAACTGGGCAGTCGTTCAGGACCATCGCGGCGTGCTCTATGTTGGCAACAACGTAGGGGTGCTCGAATATGACGGTGCCAGCTGGCGTATGATACCAACCCGCAACAAAGCGGTTGTCCGTTCACTGGCGCTAGCCGCCGATGGTAAAATATATGTGGGTTCTAAAGGAGAGCTGGGTTACCTCGACACCAGCAGCACGCAAGGTACCCGGTATGTTTCACTGCTGGAGCGTATTCCGGCTGATTACCGCAACTTTCAGGACGTGCGCCAAACTTTTGCCACGCCGCAAGGCATATACTTTGTTAGCCGCAGTGCCATTTTTTTGCTGACGCCACAGCAAGTTAAAGTCTGGACAACCAGTAGTGCCTTTCACAAAGCATTTTATCTGCAGGAACGGCTGTTCGTCAGGGAAGAAGGCCGGGGGTTGTTGCAATTGCTCGACGGAGAGTTCAGCGCCGTGCCGGGCGCAGAACGTTTCGCTGATACCAGCGTATTTATGCTTGAACCCTTTGATGCTCAAACACTGCTGGCGGGCAATCGTGAGGGTGAACTGTTTTTGCTGACCGAGAACGGTAGCCAGCGTTGGCATACCGAGATAGATGACGCGCTCAAGCAAGCTTCACTGTACAGCGGCATCCGACTGAGAAACGGCGATTATGCCCTTGGTACTACTGAGGCAGGCCTGTTTATTCTGACAGCTGATGGCAAGTTAAAAAGCCACATCACCACAGCTCTGGGATTGGTCGATCAGAATGTCAGGGCGTTGTATCAGGACCACCAGCAAGGCTTATGGCTGGCGCTTGATCACGGACTTAGCAGGATAGATCTGTCTGCAGCCATCTCGTATTACAGTGATGCCAGCGGCCTGCAAGGCAATGTGCTGTCGCTTTATCAGCATCAGAACATACTGTACGCCGGTACCAGCCTCGGTTTATACCGGCGTAATGCGCAAAACCGCTTCGAGCCTGTGAGCCAGATACAAAAACAAACCTGGGATTTTATCAACTATCAGCAGCAGCTGCTTATCGCAAACAGCAAAGGCGTTTATGCGCTTGAGCAAGGCGATGTCACTCTACTTCGGCGCTCAGAACTGGCAAGTAAAGTGTTATATCAGTCATTGCGCAACCCACAGCGCGTTTATATCGGTTTGCAAAATGGCCTGGCGAGCATGCGCTATGAACAGGGACGCTGGCTTGATGAAGGCCGGGTTCCCGGTGTTCAGGGTAACCTGAACAGTATTCTGGAAACGCCGGATGGTGAGCTTTGGTTGGGGACTTTAGCGCATGGTGTATACCGCCTAACGCTGCCAAGCCAGTGGCAGGGCGGCAATTCCGTGCCTTTGCCTATCAAGCGTTTTAGCAGTAATGAAGGCCTGCCCAGCAATAACCGAAATAGCGTCTACTGGTACAAACAGGCGTTATTGATTGCAACGGTCGCCGGTTTCTATCGTTTTGATGAACAGCAACAACAATTTACATTGGACCCTCAGTTATCTCAGGCCTTTACAGACTCTCAGCCCTGGGTGCGTGATCCGCAAACCGATAAGAACAATAACTTATGGCTGTTAACCTGGGATAACGATACCGGCAGGCGTCAGGCCGGCGTGTTGTTTGCAGACAGTGCAGGTTTTTATCGCTGGCAGGCGTCGGCGCTAAAACCCTTGCAGGATATTCCACTGGATACGCTGTTGATAGACGAGCAAAACGTGATCTGGTTTGGCGGTGCAGAAGGCATATTCCGGTTTGCGATAAATGAGCATCGTAATCTGCCGCCCAAGCCGCCTTTACTGCGCCAACTAAGTACGCTTGATGGCCCAGCAGTCTACAGCGGTGGCGCCTTACCCAATAGGCTGAAGCTTGGGCCTGACAGCACAGCGCTGCGCTTTGAATATGCCAGCCCGAACTTCAGCCACTTATTTCAGCCCCAGTTTCAGGTCAAACTGCAGGGATACGATAAAGACTGGTCGCTGTGGAGTAATGAGCTGTACCGTGACTACACTAACCTGGCACCGGGAGACTATCAGTTTATGGTGCGCAGCCGCGATCACCAGGGTAATCTGCAATTGTCTGATCAGCTCAATATCTACATCGCGCCCCCCTGGTATTTCAGCACAGCAGCCTGGGCCGGCTATGTACTGCTTTGCGTATTGTTGATATATATTTTGCTGAAATGGCGCACTTATCACTTAACGCAGGAAAAATACCAGTTAACCCGGCTGGTGGAAGAGCGTACAGCACATCTGCAGCAAACAATGGCGCAGTTACAACAGGCGAAACAGAGTGCTGAGTCTGCTGCACAGGCCAAAAGTGAGTTTCTGGCTAATATGAGCCACGAGTTGCGTACCCCACTCAACGCAGTGCTGGGGTTTTCCCAATTGGCCCAGCAAAGTGAAGACCCGGCAACGCAACAGAGCTACCTCGATAAAATTCGGGCATCAGGCAGAATTTTACTTAGCATAATCAACGACATACTTGATTTCTCTAAGATTGAAGCCGGCAAACTGGCACTGGAGCAAGCGTCATTCAGCCTGCGGGAAACGCTGACACAGGTCGTCGATATGTTCAGTGCGCAAATTTCGCAAAAAGGCCTGCAGTTTGTGTTGCAGCTTGAACACGATGTTCCGGATAAGCTGACTGGCGATGCCCTGAGACTGTCACAAGTACTGATTAACCTGCTAAGTAATGCCGTAAAGTTTACTGAGCAGGGTGACATTACACTTAGCGTTTCAGCTGAAGCCGTAAAAGACCGTTACCAGCTGCTATTTGCTGTGACCGATACCGGTATAGGCATCAGTGAACATCAGCAACAGCAATTGTTTACCGCTTTTAATCAGGCTGACAGTTCAATCAGCCGCAAATATGGTGGTACAGGCCTGGGTCTGACGATTTGCCAGCGTCTGGTCACACTGATGGGGGGCAAACTCAGCGTCAGCAGCGCCCCCGGCCAGGGTAGCAAGTTTAGTTTCAGTCTGATGTTTGATATTGCTGAGGCTGCAGATCTGCCAGCCGAAACAGTCGCGCCGACCCTCACCACCAGTGTGACAACGGGCAAACATACGATTTTGTTAGTAGAAGACAATTACTTTAATCAGGCATTGGCACAAATTATTCTGCAGAAGCTTGGTTATACAGTGGTACTCGCCACCAGCGGTGAGCAGGCACTACAGTGCCTGGCAACACAGGCGGTATCGCTGGTACTGATGGACATAGAAATGCCGGGCATTGATGGTTTTGACACGACAAAACAGCTACGTCAATTGCCCGGGCTTAGTAAATTGCCTGTTATCGCCATGACAGCACACAATTCTGATGCTGCACGGCAAGATGCCAGCCAGGCACAGATGAATGAGCTTATCAGTAAACCTATTGATGCCTCAGAACTGGCTGAGCTGCTGCGTAAATGGCTGAACTGACAATTTTGCCAGCATTACAGCTCAGTAACTGTCTGTTGGCCCGTCACAATAAAAACGGTTAGGTAGCTGCTGGTTTAGCTGCATAAAATAGCTCATTTGCAGCTGCTGATACCAATTATCCAGCACAACACTCAGCAGAGCCTTGTCAAAGCTACGCTGTAACGCTGGATCACGGAAGGCTGCACGATACAAGGTGGCATCAAACAACTCATGCACCGTTACTGCAGCAGGCATCGCTGAATTCTGCTGGTGAAAGGTAAAAATATTGCGATCAAGCACTATCGCCGCTGCCCGTCCCTGCAGCAACATTTCAACCTGTGCCCGCTGATCCACCGTTTCCTGATAGCTTTTGTTCTGCAAAACGGCGTCGCGATAATCCGCGCCGAGCACTTTACTGGCCCCCTGAAAGGCGATCACGGCCTTACCCGCCAAATCAGCCGGGTGCTGTATCGTCAGCTCGTCGCTGCTGCGGCTTACCACGACGTTTTGGTAGCGGATATAAGGTTGGGAAAAAAATACGCCCGGCTCATCGGCGGTCATCGGCTGTAAAGTGGCCACATCACCATTACCACTTTCCAGTAAAGCCCGGATACGGGAGTTAGGTACAAAGACAAATACCGCTTCATGCCCCATCCGGCGAATAACCTCACGCAGCAGCTCCAATTCATAACCACTGACTGTCTCAAGCCGGATATAAGGCGGCTTGTTTTGCCCCACCAATACATTCAGCGGTGCAGCGCTTAACCGGCCGCTGCACAACACTATTAAAGCTAACATCATCCATTTGCGCATCGACAACGACTCCAGCTTTGTTTTGTTAAAGCTTAGACCGTTTTACCTGACAGCATGGATAAATTTCAAGTTCTTCCCGAAGGAAGAAACAAATAGTTATGATGCTTTACAACAACTTAACCAAGGTTCGGTGCCAGCCAGCTTTGTGCCTGTTGCTCGTTCCAACCCTTTTTCTGTGCGTAGTCGTTCAGCTGATCCGCACCGATTTTACTGACGGTAAAATACTTACTGTCCGGATGGGCGAAATACCAGCCACTTACCGCAGCCCCCGGCCACATGGCATAACTCTCGGTCAATTGGATGCCGGTTTGCGCTTCGACATCCAACAACTGCCATAACGTGCCCTTTTCTGTATGCTCCGGACAGGCCGGATAACCCGGTGCGGGTCTGATGCCCTGATATAACTCCCGGATCAGCTGCTCGTTATCCAGATTTTCGTCGGCGGCATAGCCCCAATACTCGCGCCGCACTTTTAAGTGCAGGTATTCGGCCAGGGCTTCGGCTAAACGATCGGCCAGGGCCTTTACCATAATACTGTTGTAATCATCATGTTCAGCAGCAAACTTGGCGGCGAATTCATCGGCACCAAAGCCGGTACTAACAGCAAAGCCTCCGATATAGTCTTTTACGCCACTATTGGCCGGCGCGATAAAGTCGGCAAGGCTGTAATTGGGCGCGTTATTGCGAAGTTGTAGCTGCTGACGCAGGTTATATAGCCTTGTTTTTTCTTTAGTTCTACTCTCATCGGTGTACACGATAATGTCATCGCCGTCGCTGTTGGCCGGAAAAAAACCAAACACTGCTTTGCCTTTCACATGACCTTCGCTAATCATCCGGTCCAGCATAGTATTGGCATCTTTAAACAGCTTACGCGCTTCCAGCCCTACTTCGGCGTGGTTCAAAATTGCCGGATACTTACCCGACAACTGCCAGGTTAAAAAGAATGGCGTCCAGTCAATGTAATCACGTAGCACAGTCAAATCGACGTTCTGCCACAAGTGCACCCCGCCTTGTTTTGGCGCAGGTGCCACGCGGCTCACATCGAGCTGGAAGCGATTTGCTCTTGCCTGTTCCAGGCTGAGCAGTGTTTGTCCGGGCCTTGAGCGCGCATGCTGCTCGCGGGCAATTTCATATTCGTGCTTGATACGCGCCAGGTAATCGGCTTTGCTACCCTCACCAATAAGCGATTGCACTACCGATACGCTACGGGAAGCATTAGGTACATACACCACGCCATGATTGTAGTTAGGCTCAATTTTTACCGCGGTATGTGCTTTGGACGTTGTTGCTCCGCCAATCAACAGCGGTTGGGTATAGCCCAGCCGGGTCATTTCTTTGGCGACATGCACCATTTCATCCAGTGATGGCGTAATCAGGCCGGATAAACCTATTACGTCTACGTTATGTTCTTTAGCTACCCGTAATAATTCGGCACAAGGTACCATCACACCCAGGTCAATAACCTCAAAGTTATTGCACTGCAGCACCACGCCGACAATATTCTTACCAATATCGTGTACATCGCCTTTTACCGTTGCCAGCAGTACCTTACCCTGCGCCTGGCCACCGGCTTTATCCTGTTCGATATAAGGTTGCAGATAAGCCACCGCTTTTTTCATTACCCGCGCCGATTTCACCACCTGCGGTAAAAACATCTTACCTTCGCCGAATAAATCCCCGACTACATTCATGCCGTCCATCAGCGGACCTTCAATCACATGCAGCGGTTTTTCCGCCTGTTGCCGGGCTTCTTCGGTGTCCTGCTCAATAAAATCAGTGATACCTTTTACTAAGGCATGCTCCAGCCGCTTATTTACCGGCAGGCTGCGCCAGGCATCATCAGCTTTTTCGGCAACACTACCATCGCCTTTAAACTGGGCTGCAATCTCCAGCAGGCGCTCGGTTGCATCATCGCGGCGGTTCAGAATCACATCCTCTACCCGCTCACGCAACAACGCAGGAATGTCGTCATAGACCGCCAGCTGTCCGGCGTTAACAATACCCATATCCATGCCGGCAGCAATGGCATGGTACAAAAACACCGAGTGAATAGCCTCGCGCACCGCGTCATTGCCACGAAACGAAAACGACACATTAGATACACCGCCGGAAATTTTGGCATGTGGGCAAAGCCGCTTTATCTCGCGCGTTGCTTCAATAAAATCGACCGCATAGTTGTTATGCTCTTCTATACCGGTGGCGACAGCAAAGATGTTTGGGTCAAAAATAATGTCTTGCGGCGGAAAGCCAATCTGGCTGGTCAGAATGTGATAAGCGCGCTGACAAATTTCTACTTTGCGCGCCTTAGTATCGGCCTGGCCGGATTCATCAAACGCCATTACGACAACGGCGGCGCCATAGCGGCGTAACAGCCGCGCCTGATGTAAGAATGGCGCTTCGCCTTCTTTTAGTGAAATGGAGTTCACCACGGCTTTGCCCTGAATGCATTTCAGTGCAGCCTCGATGACTTCCCATTTGGATGAGTCAACCATTATCGGTACGCGGGCAATATCTGGCTCTGCAGCCAAAAGTTGCAGATAGCGCACCATTGCAGCTTTGCTATCCAGCATCGCTTCATCCATATTGATATCGATGATTTGCGCGCCATTTTCAACCTGCTGCCTTGCTACATCAAGCGCGGCTTCATAGTCGCCGTTTAAAATCAGCTTTTTAAATTTTGCCGAGCCGGTAACGTTGGTCCGCTCGCCGACATTGATAAATCTGGCTTGTTGTTGCATCACCACTCCAGAGAAAAGGCTTCAAGGCCGGCTAAATGAAAACTGTGCGCAGGTGCTTTGGGCTGACGAGGCGGCGCTGCTTTAACCGCCAGAGCTATCGCTTTGATATGCTCTGGCGTCGTACCGCAGCAGCCGCCGACAACGTTCAGAAACCCCTGCTTTGCCCAGTCGGCAATTTCAGCGGCCATCTCCTGTGGCCCCAGGTCGTATTCACCAAACTCATTGGGTAAACCTGCGTTGGGGTGCACCGACACAAATGCTTCTGAAACGCCGGACAGCGTTTCTACATAGGGGCGCAATAAATCTGGCCCTAATGCGCAGTTAAGGCCAAAACAGACCGGTTCAACATGCGCAAGGCTGTGATAAAACGCTTCTGTAGTCTGGCCCGACAAGGTTCGGCCAGAGGCATCGGTAATGGTGCCGGAAATCATTACCGGCAACTTAACGCCGACCTCATCAAATACCTGCAGTACCGCAAAAGCGGCGGCTTTGGCATTTAAGGTATCAAAAATGGTTTCAAGCATAATGATGTCAGCACCACCCTCAATCAGTGCTCTGGTAGATTCCGTATAGGCATCAACCAGCTCTTCAAAACTGACATTGCGAAACCCGGGGTCGTTGACATCCGGTGAGATAGACGCTGTGCGGTTAGTTGGCCCAAGCACACCAGCAACAAAGCGCGGCTTGTGTGGCTCAAGTGCAGTTATCTCATCACAGACTTTACGCGCCAAAGCGGCAGACTCGCGGTTTACCCGCGCCGACAAGCTTTCCATCTGATAGTCTGCCATAGCAATGCAGGTGGCATTAAAGCTGTTGGTTTCAACAATATCGGCGCCAGCCAGTAGATACTGACGGTGAATATCTGCGATTAAATCCGGCTGCGTCAGCACCAGCAAATCGTTGTTGCCTTTGACATCGCAAGGCCAGTTGGCAAACTCACTACCGCGGTAATCGGCCTCCTGCAGCCGGTGCTGCTGGATCATCGTGCCCATGGCACCATCCAGAATTAAAATTCGCTTTTCGAGCAACTGACGGAACTGCTGCGGGGTTAGTCTTGCTGTCATAACATGCTCTTTATCTTAGGCGCCGCGACCAATCTGACTTAACTCAAATGGTGTGGCCTGATATACATAGTAGTTCAGCCAGTTGCTGAATAGTAAAAAGGCGTGGCTTTGCCACAGTTTTTGTGGCCCTTGCATAGGGTCATTATTGCGATAGTAATTTTCCGGCAGCTTAGCTGTAACGCCAGCAGCCAGGTCACGCTGATATTCATCATCCAGCGTCGTTAAATCATATTCCGGGTGACCGGTAACAAATACCCGGCTACCACTGCTGTTTTGCAACAGGTAGGCACCTGTTACATCGGCCTCAGCCAGAATATGTAAGTCATCATGTTGCTGGTATTTCTGTTTGGGCACCTGGGCATAACGTGAATGAGGCACTAAGAATTCATCATCAAAACCGCGCACCAGTGGGCACAGTGGCTGGGTCACCTGCTGCCAGTAAACCCCAGACAGCTTTTCGCCGCGAATTTCGCGCTGCAAGCCATAGTACTGATACAGCGCCGCATGTGCTGCCCAACACAAAAACAAGGTGGAGGTTACATTATTATCAGCCCAACGCAGAATATCGCCAAACTGCGCCCAGTAGGTAACGTCTTCATAATCTACCAGTCCCAGTGGCGCTCCGGTAATAATCAGGCCGTCATACTTTTGCTGCTGCACTTCTGAGAAGTAGCGGTAAAAACAGTTGAGATGGCTCGGCGGCGTGTTTTTACTGACATGATCATCAATGCGCAGCAAGTCGACGTCTACCTGCAACGGGCTATTCGCCAATAACCGCAACAGCTGAATTTCAGTCGCAATTTTATTGGGCATCAGGTTTAAAATCGCAATTTTAAGCGGCCGGATGTCCTGCGACTGCGCCCGGCTTTCGGTCATCACGAACACATTTTCTGCCGACAGGGCTTCTACCGCCGGCAACTGATCGATCACTTTAATAGGCATAGCCACATCCGCTTAACTGACATAGCCGCTATGTTGCTTAAATTAGCGCGCCAAGTCAACTTCTATACGTTTAGATGGCCAAATAGATTAACATTATGGCTGTGCCTAAATATGACCAACTGATCAGTTCGGCGTTTTCGGTTGTGTTTTCCTGGCAAATAGTTTACGCAGTAATGCACCAATCCCGAGCACAATAAACACACCAAATTTCTTTAAAAACACCAGTGCCAGCGCCAAGAAGCCGGTTTTCGCCAGCACTTTACCGGCGACTAATGCTCCCAAACCATAAGCGGCAACCTGATCCAGCTCCGGGTTAAAATCAGCGTACTGAGCACCGCTATCAAATTCGGCCAGGGCCAGTACCGAATCCAAATTCTGATTAATTTGTGGCAGCTGTTCCATACCGGCGATAAAATTCAGTACCAGTACCCCTTTACGCCCCAGTACGCGAATATTGTAATTCAGCGTATTAACGTCATTGTCGCCAAATTGAATTTCCTTAGCCCAGTGCAGCTTATGCTGCGCCTGATCATAAAATGGCTTTGCGGCCCAACCGACTAACGCGATTGGCTCGTAACCATGCTCTACCCGCTCTTTGCTGGCTTCTGCTGTATCCTGCTGCATCTGTGCTAACAATTCTGTGTAGTCAATATCAGCAGCATCGTCATCCGATACATAACCGTCCTGTTCGTATTCGACAGTAACTGCCCATGACTCGGCGTCAAACGGGGTAAAATTAGCCGGAAAAATCATGCCCAGTACATTTTGTCCCGGAGGGTTGCCCCACACATCAACCAATACTGTTTCGGCATCTTTTGCTGATAAAAAGTAAAACTCATCAGGGATATTCAGTGTTGCATCCGTTCCCGGCAGGCTGATCCTGCCCTGATTTTTCTGCAATGATGCCAGGATTTGACCGGCCCATTCCTCGTATTCTGCTTGTTGCTGTGTAGTTTCGTCCTGTGGGACAACTGTTTCTTCATTACTGGCATAAGCAATTGGTGCCAGCAACATGAAGCAAACGGCAAAAATATGTGTCAGTTTCATTATGCTTCCTTCTGAGCGAAGTTATTCCATCATGGTAAAAAGGCAAATTGGGTAACGAGCAGCGCCAGATAGAATGTCGCTGTTTTTATTAATAAATTCAAATTTTTATTCGAAGCAAGCCTGAGTAATATGATAAAAATTGCTGCAATCAGCTTTAACGGCAGGGGTAATGCGATATGGCGGATGCCAGGGTTTCAGAAAGAATGGCAGCATAGGTTGATACGCTGCCATTATTGTTTACAGACTAAACGCTAGTTTTTGCAGTAATAAGGTTATTTACCTGCCAGCATACTTTCCAGCTCAGCGATAAACTCTTTATCGTCCGGCTTAGTACGGCTGCCAAAGTGTTTCACGGTCTGCTCATCACTACTCACCAGGTACTTATTAAAATTCCAGCTCGGTGTTTCACCGGTTTTGGCAATCAGCGCTTTAAATACCGGGTTAGCGTCATCACCTGTGACTTTAGAACTGGCAAACATAGGAAATTTTACGCCATAGGTTAAATAACACACTTCAGCCGTTTTACCGGCATCGTCATATTCCTGTTTAAAGCTGTCGGAAGGAAAGCCCAGCACCACTAAACCTTTGTCCTGATACTTCTGGTACAGCGCTTCCAATGCATCAAACTGCGGTGTAAAGCCACACTTGCTTGCGGTATTTACCACCAGCACAGTTTTGCCTTTAAAGCTGTCACATAAATCGACGCTTTCCCGGGTATTCAGTTGCTGCATGGAATGGCCGAGAATTTCACCGCATTGATTTGCCATCACCGGCGCGGCAAGCACTGATGTGATAATCGCCATAGCGCTTAATAGCTGTTTCATTGTTATCTCCTGTAAGGGCTCACTGTTATGTTGCCAGTTCATTACGTACGCTAAGCTTAAACCGATCTGTACCAAAGCGACAGGCTTAAAACTGATACCGTATTGTCAGGCGGGCACTGCGGGGTTCCATCGGATGAGAATGCCTGTCCTCCACCCCCTCTGCCGGCTCATCAGTAAGACGAGAAGCATAAAAATAATCAATGTCGCTGTCATTGCTGTCGAGCAGGTTTAGCAGCTCAAACCCCAGTTGCCAGTTTTGCCATTGATACTGGTAGCCGCCATTTAGCACGGTGCTGGTGCCGGAGCGCTGGCGGTTATAGCTGTCCAAAGTGCGCTTGCCAAAATGTCGCAGCCGTAAACTCAGCTGCCAGGGCGAGTCTGCTTTATAAATCACACCTAAGCTGGCAACTACCGGCAAAGCACCATCTACATAATCGCCCTCTTCAGGGCTACTCTGAGAAAACCGTGAGCGCGTCAGCGCAAGCTCAGTATCTATGCTCCAGTTGCTGTTAAACCAGTAATACGCTGCTACTTCTACGCCGAAGCGCCTAGACGCACGGCTGGGTTCGTTTGTACCGGCATCACCGACATACAGCAGCTCAGAATCCATCTCCAGATACCATAACGCAATAGAGGCATTGAGCGCACTGTAGTCAAAAAAGCGCAGGCCAAGTTCAGCACCATTGCTACGGACCAGCAGGTTAACCGGCGCCACACTGTCACCACTAACCGGGTCGACTGTCGTCGTTGCGCCGCGGGCATCATTCGAGTGAAAACCTTGTCCGGCATTGATGTAAGCCTGCCAATTCGCGGCAAACTGATAACTCAGCCCCGTTTTCAGCGAAGCAATACCGTCAGAGGCACTACCACCATTCATAGCCAGATCACTGGCCACGTCAGCGTCGACATAATCGTAACGGATACCTAAATGCGCATTCCAGTCACTGTTCAGTTGCAGCGTAGTTTGGCTGAACAACGCCACGGAGCTCTGTTCAACGGCATCTGAACGGACCAAACTTAAACGCTGCCGCTTTGCCGTGTTGTAAAGCCCTACCTCAGCGATATCATCATAGCGCAGCTGTATGCCGGCGACATGCTCCACCGCAAATTCGCCAACCTGATGATGCCAGTGATGGCTTAACTCACCACCATATATCCACCTGTCATCGACCTGTTCAAACTGATCGCCGTTGACCGGATCATTAAGGAAATAAGTAAAATTGGACCAAAGATCCATTTTGGCCTGTATTGCATAAGCATTCCACTGCCAGGCATCGCTGTACCAGCTGGCAGAAAGGCTATAGCGTGAACTGTTGCCACCCAAATCAGTATCCAGAGAGCCAAAGCTGTCAATTAATCCCTGTACTACTGCCCGCTGTGGTATTTGATCTGCTGAATTCCAGCTATTGTCATAAGCCATCATTGTCAGCGCTAACTGGCCCGCGCCCACATTCTGACTGTATCGAGCCAGCAAATTTACTTTATCAACGTTTTCGTCGACATCCGTCCAGGGCCCGTTATATTGCTGCAACTCTGCTGCCAACAGCATGTTGCCCTTGCCTGCAGCGGAACTACCTTTGCCAAGCAGGCGGCTGTAGCCATGTTGCCCCAAAGTCAGTGCTGCCGTTTTGCTGGTGCGGTTTTGAATACCAAAGCGTGCGGTACCCGCTGAGGAAAAGTCGCCGCTATTAGCATGGTAAGCACCTTTCTGATAATCAATCTGTGCGATAACCTCGGGCATGATGAAGTTTAAATCGGTATAGCCCTGGCCATGGCCGTGGCTGCGCATATTAACCGGCATACCATCAACATAAGTGGCGAAATCAGTGCCGTGGTCCAGATTAAAACCACGCAAAAAATACTGATTCGCTTTACCGCTGCCGCTATGCTGTGTTACCACCATGCCGGGAATAAACTCCAGTACTTCACCAGTTCGCAGCAAAGGACGGTCGGCAATTTCGCTGTTACCAATAACACCTTCAGACGCCGAACTGGCCAGGCCCAGCAAATCGGTCTGCCGGCCTTTAATAGTAATTTGCTCCATCATGTGGGCAGATAAAGGGTCAGCTATCACCTGAGATAATGGCGCTATCGACAAAAGCGTCAGACTGAGCGTGCTGAACGGGAGATATTTCATTAAAGCTTCCTTAGCGACTAGCGGCCGGATAATGTGGTGCTCTGGCGGACAAAACGGCAGTTGTTTTCTCTCCCGGTACCTGCCACGACAACAGCAATTTATGGCTGGTATCATATTCAGACAGGGCCAGGTAACTTAGCTGCCAGTTGTCAGGCTGCGGACAATCAACCTTTAGTGGCAATAGTAAGTACAGATCGCGCTGCAGCCGTTGTAATTGCCATTCATTGCTGGCTAGCGTAGTAACCCGGCACGGCTGCTCTGCACTGTTAAATGCAAGATGCTGATCAACGTAGCGCTGTAGCGCCAGCTCACTGTCCATCACTTGTTGCCAGCTAATCTGTTCATCATGTTCGCCGGGGATCAAGCGGGCTTTAGCTAAATCGTGTAACGCAACTTTCCATAGCACAGCAGGCTGCCCGTTAAAAACTGAGACTTCCATATATGCGGTGCTGAAGGTATGCGCGATAGCGCTGCCAGGCATCAGCAATGCGGCTAACAGCTGACAGATTGCGGTGAGTCTCATCAATAAACTCCTTTTACGGCATTTTCGCTTAATTTCAGTAAGCGCAGATCATCCGGCTCTTTTGCGGTCTGGTAATTCACGGTAGCCCAATAAAGCGCTGCTTTTGCATCATGTTTGAGCCGTAAAAAATAGTGCACCAAATCTGCAGCATGATCGGCATCCCCTCTGGCAAGGCGCAACTCGATGCGCTCTGTCAACAGAGCATGATAAGCTCTGCCCGCTCCAAGCTGGCGCTCGGCTAACGTTAAGCGCAGTAATAAACCATCTGACAGGCCATGTTGTTGATAAACGCGTGACAACCGCTGGTATACCGGCTTTGCATCATTCAGCTGCAGACTAAGGTCTGCCCATTTCAGCCATAAACTGGTCGGGGCATTTTGCAGTATGGGTGTTAGCCATTGCCGTGCATCCGAGACCTGCTGTAGCTGTTCTGCTTGCTCGGCTAATATTCCTCTTAACCAGATATCCAGCTCTGAAGTCAGCCGCTGACGTTGCCACAGTTCTTGCAGCGCTGCATAACTTTGTGCCCAACGACCACTGCGCCCGGCCACTTCGTAGCTGCACACAGAAAACAAAAAAAGATCCTGCTGCCACAGCCGGTTACAAGCCTGCTGTGCTAACACTTGTTCATTCTGGGCCAGATAAATGCGTGCAGCCATCAGACTGGCTTGCTGATGATGCGGTGTTGCAGCAAATACTTTATTTAAACTTTGCATAGCCTGCGAAAACTGGTGCTGCTGTTGCTGTAAATCGGCCTGTAGCAGCAGATAACGAACCGAGCCTGTCTGGCTCACAGCGTGCAACAATTCATCCGCCCGGTGAAACCAGTCGTCATAACCCGGCTGCCTGGCCCCCTGAAGATACAACCCTGCCAGTTCAAGCCGTATATTGTCTTCGGGATGACGCCCCAGTTGTGCCGACAACTGTTGCATTGTTGCACTAAGGGGTAACACCGGTTGCAGTTGAAGTGTCGAATCTGATGACGGTTTAAAAGGCGCTGCGGCAACTGATAAACTCAGTAGGCACAGCATCGTTAAAGTGATACGGATAATACGCATAGCATACTCTTAAAAGTAAAAACGCAGAGCAGTAATACCGCTCTGCGTTTGGCAGGTTAAGGCCCGGTCAGAAGATCTGCGTAGTCTGAAGTGCTGGTCGCATCCTGGGTAAAATCGCGACCATTAACGCCCAGGGGCAAATGCTGTTCTGTTTGCGCAAAAGCAGCGCGGCTATAACTGAGAAACGACACTACCGCCACCGCAATATCCACAGTAACCTGCCCATTTGTGGTCAACTCGCCATCAGACACGGCCACGGTGAAACTGTCGCTGCCAGTGAAGCTATTATTGGGTGTATAGGTAAAGCGGCCGTCTGCGCTTAACATCAGCCCACCATTTTGCGGCGGTGATGCCACGCTAAACGTCAGACTGTCGCCATTAGTATCGCTGGCACTAATCTTGTCCATTACCGGGACATCTGTTTCAGTGACAAAGTTGTTGGCACCCAACTCCGGCGCGACGTTAGGCTGGTCTGAGTCGTTACATCCGCTCAGAAACACAGCCAAAACGAAAGCTGTACTCGCAGCTAATCTGTTCATGGTATCCCCCTTAATTTGGTGAACCGGCAAGCGGTGTTAACAGATAAGGAAAGCTGCTATTGAACATGCTGGCATTGACCGGTGCACCATCAGTAAAAGGTACGTTACCAACAGGTGCATCCTCGGGTGCACAATAACCTAAGTTAGTTGGCGTACCATTTACCGGAATGTCATGACACAAAGCCCCCATCACTACTCGCAACGCGATATCAACCACATCATCACCCGGGCGGCGACCATTTGGAAAACCTGCTAAATCATCTCCGGCAACACCAAAAGCTGACTGCATCTGCATCGGTTTAGCGGTGATAGCAGTGTTTAGCCGCAGCATTTCTGACGGTGTAACTGTAGCCAACTGGTTGACACCCTCTACGCCGGTTAAAAAGGCATTAACTAAATCCAGTCGGGGAAAATTTGCAGGTGCCAGATCGGTAATATCGGTTCCCAATGTCGCATTTACCGCATCTTTAAACAGAATATTCAATAAAGCAGGCAAGCTTGGATGTGTTACATAGTCAGCGAACTGCCCGTCATCTACCGGCTGGCTGCTATTAAATTTATCTTTATCAGCCAAACCGATAACCAATTCATTAACCAATGGAGTACTCAGCCTGGATACCTGCACCAAGGCTCCACCATTGACTTCAGGCCGGCTCAGGCTGGCATTAGGATTGAGAATACGAGCCTGAGGCAAACTGGCGGTAGTCCATGCGCCTATCACACCATTACCGTTTCCCGTCAGACAGGCTTTTGGCACTTCAATCGCCAGAGCTGTTACATTTTTAGTGGCTAAATCATCATTCGCACTGCTTTGGGTAATGCCGCCGGGAAACCCTGCCCCATCGCCCGCCCCCGGCGCGCTGTCACCCTCAACCGGAACATAATTCACCAGATCGAAGGTTTCCCCCAGATTAACTACAAAGGGGTCTTTGCGCTGGCCAACAAAAACACGAGCCTTCGACTCACAGCCAGGTATTGCAACGTTGTAGACATATTGATCTGCATAGGCCTGATAAGCGCTGGCGCTGTTGAAGGTTTTGTTACCCACATAATCGTAGGGTTTGGTGAAAGTTGTGGCGCCATCTGGCGACAGCATGGTACTGGCGGTACCGCTTTGTAACTCCAGGCTATAGTTTTCAATAAAATTAAGTGCTGCTGCATTGTCGGCACTTATCGCGCCGACATTTTTTAGCGGCACAGCGACCATTCTCTGATTGTCGGCAGGGCCTATCGGTAATTTTACGCCCATGCCTTCGTTGGCCAGCGTGCTGGAAAAGCGAAAATTAAAACTGATGTCAGCCTTGGCATCACCATCATTGTCGATATGAATACTGTAAACAGCCTGGGGATCCATCGCGAAATAATTCGGCCCACCGTAGGCGTCCTGCAATGGAATGTAATTAGCGATTAACGACACATAGTCATCTCGGCCAGCTTCATAACTATTGAACAGATAAAAATCAGTAGCATCCAGTGTTGGCATACGTGTGATGTTTGGAGCCTCACGATGACTCGACGCCTGAACATCGCTACTTAGTGTTACCACGCTCAGCACCGAGCTAACAGCCAGAAAAAGCATTGTACGGTTCATTTCTCTTATCCTTCAGTTTAAGTTGCCACCAAGTAACGACTCACTGAACGAACCGGATGCACTAAAAATAAAAATAAAAAAACCGCCGTAGCGGTTTTTGTTTTCTTAAGCGTTAAAGCGTAACAATTTGGGCAGTAAACAGCACAGGTCCGGTCGGCGCACCGGTTGCTGAACCGCCCCTAGGCTCCAGGCTTACCGCTAACGCCGCGATCGGCAAGCCTTCAGCTGCCTGTGGCCAGGAGAGTTCGCGCTGACCTTGCTGCGGCAGCAACCCTAAAGATACTGGCGCCTGCCCGTTTGCTGGCAGCATCCAAAGCTCATAGTCATTGGCCGCCTCTGCGGCTACGTTAGCTGTAGCCTTTACCATCAATGTCTGTCGTGCTTTGCTAATCAACCACCAGGCTTTAGCATCAGGGCTTTGGATCACAGCAATATCTTGCTGTGGCATGCTGCTAAGCATTGGTTTTAGCATCACCACCGCCAATGCGACAGAAGCAGCAAGAGCCAGGCCAAGCCAGGCAGAACGGTATAAAACAGGCCGAGCACTAACCGTTGGCGCAACCCAGCCCAATCGCTGCTGGATACGTTGCCAAACGGCGGGATTTGGTGGTGTTGGAGGTAAGCTTTCAGCCAGCGGATTAAGATGCTGTTCCCAGCGCCATACCGTGTCCCGAACGGCAGGGCTGGACATCATCAGTTGCTGAAAGCGCCTGCGGGCGCCGCCACGCATAGCCCCGAGAATAAAATCGACTGCCAGAGCGTCGAGTAGTTCCTGTTGCTGATACTTCATGCTTCCAGGCACCTCTTTAACTGCGTTAAACCACGCCTAATCCAGCTTTTTACTGAGCCAAGCGGCGAGCCGGTATGGGCCGTAATTTCCTGATGGCTCAGCCCGTTAAAGTAAGCGAGTTGAATAGACTGCCGGTGTTCATCAGTTAACCCCTGCATACAGTCGTCCAGCTTAACCTTATCCCGGACCAAGCCGATGGCCTCCCCCGGCTGTACCTCTTCTGCAGCTTCGTCCGGTAATTCTTCACTTAAATCCAGATGTTCAGCTTTTACCCGGCGGGATTTAAGCAAGTCCAGTGCCCGGTATCGGGTGATACTAATCATCCAGCTCATCACGCTACCTTTTTCAGCGTGATAATCCCCCGCATTGTGCCAAATACGGACATAAGCGTCCTGCAACACATCTTCAGCCCAATCATTGCGCCGGAGTAAGTGCAGACTAACTGAAAAGAGCTTGCCTGACGTGGCCTGATACAACTGCTCAAAAGCCTGCTTATTGCCTTGTGCGGTCGCAAAGAGCCATTGGAGTAATTGTTGTTGTGACTGTTCCATGCTGTACCCTGTGATGATGTCCTGAACCTAATACGCCGGACTTGATTAGTTGGATGCAAGCCAGCGCAGATTAATACAAATTTCACGTGTGTTTTTTTACCGCTAAGCTATCATCCGCTTCCTTTTTCCGGCGGCTCTTTTATGCTTAGCCAACGATATTAATGCAGAGAACGTTATGCGAATTTGTTTTCTAATGTACTCGTGGGACAAAGTTTACCCCGACGGCGACAGCACTATCAGGATGATCCACGAGGCGGTGAGTCGTGGCCATACGGTTGCTATTACGCATGCGACTAACCTGACAGTGCGCGACAGCATTGCACAGGCGTTTTGCAAAGTGTTTGTCAAAGGGCAGAAAATCTCCAGTAATATTGCGAGTTTTTACCGCAATGCACAGTTTAACCAGCAGAAGCTGCCACTGGCGGCCTTTGACGCTATTTTCATCCGGCTGAACCCGCCGCTTGACCCCATAGTGCTGAACTTTCTGGACTCGGTGCGCGAAGACACCTTTATCATGAACGATTTAGATGGTGTTCGTATTGCTAACAATAAAATGTATACCGCATCTTTACATGATCCGGATAACGAATTTATCCCGGTAACCCATGTTTCAAAAGATAAAGATTATCTGGCGCGGGTACTGGCTGAATCGCCAAATGATAAAATGGTGTTGAAGCCGCTGAACGGCTACGGCGGCAAAGGCGTTATTTTGCTGGAAAAATCTGCCGCACAAAGTGCCCGCTCACTGCTGGATTTTTATATCGGCGATCAGGAACGTGGCAATTACGTCATTCTGCAGGAATACGTTGAAGGCGCCGAGCTTGGCGATATCCGTATTCTGATGCTCAACGGCAAAGCCATCGGGGCAATGCGCCGCATTCCGCCGCCGGACGACGTACGCTCCAATGTGCATGCCGGCGGCAGTGTAATCAAATACCAGCTGACCGAACGGGAAAAGCGGCTTTGCGCGCACATTGGCCCCAAGCTGGTACGTGACGGCTTATTTTTTGCCGGCATTGATGTGATCAACGGCAAACTGATTGAAGTGAATGTGATGAGCCCCGGCGGCATCGCCAGAATCAACCGGCTGAACGGTGTCAGATTGCAAGAAAAAGTAATTGATTTTATTGAACATATGGTTAGCACCAAGTCGCATTTGTCACCGCGTAAGCAGGTTTTCAGACCGTTGCTGACAGAGGCAGAAGCGCTTAATTGAAAATTTTTATCGTCTTTAAAAAAATAATTCACTGTTTTTAACCGGTAAATCTCGGTAAATAGGCAAAAAAATCTGAGGTGCGCTTATGTCACAGGTAGAAAGCAACGAGTTTGAGTTGGAAGATTTATCAGAAGACAATGAAATTATAAAAGAACTATCGCCCAAGGACAGTAAGGCCAAACAAAAGCTTGAAGCCCGCCGGCGTATCGATGATTTACTGGAGCAAAAACGTTTGCGCCAGTTGCTGGATGACTGGGATCTGGAAGACGATGAAGCATAAAAAAACGGGCGCTTATAGCGCCCCTTTTTTTTATCTGCAACTCATGCGTACTTAGCCACGGTATTTTTGCATCACCAGCGTGGCGTTGGTGCCACCAAAACCAAAGCTGTTAGACATTACCGTATTCAGTTCAGCTGCTTTAGCAGCAGTCACTATATTCAAGCCTTTCGCAGCTTCGTCCAGCTCGCCAATATTGATAGAAGGCGCAATAAAGTTATGCTTCATCATCAGCAGCGAGTAAATAGCTTCATGCACACCGGCAGCACCCAGCGCGTGGCCAGTCATAGCTTTGGTCGCACTGATAGCAGGTGATTTACCGGCAAACACCTGCTGAATAGCCCCCAATTCTTTCACATCGCCAACTGGCGTGCTGGTACCATGGGTATTGACGTAGTCCACTTCCGCGGCCACGCCCTGCATCGCCATTTGCATACAGCGCACAGCACCTTCACCACTTGGGGCTACCATATCAAAACCATCGGAAGTTGCACCGTAACCGACGATTTCAGCATAAATGGTCGCGCCACGAGCCAGAGCATGTTCCAGCTCTTCAACCACCACCATACCGCCACCGCCACTGATAACAAAACCATCGCGGTTTGCATCATAAGTACGGGACGCAAGTTCCGGCGTGTCGTTGTACTTAGTTGACAGTGCGCCCATGGCGTCAAACTCCATTGCCAAAGTCCAGTGCACTTCCTCACCGCCACCGGCAAAAATAACGTCCTGCTTGCCAAGTTGGATAAGCTCTACCGCATGGCCGATACAGTGCGCACTGGTAGCACAAGCCGAGCTGATTGAGTAATTCACGCCTTTAATTTTAAAGGGTGTTGCCAGGCAGGCAGAACAGGTACTAGACATCGTTTTAGGTACCGCGTAAGGGCCGACACGTTTAACACCTTTCTCACGCAAAATATCAGCGGCTTCTACCTGCACTTTTGATGAAGCGCCACCAGACCCCGCTACCAGACCAATGCGCGGATTAGAGATTTGCTCTTCAGTAAAACCGGCGTCCTGCATTGCTTCCTGCATCGCAAGATACGCATAGGCAGCTGCATCGCCCATAAAACGCATTGCTTTACGGTCAATATGCTCTGCCGGATCCAGTTTGATATTACCCCATACCTGAGAGCGCAGTCCCAGCTCAGCAAACTCTTCAGAACGCGTAATGCCAGAGCGTCCAGCTTTTAATGACGCCAGCACTTCGTCTTTGTTATTGCCGATACTGGAAACAATACCAATACCTGTGATTACTGCTCTTTTCATGCTAACTCCCACAGACCGGGCCACTGCCGGTACCTTTAAAATAATACTGTGCGTCATTGTACGGACTTTGTGACCGAAAGTGGTCAGCTTTCAGCGCACACTTGTACTCTGTTTCCAATTCTGCGGTAGCTTAAGGTAAACTACAAGCCGAATTTTGTTGTGGATCCGCAGTCTATGTCCGAGCTTAGCAACGCTAAAATACACTTTAATGAACAGGGTACGCCGGTAGCTTCTGACTTTGACGACGTCTATTTTTCTAATGACGGCGGTATGGCAGAAACGGACTACGTATTTCTGCGGCATAATGGTTTACCACAGCGTTGGCAAAGCCATACCGGCAAAGCCTTTCATATCATTGAAACCGGTTTTGGCACCGGCGCTAATTTTTTACTCAGCTGGCAACGTTTTCGTCAGCATCGGCAGCAGTTCCCTGCATCGACCTGCCAGCGCCTGTACTTCAGTAGCTTCGAGAAATTCCCGTTAAGCTTAAATGATCTGACCCGCGCACTGGCTATACACACTGAACTGTCAGAGCTGTGCCAGCTGTTGCTGGCTGCGTATCCGTTGCCATTAAGTGGTTGTCACCGAATGAGTTTTGACAACGGCAGTGTAATACTGGATTTGTGGCTTGGTGATGTAAACACCTTACTGCCAGAAATTAGCAGCCGTGCTGATGCGATTTATCTTGATGGTTTTGCGCCAAGTAAAAATCCCGACATGTGGCAACCTGAGTTATTTACCAATTTAGCCAGACTCAGCCACAGCGGTACCAGTGTCGCCACCTTCACTTCTGCCGGTCTCGTCAAGCGGGGGTTGCAACAAGCCGGGTTTACCCTGGCTAAAGTAAAAGGCTTTGGCAGAAAACGCGAGATGTTAACAGCCCGGATGGAGTTATCTGCTGCGCAACCCGAACCTGAAACGCAGGAGGTAACGATTATCGGCGGTGGTATAGCCTCAATGTGTACTGCTCTGGCGCTGATCCAACGTGGTATTGCAGTACACCTGATTTGCGAAGATGACAACGTCGCCGCCCAAGCGTCGCAAAACCGCCAGGGCGCGGTTTATCCTAACCTGCATGCTAATCTGACACCGGAAAGCCAGCTCCATGCGCTGGCCTTTTTATATGCCAGGCAGTTTTACCAACGCTGGTTTAGCTGCGGTTTAGATTTCGCAATGGACTGGTGTGGGTTATTGCATCTGGCCACCAATGAGCAGTTGCAGCAGCGCCAGCAAAAGCTAATCAGTAAAGCGCTGTGGCCAGACTCGCTTGTCAGGGCGGCAACTGCAGACCAGGCTTCAGTTATAGCCGGGTTACCCGTTAGCCACAATGGCATCTACTATCCACTGGCTGGCTGGCTCAGTCCGCAGCAGTTTTGTCAGCAGGCATTTTATTTTCTGCAGCAGCAAGTCAAGTTCCGCGTTAGCCTGAACTGCCATGTTGCCGCGCTCACCCGCCAACAAGACGCCTGGCTTCTCACAACCAACACAGGCGAAATCAGCGCAACAAAATTAGTGCTGGCTTGCGGCAGTAAACTGGCAAATTTTGACCAAAGTAAAGTATTACCACTGAATAAGATCCGCGGCCAGGTCAGCCATGTTAAACAACACGCAATGGCACCACTTAAAACCGTGCTATGCCATAAGGGATACATCACACCACAGTGGCAGGGCCTGCATTGTATCGGTGCTACTTTTGACCGCTTATCAGCAGAGCCGGTAATAACCGAACAGGATGATCAGGAAAACCTGCAGCTGGCAAAGGCTCAGCTACATCACCCAGAGTGGCTTGAAGACGCTGAAATTACCGGTGCTGCAGCGGCATTCAGGGCAACCCTACCTGATCATTTGCCAGTTGTCGGCACAGTAACAGAGCAGCCCGGCCTTTATCTGTTTGGTGCTTTAGGTGCCAGAGGTATTATGCTGTCACCTTTGCTGGCCGAATTACTGGCTTGCCAAATTTGTGCAGAACCTCTACCGTTGAATCTGTCACTTATTAACAGGCTAAGCGCAAACCGGTTCTAGCCTGACGCTGTTGTTGCGTTTACAGAGGCGACTATGAGCCAAACAAAACAGATACTGATAGCCGAAGACGATAACTTTATGCGCACTTTGCTTGAAGCTCAGTGCCGAAACCTTGGTATGCAAACCAAAGCGGTGCCCGATGGCGCAGAAGCCGTCACCGAAGCATTAAGTTATCAGTATGACATCCTGTTGATGGACATTCAGATGCCGGTCTGTGACGGTCTCACCGCAATGCACATGTTAAGGCGGCTTGGCTACGACAGGCCCATTTTTGCGATGTCCGCCGATGACATTGCAGACAGCGGTTTTAACCAGGTGCTACCCAAACCCGTGGATATTCAGTTGCTGGCGGCTCTGTTGCAACAAACCCCGCAGCATAAATCTGTGGCCTTGGTGCTGGATACTGAACTGACCAAGTTGTTTTATCAGAATCTGCAGCAGCTGAGCATTGAATTCAACCAGGCGTTAAATACCGGACAACGCGAAACCTTGCGTCGGATCTGCCACAAAATTAAAGGCGGAGCCGCCAGCTTTGGTGAAGCGACCCTCGCTGAACTGGCTGACAATCTGCAGCAACAGTTGCTTTCTGACGCCCCGATGGACGACCTCAAACACAGCTGCCAGTATTTTGCTGAATTTATTCAGCAGTTTGGAGACCGTAATGCGTGAGCCAAAGATTTTACTGGTTGACGATGTAGACTACAGCCGACAACTGCTACGTAACAACATCATGGCTTTGACCAGCAGTAAGCTGCTAAAGCACACTACATTCAGCTTTTTTAACGCGCATAATGCCTCGTCGGCACTAACGATGTTCAATATGCAACCACCGGATTTAGTCTTTCTCGACATCGAGCTGCCAGACAGCTCTGGTCTGGAGCTGCTGAAAAAGTTTAAGCAAGAACGCCCGGAATGCTTTGTTGCGATGATCAGTGGCTTTAGCACATTGGAAAATGTGCAACAAAGCATAGCAGCCGGCGCCGCGACCTTTATTGTTAAACCCTTTAGTGGCGATAAAATATTGTCTGCAATGCGCTTATTTGAAAAACGCACTCAGCCTCAGCCTGTGCAGCTCAATACAATATAATCTTGCGGCGCACTGGAGAAAAATTTGTTAAGGTAGATAAAACAAAGCAAATTAAAATAAGGAAATATCATGCGCTTAGTGGCTTTTCTGAGTGTGGCTTTTATCCTTTGTGGCTTTTCAACTAAAAGCTATGGCAACGACTTTTATCAAATCCCGGTACCGGCCGATGCACGGGAGTTTGCCCGTCTGGATAACAAAATGCCTGCAGTGCTGAGTTTTTTCAGCCAGCAAAGTGAATCAGCCCTGCGTGATTATTATATTCAACAGCTTGGACAGCCAGAGATGGCCCAGCAGAATTATGGTCGCGAACAGCTGTATTTTACCGTGAACGGTAACCGTGTACGCATTCTGATCTCAAGCCGGGATGAGTGGCGCCAGGTCGATATTATGGTGCAAAACTGAGCCGGCAACCGGCTCAGGGTTTAGTCAGCTGCAAAACCACCCGGCGGTTCTTTTTGCGCTCTATAGCCGTATCGTTGGGCGCAACGTGCCGCCGTTCGCCAAAGCCTTCGACCTGCACCCGCTCTTCACTCAGTCCTGCTGCCACAAAAAAGCTTTTCACTTTCTCCGCCCGCTTCACCGACAATTGCTCGTTCATCCAACGGCCGCCATAACTGTCGGTGTAACCCTGAATTTCAACAAAGTCTATTTCGGGATCATATTTCAGGTATTCCGCGATCTGAGCAAGCCTGCGTTCAGACTCCCGGGTTAGCTGATCGCCACCACTTTCATAACTTAGCACGGTAAACGCAATATCATCAAAACTGTAAGGCAGAAGCTTAGACACGCAGACATTAAACTTCTGATAGGTAGATAGAAATTGCACAGGATTCATCGCTGCAACCACTTTATCGTACGGGCTGTACCAATCGCTAAAATAGAATGTCGGGCTAAAGCCATGCTCCAATTCGGTCAGCAATGTCCAGGCTGTTTTCTTTGGTAACTCGCCGTTATATTGCTTCAGCAGCTGCATGCTGGCGACGGCCTTAGCAGGCTCGCCCGGGCGCCAGGACGGCGGCACAGACAGCACTTCAGCCAGCGCATAACTGTCTGGCAAACGTAGCATCTGCAATTCAAAATCCAGATTCAGCCCTTTGCTGGCCACACTGCGAAAAACCGCCTGACCAAATTGCGGTATTTCATGCTGTAACTGGCACTCTACCGGCGAGTTTTTACTTAACAACCAGCTTGACTGCTCAATCGCGGCAGAATATTGACGCAATTGTGGCTGTGACAGCGCCACAGTAGATGTTATCAGCGCACTAAGCGCTATACAGGTTCGCATAATCCGGCTTCTCATTACACTAAACAACTCTTTGCCATTCCTGTCATAAGCTAGCAAGCACTGTGCCGCAACAAGACGCTGACACATTTTTTTGGCATAATAGCCGCTGATTTATTAAATGGCGATGTTATGACACAACCTAGTTCTCTGCTTGCACAACGTTTTCGCGGCTACTACCCGGTAGTTATCGACGTGGAGACGGCAGGCTTTAATGCAAAAACCGATGCGCTACTGGAAATCGCAGCCACGTTGCTGGGTATGAATGACAACGGCGAACTGATCCCACAGCAAACACTGCACTTTCATGTCCAGCCATTTGAAGGTGCAAATCTGGATGCAAGCTCACTGGCATTTAACGGTATAGACCCGTTTAATCCTTTGCGTGCAGCTGTAACAGAACGCGAAGCCATTACCGAAATTTGCAAAGCCGTGCGTAAAGCACAAAAAGACGCGGGGTGTCAGCGCAGTGTTATTGTTGCGCACAATGCCGCTTTTGATCAGGGTTTCTTTAATGCTGCGGTACAAAGGCTGAATTTCAAACGGTCGCCATTTCATGCTTTTGTATCCTTTGATACCACCAGTTTGTCAGCACTGGCGCTGGGCCAAACAGTGCTGGCTAAAGCCTGTCAGACAGCTGGCATAGCCTTCGACAACAAAGAAGCACACAGTGCTTTGTATGATACCGAGCGCACAGCAGAACTATTTTGTTATATCGTTAACCGCTGGCAGCAGTTGGGAGGATGGCCATTGGCTAATTTGCCGTGTGCCGGGGCCGAAGACGACAATCCAGAGACACTGGATGCAGTGTAGCCATGTCTGTTGATCCGATAAAAAAGCCACGTTATAGTGGCTTTTTTTATCGATGAACGGGTTATTCTGCCGCAGTGTCTGTTTCGTGTTTGGCAGCGGTTTCTTTGATTAAGGGTTGTAACTCTCCGCGTTGAAACATTTCCAACACGATGTCACAACCACCTATCAGCTCGCCTTCAACCCATAACTGTGGGAACGTTGGCCAGTTTGCATACTTTGGCAACTCAGCGCGAATATCCGGGTTTTGCAGAATATCAACATAAGCAAACTGCTCACCACAGGCAATCAGTGCCTGCGACGCTTGCGCGGAAAAGCCACAGCTCGGAAACTTCGGCGAGCCTTTCATAAATAACAGAATCGGATTCTCAGCAATTTGCTGCTTAATTTTATCTAATGTTTCCATCACTACCTCACAACATAAGCATTTTCAGACTGGCAGATATTTTACGCTGTTATGCAACTTCTGGCACTTGAGATCCAGGAAAAAATCCCCATCTCCATCGCAACGACCCGACGCTCTGCTCAACACAGTTTCACTACACCCAGGCAGGCCGTCACCACCACTGTAAAACTTGAGTATTTTAGTCAGGTTTTGTAGTCTACGCTATGCAGACAACATAAACAACGTCAATGGAGAACAACTATGGCCTTTGAATTACCAGCTTTACCTTATGCAAAAGACGCGTTAGCACCTCACATTTCTGCTGAAACGCTGGAATACCACTATGGTAAACACCACAATACCTATGTTGTAAAATTAAATGGCCTGATTGAAGGTACACCTTTTGCCAGCAAGTCTCTGGAAGAAATTGTCCGTACCTCTGAAGGCGGTATTTTCAACAACGCGGCTCAGGTGTGGAACCACACTTTTTACTGGCACTGTCTGTCACCAAATGGCGGCGGTGAGCCAACAGGTGCTTTAGCTGACGCCATCAATGCCAAGTGGGGTTCTTTTTCTGCATTTAAAACTGCCTTTAATGACAAAGCAGTAAACAACTTCGGCTCAAGCTGGACCTGGTTAGTGAAAAAATCTGATGGTAGCCTGGACATTGTTAACACCAGCAACGCCGCAACCCCATTAACTGACAAAGATCTGACGCCGGTCATGACTGTCGATCTGTGGGAACACGCTTACTACATTGATTACCGTAATGCGCGCCCTTCATACCTCGAAGCGTTTTGGGCATTAGTAAACTGGAAGTTCGCCAGCGAAAACTTCAGCAAGTAATATATCACCTGTACAAACCCGGCAACTGCCGGGTTTTTTGTCCGTATAGCTTTACAACTATGTCCGCAACCGCAATAAAACCATTTCGCACCCACTACCGTAGCTTAAAAAGAAAATTGTAGATATTTCTGTCAATTAGTCAGGCGGGAATGCGCTTTACTGTCTAACCTTAGAGGAACAGCTTGGCTGCTACCCTTATCTGATGTTTACAAAGCTGGAGGTGCGTATGAGTATTTTTGAGCACTACAAATCTCGTTATGAGGCTGCAAAAGAAGAAGAATATACCATCCAGGAATTCCTGGCCTTGTGCAAAAGCGACAAGAGTTGTTACGCCAGCGCTGCTGAGCGCCTTCTGCTGGCCATTGGCCAGCCTGAGCTGATTGACACCGCTCAGGATCCCAAGTTAAGCCGGTTATTTTCAAACAGAGTCATAGCACGCTATCCGGCATTTTCTGAATTTTATGGTATGGAAGATGCTATTGAGCAAATAGTGTCGTACCTTAAACATTCCGCGCAGGGCCTGGAAGAGCGCAAACAGATTTTATACCTGCTTGGTCCGGTCGGTGGCGGTAAATCTTCACTGGCAGAAAAACTAAAACATTTAATGCAACAGGTGCCTATTTACTATTTAAAAGGCTCACCGGTGTACGACCATCCGCTATGCCTGTTTGATGTAACCGAAGACGGTAATATCCTGCAGCAGGAGTATGGCATTCCCAAACGTTATCTGCGCAACATTATGTCTCCCTGGGCCAGTAAGCGTCTGCACGAATTTAATGGCGACATCAGCCAATTCAAAGTCGTTAAAAAATACCCTTCTATTTTGGATCAACTGGCTATTGCGAAAACCGAGCCGGGTGATGAAAACAACCAGGACATTGCGTCACTGGTTGGTAAAGTCGACATCCGCAAGCTGGAACATTTTGCCCAAAACGACCCTGATGCATACAGCTATTCAGGCGCCCTGTGCCGTGCCAATCAGGGCTTGATGGAATTTGTCGAGATGTTCAAAGCGCCTATTAAGGTGCTGCATCCGCTGCTTACAGCTACTCAGGAAGGTAACTATAACGGAACCGAAGGTTTGGCCGCACTGCCTTTCGACGGCATTATTCTGGCGCACAGTAACGAATCAGAATGGCAAACATTCAGAAACAACAAAAACAATGAAGCCTTCCTTGACCGGGTGTATATCGTAAAAGTGCCTTACTGCCTGCGGGTTAGCGAGGAGATGCGTATTTATCAGAAACTGCTCGAACACAGTGAACTCAATACCGCGCCCTGCTCTCCGGGAACGCTTATTTCACTGGCTCAGTTTGCCGTGCTATCACGGCTTAAAGCGCCGGATAATTCCAGTATCTATTCGAAAATGCGTGTATATGATGGCGAAAGCCTTAAAGATACCGATCCTAAAGCCAAATCTTATCAGGAATACCGCGACTATGCCGGTGTAGACGAAGGGATGACAGGCTTGTCCACCCGCTTTGCGTTTAAAATCCTGTCACGGGTATTTAATTTTGACAGTACCGAAGTTGCCGCTAACCCGGTGCATTTGTTCTATGTACTGGAGCAACAGATAGAACGCGAACAATTCCCGGCCGATGTAGCAGAGCGTTATCTGGAGCATTTAAAAGGTTACTTAATTCCCAAGTATATCGAGTTTATTGGCAAGGAAATTCAGACCGCGTATCTGGAATCCTATTCTGAGTACGGGCAGAACATTTTTGACCGTTATGTGATTTATGCCGACTTCTGGATCCAGGATCAGGAATACCGTGACCCGGAAACAGGTCAACTGTTTGACCGCGCCGCACTGAATGCCGAGCTGGAAAAAATTGAGAAACCCGCTGGCATCAGTAACCCGAAAGATTTTCGCAACGAAATCGTTAACTTTGTGCTGCGGGCAAAAGCGAAAAACAACGGCAAAAACCCCACCTGGACCAGCTATGAGAAATTACGTACTGTCATTGAGAAGAAAATGTTCTCCAGTACAGAAGAGCTGCTACCGGTAATTTCATTTAACGCCAAGACGTCGACAGATGACCAGAAGAAACACGATGATTTCGTCAACCGGATGATGGAAAAGGGTTATACCCGCAAACAGGTAAGATTGCTGTCTGAGTGGTATCTGCGTGTTCGTAAGTCGCAGTAACGCAGCTTGGCCGGAGGCAGTATGGCACACTTTATAGACAGACGGTTGAACGGCAAGAATAAAAGCGCGGTGAACCGCCAGCGCTTTATTCGCCGCTATAAGCAACAGATAAAAAAAGCGGTGTCGGATGCAATCAGCAACCGCAGTGTTACCGATATCAGTAGCGGCGAAAGTGTGACGATACCGAGTAAGGATATTAGTGAGCCGCTTTTCCATCAGGGTAAAGGGGGGCGGCGACAAATCGTGCATCCCGGCAATGATCAGTTCAGTCAGGGGGACAGGATAAAACGCCCTCAGGGTGGTGCTGGTGGCGGTTCAGGTCAGGGCGATGCCAGTGCAGATGGCGAAGGCACAGACGACTTTGTGTTTTCTATCTCTAAAGATGAGTATCTGGATTTACTGTTTGAAGATCTGGAATTACCCAATCTGAAAAAAAACCAGCTGGATAAACTGGTACAGTACAAAACAGTCAGAGCCGGTTATCGCTCTGAAGGCGTCCCCAGTAACATAGATATCGTTCGCTCATTACGGGGTTCATTGGCTCGCCGCGTCGCAATGACAGCAGACAAAAAAGCCCGTTTACGCGAGTTGGAACAGCAACTTGCCGCTATTGAACGTGAGCCGGTGCCGGATCAGCAGCAATTGCGTTTACTGCTTGAAGAAATAGACGTGACAAAACACCGTATAGCGGCTGTGCCCTTTATTGACAGCTTTGACCTGCGGTTTCGTAACTTCCAGAAACGGCCAGAACCTACCAGTAAAGCCGTCATGTTCTGTCTGATGGATGTGTCTGGCTCTATGGATCAGGCCACCAAGGATATGGCCAAGCGCTTTTATATTTTGCTGTATTTGTTTTTGAGCAGAAGCTACAAAAATGTCGAAGTGGTGTATATACGCCATCATACCCAGGCGAAAGAGGTGGATGAGCAAGAGTTCTTCTACTCACAGGAAACCGGCGGCACCATTGTCTCCAGCGCGGTCAAACTGATGTACGAGATAGTGCAGGAACGTTACAACCCGGTAGAGTGGAATATTTATGCCGCTCAGGCATCAGACGGTGACAACTGGACCGATGACAGTGCCCCTTGTGCAGAAATGCTGGCGACGAAGCTACTACCACTGCTGCGCTACTATGCCTATATAGAAATTACGCCCAGAGCCCATCAGAGCTTGTGGCAGGAATACGAAAAGCTGCTGCCGGTGTACGATAACTTTGCTATTCAGCATATTCAGGATGTCAGCGATATTTACCCTGTGTTTCGCGAACTATTCAAAAAACAGGCAGCGTGAATACATCTACTGATTGCAGTGAGGATTGATATGGCCAAAGCAAAACTAAAAGCAGTTCAGTGTTTACCTGACGGCCCGGATTGGACCTTTGACCTGCTGGATGCCTACCATCAGGAGATCGCCAGAGTCGCTGAACTGTACCATCTGGATACTTACCCCAATCAAATCGAGGTAATAACCGCTGAGCAAATGATGGATGCCTACTCCAGCGTTGGCATGCCGCTTGGATACCATCATTGGTCTTATGGTAAAAAGTTTATTCAGACAGAGCAAAATTACAAACGTGGTTACATGGGTCTGGCGTATGAGATTGTGATCAACTCCAACCCCTGTATTGCCTACCTGATGGAGGAAAATACCATAACAATGCAAGCGCTGGTGATGGCGCATGCCTGTTATGGCCACAATTCATTTTTTAAGAACAACTACCTGTTCAAAACCTGGACTGACGCCGGCTCAATTATTGATTATCTGTTATTTGCCAAACACTATATCAGCCAATGTGAAGAGAAATATGGCATAGCCGAAGTAGAAGATATGCTCGACTCCTGCCATGCGCTGATGAACTATGGCGTAGATCGCTACAAGCGGCCACAAAAAATATCACTTGATGAAGAGCAGAAACGGCAGCAAGAGCGTGAAAGCTACCTGCAATCTCAGGTAAATGATCTATGGCGCACTATACCGGTAAAAAGTGCACAGACCACAGAATCTATCGCCCGCTTTCCAGCTGAACCACAGGAAAACATTTTGTACTTTATCGAAAAAAATGCGCCCCTGCTAAAGCCCTGGCAGCGTGAAATTGTGCGAATTGTGCGGAAAATCTCGCAGTATTTTTATCCGCAAAAACAAACCCAGGTAATGAATGAAGGCTGGGCTACATTCTGGCATTACACCATACTGCAGCACCTGTATGACGAAGGTAAAGTAAGTGACCGTTTTATTCTGGAAGTACTGCACAGCCATACCAATGTAGTGGCGCAACCCGATTACAACAGTAAGTATTATTCTGGTATCAACCCCTATGCGCTGGGCTTTGCCATGCTTACCGATATCCGCCGTATATGTGAGCATCCAACAGCAGAAGATAAAGAGTGGTTTCCGGATCTTGCTGGCAGTAACTGGCTGGATACACTGCATTTTGCCATGCAGAACTTCAAAGATGAGAGCTTTATCAGTCAGTATCTGTCACCCAAAGTGATCCGCGATTTTCATTTATTTGCCATTGTTGACGATGATGAAGCGGCCAGCCTGGAAGTGGCCGCCATTCATAATGCAGAGGGTTACTTAAAAATCCGGCAGATGTTGTCGCAACAATATAATCTCAGTCAACTGGAGCCGAATATTCAGGTCTACAATGTCGACTTTAATGGTGACCGTTCGCTGACACTGCGATATGTGCCTCAAAACCGTATACCACTGGCGCAAAGTCAACAACAGGTATTAAAACACCTGCACAGGTTATGGGGGTTTACCGTGTATCTGGAACAATTAAATGACGATGGCAGTACTGAGCTACTTGCCAGTTGTCCTGAGCAAGGTACGCTGTGATGCTATTCATCGGCGTGATAGCGTGTCACCTGATTACGGCCATTGGCTTTTGAGCGATAAAGCGCCTTATCTGATGCCTCTATCCATTGCCGGTGTTCCTTCATCTCTGCGCTGTATTGGGCAATGCCCAGACTCAGTGTCACTTTTATCTTATGTTCGTTGTAATTAATCAGCATAGCTTCAACAGATTGCCGTAACCTCTCAGCCAGTACAGCAGCATCGTCAAGTGCAGTATCAACCAACAGCACCGCGTATTCTTCGCCACCATAACGCCCGGCAATATCAGTTGCACGCAATGTCTGGCGCACCGCCTCTGCAATCGCCTGAATAACAACATCTCCGGCAGCATGACCGTAGGTATCGTTAATGCGTTTAAAATGGTCAATATCACACATCAGTAAAGTACTGGTATGGGCATAGCGCTGTAACCGTTTAAACTCCTGGATCAGGTTTTCTTCCCAATGTCCCCGGTTAAACAGCTGGGTTAAAAAGTCAGTTTTTGTTAGCTGCTTAAGGCGCCCGTTCATCGATTCCAGCTCGATACGGCTAACGGCTACGTCCGTCACATCATAAATAATAAAACATAAGTGGGTGACCTGGCCGCGCGCATCTGACAACGGAAAGATGGTGCTGTTCTGATACATGTATTCAGCGCTACCGGTAATAGGACGATAGTTACGAAACTTAAAAATATAAGGTCTTTGCTCCCAAATCGTAAAGGCACGATTTTTTAGCAAAATCACCGGGTCACACTTACGTCTTAGCCAGTCTTCATCAATCTCAGAGAATAAATCAAACAGATAACGATCACGAACCTGACGCGGCGTTAAACCGCTGTGATTCTCCATAAAGCCGTTCCATACCTGAATACGATAATCACAGTTCAAAACCACTAGACCTACGTCCACCGTCTGAAACATATCCATCAGCCAATGAACTTCTGAAACATCTACCTGGGCTTGTGACATCCTTACTCCTCCAGCAGAAACGCAACTTTATAATTCAGTGTTTTCAGGCTGTCCTCGGTAAACAGTAACAGCAAATCACAGCTAATATTATAGTTTTCAATACCATAGCTCAATTCAATTGCTAACGTTTTACGCCAGCGTCTGGCATTGGCTTTAATCAGTTCACTTACCGTAGCATGCTGCCCCAGCACAACCGGGTGTCCCTGGCTAAAGCTCATGTCAATTTGTTCAGCTAAGCCTTTTAGCACAGCACCAATCAGGATATTGGCAATGTCCATCAATAACTCAAGTTCAATTTTTACCGTTAACTCCCCCTGATAGTTCATCAGGCGGGCAATATCTTTAAAGCTTGAGTCAGTTAGGATCAGTAAGGCTTCGCCAGAGACTCCACCACCAATAAAGCCCTGACACACCGCAGACGTTGTAGTTTCATGTTCCACCGACGCCAACGCCATGTGTAACTCACTGACTTCAATTAAATTGACGTTTGGAATGGGTAACTTAACGAACACATTGAGCAAGCGTGCTAATAGATCACCTGCTTGTCCCATAGCCACATTGGTTAGCTCTTGCAGCACATCACGCATCTCGGCGCTAAGCTCTGCCGACGCTGTTGGTGCTACCCTCTTTTGTTCAGCCTCGGGCAATGGAGGGGTTCTGACCGCGTGTAGCTGCATCAGCTGCTGTAATTTAGCACTGTCTACCGGTTTACGGATAAAATCCAGCGCCCCCAGACTTTTCACCCGTTCGAACGCTTCAGGCTGAACATCACCCGACACTACAACAACATTCAAATCCAGCTGTCGATTTCGCAGCTCTTGTAGCACCTGATAACCGTCCATCACCGGCATATTCAGATCCAAAAACAGCCAATCAATACGCTGCTTTAACAGCGTATCTAAGGCTTCGGCGCCGTGGCCGGCAAAAAACAGGCTCGCTTGCCACTCCTGTGGTAGTATTCTGGCCAGCTGTTTACGAGCCAAATTAGAGTCATCACAAATTAGTACCGCTGTTGTCATCGGCATCTCACTTCATAGAGGCTTGATTTCAGTCTAGACTGAAATCTCTGGTTCGGGCATAAACAGCAAAAAATATGTTGTGTTCCAGCGTATTACTTTTAGTGCATTCAATCTTAACAGGAGCTGTATCATGTCAGCGTTCACACGTCTCTATACTACCACTGTTCTGGCTGCTGCTTTAACAAGCTTCAGTTTTACTGCCTCTGCTGTGGATTTACAAGCCCGTTTACCGGAACGGTTGAGCCAGGTAAAAGCAGGAGAGCAACATGTTGTCCTGCTTGGTAATAAAATTAGTGCAGGTGCCAAAGCGCCGGCTTTCAAAGTTGTCGACGGCAGTTTTAAAACAGTCACGCTGGCTGACTTTAAAGGTAAAACCGTGATGATCAGCGTGGTGCCTAGTATAGATACTGGCATTTGCTCATTGCAAACAAAGCGTTTTAACGCTGAAATTGCCGCTTTGCCACAGAATGTTGTACTGCTAACAATAAGTACTGATTTACCTTTTGCACAGAAACGTTATTGTCAGCAAGAACAAATAGATAAAATGCTAGTGTTGTCAGACGCTGTCTGGCGGGATTTTGGCAGTAATTATGGTTTACTGATCAAAGATATGGGCCTTCTGGCACGGGCTGTTTTGATCATCGACGAAAACGGTAAACTGGCATATCAGCAACTTGTACCAGAACTGGCGCAGGAACCCGACTATACCGCAGCACTGGAAGCTTTAAAAACACTGACCAATAAAAGTTGATATAAAAAACTTGTTTTCACCGCTTGAAAATTTTCAGACCAGCCTTATTAACTAGTCAGGTGGCCGGATACGGCACCTGGCAGCAACCGGCGTAATGCCGGTTAAGTTAACAGCCCGTTCAACCGAAGGGCAACAAAACACCTTTTTGCTAATGAGGAATTGGTTATGACAAATATTGATTTAACTCCATTTTACCGCTCTTTTATCGGCTTCGATCACCTGGCTAATTTAATGGATGCCGCTGCACGCAATGAAAAGCAGCCAGCATACCCACCTTACAATATCGAAGTCACCGGTGAAGATCAGTACCGTATTACTATGGCTGTGGCTGGTTTTGATGAGCAGGAGCTGAGCATTGAAACTGAACACAATACTTTACTGGTTAAAGGCCAGAAAGCAGGCAAAGACGAAGGCCGCCGCTTTGTTCATCAAGGCATAGCGGAGCGAAACTTTGAACGCAAGTTCCAACTATCAGACTACATTAAAGTAACCGGTGCCCATATGGCACATGGTCTGTTGCATATTGAGTTGGTACGGGAAGTGCCTGAGGCACTAAAACCGCGTAAAATCAGCATTGGCAACAGTGCAGCTCAGACCGGGGCGCAATTGTTAAATGCAGAGAAAGTCGCCTGAGGTTTAACCTTACTTTAAATAAAAAGCCCTGATATTTCAGGGCTTTTTATTTATCTCTTTTTTTATCTGAGCGTTGTTCTAACTGAGCAAACTCACCAGCTCACTGGTTACTGCATCGACAGCCTTAGTACCATCAATATGGTGATAGCGGGTGTTACCGGCTTCGGCTTCAGCACGATAGTAGCCAACTAAAGGTTCAGTTTGTTCATGGTAGATAGCTAAACGCTTACGCACGGTTTCTTCAACATCATCAGGCCTGATAACAAGCTCTTCGCCAGTAACGTCATCCTTACCTTCAGCTTTTGGCGGGTTATAGCGGATATGGTATACGCGGCCTGATGCAGGGTGAACACGACGCCCACTCATACGCTCAACGATCACTTCATCCGGTACATCAAATTCAATAACGTGATCAATCACTATGCCTTTTTCTTTCATTGCATCAGCTTGCGGAATAGTGCGCGGAAAGCCGTCGAGCAAAAAGCCTTTGCTGCAATCAGGTTGGGCGATACGCTCTTTCACCAGTCCGATAATAATGTCATCTGATACCAGCTGTCCGGCGTCCATTACCTGCTTCGCTGCTAAACCAAGCTCGGTACCGGCCTTAATTGCAGCCCGCAGCATATCACCGGTAGAAATTTGTGGAATGCCATATTTACTCATCAGAAACTGAGCCTGAGTTCCTTTACCGGCACCCGGGGCACCCAACAAAATTATGCGCATAGCAACACCCTCATGTCTTGGGATTGATCCATTAATAATAAAGGCAGGATCTTTACACAATGTGCAGCCTGAAACAAGAAATTTGTCTGTCAGCGTTAACTGGTCTGGCTATTTCACTGGTCTTTAGTCTTACAGCTATTAAAAGACCGCATTCACTGCGTTTTTTGTTGTCAAAGCAGTAAAAAGCGCAGTTAAGTGCGGCGGGAACTGTGCGGTCTATCGACTAAAGTTGTAAATCGTTATAGGCAGCTCCTGACAGTATGCCATTAGGGATTTCCAACTACATTAACCAGATACATGTTTGCCAGAACAATGCTATGACGATTGTGTAGGCTCATCAGCTTTTTTATTTACCGTCAGGCATGCATTGTCCACGTAGTTCTCATAGAGCGTTGTGGCGGGTATAGGAGATTGAACAGGTTAAGAAGGTAAAACTTACTAAAAAACAATAAACTGTAGTAACTGAATAAGGTTCAGGCACAGCAAAGCTGTGCCTGAATTAAAGACTTACTTAGCCAGAGATAATAACAGGCCGTTTAAACGTGAGACAAAACTTGCCGGATCTTTCAGGTTGCCACGCTCTGCCAGCAACGCCTGATCAAACAAGACTTCAGCCCACTGTTTGAACCTGTCTTCATCCTGCTCTTCAGCTACATGTTTTACCAGCTGATGTTCAGGGTTAAGTTCAAAAATAGGTTTAACATCAGGTACCTTTTGCCCTACTGACTCCATCAGTTTGATCATCTGGGTACTCATATCAAACTCGTCAGTGACCACACAAGCCGGGCTTTCAGTTAGACGATGGCTGACTTTAACATCTTTCACCTGCTCACCCAGCGCGGTTTTAAACCGGCTTAATACGTCCGCAAACGCCTGTTCAGTCTCAGCCTGAGCTTTCTTCGTCTCTTCATCATCCAACTTGGATAAATCCAGCCCACCCTTGGCCACAGAGCGCAGTTTTTTACCATCAAACTCGGACAGGTGCTGAACCAGCCATTCGTCGATACGGTCAGATAACAGCAGTACCTCAAGGCCTTTTTTCTTCAGAACTTCCAGGTGAGGGCTATGCTTCGCTGCTGCATAACTGTCGGCAACGATGTAATAAATCTCATCCTGCTCCTCTTTCATCCGGCTGACATACTCTGCCAATGCCACATTTTGCGTACTATCATCGTTATGGGTTGACGCAAAGCGCAGTAAAGCCGCAACCTGCTCTTTGTTCGCCATATCTTCAGCCGGGCCTTCTTTCAATACCTGGCCAAACTCATTCCAGAAAGTCTGATACTGCTCGGCGTCTTTACTGAGTTTCTCCAGCATTTTAAGCGCACGGCTGGTACAACCCTTACGCAATGCCTGAGTGACTTTCGTGTCCTGCAGTATTTCACGCGACACGTTCAGAGGCAGGTCGCTTGAATCCAGTAAACCTTTGATAAAACGTAAATAACTAGGCATGAACTGTTCAGCATCGTCCATGATAAACACACGCTGCACATATAATTTCAGGCCATGCTGTGCATCACGGTTCCACATATCAAAAGGTGCTTTCTTCGGCACATACAACAAACTGGTGTAGTTATTGTTACCTTCAACCTTGTTGTGGCTCCAGCTTAGCGGCTCGCTCCAGTCGTGCGAGATGTGCTTATAAAACTCTTGATACTCTTCATCACTGATATCAGATTTATCCCGGGTCCAAAGCGCAGTGGCTTTGTTTACTGCCTGCCAGTGGCCAGGCACGGCAGCGATTTTCTCACCATCGGCGCCATCACGTTCAGGCTGCTCTTCCTGCCACAGCTCTACCGGAATACTGATATGGTCAGAATATTTGGTAACGATACTTTCTACTTTCCAGCGGCTTAAAAACTCGTCTTCACCTTCACGCAGGTGCAACACGATATCTGTACCACGGCTATCTTTACTGATAGGCGTAATGCTGTAATCGCCCTCACCGGCAGATTCCCACTCAATCGCTTCATTCGCCGCAGCACCGGCTTTGCGGGTACGTACTGTTACTTTATCGGCCACAATAAATGCAGAGTAAAAACCCACACCAAACTGACCAATTAATTTAGAATCTTTGCTTTGGTCGCCAGACAATTGCGAGAAGAACTCTTTGGTGCCCGATTTTGCAATAGTGCCCAGGTGGCTTATCACCTCTTCCTGAGTCATACCAATACCGTTATCACTGACTGTTAAGGTCCGGGCTTTTTCATCCAGGCTTATACGTACGCGCAGCTCGCCATCATCGCCGTACAAGCTGCCGTCAGACAGTGCCAGAAAGCGCAATTTGTCTGCAGCGTCGGAGGCATTCGATACCAGCTCGCGCAAGAAAATTTCTTTATTGGAATACAGTGAATGGATCATCAGCTGCAGCAGCTGTTTCACCTCGGCTTGAAAGCCGTGTGTTTGTTTCTGGCCGGCTGAAGTGGCTGTAGTATCACTCATTGTGCTAATCCTCGAACATCAAAGTTTGACTGTTTTACATCAGGCTGCATCACGCAGCCGAACACTGACAACTAATATGGGGAGAATTAACCGGATTTCAAGCAAGGTTTTAACAGTTTAAAACGCTTTGCGGCCACTAAAAGCATGCGAGAGTGTGGTGCCATCGACAAATTCCAGCTCACCACCTACCGGAATGCCTTGGGCTATGCGCGATACTTTTACATTTTGCCGGTGACAAAGCTCGGCAATATAAAAGGCTGTAGCATCACCTTCCACTGTGGGGTTGGTTGCCAGGATCAGTTCCTGCACCTTGTCGTCTGCAAATAATTGCTGCAATTTGTCCAGGCCTAAATCCTGCGGGCCTATACCATCGAGCGGTGACAAATAGCCTTGTAAAACAAAGTAGCGCCCACTGAACTGACCGGTTTGCTCTATAGCCAGCTGATCAGCCGCTGAACCAACCACGCAGATAATACCATCTTCTGCCCTGGTAGGGTCTGCGCAAATAGGACACAGGTCTGTTTCACTGAATGTACGGCACTGCTGACAATGGCCAACTTTAGTCATAGCAGCATTAAGCGCAGCGCCAAGCTGCAAACCACCTTCGCGGTTGCGCTCAAGCAATGCAAATGCCATGCGTTGCGCAGATTTAGGCCCTACGCCGGGTAAAACACGCAGGGTATCTATCAATTGTTGCAGCAGTGGCGTAAAACGGCTCATCAGAATGGCATTTTCATACCAGGAGGCAACTGTAAGCCGCCTGTCACTGCCGCCATCCTTTCTTTGCTGCTCTCATCAACGCGACGCACAGCGTCATTGATTGCCGCAGCTATTAAATCTTCCAGCATGTCTTTGTCATCCTGCATCAGGCTATCATCAATGCTGACACGGCGTACATTGTGGTTACCCAGCATCGTCACCTTAACCAGACCAGCACCAGCTTCACCTGTTACTTCCATAGCGGCGATTTCGGCCTGTACTTTCTGCATTTTTTCCTGCATGGCTTGCGCCTGCTTCATGATATTGCCCATACCGCCTTTAAACATAGCTTTATACCTGCTGTAAAATTAAGTTTGCCTGACAGCACGACTGTGCTGCACTTTAACGGCGACAAGATAATAACTTCGTCGCCAAATTACAAGTTGTGCGAATTAGCACATCAATTCACTGTGATGGTGTCAGTCAGCACTTGCGCATCAAACATTTGTTGTAACTGCAGTACTTTTTCATCCTGCTGCAACAGGCGGCTGACATAAACCAAGCGTTCCTGCACAATTCTCTGCTGAATAGACAGCGGGCTATCCGGTACTTCAGGTTGATAACTAATATTTATCTCAAGCGGCTGATTAAAACTTTGCTGCAGCACCTGTTGTAATTTAGTTCTGAATGCCATGCTATCAAGGTGCTGCTGGCTCTGAGCCACCGTCAGGTTCAGCACATTACCTTTTAGCTGCATAGCGGCATTTAACAGAAACAGCCGGCTTAAACCGCCGGTATCCAGTGTCTCAACGCGGGCCGCCCAGGCATCAACCTGCGCAGCATGCCGGACAGAAAAATTTTGTTCGTTAATGCTGCCATCAAACTGCTCTAGCTGAACCTGTTGTGGTGTGTCAGTGTATTGCATATCCTGTTCATACTGCTGCCACAAGCCGTCTGTTGCCGCCATATCATACTCTGGCATATCGGCGTCATCCGCCGGATAACTATCCTGATCATAACTGGCCGCGCTGAGCTCTGGCAGCACTACCTCAGCTGTCTGCGACTTTGCAAGACTGAGAGCATCAGCCGCTGGTGCTGGTGCTGGTGCTGGTGCTGAAGCATATTGCACTTCTCTCACCTGCGTCACATTTTGTTTCGAACCGGCTGCCACAGCTGTGGCCAGACTTAGATCGCCGGTCTCTGTCGGCGCCTGCTGGCGCTCAGACTTTTTTGCCGGTGAAGCTGCGGTTACCAGAACACCACGTCGTGCCATAATACGGGCAGTAACCGGGTCTATCCCTTCGACATTCTCTGGTTTTGCTTCAGCTTGCACTGACTGCGGGATGGCAACTGACGTTGAGCTATTGGCCGGACTTTCGCTGGCCGGCGTGTGGGTATTTTCAGGGCGTGCGGTTTTTACTACAGCTTCAGCAGCAGGCTGTAACGCCACTTCTGCCGGAGCGACTGACGCCTTTGCGGCTGAAGGGGCAACTTTCTGCTGCGTCTCTGGCGCAAACGCCATTGCCCGTAACAACGCCATTTCCAGTCCCGTTAACGGATCTGGTGCATACGGCAGTTCTTTCTTACCGCTTATTAATAATTGATAGTAAAGTTGCACCTGTGCCGGAGCCAGTTTTTCTGCAAGCTGCATTACATAATCTTGCTGTGCAGAAAAAGCTGCAGCGCTTTGGCTAAACTGACTTAATGCCGTTAAATGCAGCAGCGCCAGCATATCGTCCAGCACCTGACTGAAATGGCTGTGTTGCTGTACCAACGCTGCCAGCTGGATTTGCAGCTGTGCTGCATCCTGCGCGATAACCGCCTGCAACAACAGTTGCGCCCAGCTTTGATCCAAAAAGCCGAGCATGTTGCGCGTGGTTTCTACAGTGATATCTGCATTGCTTTGTGCAATGGCCTGATCGGTTAAACTCAGAGAGTCGCGCAAACTGCCTTTAGCTGCGCGCGCCAACATCGTTAATGCTGCCGCTTCAAAAGGAATATGCTCCTGCTCCAGCACATACGCCAGATGCTGTTCAATTTGCGAAGGGCTAAGCGCCAGCAAGTTAAACTGCAAACAGCGTGACAGTACCGTTATGGGCAATTTCTGTGGGTCTGTTGTTGCCAGTAAAAACTTAACGTGCGGTGGCGGCTCTTCCAACGTTTTAAGTAAGGCATTAAAGCTGTGTTTGGACAGCATATGCACTTCGTCAATCAGATACACTTTAAAACGGCCACGGCTGGGGGCATATTGCACGTTATCCAGCAGATCGCGTGTGTCTTCGACTTTAGTTCGCGATGCCGCATCGATTTCCATCAAATCGACAAAGTTACCCGCGTCAATCTCGACACAAGCGCTACACTGGCCACAAGGCGTAGCGCTTATGCCCTGTTCGCAGTTTAAACTCTTAGCAAAAATACGCGCTATGGTGGTTTTACCAACACCGCGGGTACCGGTAAACAGATAGGCGTGATGCAGCCGGTTATTGTTCAGGGCATTGCTAAGGGCATTTTTGACATGCTCCTGCCCAACTAACTGGGCAAAATGCTGCGGACGCCACTTGCGTGCTAATACCTGATAACTCATAACGGCTGCTGATGTCTTAGTAGTTGTATGCAGAGACAGACTAAACTTATTCGCCGCTATACTCAACCAAACTAAGGATATTTAATCCGGCTTGCTCCAGCCGTTTAACACCACCCAGTTCAGGCAGAGCAATCACAAAAGCCGCATCATTTACCGTACCACCTAATTGCCGTACCAGTTTGACCGTTGCATCAATGGTACCGCCAGTTGCCAACAAGTCATCAACTAATAATACTTTGTCGCCACTGCTGATAGCATCTGCATGCAGCTCCAACGCATCTTCACCGTATTCAAGCTGATAGCTTTGAGAGATACGCTGCCGTGGCAGTTTCCCTGGTTTACGTACCGGCACAAACGATATTCCCATCGCATAAGCCAGCGGTGCACCGAAGATAAAACCACGCGATTCTGTGCCGACAATCTTAGTAATGCCTTTATCTGCATAATACTGGCAGAAGGCATCAATAACCTTTTTGAAACTTGGGCCATCCTGCATCAGGCTGGTGACGTCACGAAACACGATACCCGGTTTGGGATAGTCTACGACCTTCTTAATGACCTGTTTTAATTCAAGCGCTAATGCCTGCTTATCCATATCAGAAACCTTTTGTTAAGCATCCCTTATGGGACAAAAAAGCCGCCCTCAGGCGGCCTTCATATTCTTACCGTGTGCCTTATGTCAGGATCTGAAACCAGCGCACTATCGGTGCCAAACACAGTAAAGCCACAAACACTGCTACCAGGGCCAGAAACTGCCACAGGTTAAACGAGTCTTTAAAATTTTCGCCTGCCATTGCACTACTCTTCTGTTATCAGCGGATTTAAGGGCGCTTATGGTAATGAATTTTGCTCCGCTTGAAAAGACATCAACACGCCTTTTGCGGCAAAGCTCTGCATAACACTGATAGCACCCTGCCATAACTGTTGCTGACTAAACTGCGGCAACATCGGTTGCAGCTGCTGTACCAGCTGTTCCAGTGTAGCACCTGGTGCTTGCTGTAGTTGCTGTAACAGTGCGGCCGTAAGTTGATTAATTAAAACAAATCTCACTTCATCTTCGCTGTCTCGGTACAACAGATAACATTGCGCATCCCCTGCCGACGTTGGCTGAAAGTCGATGTTTATCCGGTGCACTTCATAAGGGTAAGCCAATACTAGCGCCAGCTCAGATAGCTGCAGCGCGACTGAGGCAACTTGCTCTGCCGGTATAGGTTGTTTCTCCGCAGCACAGATTTTTGTTGCTAAATACAACTCTGCCCATTCGTAATGTGCCAGTTCCAGCATAAACACCGGGTCTTCCGCGCTTAACTGATAATCCTGCTGCAAATAATGTAAAAAGTGCTCGGCAATGTGCAAAAAATAAGGGCTGGAGCAAGAATACTGCATAAAAAACTGTCTTACTAACAGCTCCCAGGCTGCCGGTTGATATAACGACTTCAGCACCGGAAAAGCGTTAGCGACAAAACTCTGTACGTTGTTAAATAGCAATTCGCGGTATACCACCATTCTCCGCTCGTCGACACCTGAGGGCACAGACAACTCAGGATCTCTTACCGCGGCGACAAAAGCGTGCTGCACTTGCTGAAATAGCATCAGATCAGGCCCTCAATACAACATTTTCTGACGTTTCGCCCTGCAACTCTTTAATTTGTCTGAGCTCTTCACACAACACATTCAGCTGTGGAATATTGAAGTCTCGCTCTAACAATGTCGGCTTAACACCATGCTGCTGATAAGCCATTTGCAATAGCTGCCAAACCGGGTCTGCCACAGCAGCGCCGTGTGTATCAATCAGTAAATCATCTGCCTCTTTAAAGTGGCCGGCTATATGATAATAAGCAATGCGTGACGACGGCATTGCCCGTAAAAACTGCTCCGCGCTATAACCGTGGTTGACTGAATTGACATAAATATTATTTACATCGAGCAACAACTGGCAATCCGCTTCCTGTAATACCGCCAGCGTAAATTCCTGCTCTGACATCTGCTGCCCGGGTGCTGCATAATAGGACACGTTTTCCAGTATCAATGGCTGTTCGAGAATATCTTGTACCTGACGTATCCGTTTAGCAACATAGTGAACAGCTTCCTGCGTAAAAGGAATAGGCATCAAATCATATAAATGACCACTACCAGAGCAATAGCTCAAATGTTCACTGTACAGGCTAATGTTATGCTGCTTAAGAAACTGCTTTACTTGCCGGATAAATATCACGTCAAGCGGATCAGGGCTGCCAATTGAAAGAGAAAGGCCATGACAGATAAAGCGATGCTGCTCCGTTAACTGGCTGAATTTTCGCTGTAGTCTGCCACCAAATGGGATCCAGTTTTCCGGTGCCACTTCAAAAAAATCGATTATGGCAGGCTTAGCCGTAAGTATGTCATCAAGCATTTCCCGGCGCAGCCCCAACCCGGCCCCCTGCAATACCTGCGGGCTCAGTTTACTCATACACATCCCCACCAAACAAAAGCCTGCTAAGAGCAGGCTTTATCTATCCGGCTAGCTTAAACGCTACCACCACATTTCGCTTCGCCGCACTTGCCTTCTTTAGACTTCTCTTTGCCTTTGCTTTCACCGCATTTGCCTTCGCCACATTTACCTTCTTTCATCTTTTCGGCTTTGGCTTTCATCTTCTCTTCGCCGCATTTGCCTTCACCACACTTGCCTTCTTTGGCTTTTTCACCTTTGGCTTTAGCTTTATCCTCACCACATTTGCCTTCACCGCACTTACCCTCGCTAGCAGCCATTTCGTAACCCGAGGCCAGATCCACAGCCGTAAAAGGGTTAGCATTAGCACTGCCCGCAACTGCTGCCAGTGAACCCAATACCAAAGCGCCAACTGTCATTGCTACACCTGAATGTTTTATTGCTTTCATTTTTCCACCTGTTGAAATTACCAATTGCCAATAAACAGACCTGCTGTCCGTAAATTTTATTTCATAAATATTATAACTATTTGCAATGTCTTGGCCTTGGCATCCGTGCTGAACTAAATCGGAAAAGTAAGACTGTACGAAAAAAAAAGCCACCTCATTTCTAAGGTGGCCCATTCTTATATGACTTGTCTACCTCTAACTGATATTAGAACTTGAAGTCAAAGCCGGCATAATATGTACGGCCGAAAGCATCAGTATAACGGGGATCGAAACCAACTTGGTGACCTGCACCACCAGAACGAAGTGACAGTGGAGGAGCTTTATCAAACAAGTTATTAACTCCTAACAGTAACCCCATGTTATCCATGATATTGTACTGAATCTGGTAGTTCACAGTAACATAACTTGGAACGTCAAGCTGCATATCTACGCCTGGGCCTGTAATGCTGCCTAAGCGAACCGTTCTAGAACCGGCAGTCTGGAACTGATCCTCATAACCTGAACGGTAACGAAGAGTAGCACTGTGAGTAAAATCACCATGCGTTAACGTGCTGATGATATTCGCAGTAGTTCTAAATACTACAGAGTTATCATCACCAAACGCACCTAAGCTTGAAATCCAATCGTCTGTGGTACCTGGACGAGTATATTCACTTTCAGTAATATAAGTACCAGCAAACGTTGTAGAAAGACGACCAAAAGACAGATCATTTCCTACTGTCAAATCCCAGTCAAAACCTGAGTTTCTCGATTTACCAACGTTAACAGCAGAGAAAATGATAGCAATTTCTTCTTCGCCGGTACCCTTATTTACTTTAGTAGAGAACAAATCTCTGTAACGAACTGGATCAGCCATAATCTGCGCTTCAGTTACTGAAGCGACCAGGTCTTCCAGATCTATAGTCCAGTAATCCAGCGAGAAACTGAAGTCATTACTTGGAGCATAAACAAAGCCTAACGTATATTGCTCAGATTTCTCTGGCTTCAGATTTGGATTACCTTGGTTATAAGCCTCATACTGCTGCCTTGATGTTGGACACAATGCAGCTAACGGATCTGAAGTGCCTGCAAAAGGACATAGATATGAATCGCTGGTCACGCCAAACTCAACGCGAGGACGTCCAATGCCCAACATTGAAGGAGCTTTAAACCCAGTACCTGTTGAAGCGCGCAGCAGCAAATCTTCAGTCACTTGATAGCGTAATGACAGTTTGTATGTTGTATCGTTTACAGAATCATTAATTTTCGCTGAGCCAGGGCCAGCGACACCATTCTCATCATATAAGAAATCACTAGTGATGGCACCAACGTTATCGTAACGGACAGCTCCACTCACTTCCAGATTATCGATAACAGGAACAATCAACTCTAGAAAAGCACCATATGTATCGCGCTCCAGATCGTACTCCGTACCTGTACCAATACCTAACAACAGATCTTGTTTGTTCGCTGGAGCTAGTGAGTTCACAAAGTGAGTATTACGGAACTCAGCACCTGCCCCTAAATAAACATCACCCGCTGGCAATTCGAAAACAGGCATTGACGCTTTTACATCAACCGCATTAACTTCCGTGGACGAATTCTCCCAAGCACCGGCATAATCGGTTGCAGCTAAAAGCTGTCTTGCTTCGTCACTCAGTTGATCCGGCGTAGTAAAAATGTCAACCGCACCTGACCCCATCAACGTTACAAACTTCTCAAAATCTGGGTAGCCACCTACGATATTCTCGTCAGCATCGTTTTTAGAGTAAGTATAAGCTGCGGAATAATCTATATCCCCTGCTACACCCTCAATACCTGCGACAATATGAGTAGATTTTGTATTCCACTCGTTAGCACGATTCCCTAACGGCAGAGCTCGCCACTGAGCATCAACCCTGGTTAAACCTGCCAGCTGCTCAGCTGTTAAATACGGTTTGACCCACTCATTTGCCAAAGACGAATCTGTTGGGATGGTAAAGAAACCAGTCGCATTAGGTGCAATCCGAGTTTTCTGCGAATAATCTGAATACATAACATCAGTGAACAATTTAATGTCATCAGTTAATTTAAAATCAACGCCGACCATCGCAGAAGTTCGCTCTGACTCTGGGAAAATTTCAATTGTGCTGGTGTAGTCAAATTGACACACATCTTCAACCCTGAAATTGTTAGGCGCACAACTACCGTTTTTCTTCAGGTAAGGGTTAAACACCACATTCTTCGTGGTGCCATCAGCGGCAGTATAAACAGCACGTGCGTTACCTGGAATCGCATTTGGAGACCCAGCAACATAATAATAGTCGTTCCCGTTACGGCTAAATGGAATAATACCTGACTTACCAAATTCCCGTTGCGACGCTTTTAGTTGTTCTTGGCTATCATGAGATAAAGAGAATAGAACATTAAAGCCATCTGCGTCCAAGTCGCCAAAACCACCTGTGAACGCCATGTTGTAACCATCACCGCCATCTTCTTGAGGACGACTATAACGACCAGTTAACTGGAAGTCTTGCATGTCATCTTTAGTGATAAAGTTCACAACACCAGCAATCGCGTCTGAACCATAAATTGCAGAAGCACCATCAGTCAGCACTTCAACCCGCTCGATTGCTGCAAGCGGAATGCTGTTTAAGTCGATCGTGGAACCTGACCCCCGCGGAGCCAAGCGACGACCATTTATCAATACCAACGTATATTCTTCACCCAAACCGCGTAATGACGCTGTTTTCAAACCACCGCCACCGCCGCCAACTGAATCCGCGTCAGTAGTAAACCCCTGCATTGAAGGCAGAGATTGAATTAAATCACCGGCACTAGTAAAACCTGAGCGGTCAATGTCCGCTCGAGACAATACCTGGACAGGCAACGCACCTTCTAAATCTGTGCGTTTGATACTTGAACCAGTAACCTGAATACGCTCAACTTTCGCGACTTCGTCTTGTTCTGCCGCCACAGAGCCAAAAGCAGCCATCGACGCAGTGCCAAAAACCAACGCTAACCGCACGGCTTTGCTTAATTTATTATTTGTATACATGTATTTCTCCCTGGACCACTATCTAGTGATTCTATTTTTAACAGTTTCCAACCTTTTAAGGCGATTGGCACTCCATTCATCTCGGATAACCTCCGATTTGTCGCCCCTCGATAATAAACGTAATTTTTCGGCAGGGTCAACTGCTTTTAAGGAACTATTTGCTATTTATATATGCGTGTATTCAATCATCAAGAATCTGGGGTTGTATTATGCTTGCCCCGCCCTTCAGACGTTCAAGCAAACTCACACTATTAGCGATCTGAGATATACCCTGATAAAAAGCACACTTTACATTTATCAAATAAATCGTAAATAAATACTTACAGCAGTAAATCCAGACTTTCCGCTTTTCGAATAGTGTAGCCCTTCCTTAATTAATTGATGAGCTTGCTTTGCCAGCTTGGTAATTTCTGTATACAATCGAACAACTGTATAAAAATACACATTGAACATGCTTAGCGATCAGTTAAAAAGCCAGATCCGTGCTATCCACAACCGGATAAAAAGCAGCCTGCCCAATTACCAGGCGCGGGCCGGGCAGAATCAACTGGTAGCGGAGATTGCCAAAATTTTGGCAGGCACCTATCACCGGCATGAGCGTATTGGCCTGATTGAAGCCGGTACCGGCACCGGCAAATCGCTGGCATATATGCTTGCCGCCATTCCCTATGCCTTGTCACAGAAAAAAAAAGTGGTCATTGCGACTGCGACCGTTGCATTGCAGGAACAACTGGTAAACAAAGACCTGCCGTTTTTTCAACAGCACAGCAAACTGTTATTTGAGTTTTGTCTGGTTAAAGGCCGCCAGCGCTATGCCTGTATTGAACGCTTGCGCCAACAACAAAAACACCCTGAGCTGTTTGCAGCAGTATCTGATGATGTTGTCGATTGGCAGAAACTGTCCGACAACTGGCAGCAACGTCTCTGGCTTGGTGACAGAGACACCTTACCAGCCCCGCTTACAGATAGTATGTGGCAGCGTATTGTCGCTGATCCACTGCATTGCCATAAACATGATAAACGCCATTTGCATTGTCCCTTTCATTTGGCGCGTGCAGAAATCGAGCATGCCGATGTACTGGTAGTGAACCATGCTTTGCTACTGGCGGATCTGGCCAGTGGTAACAGTGTGCTACCTTCTCCGGATGAGACACTTTACATCATAGACGAAGCACATCACCTGCCCGATATCGCCAGAGACTATTTCGCCGCGCAGGCACAGCTAACGCATAACAGTGTCTGGCTAGAAAAAGCAGGCAAACTGGTGCAGCAACTGATTGCCGTTTTACCTGCGACAGTGATGAAAGAGCTGCTGCGTTTTGACGACAGTTGTAATGAACTAAACAGCCTGCTCAAGCCAATTGAAAGATGTGTGACAGAATTTACGCCGCGCTGGTTCAGTGAAAAAACTGAGTATCGCTTCAGTGATGCGGCGTTGCCCAAACTGTTTCAGCAACAGGCGGAACAATTGTCACAAGTCAGTCAGAAAGCGTTGCTGCAACTGGACAAAATTCAGCAGCAGCTACAAGAGAACAGCTCCGAGAAGCAGCTTTCAGTCAAGCAAAGTCTACCTATGCTGCAGGAGTTGAGTTATTTACGGCAAAAAATCGAGCAACAACAAGCACTGTGGCAGCTTTATGCCGTCGAGCAACAAAAAAGTGTGCACCAGGCACGCTGGGTAGCGTTGCAAACACCAGGGCAACATATTATCGGCCATGCTTGTCCGCTTGGCGTCGCCGGTAAGTTGGAGCAATTACTGTTTAACGACGCCTTTGCTGTCATTTTATGTTCTGCCACTCTCACTGCCCTGAACTCATTTCAGTACATCAGGTACGACTTAGGTTTGACTCAGTTTGAAGGTGTAAAGACGCTGCAGGTTACGTCGCCATTTGCCTACGCCGAAAAAGGCCAGATTATTATTCCCAAAATGAATACTGAGCCAACAGAGAAAGCCTACACTGACGAGCTGGCAGCATTGCTGCCTCAGTACCTGCCTGATAACGAGGGTAGCCTGGTGTTATTTGCATCCTATTGGCAAATGCAGCAGGTTGCAGAAATGCTAAGGAAAAAAGGCTTTTCGCTGTTAGTGCAGGGCGAAGCATCCAGACAGGCGCTACTGCATTTGCACGCCGAAAACTGTAAACACGGTAAGCGCAGCATCTTATTTGGCACCCAAAGCTTCTCCGAAGGGCTGGACTTACCGGGGAAATTGCTAACCAATCTGGTGATCACCAAGCTACCCTTCGCGGTGCCAACCTCGCCGTTGGAAGAGGCGCTGGCAGAGGCAATAAGCCGCAAAGGTGGTAATGCCTTTGTACAGTTAACTATTCCGGCTACTGCGAAGAAACTGGTGCAGGCCTGTGGTAGACTGCTGCGCCAGGAACAGGATGAAGGCAGAATTATCATTCTGGACCGCCGACTGGTAACTAAGTCTTACGGCCCGGCTATGCTGAATGCTTTGCCGCCGTTTCGTCGTAATATCGAGTATTAACAGGAAGACATTTTGGCCACAGAACTGGTTTTAGAGCCATCAATCTGGCTGTTGTTGTGCGCCGTCGCTTTTAGCGCGGGTTTTATCGATGCAATAGCCGGCGGCGGAGGCCTGCTTACAGTGCCAGCATTGCTAACTGCCGGCTTGCCACCACATGTGGTACTGGGTACGAATAAACTGGCAGCAACCTTCGGCTCTTTTACCGCATCATTGACCTATTACCGCAAGCGCCTGTTTAACCCCCGCTATTGGCGACGCAGCCTGATTTTTACTGCTGTCGGTGCCATACTGGGCACACTGCTGGTTGATATGATAAGCAAAGAGGCATTAGAGAAAATTCTACCGCTGTTGATCCTGCTCGCCGCTATCTACACCCTGTTTAACCGCATGCAGCCAGACGACAGACTGCAGTTGCCTGAACAAAATAATAAACTGTTCTGGCAACAGCGCTTGCAGGGACTCACGCTTGGCCTTTACGACGGCATCGCCGGGCCAGGCGCTGGTGCATTCTGGATGGTATCAACGATGGCGTTGTATCGTATTAATCTGTTACTCGCCAGCGGCGTTGCCAGAACGATGAACTTTATCAGTAACGGCTTTTCACTGGTGGCTTTCATCGCTTTGGGTCATGTTAACTTTATGCTTGGCATTACCATGGGGCTCTGCCTGATGCTGGGTGCATGGCTTGGCGCCCATTCAGCCATCAGGTTCGGTAGCCGTTTTATCCGCCCGGTGTTTATTTGTGTGGTAATCGCGATTGCTGTGCGTTTGGCCTGGCAAGCCTGGAGCAGCTGATGGACTTACTTGAAACGCTGGCAGAACAGCTGAAAACCCTGCAGCAACAGGCGCAGCAGATAGATGCAGCACCAGCTAGCGGTAAACCACAGAACTGGTTCGATTCTACACTTTTCAGCTGCCGTTCAATCGCGCTGGCCGACTATGTCGCCGAAGCGCAGCGTAACCTGGTTTCGTTACGCCGCAACCAACTTAGTGATGCAAGCCGGCTACGCCTGGTTCAGCGCCTGAGCGAACAAACCGCTGCCATCACCCAGGCTTTTCGTAATACCAAAATACGCCGCAAAAATGGCAGTAAAACCACTAAAGTTAAAGCAGTGCTGACGCAGATCAGCGCCAGCAGCCAGCAACTGTATCAGCAACTAAGTGATATACAGGAATTTGAGCGGCGTCTGCTGGACATGATCCATCTGGCTGAGCGTGATACCTCTGCTGATGGCGTGCAACGTACACTGGCACTACATGCACGCCTGGGACGCTGCCGCAAAGCGTTATCTGAGACAGAACGACAGATCCAGGATCTGGAACGGCGGAGCTGACACAATGCTGTCCCCATTGCCTGCTATGTTTTATCACCCTTGCTACAGCGAGCTGGTACTGCCGCAGCAACACCGCTATCCAATCCAAAAATACCGTACTTTGTACGAAGAACTCCTGAATTTAGGCGTTCCGGCAGGTGCATTTAGCCAATCCACGCCGATAAGTATTGCCGAGCTGGCAGCGTTTCATTGTCCCTATTATATTAACAGCTTGTACGATGGCAGTATCGATGCCAAAGCGATGCGGCGTATTGGCTTCCCATGGACAGCGCAATTATTTCAGCGTTCACTGTGTTCACTCGGCGGCACGTTGCAAACTGTACAAGCGGCGCTTGAAGCAGGCATAGCGCTGCATCTGAGTGGTGGCTATCATCATGCCTTCTACGCCGAAGGCTCTGGGTTTTGTCTGTTCAATGATTTAGTCGTGGCGGCAAAAACTATGCTACGCCGTGGACTGGATAAAATATTGCTGGTTGATCTGGATGTGCATCAGGGTGATGGCTCAGCAGCTATGCTGGCAGACGAACCCCGGATAATCAGTTTTTCAGTACACTGTGAAAAGAATTTTCCGTACCGTAAACAACCATCAGACTGGGATATCGGCCTGCCACCTGACTGCACGGAACAACATTATCTGGAAGCCGTGCAGCAGAGCCTGCATACCTTGATACGCTGGCACAAACCGGATTTGGTCATTTATGATGCTGGCGTGGACATTCACCAAAATGATGAATTGGGGCTGCTGGATATCAGCACTGAGGCCATTTTTCAACGCGATTATCTGGTACTGCAAAGCTGCGTTGCTGAATCGATACCTGTTGCGGCGGTGATTGGAGGCGGCTACCAGCGCAACATCAATGCGCTGGTACAGCTGCATTTGCAGCTGTTTAAAGCGGCTTTTACGTTATGTGGCTCAGACTTCGCCGGCAAAATAGAAACCTAGCCGCCGTTTCACCTGAGCCGGCAGTACCGGCAAATCCGCTTTTGGCAGTAAAAACGTTGCCATATTAAACAGGTCAGTGAAGATACGGTTTTTCTCAGTAGTTCGCTTTAAATAATCATGTCCTGACGAACCACCAGTGCCTATTTTTGTTCCAAGCATCCGCTGTACCATCATAGCGTGTTTATAGCGCCATATTGTTAACAACTCATCTATTTCTGTCAGGCAGGTCAGTAGCTGAAACGGCAGGTTAAATACCGGCTCTTCCTGGTACAAGCTGATAAACAAGGCTGACAACATGGCACGTTGACTGAGACGGAAACTACCATCCTGCTGCAACTGCTGGTATTTGTCTTTGTCCAGTAAAGCCGCAAACTTTAAAGCGGTACGTTCTATTTCTGCCAGTTGCAGTTCGCGCTCATGCTCGGCTATTTGCTCAATAGCCTGCACTGTACTTTTATCTTCTGCCAGCATCGCGTCGGTCGCCTGCTGATACATCTGCCAGAAGCTGAAGTTCTCCAGTTCAAGAAACGGCATCCGCTCCAGCCATTTTTCAATGCGCTCAAATAAGCTGGGCTGATGCTCTAACTGCTGCAAAAAAATCCGATCCTGTTCATTCAGCCGGCTGTAAAAAGAGTTTTTATCAAAATCGATGCGAAAATCACTTTTCAACCCTAAACCGATTTCCAACATTTTAAACTGTATACTCTGAAAACCGGATGCGGGTACCAGGTAATCCCGGAACGACATAAAGTCCTGCGGTGTCATCGTTTCCATCACACCGATCTGCTGAGTAAGCAGTTGCTGAATAGTAATGATCCGCTTTAGTTTGTGCACTATACCGGTTAGCTGCTCGTCTTTTACCTCTTCAGCTGCAAATACCTGCATTACAGCTTTCAGTTCATGCAAAATTTGCTTAAACCATAGCTCATACACCTGATGCACAATAATAAACAGGGTTTCGTCATGTGCTTCGTCAGCGTATTTTGCGCTTTCTGGCGCTTGTGCAGTCAGTAGCTTGTCCAGTTGCAGGTAGTCGCCGTAATAGCAAGGAGTCGTATTTTTTTGCATTGCTGTTCTTCTGTAGTGGCTCTGTCGCGCATTGTAGCAGTCAGTTAGGCTAACTCAATCTTTCAGTGGTCTTTTCGCGTAAAGCTGATTATGCTTTGCCAGAGCACACACCATACAGAGGTAAATATGAAGCTGGACGATGACATCCATAACTATTACGAAAAACTGACGCTGGATCATATTGTTGAGCTGGGTTTAGACAAAGAAAAGGACACAGAATATCTGGCAGATTTGTGTTGCATTTCATTAAACCTGCTGCCGCCGCGTTATATTCGCTATGAGGTAGACATGGCATTTTATCTGCCACAAAGCGAACGCTTCGAGATGCAAATGAAAGTGCGCGAGGCTGTATCAAGAGCAAGGCAGTTTCTGGATGGAAACCCGTGAACAAACCGCTTGATCAGGCGCCTGAACATGTAAAACTGGCAGTGGATTTAATTATGCTGCTGGAGCAGCATCAGTTGGATACGGAAACGGTGTTACGGGCGCTAACCATAGTACAACAGGATTTTGTAAAAAAGCGGGATTTGGGTGGCAACCCCACCAGTCGCACTAATTAGCTAATGTAGATGCCTAAATGTGTCCCCTAAGACACTTGCGGATTCCTTGTGTAGCGTGGCTTCCGCTAGAATCTCAAGGGGGTTAACACAGAACAAGTAAATCATCTCATATCATCAATTGTGATACTGAGAGTGATACCGATGCCACTTAAAACCCCCAAATACACATCTCTTCGAAACAAGACATATTGGCTCCATCTTAAACTACCTGGTGCGCTATTTAAGCAAACAGATTTAAATTCACAGCTAGTACGTTGCACCCTTAATACGCAAGATCCATCTAAAGCAGGATCTCTTGCTCAAATACTGGTATTCAAATTACAAGAGTACTTCAAGTCCGTTGCCGCTTTAGATATTAGTAAGTCGTCTATAGACCAAGTAATAGAAACTACTTTAGTAAGTCTCGGTGAAGTGAAAACGATGTCTGTTGCGAAAGTGCAGAGACCTACTACGAGAGATTTATCACTAAGTGCTGCATTCGAGCTTTACTTCAACGAAATGACAAGTGCAGGTATGTGGCGAGTCAAAACGCAATGTGATTGCCGTGCAGCATTAAATAATTTCGTTGAGCTAATGGGTGATATTGGACTCTCAAGTATTAACGCTGCTGTCTGTCGAGAGTTCAAATCTAAACTGATGCGTTATCCGCTCAACAAAGCCAAATCTACAGAATTGATGAATCAGTGTGTTAATAAGCTAATAGAATCTGGTTCCGTATATCCGATTATCAGTACTACGACAGTCAATAACCAAATCCGGAAGATAAACAGTTTCTTTAACTGGCTCATTAAGCAGGGTTTACTACAAAGCAATCCAATAGCAGGGATGAAGATTAAGCAGAAAGTATCATTGAAAGCAGCAAGAGCATCTTTCACGGAAACAGACTTAACAGCACTCTTCTCTACTCCTCTGTATTCCAAGCATGAGTTTCTACATGACTATCAGTTCTGGTTGCCGCTGCTAGCACTTTATAGCGGAGCAAGAATAGAAGAGTTGTGTCAATTACATATCGCTGACATTAATATCAATGATCCTTTCCCACATTACAGAATCAGCGATTTATTTGAAGGACAACACATTAAAAACAACAGTAGCCGTAGAGTTGTGCCAATACACCCAGAACTAATGGAGTTAGGATTCGCTAATTTGATAAGCGACAAGAAAGCCAAAGGCCAGACCAAACTTTTCGGATATTTAGTTCCACAGAGACAACAACTAGGGCATAAACCAAGCCAATGGTTTAGCAGGTATAAACGGAAACAAGGTATTAATGATCCTAGAAAGGTGTTCCATAGTTTTAGACATACAATGGTCGATAGAATGAAGCAAATTAGAGCACAGGACTATGAGATTAAATCTCTTTTAGGACATCAGCATGGTTCGGTAACGCATGACATTTATGGGTCTATCGATACTCCTATCGACTCTGTTTATGAGACAGTATCGAAGCTAACCTTTAAAAGTGAATTAGCATTGGTCAAACCTTGGGAATAGGTATTCTTTGTTTGAAGTGGTGTAACACTATAAATCTCCATCACTTCAAGATTAGGAGTGAAGCGGATACCTACTGATTTACTTGTTCTGTGTTAACCCCCTTGAGATTCTAGCGGAAGCCACGCTACACAAGGAATCCGCAAGTGTCTTAGGGGACACATTTAGGCATCTACATTAGCTAATTAGTGCGACTGGTGGGGTTGCCACCCAATAGCTCCATAAGCCTTACAGACCATATTTAACAAGCATTTCATCTCGGTTCACTGCTTTAGTATCACAGTCTGGTATCACACTTCAATTAATAGTTCTGTAATCCCTAAACTCGTAGCGCCACTTAGCCCTTACCCAAAGCTCCTGTATGCAACGCTAATGACTTGGAATTTCACAGGCTACTATCCCATTACTTTTCCCCTAAAAGATCCCATAGATCAACAGGGTTATCTGTAAGCGATTTATTACTGGTACATTGAGCCATAGGGACATTGGGGGGATGCCAGGGGGTTTAGTTCAAGGTAAGCATTTTAATAAATTTTAAACTACCCAACAGGCTCTTAAAGGCATGTGGAAAGAGTAAATGAACAAGTCTCCTAGTAATGCAGCAGGAAGCTGAAGGTATTATAATATCTACTTATTTGTATTCTGATATTAATAACATGCTTGTTCATGTATATCTGATATACCAAGTAAACAGATAGCCTGCTTCGATTACTCTAGGTTCCTTTAGGTCTTTTAGGGATTAGTTGTATGAAGAATGCATCACTAGAATAATTAAACAGGATGCATGTATGCCTTCGATAGATAATAACTCCGTTCCAAATACCGATTCGGATAGCTTACCTGCTCTAGAATTATCGCAATCTCTAGGATATAGCCGTCAAGCAAACTTCAACTGGATATGTACACATCCTGATTTTGACAATGCCATCAATTTGTTACTTGAGGAGCTTCTGGACTGGTATGTTTCCAGCGGGCATAGTTCAAGAAGTTTTAGACGTGCAGACAACCTGAACATGCTTAAACGTATTGTTTCGGATTTATATGTTTGTTATCTTTTAGATCCTTCCCGCTGGATTTCAATATCGTTTTCAAATAGTTACTATTCTATAGATACACGGTATCAACCCAAATTTGGTAGTGCTGGTTCAGCGCGTAGGGTCAGAGATTTCTTAGTAGAACGACGTTATATGACAGTGCATTCCGGTTTCTACAATCATGAGAATGGGACTGGGCGTTTAACTAGAATTAAAAGTACCGAGCAATTAGCGATTCTACTAGAAGCATTTAGTCTTGCAGACTTCTTCAAATCCCCAGAATCTGAAACTGTTTTATTGAAAGATACATCCAAAAGACTAATCGATTATGCTGACAATGAGACTACAAGATCTATCAGAGATGACCTAGCAACTATTAACGCTCACCTACGGAATGCTTGGATAGATATCCATGTGTCTGATGCAGTCTTTGTAGATTGGATTAGTGAACAGAGAGCACCTGACTTTTCTAGAAAGAGCTTAACTAGAATTTTCAATAATGGTTCGTTTGCAGAAGGTGGACGTTTCTATCACGGATGGTGGCAAGAGATTGATAGCAACTATAGGTCTTCAATAACTATCAATGGTGCTCCTACTGTCGAGCTAGACTATTCCGCAATGAATGCAGCGTTGCTGTACGCTGAAGCCGGTCTATCCTTACCTACTCAAGATCCATATTCTATCGATCAGTTTTCGAGAGCCGTAGTGAAGCAAGCATTCATTACTATGTTAAACACTGGTTCAAGGGCTGCTTGTATAAGCTCTGTGTTTGATCGTTACAGAGACTCTTTAAGCCGTCAACAGGTAATAGAATTGCTCGAACAAATAGAAAGCAGTCATACCCCTGTAAGTGATTACTTTTATACAAATATAGGATTAAGGCTTCAAAATACAGATTCGAATATTGCTAATAGGGTAATGCTTAACTTGTCTAGTGCAGGTGTAATTGCTTTACCTGTTCATGATAGTTTTATCGTTGAGAGGCAATATACCGACCTACTTCGAAGCACTATGATTGAATGCTTTGCTCTAGAAGTTAGCGGTTCAGTTCAAGTCACTGAAGAACAAGCTGACACCATTCTTGTTCCTGATTTGGTTCTAACTTCAGTAGAAGACTCATTAGCAGCGTTCGAAACATCGATATCACAGTACAGCATGTATATGCACCGTAGAGCACAGCACGAAACATATTAATGGTACTGTGACAAAGTTAATTAAGTTATTAGAATTACTGACATTAGTGTCGGTTAATTTCTCTTTTAGTAATATTTTAGTGTGTTAAAGTGGTTTGAAGAGTTACCAGTGATTCATAAGGAAATGTTGTGAAAGATAAATTAGCATTAATTTCAGGTGTTTGTGTATTCTTACTGGGGCTGTTGTTGTTCTCAATGCTATCTTCTAAAGCTGGTTTTCCAATTTATTCTGGATATAAAGATGAGATATTAACTTTCTTCTCAATGGTTCTGTCTTATCTAGTAGCTAACAGAGTGTTCTATTGGGTCTTATATGGTCAGATCAGAAATAGCTTGCCGAAGCTATCTCAAATTGCTTGGAATCTTCAGTTGAGAGTAACAGTAGTAATTACAGTTATTCTGTTTCCAATAGAGTTATATGCACCTAGCTGGTTGTTTCGAGTAGTGCTGGTATTAATTGCTGGCTTAGCTCTTGCCTATGGATTGAACAAGTATCACGAAGCGAAGATTAGATTTCAGGAAGGTGAGAAGGCTACCCAAATCAACTAATCCCTAAAAGACCTAAAGGAACCTAGAGTAATCGAAGCAGGCTATCTGTTTACTTGGTATATCAGATATACATGAACAAGCATGTTATTAATATCAGAATACAAATAAGTAGATATTATAATACCTTCAGCTTCCTGCTGCATCACTAGGAGACTTGTTCATTTACTCTTTCCACATGCCTTTAAGAGTCTGTTGGGTAGTTTAAAATTTATTAAAATGCTTACCTTGAACTAAACCCCCTGGCATCCCCCCAATGTCCCTATGGCTCAATGTACCAGTAATAAATCGCTTACAGATAACCCTGTTGATCTATGGGATCTTTTAGGGGAAAAGTAATGGGATAGTAGCCTGTGAAATTCCAAGTCATTAGCGTTGCATACAGGAGCTTTGGGTAAGGGCTAAGTGGCGCTACGAGTTTAGGGATTACAGAACTATTAATTGAAGTGTGATACCAGACTGTGATACTAAAGCAGTGAACCGAGATGAAATGCTTGTTAAATATGGTCTGTAAGGCTTATGGAGCTATTGGGTGGCAACCCCACCAGCCACATCCCGGCACATACGTCATAAACTGTGGCTGCTTCCTTCCGGACCTGACCAGGTTCGCCTACTAGTATTGCGAGAGGACCAATGGGGCTACCATTGCGCTGCTGAACCATCAGCAGGCGCGCATTATGCTTAAAAGCGGGCTGCGTTGCAAGAGCACAGCGCACTAAACCTTGAACGCAGAAGCCTGATTTTGCAGCTTCGCTGCCAGTTGCGCCAACATATCACTGGCCTGTGCACTCTGCCTTGAACTGTGGGTGACTTCCGCAATGCTGATAGTAAATTCACTGATATTTTTACTGATGTCTTCCGCAACTATCGTTTGCTGCTCTGTGGCGGTAGAAATTTGTACATTCATATCCACAATGCTGGTGACTGAGTCTTTAATCTGTTCAATAACCGTTGCAGCCCCTTTAGCGTTTTCGACACTCGTATCAGCGTAACCGCGTGATTCATCCATAGAGCTGACGGCCTGGCGGGAAGAAGATTGCAAATTATCAATCATACCTTTTATCGACTCAGTGGCATTTTGTGTATTAGTGGCCAGCTGACGTACTTCATCAGCTACCACAGCAAAACCCCGGCCGGCATCTCCGGCCCGGGCAGCTTCAATAGCGGCATTCAGTGCGAGTAAGTTTGTTTGTTCTGCGATAGTACGGATAACTGCCAGCACCTGAGTAATTTTGCCTGATTCATCATTTAGGTTACTGATGACAGAGCCGGTGTCGGTCAATGTCAGTGAAAGCTGCTCAATAGAGCGCATGTTTTGCATCACTTTGTCATAGCCACTTTGCGAAAACCCATCTGCTTCATTTGCCTTTTCCGAGGTACGCAGTGCGCTGGATGCAACCTCCTGGATCGCTGCCGACATCTGTGTAACGGCGGTTGCAATCAGGTTGGCTTTTTGCTCCTGCTCCATTGCCGTATTACTGACCTGTTCGCTTATAGAGCTCATTTGTTCCGACGCTGCTGCTAACTGCGTAATGGCCTGCCCCAGCTCATTAAAAAACTGCTGCAACCGCTGTAGTGTGGTATTCAACGCTACGGAGGTAGCGGCAATTTCGTCTTTACCCTGTACCTGAGCCCGGTTACGTAAATCCAAATCGTTGCCAACGCTGACGATGCAGTGCTGTAACAAATGCAATGGCCGGTGAATAGAGTGATAAATCAACCATCCCAGCAAAGCCAGGCAAACAAACACGACTAACAGCACCAGCATAAATATCCACTGGAAACTTTCGTATTGTTTATGTGCCAGCTGGCGAAACTTATTGGCTTCGCTCAGTTGTAACATGATTAACTTGTCCAAAGCTGCACTCAGCGGGTCTGCCATCTGATACAACGCTTTATTGAACTTTTCCGGGCTATCCTGCATCAGGCTGCCGTCGTTTAATCTGTTTTGGTATTGCCCTATTGCCGTTAAAAATGGCGTGAGCTGCCGCTCAGCGTCCTGCAGCAACTGTTGCTCTTCACTGGTGAGTTCAGTTTGTTTGTAATCACGCCAGGCTGTTTCAGCTGTGCTTAATGCCTGAGCAAGGCTATCACGGGCGTCATTCGCACTGATGATGTTACTGCGGTATTTATGCAACGTATCCACTATGGTTACGGCGTAAGCATCCGATACTTGCTTAATTTGCTGCAGTGGTTGTACGCGGTCCAGATAAAGGCTGTTTATACCGAGGTTCAGCTGCCGCATCTCCTGCAACGCTACCAGTGTTACCATCACAAGAACGACTAAAGGCACCGCAGCCAATACAGCTAAGCGGCTTTTTACTGAATAGTTGTTTAACATAAAGTGCTCTGCCAGATAATTACATAACAATTATCAGCATAGGCGGTTTTTTTAATGGTCGGAGTAAAAAGTACTGCTTAGCTAAGCACGCAGCGGCAGCTATTTTGCCGCTGCGTGTTAAGTGGCTAGTTTTGGGTAAGCAATGCGCGGTATTGCTGTAACAGTGCTTTGATCTTTCTCTGGTTATCAGGCCCCAGCCGGATCATTTGCTTTTGCGCCGGTGGCAACTGCTCTATTGCCGGGTCGGCAAAAATGTACACCACTGCCGGACGCTCAAGTGCCAGCGGATAATTGACGTCTGGTGTGGCCAGCAGCTCATCAATCGCTTCGATCAGCTTATTTTTAAATAACTGGTCGGGATAGCCCAGCTCCGCATACGCCTGCTGCAGCAGCGGTTCATACCGGTTGAACAGCGTAACAAGTTGTGCAGGTTTGACGCTTTCTAACAACTGAACATAAGGCTGATAGCGTATGAAGCTTGCTTCATCCAGTTGCGGCTTCGCCCCGTCCCCGACGGTAAATTTCTGCTCCAGCGGTTGCAACACAGCACTTCCTGCCGCCAATTGTCCCTGCGCAATATTATCTACCTGCACGGCAAAACTGCGCAGCATGTCTTCAGTAACAAACAATGAGGCAAGCCCCGGACGCCAGTCCAGAGAAAGTAAGCGCTGACGCACTTCAGTGTCTGAGTCATCCAGTGACGGAATAGCAGGCTCAGGTGCAACCGTTGTCTCCGGCTCTACTTCTGTAACAGGTTCAGTGATATCGGTTTCAGGTGAGGTTTCTGCCACTTCGGTTACCGGTTCGGGTTCCGGCTCTTGCTGCACAGGCTCATTAACCACTGGTGGCATCAGGTTCACCGGCGGCGCCACTGTCTTCTCTTTGGCAAACATCAACCAAAGCGCAATAAGGATGACAATAACAACGCCTGCTATAGCTAATAGGTACAACTGCTGATTTTTGCTTGGTTCCTGTTCTGCCATGACAACCTCGATAACGGACTGGTAGGGTAATACGATTAAGCATTGCATTCTGCAATGATTCCAGCAATATACTAGCAATGAGCCTGTAGTCTGGAAAAAGTTCAACTTCGTTATGCCTGAAGACAATAATAAAGCCACCCCGAAAACTGCGTTGCTGCTAACCGGCGGGGGTGCACGAGCAGCTTATCAGGTGGGGGTGTTAAAAGCGATTGCGCAGCAGTTCCCGCGTAGCAGTAAATTGCCCTTTCAAATTATCAGCGGTACCTCGGCCGGTGCAATGAACGGCATTGCGATGGCTTGCTATGCGTCCTGCTTTCATCTTGGTGTAAAAAAGCTGGAATGGATCTGGCGTAATTTTCGCACCAGCCAGGTGTATTATGCCGACTATTTCAGGGTATTCAGGCAGTTACTGCGAGGGATGTTCAGCGCTTTTCAGGCTGATTATGCCAATAAACAACCCGTCAGTTTGTTTGATAACAAACCTCTGCGGCAAATGCTGAGTAAGGTGCTGGATTTAAAGCGCATAGACCGTAATATCATGGGTGGATATCTGTCCAGCGTGTCAGTAACGGCTTCTTGCTACAACAATGGCGACTCGATCACTTTTTTCCAGTCTGACAATGCTGTGGAATGGCGCCGCGCCAAGCGCTGTGGCCAGCGTACTCTGCTTGGCGTTCATCACCTGATGGCCTCTGCCGCTATTCCACTGGTGTTTCCCTCGGTACGTATTCATCAGCAGTACTTCGGCGATGGTTCTGTTAACCAGTTGGCTCCGCTTAGTGCCCCCATACATTTAGGGGCGGATAAAATTCTGATTATCGGGGTGGCTGATCCGCGAAAAAATGAGCCCAACCAACGCATGCTACACCATCCGGATCTGGCAACCATAGCAGGCCATTTACTTGATACGGTGTTTACTGACAGTCTGAACTCTGATCTGGAACGTATGCAACGGGTCAACAATACCATCAGCACGATGCATGAGCACGGCGTTAAAACCGATTTAAAACCAGTACAAAGTTTGCTGATAAACCCAAGCCAGAACTTTGGCCAGATTGCCAGTGAGCATTTTTTGTCGCTGCCGCTGGCTGTGCGGACCATATTAAGAATGACCGGTATCCGCCAGCACTCAGACTCCAGCCTTGCCAGTTATCTGCTGTTTGAGCAGCGATACACCCGCAGGTTGATTGAACTCGGTTACAACGATGCCATTGCGCAAATGGATAACATACTGCAGTTTCTTGCACCGTCGGATGTGGAAAAATAACACCGTAGTCAAAGCTTTGACTGTACCGGCACAAACCAGTCATATCTAACTGAAAAATATCATAATTAACATATTGGCCTGTTATTTGCTTTCTAAAACCAACGCAATAATGGGCCATGATTATGGAATACCTGCTAGTACAAGATGTCGCTTTAAGTACAGCTCCCAGCTACGCCGCCGTAACTAAGTTACAAAGCTGGCCGCAGCTGCCGGAATGCACTGAGCAAAGCCTGGTAAGCCAGTTACAAACCACTTTGGATATTCAGCAGCAGCTAAATATTGTGTCGATGGCGGCCGGCAAAGTTTTGCCGCTGTCATCACTGACGGTTAAAACCGCTGTAGGAGACTTTACTGCCAGTGGGTCCTGCGCGGCCGATTTTGAGTATAAAAGCGTGCTGGTGCTAAACCAGCAATGCCTCGCTGAGCTTATTTACCAAAGCGACTACGCTTTTACACCGATGATCCAACGCGAGCTGTTATTACTTGAAAGCGAGTGGCTGTTTGCTTTGCGTAATGCATTGGTCGTCAGCCGGCTGCAGCAAATGGCCTTGAAAGACACCTTAACAGGCCTGGGCAACCGTCGCTTTTTTGACGACAGCTTTGAGAAAACAGTGCAACTGGCAAAACGTCATAATGATAGCTGTGCACTGATCCTGCTTGATCTGGATAATTTTAAGCAAGTCAATGATAATGCGGGTCACAGTGCCGGTGATGAGATCCTGCTTGCCGTTGCCGATACGCTGCGTGATATGCTGCGCTGCACTGACAGTTTATTCCGTTTTGGCGGGGATGAATTTGCAGTTCTGCTGTCGGGTCAAGACACCGGTAGCGCCGAACTGGTTGCCAGACGGCTGGTCAGAGCAATTAATCAGCACCACCGCTGTCAGCAACACAATGTCAGCGCCAGTGCTGGTTTAGCACTGCTAAAACCCGAGCAAGACGGCAAACACTTGTTTGCGGCGGCCGACAGTGCCCTGTATGCGGCAAAAGAAGCGGGAAAAAGCACGGTAAGGGTAGCCTAGGGCTAACGCTGCCAGCTGCACCAGCAACTGGCCTGTTCAGGCGCTGCGCTGCTGGCGTAGCCTGCCACAGCAACTATCTGCCCGTCAACCATCAGCAGCGGTACACGTTGCCGCTCCCACGGCGGCACCTGCCATAACTTAAACCATTGCTTTAGCGGTTTCGTTATGGTCGAACCGGCAGGTTTAAAACGCTGACTAAGCTTGCTGAACCCCCACTGCCCCGATGCTACTCCGAGAGGCAATGCGCCATCTTTATAGCCAGATGAGAAGTCCAACTGACCACAACCGGCAGGTAATGTAACCGAGCCTTCGGATTGCCAAAGCCCATTTTCTGTTGGTTGTTCTACCCCGGCCTCTGTCAGCAGATACAAAGCGCCAGCAAAACGGCGCAATTGGTACTGTGCCAACACTAAAACCGGGCTGGCATCTTCACGTGCGTTTATCATGTCCCGCTTTAAGGTGTCGAGCCATTGTGTCTCAGGATTCAGGCCGTAGCCCAATAGCCAGCGCCGCAGCACCAGATCCTGTTGTAATGGCACAAACTGAATTAGCTCAGAGAGTAAAAGACGGTTGCCACGCTGACAAAGTAGCAACGCGTTATCGGTGTAATAGTCGGCTAACTGCTGCAAATTCGCTACATGCTGCATACTGCGCATCGCAGTATGTGCAAAGTGCGGCCAGCGCTGGCACAAAACAGGCGTCAGTTGCTGGCGTATGAAATTACGGTCAAACCGCATATCGCTATTGCTGTCATCTTCTATCCATTGCAGCTGGTGCTGCATGGCGTAGTGCTGCAACTCACGGCGGCTAAACGCTAGCAGCGGCCTGCTGATAACGCCGGCAGCGAAATCACGCTGCTGCGCTATGCCACTGAGACCAGCCGGCCCGGAGCCACGTTTTAACGCCAGCAGAAGGCTCTCCAACTGGTCGTCGCTATGATGTGCTGTCAGCAGTATATGCTTATCTGAACTGATAAATTCTGCCAGTGCCTGATAGCGTGCTTCGCGCGCTTTATGCTCCAGGTTATCCCGACCGGCAATATTAACTTTGCGCATCGCAAAGGCTACCTGCAGTCTGGCACATTGCGCCGCACAAAATTCTGCCCAGCTGTCCGCGTACTGACTGATACCGTGATGGACATAAACAGCGCTTAACGTAAATGGTTGCACTTGTCTGGTTTGTGCCAGCAGATGCAGCAATACCATAGAATCCAGCCCGCCACTTAATGCCAGCACCAGCTGGTTATCCGGGCGTAGCGTTAAGGTCTCAATAATATAGCTCGAGTTCAGTTCAGGCATATGGGCGTTAATTCTGTTGGCCGGACAATATCAAGTCAGCTCAGGCTAGCATAAAATAAAAAGCCAGTGCAGAGGCACTGGCTTAGAACGGCGTCACACAACTTAACAGTAGCCGTAAGACATCAAACGCTTATAACGCACATCCAGCAACTCTTTCTCGCTCATTTTCTGCAGTTTCTGCAAATCACGCAGCAATGCCTGCTTTAACGTTTGTGCCATCTGTTCGGGCGCACGATGTGCCCCGCCCAAAGGCTCGGGGAACACTTCATCGATAAGCTTAAGCTCTTTGATACGCTCAGCGGTAATACCCATCGCATCTGCAGCCAACGGCGCCTTCTCTGCACTTTTCCATAAAATAGATGCACAGCCTTCAGGTGAAATCACCGAGTAAGTACTGTACTGCAGCATATTCACTTTGTCGCCTACGCCAATTGCCAGAGCACCGCCAGACCCACCTTCACCTATTACAGTACAGATCACCGGCACCTTAAGCCCGGCCATCACTTTCAGGTTGCGGGCAATCGCTTCAGACTGCCCCCGCTCTTCGGCGCCGATCCCAGGGTAAGCACCCGGCGTATCGATAAAAGTAATAATCGGCATTTTAAAGCGTTCGGCCATTTCCATCAGCCTTAACGCTTTACGGTAACCTTCCGGGCGCGGCATACCAAAATTACGCTTTATTTTTTCCCGGGTATCACGACCTTTCTGATGGCCTATTACCATCACCGGAATATCGCCCAGCCGGGCCGTACCACCGACAATAGCCTGATCGTTTGCAAAAGTGCGATCACCGGCTAAGTCGTCAAAATCGGTAAACATATGCCGGATGTAATCCAGCGTATAAGGCCGAAGTGGATGGCGGGCTAACTGTGCCACCTGCCAGGCTCCCAGTTCAGCAAAGATTTTTTTGGTCAGGCCAAGACTTTTTTCTTTTAGTTTGTTTATTTCTTCTTCCAGGCCCAGATCGTAATCGCCGTTACGGCTGACGTTACGTAATTCGTCTATTTTTGCTTCAAGTTCAGCAATAGGTTGCTCAAACTCTAAATAATTCAGCATCATCGACTGTCACTACCTAATTAATTAAATTCCAGTTCTATTGTTGCCAATTGTTTTAACTGGTGCAACAAAGCATCGGCCGGTGTCACCCACCACTGCGTTCCTAATTGCAACATCACTTCGCCTTCCTGGCGCTGATAACGCAGCTTCACCGGCACAGTACCTGCTTTAAACTCGCCCAGCACCTGCTGCAATCTTTGCAGGTAATTGTGGTCTATTTGCGGCGATTGTACAGTGATATTCAACGATCTCAGAGATTTTTCCCGAACCTGAGTAATCTCGCTGACATCGCGGCCGGTCATTGTAAGGCCACCGTTAAAATCATCAAAGCTGACCTGTCCCGTTATTACCAAAATACGGTCTTTTTGCAGCTGTTGCTCAAAGGATTCCAGCAAATCGGGGAAAAATCGTACATCCAGCCGGGCTGACTTATCATCCAGCGTCACAATAGCCCAGCGCCGGCCCTTTTTGTTAATCATGATCCGCACCGACACGACTAAACCAGCTACTGTAACACTTTGATCTTTCTTAGTGGGTTGCAGCTCTACCAGGCGGCAATTGACATAACGGGGGATCTCATCAAGATAGCGGTTTATCGGGTGTCCGGTTAAATACAGCCCCAAGGTTTCACGCTCACCTTCCAGCCATACTTCATCCGCCCAGGGTTCAACCTGTTTAAATGCGGCAGCGGCATGCTCTGGCTCCGGACTTAATAAGCCGAATAAATCATCCTGCCCTACCGCCTGGGCTTTAGCATGTTGCTCAGCGGCTTTCATTGCCTCTTCCAGTGTTGCAGAAAGTGCGGCTCTGTGCGGCCCTAACCTGTCCATTGCACCGGACAAAATCAGCTTTTCAATCACACGACGATTCAGTTTCTTTAAATCGACTTTAGCGCAAAAATCGAATAAATCGGTAAAAGCGCCGTGTTTGTTGCGCGCCTCTAAAATAGCGTCAATCGGGCCTTCACCCACACCTTTTATTGCGCCGATACCATAAACAATATGGCCCTGCTCGTTCACCGTGAACTTATAAACACCGGCATTGACATCTGGCGGAATAAGTTTGAGTTTCATCCGCTCGCACTCATCGACCAGGGTGACAATTTTATCGGTGTTGTCCATATCAGCCGACATTACTGCTGCCATAAACTCGGCAGGGTAATGTGCTTTCATCCACAATGTCTGATAAGACACCAGCGCATAAGCGGCAGAGTGAGATTTATTGAACCCGTAACCGGCGAATTTTTCCACCAGATCGAAAATTTTCATCGCCAGATCAGGGTCAATACCATTGTTGGCGGCACCTTGTTGGAAGGTGTCCCGCTGCTTGGCCATTTCCTCCGGCTTTTTCTTGCCCATAGCACGGCGCAACAAGTCTGCACCACCAAGCGAGTAGCCAGAGAGTACCTGCGCTATCTGCATTACCTGTTCCTGATACAGGATAATGCCGTAGGTTGGCTCCAAAATAGGTTGCAACGATTCATGCTGCCAGGTCGCATCCGGATATGAAATTTCTTCGCGGCCACGTTTTCGGTCGATAAAGTTATCTACCATGCCCGATTGCAGAGGGCCGGGCCGGAACAACGCCACCAATGCGATCATGTCTTCGAAACAGTCTGGCTGCAGACGGCGAATAAGATCTTTCATACCACGTGATTCCAGCTGGAATACCGCTGTGGTATCCGCTTTCATCAGCATGTCGTAACTTTTCTTATCGGTCAGCGGTATGCTGTTAATATCAACCAGCGGCTTGCCTTCACGCGTTAAGCGGGCATTAGCCATGTTCACAGCCCACTGCAAAATGGTCAGTGTCCGCAAGCCCAGGAAGTCAAATTTTACCAGGCCGGCATATTCAACGTCGTTTTTATCAAACTGGGTAACCGGGTTGTTACCTTCGTCATCGCAATACAGCGGAGAGAAATCGGTAATTTTGGTTGGCGCAATAACCACTCCACCGGCGTGTTTACCGGCATTACGGGTTACGCCTTCAAGCTGACGTGCCATATCGATCAGGTCTTTTACTTCCTGATCCTGCTCGTACAACTCTGGCAAGCGCGGCTCTTCTTTAAACGCTTGCTCCAGCGTCATACCTGGCGTAGGCGGTATCAATTTAGAAATGCGATCGACGAAACCATACGGATGGCCCAATACCCGGCCAACATCACGGATAACAGCTTTGGCCGCCATGGTACCAAAGGTAATAATCTGCGACACCGCTTCGCGGCCGTACATATCAGCCACGTGGTCAATGACTTCGTCACGCCGGTCCATACAAAAATCGACGTCGAAATCAGGCATTGATACCCGTTCAGGGTTCAGAAAACGTTCAAATAGCAGATCGAATTCCAGCGGGTCCAGATCGGTAATTTTAAGCGCGTACGCCACCAGTGAACCGGCACCCGACCCCCGTCCCGGCCCGACCGGAATGTCGTTGTCTTTACTCCACTGAATAAACTCCATCACCACCAGGAAGTAGCCCGGAAACCCCATCTGATTGATAACGTCCAGCTCTATCTGCAAACGTTCATCGTATTCAACACGTTTTTGCTGCCGTATAGTTTCATCCGGAAATAACTGTACTAAACGATCTTCCAGACCTTCGCGCGATTTCATCACCAAAAAATCAGCATCGGTCATACCGCCAGTCGGGAATGCCGGCAGAAAATATTCACCAAGACGAATAGTGACATTACAGCGTTTGGCTATTTCGACCGAGTTTTCCAGCGCTTCGGGTAAATCAGCAAAGAGCTGCTGCATTTCCTGCTCAGATTTCAGGTATTGCTGATCGGTGTAGTTTTTCGGGCGGCGCTTGTCATCCAGTGTAAAACCATCATGAATAGCAACGCGTATTTCATGGGCCGGAAAATCCTCTGGCTGCAAAAACACCACTTCGTTGGTCGCGACCAGCGGCAAGTCATGCTGCTCTGCCAAGGTTACGGCTTTCTGAATGTATAGCTCTTCATCGGCGCGACCAGTGCGGATGAGCTCCAGATAAAAACGGTCCGGAAAATATTGCTGATAAAAGGCCGTTAATTCATTTACCGACTGCTGATTTTCTTTCAGTAATGCCTTGCCCAGTAAACCGTCTTTACCAGCCGATAGGATAATGACACCCTGCGCATACTCGGCCAGCCAGTCGTGCTCTATCTGAGGTTTATCATCGACATGCCCACGCAGATAAGCTTTAGAAATAAGCTGGCTTAAATTCTGATAACCAGTGTTATCTGCCGCCAGCAGTAACATGCGGCTACTTTCACTGCCAAACAAAGGGTGCTGCACGTAGCAGTCAACGCCTACTATGGGCTTAATTCCGGCATCGTGAGCTGTACTGTAAAAGCGCACCAGGCCACAAAAGTTCATTTGGTCCGTCAGTGCCAATGCTGGCATATTCAGCTTCTGCGCAGCTTTAACGATAGGTTTGACCTTGGCGACACCGTCTACCATCGAGAAATCGCTGTGTACACGCAAATGAATAAATGCCGGGTTACTCATATGCTTTGCTGCTCCAGTACCAGCCTGACAGGTTTAAAACTGCGCCTGTGCTCAGGTAACACACCATACTGTGCAATAGCTGCCAGGTGGGCGGCAGTGGGGTAACCTTTGTGGTCAGCAAAACCAAACTGCGGGTGTTGTAGATGCAATGCCTGCATTTCTTCATCACGCGCCACCTTGGCTAAAATAGAGGCAGCACTGATTTCAGGTACCAGCAAGTCGCCTTTAATAACAGCAGAAGCAGGTACGCCAAATTCAGTGGTACGGTTACCGTCAACCAACACCCACTCCGGCTGAATGGCTAAAGCCGCTACGGCACGGCGCATAGCCAGCATGGTGGCATGCAATATGTTCAGCTGATCGATTTCTGCCGGTTCTGCCCTGCCCAGTGCCCAGCACAACGCTTGCTGTTTAATTTGGGCTGCCAGTTCATTACGACGTTTTTCGGACAGTTTTTTTGAATCTGTCAGGCCGGCGACAGGCCTGGCCGGGTCCAGAATAACAGCAGCCGTCACCACAGCACCAATAAGCGGGCCGCGGCCAACTTCATCTACACCACAAATTAGCCTGACGTCAGGTCGCTGGTACAACATCATCGTTCACTACCTGTAAAATAGCCTGCGCTGCTTTTACGCTGGCGTCGCATTTTATGCGTTGATGAATGTCCCGGTATTGAAGCAGCAGTGACTGCCGATCAGCAGATAGCAACGGCAGCATAGCGGAACTGAGCGCCTGTGGTGTTACCTCATGCTGCAATAACTCTGTGACCATGCCGTGCCCGGCCAGTAAATTAGGCAAACTAAAATGTGAAAGCTTCACCAGGCGTTTGCCAATCTGATAAGTCAGCCAGTTTGCACGGTACGCAACGACCATCAGGCATTTAGCCAACATGGCTTCTAACGTTGCTGTACCCGAAGTAATAAAAGTCGCATCTGACGCCAGTAAAACCTGGCGCGCCTGTCCGGTAAACTCTCTGATCAGCAAACCAGGTGCCATTTGTTGCCTAATGGCATTGAACTGATCAGCCTTGCTCGAAGTCACCATGTTAGTTACAAACTGCAACTGCGGTATTTGCTGCTGCAGCAATAATGCCGCTTGAAGAAAATCCGGTGCCAGCAATTTAATTTCGTTAGTGCGGCTACCAGGCATAATAGCCAGCACCGGTCTTGCGGGATCAAGCCCCAGCTCAACTTTAGCCTTGGCTTTGTCGACATCCAGCGGCATATTATCCGCCATCGTATGGCCAACAAAGGTACAGGGTATCTGATACTTATCGTAAAAGGCTTTCTCAAACGGTAACAATGACAACACCATATCCGTTGCCGCTGCAATTTTAAAAATACGTTTATGTCGCCAGGCCCAGACAGACGGGCTGACGTAATGTACGGTTTTAATCCCGGCCTGTTTCAGTTTAAGCTCTACCGGCAGGTTAAAATCGGGCGCATCGATACCAACAAAGACATCGGGCTTATCCGCCAACAGTGCGGCCAGGATTTCACGCTTCACCTGCAGTAAACGTGGCAAGCGGCCTAGCACTTCAACAATGCCCATTACCGCCAGCTCTTCCATGTCAAATAACGCGGTAAACCCCAAAGCCTGCATCCGAGGCCCGCCAATACCATAAAACACGGCATCCGGATGCTGCACTTTAAGCGCAGTGATAAGGTCGGCACCTAAAATATCGCCGGAGTGTTCCCCGGCGATAATGGCTACTTTCAGTGGTTTATCCGCCGGCATCAGCGCACTATGCCTCTGCTGGCGTTGGCTATGAAGTCAGTAAACAGTTTAAGCTCCGGCACCTCTGCTGCTTTTTCTTCCAATGCTGTCAGCGCTTCAGCTACGGTCTGACCTTTACGGTACACTTCTTTGTAAGCACGGCGTATTTCCAACAGCGCTTCGCTGCTATAGCCGCGGCGTTTCAAGCCTTCGGTATTAATACCGGCAGGTACACAAGGAGCACCGTGCACCATCAGATATGGCGGGACATCTTTTAATACTATAGAACCGCCACCACAAAACGCGTGGGCACCGATATGTACAAACTGATGCACACCGGTCATGCCGCCCAGAATAGCCCAGTCACCTACATGAACGTGCCCGGCAGCCTGAGCACCACTGGCGAAGATGGTGTAATCACCAATCACGCAGTCATGAGCAATATGAGTGGTGTTCATAAACAGATTATGGCTGCCAATAATGGTTTTACCCTGATCCTGAATAGTACCACGGTGTACTGAACAGCCTTCACGAAACACATTGTAATCACCGACAATCAGCTCGGTTGGCTCACCTTTATACTTCTTGTCCTGACAATCTTCACCGATACTGGCAAACTGAAAGAAGTGGTTGCCTTTGCCGATAGTGCTAGGACCTTTAATCGCAACATGCGATTCCAGAACGCAATCATCGCCAAGCACAACATTAGGGCCGATATAACAAAACGGACCAACTTTTACATTATTGCCAAGCTTAGCACTGGCATCAATTACCGCCGTTGGATGGATCACGTTAGAGTTCTCTTCTGGCACACATCAGCTCAGCCGAGCAGACAATCTGGCCTTCAACTTTCGCTTCGCCGTAAAACTTCCACATGTTGCGGCGCTCTTTCAGAAACTTCACTTCCAATACCATTGTATCACCGGGTATTACCGGCTTTTTAAAACGTGCTTCGTCAATCGCAGCAAAAAGATACAATTCGTTTTCAGACCGCTCTGTCACCGTTTTAAAACCCAGAATACCGGTAGCCTGTGCCAGCGCCTCCAGTATTAATACACCTGGGAAAATGGGCATACCGGGGAAATGCCCGGTAAAAATAGGCTCATTCACCGTGACATTTTTTATTGCCGTCAGGCTTTCACCCGGCGTGTAATCCAGCACCCGGTCGATTAGCAAGAATGGATAACGATGTGGCAATAAAGCCATAATTTCCTGGATTTGCAGGCTGTTAAGTTGGTTAGCCAAAGCTATTCCTCTGTCTGGTGGTCAGCGTTTTGTGCCGGAAGCACAGTGGCAAGCTGTTTTTCAAGTTGCTTAACCCGCTGATATAGTTGATCTATTTGTCGTAACTTAGCCGTGTTTTTACGCCACTCTTGATTCGTGGTGGCAGGAATACCCGACGAGTATATGCCTTTTTCTGTGATCGGCTTCATAACCATTGCCATGCCAGTGATATTAGCACCGTCACAAATTTCCATATGACCGTTAATAACCACTGCGCCACCTATTATACAGTAGCGTCCTATTTTGGTGCTGCCCGCAACAACAGTACAACCGGCTATAGCGGTATGATCGCCTATTTTTACGTTATGAGCAATCTGGCATTGGTTATCAATAATGACGTTATTACCAATGATGGTATCTTCTACCGCACCGCGATCTATAGTCGTATTGGCGCCAATCTCTGTATCGTCGCCCAAAATGACAGTGCCGGTTTGCGGGATCTTCAGCCAGGTGCCACGCTCGTTGGCAAAGCCAAAACCATCAGCGCCTAACACCGCGCCACTATGAACAATACAGCGCTGACCAATACGTACGCGATGATATACCGTGGCGTTAGCCCATATTTTGCTGTTGTCTGCAATGCTGGCCTGTTCGCCGATAAAGCATCCAGCGCCTACCTGGACATTGTTGCCAAGTTGCACGCCGGCTGATACCACAGCATTGGCGCCAATGGAGACGTTATCGCCAAGTACTGCACTGCCGTCAACGACAGCTGTAGGATGAATACCGCAAGCAACCGCAGGTGTATTGTCCAGCAACTGCGCAACACGAGCGAAAGCCGTATAAGGATTTGCAACCACCAGCGCAGCCACACCTGGGGCTACAAAAGAAATGTCTTCCTGAGTAATCAGCACCGCAGAGGCTGCAGTTTCTGAAAGAAATTTTCGATATTTACTGTTTGAGAGAAAACTGATTTGCCCTGATTGGGCATTTTCCAGTGTCGCAGTAGAAGTAATTTGGCAATCTGCATCACCAATCAGCTGAGCGCCTAAGCGCTCAGCCAGTTCAGAAAGAATAAAACGTGCCATTATTTTGCTTTGCTTACCTGAGCAACAACTGCTTCAGAAATATCAAACTCAGGCTTGGCATATACTGCAGCGCCAGAGTTTAATACCATATCGAACTTTTCACGCTCAGCCACTACATCAATTGCGGCTTTAATCAGCGCTAACACTTTATTGCGTTCCTCAGCCTGACGGGTACGGATTTCTTCATCCAACGGACGAGCCAACTGCTCATACTGCTGGCGCTGGCTGGTTACAGTAGCTTTGAGCTCTTCCTGCTGTTTTTCGCTCATTGTCGGGCCATCGCGGCGCAACTTCTCAATGTTGAAACCGATGTCTTTTTCCAGCTTACCAACGGCTTCAATACGCTGGGCAAACTCATTTTTAATCGTTTCCTGCATAGCTGCTGACTGAGGGATTTTAGCGGCAACCGCCTGAACATCAACATAAGCAATTTTCATTTCTTTAGCGGCAACAGTGCCAGCCATCAATAAACCTGCAACCAGAATCATTGCCGATTTTACTGCACGCATATTTAACATCTTTTATTCCCTATTTTTTCTAATCTAGAATGTTGTACCAATATTGAAACTAAAGTTCTCTTGTAAATCACCTTCCTGCTTTTTAATGATTTTTGCCAGGCTGAAGGTGAGCGGGCCCATAGGCGAAATCCACTGTAAAGATACACCAGCTGTCGCCCGAAACAAACCAGCATCTGAATAATCTATCAGCTGCGGTTGTTGCTGGCTGGTCTGAATTTGCCGCAGACCATTGTACCGATTAATATCAAACTCGGTATCCCAGACGTTACCGGCATCAACAAACAGGCTGGTTCGTACTGAGTTACGGTAGTCATCACTTAAAAACGGCGTTGGTGTGATAAGCTCCAATGTTAACACTGCCAGCGCATTACCACCTATCGAGCGTTGCGACACTTGGTAGCTGTCATTTTCCGGACCACTTGGGTAACTGCCTGCACCTGTGCCGCTACCAGGTAAGCCTGGTACTGAGTCAGCATAGCGGTAAATAGCATGCGGACCGATAATACGGCTTTCAAAACCACGCAGATTCTGGCCACCGGCGTAATAATTTTCAATAAATGGCAGGGTATAATCATAGCCATTTTTGTCGCCGTAGCCGTTGCCATAACCCAGTTCTATTTTCGACAGGAATGACCAGGCGTGGTCATTGCTCAGCGGAATATAATTACGCGCTTCGAAAGACGTTTTAAAGAACTGCAAATCAGAGTTCGGGGTGCTGGCTTTAATGCTGGCACCTAAGTAATGACCTGCGGTGGGGAACAAGCCCCGGTTCAGCGTACTGCGAACCCAACCTGCAGTTAACTCATAGTTGGTAAAGTGGTATCCACCATCCGGATTCTGTGCATCCAACAAGACTGCCCGGAAGTGGCGTAGCTGATCGTACTCGTTGATCGAGTTGATTTTGTTAACGACGTAGTTAGCACCGAAGTTTAACCGGTTGTATTCGTTAATTGGGTAGCCTACGTTGGCACCAAAACCATAACGCGTCTGGTTATACGCTTCCAGGTTAGAAGATGCACTGCTGTAGTCAACATCGGAGTAGAATACCTGGCCACCCAGGCTGACACCATCCAGCGTGAAATAAGGATCGGTGTACGTCATGCTGATAGATTTTTGATACTTATTGGTATTTAGGCTAATGCCGGCGCTGTTACCGGTACCAAAGAAGTTCTCTTGCTGCACGCCAATCTGGAACGACAACCCCATATAGTTACCGTAAGAAATACCTGCATTGAAGCTACCTGATGGCTGTTCTTTTACCGTAAAGGCAACATCAATCAGGTCGTCTTCGCCAGCAACCGGCAGCGTTTCAAACTCTACGCTTTCCATATACGGCAGACGCTGAATACGGTTTTTGGATAATTCCAACGCATCATTAGACAGCCAAGCACCTTCCATTTGCCTTAGCTCACGGCGTAACACTTCATCTTTAGTGGTGGCGTTACCTTTCATATCAATACGGCGCACATATACACGTTTGCCCGGATCAACGCTGATCGTCAGCTCCACTTCTTTGGTGTCATCATTAATTTGCGGGATAGTACGCACTTTAGAATTAGCATAGCCAAAACGCGCCAGCAACTTAGCAATACTTTCTTCGGTGTAGGTCACTAAAGCACCGTTATACAGCTGACCTTCCTTTAACGGCATAATTTTGGTGATAAAGTCTTCCTGGCCAATCAGGTCACCAACAAACTTAACGCCTTTAATGGTATATTTTTCGCCTTCAGTCACGTTAAGTGTGACATATACCGATTCTTTATCCGGGCTGACCGACACCTGTTCAGAGTCGACTTTAAAGCGTAAGTACCCTCTGTCGAGGTAGTAGCTGTTAATCTTTTCAATATCGCCCTGCAGGGTTTGCTTCTGATAACGGTCGGATGACATAAAACGCCACCAGGGCAAGTCTTGTTTAGATTCTATATCCTGCAGTAGTTCTTCATCGGAAAACAGCTTGTTACCAACGATATTAATTTGACGAACTGAGGCTGGATCACCCTCTTCGAACTTGATTTTCAGGTTTACCCGGTTACGAGGCAGATACGTTACTTCAATATCTACCTTCGCCTGATATTTACCAACACCGTGATAGAATTCTGTCAGGCCATTTTCAATACTCTTTAGTATTGTCTTATCCAGAGGTTCGCCCACTTCGACCTTATTACCAGACAAGCTTTCTGTCAGTTGGTCTTCTTTAATATCTTTATTACCATCAAATTCAATCGCATTGATTGTAGGGCGTTCACGCAACCGATAGATAACAGTATTGCCATCACGAAAAACTTTTATATCGTCAAAGTGACCCGCAGCATAAAGTGTACGGATACTGCGTGACAGATTAAATTCTGTAATAGTATCACCCACGTTAAAGGGCAAATTATTCAACGCCGCACCCAGCGCCACGCGTTGCAGGCCTTCTACCTGAATATCCTGAACCGTAAAAGATTCTTCAGCGAGCACCGAGCTACTGGCAGAGGCAAGTAACATCGCAGCTACTAATCGTTTAATTGTCATTATTTGAACTACTTATGATTAGTTATTTACAATCGAGAAATATCGTTGAGCAGCGCAATTCCCATTAACGTCAGCAGGATTAGCGCTCCAAACCGGAAACCTATTTCCTGCGTCTTTTCAGAGACAGGTTTACCACGCATTAGTTCCAGCAGCATATACATTAAATGTCCGCCGTCCAGCACCGGTAATGGCAGCAAATTAATGACGGCTAAGTTAACACTTATCAGCGCCAAAAACGATAAAAAAGCAACCAAACCTATACTGGCTGTGGTGCCGGCACCTTGTGCAATCGAGATAGGGCCGCTAAGGTGCTTGACGGATACATCGCCGGTGACCAGCTTGCCTATCATGGAAAAGCTCAGCCGCGTTAACTGCCAGGTATGCGCCAACCCTGCGGTAATCGCATCAAACACACCATAGCGCTGGGTATACAACACGCCTTCAGGCCACTCACTGACTTTGGGTGACACCCCCAGAATACCTTGTGAGAAACCATCTTTGGTTTCAATCCGTCCGGGCGTTACCTGTAATTCAAGCTCGCGGCCATCACGCAGCAACATGATATTAAGCGGCTGCTCCGGTGAGTTACTGACAATGGTTTGAATTTGTGTCCAGTTATCGATGAGCTCATCATCGATACGCACAATCTTATCGTCAACGAGGATACCGGCTTTTTCCGCCGCAGAGTCTGGTGCAACTGTTGCAATGTCAGTCAATGCCTGCGGCCGGGCTAAGTTCAGCCCGAGGCTACTGAACACGCTTTGTTTTTCTGGGTCAAAACGCCAGTTGCGGGTATCCAGCACCACGCTATGCTCTTGCAGCGTAGCAACATCTTTCAGGCCTACGGTAATACTGTCGCTACCAATTTGCTCTACCAGTAGCAGATTCACACTACCCGCATCCGTTGCAGAATGTTGATTCACAGACACGATCTGCTGCTGCGCTGTTACGCCAGCCTGTGCTGCAATCGACTGTGGCTCAATTGACGCAATGACCGGGCGCATCGTTTGCACCCCGAGCATGTACATCAGCCAGAGTGCAAACACGGCAAAGATGAAATTGGCAGCAGGGCCGGCAGCGATAATAGCCATGCGCTGCCAAACCGTTTTATGGTTGAAAGCCAGATCTTTAAACTGTGGCAGCACCGGATCTACGCGTTCATCCAGCATTCGCACATAGCCACCAAGCGGAATAGCAGCAATAACAAATTCTGTTCCCTGTTTATCCCGCCAGCGCAGTAAAGCCTTACCAAAACCGATAGAAAAACGCTTTACCAGCACGCCATTTTTACGGGCGACCCAGAAGTGACCGAACTCATGCACTGTGATCAGCACACCCAGCGCGACGATAAACGACAGTAAATTCCAGATCGCACCGGACATCAGGACAAATTCCTCAGTTGTTGTTGGGCATGCACTCTAGCCTCATTATCAAGCGCCAATATATCATCCAGCGTGCTGACACGGAAGCCAGTGTATCTGCTAAGACTTAGCGCATTAACGCGTGCAATGTCAGTAAAGCGAAGCTTGCCAGCTAAAAAAGCTGCGACAGCAACCTCATTTGCGGCATTCAAAGCTGTGGTGGCCCCTTGGCCGTCTGCGCAGGCAGTCATTGCAAGATAAAGATTGGGGTAACGCTCAGGCTCAGGCTCTGTGAAAGTAAAATCACGCATTTGCTTAAAGTTAAGCGGGGAAACCGGGCTGGAAATACGCTTTGGGAACGCCAGAGCGTGGGCAATCGGAGTACGCATATCAGGCTGGCCTAACTGCGCCAGTACCGAGCCATCGGTGTACTGCACCATGGAATGAATAATGCTTTGCGGGTGGATAACCACTTCGATATCGCTGGCCTGACAGTTAAACAGCCAGCGCGCTTCAATAAACTCCAGGCCTTTATTCATCATAGTGGCACTGTCGACAGAAATTTTATGTCCCATGCTCCAGTTTGGATGTGCAACCGCCTGTGCCGGTGTAATAAACGGAAATTCAGCTAAAGGAGTATGCAGAAAAGGGCCACCACTGCCGGTCAGCAACAATTTACCGATGCCGAAGTGTTGGATCTTTTGATCGTGGGTATGCTGCTGTAGAGCAGCAGGCAGACATTGAAAAATAGCATTATGCTCGCTGTCTATCGGCAGCAAGGTTGCCCCATGTTGCGACACCTTACTCATAAACAGCTCACCGCTCATTACCAGCGCTTCTTTGTTGGCCAGTAATACTGTCTTACCCTGTTCAACCGCAGCCAGTGTCGGTAATAAACCTGCCGCCCCCACAATAGCTGCCATCACGATGTCTGCATCTGCGTGTGCGGCCAGTTGGCACAGGGCATCAACGCCTGTTAATACTTCAGTTGGGCAACCTGCCAGCTTTAGCTCAGTTGCCAGCGTCTTAGCGGCTTGTGCATCCAGCATAGCGGCATAACGCGGTTTGAATTGCAGGCATTGCTGCAATAGTTTTTCGTACTGGCTGGCCGCGGTAAGCGCCAGCACCTGATAAGCCTCAGGATGTGCGGCAAGCACAGATAAAGTACTGACACCAATAGACCCGGTAGAGCCCAGGATCACCACATTACGCATCAGTAAAAGCCGCCATACAGTGCCACGATAATAGCAAACAGTGGTGCCGTAGCCGTCAGGCTGTCGATCCGGTCAAGGATGCCACCATGGCCAGGCAGAAAAGCGCCACTGTCTTTTTTACCTGCCACGCGCTTAAACATGCTTTCAGTTAAGTCACCAAATACCGACAATACCGTCAGCAACAACGCCGAAACATACCAAATACCGGTTTGAGCGGGCCAGTTTTGCAGCCATGCCACGACCGTTACAACCAATGCGACCAGCGCCAAACCACCAAGCATCCCTTCAACTGTTTTACCCGGGCTGACTTTGGGCAGCAATTTATGTTTGCCAAAAGGCTTACCGACAATATAGCCACCTATGTCGGCTGCCCACACCAGCGCCAGCAGACAGAAAATTAGCCAGGCCCCGGTAAAATTCGATGCGGTGTAATCAGTTGAACGGATAAACAGTACCGCTACCCAGGCCGGTATTAACGTTAACCACCCCATCAGCGCCTTACCCCAGTCACTTCCCGCCCACAATTTTTGGCTTTTGGGGTAAGTTAATACCAGTACTATCGCCAGTACCCACCAACCAATACCTGCCAAAAGTAACGTGCTTAACAATACATTTTGCTCTACAGGCCAGTGCAGTGGCGCTGGCCATTGCCAGTAAAGCAGAGCGAAAATAATGGCCGTAAGTATGACATATACCCCGCGCATAGCGTTGCTGGCAAGACCACACAAGCCACTCCATTCCCAGGCACCCAGTAAAAATGCCGCAGAAATAAACAATGCAAACCCGGCTAACGGCAAATAAAAAACCGCCATCAGTGCCAGAGGCGCCAGAATCAGCGCAGTGATTACCCGTTGTTTAAACAATATCGTTATCCTTTAGCTTGCAGCGCCAGTTGCCGGACTTGTTCCCCAGTGCAGCCAAAACGCCGCTCACGGTTGACAAAAGCCGCTATTGCTTCAGAAAACACCTGCTGATCAAAATCAGGCCACAGTGTTTCTGTAAACCATAGCTCGGCGTAAGCTGCCTGCCACAGTAAAAAATTGCTGATGCGTAAGTCTCCGCCGGTACGGATCAACAAATCCAGTTCAGGTTGGTCATGCATTTGTACTTGCTTAGCAAATAGCTGCTCGTCTATCTGCTGCGCATCTAACACGCCCTGACTAACTTGCTTTGCCAACTCCCGGGCAGCATTAACCATATCCCAGCGTCCACCGTAATTGGCAGCAATATTTAGTGTCAGCGCAGTGTTATCAGCTGTAAGTTGTTCTGCCTGAGCAATACTGGCACGTAATTTATCGCTAAATGCTGATAAATCACCAATAATTTTTAACCGCACATTGTGTTTATGCAGTGTTTTCACTTCACTTTGCAACACCATCAGAAACAGTTGCATCAGTGTTGATACTTCATCTTCCGGACGGCGCCAGTTTTCACTGCTAAAAGCAAATAATGTCAGCGACTGTATACCCAGTTCCCGACAAAAACTCACACTGCGGCGTACAGCTTCTACGCCTTTTTTATGGCCCCAGACCCGTGGCTTTCCCTGGCGCTGCGCCCAGCGGCCATTGCCATCCATAATAATTGCCACGTGTCTTGGCAAACTGTGCGCTTCGAGCTGCGTCATTGCAGTCATAGGTGTGCTCTGTCCTTCCACAGACCAATCAGACGACCTCTGATTGATCTTGTTGCCATGCAAAATAAAATGCCAAATAGAAAAAAGCGCCGTAAAGCCCGAGCGTCACGACGCTAATTCTGTAACATGGCAGTGTAATTTACACTTCCATTAACTCTTTTTCTTTCTCCGCTAATACTTCATCAATCCGCTTGATAAAGCTATCGGTGATTTTCTGAATTTCATCTGTCGCGCGGCGCTCGTCATCTTCACTGATTTCTTTATCTTTTTGCAGTGATTTTAAATCAGCGTTGGCGTCACGACGGATATTACGCACCGCAACACGGCCGCCTTCAGCTTCATTGCGCACCAGTTTCACCAGGCTCTTACGGCGCTCTTCAGTCAGCGGTGGCAGTGGTACACGGATAACGGTACCGGCAGACATTGGGTTTAAACCTAAGTCTGATGCCATAATGGCTTTTTCTACCGCAGCAGTCAGGCTCTTATCAAATACGGTGATAGCCAGCGTACGGGCATCTTCTATTGACACGTTACCCACCTGGCGCAGAGGCGTATCTGCGCCGTAATAAGACACCATAATACCGTCAAGTAAGCTGGGGTGAGCGCGACCAGTACGTACTTTGGTTAACTGGCCTTTGAGCGCTTCCACGCTTTTTTCCATCCGTACTTTGCTGTCTTTAATAATGTCGTTAATCACGATCTATATCCTTTTTTATTCGTTGCAACTGTTCACAGATGCAGTACCAAGCCAGGTAGTTTACTGTAAATTTTCTGCGTGGTCGATTACTGTGCCTTCCTGCTCGCCCATAATCACGCGTTTTAAGGCGCCGGCTGTGTTCATATTAAACACACGGATCTGCAGATTGTGATCCCGCGCCAGTGTAAATGCAGCAAGGTCCATTACTTTCAATTCTTTTTCAAGCACTTCAGTGTAAGTTAACTGATGATATAATGTCGCCGTTGGGTCTTTTACCGGGTCTGCGGAGAATACACCATCTACTTTAGTGGCTTTTAATACAGCATCTGCTTCAATTTCAATACCGCGCAAACAGGCAGCAGAATCGGTGGTAAAAAACGGGTTACCGGTACCGGCAGAAAAAATCACCACCCGGCCTGACTTTAACAAACTAATGGCCTCAGCCCAGCTGTAGTTATCACACACACCGTTTAATGGGATAGCGCTCATCATTCGGGCATTAACGTATGCACGGTGCAAAGCGTCACGCATTGCCAACCCGTTCATTACTGTCGCCAGCATGCCCATATGGTCGCCGACTACACGGTTCATACCGGCTTTGGCCAAACCTTCGCCGCGGAAAATGTTGCCGCCACCAATAACGATACCCACCTGCACACCCAGTTCAACCAGTTCTTTGATTTCCTGCGCCATTCTGTCGAGCACTTTAGGGTCAATACCAAAGCCTTCTTCCCCCATCAGCGCTTCGCCACTGAGTTTTAGTAATATTCTGCGGTAAGTCGGTTTTGGGTTCGTGCTCATGACATCCTCGTAGTACTGGATAAAGTTAGGAATGTTGCGGATAAAAAAACCGCGGCTCAGTCAGTAAGACTGAAAGCCGCGGTTATTCTAGCGTTTTTTGCCGTCAGGCAGAAGAATAAATTACTTCTTAGCGGCTGCGATTTGTGCAGCTACTTCTGCAGCGAAGTCTTCTTCTTTCTTCTCGATACCTTCACCTACTTCTAAGCGGATGAAAGAAACAGCTTTCGCGCCGTTTTGTTTCAGGAATTCACCGGTAGTGATAGACGGGTCTTTCACGAACGGCTGACCTGTTAAGCTCACTTCGCCAGTGAACTTGCTCATACGGCCTGCAACCATCTTTTCAGCGATTTCTTTTGGCTTACCAGAGTTAACCGCGATATCGATTTGGATTTCGCGCTCACGCTCTACCACTTCAGCAGAAACGTCTTCAGGGTTAACATAACCTGGGTTGTTAGCAGCAATGTGCATCGCTACATCTTTAGCGATCTCTTCGTTACCGCCTTCCAGCACAGCTAATACACCGATACGGCCTGAGTGCACATACTGGCCGATTACCGAGCCTTCAACAACAGCAGCACGACGTACATTGATGTTTTCACCGATTTTCGCAACTAAAGTTGCACGGGTATCTTCAACTGAAGTGCCGTTTAAATCAGCCGCTAAAATAGCTTCTGCAGTGAACAACTTGTTAGCATGAGCTAAATCAGCAACAGCGTTAGCAAACGCCAGGAAGCTGGCATCACGGGCTACGAAGTCAGTTTCACAGTTAAATTCGATAGCTAAACCTAAACCGTTCGCTACGCGAGTAATAATGGTACCTTCAGCGGCAATACGGCCAGCTTTCTTGGCAGCTTTGGCCAGACCACTTTTACGCATGGCATCGATTGCTGCTTCGATATCACCAGCAGTCTCTTCCAATGCTTTTTTACAATCCATCATGCCAGCGCCAGTGCGCTCGCGAAGTTCTTTTACTAAAGCGGCAGTTACAGCCATGGGAGCTTCCTCGTAATAATTCTGGTTGGACAAACAGGGGCCTTGGCCCCTGTCGCAATTTTGCACTGTTTAGCGCAAGCTTAGCCTGCGCTAATGACAGAGAAATTACTCTGCTTCAACGAAGGCTTCGGCTTCAGCCTGTACTTCGATGTTTTTGTCACGACCTTCCAGGATAGCCTGACCTACAGCACCCAGGTATAACTGGATAGCGCGGATCGCGTCATCGTTACCTGGAACTACATAGTCAACGCCTTTTGGATCAGAGTTGGTATCAACGATAGATACAACCGGAATACCCAGGTTGTTAGCTTCTTTGATCGCAATGTGTTCATGGTCAGCGTCGATCACGAACAGCACGTCTGGCAAGCCGCCCATGTCTTTAATACCGCCTAAGCTCTTTTCCAGCTTATCCATTTCACGGGTACGGTCTAAAGCTTCTTTTTTCGTCAGCTTGTCGAAAGTACCGTCCTGGCTTTGCGCTTCCAGATCTTTTAAACGCTTGATTGACTGACGTACTGTTTTCCAGTTAGTCAGCATACCACCTAACCAGCGGTGGTTTACGTAGAACTGATCAGACTTAATTGCAGCTTCTTTGATAGCTTCAGAGGCAGCACGCTTAGTACCTACGAACAGGATTTTGCCCTTTTTCGCAGCAACTTGCTGAATGAATGCCAGTGCATCGTTCATCATAGGAACAGTTTGTTCCAGGTTGATGATATGTACTTTGTTACGCGCGCCGAAAATGAATGGCTTCATTTTTGGGTTCCAGTAACGGGTTTGGTGACCGAAGTGCACGCCCGCCTGGAGCATGTCGCGCATAGAAACTTTTGCCATGATTTAAATTCCTGTATAAGGGGTTAAGCCTCCATGTATCCCATATGCCGACCCTGGTCTGACTGTGTTTCAGTGCAGAGCAAAGCACCCCGGAATATGTGTCGATACATGTGTGTTTTGTTTACGTTACGCCCATTAAGCAGGCTTTGGGTCTAACTAAGAACAAAATGGTTCTGTAATAGACTGCAAAGCGATTTGCTAATTTGCGGCGCGCTTTATACCATAGACACCTTACAAACACAATCAAATGTGTATTTTTACAGCAGTACAGCAGGCTCAAAGCACTGCAGGTATTGGCTAAGTATTACGAAGAGAGCAGGCATGACAGCAACCATCAAAACCCCGGCAGAAATTGAAAAAATGCGTGTAGCAGGCCGGCTTGCCGCCGACGTGCTGGAAATGATCGAACCCTATGTTAAAGCCGGTGTCACCACCGATGAGTTGAATACTCTTTGCCACGATTATATCGTCAACGAGCAGCAGGCCATTCCGGCGCCGTTGAATTATCACGGCTTCCCCAAATCTATCTGTACGTCTGTCAATCAGGTAATTTGCCACGGCATCCCGGCCGATAAGAAGCTCAAAGAGGGCGACATCATTAATATTGACATTACTGTCATTAAAGATGGCTACCACGGCGATACCTCTAAGATGTTTGTGGTAGGAAAGCCTAGCATTATGGCAGAGCGCTTGATCCGCATAACACAGGAATGCATGTACCTGGGCCTTAAAAAAGTGAAAAACGGTGTGCGTCTGGGTGACATTGGCCATGTTATTCAGCAACATGCCGAAAAGCACAGTTACTCTGTGGTGCGTGAATACTGTGGCCATGGCATAGGGGCGGTATTCCACGAAGACCCACAAGTGCTGCACTACGGCAGACCCGGTACCGGTGAAGTGCTGAAAACAGGTATGTGCCTGACGATAGAGCCGATGATTAACGCCGGCGGCCGCCACAGCAAGTTGCTGGCCGATGGCTGGACAGTAGTGACGAAAGATCGCAGTTTATCTGCCCAATTTGAGCACACTATTCTGGTGACGGACACCGGCTGCGAAATTTTAACGCTGCGCAGCGATGACACCATTGAGCGCATTTTAACCGCAGAATAATAACGGAGTAGCAGTATGAGCCAGGCGGTAACCTATAGCAAAGCGCTTCCGGACAGTTACAGCCTGGACAGCTATAAAAAGCATTTTGCCGATTTCCAGGACTGGTTAGGTAAAAGTTTCTCTCAGCATCCGGTCAATGTACTGGTTAAAGCCAGAGCCCGCTTTATCGACGATGTACTGGTGCAGCTGTGGCATCAATTTGGCTTACACAAAAGTAAAGATTTAAGCCTGATTGCGGTTGGCGGTTACGGCCGCGGCGAACTGCACCCGTGCTCTGATATCGACTTACTGATCCTCTCTGAAGGAAAGCTATCGGCATCGCAGCGGGATGCTATAGGTCAGTTTATTACGCTGCTGTGGGACTTACGGCTTGAAGTGGGCCACAGCGTACGCACCGTCAAAGAGTCGGTCAAACTGGGCAAAGACGACATAACCATCGCCACTAATCTGTTGGAAATGCGCCTGCTCACCGGCAATAAGGCTTTGTTTGAGCAGTTGCAGCATGAAGTCAGTAAAGACGGCTTCTGGACCAGTCAGGCGTTTTTTCAGGCCAAACGCCATGAACAACAGCAGCGCCATGCCCAGTATCATGGTACAGCTTATAACCTGGAGCCAAATTTAAAAGCCAACCCTGGTGGCCTGCGTGATATTCAGACCATCGGCTGGGTAGCCAAACGTCACTTCCAAACCCGCACCATGCGCGAACTGGTGGCTTACCAGTACCTGACTGAGGATGAATATCAGGAACTGATGGAATGTGAAGCCTATCTTTGGCAGATGCGCTTTGCACTGCATATGGAAGCCGGTCGCAATGAAAACCGTATTCTGTTTGACTATCAACCCGCTGTAGCAGAGCGGCTGGGCTTTGGCGCCGATGGCAAAGCATCAGTAGAGCGGATGATGAAGCGCTTTTTCCGCACCGTACAACGTGTCAGCGAACTGAACGAAATGCTGCTACAACATTTCGACGGCAGCATTTTAAACCACAAAGAGAAAGTCAAAACGCTGATCCTGGATGACTATTTCGAGCTGCAGGGCCACTTAATTGTCGCGCGTGATAATGCCGTGTTTGCAAGGCGCGATAACCTGCTGCGGCTGTTCTGGCATATCGCCAACAACTCTAATATCACCGGTGTGCATTCCTCAACCATGCGTTTAATCCGCCAGGTACGGCGCCGTTTGATGGGTGATTTACAAGACTATGAGGCCTGCCGCCAGCTGTTCCTGGCCATTATCCGCCACCCTCGCGGTATGGACAAAGCCATTACACTGATGCACCGCTACGGTGTACTGGCCGCCTACCTGCCACAGTGGCGCAACATTGTTGGCCAGATGCAATTTGATTTATTTCATGCTTACACGGTAGATGAACACACTCACCGCTTGCTGAAAAATCTGTATAAGTACACGCTGAGTGAGCATGAAAGCGAGTTTCCGCTGTGCAGTGATATCGTCAAAAAAATGGAGAAACCTGAGCTATTGTATCTGGCCGGGATTTTTCATGATATTGCCAAAGGCCGTGGCGGCGACCACTCTGAGCTTGGCGCCATGGATGTACGCGAATTTGCCAAATTGCACAAACTCAGTGATTTTGACAGTAAGCTGATTGCCTGGCTGGTTGAACATCACCTGCTGATGTCGGTTACAGCACAAAGGCGCGATATTCACGACCCGGCCGTGGTCGCCGAGTTTGCCGAGAAAGTGCGCGACGAAACCCGGTTGAATTACCTGTACTGCTTAACACTGGCTGATATCCGCGCGACCAACGACAACCTATGGAACGACTGGAAAGGATCCTTGCTGCGTGAGCTGTTTCTTGCCACGCAAAAAGCGTTTCGCCGTGGTCTGGAAAAGCCGATGGACCTGCGCGATCTGATCCGTGAGAATCAGAATGAGGCCATGCCACTGCTGCTGAAGCAAACCTTTAGCGAAAGTGAAATCCTGCATTTATGGAGCCGGATTAAAGCGGACTACTTTGCCCGCTACAGTGCGCGGCAAATCGCCTGGCACTGCGAACATATACTACGGCATAAAAGCCCGGATGAACCTCTGGTATTGATAAGCAAGGCCCCCATCCGCGGCGGTACCCAGGTGTTTATTTATACTAAAGATCAGCCGAAATTATTCGCCCGGCTGGTGGCTGCACTGGACAGCAAAAAAGTGAACATTTTTGACGCCCAAATCATGACCAACAAAGATGGCTATGCGATGGATACCTTCGTCATTCTCGAACAAAACGGTGAAGCAGTAAACTCGCCGTCTCGCCAGCAAAGCATAAAACGGGCGCTGGAATTATTTATTGCCGGTAAACCGGATCTATCGCGGCAAAAAACCCGATTATCCCGCCAGATGCGGCAGTTTAATGTACCACCTAAAGTCGTTTTTCTGCCCGGTAATACCAGTAAGCGCACGATGATAGAGCTAGCCGCACTCGACACCCCAGGCTTACTGGCCAATATCGGTGAAGTATTTCAGCGCTGTGATGTTAACATTCATGCCGCCAAGATCACGACCATCGGTGAGCGTGCCGAAGACTTTTTTATGATTTCAAATAGCGACGATCAGGCCCTTACTAATGAGCAGCAAAGCGCATTGAAACGGGCACTTATCGAGCAACTATCTCAGCAAACAGAAGGCAATTAATACATTATGTCAGAGTTAAAAAGCATTATTGAGAGCGCATTTGAGCAACGCGCCGACATTACCCCAACTAGCGTTAGCAGCGAAATTAAGCAGGCCGTAGAAACGGCACTTAGCATGCTGGATAACGGCACAGCACGGGTAGCAGAGAAAATTGCCGGTGAATGGGTCGTGCATCAATGGTTAAAAAAGGCCGTACTGCTATCGTTCCGAATTAATGACAATCAGGTGATGGATGGTGCTGAAAACCGTTTCTTTGACAAAGTAGCAATGAAATACGCCAATTACAGCGACGCTCAGTTCCGTGCTGACGGTGTACGCGTGGTTCCTCCTGCAGCAGTACGCCGGGGCAGCTATATTGCTAAAAACGTTGTACTAATGCCGTCATACGTCAACATCGGAGCCTATGTTGGAGAAGGCACTATGGTCGATACCTGGGCGACAGTCGGCAGCTGCGCGCAAATTGGCAAGAATGTGCATTTATCCGGCGGCGTTGGAATTGGGGGGGTGCTCGAACCGTTGCAGGCTAACCCGACCATTATAGAAGACAACTGCTTTATCGGTGCCCGCTCTGAAGTCGTTGAAGGCGTTATCGTTGAAGAAGGCGCGGTGTTATCCATGGGCGTGTACATAAGCCAAAGCACCCGCATTTATGACCGTGAAACCGGTGAAATCAGCTATGGACGCGTGCCGGCAGGTGCCGTAGTGGTGCCGGGTTCTATTCCCGCCAAAGATGGTACTCACAGTTTATATGCCGCCATCATTGTGAAAAAAGTAGACGCGCAAACCCGCGCAAAGGTCGGCATCAATGCGCTGCTACGCAGCGTAGAGTAAAAATAAATTACACCACATCACTTAAATGCAAAACGGCAGCTTCGGCTGCCGTTTTTTATACGGTAGTCACGCTAACGGCTGACTTAGCCAATCACCATCAATACGCCATAACCAACCAAACCAACTAACGCAAACATGGAGTATTCAAGGCGCTTTTCGAAACGTTTTTCCGGGCCAACTTCAGCTGGCACTAACAGCGCAGAGACCAGACAGGTTAAGCCTGCCAGTAAAAACAGTGTCGTTAAGCCAAATACCAGCGCAGAACCTAACATTGCCATATCTCACCTTTATCTGAAGTTATTATTACCGCCGTATGCACTAGCACGGCCAAAAACGGACGCATTCTAGCACAAAAACCGCCATCATATGCCAGCACTGTGTTGCCGGTGTTATATTCTGTTACCAAAAAAGCCGCTCTGGTGGCACCGGCAACGGTTGGCACATCGTATACTGACCACTAAGTTGTAGCAGTTTTCTACCGGGGTAACTAATGTACTACTTTTTTCGTGGCTTAAGTTTGATCCACACCAAGGGTTTGAAACGTTTTGTGTTGGTACCCTTAAGTATCAACCTGGTGTTATTCTCTTTTGCATTTTATTTTTTACTGCAACAAGTTAATGCACTGGTTGCAGCGGTACAGCAATATCTGCCCTCGTGGCTGCACTGGCTTGAGTATTTACTGATCCCTCTGGGTGTGATGACGCTGGTTATAGGCCTGGCTTATAGCTTTACCATGGTAGCCAATTTTATTGCCGCCCCTTTTAACGGCCTGTTAAGTGAAAAGGTTGAGGCACATTTATCCGGCAACACACTGCCAGATACCGGTATCAGCAGTTTTATCAAAGACATGCCACGGATGCTGGGCCGTGAGTGGCAGAAGCTTTTGTACGCGCTGCCGCGTGCTATTATTCTTTTTATCCTGTTTCTGTTTTTGCCGGTGGTAGGCCCCATTTTATGGTTTTTGTTTACCAGCTGGCTGCTTGCTATTCAATACGTGGATTACCCTTACGACAACCATAAGATAGATTTTCGTACTATGCGCCAACAGCTGCGTAATCAGCCGGGTAACAGTTTTGCCTTCGGCGTTACTGTCAACATCGCCTGTATGATCCCGCTATTTAACCTGTTTGTAATGCCCATTGCGGTATGTGGCGCAACGGCGATGTGGGTTGACCGGTTAGCACTGCAGAATGACCCGGCACTTAAAGCACCGGGCGCCAGGGCTTACAATAAACTGGATAAATATTGCTAGCCCAGAGCAGTAAAATGCTGCTTCAGCCATGGCAAGGCTATTGTTTCAGGTTCCAGCGTTTCACCGGCGTCGATACGCAGCATCGGCGCCAGCTCGCTGCCCTGAATTTCCTGCAATAATGCCTGTAATTGCTCGCCTGCACCGCAAAACGTGTCGTAGCTGCTGTCACCTAATGCAATTACCGCAAATTGCTTGCCGGTTAGCAGTGGAAAGCGGTTTTGCACATCAAGATAGAACGGCAACAGGTTATCAGGAATATCGCCCTGCCCCGTTGTCGAGCTAATCACCAGCCAGATATCGGCATTAAAACTCAGTACATCATCAAGCTTCGCTTCATTAAACAGCATTGTCTGATAGCCCAGCTCTTTTAGCAGTGCCTGCGCCTGTTCGCCAACATACTCGGCGGCGCCATACACAGTACCTACAATTAGCGCGACTTTGGTCATGTTTTCTCCGTAAAAAGCGCAGCAAACTGCTGCTGATAATATGCCTGCTCTGTCGGCCAGCCAAAGTTGGCAAACAGCGGCTCAAGCCCGTTAAGACCCGCTGACAGACATAAAGGTTCGCCGGTTACCGGATGCGGCAATTGTAGCTGCTTTGCCACTAACATCAGGCGGCGACAATTAAAGTGTTGTTTAAACAGCGCATTATGCTTACCGTCGCCGTGGCTGGTATCACCAACAATCGGATGACGCAAATGAGCCAGATGCCGGCGCAGCTGATGTTTGCGCCCTGTCAGCGGTTGCAGCGCCACTAAAGAGTAACGCGCAGCAGGGTATTTACTGACCGGGATCGGCAGCTCAATCTGGTGCAATGGCTGATAACGGCTAACAGCTTGCTGAGGTGCTTTATCATCACGGCTAAACTTATCGGCAATTTTATCCAGTTCCTCTTTCAGCGGATAATCCAGCTCGCCTCCTTGCATTAAAAAGCCGCGCACCACCGCCAGATAATACTTACGCCAAAGCTGCTGTTCCTGCTGCTGACCGAGTAGCCGGGCAACATCGGCAGATAAGGCGAACAGCAATACACCAGAGGTCGGCCTGTCCAGCCGGTGTACCGGAAACACATGTTGGTTAATCTGATCACGTAGTGTCTGCATAACAAACACAGTTTCATGTTTATCTAAAAACGAGCGGTGCACTAACATGCCACTTGGTTTATCGACTGCAACCAGATACTCGTCCTGATACACAATATTAAGCGGTGCATTAAGCACAAAAGGCACAGCTGAACTCATGGCGTCCCCACTGCATAGGTGTCGATACGGGCAATAATCATGAGTAAGGCCGCTACCCTTTCACCGTGCTGTTTAAATGCTTCTTCTGCTATTGGCAGGATGCCAATTTTGCCGGGTAAACTTAATCTGGCATCAACTAATGCCTGCATTCTGGGCAGAAAAATAAACTGTAACCATTGTTCTAAAGGTAAGGTGTCAACGCAAAATGGCAGCGTACTGGCCAGCGCCTGAGTATCAGGCGGCGAAGTACTCCATAATTGCTGCTGTTTTAATTCTGCTTCAAGGGCATTTAGCAGCTGTTGTATTGTATCAGGCATAGCATCCTCTTTATCAAGCAGGCAGTTTACCATAAGCGAAGATCGCAGCCAGCCCTTGCAAAGCGCGTTGGCAGTCAGCATTATCTGCCGATAGCGATGAGGAGTATGATATGGGGCCGGTGTTACTGCTGCTGTTTATCAGCAGTATTTGTTATTTATTCTGGATGCAGCGCAAACAGGATGAACGCGCATTTGTTATTGCCCGACAATTGTGTCAGCAACAACAGTTGCAGCTGCTTGATTGCGGCCGTAGCGGCCACAGCGTAAGAAAAGTTGATGGCAGGTTACGCTTTATTACCGTCTATCAGGTTGATTTTAGCGGTGATGGCGAAAGCCGTTATCAGGCTGAATTGTTGCTCAGCGGCATGCGACTGGCAGCATTTAATCTGCCGGCATACCGTATTAATTAGCCGGCAGCTTATATTTGAGCTGGCCGGTCAGAAAGTCTTTTAACATGACCCAGTCTGCGGCCAGACTGTATAACGGGTGCTTAAAGGTTGCAGGCTTGTTATGTTCAAAGGCAAAATGCCCGACCCAGGCAAAACCGTAACCAATCAGCGGTAACAGCCATAACCAACGCCATTGCTGAGTCCATAAGGCATATAACAGCACTATAATCACCAGTGCACTGCCAATGTAATGCAATGCCCGGCACACCGGATGACGATGCTCACTTAAATAGTACGGGTAAAACTGGGCAAAACTGCTGAATTTACTCATAGGCTGGCGTTACCTGTTTGTTAGTTTTGGGGTTGCTGTCGCTGACGGAACATCAGCGTACCGCTTACCGTGTTAAACGCCAGCTCGGTGACGGCCTGATATCTGTCATCTGCGAAAAATGCTTTGTACTTCTCCAGTGTCACAAACACACCTATACCGGCTGATGATTCATCTTTATCAACAATAGAGTCAACAGCATGGATGAGGTAATGCCCCAGCCCCAGATGCTGCTGCTTGGGAGCAACAGCAATAAACGCCAGCATGTGGTAACGCTGTGCCGGCATAGCGGCATGAATTTTCTGCTCTTTCTCCAGCAACTGCTTTGTTGATACATAACCGGCTGTCAGCAACATTTTTAACCGCCAGTGCCATAACCTGCTGCTACCGATACCCGAATCTGGTTCAATGACGCAGGCAACGCCAAATAACTGCTCCGCCTGAAACAGCCCGACTATTGGCTGCTTTGCCTGCCAGAAGGTATTCAGTTCCTCACGTATTGCAGCCCTTAAACGCTGCTCGTAGTCAGCCTTATCAGCGCGGAAGATCTCCATAAACAACGGATCATCATAATAAGATTGATACAGTAAAGATGCTGCTAGTTTCAGTTCATCTGCACTCAGTAAAACGGCTTTTAACCGATCCAGCGCTATGGTATTCAATTCAGCTAACATACAGGCCCCGGTGATATTGTTGTTTTTTTATCCACAATAGCAGTAAGGTTTGTTGTTGCCAAGCAGGCAGTCGCAGCAAAACGAAGTTGGATTGACTAAGCTAAAGAACCCGTGACACACCTTAAAGGAGGAACACATGGACACCTCAGAACATTCATTAAGAACGCTTTTTGCGCAGCTCGGCCTGGAAAATAACGAGCAAGCGATGGCGCAGTTTATCCGCCAGCATAAATTGTCGCCCGGCACCGCTATCCAGGATGCGCCATTCTGGAACCAGGCCCAGGCCAGCTTCCTACGCGAGTCACTGAAACAAGATGCAGAATGGTGCGAAGTGATTGATGAGCTAAATACACTAATGCATTAAATAGCCATGCCTCAGCAGCATCGCCGCTGCTGAGGCATGCACGGTTACAGATACTGATAAGCTTTATCGCCCCAGCCCGTTAAGCGATTTTGTTTAAACACCAAGGGTGTACATTCATCTTTTGTCGTTTTGCCGTCGCTTTTCTGATGATGGGTACGGTAAAACAGTACCTGCACTGTTTCACCATCTTTATTAAATGATTCAGTAAAGTCCGGCGTGCCAAGCAAGGTGCGGATATCTTCAGCACTCATCTGCAATGTCAGCTTATTGATTTGTTCCTGATTATAGCGCTGCGTTTTCTTCCAGCTGCTATCATCACGTTCGAAGTCGTGGTCGCCACCTACTGCTACTACACATCCTGATAAGGTTACTGCCAGAGCCGCCGTAACAAATACTTTTGCTAACATAATGATCTTCCTGTGTTGTTATGATTAAAGGGCCATCAACTTGACCGCAGCCAACAACAGCAAAGACTATGCCACCGATAAAAACCTTTGAAAACAATTAATTAAAAAACAGCAGCTATCGCCATGCTGAAAACAGTGGTAAATTCCACTAATAGTTAGTCAAACAGGCAAATAACATGACCGACGCGGTACAGTTACTGCAACAGGTTGCAGCAAAGTTGCAGCAAGAAGGCAAAACACCTAGCCTGGCATTGTTCCGGGCCCGCCTGGCCGGGAGGCTGGCACCGCAGCAACTATTTGCGGCATACCAGCATTGGCGTAATAACCCGGTATATGCTGACGATGCGTCTGATCTGCCTGAGCAGACAGATATGCAGCAGAATGAACCCCACGCTGAGGACATCACTGCCCGGCTACAACGTATCGAGGCTAAACTGGACCTCTTGCTCAGCAAGCTGGAGTAACAACATGTATCTTGCTGAATTAAGCTTTAAAATCATTGCCGACACCAACTTTGACCAGGCAGAAGCAGCCATCCGGCGTTATATCGAAGCGCTGATTTTTAATGGTCAGGTATTGGGACGTGAATTCCCCACGGCCTGGCAGCAAGACAGATTCAACAGCAGGGTCGTATTGCCAGCAGAAGATGCACTGCAGCAGCCGTATCACAGCCAGCGCGGCAATACAGCGCTTGACCAACTGGCCAGTGCGGGACTGGCTTACCCACAATGGCAAATACTGGGTATGGACTTGATGTCATCTCATACCGATCCCTGCCTGAACAGTGATTACTATATTTTGTACAGTCGCTTTAACGAAACCTGCTCACCGCTGCGCTGTGGTGAACACTTTGCTCCGGTCCCCTTATACAAATTGTCTGCGCTTACCGATGATCATGAGCAATTAATCCGCTGGCAACTGCAGTATCAGGCGCTGGATGAGATTCAGATGCAGCAAAATCGGGTATTGCATAAAAGCGCAGAACGTAGCCTGCAGCAGCTTAACAGTAAACTGAATCAGCAAGGGCGCGCTCTGGCCCGTCGTATTGAACGTATCAGTCTCACGCCGGTGTTTTATGCTTTGTACAGCGGCAGCAGCGATAACTGTGCAACCGAAGCCGGTAAAAGCTGCCCCGGCTGTAGCGGTGACTGGCGCTTAAGCCAACCTTTGCATGGTATATTTGATTTTAAATGCGTTAGCTGCCGTTTAATCAGCAATATAGCCTGGGATTGTCAAAGCCCGTCGTAACTGCATGGTTGCAGTGCGGCAATAAAATCGGCCAGATTATCAGAGAGCTTTTCTGTAACTTCCTGACCAACATGTTCAAGATACACCTCGCCCGTGCTGTTTAATACCGACAGCAGAATATCGTCATCTTCTGTTGTGGCAAAAAACACGGTTTCCCGCTGTTTCAGACGCCGCTTCATAATGACATGGCCGATGATATTTTCCTGTAACCGCTTTACATCGTCTTCGTTCCACACCATCAGCAGCATCAACTTACCGCGCTGATGCAAGGCAGATAAACCTGCGCCATAGTAAAGCTGGTAGAAACGCTTGATGTCCTGATGCAGCGTTAACTCAAGTGCCTGTTCTACATTGCGATAATCAGCCGGTTGCTGTTGCAGAACAGGTTGCCACTGCACGGAATTATTTTGTATCGCACCGAGCTGACAAGGAGACGGGCTGTCCGGATCGCACCAGGTCAGTAAAGATTGTTGATTCTGCTTGTACCAAGTCACGGCTTGCTGCACAAAATGGGTGTAATTGCTCTCTAGCGCCACGCGATCTTCCATCAGACTTTATGATAAACTTGCGCCATTGTAACGCCAAAGCAAAGCGATGACATCAACAGACATGACAAGCCTTAACTCAGATTTACTTGCCGGGCTCAGCCTGGGTAAAGCCACCGCCTACGCCGATAAATATGATGCCAGTTTATTGCAAGCTGTGCCGCGCAGCCTCGGACGGGACGATATTGGCCTGGACGCCACTGCTTTACCTTTTGTTGGCCAGGATATCTGGCACGGTTATGAACTGTCATGGCTAAACGCTAAAGGCAAACCTATGGTGGCGCTTGCGACTTTTGTCGTGCCGTTTGATTCGGCCAATCTTATCGAATCCAAATCTTTTAAACTGTATCTGAACAGTTTTAATCAAAGCCGGTTTACCGATTTGGGCCAGGTTTACAAGCATCTGCAGCAAGATTTATCTGCCTGTGCCGGTAAGCCGGTTAAAGTCAGCCTGCACAACGTTAATGAAATTACCACGTTTCAGCCGACCTGGATCCCAGGCCGCTGTATTGATGATTTAGACATTGAAATTAACCAGTACCAGTACGATGCCAGCCTGCTACAACTGCAACCTGATGCAGATATCACTGAAGAGCGCTTACACTCACATTTATTAAAATCTAACTGCCTTATCACCTCACAGCCTGATTGGGCCAGTGTGTATATCCACTACCGGGGCAAAGCACTGGATCATGAGGCACTACTACGCTATCTAATCAGCTTTCGCAGCCACAATGAGTTTCACGAACAGTGCGTTGAGCGTATTTTTACTGACATCTGGCTACGCTGCCAGCCGTCTTTTTTAGCCGTTTACGCCCGGTACACACGTCGTGGCGGGCTGGATATAAACCCATGGCGTGCCAGTGAACCTTGTAAACCTCCGGCTATCCGCCTCAGCAGACAGTAAAATGTAATATTACACCTCAGCTTTCACAAAAAAGCACAACCAGAGGCATAAATCAGCTTAAACAAGGTAAAAACGTGATTAAACCGGGTACTTTCAGAAGAAAAACTGAAAACACATAAGAAACATTACAAACCAACTTTCAATATGGCGACATTTCTGGTTAAATGTGCAGCGTCTGAGGGAAAATCAGACGTGAGTTCCAACAAGGAATGCTGATTATGTTTAACCTGACCTCTACTGAAGAACAATCATGGTTACCTTACTATCTGTGTAAGAAGTAAACCTGAATAAAAACATTCCCTACTATGACGGGCCTTTTGGCCCGTTTTTTTTGTGCAAAAGTCTTATTTGAGTACAAACAGTGATCGCTTTTGCAGCGATAGTCGATATACTTAAGATTAAACATGTATTTAACGAAATGGTTGATGGTTGATGCCCTTGCAGGACGACACTAAACAACAACTAACTGATGCCCTCAAAGCCCGTAAAGCGCTGGAAGATACTTATGAAGCGCAATTTAAAATACTGGCTTTATTTGTTTCCAGATTGTCTCTGGCATGCAAAGGCGTAGACGTTGACCTGGATAACCGGCTGGCGAAATTACGCACTGAATTAAACCGCGGTACTGATCTGGAAAAATTGCTGCCTTTTATTGAAGGCACCAGCGAAAACCTGAAACAGTTAGAAGCAAAACACCAGCTTGACGTACAAAAAGTGCAGCGCGGCCTGACAGAAGCAGGCAAACTTCTGCAAAAACAGAAAGGTTTACCAGACCAGCTAAGGCGAGACTTAAGAGAACTGCTGGGCAAAGTTGAAAGCCCCTCAGCGACCGTACATGCATTTTTACCCCACCTGAATGACTTAACCAGGCTATACCAACACGCACTGGAAGCGAAGCAACAATTAACCAGCGACTGTGCAGATGATGACCGCTACAGCCATATTTGCCGCCAGATTAGTGTCGAGCTGACAAACCTGCTCAGCGAGCTGGCCTTTGCCGAAGATAGCGCAGCAGAGATGGATAAGATCCGCCATAGTTTGCTGGAAAAACTACCTATCGACGCCCTGCTCGAAGCTTGCCTTAAAACGATCGGCATTATTATCAACAGCATCAACCGGGAACGGCAATCAGCAGAACATTTTCTGTTGAAGTTAAATGATGCGTTGTCCAGCGTACAACAAACCGTTGTTTCATCACTAAGCACTTCTTCTGCGCTAAAAGAGCGCATGCAGGTACTGAATCAGCAAATTGAACAGCAGATTGTTCACCTGGGCGCCGCCAGCGAGAAAGCCACATCACTTGAACAGTTAAAAACGCTGGTGAGTGACAAGCTGTCTGCAATTACCAGCTCGCTGCGTGAAAAAGATCAATTGGAGCAGCAAGAACGGCATAACCTGCAGCTGACACTTGGTGACATGGAGCAGCGGTTACATGAACTGGAAAGCGAAGCGTTAACCTTTAAAAAACGTATTTCAGATCAGAGCTTTCGCAGCTTACAAGACGCCCTTACCGAGATCCCGAACCGTGCTGCATTTGATGAACGTTACCAGTTGGAGATTAAACGCTGGCAGCGTTATAAGAAGCCACTTTGCGTGGTATTGGCAGACGTTGACCATTTTAAAAGCATCAATGACAACTACGGCCACAGTGCTGGCGATAAAACACTCAAAGTTATAGCCAAGACGCTAAAATTAAACCTGCGTGAGACCGATTTCATCGCCCGTTACGGTGGCGAGGAATTTATTATTCTGTTTCCTGAAACATCGCTGGCAGAGCTTGAGGTACCGTTGAATGCTTTGAGAGAGAAAATCAGGAAAATCCCGTTTAAATTCAAAAATGTCAGTGTTCCTATCACGATTTCATTCGGCGCAACACAATTTGGTATAAAAGATACCAGCCGCAGTGCGTTTGACCGTGCAGACGAAGCCTTGTATGAAGCCAAGAGATCGGGCCGGGACAAAGTCATTTTAAAACCCGCCAGCGAGTAGCGGATTTTATCACTATTTAAGGAGCACATATGCATGTGCAGCTAAACCCGTTAGGGTCTATGGATCTGTTATCACAATTAGAAGTAGACCATTTAAAGCAAAACACCCAGCAAGAGGCCTTCCGCCTGTTTCGTAACTGCTGCCTTGCTGTATTAAACGTAGGCAGCCACACAGACAGTTCTGCAGAAATATATGAGCAATACAAAGACTTTTCAGTCAACCTGATTAGCCGTGAGCGCGGTATTAAAATTGAATTGTTCAACCCGCCACAAAGTGCTTTTGTTGATGGCCAGATAATAAAAGGCATACATGAGCATTTGTTTGCAGTGTTAAGAGATATTTTGTTTTACCACAGCCGCCTGCAAAGCAATAAAAGCTGGCTCGATTTAAGCCTCGGCCCACACATTACCCATACAGTATTTGATATTTTGCGTAACGCCCGGGTTATTGATGCCAGTAACGAACCCAATATGATTGTTTGCTGGGGTGGCCACTCGATTAATGAAACCGAATACAAATATACCAAAGAAGTAGGTTATGAGCTTGGCCTGCGCGGCATGGATATTTGTACCGGCTGCGGCCCGGGAGCCATGAAAGGGCCAATGAAAGGCGCCACCATAGGTCATAATAAACAGCGCCGCAGCAGTGGCCGGTATCTGGGGCTGACCGAGCCGGGAATTATTGCAGCAGAGCCACCAAACCCTATCGTCAATGAGCTGGTAATACTGCCTGATATCGAAAAACGGCTGGAGGCCTTTGTCCGGGTGGCACACGGTATAATCGTTTTTCCAGGCGGTGCCGGTACCGCAGAAGAATTGTTATATCTGCTTGGTATCATGCTGCATCAGGATAACAGACAGCAAACATTGCCGGTTATTTTAACCGGACCGAAACAGAGTGAGGCTTATTTCCGTGAAATTGCCAGCTTTATTGAGAATACGCTCGGCAAAGAAGCACTGGACTTGTTCGACATTATTATTGATGACGCCCCCGCTGTGGCGCGTAAGCTCAAACTTGGCGCGGCAGAAGTCAGGCATTACCGTAAATCGGTAGGAGATGCTTACCACTTTAACTGGACCCTGCAAATTGAACCCGGGTTCCAGCAGCCTTTTATCCCGAATCATCAGAACATGGCCGCACTGGACTTGCACCCGGAACAAGACAAAGCAACACTGGCGGCTAACCTGCGCCGTGCCTTTTCCGGTATTGTTGCCGGTAACGTAAAAGACGAAGGCATTAAAGCGATACGCCAACATGGTCCATTCCAGATAAGCGGTGAACCCAAACTGATGCAAATGATGGACACGCTGTTACAGGCTTTTGTTGATCAGGGCAGGATGAAATTGCCTGGCAGTAAGTATATTCCGTGTTATCGGGTTGTGCGCTAGATGGCTCATTTACTGCTTATTGATGCTTTGAACCTGATACGGCGTTTATATGCCGTGCAGGAGCGGCCTTACCTGCCGTTGCCGGATGACGTGGCCGAGAGCACAAAAGCACAGATAGTCCGCAATACAGAAAATATGCTGCGTCAGGCGCTGACCAGACTGCAGCAGGAATTATCCCCAAGCCATGCGCTGCTGGTATTTGATGGCCGTGACAGTATGTGGCGAAAAGCCCTGTATCAGGACTATAAAGCTAATCGTAAACCCATGCCGGCGATATTGGCTGGTGCGCTGGAAAACCTGCAACAGGTTGCAAAAAAAATCGGCATAAACAGTGTTCAGCAAGCCGAGTATGAAGCCGACGACATTATTGCCTCTGTTGCAGTAAAAATGGCGCAACATGAGCAACAAGTGACGATTGTTTCAACCGATAAAGGCTTTTTACCGCTGCTCGAGCAGAATATTCAGATTTATGATGCTTTTGCCCGTCAATTTCAAAATAAAACAGATGTGCAGCAAAAATTCGGCGTTAGCACTACCCAATTGGTAAGGTACTGGAGTCTGGTGGGTGACAGCACCAACAATATTCCCGGCGTAAACGGCATTGGCCCAAAAGGCGCACACGATTTACTGGCATTGGGAGCTACGCTGACTGATGCGCTGGAGCATCCGGATTGTCACAAAAAACTGCGCGAAAAAATTTTGCAGCATAAAGAGCAAATTAAAATTTTTATGCAAATTCTGACATTAAAGACGGATGTTCAGCTGGGGCTAAACCTGCAGGAAATGCGTATTGTCCCGCAGGAAGAATGAATATGCAGGCAAACATTCAGCGTCTTACCTCACACTTTCGTATCAGCAAACTCAGTGGCTTTATTTTAGGCGTGCTGATTTATGTGCTGCTGACTCTGGCGGTACTGTTCTGGTATCAGGATGATGTAGAGCAAATGACCTGGGCTGACCGCGAAGTGTTTAATCATAAAATCATCAGTCAATATACGCTGAGCAGCGGTATTAATCAGCAGCAGGTACTGGATCGGCTGGGCTCGCCAGATATCACGGTAGCGAAACAGCAAGGCAATACGTTATATCAGGTATTATATTACCGTACACACCGCGACACCCCCGATGGCATTACCACTACAGCAGAGTGCACTGCGCTGCTGTTTAAAAACAGACAGTTAATTGCAATAGGCGAGTCAGCAGTATTGCAGTATCAGGCTGTGCGTGGCAGTGCAGACTAAAGTTAACACATTCAAACAATACCAGGCGCTGGTATTACAAAGTTCCCGCTATCTGAGTACCCGCTCAGAACCCGATACCGCCTTGAAATTGAGCACGCAGCTAACGGCGATACGTTTGTCACTAACTGAAAACTGTGCGCTGTTACTGCAAACTGAAACCGACATGCCTGCCGCAGTGCAGCGCATCGAAATCATATTATTGCTATGCAGGCATTATCAACTGCCGGAAAAGGCTCAGCAGCTTGCCGTGCGGGCCGGGTTTTGCAGCGTATTGTGCCAGGCCATGCCTGAGCAGGCACAAAGCGCCAGATGGCAGGCTTACCCTGCCCTTTTATCCGCGCACATACTAAAACAAAGCCATCAAAGCAGTAGTCTGCGGTTAATACTGGCCGGATGTTACCCGACTGAGCGCAAGGTTGCTTACTGGCTGCAAAATCCTCTTAGCTTGATCCTGACGCAGGCAGAGTATCTGAGCAGCCAACCGCTACCTCTATCGCAGCAGATAGGCCTGCGCATCGCGTTGACAAAAAGCGACTATGAAATTGCTCTGCTCAGACAGCTACTACAGCGCCTGGGCCAGCCGGACAATTCAGACCTTGCGCCAAGCACTGAAAATTTCTGCGCTGCTTCCCGCTTCGCAGAGTTATACGACGCTGAAACAAAGCAACTGGAACAGTATCTGCAACAACAGCCAGAGCTGGCAGCTCCGGTTCTGGCCAGAGCCAGTCAATTAAACCGGCAACAGCAACAGATAAACAATTTGCATCTGGCGCTGAACTTGCTTGGCAGGCAGCAGATCCCCTTTATTCTGGCTGAAGCCGAGTTACATTATCAACTCACCAGGCTGAAAAACCCATCACATGCATTATGGCACCAGTTCAGTATATTACTGGCACATGCTCTTCGCCTGCTCTGTATAGAGCAGCACTCAGACGCGTATTGGCAGGCGTTATCACTTTGCCTGTGCGCGCCGCTCTGGTTTAGTAGCAATGGCTACACCAGCCTGATGCTGGGAACGCAGCGGCGCGGCAATACAGAAGATTTTACTGACAGCCTTTATCGCCAGCAAAACTGTCACGCCCAGGTGTCAGATTTACTGTGCCATTATCAACTTACAGCATGGCAACAGCCGGTAACGCAATGGCTGCATGGCGTGGCTCCCCAAGCTGACCAAAAAGCACAGGCGCTATCATATGCCTGGCACAGCTGCAAAGTATTGCTACTTGCTGATGACAGTGAGCCGCTGAAACAGCCACTTCTGCCGGCAGTAGAAGATAAACAGCATTGGCTGACGCAACTGGCTGCCAGCTGCAACTGTCACTGCCCACTGACCTTGTCGTTGTAGTTTTATTACAACATTCATTTACGTTATACAGGGTATAACTGAGATTTCTGCGCCTGCTTCGTAGCAAACTGGCGTAATGTGCCGAAAAATGCTATATTCTGCGCCGTTTTCAGGCCCGCCAGAGGCCGTTTTCAAACAAGTACGTCTGATTAAGTACGTCGAATAACTACGACCCGAATAATTACGACAGCTAAGGATCCCCATGAGCAAACAAACTATTACTGTCATTAAAGGCGATGGCATTGGCCCGAGCATTGTTGAAGCTGCTATTCAGGTATTGGATAAAGTTGGCTGTGATTTTGACTATGAATATGTAGACGCCGGTTTAACCGCACTGGAAAAAACCGGTGAGCTTTTACCACAAGCCACACTGGATGCAATTGCCCGCAACAAGATCACGCTAAAAGGTCCGTTAACCACGCCTGTTGGTGAAGGTTTCACGTCAATTAACGTAACCTTACGTAAGAAATTCAACCTGTATTCTAACGTGCGCCCGGTGATCTCATTCAAAGGCACCAAAGCCCGTTATGAAAATATTGACATCATTACCATCCGCGAAAATACCGAAGGTATGTACTCAGGACATGGCCAGGTCGTGTCTGCCGATGGTTTAGTTGCAGAAGCCACCAGCATCGTTACCCGAGAAGGTGCAGAACGTATTGCGGTATTTGCTTTTGAAACAGCCCGGCGCGAAAAACGCAAAAAAGTTACCATCGTGCATAAAGCCAATATTCTGAAATCAACCTCTGGTTTATTTCTGAAAACCGCGCGCGAAGTTGCTACCCGTTACCCGGATATTGAAGCGCAGGAAATGATTGTTGATAACGCCTGTATGCAACTGGTGATGAACCCGCAGCAGTTTGACGTTATCGTGACCACTAACCTGTTTGGCGACATATTATCAGATTTATGTGCTGGTTTAGTCGGTGGCCTGGGTATGGCCCCCGGCGCAAACATTGGTGCTGACTGCGCGATTTTTGAAGCTGTACATGGCAGTGCACCGGATATCGCAGGTAAAAACCTGGCTAACCCAAGCTCTGTTATTCTGGCATCTATCCAAATGCTGGAGTATCTGGGTATGCAGGACAAAGCAGAGAAAATCCGCTCAGCACTGGCTGATGTGATTGCTACCGGCGACCGCACAACCCGCGATTTAGGTGGCAGCTTCGGTACAACCGACTTCACTGCCGCAGTATTAGAGCGCCTGTAAGCAAAAATTTTGCTAGCATAGCCACCTTCGGGTGGCTATTTTTTTATGCTGAGTTAAGGATTCCGATATGACGCAAGCCAATAATCCGCTGCATGGTTTTACGCTGGAGCAAATTGTCACGGCACTGGTAGACCACTTTGGCTGGCCTGGGCTGGCAAAACAGATTGATATCAACTGCTTTAAACAGGATCCTTCGGTAAAAAGCAGTTTAAAGTTTTTGCGTAAAACGCCCTGGGCACGGCAAAAAGTTGAAGACCTGTTTGTCGCCCAAAAGCTGTATCAGCAGCGTTGATACAGCCTGCCCGGGCTTCAGCCGTTGTATATGGTGCCACCACCGCCAAGATAGTGCTGCAGTACATCGTTCGCTGCATCGCGCTGCACTAAGCGCACAACCTCGACCCCGGCTTGCTGCAAATAGGCATAGCTGCTGTCAAATACCGGGCCTTCATCAAACCCTATTGCCCGGGCATCTTCTGCCGTGGCGGCACATACCAGGCGTTTTACCCCACTCCACAGCGTGCCGCCCAGACACATAGCGCAGGGTTCACAAGAGGTGAACAACTCACGCTTCACCCCATCGGCTGACAAACTAAAACTTTGCACTTTATGCTCTGCCAGCATGATGGCCATCATTTCACCATGGGCAGTAGAGTTATGCAGTGGCATCACGCGGTTTACGCCAACACTGACCAGCTTACCGCTATTCATGTCAAAAATGGCACTGCCAAAAGGGCCGCCGGTTGCGCGTAGTACATTCTGGCGGGATAACTCTACGGCCACGGCCATCTTCTCATCGTCACTGTTGTAGACCTTGCTCCAGTCAACAACTTCGTCTACCCAGCCAGGTAAATCCAGCATAACCTGATGCTTGTTCATTTATGTTCCTCAAAAAAAAGCCCGCAACAGCGGGCCTGATTAGTCTGTTACTTGTCGGCCAGCGGTTTACTGTATGCCAGTTCCATATCCCATGGCAGTTGGATCCAGGTATCCTGTTCAATATCGGTAATATAATGATCAACCAGCGGTTTACCCTGAGGTTTGGCATACACCGTCACAAAACAGGCTTTAGGAAAATGCTCTCTCAGCGCTTTGGCAGTTTCACCGGTATCGACCAGATCATCAACAATCAGCAGTTTCTTATCATCCTGCAGGCTGGCATCTTTAAGAATACGCAGACTGCCCTGCTTATCATGTTCGTAGCTGGCGACACAGATACTGTCAACCACACGAATGTTCAGCTCACGCGCTAAAATTGCAGCAGGTACCAAACCACCGCGGCTTACCGCCACTATCGCGTTGTATTCTTTACCCAGCAGCTGATGCGCCAGCTCTTTAGTTGCCCGATGGAAAGCTTCCCACGACACATAAAACATTTTATTGGTTGATAGCGACATAATGTCTGTCCTGCAAAATCGGTTAATCGGAAATTATAAACAACCCAATGCCACTTCGACCATTTCGTTAAAACTGGTCTGGCGCAGTTCAGCACTTAATGCCTCGCCGGTGCGGATATGATCACTAACGGTAAAGATCGCCAGCGCATTGATACCATACTCGGCGGCAACACCATACAAGCCAGCAGCTTCCATCTCTACTGCAAGTACGCCATATTTCTCCAGTGTATCAAACAAGGTTTCACTCGGGTTGTAGAACAGATCAGAGGTAAACACATTACCCACTTTGACATTAATATCTTTAGCGCGCGCGGCAGCAACGGCTTTCTCCAGCAAATCAAAGCTGGCAATTGCAGCAAAGTCCATACCGGCTAGCCGGTTACGGTTTACACCTGAATCCGTGCTGGCACCCATACCGATGACCACATCTCGCACTTTTACAGATAAAGGTAAACCACCACAGGAACCGATACGGATGATGTTTTTCACGCCATAAAACTTTACCAGTTCAGTGGCATAGATAGACATAGACGGTACGCCCATCCCTGAACCCAGCACACTGACAGGTTTACCGTTATAGGTACCGGTATAACCAAACATATTCCGTACGGTATTAACACACACCGCATCCGTTAAAAAGGTTTCAGCAATATGCTTGGCACGTAACGGGTCGCCAGGCATTAATACAGTTTCAGCAAAAGCGCCCTCTGGCGCATTAATGTGCGGAGTAGCCATAGAGGTCTCTTAGTTAATTTTATTTTTAAACGAATCGCCGTACGCCATAGCGTCCAGCCCAAAATAATCGGCCAGCGTCTGGCCTATATCGGCAAAGCTCTGACGCTCACCTAAATCGGTTGCCTGCATGCCGGGTTTATACACCAGCACCGGAATATATTCACGCGTATGCTCAGTGCCCTGCCAGGTAGGGTCGCAGCCATGATCAGCAGTCAGCAATAACATAGTGTCAGCATCACAGGCCGCCATCAGCTCAGGCAGGCGCCGGTCAAAATATTCCAGCGCTTCACCATAGCCGATTGGGTCGCGCCGATGGCCAAAGTTCTGGTCAAAATCAACCAGATTGGTAAAAACGATACTGTTATCACCCTGCTTTTGCATCTGCGCCAGCGTCGTGTCAACTAAGGCTTCCAGACCCGTCGCTTTTAGGCTCTGGCTGATGCCCTGATGAGCATAAATATCAGCAATTTTACCGATACTAATAACCTCGCCACCGGCCGAGGTCAGCTTATCCAAAACTGTCGGTGCCGGCGGCAATACGGAATAATCGCGCCGGTTACCGGTACGGGCATAGTTTGCCGGGCTATCCCCGGTAAAAGGGCGCGCTATCACCCGGCCAATGTTGTACTTATCCAGCAGTTCGCGCGCAACCAGACAAAAGTCCAGTAGCTTTTGTAAACCAAAGTGCTCTTCATGTGCCGCGACCTGAAATACGCTGTCTGCCGAGGTATAACAAATTGGCATACCGGTGCGCACATGCTCATCCCCCAGCTTTACCAGAATATCGGTACCTGACGCGTGGCAATTGCCCAGAATTCCCGGCACACCGGTGCGCTGACAAAGCTCGCTTATCAGCTCTGTTGGAAAACTATTGGTTTTGTCAGAAAAATATCCCCAATCAAATAACACAGGCACACCTGCAATTTCCCAGTGCCCGCTTGGTGTGTCTTTACCGCTGCTGAGCTCTTTGGCGTAACCGTAAGCACCTAAAATCTTTTGCGCGTCTGCAATGTCGGCTTGCTTACCGCCTGAGGCAGCTTGAGCTGCTTTTACCAACCCAAGGCCCGCTAGGTTAGGCAACGCCAGTTGACGGCCTTTTTGCTGCTGGAACACCCGGGCAATGCTGGCAAAGGTATTGGCGCCAGTGTCGCCAAACTTGTCTGCATCCGGCGCATAGCCGATACCAAAACTGTCTAATACCAGGATCACTGCTTTTCTCGCCATTACCCTGCTCCTGTGTTGATCTGTGATTTTTACTCATGTGTCGCTGTTACGTCTGACCACATTGAACCATCAAGTGTTCAGCGACTCACTGCGCATCACATTTTAAAAAAGGGCACGCAGTGTAAATCGAAGTTCGCCGCTTTACAATATAACAACAGCTTTGCGCATCACTTACCGGTAAAAAACACCTATAAAAAACCCGCCAAAAGCGGCGGGTTTTCCGGCTTATCATACGTTACGGCAACTGCTTGTAACCCATGTTATACAGCGTAAAACTAAAAATATCTGCCATTTGCTCAATCTGTTTTGATACCGGCGTACCGGCACCATGACCGGCATTGGTTTCAATACGAATAAGCTGCGGGTTAGGACCGGCATCTTTCTGCTGCAACTCAGCAGCAAACTTAAATGAGTGCGCAGGCACTACACGATCATCGTGATCTGCCGTTGTCACCATCGTGGCCGGATAAGTAACTCCGGCTTTTACGTTATGTACCGGCGAATAACCGCGCAGATAGTCGAACATTTCTTTGCTTTGCTCGCTGGTGCCATAGTCGTAAGCCCAGCCTGCTCCGGCTGTAAAAGTATGATAGCGCAACATATCCATGACCCCCACTGCTGGCAGGGCCACTTTCATCAGCTCAGGCCGCTGTGTCATCACGGCGCCCACCAACAGGCCGCCGTTTGAACCGCCACGGATAGCCAGCTTGTCTTTTGATGTATAACCCTGTGCCTGCAGATACTCGGCAGCAGCGATAAAATCATCAAACACGTTCTGTTTTTTCAGCTGGGTACCGGCATCATGCCAGGCTTTACCATACTCACCGCCACCACGCAGGTTAGGCACGGCGTACACACCACCCATTTCCATCCACACGGCATTAGGAATATTAAAACCCGGAGTCAGACTAACGTTAAAACCACCATAACCGTACAGAATCGTTGGGTTAGTACCATCACGTTTCAGACCTTTTTTATAGCTGATTAACATAGGCACCTTAGTGCCGTCTTTTGAGGTGTAAAACACCTGCTCAGACACATAGTTATTACTGTCAAAGTCAGCACCGGATTTATTGTAAATATCTGAGCTGCCTGACTCAGGTGCAAAGCTGTAAATCGTTTGCGCAGTGGTGTAGTTGGTAAAAGTGTAATACAGCGTCTTATCTTCTTTTTTACCGCTGAAGCCACCAACACTGCCAAGCCCTGGTAACGTAACATCACGTACCAGCTTACCGCTGTAATCGTATTGCTGTACTTTAGCGATGGCGTCAACCATATATTCGGCAAAAATATAACCGCCACCGGTTGATACGCTCAGCACGTTATCTGTTTGCGGGATCACATCAACCCAATGCTCTGGTTGCGGTTTAGCGGCATCTACCGCAACGACTTTCTTGTTCGGTGCGTTTAAGTTAGTGACCAGATACAACTTACTGCCATCGTTATCGAGTAAATCGGTATCTGAATCAGTGTGATCTAAAATTGTCACCAGCTCACTGCCTGGCTTGGTCAGGTCTTTCAAAAACAGTTTATTACCCGACGTTGATACAGCAGCAGAAATCAGCAGGTAATGGTCATCTTCTGTTACCGAAGCACCGACATAACGGTGTTTTTGCTGCTCTGTCGCGCCAAAAATGACGGCATCGTCTTTTTGTGGTGTACCAAGCTTGTGGTAATACAGTTTATGCTGGTCCGTTTTAGCTGACAGCTCACTGCCATCCGGTTTGTCGTAACTTGAGTAATAGAAACCTTCATTGCCAAACCAGCTAATGCCGCTGAACTTCACATCTACCAGTTCCGGCTCCAGTTGTTGTTTGGTTTCAACATCGATAACAATAATTTTGCGCCAGTCACTGCCACCTTCAGAAATAGAATACGCCAGCTTTGAGCCATCTTTGGAAAAACTTACTTCCGCTAACGAAGTGGTACCGTCGCTGCTGAAAGTGTTAGGGTCAAGGAATACTTCGCTGCTGCCGTCGTCCAGTTGCCGGTACAACACATACTGATTTTGCAAGCCGTCATTTTTATAGAAGTAGGTATATTTACCTTCTTTAAACGGCGCCGTGACTTTTTCATAGTTCCAGGATGCAGCCAGCTTCTGTTTAATCTGTTCCCGGTACGGAATTTGTTCAAGGTAACCGAACGTCACCTTATTCTGTGCTTTTACCCAGGCTTCTGTCTCTGCACTGCGATCATCTTCCAGCCAACGATAAGGATCGGCAACAGTCTGCTCAAAATAGGTGTCCACCACATCACTTTTAGCTGTTTGCGGATAGCTTAAAGGCGTTTTTACTGTTTCAGTCATAGTCATCGCATTGGGTTCAGTTGCTGATTGAGTGTTGGATTCACTGCCGCAGGCTGCCAGTAAGGATACAGCCAGGATACTTAATACGTGTTTCATCAATGAAATTCCCTGTTTCTTGTTGTTTTATCGCGACCGAGCTTAACAAAGAAGCGTCGTTTTGCCTATTTCTGCCCGGCGCATTTTCTGGGGTATTTGGCGGGAAACAAAAAGGCCTGTCGTAAGACAGGCCTTTGTGTTTATGGTGCCCAGACCCGGAATCGAACCAGGGACACGCGGATTTTCAATCCGCTGCTCTACCGACTGAGCTATCTGGGCAAAACTGTGTGACGCAAAATGGTGCCGCTTATCCGAGTCGAACGGATGACCTACTGATTACAAGTCAGTTGCTCTACCAACTGAGCTAAAGCGGCAAGTTGCATCGTGGAAAAAGCTGTTGAAATCTGCTACGTTACAACAACTTTAGCACCTGAACTGATGGTGCCCAGACCCGGAATCGAACCAGGGACACGCGGATTTTCAATCCGCTGCTCTACCGACTGAGCTATCTGGGCAACGCGGGTCGTATTAAACGGATTTTACGATCTTAAGTCAACAGATATTTTAGAACCGGCAGTGCGTTAGCTTATAAGTTGAGCAATACGAATAAAACCTCAGCACACCGCCATAAAATGGTGTCGAACAAAGCGCACAATAAAGCCACTACCTAACGGGCCAAAAGTTGTTAAAATGCCCGGCAAATTGTTCTGCTTGCAGCATAAACAATCAAAAATTGGACCACTAATGAAAAATACGTCGTTTAGTAAACCGATCTTTAAACGTCTGGTACTGATGTGTGTACTCACACTCGCAGTGCAGGCTGCACTTTTTATGCTACTGAGTAAGCCCGACCCCAACTTTGCAGAAAAGCAGTTAGAACGGCTGGTGGCAGAAACAAAGCTGGTCAGCCGTGCGGTCGCCCCTTTGCTGCGCCGCAATGATATCAGCGCCACTGAGCAGGTACTGTTTCAAACCCGTAATGGTGATGCGAGCCGTGCACTGTATCTATACCACCATAGTGAGCGGGGTGACACTGAGCTTATTGCCAATACCAATAATGTGCAGGGCTATGTGCCGCAGCCGCAATGGCAGGAAATTGCCGAGCAGCAAAATGGTTATCTGATTGTTCATCAGCTGGTGGCGCTGGGCGAGCAGCAAAATGCGCTGCTGATCTATGTGCAACAGCCCGATATCAAACCGCTGTGGCCATATGCGGCGGTGTCTGTTGCCAGCCTGTTACTGGGTTTACTGTTAAGTGGTTTCTTCGCCTCTGCAATATCCGGTTTCTTCAGTCGCCGTATTAAACCGCTGTTGCAAGGCACCAGTCAGGCATTGGAAAAAGAGCAGTTCAATGCCAGCGTGGATAGCCATGCTCAGGACAGTTACGGTGTGCTGGGCAGTTATATAAACCAGCTATTTCGAAAAATAGAACAAACTCAGGAAGCATTGGCGGCATCAGAGCAAAACATTAAAACGCTCAGACAGGAAGTCGACACCCGTATTAAAGAGCGCACCGATGCATTGGAAACCGCTAAGCTGACAGCCGAAAAAGCCAATGAAGCCAAATCAACCTTTCTGGCAACAATGAGCCATGAAATCCGTACGCCGATGAACGGCATTATCGGTACCATAGATTTACTGCGAAAAACCCAGCTATCAACCTCACAATTTCGTATGACCGATACAGTGCGCGAGTCATCCTTTTCCTTGCTGCGCATTCTTGACGACATTCTGGATTTCTCAAAAATTGAAGCCGGTAAACTGGAGCTGGAAACTATCCCGTTGTCCCTGGTTGATATCATTGAGGCGGTAGGCCGGATTTTAGTTTCAGTGGCTTATCAGCGGCAAATTGATTTAAAAATGTTTGTCGACCCACGCATACCTGACGGTTTGGTCGGCGACCCGGTGCGCTTGCGGCAGATATTGTACAACCTGGCCGGCAATGCCATTAAGTTCACCCAGACCACACCGGAAAAAACCGGCCTGGTGATAATCAAAGCCGAAATGCTGGAAGAAAATATGGATTTCAGCCAAATCCAGTTCAGCATTGTTGATAACGGCAAAGGCATGACTCAACGTCAGATCAGCTATGTTTTCCAACCCTTTAACCAGGCAGAAGGCTCTATTACCCGTAAGTTTGGCGGCACCGGCCTGGGTTTATCTATCTGCCAGCGCCTGGCCACGTTAATGTATGGCGATATAAATGTGCAAAGTCAGGTTGAGCAGGGAACAGAGTTCAGGGTACGCATCCCCATGCGCCGCTCTGATGAAATTCAGTATCTGGATAAAGAGCAGCTTAACGATATTCATCTGTGCCTGTTCACGACAGATTTGCATAACCAAACCCATTTAAGTGCGTATTTTGAATATGCAGGTGCAGAACTTGATGTAGCCAACAGTTTTGAAGCTCTGCTGCAAAAAGCACAAACGATGAAACCGCTGCCACCCAAGCAGGCTGCAGTCTGGGTGTTAGATGCAACTTATGAGCAAATCTCGGCCAATCAGATAGAACAGTTGCAGCAGCTGCCAGCCATGAGCCAGGTGCAGTTTGTTGTGATCACCAATCAGGTTGAGCTGTCTGAGCGCAGTACCGATAGGGTTTACTACCTGCACAGCTCGCCTATCTGCCGCAGCCACTTGTATGACGCTGTGCTAATAGCGGCTAAGCGTAAAGCTAAACCCATTTATGCCGGTGAAAAAACGATTACCGCCAAAGCGCCGTCTATAGAACAAGCCAGAAAACAAAAACGCTTAGTATTGCTGGCGGAAGACAACCTGATGAATCAGCGCGTGATTGTTGATCAGCTAAATGCGCTTGGCTACGCCGTCGAGGTTGCTGATGATGGCGCAATAGCGCTGGAAAAATGGCGCCGCTTCCACTATCCATTAATCCTGACCGATTTACATATGCCCAATATGAGCGGTTATGATTTAGCCAGCACCATCCGCAAGGAGAGCCTGCATTTGAGCGAAGGTGCTGAGTTTACCCGCATTATTGCAGTGACAGCTAACGCGCTCAAAGGCGAAGAGCAGAAGTGCCTGAGTATCGGTATGGATGGATATATTACCAAACCTGTTGAACTCGATACTTTGGCCACGATGCTATCACGCTGGTTACCTCATCAGGCCGACCCAATGAAACCCGGCGTCGCATCGACTGACACGGCGCAGCCCCCCTCGCCAATCTGCTTTACCACTATTGCTAATTTTCTCGGCAATGACCCGGCTAAGCATGAAGAACATCTGAACTACTTTGTCAGACATGCTGCAGATTTACTGCAGAATTTGCATCTGCATGCTGATAATCAGGACCGTAGTAATGTCCGGGCCGTCGCGCATCAGTTTAAATCTGTCGCCAAGAGCGTCGGCGCAATCAGTTTAGCCGAGCAAGCACTAAAGCTGGAAAAAGCCGCTGAGGAAAGTGATTGGCCAGTGATTAACGAGGATATCCGTCTGATGCAGGAGAAGTATCAGGATGTGGTCGCCTATGTGCAGCAGCGTTATTAGCAATCACAGTAAAACGCCAGCTTAGCTTAAAGTCAGTAAGTTGAGCGTCCGGCTGCAGTCGGTTTGCCCACACCAACACGCCGTGAACCCAGTCCCTGGGGGCTCCTCTCAGCCCATCCAGGGCTGAGACGGTTGGCTTAGGACAGACCGACTCAGCTTAAATACTCAGCATTGCAGCTTAGCCGGCGTTTTCATGGCTGTTAGTTGCCCCAAATTGCGCTGACAAACTGCGGATAGTCGACAAAAGGGTTACGGTTGCCCTGGTACTGATAGGCTGCATCATTGCGGTCACGCTCTTTCTGACTAACAGGATCCTGCACATGCCACTGCTTCAGCAGCTGCAACAACCAGCTTTCGAATACCTGAGTCGTAGTACCGTTCAGTGCGGCATTGGCTTCACTGCTGTTACCCTGCCAGTTTGCTAACCGGTCCTGATAACGGGTTGCCATATAAAAATAAGCCCGGGCAATGTCACCCTTAAACTCATCAATGGGCTCGAACACTGTACCACTGTACCCACTACTACTTAATGCATTGCCTAGTTTAGAGCCGTTTGTCGAGATATAACTGGCCGTACCGACTTTGCCATACGGAAAGCTGCTGCGTTTGGAGTTAACAAAACCGTCGGTGGCAAAAATATGGTGTACATCAGAGTTCATCGGCTCGACTGCACCGCCAAACCAGCTGCGTGGAAATGAGTGCTCACGGTTGTAGCAATCTGCCTCACTATTATAACTGCCGCACTGGTTCACCGTTGCCGCGTACTGATATCCATCCGCCCCGCCGGGATTCTCTGAGTAGATATCTAAAATACTGCCATCCTGTTCATAGTAAGTATCCAGCTCGTACATGCTGTAAAAAGTCCACAACGCGCTATACCCCTGAGCACTGTGGTTTTTGATAATATTATGTAGGGCGGTTTTTAACGTATAGCCCGTTAAACCGGCTGCAGCCGCATAGTAGGCATCTAAATCATCGCTGCCATCACCGGTGCCAAGGCTAAAGTTATGCTTCTTAGTGCTGGTAAAACTGCCACCACTAAATATGTCTGCGCCATTCAGGCTTAGCTGATAACTACCATTACCATAACTGCAGCAGATACCGTCACCGTAACTGTCGCTTATGGTGAACGCATAATCACCATCGCTCAGGCACCACTGTTCACTGAAGCTGCTGTCACTGGCATACCCCGCCCCGGCATAAACTTGTTGATTATTGCTGTCAGCCAGCTGCCAACTGGTTTCAGCACCATAGTTGTCGGTCGTCAGCTCAAATGTCAGTGTATTTGCATTGCAACTGCTGCCTGGCGGCGTTGATGTAGCAGAGGGCTGGAAGTCATCCACATACACCAGTTCACTGCCATCAAAGCCGGCGACATCATAAAACCGTAAGCCAACTTCAATAGTGCCGTTAGTGGTCGCTGTGTAATTGAAGCTTAGTGTTTGCCATTGGCCTGTCAGCGCTTCATTCGAATAGCCCTGATAACCATCAACATACAGCCGTGCTCTGACATGCCCCTCGGTGTGATACACCGACACACTAAAAGGGTAACTTTGTCCGGCGCTGACGGTTACTGCCTGACGCAAATCAGTCGCCGCCTGATCAGTGGTATTGACGGCCACAGCCGCACTGTAATTGCCTGTGAGTTTAATACCGGTAGAAGGTGTCAGCGTAATACCACTGTCGATCAGGTTCCAGCCCGCCGGGATATTGGCTGACCATTGGTCAAAACCGCCATTTTCAATATCAGCTCTGGCGGCTGTCGCGCTGACAGCAAGCAAGCCAAGCAGGTAAAGTATCTTTTTCATCGCAACGTATCCTGTGATTAAGGTTAGAACAAGCACCACTCCAGATACACTATTGCAACATTTTTGTATAAAAACAGCGTTATGATGAATTATTTATGAAATAAAAAAGGGCAGCCACTGGCTGCCCAACTGTCAGTTACCTGACCACGTAGCGTAAATTGTTTTCAGCTAACGACTTAAAACTGGTTCATAGTGTTGTGCGTGCCCCCGGCTTTTAATGCTGCTTCACCGGAGAAATATTCTTTATGATCATCACCGATGTCTGAACCTGACATATTCTGGTGTTTAACACAGGCAATGCCCTGGCGGATCTCTTTACGCTGTACACCTTCAACATAGCCCAACATACCGGCCGCACCGAAGTACTCTTTTGCCAGATTGTCGGTTGACAAAGCCGCAGTATGGTAAGTTGGCAAAGTGATCAAGTGATGGAAAATACCCGCTTCACGTGCCGCATCAACCTGGAAGGTACGGATACGGTTGTCCGCTTCCTGCGCCAGCTCTGTTGTATCGTATTCGGCGCTCATCAGCTGTGCACGGTCATAAGCCGATACATCTTTGCCATCCGTTTTCCAGGCATCAAACACCTGCTGGCGGAAATTCAGCGTCCAGTTAAAGCTTGGGCTGTTGTTGTATACCAGCTTGGCCGACGGTACCACTTCACGAATTCGGTCGACCATCTCTTTGATCTGGCCAATATGCGGCTTCTCAGTCTCGATCCATAGTAAATCTGCGCCATGCTGCAGCGAAGTAATACAATCCAGCACCACGCGATCAACACCACTACCCTGTTTAAACTGGAACAAGCCGCTGGCTAAGCGCTTTGGCTTTAATAACTTGCCGTTGGCTTTCACCACAACATCGCCGTTAGCGATATCATCTGCCCCGTTGATTACATCGCCATCGAGGAAGCTGTTGTATAAATCGCCCAGATCGCCTGGCTTATTAGTCACCGCGATTTGCTTGGTTAAGCCGGCTCCCAAAGAGTCGGTGCGGGCCACGATGATGCCGTCATCTACACCCAGCTCGAGGAAGGCGTAACGGACCGCATTAATTTTTGCCAGGAAATCAGCATGTGGCACTGTCACTTTGCCGTCCTGGTGTCCACACTGTTTCTCATCCGATACCTGGTTTTCAATCTGAATGGCACAGGCACCCGCTTCAATCATTTTCTTCGCCAGCAGGTAAGTGGCTTCTTCGTTACCAAAGCCGGCATCAATATCGGCAATAATCGGCACCACATGGGTTTCAAAGCTATCAATTTTGCTCTGCACTGCTGCCACTTTGGCAGCATCATTGCCTGCTTTAGCGGCATCCAGCTCACGGAACAAGCCACCCAGCTCCCGCGCATCAGCTTGCTTTAAAAAGGTATACAGTTCTTCAATCAACGCGGGGACAGCCGTTTTCTCATGCATCGACTGATCCGGCAACGGGCCGAAGTCTGAGCGCAGCGCCGCAATCATCCAGCCCGATAAATACAGGTATTTTCTTTTAGTCGTGCCGAAATGTTTCTTAATAGCGATCAGTTTCTGCTGACCTACGAAGCCATGCCAGCAACCTAAAGACTGCGTATATTGGCTGCTGTCAGCATCGTAAGCGGCCATATCTTCGCGCATCACTTTGGCGGTATATTTCGCAATATCTAAACCCGTGTTAAACCGGTTTTGCAGTTTCATTCGTGCAGCTGACTCCGGGTTTATCGCGGCCCAGGCCTCGCCATTCTGCTGACGTAACTGTGCGATTTGTTGTATTGCATCTTGGTAAGCTGACATAGCAGTATCCTCTTCTTGCTTATTGCCCGGCTTGCCGGACGCTGACTGTTCCCAGGCTGATGTGTTACCTGTTGCATTACACTATAGGTTTCATTTTTATAATTCATAAAGGTGATTTTTGTGATGCTGGCCATTCATACGATTAATACTAAAGGTGGCTTGACGCTGGCCTGCCGGCTAATGCTATGATTCAGTCAAATTATGAAAGCTGGTGGGAATATTTAAGTAATGAATATCAATAAAATGGATTTAAACCTGCTGGTTTACTTAGATGTCTTACTGCGCGAGAAGAATGTTACCCGCGCCGCAAATCAGCTTAATATCACTCAACCGGCGATGAGTAATGGCTTAAAACGGCTGCGTGATTTACTGAATGATCCTATTTTAGTGCGCACATCAGATGGTATGGTGCCGACAGAACGGGCACGTGAACTGGCACCTGTGGTACGTGGCGTTTTATTGACGCTGGAAGAAACCCTGCAACCGAACAAAGATTTTGAGCCTCAGAACAGCCAGCGCGTGTTTCGCATTATGGCCAGCGATTACGCCGCCTCAACGTTGATCCCCGCACTGCTGAAAAAAATGCGGGTGCAGGCACCTAACACCAGTCTGGATATTATGACCCCCTCCGATGTGACTTTTCACGATGTCGAAAATGGCAAAGTGGATATGGCAATTAACCGTTTTGACCAGCTGCCGCAATCGTTCCATCAGAAAACCGTCTGGCGCGATAGCTTCTCCTGCCTGATTAATGCGCAAAACCCGGTACTTAAAAATTTCAATCTGGACAGTTACTTAAAAGCGCAACATATCTGGGTTAGTAAAACCGGCTTTGGCGTTGGCGTGGGCATGGATCCGAAAGATGTACAAAAATTAGGCTGGGTAGACGAAGCGCTGGCAAAACTGGGCAAACAACGCAGTATTTCGGTATTTACCCGCAACTACCATGTAGCAATGCATTTGGCGGTCGGCATTGATTTAATTGCCACTTTGCCCAGCCGGGCGGCTAAGTTGTATGACAAAGATCCGACAATGGCTATTATGGACCCACCGTTTGCCATACCGTCAATTGAGCTGAAAATGATTTGGAGTCCGCTACTGCATCAGGACGCCAGCCATATCTGGTTTCGCCGGCTGATTGTTGAAACAGCAGACGAGCTGAATTAAGCCTACCTAACAGGGATAAAACCTTTTTTGAATGAGTCGGGGAGTGTCTGAGCCCTGCCGTAGGCATAAGGGCGAGTTGCCCCGGCGAATGAGGAAAAGTGTTTTGTCCCGCTGTTTTGCAGAGGATGTGCTGCAACACCCGCCTTGGCTCGTCACAGCAACTCGCTCGCGCTTGCGCACTCACTCAGACACTCTGTGACGACCAAAACGGGGTTCCAGCCCCTCCTGCCCAGCTAAAAGTGCAGCAAACAAAAAAGGCGCTGTCAGCAAGTCAGCGCCTTTGGCTTGGTTTACTCAGGTTTAGTCAAGTAACTGATAGGCTGGCAGGGTTAGAAAATCTACCAACTGATCAGAAGTCGTGATATCCAACAGTAAAGTTTGCGCCCGGTCGAAGTTTTGCTCCGCCCATGTTGCCTCGCCTACCTCTGCTTTCACCACTTTTGCCTCTTCCTCCAACATAGAAGCAAATAAGGCTTTGGTAATCAGCTTACCGTTACTTAAGCTCTTACCATGTTTAATCCACTGCCAGATAGAGGTACGGGAAATCTCCGCAGTGGCGGCATCCTCCATCAGGCCATAAATCGGCACGCAGCCTTTGCCACTGATCCAGGCAGCGATATACTGCAGCGCTACGCGAATATTGGTGCGCATGCCCTCTTCTGTGCGCTCACCATCACAGGGCGCCAGCAACTGCGCTGCGCTGATTTCTTCATCTTCCGCACGGCTTACGTCTAGCTGATTCTGCTTACCACCCGCTAAATATTTATCGAACACCGCATTTGCCGTTGCTGCAAGCCCCGGGTGCGCCACCCAGGTACCATCATGGCCATTACTGGCTTCCAGCTCTTTATCGGCGGTGACTTTGGCCAGAATTGCAGCATTTTGCTCAGCATCTTTGGCCGGAATAAAAGCTGCCATACCGCCCATCGCCAGCGCCCCACGTTTATGACAGGTTTTTACCAGCAAGCGGGAATAAGCATTCAAAAATGGCTGTTTCATCGTTACCACCTGGCGATCAGGTAGCACGCGGTCAGCATGATTCTTTAACGTTTTGATATAACTAAAAATATAATCCCAGCGGCCACAATTTAGCGCCACGATGTGGTCACGCAACATATACAGAATTTCATCCATCTCGAACACAGCCGGCAGAGTTTCAATCAGTACCGTTGCCCGCACGGTACCAACTGGCTGGCCGAACTTTTGCTCTGTATAACGGAAGACATCATCCCACCATTTCGCTTCCAGATGGCTTTGCAGCTTAGGCACGTAGTAATACATTCCTGTGCCGTTACTTAGCCGGGTTTGATAGTTATGCAGGAAATACAGCGCGAAATCCATCAAGCCGCCGGGAATTTGTTCACCATCTACCAGCAAGTGTTTTTCCCACAGGTGTAAACCGCGCACGCGTGCGATTAACAGCGCCGGATCGTCTTTTAAAGCATACCGCTTACCAGTTTGCGGATCGGTGTAGCTGATAATGCCAAGGTTGGCATCACGCAGATTGATCTGACCTTCTATCACACCACTCCAACTCGGTGCCTGTGAGTCTTCAAAGTCGGCCATAAATACTTTTACGTCCGCATTTAACGCATTGATGATCATCTTACGATCAACCGGCCCGGTTATTTCAACTCTTCTGTCCTGCAAATCAGCCGGGATGGCAGCAACGCGCCAATCTGACTGGCGAATATTGGCTGTATCAGCCAGAAAATCCGGCAACTCGCCGGCGTCATATCGTTGCTGTACTTGCTGGCGCTCTGCAAGCAATTGCTTAAGCGCCGGCCGGAACTCACGTGTCAGTTCCACCAACAAGGCACAGGCCTGCTCTGTTAAAATAGTGTCGTATTCGGTTGTCAAAGGCGCATTGATGGATAATCCGGCACGGCTGATGCTTGTTGTCATAATATTGTCCTTGGTTACCGCCACAGCAGCGTTTTTTGCACACTGCCGGGCTTATCAGGGGTACGCACTAACTATAAGCGCTTTTCAACTATAAAATGTATCAATGCAGGCAATGCCAGCCATTCGGCACATAAATAACATAACCGGCCAACAAGAAGAAATATTGGCACAAGTTGTGCTTAGTTATCACTGTGTTGCGATATACCTGACACCGAGTCAAATTTCTGTCGGAGGTAAGCATGGAATATGTCCTGCTGTTGATTTTATTATTAGTTGTTGTGGTAGCTATGGTTGCCAGCCGCTTTATTGACAGTGGTAACCCTTTCCCGGTACAGAAGAAAACCAGTTTATTCAGTCCGGTTGAAAGGTCATTTATGCAGCTGCTGGAAAAAGCCGTTGGCGGTGAATATAAAATTCTGAACCGGGTTAAGCTGGCTGATATTATGGAATTAAAAACCGGTATCAGTGATAAAAGCCGCGGTAATACGTTAACGAAGTTAAATGGCAAATATCTGGATTTTGTACTGTGCGACCCTAACGATCTGAGCATAGTCGCGGTACTGGATTTAGTTAACAACACCAGCAAAGAAGGCCACAAAGCCGTACCTGACTGGTTTGTAAATGGCGCTTTGGATGCCGCAGCTATCCCTTACTTACGGATGAAAATTAAAGCTGGCTACACAGCAGCTGATATACAGGCGGCGATAGCATCGAGGCTTGGCAAACCTGTTGCCAAACCAGAGCCAATGTTTAAAGGATTAGTGAAAAAAGGACCAACCCGGCCGGTCCGCTCTTTGAAACCGGCAGTGGACAGCGGCAACAGATTGCCGGTACCTGCTTTGTCACATTCACAGATTAAAGCGCAGCAGACTGCGCTGATACAGGCTTCTTAACGCACATGGAGAAATGAGTCACTCCGCGCTAAGTTGGAATGCCGCCCGCTGCAACGGGCGGCATTTTTTATTTATAAGCCCTAAACAGCTCAGGTCGTAAAATAGCTATGCCGATACCTGCTATTTTTTCACTGGCAAAAAAATAAAATAATTTACTAAAGTAAACTCTTACTCCGCCGTTACAGTGTTGAGGAATTGGCATAGGAGGTACTATGAGTCAATCCGTTGGCGCTGCGGCATCAAACCAGGGCTATGAAGTACTGGGGGCTGTAATGGCCAAAAAGCAGCAAAACCAGGAAGCTAAAATGGCGACCATGCTGGTACAAAGTGCTATGCAATCGGTTGAGCAGGTACAGGCTTCATCCCCTGTAGGTAACCTGGGACAGAATATCAATATCACCGTGTAACAGTGGTGTGGATATAAGAACAAAGGCCAGCATTCAGCTGGCCTTTTTATCGTTTAGCACAACACAATTCTGCTGCGGTTTTTAACGGGCAAACCTGACAACCAATTCATGCAGTTCATTTGATACCAGTTGCAACTGCTTAATACTGTCAGCTGAATTGCCGGCTTCTGTCAGGCTATTGTTAGCCAGGCTGGAAATATTCACGACCTGCTGATTCACTTCCTCTGCCACGTTAGCTTGCTCTTCAACCGCAGCCGCCATTTGAATCGACATATGGGCGATACTGCCAACGGCATCTGAAATGCCATTTAGCATTTCTTCGGTTTCTTTTACCCTGCTCAACCCGGCGTCCGCACCTGTGGTACCGTTTTGCGCCACCCTGACAGCGTTATCCGCCCTACTGGTTAAATCACTGATAATTTGATGAATTTCCTTGGTTGAATCCTGAGTACGCTGTGCCAGATTTCGCACTTCATCCGCCACAACCGCAAAGCCGCGGCCTTGCTCACCAGCCCTTGCCGCCTCTATCGCAGCGTTAAGTGCCAGTAAATTAGTTTGCTCGGCTATTTGTTCTATCATTTGCGCCACCGACGCAATCTTTTTCGTTTGCTCAGACACATCTTTCACCGAGTTACTGATATCGTTCACGGTTTGCCGCAACTCTTCTATAGCTTTACGTGTTATCGTCGCGGTCTGTCTGCTGCGCCCCGCCAACTCATTAGATTGCTCGGCCCGTTCTGCGGTTTCCTGCACATGCTTTGACACTTCAGCAATAGTGGTCGTCATCTGATGCATGGCGGTAGCCGCTTGTTCGGTTTCCTGCTGCTGGCGCTGGATCAGTTTCATTGACGATTTGGCCAGTTCAAGCCCCAGATCAGATTGCTCTGATACACTCTTGGCGGCATCTTCCATCCGGCTCAGCACTGCAGCAAGGTGGGCTCTGGAACTCATCACAGCGACTTTTAGCTCACCTACATCAGGCTTGTCATCAGTAAAGGTTTTCACCGCCAGCTCATGCCGGAACGAGTTTGCCAGTAAGGTTTTAACACTGTCGAGTGCGTTTTTCTTGCTGTAGTTAGCCCAGCCGGCGTAACACAATAACGCCAGCACCATGGTAATCAGGGTTAAGCCGGTAAAACCGTTGAAATACAAAACGGCAGCTAACAGCAAAACAGCGGCCAGAGCCATGTTGGGAAAGCCAAGATGAAAATTGCGCGAGCGGAACTTACCCTGATTAATAGCACTGTACAGTTTTTCCGCCCGCTTAATGTCTTCACGCGACGGACAGGAACGAACTGACTCATACCCCACTACTTTTCCGGCTTCAGTAACAGGGGTGACATACGCATCTACCCAGTAGTAGTCACCATTTTTACTGCGGTTTTTTACCAGCCCCATCCAGGGTTTACCGGCTTTTAAATGCTCCCACATGATTTTGTAAGCCAGAGGCGGCATATCCGGATGACGAACAATATTGTGTGGCTGACCGATTAACTCACTTTTACTAAAGCCACTTATCGCGATAAACGCATCATTACAATGGCGGATATTGCCATTAAGGTCAGTATTAGAAATCAGTTTCTGGTTTGGCGGAAAAGTACGTTCGGTGTTAGTCACCGGCATATTGCGACGCATAAGAATGAGCTCCCTGCTGTTCCTTTTTGAACCTGAATTCTAAAAGTAGCAACAGTTCACAATAAGGCAATGAAGATTAAAGAATAAAGTCACTTATTGTTAAAACAATAAATGCATTGAGGTTAAGAAAGGTTAAGCCGGGTAAAGCTGAGTAAAGCCCGGAACTGTTCGGTATTTCAGCCTTCTTAGCGCTGATTCAGTACTTAATGTGATGAGGCTTTATGCGTATTGTTATACTTTGTTTCCCGCTTTTAGCAGCACTGGTGTTGGCCGGATGTGGCAGCAGCGGTTCAGATGATACTTCTGCAACTTATACCAGCAGCTATATTCAGCTATATAACGGCTCGGCTAACAGCACTTCAACCCGTTTAACGCTTACCGACAGTAACGACAGCAGCTATCTAGCAGGCAGTGCGACCTACACCGATACCACAACTCTTGTGAGCTACGCTGCCGGCACTTATGATATAGCGTTAAGCCGGCTTAACAGCGCCGGAGATGACGTCAGCATACTGGAAGACAGTATTGAGCTTAAGCAGAGTTATAAGCACTTGCTACTGCTGGCCGGTGACTACGCCAGCCCGGATTTGCTGAGCCTGGCTTTTTTACGTGATGACAGCCTGACAGACAGCTTTAAGTTGTATGTCGCCAGCTTACTAAGTGCAGACAGCGCTTATGATGTCTATATCAGTGATTCGGATGCCAGCTTTGCTGACGCCAGCCTGGTCGCAACCGTAAACTATCAGCAAATCAGTGAGCCACTTGAGTTCACGCTTGGCAGCTATATCATTTACATTACCGAAGCTGGCAGTAACGATGTGATCTTCACCTCATCCAGTTATAGCTTTAGTTATCTGACAGAGTACGTGTTGGTTCCACGTATAGCATCAGGCCCGTTGCAAGGTAACATCGCGGTAGACGTAATTAACAATACCACTACGGTTACACACCTGACTGACATAGCAGCAACAGCGCAGTTCAGGTTATATAACAGCGTAGACAGTACCAACCCCACCGATATCTATCTGAACAACAGTATTGCTTTTACCAGTCTGGCACATGATACGTTCAGTGACTACCTGCAACTGGACGCCGCAGATTACCGCTTATCAGCCACAGACCTGGAGGGCAATTCGTTACTGAAAAATGCACTACTGACGCTGAACCAGGGCGAGAGTAAAGCAGTAGTATTATTTAAAAACAGTAGCGCAGTAGTAAGTTCGATAGTGGTTGAAGAGAGTAACCTGCCGCAGATTTATGATTTTGATATCAGTGTTGTGAATGTCATTACAGACTACCCTTCATTAAGCCTCTACTTTGTTCAGCCAAACGAAACGATTGATACCACTGAGTATTACATTACCTCATTGAGCCAGGGCGCCCATACCGACATCAATTTGCCGGACGGCGAATACCGTATCTTACTGGTATATACCGATGACAATAAGAACAAAGTGCTACTGGCAGAGTCAGAGTCTGAACAGTTCGTTGCTGGCCGTAATTACCTTCTGGTCGCTGAACCAGACGCGGCTGACTATAAAATAAGTTTATTACATTAAAAGTATCTGAGGATATCGTGACCCGGTTATTGCTTATTGATGATGATGTTCAACTGACATGCTTGCTGGCAGAGTACCTGAAAAAAGATGGCTTTGACGTTACTGTACATAACAGCGCCATGACCGGGCTAGCCTGCCTACGCCAGAATAGCTTTGATCTGCTGATCCTGGATGTCATGATGCCGCTAATGGATGGTATAACCCTGCTCCGGGAAATAAGACATAGCAACGGTATTCCGGTGATAATGCTGACTGCCCGAGGTGATGATCTGGATAAAGTTGTCGGACTGGAGCTGGGTGCGGATGACTATGTTGCCAAGCCCTGTTTACCACGTGAGTTAACTGCCCGCATAAAAGCTATCTTACGCCGGGTGCAGCATCAGCAACAGTACACAGAATTGCAATGTGGTGAGCTCAACATCCGCTCGTCCAGCCGCACCGTGTACCTGCAAAAGCAGAAAATTGAACTAACGGGGGCTGAGTTCAGCATCCTGTATTTGCTGGCACAAAAAGCCGGGCAAATCATCAGCAAAGCAGAGCTGTCTGAGCAGGCACTAGGTAAGCCACTCAGCAGTTTCGATCGCAGTATCGACGTTCACATCAGCCACATCAGGCAGAAACTTGGGCCAAGACCTGAAGGCCGGCAATGGATCACCGCAGTACGTGGTAAAGGTTATCAGTTCATATACTCTGCTTTTTCATAGAGATTTACAGCATGCAACGACTATTCTGGCGTTTTTTTCTGGTGTTCTGGGCCACGCTGCTGATGGCGATAATGTTAGTCCGGCTTACGTTTGTCTGGCAGGATGACCTGCATATGCGCCCACCCGGCTTCACTATGCAGCCGCCACATGCCGAGCTGAATATGCCGCCTGAGCGTATGCCGCCACCACCTTTTTGGCGCAGACCATGGCTGCATCTGCTACTACTGCTCAGCGCCAGCGTTGTATTTAGCTGGCTGCTGGCCCGCTATATTGCAAGACCGGTACAACAACTGAAACAGGCACTGGCCGGGTTAGCCAGCAATAAATGGCAAACTCAGCTTGGACCTGAGCTGACCGCACGACGTGATGAGTTTGGCAGTTTAAGCACAAACTTTAATAAGATGGCTGCCCAGGCAGCCGAAGCCATCGCGTCTCAGCGCCGTTTACTGCATGATGTATCCCATGAACTTCGCTCGCCACTGGCCCGTATTCAAATACTAAGTGGTTTGGCTGGCCAATCACCGGCTGACGCTGAATTGCTGATACCCAAAATTGAGCAAGAAGCAACCAAACTGGATTTGCTGGTTGCCAAAATTCTGACATTTTCAAAACTGGAAGATGGCACTGCAGAGCCTGAACATATTGATGTTGACCTTACTGATCTGGTTGAGTCAATTTGTGAAGATGCAAGGCTTGAAGCCGGTGCCAGCCAGAAATCATTGTGGTTACAGCTTAGTCCTGTTGCCAATATTAAAGGTGATCCGTCGCTGCTATACAGCGCAATAGAAAACGTGATCCGCAATGCGGTAAAATACACCCCCGCGTATTCAGAAGTGAGTGTCAGCCTGCAGCAACATGGACAACAGTTGAGCTTGCAAGTGTGTGATCAGGGGCCCGGAGTGCCAGAGCAACACCTTGACCGGCTGTTCACACCGTTTTTCCGCGCCCACAGCAGCCATAATGGCATTGGCCTGGGCCTCAGTATTGCCAAACGCGTAATTGAAGCTTGCGGCGGCAGCATTACAGTCAACAATATTGTGCATAATGGTGCGATCGCCGGTTTCAAAGTTGTTATTACTTTTAGTGTAAGTTCATGGTCTGTTCAGTAACACCGGCTAAACTCAACAGCTATTTTTTGTACCTGTATTTTTATGCGTTACACTGTAACGCATGCGGTAAAATTACAAAGGACCTGTCATGACCCAACAACAGTGCTCAGTACTGATTATTGATGATGCTTATACAGTACGCGAGTACTTACGTCAGACCCTGCTACACCTGGGTATAAGTAATATTCATGAAGCCGCCAATGGCAAACGGGGCTTGCAGGTATTTGGTGAAAAGCAGCACGATCTGGTCTTTCTGGATATCGAACTGCCTGATATCAATGGTCAGCAACTTCTGCAGCAAATTAAAACAAAAGCCGATAAAACCCATGTGGTTATGGTCACAGCGCACAATTCCGTAGAAAACGTAAAAAGCAGCATTGCGTCCGGCGCCAGTGGTTTTATCGCCAAACCTTTCTCGCCGCAGAAGATTAAGAATATTGTCGAACGCTGTTTAGCTGCAAAACTGAATTAGCGGGCATTAGAACAGGCCGCATATCATTGCGGCCTGTTTGTTTCTGGCATTAGTAATCAAATCAACGTAACTGCTGCAGAATATGCTGCCAGGGCACAAACTTCAGGTTTTGCCCCTGCTCTGGCATCCGGTTGCGGCCATCCTGCACAATCAAAGCGCCCTGTTCAAAACCCGGCCCCAGTGAGCGGGTGGTCACCTCCAGCCCATCGGTTTCTGATGTACCATCTATACCCAGTAGCGGGTTAGTCGTTATACGAAAGCGCAGTCGCTCGGTATAGGGTGCTACAGCATCATACACAACGTAGCTGTCATTGCCCTGACTCGATACCACCAGATAGCGCTTATCACCATGGTGTGCCAATGCAAGCCCTTCAACGTCGTCGACCAGGCGCTCGCCATCAACCAGAATGATCTTCTCACCCTCGCTGCCAGCAGCGTAATTCGCGGCAAAACGCCAGATACCGGCATCCTCTTCACCGACAAACAATTCTGCATTGAGATCATCGGCTACGCATCCTTCCGGTTGCGTTGGCACTTTAAGTGTACGCACCAGGTTGCCCTGCCAGTCTGTGCCTTTGGCGTCTATCTGATACTGCTCAATAACACCGGACTTGTCATTTACAAACACAAATACCGTTTTATCTTTTGTGTCCTGGTACAGGCACAAGCCATAAATATCTGTCAGGCCGGTATGCACCTTGCCCGCATCATGCAGTTTGCCCGAGGCGTCAATGGCAAACAGTTGCAGGCTATTGTCATCACGTGAGCTGGCTGCAGCAATATCGTGTGGCTTACCGTGCCAGTTCAGACCATAACGGACATCCACATTATTCAGGCGGCCAACTGCTAATTGCTGTACCCGCTTACCCTGCATGTTGTAGACATCAAGCCCGGCGCGTTTATCGGTTGCCAGAATAAGGCTTTGCGACGCCACGGCAGGGTGATGCCACACCGCCGGGTCATCAATCACATCACCGCGCTGACTTGCCGCCTCAGTCTGCACAGTAGGCTGAACCTGTGCGATGGCAGGCTTGCTGAGCTGAAACAACGCCGTATCCAACCTAAACGGCACCTGCTGCACTGCAGCTACAGCTTCACTGCTGACATAAGCCAGTAATGTTGTCTGTTGCTGGCTTACCGATAAATTACCGGCTTCTTCAAGTGCCCCCAGTACAGTACTGCTCAGTACTTTGCCTTCTTTGCTCAGATGAAGCAGCCGGGCAGGCTCCTCTTCCAGTGCCAGCACAGTTGAATCCGGTAATACCGCCAGCGCTTTTACTTCACCCTGCAACTGACCAAAAGGCTGATTAACCTGAACCAGACTGCGGCCTTCATCGGCTTCCGGTTCTGCCTGATAGCGCCAGATAGCCCGGTCTGCTTCAGCGATATACAAATTGCCCGAGTGATGGTCAACCGCACAGGCGGTGCTGTCGTAAGGTACATTCAGCTCACGAATGATCACTGGTTGAGCTAACCATTGCTGTTGCTGCTGTAACAGCAACTGATCTGCACCGCCACGACCGCCAAGCAGAAACAGGCTCAGTTGCTGATTTTCGCTGCTGCGATAAAAGCAAATATCCTCTACCACCCGGCTACTGACAACGTGCTGTTGCAACAACACCAGCGGCTGGGCAGCCGATGGCATCAGATGCCACAGCATCAGGCTGTTGCTGTCTGACTCCATGGCTGCCAGCAGCGCATCATCTGGCCCCAATGTCTGCAATGCTACGCGGCTGAACTTACCACTTTGCCGGGCAATCAGTTTATCTGCTTTTTGCACACGTAATTGCGCAGCATCTGTCATCAGCTGATATTGCTCATCAGCCAGTGTCACGTTCAGATAGTGGCTGGCGCTCACTGACAGTGCTGTCACGCTTTTCTCATCGTTTCTGTCTGTAGCCTGATTACTGCTTTGGCAGGCGCTTAATGCAGCCGCAAGCAGTAACGATACACCAGCTAAGCTAAACTTATTATTCAAAGACATAACCTACCCTTTATTACCAGTTAGTGATCTGTACACCCAGCACAAAAGTGCGGCCGTACTGTTCATACTGGAAGTTGTAAGCTTTACTGCCGGTATAGGCGTAATACGGCTCATCGTTTAAATTCACCACGTTGAAATACAACTGCATACCACGCTGGAACGTCCATTTAGCGGTAAAATCGAGCTGCAGATGGTCATCGGAATACACATCATAAGCTGCATCTGTCACATCACCGACTTCGGCTAAGTACTTAGATTTATAATTGGCTGCCAGGCGCAGGCTGATGGTGTCAGTCTCATAGCCCAGGCTCAGGTTAGCGGTCTTATCTGACTGACTGGGCAGTGCGACTTCGCGGCTAAATATACTGCCGTCGTCGAACCATTCAATATCTGCCGCAGAATCTGTCAGCGTCAGGTTGGCGGATAACAGCAGGTTATCCAGCCAGTTTCCAAAACCGGATACTTTATGTATGGCGTTAAGCTCAAGGCCATATAAATCGGCCTTACCACCATTGACATAGGTTTCTGCTTTAGCAAAGTCTGCATAGTCGCCTCGTCCGGCTAAATCCGCCTCATAAATGAAGTTATCAATCTGCTTGTAAAACAGCATCGCAGACAACACTCCCAGTTTATCGGCGTAATGTTCAATCCCCAAATCAACGTTGTTGGTTGTCAATGCCTTTAATGCCGGGTTACCGAAACTGGCTTCGAGCTCATCATCGTCCTCTTCCAGGATAAACGCCGGGGCAAGCTGTTCGAAGTTGGGTCGCACCAGACCTGTACTAAAAGCGGCACGCACGATACTATTTTCAGATAAGTCGTAACGGCCAACTACTGCTGGCAGCCAGTAGCCTTTACTACTTTTTTGCCGGTTTTCGCTGAAGACTTCGTTGATATCATCATAACGTGTTCCAGCAGCATCACGTTGCTCGTGCTCGTAACGCACGCCACTAATCAGTTGCCAGTTATCACGCTCCCACTGCGCCATCAGATAACCTGCACTGATGTCTTCATCTACCTGATAATCATTAATACGTGATTCTACTTCATCAACATAATCTTCACGGCTAAGTGTGCTTACCAAGCGGTAAATACTGCCGCTGTCTATAGCGCCGCCCATAGTACCCAGGCCATAATCAACCGTTGTATTACTGTAGTCACTCATACTTAGCGCGCTGATGCCCGCATCCTCAAAATCTTCAAATAGCCAGACATCTTCGGCAGCTTCTTTTTCCCGCTGGCTGAATTTGGCGCCGGCTTTAAGCGTCACGCTACCGCTGGATTGAATAATTTCACGGCTCAAATCAAACTTGATATTGCGCTCGGTTTCCTTGGTGTAGGTATCGCCCATCTCGACTTCTTTTAGCGCATATCCCTCTGTCAGATAAGCTTCAGCCGGAGCATTAAGACGGATAATCTGTTCACCGGTAAAGCCAACACCTTCATCAAACTCCTGTTCGAAATCGGCAGCCGCGATGTTAAAAGGTGTGTCTTCATCGGCTTTGCTGGCACCGGCCTCTAACTGCCAGTGCCAGTTACCATGGGTTTGTTTAGTACCCAGCACAATGGCGCTGATACTTTGTGTTTCTTCACGCTGCTTTAATGAACGGATAAGTGCTGCTTCACCGCTAGCGCCGGCAAATTGCGGCTCAGACAGCTCCGCCACCAAAGCCTGGCGCTGTTCGTTGTCACTAAAACGGCTATACAAAGAACGCAGATAATATTCGTTGTGGCTGCCCGGCCGGTAATCCATATTAAGCGCCAATCCCAACCGTTCACGGGTAATGCTGTAGTCCCGCAGCTCAAATTCTTCCAGGCCGTCGTCAAAGTCCCAACTGCCGCCGGTTTCTACGTTTTCTGAGCCAAACTTACGTTCAGCATAACTTGCTGCAATGGCAACCCCCAGGCTGTCGGTCTCGCCGCCTGCATCCAGTATTTTGCTGAATACACCAGAGAGTTTAGGGCTGGTTTTGCTTTGCTGCTCGTTATAACCCGCTTCTGCGGTAACCGAGTAGAAATCATCGCTGCGATCAAAGGCAGATAAGCTCTTAATTTCGACAGTACCACCAAGCGAGCCGGCAGCCATATCAGGTGTTAAGGTTTTATTGACTTCAACCGACTCCAGCAGATCAGATGGGATGACATCCAGCGCTACCGCCCGCCGGCCTGCTTCCGGTGCTGCCAGTTGGGTACCGTTATAGGTTACCGCGTTGTAATCCGGCGCTAAGCCACGCACTCTGACAAAACGGCCCTCGCCCTGATCCCGCTCTACCGATAAACCGGCAAGGCGCTGTAGTGCTTCGCTGACGTTGCTGTCCGGAAATTGCCCCATCTCGTCAGTACTGGCAACGGTGACAATGCCGCCAGCGTTGCGCTGACGGTTCAGCGCCTTACTGACCGCGCCTGACTGACCCACTACTTCTATGTGCTCTACGCTGTCGCTGGCTGACAATAGCTTAATATCACCCAGCTGTTGTGTAGTATCTGCCACCGTTAGCACCCGTGTTTCCGGCATAGCGCCAAGATAATTCACCAGCAAGGTATAAGTACCCGAGGGCAGCTGATTAAACTGAAAACGGCCATCGGCAGAGGTAGTGCGGCGCAGCTTAAGCTCCGGAATACTCACTTCAGCCCCGGTCAGCAGATTACTGCGGTTATCGGTAATACGGCCCTGTACATCAGCATCGGCCAATGCCGGTACTGAAAAAGCACCACAAGCTAACATCACTGCGCAAGCCAGCAGGCTTGGTTTTTGTTTTATCAACCGGCGTTGGGTATGGCAGACATTTGACATCATATAAACAGCTCTCAGTTTGCAGGTAATAATGATGGGCTAAAGTTTGCATCAGCTGTATGACAAAACGCCGTTGGTTAACACAGCTCACTGCACGCTACTGACCCGGGTCAGCAAAGCGCATCCCCCGCCGTAGCAGCCCTGATCCTGTCATCTGACTGTCATACTGCTTACCGACAATGGCGTTTTTGTTCCTGCGGTCAGTTTCATGTGGCGATTACACCGGTATAAGTTAGTTTTCAGCGTTTTACTGCTACTTAGCGCGTTGCTGATGGCCGTGTCATTCGGCAGTTTAAAACCGGTACAACTGTTTGATACGCTTGATATCTTAGGTGAAGGCACTACCCTGTTGGTGGCCTGTTTGTGGCTTGGGCTGATTATCAGCAGCCGCCCGGCGGGCCCGGTCACTGAATGGCTGTACTACGGCAGCTTACTGTTAATGTATTCTTACTTTCTCGACCTGCTGGACGAGTTCATCCGTTACCCGGATACGCTGCGCCTGATGAGCTGGCTGGAATCCTTGCCTGCACCGGTTGGCATGCTGTTACTGACATACGGACTGGTCGGCTGGCACCGTGAGCAGCGCTCAATTGACCGGCAGTTACGGGGCAGAGAGTTGTTTCTACGCGACCACCATTTAATCGACCCCCTGACCCAACTGTACGGTGCCGACTATCTGCATGCTGTGCTGGCCCGTGAAATAGCGTTACACCGCAGTCAGCACAAGCCGCTCAGCCTGTTGCTGCTGGACATTGACGATTTTTCCGGTTTTAACCGCCGCTGCGGTATTGCCGCCGGTGATAATTATCTGGGCCAGTTGAGTGAGTTGTTATCCAGTCAGCTGCGCCACAGTGATGTGATTTGCCGCTACAGCGGCGACCGTTTCGTCGCAGTATTGCCTGATACCAGTGACGTGCAGGCACAGATTATGCGACAGCACTTACAACAGCATCTGAGTATACTTTGCAAAGACGACAACCAGCCACAGCTGACGCTGGTATGCAGTAATGTAAGCCAGAGCAGTGCGGCAGCTGCGTTACAGGCAGCATTAAATGCCGTAACCACTGCGCGCCGGCATGCCCCCCTGACAGTGCAGAACGCCTGATGCTGCCACGCCATTTCAGCTATCAGGATAAAATACTGTTGCTGCAACATGGCTGCACTGATCTACTCTACCTGGCTCAGCGCCGCGGTGCCCTGCTGCATAAATTGCTTAGCGGTACCTCAATATTTGAGCAGGATATCCAAAAACCGCATGGCCGGTTACATCATGCCGACTGGCTTAAGCTGCTGCAAAACTGCCAACAGCAACTGAACAGCCCGGAACTACCGTTCCTGCTTGGCACCACGTTGCTGCACAACCGCTACATCTCAGTAAGTCAGTGCCTGCTGTACGCCGCCGATCTGAAACAAGCATTAAGTCAGCTGCTCTATTTCCGTCATCAGCTATTTCCTGGCATCTATGTTCAGCTGTATCGCAGACAACAGGGTATTGTGCTGGAATTCAACACCGGCCTGACTCTCGGCCAACAACACAGCACCGCCATGACTGTTTTATTTTCACTGTTACTGAGCCTGATTAAACTTCAGCTCGGTAGTAGCCGTGGTATCAGTGCACAGTTAAAACATCAGCCACCGGCGCTGGCGTTACCCTATCAGTTGCACTGGGGCTGTGCAGTCAGTTTTAATCAGCCTTGCGACAGTTTATTGATTGAGCATCATCTCTGGCATCAGGCCTTTTCTGCTGCAAATCCAGCTAAATTTGCAGCGGCCAGACGCACCTGCCGGCAGCTGAATCGTATATTGCCGCGCCAACGCGGCTTGCTGGAGCATATTTGCCAGCTGCAACGGCGGGCACTGCCAGCCTTACTCAGCCTTGAGCAAGCCGCACAACAACTCGGCGTATCTGCCAGCATGCTAAAGCGCCAGCTTAACTTACACAAAACCAATTTTGCCCAGCTGTTAGATAGCGTGCGACGCGACGCCGCCCGCCAACTGCTGCAACAAGGGTGTTACTCCAATCGCCAGTTAGCCTGCAAGCTTGGCTATTCCGACGAGCATAACTTCCGCCGGGCGTTTAAGCGCTGGACCGGCCTAATTCCCAGCAGCTTTAAAGATCTGCAGAACAGCCACTAACCCATTTTTGATCTTCAGGAGATAACATGAAAGCCATTTTGCTTTGCTTATTTTTTGCCTTTGCCGGCGCCAGCGTTGCCGGAGATATAGACCCGTCTGCATCAACGCAGACTGTATTGCGCTTTGCTGTGCTGGGCGATGCCGAACCTAAACCTGAACCGCAGTTTCCTAATCTGGCGGCAGCTGTTGCAGACATCAACAAACTGGCACAGCAGCAAAAAATTGACTTTGTTGCCGGTATTGGCGATATCGCGCACAAAGGCAGCCTTATCCAGTACGAAAACGCAACGCCTGTCCTGCAACAGCTTACTATGCCATTTTATCCGATCATGGGTAATGAAGAGCATGGCAGCACAGTTGAGCGCTTTATGCAGTTTGCTAACACGTGGAATAAAGGCAAAGTTACGCTGACCTCACCAAGCTATGTGCTCGAATTTGAAGACGTTGCACTGGTGTTTGCCTCACCGGACCACGGCCGCGATTTCAACGACAGTGGTATAGCGTGGATAATGCAGCAGATAACACAACTGCAACCCAAGCCTGTCTTGCTACTGGTACATGGCGCCCAGACCGGCGTTTATCCGGAGAATGCAGAAAAAGGCATCCGCCATCAGGGATTTAGTGACGTCATAGCGCAGCCAAACCTGGCAGCGGTCATTTCCGGCGACCTGCATATGGGCATGGACAGGGTGATGCATTCAAAACAGTTGGGAACCGTGCATTATCTGCACATACCGGCACTGGAGCGGACAAAAATTCCGGATGAGAGCCACCATACCGCGATGTTCAGGGTGTTTTCGTTACAAAGCAACGGCCTGATGCAGGTTGAGACCTACCAGACCGGCGTACAACAGCCATTAAAGCGTCATGCTTACCAGTTCAATTTACCAGCCAGCAAGTAACTTAATTCCCCTGTCTGTTCAGTCAGTTAACAGACAGGGCTAAAAAACTGCTCAAGTTTTAACCAATAGCTCCGATAACAAGCTAACAGAAAAACCTTGTGGAGCAGACGATGGAGATTACATCCGCTTCGCAACAGTTTGCGGTTGCCGAACAGAAACACCTTGCTTATAGTCGCAAACAGCAGTTACTAAGCAAAAACGAACAACACCCACTCCGCACAAGTGCACCAGCCAAACCAGCCGTTGCAGCTGTTCAGCCGCAACCGGTTGTCAGTAGTCAGGCAGAAGATATCGCCGAAGCGCAGGACGACGAACAGGTATTTAACGCCTTCCAGACCGTCGGTATGGTCAAGCGTATTCTTGCCCAGCTCAGTAAGCATACCGGCGACTGGCTGGATAAACCGCTGACGGCAGAATTTTCGGCAAAAGACCTCGACAGCTTCTCGTTTAGCTCAGAAATAACTACACAGTCAATTTGGCTTAGCAGTAGTCAAAGTCAGCAAAATACTGAGCAGCAATGGCTTGCCACTGAGCAGTGGGAGTTTGGCTATCAGGCTGTACAAGCCAGTTTCAGCGGCGCGCTGACACTGAAAAACGGCGAAAGCATCAGCTTCGCGCTGGATTTTAGTATGGAGCTCAGCTGGGCCAGATACAGCTACACCGAGCAACCTGTGCAGGACCCGTTACTGGTCAGCTTATCGGGCGAGCCAGTACAGCTAAGCACAGACAGCAGCGAGTTTGACTTGTTTAGCGACGGTAAGAAGATTCAACTGCCACAGCTGGCTGCCCGGCAATACTATCTGGCATATGACCGTAATCAGGATCAGCAGATAAATAATGGCACTGAACTGTTTGGGCCCAGTACCGGACAGGGCTTCACGGAGCTGGCCGGGTTTGATGACAATGCGAATGGCTTTATCGACCCCGGTGATGATATCTGGCAGTACCTGTATCTGTGGCGGCCAGAGCAAAGCTTGCTCAGTATGCAGCAGGCTAAATTAGGCGCTATTTCTATTGAGTCCGCAGCGACACCTATGCCGCTGCATAATGCCGATAATACTCTGGCTGGCCAGCTGCAGCGCAGTGGTCTGGCGTTTATGACAGACGGCAAACCTGCACTGGTACAGCAAATTGATTTAGTGGTGTAAAGCAACAACAGGATAAGACTTAGCTCTTATCCTGTTGTTCCAGAAAGTCTTTAAACTCTACGGTATAAAGTTTCAGTAGCACCAGCGTCAGAGCAAAGATAATTGGGCCGTAAATCAGGCCAATCAAACCAAACAGCTGGATACCGCCCAGTAGCGACAGAAACAGCAGCAAGGTATTCATACCGCCACTGCCCTGCATCAGAATAGGCCGCAAAAAATTGTCGATAGACCCCACGACTATTGCGCCCCACAGTGCCAGAAACAGCGCCCAGGGCCAGTCGCCGGTCAGCAGCAGATATAAGCTGGCGGGCACCCAGATAAGCGCTGTGCCAATGGCCGGAATTAACGACGCAAATGCCATCATCGTGCCCCAGAACAAACCGGGCAAACCAACTATCGCCATAGCAATACCACCGGCAATCCCTTGTGCTATCGCGGTTAAAAAAGACCCCATAACGGCAGAGCGTGCTACCGCTTTTGCCTCAGCTAACAAGGCATTCTCCTGTGAGCGAGACAATGGCAGCACCCAGTACAGCGTATCGACAATTTTTTCGTGATCGCGCAGCAGGAAAAATAAAATAAACAACATCAGCATAAAGCCAAGGATCAAGCCGGTGATATCGCCGACCAGCTTGGTGCTCAGATCCAGCAATTCTTTACCAAAACCACTGGCAAATTCCGTTAACCGCTGAATAATACTGGCCGCGCTGATTTGCTCAGTTGGTAACACCTGATTGATTTGCTCTAACGCACTTTGCAAAAACGGATGCTGTAACAGCTGCTCGGCGCCGCCGCCATCAAGCCACTGATAGCTTTGCTTGGTAAAGGTCACACCCTGGTTGACTATCGCCATAAACACCAGCGATGCCGGTACCAGGATCACCACAACCAATAAGGCGCAGGATATAATGGCGACCAGATTCGGCCGGCCCGGGATCTTTTGTTCGATATACTGGTGTACAGGAAAACACAGTAACGACAACACGAATGCCAGCACTATGGCTCCCACATAAGGCGCCACCAATAAATAACTGCTGTAAAGCGCCAGCAACAGCGCAATAATCAGGATCCAGTGTCGCATGCCGGCTTCAAACTTTGTCATACTTGCTCCCTGTTAACAGGCTGCGTTATAGCGCAACCTGCTGCAATATCAAGCTGTTAAAATGCTGCACTATGGCGCGACCTGCTGCAATATCAAGCCACAAATATAAGCACCATAGGTGCCTAAACCGTAGCCCAGAACCGCCAGTAACACGCCTACCGGTGCCAGAGACGGATGAAACGCCGCGGCCACTACCGGTGCGGATGCCGCACCGCCAACGTTAGCCTGGCTGCCTACCGCCATATAAAACATCGGCGCCTTGATTAATTTTGCCACCAGCAGTAGCAAGCCTGCGTGCACTGCCATCCAGACAATACCGACTAAGAACATCAGCGGATAATCCAGAATCGCGGTAACGTCCATATGCATACCAATGGTCGCTACCAGAATATATAAAAAAGCAGAGCCAACTTTTGACGCACCGGCCGCTTCGAGATTGCGCACCCGGGTTGCCGACATAATTAAGCCCAGCGTCGTTGCAATAACCACCAACCAGAAGAAACTGCTGGTTAAGCTGTAAATTGCCAGCTGCGGTGCCACCCTCTCAATCCAGGGCGCGATAATATCAGCCAGAAAGTGCGATAACCCTGTCACACCAAAAGCTACCGCTACGATCAGCATAATATCGGTCAATGTAGGAATACGCGCATTTTCTGCTTCATATTTTTCAATCTTTTTGCGCAGGTGCACTATGCCTGAGGTATCAGCGCCGTTTTTACGGTCAAAGTACTCAGACCGGCTGGCAATAAACAGTAACACCGCCATCCAGACGTTTGCCACCAGCACATCAACCGTGATCATCACCGAGAAAATGCTGCCATCGACTTCAAACACTTCTTTCATGGCGGCCTGATTGGCACCGCCACCTATCCAGCTACCGGCAATTGTCGTCATACCGCGCCAGACATCCCCACCCAACTCCTGCGGGAACATATACCCCATTGCTAACAACGCCAGCGGACCACCAATCACAATACCGGCAGTACCGGTTAAGAACATGATCAATGCCTTAGGGCCAAGACCAAGAATGGCTTTAAAATCAACACTTAGCGTTAACAATACCAGGCTGGCTGGCAGCAGATAACGCGACGCCATTTTGTATAACGACGAGCCTTCGCCATCTATAATGCCAAAACTGTTAAATAGCGATGGAATGAAGTAGCACAGCAGCAACGCCGGCACATAGGTATAAAAAGCTTTAAAAAAGCGGTTATCACTGTGACTGGTATAAAATACGGCGCCTAGAATGACCGCCATTAAACCAAGTACTACGGCATCATTGGTGATAAGTACACTGGATTCTTGCATAGGGGACCCTGAAAAATAGATTGTTATTGTCAGCACAAACGGCTGTCAAAATAACACAGGGCTTTGGCTTCGCAAAGTCAGGCAGGATAAGCCGCACCGGATCTGCGCTGACACACCTCACGGCTGCGGTGTTTTTTCCTGCAATGCCAGCTGGGTAAATTCAACGCCACCCCAGCCAGTGCGGATGAAGTTGCGGATGTTCTGATGGTCGTCGGCTTGCGGCGTTTCCAATACTTGGCGGTAATAATCGCCAAACAGGTGTAATGTCTGCGGCTCAGATAACTGATGCAACAGGCCAAACGCCAGTATCTTGCATGAGCCGTTATTCTCACCGGCAGCATTGTGCAAATCACCGTTTTTAAACGCTGTCGGCGTGAACTGATACAGCGCATCAATCAGGCTGATGCTCTGCTCAAAACTGATGCTTTGCGGTTCAACACTCAACTGAATAAAAAACTGCTGCAACATACTGAATTCCTGCCAGGCTCTGATAACGGAAGAATGCGCTGATACTAAAGGCAGTGCAATCACTTCGCAATACCACCAAGGTCGCAAAAACATTAATTTACTATTCAGTACCGGATCCGGCCAGTATCATGGGCTGACATTGCTATACTGCGTCTAAATTCACACTACATCAGGTAAAACATGTTATCTGCCTCTATCTGCCAGCAAGCCAGGCTGGCACGCGATGCCCGTTTTGACGGTTTGTTTTTTACCGCGGTTAGCAGCACCGGCATTTATTGCCGGCCGATTTGCCCGGCCCGAGCGCCGGCAGAGCAACATGTCAGTTACTACTTTAGCGCGGCAGCAGCCAGTGCTGCTGGCTTTCGTCCTTGTCTGCGCTGCAGGCCAGACAGTGCACCAGGTTCTGCCGCCTGGCAAGGCACCCAAACTACCTTGCAACGTGCGCTAAGGCTGATTGATGAAGGTGCACTGCAGCACCACACACAAGAGCAGCTGTCACAGCGTTTGGGTATTAGCGAGCGTTATCTGCGCAAACTTTTTCAGCAGCAACTTGGCGTTGCGCCTAAGCAATATGCCTTAATGCAGCAAGTATTGTTTGCAAAAAAACTCCTGCATGAAACCACATTGCCGGTGGCTACTGTTGCCTTTCAGTCTGGTTTTAATAGTCTGCGACGCTTTAACGATGCCTTTAAGCAACAGCTGCAGCTTACGCCGGCCAGTATCCGCCGTCATCGCAGTGCTGCCGGCGATATGACGGAACTGGAGCTGAGCTACCGTCCACCGCTGGCATGGCAGCGCATGCTGGATTTCTGGCAACTGCGCACACTGCATGGCATAGATTGGGTAGATGGCAACAGCTATGGCCGAACGTTTAGCTGGCAGCAACAAGCAGGATGGTTTGATATTACGCCGCGCACTGATAGCAGTTTAACTCTAAAACTTCACTGGCCCGGCAAGCAGGGCTTGTTTCATCTGGTACAACACCTGCGCCGTTTACTTGATTTAGATGCCAATATGCTGCAAATAGAGCAGCAGCTGCAACGCCACCCGTTATTTACTGGCAGAATCATCAATGGTTTGCGCATACCTGGCGTCTGGGATAGCTGGGAAGCAGGCGTCCGCGCAGTGCTTGGCCAGCAAGTGAGTGTGGCGGGCGCCCGCACTCAGCTCAACCGCCTGGTAGAAGCGTTAGGCCAGGCGGTCGCCGGGGATAAAAAGCTGTTTCCAAGCCCAGCTGCGGTGGCGCAAAGCGATTTGCAAATGATCAAGGTGCCGCAAGCCAGACGGGACACCCTAAAAGCGCTGGCTACCTTTGTGTTACAGCAGCCTGACGCAGCACCTGAGCAGTGGCAGCATATTAAAGGCATCGGCCCCTGGACGATAAGTTATGCCAGGTTGCGGGGCTTATCTGACAGTGATGTCTGGCTTGGCGGCGACCTTGGGGTGCAAAAAGCCCTGGCGAAAAACGCCGGCACAGGCTCATCTGCATTGGAGCACAACAGCCTGGCACCATGGCGTAGCTACGCCACTTTCCAGTTATGGTTTAGCTTAGGAGACTAACGCATGTATACCCAGTATATCGACAGCCCGCTGGGCCCGGTAAAAATTGCAGCGTCATCGGCGGGGATCTGCGAAATCCGCTTTGTCAGCAACAAAGCGCCAGAGCAACGTTCTGCGTTGACTGAACAGGCAGCACTGCAGCTGAATGATTATTTCAGCGGCAATCTGACCCGTTTTAGCCTGCCACTGGATGCTGCTGGCACGGAATTTCAGCGCAGGGTCTGGCAGGCACTATGCAGGGTACCTTTTGGTACCACCTGCAGCTATGCCACCATTGCCGGTGATATCAATAATATTAAAGCCGTGCGGGCTGTCGGCGCGGCCAACGGCCGCAACCCTATAGCAATAGTGGTGCCTTGCCACCGCGTGATTGGTGCCAACGGCACCTTAACTGGCTATGCCGGCGGCCTGGATAAAAAAGCCTGGCTGCTAAAACACGAACAGCGCCGTTAGGCGCTGTTGTTTTATCTTGAACATTGCATCAGAACTGATAAGACACACCAAAGCGGAACTCATTTTTGGTGTCGCCGCTGTTCAGCGCGATATTGCTGCGAATAGCCCAATCCGGACTTAAATAGAACGCGATACCGCCCGCTAAACTGCCATGATCATCACCGATAGAATGATAAGCAGCCTCTGAATACAACTCTACCTGAGGTGTTAACGGATGACGTAAACCCACACCAGCATAACCACCTGTATCGTCGGCATCACCGGAAGCATTTTCAATGCCCGCCAGTACGTAGGTTTGCGTAGTTGGTGAGAAATCCAACTTAAAGCCGGTAAGATAGTTCACACCAGCCTGCACAAAATTTACGTCAAACGGGCCTTCAGACAGACGGGTATAAGTACCCTCTACTACCCAGTTACCATCCAAACGGTAAGAACCTTCAATATAAGGGCCATCACCACCGGCATCGGTATAACCGGCGCCAACATAGTCCCATTTAATATTGGCCTGTGCGCCAGCAGCAAACATGGTTGCAAGAATACCTGCTAATGCGTAAGACTTTTTCATATTGTTACTCCTTGTTTTCCCTGTATCAGAGAATTCCCTGTACCAGAGATTTTGGGTATTGCTTAGTTTGTTTGATGGCAGCTTAGCGGTGGCGAATTAACACTGGCTGAACTGTATAACAGCCATAAAATTCTATTTTATCGAAAGTTAATGGGTTAATTATGCAATTTTCATTTGGTTTGGCTTAATGCTTAATAGTAAAAACCACTTTTGGGAGGTCATTATGACAGCGAGAGTTTTACAACGCCTTATTCCTTCAATTGCGGCCTCAGACGGCGCCGGCGTAAAAATAAAACGTAGCCTGGGGCAAAACCCGCACACCAGACTGGACCCGTTTCTGATGCTGGACTTTTTTGGCTCAGACAAAGCTGGCGACTACATTAAAGGCTTCCCTCCGCACCCGCATCGTGGTTTTGAAACCGTTACCTATATGCTGGATGGCCATATGCTGCACGAAGATCATCTGGGCAACCAAGGCCACCTGAAATCAGGTGGCGTGCAATGGATGACAGCCGGCCGGGGTATTATCCACTCTGAAATGCCACAGCAAGAAGCCGGGCTGATGCAAGGGTTCCAGCTTTGGCTTAATTTACCGGCAAAAGAGAAAATGAAAGCCGCAGCTTATGTTGATATCGCCCCTGAGCAAATCCCGCAGATTAAGCTGCAGCAAGGCAGTGCCAAAGTGATTGCCGGTACCCTGCAAAGCGGTAACCTGCAGCAAAACGGACCGATTCAGGGCCTGACGACCGATCCGCAGTATTATGATCTGCAGTTGGAAGCCGGCCAGAGCATTAGCCTGCAACTGCCGGTAACACATAATGCCTTTGTTTATCCTTATGCTGGCCAGGTACTGGTACAGGATGATAAAGAACAGCGTAAAGTGCCCGAGCACAACGCTGGTGTGCTGACCCATGGCAATACGCTGACACTGGTAGCAGAACAAAGCTGTCGCGTGCTGGTACTGGCAGCCGCCCCTATCGATGAACCCGTAGTTCAGTATGGCCCTTTTGTGATGAACAGCATGGCGGAAATAGAGCAGGCTATCAGCGATTATCAGCAGGGTAAGCTGACGGGTGATACTGCTGCAACGACCATCCAACTGGCACAATAACAGTGGATAACGCCATGAAAAGCGGGATTTTACCGCCATGGCGTTTTATACTAGCAGCTTTGTAATGACAGAGACTGCAACATGCAACAGATTGGTATTATTGGCGCCATGGAGCCGGAGGTGGCGCTGCTGCGCCAGCAAATTAATAATGTTAGCTGCACCGAACTGGGTGGCTACAGCTTTTACAGCGGTGAACTGGCGGGTGTTCAGGTGGTACTGGTGCAATCCGGTATTGGTAAAGTGGCATCGGCGCTGGCCACTGCACTGCTTATCCAGCATTTTAAGCCTACTGCAGTTATCAATACCGGCTCAGCCGGTGGTTTTGACCCTGAGTTGAATGTCGGTGATATCGTGATCAGCACAGAGGTGCGTCATCACGATGTTGACGTAACCGCTTTTGGCTATGAAATGGGCCAGGTACCACAAATGCCACCTGCTTTTACTGCACACCCTGAATTAATAAGTGCTGCAGAGCAAAGCATTCAGGCGCTGGGATTTTGTAACACGAAAAAAGGCCTGATCGCCACCGGCGATAGTTTTATCTGCGACCCGGCGCGTATTGCTATTATTCGTCAGCAGTTCCCAACGATGCTGGCGGTAGAAATGGAAGGTGCAGCCATAGCACAAGTGTGTCATATGCTAAAAACACCTTTTGTTGTGATCCGCAGTTTGAGCGATATTGCCGGCAAAGAGTCGCCGCAATCTTTTGAAGCCTATCTGGAAGTGGCTTCAAAAAACAGCTCTGCGATGGTGCTGGAGCTGCTGCAACGCCTGAACGGAGTAACACTGTAATATGCCGTGGCCGTATGGCATAACCTGGCCATCAGAGCTATCAGCACATCCTGCCATCTTATTGCTGGTCGTGCTGGTGTCCAGGTTAATTCCTATGCCAGCGGCGTACCACCCGTTAATGCTGTTTCGCTATTTTGCCCAGCAGTTGGCAGCCAAAGTTAACCCCGATCCGGGTCGGCCACGACAACAGCTGTATATTTCAGGCAGCTTGGCATTATTGGTCGCCTGGCTGCCTGCTATGGCGCTGCTGTACAGCCTATATCAGTTTTCAGAGTTGCCGCTGGTGCTTGACGCCCTGCTGTTGTACGCAGGTCTGGACTGGTACAGCACGCAGCAACAGGCCAAAATGATCCAACAGCGTCTGCAGACCGGCCAGCTAACGTTAGCCCGCGAGCAGGCGAAATCATTGCTGTGCCGCAAAACGACAACATTAAGCGAAATGGGTCTGACGAAAGCGCTGCTGGAAAGCATCACACTGCGCTCTGCCAGTCATTTTGTCGGGGTCTGTCTGGCATTTTTGCTGGCGGGCGGGCTTGGTGCTCTGGGTTACAGGTTAGTGACAGAACTGCAGCAACAATGGAACCCTAAACGTGACCAATATCGTTATTTTGGCGCACCAGCCTCGGCATTGGCAGTACTGCTAACCGCTATTCCAAAATTTATCAGCAGCCTGTTGTTGGCTATACAACACGGTGTGCTGCGCAGTTATCAGCTCTGCCGGGCAACACGCCGCTTTAACATTAACCGATACTCTTTCTGGCTGCTGTGCTGTGCCAGTGCAGCGCTACGGCGCAGCCTCGGCGGGCCAGTGTATTACAGCGGGTTGAAACAGCAGCGCAGTAAAATTTTACAACCAAACGAACCAGTGGTGACGGACATCCAACGCGCCGTCAGCATATTGCAGTTCTCCCATCTGTACCTGCTGCTGGTAATTGCCGGCGGTAGTTTGCTGCAATTGGTCTGGCAACTGAAACAGTAAAATTACGTCTCTAACAGCACTGGACAGTCAGGCCATCTCGTTATATGTTTTGCCACTAACCACAGATGTAGCGCCAATAAAATTAATAAAGCTACAACAGGAGTATCAGTGAATTTTTTGCCGCACTTTTTGCGCTGCCTGAGTATGTATTTGTTACTTGTGGTCTGCAGCACTACTGCTGCGCCGCTGCTGCGGCCGTTGACACCAGACCAGGGCTTATCCCAGGGCTCAGTACGTGATTTGCTGCTGGACAAAGACGGCTTTCTTTGGCTGGCTACCGACGGTGGCATTAATCGCTACGACAGTACCAGTCTGAACCATATCAACGCTGAAGGCTATCAGCTCAGAGAGCTGCCATTTAGTAAATTACTGCAAGATTCAAGCGGCAGGCTGTGGGCAGCGTCAGCCCATGCCGGTATCTATTTATTTAACCCTGCTACTGCGGTATTCGAACTGTTTATGCCGATGCCTGTGCCTGCGAATAGTGAACAGGCCGGAGCACACAGCATTATCTCGCTATTGGAATATGATAAAGACACCCTGCTGTTTCTGATGGACGATGCGTTATACCGTCTGCCGCTTTCCACTGCTGCACCAGAACAGCTTTTCAGTTTGTCGGAGCAAGGGGTGAAAAACGGCTGGCTGCGTACGGCTATTGTTGCGGATGGCAATGTGTTTATTGGTGGCTTTAATGGCCTGTATTTTCTCGAGTATGCCAGCAAAAAAACGACTCTGCTGCCCCATCTGACACCCGCTATGACAGCGGCAGAAAACACCAATCATGCTGATCAAAAGCACGTTAAGTATCTTGAAGTGAAATATGGCCGTATCTGGGTTGGGACAGTGGAAGGTTTGTACAGCATCGCCATTGCCGACATACAGCAGTATTTGCAACACCAAAGCCGTTATACACCGCAACAGCATGTGCCGCGGCACAATATATGGCAACTGCTGTGGCAAAATGAGCAAGCCTTGCTGGCTACAGAGCAAGGTTTATATCTGTTTAATCCTTCAGACAACAGCATTAGCCAGCAACTGCAACTGACGCAAAGCGGTCTGGGGCTGTTTGATGATAATATCCTTGATATCGTGGCTGACAACTACGGCGGTTACTGGCTGGCTTCACGTAACGATGGTGCTTACTACTGGCACCCCCGTAGTAGCGCATTCAGCAATATCACCCGTCAGGCAGACAGCAATAACAGCCTCAGCAGTGAAAAAGTGTATACACTGGCCCTGGCCGGGGATAGTACGCTATGGGTTGGTACCAGTAACGGTCTTAATCGTGTTGATCTGACATCAGGCGAGATTACACCGTATCTGGTCAACAACGATACTAAAGCTATCTGGCACAGCGGCACTATACTCAACATATTCCCTGACGAAACAGACCTGCTCTGGCTACAAACTTCGGCCGGGCTGCGCCTGTTTGACGCGGCCCAAAATGAACTCAGGCTACCACCGGGTAATAATGATACCGATAAACGCCTGTTAGCATCAGCAGTTAGCTTTGCGTACCGTTTTAAATCGCAGTTTTATTTCAGCATCGACAAAGCTTTTTATCGCTATCAGCCAGACAAAGGTGAGCTGGAACCTTTACCCGAACTGGATCGTGCGTTTAGCAATCTGATATTTGGCGGCTTTATCGGGGAAACAGCTCAACCTGGTCAGCTGCTGATATCCGCTGCAGATCAGCTGTGGGTATACGATACTGCACGGCGCCAGGTTCACCTGATATATCAATACCCCAAGTATCAACCAGAACTTAACCGTCAGGCGGATGCGATGGTTATTGATAACAACGGGATATTATGGGTTGGTTTTGCCGGCCATGGCGTGATGGGATTTGACCAGCAGACGCTGCAACTGAAACATACTCTGGCCACAACTGATAATGCCTACGCATTACAACGCGACAACGAAGGCTATATCTGGTTTTCGTCACATAAGGGGTTATTCCGGCTTGATCCGGCGTCACTGCAGGCCGAGCACTTTACCAAAGCTGATGGCCTGCCCACACATGAATATAATGGCGCTGCCTCTGTCAAACTGCCTGAAGGCAAACTGGCATTTGGCAGTATGCGTGGCGTCACTGTGGTTGACACGGCAACCTTAGCCACCGAGAACCGTAAGCCAACTGCTGTCATCACCGGCATCAGCACCCAAACCGGTAAACAGCTGCAGCTGCATGGTAATCTGAATGAACACCATGTTGATTTGTCGTATCAGGATTTAGGTATCGAGCTGAATTTCAGCAGCATGAACTTTCGCGATGCGCATAAAATGCAGTATCGGTTCTGGCTGGAAGGGACTCAGGAATTACGCTATCCGGTGCAGCACAGCAGCAAAGTGGTATTTCCGCAGCTAAGCCGAGGCAACTACATTTTTTATGTTGTGGCCTTATCTCCGACTAATGGCCAGGAGAGTGAACCAGCCAGAATATTTTTGCACGTGTCAGCCAACCCCTGGTTCTCAGCCTGGTCACTACTGGCCTATCTGTTACTGTTGCTAACAGCAGGTGGTTACCTGCTTGCACTTCGGCGTAAACAACATCGCCTTATCAGCCAGGCTCACCGCAAAGTGCGCTTAAGCGAACAGCGGCTGAAACAGGCACTGGCATCTGTGGACAGTGGCGCCTGGGAATGGCAGGCTGATACCAACTTATTCTACGCCTCCAGAGTACAGCAGATGCTTGGCTACCCGGAAAATATGAATCCGATGACGTTGTCACAGCATGAAGCTCTGATACACCCTGATGACAAAGTCAATTACACAGCACAATGGCAACGCTTTATACAGCAACCGGAGCAAAGTTTTGATTGCACCTACCGCATGCAGCATCGGGACGGCCACTGGCTCTGGTTCCGGGATATCGGCAAGGTCACAGAGCAAGATGAAGATTCAGCTGTACGTCGTGTGTTGGGTACCTTCAGTAATATTACCGAAACCCGGGCCAGCCAGGAAAAAGCCCGCCTGTTTGGCGAAGCTTTTCAACAGACCCGTGACTGGGTAGTGATTCTGGATCAGCAACAGCGTGTTATTGCCGCCAATCAGTCTTTCGCCACCGCTTTTGGCAGCCTTGAACAATACATCGACCAGCCGCGCACCCATCACCTTGGTATCAGCCTGGTCCGACGACGCTTTTACACTAAATTGCTACGCAGTATGCAAAGCGGTCAGCACTGGCAGGGAGAAGAGCTGGTTATTACACCTGACGGCCGTGAACGGCCGACGCTAATTAATATCAGCGCTATAGGTGAGCAACAACAAACCTTCTTTGTATTGGTCTTTACCGATATTACCGCACAGAAAATGGCGGAAGACGAATTGCGTTATCTTGCCAATTACGATGCCTTAACCGGTTTACCTAACCGTGCCTTGCTGATGGACAGAATATATCATGGTATCGACCAGGCAAGGCGCGATCGGCGTAGCTTGGCATTGTGTTTTATTGACCTGGATAAGTTTAAGCAAATTAACGACTCGCTCGGCCACGACATTGGTGATCTGTTGCTAAAAGAAGTCGCCAAACGGCTGACCTCAACACTTCGCGACAGTGATACGGTAGCCCGCTTAGGCGGCGACGAATTTGTCATCCTGCTTGAAGGCTACAAAAATGATGACAATATCAGCCATGTTGCACGAAAAATGCTGACAGTGGTAAGCGAACCCATGCAATTGGGCACCCATATCGTTGGCGTGTCCCCCAGTATTGGTATTGCGGTTTACCCGGAAGATGCGGTAAATGCCACCGAACTGCTAAAACATGCAGACGTGGCGATGTATCACGCGAAAGAAGCCGGGCGGAATAACTTCCAGTTTTTCACCGCCGAAATGAACGAAAAAGCCCATATGCGGCTGGCACGTGAAACACGCCTACGTAACGCATTACATAACAACGAATTTGTTAACTTTTACCAGCCGATAATCAACAGCCAGACCAACCGCATAGTCGGTGCTGAAGTATTACTGCGCTGGCAAAGCAATGAAGGGCTGATTTCACCAGCTGAATTTATTCCGTTGTCAGAAGAGTTGCGGTTAATTATCAAGATGACACAACAGCTGCTGGAGCGCGCGCTGGCCGATCTGAAAAAATGGCATGACAGTGGCTACCAGTTGTATTTGTCGGTCAATCTGTCCACGCAGCATCTGGAGCAACCCTCACTGGCTGAGCATACCCGCAACCTGCTGCTGAAATATGACTTACCGGCCAGCTGTCTGCGTTTTGAAGTAACAGAAAGTGCACTAATGCGCGATCACCGTAGCGCGATAGATACCATGCTGGCGTTAAGTGAATTGGGCATACAGCTGGCGCTGGACGATTTCGGTACCGGCTATTCATCGCTGAAATACCTGAAAGAGCTACCGATCGACGGCATTAAAATTGACCGCAGTTTCGTGCAGGACATTGGTATCGACAGCAGTGATGAAACCATCATCGAAGCCATGCTGAGTATGGCAAATAGTTTGGGCATGTATTGTGTGGCAGAAGGTGTGGAAACCGAGCAGCAACTGGCATTTTTCAGCAGACGCCAGTGTTACCTTATTCAGGGGTATCTGTTCGCGAAACCAATGCCGGAGCAGGATATGTTTGCTTTTTTACAGCAAGAACACGCCAGCCACTGACCACTCTGCGCCAGGTTGTACTGGCGCTGAGATAACTTTTCAGCCACTCATGCCAGCCCGGTTTACTACTCTGGTATACTGAGCCACCCCAGAACGCCACCCGGATTGTTATGCTGTCGCCCCTCGTTAAAGGAGCCTTGCTGTTACTGCTGGCTGAAGCCTGCTTCGCCGGTATCGGTGCCATTGTTAAATTCACCAGCGGCACAGCGTCTGAAGCCCAGGTGGTATTCTTCCGTAATTTCTTTGCCCTGCTCTTGATGCTGCCGTTTTTATATAAACACGGCTTTGGCCTGCTAAAAACCACGCGCTGGTATCTGCATTTAAGCCGGGCGCTGACCGGTATTATTTCGATGTACTGCTTTTTCTATGTACTGGCCCGCCTGCCTCTGGCGCAGGGTATGCTGGTATTGTTGTTATCGCCTTTTATCGTACCGGTTATCGCCCGTTTCTGGTTAAAAGAGCGCCCCAGCCGGCTAACGCTGTTCAGTATTGTGCTTGGTTTTATCGGCGTATTGCTGGCGTTACCTGCTAACTACGGTAGTGCCGAAGCCGTATTGCTGGTAGGGCTGCTGTCGGCCGTGCTGGTTGCGGTGACCAAAACTACTATCCGCTATATGTCTGATACTGAACCCGCAGTGCGTATTGTATTTTACTTTTCGCTACTGACTGCCGTGCTGTCTGCCATTCCACTGCCCTTTTACTGGCAGCCCCTCAATAATGAGGTCTGGCTGGCGTTTACCGGCATGGGTGTGTTAGCCGCCATCGGCCAGTTAGCAATGACACGCGCCTATGCTGTAGCCCCTGCCAGTGATATCGGCATGTGGACCTACAGCAGTGTTATTTTTGCCGGCCTGTTTGGCTATCTGTTCTGGCAGGAGCCGGTCAGTGCCGCCTGGTTTGGCGGTGTGCTGGTGATTTTCTATGCCGGCTATATCAGTACCCGGCAAAGATTGTTCTGAGGCGTTGACGCCAAAGCTGGCAACCCGAAGCCGAACAGGCTAAAATACGCTCCTTTTTTCGATGTGACAAGACAGGTAACAACACGCAATGGGCAAAAAGCTGCACATTAAAACCTGGGGCTGCCAGATGAACGAATACGATTCATCTAAAATGGCAGACCTGCTGGATTCTACTCATGGCTACACGCTGACAGAGGAAGCCGAAGAGGCAGACGTTATTCTGCTGAACACCTGCTCTATCCGTGAAAAAGCGCAGGAGAAAGTATTCCATCAGCTGGGACGCTGGCGTCCACTGAAGGAGAAAAATCCGGATCTGGTAATCGGTGTTGGCGGCTGTGTTGCGTCACAGGAAGGTGCCGCCATCCGTGAACGTGCGCCTTATGTTGATATTGTCTTTGGCCCGCAAACGCTGCACCGTCTGCCGGAAATGATCAATGCCGTACGTGGCTCCAAATCTCCGGTAGTGGATGTATCTTTTCCTGAAATCGAAAAGTTTGACCGCTTACCCGAGCCAAAAGCCGAAGGCCCGACCGCCTTTGTGTCTATCATGGAAGGCTGTTCAAAATACTGCACTTTCTGTGTCGTACCCTATACCCGCGGTGAAGAAGTCAGCCGTCCGTTGGACGACGTGTTATTTGAAATTGCGCAGCTAGCTGAGCAAGGCGTGCGCGAAGTTAACCTGCTGGGACAAAACGTTAATGCCTACCGCGGCGAGAAGTTTGATGGCAGCATCTGCCACTTCTCCGAACTGTTGCGTCTGGTGGCAGCGATCGACGGTATTGACCGTATCCGCTACACCACGTCACATCCGGTTGAATTTACCGACGATATTATCGAAGTGTACCGCGACGTGCCCGAACTGGTTGATCACCTGCATTTACCGGTACAAAGCGGCTCAGACCGTATTTTGAATCTGATGAAACGCGGCCATACCGCATTGGAATACAAAGCACAAATCCGCAAACTGAAGCGTATCCGGCCTAACCTGAGCATGTCATCTGACTTTATTATCGGCTTTCCGGGTGAAGAAGATGCAGATTTTCAGGCTACGATGGAGCTTATTCAGGCGATAGATTTTGATATGAGTTTCAGCTTTATCTACAGTGCACGCCCGGGTACGCCTGCAGCTGACTTGCCGGATGACATATCTGAAGACACCAAGAAGCAGCGGCTGTATATTCTGCAGGATCGCATCAATCAACAGGCACTGCGCATTGCGCGGGGCATGCTTGGCACTGAGCAGCGTATTCTGGTAGAAGGGCCGTCAAAGAAAAATATCATGGAACTGACCGGCCGTACCGAGAACAACCGGGTAGTGAACTTTGAAGGCTCACCTGAGATGATTGGGCAGTTTGTTGATGTGCGGGTAACGGATGTGTTTAGTAACTCATTGCGCGGTGAACTTATCCGCACTGAAGCCGATATGGGCTTACGCCGCGATACCGCACCACAGCAAATTCTGGCACGGCAAAAAGCCGAACCTGTGGCCGACACACTTGGTGTAACAACCTTTATTCCTTAATTTATCCGGGGGCTATACAGCCCCCTTTTATTCAGAGGCAGGCATTTGAGCACCCCTTTACACACGGCAGATTTAACCCTCGAAGACGCAGATAGCAGACGATTAACCCTGTTGTGCGGACCTTTTGACGATAACCTGAAGCACATAGAACGGCGCTTACTGGTAGACATCAGCCATCGCGATAACCAACTGAAAGTAGCAGGCCCGGCCGATAACGTAGCCGCCGCCCTGGATGTGCTGCAGCAGTTGTATAGCGCGACTTCTGCCCCGGGTGCTGAACTTACACCGGAACAGGTGCATTTGCTGATCAGTCAGAATTACGACATTCAGTATCAGCAACAGGACGGTGAACGCCAGGATTTCAGCCTGAAAACCAAAAAAGGCCTGATAAAACCACGCAATCCAAACCAGGCAGCTTATGTCGCCAATGTTATAAAACATGATGTCTGTTTCGGCGTAGGCCCGGCCGGTACCGGTAAAACCTATCTGGCGGTAGCCTGTGCAGTTGATGCACTGGAGCGCAATCTGGTCAGGCGTATTATTCTGACCCGTCCGGCCGTCGAAGCCGGCGAAAAGCTCGGTTTTTTGCCAGGCGACTTAGCTCAGAAAGTCGACCCTTACCTGCGCCCGTTATACGACGCTTTATTTGAAATGCTCGGCTTTGAAAAAGTCGAAAAGTACCTCGAGCGTGGCATTATCGAAATAGCGCCGTTAGCCTATATGCGTGGCCGTACACTAAATGATGCGTTTATTATTCTGGATGAGAGCCAAAACACCACTGTTGAACAAATGAAGATGTTTTTAACACGGATTGGGTTTAGCTCTAAAGCCGTGATCACCGGTGATATTACCCAGGTCGATTTGCCGCGCGGCCAATATTCCGGTTTGAAACATGCGATTGATGTTCTCAGTGACGTGGAAGAAATCAGCTTTAATCACTTTACCGCAAAAGACGTAGTGCGCCACCCCATAGTGCAGCGCATTGTCATGGCTTATGAAGCACATGAAGCCGCTAAACTGGCCGCCACTGCAGCAAAAGGTGAGTAATGGCCATAATCCTTGATCTGCAGCTGGCGTTTGACGCGCCGGATCTGCCAACCGAAGTACAATTTCAGCAGTGGCTGGACGCGGCTGTGTTGCCGTTTCAGGCGGAAGCAGAAGTGACAATACGCATTGTGGGTGACGCTGAAAGCCAGCAGCTTAACTTCGATTATCGTGGTAAAGATAAGCCCACTAACGTGCTGAGTTTTCCTTTTCAGTGCCCGCCGGGTGTTGAACTGCCTCTGCTTGGCGATTTAGTCATCTGCGCCCCTGTCGTTGCAATGGAAGCACAGCAGCAAAATAAAACACTCAGCGCACACTGGGCCCATATGGTCGTGCACGGATGCTTGCATTTACTTGGTTTTGACCATATAAATGACAACGATGCTGAGCAAATGGAAGCTGAAGAAGTGACCATTTTGCAGCAACTTGGCTTTACTAACCCCTATTTGTTGGATGACGAATAGGTTTTTTTATTTTTTGGAGTAATAGTTCACCCATGAGTGACGACAATCCCCACTCTAGTCGCGGTTCTGCCGGTAAATCCTGGTTAGATCGGATCGCCAGTATTTTTAACGCAGAACCACAGGATATTTCAGATTTACAGGATATCATCAGTGAAGCGCAAGCACGCAGCCTGATTGATAGCGATACCAAAAGCATGCTGCAAGGCGTACTGGAGGTTTCCAATATGCGGGCCCGCGATATCATGGTGCCGCGCTCGCAAATGGCTACCATTGATATCGACGATACGGTAGCCGATATGCTGCCGATCCTGATGGAAAACAACCACAGCCGTTATCCGGTAGTCAACGAAGATAAAGATCATATCGAAGGCATTTTGCTGGTAAAAGACTTACTGCAATTCGCACTTGACCCTAATGTTACCGACTGGCATCTGCGCGACCTGCTGCGCCCGGCCGTCATCATCCCGGAAAGCAAGCGCGTTGATGCGCTGCTAAAAGAATTCCGGCAGAAACGCTACCACATGGCTATTGTCGTCGATGAATATGGCGGCGTTTCTGGTCTGGTTACCATTGAAGATATTCTTGAACAAATTGTCGGCGAAATTGAAGATGAGCACGACGATGAAGAAGAAAACGATATCAAGAAAATGGCATCCCGCGTTTTCCAGGTCAGTGCGCTGACACCACTGGATGAGTTTAACGAAACTTTCAACACTACCTTTGACGAAGAAGATGCCGATACCATAGGCGGTATAGTGCTGCACGCTTTTGGCCACATGCCGGCACGTGGCGAGAGTATTGAACTGCAAGGCCTGACATTTAAAGTCAGCAAAGCCAACAGCCGACGTCTGGTACAGTTGCAGGTTATCCGCGCTAAAGAACCGGTTGAACCTGAGGAAAGCTGACATCTTGCCCGTAGTAGCCGCTAAGCTAAAAGCCCTGTTGCCCTATGCGCTGCTGATCCTGGCAGGTGGTTTAACTACGCTGGCATTTGCTCCCTATACCCTGTGGTGGCTGCCATTGCTGACACAAGCTTTGCTGGTGTTTTTCGTGCAGCGAGCGACGTCAGCCAAGCAAGCTTGCCTGTACGGTTTCAGTTATGGCTTAGGGTGGTTTGGCGTGGGTATCAGCTGGGTGCATGTCAGCATCGACCAGTTTGGTGGCCTGCCGCTGGCTGGCAGCCTCGGCCTGATGGCTTTACTGGTTAGCTACCTTGCGTTGTTTCCACTACTTGCCAGCGCGCTGAGCTACCAACTGCGCCTGCAGCGCATAATGCCGCTATTGTTTGCTGCCAGCTGGACGCTGGCAGAGTGGTTGCGCAGCGTAATGCTAACCGGCTTTCCGTGGCTGTCACTCGGCTATAGCCAGACCTCTGCCGGCCTTAAAGATTTAGCCCCTCTGATTGGTGAAACCGGTATCAGTTTTGTGCTGGCTTTTTCAGCCGCAGCACTGGCACAGCTGACGTTCAAGCAAAAGCCACTTGCCCGCTACAGCTATGTTATTGTTTCTGGTATTATTTTCGCTGCAAGCCCACAGCTGACGGCATTCAAAGGCTGGCAAGATACCGATAAAACCCTGTCCGTATTGCTGGTTCAGGGCAATATCAAGCAGGAGCTGCGCTGGGCGCCCGAGCAGGAATGGCCAACGATGCTCAAATACATGGATTTAACCCGGCCGCATTTTCAAACTGATCTGGTGATCTGGCCTGAAGCGGCTATACCACAGCTGGAACCTTTAGCTGAAAGTTATCTGGATAATCTGAACCGCGCGGCTTTATATGCCAACACTGCGGTTATCAGCGGCATTCTCGATTACAACTTTAAAACCCAGCAAGCCTGGAATAACCTGATTGTGCTGGGCAAACGCTACCCTGATTCAACCGACGGTGACTATTTTTACGGTCATGGTAACCGCTACAGTAAACACCACTTGCTGCCAGTCGGTGAGTTTGTGCCAATGGAAGACTGGCTGCGTAAACTGGCACCTATCTTTGATCTGCCGATGAGTTCATTCACCCGCGGCAGTTATGTGCAGCCAAATCTGGTGGCCAATGGCTATCATATTCTGCCGGCTATTTGCTTTGAAATTGCCTTCCCCGAACAGATTGCAGCTAATATGACAGCAGATACCCAACTATTACTGACCGTCAGCAATGACGCCTGGTTTGGCGACAGTATTGGCCCGCTACAACACATGCAAATAGCGCAAATGCGCGCACTGGAATTTGGCCGGCCGCTGCTGCGTGCCACTAACAATGGCGTAACAGCGACCGTCAATGCGGCAGGCGAAATCAGTAAAGTCGCCCCCCAGTTTACTGAAGCTGTGCTTACTGACACCGTGCGTTTAACTGAAGGTGCGACGCTTTACTCTCAATGGGGAGATAAACCGCTGTGGCTACTGTGTTTCCTAATTATCGGTGGTGCATTTCTCATTCGTTGGCGGACAATGTTCAAAGTTCAGCGGTAATTTGTTAACAATCTGCTTGAGAACAGCACAGAGTCCGGTAGACTGAATTTATGCTTCGCTTTGTTGGCATTGACCATGACCTTACTGCACAACATCAGCCGCACTTTACAGCGCCGCCGCAACTCGACCTGGCATGCGCTGGGCTATGATACCACTGTCCGGCCAGAGCGGTCTGATGATCGCAGCGCCATAGAAAGTCTCACCTGCCAGGCATTTAATGGTGATAGCGAAGCCCGTCTGATCAACACACTGCGTGAGCAATGCGCGGGGTGCATTTCACTGGTTGCAGAGCAGCACGGTAATATTGTTGGCCACATACTGTTTTCACCGGCGACACTGGATAATTATCCTGACACCAGGCTGATGGCGCTGGCGCCAATGGCTGTTAGCAATGTTTTGCAACATCAGGGGATTGGCTCAGCGCTGGTGCGGGCTGGCCTGAAGTTATGTAAAGAACAAGGTGCAGCAGCAGTCGTTGTGCTGGGGCACCCTGCATATTACCCACGTTTTGGTTTTACCGCGGCCAGCAGGTTCAAGATCAGTTGCCCATGGCAGGTACCAGACAACGCTTTTATGCTACTGGAACTTGAAGCAAACAGCCTTAAAGGCAAAAGCGGCCAGGTGACTTATCAGCACGCTTTTGCTCAGCTGTAGCCATACAAGTTGTCAGTTAATTATCATCAGAGGCACCGTTCACGATATCGGCAATGTCAGACAGCCGTTGCAGTGCGCGGCCATTGACTGACTTTTTCGGGTACAGGCCACGGCTGCTCTTTTCGCCGGCTTCTACGCCAGTCAGCAGCGTCAACGCCTCATCAACAGTTTTGACGATATAGATATGAAACTTATGCTGTTTTACGGCCTGTGTTACGTCGTCATTCAGCACCAGGTTAAGCTGGTTGCTGGCGGGAATGATCACGCCCTGATCGCCTGTTAAGCCACGGCTCTGGCACAAGCGGAAATAACCTTCGACCTTTTCGTTAACACCACCGATAGCCTGTACCTGGCCGTGCTGATTGATCGAGCCGGTCACCGCCAGGCTTTGCTTGATTGGGATATCCGTGATGGCAGAAATCAGTGCACATACCTCTGCCAGCGAAGCACTGTCACCATCAATATGACCGTAACTTTGCTCCATGGCGATATTGGCTGACAGGGTTAGTGGAAATTCGCGGGCGTATTTGGCGCCAAGGTAACCGGTCAGCAGTAACACCCCTTTAGAGTGAATTGCTTTACCCAGTTCCACTTCACGCTCAATATCAATAACGCCACTGGAGCCGGCAAAAACTGTAGCACTAACACGCGCCGGCGTGCCAAAAGCAGTATCACCAATTTCCAGCACCGTCAGGCCATTTACCTTACCTACAGCAAGACCGTCTGTGTCTATCAGGATCTGACCTTCCTGGATATCCTCCAGAAACCCTTCACTGATGCGGCCAGTTCTGTGCTGCTTACCTTTTAGTGCCTGTTGAATATGTTCTGCATTCAGGCTATTACTCAGCTTCTGTCCGGCATAAAAACAGGCTTCCCGCACCAGTTCGAGTACATCAGCAAAACGTGCTGACAACTTGCGTTGATGCTCGGCCTGGCGAAAACTGAACATCAACAGTTGCTTCAGACCGTCGGCCGTCAGTTCTTCAATATTCAGCTGTTGCATCTGAGCCCGAATTTGCATTGCCATGTAGCTGATGGTTTGGGTGTTGTAAGGCAGATAGTGTTCAAAATCGGCTAATACCCTGAACAGCTCATTAAACTCATCATCAACATCCTGGATCAGGTAATACAGGTCCCGAGAGCCCAGCAGCACTACTTTGACATTCAGTGGTATTGCCTTAGGCGTAATGATGGTGGAATTGGTTACAGCATGTTCAGACAGCGTATCAATCAGCAACTCACCGGATTTCAGCGCCAGCTTCAGTGCATCCCACAGCGCAGGCTGCGTTAACAGGCGATCGGCATCCAGAATGAGATAACCGCCATTAGCACGATGCAAGGCCCCGGGGCGGATCATCCGGTAATTGGTATAAAGAGCACCGCTGCTGGAATTGTACTCTACCCTGCCAAACAAATTGCCATAGCTGGGGTTTGGCTCAAATACTATTGGCGCCCCCGACATACTTTCAAAATGTACCAACACGTTGGGTACAAACTCTTCGATAAAAATCTCGCGGTTGTCGCTTTCTTCCTGCTTGTCGGTATCTGATTCGTCCGGTAACAGCTCCAGTACCGCTTTTACCAGATGGCTGCGCATTTCACGAATGTAGCGCAGCACGCCGAGCTCAGAAGTATAATCATGTTCCAGTTGTTTCAGCAGCGGTTTAATTGCCTGTTCTATCGTGTCTTTACGCAGTGCGCGCATCCCTTCCGACACTTCGCGTTTCCACTGCGGTAACTCAAGCAACTGCTCGTTTAAGATGGTCTCGAGCTCGCCGACCAGTGCATAAAAATACTGCCGCTGCTCTTCTGTTAGTTTAGAAAATTCCTGGTCATCCAGTGGCTTACCATCAATAATCGGCGAAAAACTGACAGCACCGTTTTCTTCATACAGCACAACATTTTTTTCAAGCGCCTTTTTCTCAACCAGTTCAATCGCCTGTTCGTACTTATCATCAAAAGCACGGGCTATGGCTTTTTTCTTACGCTGGTAGCCCGGGTTATCAAAGGCTGCCGGAAAGGTATCCAATAACTCATCGATCAGGGCTTCAATGCGTTTAACCAATATCTTGCCTTCGCCGGGCAGCAGACGCAGCGTATTGGGCACGCGTTCATCTTCAAAATTGTTCAGGTAGCACCATTCATCCGGTGTGGCTTTCTCGCTGGCGGCCTGCTGCAGAATATCCTGTACCAGCGTAAAGCGCCCCAGCGCCGGTTCCCCCATCACGTACAGGTTATAGCCGGGCATATCCATGCCAACGGCAAACGCCAGTGCCGATTTGGCTCTGTCCTGGCCAATAAAGGCGGGGATAAGCTGCTGTGGCGACAACGCCTGCTTAATCAGTTTATTGTCCAGTTGCGGGCCAAGCTGATGCACCGTCAGTGCCAGGGGATGTGGATGTTGGGTCATGTAATACCTTAGCGTAACCAACTGTTATGGCGGGTATACTAGCAAAAAGCAGCTTAGCTGTACTGGTCAATTTCATCGTTTTACTAAAGAAATACCCCCTGTTGTCGATACAGTGTTTACCAAGGCATAGATAACACGGGGCCAATTATGAAAGAAACTTACCGCTTAGAGAGGATCCGCAACCTGGGTGTTCGTTTGCAGGAGCTGGAACTGGTTTCTTTATCACCGGGTAAATCCTACGCCAGTGCCGCCCTTAACTTTTTGTTTGCAGACCATGAGCTGGAACGTCCTAGCGGCCTGCCACTGGAACACACGTTAAAAACGCTGGGTGAAGCCATCATAGCCAAACGCAAAGTGCGCTTTACTAACCTGGATGCAGATGCTGTAATCGATTTTTTCTGCCGCCTGTATCGCGTGCACTAAGCCACTTTAGCCCCGCCCCCGGCGCAGTAAATTCATACTGCGCTGAAATATTTCTGCACTGCCGCCGTTCTTATAGCAAAGTTATTGATTTTATCACTCAGGTATCTATGCAGACTGTTATATCGCTGTACCAGCGTGCCGTGGCAAAAAGCCAGCATTTATCCGGCTTTGCACCTTTTTTACTGCGGCTTTATCTGGCGCCGGTTTTATTGCAGGCCGGCTGGAACAAATATCAGCATATCGATGACACTATCGCCTGGTTTGGTAACACAGAATGGGGCCTGGGCTTACCGGTACCGGCCCTGATGGCAACCCTTGCCATTGCCGCTGAAATGCTGGGAGCTATCTTACTGTTGTTTGGGTTATTCACCCGTCTGGTCAGCATTCCACTGATGGTAACCATGCTGGTGGCGATCTTCGCCGTACACTGGCCAAATGGCTGGCTGGCGATTGCCGATAGCAGCAGCTGGCTGGCAAACGAGCAGGTTGTTAACTCGGCGCAGCAGCTCAGTGCAGCCCGCAACATATTGCAGGAGCACGGTAATTACGACTGGCTGACCAGCAATGGCAGCATTGTTATCCTGAACAATGGTATTGAGTTCGCTGCTACCTACTTTTTAATGCTCGTCAGTCTGTTTTTTAGCGGTGGCGGCCGCTATACCAGTGTCGATTATTACCTGATGCGCAAAGTACCGGGTCAGCGAACTGTACCGGAGCTACAACATGGGTGAGCTACATTTTTTGCCAGCACAACGAAATAACGCTAGGCTGGCAGCAGAATCAACCAAAGATAACAGGCCGATGGCTGAAAACTCTGCAACAACACTGACAAGCAATAACGCTGCAGTGGTAGCCTTTGACAACAGTGGCAGCAAAACCAAGCGTTATGAGCAGCTGGTGCAGCTGTATCATGCTGATGTATACCGCTATGGCTATTGGCTGTGCAAAGACCCGGATATAGCCCAGGATCTGGTACAAGAAACCTTTCTGCGGGCCTGGAAAAGCCTTGATAGCTTGCTTGATGCCGGTGCTGCCAAAGCCTGGTTAATCACGATAGTACGGCGGGAAAACGCCAGGCGCTTCGAGCGGCGTCAGTTTGATTATGATGATGCAACCGAGCAGGAAAGCCTGCCCGATACCAGCCAGACCAGTGCCGAACAGGACTGTGATAATGACACATTGCGCCGCCATATGGCGGCATTAGCTGAAGAATACCGCGAGCCTTTGGTATTGCAGGTTCTTGGTGGCTTTAGCAGCGACGAGATAGCCGCTGTGCTGCAATTGAATGTAAACACCGTTAACACCCGGCTATTCCGGGCGCGTAAATTACTGCGCGACAGCCTGATGCAACAAGGGGGATCCAGCCATGGATAACACTGAATTACGCCGTATTTTAATGGCAGATCCTTTTAGCACTGAGCCAAAAGTACTGGCCGCAATTGCCAACGACAACGACCTGCGCAGTTTTGCCTGTGAATTACAGCAACAGCAGCGCCAGTTAGAAGATGCACTACATATCCCGGTACCGCCGATGCTGGCAGAGCGCTTGTTGCAGATACCACAGCAACAGCAAAAGCCACGCCGTAACTGGTTTACACCGCTGGCGATGGCGGCCAGTATTGCTGTAGTTTCAGTATTAGGCTTACAACTTTACTACAACAGCTTTGCAACAGATTTAGGCGGTCATGCTCTGGCCCATGTTTACCATGAAGAAAACTACCTGCTAAAGCATGCACAAGTGCAGCCGGTCAGTGCAGTAAATCTGAAACTTGCAGACTTTGATGCCAGCCTGCAAGACTGGCAGGACGACATTATTTATGCCCGTTACTGTACCTTTCAGGGGGTGCGCTCTTTGCATCTGGCAGTAAAAACCGACAGCGGCTATGCCACGATCTTTGTGGTACCCAAAGAAGTTGAGTTGGCCTTTAAAGCACAGTTTGCCGATGAACGTTATCAGGGCATCACTCTGGCTATGCCTAAAGCAAACGTGGTCATCGTCAGCAGTAACGCCACTGATTTGCAGCAGCTGCCGCAGAAACTGCAGGATAAACTCATTTTTTCAGCCTAACCGGCTTAGTCCTGTGTAAGGCTGGCATTGCGTAACCTACGCCACAGGTATAAGCCGTACCAGGCGTTAAACCAGAAGCCAATATAGACGATAGCGGTCAGCTGTAACTCACGCGAAAAATACAGCGGTACCGCTACCGTGTTCACAACAAGCCAGAACCACCAGGTTTCGAGTTTGCGGTTCATCAATAAAAACTGCGCAATCACGCTGAACATCAAAATAGCGGAATCAATAAAGGGGGCATAGGCATCCGTCATGCTGTGTAATATGTAGCCGTACAGCAACGTTACCAGTGCTGCCAGAGCGCTGTAGCCCACCAGACGCCACAGTGGCGTATTCGTAACCTGTTTGACGCCGCTTTGCCGGCCCCATTGATACCAGCCTATGCAGTTGGTGGCGACGAAGAACAGCATCAGCAGCACCTCAGCATAAAGTTTGACCTGATAAAACAGTGCGGAAAACAATAGGCAACCAATAATACCCAGCCACCAGGTATGAATGCTATTGCGCGCTGCCAGAAATACAGCCAGCAGATAAAACCCGTTCGCCGCATACTCCAGATATGCTGTTTCCATGCCATTATCCTGTAAATAACGTTGTAAACCTAAGCAACCAACCTATTGATGTGCCAGCATAAAGCCTGTCATACCGAGCATAAACCCCAGCACTGTGCCCATTGGTGGGCCCCAGTGACGCGCCAGCTTTACCTGCGGTGCCATATCCTGAAACACCGAATACAGGATACCGCCGGCGGCAAATAGCATCATCGCACTCACTATGACCGGCTGCTGCTGTAACCAAACATAACCGACAAGGCCGGCAGCCGGGCCAAGTAGCGCCATAGCGCTGAAACTGATGATCAGCCGCCATTTAGAGCCATCAGAGGGGTTGAGCTCCCGGTAAGCATTAAAACCTTCGGGTAGATTTTGTAATGCAATAATACCGGCTAATAAGATGGCTGTATTAGGATCTGCACTAAACGCGGCACCAAGCGCAACCGATTCCGGGATAAAATCTGCCAGCATTGCCGCGAGCTGACTGGCCGGCGTATTGGCTTTTTTCAATATAATATCCAGCAGCATAAAGCCAAAACCACCGGCAACAAACCACAGCGCTGCGGGTATAACCGCCTGATGCTTTATGCCTTCAGGCACCAGTACCAAAGCAACTGCAGATAACAGCGCACCGGCACCAAAGGCCAAAACACTGTGGCGAAACTCTTTTTCCAGCCAATGTGGCCGGATATGCTCAACGGCAGCCAATAACGCACCAGCTGGCATCGCCAGGCCGGCAGCAAAGGTGCAGAGTATAATTATCAATAAAGTATCCAGGCCCTGCCCTCAACGCTATGCGAAACCGTGGTTAACAACCTAACCATTTTTACCAAGTCTCGCAATGCTTGCTTTATCGGGTTGCACATCACGCACACTCAATACCGTCAAAAAAGTTTACACACATCAACACCATTGATTATAACTAAATGAATTTAAACAAAAATAATACAGGCACGCTTTTTGCTGACGTTGCGCAATTGTACAGACATTAACATTTATTCATGGAGAGAAAAAATTGAAGTTACTTAAAACAATACTATGCGCTACTGGTTTAATGGTCTCTAGTGCAGCAATGGCCGGTCCGATTTTAATTATTAATGGTGCAAACCAAACTACTGAACCAGGTACTACCTCAGCGCTGACAGATAACCTTAAAACCTTACACGAAGCCGTTGGCAACACAGTAACTATCGTTGACGATCTGCTGGGTGATTTATCTTCTTACGCTCAGGTATGGGACGTACGCTTTTTCAATGCCGCAGCCTTGGACAGTATCGACCAGACAGCCTACAGCAACTATCTGGTAAATGGTGGTGGCTTGTTTTTGATGGGCGAAAACAGCAATTTTATGGAACGGAATAACTCAGTACTGTCGCTAATCTCCTCTCTGGGTGGCGGCGATCTTGGCTATAACGATTGCTCTGATGGTACTCAGATGGTACATGCACCTTTTACCGGCCCGAATGATGTGTCTGAGGTTAATTACGCTGCGTCGGGCTGTTTTAATAATAAAGGAACCGGTCAGTGGATCACGTCGAGGGCTGACGGCTCTGTCGGTTCAGGTGTCGCCTTTACTGCTGGCAGCCTGGCTAATGCTATGGCTGGTGCCTTGACAACAATCCTGGATGTGAATTTTATGATGAACGACTTTGATCTGCCTAATTCACAACAATTGACGAAAAACCTGATTGCTTTTGTGGGTGAGCAAACTGAGAATCCATCTAATCCGGTACCGGCACCTGCCAGTATTTTTATTCTGGGCAGCGCTCTGGTGGCGTTAAGATTACGCCGTAAACAAAAGTAAACCGCTAGCCTGGTTGTAAGCCGCCGGTCAGGGCGGCTTTTTTATGCCTGCCGCTTAGCCTTTTAATGCCCTATCTACTGCTGCTTCGGCATGTAGCAGTGTGGTGTCAAATAACGGTACTGCCGCATCCGCTTTGCCTACCAGCAAACCAATCTCTGTACACCCCAGAATTATCGCATCCACACCTTGCCAGGCTAGCCCTGCCATCATACGCCGCACTGTCTGTTTCGACTCCGGGTTAATAATCCCCTGACATAACTCCTGATAAATAATCTGATGCAGACTATCGCGTTCGGCGTCATTTGGCAGCAGTACTTCTATGCCATATTGGTCATTCAGATATTCACGGTAAAACGGTTGTTCCATGGTAAATTTAGTACCAAGCAAGCCTACCCGGCTAAAACCGGCCTGTTTAACCGCCATAGCCGTTGCGTCGGCAATATGCAGCAGAGGAATGCTTACCGCTGCTTCAATGCTGCCGGCAACTTTATGCATAGTATTAGTACACAACACAATAAAATCGGCCCCGGCCAACTCTAGCGAGCGAGCCGCATCAGCGAGCATGGCACCGGCGGCGTTCCAATCGCCGGCATGTTGTAAACGCTCGATATCGTGAAAATCAACGCTATACAAAATACACCGGGCGGAATGTAAACCACCCAACTGCTGTTTCACGCCTTCGTTTATTGCCCGGTAGTAAGGAATGGTCGACTCCCAGCTCATACCACCAATCAACCCTATCGTTTTCATAATTTGCTCGTCGGTGCACTTAAAAGTACTAAGCTAGCATAGTACTTTGCAAAAAAAACCCTGCAATGCAGGGCTTTTTGTTTCTAGCAGAATCAGGCTTCAGCTTAATGCAGGCGCATCGAAATTGGCTGGCTCGTCGCTGTAAATGCATACGTTCCAGTCCGCTGCCAGGCCGTCTTCGGCTAAGCAGTAGGTTTCAAAGAAGTGCTTTATCTCAGCGCGCTGGCAGTGCGCTTCAAAGCTTGACAAGTCGGCCCAGATTTCGTTAAAGGCAATAGGAAAGCTTTTGCCTTCAGCAAAAGGGCTTTCTATCTGACGTGTCACAATGTACTGCAAACAGCCGTCTTCACGGTTACTGTTTGGTTCCAGGCTCTGCAGCACTTGAAACAATTCATCGGCCTTGCCCGGTTTGGGCAGAAACTGAGCAATACAATACACTTTTTTAGACATCTGTTCCCCCGACACGGTGCTATCGGTTGATAGCACCTTATTCTTTATTAATGAGCGGCAGCGCTGCTGAACACATCAAATAAATGCGCATTCAGGTATAAATGGGTAACAACACTGGCACCGTAGCCCAACAGTATCACCGGCGCCCACTTTAAATGACCGGCGAAGGTGTAGTAGCCGCGTGCCTGCCCCATTAATGCAACGCCCGCAGCAGAACCAATAGACAATAAGCTGCCACCAACACCGGCAGTTAGTGTAATCAGCAGCCACTGACCGTGTGACATTGCCGGCTCCATCGTCAATACAGCAAACATCACCGGAATGTTATCCACCACAGATGACATTAAACCTAAAATAACGTTCGCAAATGTCGGATTACCGCTGCCATACAAACCGACTGACAACATTTCCAGATAACCGATATAACCGAGGCCACCGACACACATTACCACGCCGTAGAAAAACAGTAAGGTGTCCCATTCGGCGCGGGCAATACGGTTAAAGACATCAAATGGCACTATTTGGCCCAGCGCGCGAATACGCTCTATGTCGCCTTCACGCTCTGCCATCGCTTTTTTCCGTGCCAGTGAGCCGGGCAGCGTTTTACGCAGAAAGAAGCCAAAAAACTGTAGCAGGCCCAGCCCTGTCATCATGCCAAGCACAGGCGGTAAATCCAGCCAGGAGTGATATAACACCGCCAGCGCAATAGTGGCCAAAAACAGCGTTAGAATGCGCAGCGCACCGCGTTTGAGTTCAACATCTTCCTGCAGCGCAGCCGGGTAACGCCGTTCAACAAAAAAGCTCATGATAATGGCCGGTACCAGGTAGTTCACTACAGCCGGAACAAACAGCGTAAAGAATTCATTAAAAGTAACAATACCCGCCTGCCATACCATCAGCGTGGTAATATCGCCAAACGGAATAAAGGCGCCGCCGGCATTGGCTGCAACAACGATATTAACGCAGGTAAGATTAATAAAACGTTTGTCGCCTTCGGCAACTTTCATCACCACCGCGCACATCAGCATAGCGGTGGTCATGTTGTTGGCAAAAGACGAAATAACAAATGCCAGAACACCACTGATCCAAAACAGTGTCCGATAGCTGAAACCACGGCGTATCATCCAGGCCCGTAATGCATCAAACAACCGCCGCTCTTCCAGTGCGCTGATGTAAGTCATCGCGACCAGCAAAAATAGCATTAATTCTGCGAACTCAAGCAAAGTGTGCCTGAAAGCGTCCGACGTTACGCCAGGAATGCCCTGCTGCATATATTTCCAGGCAATAAGCGCCCAGATAATACCAGCTGCGACCAGCACCGGTTTGGATTTACGTAAATGAAGTTTCTCCTCGGCCATGACCAGCAGGTAAGCCAGGCCAAACAACACCAGAGAAATAATACCCACAGGGGCTAACGTAAGGTTAAGGCTGCCAGTTTCGGCAAAAGCAACAGGAGAGAATAACGCGCACAACAACAGGTACAGCACAGACTGCTTCACAATTTTTGTCCTCAGTTCTGAAAGAAACCCGCCCGGCGGACACCGGACGGCACATTATAAAACACTTTGATTAGAATATTTACTCAGCCGACAGTAAAAACTGAAAAACTTGCGCTGTTAAGCCATAAGTGCACCAGAATACTGGCAACATAGCCGAGAAAAATGGCTGGCGCCCACTTCAGATGGCCGGCAAATGTATAGTAGCCACGGGCCTGCCCCATCAGCGCCACACCCGCTGCGGAGCCGATAGACAATAAACTGCCCCCGACACCCGCCGTTAACGTGATAAGTAGCCACTGGCCATGTAACATTTCCGGCTGCATTGTCAGCACCGCAAACATCACCGGAATATTGTCAACCACAGCCGACACCAACCCCAGCATCACGTTAGCCCAGGACGCATCCCATTGTGTGTACAAAACATCAGACAACATCGCCAGATAGCCAATAAAACCAAGGCCGCCAACACACATGACTACACCGTAAAAAAACAACAACGTATCCCATTCAGCACGGGCGACGCGGCTGAACACATCAAAAGGCACCACCTGCCCCAGTGCCCGTATCCGTTCTTCATCGCCCACCCGCTCGGCCAGCGCTTTTTTACGCGCCAGAGAGCCCGGCAGAGAAACCCTTAAGAAATAACCAAAAAACTGCAGGTAACCCAACCCAGTCATCATGCCCAGCACCGGAGGCAAATGCAGCACCGCATGGCAGGCTACCGCCGTAGCGATAGTCAACAGAAATAACGCCAGAATACGCAGCGCGCCGCGTTTAAGCTCAACATCCTCCAGCACTGCCGATGGCTTACGATTTTCGACAAACAGGCTCATCAAAATCGCCGGTACCAGAAAATTGACCAGCGATGGGACGAACAGCGCAAAAAACTCAGCGAAGTGCAGTAATCCGGCCTGCCATACCATCAGCGTAGTAATGTCACCAAAGGGGCTGAAAGCACCGCCTGCGTTAGCGGCAACCACAATATTGATACAGCACAGATTGATAAACTTTTTGTCGCCTTCAGCAACTTTCATGACCACAGCGCACATCAGTAATGCCGTAGTCAGGTTGTCAGCAACCGGAGAAATGACAAAAGATAATGCACCGGTTAGCCAAAACAGCTGGCGGTAGCTAAAGCCTTTGCGGATCATCCAGCTGCGCAGCGCATCAAACAGCCGCCGCTCTTCCAACGCATTGATGTAAGTCATCGCCACCAGCAAAAATAACATCAGCTCAGAAAACTCAAGCAAAGTGTGCCGGAATGCAGCTTCAGACGCAGCCGGAAAACCCGCCTGCACGTACTGCCAGCCTATCAAAACCCAGATCACACCGGCGGCCACCAACACGGGTTTGGATTTACGCAGATGAATTTTCTCTTCAGCCATAACCAGTGCATAAGCCACGACAAAAATCACGATGGCGATATATCCGGTCAGGCTATGTGCCAAATCGACCTCCCCCACCGCGGCATGTACCGGCATGACCAACAGGCAAAGTAGCAATACCAGACTGTACAGGGATCCTTGCTTTTTCCACATAATCACAACATCCAGGTTAAGTTACAGGAACAAAAAACCCGGCTGATAGCCGGGTTTCGTAGTTAACGTAAAATCAGTAATGAGCACTTCGCCTTACAGATCATCGCAGTCGTCGTGCTGCCGACGATAAACTGCCGGATACGGGAGTGGCCATAAGCCCCCATAACCATCAGGTCAATCACATGTTCCTGCTGGTATTGGTTTAATGCGGTTTCCGGCTCACCAGCCACAATAGCGGTTTTTGTCTCAAAAGCGGCGCTTCGTAAAATTTCTGCAGCGGCCTCCATTTGCACTCTGGCGGCTTCAACATCGGCACCTACCATCACCAGGTGTACCGGCAGCCCCTGCACCAACGGGCTGGCAGCCAGCATTTGCAAGCCCTTCAACGCTGTGGCACTGCCATCATAAGCAAACATAATGCGCTGCGGCACTTTATAACGTTGCTGCGTGAGTAACACTGGCTTTTGAATACTGCGTATAACCCGCTCTACATGCAACCCCATATGACCATGCGCTTTTGCACTGCTAAAACCCCGCTTGCCTAACACCAATAACCGGGTTTCATCTTCCAGCTCTGCCAGAGTTTCAATAAGCTGCCCATGGCGTAAGCGTTCATCTACCGCTTTAACACCAGACTGCTCTGCCCGCGCTTTAGCGGCATCTAAGATACTGCGCCCACGCTGCAATGCCAGCTTACTGTGTTTTTCATCCAGCTCGGCCAGCTGCTGTAACAACAGCTCTTGCGAGCCAAGCCCAATGCTGCCGCTTAGATCAGGTGTATGGGTATGTTGGGCTTTATCCAGCACATGCACTACAGACATCGCACTGTCCAACGCTTTTGCCGCCCATACTGCATAGTCACATACCGCTTCAGCATAAGGGGAGGCGTCAATACAGGCTAAAACTCTTGTTGTCATTATTCTGCTCCTTAGTCGGTATTGTTTGCTGTTGCAGCTTCTGGGTCAGTGGCCCATCAGTTTGTCGACGACGTCACTTTTATTGTGCACAGCGAACTTATCTACCAGTGTCGCGCTGGCTTCATTCAGGCCCAGCAGCTCCACTGCCGTGCCTTCACGGCGAAACTTTAACACCACCTTGTCCAGCGAGCTGATTGCGGTGATATCCCAAAAATGGGCCCGGCTTAAGTCAATCTGTACCCGTTCAACGGCTTCTTTAAAATCGAAGGCGGCGACAAATTGCTCTGCAGAGGTAAAAAACACCTGCCCGACCACCTGATAGCTGCGCTGATGGCCATCGTCTGACAACGTTGAGCCTACATACAACACTTTGCCGACTTTGCTGGCAAAAAACAGCGCACTAAACAGCACCCCAACCAATACACCGTAGGCCAGGTTGTGCGTAAATACTGTCACCAGCACAGTGGCAACCATTACCACGCTGGAACTGGCCGGGTTGGTACGTAAGTCACGGACAGAGCCCCAGTTAAAGGTACCGATGGACACCATAATCATAATGGCAACCAATGCCGCCATCGGGATCAGGCCAACCCAGCTGTCCAGAAACACAATTAAAATCAGCAGGAAAATGCCGGCCAGTAATGTCGACAACCGGGTGCGGCCACCCGATTTTACGTTAATTACCGACTGACCAATCATCGCACAACCGGCCATACCGCCAATTAAACCAGACCCTATATTGGCAATACCCTGGCCGACACACTCACGGTTTTTATCACTGCTGGTATCGGTTAAATCATCCACTATAGTGGCTGTCATCAAAGATTCCAGAATGCCCACCACGGCCAGCGCTAAAGCATACGGGAAAATAATTGTCAGGGTATTCAACGTTAGTGGTACGTCCGGCCATAAAAACACCGGCAAGCTATCAGGTAGCTCTCCCATATCGGTCACAGTGCGGATATCCATACCAAAATACAGTGCCAGAGCAGTCAGCACCAAGATACAGATCAGCGGCGATGGCACAGTGCGCGTGACATACGGAAACAGATAAATAATGGCCAGCCCCAGTGCCGTCATGCCGTACACCAGCAGCGAACCATGCTGGCCGCTTAGCTCTGGCAACTGCGCCATAAAAATCAGAATTGCCAGTGCATTAACAAAGCCGGTAACCACCGAACGCGACACAAAGCGCATTAAATCACCCAGTTTAAGCACGCCAAAAATAATCTGCAGTACACCGGTTAATAAGGTTGCAGCCAGCAGATACTGCAGACCGTGCTCACGTACCAGGGTCACCATCACCAACGCCATAGCCCCGGTTGCGGCAGAAATCATGGCCGGCCGGCCACCGGCAAACGCCGTGATAACCGCAATACAAAATGAGGCATACAACCCTACTTTAGGGTCAACGCCGGCAATAATAGAAAAGGCAATGGCTTCCGGGATCAGCGCCAGCGCCACAACTAATGCAGAAAGCACATCGCCACGCAGGTTCGACAACCAGTGTTGTTTTAAATAAGTCAGCATCAAAGGTGAGATTCAGTAACGATAATGGCCGCGCATTCTAGCAAAAAAACCAACGCTCTGCCCACCGTTTAAACAATAATGCCCCGCTACAACCTGCGCTTATACTGGCAGGCCTTCCCGGAAAAACTGCACACCGCCACAATGACTGCAAGCCAATAACGGTGCCGGATGTGTGTAGTCGATATGTGTCAGACACTTCTCACAGCGGTAGCGCCCCATACCAACCATTTCACCTTGAAAATACACCCCTTTATGTCTGAAATCCTGCGTCAGTTCCTGCCATTCCAGCTGGCTTTTATCAGTAATATTACTCAGCTCCTGCCACAACGCTTCAGGCCACAGCGATGGTATGTCATCATCAGGTTGCTGATCCTGTGTTTCAACATACTCATGCCACTGCCTTTTAAAAGTTTCGATAAACAGCTGTGTTTCATAGGCGCTCAGTTCTTTGCCGGCTTTTGCATAAGCTTTAAGCTCTGAGACAAAATCGACCATGTTATTTAATTGCTGCTGCTGAGCCTCGCGCAGGGTGTGATTAAACTCGTTTAACCAGCGCTGATACTTCTTTACAAAATCGGCCATAGCCCCTCCATTGGTTTAAAACCAGTATAGACAATACGCTGCTTGTTGTTGTCAAAACGGCTCTGCGGTATGCTATAGCCACTTTTTTGCTGCTATCAACGCAGCCGTATTAACCCCCTTTTCCGGAAGACCTGAATGCAAGAACAATATAACCCGCAGCAGATTGAAACTGCTCTGCAGCAGCAATGGGAACAGACCAGCGCTTTTAAAGTGACTGAAGATGCGAATAAAGAGAAGTTTTACTGCTTGTCTATGTTTCCTTACCCAAGCGGGCGATTGCATATGGGCCATGTGCGCAATTACACCATCGGTGATGTTGTCAGCCGCTTTCAGCGTATGCAGGGCAAAAACGTTATGCAACCTATGGGCTGGGATGCGTTTGGTTTACCGGCCGAAAACGCTGCAATAAACAACAAAACGGCACCCGCTAAGTGGACCTACGAAAATATTGATTACATGCGTAACCAGCTAAAACGGCTGGGTTTTGGCTACGACTGGAGCCGTGAACTGGCGACCTGTAAACCAGAGTATTACAAGTGGGAGCAATGGTTCTTCACTAAACTGTATGAAAAAGGCCTGGTTTACAAAAAAATGGCCACGGTTAACTGGGACCCGGTTGACCAGTGCGTATTGGCCAATGAACAGGTTATTGATGGCCGGGGCTGGCGCTCAGGTGCTTTAGTAGAACAGCGCGAATTAGCGCAGTGGTTTATCCGTATTACCGCTTATGCCGAAGAGTTACTGCAGGATCTGGATCAGCTGGACGGCTGGCCTGAGCAGGTTAAAACCATGCAGAAAAACTGGATTGGCCGCTCAGAAGGGGTAGAAATCCGCTTTGACATTGCCGGCAGCAGCGATAGCCTAACCGTTTACACCACCCGTCCGGACACCCTGTACGGTGTTACCTATGTCGCTGTAGCAGCGCAGCACCCGCTGGCACAGCAAGCCGCGCAGTCTAACCCGGCACTGGCAGCCTTTATTGAAGACTGCAAAGGCGGAAAAATGGCCGAAGCAGAACTTGCCACTATGGAGAAGAAAGGCTGTGCGACCGGTATTTATGCCGTGCATCCGCTGACCGGTGAACAGGTACCGGTGTGGGTCGCTAACTTTGTACTGATGGACTACGGTTCAGGTGCTGTGATGGCTGTACCCGGCCATGATCAGCGCGACTACGAATTTGCCGGTAAATACAACTTAGCCGTCAAGCAAGTAGTGCGCCCGGCGGCTGACGCCCAGTTGGAATGTGATTTAACCAAAGCTGCTTTTACCGAAAAAGGCGTACTGATTAACTCTGCAGAGTTTGATGGTGCAGACTTTGAGACGGCTTTTAACGCGATCGCTGCCAAGCTTGCGGCGATGGGCCGTGGCGAAGTTAAGGTAAACTACCGTCTGCGCGACTGGGGCGTATCGCGCCAGCGTTACTGGGGTGCGCCTATCCCGATGTTAAACCTGGCGGATGGTAGCCAGGTACCGGTGCCAGAAGATCAATTACCGGTGCGACTGCCCGAAGATGTGGTAATGGATGGCGTCACGTCGCCCATCAAAGCAGACCCGGAGTGGGCCAAAACGACGTACAACGGCAGTGAAGCTTTTCATGAGACCGATACCTTCGACACCTTTATGGAGTCCAGCTGGTACTATGCCCGTTACTGTAGCCCTGACCATGATAAAGCCATGCTGGACCCGTCAAAAGCCAACTACTGGCTGCCGGTCGACCAGTATATCGGCGGTATCGAGCACGCTATTTTACACCTGCTGTACAGCCGGTTCTTCCACAAGCTGCTACGGGACGTCGGCCTGGTGCAATCGGATGAGCCTTTTAAACGCTTGCTGTGTCAGGGGATGGTGCTGGCGGAAACCTTCTACCGTGACACGGAAAACGGCGGCAAACAGTGGTTCTCGCCGCAGGATGTCAGCGTAGAGCGTGATGACAAAGGCCGGGTTGTTAAAGCCATATTAAATACTGACGGTCAACCAGTTGTGGCATCCGGCATGAGCAAGATGTCGAAATCGAAGAACAATGGTATCGACCCGCAAAAAGTTATCGATCTGTACGGTGCCGATACTGTGCGTCTGTTTATGATGTTTACCGCACCACCAGAGCAAACGCTGGAGTGGTCAGACTCAGCAGTAGAAGGTGCACACCGGTTTATTAAGCGTATTTACACGCTGGTCAGCGATTTTGCTGGCGCAGGTAATGTTGGCAAACTGGATATCACTGCACTGAATAACGAGCAAAAAACATTACGCCGTGAGCTGCATAAAACCATCGCCAAGGTATCGGATGACATTGGCCGCCGCTACACCTTTAACACCGCCATCGCGGCGATTATGGAGCTAAGCAACAAGCTGCAAAAAGCCAGCCTGGCCACAGAGCTTGACCGCGCAGTAATGAACGAAGCTGTATTGGCTCTGTTGCAAATGCTGAACCCTATTACGCCGCATGTGGCACAGTATTTATGGACACAACTGGGCCAGCAAACCGGTATTGAGCAAACCCCCTGGCCAGTGGCAGACGACACAGCCATGGTAGAAGATGAAAAACTTGTAGTAGTACAGGTGAATGGCAAAGTCCGTGGCAAAGTAACCGTTGCCGCTGATGCTGATCAGGATACAGTACTAAGTACTGCTCAGGCCGACGAGAACGTAAGCCGTCACCTCGAAGGTGTTAGCATACGTAAAGTGATTTACGTACCGGGTAAGCTGCTTAATCTGGTGGTGGGCTAAGATGGCCCGCTTCAGCGTAGTTCTGGCCCTGCTTGGCAGCCTGCTGCTAAGCAGCTGCGGCCTTCATTTGCGTGGCGATCTACCGCTGAGCCACTTTCCGGCCATGTATATCCAGAGCCAGCGTCACTCTGAGCTGGCCGCACTGGTAGCCGAGCGGTTAGAGCGTAATAAGGTGGAATTGCTGCAAAGTTACCAGCAAACCGCGCCTATGTTGCAGCTGATTGACGATACGCTGGAGCGGCGCACCTTATCATTGTTTCCAAATGGTCAGGTCGCCGAATACGAATTGATTTATAAAGTTCGTTACGCGCTGACGATGCCCAACGGCGAGCCGCAGCAGTACCAGTTTGAACTGTTCCGTGATTACCAGGACGACCCGAATCAGGCTTTAGCAAAAACCAAAGAGCTGGAGCTGATGCTGGCAGAGCTGCGTCAACAAGCGGCCAACCGCATTATGCGTCAATTGGCCAGGCTGCACTGATGCAACTGGCACGCTGATGCAGAAGCTGTATGCCAACCAATTACCACAACACTTAAGCGGTACGCTGGCGCCTTGTTATCTGCTGTTTGGCGATGAACCACTGCAAAAGCTCGAAGCAATAGATGCAATTCGGGCAACGGCAAAGACACAAGGCTACACTGAACGCATCAGTCTGACTGCTGATGCGCAATTTGACTGGAATTTGCTCAGTAACGAATTACAGGCCATGTCGCTGTTCTCAGAGCGGCGTCTGATTGAACTCGAACTGTCTCAGCAAAAATTATCTGCTGCGGCAAATGATGCCCTCAAAGCGCTGCCTCAGCAGTTGCATAGCGACATTATTTTGCTGATCCACGGTGAGCGCAGCCACAGTGATGTCAGCAAACTGGCGTGGTTTAAACAGTTACAAAATCAGGCTGTTCAGATCCCTGTTTATGCCCTGGACGAGAGGCAGAGCCAACAGTGGCTACGTGAGCGCGCCCGTCAGTTAAAGCTGCAACTTAGCAGTGATGCCTTAGCATTGTTGCAGCAGCACTGTGCCGGTAATTTGCTGGCCGCCAGACAGGAGCTGGAGAAACTTACACTGGCAGATCTGCCGCAACCACTGGATGCCACTGTGTTGGCGCAGTTTCTGGCGGATCATTCCAGCTTTACTGTGTTTCAGCTGGTCGATGCCATTTTACAGGGGCAGGCTGATGAGGCGCTGCACCGGCTGCAGCGGCTGTGTCAGCAGGATACTGAGCCGGTGATTATTGCCTGGCAACTACAAAAAGAAGTGCTGCAACTGCGTCAACTGCAGCAGGCCGGCCAATGGCAACAGAATATCAACGAGCTTTATAAAAGCCTGGCAATATGGCCTAAGCGCCAGCCACTGTATCAAAATGCGCTAAAACGTTTATCTCTGGCCTGGCTGGATTATTTACTGCAGGAACTGGCGGCATTTGACCGGTTATACAAAGCAGGTCAGCTTGATCACACTGATGTTGCACTGGCGCATTTAGTGACGCTGTTTGTCAAACCCGTGCCCAAAGCGTTTTCGCTACAACAACAGGCCGTTTATGACTAAGCATATCGGTATTCTGGGTGGTACCTTCGACCCGGTTCACAACGGCCATATTAGTTGTGCCGATTATGTTCAGCGCCAGTGTAGCCTCGACACAGTCAGACTAATGCCCTGTCATCTGCCGCCACACCGCGCTACGCCGGGTGTCAGTGCAGAGCAGCGTGCTGCCATGGTACAGCTGGCAATTGCCGGTTACCCCAAACTGGCGCTGGAACGGCTTGAACTTGATAAGCAGAGCCCCTCATACACCGTTGACAGCCTGCAGTTGCTGCACCAGCGCGAGCCAGACAGCCGCTTTTACTTTATTATTGGCATGGACTCGCTGTGTTATTTCCGGCAGTGGAAAAACTGGCCGCTTATCTTAAAACTGGCTCATCTGCTCGTCTGCGAACGCCCGGGGTATCAGGCAACCGATGGTGATGCACCGTTTTTACTGCAGCAATATGGCGTGGACGATATGGCAGCGCTGCAACAATCAACAGTGGGTGGCATATTGCTGCTGGATAACCCGCTATCTGCTATCAGCGCGACAGATATTCGCTGCCAACTACAGCACAACAGAGCAGCCAGTAGCGCTTTAGATCCTGCCGTATTGAACTATATTCAGTTACAACAACTCTATCAGGCGTAAGAGCTATCACCACGCCCAAACTATGCTAAAATAGCGCCTTTTTAATGCGCAGAGGAATCAGGGTGCAGACAACCGAGCTGGTAAGTTTTATTCAGGACAAAATCGACGATATGAAAGGCCGTGATATCGTGGCTATAGACGTACGTGGAAAATCCAGCGTCACTGAATTTATGATAGTGTGCTCAGGCACATCTAACCGCCACACCAAATCTATCGCCGATTATGTTGCCGCCGAAGTGAAAAAAGCAGGCATCGCAACATTGGGTATAGAGGGCCAGAGCTCAGGCGAGTGGGTATTATTAGATCTGGACGATGTAGTAGTGCACGTAATGCTGGAAGAAAGCCGCAGTTTTTATCAGTTGGAAAAGCTTTGGAGCGCCTAAGCCGGTATGAAGTTAATACTGATTGCTGTTGGTAGTAAAATGCCTGCCTGGGTACAAAGCGGCTATGAAGAATACGCCCGCCGCTTTCCCAGAGATTTAGCACTGGAACTGATTGAGATCCCGGCAGGTAAACGCGGCAAAAATGCTGATATAAAACGCATCCTGGAGCAGGAAGGCGAAAAAATGCTGGCCGCCGTTCCCCGGGGCAGCAGAATTGTCACGCTGGAAGTAACGGGCGACAATTGGAGCAGCCCGCAACTTGCGACGCGTTTGACGCAATGGCAACTTGATAGCCGTGATGTCTGTTTACTGGTTGGTGGTCCGGAAGGGTTGGCACCGGCCTGTATCGCCGCCAGTGAAGAGAAATGGTCTTTATCGGCCCTGACGTTACCCCACCCTCTGGTTCGCGTTGTATTGGCTGAAAGTCTGTACCGCGCCTGGAGCATCTGTACTAATCACCCGTACCATCGCGAGTAAAGATGTTAAAAAAGCGCGTTGCCATTCAGGATTTTGCTGCCGAAGCCCGACTGTTTAACCGCAGGGCCGTGGTAGCAATGCTGATAGTGGTAGTGTTGTTTTGTCTCATCATCTTTAATCAATACCAGCTGCAGGTCGTATCGTATCAGGATTACCAGACCCGTTCCGAAGGTAACCGCATCAAGGTAGTCCCCATGGCGCCTAACCGCGGCCTGATTTATGACCGCAGCGGCATTTTACTGGCTGAGAATAAACCGGTCTTTTCATTAGAATTGGTACCGGAACAAATCAAGGACATGGCCGCGACGCTGACCAGCCTGTCAGAACTGATTGAACTTAGCCCTGAACAGACAGAAAGTTTTTTAAAACAGGTAAAAGCCCAGCGTCGTTTTAACAGTATTGCACTGAAAGAACAGTTAGATGACACCGAAGTTGCTATCCTGGCAGCGAATCAGCACAGGTTTCCCGGTGTGACCGTGGAGGCCCGCTTAAGCCGGCATTATCCGTTCGGCGATTTATTTACCCATGCTTTAGGTTATATCGGCAAAATAAATACCCGTGAGCTACAACAGCTGGATGCAGATGGTGAAGCAGCAAACTACGCTGCCAGCCGCGATATTGGCAAAATTGGCCTGGAGCGCTTTTATCAACGCGAGCTGCACGGCACCATGGGTTATCAGGAAGTAGAGGTGAATAACCGTGGCCGGCTTATCCGGGTACTGCGCTCTGTGCCTGCGGTATCCGGACAAAATATACATCTGGGCCTGGATGTCGGTTTGCAGCTGACAGCGCAGCAAGTGCTAAAAGAGCAGCGTGGCGCGATAGTGGCAATGGACCCGCGTGATGGGGCGATACTGGCGTTTTACAGTAACCCAAGCTATGACCCGAATTTATTTGTGCACGGTATCAGCTCTGCCAACTACAGCGCACTGCTGAATTCGCGTGACCGGCCGTTAATTAACCGCGTAACACAGGGCACCTACCCACCGGCCTCGACAATTAAACCGCATCTGGCCCTGCTGGGGCTTGAAACCAACACTATCACGCCGGCAACGAAAATATGGGATCCGGGCTACTTTATGTTGCCGAACAGTGATCACCGCTTTCGCGACCATCTGCGCTGGGGCCACGGCTGGGTTGATGTGTACACCGCTATTATGAAAAGCTGCGATACCTTCTTTTATGAGCTTGGCATTAAGTTGGGGGTCGATCGTATCTCAGATTACATGAGCAAAATGGGCTTCGGTGAAAAAACCGGTATCGATATTCTGGAAGAAAGCAGCGGCATTATGCCGTCCCGGGGTTGGAAAAGGGCGCGTCATAACCAGCCCTGGTATCCCGGCGATACAGTGCCTCTGAGCATTGGCCAAAGTTACTGGACGACTACACCATTACAGTTAATTGTGGCGACCTCTGTCATTCTAAATCAGGGTAAATTACCTACTCCGCATCTGGTCACCGCCTTTAGCGATGATAAAAACAAAACTGAGCACGCCCCGGCTCTGCAACCCGTAATTGAAGTGGTAAAAGAAAGTAACTGGCAAATTGTGATGGATACGATGCACCGCACCGTTAAAGATCTTGGTGGCACGGCACACAGAGCTTTTATCGGTGCCAGTTATGACGCTGCAGGCAAAACGGGTACTGCGCAATTAGCGGCTATCGCTCAGGATGCAAAATATGATGCTGAGGCGATTGACGAGCGGCTGCGCGACAATGCGATGTATATTGGTTACGCACCTTATGATAACCCAAGCATCGTTATAGCAGTAGCGCTGGAAAACGCCGGTGGTGGTGGCAGCAATGCCGCGCCGATAGCACGCCAGATGCTGGACTATTACTTCACAGCCGGGGTGAACAGCGATGAATGAGCAGTTTAATGAAAATGCCAGACGCAGCAGGCTGGCGATGTTTCATATAGATGGCCCGCTGCTGCTTGGGTTACTGGCCCTGATGGGCTTTGGCCTGACCATCCTGTACAGCGCTTCCGGGCAGAATATTGCAATGATGGAAGCGCAGCTGGTGCGCCTTGGTGTGGCACTGGCGGTGATGACTGCTATTGCCCAGGTCAAGCCCCAAACATTAAAACGCTGGTCGTTACCGCTGTTTCTGGCAGGGCTGGCACTGCTGGTCGCAGTATTACTGGTAGGCCATGTCGGCAAAGGCGCGCAGCGCTGGCTCGATTTAGGCTTTATGAAGTTTCAACCGTCTGAAGTGATGAAACTGGCAGTGCCCATGGCAGTTGCCTGGTTTATCTCATCGCACAGCCTGCCCCCCAGATTATGGCACCTGTTGGTTGGCTTTATGATGTGCGCGGTCCCAACGTTACTGATTGCCAAACAACCTGATCTGGGCACATCTATTCTGATTGCAGCCGCCGGGGTGTTTGTCTTGTTTATGTCCGGCATGAGCTGGCGCATTATTGCCTTTGTTGCGGCCGTTATCTCAGCGTTTTTACCAGTGCTTTGGTTATTTCTGATGCATGATTATCAGCGCCAGCGCGTGCTGACTTTCCTTAACCCGGAAAGTGATCCGCTCGGTTCAGGCTACCATATCATTCAGTCCAAAATAGCTATCGGCTCAGGTGGGCTTGAAGGTAAAGGTTATCTGCAGGGCACCCAATCGCAACTCGAGTTTTTACCTGAACGCCATACTGACTTTATCTTTGCCGTTATCAGTGAAGAAATCGGCTTGTTAGGGGTGCTGGTACTGTTAAGCTTGTACCTTTTTATTATTGGCCGTTGTATGTTTATCGCCAGTCAGGCTCAGGATAATTACAGCAAATTGGTGGCAGGCAGCTTCACACTGACGTTTTTTGTGTATGTTTTTGTCAATATTGGCATGGTTTCAGGATTACTGCCCGTTGTCGGTGTGCCGCTACCTCTGATAAGTTATGGTGGTACATCGATGGTGACACTGCTGGCAGCTTTTGGTGTAATAATGTCAGTGGGCACACACAAACGAATTTTGGCAGCGCCTTGATGAAGTATATTCTTTTAACCTTATGCAGTGTTTGTCTTCTGGCCTCTTGCAGCAGTAAACGACAGTACTCGGCCAGTAGCTCAGACGAACCGAATGCCGGCCGCTATCATCAGCAAAAGGACAGTATTCCTCAGCGCCTGCCTACGTTACTGGAAATGACAGACCCAACGCCGCAGGCTGAACCACTCAGCCGTGGCGGTAACAAGCCTTACAATCTGTTTGGGCAAAATTACACCCCCATGGTCGGTGCGACGCAACATGCAGAGGTTGGTATAGCTTCATGGTATGGCAATAAATTTCATGGCCACCTGACATCTAACGGCGAAACCTATAATATGTTCGGCATGACGGCGGCGCATAAAACTTTGCCCCTGCCTTCGTATGTCAGGGTGACTAACCTGGATAATAAACAAACAGCTATTGTCCGGGTAAATGATCGCGGCCCGTTTCATCGCGATCGCATTATTGACTTGTCATACTCGGCAGCCAGTAAACTTGGCATGTTGCAGCAAGGTACAGCCAGAGTTCAGCTCGAGCTGTTACAGTCGCCGGCAATGTTGGCACAACTGCAAACGGCAGAGCCTGAACAGTGCTTTATTCAGGTATTTGCCAGCAGTGACAACAATAAACTGCAGCAATTGCAACGGCAGTTGAAGCAGCAACAGGCGTTGCCAACAGAAATTCGTCCGGCCAGCGGAATTTTTCGTCTGCTGGTTGGTCCTACAACCGATAAACAACAAGCACAGCGCTGGCTTACCCAGCTAAAAGCAGGAAGCTTCCCGTCGGCTTATTTTTCCGACAGCCGGTTGTGTAGTTAAACGTTATTAACCTTCACTTTCTATAAAATAAAAGAACAGGTCTCATGAATAGTTATTGCCATGTTTTCTCCGTCGCCGCCCTTACATTCGCCAGCATCAGCCTGACTGCACAAGCTCAGAGTGTCACGCCACAGCCGCCGGAAGTTGCAGCAAAAGGACATATCCTGATTGATTTCGACACCGGCAAAGTGCTGGCAGAGAACAACGCCGATATGTCACTGGCTCCAGCCAGCCTGACCAAGATGATGACCAGCTACGTCATTGGTACCGAACTTAAAAACGGCAATATTACCAATACGGACATGGTTACCATAAGCAAGAATGCCTGGGCAAAAAACTTTCCTGGCTCGTCACTGATGTTCATTGAAGTCGGTACGCAGGTATCTGTAGCTGATTTAAATAAAGGCATTATTATTCAATCAGGTAACGATGCTTGTGTCGCGATGGCAGAGCATATTGCCGGCAGCGAAAGCGCTTTTGTCGATTTAATGAATGCCCATGCCCAGCGTCTTGGTATGCACAGCAGCCGGTTTGGTAATGCTCACGGCTTACCAAGTGCGGAAAACTTTACTACACCACGGGATATGGCCATTTTATCTGCCGCCATGATCCGTGATGTACCAGACGAGTATGAAATCTACTCGCATAAAGAGTTTAGCTATAACAACATCAAGCAATACAATCGTAACTCCTTGCTGTGGGATCGCAGCCTTGATGTTGATGGTATTAAAACCGGTCATACAGACGAAGCAGGATTTAGCCTGATTACCTCAGCAACGCGCGACGGTATGCGGCTTATCTCTGTTGTCATGGGTACAGCCAGCGAACAGGCACGTGCGGCTGAGAACAAAAAGCTGTTAACTTACGGTTTTCGCTTTTTTGAAACCATTACGCCCTATCAGGCAGGCGAACAGTTTGCTGAACAGCGTATCTGGCAAGGCGATAAAGAAACGATCCGCTTAGGTATATTACAAGCGGTACAGATCACGATACCACGCGGCCAGCGTAAAAACCTGCAAGCTGACTTCACCTTGAATCAGGAACTTATCGCCCCCATAACCAAGGGCCAGCAACTTGGTACTGTTTACTTAAAACTTAACGATGAAGACATTGGTACTTACCCGTTAGTGGCGCTGGAAGATATCGCCGAAGGTGGTTTTTTCAGCCGTATGATTGACTATATCAAGATGCAATTTAATTAATCCGGCACCACATTAGCTTTTCGCTACTAAGTCCCGGCATTGTCCGGGACTTTTTGTTACAATTAACCCTGTTTAATCAGGCCAAAGCCTGCAGTGCGATAGTGAGAGTAAAATGGCACACGAAGTAAAGAACACCAAGTTTGATGAATATCTGGAGTTTCCTTGCCAGTTCAGTTTTAAAGTACTTGGGCTGGCCGATGATGCATTGGTTGATCAGGTCATGGCAGTAGTGCGCCAGCACACTGATGCCGGTGATTATAGCCCGGCCGTAAAACCCAGCAGCAAAGGCAACTATCACTCTGTATCAGTCAGTGTTACCGTCACCAGCAAGCAGCATATCGAACTGCTGTACACTGAGCTTGGCAAAATAGAGCTGGTACGCTACGTACTGTAAGATACGACCTGTTTCCAGGCCATTCGTATTCAGCGCATAAGGCAGTATAATGCAAACCGAATCAGTACAAGCCGAAGATACAGTGACCGCAGGAGCCGACGTGACCCGGCAGTTGTTAATAAGAGAGCTGGGCACAGAGGACTACACCACCGTATGGCAAGCCATGCAGCAATTTACTGATCAGCGTAATGAGCAAACGTTAGATCAGTTATGGCTGCTTGAGCATCAGCCAGTATTTACCCAGGGCCAGGCCGGAAAAGAAGAACACCTGCTGTTACCCGGCGATATTCCCGTTGTCAGAGTAGACCGCGGCGGCCAGGTAACATACCACGGCCCGGGCCAGTTAGTGGTTTACGTACTGCTGGATCTGAAACGTCGCAATCTGGGTGTTCGCGCCCTGGTTACATTGCTTGAGCAAGTACTGATTGAGCTGCTGGCTGCATATGGTATTACAGCGTATGCCAAGGCAGATGCGCCTGGTGTTTATGTGAATGAAGCCAAAATTGCATCGCTTGGCCTCAGAGTGCGTAAAGGCTGTACCTTTCACGGCCTGGCACTGAATGTAGATATGGATTTAAGCCCGTTTTTACGCATTAACCCCTGTGGTTATGCCGGCATGCAAATGATCCAATGCAAAGATTTAGGCGGCCCGCAAAGTGTTGCAGAGGCCAAACAACGAATAGTGCAGTGTTTTCAGCGGCAACTGAATGTAGCAACACTGCAGCACACCACAGGGTTAGACTGGCAAAATGACTAAAACTGCACGTATGGAACCAGGCGTAAAACTGCGTGACGCAGATAAAATGGCACTGATACCGGTAAAAGTACTACCTACTGAACCGGATCAAATGCTGCGCAAACCAGAGTGGCTTAAAATTAAGCTACCGAAAAGCTCTGAGCGTATTGACCAGATAAAAGGTGCGTTACGTAAGCATGGCCTGCATTCAGTATGTGAAGAAGCCGCTTGCCCTAACCTGACAGAGTGCTTTAACCACGGTACTGCTACCTTTATGATCCTGGGCGCTATTTGTACCCGCCGCTGCCCGTTTTGTGATGTTGCGCATGGCCGGCCATTACCACCCAGCGCTGAAGAGCCGGAAAAGCTGGCGTTGACCATCCGTGATATGAAATTGAAATATGTGGTGATCACCTCAGTAGACCGCGACGACCTGCGCGATGGTGGTGCCCAGCATTTTGCCGACTGTATTACCGAAATCCGTAAGCACAATCCAGCAATTAAGATTGAAGTACTGGTACCAGACTTTCGTGGCCGCATGGACACTGCGCTGGATATCCTGACGCAAACGCCACCAGATGTGTTTAACCATAACCTGGAAACAGCACCGCGCTTGTATAAGCTGGCTCGGCCAGGAGCAGACTACAAGTGGTCACTGCAACTGTTAAAACGTTATAAAGCTGCCCATCCTAATGTGGCGACAAAATCGGGCCTGATGGTAGGTTTAGGCGAAACTACCGAAGAGCTGATTGAGGTATTAAAGGATCTACGCGAACACGATGTCGATATGCTGACTGTTGGCCAATATCTGCAACCAAGCAAACACCACCTGCCGGTAAAACGTTATATGCCACCGGCCGAGTTTGACGAGATCAAACGTATTGCTTATGAGCTGGGCTTTAAACACGTCGCCAGCGGGCCTTTCGTGCGCTCCAGCTACCACGCAGATCGTCAGGCCGCGGGTGAAGACATCGGCTGATATCAGGCTTTTGAATAGTTACCAGCGGCTGTTCTTTTAACTGAAAGCCGCTATGCTTCTAACAGCATCATTGGGGGACACGATGGACAACAGACGTTTTAGCCGGGTCAGTTTTAAAGGCTTTGCTCATCTTGATATCGGTAGCCACAGCTTAAGTACCGAAGTGCTGGATTTATCACTGCAAGGCGCCCTGATTAAAAAGCCGGAGCAATGGCCACCTTCTTTACCAAAGCTGATGCAACTGCGTATTCAGCTAAATGATTTACCGGTTGAGCTTACAATGAAAGTGAGCGTTGCGCATGAATCCGGCAATGTCGTTGGCTTGCACTGCGAAAAAATTGATATCGAAAGTGTATCCCACCTGCGCCGATTACTGGAGCTGAACCTGGGCGATGCCGAGCTGCTGAGCAGAGAACTTTCCGAACTCAGCGAGCACTAGACGCCTTTTAACAGTAGTCAGGGAGCCAGGGCCTGTGCTGCCTCAGCGTAGCCGAGCATTGACGCCTGCTGCATAAATTGTTGCCACTTCTGCCAGTCTTGCCGCTGCCGCGCCAGATAAGCAAAATAATACTGCACCGGCATCAATTCTTCCGGTTGGTGCAGCATACGCTGCATCAGCTGAAAATAGTGATCAGGTAACGGCAATTCATAGAACCGCATAACATTATCTTCTGCAATGACTCTGTACGCCTGCATATTAACTGCCTGGCAGGTATCAACGGCGGTAAGAACAGGCGTCTTGGTCAGGTTCCAACGCTGAACGTAAGCCTCAACATCTGTCGCCAACACCAGATTAGGATGTATCTTACCCGGGCGGCATACTTCTTCTGCCGTAGCGTGCGCCAGCGCATACTCATCAATAAAGCCTAAAATATGCATAAATTCATGCCGAAGTAATGCGATGTCTGCGTTATCCGGCAGCTGCAGGATACCATTGTTATAACTAGCCTTACCGCGGCCGGCAATCACAATCAACTGACTGAAACTGCCCTCAGCAACAAGCGCATCCAATACCGGATAGTTACACTGCAACAAAGTGTTGCTGTCTTCAGAGCATGCCAACGCCGGGCTGTTCACCCTGTGTACTGGTAAAAAGCATACCGGCAACTGCGACAGTTGCCTGTCTTGCTGCCAGAGCTGTAGCAATTGCTGCCAGGTGTTCACACCTGCTTGCTGCGTAACCACTGGCTGCAATGATAACGCACAGCCTGCTGCTGATGTTAATCCGCTAACAACGGGGGCATTGTCTGGCCACAGCCCCAGTTCTGAGCGCTGTTCAGGCTTTACTATCCCTGCATCAATCGTACCGGCTTTTATCTGCTGTTGTAGCCAGGCAGCGGTAGCCAGCTTGCCCTGTTGACGCTGTTGCAACTGTAAGGCATGCTCCAGTGCAGCGACATTGCCAAGGCTTGCGGCCTGCCGGAACCACTCTAAGGCAGCATCATACTCACCACGGGCAAGTCGCTCAGCGGCAAGTTGCATGGCAATCGCCGGTTCATGCCTGGCCTGTTTCATCAACTCTGATTGGTCAGGGGTTTGGGGCTGACAAGCGCTAAGCAGCAAAAAAGCAAAAAAGCCGGTAAACCGGCTTTTTAAATAATAGGGCGTGATAAGCTCAGGGCTCTTCATACTCGTTAACAGTTTCTGCCTCGCCACGCAATCTGGCCATTTCCAGTCTGGCATAGCGGTGCTCAACAAATTCAAATACATTCGTTGCCAATACCTGCTTATAGTATTCAAGCGCCTTTTCTGGCTCGCCATGGCTTTCATGCCATTTTGCCAGGTAGAAATACACTTCGCATAACCGCTCTGCCAGCAGTTGCTGACTAGACAGGTCTTTAAGCACGCTATCGAGCAATGCTTTTTCAGTCATCTCACCGGCCAGAAAACGCACTATGTTGGTCGACCATTCGGCCTGATCCAACGCCTGCATATTCTGTTTCAGCTGGTTGATAGCAGCGTCAGCTGACAGTTCGCTTTGCGCCAGATATAACCAAATCATACGGTAAGCATCCGCTGGCTTTAACGCCAGGAAACGCTCAAAATCGGCAACAGCCAGCTCAGTCTTATCTGCATAATACAAAGCAATACCGCGGTTTAAATAAGCAAACTCATGCTCTGGTGCCAGTTCTAATGCAGAATCAAAGGCTTCAAAAGCTGAATTAAAATCGCCACTGACCGTATGATGAATACCGACGAAGTTGTAGGCATCGGCCATATCAGGCTTTAAACGTAACGCCCGCATAAAGTCCAGCCGGGCCAGCGTGCGCAAGCCAACACTGTCGTACATGACGCCACGGTCATAGTACAACTGAGCAGACTGCTCTTCTGATAATTCGGCGCGATACAGTATTTCACTTAACCGCGCTATAGCCAGCTCAGTGCGATACGACACCGCCAGTGGTTCTGGCGTAAGCCAGTTAACAGCCGGAGGCTGTGCTGCACAGCCTCCGACCAGAGTAGCCAGCAGCGCCAGAGGCGCTACCCGGCTTAGCAGCCTATCAGGCATTTTCTTCAGCATTGGCAGACTCAGTAGCTGGCTTGGCATTCGCTTCTTTAATGCTCAAACGAACACGGCCCTGCTTGTCAACTTCCAGTACCTTAACAGCAACCTTCTGGCCAACAGTTAAGTGCTCAGATACATTATTTACACGCTCATCAGAGATTTGTGAAATATGTACCAGACCATCTTTACCTGGCAACACATTAACAAAAGCACCGAAGTCTACGATACGTACAACTTCACCCTGATAAATAGCGCCAACTTCAATTTCAGCAGTAATAGCATTGATCTTATCAATAGCAATTTGCGCCGCTTTCGCTGTAGTGGCGGCAATTTTAATGCTACCGTCATCTTCCAGCTCAATTGTTGTGCCTGATTCTTCAGTGATTTGACGGATCACAGCACCACCTTTACCGATAACTTCGCGGATTTTCTCCGGGTTAATCTTCATGGTGTAGATACGCGGTGCGTATTCAGACATCTCTTCGCGGTGACCGCTGATCGCCTGATCCATCACGTTCAGAATATGCAGACGGGCCGCTTTAGCTTGCTTAAGCGCAATCTGCATGATTTCTTTGGTAATACCGTCGATTTTGATATCCATCTGCAGTGCAGTGATACCTTCAGACGTACCGGCAACTTTAAAGTCCATGTCACCTAAGTGGTCTTCATCACCTAAGATGTCTGACAGTACAACGAAATCGTCGCCTTCTTTAACCAGGCCCATAGCGATACCGGCAACAGACGCTTTAATTGGTACACCGGCATCCATCAGTGCTAAAGATGAACCACATACAGACGCCATTGAGCTTGAACCGTTTGATTCAGTGATTTCAGATACGATACGTACTGTGTACGGGAACTCGTTGAAATCCGGCATAACTGCCTGTACACCACGTTTAGCTAAACGGCCGTGGCCGATTTCGCGACGCTTAGGCGAACCGATCATACCGGTCTCACCTACTGAGTACGGAGGGAAGTTATAGTGCAGCATAAAGGTATCGGTTTTTGCACTTAATAAGTCATCAACCGTTTGCGCGTCACGGGCTGTACCTAAAGTAGCCGTTACCAGTGCCTGCGTTTCACCACGGGTAAACAGGGCAGAACCGTGAGTACGCGGTAATACGCCTGTCATCACGCTTAAACCACGGATCATTTCCGGGTCACGGCCATCGATACGCGGTTCACCTTTGGTAATACGCCCACGTACAACTTTTGATTCCAGGTTGTGGAAAATTTCGCCCACTTCTAACAGATCAAGTTTTTCGTCTTCGGCCAGCTCTGCAGTTAACTTTTCTACTAATGCTGCTTTGATTTCGCCGATACGCTCGTAACGTTTAGCTTTTTCAGTGATACGGTACGCATCGCCTAAATCGGCTGTAGCAATGGCTTCGATTTTTTCGATCAGCGTGACGTTTTTAGCAGGTGCCTGCCAGTTCCAGGCTGGCTTAGCAGCGTCAGCGGCAAACTCTTTGATAGCGTTAATGGCTGTCTGCATTTGCTCATGGCCATACACCACTGCACCTAACATCACGTCTTCAGACAGAATACCGGCTTCTGATTCAACCATCAGCACCGCGCCTGCTGTACCGGCTACCACTAAGTCCAGCTTAGAGGTTTTCAACTCTTCTTCTGATGGGTTCAACACGTACTGGTTATTGATATAACCAACGCGCGCAGCACCGATAGGGCCACTGAATGGAATACCTGAAATGGCTAAAGCTGCAGAAGTACCGATCAGTGCCACGATATCCGGCTGAATTTCTGGCTGTACCGATACAACAGTCGCTACAACCTGTACTTCGTTAGTAAAGCCTTCCGGGAATAATGGACGGATTGGACGGTCAATCAGACGGGCAATCAGTGTTTCGCCTTCTGAAGGACGACCTTCACGCTTGAAGAAACCACCTGGAATACGGCCGGCGGCGTACATTTTTTCCTGATAATTTACCGTTAACGGGAAGAAATCCTGGCCTGGCTTGGCTTCTTTTTTGCCCACTACCGTTACTAATACTGACGTATCACCCAGGCTGGCCAGAACTGCGGCATCTGCCTGACGGGCGATTACGCCGGTTTCAATAGTAAAAGTATGCTGGCCGAACGGGAATGATTTTACGATGGGAGTCACGTGTTTGTTTCCTTTACTTAATCGCCTAATTGCGATGTCATTTTTGTCGTTTAATACGGTGCTAGTATACTCTGTAACCAAAGCACAAAGATAGTTCAGTCAATCGTTAACTTTGGATAAAAAATAGTCTTATGTATAAAAAAAGGGGCTTAAAGCCCCTTTTTAACTGAATGCGAATTAACGGCGTAAGCCTAAACGCTCAATCAGAGTTGCGTAACGGCTCTGGTCTTTACCTTTTAAGTAGTCCAGCAGCTTACGACGCTGACTAACCATACGCAGCAGACCGCGACGTGAGTGGAAGTCATGCTTGTGCTGAGCAAAGTGACCTTGCAGGTGGTTAATAGAAGCAGTTAACAGAGCAACCTGTACTTCTGGTGAACCTGTGTCGCCTTGCTTAACAGCGAAGTCAGCAACGATTTTTGCTTTATCAGCAGCGCTTAAAGACATATTTAACTCCAAATGTGAGTGAACTAAAGTCAGGGAATTGCCGATCACTCATCCAGCAAGCCCAAAAAACCGCGCGATTATAGCACTTTGGGCTATTTTTACAACTGCTTTAACTGCCCGATAACGCGGCAGTATTCAGTAACCGCCGCGAACTGAGGATGCCATCTTCTACCTGGCCAATACCAAAAAAGCTGTCATCCGGTCCATGTAATTTTACCGCTGCAATATCAGCCATACTAATCTGGCAACTCTGGCCATGTTGCAATCTGTGCTGCTCGGCCTGAGTCAGTTTCAGTTTTACCATATCCCGAATACCTGCATCCATCGGCAACAGTAAATCATCCATAGCGCTAAAGTCGCTACTCTGATGGCTCTGCTCTGCTAATGCATCAAGCTGTGCTGGGGTTACCATTTGTTCTGCATGGAATGGCCCCACCTGGGTACGGTGCAACTTTGACACATGCGCGCCACAGCCAAGCAGTTCACCTAAATCGTCGATCAGTGTGCGAATGTAAGTTCCTTTGGAGCAATGCACGACAAAATCGGCACTGTCACCGTTAAGCACTAACAGTTCAAAGCGGAAGATGCTGATTGGCCGTGCTTCCCGCGGCACTTCTATGCCCTGGCGGGCATAGCGATACAGCGGCTGGCCCTGATATTTCAGGGCAGAGAACATGGTCGGCACCTGCTGAATGTCGCCGCGAAATGCCTGCATCGCCCGCTCCAACTCTGCCGCGCTGAAATTCACCGGTTTTTCACTGATGACCTCGCCTTCCGCATCACTGGTTGTCGTACGTATGCCAAATTTCGCAGTCACCTGATAGGTTTTATCGGTATCAAGCAAAAATTGGCTAAACTTAGTTGCTTCACCAAAACAGATTGGTAATAGCCCAGACGCCATAGGATCAAGGGCACCGGTGTGACCGGCTTTTTGCGCCTGATATAACCAGCGTACCCGCTGTAAAATTCCGTTGCTGCTGACTTCAAGCGGCTTATCTAATAACAGAATACCGTTTAGCGCACGGGCATTTTTCCGCGCCATCAGTTCGCTTGCTCGTCACTGTCTTGGTTGTCAGCATCTGCCGGTGGCTGACCTGATTCTGCCCGACGTCTGTCATCTTCTGCCCGGGCATTGCTAACCAGATTTGCCATCCGGATGCCTTCATTCAACGACTCGTCAAAGGCAAAACGGATATGCGGCACAATACGGGTCTGAATACGTTTACCAATCAGGCTGCGAACAAAGCCTGAAGCATCATTCAGAATTTTTAAATTATCCTCAACCTTATCATCAGCCAGACCTAAGAAGGTGACGAAAACCTTAGCATGTGACAGGTCCCGCGATACTTCCACATCAGACACTGTGATCATAGTGTGCAAGCGCGGATCTTTAATTTCGCGCTGCAGGATCACCGCCATTTCTTTCTTCATTTGTTGCGACAGTCTGTCGACCCGCGAAAATTCTTTATTCATAATATTTTCCAATGCCTGTTACAGACAAAACAGGGGCCCTAGGCCCCTGTTTTCTAACTGCGTGTGTATTACAGGGTGCGCTCTACCTGTACCACTTCGAACACTTCAATTTGGTCGCCTTCGCGAACATCATTGTAGTTCTTCACGCCGATACCACACTCGAAACCGTTACGGACTTCGCTAACATCATCTTTGAAGCGACGTAATGATTCCAGCTCGCCTTCAAAAATAACCACGTTGTCACGTAATACGCGAATTGGCGCGTTGCGTTTAATAACACCTTCAGTAACCATACAGCCGGCAACTGCACCGAACTTCGGCGAGCGGAAAACATCCCGTACCTGTGCCAAACCAATGATCTGCTGTTTAAATTCTGGTGCCAGCATACCAGTCATGGCAGCACGCACTTCATCTAACAGCTCGTAAATGATGCCGTAGTAACGTAAATCAAGGCCTTCATCTTCTACCAGTTTACGTGCTGAGCCATCTGCCCGGACGTTGAAACCAATAATAATCGCAGAGGATGCAGCAGCCAGTGTGACGTCAGTTTCAGTAATACCACCGACACCGCTACCGACAATCTTCACTTTTACTTCATCAGTAGACAACTTCATCAGTGATTCGGTAATAGCTTCGACAGAACCTTGTACGTCGGCTTTTAACACGATATTCAGCTCAGACACGTCACCTTCAGTCATGTTAGCAAACATGTTTTCCAGTTTAGATTTCTGCTGACGTGCCAGCTTAACATCGCGGAATTTGCCCTGACGGTACAACGCAACTTCACGTGCTTTACGCTCGTCTTTAACAACAGTGACTTCATCACCGGCCTGAGGTACACCAGATAAACCTAAGATCTCAACCGGGATAGACGGACCTGCAGTCTTGATTTCTTTACCGTTTTCATCGCGCATCGCACGAACACGGCCATATTCAAAACCACAGAGTACGATTTCGCCTTGTTTCAGCGTACCTTCCTGTACCAGGATAGATGCTACCGGACCACGGCCTTTGTCCAGACGGGACTCAATAACCACACCGCGTGCCAAACCATCTTTAACCGCTTTTAATTCCAGCAGCTCAGATTGGTTCAAAATCGCTTCAAGTAAGTCATCAATACCCATACCCGACTTCGCAGATACCGGCACGAATTGTACATCGCCACCCCACTCTTCCGAGATAACGTCATACTGCGACAACTCGTTACGTACGCGTTCAGGATCTGCCTCTGGCTTGTCCATCTTGTTAACCGCGACGACTAACGGTACGCCAGCAGCTTTCGCATGCTGAATGGCTTCTTTGGTTTGCGGCATTACACCATCGTCAGCTGCAACAACCAGAATAACGATATCGGTAGCCTTGGCACCACGTGCCCGCATTGACGTAAACGCCGCGTGGCCTGGTGTATCAAGGAACGTCACCATGCCACGTTCAGTTTCAACGTGATAAGCACCGATATGCTGGGTAATACCACCCGCTTCGCCTGCAGCCACTTTCGCTTTACGGATATAGTCCAGTAAGGACGTTTTACCGTGGTCAACGTGGCCCATCACCGTAACAACCGGTGCGCGAGGCTCCAGCTCACCCTGACCTTCGCGATCAGACATTACGGCTTCTTCCAGTTCATTTTCTTTGGTCAGCGTAAACTTGTGGCCCATCTCTTCACAGACAATCGCCGCCGTTTCCTGATCGATGACCTGGTTGATAGTCGCCATGGCGCCCATCTTCATCATCACTTTAATGACTTCTGATGCCTTAACAGCCATTTTAGCGGCCAGCTCAGCAACAGTGATGGTTTCACCAATTTTCACTTCGCGCTCAACCGGCTGCGCAGGTTTATTAAAGCCATGCTGCATACTGGTTGGTGTTTTTTTCTTCTTCACATGACGGTTAGCGCGGTTAAACGCCTCTTTGTCATTGGCATCATCTTTTTTCTTGCCTTTGACCACTGGCGCTTTCTTACCTGCACCACGACGGCCGGCACGCTCTTCTTTAGCGTCGACTTCGTCTTCGGCCTGCTTAGCAAACTCATTACTGGTCAGGTGATAATCATCAGTATCGGCCGGCTTAGCTTTTTCTTCCTGCGCCCAGCGCTCGCTGTTTTCTTCTGCCAGTTTACGTGCTGCTTCGGCCTGTTTAGCCGCTTCTTGCTCCAGCTTACGTAAAGCCTCTGCTTCCTGCTGCTGACGAATACGTTCTGCTTCTTTGCGTGCTTCTTCTTTCGCAGCACGACGCGCCGCTTCTTCCGGGTCGTCTTTTAGCAACTGCGCTTGTTTGGCTTCATCGCGACGTTTAGTTTCTGCGGCTTTGCGTTCAGCTTCTTCTTTTGCCTTAGCTGCTGCAACTTCTTTCGCCTTACGCTCAGCTTCCTGACGCGCCTGTTCCGCTTCTGCTTTGGCTTTTTCTTCCGCCAGACGGGCTTCTTCCTGCGCTTTTAGCGTCGCTTCATCGACCATAGGTTTTTTCACGTAAGTCTTTTGCTTACGTACTTCTACCTGGATCTCACGGTTACGCCCTGCACCACCGGACACACTCAGTGTTGTTTTCTCTTTACGCTTCAACGTCAAACGTGAAGGTTCAGCGGTATGACCGCCATGCTGGGCACTTAAGTGATCCAGCAAAGACTTTTTCTCTTCTTCGCTGACCATTTGTCCGGCTGTTTTACTGATACCGGCATCAGCGAATTGCTGCACTAACCGTTCAACAGTAGTACCGACATCACTGGCTAGCTTTTCTATAGTGACTTCTGCCATTTGTGTTGTTACCTCCGTTGACTACTTAATTTTCTTCGCTAAACCAAACGATGTTACGGGCTGCCATAATCAGGTCGGCGGCTTGTTGTTCCGACATGGTGGCAATTTCCAGTAAATCATCGACACCCAGCTCAGCCAGGTCGTCTAACGTGGTTACCCCTTTACTGGCCAGAACATAGGCCATATGGGTATCTAATCCTTCCAGCGCTAACAGCGCTTCGCTTGGCTGTGCGCCTTCAAGTGATTCTTCACTTGCCAGTGCCCGAGTGGTTAATACCGCTTTAGCCCGGCCACGCAGCTCTTCAACTGTCTCTTCGTCCAGGCCATCGATGCTTAGCAGCTCGCTAACCGGTACATAAGCTACTTCTTCCAGCGTTGAGAAACCTTCATCAACCAGCACATCGGCAAAATCTTCATCAATTTCCAGTGCATCCATAAAGATCTGGCGCACTTTTGCCGATTCTTCCTGGTGCTTCTGTTTCATTGCCGAAACTGACATTACGTTCAGCTCCCAACCGGTAAGCTGGCTGGCTAAGCGAACATTCTGGCCATTACGGCCAATCGCCATTGCCAGGTTGGCGTCTTCCACCGCAATATCCATGGAGTGCGCGTCTTCATCAACGATGATAGATGCCACTTCTGCAGGTGCCATAGCATTAATAACAAACTGCGCGTCATTATCATCGTACAGCACGATATCAACACGCTCACCGGCCAACTCATTTGATACGGCCTGTACCCGTGAACCACGCATACCTACGCAGGCACCAACAGGGTCTATGCGGCGGTCATTGCTTTTCACGGCAATTTTGGCACGGGCACCCGGGTCACGTGCTGCACCACGCAGCTCTATCATTTCTTCACCGATTTCCGGCACTTCAATGCGGAACAGCTCTAGCAACATTTCAGGCCGTGACCGGCTTAAAAACAGTTGCGCGCCACGGGCCTCTGGTTTTACTTCAAACAATAAAGCGCGAATACGATCGCCCGGCCGGTAAGTTTCCCGTGGTAACATTTCGTCACGGCCCAACATCGCTTCTGCGTTGTTGCCCAAATCGACAATGATACTATCGCGGTTGACCTTTTTCACCACACCGGTAACCAGCTCGCCCACCTGGTCTATATAAGCTTCAACGACCTGTGACCGCTCAGCTTCACGTACCTTCTGCACGATAACCTGCTTGGCCATTTGCGTTGTGATACGGTCAAATTCAATTGAGTCGATTTGCTCTTCGTAATAGTCACCAATCTGAACTGACGGGTCATCATACTGCGCCGCAGATAATGTCATTTCACGGAACGGGTGTTCTTGTACCTGATCATCCGGTATAACCTGCCAGCGACGGAAGGTTTCGTAAGCACCGGTTTTACGATCTATGCTGACGCGAACTTCAATATCACCTTCGTTTTTCTTTTTTGTCGCTGCCGCCAATGCAAACTCCAGCGCCTGGAAAATCTTTTCCCTTGGCACTGACTTTTCGTTAGAAACTGCATCAACAACTAATAATATTTCTTTTGCCATTGTTTGTTGCCTCGCTTTGCCCCGGTACCGATTAAAAAACCGGTACCACGTTTGCTTTATCTACGTTGTCCATCAGCAAACGATAGGGTTTGCCATCTACTTCCACTATCAACATATCGTCTTCAATAGCTGTTAGTACGCCTTTAAACTTACGCCGGCCATCCTGCGGGATGGCCAGTTTAACTTCTACTTTTTGCCCTACTACAGCGGCAAAATGTGCTGGTGTAAATAATGGCCGGTCAAGACCCGGTGAAGAGACTTCCAGCAAATACTCATTACTGATCGGATCTTCAACATCCAAAATAGCGCTGACTTCACGGCTAACTAATGCACAGTCATCCACATTGACACCGTCAGCGTGATCTATGTACAGCCGTAACGTTGAATGACGGCCAGCCTGAACCAGTTCCAGGCCCAACAGCTCAAAGCCGGTAGCCTCTACAGTAGGCAACAGCAGCTCTGTCAGCGTTTGTTCTTGCTTAGTCAATGCGACCTCCGGAAAACCTGCTTTGCTACGCTGAAAACTGTAGCAACAGCAAATAAAAAAAGGGCCTTTAGCCCATTACTGCGTAAAACTGAGTCTGCAGATACGAAAACGCCCCGAACTAGCGGGGCGAATGGGCATCTAATCAACCTGCATATCGCCAATGCAAGCTGAAAATCTAAATCACTTCCGCAGAAGCTGGCTGTTCAGTCACTCTGAATTTACAGGGCGACCTGACAACCGACAGTAGCCTAACAAAAAATGTTGCACTGTGAATTTGGTTGCGGGAGCCGGATTTGAACCGACGACCTTCGGGTTATGAGCCCGACGAGCTACCAGGCTGCTCCATCCCGCGTCCGTAATTGGCGCTTATTATATAGCGCTGACTGGCTTATCGCAAGCATTGCCCGGGCAAACTGCTGATAAATTTGGTGCCGAGAGCGGGACTTGAACCCGCACGTCCGAAGACACTACCCCCTCAAGATAGCGTGTCTACCAATTTCACCACCTCGGCTGAATATAATTGGATTAATTACCTACAGGGATATCGCTGGCGTCATCTTTTTTCTGTTCAACCTGTTCAGTAGCAGGCACTTCTAAATTCTGCCACTCATCAACTTTTTTGCTCTGACCAGCACTGTAGTTACCCAGCACTATGCTCAGTACAAAGAAAATGGTAGCCAGAATAGTGGTTGTTTTGGTCAGGAAGTTACCTGTACCCGATGAACCAAATACCGTCGCTGATGCACCGGCACCAAAAGCTGCCCCCATGTCCGCACCTTTACCGTGCTGAATTAACACCAGACCGATCAGTGCCATGGCGACTAACAGATAAACTACAATCAAAATTTCGTACATGCTTATTCCTTTGCACCTTTTGTAACTGCAAGGCAAATTTGCGCAAATTCTGCAGGTTTCAAGCTTGCGCCGCCTACAAGAGCACCATCAATGTCGGCCTGGTTGAATAACGCAGCACAATTTTCTGCATTAACACTGCCGCCATACAATAATTTTACCCGATTTGCAGATTGCGTATCATATTGCTGCAGATGCAGCCTGATAAACGCATGTGTCGTCTGTGCCTGCTGCGGCGTCGCCGACTCACCTGTACCTATGGCCCAAATGGGCTCGTACGCAATCACTGATTTCGCCAGTAATTCGGGCTGCGAAGCATACACCGCATCAAGTTGCCGCGCAAGAACCTGCTGTGTTTTTTCTTGTTGCCGCTGCTCTAGTGTTTCGCCGATACACAGCACTGGTGTCAGGCCGGCATCTACTGCCGCCGCCAGCTTGGCAGCGATTAACCCGTCACTTTCAAAATTCAGTGTACGCCGTTCAGAGTGCCCCACAATAACAAAGCGAGCTCCCGCTTCGAGCAATAAATCTGCACTGAGCTCACCAGTGAAAGCTCCTGCTTTCTCATGGCTGATGTTTTGTGCGCCCAGTGAGAAATTACGCTCTGCACTAAAACGGTTAATCAACGTCGCTGGCGGACATACCAACACCTCGGTCTCGGACAAACTTAAGCTTGCCAGTTCCCGCGTTATTTCCTCGACCAGTGCGGCAGAACCATTCATTTTCCAGTTCGCAGCTATCAGGGGAGTACGTTGCATGCAGTTCTATCCCGTTATAAGACCGGCGCGATATTAACTAACCGCGCCAGCGCAAACAAGTGAAAGTGGCGTATTTCGACAATCAACTGGCTATTTTTACCGCAGCGGCGATCCGTTCGGCATACTGACGCACCGTATCTTCATGCTCTCCTTCAACCATAACGCGGATTAAAGGTTCAGTACCGCTCTTACGAATGAGCACCCTGCCACTACCGTTAAGTTCCGCTTCAACCTGAGCAATGACCTGTTTTACATGCTGTTTTTCAAGCGGCGCAGTACCTTTTTCAAATTTTACGTTCACCAGTACCTGTGGCAGCTTATGCATACCATGACTGAATTCAGCCAGCGACATTTTGGCTTCGATCATTGCCGCCAGCACCTGCAAAGACGCAATAATGCCATCACCGGTACAGGTATGATCCAAATTCAGTACATGACCGGAGTTTTCACCGCCAATGCGCCAGTTTTTCTCCCGCAGTAGCTCCATCACATAACGGTCTCCTACTGCACTGCGGGCAAATGGAATGTCCAGCTCTTTTAACGCCAGCTCCAGCCCAAGGTTACTCATCAAGGTGCCAACCACCCCACCTTGCAGTTTGTGCTGTGCTTTTGCTGCGCGGGCAATAATATAGACTATCTCATCACCGTCGATGACGCGGCCATTATGGTCAACCATCATCACACGGTCACCGTCACCATCGTATGCAATACCCAGGTCGGCTTGCTGCTCAAGCACTGTTTTTTGCAATAAGTCGGTATGAGTAGCACCACAGTTAGCATTGATGTTAATACCGTCCGGGCTGGCACCTATTACCACAACATCGGCACCTAGCTCTTTAAATACGGAAGGAGCAATATGATAAGTCGCACCGTGAGCGCAATCGATAACAATCTTCATACCACTTAACGACAGATGGTTTGGTAGATGGCTTTTACAAAACTCTATATAACGGCCGGCGGCATCTTCAATTCGCTGCGCCTTACCAAGTTTTTCTGAGCTTTCACATACCATCGGCTGTTCCAGCTCATGTTCAATAGCTAATTCCACTTCATCTGGCAGTTTAGTGCCATCAGCTGAGAAAAACTTAATACCGTTATCGTAATACGGGTTGTGCGATGCACTGATAACAATGCCCGCCTCAGCCCTGAATGTGCGGGTCAGATAAGCCACAGCAGGCGTCGGCATCGGACCTAACAAACGCACGTTGATGCCAGCAGCAATTAGCCCTGCTTCAAGCGCAGTTTCCAGTAAGTAGCCAGAAATGCGGGTATCTTTACCAATCAATACTTTACGGGTGCCACGCTGTGACAACACCCGACCGGCAGCCCAGCCAAGTTTCATAGCAAATTCAGGCGTAATCGGAAACTCGCCGACTTTTCCCCGAACACCGTCTGTACCAAAATATTTTCTACTCATCCTTTATGCTCCATACTGCATTGCAGTCACAACCCTGACCGCCTGCACACTTTCTTTAACATCGTGCACACGAATAATCTGTGCACCTTTTAATGCTGCAATAGTAGCGCAGGCTATACTGCCTGCCAAACGCTCATTCACCGGCACATTAAGTAACTGGCCAATCATCGACTTGCGCGACATTCCAGCCAGTACCGGATAACCGAGCCCGATCATTTGCTCCAGGTTTTCCAACAGCACGAAGTTATGCTGCAGACTTTTACCAAAACCAAACCCCGGGTCGAGAATAATGTTCTCTTTACGGATCCCTGCGTGTTCACACTCTTTGGCACGTTGCAGTAAAAATTGCTGCACTTCAGCTGTAACGTCATTATATGTTGGCGCATGCTGCATACTGCGGGGCGCGCCTTGCATATGCATCAGGCAGACTGGCACCTGTGCAGTCAGGGCAACCTGCAATGCACCTGGCTCAAGTAGTGAACGCACGTCATTAATAATATCCGCACCGGCCTGAATGGCCGCTGACATCACAGCAGCTTTGCTGGTATCAACAGAGATAGCACAATCAAAACGTTGACGTATAGCGGCAATAACCGGCACTACTCTATCCAGCTCTTGCTGTTCAGAAACGTCAGCCGCCCCAGGCCGGGTCGACTCTCCGCCGATATCCAGGATCCCGGCGCCATCTGCCAGCATGCGCTCAGCCTGACGTAACGCATCGGTAAGATGCTGATGTTTGCCACCGTCGGAGAAAGAATCCGGAGTGACGTTTAGAATGCCCATGACGACAGGCCGACGCAGATCCAGTTTGCGCTGGCGGGGTAAATTTAGTTGCATAGCTGACTCCCGCGAATACTGACTCACAGCTAAAAATAAACCCCGGTAAAAACCGGGGCTTGTGTTAATGATATGTGGCTAAACCGGTATTAATGCAGGTTGCCTTCTGAAGGTTTAGCCGGGCCTGCAGATTCTTCCTGACGTGTTTTGGTGTCAGGTTTGTCATCTGAGCCAGGTTTATCTCTGGGCTCCCAGTTTTCTGGCTGGCGCACTTCCCGACGAGCCATCAAATCATCAATTTGTTTGGCATCGATGGTTTCATACTTCATCAGCGCGTCTTTCATCGCGTGTAGTATGTCCATGTTCTCTTCGATGATGCTCTTGGCTCTGTCGTAGTTACGGTCAATGAAATCACGGATCTCTGCATCAATGGCTTTAACGGTATCTTCTGACATATGTTTGTTTTTAGAAACAGAACGTCCCAGGAATACCTCACCATCCTCCTCAGCGTACAGTAACGGGCCTAATTTTTCTGAGAAACCCCACTGCGTAACCATTTTTCGGGCTAAATCTGTTGCACGCTCAATGTCATTAGACGCACCGGTGGTCACCTGTTCAAAACCGTAGATCACCTCTTCAGCGATACGGCCACCAAACAGTGAACTGATCATGCTTTCCAGGTGACGCTTGCTATGTGATACCCGGTCCCGCTCTGGTAAATACATAGTCACACCCAGCGCACGACCGCGCGGAATAATACTGACTTTGTACACGGGATCATGCTCCGGTACCAAACGGCCAACGATGGCATGGCCTGCTTCGTGGTACGCAGTCATTTCTTTTTCTTTCTCTGTCATCACCATAGAGCGACGTTCTGCGCCCATCATGATCTTATCTTTGGCTTTTTCAAATTCGTCCATCGATACCACACGACGGTTACCACGCGCTGCAAACAGAGCGGCTTCATTAACCAGGTTGGCTAAATCAGCACCCGAGAAACCCGGTGTACCACGCGCAATAACAGAAGGCTCAACACCTTCCGCCAGAGGCACTTTACGCATATGCACTTTCAGAATTTGCTCACGGCCTTTGACATCCGGTAACCCAACCACAACCTGACGGTCGAAACGGCCCGGGCGTAACAGTGCAGGGTCAAGAACATCCGGACGGTTAGTCGCAGCGATAACAATAATACCTTCGTTACCGTCAAATCCATCCATCTCCACCAGCATTTGGTTTAATGTTTGTTCACGCTCATCGTGACCACCGCCTAAACCCGCACCGCGCTGACGGCCTACGGCATCAATTTCGTCGATAAAAATAATGCAAGGTGCCGCTTTTTTCGCTTGATCAAACATGTCACGCACACGTGATGCGCCGACACCAACAAACATTTCAACGAAATCAGAGCCTGAAATAGTGAAGAACGGTACCTTAGCTTCACCGGCGATCGCTTTTGCCAGCAAAGTTTTACCTGTGCCCGGTGGGCCAACCATTAAAATACCTTTCGGGATCTTACCGCCCAGCTTCTGGAAGCGTGAAGGATCGCGCAGATAATCTACCAGCTCAGAGACTTCTTCTTTAGCTTCGTCACAACCGGCCACATCGGCAAAAGTCGTTTTAATCTGGTCTTCACCCATTAAACGCGCTTTGCTTTTACCAAACGACATCGCACCTTTGCCACCGCCGCCTTGCATCTGGCGCATAAAGAAAATCCAGACGCCGATAAGTAACAGCATTGGGAACCAGGAAATAAAAATGGTTGCCAGCCAGCTGCTTTCTTCCGGCTTAGTGCCATACGAGCTCACTTCATTTTTAATCAGATCATCCAGCAGTTTTTCGTCATAACCTGTTGGGATCACGGTTTCAAAGCGCTCACCACTGCGTTTAACGCCGGTGATCACTCCGGAGCGTTCCACCTTAACTTCGCGGATCTGCCCCTGATTTACCTCTTTGATAAACTGAGTGTAACTGGTTTGCCGCTCAGCACTGTCACCAGGACCAAAGCTGTTGAACACCGACATCAGTACGACGGCGATCACTAACCAGACAATCAGATTCTTTGCCATGTCACTCAAGGTTATAACCTCTTTCTTACCAAAATTAGATAATTACCCGACTACTTTACTAGACTTTAAAGCCGGTAGCCACGATATATGTCTCACGTGACCGCGCACGTGACGAATCGGGCTTACGTATTTTTACTGTGGTGAATGCCGAGCGTACATCTTTTAAAAACTGCTCGAAACCATCGCCCTGAAATACTTTGACCACAAAACTGCCATTTTGCTTCAACACTTTTTGACACATATCCAAGGCCAGCTCCACCAGATAAATAGACCGGGCCTGATCTGTTGTGTCATTACCACTCATATTCGGCGCCATATCAGACAATACCACATCTACGTTCTGTCCGTTAATCCGGCTCAGTAATGCCTCTAAAACTGCCTCTTCGCGAAAATCACCCTGCAAAAAGCTGACACCGTTAATCGGATCCATCGGCAAAATATCACAGGCAATGATAGTGCCATTGTTACCTACAACACCAACGCAGAACTGTGACCAGCTGCCGGGCGCAGAACCCAGATCGACGACTGTCATGCCTGGCTTTATCAGCTTGTCTTGCTGATTAATTTCTTCCAGTTTAAATGCTGCGCGGGAGCGTAAACCGAGCTTCTGTGCCTTTTGTACAAAGTGGTCGTCAAAATGCTCTTTCAACCAGCGGGTTGAACTGGCAGAGCGTTTTTTCTTGGTCATGCTGTCACTCTTAATTAGTGTTATGCGATAGATGGCGCTACAATAGCGCAAATTCAAGCGTTATCTGCGGAAATAGTCATTTTATGAGTTTAACCAATAAACAGAAACAATTTTTAAAAGCGAAAGCACATGAGCTTAAGCCCGTCATCCTGCTTGGCGGTAACGGCCTGACAGAAGGCGTGGTTGCTGAAATCGAAGTCGCGCTTAATTTTCATGAGCTTATCAAAATTAAAGTGCCAACCGAAGACCGGGAAGAAAAGAACCTGATCATGGACGCAATAGTACGCGAAACCAAAGCTGATAAAGTGCAGGTAATCGGTAAAACCTTAGTACTGTTTCGCCAAAGTGAAGATAAAAAGATTCAATTGCCCCGCGGCTAATTAATATAACCGGCAGCCCGCAATAAAGCATAGGCTGCCAAGTCATCTTCAGCTAAACGGCTGACAAAACCTTCGGGTTTTTCCATCTCAGTTGTCTTAATAAACTGCCACTGCAGCATCTTGTCATCTGGTAGCAATGTTACTGCGTACATTAACTTGCGCTGATAGCACCACAGGGTGTTATCTTTTAATAAAGAAAATACCTCTGCCGGGCTCATTCTCCAAAGCCTGGCATCAAGAATACATGCCCAATCGCTGTTTATTACCGGTTGCACCAATAACCGCATCTGGCGCACATATTCCCTGGCATCAACCAGAGTCCAAACACCGAAAGCGGTCACCCGTAACACCCGGTCTGTTAGTTCAAGCGAAAATGGCTTGCTATGCTTCATAGGCACCTCGTCACTGACTTGGTTAATGTAACGAAGAATCCGGTTAAAATTGATCTGACCAGTAATGCAATTAAAGCCATAAGGCCGCTAACCTGGCACAGGGCATGATTCGGGCTGATAAAAAAGCCGGCTATTTAACCGGCTTTTTAGGGTGATGGTTGTGTCAGATATACTCAATCTCTGTGATTTCGTACTCCACTACCCCTTTAGGCGTAGTGATGTTGACGACGTCATCTGCTGATTTACCAATCAAGCCACGCGCAATCGGAGAATTTACTGAAATCAGGTTGTTCTTAATATCTGCTTCATCGTCACCTACGATACGGTAGGTCACTTCTTCTTCAGTATCCAGATTTAAAATGGTCACGGTAGAGCCAAAGATCACCTTACCCGTGTTAGCCATTTTGCTGATATCAATAATTTGTGCGTTCGACAGCTTGGCTTCGATGTCCTGAATGCGGCCTTCGATAAACCCTTGCTGTTCACGCGCAGCATGGTACTCGGCGTTCTCTTTCAGGTCGCCGTGCTCACGCGCTTCAGCGATTGCCTGGATCACCGCCGGCCGTTTCACTGATTTTAATTCATTCAGTTCAGTGCGCAGTTTTTCTGCGCCCTGCACTGTCATCGGAATTGCACTCATCCGTTTACTCTCTTATGTAATTCCTGCACCGAGGCCACACTTTCAAATGCACTGGCGGCATTTGACTTCACAGTAGCAAAGGCAGCATTCAACGTCGTGGTGTAGTTAGCTTTGTGCTGCAGGGCGCCACGACGGATGACTTTAGAGTCTTCAATTGCCTGGCGGCCATCCGTAGTGTTGACAATATAGCTGTACTCACCGTTTTTAATACGGTCCAGAATATGTGGCCGGCCTTCAAACACCTTGTTCACTACACGGCACTCTACACCAGCAGCTTGTAAGGCTTTGGCAGTACCTCCGGTAGCGTCCAGTTCAAAACCTTTTTCTACCATGCGCTTTGCCAGCTCAATTACGCGCACTTTATCGCTGTCGCGCACTGAAAGCAAGGCTCTGCCACCTGTTGGTATTAAAGTACTGGCGCCCAACTGGCCTTTGGCAAAGGCTTGTTCGAAGGTATCACCCACGCCCATCACTTCACCGGTAGAGCGCATTTCAGGGCCTAAAATAGGATCAACGCCCGGGAACTTGTTGAATGGAATAACCACTTCTTTTACCGAGAAAAACGGTGGAATAATTTCTTTAGTCACGCCTTGCGCAGCCAGTGACTTACCTGCCATACAGCGTGCGCCCACTTTAGCTACGGCAACACCAGTCGCTTTTGACACGAAAGGCACGGTACGCGCGGCACGTGGGTTAACTTCTATTAAGTACACTTCGTTATCTTTCACAGCAAACTGGGTATTCATTAAGCCCACAACGCCAAGTTCCAGCGCCAGCTTACGTACCTGTTCACGCATCACATCCTGGATTTCTTTGCTCAGGCTGTGCGGGGGCAATGAGCAGGCTGAGTCACCAGAGTGTACACCGGCTTGCTCGATGTGCTCCATGATGCCACCGATAACGACTTCTTTGCCGTCACAAATGGCGTCGATATCCACCTCTATGGCGTCATCAAGGAAGTTATCCAGCAGCACCGGCGAGTCATTTGATACGCTAACCGCTTCGGTCATATAGCGGCGTAAGTCCTGCTCATCGTATACAATTTCCATGGCACGGCCACCCAGTACATATGACGGGCGCACAACCATTGGGAAACCAATTTCCGGTGCTTTGGTAATCGCTTCCTCTAAGCTGGTAACGGTAGCATTTTTTGGCTGTTTCAGGCCTAAACGCTCTACCGCCTGCTGGAAACGCTCACGGTCTTCGGCACGGTCGATTGCGTCAGGTGAAGTACCAATAATTGGCACGCCGTTCGCTTCCAGGGCGCGGGCCAATTTCAGCGGCGTCTGGCCGCCGTATTGCACGATAACGCCTTTAGGTTGTTCTTTGCGGACAATTTCCAGCACGTCTTCCAGCGTAATCGGCTCGAAATACAGCCGGTCTGAGGTGTCGTAGTCAGTAGAAACAGTTTCCGGGTTACAGTTAACCATAATGGTTTCGTAACCGTCTTCACGCAGTGCCAGTGCGGCATGTACACAGCAGTAATCGAATTCGATACCCTGACCGATACGGTTCGGGCCACCGCCGATAATCATAATTTTATCGCGGTTAGTCGGTGCTGCTTCGCACTCTTCATCGTAGCTGGAATACATATACGCCGTGTTAGAGGCAAACTCGGCAGCACAGGTATCTACGCGTTTATAAACCGGGTGCAGCTTATAACCGTGGCGTTTTTTACGCACTTCGTTTTCGCTGACGCCCAACACATCGGCAATACGCTTATCAGCAAAACCTTTGCGCTTTAACCGTTTTAACCGTGCTTCATCCAGTGCTGCGAAACCGTCTTTTGCCAGCGATTGCTCTTCTTTGATCAGATCTTCAATTTGCACCAGGAACCAGGGGTCAATCTTGGTCAGCTGGAAAATCTCATCCATGCTCATGCCAAAACGCATGGCGTCGGCAATGTACCAGATACGGTGTGAACCTGGCTCTTTCAGCTCGCGGATAATTTTATCTTTGGCTTCCGGTAACGTGATATCGATCACCGGATCTAAACCACATACGCCAATCTCAAGGCCGCGTAGTGCTTTTTGCAGCGACTCTTGCTGATTACGGCCAATCGCCATCACTTCACCGACAGATTTCATCTGGGTGGTTAAGCGGTCATTAGCGCCGGCAAATTTCTCGAAATTAAAGCGTGGCACTTTAGTCACCACATAATCGATACTTGGCTCAAACGATGCCGGCGTTTTGCCGCCGGTAATATCGTTGGCCAGTTCATCTAAGGTATAACCAATCGCCAGCTTAGCCGCTACTTTGGCAATAGGGAAACCGGTCGCTTTAGATGCCAGCGCAGACGAGCGTGATACGCGCGGGTTCATCTCAATAATCACCATGCGGCCATCTTCCGGGTTAATACCAAACTGTACGTTTGAACCACCGGTTTCAACACCGATCTCACGCAGTACCGCCAAAGAAGCGTTACGCATGATTTGATATTCTTTATCGGTTAATGTTTGCGCCGGTGCTACTGTGATAGAGTCGCCGGTGTGTACGCCCATAGGGTCGAAGTTTTCAATCGAGCAGACGATAATGCAGTTGTCGTTTTTATCCCGCACTACTTCCATCTCGTACTCTTTCCAACCGATTAACGACTCATCGATCAGCAGCTCTTTAGTGGGTGATAAATCCAGGCCACGGGTACAGATTTCTTCAAATTCTTCTTTGTTGTAAGCAATACCACCGCCTGAGCCGCCCATGGTGAAAGACGGGCGAATGATACACGGGAAGCCAATGTCTTCCAGTACCTGATAGGCTTCTTCCATCGAGTGAGCTAAACCAGCACGCGGGCACGCTAACCCGATAGAACGCATGGCTTTATCAAAGCGGCTTCTGTCTTCCGCTTTATCAATAGCGTCAGCAGTGGCTCCGATCATTTCGACATTGTATTTTGCCAATACACCATGACGCTCTAAATCCAGTGCACAGTTCAGTGCAGTCTGACCACCCATGGTGGGTAAAACCGCACAGGGGCGCTCTTTCTCAATAATCTTTTCCACTACCTGCCAGTGAATAGGCTCGATGTAGGTAGCATCAGCCATTTCCGGGTCAGTCATAATGGTGGCCGGGTTAGAATTCACCAGAATAACGCGGTAGCCTTCTTCTTTTAATGCTTTACAGGCCTGAGCGCCTGAGTAGTCGAACTCACAGGCCTGGCCGATAACGATAGGGCCAGCACCTAAGATCAGAATGCTTTTTAAGTCGGTACGTTTTGGCATTGCTGCTATATCTCCGTAATTCGTGTTTGCTTAGGCTTTGGCTTGTTGCATCAGCTCGATAAAATGGTCGAACAGCTCAGAGGCTTCGTGCGGCCCCGGACTGGCTTCAGGGTGGCCCTGAAAACTGAATGCCGGTTTATCCGTGCGGTGTATGCCCTGTAAAGTGCCGTCAAACAACGATTTATGGGTAGCGCGTAAATTAGCCGGTAAGCTGGCTTCATCTACCGCGAAACCGTGGTTTTGTGCGGTAATTAGTACGCGTTTGGTGTCCAGATTCTGCACCGGGTGGTTACCACCGTGATGGCCAACCGGCATTTTCACCGTCTGAGCACCGCTGGCTAAAGCCAGTAACTGATGGCCCAGACAAATACCAAACACCGGAATCTCAGTTTCTAAAAACGCTTTGATCGCTTCAATCGCATAGGTACAAGGTGCCGGGTCGCCAGGGCCGTTGGATAAGAAAATACCATCCGGATTCATCGCCAATACATCTTTCGCCGACGTTTGCGCAGGCACCACTGTCAGCTTACACCCGCGGTCAACCAACATGCGCAGAATGTTGCGCTTAACACCGTAGTCGTAAGCTACAACATGAAACTTCGCGTTGTCGGGCGTGCTATGGCCTGCGCCCAGCGTCCAACTGCCTTCAGTCCATTGATAAGGTGCTTTTACCGTGACTTCTTTGGCCAGGTCCATACCAGATAATCCAGGGAAGCCTTTCGCCAGTTGCAGCGCTTTGGCTTCATCCAGGTTATCGCCGGCCATTAAGCAGCCATTTTGTGCACCTTTTTCACGTAAGATTCGGGTTAACTTGCGGGTATCGATGTCGGCGATGCCGAGAATATTGTTTTGTGTTAAATACTGACTAAGGGAAAGTTGGTTACGGAAATTACTGGCAAGAAGAGGAAGGTCTCGGATTATCAGGCCTCTGGCCCAGATTCTCCCGGATTCTTCGTCTTCTGTATTGGTACCGGTATTGCCAATATGTGGATAAGTGAGAGTAACGATCTGTTCTGCGTATGAGGGATCAGTCAATATTTCCTGATACCCGGTCATTGAAGTGTTAAACACCACTTCACCTACAGAAACTCCTTCAGCGCCAATGGCTGTACCGCGAAATACGGTGCCGTCTTCCAGTACGAGCAGGGCGGACTTAGTCAAGATAACCTCCAAACAGCAAAAAACGGGCGAAAACTAACACTGTTTTACAACCCGTTTTGACCCAAAATGTGATACCCGATTTGCCTTGGGCAAACCTGCTTATTTTAGGCGATTAGAGGAAAATTAGCTACGTTTTTTTTGAATTTTATTATAAATGACAACTTTATCGCTTTTTTAACCTTAATAGTGCAAAAATCTAGCTTAACTGTGCCAAACCTAACACTTGTTGCATGGAATAAAGTCCGGGCTGTTTATTTTGCAACCACAGAGCAGCTCGCAACGCACCTTGGGCAAAGGTCGATCGGCTTGATGCTTTGTGGGTTATTTCCAGCCTTTCACCTAAATCAGCAAATAAGGCGGTGTGGTCACCAATAATATCGCCGCCGCGCACAGTCGCAAAGCCTATAGTCTGTTGATCACGCTCACCAGTCATCCCCTCGCGCCCATATACTGCTACCTTAGCTAAATCACGGTCCAGCGCTTTAGCAATGCTGGCACCAATCGCCATGGCGGTGCCTGAGGGAGCATCTTTTTTAAAGCGGTGGTGAGCCTCAATAATCTCAATATCTGCAGTTTGTCCCATCACTTTAGCGGCCGTTTGCACCAAATGCAGCAACAGGTTAACACCGACACTCATATTGGGTGCCCAAACAATAGGAATGTGCTCGGCTGCCTGCTGTATCTGCTTGTATTGCGCATCACTCAGGCCGGTAACACCAATGACCATCGCTTTTTTCGCAGCAACTGCAAGCCTCAGATGCTCCAGCATAGGTTCAGGCATAGTAAAATCGACCCAGATATCCGCTTTACTGACACTTTCGGCTGCGGTCGCAGTCAGCGGCACGTTAACTTTACCGCAACCTGCCAGTTCGCCAGCATCAACCCCAATCAGCTCAGAGCCAGCACGAACAGTGGCAGCGGTAAGGTTTAACTGTTGCTCTTTGGCAACACTAACCAGGGAGCGGCCCATACGGCCGTTGGCACCAAAAATTCCAATTGCAGGCATAATCTGACCCGGTATAAACATCGCAAGGACGCTATTAGAGCAAAAGCTGCCGGTTGAAGAAAGAAAAATAGCCATCTTAATGGCTATTTTTCTTTACAGACTACGCTGCATCACCCCGCAATAACCGCACCTGTCGCTCCAGCTCAGCGGCGTTAGCCGCAGAGGCCGGTAATGCATCGCTGGCGTGCAGCTTTATTTTAGACCAAAACCGGCCTTTAAACTTAAATGCGCCACTGCCGTGATGGCTGAAAAATGAGCCCCATAGCCCCTGCAGTGCCATCGGTACAACCGGCACCGGCGTTTCTGTCAGAATACGTTCAATGCCGGGTCTGAAACCATCTATCTCACCGGTTTTTGTCAACCGGCCTTCCGGGAAAATACATACCAGATTGCCCTGTTCCAGCTCGCGTTTAATGCTGGCAAATGCTGCTTCGTACACCGCCTCGTTCTTTTGCTTACTGCAAATCGGGATGGTTTTGGCGGCTTTGAACAACCAATTGGCTACCGGCAAATCGTAAATGGCTTTCTCCATGACAAAGCGAACCGGCCGGCGTACCGCTCCGCCTATCAACAGCGCATCAACATAACTGACATGGTTCGCAACCAGCACTGCCGCTCCGTCGGACGGAATATGCTCCAGGCCACGGCTTTGTACCCGGTACATCGTATGGCTGAGCAGATAAATCACAAAACGTAGTGCAAATTCCGGTACCTGACTAAATACATACAGGGCGACGACGGCATTCATAATCGCAAGTACCAGAAAATATTCAGGGATGGCCAGATCCAGTAGCGATAAGAACACGATGCCAGCAATAGCACTGCCCACCATAAATAACGCGTTAAAGATATTATTTGCAGCAATAACCCGGGCACGCTGAGATGGCTCAGCCCGTTGCTGTAATAAGGCATACAAAGGGACGATAAAGAGGCCACCAAACACACCTATCAGCGTCAGGCTCAACAGTACCCAGCTGCCGGACGCAGTGCTAAGAAACTGGACCAGATTAAGCAATTCAGGTCCGCTCAATGAAGGACTGCTGACATACAGGCCAATACCAAACACTGTTAAACCGATAGCGCCTATCGGTACTATGCCAAGTTCAACCCTATCGGCAGATAGCCGCTCACACAACATAGAGCCGATGCCAACACCAACGGAAAATGCTACCAACAGTGCAGTCACCACAGTGTTATCGCCTGCCAGCACCGTTTTAGTAAAATTTGGGAACTGCGTTAAGTAGCTGGCACCCAAAAACCAGAACCAGCTTATTGCCATCACCGACAAATACAGTGTCCGATTCTGATAACAAATACTGACAGTCGCTTTAGTTTGCTGCCAGGGCGCAAAACGAAAGCGTTCAGCGCCGCCAATCTCACCCACTGCCGGTATTTTCCGGCTGCATAAATAGCCCAGTACTGAGAACACGACAACAACAGCGCCAATCCACAGCGGTGCATTTGCCAGCCCAACCAGTAAGCCACCCGTAATGGTGCCCAGCAAAATAGCAACAAAGGTGCCCATTTCCACCCAGGCATTGCCCGCTAACAGTTCCTTTTCCGTTAACAGCTGCGGCAAAATGGCGTACTTTACCGGCCCGAAAAAAGCCGACTGAGCCCCCATCAGAAACAGTACGCCTAACAGCAACAGATACTGCTGAAAGTAGAATGCCAGCGCTGCCAGCATCATCAGCCCAATTTCCAGCAGTTTCAGCGCCCGGATTAGCTTGGTTTTGCATACGGCATCGGCCAGAGAACCTGCTGTTGCAGAGAACAACAGGAACGGCAGAATAAACAACCCCGCCGCCAGATTCATGGTTAAGTCGGTATCCCACGGCAATGCATTCGCGGCAGTAAACGCCAGTATCAGCATCAGCGCGTTTTTAAAGACGTTATCGTTAAAAGCGCCACTGGCCTGGGTTAGGAAAAACGGCAAAAACCGGATGGAAGCTATTAAATTGCGCTGTGACATAACCACTCCGTTGCAAAACTCCGTATAAAACAGTTGCCAGCATAATCAACTCAGGTAGCTTATACCAGAGGACAAAATAACAAGCGCAAATTGACAGGACGTCTAGCCATCTATATATTGCGCAACCCATAAGGCTGAGTCACAGCCAGATTTTTATAAGGTCACGTTATGAACCAATCTGCTCCGGCGGCCAAAGGGGCAAAACGCTCATTGCTGCCATTGTTGTTTTTCGTAGCACTGTTTCTGGGTACCGGGCTGTACCTGCAAAGCCAGGATGTCGCCTATGCTTTTTATCAGCTCCCTGGCCATGTCGCTATTATTCCGGCACTGATCCTGGCTGTCTGGTTACATCGTGCGCCGCTGCAGCAATCAATTGATGTGATGGTGAAAGGTGCGGGTAACAGCAACATTATTACCATGTGTATTATTTACCTGCTGGCGGGTGCGTTTGCCAGCGTGGCAACGGCCACCGGCGGTGTAGATGCAGCTGTTAATGCAGGCCTTAGCCTGATACCAGCGCCCTGGTTATTACCCGGTTTGTTTACTATCGCAGCCCTCATCTCAACCGCTATGGGTACCTCTATGGGTACCATAGGTGCGCTGGCACCTATCGCTGTGGGTCTAGCCCGTCAGGCCGGGTTAGATCCGGCACTGGTAGCCGGCGTATTGTTAAGCGGTGCCATGTTTGGTGACAACCTGTCAATTATCTCAGATACCACTATTGCATCTACCCGTACTCAGGGTGCCCGCATGGCAGATAAATTCCGTGAGAATATCAAGATAGCCCTGCCGGCAGCGTTACTAACGCTGGTTCTTTATGCGCTGCTGGCAAGCGAAGGCGCGCCGATAGAAACAACCGCCGTTAACTGGACCGGTGTAGTGCCTTATGCGGCGATTTTAGTGCTGGCTGTTGCGGGACTGAATGTGTTTCTGGTGTTATTGCTGGGTATCGCGCTGGCTGCCCTGCAAGGTGCCTGGTTTGCCGATTATGCACTGGCCGGCCTGGGTAAAGATATTGCTACTGGTTTTGCTAATGTGCAGGAGATATTTATTCTGGCGATGCTGGTCAGCGCCTTGAGTGAATTTATCAGGCAGCAAGGCGGTTTACAGTGGATTGCAGACAACATTCAACAGTTAGCCAGCGGCTTAAAGCTGGCAGGGAACAAAGCACAGCAGCTGGCTATTGCTGCACTGGCCTTTATCAGTAACCTGTGTATTGCCAATAATACTGTTGCTATAGTGCTTACCGGCGATGTTGCCAAGACGCTGGCACAGCAGCATCAGATCACACCCCGGCGCAGCGCCAGCTTGCTGGATATTTTTGCCTGTATCAGCCAGGGCCTAGTGCCTTACGGTGCTCAGGCATTGCTATTAGGTGCCAGTTTCAGTATTTCTCCCTGGCAGGTGGTAACACAAAGCTATTATTGTCTGCTGCTGTTAGTGATTGCCGTACTGACAATACTGCTGCGCAAAACAACCACTTCACACTAACCTGTTCTGAGCTGACCGCCTCACGTTAAGCTGTTGAAGCGGTTCGCTGGTATAGGCGTTAACGTGAGCACTTTGGTAAAGCCGATCCGGCTTTACGCTCATTAAAGGTTTTCATCGCCTCCGGCATTTTCGCACGTAGATCCTTGATGCGCGTTTCCGGTAACGGGTGAGTTGACATAAACTCCGGCGTACCACCACTGCCCGCTGCCGCCATGTTTTGCCACAGATTAACTGCCTGACGCGGCTCAAAGCCAGCCTTAGCCATTAAATCCAGACCAATGATATCCGACTCAGATTCATGCGCCCGGCTAAACGGCAGCGCTACACCATACTGAGCACCCAAACCAAAGGCTGTCATCAGTTCCTGTTGGTATTTCACACCATAGGCTTTTAAACCGGCATCACCCAGCGCCAATACCGTCTGCAGCGCCTGATTAGTGGATAAGCGCTCGTTACTGTGCCCCGCGATAACGTGACCAATTTCATGCCCGACCACGGCAGCCAGTTGGTCCTGATTTTCAGCGACTTTTAATAAACCGGTATAAACACCGATTTTGCCGCCGGGCAAAGCAAAGGCATTGACCTGTTCAGACTCAAACACCACAATTTCCCAGTTTTGCGCCCTTAAATTTTCAGGTGTTACTGCCAGCAAATTATTGGTCACGCAATTAACATAGCTGTTGGTCTTGGCATCTTTGCTGATTGGCGTTTCTTCCTTCATGCTGTCAAAGGTCTGGGCCCCCATTTTGCTCAGCTCAGTGTCACTGAACAGCATAATCTGGCGCCGGCCGGTTGGAGACTGCGCACAGGCAGCAATGACAAGGGCGCAGGTAGCGGTGATAAACAGCTTTTTCAACATGAATATTTCCTTTTCTGTAGCCAAAACGTGGTTTTACAACACTTAGCTTTATTGTATCCCTGAAATAGCAAAAAACCACCCGTAGGTGGTTTTTCGTTTCAGATTAACTGGTTAGATCATCAAAAAACTTTTTCACACCATCAAAAAAGCCCTTCGATTTTGGCCGGTGCTTGGCTTCACCATCGCCCGCCATACTGTCATCGAGCTGACGCAGCAGATCTTTTTGCTTCTCGCTCAGGTTAACCGGTGTTTCAATAACCACTTTACACACCAGATCACCTACGCCGCCACCGCGTACAGACTGCACGCCTTTGCCGCGTAACCGGAACATCTTGTCAGTTTGCGTCTCAGCAGGTATTTTCAGCTTCACCCTGCCATCCAGTGTCGGCACATCAATTTCACCACCCAGCGCAGCGATGGTAAAACTCAGCGGCACATCGCAATACAGGTTATTACCGTCACGTACAAATATCGGGTGTTCTTTAACATGTACCTGTACGTACAGATCGCCTGCTGGTGCACCGTGCATACCGGCTTCACCTTCTCCGGTTAAACGGATGCGGTCACCAGTGTCAACACCTGCCGGAATTTTCACCGACAATGTCTTGGTTTTCTCTACGCGGCCTTCACCGTGGCACTTAGTGCATGGTTCCGGAATGATCTTACCGCGACCATTACAGGTAGGACAGGTTTGCTGCACAGCAAAAAAGCCCTGACGCATAGTCACCTGGCCAGCACCATGACAGGTTGGGCAGCTTTTGGCTGAAGTGCCTTTTTTTGCACCTGAGCCATCACACACGTCACAACCCACCATCGTCGGCACTTTAATATCAACCGACTTACCGCGAACCGCCTCTTCCAGGCTTAGTTCAAGGTTGTAGCGCAGATCTGAGCCACGCTGAGCGCGTGACTGCCCGCGACGACCGCCACCACCAAAAATATCGCCAAACACATCACCAAAGATATCGCCGAAATCAGCACCACCAGCACCGCCGCCAAAACCACCGGCACCACGGTTTGGGTCTACCCCGGCATGGCCATAACGGTCGTAGGCGGCACGTTTTTGCTCGTCTGATAATACTTCATAGGCTTCCTGGACTTCTTTAAACTTCTCTTCCATGGCCTTATCGCCCTGAGTGCGGTCAGGGTGAAATTTCATGGCGAGGCGTTTATAAGCCTTTTTGATGTCTTTATCGTCGGCGCCTTTAGCAACACCTAGTACTTCATAATAGTCACGCTTGGACATACTTCTCGCTCAGTGCTTCTTAAGTTACAAGGCTGCAGTATACTGCAGCCTGGTTAAACCGACTTACTTTTTGTCGTCTTTGACTTCTTCAAACTCAGCATCAACTACGTCGTCGTTGCTACCAGACTGTTGCTGGCCTGCTTCGGCTCCGCCTTGTTGCGCTTTCGCCTGAGACGCTTCCATCAGCTTCTGAGAAGCCTGGATCAGCGCCTGAGATTTCTCGTCAATCGCTGCTTTATCACTGCCTTTTAATGCAGTTTCCAGCTCTTTAATTGCTGTTTCAATCTCTTCTTTGTCGTTAGACGCTAAGCTGTCGCCCACTTCTTCCAGCTGTTTACGGGTCGCATGTACCATCGCATCAGCCTGGTTACGGGTTTGTACCAGCTCTTCAAACTTCTTGTCTTCTTCTGCGTGCGCTTCAGCATCACGTACCATGGCCTGAATTTCTTCATCAGACAGACCAGAGTTGGCCTTGATAGTGATCTTCTGCTCTTTGCCAGTATCTTTATCCTTGGCAGAAACATGCAAAATACCATCAGCATCCAGATCGAAGGTGACTTCGATTTGCGGCTCGCCACGACGACCGGCGCGGATACCTTCCAAGTTAAACTGACCCAGTGACTTGTTGTCAGACGCGCGTTTACGCTCGCCCTGCAGCACATGAATAGTCACGGCAGACTGGTTGTCTTCAGCCGTTGAGAATACCTGCGATTTCTTGGTTGGGATCGTGGTATTTTTCTCAATCAGCGCTGTCATCACGCTGCCCATGGTCTCGATACCCAGCGACAGCGGCGTTACGTCCAGCAGCAATACGTCTTTTACATCACCCGACAGTACCGCACCCTGAATAGCAGCACCAACAGCAACAGCCTCGTCCGGGTTCACGTCTTTACGTGCTTCTTTACCGAAGAAAGCAGATACCGCTTCCTGTACTTTCGGCATACGGGTCTGACCGCCCACCAGGATGATATCGTCAATCTCGCCAACGCTTAAGTCAGCATCTTTCAGTGCCTGCTTCAGCGGCTCTATAGTGCGCTGGATTAAATCTTCAACCAGTGACTCTAACTTAGCACGCGTTACCTTGATGTTCAGGTGTTTCGGGCCTGACGCATCCGCCGTGATGTACGGCAGGTTAACTTCAGTCTGAGAGGCTGAAGACAGTTCAATCTTCGCTTTTTCAGCAGACTCTTTTAAACGCTGCATCGCCAGCGGGTCGTTACGCAGGTCAATGCCCTGCTCTTTCTTGAACTCTTCAACCAGATAGTTGATTAAACGGTTGTCGAAGTCCTCACCACCTAAGTGCGTATCACCGTTGGTTGCCAGTACTTCAAACGTCTGTTCGCCGTCTACATCATCAATTTCAATGATAGAGATATCGAAAGTACCACCACCTAAGTCATATACTGCAACCTTGGTGTCGCCTTTCTTTTTATCCATACCATAAGCCAGTGCTGCTGCTGTTGGCTCGTTGATAATACGTTTTACGTCTAAGCCAGCGATACGGCCGGCGTCTTTGGTCGCCTGACGCTGCGCATCGTTAAAGTAGGCCGGTACCGTGATAACGGCAGCTGTCACCGCTTCACCTAAATAGTCTTCAGCGGTTTTCTTCATTTTTTTCAGCACTTCAGCTGAAATTTGTGGTGCAGCTAACTTTTTGCCTTTAACTTCAACCCAGGCATCACCATTATCTGCTTTAACAATGGCGTAAGGCATGATTTTAATATCACGCTGTACTTCTTCGTCTTCAAAACGACGACCAATTAAGCGCTTAATTGCGAACAAGGTGTTTTTCGGGTTAGTTACCGCCTGGCGTTTTGCCGGCTGGCCAACTAATACTTCACCGTCTTCGGCGTAAGCAATAATTGAAGGTGTAGTACGGGCACCCTCAGCGTTTTCTAAAACGCGTGGTTTATCACCGTCTAACACTGCCACACATGAGTTAGTTGTACCTAAGTCAATACCAATAATTCTGCCCATAACTGCTCTCCACTTAATATTCTGAACAATTAAAAATTGTGTTGAGGCATTAGTGGGGATTAGCCCTGTTCCATTCAAGGTTATTAAGAGAAAATTTTTACTTTAACGCATAAAAGCAGGGCTTTAGCCGTTGTTTGCCGGTTTTCACGCCGAAAGCGGTTAACTTATACAAGCTGACCTGACTATAATAGCCATTAACTGATGCATTCAATATAAGGGCTTTGTTATGCCATTACTCGATAGCTTTACCGTAGACCACACCATTATGAAGGCGCCAGCTGTGCGCGTAGCAAAGAAAATGAATACGCCAAAAGGCGATGCCATTACGGTGTTTGATTTACGTTTTTGTGTACCGAACGAAGAAATTCTGTCAGAGAAAGGTATTCATACGCTGGAGCATTTATTTGCCGGCTTTATGCGTGATCATTTAAATGGCGATGATGTGGAAATTATCGATATTTCACCTATGGGCTGCCGCACCGGCTTCTATATGAGTTTAATTGGCACCCCGGATGAGCAGCGCGTGGCTAAAGCCTGGCAGGCAGCGATGGACGATGTGTTAAAAGTGGCCAGCCAGAATGATATCCCTGAATTGAATGTCTATCAGTGTGGTACAGCGCAAATGCACTCGTTAGATGAAGCCAAGCAAATTGCGCAAAATATTCTTAACCGCGGCGTCGGCGTTAACCGCAATGATGAGCTGGCTTTACCGGAAGAAATCCTGAAAAAACTGTAATTGCACCTGCAACCGGCCGTACCAGCTTATGCTGTATAGCATTTTATCTGGTTACGGCCGGCGGCTTTTGCCTGATACAGGGCTTTATCTGCCGCAGCAATCATACTGGCAGCGCAATCAAAGACCTTGTCACTACTTGATACCACGCCTGCCGAGAAAGTACAGCTAAACTGCTGATCGTCGGCATTAAAATGCAAAGCAGCAAAAGACTGCAAAATTTGCTCTGTTAACTGACAGGCCTGCTCGGTAGGACAATCAGGCAGTACCAGCAAGAACTCCTCCCCACCATAACGCCCGGCACGGTCAGTTTTGCGGATACGCTTACGCAGCAATGTCGCCAGCGCAGTAATGACAATATCGCCGGTAGCGTGGCCGTAGGAATCATTAACGCGCTTAAAGTGGTCAATATCCAGCATGACAATACTCAGTGGGCTATTGCTGCGCTCGGCGCGCATAAATTCCATATTGGCAGCATCTTTAATCGCAGCATGCTTTATCAGCGATGTCAGACTGTCTTTCTCAATCAGATTTTTCAGCTGTAAGCTACGCGCCAAGCGAACTTTCAACGCCTGAGTCAACTGCACATCGTCGATTGGCTTGGTAATAAAATCGTCGGCACCATAGGACATAGCACTAATTTGCAAAGATTTATTCTGCTCAGACGATAGAAACACAATAGGGATCCGTTTCAAGCTGCGGTACTGGCGCAATACGCCGGCAATTTCAGCGCCGGAATATTCTGGCATATAAATGTCCATCAGGATCAAATCCGGTTGAAACTGCATCACTTCTTCAATGATGTTGTCAATTTTGTTGCTAATACGGGCCTCAATACCCACTTGTGTCAGCACCAGCGCATAGTGCTCGGCCAGCAGTTTATCGTCATCGACAATATACACTTTGCCGCTGCTGGCACTGTAATCGAGTAGTTCACTGATGTGAGTAATAAGTTCCGGAACATTGACCGGCGTAAAGAACACGCCCTCGGCACGCAGCTGCGCAATACGGATACGCATGGTAAAGCAATCATTATCGGCCAGCACAATTAAACGGCTTTGCTGCTTTGCCAACTCGTTCAAAAGCCAGGTCTGTTTAAATAGTGACTCGCCAGTACTGAGGGTTGTCGTACTAAATACAATAGCCGGCGTCTGTTCTCTTAACTTTGCTGCCAATTGGGCGAACTGATTAAACACCTGAACCTGCAAACCAAAACCCTGTAACTGAATACGGATTTCTTCTGTCAGTGGCTCGTTGTCAAGCAACAACCAGACACTGCTTCTGGCAACAGCCTGCAGCTGAACATAACCACCATTTTGCTCAGCAGCTTGCATAGCCTGCATCACTGCACGCTCAAACTCACGTATCAGGTTCAACAGCTCTGGCATTGCCTGCTCTTGCTCTGCAACCGCGCGCTGTTGCACCACCCGTGCTAACTGCTCAATCTGTCTGGCCATAGCGCCAAGCATACTGTAGCCAAAAGTACCACAGGCCCCCGCCAATTTATGGGACTCACCAATCACTGTGCGTAGCCTGACAGCGTCATCATCTGCCTGCATCGCTTCTGACATCGCCGCCGCACGCTGCGGCAGGCTTTCAGCAAAGCGTTGCCTTAACTGATTAAAAGCCGCGGACAAATCGGTTTTATTATTGGGTGTTTTCATCTGATGCCCTGTCAACTGCTTTCCCTGGCTTACTGTCGGCATGCAGTGGCAGCGTAAAATAAAATACTGATCCCTGGTGCAATACAGAACTAAACCCTATAGTTCCGCCCATTTGCTCGACCAGCTCTTTACAGATGGCCAGCCCCAGGCCTGTGCCTCCGCTTTGTCTGCTGCTGGACCCATCGGCCTGGGCGAAACGTTCAAAGATCCTCGGCTGAAACTCACTGGCGATGCCAATACCTGAATCATGCACTGCTATACGAACCTGATCGGACTGCCTGTCAGCGGTAATCTTTACCGTGCTGTTTTTACCGGAAAACTTAATGGCATTCGACAACAGGTTTGTTACCACCTGCTGCAGCCGAAGCTTATCTGCGGTAATTTTCAGCTCTGGCGTAACATCGCCAAGATGCAGGTTCACGGCAAACTGACTGGCATAAGGCTGTAGGTTATTTACGGCATATTCCAGCTCTTTCGCCACTTCTACTGCCAACAGGTCAAATGGCATTTTTCCGGCGATCAGCTTTTCAATATCCAGCAGGTCATTGATAAGCTGAGATAATCGCTCGCTATTACTGTGCGCAACCTGTAGCAGCTTGCCCATGTTCTCAGGCACCTCCCCCAGAGTACCTGCGTTCACCAGCCCCAGAGCCCCCTTGATCGATGTTAACGGCGTTCTTAATTCATGACTGACTGTTGAAATAAACTCATCTTTCAATTGTTGCAGTTGCATCCGTTCAGTAACGTCCTGCACCGAGCCGATAAGTACATGCTGCTTAGTGTCAGACGGTAACATCCGCGCCAGCTCATGCACCCAGCGGATAGAGCCATCCGGGCGGATGATACGGTGCACAACATCATGAATACCTGTCTCACGGGCAGTTTTCTCGCTTTGTTCAATTAAGCGCCAGTCATCAGGATGCACTGTGCTTTTAAATAAGGTGGCGCTGGGATTTACAGCGCCTTCATCAAAGCCAAAAATCTGATAAATTACCGGCGACCACCATAGCTCACCGGTCTCAAGATTTGCCTGCCAAAAGCCAATTAACGCGTTTTCGCTGGCAGTATTAAGCCGCTCCCGTGCCAGTTCCAGCTCCTGATTTACCTTTTCCAGCTGCAGGTAATACTGCTTTGTTTCAGTAATATCCTGAATATACCCATGCCAGAGCGTGCTGCCATCCGGCATCCGCTCAGGTACAGCCCGGCCCGCCAGCCAGGACAGAGCACCATCATCGCGGTACACCCGGTATTCATGCTGCCAGATGCTTAACTCCCGGCTGGACAACTCTATACTGGCAGCCAAAGCGGGTAAATCAGCGGCATACAGTTTAGCGAACACTAAACTGGCATCATCTTTTACCTGCTCCGGCGTCACACCATATATCGCTTGCAGCGCAGCGCTGGCATAGGGAAACGCAGCACGACCATCGGGCCACTGCTGATACTGATAAACGACACCGGGCAGCTGAGACGTTAGCGTGATCAGCTGCCGTTTTAGCCGCTTTTCTTCGCTGATATCCAGAATAAGACCATCCAGAAAACTTAACTGACCATTGTCATCAAACTCAGCTTTGCCGCGCTCTTCCACCCAGCAGATATGCCCCCGTTTATGGACAACCCGGTATTGCAACACCCAGCTTTGCTTCAACGCTATGGCTTCCATCACCAACTGATCTAACCGCTCTCTGTCGTCCGGATGGATTACACTAGCGTAGCTGCGCACTTTATTATTAATAAAATCACTGGCAGGATAGCCGGATAACGGGTCGATACCACCGCTCATATACAGCATGGTCCATTCAGAGTCTGCTTTGCAGCGGTAAGTGATGCCGGGAATATTTGCCACCAGGCGTTGAAACTGGTCGCGGCTGGCCGCCAGCTCCTGCTTAGCTTGTTCCTGCTGGCGGTCTTGGATTTCTTGCTCAACAGCAGCACCAAACTCGCGCAGTATAGTGCGCTCTTTCATCGTTAGTTTGCGCGGTTCGCTACTGATAACACACAAAGTACCGATGCGCTGGTTAGCGAATGTCAGCGGGATACCGGCGTAAAAGCGGATACAAGGTGCACCGGTCACCAACGGGTTATCCGTAAAGCGGCTATCAGTCCTGGCATCGGTGACTTCAAAAATATCATCATCGAGAATGGCATAGCCACAAAAGGAAATATTGCGGCATGTTTCGCAGGCATCCAGCCCCTGACGCGATTTAAACCACTGCCGGTCTTTATCCACCAGTGAGATCAGCACGATTTCGGCTTCCAGGCACTGTTGCACCAAACGGGTTAAGCGGTCAAACCGCGCCTCACCGGGCGTATCCAGTAATTCAGCAGTGTTCAAGGCAGCCAAACGCTCAATTTCGTTGTGTGGTATCGGTGCCTGTTGCATAACCCCATTCCCTTCTGGCCGCCGGCCATGTTAGTTGATGTGATACAACGTCAGCCGGTTTGCGTCAAGTGAGTTAAGCATATCAGCATTTAACGCGCTAATTCAGTTTATTAGCGCTTAGCTACTACAGCGGTCCAACAGATAAATAATATGTTGGTATTCAAAACCGGCGTGACGGGATAAACCAATCTCACAGGTGCGGCTGGTTGAAACACCTTGTGAGCAAGCGCTTACCTGCTGCTTTAAACCAGATAATGCAGAGGCATTGAGTTCGGGCAAAACAAAACCTTTGTCACCGGCAAAACCACAGCAGCTAATACCCTCTGGTACCACAACCTTGTCAGTGCAGGCTGCCAGCAGCTGCTTCAGCTTGTCGCCATGCCCCAGCTGATTGGCGCTACAGGTTAGGTGTAATGCGACCGGCTCGCTGAGCTTGGTGAAACTCAGCTTTGGCAGCACGTTTTGCAGCAAAAAATCGACGCTGTCGACAATATTTAACCGGCTGTCCAGCTTTCCCTGCAGTGTCAGGCTGCACGGACTGGTATCGGAGAATACCGGTAGCTCACCGTTATGGGTAACCTGCAACAGCCACTGTTGCAATTGCTGCTGCTTCTGGCTGGCGGCAGTAAACTGCCCTTTAGACTGAAACGGCATGCCGCAGCACTGACTGTCTATACCCTCTGGCACAATTAACTGGTAACCGGCTTTTGCCAGTAAGTCTGTACTTACCTGCAGTAAACTACGTTTATCGTTACTCTCAGCCTGCGGCGCCATCACCCGGCCGCTGCAACCGGCAAGGTAAATAATGTGCTGCAGTCCCGGCTTCGCCGTTTTTACCTTAGCGTAATTTGCCGTTGGCATAGCTTTGTGCCAAAACGGTAGTAACGCACTCACCATTCTGCCGGCTGTTAAGCCTAACCGCGCCATCATTGATACAGCAGCAAAATGACGGGCGGTAAAAGCCGCCAGTGCCTGCCAGCGCTGATTCTTTCTGCCCCGCAGTTGCCGGGTTAAATCGCCGGTATTAATCCCGACCGGGCAAGCCGTGCTGCACATGCCACAGGCGGCACAGGTATCGTTACCCTGATAGGCATAAGATTGTTCCAGCGCGACCAGGCGCTTCGGATCATCACCACTGTGGCTTAAACGCGAAATTTCCCGCTGGGTCACAATACGCTGCCGTGGTGTCAGTGTTAATTTTCGCGACGGGCAAACCGGCTCGCAAAAACCGCATTCTATGCATTTATCCACTAAAGGATTGGTGGCCGGTAATGGCTTTAAGTTCTGCAAATGCAACCGGGGGTTATGGCTTAGCACTACATCAGGGTTAAGAATATTGGCCGGGTCGAGCAGCTTTTTCAGCTGCCACATAAGCTGGTAGGCCTCCTGGCCCCATTCCAGCTCGACAAAGGGTGCCATATTACGGCCGGTGCCATGCTCGGCTTTTAACGAGCCGCCAAATTCGCCAGCCACCATGTTGGCAACTTCCTGCATAAAGGCCTCGTAGCGGGCAACCTGAGTGGCATCATCAAAGCCCTGGGTAAAGACAAAGTGCAGGTTACCTTCCAGCGCATGGCCAAAGATAATGGCTTCGGTGTAGTAGTACTTATCAAACAGCTGTTGCAACCTCGACACGCCTTCGGCAAGTTGTTCCAGCGGAAAAGTGACATCTTCAATAATCACCGTAGTGCCAATTTTGCGCACGGCGCCTACAGCCGGGAAAGTGCCTTTGCGAATAGCCCACAGCTGATTATACACGCCAGGATCCGTGCTGAAATCGACCTGCTGCTCAAGCTCAAACGCCTGCATCACGCTGCGGATATGATCTAGCTGCTGTAGAAGCAGGCTGTTACTGGCGGCTGTACTTTCAATCAGCAGTGCACAGGCATTCTCTGACAGGCGCTTTACCCAGGCAGGCAAACCGGCTTTGTTTTCTACCGAGCGCAGGCTGCGCCGGTCTAACAACTCCACAGCTGAAACGGGTGCCGATTTCAGTACCGTTACCGCGCGGCAGCAGCTTTCAACCGTCGGAAACACTAACAGGCCGCTCGCCCGGTGCGGATAATCTGGCACAGTGTTGTACGTCACTGCGCTGATAAAACCCAGACAGCCTTCAGATCCAACCATCAGGTGGGTCAGAATATCTATCGGATCGGTATATTCAGTTAATGCATTAAGTGAAAAGCCGGTGGTGTTTTTTAGCCGGTATTTATGCCGGATTTTATGACATAGTTCAGGGTTACTGCGTGTCTGCTGGCCAAGCTGCGCCAGTTCAGCCAGTAAACCGGCATGGCTTTGCCGGAATGACGCCACGCTTTGTGCATCTTCAGTATCCAGCACAGTGCCATCAAACAGCACCAGACGCATTGCCGACAGGGTATTAAAGCTGTTGTGCGCGGTGCCGCAGCACATACCACTGGCATTATTGGCAACAATGCCGCCAATTTTGCAGCTGTTGATCGACGCCGGATCGGGGCCTATTTTACGCTGAAATTTGGTTAATGCCTGATTTGCCGCAGCGCCGATAACCCCCGGCTGCAAGCGGATTTGCTCGCCAAGTCCACGCACCTCACGCTGCTGCCAATTCTCGCCCAGCACCAGAAGCACAGAGTCCGTCACAGCCTGGCCAGATAGACTGGTCCCCGCAGCGCGAAATGTCAGTGGAACCTGATACTCGTTTGCCAGTTTTAGCAGCGCCACGACTTCGGCTTCACTTTCAACGCGCAGCACCAGTTTGGGCAGTAAGCGATAGAAGCTGGCATCCGTACCATACGCCAGAGTAGCAACCGGATCGTCAAAATAGCGCTCAGCCGGAATAAGCTGTTTAACGGCCTGAATAAACTGCGGCTGCATGCAAACCTCTGGCGGTAACTTAGTTAGATAAGATTAACCGATAATACGGTATTCCCCGCCAGCTTGCATAATTTTTTTGCATCAACTAAAACTTTATGAATAATTTATTCATAAACTAAACCAATGCTATTAGCTGGCAGCTCCACGACGACATAACTGTAGCGCCAGGCCCCAGGGGTCGCGTAGCATGGCCAAGTGTGAACCATCACTAAGGTGCACATCTGTAACGTGGCTCGCGCCAGCGGCAATCAGGCGGGTGCTGTCGGCAACCGGATCCGCTGACACCAACGCCAGGTGCAAAATAAGTGGGTCCATTGCGGCATAGTCGGGTACCTGATCAGCCGGGTTGCAGTAAATTTCAATCATCATCACCCCGGTGTCATCCGACAAAAAGTGTGTTTGTGCCGCATCATTCAATGCCCGTTTTAAACCAAAGCCCAGATGCTGCATATACCAGCTGGCCATCAGCTTGGGGTCGGCAACGTTAAAAGCGACGTGTTCAATACGCATAGTTCAAGGCTCCGTTATCTGGCGGCTTTCAGGGATAAAACCTCTGAGCCAGCTATCAATATTGTTATCGGGAATATTAAGCGAGCGCTGCACAGGCGTAATACGTGGATATCCGCCAACCTGCTGCTGACTGTCGATGATGCGGCTGTTACCGTCCTGCGCCTGCTGCAAAATACGCTGATCTATGCTGTCGCGCTGCCAATATCTGGCACCGGCCTGGTTTAATACCCGCGCTTCAGTTGCACCTGCCGTTGTTGCAATTAAACCTTGCGGCCATACCGGTGGCGATTTCAGCAAATGAATAACGCCCTGGGTGTCATACATCGGCTGCTGACGCAGGTTAAACGTCAGATTATCTGAGATATAAGCATCGCCACGGTCAGACACCAGCGCTAAATCAGAGTACGAATCCAGACCATAACGCAGCACATTGCCGACCACCGCAACCCGAGGATTTTGCGGTTTGATAGCACTGTTTAGCCATTCGCGTTCAACAAGCCCCAACTGCACCGCCGCGTTACCGGCATTGATAATCAGATTATTAACCACAACACCTGTGCTGAAGGCTTTGAAATAAGGGTTGCGTCTGTCATTACTGACAAACAGGTTACCGATAAACGCTACCTGCTGCACATTATCATGCACCAGCGCGCCTTTGCTGTGTTTACCTTTAATATGGGTAGCGTAGTCGAGCGCTTCGGCCAGAATATTGTTACGGAATGTCACATGCTTAGCCGTTGCTGACGGGCCTTGATCACGTGGCCCTGAGGCTGACACCAGCTCATCTGTTGCCCAGCTGACTGAGTTGTGCTCAACCAGCACATTGCAGGCATCTTTGCCTGTTACCGCTATGCCGTCGGTATCCCAGCCAGCGCGTTTATCAAGGCCGGCGTCACCGGGGCGAATGTGCAAATGCCGCACTATCACATCATGGCTGACAATACGCAGCCCGCCTTTAATTAAGGTAATGCCGGGGGCCGGTGCAGTTTCACCGGCAATAGTAACAAAGGGCTGCTCTATGCTCAGGTTCGAGCGCTCAAGATCGATAACCCCTGCCACCTCAAACACAATAATGCGCGGGCCGGTTGTTGCCAGTGCTGCTGCCAGCGAACCCGGCCCGCTACGGTTAAGGTTGGTCACTTTCAGCACGGCCCCGCCTTGACCACCTGCGGTGTCCAGGCCGAAATTGCGGCAATGCTTACCAGAGCTGAGCCAGGCTGCATAAGCCTGAAGAAAGTCTGCTGCGACACTCTGATACCAGCCATAACCACGCTGACGCTCCAGCGACAACCGGCTGACATCCGGGTACGTTTGGCCGTCACGGTCAAAAAATACCGCTTCGCCGCTTTGTAAATCATAGAAACGCGACCAAATCACGCTGCCCGGGCTGTCTTTCAGTGACAAATAGCCTTGCTCGTCCCGGTAGCGGATTTTTCCGTTGATCTGATGTTGCCGCAGCCAGTGCGCGCCAGCTGCCAGGCTGGGGGCTACCCCCGGATAATCCGGCACCGTTTGCAGCATCAACAAGAGTAACTTAGCGCTTTCAGAACTAACCAGCGACGCCTGCTCAAATTTTCGCGCGGCTACCGGCCCGCCGTTTAGCGGATGGTGCTGCGCGCCCCACACGCTTAGCTGCCCTTTCACCTGCACCTGATTTGCCAGTAGCCAATCAACCGCGCGGTAAAAAGCTGCCTTTGCTGCCTGCTTGCTGCTATCGGTTACCATGGCAAACCGCTTATCATGCGCAACTTGCCAAAGCAGCGTCATCAGCTGATACATAGCATCATCATTCAGCGTTATGGCATCGTGATAACCGCCACGCAATGGATACGACTGGGCAAAACCGCCATTGGGGTACTGAGCCTTTAACACCAGCGTAATGCCACGCTCAATAGCCGCTGTTATCCTTTGCCGCAACGCCTCTGATGCATCTGGGTAGTAATCAGCCAGCCACTGCAACTGCGTGCTGGTGGCATCGTTATCAAAGGTAGGCACGTAGTCCGGCTCTGAGCCGAAATGCTGGCCTGCTTGCCTGGCAATCCGCATATCAGTGCGCTTGCTCCAGCCGCCAGACGGGGTTTGAAAGCTCAGCACTGCTTCTGCTTCAAGCTCTGTGCTGATGCCAGTTAAACCAAAGTCGTGATGTTTTATTGCACTAAGCAGCGCTGATTGGCTGCTTTGCTGCAGTTCAAACTGCAGCTGCTGCTTGTCGTGCTGCATTAACTCAGCCGATTGCTGCATATATTGTTGCCAGACCAGGGGCAAATCTTGCCCCTGCCAATAACTGGCCGCCCGGACGGGCGACCACGGCAGCACACACAAGCAGAGCAGCAAACTGCCAATCTGAGCGTATGTGCCTGACATCAGAAAGAACCCCGTACACCGAGTAAGTATTGTCGTCCTGTAAGTAAATACTCATAAGGCCGCGGGGTATATACATCGCTCCATTGGGTATTGGCAGCGTTAGTCAGGTTAATGGCTTCAAAGCTGAACGACAGGGTCTCACTGAATTTATAACGGGCAGAAAAATTCAGCTGAGCTTTATCATCAATACCGCGACCAAATAAACCTTCATCACGGTACTTATTCAAATACTCTTTGATATAACGCTCGCGGAAATTATACGAAAAACGGGCACTGAATTTCTCGTACTCATAGTACAAGGTAGCATTGTAAGTACGTTTTGACGTTTCCTCAGCCATTAGTGTCACTTGCTCGCGGCTAAGCGGGTCCGTTACATCTTGCTCATAATCAATCAGCGTCAGGTTAGTTTGCAGACCAAAGCGATTAAAAGGTTCCGGTAACATGGTAAAAGGCTGTTGATAAATAAACTCTAAACCTTTTACGGTTTCACCCGGTGTATTAATCAGTTGTGATACATCCCAGGTCACAGTAGCCGGATCTCTGTCACCAATGTCGATACCTAATTGCGCCAGTTGTTGTGCACTCAGCACTTCTTGTCGCGTACCCCTGCTCAGGCCAGTCATATCCTTATAGAAGAAGGCTACAGCCAGTAGTGCTTCGTCGTCGAAATACCATTCCAAGCCCAGATCAAGCTGATCCGCCTCATAAGGCCGCAACGTTGGCCCCGCACCTAATTGTATCGTTGCGGTATCATTATTGGCGCTGCTTGGACGGGTGACTTTAATGGCTGAGGCCAGATCACTTAATGGTGGCCGGGTAATGGCTTTAGATAAGCTAAAACGCCCTACCAGGTCATCAGTAATGTCATAGGCTAAGTTCAAACTTGGCAGGAAGTCCTTGCCTTCACTTACCGTATAACGCCAGTCATAGCCGCCCGCAAAGTTAACCCCTTCGCCACGGCCTGCGGTGTAGCCATCAGCATAAATATGATCAAGGTTAATAATGCCGGAGGTGTTTTTATTATCCAGGTAACGGCCACCGATATTTCCGCGCAGCTCGCGCCCTGCCAGTTCTAAACGGAAATCCAATTGCAGGTAAGCACCGTTAACCCGCTCTTCAATATCATAGGTACTGTTATAGCGCTCTTTGGCTACAAAAAACGCTTCATTGCTAAAAGCGTTATACACTTTGCCATAGTCGGTGGTTAACCAACTGCCGGCAGATAACGTAGAATTAGCAGGCACTGAGGCGGCATTACCAAAATACTGCCCGGCTTGCGATAAGGTTAGCGCATAAAGATTTCCTGCTGTGCGGCTGGCATCAAGCTGTTGCACCATTACCTCGGCAATTTCTCCGCTGGTGCGGTTGGTTTCCGTATTCAGTGTGCGCCAACCATTATCACGCTGAACATTAGCAGTATTAAAAGTTCGGTGATTCAGGCCCCACTTTACGGTGTATTGCTCATTCAGCTCATAAGTAAAATGCAGTGACACATTCTTATTCTCACTGCCAATTTGCTGGCTGCGGTTACGCACTAAACCTAAGCTGTATAAATCAGGGTTTAGCATCAATTGCTCTAACTCTGCCTTGCTATAGCTACTTCCAAAGGCCTGAGCCGGGGCAAAAGCAAAAGCCGGCATATTTACATTCATGCTACCACTACCAATTGCTGTGCCACTTTGGCCAATCAAGCTTATCGGGTCGATAGCACTGTCGTAGCTATAAGCAAAGGTAGAGTCGAAACTGTCCAGCGCAAAGGTGCGCTGATAAGGAATATCCAGATCAGACTTTCCCATGCCAAGCAGAAAGTTCACCTTTAGCCGATCATTCAGATACCAATCACCACTTAGCGTAAATTGCTTAAAGGTAGAGTTTGATACGTCCTGCCGCGCTTCTGAGCGGATAGGTACACCGGAAAAGGTACCTGCGACAATCGTATTATTACCATCTACGATCAGGTTTTCCGCGTATATGTCCGTTTGGCTCGATACGTTATTGCGGATCAAGGCTGAATACTGGAATTCATCCATTGTATTATCCAACGCGGCATACAGCACATCGAAGTTCAGTGTTAAATCATCTATAGGTCGGTATTGAAACGCCGCAGTAATACCCAAGCGCTCTTGCTGCTTATTAAAAATAGAGTAACGCGGCAATCTCGGCAGCCAAAGCCCTTCCATATTTTCATTGGTATACACACCTTTAGGTAACAGCTGGGTAACAGGAGCGGCAGTAAGTTTATTTTCGCTGCCATCAACAGCCCACGCAGGGTTGTTAACCGTCCAGCGACCGGTTGTTACACCTTCACTTTGTACCAGGCCTTCTGAATAAGCCGCAGAAACCAGCACACCAAACTTATTGTCCCAGTTTTGGCTAAACATTAACGAAGCGCGTGGCGTCACCTCTTCTGCTACATCGTTGTATCGGGCGTTCAGGTTGTAGGCAAACTTAGTATCCTGATATTGAAATGGCCGCGCCGTTTGCAAATTTACATTACCGGAAATACCACCATCTTCTAATTCTGCCGACAGGGTTTTATTGATATCAATTTGGGTAAACAGCTCTGAGGCAAAAACGTTAAAGTCAAAAGCCCTGCTTTTGTTAGAACCACCGGCAGCATCGGTAGCGGCACCGGCAGACGCTGATTCCATACCATTAATCGTGGTTTTAACGAAAGTAGCGCCCAGGCCACGTAAACTTATTTGCCGTCCTTCACCGGCATCTTGTTCAATGGCAATACCGGGTACCCGCGCAAGGCTGTCAGCCACGTTTAAATCGGGGAACTTGCCTAAATCCTCTGCCAATATTACCTCTTTGGAACCTACCGCATCGCGCTTAGCCATCAGCGCCACATTTAAACTACCCCTGAAACCAGAAACTTCAATAATCTCAATATCATCTGTTTTAGTTGCAGTTTGTGTTTCTGCTTCCTGCGCTGCAGCACCTGACGGCAGTGCTAAAGTAAACGTCGGAGATAATGCCAGCATAACAGCAGCAGCCAGCTTGTGATGTTTAACGACTTTATTCATATACCCTGTTGTCCTTTTTTATTGTTTAAGTGACTCCGGTGTGCCTGGCAAGGTCCCAGTCTGACAACTGCTAACCCGCCAATGCCACCGGTAGCAAAAGCAGGTAAATTTTAAATAATTTAAATAGCCGGGATGCGGCTAACTAAAATCCTGTAACGCATCAAAACAAAAAGTCCGTTGATAAAAAGTGCGAGCTGCGGCTTTTGACCATCTGCTTCACAAAATCTATATCGCCCTGCTGATACTTCGCCGCCACCAGTGTTGGCGTAGAAAATTGCCGTAGCGCATCCACCACCGACAAGGTGCCTTCGGCAGAATCTTTGCGGCCGTTAAACGGAAAGCTATCCGGCCCACGCTGGCACTGGCTGTTAATATTAATGCGGCCAACCTGGTTAGCAAAAATATCTACCAGCTCACCCACCTGCTGCGCATCTTGGCCAAAAATACTCAGCTGCTGACCAAAGTTAGAGTTCACCACATAATCGATGACATCGTTGACATCATCATACGGTACCACTGGCACCAAAGGGCCAAATTGCTCTTCACTGTAAAGGCGCATACTGCTGTTTACCGGATACAACAGCGCCGGCATAAACAGCGATGCAGCAGTTTCACCAGCGCCGGGGTTTTGCAGTTTGGCGCCTTTATCTAAGGCATCCTGTAGCAGCTCAGTTAAAAATGCGGTTTTACCCGGCTCCGGCAGCGGGGTTATCGCCACACCGTCTTGCCACGGCATACCCGCTTTCAGTTCGCTGATGGCGGTTGATAATTTATCGACCAGCTCAGCCGCGCGGCTTTGATGCACAAACAAAATTTTAAGCGCGGTACAGCGCTGGCCGTTAAAAGACAAGCTACCGGCTACGCACTCTTTTACCGTGCGCGCCATATCGGCGTCAGGCAGAATAATGGCCGGGTTTTTCGCATCCAGCCCCAGTACAGCGCGTAAGCGATGCGGTTTGGGGTGCATGCGTTTTAAATCACTGGCACCTTTATTAGTACCGATAAAGGCAAATAAGTCGATTTTGCCGCTTTCCATCAATACGCCCACCGTTTCGCGGCCGCGGCCATAAATGATGTTAATGACGCCCGGCGGAAAGCTTTGCAAAAACGCCTGCAGCAGCGGCTGAATAAGCAGCACGCCGTATTTAGCCGGTTTAAAAATCACGGTGTTCCCCATGATCAGCGCTGGTATTAACGTGGTAAAGGTTTCATTTAGCGGGTAATTAAACGGGCCCATACACAGCGCCACACCAACCGGCACACGGCGGATTTTACCCAGGCTGCCCTGTTCAATAATAAAATGGCTGGCGTCACGGTCTTGCTGCTTTAATGCGTCGATGGTATCGCGGATATAGTCGCAGGTACGATCAAACTCTTTAGCCGCATCGGGGTAGGTTTTGCCGATTTCCCACATCAGTAGACGAATAACTTCATCACGCTGTTGTTGCATCAAGCCCAGAAAGGTTTCGACGTGTTGAATACGTTCCAGCACCGCCATCGTTGGCCAGGCACCGCGGCCTAAATCATAGGCTTTAACGGCACTGTCGAGTGCTTTTAATGCAGTATCCGCATCCAGCAGCGGGGTATGCCCGAGTACCACTTGCTGTAATTCATCGCTGTGGTCACTGCGCAGATACACCGGGCTGACAACCTGGCTTAGCTCGCCACGCCACTTTACTAACTCGCCATTTAACAGGTATTCCCGCTGGGTAATAACGGCGTTATGGGCAAACTGTGCCGGAATATCCGCCGCTCGCGGAAAAACGCTTACTAAACTCATGCCTTACTCCTTTGCTAACAATTAATTGCCTTGGTTGTTAGTCAGGGTCAGATGCGACGCTTGCCCGGCTTAGGCCGGATCTTGTTATTCTTGCTACATATCGTTGCAGGCTTCACAGTTAAGGGAGCGCAAAGACGTCGTAAATACGTCCCTGTAGACTTATAAACTGCTTCCTGCAATTTGCCCTTCGGGTGGCTACGCCATGCAAATTCGTTCCCAACGAATTTGTCTCTGCTGCATCCTTGCGGCAGACGCTTTGCTATACCCTTAACTGCTTCGCTTGGATATTTCAGTGACTCATCAATCATCCGTTTTGCTTTGGGCTAGCGGCGTTAACGAAAGTCAGAACCGATTTGCTCTAAGCTGACCGTTGGAGCCCTGGACGGGCGGAAACGAGCCTACAGGGACGTATTCACGGCGTGTCAGTGTGAGCAAACCGGTTCGGACCGAAGCCACAAGCCCTAACCAGCAACGCTGTTTACTTTGCAAATACCGACGGCCGGTTTTGCGCCCAAAAGCCATTAAAATGATCTTTACTGACGATTGCGCCGGTATGCTCAACCACAAACCCTGCCAGACGCGCAGCGAACTTCACTGCATGCTGCGGTGCTATACCGCCTAAACGTGCAGCTAAGTAGCCCCCGTTAAAGGAATCACCGGCAGCGGTGGTATCTACCACCTTCTTCACAGCATGTGCCTGAGCAGTAAAGCTTTTTTGCTGGTAGCGTCCATTGATACCGTTTTTGCCATCTTTAACGATGATTTCTGCTACACCCAGCTCAACGAGCTGCTCAACCACATCATTGGTGGTCTGGGCACCAAACAGAACTTTGTGATCATCCAGCCCCGGCAACGCTACGTCGGCCAAGCTATAAGCCTGAATAAAGGCTGCCTTGGCATTATCAGCATGCGGCCACAATGCCGGGCGGTAATTCGGGTCGAATACTATCTGGCTGCCGCTGGCTTTTAACTGCTGCACCAACTCAAACAACTGAGCCCGGTCACTATCAGATAAAATCGCCAGCGTGATACCAGAGAAATAAAACATGTCGCAGCCTTGCAGCGCAGAAAAATCCAGCTGCTGATTAAAGCACTGCAGCGTTTGCTTAGCCGAAGAGCTATCGCGCCAGTAAACAAAACTGCGCTCACCAAAAGCATCGGTATTGATCATGTACAAGCCCGGCCGGGCCGTTTTGGTGCGCAGCATCAGGCTGGTGTCAATTTTCTCCCGCTCTACTGCACGCACCAGCTTATCGCTGATAAGGTCAGTACCTACGGCGGTGAAAAACTGCACATCAACTGGCACTTCGCTGGTTCGTTTTAAGTACACGGCTGTGTTGAATACATCACCGGCAAAGTTCTGGTGATAAACGTTATCGACCAGCTGATATAACTCGACCATGCACTCGCCCATAATGACAATACGTTTGCTCATGCTGCTGCTCCTTAAGCTGCGGTTTTAAGCTGGCGGGCGATAGCGCTTGCGGCGCGGGCCAGCTCGCTTATTTGGCCCCATTGCTGGGTTTTCACCAGATTAGCCGGAGTTAACCATGAACCGCCAGCAACAAACACGTTAGGCAGCGCTAAAAAATCGGCCAGGTTATGCTGGCCAATACCGCCGGTTGGGCAAAACCGTACCTGCTGAAACACACCGCGCAGCGCTTTTAACATTTCGATACCGCCGGACAAATGCGCCGGGAAAAACTTCACTTCAGTCAGGCCGTACTCATAGGCCATGGCAATTTCAGACGGCGTTGCTACCCCAGGCGCAAATGGCAAACCGGTTGCGATCATTGCCTCTAACAATTGGGGCGTGCTGGCCGGGCTAACCAGAAACTGGGCACCGGCATCTTTACAGGCTTTAGCATCAGCGGCGGACAACACAGTACCGGCACCGACCAGCAAATCAGGCAACGCGCTACGGATAGCGGTCACTGCGGCAAGTGCCTGGTGGGTGCGCAGCACCACTTCAACTGAGCCGACACCGCCATCGGCCAGGGCTTTGGCAATCGCGACGGCTTCTTCGGGTGTATCTGCCTGAATAATGGGTAATAGAGCCGGGCCCCTGATCACAGATGACAATAACGGGGGTAAAGACGACATCAGGCTTCTCCTGCAAAAGCGGCCAGCGCAGCAGCCGGCCCGGTAACTAATTGTTGATAGGCAGCGCGCACTGCCGGGAAAAAAGTCTTATTCAGGCTCAGTTCGGCCGGGAATACAGCATCAACCGCCAGAAACAGCGCCACATCGGTATCGGCCTGGCCGGTACACTGGGCAGCAACGGCAAGTAAAGGCTCAGCCAGAGGGTCGACCAGTTTTTCGTTATCTTTATAACGCTTCACAATAAAACGGCACCAGGCGGCAATGGCAAACGCCAGTTTATCGACAGGCTTACCCGCAGCCAGGTTGTCGCGAATGGCTGGCAGAACGCGCATTGGCAATTTTTGTGAGCCATCCCAGGCAATTTGCGCCAGCAAATGCCGGATGGCCGGGTTACGAAACCGCGCTAATATATCGTTGCTGTACTGCTGAACATCCAACTCAGCCGGTGGTGTGAATGACGGCATCAGCTCATCGCCTATCATTTGCTGAATAAACTGCGTTAGCACCTTATCCTGCATGGCATCAAATACGGTTTCATAGCCAAGCAAACTGCCAACATAAGCCAGCGTGGAATGCGGCGCATTTAACAGCCGCAGTTTGGCTTTTTCAAAAGCACTGACGTCCTGCGCATAAATCACACCGGCTTGCTGCCAGGCTGGCCGGTCGGCCGGTAAAATGTCTTCTATCACCCACTGCACAAAAGCTTCGCGCTTGATAGGCCAGTTATCCGTTACGCCCAGCACCTCTGCTACCTGTGCTTTAATTGCATCATCTGTTGCCGGGGTAATGCTGTCGACCATGGTACAGGGGCTAATCAGTTGCTGGCTTAACCAGTTTGCGATAGTCGGGTCTTTTTGCTCTGCAAATGCGATCAGCGCGCTACGCAGTTTATGGCCGTTGTCGGTCAGGTTGTCGCAGCTTATCACGCAAAACGGTGCGATATTGGCCTGAAACCGCGCCGCCAGTGCAGTAAACAATAAACCAATAGCGGTAACCGGTTGCTGGTTTCCTGTTAAGTCTTGCTGTATCTGCGTATGGGCTAAGTCGAGCTGACCACTGCCATTTAGGCAATAGCCTTTTTCGGTAATGGTCATGGTAACGTATTTAGTGCTGGCAGCCGTTAAACGCGCCAGTACTTGTGGGTATTGTTCGCTGGCAATAAGCACTTCCTGTACTGCACCTATCACCTGATAGCTTTGGACTGCGTCCAGCACCGCCAGCGTATACAGGCCATCCTGCGGGGTCAGCGCCTGGCTGACGTCGGGCGATCGCATAGATACGGCACTTATCGCCCAGTCGCCACCATATTGCAGCGCCTGTTCGGTGTACCAGGCCTGATGGCCGCGGAAAAAAGCGCCGGGGCCTAAATGTACAATGCCGATTTTAGGTTTGTGCTCTGCCAACCGGTAAGCCGGTAGCGGCAATTTGCCGTCTAATGCTGGCAGTGTTTGATTATTTAGTTGTGCCATAAAATGCGATTATCCAATTTATGCTGTTCTGGCTTCGCTCAGTAACAACACACAAAGACGCTGTGAACCCTTCCGTGGGAGCTCCTCTGCCGCTTCCATGCGGCAGACGCTTTGTTTAGCTGTTACTGAGCTGCGCTTGTGATATTGATGAAATTACCTACCAAGCACGTTACTTTAGCTGATACGCTTTCTTTACCAGACCGTACGTCAGCTCATACGCCAGCTCGCCGGCTTCTTCTTCGGTTAAACGGTGTTCAGCGACTAAACCTGCCAGGAAGCGGCAGTCGATACGCCGTGCCACGTCGTGCCGGGCCGGGATCGACAGGAAAGCACGGGTGTCATCGTTAAAGCCCACAGTGTTATAAAAACCGGCCGTTTCCGTTACCTGATGGCGAAAGCGCAACATGCCTTCCGGGCTGTCGTGGAACCACCAGGCCGGGCCCAGCTTCAACGCTGGGTAATGGCCGGCCAATGGTGCCAGCTCGCGGGCATAGGTGGTTTCATCCAGCGTAAACAGAATAATATTCAGGCTGGCTTCGTTGCCGTATTTCTGTAGCAGCGGTTTTAGCGCCTGTACATATTCGGTCGGGCTTGGGATATCCGCGCCTTTATCCGCACCAAAACGGTCGAAAATAATCTTGTTGTGGTTGCGGTGCGCGCCGGGGTGAATTTGCATGGTCATGCCATCTTCCAGGCTCATGCCAGCCATTTCGGTCAGCATCTGGCCGCGGAACAACTCGGTATCGGCTCTGCTGGCTTTACCACTTAAACAGCGCTGAAATAACGCTGCGGCTTCTTTCATCGGTAAATCAGCGGTCAGTGCCGTTGGGTGGCCATGATCTGTTGCCGTTGCGCCGTGCTCACGGAACACTGCACGGCGTTTACGCAGCGCCGCCAGGTAACCTTGCCAGCTTTGCGTATCTTCACCGGTAATCTCGCCCAGTTTGGCGACATTAGCCGCAAAATCAGCCCGGTCAGCATCGACCACATCATCGGGGCGGAAGGTGGTAATAACCCGGGTTTCAAAGCCTGTGCCTTTTAATTTGGCATGGTGTTTTAAATCGTTCAGCGCGCCTTCGGTAGTGGCGATAAGCTCGATATTAAAACGCTGCAGTAAAGCACGCGGTTTAAATTCAGGCTTTGCCAACTGCGCGTTAATACTGTCGTAGTAATGATCAGCGGTTTCTTCGCACAGGGTTTCGGTTAAACCGAATACATCGTGAAACACTGTGTCCAGCCAGATGCGCGATGGCGTGCCGCGAAACAGGTAATAGTGTTTAGCGAAAATATGGAATATTTTGCGGTAATCGCTTTCCACCACAGCGCCGTCTTTACGGCGGATACCTAACTCTTCGAGCTTGATACCCTGGCTGTACAACATGCGAAACACGTAGTGATCCGGCAGCAGTAACAGCGCAGTGGCGTTATCCCAGTTGGCGTCTTCAGCGAACCAACGTGGGTCGGTATGGCCATGCGGGCTGACTATCGGCAAGTCTTTAATTTGCTGATATAAACGCCGGGCGATATCGCGCACCACAGGATCAGACGGAAATAACCGGTCCGGGTGCAGTTCTAAGCGACGACTTTGTGCCATATTGATGTCCTGTTTCTTAAAGTTGTTAAATTCAATAAATTCAGCGTTTACAGCGTGACGCCGTTTTTCCAGATCGCAATTTCACGGTTGTCCGACACTTCATTACGTGTCGCTTTACCTGATGCCACGTCAATCAGATAACGGAAAAAGTCATGACTGAACTGCTGCGCATCCTGGCCTTTTTTCAGCAAGCCACCGGCGTCGAAATCTATCCATTGGGGCTTGCGGGCCGCCAGTGACGAGTTTGACGAAATTTTCACCGTCGGTGCCGGAAAGCCAAGCGGTGTGCCGCGTCCGGTGGTAAATAGCAGTAACGTAGCGCCGGCAGCAGTCAGCGCAGTAGATGACACAGCATCATTACCCGGGCCTTCCAGCAGCGTCAGGCCGCTTTGGCTGGCAGTATCACCGTAGCGGATCACCTGATTCACCACCGCCGAGCCACCTTTTTGAATAGCACCGAGTGATTTTTCTTCCAGTGTGGTTAAACCGCCGTCTTTGTTACCCGGACTGGGGTTTTCATACACCGGCTGTTTGTTATCGATAAAGTACTGTTTAAAATCGTTCACCAGGCCAACAATGTCGTCAAACACGGTTTCATCTTTGGCGCGGGCCATAAACACCTGCTCAGCACCAAACATCTCCGGTGTTTCTGTCAGCACCACTTTGCCGTTTGCGGCTGCCACTAAATCGGCTATACGCCCGACCAGCGGGTTAGCGGTTAAGCCGCTTAAACCATCAGAACCGCCGCATTTCATACCAACCACTAAATCAGACACCGGGCACAGGCTGCGCTTATCCTGGCGCATTTGTGTTACCAGCTCAGCAACCGCGTCCAGCCCCTGCTCAATTTCATCTTCTACCTGCTGCGCATTAAACGAGCGGATACGGTTCAGGTCGACACCGGGGCTGGCAGCCAGAAGCTTACTTAACTGGTTATTTTCGCAGCCCAGGCCCATTACCAGTGCGCCACCGGCATTCGGGTGCTGAATAAGGCCGGCCAGTAAACGGCGGGTGTGATCTAAATCATCGCCCAGTTGCGAGCAGCCAAACGGGTGGGTAAAGGCATAAATACCGTCGATATCATTGCTATACAGTTTGCGAGCCTGCTCGGCTACCCGCATAGCGGCACGGTTAACGCAGCCTACGGTATTAATGATCCACAGCTCATTGCGGGTGCCCACTTTGCCGTTGGCACGGCGGTAACCCATAAATTCGGTCGGCAAGCCTGATGGAAACGCCAGCGGCTGCGCCTGACAACCGTCATAGCGGTAATCAATCTGGCCGCTTAGCTTCGTTGCCAGGTTATGCGAGTGAATATGCTCGCCGGCTTTGATATCGCAGGTTGCGGCGCCAATGGCGAAACCATACTTCACTACTGCGTCGCCTTTGGCGATGTCGGTAAGAGCCACTTTGTGCCCGGCAGGAACCGCCTGTAATGCCGTTACTGCCGCAAAAGGTTCCGGCAATGGCGCGCCCTGTAGCAAAGGTTGCAATGCCACCACGACGTTATCGCGTGGGTGCACCTGCAGTACCTGCAGCTGCTCACCAATATCGGCTGGTGCATCTAATATTGTGCTACAGCCTGGTTTCTGTTCTGTGCTCATAGTTAACCTTCCTGCCCCTTGTCTAGCGGTGGCAAACCGGGTTTGATAAATTCGATGTTAGGGCGCTACGCAGGTGGAAACCGGCTTGCCCTAAACCAACCGTTGACGGCATGGATGCCGGAATCGAGCCTACAGGGATGTATTCACGGCGTGTTGGTGTGGGCAAACCGGTCTTCGCCCCAGCAGCTGCAGCCGCACTCATAGCGTTAATACCTCGCCATTCAGGGTTATATCTACCTGGTCAATCTTCGCCACATTCTCCAGTACACCGACACTGGCGGCTTGCTTAAACTCAACGTGATGCAGGCTGACACCGCTTATCGGTGCCCGCTCAAAGCCCCGCAGCAAAAAGGCACGCTCGGCTTTGTGTACCGTTAAATGGCTGATATGCAGATCTTTTACCTGCGGCAAATGTGAGCCGGCATCACCTTCTTCGTAGAAGAAGTTAATCACTATCGCGTCTTTTACTTCACCGATATCAATATCGCGGATAGCGATATTCTCAATTAAACCCCCACGCACCGAGTTGGTTTTAATACGGATGCCGCGCTGTAAATCCGGGCTGCTCATACGGCAACGACGGGCAAAAATATTGCGTGCCCCGCCGGAAATTTCACTGCCAAGCACCACGCCGCCGTGGCCGGCGCGCATAACACAGTCCTGGATCACCACGTTCTGAATTGGCGTTGCTAAACGGCGGCCGTCGTTATTACGGCCCGATTTCAGTGCAATACAGTCGTCACCGGTGTCGAATAAACAGTTTTCAATCAGCACCCGGTTGCAAGACTCCGGGTCACAGCCATCTGAGTTGGGGCCGAAGCTGACACAGTTTACGCCGCGAACTATCACATCATCAGACAGCACAGGGTTAATCAGCCAGAACGGTGAGTTACGTATCGTCACGCCTTCAATCAGCACCCGTTTACACCGGTACGGCTGAATAAACGGCGGGCGCAAAAAGTTTTGCTCAAATACCCGCTGAGCTACCGGTACACCCTGCTCTGCCATAGCAAATAACGGGTCACGGGTGTTGCTTTGGTCTGTTGCCGCATCTAACTGCCACGGCGTGTGTTTCCACTTACCTTTCCACGGCCACCACTGGGTATTACTGCCGTTGCCTTCGAGGATGCCTTCACCTGTCACAGCGATGTTTTCCTGCTCAAAGGCATAAATCAGCGGCGAGTAGCCCATCAGCTCGACACCTTCCCAACGGGTGTGTACGGCTGGCAGATAACGCTCTGGCTCAGCATAAAACGATAACACCGCATCTTTTTGCAGGTGCAGGTTTACATTCGACTTTAAATGTACAGGCCCGCTGTTAAAACGCCCGGCGGGTACCACAACCCGGCCTCCACCGGCTTCGGCACAAGCGGCAATAGCGGCAGTTATAGCCGCGCTGCTGTCATAATTCGGCTGCGCTTTGGCGCCATAAGCGGTAATAACAAAATCACGCTTTGCAAATTGGGTTGGCGCTATGCTGGCAATGATGTTATCTGCCTGCTGCCATAAGATGTTATCTGCCGCATCACTGTCTGCAGTGCTCATCACAGACGCTGTCGAACAGCCATTTAATGACCACAACGAAAGGCCGGCACTGGCCAGGCTCAGGGTTTTTAAATGTTGTCGTTTCAGCGTGTCTGTCATACGTCTCCCCGGCTTCTGTGCCATTGCGTTTTATTTGAGATTAACACCAGCTTATTGCTGTTAACTGTTACTATAATAACCAATTTGCCACCGGTGGCAAGCAATTGGACATTTTTTTTGCCAGCGGTAGCAAAAAAAACACCACAGTGGCGTTAGTGTGATGTCTGCTTAACTATCGGTGATATTGATTCTGGCGGTAGATTCACGCACAACCAGTGTTGGTGCCACTTTAGCCGCTACATTGCTGGCTGCTTTGTCGTTGTTTTCTATCGACATGATCATTTTACTGGTGGCCAGCAGTGCCATTTGCCGCACTGGCCTTTTAATCGTTGTCAGCGCCGGGATAACCCTCGAGGCCAGCATGTTATCGTCAAAGCCTGCTACCGATAACTGCTCTGGCACTTTAATGCCTAAACTGTGTGCCACTTTTAATACGCCTGCAGCCATTTGGTCGTTATTGGCGAAGATGGCGGTGGGAATATCCTGCCCCTGCAATAACTGACGCGCACATTCGATACCGGTCTCGTAGGTGTTATTGCCTTCTACTATCCAGTCGGGACGAATTTTTATGCCGTAGGCCGATAAACCAAGCTGAAAACCTTCCATCCGCTCGGTTGACGATTTATAGCGCTGCGGACCACTGATAAAAGCAATATGCTCATGACCCAACTGGGCAAAATAGCGTGCCATTTCGGCCGCTGCAGCGCGATCGTCTGACACGACAATATGTTTGGCTTCATCCAATGCTACTGAGCTTAAACGTACATAAGGGCTGCCAGACTCTTTCAGTGCCTGCGCCAGCAACTCTGATTCAGATACCGGCGGCAGCACAATGACGCCATCAAGCTTGGAGCGCTGCATAAACCGCAGACAATCCTGTACCAGGGTTTCACTGCGGTAACGACACGGGTGAACAACCAGCTCGTAACCGAGGTTAGAACACACCTCAAGCACCCCGCGCTGTACATCGTCCAGATACAGTGCATCGGGGTTATCATAAATTAATCCCAGCAAGTAAGAGCGGCTTGAGGCCAGCCCACGCGCCTGAGTGTTCGGTGAATACTTCAGTTCACTGATCACTTTTTCAACCCGGATACGGGTAGCCTCGCCAACACTGAGCGAGCCGTTAATTACGCGGGAAACGGTGCGTTTTGAAACGCCGGCAATCCGTGCAACATCGTTTATCGTGGCTTGTTTTTGCATAACTCTCATCTTATTGACCACGCGCACTGTTGGCGACCAGTTGCGGCCGGTAAGTGCTCAGTGCAATATCAATGGCCGTCTGTTTAACGCTGGCGATAAGATCGGTTTGCGTCTTTTTCGCGTACAGCGCAGACGGTCCGGTAATGCCTACCGCAGCAACAACAGTGCCCTGACTATTGCGTACCGGCACAGCCAGGCAACGCACATCTTCGTGGTATTCCATTTCGTCACTAGCATAACCGCGTGCCAGTACCCGCTGCAACTCTGTTATAAGTTGCTGCGGCTGAACTATGCTGTTCGCTGTGCGTTGTTTAAACAAGCCGGCCGCGGCCAAAGCCGGTAGTTGATCAAAATGATGAAATGCCAGAAACACTTTACCGGCTGCAGAGCAGTTAAAATCAGCGATGTTGCCAGGCCGGGCAGCCAGGCGCAGTGGGTTCGGGCTGTCGCATACTTCTACCAGCAAAGCCCCTTTGGCATGTGGCAAGGCCAGATGAGCAGTTAAACCCGTTGTCAGCGCCAGTTGCTGCAGCATGGGTAACGCCTGTTGCTGCAGACGCTGTGAACTTAACAGGCTAAGCCCCATTTTGAATAACTGGGCACCGGCCAGATAGCGTTTACCGTGTTTTTCCAGCACCTGCTCCTGACACAAGGTTTGCAAAATGCGAAATGCTGTAGTGCGCGGCACGGCCAGCCGCTGCTCCAGTTCAGATAAACTCAGGCCCTGATCCGATTCAGTCACCAGTGACAGAATACGGCAGGCATTGGCCAGATTAGGGATCACATAGCTTACCATCGCACCACTCCTGAGTTTATTTAACGTTAAAAACCAAACTGAGCCGGTAACCATTCACTTATCGCCGGTACATAGGTCACCAGCATCAGCACGACAAACATGGCCAGATATAACGGCATCAACGGCCGGATAATGGCTTCGAGCTTAGTTTTGGCAATAGCACAGCTGACAAACAGCACACTGCCAACCGGCGGTGATACCAGTCCGATAGACAGGTTAAGCACCATCATGATGCCAAAATGCAACGGGCTCATGCCCAGCTCGACCGCCACCGGTAAAAAGATCGGGGTAAAAATAAGTACCGCCGGCGTCATATCCATAAAGGCACCCACCAGCAGTAATATCAGGTTAATCATCAACAGAATCAGCAAAGGATTGTCGCTAAGCGCCAGCATGGCTGCGCTGATAGTCTGTGGGATCTGCTCATAAGATAAAATCCATGACATCGCCGATGACGTCGCAATCAGCGCCAGCACTATGGCAGTGGTTTCGGCAGATTTCATTAAAATAGCTGGCAGCTCGCTGGTTTTTACTTCGCGGTAAATACCTACTGCCAGCACCAGCGAATACACCACAGCAATAGCGCCGGCTTCTGTCGCAGTAAATACGCCGCTGACTATGCCGCCGATAACCAGAAAAATCATAAACAGGCTGGGGATGGCCGCACCGACCTTTTGCACCACCAGTTTAAGCGGCAAACGCGCGCCCACCGGGTAGCCTTTCAATCTGGCGTAACCAGCGCAGACCAGCATCAGTGCCACGCCAAGTAAAATACCCGGTAAATATCCGGCGATAAACAAAGCGGCAATAGACACCCCGCCGCTGGCTATCGCGTATACAATCAGAATGTTACTCGGCGGGATTAGCATGCCCGTTGTGGCCGCTGCAGCGGTAACTGCCGCGCTGTAGTTAATGTTGTAACCCTGTTTTTTCATCTCCGGCAACATAAAGCTGCCAATGGCCGATGTTGCCGCCACTGCTGAACCTGAAATAGCACCAAAAAACATGCAGGACACTACATTCACCAATGCCAGACCGCCTGGCAGCATTCCCACCAGCGCCATAGCACATTCAATCAGGCGTTTGGCGATACCGCCGCGGCCCATGATAAGACCTGACAGCACAAAAAACGGTATTGCCAGCAACGCAAAGCTGTTGATACCTCCAGCCATCCGCTGCGCCATGGTAGTCACCGCCGGCATCACATCGACGCTTAGCAGCATCGTCGCCAGCGTGGCCAGGCCGATACAAAATGAAATAGGTACGTTTAGTAGCAACAAGCCAAAAAAGACCAGCAGTAAAACCAGAATCGCCATTTCCATCAGTGCATCCCCTCAACCGGCTGCATTGGCTTATTCGCCGCCAGATAATACAACTGGCATACACCATAGAACGCGATCAACACCCCCGATAAGGGTACTGCAATATAGATATATGCCATTTTGATATTTAATGCTGCTGACATCTGATTCAGCTCGTAAGTCAGCGCGACCAGATTGCCGCCGCCAACCACCATTACTGCTATCGCAAACAGTACCACTGAGGTTGTCAGCACCATCGCCAGATGTCGCTGTACAGCCTTGGGGAATTTCTGCGTAACGATATCCAGCCCCAGGTGCACGCCGGTGCGATAGGCAAACGCCGCCCCGACCATGCCAATCCAGATCAGTAAGGTACGCGACAGTTCTTCGGTAATGGAGCTTGGGGCATTTAGCACAAAGCGCGAGATCACCTGCCAGCTTACCACCAGTACAATCGCGGCCATCAAAGCTGCCAGAAACCACTTCAGTACCGTATCAACGGCATGGACGACTTTAGTCATTGCTGGCCTCCTGCTTTGCGCCAATGTCAGCAATCTGCTGCAATAAAGGCCCGATATCGGTTTGTTTAAGGCTCTGATGAAAATCCGCCACCGCATCGCGAAACGGTTGTTTGTCCGGGTAAATCACCTGGATACCTGCGGCTTTTACTGCAGCCAGCGCATCGTCTGATACCTGCTGCCAGGCCGAGCGCTGATAAGCGATAGAATCGTTGGCTGCCTGTTGCAACCATTGTTGCTGCTGTGGTGTTAACCCCTGCCATACCGGCAGGCTGACTATCAGCACATCAGGCACTGAAGTATGTTCATCCAGCGTATAGTATTTGCTCAGTTCATAATGGCGCGACAGATAAAAGCTTGGCGGGTTATTTTCAGCACCATCGACCACACCTTGTTGCAGCGCGGTATAAAGCTCGCCCCAGTCTACCGGCGTCGCAGCGCCCCCCAGCTCTTCAACCATTCTGACTGCAGTCTGGCTGGCCAGCACACGGAATTTTTTACCGCGCAGATCGGCCGGGGTGTGAATTTCGGTATTGGTTGAATAAAAACTGCGGCTGCCAGCGTCGTAGTAGCCGAGGCCGCGTAAACGGGCGCTTTGTAATGCCATTAACAGCTCGGTGCCGGTTTTGCCGTTTAGTACCCGCCACAGATGGGCATTGTCATTAAAAATATACGGTACGCTGAATACACGCATCTGCGGTACAAAGCTTTCTACTGAACTGGCTGATACTTTAGTCATCGCCAGGCTGCCAATTTGCAACAGCTCTACCAGCTCGCGTTCATTACCTAACTGGCCGCCGCTATAAATCTCAATGCGCATGCTTCCATTTGAATAATGCTCCAGGCGCTCAGCCATCAGCACCATAGCTTTGTGCACCACATGTTCCTGGTCCAGCGCATGTGCCAGCCGTAATGTGGTTACCTCTTGCTGCGGCTTACAGCCTGCAAGCAGCGCAAGGCCAACCAGCAGCAGGCTGCATGCCTGCCGGGTGTAATTTCTCATAACTCGTCCTACCCTGTTGCGGGACTGGCATGTCTTACTGCATGCCTTAAATTAAAGCCTGCCGGAGGCAGGCACGTATTAACGTGTTACGGCTGCCGTTACTTCATGGCACTGGCCGGAAATTTATCCATATCGTGATAATCCAGGTTTTCACCGGCCATCCCCCAGATAAAGGCATAGTTACTGGTACCGCAGCCGCTGTGAATAGACCAGGCTGGCGATACCACGGCCTGCTCATTGGCTACCCAGATATGTCGGGTTTGCTGCGGCTGGCCCATAAAGTGGCACACTCGCTGATCATCGCCCAGGTTAAAATAGAAATAGGCTTCCATCCGCCGGTCATGCTGATGCGCCGGCATCGTGTTCCAGACACTGCCTGGCTTAAGCACGGTTAAGCCCATCTGCAACTGACAGGTTTCCACCACATCGTTAATCATTAACTGGTGAATAGCGCGCTCGTTCGAGGTTTCAAGTGCGCCCATCTGCAGCACGGTGCAGTTATCCATTGTCAGATGCTTAGTCGGGTAAGCATGGTGCGCCGGGGCCGAATTTAAATAAAACTTTGCCGGTTTAGCGCTGTCGCTGCTGTGAAAGCTGACATCCTCTGCGCCCATACCAACATACAGCGCTTCAGTGTTTTTAAGCGCGTACTCTTTGCCATCTACTTTCACGCTGCCGGTGCCACCAACGTTGATAATGCCCAGCTCACGGCGTTGCAAAAAGAATTGTGCTTTTAATGCCTCTGGTGCTTCAAGTTTAACCGGTGCCTTTACCGGTACTGCACTGCCGACAATAACGCGCTCATAGTGGGTGTAGCACAGCACCAGCTTGTCGGCCTGCATCAGGTTGTCGACCAGAAAATGCTGCCGTAACTCGTCGGTATCGTAGTGCTTCACATCATCCGGATGGGTCGGATAACGGCTCTCAAATAAAACAGTCATAAGTAACCTCGTTAAAAAGAATTCGTTTAGCGTGCCAACCAGCCACCGTCTACCGCCAACACGTGGCCGTTAACATAATCACTGGCACCGGAGGCCAGAAATACTGCGGCACCGGCTAAATCTTCCGGCTCGCCCCAGCGAGCTGCCGGTATGCGGGCAGTAATGGCGGCGTTGCGCTCGGTATCAGCCTGCAACGCCGCGGTGTTATCGGTACGAAAGTACCCCGGCGCTATCGCATTAACCTGAATATTGTGCTGCGCCCATTCATTGGCCAGTGCTTTGGTTAAGCCGGCAATGGCGTGTTTACTGGCGGTGTAAGCAGGCACCGTAATACCGCCGCTGTACGACAGCATAGAGGCAATATTGATAATCTTGCCGCTTTTGCGCTTTATCATCTCAGCACCCAGCCGCTGACTGAGTAAAAATGCGGAGTCCAGATTCACCGCGATCACTTTATGCCATTCCTTCATCGGAAACTGATGAGCAGGCGCGCGGAAAATGGTGCCGCCACAGTTCACCAGTATATCTACCGGCCCCTGCGCCAGCGCTTGCTCGGCCAGCTGCTCAACCGCAGCCTCATCGCTTAAATCGGCAGCCAATACCAACGCCTGGCCACCGGCCGCGGTAATTTTTGCTACCGTATCGCGGCTGCCTTCGCTGCTTGAACTGGCGCAAATCACTTTGGCGCCAGCCTCTGCCAAAGCAACGGCTATTGCCTGGCCCAAACCACGGCTGGCCCCGGTCACCAAAGCTGTTTGCCCAGCCAGAGAAAATAAGCTTGCCATAGGCTCTCCTGTTAGCTTATCGGGCCTGTTGCTACAGCAAAATTGTTCAAATATGGAACAATTTAAAAAATCAAAAATAGCAACAAACCTTTAAAATTAAACACTTAACTAAAAAAGGCAGCATCTGATTACAAAATGTAGCCGATTTCGCCTCTATCAATAATTGACAGATTTTAGTTGATGGTGTTAGCTTTTTGCCATCGGTGGCACAAAATTGCAAGTTTTTTTTGCCACCGGTAGACAAAGCATATAAGCTGAATACAAAACAAGCAAATCGACAGGGAGCAGACAACCTTTGCTCCGGAAAAATGAATAAGGCCGGGCACGACCCAGGCTAAGACAACAAGTCAGTTCAGGACGAGGTATACAGACATGGCTACTCGCAATACGCAATTCCGCCCCAGTAAACTGGTGCGCTCACTCACCCTGGCCGGGTTGGCAACGCTGCTTGGTGCAGCACCAGCGTTACAGGCCCAGCAAGCCGAGCAGCAACCAGCTCAGGTACAGGAAGAAGATATTGAAGTTATTACCGTTACCGGTGGTTTTCGTGGCAGTTTAGCCAGTGCTCTGAACCAGAAACGCTTTGAAACCGGCTCTACTGATACCATTAAAGCCGAAGATATTGCCGACTTCCCTGATCTTAACCTGGCAGAATCCTTACAGCGTATTCCTGGCGTGGCCATAAGCCGTGCCGCCGGTGAAGGCCGGCAAATATCAGTACGCGGCCTTGGCCCGGATTTCACCCGCGTACGCATTAACGGCATGGAAGCACAGTCTACCAGTGGTGGTACAGACCAGATTGGTGGTGCTAACCGTGGCCGGGGTTTCGACTTTAATACCTTCTCGTCTGACTTATTCAGCGAGCTGACAGTACGTAAAACCGCCTCTGCCAATATTGAAGAAGGCTCACTCGGCGCCACAGTCGATCTGCGCACCGCCCGCCCATTCGATTACGACGGTTTAACCTTTGCCGCTAACGTACAGGCCGGTTACAACGATTTATCTGAAGAGGTCGACCCTAAAGCCTCGTTTTTAGTCAGCAACATTTTTGCCGACGGTAAATTTGGTGCTTTATTCTCACTTGCAATGTCTGAACGTAATGTAAAAGACGAAGGTGCCAGTACAGTACGCTGGGCTGACGCAAATGACTTTGGCCGCTATCAGGGCAGTGCAGACGCGCCTGAATTGCAGGCGATAAATGATGCTTTTCGGCCACGTTTACCACGTTACGATTCATACACCCACAATGTTAAGCGCACTGGTGCAGCGGCAGCGTTTGAATTCCGCCCCAGCCTGGAAACCCGTTTTAACTTAGATATTCTGTACGCAAAAGATGACTCTACACGTCAGGAAGTATTTACTCAGGGCATCTTAAATGGCAGCAATACTCGCAATATGAACGTGCTGGATTACGAGATTGATAATACTAACACCGTGACTTACGCCGCTTTTGAAGATGCCACAGTGCGCAATGAAAACCGCTACGATGAACTGGGTACAGACTTTTTGCAGGTTAGCTTCAGTGCCCAGCATCAGCTAACCGACGATTTGAAAGTGGATGCCATGATTGGCCGCGCCAAATCAGAGTTTGATAACCCGATTCAAACCACGGTGGTAATGCAAAAAACCGGTGTCGATTTTAGCTATGATTACCGCGGTGGCAAACGCCAGGCACCAGAGTTATTGTTTGGGCAAGAGGTGTTTGAGGCAGATGGCTGGACAACGAACAGTGTGCGCCTGCGCCCTTTAGGTGCTGAAAACACCTTCGACACTGCCGCGCTTAACCTGGAATATATTTTGACTGAAAGCCTGACCCTACGCGGTGGCGTGCATTACAAAAACTTTGAATTTGAAACTTATGAAGCGCGCCGTCTTCCAGAAGACTCGGCGGGTATTGTGATGACACCGGATCTGATCATGAGTTATAACGCTGGTCTGGGTTCACAAGGGGCCTGGCTGGTACCGGATCTGGCAGCAATTGATGCCGCTTATGATATTTATAGTAACACCGGAGCCTTTGAAGTCAGTGCCCAAAACCGTCTGGCCGATAACTATAGCGCCGAAGAAAAAACCCTGGGCACTTACCTGCAGCTGGCATTTGAAACCGAAGTAGGTGATACCGTTATCCGCGGCGATATCGGCGGCCGCTATGTTAAAACTGACCAGTCTTCGACGGCGTGGGCGAAGCTTGGAGGCGCAGACCAGCAAATTACCGCCAAGCATGAGTACAGCGAGTTTTTGCCATCACTAAACCTGGTATTTGAACCGCTGGAAGATGTCATTATCCGTTTTGGTTACGCTGAAGTAATGGCCCGTGCCGGCCTTGGCAGTATTCGCCCGAACTCATCAGTATCGGTATCAGGCAGTGCACGCAGCATAAACGGTGGCAACCCGACGCTGGAACCAACCAAAGCCAAAACCTATGATTTAGGCTTAGAGCTGTACTTTGACAATGAATCACTGTTAGGTGTTGCCGTATTCCGTAAAGATATCGACAGCTATGTACAGGGCTTACGTCAAACCAAACTATTTACAGAGACCGGGCTACCGGTTGAAGCCGCTATTGAAGCTTGCAATGCTGGTCCGGATGGTTACGGTGCAAATTGTAACGAGAACATGCAGTGGGATACCACTACCCCGCTGAATGGCCCCGGCGGTAATCTGTATGGCTTTGAAGTGCAGTATCAGATGCCATTTACCTTCCTGCCAGAAGGCTGGGATCGCTTTGGCTTTATCGGCAACTACACCTATGTAAAAGCCCAGATGGATTACGTCAATACAGATGGCCAAATTCTGGCTACCCGTGATTTACAGGGCTTATCTGAATCTACCCGCAGCGCTACGCTGTACTATGAAGATGAAAAGTTCAGCGCGCGGGTGTCGTTAACCGACCGCTCGGATTACCTGACGAATGCACTGGGCCGTAATGGTAATGATATGGAAGGTACCAACGCCACCCGTAACATTGATGCCGCGCTGTCATATCAGCTTACTGAGAAGTGGAAAGTCAGCTTAGAAGCCCTTAACCTGACCGACGAAGTAGATGATCAATGGGTAGACTCAAGCGGCAACCGCTTAACTTACTACCATGCTACCGGTCGCCAGTATTATTTAGGTGCCCAATACAAGTTCTGATGTAACAAGGCCGCTATGCCCCGCATAGCGGCTGTATTTCTCCCGCTAAACGCAGAGCCACGGACGGCCCGTTTTTACCCATGATGGAGCAACAATGTGTAACAACAGGTATTTTATGGCCCGCATCCTTTTTGGCAAAACCTTGTTAAGCCTGAGTATAGCCACCCTTATCAGCGCATGTTCACAGCAAAACTCATCCCCTGCGCAAACTGATACCGCTGCTCAAAATAATATCGCGACATTAGGCCTGAGTAACCCATCTGACCACGCGCGAACCGATACTGTATTACTGCCTTACGCTGATTTAGGCATAGCACCGGCACAAGCTACCGCGCTGGTGGCGCAAGCCGGCGGCAATGTTATTGCGTCACAATTGATTGATCATAACGGCGATGGCGAAAAAGATACGTTACTACTGCAGGCAGAACTGGCTGCAGCAGCATCTCAGAGCATCACCATCAGCAACAACCCGGCGCTGTTTGCGGCCCAACAATTGCCCAAACGTACCCAGGCCGAAATTTCCCGTAAAACCGGCGGCCAGTGGCAAGGCGAAAAATATATCGGTGGCAGGTTTGAAAATGTGACTGAGGTCACGCCACCGCCGCAATATACCGATCATTCTGAATGGATCCGCTACGAAGGCCCGGGCATAGAGTCTGATAAAGTCGGCTACCGTATTTATCTGGACTGGCGTAACGGCTTTGATGTGTTTGGCAACAAAACCGGTGCACCGGTGCTGGACAAGGTTGGCCTGGATGGCTACGAGTCTTACCATCATATGGCGGACTGGGGCATGGACCTGCTAAAAGTTGGCAAATCGCTGGGTGCCGGCGGCTATGGCTACTGGGACGGCCAGCAGGTGCAGCTGGTGTCTAAAGTCAGCGGTCACACCGCGAAAGTGATAGAAAACGGCCCTTTATATTCGGCATTGCAAATTCAATACAAAGACTGGCAAATCGCCGGTAAAACGCTGCAACTGACGGCAGATTTGTCGATGACAGCGGGTAGCCGTCTGGTACATACCCGGCTGACAACCAGCGAAGCACTGGATAATGTTGCCGTCGGTCTGGTAAAACTGCCTAACACCACCTTATTACAGGGCAAGCTGGATATTCCTGGCCACAGCTGGACGTATCTGGCGACCTGGGGCGAGCAAACGCTTACCGGCGGTAACGACAAACTGGGTATGGCGGTGCTGTTTAAACGTGGCGACAACAAAGCCATCACCAGCGATGCCAGCAGTCATGTCGCCATTTTGGAGCCATCCGGCACCGAGCTGGAATACTATTTTCTGTCGGCCTGGGACGGCGAGCCCGGCGGTATTAAAACCGAAGCGGAGTTTGTCGCTTATCTGCAGCAGGAAGTGGAAAAACTCACACTAGCTCCGCGTAAGCAGTTAAAAACTACATTGTCGCAGCAGCAAAAAGCCGGCCCGATGACAGCGCAAAAGGCGCTTGATTGGAGCGAGCGCCTGGCTGCCAGCGAAATGCAGCGCCAGACCCCCTACTACGCTTATGGTGGCTGGGACTACGAACGCGGCCGGCCGAGTAAATGGGAATACACCACCGGGCTGCAATTGCAGGCGTACGATGACTTACTGCAACTACGGCCAAACCCAGAGTGGCAGCAAGTACTGACGGATGTTATCGATTCCTTTATTACTGCCGATGGCGATATCCGTACCTATAAACTGACGAATTTTAATATCGACAGTTTAAACACCGGCAATATGCTGCTGCGCGAGTATCAGCGTAATCCTAAGCCGCAGTATAAGCAGGCACTGGCGTTATTGCGTAAGCAGCTTGAGCAGCACCCGCGTACCAGTGACGGCGCTTTCTGGCATAAAAAAATCTATCCGCATCAGCTATGGCTGGATGGCGTCTACATGGGCATGCCGTTTCTGGCTAATTACACTACAGCGTTTGAACAAGGCCATGCATTGGATGAAGTGGTAAAAGAATTTACCATCAGCCGCGCCAAACTACGCGACCCGGTAACCGGGCTTTACTACCACGGCTGGGACGAAGCTAAAGCACAAAACTGGGCTGATAAAGACACCGGTCTGGCCAGTCAGTTCTGGGGCCGCGGTTTAGGCTGGCTAGCGATGGCACTGGTTGATGTGCTCGACACCATACCGGCAGATCAGGCAGAACTGCGCCAGCCACTGCTGGATATGAGTGCTGAGCTGGCTGCTGCGCTGGTAAAAGTGCAGGATGCCAAAACCGGTGTCTGGTATCAGATTTTGGACAAACCCAATGCCACCGGCAATTATCTGGAGTCTTCCGGCAGCAGCATGTTTGCCTACTTCTTTGCCAAAGGCGTGAACAACGGTTACCTGGACACACGCTATAAAGATACAGCGATAAAAGCCTATCAGGGCCTGGTAAACGAATTTGTACTGGTGCATACGGATAACAGTGTCAGCCTGACCAATACCTGCCAGGTCGCCGGCCTGGGCTTTGGCCGCGATGGCAGCTACCGCTATTACATGAGCGAACCGGTGATCCGTAACGATGCCAAAGCCAACGGCCCATTTATTATGGCCGGTGTACAAGTTGCGCGTTTACTCTCTGCTAACTGATTTCTTCCGGTGTATTCGGCCGGCATTTGCCGGCCATTTTTTTAAGGGAACAGCATGCGCTTACTACTTTCTTTGTTTCTAACCGGCCTGAGCCTGATATTGCCAGCTCAGGCGCAACAGCCTTCAACCGTTACACTACATCTGGTCGGCGACTCGACTATGTCGGATAAACCCAACCTGGCTTATCCGGAGCGTGGCTGGGGCCAATTGCTGCCAGAGTTTTTATTACCGCAACTTAAGGTGGTAAACCACGCCGCAAATGGCCGAAGCACACGTCGTTTTTTAAATGAAGGCCGCTGGCAGCTGCTGCTAAGTGAACTGGGTAAAGGTGATTATGTCTTGATCCAATTTGGCCATAACGACTCAAAACAGTCTGATCCAGAGCGCTTTGCCGACGCCGATACCGACTATCAGCGTTTTCTGAAACAGTTTATTACCGAGGTGCAGGCAAAAGGCGCTACGCCTATGCTGGCAAGCTCTATTTGCCGGCGTAACTTTGCCAGCGACGGTACGCTTAAACGCGATTTGGCCAACTATGCGAACGCGGCAGCCAAAGTTGCTACAGAAACACAGGTCAGCTTTTTTGACTTGCAGCAATTAAGCTGCGATTTTTGGCAGCAGCTGGGGTTAGCTAACAGCCAACCGTATTTTATTCAGGTACCGGCGGGTTTGTATCAGAAGTTTCCGGATGGCAAAACCGACAATACTCACCTGACCTTACAAGGCGCAAGCCGGGTAGCACAGTTTTTTGTGCAGGAGTTAAAACGTCAGCAACATCCACTGGCAAACTATGTTTACCGCGAGCTGTTATAGCCGTCGAATATACCTGATGAACCAGCGATATCGGTTTGTCCTAATCTAACCGTTGGAGCCCCGGACGGGCGGACAAATTCGTCAGGAACGAATTTGAACAGCTTCGCTGCCCAATAGGGGAAACTTCATGGATGAAGTTTATAAACGAGCCCCCAGGGATGGGTTCACGGCGTGTTAGCGTGGATAAACCGATTGTAGCAGGACTGCATGCAAACCTGCCTATACGACAGGTTTGCCCAGTCAGATTATGCCGGATTACTCTGGCGCTTTTGATACACCGACCATCGCCGGGCGTAGCAAGCGGCCATTTAATTCATAGCCTTTTTGCATGACAAAAGTTACGGTGTTTGGCGCCACATCAGCCGATGGCTGAATGCTCATAGCCTGGTGCAGCTCAGGGTTAAACGGCTGGCCTTGCGGATCAATCTGGTTTACGCCGAATTTGGCCACGGTATCCAGGAAGCTTTTCAGCGTCAGCTCTACACCTTCAACCACGCCTTTTAACGCCTCATCTTCGCGGTTAATAAAGCCCAGTGCACGCTCTAAGTTATCGACGACCGGCAACAAGTCACCGGCAAACTTTTCCAGTGCAAACTTGTGCGCTTTTTCAACGTCCAGGCTGGCACGGCGGCGGATATTTTCAGATTCAGCCTTAATACGCAGCATCACATCCTGTTGCTCTGCAACCTGCGCTTTGGCTTCAGCCAGCTCAGCTTCTAATTTCGCGATAATAGCCTGCTCACCGGATAACTCAACGGTATCAGCGTGCTCATTAGTTTGAGCGGTTTGTTCAGTGGTATTGTCGTTAGGCTGTTGTTGCTCAGTCATGCGTTACTACTCCCAAATTAAGTAGGTGTATTATGGGGATGCTTGGCGCCGATTCAAGTTTAAATTTAACTGACGGGCGCAAGCGTCCACCAGTGGAATGAGTCTGGCATAGTTCATGCGACGTGGGCCGAGTAAGGCAATGAAGCGTTTCGGTTGGATCTGGTAGCGCTGTGCAATCACGCTGACATTCGCCAGTTCAGCAAAGCCCGACTCTTTACCCAGCAACAACTTAGGCTGATCGTCCAGCGTTACCGACTGCAACAGCTGCACCAGGCCTTCAGGCCGCTCCAGCATCTGCATTACCTGCTGCAGCGCAGGGTTTTGCTGATATTCCGGAGTCAGAAGTAACTGATGCTGGCCGTAAATTAACGGCTGATGCTGCTGCAACTCATCTAAACTAAGCTGCCCTAACACCTTTTGCAGCAACTGCTGACACAAGGCAGTTTCGCCCCGCACTATGACCCCGAGCCGCTCGATACCATCCTGCCACTGCCCGCCACCGCCAAGCGCGGCATTCAGTAAACACAGCACCCGGCTTAAGGTGCTGCTATCAATTGCCGACTCACAATGCAGTACCCGGTGCAGAATATCGCCGTCTTCATCTATCACGACCAGCAATAACCGATCACTGGCAAGGCGCACCAGATCGATTTGCCGGACAATACGGCCATCGGCTTTGGGCGCACTGACAATAGCAACAAAGCCCGTCAGGTTTGTCAGCAACTGACCAACCTGCTGACACAATAGCGATACCGGTAGCTGCGGCACCAGCTTGCGCTGCAGCTCATTATTCCAGAAACCTGACAACGGCTGCAGCTGCAGCATTTTATCAATGAATAGCCTGATGCCCGCTGTGGTCGGTATTCTGCCGGCAGACGTATGCGGCGAGCGGATAAAGCCCTGCTGTTCCAGCAGCATCATGGTATTGCGAACTGTTGCAGAACTGACAGCCAGCTGGGCGTTATCGGCCAGCGCTTTGGACGACACCGGCTGACCATCCAGCAAATACTGCTCTACAATCAGCTTTAAAATCAGCTCGGGTCTGCTCAGGGTTAAGGTCATGCGCCATGCTCAATTCTATACTGTACTCGGATATGGGGGCTTCGCCTTACAATTCAAGCTAAAAACGACGCTAGTGTCCGCTTGCTGCTGTCGTTATACTGCAGTAACGCTTTGAAAGGAAACCGCTATGCAACATGCATTTACTACCGTTGGCCTGATTGGCAAACCCCACCACCAGGGCGCAAATAACACCCTGATGGCACTGTATGCTTTTTTACAGCAACAGGGTCTGAAAATCTATGTCGAAGAGCGGGTAGCGGAATCGCTGAATATCGCCGGTGTAGAAGTGCTGGATCTGGTCGAACTGGGCAAAAAATGTGACCTGGCAATAGTAGTCGGCGGCGATGGTAATATGCTGGGCGCGGCGCGGGTACTGGCGCGTTTTGATGTGGCGGTGCTTGGGGTAAACCGCGGTAACCTTGGCTTTTTAACTGATCTGGCACCAGAGAGCTTTCAGCAGCCACTGACTGAAGTTCTGGCCGGTAACTTTGTTACCGAAAAGCGCAACCTGCTGGAAATTTCTGTGCACCGTCACGGTGCTATTAAAAGTAGCAACAGCGCGGTTAACGAAGCAGTACTGCATGCCGACAAAGTCGCGCATATGATTGAATTTGAAGCCTATATTAACAACGAGTTTGTTTACAGCCAGCGCTCTGACGGCCTTATTGTCAGCACGCCAACCGGCTCCACTGCGTATTCATTGTCCGGTGGTGGCCCCATCTTAACCCCCGATCTGGATGCCGTTACACTGGTGCCGATGTTTCCGCATACCCTTAGCAGCCGCCCGCTGGTCGTCTCCGGTAACAGCGAAATTCGCCTCAAAGTAGCCAGCACTAACGATGCGCACCTGCAAATCAGCTGCGACAGCCACGTTATTCTGGCGGTGATGCCGGGTGACGATATTTATATCCGCAAACACCCTACACCGCTGCGGCTGGTGCATCCGCCGGGTTATAGCTATTTCCATGTCCTGCGTAACAAGCTGGGCTGGGGCAGCAAACTTTATTAAAACGCCCCCTTGCCAGTATCACAATTACTGTATAAAGTTACTGTATAAATAAACACTGTTTTTTATATCAGTAATTTTATTACACCGGAGCAACGCATGCTGTGTCATCTTCATATCAGTAATTTTGCTATTGTTCGCGCGCTGGAAATCGACTGGGCCAGCGGCATGTCTACCATTACCGGCGAAACCGGTGCCGGTAAATCGATTGCGATAGATGCGCTGTCGTTGTGTCTGGGTGAACGTGCGGATGCCGGTGTGGTGTGCCCGGGTGCAGATAAAGCAGATATCGTTGCCAGTTTTGATATCATTAAGTTAACTGGTGCGCAGCAGTGGCTGGCCGAGCAGGATTTAGCCATGGGCCACGAATGTATCGTGCGCCGGGTAGTCAGCAGCGAGGGCCGTTCGCGCGGCTATATTAATGGTGTTCAGGTGCCGGCCCAGCAACTAAAAGCACTAGGCCAGCATTTACTCAGTATTCATGGCCAGCACGCGCATCAGCAATTATTAAAACAGGATTACCAGCGCCAGCTACTCGATGCGTTTGCCGCTAACAGCAGCACGCGGGACGCGACCCGCAGTGCCTGGCGCGGGTGGCAGCAACTGCAACGTGAATACAGCGAGTTACAGCAGTCACAGCAACAACGCGATGCTCAGCGCCAACTGCTGGAGTATCAGGTAGCTGAACTGGATAACTTTGCACCACTGGATAACGAATACCCGCAGCTGGAAGCTGAACACAGCCGTTTAAGCCATGGCAATACCCTGCTTAGCCAAAGCCAGCAGTGCCTGCAGCTAATGTATGATGATGAGCAGCAAAACATTTATCAGGCACTATCGCAGGTAAGCGCGCAACTGGAGCAACTTACCGCACTGGATCCGGCACTTGGCAATGTTACCCAGATGGTCAGCGATGCGCTGGTACAAACCGAAGAAGCCAGCCGTGAACTGCGCCGCTATGCCGATAAAGTTGAGCTTGACCCGGAGCGCCTGGCGCAGATAGACGAGCGTTTAAGCCAGTGGCTGAACCTGGCGCGTAAACATCAGGTTAGCAACGAAGAGCTACCGGCATTGCATCAGCAATTGGCTGAGCAACTGGCCGCGCTGACTGGCAACGACAAACGCCTGCAACAGCTGTCAGCAGATATTCAGCAGGCAGAGCAACATTATATGGCGCAAGCTCAGCAGTTAAGCCAGCAGCGCCAACAAGCGGCAGAAGTGCTAAGCAATAAGATTAGCGCCAGTATGCATGAACTGAGCATGGCTAATGCCCGTTTTGCCATAGTGCTGCAGCAACTGGGTGCCGAACAGGCCAGTGCCAACGGTATTGATAGCGTGGAATTTCAGGTATCAACCAACCCGGGCCAGCCGCTGCAGGCGCTGCATAAAGTGGCATCGGGCGGTGAGTTATCCCGTATCAGCCTGGCAATACAGGTGATCCTGGCGGATAAAATTACTACCCCTACGCTGATTTTCGACGAAGTGGATGTGGGTATCAGCGGCCCGGTCGCAGCCGGTGTCGGCCGTTTATTACGCCAGTTGGGCGAATCGACGCAGATTATTTGTGTTACGCACTTACCTCAGGTCGCCAGTCAGGGCCATCAGCAATTGTTCGTTGAAAAATACACCGACGGCCAGGCCACTGAAACCCGCATGCGCCAGCTGAGCGATGACGACAGAATTAGCGAAATTGCCCGCTTACTGGCGGGGGAAAACATCAGTGCCAGTGCACTGGCAAACGCACGCGAACTTTTATGCGCACCGGCAGTCTGAAAGAAGGTTTTTCACCGCGCCAATCATAGGGTATGATGAGGCCATTATGTTTAAGCAGAAGTGACAGATGAAAGCAGTAATTCAGACTTTAGTACTGGTAGCAGGTTTAGTGGGTTTAAGTGCCTGTAGTAGTTGGGTGTATCGGATTGATATTCCACAGGGCAACTTTTTAGAGCAGAAAGACATTGATAAACTGCGCGTTGCAATGACCAAAGAGCAGGTAAAGTTTGTTCTGGGTACCCCTGTTGCCAGCAATGCTTTTGATAACGACACCTGGCACTATTTCTACGCACTGAAAAGCGGTAACGGTAACCACTTTGAGAAGCAGCTGATTGTCGAGTTTAAAGACAATAAGCTGCAGGATATTAAAGGCGACTTCGACAAGTCGGCCGACTTTAATACACCGCTGGATATTTAATACAGCACAGCCTGATATCTCATCAAGCATGACAATGAAGCCAGCGAAAGCTGGCTTTTTTATTCGCTGCTGGTTTTAGCTTCGTGCGGCCGGCCACCGGTTACTTTATCTGCCCGCCCCTCTTCTTTTGCTTTTTCGGCACGGCGGCGGCGTAAATCTTTCGGATCGGCAATCAGCGGCCGGTAAATTTCTATCCTGTCGCCTGCTTTTACCCGGTCGTCCAGCTTAACGGGCCGGCTCCAGACTCCTACTTTCTGGTTGCTTAAATCAATTTCACTGAACTGCTGCAAAATACCGCTTTGTTCAATGATTTGTTGCACACTGCTGTCCGGTGCGACATTAACCGTTAGCAAGCTTTGCCGCTCTGGCAGCGCATAAGCGACCTCTACGGTAATAAAATCAGCCATGCTGTTCTCCGTACACCTGCTTCGCCCGCTGCGTAAAGGCATTGACCATTGAAGCGGCAAGCTCTGAGAAAATTTTACCAAAGGCAAACTGTACCAGTTTACTGGAAAACTCAAACTCCAGTTTTAGCACCACCTTGCAGGCCGTATCACTTAATGGCTGAAACTCCCAGCCCCCACCTAAGCGTTTAAATGGCCCCTCTACCAGTTGCATACCAATACGCTGATGCGGATGTAAAGTATTGCGGGTGGTAAAACTATGGCCTATGCCGGCCTTGGAAACGGTCAATGATGCCACCATCTCAGTATCAGACTGACTGATAATACGGGCAGAGGTACAACCGGGCAAAAACTGAGGGTAGTCAGGTATGGCGTTGACTAAGTCAAACATCTGCTGTGCACTATAAAAAACCAGCGCACTGCGCTCAATTTGTGGCATACTCTCTCCCCTTTAAACTCGCCGCCGATTGTAACAGATTAATGCGCTGCAACAAGGCTTGAGCCACTGCCGTCACCCAAAACAGAGCTGCGAAATACAACAGATTATGAGTAAAAAACAAGCAAACAAAAACAAGAACGGTACCATAGCGCAAAACCGCAAAGCGCGGCATGAGTACTTTCTGGAAGACCGCTACGAAGCCGGCGTAGCCCTGCAGGGCTGGGAGCTGAAGAGTATCCGCGAGGGCAAGGTAAACTTGTCTGACTCTTACGTTATTTTGCACCACGGCGAAGCCTTTTTGCTGGGTGCACAAATTCAGCCATTAAACAGCGCTTCAACCCACGTGGTATGTGACCCAGAGCGCAGCCGTAAACTGCTGTTGCACAAACGCGAGCTTAACAAGCTGATTGGTTTGAAAGAGCGCGAAGGCTATACGCTGGTTGCCACGGCTATGTATTGGAAAGCCTGTTGGGTAAAACTGGAATTCCATTTGGCGAAGGGTAAGAAAAGCTTTGATAAGCGTGATGATATTAAAGACAGAGACTGGTCACGCGAAAAAGAACGGATGATGAAGCACTCTAAACGCTGAGTGCCCTTGAAACTTTAACAGCGTAACCCCATCTAAGGTTATGTCGTTAAAATGTGCTATCAGACAATGCTAGCTTGTGTAACCACAGTGAGCTGCGTACAATAGCCAAACACTGAAGTGTAAGTGTAACACCACAGAATTCGGGGCTGATTCTGGATTCGACGGGATTCACGAACTCTTAGGTGCATGCCGAGGTGAGGTAGGCCTCGTAAAAAAGCCTCAATTAAATAGTCGCAAACGACGAAACTTACGCAATCGCTGCCTAATAAGCAGTAGATAGCTCTTCCCCTCACGCATGCCTGTAAGCTGAGACTCTGGAAGATCACCCCTAACAGGATCGCGTCGCGTCTTCGCCTGGAGACAAAACGTTAAAACCAATCAGGCTCGCCCGACGATAGCCTGCCATTCGGCGCTCATAGGGTTAACTAAATGAATGTGCTAAGCATGTAGTACCGACGATGTAGGTTTTTCGGACGCGGGTTCAACTCCCGCCAGCTCCACCAAATAGCACAAGGCCAGCAGTGATGCTGGCCTTTTGTTTTCTGCCTGGCTGGCACTATGTCAGTTTTACATAGCCGGTGGGTAAAAATAGCCCACTGTAACAATACTTTAGCGCTGCGCCCTGCCCCACCTCAGATAAAACCACTAAATTTCAAAAGGTTACATTAACTACACAACTGGAATGATCTTTGCTGCGTAGTCTGAATAAGCTGCAAGCCAATAGCGGCGCATTAGTCAGGGCATACCAACAGCATGACATTAAACAAACCGGTCAAAATAACCATCGCCATTTTACTGCTTTTACTGGTAGCGCGCATCGCTGCGCCTGAAGCTATGGTGTGGTATGTCAATTCATTGCTGCAGCGCCAGCAGGGCATTAGCGGCCATGTGCAGGATATAGATTTAGCATTGTGGCGCGGTGGTTACGATATAAAGCAAATCGAAATTTTTCAGCACAATGACAAAGGCAAACTGCCGCTGTTTTCTACCGAGCGCCTGAGTTTACAGCTGTCGTGGGCCAAGCTGTTAAAGGGTGAAATTGTTAGCACTATGGCATTTTATAAACCGGTGATTATGGCGCTGGACCGTACAGATCAAACCGATATTACTGAAGATGCTGTGTTGGACGAACGTACCTGGATTGGCCTGGCAAATGACTTAACGCTGTTTTCTATCGATAAGCTGTCGCTGTATGACGGCCGTATTGAGTTTAACGCCATTGCCAAAGATGTGCTGGGCGAGCTGATTTTAAGCGACGTACAGGGCGAGGTACGAAATTTACATAACGACGCCGAGTCTGAGCTGCTAACCGACATCGACCTTGAAGGAACTGTTGGCGGCAGCGCGCCGTTTTTTATCCGCGGCAAGTTTAACCCTAACGTGAAAAAGCCCAGCTTTGATATCAATATGCAAATGGAAAAGCTGCCAACCAAAGTAACTGATAGCATTGTAAAAATTTATGCCCCTTTTGATGTTGAGGCCGGTGAGTTTGAGCTCGCAGCCGAACTGGCCAGTGATAAAGGCCAGGTGAATGGCTATGTTAAGGCTGGCATTTATCAGCTTGAAGTGTTCTCCTGGAAAGAAGATGTGGTTAACGATGTGATAAAAGGCGACGATAACCCGCTGCAGCTGTTTATTGAGGCACTGTCTGCGGCACTGGCCGAGCTGTTTGAAAATGATGATGAAAAACTTATAGCCACGCGCATCCCGATACAGGGTGATATTAGTTCACCGGATACCTCAGTGTTAAAAGCGATAGGTGGGCTGTTCTACAACGCTTTTATAAAGGCTTACCAGATGCGGGTGGAGGATATTATTGATTTCACGTCAGTGACATCTGACGATAAAGATAAAGCCGCTGCTAACAGCAGCGATAAAAAAGCAGCTTCAGATAAACAGAATAAACACTAAATGCAGTTAACTAACTGCGTTGGAGCACTCTATGACATCTAATACCACGCTTAGCCTGATACTGCTGTTGCTGTTAAGCGGCTGTGCCAGCCAACCGCAGACACCGCCTGAGGATAGCCCGGCACCGATAACCAGCCAGAGCACTGATGATAGTGCCAACACAGAGCTTACTGCCAGCGAACAGTTAAGCAGTGGTAAAACCGCCACTATTGAAACCTCGCAGGGCAGGATTGAAATTGAGCCCACCGTAGTTGATATGGCAGAGCGCGCCCCGGCGACAGGAGAAGAGCAGGCGCAGCAATACAACGACCCGCTGGAAGGCTGGAACCGCGGCACCTTTGCCTTTAACCACTTCACCTATACCTATGCCCTTATTCCACTGGCAAAAGGCTATGAATACATAACGCCGGCACCGGTGCGGGACAAAATAGGTAATGCGTTTAGCAATATACGTGAGCCACTGAGCATGCTGAACAACCTTGCGGCCGGTGAGTTAAAAGACGCCGGTACCAACCTGGGCCGCTTTCTGATTAACACCACCATTGGTATTTTGGGCTTATTTGACCCGGCAACCGCCTGGTTTGATTTACCAGAAGCTAAGCAGTCGGTAGCCGATACCTTAGCCGGTTATGGTGTCGCGCCAGGGCCTTATCTGGTGCTGCCTATTCTGGGGCAGAACAATGTGCGCGGCTCAACCTCGGTTGTCAGCGAATACCTGCTCGACCCGATTGGCCAGGTAACCAACCCGCCGGATACCTATTATCTGCAAGGGGTAGATGCTGTTGACAGCTTTAGCGGCCGCGCCCGGGTATATGAAGAGCTTTACCGCCAGGCAGAGGATCCTTATCTGTATTTTCGTAATCAGTTTTTACAGGGAGTAAAGCGCGATGACCACTTCAGCCAACCACAGCAGTAACACGCCGGTAAGCAACTGGCTGGCACAGCGCATATTACAGCTGCGTATTGCCATTTTGCTGCTGTTTGCCGTTTTACTTGCCGCTGCCGCAGTGTTTGTGCCGCAGTTTCGCATTGATGCTTCAGCTGATACCTTGCTGGTCAAAAACAATGCGCTGTACATTAAAACCCAGCAGGCCAATCAGCGCTTTTCGCCCGATGAGTTTATTCTGGTGGCTTATAAGCCACGCAACGGTGAAATTTTCAGTAGCCGCACTTTTACTGATCTGACCTGGCTGCGCGAGCAGTATCTGGCGTTATCCAGGGTACAAAGCGTGACGTCCATTCTGACAGTGCCGCTGCTTAGCGATGCCTCGGTGCTAACGTCAGACGCCGATGTTGCACAGCTCACCTGGCAAGAACAGCAGTTTTCACCGCAGCAGATGCAACAAATGCTGTCTGACCACCCTATCTTTACCGACCTGCTGATCAATAAAGCGCAAACCGCAACGGCGCTACAAATTGTATTTAAACCCGACCCTGAGCTTAGCGCGCTGGAGCAGGAAATCCTGGCGGTGCAGCAAAACAGCCTGCAGCGGCCATTGACCGCTGAAGAAGAGCAAAAACTGGAACAGCTACAACAACAAGCCGACCCGTTACGTCAGGCTTTGGTTAAACAGCGCCAGCAGGAGCTTCAGCAAATTAGTCAGATTAACCAGCAGGTAGCGCAGCAGGCTGAAACCTTTACCGGAGGCGCCTATGTAGTAGCGCAACATCTGGTCGATATTATCTCAAGCGATCTGACCGTATTTGGCAGCGCCATCACCGGTATTATCGCCGTGCTGTTACTCCTGTTATACCGCAGTATCCGCTGGGTGGTGTTCCCGCTTTTGGCATGCGCTGCCAGCGTCTGGCTAACACTGGGTTTGTTTGCCGTGCTGGATATTCGCGCCACTGTTATATCGGCCAATTTTATTGCGCTACAACTTATTCTGACGCTGGCGGTAATGATCCACCTTATTGCCACGTATCGTGAGGTAGCACGCAATAACCCGGATCACAGCCAGCAGCAGCGAATTATCAGCACCTTACAGCAAAAGCTGGCCCCTTGTTTTTATGCCACGGTAACCACCTCGGTTGGTTTTGGCTCGTTGGTTTTCAGCGGTATTCAGCCCGTGGTTGCCTTTGGTTTTATGATGCTGATAGCCATGCTTATCACTATGAGTGTCAGCCTGCTACTATTCCCTGCGCTGCTTAGCCTGCTTAACGCCCGTAACGAAACAGACGATTTTGCGTTTATCACTGCCGGTTTACAGGCTACCCGACGCCTGGTAGAGCGTGCGCCCTGGGCCTGTATAGTGGTGGTGTTGCTGCTTTTTTCACTGCTGTTGCCAGGGCTGATGCGGCTTAATGTTGAAAACAGCTTTATTAATTATTTTGCCAGCGATACGCAGGTGTATCAGGAACTTAGGTTTATTGATCAGGAATTTGGCGGCTCAACACCGCTGGATATTGTGATTAACCTGGAACCGGAAGACGGCGACAGTAACCTGCTGTTAAGTGCTAAACAATTTAATCAGCTGCATGTGGCACATGCTGCTGTAGCAGCCTTTGCAGCCAGCGGCAATGTCACCTCATTGGTTAACTTTACCACCCTGGCCCGTCAGCTTAATGACGACAAGCCGCTGACAGAATATGAGCTAAATTCAATTTACCGTCTGCTGGACGAGAAGGTCGCCAGCCAGTTGGTGGGCGCGTATCTGTCAGATAAACCGCTGCAAGCCCGCATTTCAACCCGCATTCAGGATACCACCGCCGGGCTTGACCGCGAGCAGCTGATGCAACAGCTGAACCAGGATTTACAAAGTGTCGGGCTTACACCGCAGCAATACAGCCTGACCAATTTGTTTGTGTTGTATCAGGACATACTGTCACGTTTATTCGATTCGCAAATTAAAACGCTGGGGCTGGTTTACTTAGCCATGGCGATACTACTGTTGCTGATATTCCGTAGCGTGAAAATTGCTGTTATTGCACTGATACCGAATGTGTGTACGACACTTGGCATACTCGGGCTGATTGGCTGGCTTGGCATACCGCTGGATATTATGACTATTACCATAGCGGCTATTGCGATGGGTATCGCTGTTGATGACACCATTCATTTCGTGCACAACTATCTTAAAGCACCGCCGGGCCAGGCGTTGCAAAATAGCTTTGCCCATACCGGCATTGCCATGCTGTTTACCTCTACGGTAATTGCGGCAGGCTTTGCTATTTTTGGCTTTTCCAGCTTCTTGCCCAGTGTTTACTTTGGCTTACTGACAGCAGCAGCCATGCTAATGGCGCTGGCAGCCGATTTAACCATACTACCGACGCTGCTAAGCCGTTTTGTGCAGCCTGCAGCTAACGAAAAGGCATAGTAGCACGGGTATAAAAGCAAAAAGCCGGCACCAGGGCCGGCTTATACAGCAACAAGCGAATTACACGTTTACATGTAAACGTACATCAACATTGCCGCGGGTTGCATTTGAGTATGGGCAAACATGGTGTGCTTTATTGACCAGTGCTTCTGCTGCGGCTTTATCCATACCTGGCAGGTTGATGAATAAATCGACATCCAGGCCAAAACCACCTTCAATTTTGCCGATCCCTACTTCTGCGCGCAGGCTCAGATCTTTTGGCAAAGCAACTTTCTCGCTACCAGCAACAAACTTCAGTGCACCGATAAAACAGGCTGAATAGCCTGCAGCAAATAATTGCTCAGGGTTAGTCGCACCGCCGGCGCCACCCAGCTCTTTTGGAGCAGCCAGTTTTACATCCAGCAAGCCATCGTTAGATTTAGCGGCGCCATCACGACCACCGGTTGACGTTACTACTGCTTTGTAAAGAATATCCATCATCGTTTCCTCAGTTAAGTTGATTATCAGAGAGCGTTGTATTCAGAGAACGGGTACATAGTAGCCTCAATAAATCTTGCACGCAAGATGTTTGCATATAATAAAAATAGCTATTCTATATTCAGCGGCACTATAAGGGTGTAGCTTAAGTTTGTTACACTAGCTGAAAATAATGCGGAAAAAGCCGATGAAACACACTTTACCGTTAGAGCAGCAGCTATGTTTTGCCTTATACAGTGCGTCAAATGCCGTGGTCAGACTGTACCGGCCTTTGCTGCAGCCATTTGATTTAACCTACCCGCAATATGTTGTGATGCTGGCGCTATGGCAGCAAGACAATATCAGCTTAGGTGAGTTAAGCAGCAAAACCCTTTTTGACTCCGGCGCGTTAACGCCACTGGTGAAAAAGCTGGAACAAAAAGGCTGGCTGCAACGTATAGCATCAAAGCAGGATGAAAGAGTAAAACATGTGGTGTTAACGGCCAGTGGCAAAGCGCTGCAAATACAGGTTGCCAGTGTGATGCCGGCGCTGCGCTGTCAAATTTCACTAAGTGATGAGCGGCTCATTCAGTTAAGACAGCTCGCCAGACAAGTTCAGCTTGATATTCAGCAACTTGAGCAATGTGCTGCCGGCCAGGCTACGCTATCTGATAAAAAAGCTAATATAACAGATTAACAGCAGCTGAATAACACTCAGTTACAATCGTTAAAAAAAGAAATTTTTTTCCTGGATTAAAATCAAACTGTTAGCCCAGCTTGGTTCTGCTATAGGGAAATCTGGCTATCCAGACGTTTGACCCCACCGCAATTCCCCCGCATAGTATTTGCGCCTGTGGTACTTCTGAAGAGTATCAGCTTACAAACCCAAGGATTGGCTTAGTCAGGCGCACTATAAATATTAATGCCAAACCGCCTGCTGATAACACAGCAGCTTAGATCTTTGGGGCGCTAAATGAGCTTACAATCTGTAGCCAGCTCGGCCGCTATTGCGACAGATCCTACCTGCGCAGCGCAGCCTGAGCATACAGCACATTCACTATCACATTATTTCCCGGATTATTTCCGTGCCATTCAGGCCAATACCGAGCCGTTACGCCAGGCCACTTATCAGCTCAGACATCAGGTTTATTGTGAAGAACTGCAGTTTGAACCCGAGCGGGCCGATGCACTGGAGTATGACGGTTATGATGAACGCGCAATGCATGTCGCGGTAAAACATATATTAAGTGGTTCATTAGCAGGTACGGTTCGCATCGTAACATCGCAGTTTAAAAATGAGCTGTTACCGATAGAGCATTATTTTGCCGGCAATTTTACCAATACCGTACTGGCACCGACTAATTTCAGCCGTCAGCATATCTGCGAAATATCCCGCCTGGCAGTGCCTGCAGCCATTCGCTGCCGGGTGCTCAGCGGGCAACCCTCACTTGAACGGGCTTGCAGTAAGCTGGTTGCCGTGGCGCTGTATCTGACCGCACAGATATTGTGTTTACGCGCCGGACGGATACATACCTATGTCATGATAGAACCGGCGCTTGCCCGTGCCCTGCGCCGGGTGGGTCTGCATTTTGTGCAGATAGGCGAACCGATAGCGTTCAACGGTATCAGGGCGCCCTATTACCTTGATGCCCGCACCACCAATGCCAGTTTAAGCCCGGAATATCTGCAGCTACGTGCCTTGCTGGAAAAACAGCTTTTTGATAACAGCAACCGGCCACAGATGACGCTATGCTACAGCGCGCCTGACGAGCCGGCGGTGCGTTAACCTATCACCTGATAGCCAGACCAGTCAGGGTGCATCGGCTGGGTCTGGCCAGACGGTGTCAGATGAATATACAAACCTTGTAACTGCTCCAGCGCAAAGCAATCATCTAATTCCAGCAGATCGTCTTTGTGCTGGCTGTCAGCATGGGTCAACAGGCGCTGTTTTGCCCTGGCCTTTGCCTCAACATTACTGGCCGCCACACACAACATGAATTCGTGCTGTTCGGCAATTTTATCCGGGTAGTATCCGCCAAAGTTGACGAAAAACAATTTCTGCTCACTGTGCTGCGGCGCGCTGTGCAAGCTGACACTGTAACCGTCTATATGCTGTATTTGCATATAGCTGTCGACATGTAAGCCTTTGATGGTGCCAAACCACTGCTGACACAGCAACGGATAGGTATCCTCTATTTTATCCGCGGCGACGAAGCGCACATCGTGCAGCTCAATATTGGCTCCTGGCGCTGTACCACCTATATAGACTAAAAACAGCTGCATAAGGTTCTCTGTATTCGTTAAAGCGCCTAGTATAGCCAGTTATCTAACCAGCGCCAACATAATGAAAAAACTCAATAAAATTTCGCACTTACCGTTATTAGATGCTATACATGTGCTTTCACAGGTGCAAAATTTGCCAAAACGTAATGTGGAGCACTAACGCAACCCATGCTTGCTAATTTACAGCACATTCTCTCCCAAATCAGCCGTAATCCTGACGTTGATAAAGGCGATTTAATGGCCAGCAACCGGGTTATTCTGAGTGCTATAAATCAGGCATTGGGCACCGATAGAGCAAGTGTCTGGCTATGGTCAGACGATCATTCACAAATGCATTGTACCTATTTACTTGATTGCGATACGCATCTGGCAGAACCGGACATTACCCTTACCCGGCATAATTTTCCGCGTTACTTCGCTGCATTGGATGAAGAGCGCAATATCGTCGCCGAGGATGCACATACGCATCCGCATACCAGCGAATTTTCTAAAGACTACCTTACCCCGTTACAGATTTTTTCCATGCTGGATACACCGATCCGCCACCATGGCGAAATGGTGGGAATTATCTGTATTGAGCATCGGGCAACAAAAAAATGGCGCGATGATGAGGTCGTTTTTGCCGGCTTTCTGGCTGACATCTATGGCCGGGCACTCAGTGCCTCTGAGCGCATAGGTTACCAGACAGAGCTCGAGCAACTTAACAGCTCACTGGAGCAGATTATCAGTCAGCGCACGCAGGAGCTGACGCAGTCGCTGGAGCAATTACAACAGACACAGCACCGGTTGATTGAAGTGGAAAAAATGGCCAGCCTGGGCCGGTTAGTCAGCGGTATCGCACACGAAATTAACACCCCGCTCGGCGTGGCGGTTACTGCTAACAGCCACGCTCAGGCCACCTTGCTTGAACTGGAGCAACTTTTTCACTCTAACCGGTTAACCCGTCAGCAATTCAGCCAGAGCGGCAGTACGATTAAAAACAGTATTACAATGGTCAACGCCAACTTGCAGCGAGCTGTCGATTTGGTAAACAGTTTTAAACAAACAGCAGCCACCGGCACCGAACAGAAAGCAGAGTGGCTGCAGCTTAACCGCTTTATTCCGCAAGTGTTAACCAGTATGGCGTCTGTACTTGAGCAGCATCAGGTGCAAATAGCGCTAAAGTTGCCAGCAGACTTAGAAGTGCAAAGTTTTGCCAGCCCGCTAGCGACGGTGTTAACGCGGCTGGTCGAAAATGCCTGTATTCATGCTTTCAGTAATCCACAGCAACGGCAAATAGTGATAAGTGCCAGTCTGAACAATCACAGCTGGCAACTGGATGTGGCTGATAACGGCCGCGGCATGACCAATGATGAGCTGACACGCGCTTTTGAGCCCTTCTTTACCACCCGCCGCAGCAGTGGCGCCAAAGGCCTTGGCCTGACACTGGTATTTAATCTGGTATCACATCTGTTGCAGGGAGAAGTCAGGCTGTTTAACACCGATAAAGGGTGTACAGTCAGTCTGACCCTACCTCTTACACTGGTTACAGCCTGACCGTCAGACCATCAGACAGCGTTTTACGATAAGCCAGCACACCAGGGACCATAGCCAGCAATACCGACAGCGCTATAATAGCCAACGCCCAGTACAGCGTGTTCAAGCGGATAATATTCAAACCGACAAACAAGCCAAAATCTGCTGCAAGTTTATCCTGTAACACCACCAGACTGACAAATAACAGCGCTGCGGCAGATAGCATAGACACCACTGTTACCAACAGCACTTCCAGCTGTACCAGCACAAATAAATACCAGGGATGTGCACCGGCGGCCCGCAGCACGGCCATTTCCCGCTGGCGCTGTTTCATGGACGCCAGCAGTGTAGTTATCATGCCAACCAGCGCAGCCAATAACACCAGCAAACTGATGACTAATAACAGGTTTTCAACCATACCCAGCATTTGCCACAGCTCAGCCAAAGCAACGCCTGGTAAAATAGCGGTCAGAGGTTCGTTTTTATATTCATTGATTTGCCGCTGTAACGTGAACGTTGCCATCCGCGATTTCAGCCCGACCATAAAAGCGGTAATCGACTTAGGGGTAAGATCCTGCGCCAGCGCCTGTTCCGCATTAAGCTGGCGCCCTGGCATTGGCGCGCCCTGTTGCCAGTCCAGGTGAATAGCTTCTATCGCCTCCAGACTAACGTGCACCGTCTGATCGACCGGCGTACCGGTTCTGGCCAAGATGCCCACTACAGTAAAGGGTTTATCTTTATGCTGACTAAAACTGACTGCACCAACGCCATGCGACAGTTCAATTTGCTGGCCAAGCCTGTAACCGAGCTTTTGCGCTACATCGGCACCGAGCACGGTTTCAAATACGCCGGAAAAAGCCGTCCCCTCTTTTAGCACCAAAGGCTGGCTGTTGGCATAACGGTAATACTGAAAATACTCGCCACTGGTGCCCATTACCCGGTAACCACGGTGTGAATCGCCAAGCGATATTGGGATACTCCACGCAATTTGTGGATGCTTGATAATGCGCTGATAACTTGGCCAGCTGATATTGGCGGTAGCATTGCCAATACGAAATACTGAATAAAGCAACAGATTAAGCTGCCCGGAGCGCGCACCTACAATAAGATCTGTGCCGGATACCGTACTGGTGAAGCTATTTTTGGCTTCAGTACGTAAATGATCGATACCCAGTAGCAACGCGATACTGATCGTCAGTGACAGCCAGGTCATCAGCACAGTGCCACGCCGGTTCCACAGGCTAAGCCTGGCCAGTTTCATTAACATGGCTGAACTCCTTGCGCCAGCTGCAGCATATCCAGCTGGTAATGAAAATACTGCTGCAGGCTTCTGTCATGGCTGACAAATACCACAGTACAGCTGTTCGCATCAGCCTCTGCCAGCATCACCCGCATAAATGCATCCCGGTTGTCGCTGTCCAGTGCCGAGGTTGGCTCATCGGCAATCAGTAACGTCGGCCGTGGCAACAAGGCTCTTGCAATGGCTACGCGCTGCTGCTGACCGACACTAAGCTCTGATGCCGGCTGCTGCCACAATGATTGCTGCAGGCTAAGGCGTTGTAACAACTGTTCAGCCCGGCTTAATGCCTCAGCTTTATTTTGCCCGGCAAAATGACTACTCAGTAAGGTGTTATCCAGCACAGACAGATAAGGAATAAGGTTCAGTTGCTGAAACACCACACCTATGTGCTTAGCCCGCAAGCTATCCCGGGCACCGCCGGATAATTTATGTAAAGCATGCCCGCTGATAAACAGCTCACCACTGACTGGCCGGGTGATACCACACAACAAGTTCAGTAAGGTCGTTTTACCGCTACCGGAAGCGCCGCGCACAAATAAGTGCTGGCCGCTGTGTAAAGTCAGTTCAGGCAGTGTCAGCTGCCAGCCACCGGGCCGGTAGTAAAACTGCACCTGTTTGAGATCAATGGCAGGAATTTTCGGCTTGTCAGTCACAGGCGTACTCAGTGTCATGTTATGATGTGGACGTTTTTTGCCATTATGCCAACTTAGGGGAGCAAGCTCCAATGCTACGGACGTTATCTGTTGCGTTATATATGACACTGGTCGCATGTTGTTCAACCGCCCTATTCTCGGCTTCGCTGCATGCCAGTGAAGCAGTGACTATTGAGTGGACAGATTTAATGCCGGAAGAAGATTTAAAAGCGCTGCAACAAATGCCTGAAGTTCAGCATGATTACAGCCAGCCTTCGCCGTTTGATGATAATTACCAGGGCGATGACCCGGCAGCGAAGCAGTGGCAGCAAATACTGAAGTCAGCCAAGGTGGTTGAAAAATATAACAATACAAAAATCCGGGTACCGGGCTTTATTGTACCGCTGGAATTTGACAGCGAGCAAAATGTTACCAGCTTCTTTCTGGTGCCTTATTTTGGGGCATGTATTCACGTGCCACCACCGCCGCCAAATCAGATGATTTTTGTAAGTGGTGCCAAGAACTTAAAAGCCGACATGATTTACTCGCCATTTTGGATAAGCGGTACCTTAACAACAGAAGTGATGACTCACGATTTAGGCCAGGCCGCATACAGCCTGAAAGCTGACAGTGTAGAAGAATATACCTACTAAACATTCTGTAACGTATGAACGGCAGCTCTGGCTGCCGTTTTTGCTTCAAAAACTGACAGTACTGTTTTGTAAGGTTGCTTCAGCCGCTCCCTGGCGCCCATTGATAATCCACTGCACCTCGATATGCTCCAACGTCGGCAGCAAACTAAACACATGCAGTTGCAACTGATTTAACCGGGCCGGACGCTGGCACAATAACAGATAGTTAGCATAAAAATCGGCATGGCCTTCGTTGGCGTGAGGCTCGGTCAGATCGGTACTGGCATCAGCCTGCGCCAGTTCACAATTCGCATCCTGATTCACACTAAACCAGTCTGCCTGGTTAAACACGGCAATGGCCGCTTCAACTTCCTGTTTTTGTTCGGCAGTTGTGGGCTTATGCTCAAACCCAACGACACTTTGCGCGGCAGATTCAAACGCCAGCTGCATCTCATTGCCCTCCAGTACCAGCGTTAACAGCGCCTTACCATGCACGTGGCTGCCCAAAGCCGTGAACTCGTCCGTGGCGTGGTCATGTTGATGTTCTTCAGCATCGGTATGGCCGAATGCTGTAAGCGGCAGAGCCGACAGCATCAAACTTAGTATTAGGGTTTTGTACTTCATTTGTATCTCCGGTGAGCAAACCTGCAATTGTTATAACATAACACAAAATTTTGCTGCGACGCTACATACTGATCCCTGGCTGCCCGCTGTCCGTACCAGCCTGCATTAAACTGCATACAGTGTATATCATGCCAAGACTGATAGTTGTATTGGGCGACCAGTTAAGCCCAGCATTAGCCAGCCTGCAGCAGCTGCAGCCAGATGACATTATTATGCTGGCCGAAGTAGGCCGGGAAGCCAGCTATGTGAAACATCACAAGCACAAAATCATCTTACTGTTCAGCGCCATGCGCCACTTTGCGGCAACCTTGCAACAGCAGGGATACCAAGTGTGTTACATCAAATATGGTAGCGTTGCCGGAATTACCAGCATGACAGATGCTGTGCAGCATGTACTGGCGCAGCATCCCGCTGTAACGACAGTCATCATTACCGAATGCGGCGAATATAGGTTGCAACAGGAAATTCTCAGCTGGCAGCAGCTGTTAGCTGTACCAGTGACGATCCTCAGCGACGACCGCTTTATCTGCGACCTGATACGCTTTGCCAAATGGGCCAAGGGTAAAAAACAGCTCAGAATGGAGTATTTTTACCGCGATATGCGCCGTTATACCGGCTTACTGATGCAAGGTGATAAGCCCGAAGGGGGTAAATGGAATTACGACAGCGACAATCGTAAAGCCTGGCCAGAACAGCAACAACCTGATGCGCCACTCAGCTTTGCTCCCGATGCCATTACAGCTGAAGTCGCTGAGCTGGTGCAGCAGCAATTTGCAGCCAATATGGGCCGCAGCGACAATTTTAGCTATGCAGTAACAGGCAAAGAGGCGCGCGCGGCGTTTTTACACTTTGTAAAGCAGCAACTGCCACACTTTGGTGATTACCAGGATGCTATGCGTCTTGAGCAACCGTTTTTACAACACAGTATCTGTTCCGCCTATTTAAACTGCGGCTTACTGGATGTGCGCTGGATGTGCAATAAAGTCCAGCAGGCCTATCAGCAAGGTTTGGTACCACTAAATGCGGCGGAAGGTTTTATCCGCCAGTTAATAGGCTGGCGCGAATATGTTCGGGGCTTCTACTGGCTGAAAATGCCGGCTTACAAACAACATAACGTCTTCAATGCCACGCGCCCGCTGCCCGGCTACTACTGGCACGGCAGTACTAAGATGCGCTGCATGCAGCAGGCGATAAAAAGCACTGTTGATCATGCTTACTCGCACCATATTCAGCGGCTGATGATCACCGGTAACTTTGCCCTGCTGGCAGGCCTGTCAGTCGATGAAATGACAGACTGGTATCTGGCCGTTTATGCCGATGCCTATGAATGGGTGGAATTACCTAACACCCTTGGCATGGCATTATTTGCTGATGGCGGCATGCTGGCGTCAAAGCCTTATGCGGCAAGCGGCGCTTACATCAACCGTATGAGCAACTACTGTAAACACTGCAGTTACAACGTAAAAAACACTACCGGGGCGGACGCATGCCCGTTTAATGCGCTGTACTGGGACTTTTTGCAACGTAATCAGCAACGGCTGTCGGCCAACCCGCGTCTGGCGCTAGCTTATGCAAACTGGCACAAACGTAGTGATGAAGACAAAGCCCACATTCTGGCCAAAGCCGCTCAGATACTCGATACGCTGGAGCAGTTATGAGTGTGGCTTTGATCCTGTTAAATGACACCTTGCGACTGCATGATAACCCGTTGTTGCATATTGCTGATGGCAGCAGCGCTAAAGCAGCTGTTATAGTGTTAAACCGGCCTGCATTCTTCGGCCAGCAATATGGTATCAAGCGCGCAAACCTGCAAAGACTGCAGCAACAACTATCCGTTATCCGCTCACTGAGCAATGCTCTGGCAGCGCGAAATATTGGCCTCATTACCCTGTTTGGTGATACGGCGCAGAGCCTGCTAAAACTGGCACAGCAACTGGGTGCAACGCGCCTGTACTGCGCCAAGCCGGTAGCGACCTATGAAAACGCTGCAATAGCCAGGCTGTCACAGCAGCTCAGTGTCACCATGCTCGATTGCAACTCCCTGCTCGGTACCACATCAGATCCCGGGTTGGCAAACCTGCCAGACAGCTTTACTGCCTTTCGTAAACAATACGAGCCATCGCTGCGGGTTGCTCTCCCAGTTGACACTGCCATGCCGGACGACACCTGGCTTACACCTGCTCAGACAGAGCGTTACAATGCTGACTTCACTCAGTTACTGCAACAGTACTTGCCGCAGCAGCTGCAGTTTAAAGCCAGCGAAGACGCGGCCATGACTCACCTGAAGCATTATATCTGGCAACAGCAGCATATTGTGCACTATAAAGACAGCCGGAATCAGCTGATTGGAAAACACTATGCAAGTTTTAGCTCTTCTGCACTGGCAGTAGGCAGCTTGTCGGTACGCTGGTTATGGCACGAAATTGAGCGTTTCGAGCAGCAAATCCTGGCAAATGACTCAACCTACTGGCTGAAGTTTGAGTTGCTCTGGCGCGAGTTCTTCCGTTGGCAATTCCGCAAATATGACGCTCGCTGGTTTAGCAAAGGCGGCATTCAGAGTCAAATCAACCTCACCGCGCCGGTATTGAACACCGACCAGCAACAGCATTTTCGTAACTGGTGCAGTGCGAATACCGGTAATGCCTTTATCGATGCCAATATGACCCTGTTAAATCAAACCGGCTTAATGAGTAACCGCGGCAGACAAAATGTTGCCAGTTATCTTATCCACGATTTGGGTATTGACTGGCGCCTGGGCGCAGCTTACTTCGAACAGCGCCTGCTGGATTATGACTGTGCCAGCAATTGGGGCAATTGGGCTTACATTGCCGGCACCGGCAATAGTCAGGCCCGCCACTTTAATGTGCAAAAGCAGGCACAACTTTACGACCCGGATGGCTGCTTTGTTCATGCAATAACGGGCGTGCTGGCATTATGACGGCTTTAGTCTGGTTTAAGCGAGATCTGCGAATTGATGATCACCAACCGTTTTATCAGGCTGCCCGCCATGGCGCCGTATTGCCGGTTTATATTATTGAACCTGACTATTGGCAGCAAAGTGATGTGTCGTTGCGACACTGGCAATTTATATCTGCCGCGCTTGTGCAGTTAAATACAAAGCTTCAGGCACTTGGCCAGCCTCTTTTAATCGCAAAGGGCCCAGCCAGCACTACACTTAGGTACTTATGCCAGCAATATGGTATCAGTGCTGTATATAGCCATGAAGAAACAGGTAACCTATGGACCTACCAGCGCGATCTTGCCGTAAAGCGTTTATTGCGAAGCCTGAATATTCCCTGGCATCAATACCGCCAGTTCGCGGTGTTCCGGCGCTTAAACAGCCGTGACAACTGGTTTACACTGGCTGATAACTGGCTCAAATCTGCAGTTACGCCCACTGTCAGCTCGCTGCCTTTTATCGTGCAGCCCGACTGGAACTTATCTGCGTTGGCGCCAACCCGCGCTACAGATCTGCCACTTTGCCAATCGTGGCAAAGTGCTACAGCCGCAACACAGACTAGCAACAGCTTTTTTGCTACACGCTGCAGCAGCTACCGCCAGCATATATCACTACCAGCACAGGCGGTACACAGCTGCTCCCGGCTTAGTCCTTTTATTAGCTATGGCATGCTTAGTCTCAGACAATTACAACAGCAAAGCTATCTGGCCATGAAAACGGCAAAAAAGCCGCGACACATACAAGGTTTGCAAGCGTTCTTCAGCCGGTTGCGCTGGCATTGCCACTTTATACAAAAGCTGGAGGATGAACCGGCTATTGAATTTTTTAACATGCACCGCGGCTTCGATGGCCTGCGTGAAACAGATTTTAACCCCACTTATTTCCAGGCCTGGAAGACCGGCACGACAGGCTATCCACTAATTGATGCAGCAATGCGTAGCCTGCTAGCCACCGGCTGGCTGCATTTTCGTGCCCGCGCTATGCTGGTCGCATTCGCAAGTTATCATTTGTGGCTGCATTGGCGGCCTGTTGCTTTGCATCTGGCCCAATGCTTTATAGATTACGAACCTGGTATCCACTATCCGCAAATTCAGATGCAGGCAGGTACGACAGGGATTAACCCAAACCGCATGTATAACCCGATAATACAAAGCCAGCAAAAAGATGCCAGAGGGTTATTTATCAGGCAGTGGTTACCGGAGCTTAGCTCAGTGCCTGACAGCTGGATCCACACCCCCTGGCTGATGCCGTTGTCAATGCAACAGCAACACGGCTGCCTGATAGGCCTTGATTACCCGGCGCCGGTGGTTGAATTGCAACAGGCTCAGCAAAGCGCCAGAGCCAAAATACGTCAGTGGTTAACGCAGCAGGATCATCTTCGCTGGCAACAACAACAGCAGGCTGTGTTTATCCGCCACGCCAGCCGAAAACGGCCGGTTGCGAATAAAACTAATAACGTTAAAAATCAGCTTAGTTTTAACTGGTAACCATGACTACTGGCCTTTTAGAACGGCTGGCGGCTGTTGTTCCAGCCATTGCACAGTGCGCCAGATGGCCTGCATGGCCGTCGCCAGAAAATTAGGGTCTATTTTTTGCCAGGTGTCTTCAGGGGTATGGTAATCAGGATGCTCGTGACCACCAAAAAATAAATAGCGGATGCCGGCACGGTGAAAAGGGCCGTGATCGCTGGCTTCTGGCCAGTCATAACGCGTATTGCTGCGGATAGCACGTGGTGGCCCACTGTGAGACAGAAACTGTACCTTACCAAACTCAGTACCCAACTGCGACATTAAAGCAGGATACCGCTTAGCTCCTGTCAGATATAGCCTGCCGCGCTTGCCTGCTCGCCCAATCATATCAAGGTTCAGGTTTAATACGATACTACTCAGCTCAACCGGCGGGTTGGCCACAAAAGCTTTGCTGCCGTAGAGGCCATTTTCTTCGGCATCTGTTGCCAGAAAGATATAGGAATAAGCCGGGCAAACTTCTGACAATCTGGCAGCAAGTTCAAGCAAGGCTGCAATTCCGGACGCATTGTCATCTGCGCCAAAGAATATTTTATGCCCTGTTTGTCCGAGGTGATCATAATGTGCACTGACTACAATGTACTGCTGTGGATAGCGGCACCCTTGCCGGTAAGCCAGCATATTAGTGCCAGTTTTTTCCTGCCAACCAGCGTAAGTAAAAGCATGCTGATATGCGTTGCCGAATGATTCAAGTTCTAAAGACTGATAGCGCTGACTGATAAAATGCCGCGCCATTTCAGCACCGGCTGAACCGGTTTCCCTGCCTTGCATCTCAGGGCTACTAAGCTGGCGGATATCATCCAGTATCTGACCATAAGACACCTGCATAATAAACAGCAAGGCAGTGCAGAACAGTCTTATCACCTTAATGCCTGCTTTGATATAACTTCAGTGCCTGCAGCTTAGCATCATAACGCTGGCGAGCCGCTTCTTCCGGAGCCAAGTCAGTTAGCCAATCGTACTTATTTGACTGTCTAAATCGCATCTTCATCTTCTTCGCCAGTGCGGATACGGATCACCCTTTCAACGTCAAACACAAAAATCTTACCGTCGCCAATGCGGCCGGTTTGTGCCGTCTTGATAATGGCTTCGATACAACGCTCTGTCTGTTCATCGGGTACCACAATCTCCAACTTCACTTTCGGCAAAAAATCCACCATATACTCTGCACCACGGTAAAGCTCTGTGTGACCTTTCTGGCGGCCAAAGCCTTTTACTTCAGTCACAGTCATGCCGGTGATACTAATATCAGCAAGCGCTTCACGCACATCGTCCAGCTTAAAAGGTTTAATGATGGCTTCAATCTTTTTCATTGCAATATCCGTCTGTTAGGCAGCGCAGTAAGCTGCAGTATAATACAAGGCTAAGCACTGTTCAGCTGTTAATCGCCAACAATCACTTGATCTGATACGGGTATAGCACGGTAAGATAGGCCTGTATTTTCAGCAGAGGCCCAAACAGGATGAACGCAGCACAGATTATCGCCGAAATGCGGGTATTGCCGCAGATAGACCCACAGTTCGAAATTCGCCGCCGCATAGACTTTATTAAACAACGGCTGACAGCTTCAGGCCTCAAAACGCTTGTGCTTGGCATCAGCGGCGGGATCGATTCGACAACTTGTGGTCGTTTAGCTCAACTGGCTGTCGAAGAATTAAACCACACTTCTGAGGACTATCAGTTTATCGCTGTGCGCTTGCCTTATGCTACCCAAAAAGACGAGGCGGAAGCACAACAGGCTGTCGATTTTATCCGCCCCTCTAAAGCGCTATCTGTCAATGTACAGCCCGGCGCAGATGCAATTCATCAGGCAACCTGGAGTGCTATGGCAGCACAGGGATTAGCCACCGCCTCTGACGCCCAGGCTGATTTTGCTAAGGGCAATGTTAAAGCCCGTACCCGCATGGTTATTCAGTACCATATTGCCGCATTAACCGGTGGTTTGGTATTGGGTACTGACCATTCAGCTGAGAATATCACCGGCTTTTACACTAAATGGGGGGATGGAGCCTGCGACATGGCGCCATTGTTTGGTTTAAGTAAACGTCAGGTACGGTTGATTGGCAAAACCCTTGGTGCCCCTGAAATATTGGTCGGGAAAACCCCGACAGCCGATTTAGAATGTATGGCGCCACAGAAAGCTGATGAAGCAGCGCTTGGCCTGACTTACGAGCAAATAGACGATTTTCTTGAGGGTAAACCGGTAGAAAGTGAAGTTAGCGATAAGTTGATTGGTATTTATTTGAAAACCCAGCATAAGCGGCAGGCTATTCCCACCATTTACGATTAACCGCAATTAAATTTAAAATAAAAGTTACATTTAATTAAAATAAACTATGCTTTTTGTCGGAGTCTTTCCGCAGGAAGCATAGTATGCAATCAACATCATCACAGGGTTTTAGCTTTCCAGAATTAATGGTGACGCTGGCGATACTGGTTATTTTTGCCACCACTGCAGTACCGGCTATGTCTGCTTTTATTGACCAACAACGTGCCAGTGCCTATGTCCGTCAATTTAGTCAACATTTGGCTTATGCCCGCGTTGCAGCCACAAGCAGCAACTTACCAGTAAGGGTCTGCCCGATGGCTGACGGAGCCTGTTCAGATCAATGGCACAGTGCCCCCGTGCAGCTGACATTGCAGTATCCTGATGCCAGCACGCAGTTACTCAAAGAGTTGCCTTCCGTCAGCACTGCCCACAAATTAAAATTCAGCCGCGATGCTATTACATTTCGCCGGGATGGCAGTTTGAATGGTTTTGAGAATGGCACTTTTATCTATTGTGGAAAAGAAGATGCGGAATGGCATTATACCCTTACAGTAAATCAGGCTGGTCGAAACAGGTTAAATAAGATTGCCTCACCCTGCCCTGAATGACTACTCCCAGCAATGCAGACTTTGCGGCTGCCCGGCATTTCGCTGCCCGATGTGGTTTAGAGTAAACAGTAAACAGTCTGCATCCGCCCGCTGTGAACCTTGCGCCTGCGCCGCCAACAGATATCCCTGACGACTATCGGTCAATGTCAACTCAAACCTATACCGCAGCCCAGCTTCAGGTAAACCAAGTGCCTGCAAATCTGCAGCATAATTACCATAATCAGCCAGATACTGCTCCTGTGCGTTAGCAAGCTGAAACAACTGAGTGATGGCTTGCGAACGATAACTTCGCAATACATGCTGCTGATAAGATGGATAGCAAATGGCAGCGAGAATGCCTAATATGGCAAGGCTTACCAGCAACTCGATCAGACTAAAACCAGCATATTTCTTCGCAAATAACATTTAATGGGCATCCTGCTCAGCCTGAAAAGTAGCCAACCTGAGAATACGCGGGAAGGGCTGATGATCAACAGCTGTTACACAATCAGCACAGCTGGCATCAATGGCCAACAGCTCAGTTAGCAGCGTTTGCTGTTGTGCGGCATGCTGCAAACTAAGAACCAGGCTTCCCTGCTCATTCTCAGTTAAAATCAAACTGCCCCGCCCCTGTTGAGTTATATCTCTGTTACGCCTGCTATAGACCAGGCCGGCATGATGAAGATGAAAAGCGTGCAACTGGCTTTGAGCATCATCGGTCAAAGAGCAGTCTGCGCCAACGGCAGTAGGCTGAGCGCCGGTAAGGTACACTACGCCAGCATAAACTTCTGGTTTAGCAATGACCCGCTGATTAAGCTTTACGTACCAACCTCCACCTTGTTGAATTTGCTGCCATAGCTGCTCTGCTATGCCATAGCGCGGTTCATCAGCATCCAGCTCAGTTCTGTCAGTTAAATCAGTCACTTGCCAGGGTGTGTCCCGTTGTTCAGTATGCTTAACCGCCAGCAGAATATCGCCTTGCGCAGCAGATCCGGTAACTAACAGCATGGTTTGCCGCCGCATGGCGCCCAAACCATCAGGCGCCAAAACTTGCACCAGCTGCAAAGGTTGGCGGAACACCGCCTCTGTCTCGCTGAAATCAGCCAGCAGCACTGGCTCAGAAAAACCACTGCGGTTCAATCTGACAAACCATAGTAATCCACTTACATCGACGACATAGACTGCATCCGTAATCCCGTCGTAATCCAGGTCTAACAGCACTGGCTGCGCTTTTATACTGCTGATTTGACCAGAAAAAGTTGGCCACTCTGATATCTGCCCAAGTAATGCAAAGCTTTCGGCACTGTGCATTTTTAACACACCATCTGCATCAGGTACCTGTAGCTGGACATTGTTACTCAGCAACACTTGCCGGGTACTTTGCGCGTCAGCCAATGAGGGCAACGTAGCCGCGACCGGCCCAGGTTCGTTTAAGTCACAGCCAATACTGATACCCGGCAACAACAGTGTGATAACCGCAATCAATCTGGACAGTGTCATATTAATTATCCTGCACGGCCAAATGCTGTTTCAGCATAATACTGCTGTAACCCGCGTAAAATTGGCGATTGTCAGAATACGTATCAGTACTGAGATAAAATACTTCACAGCGCAAAGCGCCGGCAGACCAACCCGCATACTGAGCCGGGCAGTCCGCCATAACCTCTGTAGGTACAGCGTTATCATCAGCCAGCGCAGTAGCCTGAGTGAAGTGTTGCTGTAATGCTTGCTGAGAGACCTGTAGTTGTTGCTGCCCCGCCAAAGCCGCTTTATGGCTGAGCTGGCTGATCAGCAAACTGGCCGTTACCAGTAATGTCATGACAAGTAAAAACACCAGTGCCAGTATCAGCACCATACCCTTCGTCTGCGTCATATTGTGCTCCTACAACGCTGCATTATTAAAATAAACACTGCTACTGATAAGTAGTCGCCGGTAATGGTCGCCAGGCGCCACAAACTGCTCAATCCCCATATCATAGCGCTGCTGATTGACATAGTGCTGATCCGGGTCGCGGGCACGCAGCAGTACATGATACTTCAGGCTCACGATTCTGCCGGAGCGCTGCGACCACAACTCTGCAGGCATTTGTCTGGTTGCAAGGTTAAAATTCAGCTTGCCATCAAAATCGCTATCTATGCCAAATTCAAAGTGCATGCGCTCAACGCCATCCAGCACTGAATCAGTACTGATCACCGCACTCCCGGCCTGGTTTCTTGTCAACCGTTTACGCATCAGAACAGGTATAGTCGCGCCATCGACCCGTTGTTGCTGTAAATAGAACACCAGATGCTGATAGGGAAAATATCCGTAACGCTCGTTCAGCATGGGGCTGCCACCGTCTACGAATCTGCTATGCTGCCAATCTGTTTCCAGATAAAACCTGTTCTGCCGCATATCACCCAGATCAGTCTTTGCCCCAATAAGCCGTTTTAACTGCAGCAACTCTGTCTGTGGTAGCGGGTTGGAAATACAGTTCAGCTGACGCCCGGCACCGGTTGTCTGCGCGTACAAGGTGACAAAATCCTGTGCCGGCTGAGGAAAACTGCCACTGTCCAGCAATTGCTCAACACAATCTCCTGCCGGTGCGGCAGGCATAGGAAAAGCAAGCGCGGCTAAGGGATCTGAGCGCCCTCCCCAAAAGCCAACATTCGCCAATTCATTTTGAAATAACGTCATGACTAATTGCGCATTTTGCTGCAACTCAGCCAGTTGGTTTGCTTGACGGGCAGAGCGACTGGCTACACTAAATGCAGTTACTGCCATGCCCATCAATAAAAGGCCCAGCAACATAGCTATCATTAGCTCGGTTAATGTAAACCCATTCTGATGCTTCATGCTTATTGTCCGCCGCCCTGAATGACAAAAGCACTGCGCCCTGTTGCTGCCTCACAACCCGACACAGCCGCAGAGATAGCGCCACGTTGCTGCCAACTTACCGCCAGCTGTAAAGCCCCGGCTTGTTGTTGCAGACAAAAAGCCGGGTTAAGCAAACTGGCACCAGCTGATGTTTGCAGGCTATGCGCCCAACTATTCAGTTGGGAAGCAGCAACCTGTTCGGCCGTACAGGCGTGGTCAAAATTACATGTGGGATCAGAAGGAAGTTCAGATTGACGGGTTATCTGTGGTCCAAGCATCGCGGCTAAACGCGGATTAGCACGAACCTCACTAAACAAGCCATGGCTTAATGCTATGGCCTGAGTACGCTGAATAGCATCCTGCAACTGGCGTAAGCTAAATGTCTGTGCAGCTAAGACACCAAGTAAGCCAACTTTTAAAATCAGTAAAGTAACCAGTACTTCGACTAAGCTGAATCCATGTTGTAACCGCATATCCGTATGCCAAAGGTTAAAATTAACCTTAAAGTTACAACATTATTTCAATAAATCAAATTTGGATTTAAAAAATCACCAACATTGCCGCACTACTGCCGCGTCAAAACCACCATTAGCACCTTTTCGTCCGGCTTGGTCAAGTGTTAACGCGCCACAACCATCACCAACTTGCGGGCCTAACGGCATCGCACTTAGCGTGTAAGTGCGTGCAGCCAAATCATTAAGAGCAAAGTTATAGCGGCCAGCAGCATCAGTAACACACTGCAATGCTGGTAGTTCAATGCCAGCATAACTAAATGCGGCCGTATAGCTGCGTTCCATAAACTGAGCCAACTCCGCTAAACATGCTACTGCCGCCGCACGGTTTGAACGTTGTACGTGGTTCTGATACGACGGATAAGCTATCGACGCCAAAATACCCATTATGGCTACCACTACCATCAACTCAATTAGCGTGATGCCTTTTTGCTTAGTATTACTGTTCATATAAATACTCATTGATTAGTTAACTCCCTCCATGACACCCGGCCTTGTAGAAAGCCTGGCTGCACATCAGTATCGGCTATGCGGGTATCTGCTAAACCGGTTACCAGCGTCGCGGTACCATCATCGTTTCTGAACACTGCAGGCTCACTTGGCATACCATCAAACCGCACTGCTGATACTGGTGTAACGTCACCATTAATGGTTAAACCATCAGTATTATCAAATTTATTGTCTTTGTTTCGATCAAAATAGGTGTAATTTAGCCTGCCACCGGTATAAGGATTAACTGACATGATCCAACCACTGCCCTGCGGGTTACATTCATTGTCACCCGGTGCCACCGTATTAATCACCAGGCTGTTACCCACTATTTGCGGCCGGTTCACTATGCGCTCCCGCTGGTCATCCAGGTTAATATACCAACCACGCAAATCGGCCATATCATAGGGTGCGCCAGCTTCAATAACGCGGGCGTCATCCTGCTGAGCGATGATATTACGTGGCTTTAATTCCGCTTTATTGTTAATTACTTCGCCATCTCTGATGCCATACCAGGTGTTGGCATCACTGCGCAGCGGATCTTCTGCCGATAGCATTTTCCCTGTACCGAAGAATACCCAAAGCTGGCCAGTTTCAGGTTGTGACGATAAAGACACGCCGCCGGTGATGGGTTGTGGAACGCCTGCGTCATCAACAGCAGTAAATAATGGCCGCTGTTCATAAGCGACCCCCCACATATCGGGGTTCTGATCGGACAAGTCAAACTTCCAGACATTCCCCTTTAAATCACCACCAAAAAACCAGTCCATATTGCCATCACTGTTTCTGTCCCAACCTTCTACCTGGCCCAGGCCATTTTCACTGGCACTGTCGGTAGTAATCGTTCGAATAACGCTACCATTTGCTAAATCGATTACTAACAACCCGGCTTTATTCGTACTGTTGTTATAACCAAACCCCACTACTGCGGCCCATTTGCCATTATTTAACCTGGCGATGGTAGGCTTACTAGTGGTAATACCTAACTCTGGAAAGTTCTTGTCCCACAGAATTTTGCCTGCACGTTCTTCCCCCGCCAACGCTTGCGGGTCTGTTACGTCAATAGCGAATAAACTATTACCACCGCGCCCTAAAGAACCTAGTAAAATAGAGCGCCAGTTACCATTAATATAAGTATCAGCTATAACAGGTGAACCATCGACGAAGTATTTATGCTTATAAGTAATACTGGCATAAGATGCTAAGTCAGCTTCTACAGTTAGCATTTTTTGCGGTACATAGGCCATTAATTCAGTACCGGTTTTACCATTAAAAGCGTGTAACATACCGTCATTGGCGCCAACATAAACAATGGGCTCCCTCGTTTTTTGCTCAGCCAAAAACGCTTGATAACTGCCTGCTCCTTCCCAATTGTAGCGCTGATAATCACGGTTAACTGCTGCAGCGACGTAAGCGGGTGATGAGTTAGCAATGTCACCTAACAGCGAACTACGCGGGCGAAATTGCGCATTGTTACCACTTTCTAACGTTTTATCACCACGCAAATAATTTACTAACGCATCTTTGCCGCTTAACGCATTCGCATCACCATTAACGTTAGTGGGTGTAAATACGGCAGCTACGCCATTTTTTCGCCCAAATAAAATATTCCGTTTATCCCACGCCGGAAAATTGGACTCCCACACTACGCCATCTAACTGATCAACATTTTTGGCCTTTAGCGAACCACTCCAGTCAGTTGAGTTCAAACTCCCCTGGTAGACAAAGTTTTCTGTTTGCAACGAGGTAGTAGTACCAGTAAGGTTTGACGCTGAAGCAACACGACCCGCAATGGAATTCAGGGTATTTTCCAGCTCAATGGCGAAAATATCTGGTTTTTCTGCAGTAAAGAAACCACCACGGCTGTTTAATGACGCATGCAGCAAGTCATCAATTTTCGCACTGTTTTTCGCGTCAGTGTCACCGGCAAAGGGGCTGTCCCAACTAATAACGGTTTTCGGCCCCACTGCATCAAATGCATTTTTGGGTACCACCTTACCCGTTACACCTAACCCCACACCAAAGGTGACCATATGCTGCCAGAATGCCGGGTTAACATAGAGATCGGAAGGCACATTATTAGCTAAAGTTGGACGTAGATCGTTTTTCCAGTATTTCATGGCAACATCTGCCAATGTTGTGCTGTTGCCATCAGAAAACGGGCCTACCGGTTCATATTTATAGTTTTCTCCAGAGTCTCCTTCCGGCCTTAGTATAGTTAGCCCCGGTGTACCATCTTGGTTACCAACGTTCGACGCAGTGTCGCCATCGGACCAGTAGCCATCTGTCATTAATATGGTAAAGTTCTGCCGGCAGGTAATATGATCCAACGTAGATTCGTTACCAGAACCTGGATTTAACCCCCAAGGGCCGCGACTATCTTCACGTGAAAAGTAACGGCCAGCAGCATCCAGCGCAGACAATAAAGGCGTGCCAGCAGCGGGAATATCTCGGGTGTACAAATCAGAGTAAAAGTTACTTTTTGCCGCGCCTTTAAACTCCCTAACACCCCGCACTATGACGCCGGTATTCACGCTATCAACGGAGGAGCTACCTTTATTAATGGCACCGAAACCAACGCGCATTTTTTCTGACTGATTAACAAAGGCCTGCCCTATGCCTCCACGGCTGGTCAGAATACGTGAGCGGTGATAGGTATACCAGTTAGCAAAATTCTGCATTTCCTGGTTGTAAGTACAAGTACCATTATTACAATCAGTCCGGCTGGTGCGGCCATGGCCGGTGTATGTAGGGGTACTGCTTTTAATTTCAACTTTGGTGTAGTTATCCCACTGCCATTCGCTTCCACCCTTGTGGTAAAAGTAGGTTGCGGGCCAGAAGCTCCGGTTGTTTGTGTCGTAACTACAGCTGCCATTGGAGCTACATTTATACCAACGGTTGCTGTTATATCGGCCATTATTGCGGGTTAAATCACGTGCCAGAGAGTTAACAGTAGTATCCGAAGGGCAAGTACCGGTATTTACCGGGTTATGCCAGGCACATGCAGGATTGACATTAGGAAAACTCGTCCCATCGGCTCTAACCCAGGGCTTATAGGTTACAGAGGGGTCATAATAACTTTTGTTTTGCTGTGCCGAACGCGTAAGAGCATTGTAAGGTTCGCCACTTTCTACTGTTGGAACATAGTTACTATAATCACTAGGGCCGTACACATTATTTGCCCGGGGAAAAATGTAACGTTTATCACCAAACACAATATCATCCGGTAACAATTCAAAGTGCATAGAACCTGAATCGTCAATAATAAACATTATATTAGGCGGCACAGCACTGCCGGTTTGCAGTGGCGTGTTTGAAATTTCAACGGCTGCATGCGCAGTTGCAACGCCAAACAACATTCCAGTCATAAAGGCTAAGCGAAATGACGGCATTAAATTACATATATTCATTAATACTTCCTCAGCGACGCCAAATGGTCTGCAACGTTACCTCTGCGCGGCCTTCGCTGGCCGGCACTCTTGCGGTAATGCGGAATGTCGGTTCTAAACATCCAATAGGAGGTGAAGTCGACTGATTACAGCCTGGAGGAAAAACCCAATCACCCATGTATTCAATAATATAGCTAGCCGGATTGGCAAATCCGTTATTCAAAGGAGGCGCCTGCACCCAGGTAACAACCTGCCCAGGCGTCCAGCGGTCGGGCTGCAAAGGGTTTGGAATATTGTAGATACCAGCATTATTAATCAGTGCCACCGGGCCACCCGGCAACGGCGCAGTCTGCAATAAACGCTCTGCGACGAGCAACGCCGCTTCAGCTTGCTGTAAGGCCAACTGCCGGTCATGTAAGTTTGCGGTCATCTGCTCTTGCACTGTAGTGCGCTTCATGGTGCTGACTGCCAATAACGTAATAGCCAGCAATAACAGTAAGCTGACAACTAACGCCACACCTTGTTGTTTCATGATGTTCGTTTGCATTATCACCTCAAAACTTGTCTGTTACGTAATGACACTAAAAAGCTAAAGGTTCTGACATCGTCCGGCACTTCAACGCCCTGCAACACAGCCGGATCTAGTGTTACCGTCACATTCACTGCGCTAACATCCCCCCAGCCTGCAGCTGCCGTAACTGCGGCAGCAGATTGAAACACGCCTGTTATACCGTTTAAGTATTGAAACTGTAAGTCAGACACGCCAAATAACACCTCTTCGTTAACCTGCGTATCTCCGAGCAAAGACGCACGATATAGTGATGACACATTAGGATCATCTATACTACGGGCAACAAACCAGGCAACCGATTCAAAACGCATAAACATGGAGTTCGCAGAAAAACCTCTGGGCTCGGCCAAGCCAGGTGCCCATACCAGTGGGTCGACAAAGCCCAGATTTGCATCACTGTTTAACCCGGCCAAAAGATGCGTCACTGTGCTGGCACCGGTTTCATTCACCTGAAAGATACTGGTGAGGTTATCATCACAAGCAATAGCCACTTCGCCAGCCTCGACTACAGAGTTAAGATTAAGATCAATAACACTACCGTTATAATTACTGATGGTATTACTGGCACCTGAGCCGTACATAACTCTCAGCATCTCGGTGTTGGCAAGAGGGGCCCGGCCGTTTACCTGAGGCACTGGCGCGGCAAACCCCTGAATGCCTCTGCCGGTAAACCAATCAGCCCATGCCGGGCGTACACCTGCAATGGCAATAGTGTTAGCTACCCGCATGCTGTTGGTGCAACCCGAGAAACCCGCATTGCGAATATCATGCGACATCAGCTGAAAACTTAATCTGGCGACAGTTTGTAAATCACTTAACGCACTGTTGGCTCTGCTGGTTGTCTGATTGGCAATAAAAATACCAATGGCACCACCCATTACCAACAAGCCAAGCGTCATCGCTATCATGAGCTCAACTAAAGTAAATCCTCGCGACATTTTTCTCATGGCATCACCTGGGTCACAATGCGGTTGGTCACGTTCAAGCGCTCATCACCCCAGCTGATCGTAACGGTATAACGGTCTCCCTCCCAGGACACTACTGGGCAGGCATCTTCTCGGGTGGCACGTTTTACGTCTTGCACCCAGGCTGCGGTGCCCAGAGCTTCGCTACCGACACAATCAGCGAATGCATAGACGCCTTGTTGCGCAGCCAAAGGATCCGTTTTTAACAATTCTGATAAGGTGTCGGTTAGAATTACAGCCATGGTTTTTTCCAGCGCACTATTGGTATTACGCATACTTGAGGTTTGCAAAGCTGCAACCCCTAACATGCCAATGCCTAACACAAGCACTGAGACCAGCACCTCTAGTAGCGATACACCACGCTGCTTAATAAGCCCTTTTAACGCTATTTGCATAAGTCCTCCTTATACCGGGTTATTCGGTTGTGGGCAGTTCTCGCCCGCCGAATTAGCGACGACCCTGGTACGTCCGCCTGACCGCATTTCAATATCACGAATATTCACCGGCATTTTAGTATTAGGCAAACATACGCGTAACACACCGTTTAGTGGGTTATTACCGTCACCACTTCTTAACAAGCCCTGCGGATTAAAACGTACTGAATGCCCTACGCCATTTACGAGGGCATTAGCCACATTATTGCTGGACATCATGACTGTCTGTTCTGACAGCATAATACCGCTGGCAACCGGTGTATTATCCACTACCCCTTGCACCATCCAGCCCTGCCAGCCAGCAGCAGGAGGCACTGTGCAGTTGATACCATCATTGCTGTGACAAAACACCATACTTTCGTTGCGTTTAATAGCTTCTGTTCTTGCCAACAATAACGCTGCAAGGATTTCGTTTGACTGGGCAGTAAGGCGATTATTGTTTACCAGATTAACAAAAGAGGGCACGGCCACACTTATCACAATCGCAAGCACCGCGACGGTGACCATCAGTTCAAGCAGAGTGAAGCCTTTCGCTGCCAGCCTCATATAGCCGGAAGTAGTTATTCTTGTCATGGCGTTTTAGTCTCTTGAATAAGATTAACGGAATCTCATCACTCGACTTTACATGAGTGCTAAAACAACACTAGTAGTTTATTGATAAGCGGTAATTTTGTCGGACTAACGGTAAGCTGCAAACTAGCAGATGCAACTTCTGATATTCGCAACTTCGCGCCGGCTCACTTCAAGCCGCTCCTCATAGCCATGCAACCTGACCCAATGCTTGTTATTGACACTGACCAGCCGGTCAAGATGGGTTTTATTAATCAGGGTACTGCGATGGATGCGCAGAAGTTGTTGCGGAAACTGCTGCAATAGCTGCACGAGACTTTGTTCAACAATAGCCTCGCCACCTTTATACACCATACGAACATATTTATCTTCCGCACTGAAAAAGAGCACATCTTTTAATTTAAGTTGCCGCTTTACCCCAGCCTGTGTATAGATAATTTTAGCCTCGGTATTTTTTTGCCGTTCAACATGTGCTTTAGTATACAAGCCAACCTTCTCCAGCGCCTGTTGCAAGCGTTCAGCAGAGACGGGCTTTAACAAATAATCCGCTGGCGCCGCCTTATAGGCATTCAAAGCGTGTTCAGGATGTGCTGTGACAAAGATAACCGCCGGCGGTGTCGGTAGCGCTAGTAACTCAGTGGCGAAATCTATACCATCTGTGCCTGGCATAGCAATATCAAGCAGCAAAACATCTGGCTGCTGGCTGTGCACTAAATCTATAGCCATCGCCGTATCACTGGCCTCACCCACCACCTCAAACCGGCTCAATTGTGCCATCAGGCGTTTTAACCTGGATCTGGCCAGCGGCTCGTCATCAACAATTAATATCTTCATTCTTCTGCCTGCTTCGGTAACACCAGCTTCACCCTAAAGCGCCCCTCACTGCTGGCACTGTGTAACTGAGCATCTATACCAAAATGTAACTGCAAGCGCTGACGAATATTGTCCAGCGCAATCCCGTTACCTCGCTGTTGCTGCTGTTCTTTATCGCCTAATGGGTTAGTAATAATAATGCTTACCGAACGACGGCTTTCCAACACCATAACATGGATTAATGCCCTAGCCTGGCTTTGCTCCGCACCATGGCGAACTGCATTCTCTAACAGTGGTTGTATGGTTAGCGCCGGCAGCTGCAACAGCGGTAATGGCTCTGGCAGATCCCACTGCAGCGCCATTCGCTGTCCTAACCGCCACTGTTCCAACGATAAGTACTGCGCCGACAGCATTAGCTCATCAGCCAAGCTAATCACCTGCCCTGCATTTAATGCCGCACGAAATAATGCTGATAGATTCAGCAGAGCTTGCTCTGCGTCATCGGGTGCCAGGTGAATAAGCTCTGCTACGGTATTTAAGCTGTTAAACAAAAAATGTGGCTCGATCCGAGCCTGTAAGGCATTAAATTCGGCCCGGCTTTGTGAGCGAACCTGTTGGCTGTGTTCGGTGTGAATAATAAAAAACTGAATAGCGATGACAGCAACAATGCCACTGATCATCATATTGGCTAGCACAAAACCGGTTAAACTGGCTGACAGCGACGGATGCAGCGCCTGCAACCAGGAGTGGGATATCAGGCTGACCACTACAGTGGCAATTTCAAACATAACCACACTTGCCAGTAGCAACCATACCGGCGCCAAACCATTAAGCCAGCGGCGTAACTGACACAAACACACTGTAGTCAACAGTGACACCCAATGCACAAACAAACTGATTAAGCCTAAGCGCTGTAAGGGGCCTGCCTGCATACCGGGTGCAAAGGCCAACACCACAGCGACAGCTTGCCCCAGTACGAGCAACCGCACTAAAAAATGACCACGGCACAGATAGGGCAGCTGTAAAGCAGGTAACGCCCATTGCAGGTTCATTTAGTGTTCCGCTATAGTTTTCAGTTAGCGCATACTACACTGGATAAACGCCCAAAGTTAAGCTTGGCTTGCCCAGAGCAAGCAAATATGGCTTAACGTAACTCTGCCGGTATAGCAAACACCACATTTTCTTCACGGCCGGGGTTTTCACTTACCGTCTTACCACCCCATTGCTGTAATTGCTTAACCACCTGCTGTACCAGCACTTCAGGTGCTGACGCTCCAGCGGTTACACCAACGGCCTGCACACCTTCTAACCAGGCTTGTTGAATATCAGCAGCAGTATCAATAAGGTAAGCAGTGCAACCCATTTTATCGGCCAGTTCGCGTAAACGGTTTGAATTACTGCTGTTCTTCGCACCCACCACCAGAAGCAAATCAGCTTTAGCGGCTAAATCACGCACGGCATCCTGGCGATTTTGCGTCGCATAACAAATGTCATCTTTGCGCGGCCCTTCAATATCAGGAAACCGCGAGCGCAGAGCATCTATAACATCTGCGGTGTCATCAACCGATAACGTTGTCTGGCTGCTAAAACACAACTGAGCCGGATTTTTAACAATGAGCGTTGCAACATCTTCTGCCGATTCAACCAGATAAATGCCACCTTCGGGGTTATCATATTGGCCCATCGTGCCTTCCACCTCAGGGTGACCGGCGTGTCCTATCAGAATACACTCTATGCCTTTACGACTGGCACGGGTAACTTCCATATGCACTTTAGTTACCAGTGGGCAGGTCGCATCAAATACCTTTAAACCGCGCTGGCGGGCATTTTCACGCACCGCCTGTGATACACCGTGGGCACTGAAAATCACAATATTGCCATCGGGTACTTCGTTTAGCTCGTCAACAAACACTGCGCCGCGCCGACGCAGGCCGTCTACGACAAACTTATTGTGTACCACTTCGTGACGCACATAAATAGGCGGCTCGTACAGCTCCAAAGCCCGTTCAACAATGCTGATTGCCCGGTCGACACCGGCACAAAAGCCACGCGGATTTGCCAGTAAAATGTCCATAAGTCAGCTTACCTGTACAATTTCAACACTGAATGTCAGTGTTTGCCCGGCCAGCGGGTGATTAAAATCTATGGTTACCGACTCGCCGACCACTTCGCGCACCAAACCCGGCATTTCTGAACCGTCAGGCATGGTAAAACCAATAATCATGCCCGCTTTCGCCGGTGCATCGGCAGAGAACTTGCTGCGGTCAACATAGTAAATATTGTCCGGGTTTGGCATGCCATAGGCATCTTCCGGTGCCAGCGTAAAATTTTTTTTATCACCGGCTTTCAGCCCGCTTAGCTGCGCTTCAAATGCAGGTGAAATACTGCCATCACCCATTTGTAACTTAGCGGGCTTGTTATGCACGCGGGTGCTTTCAGCAGCACTGCCGTCAGACAACTTTATATCAAAGTGAAAAATTACGGTGCTGTTGGCACCAATTACCGCTTCTGTCACTTTTTCACCTCGTTGTTGCTAAAACTGTCCCAGATTAATAGCGCGGCGCCAATACAGATGGCCGAATCAGCGATGTTAAACGCCGGATAATGCCAATTCTGGTAATACACATGCAGAAAATCGATCACGTAACCATAGATGCTGCGATCGATAAGGTTGCCAACTGCGCCGGCCAGTACCAATGCCAATGCCATATTCAACTTCAGCTGTGCTTTGTTGTTACGTGCCAGCCACACCGCCAGCACCACACTTATTGCCACAGCTATTAAGGTAAAAAACCAACGCTGCCAGCCACCGGCGTCACTTAAAAAAGAGAACGCCGCACCATAGTTACGTACATAAGTCAGGTTAAATACCGGCAGCAGTTCAATAGAATCGAACAGCTGCATATTGGCAATCACCACCTGCTTGGTCAACTGATCAACCAGTAACACCAAAGCAATCAGCCACCACAGGCGCCAGCCACTTTCTTTAAACAACGTCATTATGCAAATACCCGCTGCTCGCCTTCGCCATCAACGTTGGTTACGCAACGTAAACACAAATCAGCATGGGCAGCATTGGCGCCGACATCATGCCGGTGATGCCAGCAGCGGCTGCATTTAGCCGCTGTTGATGCCTGAACCTGCACCTGCAAGCCCGGTAGTTCTGTTGCTATTGCATCAGCTGGTGCAGTATCAGTGCTCACCTGCGCTGTTGACGTAATCAGTACAAAACGCAATTCGTCACCCAACTTGGCTAAGTCGCTGGCCAGTGCAGCAGAAGCGTACAGTGTCACTTCAGCCTGTAAAGAGGCGCCGATTTTCTCTTCGCGCCTTGCCGCTTCCAGTACTTTGTTAACCTCGTCACGTACCTGCAGCAACTGCTGCCAGAAGTTGTCGTCAAACTTACCGCCGGTTAAACCGCTAAAACCTGCATACCAAACGCCGGTAAAGACAAACTCGTCACGCGCCCCCGGTAGCTCCTGCCAGATTTCATGTGCAGTAAAGCTCATGATAGGCGCAATCCAGCGCACCATCGCTTCTGCGATGTGGTAAAGCGCCGTCTGACATGAACGACGGGCAATACTGTTAGTGTTAGCGGTGTATTGGCGGTCTTTAATCACATCCAGGTAGAAACTGCCCAGTTCAACGGTACAGAAGTTCATCAGCTTCTGACTCACCTGATGGAACTGATAGTTATCGTAGGCATCGACAATTTCCTGCTGCAATTTTGCAGCGCGGTTCACCACCCATAAGTCCAGTTCAACCATCTGCCCAAACGGCACTGCATCGGTTGCCGGGTTAAAGCCGTTCAGGTTTGCCAGTAAGAAACGGGCGGTGTTGCGGATGCGGCGATATTTATCAGCGGCCCGGTTTAAGATTTCATCCGACACTGTCATTTCTGATGTGTAGTCTGTTGTCGCTACCCATAAGCGCAGAATATCGGCACCCAGCTTGTTCATCACATCCTGCGGTGATACCACGTTGCCAAGCGATTTGGACATTTTGCGGCCATCACCATCAACGGTAAAGCCGTGGGTCAGCACCTGTTTATAAGGCGCTTTATGTTTAATACTGACACCTGTCATCAGCGATGACATAAACCAGCCCCGATGCTGATCTGAGCCTTCAAGGTATAAATCGGCCTGATCTGCGCCGCCAAATTCTGGCCGCACATCGACAACACAGGCATGCGTAACGCCGGAATCAAACCAGACATCCAGCGTATCGCTGACCTTAACGTACTGCTTAGCATCGCCACCCAGCAAGGTTTCGGCATCTAAATCAAACCAGGCCTGGATGCCGTCTTTTTCAACCAGCTGCGCCACTTTTTCCATCAGCTCAGCTGTATCAGGATGCAACGCACTGGTGTCTTTATCGACAAACAGCGCGATCGGTACGCCCCAGGTACGCTGGCGTGAAATACACCAGTCCGGTCGGCCGGCGACCATTTTTTCAATGCGCTGCTGGCCCCAGTCCGGGATCCAACGGGTCTGTTCAATTTGCTGTAGCGAAGTATTGCGCAGCCCGTGCTGCTCCATGCTGATAAACCACTGCGGTGTCGCGCGGAAAATAATCGGTGTTTTATGCCGCCAGCAGTGCGGGTAACTGTGCTTGTATGCTTTGTGTACCAGCAAGGCACCGGCATTTTGCAGGGCTTCAACGACGCTGTCGTTGGCTTTGAATACGTGCTGACCGGCAAATAACGGCGTATCTGGCAGGTAAACGCCATTGGCCCCTACCGGGTTCGCCACTTCAAGGTTATACAGTTTGCCTACAACAAAGTCTTCCTGACCATGGCCCGGCGCAGTATGTACACAACCGGTACCAGACTCAGTCGTAACGTGCTCACCCATAATCAGCGGCACATTAAAGTTATACAGTGGGTGTTTTACCTGTACCAGCTCAAGTGCCGCGCCTTTAGCAAACCCCAGGGCGTGGTAATGTTCAATGCCGGCACGCGCCATCACATCTTTTACCAGATCAGTCGCCACTATCAGCCGCTCAGCGCCTGACGGCCCCTGCTCTACCTGTACCAGGCTGTAATCAAGCTTGGCATTTAATGCCACAGCGCGGTTGGCTGGAATGGTCCAGGGTGTTGTCGTCCAAATCACCACAGACACTTTGCCATTACCGCGTTTGCCTTCGGGGTGATCAAAACGATCGACAGCTGACTCATCCACCAGCTCAAAACGCACATCAATGGCTGGTGACACCTTGTCCTGATATTCCACTTCTGCTTCGGCCAGCGCCGAGCCACAATCGGTACACCAGTGCACCGGCTTAAAGCCCTGCTGTAAATGGCCATTACCGATAATTTTACTCAGTGAGCGGATGATATTGGCTTCAAAGGCATAATCCATAGTGCGGTACGGGTTTTGCCAGTCACCCAGCACACCTAAACGGACAAAATCAGTGCGCTGTGCATCAATTTGTGTTGCCGCATATTCGCGGCACTTTTGTCTGAATTCTGCTGCAGTCAGCTTAGTGCCCGGTTTACCGTATTTTTTCTCAACCACAAGTTCAATCGGCAAGCCATGGCAGTCCCAACCCGGCACGAACGGCGCGTCAAAATCGTCCAGCGTTTTAGCTTTAACAATAATATCTTTCAGAATTTTGTTAACTGCATGCCCGATATGAATATTGCCGTTCGCGTAAGGAGGGCCGTCATGCAGAATAAAGGTTTTCTTACCTTTTTTTGCTGCACGGATCTTGCCGTACAGATCTGCTTCTGTCCATTTGGCCAGCATTTGCGGCTCGCGCTGCGCCAGGTTGGCGCGCATCGCAAAGGCCGTTTCCGGCAAATTCAGGGTATGCTTGTAGTCGCTCATCCGTTATGTTCCGTCTTATCAATAGTGGCATGGGTGGCTGTTGCCCCCTGCTGAAAAAATGTTTTTGCTGCTGTTACATCAGCTGCAATTTGTTGTTGTAACTCGGCCAGACTGGCGAAGCGCTGCTCGCTGCGCAGCTTATGCTGCAATAACACCTCAATCTGGCTGCCGTATAAATCACCTTTAAAATCAAACAAATGTGCTTCCAGTTGTTGGCGCTGCCCTTGTACCGTTGGTCTGTTGCCAATATTCGCTACGCCCTGAAAACGGCCAAACACTGTATTAGCAGTAATCGCATAAACGCCGGCAACCGGCAGCTTGCGGCGGTATAAAAACACATTAGCGGTCGGAAACCCAAGGTCCCGGCCTAATTTTCTACCGTGGCGCACCCTGCCAGTGAGGGCAAAAGGCCGCCCCAGCATCTCTGCTGCCAGCGTTAAATTGTCATCGGCCAGTGCCTGGCGGATCAAGGTGCTGCTAATACGCTGCTGTCCCAGTAATAAACTCGATGTGCTGCAAAGCCCAAACTGATGCTGCTCAGCTGCCAGCGCAAGCAGTTCAAAACTGCCGCTACGGTTCTTACCAAAGCGAAAATCATCACCGACGATCAGCTGCTCTACACCCAACTGTTTTAACAACAACTGCTGAATAAACTGCTCGGGCGCTTGAGCAGCAAAATCAGGCGTAAAGTGCACACACAGCAACCGGTCTACACCCAGCCCGGCCAGAGCAACATATTTCTCACGAAACCGGCTTAAACGGGCCGGCGCCGAATTACCGGCAAACAGCTCCAGTGGCTGGGGTTCAAACAACATAACACAGGAAGGCAAGTGCATCTGTCTGGCAATAGCAACAACCCTGGCCAACACAGCCTGATGCCCAAGATGCACACCATCAAAATTGCCGATAGTCAGCACACAACCGCGATGACGGGGCTGAATATTATGTAAGCCGCGTATTAACTCCATGCCTGCTGTTTTGCCCTCTGGTTACAAACCGCGCATTATAACCACTTAATTAATTGCTTTCAGCAACAGAATTGGCTTTAAAATGCGCCAACCTGACGCCCAGCAGCCATAACAGCGTAAAATATCCGACGATAGCGGACACGCACAGCAAGCTAAGCCGCCACACCTGGTGGCTGAAACTCAGCTGCACCCAACTGTTAAGCTCGGGTGTTTGCCAGTACAGCAACGCCGCCATCACGCCACTGGCAGCAACCAGTTTGGCCAGAAACCAAAGTGTTGTCTGTGTTAGTTGGTACACACCGGTGGTTTTTAAACCTCGGTACAGTAAAAAAGCATTTAAACTGGCCGACATCGCGGTCGCAAGTGCCAGGCCAACATAGCTTAAAAAAGGTGCCAACATCAGGTTAAAGGCCATATTCGCGACCATTGCAATGATCCCGATGCGTACCGGTGTTTTAATGTCCTGCCGGGCATAATATCCCGGCGCCAGCACCTTAATCAGCATATAACTGAGCAGTCCTGTGCTGTAAGCAATTAAACTATAAGACACCATCAGCACATCATGCTGGCTGAACTCTCCCCGCATAAATAGCAGTGCTACTATCGGCTGGGACAGCACCATCAGGCCAGCCATGGCGGGTATGCCGAACAACGCCACAAAACGTAACGACCAATCCAGAGTCTGGCTAAAACGGGCGGTATTCTCAGTGGCATGATGCCGTGACAAGTTAGGCAAAATAACGGTTGCAATAGCTATACCGAATAACCCGAGCGGAAATTCAATTAACCGGTCAGAGTAATACAACCAGCTGACAGCACCGGTCAGTAAGAAAGAAGCAATGACAGTATCAAGCAGTAAATTAATCTGGCTGACAGACACGCCGAACAACGCCGGTAGCATTAACTTTCTAATCTTCACCACATTATCGTCGCGCCACCCCCATTTTGGCCAGACCAGCAAACCAGCTTTGGCCAGAAACGGTAACTGAAACAGCAGTTGTACCACGCCACCAATAAACACGCCCCAGGCTAAAGCCAGTGCGGGTTCTTCAAGCGTGGGCGCCATATACACCGCGCATAAAATCATCGTGATGTTCAAAAAAACCGGCGTAAATGCAGCTACAGCAAAACGGTTGTAAGTGTTCAGTATTGCCCCTGAAAAAGCGACCAGACTAATAAACCATAAATAAGGAAAAGTAATTTTCAGCATCACACTGGCGAGTTCAAACTTATGTGCATCCGGGCCGTCATTTAACCATTCGACAAACCAACCCATACCAAACAGCATCGCAACCAAAGGCGACGCGATAACCCCAAACACAGTAACCAGCGTTACCACCACACCTAAACTGCCGGTAACTCTGGCGAGCAACAACCGCACCGCATCATCACCATGCTTGGCTTTAACTTCAGCCAGCACAGGCACGAATGCCTGCGAGAATGCACCTTCAGCAAATAAACGCCGCAGAAAATTTGGAATACGGTTGGCAAAAAAGAACACGTCGGCCGCAGCGCCTGCACCGACAAAGTTGGCAACAACTACGTCACGTACTAAACCCAGCACGCGCGAAATTAACGTCATAAAGCTGACAATAAGACCCGATTTCAATAACTTTGCCGACACGACAACTTCCTTCTGTAAGCCAGCGGCTATTTTGCCCCGTTAGCACAATAGATTACCAGTAGCGCGACAGATTAAAATCTGCGACTTTCCGGTGAAAGCATTTGACAACGGGCCATTAAATAGGCATATTATGCGGCCTTTGATGGGTCCGGTTTAGTTTTTTAGGAGTGTTACCTTGGCTAACATTAAGTCTGCTAAGAAGCGCGCAATTCAATCAGAAAAACGTCGTCAGCAAAATGCTTCACAACGTTCTATGATGCGTACTTTCATTAAGAAAACCTACGCAGCGGTATTAACTGCTGACGTAACTGCTTCTACTGAAGCATTCAAGAAAATGGTGCCTGTTCTGGATCGTATGGCCGCTAAAGGTCTGATCCACAAGAACAAAGCAGCACGTCATAAAGCTCGTTTAAATGCTCATGTTAAAGCATTAAGCGCTGCTTAAGACACAGTTCCAACAAAAAAGCCGGCTGATGCCGGCTTTTTTGTTGCTGTTATTTATTGTCATCAGAGCAATACAGTTTATGCAATAACGCAATCAGCGCTTCAGCCTCTTTGCTATTCAGGCTGTAATACACCGTTTGCGCAGCCTTGCGGGTTTTCACCAATTTATGCTGACGTAATAGTGCCAGATGCTGCGACAACGCAGACTGACTTAGCCCCAGCTTTTCATTCATCTCGCCAACGGATAATTCCCCATCTAACAAATGGCAGAGGATCAGTAAACGTCGCTCATTGGATACCGCTTTTAACAATTTCACTGCCTTGGCGGAATTCTGCAGCATATCCTGTAAATTCATTACACCTAACTCTATCTGACTGATTGGTTCAATATTACCGACTCAGGTATAAAGCGACAATAAAATGATTGTTATTTAACAAAGAATAACGATTTTTGCGATAACAGGGATAACGTAGGTTTAATGTAGCAAAGGCCTGACCAGACTATTTATACGGGTAGCCGTAAAGGGTTTGATAACAAAAGCACGGGCACCATTTTCCACAGCCTGCTTCAGATTTTCCACACTGGAAAACGCTGATACCATGAAAACAACAGTGTGCTGTTGCTGCAGTTTAATTTCTTTAAGTAGCTGATGACCGTTTATATCAGGTAAATGGATATCCAAAAAAACCAATTGGGGCTGATGATCGTCGAACAACTGCAGCGCGCTACGTCCGTCGGCAGCTTCGTATACTGATGTAATTCCCATCTGTTGCAATATCTGACTGATATAGCTGCGCACCGCGGCAACATCGTCAACAACTAATGCACTAAAAGGTGCTGTTGGCATAATCGCGTCCTTAACTGCCTGAATTCGTTCCATCTGACTATTTATCTTTTCTATCTGCTGACGCTGTGGGGCGGGCATAAAAGATGGTACAGTCCTGGGTACTGTATCAACAGCGGGATAAAATGAAAAGATGAAATTATGGCTGACACTAACCGCAGCAGCGCTAAGCTTTAGCACAGCAGCGAATAACCTGACATTTAACGACACCCTGGCTTACCAGTTGACTGAATCACTGACAGTTGAAGTTGGTCAGCGGTTGGCTGGCAGCGAAGCTGATGCCAGAGCAGTGGCCTGGGCAGAACGTACCTTTAAACAACTTGGTTTCGATAAAGTCTGGACAGAGCCGTTTACGATGCAGTACTGGGAGCGCGGTCAGGCCAGCCTGACCGTCAGCGAGCCATTCCGGCAGAATCTGGTGGTAACCGCGCTGGGTGGTTCTGTAGCCACGCCTTTTGACGGTATTAATGCTCAGGTAGCCATGTTTGACAGTCTGGAACAGCTTAAAGCAGCAGATCCGGCTCTGGTAAAGGATAAAATTGTCTTTATCAATAAGAGTATGGAAAAGGATAAACTTGGTAGCTTTTATGGCTCTGTTGTCGGTGCACGGGCGCAAGGTGCCGTCGAGGCTGCCAAGCTGGGCGCTAAAGCCATCATTATCCGCTCTGTTGGCACCAGCATCAACCGCTTTGCCCACACCGGCATTATGCGCTATAGCGATGACGTAACAAGGATCCCGGCAGCAGCAGTGTCGGTACCGGATGCGATGCAACTGGCCAGAATGCTTGCACGCCAACCAGAGCTGACACTACAGTTACAAATGCAGAATAAACTGCCTGGAGAAGTCACCAGTCACAATGTAGTTGCAGAAATTACCGGCAGCAAATACCCGGATGAAATCGTGCTGATCGGCGCGCATCTGGATTCATGGGATGAAGGCACAGGCGCTTTGGATGACGGTGCCGGTGTTGGTCTTGTTATGGCAACCGCCGCGTTATTAAAACAGCAAGCCCGCCCACAACGCACAATAAGAGTTGTGTTGTTCGGCAATGAAGAAGGCGGCCTGGTCGGCGCCCGGGCATATGCCGCTAAACATGCCAATAACCTGAGCAAGCATGTTTTTGCCTCAGAGTCAGATTTTGGTGCTGGCCGGATCTGGCGGCTTGATACCGGTTTTGGTGAAAAGTCGCTGGCATTTGCCAAAGCTCTGCAGCAAAAGCTGACAAGTTTTGGTGTAGAAGCCGGTAGTAATACCGCCTCTGGTGGCCCGGACGTGTCAGTACTAAAAGCTCAGGGCGTACCGGTTGTCAGCCTGCAACAAGATGGTACAGACTATTTTGACTATCACCACACCCCCAATGACACATTAGATAAAATTGATCCGGCCGCACTGCAGCAAAATCTGCAGGTATGGCTACACACAGTATCAGCTGTTGCAAACAGCCGGATCGATTTACGGAAATAACTCAGGCTCTTGAACGCAGCGGCCTTACTTTAACAGCTACGGGCCGCTGATGTTTACGATAACTGCTGCGCAGTAGCCATAGATGCACACCAATCACCATTAAAATCATCGCAAAAGGATAAAAATATACATTGTCGCTGCCTGTAAAAAGCATGACAGCGAGCATAAAGTAACTAAAAGGTAGCAGTTCATATAGCCAAAATGGCAAAACACCACCGTATTTTTCTCTGGCGTTTTTAATATCTGAGCGCCGGTTGTCTGAGCGTAGCACCCAAACCACAGCTCCAGCGCTTGCCATCAAAGCTCCGGCAACAAACGCCAGCACAGATTCAACACTTACCATCACGCCAATTCCGGCAGTGACATACGCATAAGGTAAAACTTCATATACTTTTTCTGGCCACATAACATCTTCCTTCCTTGTTCAGCTGCCGTTAAGTATAGAACACGTTTTTACACCTGTAATTTGCCTTGCAAAATTCATTAATTAAACTAATCCCAGAGAAGCAAAATTACTCAGTTGAGCGGCTCTTAAAGGCACCGCATAATGCGCAAAAATTATGCTGGCAAAGTGTTTAGTCTACCCAACGTCAATAGTCAGGAATGTAAAATGGAACATATTGTGTTCGATATCATCAGCTGGATAGGCTTAACAATCTGTATCGGTGCGTTCTTTATCAAGGACGTATTCTGGTTACGCCTGGCAACTTTGGTTGGCTGCAGCCTGCTACTTGTATATTACAGCCATATTGCAATCCCTCAGGGCGTGATCTCTAATTTATTAGTATTATTAATCAATGCTTACTATCTGGTTCGTTTTGCTCAAGCCCGTAAGACACAAAAAGCAGCAAACCATACTGCTGCGCCTGCCACCACCCTGACCACCCAAGCCGAGTAAGGCAGTCGCTGCTACTTTTGTCACATCAACAGGCGGGTTATAATTGCGACCCGGTAAGACAAGAGAGTGCAGTATGCAAGACGATGACCTAGATTTATTTCTGCAGGAAATGTCTGGCGTTAAACCTTTGTCTCAGGATGAGGTACTGCCAGAGCACAGCGAATTTAGTCCGACATTAGCGCAGCAAGCCCGGCGCAAAGCCGCTGAGCAGGAAATGGAATATGATCCAAACTACCTCAGCATGGAATATGTTGATCTGGTAAAACCGGATGAACCCTTTACCTATAAAAAAGACGGTGTACAGGATGGCGTGTATCGTAACCTGCGTCTTGGCAAGTACCAGTTAGATGCCACATTAAACCTGCTGGGCAAGAGCCTGACAGATGCCCGGCGCGAGCTTTTCTTCTTTATCGAAGATTGTCACAAGCGTGGTATTCGTACCTTACTGATTCAGCACGGTATGGGCCGAAACAGTAAACCGCATCCCGCCATATTACGCAGCTATGTATTTAAATGGCTGCCGCAGATGGCAACCGTACTGGCATGTAATACTGCGCAAAAGCAACACGGCGGCTATTCCGCAACCTATGTACTGCTGCAGAAGAATGCAGAGCAAAAGCGGGAAAACCGCGAGCGGCATAGAAAAGCTTAAACACAGATAAGCATCAGGGGAGCAAAGCCCCCCTGAGTCTCAGTCATTCCGTTTGACTATATTCAGTTTCCGCTATCCGCATAGCAGGCAGACAGCTTCGGCTTTGGTCAAAAATGCCGATAACGCCATTAAACAAACAACAATGGCGATTGCGGTAAAGCCAAAACCACGACTGGACGCTTTACTCATAACTAACCTCAGTGACACATTTTGTTATTTTAATTAGCAGCTTGGCTTAAGTTTCCTTAAACCGTCACTGAGTGTAGTTAAGTTGTAACAAAGTTACAATAACTGTGAATTTAACCAGTATTTTCAAGATGATACGACAGCGCTGAATAGACAAAATCCTGCGCCAGCAAACGGTTGTCATTCAGCTGTGGTAAAGCCTCATGCGTGATTTCAGTATGGGTCAGCACAAAGCCTGCCTGCTGGTAATTTTTCAATGCCGACGGATGATCTTCCGAGCAGGTATGTAACCAGATTTTGCGCCCTTGCCACTTAGCCGCCAGCATAATCGCCGAACGGGCTAAAGGCAGCCCTAACCCCTGACCAATGAATTGCGGCAACAAACCAAAAAACTTAATTTCGACGCTGTCATCTTGATGTTTTATCAGTTCGATATACCCTGCCGGCGTGCCTTTTACCCACAACAACCAAGTTCTGACCTGTTGTTGTGTCAGATAGTCCAGCCACTGCTGATAGTTCCAGCCTAAACGGCTGAACCAGCGCCAGCGCCCGCCTACAGCTCTGAACATAAACTGGCTCAGTTCCGGGCTGGCAATTTCCGCTTCTACCAGCTGCACCTGCTCTGGCCAATCTATCTGCTTGGGTACTTCACCTTCATAATGCAAGAACCAGGTTGTCACTTCTGTCAGATGCTGATCTGTCATTCAATATCCCCTGCTTAGATCAACCGGATTTAACAGCATTTCGCCGCGCTGGCTGCGACGGTAATTTTCGGCTATCTGCTGCACTACAGTGCTGACATTAGTCACCGCAGAGACATGCGGAGTAATTAGAATAGCGGGATGTAACCAAAATGGATGCTCTGCCGGTAAAGGTTCCTGCCGGAAAACATCAAGACACGCCGCCTGAACTTTGCCACTATCAAGCGCAGCTATCAGCGCTGCATCATCGACAATAGCACCGCGGGCAACATTGATAAAAATGGTACCTGTTTTTACCTGTTCGAAAAACATCTTATCAAGCAGGCTGTCTGTTTCTGCAGTTAGCGGCAGCAAACAAATCACAACATCTGCATCAGCGACTGCCTGGGCCAGTTCTGCCTGTCCGCTATAACACTTTACGCCAGTCATTTGTTTTGCCGTTCTGCCCCAACCGCTGACATGATAACCGGCAGCCGAAAAGTGCAGGGCAGCAGCGCCACCCAACTCACCGAGTCCCAGCACACAAATACTGCTTAGTTGCCGCGGGCTCTTAGGTTTCCAGAGCTGTTGCCGTTGCTGGCTACTGAACTGATCCAGCCTTAACCGGAAATGGTCTAACACACCGTCCAGATAGCGCACCATAGTGTCGGTCAGGCTACTATCTACTATCCGGGCTATTGGCAATGCTGGCAGCGTCGGATCAGCCAATATGGCATCGACCCCTGCACCAAAACATTGAATAGCTTTCAGGTTCGGCAACTGCGCCAAACTATCGGAAGGCTGCTTCCACACCACAGCAAACTCAACCTCATCAGCTGAGCCAATATCCGGCCAGATATCAATGCGGGTCCCGGGCAATGCCTGCGTCAGGCGCTGCTGTAAGTCGTCAAGTTTACGATCAGGGATGATCAGGGCAAGGCTCATAGGTCACCAAAGCTTAAAAAAAACGTCACACCAATGACACAGCAATTACTGATGCTGGTTGGCGTCTAAAGATAACATGGTACCGACTGATGCTGAACTGCCGCACCATCTTTTTATCTGACGTGCACCTGGGCTGCAAAGATTGCCAGGCCGATTATTTGCTGAGCTTTCTTGAGCAAAGCCAGGCCGACAAGATTTATCTGCTGGGCGACATTGTCGATCTGTGGGCCATGCGAAAGCAGGTGCACTGGACACTTAGTCAGAATAAAGTTGTGCGCTGCTTGCTGGACAAAGCCGAGCAAGGTGTCGAAGTGATCTATATTCCCGGTAACCATGATGAAGCCATGCGGCTTTATGCCGGCAAAAGCTTTGGCAATATCCGTATCGCACTACGGGAAAGCCACACCACGGCTCAGGGCAAAAAGTTATTGTTGTTACACGGTGACGAATTTGACAAAGAAGTGAATTTTGGCCGCCTGCATGCATGGCTCGGCGACAATCTTTACGATTTATTGCTGTTTTTAAATCGCTGGTACAACCGCCTGCGTCGCTTTACCGGTGGCAGCTACTTCAGTCTCGCCGCTTACATTAAAAGCCGCGTGCCCGGCGCGCAAAAAGCGATTGCCCGTTACCGGGCAGCTGCGGTAGCCAAAGCCAAACGCGCTGGTTTCGACGGCATTGTATGTGGCCATATTCATCATCCGGAAATTCGCCTGGAGCAAGGCATTATTTACTGTAATGACGGCGACTGGATAGACAGCTGTACTGCGCTAATAGAGCAACTGGATGGTAGCCTGGCGCTATATCACTGCACAGAGCAGGCAGCGAAAATTGCCGCCCTGCCGCTTGCTGCCAGCGATAAAAAGGCAGCGTAAAATTTCAGCAAACTGCCATAAAACCGACACCTGACTGTCATACAACCCCATTAGCCTGAGCGCAACACTACTGTAGTGCCAGCGGAGTTGATTATGATAAGTGTTGAACAGGTTCTTTCACAAAATCTTCCGGGCCTGACCGCCAAGCCCTGGCTATACAAGCCGGTTAAAGGGGCACTACGCCGCCTGCTGCATGAGCAGGATTTTATCGACTTTGCGCAGCGCTATCCGCATCTGCAAGGGCTTGAGTTTGTCGAACAGGTGCTGGACTACTTTAACTTTCGCTATTCGGTACGTGATAACGAAATTGAACGCATCCCGACTACGGGGCGCATAGTAATCATCGCCAATCACCCTATAGGTTCCCTTGACGGCCTGGCGCTGCTAAAACTGGTCAGCGATATCCGCTCCGACGTGAAAGTGGTCGCTAATCAGTTGCTGATGGCACTAAAACCTCTGCACAACCTGTTACTGCCAGTCAACAATATGAGTGGTGGCACTGAGCGGCGGGCGCTGGACAATATTCAGCAACATCTGGCAAATGAGGGGGCGCTGATTCTGTTCCCGTCCGGCGAGGTATCAAGACTGCGGCCTGAAGGGATCCGCGACGGCAAATGGCACAGCGGCTTTTTACGCTTTGCCAATAATGCTAAAGCCCCTATTCTGCCAATTTACATCGATGGCCGTAACTCTGCGCTATTTTATGGCGCCTCTATGCTGTACAAACCATTAGCAACCATGCTGCTGGTGCAGGAAATGTTTAAGCAACAGCGTAAGAAACTGGAAATGCGTATTGGTGAACAAATTCCGCATGAAGCTTTCGCTAATCTGGCTCTGGAAACGCAAGCCAAGGTTAAACTGTTTAAAAAGCATTTGTACCGGCTGGCTAAAGATAAAGCGCCGCTGTTCAGTACTCAAAGCGCCATTGCCCACCCGGAAGATCGCATAGTACTGAAAAAGTCGGTAGAAGCCTGCGAGCTGTTAGGCGAAACCGCAGATGGTAAGCAAATTTACCTGTACCAGCATCAGCAAAGCTCGCCGGTGTTGCGCGAAATTGGCCGGTTACGTGAATTTGCGTTTCGTGCCGTTGGCGAAGGCAGTGGCTTGCGCCGTGACATTGACCGCTTTGACAGCCACTACGAGCAACTGATTCTGTGGGATAAAGACGATTTGGAAATTGTCGGCGCCTACCGATTCGCCAATACCCGCAAAATTCTGGCCGAGCATGGTGCGGCCGGGCTTTATACCGCCTCGTTGTTTCAATTTGACAACAGCATGCAAAGCTATCTTGATGCTGGCCTGGAATTAGGGCGTAGCTTTGTGCAACCACGCTATTGGGGTAAACGCAGTCTGGAATACCTGTGGTATGGAATTGGCGCTTACTTAAAACGTAACCCGGATATTCGCTACCTGTTTGGTGGTGTCAGTTTATCTCACAGTTACCCACAGGCCGCCCGGGATCTGATGGTGTACTTTTACAGCCTGTACTTCAGTGATGGTAGTTGTACTGCCGTATCTAAACAACCTTATCAGCTACCGCAGGCTATTTTGGTGGAGCTGCAACAGCATTTCACCGGCAACGACTACCTTAGCGACTTTACACAGTTAAAACATTTGCTGGCGAACATGGGTGTCAGCGTACCGACTCTGTATAAACAGTACAGTGAACTGTGTGAGCCAGGCGGTGTGAAATTTCTGGCCTTTGGTACCGACCCTGACTTTGCAAACTGTGTGGATGGCCTGGTGCTGGTGGATATGACGATGCTAAAAGCCAACAAAAGAGCACGCTATATTGATTAACCATAGTATCCAACACCTTAGCTAAGCCATAAAAACTGGCAGCTTTTGCTGCCGGTTTTTGCTATGTAAAGGTTCAGTAAAGTTCAGTTTCAATTCAGCCCCGCCACCCTATAAGCTATACACTGTATAAAAAGCCGCCAGAGCAGTAATATCTGGTGGTGAAACGGAGGATAGCAAGATGAAATATCTGATGCTGCAAGTTGGCCGGTTGCTAAGTGCCGCCGTACTTTTACTCGGCACGGCGACAACAGTGCTGGCAGAAGACGATGCGCTGTCTCAGGCTGAGTTAGACCAAATGCTGGCGCCTGTTGCCCTGTACCCGGATACAGTGCTGACGCATGTGCTGATTGCTGCCACCTATCCGCTTGAAATAGTTCAGGCATCGCGCTGGGTAAAAGCGAACCCGGGCATAACAGGTGAAGACGCTGTGCGCGCCGTCGAAAGTAAAAGCTGGGATCCCAGCGTCAAAGCACTGGTCGCTTTTCCGCAATTAATTGAGCGTTTAAGTACTGATTTAGACTGGACAGAACAGCTGGGCGAAGCTTTTTTGGCCGATGAAACCCAGGTACTTGCCAGTATACAAACGTTACGAGAGAAGGCCTATGCCAATGGTTCACTGAACGATAATCAGCATGTGGTGGTTGAGCGCGAGCGCGACGTTATCGTCATTGAGCCAGCCCGGAAAGAAGTAGTATATGTGCCGGTGTACGATACCCGCGTGGTATACGGCGACTGGTGGTGGCCGTCATACCCGCCGGTGTATTGGCATACCGCAGGTGTTTACTACCGTAACAGCCCGTTTTACTGGGGCGTCAGCGTCAATGTAAGGCCCTGGTTTTACTTCGGTATCTTTGACTGGCGCCATCGCCATGTCGTAGTGCATCACCACTATTACCACACCCCGCCACGCTATTATCCTAAACGGCATAAACATTATGTTGATGCCCGCCGCTGGCAGCACAATACGGAGCACCGCCGCGGTGTGCATTACCGCCGTGAGCGCTTAAACCGCGAATACAATGCAGGTTATGGCTACCGCCAGCCAACACGTGAAAGCCAGGGCAAGGTTGTACATCAGCGTAGAGTGACGTCTGATCAGCGTGAACAGCATAACCAGTATCAACGCAAAACAGCAGAGCAAATACGCTTAACAAACCGCCAGTGGCAAAGCGACGACAGAAATCCGCGTCAGCACAACGAGGCTTTGCGCCAGCAACGTGAGCAGCGGCTGCGTACTACTGATATTCAGCGTAATGATCGACAGCCACAGCAGGTTCAGCAGCAACTGAAAGAACAGCGTCAGTATAACCCTCAGCGCGAACGCCCGAATCAGGTTGTCAGCACTGAGCAGCTGCGCCAGCGCCAGTCTCAGCAACGGTCTGAACGGCCGCAACACAAGGCAGAATCGCAACGCCAGGTGCAGCAACCAGGCCGGCAGTATCAGCAACCAACAGTGCAACAGCGCCAGCCGCAGCAGATGCAACAGCGTCAGCCAGCGCGTGAGTACCGGGCATCGACAAAAGAGAGCATGGTACAGCAGCGTGAACGGCCGGCCCGGCATATCGAATAAACGTCATTTTGTTGATATAAAACAAATTACGGGGCTGAAGTTATCGCAGCCCCGTTTTTTATTGATCCAGGCCAATATTCTTGCGCGACGAAAGCGGAAAATCACCTCAGACCTTATCTGTGGAGATTATTATGAAAACTGTTTTATCCGCGCTCACTCTGGCCACTTTACTCGCCGCTGCCCCTGCCTCAGCCGAATTCGGCATTAACGTCGGTGCTATTACGGTTGCACCTGATGACAGCAGCAGCAATTTAAATGTTGTCGAGCAGGTAGCAGGTTTGCCCGCAGGCTCCACCGCTGTTGGGGTAAACAGCAATACTCAGCTTGGCCTGACGCTTGATTATAAGTTCACCCCTAACTGGTCAGTACAACTGATTGCGGCTACGCCATTCAGCCATGATATTACTGTAAAAGGTTCAGCTATTGATGGGTTGAAAGTGGGTAGCACTAAACATCTGCCACCTACGTTGCTGGCTCAGTATCACTTTATGCCACAACACCAAACGTTCGACCCATTTATTGGTGTAGGCCTAAACTACACGGTATTCTTTGATGAGCAAATTGATGGTCAACTCGAAGGCGCGCTTGATAGCCTCGGAGTAACAGGCACGAATGATGTTGTTGGTTTAAAACTTAAAGACTCTTTCGGTCTGGCGTTACAGGCAGGTGTAAACATCAAGTTCAACGACACCCTGGGCCTACACCTGATGATCAGTAAAATGGACATCGATACAACGGGCCGGGTACAGGTTAACGGCAACACTATCCAGAGTGTTGATGTTGATATCGACCCCTATGTTGCGATGATTGGTCTGCGCTGGACCTTATAACCCAGCAATGAATCATGGTTAAGACTAAAGGCGACTGCATCAGAGTCGCCTTTTTGTTTTACACTGTTAAACAGACGATATGAGCCCGGCAGGTTATGACAAAGCAAATCGACAAACTTAACTGGCAACAGCTGTTAAAATCAGGCGACCGGATTTTTATCGGTTCTCATGCTGCCACACCTACAGCACTGATTGATAACCTGATAAGTAATGCCAGGCAGCTGCACGATATTGAAGTGGTGCAGGTGTATTCTCTGGCTGACAACAAATGGGCCGATGCCGAATATCAGCAGCTGTTTAAGGTTAACGCACTTTTTATTGGTGGCGACCAGGTGCGCCGGGCCGTGGCAGAAGGCCGCGCTGACTATACGCCATGCTTTATGTCTGACATCCCCTCTTTGTTCAGCGACGGCATTATTCCGCTTGATGCAGCGTTAATTATGGTTAGCCCGGCCGATGAGCATGGCTATCACTCACTCGGCGTATCGGTTGATATCGTCTCGGCCGCCGCCAGAGCGGCGAAAAAAGTTATCGCTCAGGTAAACCCGTCAATGCCAATCACCTATGGTCAGGCGTTTATTCACCGCGACCAGATAAGCGCCTACTATTATGCCGAGCAGCCGCTGGTACAAATGCCGCCGGTTAAACTTGACGCCGTAACTGAACGTATTGGCCAATATGTATCGTTATTGGTTGAAGACGGCGCCACTATTCAGATTGGCGTTGGCAAAATGTGTGATGCCGTACTGCGCTACCTTGGTAACCATAAAGATTTGGGGATCCACAGCGAAATGATCACCGATTCGATGATGGATTTGATTAAAAAAGGCGTAGTAACCAACCGGAAAAAAACCTTTCACCCCGGTAAAACAGTGGCCAGCTTTTGTGTCGGTAGTAAAGCGTTATACGATTTTGTGCACTGCAACCCGCATATGGGTTTCTACCCGAGCGAATATGTTAATTCTCCGGCCAATATTGCCCGTAACGATAATATGGTATCAATAAACAGCGCCATTGAAGTCGATTTAACCGGCCAGATCGTTTCTGACTCGATCGGACACTTGTTTTACAGCGGTATTGGTGGTCAGGTCGACTTCAGCCGGGGCGCCTCTATGAGTAATGGCGGCAAGCCTATTATTGCGCTGCCCAGCACCGCTAAAAATGGTACCGTATCGCGTATCGTCGCACATTTAAGCGAAGGCGCTGGCGTTGTGACCTCGCGCGGTCATGTGCACTACGTGGTAACAGAGTTTGGTGTTGCCTCGCTGCGCGGCAAAAGTATCCGCGAACGTGCACTGGAACTTATCCGCGTGGCTCATCCGAAGTTTCGTCAGCAATTGCTGGAGCAGATACGCCAGCACTTTTGGGTGCCGCATTATCAACTACATACGCCGACAGAAGTGCCGGAACTGGGCATTGTTGGCTTTAAAGAGCTCTCTATTGACGGCGAAGAATTTGATTTGCGTCCGCTTAACCCGTCAGATGAGCGCCGTTTGCAGGAGTTTTTCTACTCACATACCAAGGAAACGCTGCAACTACGCTACAGCGCAGTGCCAACCCAGATGAGCCGGGAGAAATCCTGCACGCTGGTTGGGGTCGATCAATCCAAAGATCTGGCATTGTGTATCGTGAAACAAAAAGGCTCCGCAGTACAAATTCAGGCAGTGGGCCGTTACTATCTGTTACCCGACGGCGCTGGTTGTGAAGTCGCCTTTGTTACACGAGAGAAGTATCAGGGCAAGGGTATGGCCAAACGCTTATTACAGGAGCTGATTATGATTGCAGAGCAACGTGGCCTGCAGAGTATGGTGGCTTTTGTCCGCGCCGAAAATAAAGCCATGTTAGCAGTATTTCAAAAAGCCGGCTTTGGCCGCTTACCCGGCGATGACCCAAGCGAAGTATACCTGCAACTGCCGTTGCCACGAGCCGGCAAAAGTGGAGAGAGCAGCTGATGGCCATAACCCTGTTCAGTCATGCCAGTTGCTACCGCCACCTGGCCGGTGATGACCACCCGGAGCAACCGGCACGCCTGAGTGGAATTAATGATCAGCTTATCCGCTCTGGCATGGAATACGTCGTGCAACAACGTGATGCAACCCCTGCCACCAAACAGCAACTGTATCAGGCGCACTGCAAGCTCTATGTAGATGAAATTTTCGCTAAAGAACCCGGCGACAGCCATATCTGGCTGGATCCGGATACGCAAATGATGAAGCACAGCCTGGAGGCCGCCTTGCATGCTGCCGGTGCTGGCATCAACGCCGTTGACCTTGTATTGCAGGATGCAAACCTGCAGGCTTTTTGCAGTGTACGCCCCCCCGGCCATCACGCTACCCGCGATCAGGCGATGGGCTTTTGTATTTTTAACAATGTGGCGGTCGCTGCCTTACATGCGTTGAAACAGCATGCCCTGGAGCGTGTGGTTATTGTTGATTTTGATGTGCACCATGGCAACGGCACCGAAGATATCGTCAGCGGCGATGAGCGTATTCTGTTTTGCTCGTCGTTTCAGTTTCCGCTCTATCCAAATACCGGCAATACAGCAAGCGCCGACAACATTGAAAACCTGCCACTACCCGCGTTGTGTAAACCGGCTCAGTGGCGTGAACAAATCACAGAGCACTGGCTGGCCCGTATTAACGACTTTAAACCACAGCTGATTTTGGTATCAGCAGGCTTTGATGGCCACCGTGAAGATGATATGGCGCAGTTTCTGCTGACTGAAGATGATTACCAGTGGATAGCACAGCAGCTAAAACAGCTAGCCGATGCGCATTGTGAAGGGCGGGTTGTGGCAATGCTGGAAGGCGGCTATGCCTTAAGCGCACTGGGCCGCAGTGTTGTAGCCTTTTTAAAGGGACTGATGTAGCGCGCCCTCGCTACAGCCTGGCAGCCTGCACATGCATCCAGTCATAGTTGCGGCTGCGTCCCAGGCTTACCCAGCCTTCATCCTCCCAGCACTGCCACCAGTAGTCGTAGTCAGAGCGGGCAAAAGCGGCTTTATTACTGCCCCACTTCAGCTGATTGTGTTCAGGATCAAAATCAAAGGCGATACCCCAACTATGAGTAGACAAACTGCTGCCCCCACGCCTGGCACGCAAGTTAAAACCGCCGCCGTATAAATCAAGCCGCAGTTGTTGCACGGCATCAAAACCGTAATACAACAGCACCTGCTCTAACACTTTTTGCACACTGGCCGCGACCTTTTGATGACACTGTGTTGCCAGTACTGTTGTTGACATGTCCCATGCTAACCGCATCGGGTATGGAAAGCTGACTTTAACCAGCTGCTCACCGGGGGCACCGAAAAAAGCTCTGAGTTCCTGCTCCCGGTCTAACGGCCAGTTATTAGGGTTTGCCGGCGTGCTGTAGCGATCACGCCAGGGGGGCGGTATTTTCTGATGTTGCTGTAGCCCAGCCAGTTGCTCTGCCGCATAAGATGTTTGCGGCCCCCACCAACCGTCAAGTAAACCGGGCTGCAATCCTGCCTGTTTACAACACAGCTGCAGACAAAGTACCGTCTGGCGCTGTGCTGGCCAACTCTGCCACCCTTCGGCCTGTGCTAATTCAGCACTGTGCTGCTGCAAATAGTGTTGTACGACGGCATGGCTATCACCAAGCTCGCGACTGTGACTGATATTAAGTGCATTCTTTAGAGAAAGTACAGCAAGTGTGTCCATGTTATTGCTGCCCGTAAAAGGTTAACGAGCTAAGTGTAGCTGCGCTATTTAGGCTTTGCCGGATAAATAAATGCCTAAAAAACAAAACCCTGCCGGAGCAGGGTTTTGTTTTTTAGGCATTTATTGCCAGTGCGCTTTTAGCCTAGCCAGACGCGGGCGTTGCGGAACATCCGCATCCACGGGCTGTCTTCCTGCCAGCCGTCCGGCTGCCATGAGTTAGCTACAGCACGGAATACCCGCTCAGGATGAGGCATCATGATGGTCACGCGGCCATCGGTAGTAGTCAGCGAAGTAATACCGGCGGCAGAACCGTTCGGGTTCTGCGGGTATTGCTCTGTGGCATTACCGTAGTGGTCAACAAACCGCATCGCTACAGTGCCGCTGTGGTTAGCTTTGGCAAATGCCTCTGATGAGGCAAATTCAGCGTGGCCTTCGCCGTGTGATACCGCGATTGGCATACGCGAGCCTGCCATGCCATTGAAGAATAATGACGGGCTTTGCTGAATTTCTACCAGACTGAAACGGGCTTCGAACCGCTCTGATTTATTACGCACAAAGTGTGGCCATAAATCAGCACCGGGGATCAGGCTCTTTAAGTTCGACATCATCTGACAGCCGTTACAGACACCCAGCGAGAAGGTGCTTTGGCGTGCGAAGAAATCGGCAAATTGCTGACGGGCAATATCGTTAAACAATACCGATTTGGCCCAGCCTTCACCGGCGCCTAACACGTCACCGTAAGAGAAGCCACCGCAGGCAACTAAGCCGTTAAAATCGGCAAGCTTGGCGCGGCCAGCCAAAATATCACTCATGTGCACATCCACCGCGGTAAAGCCAGCGCGGTTAAAGGCAGCCGCCATTTCAACATGCGAGTTAACACCCTGCTCACGCAGGATCGCGACTTTAGGTGCAGCGCCTTTTAAGATAAAAGGTGCGGCTACATCAGCATTGATATCAAAGCTCAGTTTAACATTTAAGCCAGGATCCGCTGCATCGGCTTTGGCCTCGAATTCCTGCTTGGCACCGGCCGGGTTATCACGAAGTGCCTGCATCTGGTAAGTGGTTTCTGCCCAGATACAACGTAAACGGGTGCGGCTATCGCTCAGCACCACTTTGTCGCCACGGCTGAATACCAACTCATCTTTGTTGTTAACGCTGCCGATAACATGGCTGCACTGCGCCAGATTGTGCTGCGCCAGCACTTGCTGCACGTAAGCCAGTTCACTGGTGCTTACCTGAATCACAGCACCCGGCTCTTCTGAGAACAGCACCGCCATATCATCATTGCCCAGGGCAGCAATGTCCGCATTGACACCGGCCTTACCGGCAAACGCCATTTCCGCCAGCGTAACAAACAAACCACCGTCTGAACGGTCATGATACGCCAGCAGTTTTTGCTCACGCGTTAGCTGCTGCACAGCGTTAAAGAAGTTAATTAACAGCTCCGGGCTATCCAAATCGACCGGTGTTTGGCCTAACTGTTTATACACCTGCGCCAGGCTGGAAGCGCCCAGCCGGTTCTGGCCCTGGCCTAAGTCAATCAGCAGCAGGCTGGTGTCGCCCTTATCTGTGCGCAGCTGTGGCGTCACCGTTTTACGGATATCTTCTACCCGGGCAAAGGCAGTGATGACCAAAGATAACGGTGCAGTAACCGCTTTATCTTCGCCATTTTGCTGCCACTTGGTTTTCATCGACATGGAGTCTTTGCCTACCGGAATAGTGACTTCCAGCGCAGGGCACAGCTCTTCGCCAATAGCTTTAACCGCAGCATACAAACCGGCATCTTCACCCGGATGACCTGCTGCAGCCATCCAGTTAGCTGATAATTTAACGCGTTTTAAATCACCAATGTCAGTGGCAGCAATGTTGGTAATGGCTTCAGCAACAGCCAGACGTGCTGACGCGGCAAAGTCCAGCAGTGCAACAGGGGTACGCTCGCCCATCGCCATCGCTTCGCCGTGATAAGTATCATAGCTGGCTGCGGTAACACCACAGTTGGCAACAGGTACTTGCCATGGGCCAACCATCTGATCGCGGGCCACCAGGCCTGTTACAGTGCGGTCACCGATGGTAACCAGGAAGGTTTTTTCTGCGATAGCAGGTAAGCGCAGCAAGCGCTCTGCTGCGTCTTTAATACTGACACCTGACAGCTCCAGCGCTTTCCCGGCAGAGGTCGCGCTTTTCACATCCCGGTGCATCTTTGGCGCTTTACCCAGTAATACACTTAGCGGTAAGTCAATTGGCGTGCTACCAAAGTGGGTATCGGTTAACGTTAAGTGCTGCTCTGCTGTGGCTTCGCCCACTACCGCAAAAGGTGCGCGCTCACGCTTACAGATCTGTTCAAACACCGGCATTTTATCCGCCGGTATCGCCATTACATAGCGCTCCTGCGATTCGTTACACCAGATCTGCAGCGGTGACATGCCAGGCTCATCGTTTGGCACGTTACGCAGTTCAAACTTACCGCCTACACCACCGTCATTAACCAGCTCAGGGAAGGCATTAGATAAACCACCAGCACCGACGTCATGAATAAATACTATTGGGTTATCGCTACCCAGCTGCCAGCAGCGGTCGATAACTTCCTGACAACGACGTTCAATTTCCGGGTTCTCGCGCTGCACGGAAGCAAAATCCAAATCTTCTGCCGACTGGCCAGACGCCATAGAAGACGCAGCACCACCGCCCAGGCCGATATTCATTGCCGGGCCGCCCAGTACCACTAATTTAGCGCCTACCGGTAAATCGCCTTTTTGCACGTGCTCAGCACGGATATTACCCAAACCACCGGCTAACATAATCGGTTTATGGTAACCGCGCACTTCCTCACCGTTATGGCTTGGCACTTTTTCTTCGTAGGTACGGAAATAACCGTTGATCGCCGGGCGACCAAACTCGTTATTAAAGGCTGCTCCACCTAAGGGACCTTCCAGCATAATATCTAATGCCGACACAATACGTTCAGGTTTACCAAAATCGGTTTCCCATGGTTGCTCAAAACCCGGTATACGCAAGTTCGACACAGAGAAACCTACTAAACCAGCCTTAGGTTTAGAACCAACGCCTGTTGCGCCCTCGTCACGAATTTCGCCACCCGAACCTGTAGCAGCGCCCGGATAGGGTGAAATGGCTGTAGGGTGGTTATGGGTTTCAACTTTCATCAGTACATGGATATCTTCATGGTGATACTGATAAGTATTGTTGCCTGGCTGGGCAAAGAAACGTCCTGCCGCTGAGCCTTCCATTACCGCAGCGTTATCTTTATAAGCTGATAACACATAGTCCGGCGTTTGCTCAAAGGTGTTCTTAATCATTTTAAACAGCGATTTAGGCTGTTGTACGCCGTCGATTGTCCAGTCGGCGTTAAAAATCTTGTGCCGGCAATGCTCTGAATTTGCCTGCGCAAACATATAGAGTTCAATATCGTTCGGGTTGCGGCCTAAGGTAGTGAAATTGTTAAACAGGTAGTCTATTTCATCTTCTGCCAGTGCCAGGCCCATTTCGTTATTGGCTTTGGCCAGAGCTTCACGCCCGCCAGTTATAATATCGACAGACGCAAGGGGTGCCGGCTGCGCTTTAGCAAACAAGGCTTCGGCCTGGGTCAGTTCGGTGAATACTGCCTCCATCATCCGGTCGTGCAGCAAAGCCGCAACCTGCTGCAGTTGTTGCTGGCTAAACCCGGCAGCGGCCTCAATATAATAAGCTATACCACGCTCTAAGCGTTTTACCTGCGTCAGGCCACAGTTGTGCGCAATATCGGTCGCTTTAGATGACCAGGGCGAAATAGTCCCTGGACGGGGAGTCACCAGCAGCATATGGCCGCGGGGTTCATGGCTGGCGATTGCCGGACCGTAAGTCAGCAACTTGTCCAGCGTGTGCTGCTGTGCGTCAGTTAATGCGCCGCTGACATCAGCAAAGTGCATAAACTCAGCATAGATATTGCTGACAGTTAAGCCACTTTGGGCGCATTGGTCGAGTAACTTCTGAATTCTGAAATCGGACAGTGCTGGCGCACCACGCAGGATCAACATAGGCTTTTTTTCCCGTGGGTTGAACAACGATGGAACCTGAAACAGGCGCGCCATTATAAAGAAATTTCTGCCTAAGTGGTATGAGTAAACACTGACGCCGAAGCAGAAGTTTGCTATAACAGCCGGGAATAAGGTGGTAAAGAGTGAAAATGCATGCGTAGAAGTGGCTACTGGCTACTGGTATTGATTTGGCTTACCGGCTGTAGTCCAGAACCACAGCAGAGCCAGCTTTTCGATATATATCAGAGAGATACTTTAAAAGTTGGCGTACTGCATGGCCCCACCAGTTACTATGTTGGCGTAGACGGCCCTACCGGTTTCGAGCTGGAGTTGAGCCAGGCCTTAGCAGATAAGCTGGGTGTCAAACTCGAGTTGTATCCGAGTTATCATCTGGACGAACTGTTGCAAAAACTCGAAACCGGCCAGGTTGATTATATCGCCGGCGGGTTAACACTGACCGAAATCCGTAAAGGTAAATACCGCTCTTCCCCTGCATACCGCTGGATTAATGAAGTGCTGGTGTTTAAGCAGGGTAACACCTGGCCACGCTCAGTAGATGATCTGACAGACACCATAGTCGTGGTAAAAGACAGTAGTCATGCGGAAACACTGCAGCAACTGGAACAGGACCATCCAACGCTGAAATGGCAACAAGACCCGACACTGGACGCCGAAGAGATCCTGCAACAGGTAGTAGACGGTAATATTGCTTACACGGTCACGGATTCTAATCAACTGGCGCTCAACAGGCGCTTTTACCCTAACCTGAGCATCGCTTTTACCGTGCGGGATAATCTGCCGGTAAGCTGGTTACTGGCAGATAATCAGGACGATTCACTGTATGCCGTTTTAATTGAGTTTTTCGGTGCCATGTATCAGGGCGGAGAGCTTATCGCCCTGGAAGACCGCTATTTCGGCCATGTGCAGCAATTCAATTACGTCGATACGCTCTCGTATATCGAAGCTATCGAGCAGACGCTGCCGACACTGAAACCCTGGTTCGAGCAATACGCCGGCGAGCTGGACTGGCGCTTACTGGCCGCACTCAGTTACCAGGAATCACACTGGGACGCCAAAGCAAAAAGCCCGACTGGCGTACGTGGTTTAATGATGCTGACCTTACCCACCGCTCAGCAAATGGGGGTAACCAGCCGGTTGGATGCGCAGCAGAGCATCCGCGGCGGCAGTCGCTATCTGCACCGGCTGGTGACACGCATACCGGAACGTATTCCGATGCCTGACCGGCTATGGTTTGCGTTAGCGTCTTATAATGTTGGCTGGGGTCATGTTGAAGATGCGCGGGTCCTTACCCAGCGTGACGGCGCCGATCCTGACAAATGGCTGGATGTAAAGCAGCGCCTGCCATTACTGCGGCAAAAAAATGTTTATCAGACAACTAAGTATGGTTATGCACGTGGAGACGAAGCGGTAACCTATGTTGATAATATACGCCGCTACTACGATACCCTTCTGTGGGTCGATGAGCGCCAGCAGGCAGAGCAACGTCTGGAAGAGCAGAAGCAGCGACTGACTGAGCAAAGCAGTACAGAAATCTTGCCACAGCCTCCCGCCGGCCAGGATTAACACACTGTTGATCCCAAAGCCTGTCGCCCTCATAGTAGCCGTTAATATCAGATAAAGGAGCGCCCATGCTAAAACGGAAAAAACCTCAGGTAAAAGCCAGGCGTCGTCGATTGTTAGATGTTGCAGCCAGCAGACGACGGATCAAACGCAACATAGCCGTCACAAAACTGCACCAACGTCGTCGTCATTACCTTGGCTTTTTTAATCAGCCTGAGGCTGAGTGCGTTTAAGCGCTTTATGCTCAGCTCTGCGCCGCTGAAAAAAGCCTGATAGCTGTGCTGCACATTGCTGCGCCAATACACCTGGAACAATTTCTACCTGATGATTAAAGCAGTGATGCTGCAACAAATTAAGTACGGAGCCGGCCGCACCGGTTTTCAAATCACTGGCACCAAACACGACTTTTTTAATTCTGCTGTGCACCATCACACCAGCGCACATGCTACACGGCTCCAACGTCACGTATAAGGTGCAATCGGGTAAGCGGTAGTTTCCAACCATAGCGGAAGCCGCACGTATTGCCTGCATCTCGGCATGGGCTGACGGGTCGTTCAGGCTGATCATCTGGTTCCAGCCTTCAGACAACAAAATGCCATCCTTCACCAGCACCGCCCCAACCGGCACTTCACCTTGCTCTTCCGCTTTGGCAGCGAGCTTGATCGCGTACTGCATCCAGTCTTCATCAGTCATATTGCTTTACAATTATTCGCTATACCCGACACCGAGTTTACCACTATATTCTGGTTAAATTGGCTAAACTTTTGTTTATTTGCCCGAAAAGCAAACCCAGCTAACAGCATAAACATTTGATTATAAACAGTTAATATGATTGGCATCTGATTTGCTAAGATTGCCAGACTAACAAACTAAAGAAGGAGCGTCTTTATGGATATCGGTATTGTCATCATAGTGGTAGTTGCCATACTCGGCGGTGTTGCTTACGATGCGATGAAAATGCGATATAAGTATCAACAACTGGCATCTGGCAAAGGTATTGATAAACTCGAGCAGGAAATCGCGGAGCTGAAACAACGCATCGCCATTCTGGAAGCCATAGTGACCGATAAATCTTATCAGATTAAAGATCAAATTAACCAGTTATCAAGGAGCAGCTAAAAAATGGGCGTGTTTGACATGATTGTTATTGTTGTGGTGTGTTCAATGGCGTTTGCCGCTTTTGACTCCTACAACAAGCACAAAAATAAAGCCGGCAGCAGCAAGGAAATGGATGAGCTGAAAGCAGAGCATGAGAAACTAAAGCAACGTATCGCCACTTTGGAAAGTATTGTTACTGACAAGTCTTATCAGCTAAAAGATCAGATCAACCGTCTGTAGACCTTGCAGTTTATTCCTGACAGCGTGGCAGTTAATGCCTGATATGGTACACTGCCGACAACTGCTGACAGGAGCAAATTATGTCGACGGAAACACTGGTCAACCGGGCCCGTACAATATGCGAACAAAATGGTGCCCGCTTTACGTCCATCCGGGAAAAAGTCTTTCGCCTGCTTGCCAACCTCAACGGCGGCATTGGCGCTTACGAGCTATTAGAACAGCTAAAGCAGACTGAACCCGGAGCCAAACCTGCCACCGTTTACCGTGCTCTGGAGTTTCTTACAGAACAAGGCTTTATTCACAAAATTGAATCAACGAATGCTTTTTTACTCTGTCATCATTTTGGCCAGCATCATCCGGCACAATTATTGATATGTGATCAGTGTGGCAATGTCACTGAATTGCACTCAGATTTGCTGCATGAGGAATTTAACCGCCAGGCAGTGGCACAGGGCTTTGTTATCAAGCACCAGACGATAGAAGCCCACGGCTTATGCAAAACCTGTAAGGCAAAACAATAAAACTTTTCCATATCAAGGATCTGGCTTGTTAATTCAGTAAAAGGTTTCTAATCTTAAACAAGTTGTAGCCCTGATACCGTATTCTGATAGGCGTAGACATGAATGTAGAATTTATAAACCCGTTTTTATCGTCTCTGGTCAATGTATTAAGTACGATGGCCAATACCACCATCACGCCGGGACAGCCCCGGATAAAAAAAGATGAAGTGGCCCGTGGTGATGTGTCCGGCTTAATCGGCATGGTTAGCCCACAAACCAAAGGCTCATTCTCTATTACTTTTGAAGAATCATTAGCTGTAGAAATTATGTTTCGTATGTTGGGCGAGCGGCCAAAAGGTATTACAGCGGATGTCACTGATATGGTTGGCGAAATAACCAATATGGTGACAGGTGGTGCCAAGCGTATTCTGGGTGAAAAAGGTTACGACTTCACTATGGCAACACCAGTTGTGGTATCGGGTAAAGGCCACACTATTTCACATAAATCCGAAGGTGCAAAAATTCTGATGCCTTTCGACTCCGACTTTGGCAAAGTACATATCGAAGTCAGCTTCGATAAGTAACTACCCGACGCCGGCTATAAAAAAATAGTCGGCTCCTGTTTCACAAACGCAGCATTGCGGTATTGTGCTATCACGTCTTTTGCAGCTTGCTCCGAACGCTCTTTACGCTCCCGGTTACGGTTTGCCTGCTCTATCAACGCTTCAAGTGCTTTGTTTAGCTGCGTCAACTTATCATCAAGCGCCGATAGCTTATTGTCACGTTCTACGCTGGCGGGTTGCTGTGCCAGCGCATCTTTCTCTGCTTCGGTCTCTTCTATCTTCTGCTGAATTTCATCGTATTTTTGCTTATCAAGCCCAATACGGTTTGCCAGCATTTGCTCCATCAACTGATCCAGAAATGCTTTTTGTTGCTCAGTCTCAGGCTCGGCAGGAGCCGCTGCCTTGCTGGCGTGAGCGGCAGTAGCGGCTGCGATTGCCGGTTTGGCGGCAATATCTTGCCGGCTGGCAAACGCATCCGCGCCATTCTCAGGCTTAAGCAGCTGATACTGTAGCTGGAAGTTGTTAATTGAAAGGCCTGACACTGTCATCACACATTCCTGCAAAATTTAATGCCATAGATGGTGAACACTTAAAGCAGAAAATGTGCCAGGCAGGGAAGTTATTATTCAGCGTAGCTAAACTGCACGCGGCTGGTGATATTACACAATAGCTCATAAGGAATAGTCTCTACCCTCTGCGCAAGCTGCTCTACCGGCAACTGTGGCCCCCACAGAATAACGTTGTCACCAACTGCAACGCTCTGCTGGCCGATATCAACAGTAATCATATCCATAGAGACACGCCCGACAACCGGCAAGCGCTGACCATTAATAACGACGTCGGCATTGTTACTGGCTGCTCGCGGGTAGCCATCACCGTATCCTATCGCGACAACGGCTAGCCGGGTGTCGTGTGCAGCTATCCAACTGCCGCCATAGCCTACTGCCTCACCGGCTTTAACATGCCGCACCGCGATAACACTGCTGCTTAAGGTCATTACCGGTTGCAAGCCCTGCGTATTGCCGCTGCCATCAGCCATTGGTGATACACCATATAACATCAGGCCAGGCCGCACCCAATCAGCGTGGCTTTGCGGCCAGTTTAAAATGGCAGCAGAATTAGCCAGTGACACCTCACCTTCTGTGTCTGCAATAGTCTGCCGGAACAGCTGCAATTGCCGCAGCGTAGCCGGGTTCGCCAACTCATCCGAGCTGGCAAAATGACTCATAAAACGGATTGGCGTTTGCACATTGGCACTTTGACTTAAGCACTGATGCAACTCATTAAATTCATCCGGGTAAATACCAAGCCGGTGCATACCGGAATCAACTTTCAACCAAACCCGTACCGGCGCATCCAACCTGGCAGCTACCAGTGCTGTGGCTTGCTCGCGGTGATGTATTACCAGCTGTAAATTAGACGCTACCACCTGCTGCAGCTCATCCGGGTGGAAAAAGCCTTCCAGCAGCACAATGGGTTTGGTAATACCACCAGCACGTAGCGCCAGAGCCTCATCAATGCGGGCCACACCCAGCGCATCAGCGTGCTTCAATGCCTGGGCCACGGCAAGCATCCCATGGCCATAGGCGTTGGCTTTTAACACTGCCAATACCTTGCTGGCAGGAGCCAATTGTTTTACCCGGGAAAAATTATGATTAAGGGCGTTAAGATTAATAATGGCCTGTGGCCGGCGGCTTTGCATTAATCTTCCTCGAAACGGGCGCTACCAGCATAGTTATCAAAGCGTGAATAACGGCCATGGAATGTCAGCCTCACGCGGCCTATCGGGCCGTTACGCTGCTTACCAATAATGACCTCGGCTGTGCCTTTATCCGGGCTGTCGTCGTTATATACCTCGTCACGGTAGATAAACATGATTAAGTCGGCATCCTGCTCGATAGAACCGGATTCACGTAAGTCGGAGTTTACCGGGCGTTTATCGGCCCGCTGTTCAAGTGAACGGTTAAGCTGAGACAGCGCCACTACCGGTACTTTAAGCTCTTTTGCCAGCGCTTTTAACGAACGCGAGATTTCCGCAATTTCCAATGTACGGTTTTCACTTAAGCCCGGTACTGTCATTAACTGCAAATAATCGACCATGATCATACTCAGGCCACCGTGCTCACGTGCTACCCGGCGCGCCCGCGAGCGTACCTCTGTCGGTGTCAGGCCCGAACCATCGTCGATATACATTTTGCCTTTGGTATTTAACAGCTCAATTGCTGACGACAAACGCGCCCAGTCTTCGTCTTCAAGCTGGCCGGTACGCACCTTGGTTTGGTCAATACGGCCTAAAGACGCCAGCATACGCATCATAATTTGCTCTGACGGCATCTCTAAGCTGAAAATCAGCACCGGCTTATCACTGGTGATAGCAGCATGTTCACACAGGTTCATCGCAAAGGTGGTTTTACCCATCGACGGGCGGGCAGCAACGATAATCAGATCCGATGGCTGCATGCCGTTGGTCATCTTATCCAGGTCGACGTAACCGGTAGAGACACCGGTGACACCATCGTGCGGCGAGCGGAACAGCTCGTCGATTTTTTCAATGGTTTTAGCCAGGATCGCATTGATAGGTTCCGGGCCTTCGTTGGCATTGGCACGCTGCTCGGCAATTTTAAATACCTTGGTTTCGGCAAAGTCGAGCAGCTCAGCCGACGTGCGGCCCTGAGTATCGTAGCCGGCATCAGCAATGTCGTGCGCGACTGAAATCATATCGCGTACCACGGCACGCTCACGCACGATATCAGCATAGGCCAGAATATTTGCTGCGCTGGGCGTGTTTTTGGCAATTTCGCCCAAATAGGCGAAGCCGCCCACATCGTCTAACTGTTGGTTGGCCTCTAAATCTTCAGAAACCGTAATAATGTCTATCGGGTGGCTGGATTCTGCCAGACGTGACATGGCTGCAAAAATAAAGCGGTGTGCTCTGAGATAGAAATCCTGCTCGACCACCTTCTCTGCAACACGGTCCCAGGCATCGTTGTCCAGCATTAAGCCGCCAAGCACTGACTGCTCAGCATCTATTGAATGGGGCGGCATTTTAACCGCAGCAACCTGCTTATCTTTTGTACTGCTCATAGCACCTGTATCAGTTAGCGAAAACAGCATAATGCTAACCTGCCACAGGCAGATAACAAAGCAAAGTAACAGAAATTTTTAACGGCTAGGCATCTGTGCCGGTGTGATGGCTATATCAGAGGATAAAACGGAGGTGATTGGAAAAGCGCACTGCAGCTGCAGTGCGCTTTCAAGCAATTAAGCTTCTGCGATTACCACAACTTTAACAGTTGCGATAACTTCAGCGTGTAACTGCAGGTCGATATCGAACTCGCCAGTTTCACGTAAAGTACCGTTTGGTAACTTCACTTCTGCTTTAGACACTGCAACACCGGCTTCAGTGATAGCATCAGCGATATCGCGAGTACCAACTGAACCGAACAGTTTGCCTTCATCACCAGCTTTAGAAGCGATAGTCACTTCACCCAGCGCAGCAACTTTAGCAGCACGGTCATTAGCAGCGGCTAAATCAGCAGCTAATTTAGCTTCTAATTCAGCACGACGGGCTTCGAATTTCTCGATGTTAGCCTTAGTAGCTGGAACTGCTTTACCCTGTGGGAATAAGAAGTTACGAGCATAGCCAGACTTAACAGTTACATTGTCACCTAAACCACCAAGGTTAGCGACTTTGTCTAACAGAATAATTTGCATTACTTATACCCCTTCTGTATTAGCTGTGTGAGTCGCTGTACGGTAACAGAGCCAGGTAGCGTGCGCGCTTGATAGCACGGGCTAATTGACGCTGATACTTAGCGCTGGTACCAGTAATACGGCTAGGTACGATCTTGCCGCTTTCTGTAACATAGTTTTTCAGAACAGCGGTATCTTTGTAATCAATCTCTACAGTGCCTTCTGCAGAAAAACGGCAGAATTTACGGCGACGGAAAAAACGTGACATTTGCCTGTCTCCTAACTTATTTGTTCAATGTGTTGTGCGTGCAGTACCAGCTTTGCCTGTCCACTGCGGCTTTGGTGCCGGTTTAAAAAACCGCTTACCTTAACCATGTTGCCCAACGTTAACGCTTTAGTATGTTGTGTCAGTTCAGTTCCGGTGAGTACCACCTGTATCCTGACATAAGCCTGGCGGTTTAAGCCGGCTTCCATCTGGCTACTGCGATGTTCCAGTGCCAGAACCGTATGCGGTATACCCGCCGGACTTTCGCTGTGCTCTGGTGCGCGACAAATTGTGCCTACCAGTACGGTGCAATTGTCCATTAACAACAACTTACTCTTCGTTTGATACTTGCTCTTCAGTTTCGCGAGGAGCACGCTCACGACGTTCTTCACGTACCTTAGCCATTGGTGATGGCTCAACTACGGCACTGTCAGTGCGCATAATCAGGTTACGTAAAACAGCATCGTTGTAGCGGAAGTTAGTTTCCAGCTCATCAATCACAGTTTGTGGCGCTTCTACGTTCATCAGAACATAGTGAGCTTTATGCAACTTCTGGATTGGGTAAGCCAGTTGACGACGGCCCCAATCTTCCAGACGGTGAATAGAACCACCCGCTTCTTTGATCGCGCCAGTGTAGCGCTCGATCATGCCTGGTACCTGCTCACTCTGATCAGGGTGAACCATAAAAACGATTTCGTAATGACGCATTGTAGCTCCTTACGGTTAGTAAGCCTCGGGGGAACTCGGCCGGGGTTCTCATGGAGGCAAGGAACGTTAAGTGTATGGCCGAAGGTCGCGTATTCTACGGATTTAGCGGGTAAATAACAAGCAGATATTTGGATTAGCTGCGCTGACGCACCGCTTCAAATAAGCAGATACCGGCGGCCACTGACACGTTCAGGCTGGATACGGTGCCAAACATCGGAATTTTCACCAGGCTATCGCAAGTTTCGCGCGTTAAACGACGCAGGCCTTCGCCTTCAGCGCCTAGTACCAGCGCTAACGGGCCTTTTAAATCAGCATCGTAGACTAAGGTGTCAGTTTCACCAGCGGTGCCGACAATCCAAACACCTGCATCCTGCAGTTCTCGCATGGTTCTGGCTAAGTTGGTAATCGTAATAAAGGGCACGCTTTCGGCAGCGCCACAAGCCACTTTTCGTACCACTGATGTCAGTTTCACTGAGCGGTCTTTTGGCGCAACAACGGCATGCACGCCGGCCGCATCAGCGCTACGTAAAATAGCGCCTAAGTTGTGCGGGTCGGTTACACCATCAAGAATTAGAATAAACGGCTTATCGTTTTCAGCCACAATAGCCGCTAAATCCGCTTCGTTGCCTGAGCTTTGTAAACGGGCTTTAGCAACTACCCCCTGATGCTGGCCACTGACCATATCATCCAGTGTTTTACGGTTACAGAACTGCACCGACACGCCATTTTGGCGGGCTAACTGAATGATCGGTTGCATGCGCTTATCGTCGCGATCTTTCATCACAAACAATTCCAGCACATCTTGCGGCGAACGCTGTAAAAACGCCTCTACCGCGTGAATACCGAATACCAGATCTGCGTTCATTGTTAGCCCTTGTTTCGCCAGTCAGAAAAATTGGTCGGCAGTTTACATTAGTTTAGATGATTAGCGAATCGGAATACTCTAAGCTGACCGTTGAAGGCATGGATGCCTGAATCGAGCCTATAGGGACATATTCACGGCGTGTCAGCGTGAGTATTCCGTTTTGCTAGTGGCTTACTACCATTATTTAGTCTTTCGCCGTGGCTTTTTCCGCGCGGTAATATTACGAGCTCCTTTAGGCTTGTCATCTTTTTTCACCGGTGCTTTGCCACTGCGGCTGCTACCGCCCTTACCCGCGCCTGCCTTGCCAGCTTTTGCCGCTTTGCCACTGGCCGCCAGTTTTGATGCCTTAATATCGGCTTTATTGACATAGCGCTTGGGTTCACCCACCAGCACTAAATCAATTTTTCGCGCTTCAAGATTAACGGCAGCCACTTTCACTTTGAGTAAATCGCCCATGCGATAGCTGACTTTACTGTGCTCACCGGTTAATACGTGGCGGTCAACGTCAAAGTGATAGTAATCGTTTTGCAGTGAAGTAACATGTACCAAACCCTCGATATACAGTTCGGTTAACCGAACGAATAAACCGAAGTTGGTGACCGTTGACACCACACCTTCAAACTCATCACCCAGATGGTCCTGCATATACTCGCATTTAAGCCAGTCAGCCACTTCACGGGTGGCATCATCTGCCCGGCGCTCTGTCATCGAGCACTGCTCGCCCAGAGGGGTAATTTCGGCCTCACTGTACGCCCGGGCACCAATCACTTTTTGCCCTTGTTTTGCCAGTATGGCTTTGATACCACGATGCAACACCAGATCCGGATAACGGCGAATTGGCGAGGTAAAATGGGCGTAAGCCTCAAGCGCCAAACCAAAGTGGCCCTGATTATCGCCCTGATACACTGCTTGTTTCATTGAGCGCAGCATAGTGGTTTCAATCAGTTCGCGGTCGGGCCGCTCGCCAATACGATTTAACAGCTCGGTCAGCTCCAGTGGGGTAGGCTCGTTTGGTAAGTCGGCTTCAATGCCCAGCTCGCCTAAAAAGCGGCGGAAGTTATCAAAGCGATCACCGTCCGGGCGCTCGTGCACGCGGAATAACGTATGAGCTTCGTGTTTTTCAATAAAACGTGCTGCCGCGACGTTGGCCATGATCATACATTCTTCAATGATCTTATGTGACTCAACCCGGTGTACCGGTACTATTTGTTCAATTTTACGATGGCTGTTAAAGATAAAACGGGTTTCAACCGTTTCAAACTCAATAGCGCCGCGCTGTCCACGCACTTTGGCGAGCTTTTTATACAGTGCGTACAACGTCTCAATATTGATCAGGTTAGCATCATATTGCTGACGCAGCTCGGGGTCGCCCTGCAGAATTTTATGCACTTTGTTATAGGTTAAACGCGCGCTGGAGTGCATCACCGCCTCATAAAACTGATAGCTCTCCAGTTTACCGTTGGCACTGATATGCATATCTGCAACTAAACACAGGCGATCAACGTGCGGGTTCAATGAACATAAACCATTTGATAACGCCTCAGGCAGCATTGGCACCACATGATCGGGGAAGTACACTGAGTTACCGCGCTCCAGCGCACTTTTATCCAGTGCTGTGTCTGGTTGCACATAGCTGCTGACATCAGCAATAGCCACCCACAGGCGCCAGCCACCGTTTTCTTTAGCTTCAGCATAAACTGCATCGTCAAAGTCACGCGCGTCTTCACCATCGATGGTAATCAGGCCCAACTGGGTTAAGTCAACCCGGCCCTGTTTAGCCGCTGCCGGCACCTCTTCACCATATTTGGCCACCTGCTTGAGCACAGCATCAGAAAACTCATGTGGGATCTGGTGATTACGGATAGCGATTTCGATTTCCATACCCGGCGCCATATGCTCGCCCAGTACCTCGATCACTTTACCCACAGCGTTAACGCGTTTTGACGGTCGCTGAGTGACTTCGGCCAGCACCACCTGGCCATGCCGGGCAGCGCCCTGCTCGCCATCAGGAATAACAATATCCTGTGAAATGCGCGGGTCTTCCGGCACCACCACGCCCAATGCGAAATCTTTATAGTAACGGCCTACTACCGGCTCAGTACGGGGTTCAAGTACACGTACAACACGGGCTTCAATTTTATCTTTAGCGGAAATGCTTTGCGCCGTGGCCAGCACCACATCGCCAGGCAGCAGGCGCTGCATTTCAAAATTAGGGATAAACCAGTCCGGCCCGCCTTGCTCCAGTTTTAAAAAGCCATAGCCTTCACGATGCCCAAGTACCGTGCCTTTAACCAGGTCCATATTATCGACCAGGCCGTAGCGGCGGTTTTTGGTGTAAATCAGCTGGCCGTCGCGCTCCATAGCCCGTAGCCGCTTTTTCAGCGCAAAAATGGCGTCATCATCTTTAAGCCCCAGCTCTTCAACCAGTTCATCAAAATAAGCGGGGTTTTGGCGTTTTTCGATATGCTCGAGAATAAATTCCCGGCTGGGGATGGGGTTTTCGTATTTTTCCTGCTCACGCGCAAGATGCGGATCATTTACCGTCATTAAGTTATCTTTTGCTTCCTAAATTGTGTTAAGTGTAACAGCTAAACCTGCCAATGAGTATGAACTTCATTTGACCGGTCTTTTAGCATTGGCAACTACCCGTGCTGGCATTTTCTTCGCCAGGGCTGAAAGTACCTGCTGAATTTGCTTATGTTTAGCACTATCAGCTGTTACTGCATTATGCAGCCAGCGATAGGTCTGCTCAAAATCTACCGGGCTACCGTTGCCATCAGCCAGGATCTGCCCCAACCGTAACTGGGCGTTTAAATTACCCAGCGCCGAGGCTTCCCGCAGATATACAATGGCTTTATCAATATCGGGTTGAACAAAACGGCCAATATGATAGTAACGTCCTACTTGTTCTAACCCTTCCGGCAACCCTTGCCCGGCAGCTTGCAACATTAAATCCCAGCCGCGTTCAACATTACGCGGCACGCAGACCGCATAGGCCAGCATATCACCGTATAAAAACTGGTAGGCAGGCAGCTGCATAATATCGGCTCTCGCTTCAATGTCATTGACCAACTGGCAATCATCGGCTTTGACCCGCTTTAAATGACTGTTAGTGCGGATAAGGGCCAGCAGTTCGTCCTGCGAATACAGCTGCACTGCTTCAAGCTCCTGAGCCACAGCCGGAACTGTTAGTACTAACATCGCTAACGCTAAGTAAACACCTTTAATCATCATCTACGCCTGAAAATTGTCAGTTGTACCTTATCGGCTACCTTAATCAGATATTAAGCAAGTTTTGCGCCTTAATGCTCGTCATTAACGGTCCAGGGCGCTAATACAGGCATTTGAGCAGGTAACGAGCGTAATGAGGCTGCCGATATTGCAGAAGTCGCGACATTGCTACAATTGCCAGTGCGAATGTATTGCAACGCCTCAGCATACAGCGGATCATCCGCTATCCCCCAGTCACCATTGATTTGTTCCGGCACCTGGCACTCTGGCTCCAACCCTTCAAAGTAATCCCCTTGGTCCAGGGCATTAACGGTCTGAAAGTTAATTGCAAACAGCACATAATTTCCTATTTGATCCGGCTGCTGACCAACCGGTTTGCCACAGGTCGTGCCCCCGATTTGTACGACATCAATAAAGGGTGACAACGCATTAATGACCAGCTCACTGGATGAGCAGCTACTGGCTGTTGTCAGAATAAACACCCTGTCCAGATTTAAACTGGTACTGCCGGCACCGAGCGAAAAAAGTGTAGTGTTATTTTTAGCAATGTTTTTATCGTTGTAACGGTATTTAACGAATACCTGCCCTTGCACATTACGCTGTGCTATCTGTGTGCTGAGCTGATTAGCAACACGAATTAAACCGCCGCCGTTATAGCGTAAATCGAGCACCAGCTCTTCAACTCCCTGTATAGCAAAATAAGCAAAAGCTTGTTGCAGCTCAGACTCGGACAACTCAATAAAGCTGTTAAATACCAGGTAACCAATCCGCTTGTTGTCTTGCTCTATCACTGAGCGGTGCAATACCGTATTGGTCGTGACATCACTTTTTATAAAGTCGGCACTGAGCTGGCTGCCGTCTGGTTTCTGCCAGATAAAGTTCCTTATTACACCATTCTCATTTGGGCCATATATATCTTCACTGCTGATAGTGCCTGCATCAAGCTGGCTTAGCCACTGTGAAACGCTGACACCTTCAATTTCAGTAATTTTATCGCCACGGCGCAAACCATTCTGGGCCGCAGAGCCATCATCATAAACAAAAGCGATTTGCAGGGCGCTGTTGTTATCAGCACGTACGCTGGAAAAACCAAACCCAAAAAAAGTGGCATTGATAAAGCGATCCTGATATTCCTGTGCTGTTAACACGAAACTGTATCGGTCTTGCGGCGCGGCCACAGCCTGCAGTAAAGCAGAGGGTGAAGCGTAATTATCAGGATTAATCGAGGCCGGTAAATCACGGTACCAAAGATAGTCCTGCTGCAGGGCACAAAACACCTGAGCATTAATATCATTACGCTGGCAAAGATTGACCGGCGCCGCCGTATTTCCTCCGCTGCTGCTGTTACCCCCGCCACCACAGGCGCACAGCAGACACCCGGTAAGTAACAAGATTATTGTCCGCATAATATGTAGCCCCGTGAAATTCTATGCTTATCAGCATAAGCAAAAACGCTGCCAGATGGCAGCGTTTTTATACGGGGTAAACTCTCGTTCAGATGTTTCAGCCAAATGGATGGCGTAAAACAATCGTCTGAACCCGGTCTGGTCCGGTCGACACTATATCAATAGGCACGCCAGTTAGTTGCTCCAGCCTGGTGATGTAGTCACGGGCCGCCTGAGGCAACTGCTCCAGCTTTTGTACACCAAAAGTACTCTCTGTCCAGCCCGGCATTTCTTCCAGCACCGGCGTAACCAGCTCGTAGCCTTCTGCAGCCAGCGGCGGAACATCAGTAACGTTACCGGCAGCATCTTTATAGCCAGTACAGATTTTCACGGTTTCCAGGCCATCCAGTACATCCAGCTTGGTTAAACAGAAACCAGAAATACTGTTAAGCTGAACCGCGCGCTTGACCGCTACTGCGTCAAACCAGCCACAGCGACGTTTACGACCTGTAGTTGCACCGAACTCATGGCCTTTTACACCTAAATGCTCGCCTACTTCACAACCCAGCTCTGTAGGGAACGGGCCAGAACCGACACGCGTCGTATAGGCTTTGACAATACCCAGCACGTAATCGAGGTAACGCGGGCCAAAACCGGCACCGGTGGCAACACCACCCGCCGTAGTGTTAGACGACGTTACATAGGGGTAGGTACCGTGATCGATATCCAGCAGTGTACCCTGAGCGCCTTCAAACATGATTTCCTGACCAGCCTTGCGGGCGCGGTCCAATAAATCAGTCACATCAACAACCAGTGGCTTAAGAATTTCGGCGATAGCCAGAGCGTTATCCAATGTGGTCTGATAATCCACTGCCGGAACTTTATAGTACTGCGTCAAAGTGAAATTATGCAGATCCATCACTGTTTTCAGTTTTTCTGCGAACAGTTCAGGATTAAATAAATCTCCCACACGTAAACCGCGACGGGCGACCTTATCTTCGTACGCAGGACCAATGCCTCGCCCGGTAGTGCCGATAGGTTTGTCACCACGTGCCAACTCACGCGCCTTATCCAGCTCTACGTGAAAAGGCAGGATCAACGGGCAGGCTTCACTTAACAGCAAACGCTCTTTTACCGGTACACCACGCTGCTCAAGCATACTCATTTCTTTTAAGAATGCTTCCGGGGACAACACTACGCCATTGCCAATTACGCACTTCACATTGGCGCGTAAAATGCCTGACGGAATTAAGTGTAATACGGTTTTCTCACCGTCGATAACCAACGTATGGCCTGCATTGTGGCCGCCCTGATAGCGCACCACGAAGCTTGCTTTATCTGTTAATAAATCGACAATTTTACCTTTACCTTCGTCACCCCATTGGGTGCCGAGCACTACGACGTTTTTGGCCATGGTTCCTACATCATGGAAAAAATTAGGCGGGGATTCTACCAAATTGGCAACTAAGTTTCAGCCGTCCGGACGAAAAAAAGCCGCTTTTTTTCAGCGGCTAAATTATTAGTTTTTATTCAACCAGTTAGATTTAACACTGTTTCAGACAACTTAAATCGTACTGTTCACTGTTGTGGTACAGCGCAAAACCAAAACGTAATCTGTCTCCCCGATAGTCGGTTTCAATGCCGTTTCGTTTAAGCATCGCGGCAAGTTCTGCGACCTCAGCCGGGTTGCCACAGCGAAATGTCAGAAAGTGGCCATGGTAATCCAAATTGTTTGTCAGAAGGCTACTGGTATGAAGTTTGCCATGCTGGGCTTCAGTCAGCTTCGCCAGAAATACCCGTTGCAACTGTTGTACGTATTGATGAATGCGCCCAACACTAATCCCCTGCTGTTTAAATAGCCGTAGTACGGCGTTTAGCCGGTACAGTGCAGAAAAATCCATCGTCGCACCTGCAAAACGGTAACCGTCTTCACTGTATAGTACGGTAGCAGATTTCTCTGCAGCTAAGGTGCCGAACTCAGCAAACCAGCCGGTGTATAGGGGCCGGTCAGTGCTGCTTAGTGGTACCGCCATAAAACAGCAACCTTCTCCGCCCTGAGCGTATTTGTAACTGCCAGCAAGATAAAATATCCGCTCAGCAATCGATGATAAATCTGTCGGCAGCGCCATAAACGCATGGTAACCATCAATTGCTATCATGGCATCGGTACATGCTGCCAGCTTCTGCACAAAGCCGGTTAAATCAGTTAGCGCTACACCTGAATTAAAAAATACCTGACTACAGAAGATAAAATGAGGCGAACGGGCTTCAGCGGCGGCGATAAATCGCTGCTCAAAAGTGGCATAAGGCTCGGTAGGGATCACTTCTATTGTTATGTTGTCGTACTCAGCTAAGCGTTTAACCTGACGGCTAAAGCTGTAAAATTCGCTGTCTGTTGTCAAAATATGTAACGGCTGGCGCAAATCAAAGCAGCTTAAAAGACGCATCACCAGTTCGTGTGTGTTAGGTGCAAACACTATCTGCTCGGGTTGTGGCAGCTGCAAAATATCTGCAATTAGTTGCTGGGTTTGTGGCACCTTCTCAGCAAAGATGTACTGCCACTTATCATCGACCAGCCGTGCTGTGTCATCCCAGTATTCCAGCATGGCGTCCCGGGTAACATCAGGCCAGTAATGGTGAGAATGGCAGGCAAAGTGTTGCTTGCCTGCATTAGCTTGCAGAAAACGCTGATAAAACTGTTGGTACATGGCTCCCCCCAATACCGTTACCGATAAAAAAGGCCCTGACGGGCCTTTTCATATTAGTTGCTGATTTAGTTCTGCACTTTATCTGACTTCATGTATTTGAAGAAGTCATTGTCAGGCTGCACCACCAACACATCGTCTTTGCTGTTAAAGCTTTTACGGTAAGCTTCCATACTGCGGATAAACGAGAAAAACTCGGCATTTTTGTTGTACGCGTCTGCATACACGTTGGCCGCTATCGCATCACCGTCACCACGCACCGTACGTGAGTTACGCTCTGCATCCGCCAACATTACCGTCACGCGCGCATCGACATCCGCGCGGATAATCTCCGCTTCTTCCATACCCTTTGAACGGTGCTCACGGGCTACTGCATGACGCTCAGCTTCCATACGGGCGAATATTGAGCTGCTCACTTCTTGCGGCAGGTTGATTTGCTTAACACGCACATCAACGACAGCAATACCCAGCTCTTTCGACGCTTCACCGGCCTGCTGTAAGGCACTTTGCATCAGTTGTGTACGTTCACCCGAGACAATTTCAGGAATAGTACGGGCACCGAACTCAGTACGCAAACCGTTATTAATGTACTGTTTCAGCAATACTTCCGCCTGAGCAGTATTACCACCGGTGGCCAGAAAGTAGGCGCCAAAGTCACTGATACGCCACTTAACATAACTGTCGACCAGCAAGTCTTTCTTTTCAGCCGTTACGAAACGGTCCTGTGCGTCATCCAGTGTCTGTACCCGGGCGTCTAGCTTACGTACTGTTTCAATCATTGGAAGTTTAAAATGCAGACCCGGCTCGTATACCACTACGTTTTGCTGAGCATCACGCTGGATTTTACCGAACTGGATAACAATGGCGCGTTGCCCTTCCGGCACCACGAACAGCGCCGACAAAAAGATAAACGCAATAACCACAATCAGCGCTATAGTGAAATTTTTCATCGGTTACCCCCTGCCACTACGAGTTGAGTTGCGACCGCTGTCACTGCGGCTCTGACTGTTGCTGTCAGTGCTGCTACGTGCCGGTAAAATTGGCGTAGCGTTAGACGGCGTAGTAGAGGAGCTATTTTGGTTAAGCATCTTATCAAGAGGTAAATACATAATATTATTGCCGTTTTTAACATCAACCAGCACTTTTGACGTATTGCTGTAAACCTGTTCCATCGTTTCCAGATACAGGCGATCACGCGTTACTTTAGGTGCAGCCAGATACTCTGGTAACAGCTTCTCGAAGCGGGCAACTTCACCCTGTGCTTTTAACACAATTTGCTGTTTATAGGCTTCGGCTTCCTGCATCACACGGTTCACCTGACCACGGGCACGCGGTTCTATTTCACGGGCATAAGCCTGGGCTTCCTGAATGAAGCGCTCCTGATCTTCCTGCGCTTTGATAGCGTCATCAAAAGCATCACGCACTTCTTCCGGTGGACGGGCATCTCGGAAGTTTACATCAACCAAGACAATACCCATATTGTATGGTTCGATAATGCCCTCAAGCTCCTGACGGGTATTCTGCCGCACCACTTCACGGCCACGGGTCAGGACGTCATCCATGATAGAGTGTCCGATAACATAACGCAGCGCTGCATCGGTTGCCTGATGCAAGCTGTTGTCAGCATCGACAACAGAGAATTTGTACTGCCGAGCGTTGAACACCCGGTACTGGATCTCAAATGTTACCCGTACCAGATTCTGATCCTGCGTCAGCATAAAGCCGTCACTACGCAACGTCCGTACGCTGGTAACATCTACCGGCAACACGGAATCAATAAAAGTAGGTTTCCAGTGAATGCCCGGGCCAACTTCACTGTGGTACTCACCAAAACGCAGCACCACACCGCGCTCAGACTCTTTAATGGTGTAAAAGCCACTGAACGCCCAAACCAATGCTGCAACAATCAGGATCAGCACAAACGCAGCTGACGCTCCGCCACTACTGCCACCACCAGATGACTTACCACCGCCGAAAATGCCGCCGAACTTTTTGCCAAAGTTACGAAACACTTCGTCTAAATCAGGAGGCCCCTGATCACGACCACCCTGCTTCCAGGGGTCGTTATTTTTTCCGTTATTGCCGGGCTCATTCCAAGCCATGCTGTACTCCGTTTTAAGTTGCAAAATAAAGGTTAATGTATCAAATAACCGGCGTGCTGACGATATAGTTTTCCAGTTTACCCTGCGACTGCTTCACCGCCCTTGACCATGCAGCCTCACTCAGCCTTAATCTCAGGGCACAATTACCCTCATCGTCAAACTGTTCCGTGACGATGCAGTGCTGCTGATGAAAATGCGCCCGCCAGGAAGACAGCGAAGGTGGTAGCGTTAACGCCACATCAATATACCGTTCAGACAACAATGCTGTGATGGCTTGCTGCAGCAAATCAAGTCCGGCGCCAGATATCGCAGAGACATATACGGCAGATGGCAGTCCTGCTTCGTTATACTCTATACGCGCAGGCTGCTGAAGCAGGTCAATTTTATTAAATACCAGCAACTGCGGCAGCTGGTCAGCATCAATTTCCGCCAAAACCTGTGCAACCTGTTGCATATTGTGGTCTTTGCGGGGGTCGGCAACATCAACGACATGCAGTTGTAAATCAGCATCGCGGGTTTCCTGCAGCGTGGATTTAAATGCAGCAACAAGATCATGCGGCAAATGCCGGATAAACCCAACAGTGTCGGCCAGAATAATGTCACCAACACCTTTCAACTTTAATTGCCGCAAAGTAGGGTCAAGCGTTGCAAATAGCTGGTCAGCCGCATATACACCGGCGTTGGTAAGGCGATTGAATAAAGTTGATTTACCGGCGTTGGTGTAACCCACTACAGATACCACCGGCACTTCTGCGCGCTGGCGTGCACGACGCCCTTGCTGGCGCTGAGTTTCCAGTTTTGCCAGTTTTGTCTGTAAAGCTTTTACACGCTCTCGCAGCAGACGGCGGTCGGTTTCCAGCTGGGTTTCGCCCGGGCCGCGTAAACCGATCCCCCCTTTTTGTCGGTCAAGACTATCCCAGCCTCTTACAAGACGCGAAGCAAGATGCTGCAGCTGAGCTAGCTCTACCTGCAGCTTTCCTTCATACGTCCTGGCGCGCTGGGCAAAAATGTCGAGGATCAGACTGGTACGGTCAATAACTCGGGCCAGACATAAACGCTCAAGGTTACGTGTTTGTGCCGGGCTAAGCGCATGGTTGAAAATCACCACCGTCGCCTCTGTCTGGCTTACCAGATCTGCAGTTTCCTGAGCTTTGCCGGAACCGACAAAAAACTTAGGATCGGGTGCACTACGACTGGCTGTCAGTACCTGAACTGTTTCAACACCAGCTGACGATACCAGCAACTTGAGCTCGCTCAAATCCTCGCTGGTATGCTGCTGCGAAAAGTTGACATGGACAAGGATCGCTTGTTCCGGAATTACGCTAGTATCAGACAAGCGAAAGACCCCTGCTATTATTCCGTGTCGTCTTCGTCACCCTGACCATTACTGTGACTAACCATAGTATTGACGGCACGGGCCGGTACTACAGTTGAGATGGCATGTTTATAGACCATCTGACTCACGGTATTTTTCAGCAGAATGACAAATTGATCGAAAGACTCGATCTGCCCCTGAAGTTTAATTCCATTCACCAAATAAATTGATACCGGGATACGTTCCCGTCTCAAGGTGTTTAAAAATGGATCTTGTAAAGATTGGCCCTTTGCCATGTGCCGCTTTCCTTTTTTAATTAGTCCGACTTATATAGGTATTATTTTTTTTATTTCAAGTTGTTAAAACGTATTTTTTATCCAGCTTGTTTAGCTTAGCGAAGATAAAACCGCTTGCAAGTTTTCCGCCATGGGCGCGTCACTTTTCAACCAGTTAAGCTGTGGCCAACCCCGTAACCAGGTCAGTTGTCGCTTGGCTAATTGCCGGGTAGCCGCTATGCCCTTTTCTGTCATTTCAGTGTAGCTGCATTCACCATCCAGATATTGCCACATCTGGCGGTACCCGACGCAGCGCACAGAAGGTAAATCCGGGTGCAAATCGCTACGCTGTTTCATCAACCTGACTTCCTGCTCAAAACCTGCAGCAAGCATTTGTTCAAACCGCAGTGCGATACGCTGATGCAACACTGCACGCTCTTGTGGTGCAATAGCGAATTGGTGCACAGGAAACGCAAAAGGTTCCCCTTTTTCTGCAGTAAGCTCCGTTAAACTTCGCCCGGTCACTCTGTATACTTCCAGCGCGCGTCCTATCCGCTGCGGGTCGTTCGGATGTATCCGCTTTGCCGAAACAGGATCTACCTTGCTAAGCGCTTCATGCAACGCGGCCCAACCAGCTGACGCAGCTTCCTGTTCCAATTGCGCCCTTACCTCCGGGTCAGCCTCAGGTAGTGGCGAAATACCCTCGAGTAGGGTTTTAAAGTACAGCATCGTTCCGCCAACCAGGACCGGAATGTTACCACGATGTTGAATTTCAGCAATCAATCTGAGCGCATCAGCCCTGAAATCTGCCGCAGAATAGCTTTGCGCCGGGTCACGGATATCAATTAGATGATGCGGTGCAACCGCCAGTTCTTCAGCCGTGGGCTTCGCTGTACCAATATCCATGCCGCGGTAGATCAGTGCACTGTCTACACTGATCAGCTCAGATGGCAAGCGCTGATATAGCTCTGTTGCCAGAGCCGTTTTTCCCGACGCCGTAGGCCCCATCAAAAAAATAACCTGATCTGTTGCCGGTTTCATTGTTTCGGCTCCGTCAGTGAATTTAGCGTCGCTTCTAGCTGCAAAGGTGCGCTTACCCACCACTCTGGTGCCGACAACAGTTGTGGTGCAGATTCTAACATTGCGCCAGCTGATACCCTATTAGCATTAAGTAGCATAGACAATAAATGGTGGCAAAGATCGTCAACGGGCTGCAGGCACAGCTGCTGTAACCACTCACCAAGCCACTGACTAACCACCGTGTTACGTAACCAGAGCGGTACCGCCCTTACAATAAGTAGCTGGTCAGTCAGTAACATATCAAAGCCTAAACGGTTAAATTGCTCAGCTCTATCTGTTAACAAACGGCATTGCTGCGCATTTAATGTTATCCGTTGCGGTAGCAGCAATGGCTGAGAGGGCTGACGCTGGGCAGAAAAATAGGCGACAAGTGTTGGCAGCAAATCAATGACGACTATATCGTCGCCACCCTGTAACAAAAGGTACCTGTTTTTTGTAATCAGCAGCGGGCTTTGTGTAATCGCTGGCATCGGGCTAGCAGCCTGCGTAGTTGCGGCTAAGCTCTGGCTGCTTTGCCAGTATGATAACTCTTGTTTTACAGCGGTATCTGACGGGCGTCTGTCGGCAGTGTAAGTACTGCGACTATTACCAGATACAACATGCCGATATGGCTGAGCGGGGGGCTCCTGAACCGTTAAACCCGGTTGCGAAACAGCGCGGCTTGCAGGCGTAAGCTGCGTGAGAGCATCGGTTAATGCCGATACCACAAAATCATGGATCAGCCGGGCCTGATGAAAACGTACTTCATGCTTCGCCGGATGAACGTTTACATCCACCTGACGCGGTTCCAACTCCAGATAAAGCACAAAGGCCGGTTGCTGATCTGACGCCAGCGTATCGCCATATGCCTGGCGGATAGCATGATTAAGCAATTTATCCCGCATCATCCGGCCGTTAACGTAACTATACTGGCAGTGCAGCTGAGCTGAGCACGCTTGCGGATGCACCAGCCAGCCCCATATTTTTACGTCACCGTACTGGTTTTCAATAAAAGCCGCATGTTCGGCAAATACCCGGCCACATAACGCAGCAACCCTTTTCTGCCGCTGCTCCTGCGTCAGAGCTGCTTTTAGCCGCCGCACTTGCTGCCCATTATGGCTTAACAACCAACTAACATCATAACGGCTTAACGCCAGTCGCTTGACCAACTCATCAATGTGACCAAATTCGGTTTTGTCGGTGCGCAGAAACTTTCGCCTGGCTGGCGTGTTAAAAAATAAATCCAGCACTTCAATGCTAGTGCCATCTGGATGAGCAGCAGGGCGCACTTCAACCTGCATATCCCGGCCTTCAGCACTGGCTTGCCAGGCCGCACTCTGCCCGGGTGTTTTCGACGTCAATGTCAGGCGCGATACCGAACTGATACTGGCCAGCGCTTCGCCACGAAAACCCAGGCTACAAATCGCTTCCAGATCATTCAGATCGGTAATTTTACTGGTAGCGTGCCGGCTTAATGCCAATACCAGCTCTTGCTCGGCGATGCCGCTGCCGTTATCACGTACACGGATAAGCTTGCTACCACCTTTTTCAATCTCTATTTCAATATGATCTGCGCCAGCGTCCAGGCTATTCTCTACCAGCTCCTTCACCACTGACGCCGGGCGTTCAACAACCTCGCCTGCCGCAATCTGGTTAGCCAGCTGCGGTGGCAGTATACGGATCGGCATAATTATGGGATCCGTAGTGTCTGGCCGACACGAATACTATCGGAGGTGAGTTGGTTTACTGAACGTAAATCATCTACGGATACGTTGTAGCGCTGTGCCAGCAAAGATAACGATTCGCCGGCGCTGACACGATGCTCACGTGAACGGTGCTGAGCAAATAACGAATCTGCAGGCGGCGACTTCTCGAAATGCCGCTTTAGTGCACTAAATAACGATTGTGCCAGCTTGGCCTGATGGCCGCCGGATTTAAGTAGCTTTTCTTCCTGAGGGTTAGAAATAAAGCCGACTTCAACCAGAATCGAAGGGATGTCTGGCGCTTTAAGTACCCCAAGACTGGCAGCCTGGGGTTCTTTTTTATGCAAATAAGCAATTTTGTCCAGCTCTTGCAGCACCTCATTGGCAACCTGATATGCGGTCACCATGGAATGGTTCATCGACAAATCTAATACGGTTTGTGCCAGATAGCGCTCATTGGCCGAATCTTTAATAATTTCGGCTACGCCGCCCAGCAGCTCTGAGTGGCGTTCTGTTTGTTCCAACATCCGACCGACTTCTGTCGTTGCCCGGCGTAGTGACAGCACCCATACCGACGCACCGCGCGGTTGCGGTGACGTAAAAGCATCAGCATGAATAGAGACCAGCAAGTCAGCCTGCTGACCTCTGGCAATTTCGGTACGTTTATTAACATGGATATAGTAATCGTTGGTACGCACCATCATGGCTTTCATACCTGGCTGGGCATCTATCAATCTGGCCAGTTGTTTTGCGATAGGCAGCGTTATATTTTTCTCGTAAAAGCCACTTGGGCCAATAGAACCTGGGTCCTCTCCACCGTGCCCGGCATCAATCGCCACAACAATGTCGCGTGCCGCCCGGATAGCCACAGGTGGCGCAGGTTGCGCCGGGTTGTTGTCGGGTAAATCGACAACCAGACGATGACCGTAAGGCGGGGTCGGTGGTAACGCAAAAACATTGGCATTAGCCGCCCGGGTTAAGTCCAGCACGATGCGCATTTTATTACCGTTGCCGCTGCTACGGATGCTTTTAATCAATGCCGACTCACCGGAGACCTGCGGTAAACTGCTCCCGCCTTTCGTGTTACTCAGGTCAATGACCAGACGATCTGGTTTATCCAGCGTAAAGCTTTTATGTTCTGGCGCAGTTGCCATATCAAACACAACACGAGTGTTGTCAGGAGATGGCCACACCCTTACGCCCTGCACCTGATTCACCGCAGCGGCAGAAAAACTGCCAATGCTCAACAGCAGTAGCAAGTAGCCTCTGACTTTTATGTAATAATTATTCTGCATCATCCGTTAAGGCTTTTATTATGTTGGCACCAGCGTCAGTATTAGCGCTTACTGAGACATGCCTGTGCTCTGCTTCAAAAACTAAGTGTATGTCGAGATCCGGCACAGGTAAATAACCCTGCCCCTGCTCTGGCCATTCAATCAGACATAACGTATCGGCGCGGAAATAGTCTCGGATCCCCATAAACTCCAATTCCTCGGCATCACGCAGACGGTACAGGTCAAAATGAAACACCGTCATAGCAGCCAGCTGGTATGGCTCAACCAGCGTATAGGTCGGGCTTTTCACTGTGCCTTTATGCCCCAACGCCTGTAGCAGCCCCCGACTGAATGTGGTCTTTCCTGTACCTAAACCGCCGTGCAAAAACAGTGTCATACCAGGTTGAATATGCTGGGCTACCCGCTCAGCCAGCAATAAGGTTGCCGATTCATCCTGTAATACTCGTTGATATTGTGTCACCGGCCACCACTCTTATGTTGCTGCTGTATAAACAGCACTATGTTAACAAATTAATCAACTTCCGGGCCAGTAAAACCGTACGCTGCAGCTAAGACCGCCACTAAAAAAGCAAGTTCCGGCATAACTAGGCGTTATCGTGACAGTTATGGTAGATTGTGCCGTCTTTATCAGGGGGTTCTAGACATCTATGGATTACGCCGAACTGGCTGAAAAAATTAAACTCTGGGCTCAGCAGCTTGGGTTTGACCAGCTGGGCATAACAGATGTCAGCCTGCCTGACGCTGAACGTCAGTTGCAAAAGTGGCTGGACGCCGGTTACCACGGCGAAATGGACTACATGGCAAGCCATGGTATGTTGCGCGCGAGACCGGCAGAACTGGTACCGGGCACTCTGCGGGTACTAAGTGTACGGATGAATTACTTACCCAAAGGCGCCGGCTTTGCTACCAACCTCGCGGATCCATTGCAAGCTTATATCAGCCGTTATGCACTTGGGCGTGATTATCATAAGCTGATCCGCAACCGCCTGAAGCAGCTTGGTGAACGCATTAATCAGCATGTCGCCGAACTGGGATATCGGCCTTTTACCGACTCAGCACCTATTTTGGAGCGGCCGCTGGCGCAAAAAGCTGGCCTGGGCTGGGTTGGTAAACACAGTTTATTATTAAACCACGAAGCCGGCTCATGGTTTTTTCTCGGGGAGTTGCTGGTAAACCTGCCACTACCGACAGATCAGCCTCATGACGGTGATTGCGGCAGCTGTGTCGCCTGTATTACCAGTTGCCCTACCGGCGCCATTGTAGAACCTTATGTCGTTGACGCCCGGCGCTGTATTTCTTATCTGACCATAGAATTAAAAGGCGCCATACCGGAAGAATTCAGACCTTTGCTGGGAAACCGCATCTACGGCTGCGATGATTGCCAGCTGGTTTGCCCGGAAAACCGCCATGCCCCGCTGTCGATAGAAGGTGATTTTCAGCGCCGAAAACAGTGGCAAAGCCAGAGCCTGCTCAGCCTGTTCAACTGGCAGGAACATGAGTTTTTAAGCAACACCGAAGGCAGTGCTATCCGCCGTATTGGCTTTGAACGCTGGCAACGTAATATTGCTGTGGCACTTGGTAACGCGCCCTATCAGCCAGAGATTGTACTGGCGCTACAGGCCAGATTAGGCAGTAGCAGTGAATTAGTTGCTGAGCATATTCAGTGGGCACTTAATCAGCAAAAACGTAAAAGCTGGCAAGCGGAATCACTGTTGCCCCGTAGCACAGAACGCCTGGTCAGAATTATTCAGAAGGGCTTACCACGCGACGCCTGATCATTTGCACCTCATCCCGCTGTTTCTGGCGGGTTGCAGCTAACTGCACAATTTGTGCCCTTCGCACTGCAGAGGCTGTGTGCCATTCCAGTATTTCTTGCAGCAGGCGTCCGCAGCCAATACAACAGTCTTGCTGATCAAGGCAGCAGTTTCGAATACAAGGTGAGTCAGTCATAGCAACCGATGTGCTGTGCTACATGCAGTAACTATATCGCATATAACAATCTGCAGATGAAAAATATTCAGATAACAAAAAACCGCAGCTTGCTTACACAAGGTGCGGTTTCTGTCGAATTTGGAGCGAGTAACGAGGTTCGAACTCGTGACCTCGACCTTGGCAAGGTCGCGCTCTACCAGCTGAGCTATACTCGCATCATCAGACGTTGTTGCGTCGTGATGGCGCGCATTTTACAAAATCAGTTAGCTTATGCAAGTACTTTATTGCGGTAATTTGAAAAAATGCTGTCGATAGGTCACTAATTCAGCAATTGACTCACGAATGTCGTCTAAAGCCAGGTGACTGCCTGATTTTTGCACTTTCTTTGTTACCTCAGGGTGCCAGCGTTTTGCCAACTCTTTTACAGTGCTGACATCTAAATTGCGGTAATGGAAAAACGCTTCCAGCGCAGGTGCATATTCCACCAGAAAACGTCTGTCCTGCCCAATGCTATTGCCGCACATCGGCGATTTACCGGCAGATACATACTGGCTTAAAAATGCGATCGTCTGCTGCTCGGCTTCTGCCAGTGAAACGTTGCTGGCACGGCAACGTGCCGTCAAACCACTTTTACCATGCTGTTCTACACACCAGGCGCTCATATTATCCAGCACATCATCAGGCTGCTTGATAGCAAATACAGGCCCTTCCGCCAGAATATTCAGATTGCTGTCGGTCACTATCGTTGCCATTTCCAGAATAACGTCGGTTTTCGGCTCTAACCCCGTCATCTCAAGGTCAATCCAGATTAGGTTATTATCATTTACACTCATCAAAAGCCCTTACGCAGCATGCTGCTTTGTTCATTTACAGAATACAGGTATCATACACGCCCTAAGCTTAGCAGTAATAGCACCCTTTTTATCAGAGCGAAAACAGCACCAGTGACGAAGAAAAAGCATCTCACCCAGCGTCAACAACAACGCATTGCCGACAATGCCAGTAAAAAGCTGCGTGCAGGCAAGAATAAAGGGGTCGAAACTGTTGATGACGCCAGCTTTAGCGCAGCAGAAGCTGGCCTCGTCATAAGCCGTTTTGGTCAGCATGCTGATGTCGAAGATGCTAATGGCGCCGTGACCCGCTGCAATATGCGCCGCTCGGTGGCATCATTAGTCACCGGCGACAAGGTAGTCTGGCGCAGGGCATTACAGCAGACGGGTGGTGTTGATGGTGTCATTGACGCGGTAGAAGAGCGCAGCTCAGTTTTATTACGGCCAGACTTTTATGATGGCTTAAAACCCGTCGCGGCCAATATTGACCTGATGATTATTGTCTCTGCCATCTTACCCGTGCTGTCGCTGAATATTATCGACCGCTATCTGGTTGCCGCAGAAATAACCGGTATCAAGCCATTGCTGGTCATTAATAAAACGGATTTGCTCAGCGCAGAGCAAAAACATGCTGTAGAGCAACAGTTGGCACAGTATGAAAAGCTTGGCTATAGCTTTGTTATGGTAAGCGCTAAAAGCGGCGAAGGTATGCCAGAGTTACTTAATTACCTGCACAGCGGCACCAGTATCTTCGTTGGCCAGTCAGGTGTCGGCAAATCATCACTGATGAATAGCCTGATGCCTGGCCTGGAAGCACAAACCCAGGAGGTTTCGCAAAATTCAGGTCTTGGTCAGCACACGACAACTGTATCGAGACTCTATCATTTACCAGAAGGCGGGGATTTGATTGACTCTCCGGGTATTCGTGAGTTTGCGCTGTGGCATTTAACGGCTGAGGAAGTGACACGGGGGTTCGTAGAATTCACGCCCTGGCTTGGACGTTGTAAATTCAGAGACTGCAAACATATTTCTGATCCCGGCTGCGCCATTCAACATGCCGTTGAAAGCGGTGATATCCTGCATGAACGTTACGACAGTTATCTGAAAATTCTTGCCAGTATGGCGCAAGATAAACCCAGTTACCTGTAACTTGTTTTTTGACAATTTTAATCGAGACCAAGATGGATAATTTAAAAATTACCCTGCAATACCTGATGCCAAAACACCTGATATCACGCCTGGCCGGAAAAATAGCCAGCGCCAGACTTGGCTGGTTTACCCACTTTTTAATAAATCGTTTTATCAAAGCCTACGGCATTAATATGAGCGAAGCTCAGTTTGAGCGGGCACAGGACTATGCCACATTCAACGAGTTTTTTACCCGTCCGCTAAAAGACGGTATACGCCCGCTGGCGACAGAAAGTAATGTTATTGCCCACCCTGTAGATGGCTGTATCAGTCAGCTCGGCCCTATTGTTGAAGGTAAACTGGTGCAGGCAAAAAACCATGACTACTCTTTACAAAGTTTGCTCGGCGGCGATATTGCCACTGCAGCTCCTTTTCAGAACGGCGACTTTGCGACTATTTATCTGGCGCCAAAAGATTATCATCGCATCCACATGCCGGTTAGCGGCACGCTGCGGCAAATGATCTATGTGCCAGGCGAGCTGTTTTCAGTAAACCCATTAACTGCTGAAAACGTGCCTGACTTATTTGCCCGTAACGAGCGTGTCGTAACCATTTTCGACACTGAGCTTGGCGCTATGGCCTTGGTATTGGTCGGCGCAACTATAGTAGCGAGTATTGAAACAGTTTGGGCCGGTACAGTAACACCACCGGCCGGTAAAAATATATTCCGTTGGACCTACCCTGCCCATGGCAAAAATGCCATAACGCTGGAAAAAGGTGCCGAAATGGGCCGCTTTAAATTAGGTTCAACAGTGGTATTGGCATTTGCTGCTGATAAGCTATCTTTCTTAGACGACCAGAAACCAGGCTCGGTAACCCGCATGGGTGCACCTTTTGCAAAGCTGAAATAATATGCAGATCATTGCTCACCGCGGCGCCAGTGGCGAATACCCTGAAAATACCATGCTGGCAATAGAACAAGCCATAGTTCAGGGTGCCGATGCTATCGAGCTGGATGTATTCGCAGTACAGGGTGAGCTGATCGTCATTCACGACCATCATTTACAACGCACTACCAATGGTAAGGGCAGCATTTACCAGTATAGTGTTGAGCAGCTGATGCAGTTTGATGCCGGTAAGGGTGAGCGTATTCCTGCTTTATCGCAGGTTTTGCAACGTCTGCAGCAGGCCTCACAGTGGCTCAATATTGAATTAAAAGGCGCTGATACCGTCACGCCACTATTGAGGCTACTGGACAAAGCTGAAGAAGAGTATAATTTCGACAGCAAACGGTTACTCATTTCGTCATTTAACCATCATTTACTGGCTGAAATAAAACAGTCGAGGCCTAAACTTAAGCTTGGTGCTCTTACCGCCTCGATGCCGGCTGATTATGCCAGTTTCGCGCAAAAGCTGCAGGCTTATTCAGTTAACTGCGATGTCAGCTTTATCAATCAGGCATTCGTCAACGATGCCAAAGCGCGTGGTTTAAGAGTGTATGTTTATACGGTAGATCACACAGATGACATCCAGCGTATGCAGCAATACGGGGTTGACGGAATCTTCACAAACTATCCCGGTGCCAGCCGGCAGTTTCTGGCGACAATTAAATAAGCTTGCCGCCTTAAACTCAAAAATCCCGCCACGGCGGGATTTTTTAGTTTAAGGCTCTGCTTAGTGATCATCTTCACAGCTGTTGCAGCTGTTACAAAGCCGCATATTCATAATATGCGCCAGTACCACCAGCGTTGCACCAACCATCAATACAGCATGCTCGTATTCATGGCCCCAGACATCTTTTTGCCAGTAAATAAAACCACCGAGAAATAATGAATAAAACGGATAAAGCTTGCGATGGTAACGATGAAAACCAATAAACAGTGTGATGAAGCCCAGCACCATAGTAATCAGTAATACAATTCTCTCAAACGCATGGTTATGACTTGCCGTTAAACCCAGTAAAGGCAACAGTGGCAGAATAACAGGCAGCATAATGCAGTGAATGGCACAAAGCGACGTCACTGTGATACCCACTTTATCGAATACGCTTCTTACTGTTGCTAACACTTTGCTTACTCTGAAAGCCTATGCTGAATAAACGAGATAATATAACAAAACACTTATTAAAGGAATGGGCGAGGATAAAAATAACCTCCGGCAAAGCTGGCTGGCCGACATAAGCTGAATACCACTGCAGCTTATGGCATAATGGCGCCACTTTTTATGGCTTGGTCAATCTATGGACGCTTTACTAAATCAGCTTGATGACAACTTAAAAGAATTATACCGCAAGGCGCTGGATGCCGACGCGTTACTCGACAACCTGCAACAACAAGGTCATGGCAAGCACCAACGTATTTTTGCTGATAACACGCTGTTTCAGGCATCGAGCAATCGCTTTATGCCTTATCTGGCCGAAACCGCAGAGCAGGTTGCGGCTATGAGGCAAAGCCAGCAGTTTAACACCGCAACTTTGCAGCGCGTCGTCAAGCAGTTAAAACAGTTGCACCAGACATTAGCTGAATTCCGCACTGTTATAACCAAATGAAATACACACCTCATTTTGTTCAAAAAACGATCTAACGGAGTTTCTGCGCTACACTAATCTAAAGAGATAATTGGAGGTGCCCATGTCTGCATTAAGTAGTACGGCATTGACCAGCAATCAGATAGCCGTCAGGCCAAATCAGGTACTTGAACGTACTGCAACCGCGTCTGCAGTACCGATAGGTTCAGCTTCACCGGCAACATCTGACACTGACACCGAACCACAGCGTGAAAGTGTAAGAGTAAGCAGCACTATTGGCCGGGCAGCTTCTGCCGGGCAACTAAGCCGGCAGGAAGCCGTCGACATTTACCGGCAAATTGCCAGTTTACTGTAATTACTGGCTAACCTTCGGCAGAGCCTGTGCATATTGCTCTACTTTAGGCTGCAACTCTTTGCTGAACCAGTCTTGCAGCATTTGACGCTCGTAGCGGAATTCATCAGAATTACTCACTGAATTGAGCGTCTGCATAAAGCCCATATCACGCAGTTTTTCCTCTGCGCTGGCGACTTCCTCACCATGCTTATCACGCACAACATAGCTGAATTTAATAGCCGGGGAGTAAATATCTTTCACGACACGCAGCGGATTACCCGCGCCACCGGCAAAATAATCAACATCACCAGCCAGATCTAAATCTGTTACCGTGACTTCCCATTTATATCCTTCTGGCAGCTTATTTGCCAGCTCTGCAAAAAAACCATCAAACTTTTTCAACACCCGCTCGCGGTAAGCCTTACGTGTATCATTAGCCGGGCGGATATCAGTAAATTTTTCCGGTTGTTGCCACTGCACAGAAACTTCACCTGCGTATGCAGTACCAACAGTGAAGAAGCTCAAACCACATAAAAGTAGTATTTTACGCATAACTCATCTCCTGTATCTGCTGAGGCTTCACGCCTGTAACGCCTTTAGAGCCGATTCGCTGGTATAAGTTTAATGTTAGTATCAACTATACCGCTAACAGCCGCATAACCGCTAAAGTGTTTTGTATAAAAATGTAGCCATTTTGCCTGATTACCTGTGCTGAAAAAGCAAAACCCCGGCATAAAGCCGGGGTTTATTAGTAAGTAAGCACTTACAGCAGCATCACATCATGCCGCCCATGCCACCCATGCCGCCCATGTCAGGCATTGCAGGAGCATCAGCTTTTGGCAGTTCAGTCACCATCGCTTCAGTGGTGATCATCAGAGAACCCACAGATGCCGCAAACTGCAGCGCAGAACGCGTTACTTTGGTTGGGTCCAGAATACCCATTTCCAACATATCGCCATACTCGCCGCTTGCTGCATTGTAACCATAGTTACCATTACCTGATTTAACCTGGTTAACCACTACTGATGGCTCGTCACCGGCGTTATCAACAATTTGACGCAGTGGCGATTCCATTGCACGCAGGGCAATCTTGATACCGTGGTTCTGATCTTCGTTCGCACCACGCAGGTCAACTAACTTGGCCGCCACACGCACCAGAGCTACACCACCGCCAGGCACTACGCCTTCTTCAACCGCAGCACGGGTCGCGTGCAGCGCGTCTTCTACGCGGTGTTTTTTCTCTTTCATTTCGATTTCAGTAGCCGCACCCACTTTGATAACTGCCACACCGCCAGCTAACTTGGCCAGGCGCTCTTGCAGTTTTTCTTTATCATAGTCAGATGTTGCTTCTTCAATTTGTTGACGGATTTGCTTCACACGACCATCAATAGCGGCCTGCTCGCCTGCACCATCGATAATGGTAGTGTTATCTTTAGTGATAACCACGCGCTTCGCTGTACCTAGCTCTTCCAGACCCGCTTTTTCCAGCTCCATACCGATTTCTTCAGAAATCACCGTACCGCCAGTCAGGGTAGCGATATCCTGCAGCATCGCTTTACGACGATCACCGAAGCCCGGGGCTTTAACAGCAGAAATTTTCACGATACCGCGCATGTTGTTTACTACCAGTGTCGCTAAGGCTTCGCCTTCAACATCTTCAGCGATAATCAGTAAAGGCTTACCAGACTTGGCCACACCTTCCAATACCGGCAGTAATTCACGGATGTTAGAGATTTTCTTATCAACAGTCAGGATATACGGGTTGTCCAGTTCTACCTGGCCTGCTTCCTGGTTGTTGATGAAATACGGCGACAGGTAACCACGGTCGAACTGCATACCTTCAACCACGTCCAGCTCGTTAGCTAAACCCTGGCCTTCTTCAACTGTGATAACGCCTTCTTTACCTACTTTGTCCATCGCTTTAGCAATGATCTGACCAATTTCATCGTCAGAGTTTGCAGAGATAGTACCTACCTGCGCAATGGCTTTGCTGTCAGCACATGGCTGAGACAGTGCTTTTAATTCTTCAACCGCAGCAACAACAGCTTTGTCGATACCACGTTTTAAATCCATTGGGTTCATACCGGCTGCAACCGCTTTAACACCTTCGTTGATGATGTTTTGCGCTAATACTGTTGCAGTAGTGGTACCGTCACCGGCTTCATCGTTGGCTTTAGAAGCAACTTCTTTCACCATCTGCGCGCCCATGTTCTCGAACTTATCTTCCAGCTCGATTTCTTTGGCTACAGATACACCGTCTTTAGTGATAAGTGGTGCGCCAAAAGATTTGTCCAGAATCACGTTACGGCCTTTAGGGCCCAGCGTAACGCGTACTGCGTTTGCCAGAATATTTACGCCTTTGAGCATTTTGTTGCGGGCTTCATCGCCAAAACGTACGTCTTTTGCTGCCATTTTTCTAATCCTTCAATTCAGTTAATGCTAAATACAGTTCGTGGTTGGAATTAGTCCAGAATCACACCCAGGATATTTTCCTCTTTGGTGATCACGTATTCCTGACCATCAATTTTTTCGGTGCGCTCTACATAAGCGCCGAACAGTACTTTGTCGCCAACTTTTACATCTAACGGTTTTACGTCACCGTTTTCCAGAACACGGCCATTCCCAACTGCGACCACTTCACCGCGGGTTGATTTTTCCGCCGAAGCGCCAGTTAAGACGATGCCACCAGCTGATTTGCTCTCAGCTTCTAAACGTTTGATGATGACACGATCATGTAATGGACGAATATTCATGCTCTATCTCCTAAAGCTATTTTTGTGTTTTAACATGGGTGTTAAATTGTCTGCTCGGTATATGGGGCACCCGGAAAAAAAATCCAAGGGGGTATGGCAAAATTTCTTAGCGCCAACACACACAAACAACTTATATTTGCCGAAGCTGAAATAATCCGTAGCAGTAACAGGTCTGTGCTTAGGTGCAAAATGTCGCACCAACTGAACAAATCAAGGTTTGTCGCTGTATAACACAGCACCAATAGTGCTAGGCTGAGGCCGCGCCGGATTGTCAATGAGGAAGTATAGGCTGATGTACAAACTATTTTTTCTACCCTTTATGCTGTGGTGCTTATTGCTACCCCAGGCACAGGCACAGCAGAACTCAGTGCTCGATAGCCTGTTAAAACCTGCTGACAGCTTTTTGCCAGTTGAGCAGGCTTTTGTATTTGACTTTGTTCAGCAGCAAGATGAACTGGTTGTCAGCTGGACCATAGCCGATGGTTATTACCTGTACAAAGACAAAATAAAACTCGGCGGTGTCGCGGTCAGTTTCTCTCACCCCACTTACCCGGCGAGCATGCAGATAGAAGACGAGTTTTTTGGGGTTAGTCAGGTGTATTTTCATCAACTGACTCTGCGTATACCACTGACCGATATCAGCGACGACGCGGTATTCAAAATTCAATATATGGGCTGTGCAGAAGCAGGCTTGTGCTACCCACCGGTAACCAAAGAGCTACCTCTGCTATCACAGGAAAGCCCCAAACAAAATGGCGCAGCACCAATACCGAACACTAACACCGTACCGGTATCCAGTCAGAATAGCCTGGCTGAAACCCTGACGGACGGTGCCAGCCTGGCTACACTGGCCGGCTTCTTTCTGTTAGGTATTGGCCTGGCTTTTACACCCTGTGTATTTCCAATGTACCCGATCCTAACCAGTATTATTGTGGGTCAGGGCACTCAGCTGTCTAACAAGCGTGCCTTTACGCTGTCATTATCCTATGTGCAGGGTATGGCTGTTACTTATTCATTATTGGGCTTAGTCGTCGCCAGCCTGGGCGTAAAGTTTCAGGCTTATATGCAGCATCCGGCAGTACTAATTGTCGCCAGCATCATCTTTGTTCTGCTTGCGCTGTCTATGTTTGGCCTGTTTAACCTCAGCCTGCCGTCCAGTTGGCAGGAAAAAGTCAGTAACGTCAGCAATAAACAACAGGGTGGCTCGCTAAAAGGCGCCTTTACTATGGGCGCGTTATCCGGCCTTATTGCATCTCCGTGCACGACTGCGCCACTTTCTGCGGCGTTGTTATATGTGGCACAAAGTGGCGACTTACTGTTAGGTGCTATTACGTTATATATTCTGAGCCTGGGTATGGGCCTGCCTTTGTTATTACTTGGCAGCTCTGGCGGCAAACTGTTGCCCAAAGCCGGTAACTGGATGAATGCAGTAAAAACGACCTTTGGCTTCTTGTTATTAGCGGTGCCACTGCTGCTGCTCGATCGCATCGTAGATTTTAGCTACGTGCTGCTTGCTGGCACAGCATTACTACTGGCCTTTGTAGTCTATCTGTTCCGGGTGGTATTCAGCTTACAACACCCGACTGCCAAAGCTGTGGTTTTAATGCTGGGTCAACTGTTGTTATTCGCTGGTCTGTATTTCAATATCACGCATTGGTGGCCGGTGACGCCGCCAGCAGCTGGCGCCACTGTTGCCACAGAAAATAAGGGTTTTGACACAGTGTCTACGCTGGAGGATTTACAACAGCGCGTCGCCCAAAACAACGGGCAATACACGCTGGTCGATTTATATGCCGACTGGTGTATTGCCTGTAAGGAATTTGAACATCTGACCTTCCCGAAGCCGCAGGTACAGGAACAAATGCAGAAAATGCAGCTGCTTAAAGTCGATGTAACCAGAATGACACGCAAGGATCAGGCGCTACTGGATCATTACCGCGTTTTAGGTTTGCCTACTTTACTGGTGTTTACTCCAGAAGGTGAAGAGCTCACCCAGGCCCGTATCACCGGCTTTATGAACGCCGATGACTTCGCTAAACACCTGCAACAAGTTCAACAATAACCCGCAAAAGCGGCGCTAGCTGTCAGCGCCGCTTACTCTCACCAGCACTCTGGCTGATAAGACCAGTATTTTGCTGCCATTTGTCACGATTTCACTATAATAAGGCGCTATTGTTAAGCCAACGGCTCTGCTTACGAGATAAATTCGTCAAACAGATGCAATTGCACCTTAGCTTTGGCAAGATAGTGCCGGATCACAACAATTAGCGGGAATAACGCACAAATGGCGGCAACTTATCGCATTTTAGTCTTAAATGGCCCCAACCTGAATATGCTCGGCGTACGTGAACCGGCAGTTTATGGTTCCGCCACCTTGCAGGATATTATTACCGACCTGACGGAACAGGCAGCGGCAAAAAGTGTCGAACTGACACATTTACAATCAAATGCCGAACACGAATTGGTGACAGCCATTCAACAAAGCCTGGGACAACAGGATTATATTCTGATTAATCCCGGTGCTTTTACCCACACCAGTGTAGCTATTCGCGATGCCCTGCTGGCAGTGGCAATACCCTTTATTGAAGTGCATTTATCTAATGTGCACGCGCGCGAAAGTTTTCGCCGGCATTCATATTTATCTGATATCGCCAGAGGAGTGATCTGTGGTCTTGGCGCCAGAGGTTATCAATACGCCCTTGATGCGGCGGTATCAGCATTACAAACAACCAAACAGCAATAACTCAATCAGGCTAAAAAGACATGGATATTAGAAAGATTAAAAAATTGATCGAACTTTTAGAAGAATCAGGTATTTCTGAGCTTGAAATCACTGAAGGTGAAGAATCAGTACGCATCAGCCGTAATGGTCCGGTACAGCAATTTGCACCAATGCAGCATTATGCACCTGCGCCACAACACGCCGCTCCGGTTGCTGCACCTGCAGCCGCTGCTCCGGCAGTGGAAGCCCCTAAAGCCATCAGCGGCCATGTAGTGAAGTCACCTATGGTAGGTTCGTTCTACCGTGCCGCATCGCCAACTGCGAAAGCTTTCGTAGAAGTAGGCCAGAGCGTCAAAGTTGGCGATACGCTGTGTATCGTTGAGGCGATGAAAATGATGAACCAGATCCAGTCTGACAAAGCAGGCGTGGTAAAAGAAATTCTGGTAGAAAACGGCGAGGCGGTTGAATTCGACCAGCCACTGTTTGTGATTGAATAACGCAAAAGGCAGACTGATGCTAGAAAAAGTACTGATTGCCAACCGCGGCGAAATTGCACTGCGTATCTTACGCGCGTGTAAAGAGCTGGGTATCAAAACGGTTGCGGTGCACTCCACCGTAGACCGTAATCTTAAGCACGTATTGCTGGCCGACGAAACCATTTGTATCGGCCCTGCACCCTCACCACAAAGCTATTTGAACATTCCGGCGCTGATTGCCGCCGCTGAAGTCACCAACGCTCAGGCGATCCATCCGGGTTATGGTTTCTTAGCGGAGCGTGCTGACTTTGCCCAACAGGTAGAGGAAAGTGGTTTGATTTTTATCGGCCCGCATCCGGAATCTATCCGCCTGATGGGTGATAAAGTGTCAGCCATTGAAGCGATGAAGAAAGCCGGTGTTCCCTGTGTGCCGGGTTCTGATGGTGCTGTCGGTGATGATGCCGAGACCAATAAAGCTATCGCGAAACGCATCGGTTACCCGATTATCGTCAAAGCTGCCGGTGGCGGCGGTGGTCGTGGTATGCGTGTGGTGCGTAGCGAAGAAGAGCTGGTCAGCTCTATCGAGATGACTAAAGCAGAAGCGAAAGCCGCCTTTGGTAACGACATGGTGTACATGGAGAAATTCCTGGAAAACCCACGTCATATCGAAATTCAGGTATTAGCTGACGGTCAGGGTAATGCCATTCACTTAGGTGAGCGTGACTGTTCAATGCAGCGTCGTCACCAGAAAGTGGTAGAAGAAGCCCCTGCACCGGGTATTACCCCAGAGCTGCGCGCCTTTATCGGTGGTCGCTGTGTTGATGCCTGTAAAGTGATGAACTACCGCGGTGCCGGCACCTTCGAGTTTCTGTTTGAAAACGGCGAGTTTTTCTTTATCGAGATGAACACCCGTATTCAGGTAGAGCATCCGGTAACTGAAATGATCAGTGGCGTCGATCTGATTAAAGAGCAGCTGCGTGTTGCCTCAGGTATGCCGCTGACCATTAAGCAGGAAGATATCGTTATTCGCGGCCATGCCGTTGAGTGCCGTATTAATGCCGAAGATCCGAAGACCTTCATGCCGTCGCCGGGTAAAATTACCCGCTTCCACCCACCAGGTGGTAATGGTATTCGCTGGGACTCGCATATTTATGCCGATTACAGCGTACCGCCAAACTACGATTCAATGGTGGGTAAACTGATCACTTATGGTGAAACACGTGATATCGCCATTGCCCGTATGCGTAATGCACTGGACGAATTATTGGTTGAAGGTATTAAAACTAATATTCCGTTGCACAAAGACATCATGCGTGACGAAGGCTTCTGTAAAGGTGGGACGAATATCCATTATCTGGAAAAGAAACTGGGTATTAAGTAATCCTTCGTGTTTGCAGATTAAGGGCCGCTTTTGCGGCCTTTTTGCTATAATGCGCAAAATTTTGAGCGAGACTGATTATGCCCTGGATCCAACTGCGAGTGACCACTACTGAAGAAAAAGCCGAGCAGGTTAGCGATATGCTGATGGGCTGGGGTGCACAGGCTGTGAGCTTTCTCGACGCGCATGACACCCCTATTTATGAGCCAATGCCAGGTGAAGTAATTTACTGGACTAACACTGTGGTGGTAGGACTGTTTGATGCCGAACATCCAATGGATAAGGTGCTGAATCAGCTGAAGCAGGTATCGTTCTTTAAGGGCGAACCTGACTTCAAGCTGGAGCAGTTAGAAGATAAAGATTGGGAACGCGAGTGGATGGATAACTTCCATCCGATTAAGTTTGGCGAGCGGTTATGGGTTTGCCCAAGCTGGCGCGATATTCCAGACCCGGCAGCGGTAAATGTCATGCTGGACCCTGGCCTGGCGTTTGGTACCGGCACCCACCCGACCACGGCATTATGTATGCAGTGGTTAGATGCCACCATTCAACCGGAGCAAACGGTAGTCGATTTTGGCTGCGGCTCAGGCATTTTAGGTATTGCTGCGCTTAAGCTTGGCGCCAAAAGAGTAATAGGTGTGGATATCGATCCGCAGGCAATTGAAGCAAGCACAGCCAATGCCAAACGTAATAGTGTTGAAGGTCAGATTGAACTTTACCTGCCCAAAGATCAGCCAAAAGATTTCCAGGCCGATGTTGTAGTAGCCAATATTCTTGCCGGGCCGTTAGCTGAGCTGAAAGACGTTATCAGTGCTTATGTTAAACCCGGTGGTCTGTTAGCACTGTCTGGTATTTTAGAAAGTCAGGCACAGTCGGTCATGGCGGCTTACAGCGATGAGTTTAGTTTCGATCCCATCGCAGTGCAGGATGAATGGGTACGTTTAAGCGCGAGAAAGCACGGCTAAGCCGTGCTTTCTCTGTTATAACGCAGCCAGAAAGCGCTCGCTGCGTGGCAAAAAATAGTTGTCGTAATCGAGTGAGAACAACACTGTTCTGGCTCGGCCAACAATTTCACCGCGTGGCACAAAACCAATCACCCGTGAATCGGCGCTGTTATCGCGATTATCACCCAGCACCAGATAGTGGCCTTCTGGTACAGTAACAGCAGCAAAGCTATCGCGGCCGGTTGAAAATGGCGCTAATTTCACCTGATGCTTTATGCTGTCCAGTTGCTCAGTAAGAACTTTGCTATTGTCTACCGCTTCGTCTGCAGCAATATAGCTTAGCGGTTTTCCGTTAATACTCAGGACATTATTCTGCATGGCCACAACGTCTCCAGGCACCCCGACAACCCGCTTTACCAGACGATTATCGGCCACCTCAGAGACAAAAATGACGATATCACCGCGCTTAGGATCTGCGCGTTTAATTAATGAGGTGGTGGTAAATGGCAGCCGGATATCATAAGCCATCTTATTAACCAGTAAGCGATCACCTATCTGAATAGTAGGCTGCATGGAACCCGACGGCACATCGTTCCAGTCAGCAACCGCACTTCGAAAGACAAACATCAGGCTTAAAAATACAATAACACCGCGGTTGTCCCGCCACAATTTCGCTAATTTATTCATTCCGTTTACTCCGATCCGCCCTGGGCTAACAGCCGTAAGACCTGGTTCAGCGGGCAAAGTTCGCCTTTCGGTTCAGAGAATATTCACGCTTTTTTTGATGTATAAAGAGTAGAAACTGCCGGCAACAGGAAGTGCCGGCGTTATCGGGAATGAGACAACAAATCAGAACGTATACTGGATACCTAAGCTGGCGTAGTCGACTTTAGTGTCAAAGTTGTCAATTTCAGCCAGAATGCCTATTTCATCACGGTTAAACTCAACATCGAAACGGGTGTAATCCAGACGCAAATCTAAATTCTCTGTCAGTGCAAACGAAACACCAACGCCGTAGAAAATATCCGAACCGTCAACATCATCATTATCATCGGTTGCATTAATATCAGCTTTCCACCAGATATTACCGCCCTGCGCATACACAGTGAAACGGTCTGACACCGGTAAACCGGCTTTCAGCGCTAAGATGTAGCCGTCTAAATCCGTGTTAAATACGCTGTTACCATAGTTACCAAAATCGATATAGCCACCTTCTAACGAGATAGCCTGATTAAATTGGGCACCGGCAAAAATGCGGGTAGCATTGTCTTCGCGGTCAAAATCTTCATCGTCACCATCAACATTCAGTAAACCATAGCCAGCGCCGACATAAATGCCCATATGGTCAACTTCATCACCCGGAGCAGCATGAGCAGAGGAAAGGAAAAGCGCAGAAACCGTTAATGCAGCCAGATAAGATTTTTTCATTGTAGCCTCCATAAAATGCACAAAATAACTAACAGCCCGTTGGGCCAGAGTCAGTTACCTTATTACAAGCTTTATGCCAGTAAGGAGGATAAAATTAATTTCAATCTTTTCAATAAGTTACAATAAAAGCATGCAAGGTGCAGCTAATCTTAGGGCGTTAAAAAAGTGTAATACCAACATAGCAGTAGGAATTATTTACACTGCCCAAACTGAATGAACAGCTCAGTTCACTTCATTTAACTCACTAAAAATCAACGGCATGTGCTCACAATCTGATTCAGGGTTTGTTTGCTCAACGGCTTAACAATGCTTTGCTGTACTATAGCGCTGGACGATACAGCCGGTTCATAATCATGGCCACTGACAATAATGACAACATTTTCCGGATAACTGTGCTCTATACGTTCAACCAGTTGCAAGCCGTTGCAATCGGGTAGCCCCATATCCAGTAGAATGCGGTCAAAGTGATGATGCAATGCTAACAGCTGCATACACTCTTCCGCACTTTGCGCCAACGTTGCTGTTACCCCCAGGCTTTCGAGCAAAATTTGCATCAGCTGCGCAGCTTCTGCGTCGTCTTCCACCACCAGAAAATGCAGCTTTTTCTCTGCGGGTTGCACGTCAGGCTTTACCACTGTCGGCCCGGTTAAATAGGAGCGCAGTGTGCGATACAGATGATGTTTCGTTATCGGTTTGGACAGTACGTCGTTAAATCCTAGTCCTGCTAACTGCTGCCTGATGTCTTTCGCCATGGCTGCAGTCAGAGCAACAATTGGATACTGATACCCCAGCGAGCGGATCATTGACGTGGCTTCACGACCATCTATATCCGGCATATGCAAATCCATCAGGATCAGGCTGTAACTGCTGCCCGAATCAAGCTTGCGTTTCACCTTCTCAATGGCCTGTGAGCCGTTCTCAGCGAAATCTACACTGGCGCCAGCAGCTTTAACCCAATAACCCGCCAGTTTGCGTAAGTCTGCCAGGTCGTCAACAATCAGCACCTCGCCGCTTAGCATTATTTTATCCTGTCTGTTGTGACCATCATTTAGCCGTTGCTCCGGATTAAAATAGCAGCGTTGGGTATCGCTAATATCCCCCGGGTCAACACAAAAGGTAAAGACGCTGCCTTTTCGCTCTTCAGACACAACATCTATGCTACCGCCCATACGCTGGATCAGCTCTGCTGAAATAGCTAACCCCAGGCCAGCGCCGCCTTTTTTCCTTGTCAGGTAATCCTCAACTTGCATAAAGGGCGCAAAAATATCTTTCAGCTGCCCGGCAGGTATACCGACGCCGGTATCTGTGACGCGAAAATACAGCATTTCTTTACCGTCAGCTTTTTGCACCCACAAATCAACCGTAATACCGCCACTATCTGTAAACTTAATAGCGTTATAGATCAGATTTATCAGTACCTGACGTAAACGGGTGCCATCCACCGTAATGAGCACAGGCAGACTGGTCAACGAATTAACCGTTAACGTCAGACCATTATCAACTGCGGTTACTTTAAGCAGCGTATAGATATCGAGCAAAATATGGCGCAGGCTGGTTGGCTCAGGCCGCAATTCCAGCTTGTTGGCAGTAATTTTAGACAGATCTAATATGTCGTTCAGCAAACTGAGCAGATGCTTGCCGTTATTCAGAATAATATTTAATTCGGGCCGCGCTTCTTCTGCGGTATCCGATTCGAGCAGTAACTCGGTATAGCCCAGTATCGACGACAGCGGCGTTCTGAGCTCATGGCTTAAGTGAGCCAGGAAGCGGTCTTTTGACCTGTTATCAGCTTCAAGCTGCATCCGGTTCAGGCGTTCAAGCTCAAACTCGCGCCGGCTTAATGCATAGCGTATGGCTCTGGCAAAGCGGGCTTCGGTCAGCTCACTCTTCACCAGAAAATCAGCTGCGCCATATTCCAGTGCTTGTAAATCCAGCTGTTTATCCGGTTGCCCCGTTAGCATGATAATGGGTGTAGAAATACCAGCAGCAACGGCCTGCTGCAGTAATGACAAGCCGGTCTCTGCACCGAGCTGATAATCCAGCAGGCACACATCAAAGTAACCTTCGGTCAATTTCTGCAAGCCATCCGTGGAATTGGTAACCCAGGTCAGCTGACTGTCGAGCGATGTTAACTCATCAAGATGACTGCGGGTAATAATGTAGTCATCTTCATCATCCTCAACCAACAGAATTTTGGCCCGAACGACCGGCTTTAATAACTCAGTCATCGTCTTGTTCTGGCAACTCGACAAATTCAACCCAGTATTTGCCCAAAGTACGCATCAGCTCAACCAGGCCATCAAAGTTAACCGGCTTGGTAATGTAAGACGCCGCGCCCAGATTATAACCCCTTACCATATCTTCTTCTTGCTTGGAGGTCGTCAATATAACCACCGGAATACCACGCAAATTCTCATCATCTTTAATCGCACGCAGCGCTTCTCTGCCGTCCATACGCGGCATATTTAAATCAAGCAGAATTAAACTTGGCCGGGGGCATGGTGCGCCGATAGCGTATTTACCCTGCTTACGCAGATACTCCAGCAGTTCAACACCGTCTTCAACACAATACAGTGAGTTCAGCACCCGGCTTTCGCGCAGCGCATCCTGTGTTAACAAACGATCGTCTTCGTCATCATCCGCCATCAGGATAGTAATGGGGCGGGCTTTAGTCAGTGGCATATTTAGTCTCCTTTGCTGCCAAATGGTGTGGCATCGGCAGGCAAAATTAAAGTGAAGGTAGAGCCGGTACCTGGCTCACCTGATGCGTAAATTAACCCGCGATGGCGCTCAACAATGCGCCGGCACACTGCCAGGCCAATTCCGGTCCCCTTGTATTCTGAGCGTCCATGCAAGCGCTGAAACGGCGTAAAAATCTTTTCAGCATATTCCTCTGCAAAGCCAATACCGTTATCTTTGAATTCTATATGATACCAGTTGTCGCAGATGGCTTGTTGCATAATGTTTGGCTCGTGAATGCCCACAGTAATGTTAATAACCGGCGCGGTGTCCGGCTTGCGAAACTTAATCGCATTTGACAGCAAATTAAGAAACAGCTGATGCAGTTGGCTGTTATCCGCCTGAATAACAGGCAAAGTGTTGGTATTTACCTGAGCGCCGCTTTCCTGTATAGCGATTTCAAGATCGTCCAGCGCATCATTAACGACCTCATTCAGGTCCGTGTCGGCGAAGTCTCTGCCGCGGGTATTGATACGGGAGAAATCCAGCAGATCATTGATAAGCAATGACATTCTGTTGGCTGCATTGCGCATCCGTTTCAGATAGTCCAGCCCCTGCTCGCCTAAATCCTGGCTGAAAGACGACTCTAACCTGTCACCAAATGCCTGAATTTTGCGCAGTGGTTCCTGCAGGTCATGCGATGCAACAAAGGCAAAATCTTCAAGCTCTCTGTTACTTCTACTCAACTCCTCGGAATACAAGCGCAGCTCCTGAGTACGTTCCTCAACCTTGATTGCTAAATTCTCATTCTGCATTTCGAGTACGTCCAGGTACTTGCGCTCTTTCCTGACGTTTATAAAAGACAGAAACAGCATCAGCACAACCAGCACGCTACTCATGACACCTGACAATATAAAATTCAGTAATGCATCCTTACGGCCTTTTGACAGCCGTAAAAATAAGTTTTCACGATAGGATTTTTCGGTTTGCCCCACTACATCAAATAAATTTCGCAGCTCCATATAGATATTTTGGCCGCGGTCTGTTCTTAACAATTTCAGCGCAAGCGCTTCTTTATTTTGCCGCGCTAACTCTACCGTTTCTGTAAGCTCGGCTATTTTAGCTTCACTGAGACGGACGATCTCGTTGATGCGCAGCTGCTGCTCCGGCATCTCAGACTGTATAGTCTTAACATCAGCAACCTGTGCTCTTACCTGCAGCAATGCCTCCTGATAAGGCTCAAGATATAATTCGTCGTCTGTTAATAAATACCCCCGCTGACCAGATTCGGCAGACAACACTGACAAATGTAGATTGTTTAGCTTGGTAATAATGTCACCCGTGTTGGTCAGGCTGGTTTGAGTACTACTGAGTTCTTTAATCGAACTGACAGCAAGATAACCATTGAAAGCGATCAGACACATCATGACAGCCCCCAACAAAAACCAGCTGGCACGCGCGCTGTCAAATACACGTTTTGGCATCTATTAATTCCTTAGTTGGGATATCACGGTGAGGTGTCTACCAGGCTTTGCAGTAAAATACTGCAGTCCTGACAGGACTGCAGTATTTTATCCACCGCCTCTATCGCTTTCTCCGGTGGTAAATTATTTTCCAGCACCAGCTTGATGAGCTCAGCCTGCATTGAGATTCGGTTTAGCGGCTTACGGATATCATGGATCTGTTGTGCTATTCTTTCCGGTGTAATGTCAGCCATCCGTCTTACCTCCCGTTTGCAAACTTAGCTAAACTCGCCCAGGCCACCATACGCATTTAAGCGGTTATACAGAGTTTTAACACTAACACCCAGCATATCGGCCGCCAATGTCTTGTTACCATTTACTTTTTTGAGCGTCAGATAAATCAGTTCTTTTTCAACTTCCTCTATCGTTTTACCCGGCGTCAGCCCTGTCTGCTCCTTTTTAACCGCCGAAAAGGGTGATGCAAAAGAGGCTGGCAGCTCAATTTCTTTTTTCGCCGGATCGCTCATGATATAAGCGCGGTGAATGGTGTGGCGTAGCTCCCTGACGTTACCCGGCCAATCAAAGCTGGCCAGGCGCTGCAGCTGTGCGTCAGTTAAGCGATAGTCAGTATTATTTTCTTCATTTAAATTGGCTAAAAACGCTTTTGCCAGCAACGGAATATCTTCAGACCGTTCGCGCAGCGGCGGGATCTCTATCGGAAACACCGCCAAGCGAAAATAAATATCCTCACGCAGAATATTCTGTTCGGCAATGTTCTGCATGCTTCTGTTCGTCGCCGAAACTACCCGGCAATCGACAGCGATTTCTTTGCTACCGCCAACACGGATAATTTTCTTCGTTTCCAGTACCCGTAATAAATTCGGCTGCATATCCAGCGGCATTTCAGTTACTTCGTCCAGAAACAATGTGCCGCCCTGTGCCCGTTCAAACACACCCGCTTTTTGTGCAACAGCACCGGTAAAAGCGCCTTTTTCATGGCCGAACAGCTCACTGCTGATAAGCTCTTTTGACAAGCCACCACAGTTGGTCGCAACCAGTTGGCCTGCAACTTTACTGGCATTATGGATGGCAGACGCGACAACCTCTTTTCCTACGCCACTCTCCCCCATCAGCATCACATTGGCGTTTGACGCTGCGACACGTTCTATCATGGTATACAGCTGCCGCATCGGTTCAGACTCACCGATCAGACAATCAAAGTGCTTTTTAACTTCGCTTGCGGCAGCTTTTTTGACTTTAGCTTTGGCTGGGCTTAGCACCTGCTCCAGCGCTTCACGCTGAATAGGTTTAAGTAAATAATCGACTTTGGGCCCACATAGCTCAGCAATGATTGATTTAACCGATGGGTGGCCGGTAATAAAGGTCACTTTCGGCACCGGAAACAGCTGCTGTACTCTGTCCATCAAGTGGATACCGCTGCCATCAGGCAGCATGAAATCCAGCAGAATATGATCAAAATTGTTGTGTTGCAGCCATTCATTGGCTTCTTCCAGATTGGCCGCAACAGACACGGTATGCCCTAAAAAGTCGATGATGTGACTGGCAACGTCGGTAAATTCGCGGTCATCATCTACAAGTAATATTGATAACAAGGCTCAAATCTCATATCAGTCAATTAACCATCATTAGTATTGTACCAGATCTGGCTACAATATAACGTAATAACAGGCTTATACTAAGTGTTTAGCACGAGGCTGAATAGTGATTTATTAATTATTTGTTGAAATCTGTTTGCTGTCGGGCAGGTGAAAAAGTACAGCGTTATTTACTTCGTAAGACTTCAATTAAGCCTTTCGTTACGCTCGCATAAGGCTTTTAGTTTCTGCAATGCCAGAGGCCAGGTGTCCTGCATATATTGCTCGTACTCCGGTGCAATATCCTGCTCTACCCTAAGCTCTGTAACACCATCGGTGTCATGAAAGTAATAATTTTCAAAAGCTGGCGCCCAGCTGGTGACATTGTCACTACTAAAATCGTCTTTTCCGCTAACAATAAAACCCAGATGCTTTATCGACATAAGCTCCAGCGGTTTATGTTCAGCAATGATAGCCACCATACCATCGCCCGACGGCGATAAAAACCGTATGGTTTCGCCCTGCTGCCAGCTACCTTTAAAATATGATCCCTCACAAAATGCCGAGGTCCAACTGCGATATCCTGCATCCGAAAACATGCGCTGCCAGACGGTTTGTACCGGCGCGTTAATCACAATACTGAAGTTAAGCTGTTTTACATTACGCATAACATAACTGCTCTAAGTTGGGCAATAAACGGCTTAGTTTATGCTCCACCGCTACTGTTGTTTAACTGTGGCTTATACTGTAGCCATAAAAAGTGATGGAGCCAACTATGCTGACTAAACTCAGTTTTATCTGCCTGCTCTGTATCAGTTTTGCGGCCTCGGCAAAAGAACTGGTTTTCAGCCATTCCGGCCATCCGGCCAGTAAAACAGTGCTAATACCGCTGTTGCAGCAGGTTTATGGTGAACTAGGCTATCAGTTGACATTTCAGGAGGCTGAAGGTGCCAGAGCGTTGCAGTTACTTAACGATGGTTTGGTTGATGGCGACGTTGCCAGATTAGCACCCTTGCTGCGCAGTTTAGACAACACGCTGCCTGTCATACTGTTAGACACGGTGCAGGTTGTATTGTATTGCCAGCAAAGCCTGCCTTGTGATGACGCTGTACTGCAAAACCCCAAGCAACGCATTTTAGTACCAACCCAGGATGCAACTTTACAGCTACTTACCAACGACATTCAGGCTAAGCGCTATTTTAATAGCGACTGGAACAACATCATTGTGATGTTTAATGGCGGTAAAGTGGACTATCTGTTGTGGATAGAAAGTGATTTGCTGCAAGCTCCCGCGCTGATTAACGCCAACAAAACAGCAGCCACTATAGGCCCGTTCCAGTTGTATCATTTGTTGCATAAGCAGCATCAACCATTAGCAGAACAAGTCTCACGGGAGCTAAGTAAACGCCTGCAAAACACGAATTAAGTAAGGGCTTTTTCTTCCATCAGCCCCACCAGATTCGCATCCGGGTCACGCAGAAACCCCAGCCATAATTCATGGTCCGCCATTTTTGCCGCTAATTGCGGCGCGCGTTCGGCCGTAGCCCCTTTGGCAACTATTGCCTCGTAGGTTGCACTGATATCCGTAACGCTGAAATACAGTACCGAGTTCGCACCCACTACCCCAGCGCCCTGCGGCGTGCTGAGCATCAGCCGGGTAGCGCCTGCCTGTAAAAACGCCAGTTGCGGTGAGGGCTGAAATAAAAACGGCAAGCCTAAGATATCGCGATAAAAGCCAAGCGCCGTATTAACATCGCTAACTGTCAGTGCAATCTGGCCAATCTGGTTAGTAAAAGCAGTCATAAAAGTTTTCAACAGCGGTTGGTTAGCAGATTATAGAGAGTGCACAGTGGATTTACCCAATGCTAGTTAGTAATTGTTACTTAACTTTAGAAAACCTTTGGCGAAATATAGCCAATCTTCACGGACTTGGGCTTTCGGGAAGAAGAAATTCAGCATAACGTCTGAAACCTTCATCAATTTCATCTTCCCTACCAGGGTGCAGCTGACGAAAAGCAATAAGACTATTTCTAACAGCTAACCAGAAAGTTTGGTTGTTAACTACCGTTTCTCTCTGACTGCTGTTCACATTATCTATCCAGTAGGCTTCTTTTTCACCTGCATTTTTTAAAGCTGACAGGCTTTCTAAACTCTTACCCACAAAAGGAGAATAACTGTATTTATCTTCAAAAGTTAATAAGCTAACCCGGATAATTGACCAACCGGGCTCACCAGAGATATAAGGATGATTGTCATCTTCAAATAATTCATCAAGAAACCTGTAGACTAAGCAGTTAGCTTGATTACAGCCATCTGATAGCCCACAAATTGCAAAACCAACCACATCATATAGTGAATTGAGTTCATCCGCGTAATCTGCAACGCCAGGGATCATTCTGAACTCCTGTTTAGAATTGTTAATGAAGTGGCAGCACTAAAACGAAAGCTGTCTATCAAATCCGACATTCGAGCGAGTATAAATTTTTTCTACCTCACTCATAAAGTCCCGATTAACCTGGCTGTTAACATACTGCCAATCTTTCATCGCATATTTTGACACCAGCCCATCCAGGACATCAGAAGCACAAAAGTAGATGTAGATGGCAAGATCACTCTGATTCGGACCTATCTCCATGCAATGCCCACACAAAGTGTTGATATTTTCGTAATGGAAATCTCCGGGACAGGTGTCAACTTCAATTAAACCTGACTTTAGGTTTCTATATAAAAAGTCTATTGAGGCTGCCCACCATAATTTATTATCTTTGGCATACTGTCCGCCAGCATATCCTCCCATCACGTCCATGACATTGAAATTTTCCAAGCATGAGTAAATTAACTTACTTTGATACGCAATATACAAATCAGCGACTGTGGTCATAAAACCCTTCACAAGCCTCATTAAGTAAAGGCTTCCCTTTAAAAATTCGCAGCAACATTAATCAGCATGAAAATTCAGGCTTTAGGAAAAGCACTACCCTTGTTCGCTTTAGGCACTGTGCCGAAACTCCATTCGTACAACCCATGTGCAGTTTCCGCTTTTATCATTTCTATCAAGCTTTTCGGACCGCAGATTGTAGTGGTACCGTATGCTCCATGCTCTAACAAAATTAAAAAGTCCAACGATGCCGTAAAATAGACATCAGACCGCCAATCAGCCAAGCGTTGTTGTGCAAGAGCAGATAGTTCATCAAACATCCAATCCCCACTTTGCACTGCAATAAATATTTCAGGACTTGGAGAACATAGCTCCATCACCAGCACTTTACTGTTCTCGCCAGCTCTTATTCTGGCAGGGGATGTAACAAATACAGGATCTAAGGATTGCTCTTTGCACCAGTTTATTAGTAAATCAATTTCTGAATCTAAATATCCGTCATTATCTTCGGTATAAATAGATGTCCAGCCAAACTGAGAAAGCGCTGCTTCATCCACATGAACGTCATCTATAACGAGATGATTAATCTTCCTGACAAGATCAGTTTTAAATTCCCTTTCTATAAATGAGTTTCTGATTGCTTTCTCAGCTTCTCTGGCCTTGTTAATTCTTTCAAGCACTGCGGAGTTTTTCATTTGCCTCCAATAATTATTGTCATCACAAAAAGTACAGCATGCTGGCTTAAGTTAAAAATATAACAGCAAAAAAGGCGCCGGAGCGCCTTTTTTAATCAGGTTTGAATACCTGTTATTCCCATTCAATTGTCGCTGGTGGCTTGCCGCTGATATCGTATACCACACGGGATATGCCGTTGATCTCATTGATAATACGGTTAGATACCTTACCCAGCAGCTCGTATGGCAAATGCGCCCAGTGCGCAGTCATAAAGTCGATGGTTTCTACTGCACGCAGTGATACTACCCAGTCGTACTTACGGGCATCACCCATAACCCCTACTGATTTCACCGGCAGGAACACGGCAAACGCCTGACTGACTTTATGGTATAACTCGGCTTTGTGCAGCTCTTCAATGAAGATGGCGTCAGCGCGGCGCAGAATATCGCAGTATTCTTTTTTGATTTCGCCCAGTACCCGCACACCTAAACCTGGCCCCGGGAAGGGGTGACGGTACAGCATGTCGTACGGCAGACCAAGCTCTAAGCCGACTTTGCGTACTTCGTCTTTAAACAGTTCGCGTAGCGGCTCTACCAGGCCCAGTTTCATATGCTCCGGTAAACCACCGACGTTGTGATGCGATTTAATCACATGTGCTTTACCGGTGGCAGAGCCGGCAGACTCAATCACGTCAGGGTAAATGGTGCCCTGCGCCAGCCACTTGGCGTTAGCCAGCTTTTGCGCCTGTTCATCGAACACTTCAACGAACACACGGCCGATGATTTTGCGCTTGGCTTCCGGTTCATTCTCACCGGCAAGTGCTGATAAGAAACGCTCTTCAGCATCGACTTTGATAATGTTCAGGCCGAAATGGTCGCCAAACATATCCATAACCTGCTTGCCTTCGTTCAGGCGCAGCAAGCCGTTATCAACAAACACGCAGGTCAGGTTTTTGCCGATAGCACGGTGCAATAACATCGCGACCACTGAGCTATCCACGCCACCGGATAAGCCTAAAATAACCTGATCGTCACCAATTTGCTGTTTTAAGCGAATAACTGCATCTTCAATAATCGATGCTGGTGTCCACAGCTTGTCGCAACCGCAGATATCCACCACGAAGTGCTCCAGCATACGCAGGCCCTGACGGGTGTGGGTGACTTCCGGGTGGAATTGTACGCCATAGAACTGACGCGCTTCGTCTACCATGCCTGCATGCGGGCAGGTGCTGGTGCTGGCGCAGGTGATAAAGCCTTGCGGAATTTGCACTACTTTGTCGCCGTGGCTCATCCATACATCTAACAGTGCATTGCCGTTGCTGCCGACATGATCTTCAATTTTGGCAAACAGGTCGTTTTCAGCAACCACTTCCACCTGCGCATAACCAAACTCGCGTAGATCCGAGCCCTGCACCTTACCGCCCAGTTGCTCCGCCATCGTCTGCATGCCGTAGCAAATGCCTAATACCGGCACGCCGGCATTAAACACGTACTCTGGTGCGCGCGGTGAGTTATGCTCATGCACGCTTTCCGGGCCACCGGACAAAATGATACCGGTTGGGTTAAATTCACGAATTTGCGCTTCAGTGACATCCCAGGCCCAAAGCTCGCAGTACACGCCGATTTCGCGCACGCGGCGGGCAATCAGCTGGGTATATTGCGAACCAAAGTCGAGAATTAAGATGCGGTGGTGATGAATGTTTTTGTTCATAGCGACCTTTAAAAAGTAAAGCGGCTGGGGTGAGCCAGCCGATGAAACCGAAACTGTTTAGCCTAAACGGTAGTTAGGAGCTTCCTTGGTGATCTGCACGTCGTGCACATGCGACTCGCCCATACCGGCGGAAGTTACCCGCACAAACTCAGGCTTGGTACGTAAATCATCAATGGTCGGGCTACCGGTTAAGCCCATGGCGCTGCGCAGGCCACCCATTTGCTGGTGAATAATGTTTTCCATCGGGCCTTTGTACGCTACGCGGCCTTCAATACCTTCCGGTACCAGCTTCTCGGCATTGTTGCTGCCCTGGAAGTAACGATCTGACGAACCATTACGCTGCGCCATCGCGCCCAGTGACCCCATACCGCGGTAAGATTTATAGTAACGGCCCTGGTACAGCTCAACTTCGCCCGGCGCTTCTTCAGTGCCGGCAAACATTGACCCCACCATTACGCAGTTAGCACCAGCGACTAAGGCTTTGGCGATATCACCAGAGAAGCGGATACCACCGTCGGCAATAATGGTGACATCGGTACCTGCCACGCCCATTACCGCTTCTGAAATGGCAGTAATTTGTGGCACACCACAACCGGTTACGATACGGGTAGTACAGATAGAGCCTGGGCCAATACCCACTTTAACCGCGTTGGCACCGGCTTCAGCTAAGGCTTTGGCACCTTCAGCGGTGGCCACGTTACCGGCCACGATTTGTAAATCCGGGTACTGGGCACGGGTGTGTTTAACGCGGTCAATCACGCCTTGCGAGTGGCCATGCGAGGTGTCAATCAGCAGAATATCTACACCGGCTTCTACCAGTGCTGCAATGCGTTCGTCAGTGCCCGGGCCTACACCCACTGCAGCACCAACGCGCAAGCGGCCTAACTCGTCTTTACAGGCGTTAGGCTTGCTGGCAGCTTTGTAGTAATCACGTACCGTGATTAAGCCTTTCAGTTTAAATTCTTCATCTACTACCAGCACTTTTTCAATGCGGTGCTGGTGCATCTTTTTAAACGCTTCTTCACGCGGCGCAGTTTCCAGCACGGTGACTAAACGCTCACGTGGTGTCATCAGGCTGGAGACTTTTTCATTGTTATTTGCTTCGAAGCTCATATCGCGGCTGGTTAACATACCCACCAGATTATGGCTGGCATCCACCACCGGAAAACCCGAGAAACCATGTTGCTGTGCTAACGCCTGCACTTCGCGGATCGTCATATCCGGGCCAACCGTTACCGGATCAGACACCACACCGCTTTCGTACTTTTTCACTTTGCGAACGTTGGCTGCCTGCTCTTCAATGGTCATATTCTTATGAATAAAACCTAAGCCACCTTCCTGCGCCAGCGCAATGGCTAAGCGGGCTTCGGTTACTGTGTCCATAGACGCAGATACCATAGGAATATTCAGCGTGATGCTTTTAGTCAGTCGGGTGCGTAAATCGGCGGTGTGAGGTAGAACACTAGAGTGCGCCGGTACCAGTAACACGTCGTCAAAGGTAAGGGCTTCTTGTTTGATCCTGAGCATTGCAACAATCTCGCTGTGGCTGAAAAGATAGGGAATGTTGCGGCGCAATTTTAACGGTTTTGCACGCGTATCACAAAGCTTTTTTTGTTTTATGTTACGCTAGGCACAAAAGTAGCAGCAGCCAAAACTATACAACTTATGCAAAACCCTGATATTTACACCGTATCGCGTTTAAACAGTGAAGTGCGTTTAACCCTTGAACTACAGTTTAAAACGCTGTGGTTGCAAGGCGAAATATCTAACTTTGTTGCTGCAGCCAGTGGCCACTGGTACTTCTCATTAAAAGACAGCGCTGCCCAGGTAAAATGCGCCATGTTTAAAATGGCTAACCGTAACAGTACCTTTCGGCCACAAAATGGCCAGCAGGTGCTTATTCGCGCCCGTATCAGCGTGTACGAGCCGCGCGGTGAATATCAGTTACTGGCCGAATTTATCGAAAGTGCTGGTGCTGGCCTGCTAAAACAACAATTTGAGCAGTTAAAAGCCAAATTACAGGCAGAAGGCTTGTTTGATCCGGCGGGTAAAAAGCCGCTGCCTGCTCAGGTAAAGCGCGTTGGTGTGATAACGTCACCCACCGGCGCCGCTGTGCGCGATATTGTTACCGTATTAAAGCGCCGCGCACCGGGTATAGAAGTGATAATTTACCCCAGCCAGGTGCAGGGTGACAGCGCAGCTGCCCAGCTTAGGAATATGCTTAGCACAGCGATACGCCGCAATGAAGTTGATGTGCTGATTATTGGCCGAGGCGGCGGTTCGCTGGAAGACTTATGGTGCTTTAACGATGAACAGCTATGCCGTGCTGTAGCAGCCTGCCCCATTCCGATTGTCAGCGCCGTAGGTCATGAAATCGATTTTGCACTAACCGACTTTGTTGCCGATGTGCGCGCACCAACCCCCTCTGCTGCAGCGGAATTAGTGTCACCCGATCAGTCGCATTTACTGGAGCGTATCAGCCGCCTGCGCAGCGCACTTATTCAGGCGCAGCGTGCCCGTATGCAGCAGGTAGCACCAAAGCTTATAAATCTGAGTCAGCGTTTACTGGCCCTGCACCCGAAACGCCGTTTAGAGCAGCAACAGCAACGGCTTGATGAGCTGCAACTACGCTTAACCGCCAGCATCAAACGCAACGTATTAAGCGCGCAGCAGCAACAGCAGTATCTGGACAAAAGCCTACGCCAGCTCTCCCCTGGCAAGGTGCTTACCCAACAAAAGCAATATATTAGCCAGTTGGAGCAACGGCTGAAACAAGCGCAGCAACAGCAGTTAAAGCAACATAAACAACGCTTAGCTCAATTAGGTAGCCAGCTAAACACTGTAAGCCCGCTGGCCACTCTGGCACGTGGTTACAGTATTACTTTTGATGAGAAACAACAGGTGGTAACCGATAGCAGCCAGTTAAAAACCGGAGATAACGTAGTAGTTAAACTTGCTTCAGGCAGCTTTGATGCTGAAGTAACAAAGCTGAACGGTGCAGAGTAAGCACATCTCTATGTTTACATCTTGTAAAAATTAATGGAAAAACTTATTGTAGCGGCCTTAAATGCAATAGGAATGCAAAATGCCTTTAATACCTCGCAGCTGCCTTCTGGTTTTAGGTTTTACTGCTGTAACTTTTCTCAATGGTTGTACCGTGTTAGGTATCGTCGCTGACAACGCCATTTTTGACCATAAAGAGCGCCACCGGCCGTTAATGGAGCAGAATCAGATACAGGATAAAGATCTGCTGTTCGGTCAACTCGGGCTTGAAGCCGATATCGCTATCGTGAAAAAAGCCGTTGAAGTGATCACAGGCGAGCCAGAACAGCCAAAAATACGCTGCAAAATGAGCAGCGGCATCCGCTTTTGTTATGAAGAAGGTGCGGAAGGCTATTAACCGTAGCTGCGCCAGCACCTAAAAATTGAATAGCGACAGTGTGTTCATCTTCCGAGCTCTATACGTTGCTGCTTTTCATACCTTACTTCCAGTACTCAATAATTCTCGACACTTTATCGGCGCGAAATTCGAACACTGTTAGGTGATGAGATGTCACGCCGGCGTGAACCTCCTGCCGTTCAACCGCAACGGCGTTTAGCCCGACAATCATAGTGACAATTTTATAGCGCGCGTCAGTGCGGCTATACTTACCGTCTTTAATGTGCGCGGCGTAGTTTTTGTATAGATGCTGACGGCTATAGGTGCCGCCGTAAACTTCATGGATATATTCAAAGTCTTCGGTATAGCGGGCAAATAACTTATTCAAATCCGCTATCGTAGAATTTTGCAGTAGCACCTTATTTTGCAGCTCATTAACTTCAACCAGCAACTGTTTTAGCTGCGCTGGCGACAGATCTGCACTTTCATTTGCCCACCCCAGAGCAGGAGCAACAAACAACCAGCATAGCACTAAGTATTTTTTCATTCTGTTTATTCCTGTTAATAAGGTAGATAAGTTCTTGCTGGGACACAGTGTTATGCAACAGGTGAACGCTGCAATAAAAACCTGCCTGATTAGAAGGCAAGTTTTTAGCAAACAACGGGCAATTGGTACAAGTGGGTGGAGATGCGTGATAAGTGTTATTCGCACCTGAGCAGGCTGATTACGATGTACTTATTCTATTGGCTTAAAGCCAGTAAAAAGGCCTGAGATAGCAGCAGCCGACCAGCACTTTATAAGCCCTGACTGCTAAAACTTTGTTGGCAACCCGGAGAACTCCGGGCTTTGGGCAATAGCCTCTACCCAACGACAGCGGTCTTCACAGAAAATACGGTCATCCGGCATAACAGGTAAATCACCGTTCAGGCTTCCTGCCGGTATAACCAAAAATTTACCAGCCCGGTTTACATAAGGCACTGCCGAGCCGCATATACGGCAGAACTGCTTAGCCCAGCTTTTTGCCACAGGTAACTCAAAGCGCTGGATAACGTCCTGACCACTGTGCCAGCGAATAGAATCAGGCGCGGCGAAAAGATTCGCGGCATGCGCTGAACCGGTAGCATGGCGGCATCTGGAACAATAGCAGATATGAAACGATGAAATATCACCATTCACTTCATATGAAACGGCGCCGCATAAACATTGACCCGTTGCTGCTGTTAGTTTCTGTACCATAATTCTGCCTCGCTGGTTTTTGGCTGCTAGCTTTGTGAAAAGATCTGAAATTAACCCGCCCTTCACAGCAATGTATACGGCGTGACATTGCAACTGCTTTTGGGGTAGCTATCAAACTTTTTAGCTTAAGCCAGCAACTTTGTTAGTTTTTATCAGTATATTAGACTGTGCACATTGTAAGTACAGATAACCATCCTAATGTCGCACAACACTATTACCTTGAATAAACAGCGCCAACCGCTGGATCACTTAGAATCTGTCTGGTTATTTGGTTATGGCTCACTGATTTATAAGACCGATTTTCCGTTTTTACAAAGCAAACCCGCCTGCATTTATGGCTGGCAGCGCCGGTTCTGGCAAGGCTCGCATGATCATCGTGGAACGCCTGACGCACCAGGGCGGGTGCTCACGCTGGTTGAAGCACCCGCTGCGCGCTGTGTTGGCATGGCCTACGAAGTGACACCCGATACCTTTGAGCATTTGGACCATCGTGAGAAAAACGGTTACCTGCGTGTATTTACGCCCCTGCATTGGCTGCATGAAGACGGTGAAACAGAAGGCGTGGTGTATTTGGCAGGTGCAGATAACGACGCGTATCTGGGCCCTGCCAGCGATCATGACATTGCCGCCCATATTGCCAGAAGCCATGGCCCAAGCGGGCCGAATAGTGAATATGTACTGAAGCTGGCGCAGGCACTACGTGACATGAGCGAACATGACGAGCATGTGTTTGCTATCGAAAAGCAGTTATTAGCGCTGTTGTCATGACCAAACTGTACGCTGCGTTGCAGCACCAAGTATGAAACAAATGAATAATTGCAGTTCAGCTGCAATTATTGTCAGTAGACCGCACAGATAGGTAATGATAACTATTATCAGTTGACTTGCTGTGGCATAATCGCGCTCAGGCCCATTCAGTAAGGACTGTCATGCGTAATATTGTTAGTGCCACTGTCACCGCTGTTCACCACTGGAATGACACCCTCTTTAGCTTTAAAACAACGCGGGAGCCGTCGTTTCGCTTTGAAAGCGGCCAGTTTGTCATGATTGGGCTGGAAGTTGATGGCCGCCCACTGATGCGAGCCTACAGCATCGCCAGCCCCCACTACGATGAAGAGCTTGAGTTCTTCAGCATTAAAGTGCCTGACGGCGCGCTAACATCCAGACTGCAGAATATCAACGTTGGCGATTCAATTATGCTGACAGTAAGGCCGGCCGGCACCCTGGTACCCGGTTACCTTATCCCTGGTAAACATTTGTATTTATTAAGCACCGGCACCGGGCTTGCGCCCTTTATGAGCATTATTCGTGATCCTTTCATTTACGACAGTTTCGACAAAATTATTCTGGTACATGGTACGCGCTGGCGCTCAGAACTGGCTTATCAGCATGAAATTGAACAGGTGTTACCGGATAACCCTTACTTTGGCGAAGAAGTCCGCGCAAAGCTGATCTATTACCCGACAGTAACAAGAGAAGACTATATAAGAAACGGCGTGCCGCATCAGGGGCGAATTACCGATTTGCTCGACAGCGGCAAGCTATTGCAAGATATCGGTATGCCTGCACTTAACCCAGAGCATGACAGATTTATGCTATGCGGCAACGACGCCATGCTACAACAACTGATGGATATGCTCGACCAGCGCGGCTTTGTAAAAGCCAATTCACGCACTATGGGCCACTATGTGATAGAACAGGCCTTTATCGAAAAATAGACAGCTAAAAAAACCGGGCTGGCATTACACCAACCCGGTTTCTGTTTAACTAAAACGCTATAACGTCAGCGTTACTCTTTTACCACATCAATAAAGTACTTCACTTCGCCGTCTACCAGTTCACGCACTAAGCCGTGCACGTCGGTTTCAAAACCCGGGAAGGCGCTGTTAAAGGCACGGGTAAACTGCAGATAGTTGATGATGGTCTTATTGAAACGCTCGCCCGGCACCATCAAGGGTATACCCGGTGGGTACGGTGTCACCAGCATAGCCGTAACGCGACCTTCGATTTCATCAATCGATACCCGCTCAATCTCGCGGTGTGCCATCTTAGCCCAGGCATCGGCGGGTGTCATCGCTGTTTCAATATTCGACAGGTACATTTCAGTAGTCACTTTCGCCACATCATACTTGCGGTAGATATTGTGTATTTGCTGACACAGATCGCGCAGGCCGACTTTTTCATAACGCGGGTGCTTAGCAGCAAACTCTGGCATGACCCGCCATATTGGCTGGTTCTGGTCATAGTCATCTTTAAACTGCTGCAACTCAGTTACCATTGAGTTCCAGCGGCCTTTGGTAATACCAATGGTAAACATGATAAAGAATGAGTACAGGCCGGTTTTCTCAATAATAATGCCGTGCTCAGCCAGATATTTACTGACAATAGCCGCTGGCATACCGTGGTCATCAAACTGCCCGTGCAGGTTTAAGCCCGGCGTGATGATAGTGGCCTTTATCGGATCCAGAATGTTAAAGCCCGACTCTATTGCACCGAAACCGTGCCAGGTATCAGTTGCATGCAGTGTCCAGTTATCGCGGGTACCCAGTCCTTCTTCCGGTAACTCATCCGGGCCCCACACTTTGAACCACCAATCGTCATCACCGTATTCGGCATCAACTTTGCGCATCGCACGGCGAAATTCTATCGCTTCCAGCAGACTTTCTTCTACCAGCGCTGTACCGCCCGGTGGCTCCATCATCGCTGCAGCTACGTCACAGCTGGCAATAATGGCGTATTGCGGGCTGGTCGAGCTGTGCATCAGATAAGATTCATTAAAGCGATGCGTGTCGAGGCTACGTTTTTCGGCGTTTTGCACCAGAATTTGTGATGCCTGCGACAACCCCGCCAGCAGCTTGTGAGTAGATTGGGTGGCAAACACCACCGTCTCTTCTGAGCGGGGCCGATCCTTACCGATAGCATGCATATTTTTATAAAAATCGTGGAAGCTGGCATGCGGTAACCAGGCTTCGTCAAAATGCAGTGTATCAATAGTTGAGCCAAGCTCTTGTTTAATTTCTTCAACGTTATACAAAATGCCGTCGTAGGTACTTTGCGTAATGGTTAAAATACGCGGCTTTTTGTTTTTGGCATTACGGGCAAAGGGGTTAGCTTCAATCTTTTTCGCAATCGCTTGCGGTGAAAACTCACTTTTCGGGATCGGGCCGATAATGCCGTAATGGTTGCGCGTTGGCATTAAGAACACCGGCACTGCGCCGGTCATAATGATCGAATGCAGTATCGATTTATGGCAGTTACGGTCCACCACCACGATATCGCCCGGCGCGACCACCGAGTGCCACACCATCTTGTTAGAGGTTGAGGTACCGTTGGTAACAAAGAACAAATGGTCGCAGCTGAAAATCCGCGCCGCATTTTGTTCGCTTTGTGCCACCGGGCCGGTGTGATCCAGTAATTGGCCCAATTCATCTACCGCGTTACACACATCAGCACGCAGCATGTTTTCACCAAAGAACTGGTGGAACATTTGCCCTACCGGGCTTTTTAAAAACGCAACTCCACCCGAGTGCCCCGGGCAGTGCCATGAATAAGAGCCGTCGGAGGCATAATCCATCAGGGCGTTAAAAAACGGCGGCGCTAATGCATCCAGGTATTTTTTCGCTTCACGGATAATATGTTTTGCAACAAACTCCGGCGTATCTTCAAACATATGGATAAAGCCGTGCAGCTCACGCAGTACATCATTAGGTACATGACGCGTGGTGCGGGTTTCACCATACAGGAAGATAGGAATATCGGCATTGCGTTTGCGCACTTCTTTGACAAAGGTGCGCAGTTCCATCAGGGCCTTTTCTACTTCTTCCGGCGTGCCGGTACCAAACTCTTCATCGTCAATCGACAAAATAAAACAGGATGCGCGGCTGGCCTGCTGTGCAAAGGCGCTTAAATCGACATAACTGGTATAACCCACAACTTCAAAGCCGTGGCTGCTGATAGCTTCAGCCAAATCACGGATGCCCGACCCGGAGATATTCTCTGAGCGGAAGTCTTCGTCGATAACAATAACCGGGAAACGAAAATTCATGCCTGTATCCTTATTGATCCAGTTTCTTACGCGCTTTCATCAAGCGCTCGCGCTTGTACTTCTGTAGCGGTGTTTCGGTGTTCTTTTTCGTGGGTGCAAACGGGTTCTCGCCCTCGCGGAATTCGACCCGGATAGGTGTCCCCATCATTTGCAATGCTTTACGGAAATAGTTCATCAGGTAGCGCTTGTACGAGTCAGGCAGATCATCCACCTGATTACCATGAATAACGATAAGCGGCGGGTTATACCCACCAGCATGGGCGTACTTCAGTTTCACCCGGCGGCCATGCACCAATGGCGGCTGGTGATCTTCCTGTGCCATTTTCATAATGCGGGTCAAAAGCGCTGTACTGTGACGCTTAGTAGCACTGTCAAAGGCTTCTTCTACCGATTCAAACAGGTTACCGACGCCAGAGCCATGCAATGCAGAAATAAAGTGCAGCCGGGCAAAATCGATAAAACCTAAGCGGCGATCCAACTCGCGTTTAACTTCATCTTTAATGCTATCGTTTAAGCCATCCCATTTATTCACTGCAATAACCAGTGACCGGCCAGCGTTCAGCACGAAGCCCAGAATACTTAAATCCTGATCAGAAATACCTAACCGTGCATCCAGCACCAGAATGACCACATTGGCATCTTCAATCGCCTGCAGCGTTTTGATAACCGAGAACTTCTCAACCATGTCATCAATTTTGCCGCGCCGGCGCACACCGGCAGTGTCAATTAAGGTGTAATCGCGCTCGTTACGCTGCATTGGAATATACACAGAGTCGCGCGTGGTACCGGGCATATCAAACACCACGACCCGCTCTTCACCCAGAATACGGTTGGTGAGCGTTGACTTACCCACATTGGGCCGGCCAACAATGGCCAGTTTAATATGTTCGTTACGCAGGCGCTCAGCTTCAGCCTCTGCCTGTTCGTCAGTCAGCGTCTCCAGCGCCGGGCCTTCTTCTTCGCTCGCGTCGGCAGCTAATGCCTGTTGCTGCTCTTCTGTCAGCAGCGGCACCAAGGCCCGGTTCAGCAGAGCAGAAACGCCACGGCCATGTGCCGCCGCAATAGGGTATACATCGCCAAGGCCCAGGCTGTAAAAATCTGCCACAGCGGTGTCGGCGTCCAGACCGTCTGTTTTATTCGCCACAACAAAGACTTTCTTTTCCACTTTACGGATGTGTGCGGCAATGGCTTCATCGCCTACGGTCGCACCAACCCGGGCGTCGACCATAAACAGCACTACATCTGCTTCGTCGATAGCTTTTAGTGACTGCTCGGCCATTTCAACTTCAATGCCCTGTTCATTACCATCAATACCACCGGTATCGACCACAATGAACTCGAGGCCTTCAAAATTAACCGAACCGTATTTGCGGTCGCGGGTCAGTCCGGGAAAGTCCGCCACCAGTGCATCACGGGTGCGGGTTAAGCGGTTAAACAGCGTCGATTTTCCGACATTGGCTCGCCCTACAAGGGCAACGACAGGCAACATTATGTGAACCTCAAAAATAACAAAACAGGCCCGGTACAGGCCTGTTTAAAAACGTTAACCACTAAACCCGGTTTACGGTGTTTGTAATAAGACTAGCTCACCATTACGGCTTTGTACCAATAGATAGGTACCATCGCTCACCGCATCGGTGTAAAAACCTGAACTGTCCATGCTCTGACGTGCGACAAAATCACCTGTTTCACGGTTAAGCCAATGCAGGTTGCCGGCTTTATCGCCAATTACCAGGTAATCTTTGTATACAGCAGGGCCAGTCAGACTATGCTTATTCAGCCCAAACTGAGACCACTTTTCTGTACCGCTGCGGCTATCAATAGCGTATATCCGCCCTTCGCTGTCGACCAGATACAACGTCTCGCCGTCCATTGCCATATTGTGAAAGCTGGCATAGTCGCGCTTCCACAACTGGCGGCCTGTGCGCAGCTCCATTGCAACCAAAGCGCCATTATAAGCGATGCTGTAAACAGTGCCGCCGCGAACTATTGGTTTGGCATCGACATCTGCCAGACGTGATAAGTCAGTCGTGCCGGTCGGAACCCCTACGGCTTCTTCCCACGCCTGGTAACCACGTTCTGCAATTAATACACCCAGCTGACCACTGCCTGAGCCGTAAATCACGCCACCGCCTTCAATAACCGGCTCGCTGGTACCACGTAATGTTAGCACTGGCTGTTCGTTTTCAAACTGCCAGCGCTCCTCGCCGGTATCCGGGTGCAAAGCAATCAAGGTGCCGGCACCGGTAGCAACAACTACTAAGCCATCACCTACAGCAGGCCTGACCAGCACTTCACCCTTTACTTCAGTGCGCCATACCAGTTCGCCGTCTGTCGTTAGGGCAACAACGTCACCATTTTCGGTGCCAAAATACAGTTTATCGTAGCCAAAACTCAGGCCGCCTGAAATACGGGCATTGTCACCTGACCAGACATCACTAATGCCTTGCCAGAATGAGCTTCCGGCGGGTTTACGTAAATCAAACTGCCATTTACGTTTACCACTTTGCAAATCAAAAGCCGCCACCAAGCCTTCACGACTGGCAGCATAAACGGTGTCTTTGACAATAATTGGCGATAAGCTGGACTCGTAATGTTCAACGCCCGAGCCAACGCTTTTTTCCCACACCACATCCGGATCAATAATGTTATTCACCGGAGGTAATACAAGTTTCTCTTTACTGGAACAGCCTGCCAGCACCAGAGCCGCCAGCAGTATTGCCTGTTTAACCTGTAATTTCACGCTTACCTCTTTACACTGCAGTGACGTGTGCCAGTTCATCCAGCTTGATTTGTAACAGCTGGCTATTCTGACCAGCCTTGGTCAGCGCTTGCTGATAGGCAGCTTTAGCTTCTGCCGGTTTTTCTGCCTGCAGCAGAATATCGCCTTTCAGTTCAGCCTGAGCTGAAGCAAAGCTTTCCGGTACGGCAGTACCAAGTGTTGCCAGTGCCTCATCCAGTTTACCCTGCTCACGCTGCACCCGCGCCAGACGTAATTGCGTTACAGCCAGCACGGCCGGCTCTTTGGCGTGACTCAGCACCCAGCTTAACTGCTCTGCCGCTTTATCATATTGTTGCAGTGTTACTGCATCTTTTGCGGCCAGTAATGCCGCCAGCACCGCATAATTATCGCCTTTAGAGCTGTCGATAAAGCCCTGTGCCTGTGCTAACCAGTCTTCACTGGCCGCTGACGCATCACGCTGTTCAACCAATTGACTGAACTTGGTAGAAGCTTGCTCAGCCGCATCGCGTTGCTCAGCCTGATAAAAGCGGAAACCGTATAACGCTGCCAGCCCCAGCACCACGCCACCGAGAATAGCCTTGCCATATTGTTGCCAAAAGCGCTTTATCGCTTCTACCTGTTGTTCTTCACTGCTGTAAATTTCCACTGCGTTACTCCGTTCTACGTCAAAGGCCGGTTATGCTGTCACGGCCAGCGCTTTTGCCAGTTCAGTTATTAAAATAGTTTGTTGCGGTTTATCTTCACGCAACCATTTCACGGTGACCTCATTACGGCTTAGCTCATCTTCGCCGAGGATCAAGCCAATGGCTGCGCCCGATTTATCTGCCCGCTTAATTTGTTTCTTTAAATTTCCGCCGCCACAATGCACCATAACACGCGTGCCCGGCAAGTCTGACCGCAGCCTTTCGGCAACAGAAAGTGCGGCAAGTTCCGCTTGCTCACCCAACGCCATCAGATAGATATCAGCCGCAGACGGCAATTGTGGTAACAGCTCCAGTGTTTGCAGCAGCAATACCAACCGTTCCAACCCCAGAGCAAAACCAACTGCCGGTGTCGCTTTACCACCAAGCTGTTCAACCAGACCATCGTAGCGGCCCCCGGCACAGACAGTGCCCTGAGCGCCAAGTTCAGTAGTGACCCACTCAAATACGGTTTTATTGTAATAATCTAAACCACGCACCAGACGAGGGTTAACGCTGAACTCAATACCGGCCAGCATTAATAACTGCTTAAGACGGGCAAAATGCGCTGCAGAGTCTTCATCCAGGTAATCAGCCAGCTGAGGTGCTGCGGCGAGTACCTCTGCCAGCGCCGGGTTTTTACTGTCCAGCACCCGAAGTGGATTCGTGTACATCCGCCGTAAGCTGTCTTCATCCAGCACTGCCTTGTGCTGTTCAAGATAAGCAACCAATGCATCACGGTAAGCCGCCCGGGCTTCACTTGAACCCAGAGAGTTAATTTCCAGCTTCACGTAAGGTGTTAAGCCAAGCTGCTGCCACAAACGTGCGCTTAGCATAATCACTTCAGCATCGATATCAGCCGATCCGATACCAAACGCCTCCAGACCAAACTGATGAAACTGCCGGTAGCGGCCCTTTTGCGGGCGCTCATGGCGGAACATAGGGCCGGTATACCACAGCCGTTGTTCCTGATTATATAACAAGCCGTGTTCATTGCCGGCACGCACGCAGCACGCTGTGCCTTCCGGGCGCAACGTCAGGCTGTCGCCATTGCGGTCAGCAAAGGTATACATTTCTTTTTCTACAATATCAGTCACTTCACCAATCGAGCGCTTAAACAGCTCAGTCATTTCCACAATCGGGAAACGGATCTCGCTGTAGCCGTAGCTGGCTACTGTGCGGCGTAGTATCTGCTCAACGTATTGCCATGCCGGCGTGTCCTGCGGCAAACAGTCGTTCATGCCGCGAATGGCCTGGATTTGCTTCGACAAAATTACATTTCCATCGGTTTAATTAAAAAACTGCGGCGATTATAGGCGCAACGCCACCAAACACCAAGTATGTTACCGGGCTTAATCCAGCTGACGCACGGCTATTTTCTGCTGCAAATACTCACGCACTTGCTGTTCCAGCTGTTCAGCAACAGCCTCGTTGTCAAGCCGCAGCTTCTGCCGTTGGCCGTTAATATAAAAACCACTCTTTTTACTTGCACCGGCAACGCCAAGATCTGATACCAGCGCTTCGCCCGGGCCATTTACCACACAACCAATCACAGACACTGTCAGCGGTTCAGTAATATCCTCCAGCCGCTCTTCCAGCTGATTCATTGTTTTGATGACATCGAACTCTTGCCTTGAACAGCTCGGGCAGGCAATAAAGTTGATACCACGTGAGCGGATCCGTAACGATTTAAGGATATCAAAAGCAACTTTTACTTCTTCTACCGGATCTGCTGCCAGCGAAATACGCAACGTGTCGCCAATACCCTCTGACAACAACATACCCAGGCCAATAGCAGATTTTACAGCACCGGCACGTGCGCCACCGGCTTCGGTAATCCCCAGGTGCAGCGGCTGTTTAATTTGTTGAGCCAGCAAACGATAAGCTCCGACAGCCAGAAACACATCAGAGGCTTTAACGCTGACTTTGAACTGGTCAAAGTTCAGCCTGTCCAGAATATCCACATGCCGCATTGCCGACTCAACCAGTGCCTCTGGCGTAGGCTCGCCGTATTTCTCCTGAATATCAGCTTCCAGCGAGCCACCATTTACTCCGATACGGATCGGAATGTTGTGATCGCGTGCGCAGTCAACCACCGCACGGATGCGATCTTCCCGGCCGATATTACCCGGGTTTATACGCAGGCAATCCACGCCGTACTCAGCCACTTTCAGCGCGATGCGGTAATCGAAATGAATATCTGCCACCAACGGAATTGGAGACTGCTGCTTTATCAGTTTAAACGCTTCTGCCGCTTCCATCGTTGGCACAGACACGCGCACCAGATCAGCCCCGGCTTTGGCAATTGCCTGAATTTGTGCAACTGTCGCTGCCACATCAGTGGTACGGGTATTTGTCATAGACTGCACCGCTATAGGTGCATCACCACCAATCAGTACGTTTCCGACACGGATCTGCGTACTTTGACGGCGCTTAATAGGGTTCTCTGCAAACATGCTTACTCAGACTCAGGAATAGTAAATTTTGCCACTCGGCCCGCTGCTAATGCTGACATATCAACAGCTTGCTGATTAAATGTAATAGAAACGACACTGGGGTTGCCCAGCGTAACCACAAAAGGCGCTTTGCCGCTTAGCTGCATAATGTAACCCGCCTGCTTGGTACCATAAGCTACACGGTTGCCTTCCGCGTCTGTCACATCTACCCAACAATTCTCACTAAAGCGCATTTCCAGTTGGTCGGCTTCAGGTACCGGTATTATGTCTTCAGCTGCCGCGGTTTGTTCCGGTTCCGGCGTCAATTGCTCTAATAATTCCGTTATTTGTTCCGGTGTCGGTTGTATTTGCTGCGGAATCAGCTCGGCGCTCGTTGTCACTGCCGGACTCGCCGTAGGCAACGCACCGGATTCGACAGGAGGAAGCTGTTTATCTGTTTGCCACCACCAGACAAATAACAATACCAACAGCAACACTATTATGGCGTATGTCAGCCACATAAAGCGGTTTTCAGTGGCCTGCTTTGCTGTACGGTTAGAAAATGTCCGCATTGGCTTGGGGTTGCTTTGCTGACAACCTGTACTGCTGCCAAACGCAGCCATTAGTTCAGCCTCAGGCAACTTTAATAAACGACCATAGGCCCGCACATAGCCCCGGGCAAACGTTTCCAGGGTACCTTCCAGCTGATCCTGCTCCAGCTTTGCCACTTGTTCCGGCTTTAAGTTCAGCTGCAGTGCAACCTGCTGTAACGTCAGGCCGCGAGCCTCTCTGGCTGCACTCAGTATTTGCCCGGCACTTACCGGTGCAGTGTTATCTGTTGTCATTGCGCCACACTGGCAGGATCGGTGATGTAGACCTGCTGTCCAACTTTTAATGTGCTCTGCTCAGTCAGATTGTTCCAACTCATAAAGCTGCTCAGACGTACATTATAACGAAAGGAAATACCGAACATGGTTTCACCTTCCGCTACCGTATGAAAGGGTTCGGTAGCCTCTACTTGCTCCCTCTCTGGTTGTGAAACGTCGCGCAGAACGGTGTCCGATACAGGACCAAGCCATATTTTTTGCCCGGTTTTAATGACTGAATCAGGCGCGAGCTGGTTCCACTCCATCAACCGCTGTAAACGGATATTATGCTGTACCGAAATAGCATATAACGACTCTGACGCCTGCACCAGATGAAACGCAGGCAGTTGCTCACTGTCGCTTATCGTTGTATCAATGCCCGCCGCAGCGACCTCTTGTACAGTTGCCGCTGCAGTTTGCTCAGCAGTGACCTGCTCCTGCTGAACCTGTGCCAGTGCAGCAGCTTCCTGCTCGGCTTTTAATCTTTCTTCCTCTGCCTGCGCCAGCGTCGCAGCTTCCTGCTCGGCCTTTAATCTTTGTTGCTCAGCCTGTGCCAGTGCCGCAGCTTCTTGCTCGGCTTTTAATCTTTGTTGCTCTGCCTGTGCCAGTGCCGCAGCTTCCTGCTCGGCTTTTAATCTTTCTTCCTCTGCCTGCGCCAGTGCAGCTGCTTCCTGCTCGGCCTTTAATCTTTGTTGCTCAGCCTGTGCCAGTGCCGCAGCTTCCTGTTCAGCTTTTAATCTTTTTTCCTCTGCAGCTTCGGCATCCCGGCTTTTAGCACGCTCATAGCTGTTATCAGCAGTAACGGTTTCCACCGGTAAAGTTGCAGCGCCAGTACTTGCCGCCACGACTGAGGTCCCTGTACCACTGAGGCTATTAGCGATATCAGACGTAACTTGTTTCAATGGCGTTGCAGCAGGTGTAGACGAAGCGTCCGCGTCGGCAGACGAGCTTTCATCACTGTCACCGGTTGCAGTCTTACGCTTTACCACTTTCAGTTTTGGGTTCGCCACTGGCGCTACAGGTTTGTCGGTTTGGCTGGCATTGTCATCAGGCAACACTATATTTGCCATCAGGCTATCTTTATAGCGCTCGCGTAACTGCTCAAACTCACTTTCCTGCAATTTTCCTTGCAGCAGCAGCCTGGTTTCCGGTGTTTCGGTGTACAAGGTTAACAGCAACTGCTCGGCGTTGCGCATGGTTTCCCTGTCACCGTTTTTCTCTGCGATCAAATAACTGAGCAATACGGTGCGGGCCGACACCCGTCCCAGTCGCTGAATACGATCTAACTGTAATTTCGCCTGCTGCATATTGCCCATGGCATAAGTCAGGCCGGCAGCCAGCGTTAGTGAAGTAATACGGGTAGTGTTATGGCTTAGAGACTGCTCAAGATAGCTCATAGCTTTGCTAAAGTTATTCTGCTGCAACTGACATAGCGCCAGGTTTTCGTAGCTTTCAGCGACTCTGATATAACCGGGACGACTGATAGCTTTTAACAATAATTGCTCAGCTTCATCGTACCGATGTAACTGACATAAAAAAGCGCCGTAGTTATTATACGCATCGGCGTAATTGCTATCTTTCTGAATGGCCTGACGGAAATACTCTTCAGCCTGTTTGGTTTCACCAACGCTCTGATAATAGTATGCCAGAGCACTGTATACCTCTGCCGAGTTAGGTGCAAAACTGCGTGCCCGCTCAAGGTTATATTTTGCCTGTGACGTATCGCCACGCCGCAGGTAGTTCAAGCCCAACGAAATACGGGTGCGGGCTGCCTCAATATTATCAAAGGTACGATCTGACACTGGCTTATCGCTGCCAACATAACTTTGCTCCGACACACAGCCAGTTAAAACGAGCAAACTGCAGAGTGAAATACCAAAGATGACTTTTTGCTTCACCACACCCACTTCCTTGATTTATTGCAGCATTTTTACGTCTATTGACTGACCTTTCTGCTGCTTCTTGATCAGCCTTTTTGTTCTGTCGATAACATCGCCCACCAATTGGCCACAGGCGGCGTCAATATCATCGCCACGGGTTTTACGTACAATAACAGTAAAGCCGTATTCTTGTAAGACTTTGTTAAACCTGTCAATCCGTGAATTGCTCGAGCGTTTGTACGGCGAGCCCGGGTAAGGATTAAAGGGTATCAGGTTAATTTTGGAAGGCGTATCTTTCAGCGCATGCGCCAGCTCATGCGCCTGCTCCATACTGTCATTGATCCCATCAAGCATCACGTACTCCACTGTGACCTTATCATTGGCCTTCGAGTTCGCGACATAACGTCTTGAAGCCGCTAAAAACTCTTCCATTGGGTACTTGCGGTTTACCGGCACCAGTTCATTGCGCAGTTCATTGTTGGGTGCATGCAGCGAGATAGCCAATGCCACGTCGATTTTGTCACGCAGCAAGTCCAGCGCAGGCACTACACCTGAGGTACTTAAGGTGACCCGGCGTTTGGATAAACCAAAGCCATAATCCTCCAGCATCAGCTCCATTGCCGGTACCACATTGTTCAGGTTCAGCAACGGCTCACCCATACCCATCATCACCACGTTAGTCACGGGCTTGTCACCGGTGTCACCATAGCTGCCAATAATCTGCGCCACACGCCAAACCTGACCGATAATCTCGGCTACGCTCAGATTACGGTTAAAGCCCTGCTGTGCTGTAGAACAAAACGAACAATCAAGCGCACAACCTACCTGCGAAGATACGCACAAGGTGCGGCGATCTTTTTCCGGGATCCATACCGTTTCCACTTCCTGGCCGCCGCTTAGCCCCATGACAAACTTGATGGTACCGTCTGAGCTGTCCTGCCGGGTAACAACAACAGGCGCTTCTATAACACAGCGCGCTTTTAACTTTTCCCGCAATACTTTATTGATATTGCTCATCTTGTCGAAATCATCGACACAGAAGTGGTAAATCCATTTCATTACCTGATCGGCGCGGAAAGCCTTTTCGCCTAACTCGACAAAAAACGCCTGCATTTGTGCCCGCGTTAAATCAAGTAAATTAATTTTATTAGTCTGCTCAGTCATTTGCAGAGCACTCCTTACCACAATAAACAATAGCCATAAAACACTGTACCAACATGCACTAAGGGGGCTGTTGCCCCCTTAGTCCGTTACCGCAGGCGATGAACGCTTAACGGGTACGGGCACACAGCTCAGCTTCGGTAAAGAAGTAAGCGATTTCACGTGCAGCTGACGCAGCAGCGTCTGAACCGTGAACAGCATTCTCATCGATGCTGGCAGCATAGTCAGCACGTAAAGTACCCGCTGATGCATCTTTCGGGTTAGTCGCACCCATGATTTCACGGTTTTTACGCACGGCATCTTCACCTTCTAATACCTGAACCATAACCGGGCCAGATGTCATGAAAGAAACCAGCGCAGCAAAGAATGGACGCTCTTTGTGCTCAGCGTAGAAACCTTCAGCCTGCTCTTTGCTCAAGTGTAGCATTTTGGCTGCAACGATACGTAAACCTGCAGATTCAAAACGGTTGTAGATAGCGCCGATAACATTTTTTGCTACTGCATCCGGCTTGATAATTGAAAAAGTGCGTTCTAACGCCATAACAGGCTCCCTGTAAGTGAGTAATTAAACTGAGTGATTAAAATTTAAGGCGGCAAATTATACGCCAGTTGTCAGAAAAAACCTATTTTTGCTGACAAAAAAAGCCGCGACTTAAGGTTCCCCCTAAGTATCGCGGCTTTTTATGACAAACAGGTTTTTAGAAGTTAGCCACTACCTTTACGCTACTATCAACGCTACTACTACTGATATAGCCAACTGCAGTTGGATCAGCCGCTACCGCTGCTTTTACCGCAGCATCATCGGCCAGTTCTTTCGGCGGTGTGCCTTTGCCGGTGAACACCAGTTTTGACCAGTAAGCTTTTAGCTGAGATGAAGAACGACTCAGCACTTTACTGTCAAACTCATCCCGGGCGGCAGCCCCTTCTGCCAGATTAAGCGGTGTCGCTTTGCTGCCGTCGGCAAAACTGGACGTACGACCAAGAAACAGCCGGTTCAGGTCATCTGCTGACACCGCATTGGCATTCGATGGATGCACTACCACGGCGATATCAGCAATAACAGAGGCAGACAACAAGGCGCAGGCTAACAGGGAAAGATGTTTAATACGCATAAAGCCTCCTTAAAATACCAGATCTACGCCAAATGCCAGAACATCCTGGCGCAGGTCGGCAATTTCGTTATCTTCAGAGCTGTATTGCACTTTAAATGCAGCTGAAGGGTGGAAGTCGTAGCGTAAACCGACATTATAGGTTGTTGCTTCGCGCGCCTGGCTTTGCACTATGCCAACAACCGGCAGCAACAGTGACGGCGGCAAGCTACCCTGATAAGGCGTGTAAATTTCATCTTTTGCCGGGTTATCTTCTTTTTCGTAGGAGATGTAAGGTGTGATAGTGTCAAACCGGTGTCCCAGCGACACATAGAAGTTTTTCTGATCGGCAATAAAACTGTTATCCACCTTTACCGTGGTGTACTCAGCAACCACTAACCAGTCATTCTTATCTACAGTGAAACCCAGGCCAAAAAATTCGCCATCCTCTTCAACAATGTCTATTTCATTGACCAGTGTAGAGAAACCCGCACCGGCTAACCCGTTGAAGAAGTCGCCGAAAGTAACGCCGGGTTGTAACGATACGGCCTCAGCACCAACACTGACCTTACCGATCAGATAAGCAGCACGCAGGCTATACCAATCCTGACTTAGCTCCCAGGTAACACCCAGAATGTCTTTAATTTCAGCATTCACTTCAGTGCCGCTGATACTCGCCTCGCCGTCATAAGCGCCAGCTATCAGCTGCACACTGGAATCGAAGTTACCCAGCTGCGTAGTATGGTATAGCGATACCCCCTCGATGTTATCAAAACCCAAACCATATACGCTTTGCGGCACCCGCAGCCAGTCGTAGGCGTAACCTACATCTCGATAGTCAGAGTACTTATAAAAAGGGGTACGCAGGCGTCCGGCGTTAATCCGCACCTCGTCTGTCAGCTGATAGCTGATAAAGGCCCATTCAAAGTCGACGTCAAAATCGTCAGCGCCACGTCCCATTAACTGCGCAGTGACTGACAACTTGTCGCCTAAATCTGACATCAGCTGTACAGCAAATAAGCTTTCGTTTTTAAAGTCCAGACTGTCGTCATAGCCATACAGCGTGTCATCACTGTCCAGTGTCATACCCGCTTTGATTGACGCGAAACCATTAATGGTCAGGTCTGCATAGGCCGGCGCAGCCAGCAACGCCGATAAACTCAGGGCAAGAAGCGATTTTTTTATCATAGATACTCCATCCGTTGTCTTTGTCTCTTGTTGTCTTACTGAGACTAGCCCAAGCCCGGCCAATCTCCAGCATTTCGTTGTTATTATTGAGCTATATCAGTTGTCGGGCACAAAAAAACGGCCCGTAGGCCGTTTTTCTTAACACTGTAACTCAGTGCCCTTCACTGACCATATTGACCGTGTATTTGGGTATTTCTACCACCAGGTCTTCGTCAGCTATCCGTGCCTGACAACCTAAGCGGGATTCAGGCTCCAGACCCCAGGCTTTGTCCAGCATGTCATCTTCGAGCTCATCACTTTCATTCAGTGAGTAAAAGCCCTCGCGAACAATGACATGACAAGTCGTGCAGGCACAGGATTTTTCACAGGCATGCTCTATTGCAATGCCGTTACGCAGTGCCACATCCAGCACAGTTTCACCGGCTTTCGCTTCCAGTGCGGCGCCTTCAGGGCACAGTTCTGCATGGGGTAAAAATACAATTTGTGGCATCTGTTATACCTCGTCCACGTTGTGACCAGTCAACGCGCTGCGGATCGACTGATCCATGCGCCGCGCGGCAAAATCATCGGTTAAATGGTTAGTATGTTCAATAGCGGCTTTAATTGCGGCGGTATCTTCGCCCTGCTGCACAGTGGCCAGCTCTGCCAGTGCCTGCTCAATAGCCGAACGCTCGGCATCATTTAACAGGTGCGCATCGGCCTGCAGCGCACGGCTTACTGCTTCCAGTACGCGGGCAGCCTCGACCTGCTGCTCGCGTAATAAGCGCTGCTGCATGTCCTGCCGGGCATGCTGCATCGAGCCTTTTAGCATGGTGGCAACCTGATCATCACTGAGGCCATAAGACGGCTTAACCTGAATATTCGACTGCACGCCGGTAGATTTTTCCTGCGCGGTGACACTGAGCAAACCGTCTGCATCAACCTGAAAAGTCACACGGATATGAGCACCACCGGCTGGCATAGGCGGAATGCCTCGCAATTCAAACCGAGCCAAAGAGCGGCAGTCTTCCACCAGCTCGCGCTCGCCCTGCACTACATGCAGCGCCATCGCTGTCTGACCATCTTTAAAAGTGGTGAACTCTTGTGCCCGCGCGACCGGGATGACCGTATTGCGCGGGATAATTTTCTCTGTCAGGCCGCCCATGGTTTCAAGACCTAAAGACAGCGGAATAACATCCAGTAGCAGTGTATCGCCATCGGCTTTATTGCCCACCAGCACATTGGCCTGAATGGCGGCACCAATAGCGACGACTTTATCTGGATCTATTGAGGTAAGCGGTTCGCTGGCAAAAAACGCGGCCACCTCGCTACGCACCAGTGGTACCCGTGTAGAACCGCCAACCATCACCACTTTGACAATTTCATCAGCAGTTAAACCGGCATCGCGTAGCACCTGCCTACACGAACGAATGGTTTTTTTCACCAGTGGGGCAATCAGCTGTTCAAATTGAGAGCGGCTAAACTGCGCTTGTGTAGAGTCACCCGGCAAGTTAAAACTGACCGATTCCTCGGCGGTTAACTGCTCTTTAATGCTGCGGGCAAGCGTCAGATACTGACGCATTTGCTGATGTGACAACTCTGCCAAACCGCTTTGCTGCTGCAGATAACTGACAATGGCATGGTCAAAATCATCTCCGCCCAGCGCAGAATCACCGCCGGTTGCCAGCACTTCAAACACACCACGGCGCAGTCGTAAGATGGAGATATCAAAGGTGCCGCCGCCTAAATCGTATACGGCCACCACACCTTCCTGACCAGAATCCAGACCGTATGCCAGCGCAGCAGCTGTCGGTTCGTTCAACAGGCGCATTACATTTAAACCGGCCAGCTTAGCAGCATCTTTCGTTGCCTGACGCTGCGCATCATCAAAGTATGCCGGTACAGTAATAACCACACCATTTAATTCGCCGCCCAAGGTTTCACTGGCGGTGTTGGCCAGCGTAGCCAGAATTTCAGCCGATACCTCTACCGGGTTTTTAACGCCCTGCACGGTATTGATGGCAACCAGCCCTTGTTGATCAATCAGCTGATAGGGCACTTTCTCTTTTAGTGCCAGCGTTTCGCTGTAGCCTTTACCCATCAGACGCTTCACCGACACTATGGTGTTATCGGCATCGTGTTGCGCGGCGGCCATCGCAGCGTCACCCACAATGACGCTATCTGACGTGTACCGTACCACTGACGGCACCATATCACGGCCCTGGCTATTAACCAGCGTTTTAGCCTCGCCACTACGTACTGTTGCTACCAGAGAGTTAGTCGTACCCAGGTCAATGCCTGCTGCCAGCTTATGCTGATGCGGCGCAGCGCTTTGTCCTGGCTCTGCGATCTGTAATAACGCCATAATGTTGTTAGTCTTGTAGTTGCTGTTCTATAAGCTCCAGCTCTTGCTGTAACTTATAAAAGAATTTTAGTTTACGGATAAGGTCAGCCGCCAGTTGATCCTGTTCTGCATTTTCTGCATCCAGTGCCACCGATAACTGGTTTAACAACTGTTTTTTTTGTTGCTGTAACTGGCGGTCTATATCGTCGATTACGCTATCAGGGTCATCACTGAGATCGATTTCAGCCAGTTGTTCACGCAGCTCCATTTGCTGCATTAAAAACATCGGGTCGGTAAAGCTGCGCTGCTCATGGCTTATCTTCAAGCCGCGTAAAGCCAGCAAATGCTCTGCCCTAAGCAATGGCTGCTTCAGGCTATGATAAGCATCGTTAATATTAGCTGTCTGTTGTACCGCAAGCAGCCGGTCGCGTTCAGACCCGCTGCTATGCTGATCCGGATGGAACTGCTTTTGCAATTTAAGGTAACGCGAACCGAGCTCAGTTAAATCGAGATCGAACTTCGCCGGCAGATTAAACAGCTGAAAGTAATTCATCCGGCCCCTGGCTAGTTAAAGTACGTGCTTAAACCGTGAAGCTTTCGCCACAGCCACATTCACCGTTAACGTTCGGGTTATTAAATTGAAACCCCTCGTTCAGGCCTTCTTTGACAAAATCGAGCTGAGTACCGTCGATGTAAACCAGGCTCTTGCCGTCAACAATCAACTTCAGATCGTCCTGTTCAAACACCTGGTCATCATCGTTTAACGTATCGACAAACTCCAACACATAGGCCAGACCTGAACAACCAGTGGTTTTTACACCCACCCGCAAGCCAATACCTTTACCACGGTTATGCAAGAAGCTGCGTACCCGATCAGCGGCCGCCGGTGTCATCGAAATCGCCATACTGCTTAGCTCCCGTGCTTTTGCTTATAATCAGCAATAGCGGCTTTAATCGCATCTTCGGCCAGAATAGAACAGTGAATTTTCACCGGTGGCAGAGCCAGTTCCTGCGCGATGTCAGTATTCTTAATTTGCTGAGCTTCATCCAGGCTTTTACCCTTTACCCACTCAGTAACCAGTGAACTGGACGCGATAGCACTGCCGCAGCCATAGGTCTTAAATTTGGCATCTTCAATAATGCCGTCCGCGTTAACTTTGATCTGCAGTTTCATTACGTCACCACAGGCCGGCGCACCGACCATACCGGTCGCGACACCTGCATCGTCTTTATCAAAAGAGCCAACGTTACGCGGGTTTTCGTAGTGATCGATTACTTTATTACTGTAAGCCATAATAGTTACCTCTGTGTGCAGCCAGCGCGCTTAATGCGCAACCCAGGCTACAGTGTTTAAATCGACGCCATCTTTATACATGTCCCACAATGGCGACATAGCACGCAGTTTTTCAATCGCCTGATGCACAATTTTAATCGTATGATCAATCTGCTGCTCCGTGGTGTAACGGCCGATACTGAAACGGATCGAACTGTGCGCCAGTTCATCACTCATACCAAGCGCCCGCAGTACATAAGACGGTTCCAGGCTGGCAGAGGTACAGGCAGAACCCGACGACACGGCGATATCTTTTAACGCCATAATCAGCGACTCGCCTTCAACGTAGTTAAAGCTGATGTTGGTGATCTGAGGTACGCGGTGTTCACGGTTACCGTTTAAAAATACCTGTTCGATATCCTTAACGCCTTCCAGCAAGCGGTCGCGCAGCGCGGTAATGCGTTGGTTTTCTTCCGCCATTTCCAGTTTAGCAATGCGAAACGCTTCCCCCATACCGACAATCTGATGCGTTGGTAACGTACCAGAACGCATACCGCGCTCATGGCCACCACCGTGCATCTGCGCTTCTAAGCGGATACGCGGCTTACGACGCACAAACAAGGCGCCAATACCTTTAGGGCCATACACTTTGTGTGCAGAGAACGACATTAAATCTACTTTCAGCGTTTGCAGGTCGATATCTACCTTGCCGGCCGCTTGTGCAGAGTCAACATGGAACACAATACCTTTGCTGCGGCATAACTCGCCAATAGCAGCAATATCCTGCACGACACCAATTTCGTTATTAACAAACATCACGCTGATCACAGTCGTATCCGGACGAATAGCCGCTTCGAGCATCTCAATGGTGACCATGCCATCGGTTTGCGGCTCCAGATAAGTGACCTCGTAGCCTTCACGCTCCAACTGACGCATAGTGTCCAGCGTAGCTTTATGTTCGGTTTTAACGGTGATCAGGTGCTTACCCTTTTTACGGTAAAAATCAGCCGCACCTTTAATCGCCAGGTTATTTGACTCAGTCGCACCTGATGTAAACACAATTTCGCGCGGGTCAGCATTAATCAGCTCGGCAATCTGGCTGCGGGCAATTTCTACCGCTTCTTCCGCCTGCCAGCCAAAACGATGCGAGCGCGACGCCGGGTTACCAAACTCGCCGTCCATTGTTAAAAACTGCATCATTTTTTCTGCTACCCGCGGGTCGACCGGGGTAGTTGCAGCGTAATCCAGATAAATAGGTAGCTTCATTATTTGCTCCGTGTTGCCTACAGCTGGCAGCTGACTTCAATATCAGTTGCCGGGTTCTTTACAATGCGGCTGTTCTGCCGCTTGGCCAGGGCCTGAACATCTTGCTGGTTCACCAGCTCGCCCAGCGTAATGCCGGTCAGAAAATCTTCGATGCGATGACTCAAATCGCTCCACAGGGTATGGGTTAAACAGCGGGTACCGCTGTGGCAGTCAGACTTGCCCTGACAACGGGTGGCGTCAACTGACTCGTCAACAGCGCTGATCACATCCGATACCGATATCGCTCTTGCGTCACGGCCGAGTTGATAACCGCCACCGGGGCCGCGCACACTACTGACTAAACCCTGTTTACGTAAGCGGGCAAACAATTGTTCAAGATAAGATAACGAAATACCCTGGCGCTCGGAAATATCAGCCAGCGGCACCGGCCCGGTTGCTGTGTGTAAGGCTACATCCAGCATAGCCGTTACCGCATAGCGGCCTTTCGACGTTAATCTCATAGTCTGCTCCCTGAAAACACTGGCACTATTTTACTTTCCTGACTGTTTTAGTCAAGTATTAATAACCTACTGCTTTAGTCAGGTATTCAGGGCTTAGGTTCAGTCTAAATATTCGGATCAAAGGCTTCGACATCACGTTTACGCTGTTGTGCGGCGCGTTGCTCCGCCAGTTTAAAGTCTTCTTCTTCAATATCGACGGCCGGGACCTGCTCGCATACATTGCCGCCGAGCTTGTTGACGCTGTGACACAGCTCACCGACTTTATTATCGAGAAACTGAATATGATCCAGCATCCGGCCTATTGCATTGGCCACCGGATCCGGGTTGTCAGCAGCAACGGCGTAAGCGTCAAAACCGAACTTTTTCGCCAACTGTTTACGGCCATCACTAACTTCTACATCAGCTTTAGCCACAATGCGCCCCGGAATGCCAATCACGGTAGCACCGGCAGGTACGTCTTTTACCACCACGGCGTTGGAGCCGATACGGGCATTCTCACCTACCATTAGCGGCCCCAGCACTTTCGCGCCTGCACCTATGACCACACCGTTTGCCAGTGTCGGGTGGCGCTTGCCCGGGTTCCAGCTGGTGCCGCCTAAGGTAACGCCGTGATATAGGGTGACGTCATCACCAATCTCCGCGGTTTCTCCAATCACCACACCCATGCCATGGTCGATAAAGAAGCGCCGGCCAATTTTCGCGCCGGGGTGAATTTCAACCCCGGTCAGCCAACGTGCGACTGTGCTTAAAAACCGTGCCAGCCATTTCCAGTTTGCGCGCCATAACTTATGGCTAACCCGGTGCCACCAGATAGCGTGTAAACCGGGATAATTGGTTAGCACCTCAAAGCTGCTGCGCGCAGCCGGGTCGCGTTCAAACACACTTTTGATATCTTCTTTGATACCAGCAAACATGCTTTACTCCTTGTCGCCTTTGGCATTTGCGCCATAACGCTGCACGGACGTTAAAATGCCGCGCAGTATATTGTATTCCGCCTCTTCCGGCCGCGCCCGCGTAAACAGACGCTTCAGCTTCGTCATCACCACGCCCGGATGCTGCTTGATGATAAAGCCGGTCTCATTCAGCGTATCTTCCAGATGCTGATAGAAGCTGGCCAGTTGCTCATTAGTCGGATAGGCAATATCATCGCTGCTGACAGCTGTGGTTTGCGTTTGCAAATACGCCATCCGTACTTCATAAGTGACAATTTGCACCGCCATCGCCAGGTTCAGCGAGCTGTACTCAGGATTCGCCGGAATACAAACATGGTAGTTACACAGCTGCAGCTCTTCATTGGTCAGGCCACTGCTTTCACGACCAAACACCAGCGCCACCGGATGTGTCACGGCCTCTTTTACTGCCAGCTCACCACATTCACGCGGCTCCAGCATCGGCCAGCTCAAGGTGCGTGAGCGCGCACTGCTGCCAATCACCAGCGGGCAATCAGTAATTGCTTGCTGTAGCGTATCAAACACTTTGGCATTGGCCAGAATATCGCTTGCTCCGGCCGACAGCGCATAGGCCTGGCCATCAGGCAGCTCTTTCGGGGCAACCAGGTATAACTGCGACAAGCCCATGGTTTTCATCGCGCGCGCGACCGAGCCGATGTTACCGGTGTGAGTTGTGCCGACAAGAATAATACGGATTTGATCTAACATAAGGCATCCCGCATAAAAGGGCGGGCATTCTACCACAGCCTTAGCCAATTGTTGATGAGAAATTAGCAGTCTGGCCATCCACTCAGTGCGGATTAATCTGCAGCGCGCCTGCTTTTTCTGCAGGCTTTTGCTACACTAGCGCCACTTTTACCACAGGGAACCACGAAGATGAAAACCATAAAACTCGTTACTATGCTGTCTGCTCTTCTGTTAAGCCCGTTAACTCTGGCAGATGATGCCGCCGACGCTTTGCAAATGGCTGTGAAACATCATAATCGCAGCGCTGAGAATGCCGCCAGGGATCAATACCGTCATCCGGTCGAAACACTGGCCTTCTTCGACGTAAAACCAGACAGTACTGTGGTAGAAATTTCCCCCGGCGGTGGCTGGTACACTGAAATTCTGGCACCGCTACTGGCGGCGCACGGTACTTACTACGCCGCACACTTCCCGGCAGAGACCGATTCAGATTATTACAAGCGCAACCGCGCAGCCTTTGCTGAAAAACTGGCAAGCGATCCTGTTTATAACCGCGTACAGCTAACCGAATTTGCCCCAGGCAACAGCGGTGCCATAGCGCCTGCCGGCAGTGCCGATGTGGTACTGACTTTCCGTAACCTGCACAACTGGTATAACAGTGGCGGTAATGACGGCATGGTTGCCATTTTTAAAGATTTTTATAAAGCGTTAAAACCGGGCGGCGTGCTGGGCGTGGTGGAACACCGTTTACCTGCCGCCAAAGCAAGCGGTGACTGGGTTAAAACCGGTTATTTCCCGCAGCAGCTGGCGATCGAACTGGCACAGAAGGCCGGTTTTGTACTGGAAGACAGCAGCGAAATTAACGCCAACCCGAAGGATACCGCCGATTACGCGGGTGGTGTCTGGACGTTGCCACCGGTTCTGCGATTAAAAGAGCAAGACAGAACCAAATACCTGGCAATTGGTGAAAGCGATCGCATGACACTTAAGTTCCGCAAACCGGCGAAAACAGAATAATTTTTATTGCATAACAGACGGAAAGTTAAATGAAAGTACTGGTAATTGGCGGCGGTGGCCGCGAACATGCTCTGGCCTGGAAAGCGGCGCAGTCACCACTGGCAAGCAAAGTGTTTGTCGCGCCGGGAAACGCCGGCACAGCGCGCGAAAGCAACCTGACCAATGTTGCTATAGCAGCTGATGATGTCAAGGCGCTGCTGGCATTTGCTAAAGCAGAAGCTATCGGCCTGACTATCGTCGGCCCCGAAGCGCCATTGGCTAAAGGCGTGGTAGATGCATTTCGGGCAGAAGGGCTGGCTATTTTCGGCCCAACTCAGGCAGCTGCTCAGTTAGAAAGCTCTAAAGCCTTTGCCAAAGACTTTCTGGCGCGCCACAAAATCCCAACCGCCGCTTACCAGAACTTTACTGACACCGCACCGGCAAAAGCCTTTGCGCAAACACTGGGCCTGCCTGTTGTTATCAAGGCTGATGGCTTAGCGGCAGGTAAAGGTGTCATTATTGCGCAAACGCAGGCAGAAGCCGCAGCCGCTATTGACGATATGCTGTCGGGTAATAAGTTCGGCGATGCGGGCAGCCGCGTTGTGGTTGAAGAGTTCTTAACCGGCGAAGAAGCCTCATTTATCGTTATGGTGGATGGCAAAACTGCCCTGCCGTTTGCGTCATCGCAGGATCACAAAGCGCGTGATAACGGCGATAAAGGCCCGAATACCGGCGGTATGGGCGCTTACTCACCGGCCCCGGTGGTAACGCCTGCAGTACATGACTGGGTAATGCAAAACGTGATTTACCCAACGGTAAATGGCATGGCAAGCGAAGGCACTTTGTTTACCGGCTTTTTATATGCCGGTCTGATGATTGCAGAAGATGGCAGCGCCAAAGTACTGGAATTTAACTGCCGTTTTGGCGACCCGGAAACCCAGCCCATCATGATGCGGCTTCAATCCGATTTGGTTGAGCTGTGCTTAGCGGCAACGCAAACGCAGCTGGCTGGTAAAGCCATAGATTTCACCTCTGATGCGGCTGTCGGCGTGGTGCTGGCTGCAGGCGGCTACCCGGACAGCTACGCCAAAGGCAAAGTGATATCAGGCCTGGATGGTGCCGACAGCGCCTCTGCCAAAGTGTTTCACGCGGGTACCGAGTTTAACGGTAATGATGTGGTAACTAATGGCGGCCGGGTGCTATGTGCTACGGCCTTGGGCAATAATGTTACTGCTGCGCAAAAAGCGGCTTATCAGCTGGCAGATAAAATCAGCTGGGATGGCATGTTCTGCCGCACCGACATTGGCTATCGCGCCATCGCCCGCGAGAAAAACTAAAACAGCAGGCCGGTTTACTGCCGGCCTGAAGGCTAGTTTGTCGCAGCCCAGACTATGACCGGCGCAAGGCTGTTGTCATAGTCTGTTAATCCTTTCAGCCTACACTGCTTTTTTAATTCGGAATTACGGCTTTATGGTTAATCTATTACGTCTTTCTGTGCCGCTGACGCTACTCAGTGCCGCATTCAGCGTTCAGTTTGCTTATGCACTGCCATGCAATGATAACTTTACCGCTATCGATACTATACAGGGCACAACAGATGCCAGCCCGTTGGCCGGACAACAGGTCAGTACCCGCGGCGTCGTCACGGCCCGGCTTTACCCGGGCACCAAAATGGCCGGCGTTATGCTGCGGGCAACTACGCCGGCAGTTGATGGTGCGTCTTCCAGCCTGTTTATTGCCGATGCCAAGGCAGCAGAGCAATATCAGCCCGGCCAGCAGCTGCAAATAAACGGCACCGTCACCGAACTGAAACACTTTACCAGCTTAACGGATATCAGCAGCATAACCCTGTGTGAGACGACAGCTGATGTCACCCCTCTGACTGTAAAACTGCCGCTGGCACAGCTTAGCGACTGGGAAAAACTCGAAGGTGAGCTGGTACGGTTTGAGCAAACGTTAACCGTAAACGATACCTATGATCTTGGCCGCTACGGCGAAATAACACTGGCAGACGCCCGGCTAATGGTAGCAACAGAAATTATGCGCCCCGGCGCAGAGGCCGCAGCCCTGACTGCACAACAACAGTTACATATGCTGGTGTTGGATGACGGTCTGCTTAAACAAAACCCTGATCCGGTGATGTTTGCCGGTAATACACTCAGTGCAGCCAACACTCTGCGGGTTGGTGATACGTTAAGCCAGGTTGAAGGCATAGTACTGCAGGATGACCGCGGCTACCGTATAGTGCCAAGCCGTCAGCCAGTGTATCAGGCACACAACCCAAGGCCGGACACGCCCGCAGCCAAGCCAGTAAATGCGCTGCGTATTGCCAGCTTTAACGTGCTGAACTTCTTTAATGGTGCAGGCCAAAACCCGGCGTTTCCAACTAAACGCGGCGCCAGCACTGCAGCCGAGTTTGAACGCCAGCGGGCAAAAACGGTCACCGCGTTGGCAGCACTGGATGCCGATGTTATTGGCTTACTTGAAGTGGAAAACAATGGTTATGGCCAGCACAGCGCGTTAGCCAGCCTGACTGCGGCACTGAATAAAGTCAGCGCTAAGCCATACCGTTTTATTATTACCAGTGAACAACCGGGTGATGATGCGATAAAAGTTGCCTTACTGTACCGCCCCGCCACTGTCAGTGTTGAAGGCAAAGCGGCCATGCTCAAAGCTAAACCATTCGACTGGGGCAGCCGGCCACCACTGGCACAGAGTTTCCGCCATCTGGCCAGCGATGAACTGGTGACTGTTAGCATTAACCACTTTAAATCCAAAGGCAGCTGCCCGAAAGACGCCGCTGCTGTTGATGCCGATCAGCAAGATGGCCAGGGCTGCTGGAATGCACTACGCACTGCTTCAGCCAAAGCGCTGAGCGACTGGCTTCGCAGCCAGCCTACCGGCGTTAAAACGGACAAACAGATTATCCTGGGTGATTTGAACGCTTACCGGTTGGAAGATCCATTGCAGATGCTGACCAGCAATGACTGGCAATATCTGAAAGCCGCTGAAGGTAACAGTTACTCCTATGTGTATCGTGGCCGGACCGGCTCGCTTGACCACGCTCTGGCAAGCAAGGCACTGGCAAAACAGCTACAGAGCATGCAACACTGGGCGATAAACGCCGATGAGCCAACACTGCTGGACTACAACACTGAGTATAAAAGTGAACAGCAACAGAAGTCGTTGTACGCGCCAACACCCTACCGCTCGTCTGATCACGACCCGTTAGTCGCCACCTTCCATTTCTGATTTTACGTTAGCCGGCATATAGTTAGCACTATATGCTGGCATTACAGCACCCCGCCTACCAATAAACAGTTGCACCCGCTTTGCCTGTTGCTTTAAGGTTAGGTTCAGTTAAAGCAGCGGATAGCAGCTATGTCACATAAAAACCCTATTATTGCCATTACCGGTTCTTCCGGCGCAGGCACGACGACGACGACGACAGCGTTTCAACATATATTCCGTACGTTGGATATTGATGCCGCCTTTGTCGAAGGCGACTGTTTTCACCGTTTCAGCCGCCCTGAAATGGAAGTCGCCATCCGTAAAGCGAAAGAGCAAGGCCGTCATATCAGCTATTTTGGTGCTGAAGCCAACGACTTCGGTGCACTGGAAAACTTCTTTGCCAGTTACGGCGAAACCGGCAGCGGCAAAATCCGTCATTATTTGCATACGTTCGATGAAGCTGTGCCTTATAACCAACTGCCAGGCACCTTTACCCCCTGGCAAGACCTGCGCGCCAATACCGACTTACTGTTTTACGAAGGCCTGCACGGCGGTGCGGTAACCGATGAGCACGATGTGGCCAAACACGTCGATCTACTTATCGGCATGGTACCAATCGTCAACTTAGAGTGGATCCAGAAGATTATTCGCGACACCTCCGAGCGCGGCCACTCGCGTGAAGCGGTGCAAGCCAGCATAGTACGCAGTATGGACGATTACATTAACCATATTACGCCACAGTTCTCGCGCACCCATATTAACTTTCAGCGCGTCCCAACCGTTGATACGTCAAACCCATTCAGTGCCAAAGACATCCCGTCGCTGGATGAAAGCTTTGTCGTGATCCGTTTTCGCGGTATTAAGCATGTCGATTTCCCTTACTATCTGCAAATGATTAACGGCTCTTTTATGTCGCGCGTTAATACACTGGTGGTGCCAGGCGGTAAAATGGGCCTGGCAATGGAGCTGATTTTAACGCCGCTGGTAGAAGAGCTGATGATTAAGCGGCGCCAGGCGCGCGGCCAGGTAGATTGGTTGGGAACATAAACAACAATATCAGATGGAACTGAAACGATTTGCTCTAAACCAACCGTTGGAGCCCCGGATGGCTGACAAATTCGCATGGAGCGAATTTGAACAGCATCGCTGGTCCCGCAGGGGCAAACTTCACGGATGAAGTTTATAAAACGAGCCTACAGGGATGTATTTACGGCGTGTTGGTGTGAGCAAACCGTTTCAGTGTTACAACATAATTTGATATTTCTGTTGTCTAAATGATTGGTGACAAATTAAACAACCCTACAATTTTCATTTCCGCCACACCGCATTACACCGTTGCGCTTGCTTTACAAAACACCAATTTTCAGCCGTTTAGCGAATGTCAAGACTGCAAACCCCAGTAAATTTACACTTTTGTTTAAATATTAGCCTTTGCTTTGTCGGCAAAAATCCGTAAACTTAGCGCCCCTTACGGGTAGAGCCTTGGATTCAGTGGTGCGCATAGGTCCATATCAGTTAGCGAACAAGGTAATTTGTGCTCCGATGGCCGGAGTAACTGATCACACTTTTCGTGAGCTTTGCCGGCGCTTTGGTGCTGCTTTAGCTGTATCTGAAATGCTGTCGAGCAATCCGCTGGTGTGGCAGAGCGAAAAGTCACAGAATCGTATGGGCCACCGGCAGGAATCCGGTATTCGCTCGGTGCAAATTGCGGGCTCAGATCCGCAGCAAATGGCTGACGCCGCCCAGTACAATGTTGATATCGGCGCCGACATTATCGATATCAATATGGGTTGCCCGGCGAAGAAGGTAAACAAGAAGCTGGCAGGTTCTGCATTACTGCAGTATCCCGAGCTGGTGGAACAAATTGTCCGCGCCGTAGTCGATGCAGTGCAAGTACCGGTTACGTTGAAAATACGTACCGGCTGGGATACTGACAACCGAAACGGCGTCCAGATTGCACGTATAGCCGAAGATAACGGCATACAGGCACTGGCTGTACATGGCAGAACCAAAGCCTGCATGTACAAAGGTGAAGCGGAATATGACACCATCCGCGCGATAAAGCAAAGTGTGTCGATCCCGGTGATTGCCAATGGCGATATTACCGGGCCGGAAAAAGCCCGTTATGTGCTGGATTACACCGGTGCTGATGCCATTATGATTGGCCGTGCAGCGCAGGGCAGACCATGGATTTTCCGCGAAGTGGTGCATTATCTGGCCACTGGCGACAAACTGGCGCCACCTGCAGTAGCAGAGGTGCGCCAGATCATGCTGGAACATGTGCAGGGCTTACACCAGCTTTATGGTGAGCAGGCAGGTTACCGCATTGCCCGCAAACATGTGGGCTGGTATTTAGCCGAGCACGATGCGCTCGGTGTGTTTCGTAGTGAATTCAATGGCATTGAGTGCGCTAAACAGCAGCTTGACGCCTTAAATGACTATTTTCATCAACTAGCAGCAACCTAACGTAAAAGAGAAAAGCAATGTTTAATTCGAACGTTACTTCGCCATTTATTACTAACGCCCACGTACAAACGCAGGAAAAGCCACAAGCTTTGAGCACCGCAGCTCAGAAAGCTGTTGCTAACTACCTGCAGCAATTAAACGGTCAGGACGTTAACGATTTATACGAACTGGTATTATCTGAATTAGAGCGTCCGTTACTGGAAGAAGTGATGAAATACACCCGCGGTAACCAAACCCGCGCGGCTAACCTGATGGGCATCAACCGCGGTACGCTGCGCAAGAAGCTGAAACAGTACGGCATGAGCTAATGCCAACGCGGGGTTCGCCCCGCTACTAAGCACCTTCGGGTGCTTTTTTATTTACTGCACCTGAGGAATTTAACGCATTAAGCCCGCATTTACACCGGCACTCAGGACAGAAACAGAATACTCAATGAATTTAGTGGCAGCTGCCACCTTGCTCACGCCAACACGCCGTAAACCCATCCCTGGGGGCTCGTTTTACAAACTTCATCCGTGAAGTTTGCCCCTGCGGGACCAGCGATGCTGTTCAAATTCGCTCCATGCGAATTTGTCAGCCATCCAAGGCTTCAACGGTTAGCTTAGAGCAAGCTGACATCTGCCCATGCGCTAAACTGGCGTTAAGTTTTAACCCGATTTCTGCAAGCTAAATGAGAGTCTACCATGACGACACTAAGACCCATCCGCCGCGCACTGCTAAGTGTGTCAGACAAAACCGGTATCGTAGAATTTGCCCGCGCCTTAGCTGCGCAGCAAGTGGATATTCTATCAACCGGCGGCACAGCCAAATTACTGGCCGAGCAAGGCATTAAGGTAACTGAAGTCTCTGACTATACCGGCCACCCGGAAATTATGGACGGCCGGGTTAAAACCCTGCACCCTAAAATTCACGGTGGTATTTTGGCCCGCCGTGGCGTTGATGAAGGCGTAATGGCCGACAACAATATCGGCCCCATCGATTTAGTGGTAGTCAACCTGTACCCGTTTGCCAGCACGGTTGCCAAACCGGGCTGTACGCTGGAAGATGCGGTGGAAAACATCGATATCGGCGGCCCGACCATGGTGCGCGCAGCAGCAAAAAACCATAAAGACGTGACCATTATCGTTAATGCCAAAGACTACGATATGGTACTGGCTGAAATGCAGGCCAACGGCGGCGCTACCACTCATGCTACCCGTTTTAGCTTAGCGATCAGCGCGTTTGAGCACACAGCTCAGTACGATGGCATGATTGCCAACTATTTTGGCGCTATGTTGCCAGCGTACGACACACCAACTGAACCAGCCAGCAAATTTCCACGCACTTTCAATGCTCAGTTTGTGAAAAAACAAGACTTACGTTATGGCGAAAACAGCCACCAGAGCGCTGCATTTTATGTGCAGGACGGCGCGACTGAAGCCTCTGTATCTACCGCTAAACAGCTGCAAGGTAAGGCGCTGTCGTACAACAATATCGCTGATACTGACGCGGCACTGGAGTGTGTTAAAGAATTTGCCGAGCCAGCCTGTGTTATTGTAAAGCACGCAAACCCGTGTGGCGTGGCGATTGGCGACAGCATTTTAGACGCTTACAACCGCGCTTATAAAACCGACCCAACCTCAGCTTTTGGCGGCATTATTGCTTTTAACCGCGAGCTGGACGAAACCACGGCCAAAGAAATTGTCAGCCGCCAGTTTGTTGAAGTGATTATTGCACCAAACGCAACCGACGCCGCTGTTGCTGTGGTTGGCACCAAGCCAAACGTACGCTTGCTGGTGTGTGGCGAGTTCAGCAACGCAACTACCGCGCTGGATATCAAACAGGTTAACGGCGGTATGCTGCTGCAGGACAGAGATCAGGCCAAAGTGGCCGCCAGTGACTTAAAAGTCGTTACTAAGCGCCAGCCAACCGAGCAGGAATTAAAAGACTTACTGTTCTGCTGGAAAGTAGCCAAGTTTGTTAAATCAAACGCCATTGTTTATGTAAAAGACAGCATGACCATCGGTGTTGGCGCCGGCCAGATGAGCCGCGTTTACAGCGCAAAAATTGCTGGCATTAAAGCCGCTGATGAAAACCTGGAAGTAAAAGGCTCGGTAATGGCATCTGATGCGTTCTTCCCGTTCCGCGACGGTATCGACGCTGCCGCAGCTGCAGGTATTACAGCGGTAATTCAGCCAGGTGGCTCAATGCGCGATGCTGAAGTTATTGCTGCCGCCGACGAGCACGGTATGGCCATGGTATTTACCGGCGTGCGTCATTTCAGACACTAACAGCAGGCGCCACTAAGCACTGCTTTAATTACTAAAAAGGCCGCATTGCGGCCTTTTTTATTACCAGAGCAAACCATCAAGATAATCGCCGCTGACTATCTGTTTCAAGCCACTAAGCTGAAGGTTATACAGATACACCCAAGCATTGACGCTGTTGCCATTTTCCAGTGTAACCTGCTGCAGTACACGGCGGTATTCGCACGGGACAGGAAAATCTGCACTGCACTCTTCGTAGCGATCCAGCTCAGCCAGCGTTTGCAAAGGTTTAAACAGTTGATACACCTCGCCCACTACCTGCTGCGCCGGATTATCTGAGGGCACTACGCCAGGGTAATGGCTTACACGGTAAAGTTTGCCCTGATAATGCGCGATACCCACATAACGGCTGTCAGCAGCCAGCACGGCATGCATAGGATGAGCACAGGCACGGCGTAGCGTGCCATAAACAAACAGAAAATCGGCCATTGAATAAGTCCCGGCTTCCACCTTAGCCTGCACTATAACGGTTAACGCCGCAGGTAGAAAACTACATAAATTTAGCCGGTATTGACCATTCCAGCTGAAAGCTCTGGCTATCGTGCTGATAACACAGGCAGGTTAGTGAGGCTTTTTTAATTTTAAAGGCACTGCCACCGCTATCGAGCAAGCGGCTGATCAGCGCCGATAAATCCGGCTCGTGGCCCACCAGCAGCGCATGGGCTGGCAAGTTAGGCAGCAATTGCCGAAGCAGCGTAGATGACGTCACAGCGCCCGTCTCCAGTGCCAGCCAGGGCAGCTCCTGTACCTGCGCTAAACCGGCTTCTTTGCGCACTATTGCGGCCGTTTGCACCGCCCTCGGGTAGGGGCTGCTAAATACAGCTTCAGGCGTAATCGCATAGCGCTGCATAAAAGCCGCGACCCTTCGTGCCTGCAGGCGGCCTTTTTCAATCAGGCAACGGTCTATATCCAGCTGATTGGGCCGGATCACTTCTGCCGTTGCATGACGTAAGAAATATAAGTATTTATCCATAGCGGGCGCAGTTATAGCATGGCATTAAGGCAGAATTATGACTGCCAGCAGCGTAACAACCAAACTTCTGCGCTTGCGGTTTTCCTGCCGCAATTTTTTGCCAGTTTTGTTAAATCAGGGTATGTTGCCTGCCAGTTTTTACAAGGAGGCCAAAGATGGCAATTGAGTGGATATTGGCCTTTCTGGCGCTGGGGTGTTTTGCCGGTGTAATGGCAGGTTTATTGGGTATTGGCGGCGGCGGCATCATGGTACCCCTGCTGACCAGTATTTTTCTGGCTCAGGGTATAGCACCCGAGGCAGTAGTGCATCTGGCGCTGGGTACGTCTATGGCCACCATTGTCATGACATCACTGTCGAGCATGCGGGCGCACCATGCCCGCGGTGGTGTAATTTGGCCCGTGGTTAAAGCCATGGCACCGGGTGTTATCGTCGGCACTTTTGCCGCAACCTTTGTTGCCGCCCGTATCAGCTCGCTGTATCTGGCTGGCTTTTTCGCGCTGTTTATGGGCTATGTCGCCTTTACTATGTTGCGGGCGAAAACGCCTACAGCTGGCGGTAAAACTGCTGGCAATGCTGAACTGGCAGCAGCCGGCGCCGGTATCGGTGCGGTATCGGCCCTGGTGTCTATCGGCGGCGGCTCGCTTACTGTGCCTTACCTGAGCTGGCGTAGTGTTGAAATTAAAAAGGCCATCGGCACCTCTGCCGCAGTAGGCTTACCGATTTCTATCTCCGGTACCGCCGGTTATCTGCTTAACAGCCAAAGCGGTGCTGAATTGCCGTTTACCGTGGGTCTGGTATATTTGCCTGCCGTGCTGCTGATGTCGGCGGCCAGTTTTATCTGCGCCCCGCTTGGTGCCAAACTGGCGCACAAACTGCCGGTGGCAACACTCAAGCGGTTATTTGGTATCTTATTGCTGTTACTCAGCCTTAAAATGCTGGCGTCGTTGCTGGCACATTAGTATTACGTTTTTCAGGAGCCCCGCTATGCAGTTTGATCAGGTGATGCAGCAGTTTGCTGCCGGCAAACCAGACATTTTAGATATTACAGTACCCGGGCAGTGGGGCCAGGGCCGCGCGGTGTTTGGTGGTTTGGCAGCTGCGCTGGCAATGGCGCATCTGCTACCCGTTATTCCACAGGGTATGCCACTGCGTTCAGTATCGGTGTCTTTTGTTGCGCCATTAAATGCCGGTGCAGCCGTGGTAAAGCGGCGTATATTGCGTCAGGGCAAGTCAGTCATACAGGCAACAGCAGAAATTGAGCAGGATGGTCAGGTGGCACTGGTGCTGCTGGCCAGTTTTGGCGCTGCACGTGACTCGGCCTATAGCCTGACAGCCGATGTTGCGCCACAATGGCCACAACAAGAGGTACTGAGTTTACCTAAACATGGCCCGGCACCGGAGTTTACCCGCCACTTTGATTACCGCATAGCGCAAGGCACCTTGCCTTTTGCCGGCAGTTCACAGCGCATACTTGGCGGTGATATCCGCATGGCGGGCAATGAAAGCCAGCAAGCTGGTATTCCGGAGTTACTGGCACTGGTCGACGCCTGGCCACCGGTTAGCCTGACATTACTAAACCAACCTGCACCGGCCAGTTCTTTAACCTGGACCATAGAGTTTGTCGCCCACGATTTGCCGTTTACCAATACCGACTGGTGGCGTTATCTGGCCGAAATTGAATACGGCAGCGACGGTTATCATCATATTGCCGCTAAGCTCTGGCAGCCCGATGGTAAACTGGCAGCGATAAGCCGCCAGACCGTTACCGTATTTGCCTGACAGCAGGCTTATTTAGCAACTGGCGTTAATACAGTCACGGCCATCTGATTTTGCCCGGTATAACGCGGTATCAGCCGCACACAACAGCGCCATACTGGTGCGGTACTGGCCGTTAATCTCAGTGGCAATACCCTGGCTTACCGACACACTCAGTGTGGTGGGTAAGCCAGCATCGGTAAACTGTAACTGGCGCACTGCATGCTGCACTTCACGTGCTACCTGTAACGCTCTAACTTCATTATGGTTAGGCAGGATAAGCGCAAACTCTTCACCACCATAACGCGCTGCCAGCTTGGCATCTACCGGCATGGCCTGCAAAATAGCCCCAGCCACTTTACGCAGGCAGGCATCGCCCTGAATATGGCCATAGCGGTCGTTAAACTGTTTAAAAAAGTCGATATCAATAATGACGACACTCAGCGGCCGCTTTGCCTCGGTGCATTGCTGCCAATGACGCTGCAACTGATCATCAAAAGCCCGCCGGTTTGCCAGCCCGGTCAGCGCATCAGTCGCCGCCAGTTCACGCAGTTGGTTGCATTCGGCTTTGTAATGCGTCAAATCACGCATCACCAGCACCAGACGCGGCTCTGGCTCAGGTAAAAACGATACCGACAGCTCAATATCTTTTATTTCACCATCAGCGCAGCGCAGCGCCATTTCAGTTGGCCCGGCCTGCAACGATAAAATGCGTTTTGAAACCAGTTTTACCAAACCATCGTATTGCTGTTGGCAGCGGCTGACTAAAAAATCGGTCCACTGGCGGCCAATCACCGGTTTGGCAACGCAGTTTAACAGCAGCGCAGCCTTGGCATTGGCACACTCAATCACACCATCGGTACTTACCACCAGTACGGCTTCCGCCAGGTACTGAATAAAACCGCCGACATCCAAATCTGCCGACATTGCAGTGTCGGTGTTATCGGGCCATGCACTGTCATCATTTAGCGCAGTGGGTAAAAGTTGGCGTTGGGTCAGCGGCTTATTCATTGGCGTATCTCGCTTGTTATTGGCTTTACTGCTGCTAACTTTAGCGACTTATATACGCGCAAACCTTCCGACAACCTTCTGATTTATCTTATTGAATTTAAAAGACTAAAAAGCCCCTTTCGGGGCTTATCAGAAAAAACAAAGCTTGAACATTACTCCGGATCGTTCTTAATTTGCGGATCAGGGCTCAATACCATTAAGGTGTTTGTAGTATTAGTTAAAACAAACTGAAATTTAGTCTCACCGGGCGTACGGTCCAGATCAAGCATTTGCACATACATGCCATCGGAGCTCACAGTAATTGCATCAATAATGCCGTCAAAAGGCGTGGTAAAACCGACACCGGCAAACTTTAAACCTTTACCGGTATTATCGACCAGCTGATAAGTGATAGTGCCGGCTTCAGTAACAGTCACATCACCTTCACAAGGCTGACCGGCGCTATTCTTGTAACTAAATACCGGCTCGCCGTTTTCCAAATTAACAATAACCTGCATTAGCGCAGATGCTTGAGTGTTAGGCATAACATATTTCCTTATGGTTGGGATAAGAAGTGATAATTTACTAAGCCATTCTGCTGTAGCGTAGCAATAATCTCAGGAGAGTTATTTAACTCGCCGAGGCAGTCCAGCGATTTTGCATATGCAATAACGTACCGAGGTTCTTTATTTTGTGTAACGATTATTGCTAAACGATCTTTCACCTGGCGACACAAGTCTGTCGCAACTTCAGGTTTGTCAGCAGCCTTAGCAGCTCTGGCTTTTAATATTTGGCTATCTGATAACGCAGCAATAAAATTACGGTTTAGCTTAAACTCCTCTGCGAGCTCAGCAAAACTGACATATGCCAAATCAGCGTACTTTTCACTCAGTGAGAATTGACCAATATCCTGTAGCTGGGCTGCGGCAGAGAGCCACAGTCTTGCCAAAATGTCTTTGCGATTGGTGTTTGACAGTACATTTTTCTGCGCATCCAGTGCATCGGTTAATAAGCGAAGCTCATGCTCTATCTCTGGCGCGCTCAAACTTGAATTTACATTAAATTTTTGGAAATACAGAAAATATCTATTCCTTTGCCAACGACTATTTTCAGGGTCTTGCTCTATTGCTTTTGATAGAGCCTGTTCACCTTGTGAAGATGCGGTTTGCGCTTCTGCGATTTTACCCTGATAAATCAGCAATTCCGCCAACTTTTGGTAACTGCTCGATAAAATATCGAGTAGATAAGGTTCAGGCGTACTTTGAGGGTTTAATAACTCCGCCTGTAATTTCTTATGGATATCGATGGCTAAAAGCACATTTCCTTCCGATAAACTCGCACTAGCCAACCATGAAAAAGTATCTGCAATGTCGGTATTCAATTGACTGGAATCTAACTTTTTAGCTTTAGCCAGCATTTTGAGTCGCAAAGACTCTTCAAAATTCTGCCGGGCAATATCGAATTGCTGTTGTTTCATCGCCAAAGAGCCAAGTGAGTTGGTAGCGTAGGACAGTTCCATAATGGCGTCGACATTATCCGGTGCCAGCTCGAACATGCGATCACTGTACTGATAATAGCGTTCAAGCTCTGGCTGGGCCGCCTGCCAGTTACTGGCGTCGTATTGTATCTGCCCCAGCCAAAAAGCATTCACGCCCAGTGTTTTTAACAGCTCCAAATTATCCGGCTGCTGTGCCAATACCGCCTCTAACTGCACCCGGGCTGCCTGCAGTGCAGCGGTTGCTTCATCGGTCTTGCCACGCGAGTAGGCCACTTCGCCCATGGCCTCTAACGTTTGGCCGTGTTGCAGGCGGGCTTCTGTGGTTAAACTGCCATCACTGGGTGTAAAGTCGGTAAAGTATTCCAATGCCTTATTGCTGATACCATCAAGTAAATCCATCCGGCCTATGCTGCGCAGCTTGTCGGCAAACTCGCCTACCATAAAACCGAGCAGGTTTTCGGCTGCCAGCCGCTTTTGCTGCGCCAGCAACTCGGCTTTATAGCTTTTTACGCTCATGGTTATTGCAGTAAAAGTCAGCACACACAGCAAGGCTACTGTGCCCCGCCTTATCCAGCGCTTAAGCCGCACCTTGTGCGCAGATGCCTGTAAAAACTCGCTTTCTTCGGCATCAAGCTGGAACAAACGGTTTTGCTTTAACTGCAAGGCTTCCTGCAGCGGTTTACCCTCAGCCAGCAGGTAAGCGCTGTTGTAGTGCTCGGTATGCCAGCGCCGGGTTAAATGCTGCAGGCGGCTTTTTACACTTAAGCTATCAAAATGCTCTGCTATCCAGGCGGTAGCCCGCGGCCAGCGCCGAAGCAATGCCTCATGCGCTATGCTAAAACACGGCTCGCCATTTTGCAGGTGCGATACAAACAGGCGCTGCTCTACCATGGTTTGCACCAGCGCCCGCTCGGCATCGGTTTGCAGTTGCGCCACCCGGCCACTGCGGCTGGTGATGCTTTTTTCATCTTCACGTAGGGTTACCAGCATCGACAGCACGCGCGGCAGGCTGGCTTTTTCATCTGCTGATAGCTTTGCTATCGCCTGCTCGGCATTTTTGCCAATGGCGCCTTCAATGCCGCCGAGGGTTTTATAGACTGATACCAGCAGTTTATTGTCTTTACTGCGGCGCAAATATAATTCCTGCAGCGTATATTGCAGCATGGGTAAGGCATCAGGGTTACTGGCCGCTTCGCTGCATAGCATTTCATCGAGCGGGGTGGCGCTGTCCGGGTCGGTGTCAAAACTTAAACCTGCCGCCAGTGCGGGTAAACGGATCATCTGCAGCAAATCGGCGCGCCCCGGAGCCGCCAGGTCAAAATGCGCACCTTTGGCTTTACCAGCAATTAAGCTTGGGTAATCGACCAGCAGCGGGTAAAACTCATTGCGGCACGCGCTTAACACCAGCACAGCACCGCTGGTAGCCAGTTGCTCCAGCAGTTGGGTAAATTGTTCGCGCTCATCGTTGCTAAACAGCGGGGATGACAGCAGCACCTCTAGCCGATCGACAAAGAGTGCATAACGGCTTTTTACCTGTGTAGCTTTCGGTAAGTTTGCCACGGCCCGCGCGATTACCTGCTGTGGCTGCAGCCGCAGTGCTTCAGCCAGACTTTGGGCGCTGTCGCCGGCAAACACCGGCTCATCGTTAAGTTCCCAGTCAAGCAAGGCGCTGGCTAAATCGGTCAGTAGCTGCCCCGGAGCAACATCGGCCAAATCCAGGCTTGAAAAAGATAACACCTGCACGCCATTGTAGCCGCCTGGCTGCATCAGGTTTGGCATAACACCGGCGTTAATCAGCGATGATTTACCACTGCCGCTTGGCCCGAGCAGTAAACAAAAGGCGCGGCCAAACTGAATTTGCTGTGCGATACGGCTAAGTAAAGTATCTATCTGAGAGCCGCGGCCAAAAAACACTCTGGCATAGCGTGCATCGTAGGCCTGCAACCCGGGGAAAGGCGAGCCCTGCTGCCAGCTATGCTGCTGTACACTGTGTTCCTGCCCCAGCGGAAAACGTACTTCGGCTAAGGTCCGGTAGCCACGCTTGCGGATGGTTTCTATGTATTTAGGTGCCGTAGCGCTATCACCCAGTGCTTTACGCAGCTGGGTAATGATCTTATGCAAAGGGTTGTCGCCGGTATCAGTACCAGGCCAACACTGACTGGCGATATCATCACTGCTTAGTACCTCACCAGCATGGCTGCACAACAGCAGCAGCACATCCATGGCTTTGGGTTCAAGCTGATACACCTGTTTACCGCAGCGCACTGTATTAGCAGCAGGCTCAACCTGCCAGTCGCCGAAAAAAAACGCGTTACTCATATTCAACTGACTAAATGGCTTTACCAAACAACATAACATGCGTAGCCGCTTTAGTTTAGTGCTGTTTTAGTGTTTCTTAATGCGGGAAAATAGTTTTAACAGGGACAATATACAATATTGCTTAAGACAATGACTTAAAAAACATTTCTTTCTGCCATTATTTGTCAGAAAATTTTACATCGCTACAAATAAAACAATATAACAACTTTATATTCAATAATTTAACTTATGGCATATTTTTCGCTTTGCTGCGCCGCTGTAACAATACAGCCAATAATAACAGGAGCAAGGAAAACGCATGTTAAGTTATAAAAACACAGTGTCTGCTTTATTAAAATATACCGTTTTACCCGCGGCCATGGTGTTAAGCACCACAGCAAATGCCGCTTTGATTCATTTCACTGGCGAACTGGCCAACCCTAACTCTGTAGTTATTACCGAGTTTGTTGTTGAAACCGATAGCAATATCAGAGGCTGGACCGACTCTTTCGGTGACTATGCTAATTTCGACCCTATTACCAGCTTATGGGACAGCGCAGGTAATCTGTTACTGAATAATGATGATAACCCAAATATCAACCCGGCCACCCAGACCCGTTTTGATTCAGGTTTTCAAACAGTGTTAAGTGCCGGCACTTACTATTTTACGATGAGCGTATTTAGTAATTTTCCAATCGCTGGCCAAAATCTGTTTTCCGGCAATCCATTCAACGGTTTAGCGGCTAATGGCAGTTGTGCCAATACGAATACCTGCAGCATTGCTGACTGGTACGCCGGCAATGGCAGAACTGCACCAAACGGCAGCCCGGTTGGCAGCATGTACAGCCTGTGGCTGGATGGTGTTGCCTCTGCCGAAGTGGTCAACCCGCCAAACCCGGTACCGGCACCTGCCAGCCTGCTACTGCTGGTTGCCGGGCTATTCGGTTTACTGCGCAAAAAACGCTAAGCTGTAAGGCAGATAAACAGCTGTAGCTGTTTATCTGCCTTTGCTACCCACCGCTGCACTTATTTCCCACCAAGGCTTTGCTTGAGTATCCGCTCAGCTTTGCTAGGCTAGAGCCAAAGCACGCTTAAGGACACAGATTATGGCGCAATGGCTTAGCGGCACCGTTACAGCTAATCATCACTGGCATGCCAATTTATTCAGTATAAAGCTGCAGGCACCGGCCTTTGATTTTACTGCCGGCCAGTTTGTGCGCTTGGGTATCGACACCAACGACGGGCGCGTGCAGCGCGCTTATTCACTGGTTAACAGCCCGGGCAACACTGAGCTGGAATTTTTAGTCAGCACGGTGAGTGATGGCAAGTTATCGCCACTGCTGCAACAGCTGAAGATGGGCGACTCACTGGATGTCAGCCAACCTGCATCGGGCTTTTTTGTGCTCGATGAAGTTCCTGCCGGTGATAACCTGTGGCTGATGGCAAGCGGCACCGGTATCGGCCCTTACCTGTCGATGCTTGGTACGACGCAGCTTTGGCAGCGTTTTAACCATGTCATACTGGTGCACAGCGTGCGCACCCTTGCCGATTTGGTCTACCGCGAGTTGATAGCGCAGTGCCAGCACCAGTACCCCGGGCAGCTGCACTATCAACCTATTGTCACCCGCGAAGCGCACAGTGGCGCCCTGAATAAACGTTTGCCTGAGCTGATACAAAGCGGGGAACTGCAAAGCGCGTGTCAGCAAAGTTTGACTAACCGCTCGCAGGTGATGTTATGCGGTAATCCGCAAATGATTACCGATACCAAAGCGGTATTGGAAGCACTGGGACTAACCAAAAACCTGCGCCGCAGCCCCGGTAACATTACGGTGGAACAATACTGGTAGGATATCAGAAGATACCGGCTAACGAGCGCAATAAACCCTGATGCAGCGGCTGCTCAGCATCCTGCCAGTCCAGATTGGCTTTGTTGGCAAAACTCACCACTTTAAGCTGATATTTACGCATATCAGTGTCACGTTGCCATAGCTGCTCAAAGGCACCACTGTCGCCCTGTAGTAACTGATGCTCGCTGTACTCCTGCACTTTTTGCTCGCTGTCCGGTGCGATGCGCTCGGCAATCTGAATATCGGTCAGCATGGTGTAATACTTATCCTGCACCAGCTGATTACCGATATACTCAGCACCGGCAAAAGCGGCCAATACCACCAGTGCACGGGCAACATCTTTGCCATCAATATTGGTACCGACTGAGGTATCGACAAACACGGCGGCGTTGCGGCTATAGCGCTCGCTGCGCTGCTCGGGTGTTTCCGGTGCCGGCGGTGGGGCCATACCGGGATTGAGCATCGCCTGAATTTCTTCATCACTCATGCCGTATTCAGATGCCAATACCTTGTCGGGCCGCTCTTTTAGCACCGTACGCACGTTGACCTGCAGCCAGTACTGGGCATTGATTGGCGAGTTCACCAGATGATAACCGCGCTGCAGCATAAACTGGCGCACATCGTCATTCAGCGGTAACTGGTATTCGGCAGTGGTATTGCGGATATCGACAAAAATAGTGCGTTGCTCCGGCTCAACCGGGTCTAAATACACCGTCTGGCTCATGCGGGTCTGCACATCCAGGTTGCGTTTTGACACCGACGTATGCAAAGCAGTACAGGCGGTTAATGCCCATACTGCCAGCAATAACAGCACGCTACGCATTTAGAATAAACCCGCCAGAGAGCGCACCAGGCCCTGGGTTAGTTGTGGCTCTGCCTCTGGCCACTTCAGGTTGGCCTGATTAGCAAAGCTGGCGACGCGGGTCTGATATTTGCGCATATCACTCTGGCGCTGATAGCTGGAGGTGGTGCTGCCGCTATCACCCTGGATTAACTGATGCTGCGAGCTTTCACTGACAGTGCCATCAAAGCGCTCCATGATCTGAATATCGGTGATCACGCTGTAGTACACATCTTCTACCATGGCATCGACCACGGTGCCGACTATAGCGCCGCCAACAAGGGCGCCGGCTGTCGCACCGCCTGAGCTACCACCCGTTGCGCGGTGAATGGCATAACCTGTTACGGCCCCAGCCGCTATACCCGGCCCGGCGGCAAGTGCACTGTTAGTATCGCGGGCATTACTGCGGCCCACCTGCAATACATTGGCTTGTAACCAGTAATGCGCGCGTTTAGGGCTATCAATAACCTGATACCCGCGCGCCTGCAGGCTCTGTACTACTTGTGGTTTCAGATCGAATTCAGGTTTATCTGAAGTGTTGCGGATATCGACATAAATAGTGCGCTGCTCCGGCTCTACCGGGTCGAGGAAAATCGAGCTGCTCATTTTAGTCTGTACATCTAAATTACGTTTGGCGACAGCGGTATGTAAAGCGCCACAGCCCGACAGGCTTAATGTGCTGATAAGTAACGCCGACATTAATACAGTTTTCATTTTTGCTCCTTTACCGTTGTATTCCATCATTAACGGGACAACGGTTAAATTCTGACCGGTTTAGCTGAATTTTATCTGAACAACTCCCTAGAGTTTACCCGAAAATGCCCGTTTCCAGCGTGACGTTTTGTAAGCAAAGATAAACAGTCAGCAAAATGCTTAACGAAACAGGTTTTGCCTTTACTTTTGCCGCGCAGCCGTTACAATGTGCGCCGCTCTTTTGACCGAAATTTACACAGCTCTTTTCAAAATAAGGTAATTGCTATGCATCCGATGTTAAACATCGCGGTTCGCGCTGCCCGTAGCGCGGGTAACGTGATCGCCCGTGCCTGTGGCCAGCTCGATATGGTTCAGAAACAACAAAAAGGCACTAACGACTTTGTCACCAACGTAGACAAAGAAGCTGAACAGGCGATTGTTCAGGTACTGAAAAAATCGTTCCCGACTCACGGTATTGTCGGCGAAGAGCATGGCGATTACGGCAACAACGACAGCGAGTTTCAATGGATTATTGATCCGCTGGACGGCACCACCAACTTTATTAAAGGCATTCCGCACTTCGCGGTGTCTATCGCGTTGAAACATCAGGGTAAACTTGATCAGGCAGTGGTTTTTGACCCGCTGCGTGGTGAGCTATTCACTGCTTCACGTGGTCGCGGCGCGCAGTTAAATGGCACCCGTATCCGCGTAAACAACTTGCCTGATATGGGCGGCACTATCCTGGCAACCGGTTTTCCGTTTAAAAACAAAACCCATATCCCGGCGCACAGCGCCATGCTGACAGGTTTACTGGCTGAAGCGGCTGATATTCGCCGTACCGGTTCTGCTGCGTTAGATTTAGCCTATGTTGCTGCAGGACGTTTTGACGGTTTCTTCGAAATTGGCTTAAAGCCGTGGGATATCGCTGCAGGCGAACTGATTGTGCGTGAAGCAGGCGGCCTGGTATGCGACTTTGTTGGCGGCAACAACCACCTGCGCAGTGGTAACGTTGTGGCAGCGGCACCAAAAGTATTAGCCAGTATGTTAAAAGGCATTCGCCCACACCTGACAGAATCACTGTCCCGTTAAGTGGTGCAGTGAAACAGCATAGTCTGCAACGCCCGCTGTGCTCGCCACAGCAACTCGGATTTGCGCTGCAAATCCTCAGACACTCTGTGGCTGTGCATCGGGGTTCCAGACTACTTCAGCAAAACCTGTTTATTCTAAGCTAACCGTTGGAGCCCTGGATGGGCGAACAAATGTGTCAGGAACATATTTGAACATCGAAGATGGCCCGCAGGGTAAATTGCAGGAAGCAATTTATAAAACGAGCCCCCAGGGATGGGTTCACGGCGTGTTAGCGTGAGTAAACAGATTCTAGCCACCGAACTATAGCTATAACTTAGTCACCTGATAGCCCTGCTGTTGCAGTAACTCAAGCACATTGCTGTCACCGGCCAGATGCAACGCCCCGACCAGTACCAGCTCCACCTCTTTCGTTGCCAGCATCTGCTTAAGCTGCGGTATCCAGTTCTGATTACGTTGCACCAACAACGCCTGATAAAACTGTTTGCCCTCTGCAGTGTCTGTAAAAGCCATTGCCAGCTCAGACAGCTCATCAGTATTACCGCTACGCCAGGCACTGATGATCTGTGTCAATTGCTGTTCCAACCCAGATAACTGCGCCAGGTTCTGCTGCACAAATACATCTTCATTCGCCGCCGACACATTCAGTAAAATACTTAACTGCTGGTCAACAGTTTCCAGAAAATGCAGAGGCTTACTCTCGGCTACGGCCTTGTTCAGGAAGTACATATCTACCCCCTCGCCTGCCATACCGGCTTTTTGCAAAGCAACCTGCATCAGCGTTAACAACACAAAGTCGGGCTTAAAGCCGTTAAGTGCTTTAAGATCGACGCCCTGCGCCGTGGCAAACTGCTGTAACTGTTTAAACGTTGTAGCCGACAATACCTGGTTCAGTTTTCTGCCATCGTTGTACATTGCATGCTGCATCAGCAACTGCATACCCTGCGGCGTTTCCAGTTGTCTGACATCTGTCTCGAACACCAGCGCGTCGGCCTGCTGATAGGCTTTGGTAAACTCGTCCGGTAACGGGAACTGCTCCGGTGGTAGCAAATGCACGGTACCGGCAATGTATAATTGCTGCGCGCCTTTACTAATACGCCAGACTGAACTGTCAGCCGCCGCCGAAGCAGACAAAAATACAGCCAGTGCACAGCCCAGTTGTAGCAAAATTCGCATAAGATACTCCGTTATTTTGCTGCCGGCACTTCCAGTGGCAGGTTACGCTCACACCATTCCCGGTAACCACCAGCCAGGCTGTATACATTCTGGTAGCCCATTTGCTGCAGCGTTTTCGCTGACAGCGCCGAACGATATCCACCGCCACAGTACAGTACGATTTTCTGCTTTTTATCGGCTACTGTCTGTTCAATATCACGCTCAATAATACCTTTGCCTAAATGCATCGCCTCGGGCAGATGGCCTTTATCCCATTCGTGATCTTCGCGGATATCCAGCAGTACATAAGGTTGGTTATGCTCAAGCAGTTCGTCAATGCTGATTTCATTAATCTCGCTTTTGGCCTGTTCTACCAAGGCCACAAAGCCGGGGGCATGTTGTTTGCTCATCTGTCACCACCTGTTGTTCATTCTCTGCGCATAAAAAATGCCAGTCACGGACTGGCATTTTTAGCATCTTTACGGCTTGTGTTACAGCAGCGCGTCAGTATTTTCGCCTTCTTTCTCTACCGGAGGCGGCGGCAGCATATCTTCACGGCTGATGCCGAGAATTTCTGCAATGGCGCTGGCCACATAAATAGAAGAGTAAGTACCTATAGCAATACCGAACAGCAGCGCGGTAGCGAAACCATGGATCAGCGCGCCGCCCATATAAAACAGTACCACTAATACCAGTACTGTCGTTAACGAGGTAATAACAGTACGGTTTAATGTTGAGGTAATGGCATCGTTAATGGTGTCATCGACACTGGTGTCACGCAGTTTACGGAAACTCTCGCGGATACGGTCAAATACCACTATCGTATCGTTAATCGAGTAACCTATCAGTGCCAGTATTGCCGCCAGCACGGTTAAGTCAAACTCTAACCCCAGCACCGAGAACAGCCCCATGGTCAGCGTTACGTCGTGAAACAACGCCAGCACAGCACCCACAGACAAACGCCATTCAAACCGCATCGTCACGTACAGCAAAATACCGATCAGCGCCACCAGCATTGCCAGGCCACCATCTTCTTTTAGCTCTTCACCAACGCTTGGGCCGACAAACTCGATACGGCGCATGGTAACCGCTTCGCTTTGCGCAGCGTTCAGTGCTTTGATAACACTATCACCCAGCGTGGACTGATCGACGTCTGTACGCAATGGCACGCGGATCAACACATCGCGGCTGGTACCAAACAGCTGTACTACCGCATCGCCGTAGCCAGCAGCCGTCAGCGTTTGCCGCACCGCAGGTAAATCGGCAGGTTGGGCAAAGCCAACTTCTATAACAGTACCACCGGTGAAATCCAGGCCCCAGTTAATACCCTTGGTAAAGAAGGACACAAAAGAGCCCAGAATAAGCAGCGTCGACAATACTATTGCCGGCCACTTAAGGCGCATAAAATTCAGCGATTGCTTAAAATTGAATACTTGCATGCCGTACTCCTTATATCGGCAGTGACTGCACGCGGCGGCCACCCCAGAATAAATTGACTAACAAGCGAGTACCCACCACCGCAGTGAAAATAGAGGTCAGAATACCTATTGCCAGTGTAACCGCGAAGCCTTTAACCGGGCCTGTACCGATACCGAACAGGATCAACGCCACCAGTAAGGTAGTGATGTTTGAGTCGGCAATGGTGGCAAACGCACGGTCGTAACCATGGTGAATCGCCTGCTGTACAGAACGGCCTTCGGCCAGCTCTTCACGTATACGCTCGAAGATCAAAACGTTCGCATCAACCGCCATACCAACGGTTAATACAATACCTGCCATACCCGGTAAGGTTAGTGTTGCACCCGGGATCATCGACATCACACCAACAATCAGTACCAGGTTAGCCACCAGCGCCAGATTGGCTACCAGACCAAAGGCTTTATAGTAGATCACCATAAAGATCAGTACTGCCACCATACCCCACTGAATCGCAGTAACACCCAGTTCAATGTTCTCTTTACCCAGGCTTGGGCCTATGGTGCGCTCTTCAATAATCTGAATGGGCGCAATCAAAGCACCGGCACGCAGTAAAGTTGCCAGATTTTGCGCTTCGCCCGGTGAGCTGATACCGGTAATACGGAAATCACGGCCTAAACGCGCCTGTATCGTGGCGTCGTTAATCACTTCCTGTTGTTTAACCAGTACAGGGTTACCGTCTGCACCAATTTCGGTACCAGGTTTATACTCGATAAACACTGACGCCATGCGCCGGCCGATGCTGTCGCGCGTTGCCGCTGACAACATATTGCCGCCTTTGGCATCCAGTTTAATGCTAACCTGAGGCCGGCTGTATTCGTCATACGCTGAGCTGGCGCCGGTAATATGCTCACCGGTTAACATGATGCGTTTTTCCAGCAACAACGGACGGCCATCACGGGTGTAATATAACTCTGCATTAGGCGGCACACGGCCTTCCAGCGCAGCAGCCAGATCGCCTTCTTCATCAACCAGGCGGAATTCCAGTGATGCCGTAGCACCCAGGATTTCTTTGGCCTGAGCGGTATCCTGTACACCGGGCAGTTGCACCACGATACGATCTGCACCCTGACGTTGCACCAGCGGCTCGGCAACACCTATTTCATTTACCCGGTTACGGATAATGGTGATGTTTTGCTCTAATGCATATTCGCGGATTTCTTTTAAACGGATTTCGCTGATGCTAACCAGTACCGTCAGCTCGTCGGCACCCGGCGTAAACACCAGTTCGCGGTCACGTTTTTTCAGCGCAGCTTCTGCGGCAGCAACATCTTCCACACTGCGCAGGCTCAGCTGTACCTGGCCATTAGCTAAATCAGCCTGTACGGTACGGTAACGGATTTTCTCTTCACGCAAATCGGTGCGGAATGTCTGCACCATATCGTTCAGATTTTTATCCAGCGCCGCTTTCATGTCGACAGCCATCAGAAAATGCACACCGCCACGTAAGTCGAGGCCCAGTTTCATCGGCGAAGCACCAATGCTGGTTAGCCAATCGGGTGTAGCCGGTGCCAGATTAAGCGCGGTAATGTAGTTAGTACCCAGTAACTGGCTGGCCACTTCACGTGCCTGCAGCTGATCTTCGGTGCTGTTAAAACGCGCCAGCACCTGGCCGTTATCCAGCTCTACCGCTTTAGTGGTAATACCGGCTTCGGTAAAGCCCTGCTCGATCTGGGCACGAATGTCTTCCGATACCGTACCACCGCGGGTGGCGCTGATATTCAGCGCGGGATCTTCCGGGTATAAATTTGGCAGCGCATACACCAGTGCCAGCAACAACATGCCGACAACCACCAGGTAGCGCCAAACGGGGTTTTGATTTAACACCTGTTTATCCTTCAGTGTGGCTTACAGTGACTTCAGCGTGCCTTTTGGCAGAACCGCGCTGATAGCAGCTTTTTGCACTGTCACTTCAGTGCTGTCGTTCAGGGCAATGACAACATAGTCTTTGTCATCCGCTATTTTGCTGATGCGGCCAACCAGGCCACCCTGCGTTAACACTTCATCGCCTTTTGCCAGTGCAGACATCAGGTTACGGTGATCTTTAACACGCTTAGCCTGCGGGCGGTAAATCAGGAAGTAAAAGATCAGACCAAACGCCACCAGCATGATGATAAGGTCCCAACCGCCACCCTGTGGCTGGCCGGCCGGTGCAGCTTGTGCATACGCATTGCTGATAAATAAACTCATAAGTGTCCCCTTAATTGTGATTAATTGTGTTCTTTATTAGTATCAACCGCGTCCAGTGCCGGTACCGGCAGGCCACGTTTGGCATAAAACTGTGCGACAAACTCATCCAAAGTACCAGCGGCTATCGCGCTGCGCAATCCTTGCATCAGTTTCTGATAATGATGCAGATTGTGCACGGTATTTAATCTGGCACCCTGGATCTCGTTGCAGCGATCCAGATGATGTAGATATGCGCGGGAATAATTTTTACAAGTGTAACAGTCGCATTCTGCGTCCAGTGGGCCAATATCGTCTTTGTATTTAGCGTTGCGGATTTTTACCACACCAGTGCTGACAAACAAATGACCATTGCGGGCGTTACGGGTTGGCATTACACAGTCAAACATATCTATGCCACGGCGCACGGCTTCAACAATATCTTCCGGCTTCCCCACCCCCATCAGATAACGCGGCTTATTGGCCGGCATTTTATCGGTGGTATGGTTAAGAATGCGGATCATATCTGCTTTAGGTTCGCCTACCGACAAACCGCCAATGGCATAGCCATCAAAGCCAATGTCTTCCAGACCGTTTAAGGATACATCACGCAGATTCGGGTACATACCACCCTGAATAATGCCAAACAGTGCCGCCGGGTTATCACCATGCGCATCTTTACTGCGTTTGGCCCAGCGTAGCGACATTTCCATCGACTTTTTCGCCTGCTGCTCAGTTGCCGGGTACGGCGTGCATTCGTCGAAGATCATGACGATGTCTGAACCCAAATCACGCTGCACTTCCATCGAGCGCTCTGGCGTTAACATTATGCGCTCGCCATTAAGCGGTGAGCGGAATTTGACGCCCTCTTCAGTAATTTTACGCAGCTCGCCGAGGCTAAATACCTGGAAGCCACCAGAGTCGGTCAGAATAGGCTTATGCCAGTGCATAAAATCGTGCAAGTCGCCGTGTTTTTTAACAATCTCAGTGCCCGGGCGCAGCATTAAGTGAAAGGTATTACCCAAACAGATCTGCGCACCGGTTGCTTCCAACTCTTCCGGCGTCATGCCTTTAACGGTGCCATAAGTGCCTACCGGCATAAAAGCAGGCGTTTCGACTACGCCACGCTCAAAGATCAGCCGGCCACGGCGGGCCTTGCCATCTGTGGTATCTAATTCAAATTTCATTGTTATCCTCTTACGCCAGAGAAACAGTCCGGCTTTTTGCGCCGCGATTATAGCAGCTAAATCCCGATAAACTAAGCGATAGCACAGCCTTCAGGATGATACTGTTAAGTATAAGGCTATGGCAGGGTGTTCTTATGCAGCAGCGGCACGGATGCCGCGGAGGCTGAGACAGCACAGGGACGTGCTGTCGAAGGCGGCGGAATAAGAATTTCCCTGCCGTAGGCCCCACACCTCGATATCCCCCTCTTTAAATGCGAAGCTGTTGTTAGCGGATAAACATCGCATCGCCATAAGAGTAAAAACGATATTGCTCAGCAATAGCCGTTTCGTAGGCGTTCATTACATGTTCGCGGCTGCTGAACGCCGATACCAGCATAATCAGTGTTGATTCCGGTAAATGGAAGTTTGTGATCAACGCATCTATCACCTTAAAGTCGTAACCGGGGTAGATAAAAATTTGCGTATCGCCGTTGTAGGCAATCAACTTACCACCGCCTTGCTGTGCGGCCGACTCCAGCGAACGCACTGAGGTAGTTCCTACAGCGACAACCCGTCCGCCGCGGGCTTTGCAGGCTGATATTGCATTCACCACCTGCTCTGACACCTCGATATACTCGGCATGCATTTTGTGCTCCAGCACATTATCCACCCGCACCGGCTGAAAGGTGCCAGCACCGACATGCAGCGTGACATAAGCAAACTCAACGCCTTTCGCTTTAAGCTTTTCCAGCAGCGGCTGGTCAAAATGCAGCCCGGCAGTTGGCGCCGCCACTGCACCCGGTTTTTCGTTGTATACCGTTTGATAACGCGCTTTATCTTCTTCGGTATCCGGCCGGTCAATATAAGGCGGCAGCGGCATGTGCCCCAGCCGTTCTAACATTTCCAGCACGGGCTCATCACCCATCACTTCCAGCTCAAACAGCTCATCATGGCGCTGGTTCATCATGACCCGGGCTGAGCCTTCGAGCAGTAATTCGGTACCCGGTTTAGGCGCTTTACTGGCCCGCACATGTGCTAAAAAGCGTTTGTTATCCAACATACGTTCAACCAGTACTTCGACTTTACCGCCAGAGGCTTTCTGGCCGAATAACCGCGCTGGTATCACTTTGGTGTTGTTAAAGACCAGCAGATCACCACTTTGCAGAAAGTCTGCTAAGTCTTTGAAAATATGGTGGCTTAATTCGCCGCTGTTTTTATCCATCGCCAGCAGGCGGCTGGATGAGCGTTCAGTTTTGGGAAAACGGGCAATAAGCTGCTCAGGCAGCTCAAACGAAAAGTCTTTGACTTGCATACTTTTTGCAGACATAGAGGGTTCCTTGGCTTTACCGACCAGAGGGCGCGGCTGTAAAAAAACAGCCGGCATTTTAGCAGAACGCAGGGGTTATTTGCACTTTTGTACCAGCACCTGGGCAATCAAATCGGCCATTAAACGATAGCTGTGTGCTTTGGTTGACGTCGGCCGCCATGCCACACCGATATCACGATATGCAGCAGCGGTTCCCGGCGACTGGGTAATCAGTTCAGTGCCGTCGAGCAGGCCACTGTTAATTGCCATCTTCGGCATAAAGGTTACCCCCAGTTTGTTATTCACCATCTGCGTTAATGTATGCAGGCTGGTGGCAAAAAACGGGTTCACTTTGCGGCTGTCTTCCAGCTCACAGGCTTTTACTGCATGATTGGTTAAACAATGTTCGCGCTCAAGTAAAAAGATACTTTCATCCGGCCACTGGCTGATGTCCTGATTAAAGCCTCTGTCCAGCCAGTCCTTATGCAACACCAATTTAAATGCATCCTGCGCCAGCACTTCAGTGTGAAAAGCACCGGTTTCATAAGGCAGCGCCAGCAACACCATATCCAGCCGGCCTTCAGCCAGAGCATGCAAGGAATTATCTGACGTATCTTCACGCAGCAGCAATTGCAATTCGGGATAACGTTCCCGGCACAGTGCCATTACCTCGCTTAGTACAAAAGGCGCGATAGTAGGAATGCAACCGAGACGGAACGGCCCGGCCATAGGCTTACCCTGACACTTGGCAAAATCGGTCAACTCTTCACATTGCTCAATAATGTAACGGGACTGGCGCACCACATCTTCACCCAGCGGCGTGAAAATAAAGGTTTTATGATCGCGCTCCAACAACTGCGCATTCATGGTCTCTTCCAGGTTAGCAATAGCCGCACTGAGTGTAGACTGACCAATGAAGCAAGCCTCTGCGGCACGGCCAAAATGCTGGTGTTCGTGCAGCGCCAGTAAATATTGCAACTGTTTAATGCTGGGCAAACGTTTCATTGTAATTTCCGATTAAAAAATGCATTTAACGTTTATATAAGTGCTTAAACTGTACGCCGGATGCCGCAGCCATGCAAGCTTGCGCATTGGTTTAGCGCTATACCGCCCGCTTTATCACTGACCGCACATTACAACATCAAATATTTGTAAAATATTTGTTTGTTATATATTTTCATTTGTTATAGCGTATTTATCAGGCTGTACTCATGAAACGGGTGCGGCCCGACAATCCATCGCCTCCCGTTTGCGAGTCCTGCAGTACGCGTTGTACCGGGTAATACAAGTACAATGATAACAATCACCTGGAGGGTGAACATGTCCAGAACACCTCATATTTTGCTGGCCACCGTCAGCTTGCTGGCAGCCAGTATCAGCAGTGCAACAGCCGCGTCGGCAGATAATATCAAACAGGCGGCAGAACACGCTGCAGCAGACCGCTACATTATTAAATATAAATCAGCAGTAAACGCAGCCGGGCTTCGTACAGAGAACAAGGTCGGAAAAGCTGCAGCGCTGCAACAGCTGCAAACCAGCAGTGCGTTACTGCAACAAAAAGGCGCCCGGATACATCATATATTAGCTTCCCGTAACGCTATCGCGGCCCAGCTTGATGCCAAAACATTGCAGCAGGTAAAAGCGGATCCGGCTGTCGAATATGTAGAGGCCGACCTGCCACGCTACCCTATGATGCAGCAACAGCCTTACGGTTATGCGCTGGTACAAGCGGATCTGGTTAGCGACCAGTTTGCATCGAATCAAACCGTTTGTGTTATCGACTCTGGCCTTGGCTTGCCGCATGAAGACTTTAACGATGCGAATATCAGCGGCAGCAACGACATAGGTACCGGCAACTGGTTTGACGCCGGTGGTGCCCACGGTACACACGTTGCAGGCACAATCGCCGCGCTGAACAACGATGTGGGTATTGTTGGCATTATGCCAAGTGGTAATCTGAAACTGCATATTGTTAAAGTGTTTAACGATGATGGCTGGGGTTATTCTTCCACACTGGCACATGCTGTAGACACCTGCGTACAAAGCGGAGCCTCGGTTATTAATATGAGCCTTGGCGGTGCAGGTTCCAATACGACCGAGAGCAATGCCATGCAAGCCGCTTATGATGCCAATGTATTGCTGATCGCTGCAGCAGGTAATGATGGCAATACCGCATTGTCTTACCCGGCATCTTATGACTCCGTTGTGTCGGTTGCAGCAGTGGACGACAGTAAAGCTCATGCTGACTTTTCACAACGTAATAGCCAGGTTGAGCTTGCTGGCCCGGGTGTTGCGGTACTGAGCGCTTACCCAACCGGAACAGGCCTGGACACCGGCTTAACGATTGGCACCACCACCTATAGCACTAACCCGCTGGAAGGTTCGGCCATGGCTAACTTCAATGCTGAGCTTGCCAGCTGCGGCCTGGGCACCAGCACCTGTACTGATGTTACCGACAAAATATGTTTGCTTGAGCGCGGCGAAGTTCCCTTTTCACAGAAAGTAGAGTCTTGTCAGGCGGGTGGCGGCATCGGCGCGGTAATTTACAACAACGAGCCGGGCAATTTCAGTGGCACGCTGGGTGATAACCCAACCACCAATATAGTCGCCTTAAGTGTGTCACAGGAAGATGGCCAGCTATTGCTTGGGGAGTTGGGCAACGAGGCCAATATTGTTGCAGAGCCGTCAAACTACGGTCTGATGGACGGCACCTCGATGGCATCGCCGCATGTGGCGGGGGTGGCAGCGCTGGTCTGGAGCCATTACCCGGACTGCACCAATGCCCAGATCCGCAGTGCGCTTAGTGTGACAGCGGAAGATTTAGGCAATGCCGGCCGCGATACATCATACGGCTATGGCCTGGTGCAGGCGAAAGCTGCAGTTGATTATCTGGCAGAATTCGGCTGCGAGGGTGACGATATTGAACCGCCTCCGCCGCCGGTTGCTACTGAGCTGGAGAATGGGGAGACGGTGCCTGATATTTCGGGCGACGCCGGTGAAGAACAGCTTTACAGCCTGACGGTACCGCAAGGCGCTTCTGAGCTGTCTTTTGTAATGGCAGGCGGCACTGGCGATGCCGACATGTATGTCAAATTTGGCAGTGAGCCTACAGCGTCAGACTGGGATTGCCGGCCTTATGAGTTTGGTAATAATGAGAGCTGCGCTATCGACCCGGCACAAGCGGGTATCTATTACGTCAAACTAATCGGTTACAGCGACTTTGCCGGGGTCAGCCTGACCGGTAGCTTCACCGGGGCAGATCTACCTGATGGCGGCGGTGAGACGATCACAGATATTAATATTGCCCGCCGCAACTGGCAGCACTATACGCTGGACGTGCCAGAAGGCATGTCGCAGCTAACGGTAGACATCAGCGGTGGTCGCGGTGATGCTGATTTATATGTGAAATATGGCAGCCAGCCCAGCAGCGGTAGCTATGACTGCAGGCCGAATAAAAATGGTAATAGCGAAACCTGTGTCATCAACGCACCACAGGCCGGTGTATGGCATATCTCTTTGTATGCTTACCGCGCCGTAACAGGCTTAACACTGACCAGTGAATACCAGCCATAAGCTACGGCACGCCGATACAAAAAAGCCCTCACACTGAGGGCTTTTTTAAACTGCCTACGCAGTAATTCAGATACTGAATATGCTTTTCAGAATAAAGAAAAACACTATCGCCAAACCTGCACCCACCGGCAGCGTAATCACCCAGGAGATAAAAATGTTACGCACTACGCCTAAGTTAAGCGCGGCGATACCACGGGCTAAACCCACACCCAACACAGCACCAACTAATGTTTGCGTCGTCGATATAGGCAAACCGGTACCTGAAGCGATAACCACGGTAGAAGCCGCCGATAACTCGGCAGCAAAGCCCCGGCTCGGCGTTAAATGCGTAATGGCAGTACCTACGGTTTTAATAACACGCGCGCCCAAGGTTGCCAGACCAATAACAATACCAACAGCGCCAAGCGGTAATATCCACCAGGCCAATTGTGCTTTGCCTGCTACTTCACCGCCAGAACTTACCACACTGACTACAGCCGCCAGCGGGCCTATAGCATTAGCAACGTCGTTCGAACCATGCGCAAATGCCATACAACAGGCAGTAGTGATCATCAACACACCGAAAATGCGCTCAACATTGTTAAACTGCATTTTCTTATCGGCGGCCGGGTCAAACTTCAGTTTACTGATCACCACTTTACCAATAACACCCACCACGGCAGCCAGCGCCAGAGAAATGTAATAACCTTCGGCGGTACTAATGTGTAAACCTATATGCTTCAGACCTTTTTGCACTGTCACCAGCGTCATAACAAAGGCGGCGAACCCCATATAAAAAGGCACATACTTTTTCGCATTAGCCAAAGGGTTATCGGTATCGAAAATTAGCCGCTGTGCACTCATAAAGAACATATATGCTAAAACGCCAGCTAACATTGGTGTGACAACCCAGCTGCCGACAATACCCCCTACTTTGTCCCAGTGTACGGCGTCGACCCCTACGCCTACGGCAGCAAAACCGATAATAGCGCCGACAATAGAATGCGTAGTCGAAACCGGCCAGCCAAAATATGACGCAACAATCAGCCAGGTCGCAGCAGCAAGCAATGCGGCTATCATGCCGTACGCCATCAGCTCTGGTGTATCAACAAAAAACGAGGCATCCGTAATACCACCACGGATAGTCGAGGTTACTGAACCGCCTGCCAGATAAGCACCGGCAAACTCGAAAATAGCAGCAATGAAAATTGCCTGTTTAATGGTCAGTGCTTTAGAGCCGACTGAGGTACCCATAGCGTTGGCAACATCGTTTGCCCCAACACCGTAGGCCATAAAAAAGCCAAACACGGCCGCGATAATCACCAGGATCAGACCATATGACTGTATAATATCCATCAGGAAAACCTTTTAAAATTAACGAGCTAACATAATCTCGAGACGCGAACCCACTTTCAGCGCCACATCGGCTAAATCACCAACCCACTCCAGCGTGCGGTATAAGAACATCACATCGATTGGGTTTAGTTCCTGCTCAGCCAGACGCAAAGCCTTACGCAGTTTAATCTGCATATCGTCGGTATCACCTTCGATCATATCCAGCTGTTCAACCATCTTGATCACCAGATCAACTTCACGGCCACGAAAGCCGGTCTCCAGTAATTCATCCAGTTCGTTAATCACTTCACTGGCCAGTTTAGTGGCATCAATACAGCGTTGAACATAAGCTTTAAAACCTTCCTGCAAACTGACAGGGATCAACAGCTCACGGCCCAGTACGCGGCCGGTAATGTCTTTGGTTTTGTTGGCGATTTTGTCCTGTTGCGATACCAGCTCCAGAATATCGGTCCGGTCTACCGGTAAAAACAGGCCACGTGGCAGGTTAATGCGGATTTCGCGCTTTAATTTGTCGGCTTCCTTTTCCAACGTCACGATGTTTTTGCGTACGTCCGCAGCAAGTTGCCAGTTTTGCTGATATACAGCATCGAAAAACGGCAGCAACAATTCGCTTGCCTGATGCACCTTGCGGATATGTTCCTCTATCGGCTTAATCGGTGATTTAGCAAACACGGATAAAAAAGTACTAGCTGGCATAGCCTGGCCTCGTTAGTTGGTTTGACTGTAGTCGGCGCGCATTGTAGCGGCATTCATAACGCAAGAAAAACGAAAAATGAATGCAGAATGAAAACGCCCTGAACTGAAGTCTAGTCAGGGCGTATCGGTTGTACAGTAAAAATACTTGAAAATCAGCTACGTGCTTCTTGCTCCAGTTTCTCGGCGCTGCTGTGGCGCACGACCTTACCTTTGACAAAAAAGATAATATACTCAGCCAGGTTTTTGCAGCGATCACCGATGCGCTCCAGAGAACGGGCTGACCACAGTACATTCATAATTTTGGGGATAGAGCGCGGGTCTTCAATCATATAAGTCATCAGCTGGCGCGTTATGGCCTCATACTCGCGGTCAACTTTCTTATCTTCTTTATGCACCAGTAAAGCCGTTTCAATATCCATACGGGCGAAGGCATCCAGTACGTCATGCAACATCTGACCAACATGGTGGCCAAGATTATCCAGGTTTACCAATAAGTCCTGCTGTTCACTGTTAAACGACTCCAGTGCAACACGGGCAATACGGCGGGTTTCATCGCCGATACGCTCTAAGTCGGCAATCGTTTTCATAATTGCCATAATAAGGCGTAAATCACTGGCTGCTGGCTGGCGCTTAACAATGATGCTGGTGCATTCACGGTCTATCTGCAGCTCCCAGTCATTTACTTTTAAATCGGTGTCGATCACCTTTTGCGCCAGTTCCGCATCTGCCGACGCTATTGCCGCCAAGGCATTATTCAGTTGTTGCTCAATCAGTCCGCCCATGGCCATAACATGGTTACGAACTTCATCAATTTCCTCATTAAAGGAACTGGAAATATGTTTTGTTAAATTGAGCTTATCCACTGCGCTCTCCGTTAGTGTGAATACTCTGCCTGCCTCATTGGCCGGCGACTGCTTATGCGCTCAGTATAGGCAGAAAGCGGCTGGCTGTGCCAGTAAAGCAACAGTGGTTAAAAGCTAATTTTTTGTTCTTCGCTACAATTCCACCTTGGCACTGTATAAAAACCGGACAAAAGTTAAATCACTAAATTTACATATATTGTTGGCAATACATTTAAAAATGTAACGTCTGCGGCTACACTCTGTTGGCGTTATCCGTTTTGTATGTCTTAATTGGGGACAATAACAACCACAATCATTGTTAAGGTATGACAGGAAGATATTGAATGAAGCAGTTAGTACTTACAATAATAGGTAAAGATAAAGCTGGTTTAGTCGAGAAACTGGCTACCGTTGTCAGCACGCATAATGGTAACTGGATGGCCAGCAACCTGAGTCATTTGGCAGGTTACTTTGCCGGTATCCTGCAAATAGAAGTCGCAGAGCAGGACCTGCCTGCCCTGACCAGTGCTTTAGAGCAGATTACTGAGCTGGATATCCGCGTTCAGCACGGTATGTCCAGTAGTTTGAATGAGCAGCAGCATCTGAAGTTCGTCATTACCGGCAACGACAGGCCGGGTATAGTGCGTGAGCTGTCGTCAGTGATTAAACACAAAGGCACCAACATAGTACACTTTGAAAGCAGTAAACAAAGCGCGCCAAACTGGGGCGTACCATTATTTAATGCCGTTGCTACTGTTGAATTGCCGTCAACAGTCAGCCGTGATGAAGTGGTAAAAGCACTGGAAGCGATCGCCACGGACATTGTTGTAGATATAGAAACCGATATCTGAAATCTTTTTGCAGCCGCTTCGCGGCTGCATTCATCTTGCTGTCATAAAAATGCCATAGAGTAACCCCAGTTGTAGTCAGGGAGCTGGATCATGGAACACACCGACGCCGCAAGTGGCACTGAATTTCCTCTTTACCCGCGTGAACTGAGCTGGCTGGCATTTAACGGCCGAGTGCTGCAGGAAGCTGCGGATGAGCGCAACCCACCTATCGAGCGGCTGCGCTTTCTGGGCATTTATTCCAATAATATGGATGAGTTTTTCCGCGTACGGGTGGCCGATGTTAAACGCCGTATTCTGCTGAAAAAGTACCAGAGCAGTGAGCAGGAAGATGCCGAGGCTCTGCTGCATGAAATTCAGCAAACCGTATTACAACTGGGTGCCCGTTTTAACGCCATTTATCTCGATATTCAGCTGGAACTGCGCAAACACAATATTGAACTGATTGATAACTTTAAGCTGACAGAACTGCAATCTGGCTGGGTGCGCAGTTATTTCCGTGATGAGGTATTGAAACACATTTCGCCGATGATCCTGTCCGGCGACGAGGTCAGCCTGCCCAAGGCGCTGGAAGATAACACTACGTATCTGATGGTGGAAATGACCGGTGCCAATAAACCGGAATATGCGATAGTGCAGGTACCGACCAATGAGTTATCACGCTTTATTGAGTTACCACTGCATTTAAATACCCGCAAGAAGAATGGCCATTACCGCCGGCAAATCCTGCTGCTGGACGATGTGATAGTGCATTGTATCGCGGATTTATTCTCCGGCTTTTTTGAGTTTGACGCCATTCAGGCATATTCGCTTAAACTCACGCGTGATGCGGAATACAATATCAGCGACACGCTGGACCAGAGCCTGATTGATAAGATGTCAAAAGGCATTCGGCAGCGCTTAAAATCGGAACCGGTGCGGCTGGTTTACGATGCAGCCATGCCAGAGCAAATGCTGAAAGTACTGAGCAAGCAGCTCGGCACCAGCTCGGTAGATTCGTTAATTCCCGGCAGCCGCTACCGTAACTTCAAAGATTTTATCGGTTTTCCCAATATCGGCCATCAAAGCCTGGAGTTCCCGACGCTGCCACCGCTGAAAAGCCCCGAGTTTGAGCAGTACGCGACCAGTTTTGATGCCATTCGGGCCGGCGATATTTTGCTGTACTACCCTTACCACAACTTTGGTTATTTTACCGAATGGGTACGCCAGGCGTCGTTCGACCCTAAAGTGACCCACATTAAAATGACCATGTACCGTGTGGCCAAGCATTCAAGGGTGATCCACTCTTTGCTTGATGCGGTGCGCAACGGTAAAAAAGTAACGGTAGTGGTTGAACTGAAAGCCCGCTTTGATGAAGAAAATAACATCAATTGGGCACGTAAAATGACCGAATCCGGTATCCAGGTGGTATTCGGTTTAACCACGCTGAAAATACACTCTAAGCTTTGCCTGATAAGCCGGATGGAAAAAGGCAAACTGATGCATTATGGCCATATTGGCACCGGTAACTTTAACGAAAAGACCGCACGCATTTATACCGATATGAGCCTGTTTACCTGTCATCAGGAAATTACCGCTGAAATTGGCCAGGTGTTTGAGTTCATTGAATACAGTTACCGCCCCTATCAGTTTAATCACCTGATCGTCTCCCCAACCTGGAGCCGGCCACGGTTAATACAACTGATCCAACGCGAAATCGATTTTGCTGTTAGTGGCCGCAAAGCCGAGATTTTCCTCAAAGTGAATAATCTGGTTGATCAGCAAATTGTCGATCTGCTGTACCGGGCCAGCCAGGCCGGTGTCAAAATTCGTATTATCGTGCGCGGCATGTGTTCACTGATGCCGGGCATTGCCGGTAAAAGCCAGAATATTAAAATCATTTCGGTGCTTGACCGCTTTTTAGAACACGCCCGCATTTATGTGTTTCATAATGGCGGCGAAACCGATGTTTATCTGTCATCCGCTGACTGGATGACGCGCAATATTGACCAGCGGGTAGAGGTTGGTGTACCGATTTACGATGTACGCTTAAAGCAACAGGTGCTGGATACGCTGGATATTCAGTGGCGGGACAATGTAAAGGCACGTATTATTGATGCCAAACAAAGTAACGCCTACGTTAAACGCGGCAATAAACGCAGCATCCGCTCACAGCAGCAGATCTACGAGTATTTTGCCCGCCAGCAAGGGCAGCAAAGCGACAGCGGGCTTTAATGAACGAAACGGTACATGATACAGAGCGCCCCGATCATCAGGCCTATATGGCAGCGGTTGATCTGGGCTCTAACTCCTTCCATATGGTGATTGCCCGGGTGGTAGATGGCGACATTCAGCTACTACACCGGGAAAAGCAAAAAGTGCAGCTGGCTGAAGGCTTAAACGAGCAGCTGGTATTAAGTGAAGAGGCCATCGAACGCGGCCTGACAGTGCTGGCCCAGTTTGCCGATACACTGAAACCCTTTGCACCACAATCGGTGCGGGTAATCGCTACCTATACACTGCGCCGGGCGAAAAATGCCGCGACGTTTTTACGCCGCGCCAGAACAGTGTTTCCGTTTCCGATAGAAGTGATTTCCGGCCAGGAAGAAGCCCGTTTTATTTATCAGGGTGTGGCGCATTTTGAACACTTTAATGGCCGCCGGCTGGTCATCGACATTGGCGGTGGCAGTACCGAGTTTGCTATCGGCGAGGGTTTGCAGCCGCTGCGCCTGAGTAGCCGCAATATGGGCTGTGTCAGCTATGCAATGCAGCATTTTGCGCAGGGCCGTATCAGTGAAAAACGGTTTGCCCGCGCTATCTTACAGGCAGAACAGGAACTTGAGCCGATTGTCAGCAGCTTTAAAGCCGCAGGCTGGCAACAGGCCGTGGGTACCTCCGGTACCGTTAAAACCATTCGCGATATCATTATTGGCCTTGGTCTTAGCAATAATGCACTGGAGCTACATCATTTACAGGCGCTGAAAGAGCACCTGGTAGCACAGGAAAACAGTTACCAGCTTGATCTGCCAGGCTTAACTGATGATCGTAAATTACTGATTTGCTCCGGCCTGGCTATTCTGATTGCCGCCTTTAATTTATTGCAGATAGACCAGTTGGTATACATCGATGCCGCGCTGCGCGAAGGTGTATTATACGAAATGAGCGACAGGCTGCAGCACCTTGATATTCGCGAGCACAGCGTCGCCAGCATGCAGCGCCGTTATGATGTAGATATGGCTCAGGCTGAGCGGGTGCGTAATACCGCACTGCAGCTGTTCAGCCAGGTACGCAGCGTGTGGCAACTTAGTGACGAAGACGCCATGCTGCTGGGCTGGGCCGCAACCCTGTATGAAGTTGGCCTGCATATAAACTCTTCGGGTGTGCAGAAGCACTCGGCCTATATTTTGCAAAATGCCAACCTGCCTGGTTTTAACCAGGAACAGCAACAACTTATCGCCACGTTGGTACGGTTTCACCGGCGTAAAATACGGCTTGATGATATGCCGCCGTTTAGCCTGTATCAGTTATCGCAAGTCGTGTATTTGTTGGTTCTGCTGCGCCTGGCCGTGCTGCTGAACCAAAAGCGGCGCGATGATTTATTGCCAGAATTTAGTGCCCATGCCGCTATGCAGACGCTGGAGCTGAATTTAGGCCGGGACTGGCTAACCCAGCAAAGCTTGCTGGCGGCCGATCTGGCGGCAGAGCAAAAAGCACTGAAAAAAATTGCTTTTGTACTCGATTGTCCTGAACTGGTAGCCAGCAATACTGTATTAAGCTAGCCCGATTCTGCCGTATCAGAGCCAAAGCGCTTGGCTTTTTCAAGCTGAGCGCTTAAGGTAATACCACAACGGGTCAGGATGGAATTACTATGCGCAGGTCTCTGTTAAGTCTGGCGTTATTGCCACTACTCTCTTCTTTTCATACCGCTGCAGAACAGCGGCCAGAGCTGAGCAAACATATTGAGCAGGTAATGCCCAAAGTGATCAGCTGGCGCCGGGATATTCATCAGCACCCGGAATTATCCAACCGTGAAATACGCACCGCAGCCAAAGTTGCCGCGCACCTGGAAAAGCTTGGGCTGGAAGTACGCACGGGTATAGCGCATACCGGTGTGGTCGGTATTTTAAAAGGCGGCAAAGACGGCCCTGTGGTGGCGCTACGCGCTGATATGGATGCGTTACCGGTCACCGAACAAACCGGCTTGCCGTTTGCCTCTAAAGTGGTTAGCGAATTTAATGGCCAGCAAACCGGCGTTATGCATGCCTGCGGCCATGACGCCCATGTTGCTATGTTGATGGGTGCAGCAGAAGTGCTGGCCAAACAACAGGCTGACATTGCCGGTACCATTATGTTTGTGTTCCAGCCGGCTGAAGAAGGCCCACCGGCAGGAGAAGAAGGCGGCGCCAAGATGATGCTGGCCGAAGGTTTATTTGCGAGTCCAACGCCTTCAGCGATTTTTGGCCTGCATGTCTGGCCTGGCGAAAGCGGACAGATACAGGTAAAAACCGAAGGCATTATGGCAGCCGCGGACAGCTTTCAGATCACCGTAAAAGGTAAGCAGGTGCATGGCTCTTCGCCTTGGCGTGGTATAGACCCTATCAATGTGACCGGCCAGCTGATCAATGCGATTAACCTGATACCGGCACGGCAGATTGATGTCACCAAAGCACCGGCTGTTGTGTCTTTTGGCCAGGTACATGGCGGTATTCGCTGGAACATTATTCCCGATGATGTGAAGCTCGAAGGCACGATCCGCACTTTTGACAGTGATATGCGTGAAGATCTGATCAACCGTATGGCGCACACCAGTGAACATATCGCCAAAGCCAGCGGAGCTGAAGCTGAATTCCATGTACATAACTTTGCTGCCGTTACCTGGAACGACCCGGCTTTAACAGAGTGGGCGATGCCGAGCCTGAAATGGGCAGCTGGCGATAAAGGCGTTGCATCGGTGAAACCTATTACCGGCGCGGAAGACTTCTCGTTTTATCAGCAGCAAATCCCGGGGGTATTCTTCTTTTTGGGTATTTCTCCCAATGGCAAACCGCTTAGCGAAGTTGCGCCAAATCATTCACCGATGTTCGATGTGAACGAAGACGCGCTGATAAATGGCGTGCGGGCACTAACCGGCCTGGCATTAGACTATCTGGCTCAGCCACCGCAGGCCGGAAAATAAGGTAGCCATATGAATACACCACACCGCTGTCATTGGGTAGATTTAACCAAACCAGACTATATCGCCTACCACGATACCGAATGGGGCGTACCGGTTTATGATGATAACCGGCTGTTCGAGTTTCTGACGCTGGAAGCGGCTCAGGCCGGACTCAGCTGGTATACCGTACTGAAAAAACGCGATAACTATCGCGCCGCTTTTGCCAATTTCGACCCGGTAAAGGTCGCTGCTTTTGATGAACATAAAGCGGCAGAATTGATGCAAAACCCCGGCATTATCCGTAACCGGCTTAAAATTGCGGCAGCGATTAACAACGCTGCCCGGTTTCTGGAAATTCAGGCCGAGTTTGGCAGTTTCAGCAACTATCAGTGGCGTTTTGTAAACGGTAGCCCACAGCAAAACAGTATTGCCGGCCCGGCAGATTACCGCGCGACCAGCCCGGAGTCTGATGCGATGAGCAAAGATTTGAAAAAGCGCGGCTTTAAGTTTGTCGGCTCAACCATTATTTACGCCCATATGCAGGCCTGCGGTATGGTCAACGATCATCATAACGACTGTTTTCGTAAACACACCAGCAGCTAATCTTTAGCTGCTGGCTTTCTTTGCTCTGGCTGGTTTACGGTTACCCAGCACCAGCTCAGGCGGCAGTGTAAAAGAGAAACTACTGCCTTTGCCCGGCTCGCTGAAAATCATCAGCCGGCTGTTATGCCGCGACAGCACATGTTTTACGATGGCCAGCCCCAAACCTGTGCCACCGGTATTGCGGGCGCGGGCTTCATCCACCCGGTAAAAACGCTCGGTTAAGCGCTTAACATGCTGTGGCGCTATACCCGGGCCGTTGTCGTTGACGGCAAATACCGCTTTCTGATGCTGTCGCTGCCAGCTGACATGAATATCGCCATTGTTCTGCGTGTATTTAATCGCATTAATCACCAAATTGGAAAAAGCACTACGCAGCTCTTCAGTGACACCGGTCACCCTTAACTCTGGGTCAATATCAAATATTATGCTGTGTTGCTTATCACGGTTAACGGTCTGCGCTTCCTGCTCCAGTTTGGCCAGCATCGCCGGCACATCAACCTCGTCATCAAACTGTACTCTAGCCGATGCTTCAATGCGGGACAGTGTTAGCAGCTGCTGTACTAAAGCATCCATTCGCTTGGTCTGATCAAGCATCACATTATGGGCTTTTTTCCACATGGCCTTATCTGGCAGATGTTCATCGTCCATCACTTCCAGATAACCCTGCAGTACCGTCAGTGGTGTACGCAGCTCATGCGACACGTTCGCGACAAAATCTTTACGAATTTGCTCGAGCTGCTTTAGCTGGGTGACGTCGCGCACAATAAGTAAAAACTGCTCAATGCCGTATGGCATGATATTAAATTCCAGCGTCAGCTGATCGTTTACCGGTGATGGCAACTCAATGGGTAACTCAAATTTCGCTGTTTTCAGATACTGTAAAAATTCAGGGTGGCGGATAAGATTATCCAGCCGCTGACCTTCATCTGCTGGCCAGTGTAACCCAACCAGAATTTGCGCCAGCTTGTTGCTCCAGATTATCGACCAGTCATCGCGTAGCACTACTACGGCTTCAGGTAATGCTTCCGCGCCGTCTCGAAAGCGCCGCACCACGTTTCGCAGCTCGCGTCTTTTGCGCCGGTCCCGCCGCTGCAGGTAATAAATACCCTCGAACAAATGACCCCAGATCCCCTCGCTTATTGGCGGTGACAGCTTGCGGTCACGCCACAACCATTTGTCCATAAGAAACAGATGGTGATAGTGCCACAGCAATAACGCGACGGTGAAAATAAGCAGCGCCAGCAATAAGCTGTTGGAAATAAGCCCCACCAGAGCAATAAAACAATAAAAAAGGAAGAGCCTGGTGTACACCTTCCTTTTTGAAAGCAGCTGACGCATAAAAGTGGTGACTAACCTTACTTAGCTGAGAAACGGTAGCCGGAGCCCCGTACGGTTTGCACTAATCTATCATGGCCGGCGATAGAAATCGCTTTGCGTAAACGGCGGATATGTACATCAACAGTGCGGTCTTCCACATAAACGTTGGTACCCCACACATGATCCAGCAACTGTTCGCGGCTGTAAACACGCTCTGGGTGGGTCATAAAGAAATGCAGCAAACGAAACTCGGTTGGCCCCATATCCAGTGCCTGATCAGATGCCATTACCCGGTGCGAAACAGGGTCAAGCTTCAGACCCTGTACTTCAATGACCTCATCCAGGCTGGTTGGTGCGACACGGCGGATCACGGCTTTAATGCGCGCCATCAGTTCCTTTGGTGAGAATGGTTTGGTAACGTAATCGTCCGCGCCAACTTCCAGGCCACGCACTTTGTCCTCTTCTTCACCACGGGCGGTGATCATAATGATCGGAATATTACGGGTCAGCTCGTGCTGCTTCATTTTTTTCGCCACCTGAATACCACTGCCACCCGGCAGCATCCAGTCCAGCAACACTAAATCCGGATAGGGTTCCATCAGTGCATTAACGGCAGAATCGTAATCTTCTGCTGTTGTCGCCTGATAACCGTTTTGCTCCAACACAAAACACAACATATCGCGAATCGGGGCTTCATCTTCCACCACCAGGATCTTTCTTGCCATTGTTCTCACCAAATATAAATAGCGGCTATCAAGCCGTATTAGTTAACTGTTTACTTTTATTAACAATAATAGTATTACCTTAAATTATGACATTTTTATGAAAAACTTACCTGATAGCACGATAAAACAAGGATATGTATTCTAAAGCTCAGCTTTACCGCCGAAAAACTAACGAGAAAATAAAGCCCCGGTTTTAAGGCCGGGGCTGGTAGTTTCTCAGGCTGCAGATAACCCTAAGTACGCTTAGAAATCGTACTTGAAACTTAGCTGCAAGGTAGTGCCTACAGTACGACTTCGCACTGTTACATCGTCCTGGGTCACTTGCTGGTCTTCGCCCAGCAGATTACGCACCCGTAACTTAAATGTGCTGTTAAAATCGAGGTAGTACGAATAGACAAAATCCAACGAATGGAAAGGCTGTTCATAAGCATCTTCGCGTCCATTTATACCAGACGCTATAATCCGCTCACCGAACACATTATATATCAGTGATGCGCTGTGCTCGCCATTTGCCGAGTCATAACCCAGCTGGAAGTTGGTTACGTACTTAGAGTGACCGTTCATACGCTTGGTAGTATTAGTTAAACTACCCGCATCAGAAGCGGCGATCTTCACTTCAGAATCGCTCAAGGTGATGTTGCCAGAGGTAAAGAAACCATCAACAACCCAACCCAGGTCATACAACCATTCAGCCTCAAAACCGTATAATTCGGCTTGCGTGCCATTGGTAAAACCAGCGGTATAACTGGAATCACCAACCCGCAGTATGGTTTCTATGGGGTTAGTAATATCTTTGTAGAACAAAGATAACGCCAGATTGTTACCCATTTCGCCATAAAGCTCATACCGCAAGTCATAGTTTTTCAGACTACTGGACACCAACTGAGTATTACCCGTAGTACGGATATCCGTCAGAGGGTCAAAGTAACCTACCGGCACCACTTCACGTAAATCTGGCCTTACGACTGTTTCGCCGTAGCCAAACCGTACCTGATAGTCATCACCGCCGATATAGGTAAAGCTTAACGCCGGGAACAAGTCATCAGTATCGATGGTTCTGGCTTTAATATTGTCAGGGTTGAAGAATACATCCTGATCTTCAGGCGTAAAAATCAGGCTTGATGTTTCAAGGGCCACTTGCTTGAAGGCTTCATAGCGTAAACCGCCGCTTACCCGCCAGGTGTTGTCAAAAATAACATCAAAGGCACCGTAGGCCGCATCGGTTTTTTGTGCTGCTAAGTAGTCGTCAGCTTCAGGTGCATCCGGCTCGTTAAACACCGCCAACAGACTTTGCTCAGCAATAAAGCTATCTGTCAGATAAGATGGTAGCTTTAATAAATCAGCCTCACTAGCTGTTACACTGATGGCTGAACCGCTGTTGTTTACAAAGAAGCTGGATGTTGTGTAGTAGCGGGCTCTGTCAATAAAGTCCCAGCCACCTTTGAGCTCAATTTCAAAGCGTCCGGCTGTAATAGGCAGAGTTACATTTCCGCCCCAGTTTTTCATATGATCGTCCATATCGACGTAATCATACTCAACCTGTCCATTACCACCATTGACACTTGTACCCAGGTAATTGCTATTAGCATCATACCGGTTACTGAAGTTAAAAGTAGCTTGCAACGGGATATCCGTCGTGGCTTCTGACTGAGTGTAGTGCCAGTCTACTCCCACTCCCATGTAATCCAGAAAAGTATGCTGACCGCGGAACTGGTCTACCTCAAGTTTTCGCTCTTCGTAGGTAAAGCCCTGCGAATAGTCTGCGACACCATCAGCAGCAATGGTGATGTTTTGTGACGGGTTTTGTGAAATGGAAATTTCAGACTCGTCTTCGTTATCTTCAATATAAATTTTGGTATAGCTGACATTGTGCGTGTCCAGCCGGTAACCCACTGTGAACAACCCGTTAAGGCGCTCATTCTCCTTGGTTACCTGCGAATCCACCATACTGTCAAAGCAGCTGACAGCAACATCGTCTGCGGTTTCCAGCGACTGTGAGCAGTTCTCAGTTAAATTAGCACTTACCACAGCATTGCGACGGTCGGTATAATTCCATTTATTGTCATAAGCTACTGACGCTAAAAAGCCGACAGTGCCGCCCAGCCATTTTTCGTCAACACTATTACCGATATAAGCTTGTACAGAGTAGTTTGGATCCAGCGATTCATCTTTGAGCGACATATTGCGTGGCAGAGACTTTAACAGACCGTCGTTAATGGCTGTAGCTTGCTCGGCTGCAGTACCTGATCCGTTGGTTGTCAAACCATCGCGCTCAATGATATTACGTAATGAAAAATCACCACGGTAATGTACTATGGCATCGCGCAGTGCTGAAGGTGTGCCGCTGTGGTTACCGGCATAAGTAAAGCCATCAGAATTATTTGAGTCGGCTTCCACCCCTACCTGAATACCAGCAGTAAATTCAGTTGGCAGTGACTTGGTGCGGATATCTACATTACCGCCACCAAACGCTGCGGGCATATTCGGAGAAAATGCCTTTTGCACCGATAAGCTTTCAATTACGCTGGAAGGAAAAATATCCAACGGAATAACATTGCGGGTTAAATCCGGGCTTGGAATGCTTGCGCCATTTAGCCTCGCACTGGAGTAACGCTCACCGAGACCACGTACATAAATAAATTTACCGTCTACCAGAGTGAGCCCGGTAACCCGCCGCAGTGCGGCCGCAGCATCGGAGTCTCCCGTACGGGAAATTTGTTCAGCACCAAGAATATCGGCAACAAACGCCTGGTTCTTACGTTCTTCAATAACCGCTGTGGCAGTACCTTGCAAACGTGTCCCTGTGGCTACAACTTCTTCAATGGTGGTATCTTCCTGTGACTGGGCCAACACAGCACCAGACACCAGACAAGCCGCCACAGCTAGTGAAATTCTATTCATTCTGAATCGAAGCATGATTTATTTCCCACACTTTTTATGAACAAATAGGCGCAACCAAGCGCCTATTTGTGTCTGGTCAAATTGGTTATTCGTCGTTTGCGTTATCAAACGCGGCTTTGGCCCACTTGTACCAATCAGAAGAAGTGTCGTTAGGAGATACTGCTCCGATAAAGTCTGTCGCTTCAAAGAAGCTGTCAACCGTTGTCATATCCGTTGGGGTAACGGTCACATCCGCAGAGGTTGAAAAACCATTGTTAGCCAGTACGGTGTCAGAGCCGTTTACCACTTCACTAACGCCATCTTTGGTAAACCATTCGGTAACAGTGGTACTGCCACTTGCAGTTGAAACCGCCTCTTTACCAGCGTCTGCCAACAGCGCGCACGCAGCAATAGACGTTTTAATTGCAGTACGGTCAGTTACAATTTCATCGGCAGCGTCACCAGAGTAGTTAACACACCAAGTCTGAGTAGCGGACGTCTTCTTTAACACCATGTTGTAGAAAGTCGCGTTAATGAAATCGTCTAACTTCATCGCGATTGAAGGGTCACCATCGCGAGCTGATAATTCGTCAGTAGTGATTACAGTAACGTTAGCAATGTGAGGTGCAGATGCCGGAGCCTCTGTAGTTGAAGAACCTTTGCGGCCATCAGCTTCAAAACCGCCGTTACCCATGTTCAGCGTTTCGCCCGCCGCGTTTACAACAGAGCCGTGCTTAATCAGCAGATACTGAACCTTACCCTGCCAACCTGCGTCGATATCCAGGCTATCGTCCTGAGTATCAGTAACAACGATATGCTTCAGGTTAACGGCACCACCAAACAGTTCAACGCCATCATCGTAACCGGCATAGATATCTATATAATCAATTTCAGTGCCAGAACCTACCGAGTTTAAAAACAGCGAGTTCAGGTCGTTACCCACTTCAGCACCAGCTGGCAGACCGCCGGCATAATGAATTTTAACGAATTTTAATGTACCGCTGTCATCTTCGTTGTTGTTACCACCGTAGAAAGAAGATGCGCCTTCACTCTCTGCGTTACAGCTGCCGGCAGCACGCTCAGCATCCGAACACTGGTCAGTAATACCAAAACCATTGATGATAACGCCACCCCAGTCCTGCGGAGAAGGGCCAGCACCTACAGAATCCAGTGCTTCAATAGCGTTGGCAGAAGTGAACGTAATAGGCTTGGCAAGGGTTCCAACTGCTTCGATATTGGCACCGCGGTTAATCTGTACGCGGGATGCAGCATTATCAAAAACGATAGTAGCACCGGCTTCAACAGTCAGCGTAGGGCCATCTGTTTCTACAGTACAACCTTGCGTAGTATTACAGTCCTGGCCAACTGACAGTGTGCTTTTGAAATAGTGCACAATATCGGCATCTAACGTCACATCCGTAGTTAGCGGCTTGGCAGCACTGACGAAATTAGTACTATAAGTACAAATTTTGTTGCTGCTATCGTAGGTACCTTGAACAGTATCGCTGCCTGATTCATAAGAGCCGCAAGGATTCTCATCACCGCCGTCGCCTCCACCATTTGTTGGTGGCGGGTTATTTACAGTGCTGTTGTCGTTAACTGTTGGGGTGATATTGATATCTCCGCCACAACCGACTAACACTAAAGCCAGGGCAACAGCTGATACCTTAAACATGCTTTTAAGTTCCATTAAGCTCTCCGAAATTGTAATTGTGAGTTTATTCGCCGCACAAAGACTAGCGAGAGCCAGTGACACTTTTATTACAGTAAGATGTCGTCACAAAAACTTCATGGAACTATTCAATCCTTCTTAATGGGAACTTACGCCAATACAAAAGCCGTAATAAAACTGTCATTAACAACCACTAAACTGTGAGCCAATTTTTCAAAGACCAGTATTCCGTTGGTCTTTCTTAATTATTAGGGCTTAACAGTATGAGGCGTATAAAACTACTTCCGTTGGCCGTGCTTGCCTCCTCTCTGGCAGTTGCATTGCCATCACTAGCACAAGAAGATAAGTATCTGGAACCTGTAGTGAAAGAGGCTGGCGACATCAATAAGTCAGCGGCTGCGTCGCAGGAAAAAATCGACACCATAACTAACCAGCTCGATAATAAGCTGCAACAGTTTAAAAGCATTAATAAAGAGATTGACGGCTTAGTGGTTTATAACACTCAGTTGCGTAAACAACTAAGCAACCAACTGCAAGAAGTCGATGACTTAAATAAAGCCATTGATGAAGTAAGCGTTATTGAACGCCAAATCACACCATTAATGATGCGTATGATTGAAGGTTTAAAGCAGTTTGTCTCGCTTGACGTACCGTTTTTACCTGAAGAGCGCAGCAAGCGTTTAGCCGAGTTGGACACGCTGATGGAGCGTGCTGATGTAGCCCCCTCAGAGAAGTTTCGCCGCGTGATGGAAGCTTACCAAATTGAAATGGACTATGGCCGTACTTTGGAAGCGTACAGCGGCTTGCACAACATTGACGGCCAGGACCGCGATGTCGACTTCTTACGCGTTGGCCGAACAGCTTTAATCTACCAGACCCGCGATGCCAGCCAGCAAGGCATCTGGAATAAGCAAAGCCGCCAATGGGACGTACTGCCTGCTAACTACCGCACCGAAGTGACTAAAGGTCTGCGTATGGCTAAGAAGCAGCTCGCCCCTGATTTGCTGTCGCTGCCAATCGCCCTTACCGACTAAGAGAATAGAAGTGATGAAATCAATAGTAAAAGTTCTTACAACAACGTTGTTTGCCTCTTTAGTTGCAACGGGTGCCATGGCACAAAGTGTCGATGATAAAGCCCTTGACCTGGATCAGTTATTAAAACAGCTGGAACAAGGCCAGATTGCGCAGAATAAAGATAACCAGCGCCGTGAAAGTGAGTTCATTGCCAAGGTAGCAGAGCAAGATAATATGCTCAAAGCTGCCACCAGCAAACGAAATGCCGAGCTAAACACCAGTGAAAGCCTTGAGCGTCAGTTTCAGGAGCATGAAATTAAGTTGGCCAATTTAAATGAGGCCTTAACAACCCGCTTAGGCTCGTTAAAAGAGTTGTTCGGCGTGCTGCAACAAGTGTCTGGCGATACCAAAGGTAAATTTCAGAGCTCGGTAATTTCTGCGCAACTTCCTGGCCGGGTGCAATTTCTGGATGAACTGGCTCAGTCTATGGGGTCAAGCTCAAAGCTGGCTTCTATTGAAGAAATTGAACGCGTCTGGTTTGAAATTCAGCGTGAGATGACAGAATCAGGCAAAGTGACCAAGTTCAAGACCGATGTGGTAGAAGCGGGTGGCAACAAGGTTAATAAAGAAGTGGTTCGGGTAGGTTCTTTTGCTTTGGTAGCTGACGGTAAATATTTGGATATGAACCCAGTAACCGGCACTGTAGCAGAACTGACACGCCAGCCTGCCAGCCGTTACGGCGACAGCGCAGCGAATTTGCAGGCTGCTGATATCGGTGAGTTGGTTCAGTTCGGTCTTGACCCTACCGGTGGGTCTATTCTGGGATTACTGGTACAGGCGCCCAATTTCCAAGAGCGCATTGAACAAGGCGGCTTGGTTGGTTACATCATTTTAGTGGTAGGGGCAGTGGGCCTGATCCTTGCGCTAGAGCGTTTAGTTAGCCTGACGCTGATTAAAATCAAAGTAGACCGTCAACTGAAGAATCCGCAACCTAATAAAGACAACCCTCTTGGCCGTATTCTGCAAGTGCGTGAGCAGTTCCCGAACGTCGATACTGAAACACTGGAACTGAAACTCACTGAAGCCATTTTGGGCGAAGTGCCGAAACTCAGCCGCAACCTGACGATGATAAAAATCATCTCAGTTGTAGCGCCGCTGATGGGCTTGTTGGGTACCGTAACCGGTATGATAAACACGTTCCAGGCTATCACGCTGTTCGGAACAGGCGACCCTAAACTGATGGCAGGTGGTATTTCTACAGCCTTAATGACGACAGTGCTGGGCCTGGTAGTCGCTATCCCAATGACGTTGCTTTACGCCATGCTGAATACCCGCAGCAAGAACATCGTACTTATTCTGCAGGAACAAGCTTCAGGCGTTATTGCTGAACGTGCTGAACGGAGCTAATCGCCATGTTCGAGATATTCGAGGCCGTACGAGATTTTACCGAGACAGGTGGCCAGGTTCTGCTGGTGATTGGTCTACTGATTTTTATCATGTGGTTGCTTATTCTTGAACGTGCCTTTTACGTCTTTATTTGGCACAAACAATTCAAGAACCAGACTATTTCAGCCTGGGAATCAAGACGTGACCGCTCATCATGGTATGCCGAGCAAATCCGTCAAGCCATGATCTCGCGGGTGAGCATTAAGCTGAATGGTTCCATTCCGGTCATTCAGGCTTTAGTCGCGCTGTGTCCGCTGCTCGGCCTGATGGGCACAGTAACCGGTATGATTGAAGTGTTTGATGTCATGGCTATTTCCGGGTCCAGCAGTGCCCGCTCTATGGCATCGGGGGTATCTAAAGCGACTATCCCGACCATGGCAGGCATGGTCGGTGCGCTGTCAGGGGTATTTGCTTCCTCTTGGCTGGCCCGTGTTAGCAAGACCGAAAAAATGCATATTGAAGATGCGATGACTATGGATCACTAAGTGAGCCGGTTTTAACAGATTTGGTGGCTAAATGCCGCCCCACAGATAAGAGATATTTATGAAACAGCATTTTCAGAATCTGGTAGATGAAGAAGAAATTACCATCGACCTAACACCAATGCTAGACGTGGTTTTTATCATGTTGATCTTTTTTATTGTGACAGCGTCTTTTGTAAAAGAGTCCGGTATAGACGTGAACCGCCCCGAAGCGGCTACGGCAGTGAAGAAAGACCGCGCCAATATTCTTATCGCTATCAGTGACAAAAATGAAATCTGGATTAACAAACGCCGTATTGACGAGCGTGCAGTCCAGGCCAACATTGAGCGTTTGTATGCTGAGAATCCACAGGGCAGCGTTGTGATCCAGGCAGATAAAAAAGCCGTCACAGAAACACTGATTAAAGTGATGGATGCTTCCAGAGCTGCTGGTGTCTTCGATGTATCTATTGCAACTCAGGAGTAAACCGGTGCAGCGAATTTTCAGCCAAACCGTTCTATTTCAACCAGGAGTTAAGCATGGCTAATGCAACGATCGCAGCGCCGGGCGGCGCTTCTATGCTAGGTAGAATAGTCTTAGCGCTGGTGTTGTCAGGCATAGTGACTCTCGGGCTGTTTTTTCTGATGCAGTCCCTGATTAAGAGTGGCGGTAGCGCCCTGACTGACCCACCAGTAGGTTCTGTGCTGGACTTTGTCCGGATTAAACAGGAAGAGCAAGTAGAGAGAAAAGATCGTAAACCCAAGAAGCCGCCGAAGCCGGAACAGCCGCCACCACAAATGCAGCAACCACAATTAGACTCACCCACGCCCAATACAGAGGCTGGTTTTAGTATGGACTTTTCAGCAGATATCAGCACTGATGCGAAGTTATCAGGGGGTCTGGCGTTAGAAGGTGGGGACGGCGAGTATTTACCTATTGTCAAGGTTGCACCTGTTTATCCACGGCGTGCGCTGCAAAGGGGCATCGAAGGTTATGTTATTGTTGAATTCACCGTAACTAAATCAGGAACGGTGCGAGATCCTGTTGTCGTGGAAGCCAATCCGGAGGGAATATTTGAGCAGGCCGCGATGGATGCCGCGCTAAAGTTCAAATATAAACCAAGGGTGGTTAACGGCGAAGCAGCAGAAGTTGCGGGTGTGCAGAACCGCATAACCTTCCAGATTGATGGTTGAGGTGGAATCCTATGTTAGCAAAAAAAACACTCAGTCAAGTGGTCGCGTTTACGTTACTGGCGACAAGTAGCTATCTGTTACCCTGCGTCAGCCCGATGGGCCTGGTGCAAGCACAAGAACAGCAGCAAGACGAACGTAAAACCCGCCGTACACCAGCTTTACGCGCTAAAGTGTATGAGCAGTTGGCCAGGGCTCAGGCATTGGCCGATGCAGGGAAAGTAGACGAAGCCCTGGCGGCATTAGACGACGTTAAAAGCAAATCCAGCTCTATGAACAGTTACGAGTTGGCCATGCTGTATAACTTTTATGGCTTTACATATTACAACACCGAGCAGTATGGCAAGGCCATTACCGCCTTTGAGAAAGTAGTAGAGCAGCAGCCTATTCCAGAATCTTTCGAGCTCTCTACCCTGTTCAGCCTGGCTCAGCTGCATATGATGCAAGGCAATTATGCTAAGACACTTAGCGTCCTTGAACGCTGGGAGGCACTGAACAGCGGTGAGATCCCAGCCAATAATCATCTTATCAAAGCTCAGGCCATGTACCAGCAAAAAGACTATCAACGGGCTTCTGGCTTTATTAATCAAGCTATTAAGATGGTTGAAAGTGAAGGAAAGGTGCCAGACGAGAACTGGTATGTGTTGCAACGCGCAATCTATTTCGAGCTTAAACAACCCGAGAAAGTAAAAGATGTGCTGGTTAAGATGGTTCGCCACTATAACGATGGAAAATACTGGATACAACTCGCCGGGATGTACGGTGAACTGGGCGAAGAGAAAAAGCAACTGGCCGTTCTTGAAGCGGCGTACCAGCAGGGTTATATCACATCGGCCTCTGATATATTTAACCTTGCTCAGTTATATTACTACCATCAGGTTCCGGTAAAAGGCGCCCGCGTTATGGAGAAAGCCATGCAAGCGGGTGTGCTTGAGCGCAACCTGCGCAACCTGAAATTTACCGCAAGCTGCTGGTCTCTGGCCAAACATGACGATAAGGCTATTCCGCTGTTGATTGCCGCCGCAAGCTTATCAGATGATGGTGAACTTGAAGCTCAGCTGGGCCAAATATACCTGAATATGGAAGCATACGATAAAGCTATCGAAGCGAGCCTGTCTGCCTTGCAAAAAGGTGGCCTACGTAATCAGGGCATGTCTCATTTAGTATTAGGCATGGCTTACTTCAATAAGCAGCGTTTCGATGACTCTTTAGTTGAGCTGGCCAAGGCAGAGAAATTTGACAACACCAAACGCATAGCTATGCAATGGGAAAAATACGTAAAAGCAGAGAAAACTAACTTTGAAACTCTTCAAAGCGAACTGTCTTAATAAGTCTGAATAACACTTTAAAATACTAAACCGGCTTTGCTATTGAAAAGGCCTGCCATGCGGCAGGCCTTTTTATTGACCAAACTAAAACAGCTTACTGAAAGCTGTAACGCACACCAAGTGCATAGCGTGTACCGTACTGGCGGGCAAACAGGAACTGCTCTTCATAACGGCCATACCCCTGCTCGGTTTCATTGTTCAGGTTAATGCCTTCAAAGAACACTGTCAGGTTGTCATTAATGTCGTAATTTATGCTCATGTCCCACTGGCCAAAGGTTTTGGCAAACTGCGGTGGTGCATCAGCCGAGCCCTGCGATTGCCCTACGCCAATCAGGTAACTATCACGCCAGGCATAGGTTACCTTGACAGATAAACCATGGTTTTCATAAAACGCCTGGAAGTTAGCTGAATCACCCAAACCATTTAGCGGAGACTGCACTTCAAGGCTGGTGACGTCGAACTTCACATCACCGTCAACAAAGGTAGCATTAGCTCCCACACCAAAACCGGTTTCACCAAACAGGTGTTGCACCGCAACCTCAAAGCCATCGACTGACTTATCGTTGCTGTTGTAAGGCCGGGTTACCAGCCAGGTTATCAGTGGATCATTGGCAGTAGGTTCAATAACACCATTGGCGTTGCCATGGCCATTGTCGAGCATCTGCTGATAAATGGCGCTGGTATCGGGGTTGGCATCACCTGCCGCAATCAGCTGCTGCTCGGCTTCAAGATAACGCGGCCCCAGATAGATATCATGCAGGCCGTCAAATTGCGCTTCAACCGTTTCATTGGCAATAAAGTTCTTCACATCCTTTTTGAAATAACCCACTGACGCATAGCTGCCCTCAGCATAATAATATTCCAGGCTCAGATCTAAATTGGTCGATTCAAACGGTTGCAGATTAGTATTGCCCTCACTGCCGGTGCGCGCACCTATTTTTGGGCTGCCGCTTAAACTGCGCCCGCCAGCCAGATTACCCAGCGGTGCCCGCGCAATGGTTTTGCCCCAGGACATCCTCGCAACAATGTCATCGGTCAGGTCAATACGAAAATCGAACATCGGCAGCAGGACATCATGCTTACCGGTCAGGGTTAAAAAGGTATCTTCACCCTGAAGGTATTGCATTATCCACTCTGACGCTGAGGCCCATACCACCTGCTGCGGCACTGTCTGGCGCACGGTACTGGTAACGTCGGTTTCTTCGTAGCGCACACTGGCGTTAAACCGCGCCGGAAAACGGCCTATGTCAAACTGCCAGTCTGACTGCAAATACACACTCAGCGTTTCTTCCTGCACCGAACTTTCGCTGTCTATGCCGTCGTAATAAGCATCCGCTACATAAACATCAGCGCCCATTAGCCCCTCAGTCAGATAAGCTGCCTGGCGTGCCACGGCTTCATCAAAACTATAGGTGTAATAATACGGCGAGGCCATATTCAGGCCGCCACCACTGAACTCATCCAAAAAGCCGGCAGTGCTGTGACGGGTGAACATATTGTCAGGAAAAATTTCGGTAAAGCTGGGGCTAAAACCGGCACCACCACGCAGACCACTCCAGGCGTTATGGCCGCCCATGGTCTGGTCGGTAAAAGCCACACCGGCTTTAATGCTGGCCAGTGGAATATCAAATACCGAGTTATACCAGGTTGAATCGAGCTGTAATTGCTTGATATCTGACTTACCCGGCGAGTGAGTAAACTGGCTGAAGTTAGAATCCATTTCGCCCGGCGTCAGCTCATTGGTGCCATTACGCCACAGGATAGAAGCCTGCGGAATATCACCGGTGCGGTAATCATAGATTTTCGTGACCAACTGGTCAGAGCCAATGATCACCTGACCATCACTGCCAAGGCCCTTATCGGCGCCATTATCGGTTTTGTTATCTGAGTCGTGATAATCCAGGCTCAGATGAAAATCTTCTGTAACTTGCCAATCCAGGTTTAACCCTACTGAACGCGCTGTTACTTCAGTTGTATTACGGCTGGCGGTAAAAGAGCCGTCATTACCGCTGATATCGGCATAAACAGCGGTACCATTTTCATCCAGCTCGTACGCGTTAATATTGCCGCCAAACTCGTTCCAGATCCCCCAGCCAATAGTATTGACACCGGTAGTCGCTTGCGAAGCCGTGTAATCTAGGGTTGCAACAAAATTATCCACCGGCGCAAACTGCAGCGTAACCTGGCCGTTACTGCGCTCACGTTCTACATCATCAATGCCATAGTTCATATCTTTAGCAAAATACGCTGGCCCGATTTTATTGCCTTCTGCATCTTCCGGCCTGGCATCTATTACGTTGGCGGCATCAAGCACAGGCAGGCTGGTTTGCGCCTGCCAGCCCTGAATATTGGCATACTGGCGCTGAAAATCCCGCTGCTGGTGTGATACCGAAATTGCCACACCGAATTTTTCATCAGCAAACGTATTGCTGAAAATTGCAGACAGTTCCGGCGTGATGTCGTCACCTTCCTCATTGGACGAGTCATAAATGCCTTTAGCGGATACCGAGTATCGCAGACCGGGGCTTTGCAGCGGTTTAGCCGTAATAATATTGACGGTCGCCCCTAAACCCCCGCTTGGGTTTTCAGCACGGGCCGTTTTATATACCTCAATTGCACTGATACCGTCTGACGCCAGGTTTTCCAGGTTATACGAGCGGGTATTACCGGTGCCCGGCATTTGCCGGCCGTTTAAGGTAATAAGGTTAAATTCCGGGCCAAAACCGCGAACCGTGATCTGGCTGCCTTCGCCGTTAGAGCGGCTTACCGACACACCGGTAATACGCTGCAGTGACTCTGCCAGGTTGGTATCCGGAAACTTACCCATTTCTTCGGCGGAAATGGCATCTACTACGCCACTGGCATCGCGTTTTACATCCATTGAGCGAATTAAACTACCACGGATCCCGCTGATTTGAATGACTTCGATATCTTCGCTGGCACGGCTGTCTGCAGCATTAGTGTCCTGCGCCTGTACCAGTGAACTTGCCATTAATACGGCAATAGCGGTAGCCAGGCGGCTTTTAGTAAAAGTTACGTTTTTCATAATGACCTACTGAGCTTTATTCGTTATTTCCGGCCGGGTGCAGTCACCCGGCGCCTTTATGCTATTGATGTTAAGGTTGTTTAATCACCACATTGTCCAGACGGTAAATCGCCCCCTCTCCCTGTCCCCAGGCAGGAAAGACCATCAGTACGTCAATAGCTGAAATATCAAGCCCAGCCTCCAGTAAATCAGCCACGTTAAACGTGTAGGTTTGCCACTGCCCAACTACAGGCGCAACACCCTCAACACTGGTTGTTAAACTTACTTCTACCGCTGTTGCGGCATTATCTGCTTCAATCTTAAATATCCAATCAGCAGCCGCATTTGCCGGTGCACTAACCACCTTCATTTCAAACTGCACAATGCCGCCATTACGCAATAAACCGGCATCGAAAGGCTCGCCACTACCGCCACTGCCGGTGCGGTTGTTAAAGCCCATGACAGTTGGAGTGGCACCAATTCTAAACTCGGCAACCGTGCCATGAGCGGTATCATCCACCTCTTCCGTCGGCACAGAGCCACCACAGCAGTCCCACATCGGCCAGTCAGAGTTTGTTTGATCAGCAAACAAGGTTAACTCTGGATAATCGAGCGTAATTTCCACATTATCTACCCGGTACACGGCGCCTTCGCCCTGGCCCCAGGCTGGGAAGATCATCACAACATCAATAGCGGACACATCCAGACCGGCATCGGCCAACATCTGCAGCGGGAACGTATAGGTTTGCCACTGACCTGCAACCGGCGCAGTGCCTTCACTGCTAGCTGTAATATCCAGCTCTACTGCTGTGCTGGCTTCAATACTTTCCACTTTAAACAACCAGGGTGCCGACGCATTATTCGGCATAGAAGTCACCTGCATATCAAAGCGAATATAGCCAATCTCAACAATACCGGAGGCATCAAATGGCGAGGGGACGCCCTGAGGATCGGTAATAAACTCCTCTCGGCTGGTAAAACCGTTAACGGTAGGAGCTGCCGCTACACTAAATTCATATACATCACCCCGGTTAGCGTCTGCTACCAACGCTGGGGTGGTGCCGCCACAGCAGTCCCAGGCCGCCCAGTTTGGGTTAGGTGTGCCATCAAAAATGCTTACGCTTTGCACAAGACCGGCAGCAGCAGTGGGGATAGGCGCCAACCCGGTTACCAGTGCATCAGCTTCATCTTCATAGCCTGGGCGAATCGTCTCGCAGCCTTTGCCGGTTGAAGGGTTAGCAGCACACTCATATACCCTGACATAATCCACTTCAAAGCGCTGGCCGTCGGCAAAAGCAGCAGCATCTATGCCCAGATTGTTGACGTTCTCCGGCCAGTTACCGCCAACAGCCAAATTCAGGATCATAAAAAATTCCTGATCAAAAGGCGCTGCATCCCAATGCACTTCCAACTCTCCGCTGGACTGATTAAAGTACTCAGCAAACCAGCCGCGATGTGACAGCCCGTCAGCCTCTCCTTTACTGTTATAACGTACTTTTGACTGGCGCTGTGTGGCGAACAGGTAGCCATCCACATACCAGCGAATTTCACCCTCCTGCCACTCAATAGCATAGGTATGGAAATCGTCTGCCGGGTTTATACCATCGGGTAACTGATAAGCTTTACCTGAGCTGGCGTTATTTGGCCACTCGCGGCCATAGTGCAAGGTTCCGTGTACATTCGCTTCAGCGACACCGTCATCGCCAACCACTTTAAGGTTTACGGCCTCCATAATGTCAATTTCGCCGGACCGTGGCCAACTGCCGTATACACTGTCTGTCGGCATCATCCAGAATGCCGGCCAGCTGCCCTGACCGTAAGGAAGTTTGGCACGCATTTCGAAGCGGCCATATTTAAAATCGGCTTTGTGCTGCGTCGTCAGCCGGGCAGAGGTATAGGGCTTTTCTGCACCTTCCTCAGCTGGTAATGCCACGATATTCAACACACCGTCTTTTACAAAAGCGTTTTCATTGCTGTCGGTATAGCATTGTTTTTCGTTATTACCGCCACCCGTGCAATTGATTTCGTAGTTCCACTTATTACTGTTTATCGCCGTGCCGTCGAACTCATCGTTCCATACCATTACCCAGTCTGTTACCGGTTGGGATACGTCTATGTCGTCGAAATTGGATTTTGTTTCTGCACTGCCGCCGCATCCCTGTAATGCAGATGCCAGCATCACAGCGCAGGCTACAGTAGCCAGCTTTGCTGTTGTTTTCATACTCTTTGCCCCGTTTGTGTCAATGTTTAGCGTGGTGTTCGATTAAGCAGTCGACACCATCTAATGTAAGCGCTTTCATAAAGCTAATTGACAACAAGGCAAACGTCAATGCATCTGACAGATCTTTTTTTGTACAAATTAAAGAAACACTGCGGCCAAGCAGCATAAATCAAGGTTGGGCTTGAGTTGATGCTGACAATAAAAAAGCCGGTGTAACTAACCGGCTTTTTTGAACAGTAGGCTAAAAATATATTAAAACTTGTGTTCCAGGCCTACCGCCAGATAATCCTTGTCTAAAGCAGTATCGAAATCAAAGCTGGAGTACCAGGCAAATAACTTGGTGTTTTTGCCAAGCTTGTAGTCCGCGCCAGCGCTAAACCCATTATCATCTTCCATCGCCTGATACTGACCTTTCAGTTCAAACTTGCCAACAGGGTAGGCAACGCTTAACAGGTAACCGTCACGCTCAAGGCCGGTATCCGTTGCTTCCTGTGTCTGATACATGGCACCCAGTTTAAAACCAGACACTTTAACCTGTGCGCTGGCACGCACGGTGTCATAACCTGCCACATCAGCATCATAAGCCAGCGCAGCATATACCGCACTGTCTTTCAGGTTTTCATCACCGTATAACAACGCGGCCGAGATACCATCTTCTGCTTCCGGATCATCTTCAGCAATATACGTCAGCTGAGCACTGAAGCCTGAAAAAGAGGGTGAAAAGTAACTTACCGAATTGCTGGTACGGTTTTCACCTTTCCAAAGTACTTTAATATCACCTTCATAATCACTGAATAAGTCAATCTTGCCTTGCGACATCTTCAGTGCAGTATCATGCCGTCCAAGCCGCACTTCACCGAAACTGCCGGCCAGTCCCAAATACTGGTTACGCGACTTAATGTTCTTCTCGTTAGCTTCATCAGATGGGTCGACTTCCCATTCCAGCTGATATACCACAGTTAAACCGTCTTCGAGCGCATAATCGCCTTTCAGGCCAAAACGTGAAGCATTACTTTTCAATTCAGTGAAGCTGCCTTCACCTTCATCACTGTACTGCGCCGACACGTTAATTTTACCGTATACTTCCAGCTCTTTCGCCTGCACCATTGTGGTACCGGCAGCCAGTGCCACCGCTAATACTACTGTCGTTTTCTTCATTTTCTGCACCTGAATTAAGGCCGGTACCTGATGTTACAGCAACCGGCTTGGCTGTTTTGGACGCCGCCATAGTATGACTGATTTATGACACTAAAATGACAATATGGCAATTTCATGACCTTAAAATGATGTTTTTATGACTTAGACAGCTAAGCAACTGTTCTACTGGGAAAAGTATTTATCAAATTGACAAGATAGCCAGCCCAAAAAAGAAAAAAAGGAGCCGTAGCTCCTTTTTTTTGAAATGTCACAGCGTTAGTCGCGCTTTTTATCGACCACTTGCTGCAACTCGGCGTCACTAAGATGGGCTACATTGCGGCCTTTACTGAGGAAAATCGTATGCTCGCAAATATTGCGCGCATGGTCACCAACACGTTCCAGTGCTTTAGCAACATTTGATATCTGCAAGCTGATGGCAATTTGCCGGGCATCGTTCATCATCATGCTAAGGTTATGCTGCATAATGCGGGCATAATCATCATCTATGGCTTTATCTTCGCGTAGCACAGCTAAGGCGTTTTCAGCATCAATTTGCTCAAATGCTGCTAAAGCACGCTGTAACATTAAGCGCACTTTCTGCCCCATTACCGCAATGTCATCCAGCTGAGATTGCTGTGGCCGGTTTCCCTGCTCTTCTTTTAGTAGAGCCTTGGCGATGCGTTTAGCCAAGTCGCCTATGCGTTCGACATCGTTTATCGCTTTAAGTACTGACAGCACTAAACGCAGGTCGCTGGCTGCAGGTTGTCTTCTGGCAAGAATATCTAAACAGTGCTCGCTGATATCTACTTCAAAGCTGTTGACCTTACGGTCGAAATCTTTAACTTGCTGTGCCAGTTCAGTGTCAGCGCCGGTGAACGCTGTCATGGCGTCATCAAGCTGTTGCTGTGCCAGCGCGGCCATTTGCAGTAAACGAACTACGGCTTGTTGCAACTCTTCATCATAAGCCTGCGAATAATGGCCGCCGATTTTGCTATTTGGCATAACGCCAGTCTCCTGAAATAATCTTAAGCTGTGGCAAAATACAATTAACCGTAACGTCCGGTAATGTAGTCTTCAGTGCGTTTTTGCTGTGGGTTAGTAAACAAATCATTGGTATTACCAATCTCGATAAGATTACCCAAATGGAAAAATGCCGTACGGTCTGATACCCGTGCAGCCTGTTGCATATTGTGTGTCACGATAACGATTGTGAAGTTTTGCTTCAGCTCGTCGATCAGTTCTTCAATAATCGATGTAGCAATAGGATCAAGCGCAGAACAAGGTTCATCCATCAGGATAACCTCCGGGCTGACGGCGATACTGCGTGCGATACAAAGACGTTGCTGCTGACCGCCGGATAAACCGGTACCGGGCTGATCTAAGCGATCTTTTACTTCATTCCATAACCCGGCGCGACGCAGGCTGGACTCAACGATATCATCCAGATCGGCTTTACGCTCTGCCAAACCATGTAGTTTAGGGCCGTAAGCAATGTTTTCGTAAATTGATTTCGGAAACGGGTTTGGTTTTTGAAATACCATACCAACCTGGGCACGCAATTGTACTACGTCTAGCGACGGCTCATGAATGTCGCGGCCATCCAGTGTAATACTACCGGTGACACGGCAATGTTCTATCGTGTCATTCATCCGGTTCATACAACGTAAAAAGGTTGATTTACCGCAACCTGACGGGCCGATAAAAGAGATCACCTCGTTCTGATACACATCCATGCTGATGCCATGCAGCGCTTCATTGTCGCCGTAAAACACCTTTACATCTTTCGCACTGATTTTTACCGGGGCTGAGTTACTCATGCGTTTATCCGTTACCTTAAAAATTAAATCTGTTTAACGTGGTGGTTTGTAAAAATTCTACCAGCGCTTTTCGTATTTCTTTCTCAACCAGATGGCCAGGCCGTTTAAGCCAATCATCATTAGCAGCAATACAATGATAGCGGCAGACGTACGGGCCTCGAAGAAGTTACGCAGCTCATTGCCCTGCCACAGGTAAATTTGCACCGGTAAGGCACTGGCCTGCTCAAAAGGTGATGTAGGTACCGACGCTACAAAAGACTTCATACCAATAAGCAACAAGGGAGCCGTTTCACCCAAAGCCTGAGCAACACCTAAAATAGCACCGGTTAAGATACCCGGTATTGCCAGTGGCAATACATGGTGGAAAATAGACTGCATCTTAGATGCTCCGAGCCCTAACGCCGCTTGCCGGATAGAAGGCGGTATTGCTTTAAGCGTTGAGCGGGTCGCTATAATAACCGTTGGCAACGTCATCAGTGACAATACCAGACCACCGACTATAGGCGCCGACATTGGCAGGTTAAACCAGCCAATTAATACCGAGGCACCGAGCAAACCAAATACAATAGATGGCACTGCGGCCAGGTTATTGATATTCACTTCAACCAGATCGGTCAGCTTGTTACGTGGCGCAAACTCTTCCAGGTAAATAGCAGCAGCCACACCCATAGGTACCGCCAGCAGAATGACCACCAGCATCATGTAGAACGAGCCCATAAAAGCCCCAGCCAAACCGGCGGACGCCAGTGAACTGCGCGAGTCCGGGTTCATAAACAGCGCCAGGCTGAAACGGTTCTGGATAATACCCTCAGCTTTGAGTTTATCTGCCCATTCACGCAGTGTCGCGCTCAGTTGTTGCTGTGCATCAGGCAGGCTACGGTCAATATTGCCTTTAAGCCAAACATCAATGTTGGCATCTGTCAGCAAATGCAGCGTACGCGTCTGGCCAATGATAGCGGGGTCGGCTACCACCATATCACGCAGCGCAAAGCGTTCACCCGATGTGACAATACGTGTCAGGTCGCGCCGGTGCTTGCTGGCATCAGGCAATATTTTTTGCAAACTGTCAGTGATAAGCCGGTTGAAGTTAATAAAGCCCACTTCAGTTTGCCATGCCAGGTCACGCTGGCGGAAGTCGTTATCAGACTCATCAGCTTGCTGCACCGGTTTTGGTGGGATTTTAATAATCGCCGGGTCAAAATAAATATCCAGTGTCACCGCAGACTGCCAGAATGCCGGCACACCTTTGGAAAATATATTAATAAATAGCACTGCGACCAGCGCCAAACTTATTAAAACCGCTGTTAGCCCCAGGCTGCGGAACAGCTTTTCTTTGCGATGGCGCTTGTTCAGCGAGGCAATCACTTTCTGCTGCACCAGGCTGGGTGCTGCCACAGGCTTAATCGGGTTCTCTGCAATAATGGTCATAACTTACTCGTATTGCTCACGGTATTTACGCACTATCACCAATGCCATCACATTCAGCAGCAGGGTAATAACGAACAGGGTCAGGCCGAGGGCGAATGCCACCAGCGATTGCGGACTGGAAAAATCATTATCGCCGGTCAGTTGGTTAACGATGGTAACAGTGACTGTCGATACCGCCTCAAACGGGTTTGCGGTTAGCGCCGGGCTATTACCCGCTGCCAGCACCACTATCATCGTTTCACCAATCGCCCGGCTAACTGCCAGCAAAATGGCACCGACAATGCCTGGCAATGCGGCAGGTAACACAACTTTTAAGATGGTCTCAGATTTCGTGGCACCAAGCCCAAGTGAGCCATCGCGCATCGATTTAGGCACCTGCGTGATAATGTCATCCGACAACGAAGAAATAAACGGGATAATCATAATCCCCATGACAACCCCGGCAGTTAATGCAGAAGTGGCGTTAATATCCAGCCCGATGGTGTTACCTAAGTCGCGTAAAAATGGCCCTACGGTAACCAGCGCAAAAAAACCATACACAATAGTCGGGATACCTGCCAACACTTCGATCATAGGCTTGGCGGTGTTACGCAGCTTCACCGGCGCATATTCGGCCAGATACACGGCGACCATTAAACCGAGCGGTATCGCCACCAGCATAGCAATGCCAGCAATCAGTGCGGTACCGGCCAGCAGCGGTACTAAGCCAAAATCGCCCTGCTCGCCTACCCCAACAGTAGAAAATCGGGGATTCCAGGTAGTACCAAAGAAAAATTCGGTGGGTGGGATATAACTGAAAAATTTCAGCGTTTCACCAACCATAGACAGCACTATGCCAATGGTGGTCAGAATAGCCACAGTGGAACACAGCACCAGTAACGCTTTAACCACGCGCTCTACCTGATGCCTGGCTTTTAGCCGGGGGGTAATCTTTTGCAAGCTCAGTAACATACCAATAGCAGCAATGACTGCCATCAGCGCGGTCAAAACTATAGCGCTGTTAGCTTTTAGCTGGCGCAAATGATCTGCCGCACTGAGCTCCCAGGCCTCTGCATCGGCCACCACGCCAAAATTACTGGCCAGGTTACTTATGCGCTGCGATACGACCCGCAGCTGTTCATCAGAAAGCGCAGTAACCTCTGTCGGCAATTGCGCTACCATCATGGCGTTGATAACAGCGGGTGACAACCACAACCACAACAGAAGAATAAAGAAAGCAGGCAATACAGCCCACAACCCCACCATCATGCCGTAATGATGGGGCCTGGAATGCATACGTAAATCAGAGTTAACTGTCGCCACTTTGCGGCTTCGGGTCATACCAAGCTGGTAGCCCAGTGCCAGCAAAACAAGCAGCACTACAATTAACGAAAGGTTACTCATGGTCGCTCCGTTTACAGCTTACATGTCATCAAATACTCTGCCTGGCAGTGTAAGCAGCTTTTGTTTCATTTTTATGACAGTCATAAAGTAAAAAAGAGAACCCAAAACAGGTTCTCTTTAATCAAGCAAAGCTGATTATAGCGACTTTTTCTGCTTAATGTTCTGAATCATTTCAGCACGCTCTTCGTCAGACAGCGGAATTAAACCCGCACTTTCCAGCACGCTGCCAAAACCAGACATTGCTTCGCTGACGTGGAACTGAGCATATTCCTGTAAGCCTGGGATCACACCGATATGTGCACCTTTCACATAGATGTAAAGTGGGCGCGATACCGGATATTCACCCGAAATAATTGTGTCCTGATTTGGCTCTACACCAGACATGGTGGCTACTTTGATGCGATCACGGTTAGCTTCGTAGAAACTCAGACCAAATACGCCAATAGCATCTTTTTGTGCAGTTAAGCGGGCCAGCGTCTCAGTATAATCGCCTGCGATTTCAACTACACGGCCGTCTGTGCGCATTGCGGTACAGAACTTATGCGCTGCATCTTTATCCATCGCTTTAACTTCGGCCAGTGTCTGACAACCCGGGACAACCGCTTTTTCTTCATAAACTTCACGGGTACCGTGGTTTGAACCAGGGATAGCAAGCAGAATATCCTGATCCGGTAAGCTGCTGTCAATCTGATTCCAGCGGGTGTAAGGGTTTGCAACCATTTTTCCGTTCTGAGGCACTTCGGCCGCCTGCGCTAAAAAGACGTGGCGTGGCTCCAGTTTAAAAATGGCAGCATCGGTACGGGAAGCAAACACAATACCGTCGTAGCCAATTTTCACTTCAATGATTTCTTTAACGCCGTTTGCTTTACAGGCTTCCACTTCATTCGGACGAATTTTGCGCGATGAATTGGCAATATCGATCGTGCTGGCGCCCACGCCCTGGCAGAACTGACGCAAACCACCTGAAGAGCCGCCTGACCCTACAACCGGCGTACGAAACTGAGCAAAGTTGTTACCAAATTCCTCAGCAACCACAGATGAAAACGGCAAAACTGTAGATGAGCCAGCGATCTGGATAGTGTCACGGCTTTGTGCATGCACTGCTGTTGACGCAGTCATGGCGATGGCAGAAGCCAACAGCAGATTTGAAAGTTTGTTCAGTTTCATATTAATTCCTCGGTCATCCGGTTGTATGTACGGGCCAATGATGTACGGATATAGTTTGCTGCACTTTTATTGCAGTAATATGACAACAAGGAATTATTTAACTTAGCCGTTGTGATGTCATTGCTGTACACAGCAACGATTACGGCCCTGATGCTTAGCTTGATATAACGCCTGATCGGCCCGTAGTAACAATTTATCAAGATCGTCCTGCTGCGGCATGTACATCGCAATACCAATACTGCAGCTAACTGACAGTTCACTGCCATCGCTGAGCTTAAACGGGTGGGCGGCGACAGTCATCCTAAGTCGTTCCGCTGATAGAATCGCCGTCTTCAAATCTATTTCAGGCATCAGGATAAAAAACTCTTCGCCGCCGTAACGTCCGGCTAAATCGCTGTCACGAATACTCTGCATACACAGTGCCGCAAACTCTGCCAATACTCGGTCTCCGGCGGCGTGGCCATACTGATCATTGACTTGTTTAAAGTGATCAATATCCAGCATCATTACGGCTAAATCTTTCTGATATCGGCTGGCACGGCGGATCTCAGCCTGCGCCTGCTGGATAATGACACGCCGGTTAGTCAGCCCGGTCAGGATGTCTGTGCTGGCCAATTGTAGTAGTTCTTCATTGCGCTCAACCAGTAAACGCTCGGTCTGCGCGTGCCGGCTCATCTCAGCCCGTAATGCAGCAGCCAGCCGCCGGTAGCGCAGCGTACAAAACGCCAGGAATGCGATAACCAGCAACATGAGTAACACTGACTTAATCAGCAGCCGGTAATCCGTAGCCACAGGCTCGGTGTAAATAAAATTATCCAGCGGACGCACAGTTTCAGCCATACCCAGTGCCTGATAGCTGGCTGCGATCTGTTGCCAGCGTTCCGGGTTCATATGCCCAAGCTCAACCAGTTCCGGCATAATCAGACTGCGGATTACACTAGCTTCATAATGTAAATGGGCTATGGATTTCTCAGGTGCGTAATGCTGATGAATATAGTTGACGCTGTAATCGATATTATCCAGTGCGAACTGCCAGCCATCCAGACTGGCTTGCCTGAAAGCCGCCGCCTGCTTTGGGTGCTGACGTACCCAGTCTGCGTTACCGATTAAGATATCCTGATAAAAATTAACGCCATATTCTACTGGCTGAATAACCCTGTATGGTATGCCTAACTGTTCAAGCAGATAAGGTTCATTAGACAAGTAGCCGTTAAACGCATCCGTTTTTCCGCTTATCAGGTCATCCAGTTTCATACTGGAATTGCTCAATTTCAGCTTACTGATATCAATGCCTTCTTTAGCAAAAACAGCAAGGAATTCGGCATTTTCCTGCGTCAGACTAAGTTCAAGCTTTCTGCTGGCAAGATCCTGCAAGGTATAAATATCGGAGTCAGCTCTGACCAACCAGACGTTCGGAGATTTTTGCAAGACTGCAGCCAGTGCAACCACCGGTCGCCCCTGCAGATAGGCAAGTACAGCCCCTGATGCTGACACCGCAAACAGCGCTTTACCGGCCAGCAATTGATCCAATGCAGATATCCCGGGAGCTCCGGGCACAATGGTGACCTTTAACCCGGCTTGCTGATAATAGCCTTGCTCCAGTGCCATATAGTAACCGGCGAACTGAAACTGATGATGCCAGCGTAACTGTAGTCTGATGTCATCATCAGCCTGTGCATTTAGCATCAGCAGCGCCATTATCAGCATAACCAGCCTGATAATTCTGTTATTCACTGTCCCTGTCATGTTGCTATAGCATTTGAATTGCCCGGTTTATAGATGCGGGAATGCATTCTCAGTATAGGACAGGCTTACCAAGCGTAAAGCAGGGCTAAAGAATAAAAAGCCGGCATAAGCCGGCCGGTATTGATTACGGGTTTAATAAACGGCTTAACTGAGCCTGGGCCAACGGCTCACTCTGCTCAGCTGCCCGTTGATACCAGTCGCGGGCTTTTGCCAGATCTTTACTGACCCCGCGGCCATATTCATACATCCAACCGAGGTTATACTGTGCATTGGCATAACCCTGCTCAGCGGCCTGCAAAAACAGCTCAGCAGCTTTTTGATCATCCGCTTTTACCTGGCGGCCGTTTTTGTAAAACAGGCCCAGTGCTGTCAACGCTCTGGGCACCTTTGCCGACAGTGATTGCTGATATAAGTCAAAAGCTTTGCGCTCGTCCATGCTAACGCCATAACCTTTCTCGTACATATATCCCAAATAAGCAAGTGCGCGCTGATGCCCTTGCTCAGCAGCTTTCTGGTACCATTTTACTGCCTGTTTGTCGTCCTGCCGCACGCCTTTGCCAGTTTCATAGCGTAGTCCCAGATTAAACTGGGCATCAGCATCACCTGTTGCAGCCACCTTACTGTACCAGTACAGCGCTTTCTCATCGTCCTGCGCTACGCCACGACCTGCGCCATACATAAAACCAAGATTGTATTGTGCAAACACTACGCCTTGCTCGGCAGCGCGTTGATACCATTTCACCGCCTCAGCATCATTCTGCTCGGTGCCTGTACCGTTGGCCAGACGTAACGCGGTCAGATATTGCGCTTCGGCATGCCCTTGCGCTGCAGCCCGTTTAAACCAATCAAACGCAGCGGCTTCATCAACAACCCCTGAGTCTCCCTGACTTAACAGCACACCTAGCCTGAACTGGGCCCCCATATCTCCGGCTTCAGCCGCCTGCTCAAACAACAGTGCCGCCCGTGCTTCATCTGTTTTAACGCCCCGCCCTTCACTCAGGTGCACGGCAAGATAGTAACAAGCTGTCGCATCCTGGCCGTTACACGCAGCTTCAAGCGCCGCGACAGCTTTACTGTCATTGTTACGAACACCACGACCGATAGAATAGCTGATGCCAAGCTCACGTTGTGCTTCAATCAAGCCCTGGGAAGCCGCCCTGCTAAATAGATCAAAGGCCCGGCTTTCATTTTTGGCCACTCCTTGCCCACGCAGATAGTAATGCGCCAACTGATAGCCTGCCCGAGCATGGCCCTGATCCAGCGCACGCTGATACCAGCCAATGGCCTGGTTAATATCAGCTGGCGCCCCCCGGCCACTCTGGTAACGCTCTGCCACAATATATTGCGCATCGACATCGCCCTGAGCTGCCGCTCGCTCGTACCACAGCAGTGCGCTGGCATCATCCTGTGTCACACCCCGGCCATTTGCATACATAAAGCCGAGGTTATACTGTGCCAGCACATATTGCTGCTCAGCCGCTTTGCGATACCAATAAACAGCCAGCGCATCATCCTGCGCTAACCCTTTGCCATTGGCATGGGCTACGGCCAGTTGATATTGCGCCTGCGCCATCCCCTGCTCTGCAGCCTGGCCAAACCAATGTGCCGCCTCAGCGTCATCAGTCTTTACGCCATAACCGTTGGCATACATCGCCGCCAGATTAAACTGGGCATCCACCCCACCGGCCTGTGCTAATGGGTACCAGTGGCTAAACGCTTCGTCGTAGCGCTGGCGCTGAAACGCGCGCATGCCGATATCGAAATTGGCCTCTGCCGGTGCTAATACGGCTAATTCAGGCGGCTTTGCAGCCTTTGGTTTGCTGCTCGCCTGCACCGCTGCGCTGTCTGCTGCAGTTGCAGTGTCATCTGCTGCAGAGTTTACCGCATCAGCTGTTTTCACTATTGAGGTATCGGGTACTGCCGCTGGTAGCGCTTCAGCTACAGCGCCAGCTTGCTGTGATTTGTGTTGCTGTAATCCTGAGGCAATATCCTGCTGTGCACGGAACGATTCAGCAAAATCGGTACTGTTTGATGCCGCTTGCTCCAGCCAATAGGCCGCTTGCAGTGCATCTTGTTCTACGCCCTGCCCCATAGAATAGAGCTTAGCCAGTTCAAACTGAGCCTTGGTATTACCTTCCAATGCAAGCGCCTGCCATATCTGCGCGGCTTTGTGATAGTCACCTTGCTGATATGCTGCTACTGCTGTTTCAAATTGCTGTTGCGGTTCTGCTGCCAGCATAAAACTACTCAGCATGGCGCCTGTTATTATTCTGTTTAGCCGCATAGATGCCCCTCCACTAATCCTTGTTATACCAAAGATTAGTGTTCACACCAAGGGATGAACCAAGATAAAAAGTGAACCTGACGTGAATAAAACGGGCAAAACTGAGACCAGCAACAAAATTTAGCCGTTAAATTGCTGCTGATACCCCTGCAACAACGCTGGCCATTGTTCGGGTTGCCACTGAAAAGCACCATGCAGGCGACGCTCTTTTTCAAGTGAACGGAGCAACCGCTCCAGGTTCTGCTGCTGCCAGCTGCCCGCAGTGCGAACATCACACTTGTCAAAGTCAATCAGCCAGAACTGGCCATCTGCTGCAAGTAGAATATTGTGACAATTCAGATCCGAGTGAAATACGCCATGCCGGTGAAACCGCGCAATCATGGCGCCAACCTGTTGCCACTGCTCAGGCGTTAGCGCTTGCAGCAATAATAACTGAGCTAAATCTGTGGCACCTGCTATGCGCTCAATCAGAATGTCTGCACTATAACCAAAGCTACGTTGTTGATAACGTGCTGCGCAGGGCCGGGGAACGGGTAACCCCCAGCGCCGCATCTGGCACAACAGCCTGAACTCCGCCATAGCGCGGCTTAACAACACCGGCTCAGGCCAGAAGATATCCTTGTTAAACTTGCCTACGACCCCGCCACGATAATAGTGCCTGAGTACAGCTTGTTTGCCCTGTTGCTGAATAAACCAAACAGTATTTCGGCCTCTGGATTGTCCGGTTATCAGGCCTTGTTGCTGCCAGAACGCCGGCTCAAAATAGCCTGGCTCAAACTGCGGAAAAAACGCCGGATCAAACCAGGCGGTGCTGCCATCGAACCTGGCGATCCTCATCTGCGCCAGCGGCAGTAAAGCTTCTGCCTGCAGCATAATGCGGGCTATCGCTCCCTGCTGTTTACGATACAAGTCCAGGCCTTTGTTACCCAACTGCAGCGCAATTTCAGGCTGTTGTGTAAGTTGTTGTACCGCTGCGGCCAGGCTGGCAGCATCAGACACGGCGATATAAGCCTGCTGCTTGCCAAGCTGGCTAAACACCTGCTGAAAGTTAAATACATGTGGCCCGGCTATTACAGCTTTGCCAAATGCCATCGCTTCCAAAGGATTATGACCACCACGCTCGATCAAACTGCCACCGATGAAAACAAAACTGGCCAGCTGATACCAGCTTAATAGCTCGCCCATCGAGTCGGCCAGCCATATTGCCGTTGTCGTGTCGGGCAAAGCCCCACTGCTGCGACGAACAAAAGTAAGCTTATGCTGTGTCAGCAATTGGGCTACCGCATCAAAACGCTCGGGGTGACGCGGCACCAGAATCAGTAACAGCTGAGGAAATTGTATTTTTAGTTTCTGATAAGCCTGAATTAACAGTTCATCCTCACCGGCATGGGTACTGCCAGCTACCCACACAACACGCCCGTCAATAGCCGGCTGCAACGCTGTCGCCAGTTGCCGGCTGCTGCCCGGAATATCGAGCTCAAATTTAATATTGCCAGCGACTGCAACACTATTAGCACCCAGGACACGAAACCGCCTGGCACTGGTATTATCCTGTGTCAGAATTTGGCTGATCTGCTGCAGCATAGGTTTAGTCAGCTCACTAAAGCGCCGGTAACCTTTGGCCGAGCGGGCAGATAAGCGGGCATTGACTACCAGCGTAGGGATTGCTAACGCTTTACAGTTTGCCAGTAGATTTGGCCATAATTCTGTTTCCAGAATTAACAGCAATTGTGGCTGTAGTCTTTTTAACCAGCGACGCATCAATATAGGGTAATCAAATGGCAAGTAACAATGCGACAGCAGCCGGCCCTGTTGTTTCTGTTCATGCAAAAACCTGACAATAGCTGCAGAAGCCGTCGGTGTCGTGCAGGTTAATGTCAGGGGTAATTGCGGGTAAGCCTGCAGCAGGTTTTTAAGCAGCGGTTTGGCCGCATTAAACTCCCCCACCGATACCGTATGTACCACTATGCAACCTCTGGCACTTAATGCAGGTAGGACGAAAGCAAAGCGCTCGGTAAACCGCTGCCGGTAGGCTTTGTCTTTGCGCGAACGCAATAGCAGATACACTATAAGCACCGGTGTCAGCAGCAATAACAGTGTACTGTACAGAATCCTTAAAAGTAGAAACATCACGCTTTAGCCACTAACTTTATTGGCTTTAGCATTTGCTACCATGGTCGCCAGTGCAGCATACTTATGAAACGCATACTGCCCAAGCACAATCGCCATTAGCAAGCCGCGCCAACCGTCCAGAAAACCCAGCCGTAGTACGTACTGCTGCAAAAAATCGGTAAAAAACCGCAAAATAGCATAGGCCAGACCCGCTTTTTTACCGCGGGCAAACTTGTCCTCAGCGCCAAGGCAGGCATATTTGATATGCTTCTCCTGACAATGCTGATAACTGCGCCAGCTATGGTGAATAATCGCTGACTTCAATACTCTTACTTTTTCATAAGGCAGTAACAGCGTTTCATGCACCTGGCGGTCTTTAAAGCTGGCACCGGTTTTTAAGAATAGTTTACCCTGAGGTGTGGAATAGCGGCCGCGCTTGAGCAACTTGCCAAAGAAGTAAGTATGCCACGGCATTTTAATAAAGTTGGCGTCCAGCTCTGGTTCAGACAGTACCCGATCAATCTCTGCTTTCAGCTCTGGCGTCAGTATTTCATCGGCATCAATGCTCAGTACCCAGTCATGCTCGCACCAGGCCAACGCCCGGTTACGCTGTGGACCAAAACCCGGCCAATCGGTCTGATACACTTTGTCAGCGTAACGCTCGGCGATTGCCACAGAGTTATCTTTACTACCTGAATCTACAACGATCAGCTGGTCTACCCAGCCAGCAAGAGACTGCAGGCAGGCTTCTATTCTGTCTTCCTCGTTGCAGCAGATCACAAAGCAGGAGATTTTACGGCTGCGCATACTTATACCTTTTCTGTTGCTGACGAAGCGTTATATTGCACTGACGAAAGATCACCAGACAGATACTTTTTACGCACTGCACGCAGTTGCAGGCGGTACATCAAATTACGCCAGAAAGAGGTTCCGCCTTTACGGGTACCGCCACTCATTTTGTCGATTTCACTTTCGAAACGACTGGCAGACCATAAACGGTAAGGCAAAATCGAATACACCGACAGCCCCAGCTCAGGATAAAACTGCAAATCAACATCGACCGGCCGGAAAAACCGTGGCCGGCTGAGCAATTTCTTCGCGCCTTGCAGCGTTAACGCATAGCCGGTGGTACAGTTTGGTACTTTGGCAAAATTAACCAGCTGATAGCCATCGCCTAGCGCTAATTTTTGCTCGCCTTTACCATCGCGATCATCGGCCAGCTTAATCATATCCCAGTTATCTAACTGGCTGATTTTCTGCAGCACGGCAATAAAGTCGGGTTCTACATCGATATCATCTTCAAGGATAAGTGCCAGCGGGATCTGCTCATCCACCATACGCTGCCACAGGGTTCTGTGACTTAAGTAGCAGCCAATTTCCCCCGGCGACAACGGCCGCCGAAATTTCTCCCGGTTCAGCTTTCTATCATAACAAGCGTTAATAGCCTGTTCCGACAGGCTTTTGCCGTAAATGGCACTAAAGCGCTCAGCCTGCAGCCCGAGCTTGTCCAGCTGCTCAGTAGCAGATTTGTAACGCTCCGGGTTTGAATCCAGGTTTATCAGCCAGACAGGAAAGCTCAACTGTTGTGCCATTATGTTTTCCATTTTATTTTTATCTGTCGCGTTATTTTACCTAACAAACACCGTTTTACCTAGGCAGTGGCTATACGGCCAGTGTCTGGCTGCTTATTTACTGAGCCGGTTCAAACAACAACGCCAATGATGGATCCGGCTGTTGCTGAATAAAGGGGGCTAAGCGCTCAAACACCTGTTTCGGCGGTAAGCGGGTTTTGCTACCCACCACACAGAATAAGCCGGGGTTCTCCGGTGCGAAGCTGTCTGCTACCTGCCAATGCTCGTAGGGGTGAGAGTCATGGATCAGCAACAGCTGTGGTACTGCTTCGGTACCGGCAATAACATGGAATTTTTGCAGCATATTTAGCTTTAACGCACAAAGATAATACAGTGAATACTCGGTCCATTTCAGTTTCAGGTAACGGCCAATCCACCAGTTACGCGGATCTGAAGGGTTATGTAACGAGCACAACCCATCCACCCAGTTTTGATTGGCAGCTTTTGGCGTTAACTGCTGCATCAGCTGCTGGCTGATGGTTCTGGACATTAGCGCCGGCGTAACCGTCATACCAACGCCCTTAGGGCCGATATCCGGGCTTATCCCCAGCAGCCGGGCAGAAGAACGCCACCATTTCGGATGCTGCGCCCGCTGCTCATACTGTAACAGCGCCTTGCCATCAACAATGAGCTGCTGCTCGCTAAGCGGCTTTAAGCATACGACATCCGCATCCAGCGTCAGGTAAAACTCATTCGCCACCTTATCGGCGATAGCAATTTTAACCAGTTGCTGCTTACGCCAACCCCGCATTTTTGGATAACGTTTAAACTCAGGCAGTAATTCGTCCTCCGACAGCACTATGATATTCAGCGACTGCCAGCGGGCATATTCCTGTTTTACCAGTTCTACCTCCTGCCCGGGTACTACGATAAACAATTCGCTGATAAGCCCCGGCGCCATAAAGGTGCTGAGCGACGTGAACAGAATATGCGCACGCTTTAAATCGTTTACATCATAACTACCACTGGCTTTGAGCGGTAGCACGGCACTGATTGCCATAAACACTCCTTGTTGTCTAAACAGGGTCGTATCAGATTGTTAGCGGTTTTAATGCCGCCCGATAATAACCTTGGGCATAGCACTGCAAAAACCGGCCTGAAAAAGTGCATTAGCTTACCCGAAGCACCGTGCACGAGTAAAAACTTCTTTTGCAATAGGCAAGATCCGTTAAAATAAGCTCACCTGTGCACCGACTTGAGCCTGACATGCCAAATATGACCCAAAGTTTTCTGGATAGTTTAAAACGCCATCGCGACGCCTTTGCCACCGTAGAGGCCTATCTCGACGATGCAATGCAATTACTTAACGCTGTGCAGAATAGCCTGGCGCAGGGCGGCAAAGTGGTATGGATGGGTAACGGCGGCAGTGCCGCAGACAGCCAGCATCTGGCGGCTGAATTTATGGTGCGCTACAAAGCTGAGCGCGGGCCACTGGCATCAATAGCGTTAACTACCGATACGTCTATTTTAACCGCGCATGCGAATGACTATCACTTTGACAGCGTATTTGAACGCCAGGTACGCGGCCTGGTGCGGCCGCAGGATGTGGTAATTGGCCTGACAACCTCCGGCAAAAGCCCGAATATTAATCTGGCGCTGCAAGCTGCCAACGAGCTTGGTGCTTACACAGTAGCGTTAACCGGCCGTGATGGTGGTCTGGTAAAAGATATTGCCAAGCTGCCTATTATTGTAAAAAACGACGAAACAGCCCGCATTCAGGAAGTGCACATGTTTATTGGCCACTGGCTATGTGAAGCGCTGGATTTGGCTATCGCAGGGAATAACTGATGATTGATCTTAGCCTGCTGCAAAACTTGTCTTCAGCCGCTGTGCTGGTGGTCGGTGACGTCATGCTTGACCGTTACTATAACGGCGACTCGCAACGTATTTCCCCTGAAGCACCGGTACCGGTAGTGAAGATCAGCAAAATAGAAGACAAAGCAGGCGGCGCGGCTAACGTGGCGCGTAACATTGCCCATCTGGATGGCAAAGCCGGCTTATTAGGTATTATTGGCGACGACAGCGCAGGTATCTCATTACAGCAACTGTTAGCCGGCGAGCAAATTCATTCAGAACTGGTTAGCCAGCAGCATAAACCCACTATTGCAAAAATCCGAGTTGTCTCGCGCCAGCAGCAAATTGTCAGGCTAGACCAGGAAGAAACCTTCAGTATAGAAGATGCGAAGCGTCTGGCTGAACACTTTGCCGCCGTTTATCAGCAATACGATGTGATAGTGTTCAGCGATTACAACAAAGGCTCGCTGCAACAGATTGCCGGTATGATTAAACTGGCTAAGGCTGCCGGAAAAACCGTATTAGTCGACCCTAAACAAACCGATTTGTCGGTATATGCCGGTGCCGATGTTATCACCCCCAACTTAGGTGAATTCAGAGCTGCCGGTGGCAAAACCGGCTCGGTCGAAGACATGCTAAGCTCAGCCAGAAAGCTGATGCAGGATGCCGGTTTAGCATCCATTTTGCTAACCCGTAGCGAACAGGGTATGAGCCTGATTACTGCCAATGAGCATTTCCACTTCCCGGCGCAGGTACTGGAAGTCAGTGATGTGACCGGTGCCGGCGATACCGTCATTGCCACCTTAGCCGTTATGTTAAGTGCCGGTATGTCGCTGCACGATGCCACACAACTGGCGAACCTGGCTGCTGGTATAGTAGTGGGTAAAGTCGGCGCCGCAACAGTATCGCCGGAAGAGCTGGCAGCAAAACTGAATAAAGATTTATTCCGTCAGGGCGATTTCTACCAGACACCGTTTGACAAAGTAGTGCAGCATATCCGTTTTGCGCGCCAGAGCGGTGAACGTATTGTGTTTACCAATGGCTGCTTTGATATTTTACACGCTGGCCATGTGCGTTACCTGGCGCAGGCAAAAGCACTGGGCGACCGTTTAGTCGTCGGGCTAAATTCAGATGCTTCAGTGCGCCGCTTAAAAGGCGAGCAGCGGCCCATTAACTCACTGGAAGACCGGGCCACAGTGCTGTCCAGTCTGGCCAGCGTCGACTGGGTAGTACCTTTTGGCGATGACTTAAGCGAAAACGACACCCCGCTGCAGCTTATCAGTACTATCTTGCCTGATGTGTTGGTCAAAGGCGGCGATTACAGCCTCGATACTATCGTCGGCGCCGATGTCGTTATCGCTAATGGCGGTGAGGTACAGGTATTAACCTTTGTTGATGGCCGTTCAACCAGCAAAGTTATCCGTAAAATTCAGGATCTGCAGGGAAAACAATAAGTGGTTAAGCAGTGGAATCCGGCAAACCTTAACTCAATTTGTATTTTACGCCTGTCGGCAATTGGTGATGTGTGTAATGCAGTGTCTGTGGTACAGGCTATTCAGCGACAATACCCAAAGGCGCAAATCACCTGGGTCATCGGTAAGGTAGAGGCTGTGCTGCTGGCAGGGCTGCCCGGCGTGCGCTTTGTTGTATTTGACAAAAAACAGGGCAAAGCAGCCTACAGCCAGTTGAAACAAGCGCTTAAGCACGATTACTTTGATGTATTGCTGCATATGCAGGTCGCTTTTCGCGCTAACGTAGCGTCTCTGTGCATTAATGCCGGCAAAAAAATTGGCTTCGACTGGCATACTGCAAAAGAATTCCATGCGCTTTTTATGCGCCACCGTATAACGCCAGCGCCACGCAGCCATGTGCTGGACGGGTTTCGCCAGTTTGCCAAAGCCATTGGCGTCACTGAGCAAACCCTCGGCCACCCCCCAAGCTGGCAGCTGCCTATCAGCGATGCTGACGAGCAATGGGCCAAAGCGCAACTGGCTGCAACCGGCAATAGCAGAACTTTCATCATTAGCCCGGCGGCCTCTAAAGCAGAGCGTAACTGGTTAACGGAGCGCTATGCCGCTGTAGCAGATTACGCCACTGAACAAGGCTTTGCCGTGCTGCTATGCGGTGGCCCGACTGAACTGGAGCGTAATTTAAGCCAGGCAATATTAGCGCAGGCCAAACATCCGCTAACGGATTTGACCGGCAAAACCAGCTTAAAACAACTACTGGCGCTGCTTAAACATACCAGCCTGGTATTAGCACCCGACACCGGCCCTGCCCATATGGCTGTGGCTGTAAATACACCGGTGATAGGTTTATATGGTCATAGTAACCCCGATCGTACCGGGCCTTATTTATTCCGCCGGTACGTGGTCGAGGTGTATCACCAATCATTATTGCAGCAGCAAGGCAAAACGGCCGATCAGCTAAAATGGGGCACCCGGGTAAAAGGCAGCAATATCATGCAGCAGATAAGTGTCGCTGCGGTAACCGCCATGTTTGATACCGTAGTAGCGGAGCAACGGTTGTGAGCATTAAACCAGCGGTTAAAGCCGCATTTTTAGACCGTGATGGCGTAATCAATGTTGATCACGGCTATGTCAGCACTGCAGAACAATTTGAGTTTATCGACGGTGTCTTTGCGGCCTGCCGTTATCTGCAGCAGCAGGGTTACCTGCTGATTGTGGTGACAAACCAATCGGGTATTGGCCGTGGCTATTACAGCGAAGAGCAGTTCTGGCAACTAACCGCCTGGATGAAACAGCAGTTTGCCGAAAACGGCGTTAATATTACCGACGTCTTCTTTTGCCCACACCACCCGGTGAATGCCGAACCACCTTACCGGCTTGACTGCAATTGCCGCAAACCTGCGCCGGGCATGTTACTGCAGGCAATAGAGAAATATGGCATTGATGCCAAACAAAGCCTGATGTTGGGTGACAAAAAAGCCGATATGCAAGCTGCCAAAGCCGCCGGCGTTGGCCGCAAAGTGCTGGTGCTATCAGGTCAGAGCCTGAGCGGGGAAGATAAGGCCAGCGCTGATGAAGTCTGGCCTTCGATAAAAGCAGCGTTAACGCAGATATAACGCTTACAGCGCCGCCAGGATCACTTCGGCTTTACTGACTTCAAAGGTTTTCGGTGCTTCCACATTTAGCAGTGTCACCACGCCATTTTCGACAATCATGGCATAACGCTGTGAACGCAGACCACCAAAATCGCCGGTTTCCATAGTCAGACCAATGGCTTTATGAAATGCCGCGCCGCCGTCCGCCAGAAATACAATCTCTTCTGCATTCTGGCTTTTCGCCCAGGCACTCATGACAAAAGCATCATTAACCGCCGTACAGACAATGGCATCGACACCTTTGGCTTTAATCTGGTCGGCCAGTGTAATGTACCCCGGTAAATGCGCCGCAGAACAGGTCGGCGTAAAAGCCCCCGGTACGGCAAATAACACAACTTTTTTATTGGCAAAGATCTGGCTGGTGGTCGGGTTCATCACCCCTTCTTTCGTCAGTTGGGAAAAACTAACTTCCGGTAATTTATCGCCTGTTTTAATCATGGTTGCTCCCCTGTGCGCTAAGCGTTGGTTAAATCATTAATGTTAAATAAGTTGCTGACAAAATAGCATTACATTGCTGCATTAATATACACATCAAAACGATTATTCTTACCACCGACTTCCATCGTGGGTTTAACACCCGCTAAATATTCAGCATAACCTGGCCGTTTTACCACCACCCGCTTTTGTGCCAGCTGCAGTGCAGGTGCCAGCAGGGCATCGGCGTCGGTGTCGCTGCCAACCACATCATGGAAAGCCCGCATCTCTTTTTTTACCAGTGCGGTTTTATCCCGTGGCGGAAACATAGGATCCAGATAAACAACGTCTACCTTTGCATGTGTGGTAAGTGCGTGCAGCGCGCTGCTGTGCAGTAGCTGCATCCGCTCTGTCAGCCAGCTTAGCTCTGCTGTTTGCGCACCACGGCGCAAACCATCATATAATAGCGCTGCAACAGCCGGGTTACGTTCAACCAGCGTCACGCTTGCGCCCAAGCTTGCCAATACAAACGCATCACGGCCCAGCCCTGCAGTAGCGTCAAGCACCGTAATATCACGTTTTTTCTGTAAGCCACAGGCTTTAGCAATGGCCTCGTTTTTACCCCCACCATGCTGGCGGCGGTAACTGGCAGCACCACTGGCAAAATCGACGACAATATCGCCCTGCTTTGGTAACTCTGAATGGCGCAATACCAAAGCGCCCTGCTGCCAGGCCAGATGCCAGCCACTGACATTGTCGGCCAGAGTAAGATTAAATTGCTGGCTCAGGCTGTCGGCATAGCCGCCATCCAGTTCAGGGCTGTGTAAAATGCTAAACGCCATTAACGCTGCATCCCCACCACATTTTCACCAACACTTAGCGCAATAATCTGACTTAGCTGCTGCATACTACGGCCAGATTGCTGTTGCCACAGATTAAACTGCTGCTGTATTTGCTGTAGGCTGCGCTTACTGTTAACACCACCATCAAATACGTTAGTTGCACGCAGGTACGCCTCAACATCGTCGCTAAGAATAAAAGTATCTTTGCCAATCGCCCTAAGTGCATAGGGGCCGGTATTACCGCCAAGACGGGCGCCATGTTTTTTCAGATACGCCCATAAACCGGTAATGTCGCCAACAGGCCAGTCGGCCAGAAAGCGGGCAAAACTGCCGTGTTTTCGGGCAATATCGTCAATCATCATTGCATTGTGACGAATGGTAAACACCTTGGCTGCATTTCGGATAATACGCTCATCACGCGCCTTGGCTTCAAGCATCTCATCACTCATCAACAGCATTTTTTCGATATCAAAATCAAAAAAAACTTCACAAAAGCCCGGCCACTTTTGCCTGACAACCCGCCAGACAAAACCGGACTGAAACACTTTTTTGGTCAGTTCACCAAGTAGAACGTTGTCGGGTATGGCCGCGATATCAGCAGCAGTTGCACTTTGCCCAAGCAGCGCTTCCAGTGCCGTAGCGCCGCCTTTGCGATCACAGGCACGCTGATAAATTTGTTGGAAAGATTCAGCAGTTTGCACCAGGTTATCCATCTCTCAAAAATAAGAGCAACAGTGTAACTGCTGCCCCTATATCAATGCCAGTTCTGCTGTGTTACCAAGGTAAAAGCGCTTAAAACGCCGGCGCCTCGCCAGTGCCTTTTAACGTACAAACGCCATTTTCCAGTACCACCGCGGGTTTAGGCACCACAGCACAGTCAGACATCAGACCCAGCCGGTCATTTTCTGATTTCACGGCCGCATTGTATTTACTGATCAGGGCCATTATCTGGCTTTCATTACCCTTTTTCGTCGAGAGCGCAATATAGCTTGATGGCCCGCCACAGGGCTTACTGCCAAAGCCAACCACCTTGCACTGCTGAACATTATCGGCTTCTGGCTCACCAATCAGCGCCATAATTTCAGCCCGCATGGCCGGTAAACTTGCTTGATCTGCCATTTGCTGTTTCCTCGCTTTTACTGCCGCTACCGGGTTGGTTTGTGGGTCAATCGGCTCAACCAACGGCTCTGGCGGCAAGCGCTCAGCATTTGAGCCGTTTGCTGCCTGGCCCTGCTGACAACCCGCCACAGCCAGCGTCATAATAAGTATCAATAACTTGGTGCGCATAGTGTCTCCTTCCTGTCCGACATTCAGCTTGGCAGAGCAATAGTGAATTGGCAATGAATTGTTAATTCACTATTAGGGCTCAGCTGGCAATGCCCATATGCCGGAGTAATGCCTCGTTACTTGGCTCACGGCCACGGAAACCTTTAAACAGCTCCATTGGTTCGGCACTACCGCCACGCTCTAAAATCCAGCGTAAAAAATCGCGCCCGGTGTCGGCGTTAAAAATACCTTCTTCCTCAAACCGGCCAAAAGCATCTGCCGACAGCACTTCGGCCCATAAATAACTGTAATAGCCTGCCGCATAACCCCCGGCAAAAATATGGCTAAAGCCGTGTTGAAAGCGGTTAAAACGTGGCGGAATAATCACCGACACCTCACTACGCACTTCATCCAGCATTTGCTGTACACGCCCGCCTTGTGCCGGGTCATATTCGGCATGCAGGCGAAAATCAAATAAGGCAAACTCAAGCTGACGTACCAGAAACATTGCCGACTGGAAGTTTTTCGCGGCCAGCATTTTGTCCAGCAAATCCTGCGGTAATGGCTCGCCGGTTTCGTAATGCCCCGAGATGATAGCCAGTGCTTCACTTTGCCAACACCAGTTCTCCAGAAACTGGCTCGGCAGCTCTACCGCATCCCAGGCCACACCGTTAATACCGGCTACTGCGGCGGCGTCTACTTTAGTCAGCATATGGTGAATACCATGACCAAACTCATGGAACAGCGTTACCACTTCATCATGGGTAAACAGCGCGGGTTTTCCACCCACCGGCTTATTAAAATTACAGGTCAGGTAAGCTACCGGCGTTTGTACACTGCCATCGGCAAGAATGCGCCTGCCCTGACAGTCATCCATCCAGGCACCACCACGTTTTTTCGCTCTGGCATATAAATCGAGATAAAAACTGCCACGTAGCTCGCCGCTGCTGTCAAAAATATCGTAAAACTTCACATCACTGTGCCAGACATCAACACCATCGCGCTGTTGTACACTGACACCAAATAGCTTATGCAGTACGGTAAACAAGCCCGCTACCACTTTATGCTCTGGGAAATATGGCCGTAGCTGCTCATCAGAAATAGCATATTTTGCCTGCTTCAGTTTTTCGGCATAGTAAGTCACATCCCAGGCTGCCAGCTCAGCCACCTTATACTCGCTTTGAGCAAACTGCGTTAACTCGGCCAGGTCTTGCTGTGCTTGCGGCTTAGCTCGCCGGGCCAAATCGTGCAGGAAATCCAGCACCTGCGCCGGGCTCTGCGCCATTTTGGTAGCCAGAGACTCTTCGGCAGCGTTATTAAAATCCAGCAATTGCGCCAGTTCATGTTTAAGCGCCAGCGTTTCTTCAATGATAGCGCTGTTATCAAACTGGCCAGCAGTCGGCCCCTGATCAGATGCACGGGTGCAATAGGCACTGTACATTGCTTCGCGCAGTTCGCGTTTGTCTGCATATGTCATGATGGCGATATAGCTTGGAAACTCTAACGTAAAGACCCAGCCGCTCAGATCACGGTTTTTAGCTTCTTCCGCCGCAGCCAGCCTGGCATCTTGTGGCAACCCGACTAATTCAGCTTCATCAGTAATATGTTTAAACCAGGCCTGAGTCGCATCAAGTGTATTGTTGGCAAAGGTTGAGCTAAGCTCGGATAAGCGGCTTTGTATTTCACCGTAACGCTGCTTCTTCTCAGCCGATAAACCAATACCCGACAGCTTAAAGTCACGTAACGCGTTTTGAATCACTTTTTGCTGCGCAGCAGTTAAGTTACTGTATTCAGTGCTTTGCGCCAGCTGCTGGTATTTCTGATACAAGCCTTCATGCTGCCCAAGCCAGGTGCTGTATTCTGACAATAACGGCAGGCAGCTTTCGTATGCCTCGCGCAGTTGCGGTGTATTAACGACAGAATTCATATGTGACACCGGCGACCACAGCTTACCCAGACGCTCAGCATCCTGCTCTAATTGTTCAATCAGTGTCGTCCAGCTTACCTGCGGCAAAGCCACCGCGCGCTCAACAGCGGCGCGAGCCTGAGCTATAGCTTGCTCTACTGCAGGTTTCACCTGCTCAGGTTGGATCTGTGAAAAAGGAGGTAACCCGGTAAAGGATAACAGGATGTTTTCAGTGGCAGACATAATAAACCTTAGCTGTTTAGCGCAATAATGCAGATGATGTTGGGGCGAACCCGTTCAATATCAATCCGGCAACAGCAGACCGCGGCTGACAAGCCTATTGGCAGTGTCGCCATCACTTAGCTATACTGTGCAGAATTTGTTAATCAAAGGAATGAAGTTAAATGAAAATGTTGCAAAAATCCATTTTTATCAGCCTGTTATGTGCAAGCCTCAATGTAAGCGCCAGCGATGCTGAAATTAACGAAGCTATCGCAGCTGCAACCAAACACTACAAAGCCGGCGAATTGTCTCAAGCGATAGCGCAACTGGATTATGCCAGCACCCTGATCCGACAGGAAAAAGGCGAGCAGGTAAAAAGTGCCTTCCCGGATGCCCCTTCAGGCTGGGAAGCGGAAGATGCCAGCAGCGAAGTGGCCGGCGCTGCAATGTTTGGCGGCGGCATCACTGCGTCGCGGGTTTATTACAATGATGAGCAGCGCATTGAAATGCAGCTGATGATGGACTCGCCGATGTTGCAGGCGTTTTCAATGATGTTAAGTAATCCGTCGATGATCGCCATGTCTGGCGGTAAGCTGACGAAGATCCAGGGCATTCAGGCGGTCCAGAAAGTGGATGGCGACCAGTTGGAAATTCAGTTTGTCACACCTGGCGGTGCAATGATCACGTTAAGTGGTGATAACGCAGCGCAGAGCACCATGTTAAAGCTTGCCAATGCTATCGATTTGAAGAAGTTATAATTCTAAAGCCGATATTCTGCAGCATTAGCCCGGCGGCGTTGCCCCGGGCTTGTAAAACGCCAACCTAACCCCTATAACACAGTACAGTATCTTCTCAGGAACTGTATTATGACCCGTCATTTTGATTACTTATCTATCGGCGCCGGCAGCGGCGGCATTGCCAGTGCCAACCGTGCAGCTATGCGCGGTGCCAAAGCCGCGGTAGTGGAAGCAAACGTAGTAGGCGGCACCTGCGTGAATGTAGGTTGTGTGCCTAAAAAAGTAATGTGGTACGGAGCGCATATTGCAGAAGCCCTGAAATACAGCCCTGACTATGGCTTTGATGTTACACAGCACAGTTTCGACTGGGCCACCCTGGTAAAAAACCGTGAAGCTTACATTCAGCGTATTCACACCAGTTACCAAAAAGGCTTTGCTAACAATAACGTGACTTATATTGAAGGTTTTGCCCGCTTTATTGATCCGCATACGGTTGAGGTAAACGGTGAGCGTATAACAGCTAACCATATTACCATCGCCACCGGCGGCCGGCCGTCGCGACCTGATATTCCCGGTAGCGAGCATGGCATAGATTCTGATGGCTTCTTTGCGTTAACCCAACAGCCGAAAAAAGCGCTGGTAATAGGTGCCGGTTATATCGCAGTGGAAATTGCCGGTGTATTACACGCTTTGGGTACTGAAACGCATCTGCTGGTGCGTAAAGACAGGCCGCTGAGAAATTTTGATCAAGATATTACTGATATGCTGCTTGAAAGGATGACACAGGATAAGCTACGGCTGCATACACACAGCAATGTCGCCAGTGTCGAAAAAGTCAGTGATGGTAACCTGACTGTCAACCTGGATAACGGCGTACAATTTACCAATGTTGATTGCCTGATTTGGGCAATAGGCAGAGAGCCCGCCACGGACAACCTCGGTTTGGCTGCTGCCGGGGTAAAAACCGATGCAGATGGTTACATCCGCACAGACAAGTACCAGAACACCAATGTCAACGGCATTTATGCCGTCGGTGACATTACCGGTGAAGCGCAGCTGACGCCTGTCGCAGTAAAAGCCGGCCGCTTGCTGGCAGAGCGCCTGTTTAACCCGGAACTTGCCGATGCCCATATGGATTACAGCCTGATCCCAACCGTGGTATTCAGCCATCCGCCGATCGGCACTATTGGCCTGACCGAGCATGAAGCACGGCAAAAATATGGCGATGATGCGGTAAAAGTATACCGCTCCGGCTTTGCTGCTATGTATAACGCTGTAACCGCACACCGGGCGCTTAGCCGCTTTAAACTGGTTTGTGCAGGAGACGACGAAAAAGTTGTTGGCCTGCATGGTATTGGTGAAGGCATGGACGAAGTGCTGCAAGGTTTTGCTGTCGCAATCAAAATGGGGGCAACGAAGGCGGACTTTGACAACACCGTCGCCCTGCACCCCACCAGTGCAGAAGAATTTGTGACGTTGAGGTAAGATTCGGGCTAAGTTATTTTAAAGCCGACGATGAGCAAAGCTTTTTTACTTTGATTGTTACAACTTTAGAAGGCTTGCAATAACAAAGAAAGCCATTGCTGTCTTAGCACGCTTGGTCAACTTAGTACTTAGTGGTGTAAAACAAAAAGCTGCTGTACTTAAATTTGATGGTAACGAGTCCCCTTAAAATGCTTCAGTCGCCCCCCTACATCAGAGGGGCAGCAGGGTTTTAAGCTTCAGGAAAAAAATCCTGCTTTACCAGCGCCAAAGCGGCTACGTTGACCTATTAAAAACTTTGCTCCAGAGACACTATTGCTTAATTGGCTGTAAACCTTTAGCTCTGTCTTTAACGGCCTCTTGCACACCAAAGCCAGCATTTTTCCATGAGTGTGCTTCCTCTGCTGTGAATTTTTTTTCAATCCACTCTTCAGCAGTACCAGAATTGAATCCAGCATCAATCCATGTTTTTGCCTCTGTTGCTTTCAGCCCTAAATCATGCCAATTGTCGGCTTGCTGTGCATTGAAACCTAAACTTTTCCAGGAGTTAATTTCTGTTTGCGTCATTTTCCCCCAATCTGGCGAACTACTACACCCAACTACAACAAAAAAACAGATAAAACAGAAAGATAAATTTTTCATTTAATTACCCTTAATGTCCTAAGTTAATACATTAACCATGTTCGCTGCACTCAACGCCAAACTGAGCTAACAAAAGTTATAGCAGAGTAGTGCATTATCTGCGTGACCAAATAACTATAGCTTTTCCTAAATCAATTAATGTCGCCTCATCACCAAATCCATCAATATCAGAACCCTATAATCTACTTGATTCCAAGTCTGCAAAACCAAAGGCTATAGCGTCATTGTCGGCAAGTAATACTCCAATAGCTAAACGGCTCTCTAGTTTTGAGGTAATTCCAGCGTTAATATCATTGACTTCGCATGGTATGGCACCCACATAAACCAGAAACACAACACATACCAGAAAGCATGCCCTGAATATGATTTTTAATAATCTAAACAATCCCTTGCTAAGACTGACTAATTTATAAGCATTAGTGTAGCATAGGGCTACCAACACAAAAGTTGACCACACTGGCAAAGCAGCTGTTCTGAAAAGACATTCAATAACCAGATTAAGTAAGCGATTAATAGACAGTAATTGGAAAGTCGTGCACAGATTCAGTTTTACACCAGTTTCATTCAAAAAATAACGTGTGAATCAGCTAAGGAACTATTGCAGCAGTGACCAGTAACTCATCTACGCCTCTACCACTGGTATTGGCCGGCCCTGTTCTCAGGGCCGTAACCAAAGACAGCCTGACGCTGTGGCTTGCCACCACCGAAGCGGTGCGCATTAAGCTGACGTTGCAGCCAGAAGGCGAAGAAAATCAGCACTACAGCGATACCGAAATAGCCAGACACTGCACTGAATTAAAATGTGCCGGCAAACTCTACCTGCAACTGCTGCATTTACCGCTACGCAGTGTACTGCCGACCGGTAAATGGATTACTTACGATGTTAAGTTAACTGCATCTTCATCTGACACAAGTCAGTTTGACAACAACTGGCAGGGCTGGCAGCAATGGGCGCCTGATTTGGTGTACCCTGGCCGTGATCTGCCCGGCTTTGTACTGCAAAGCAAACTGTGCCGACTGCTGCATGGTTCCTGCCGTAAACCGCATTATCCCAGCGATGACGGTTTGCTGGCGGCAGATTTATATCTGCAGCAACATAACGTAGAGCAATGGCCGGCACTATTAATGCTAACCGGCGACCAGATTTATGCTGATGATGTCGCGGCACCGATGTTAAGAGCCATACACCGTTTGATAGAGCGACTCGATTTTCACGATGAAAGCTTACCCTGCTCGGCAGTGGCGAGTGCGTCAGAATTGCACAGCAGCAAACCTTACTACTACCGCCGCGATACCCTGTTGCCAAAAACTGAAGGCAGCCAGGCTGTTATTACGCAGGTATTCAAAGGTGCCAAAAAACCGGTTTTTACCTCGGATAATGCCCGTAACCATTTGATGAGCCTGGCGGAAATGCTAGGTATGTACCTGCTGGTATGGTCGCCGGCGGGCTGGCAGGATGACGCGACACAGCTGGAGGAGGAAATAGCGAACGAGCTGACTGATGAGCAAAAACAAACCTATGACGAACATCAGCAGATTATTCAGCAGTTTGCCACCGGGCTTGGCAAGGTACGCCGCGTACTGGCGCACTTACCTAGTGCAATGATATTCGACGACCACGATGTGACCGATGACTGGAATCTGACCGCCGAATGGGAGCAAACCGCCTATAGCCACGACTTCTCTCGGCGCATTATCGGTAATGCCCTGATAAGCTATCTGCTGTGTCAGGCTTGGGGTAACACCCCCGCAACCTTCGACAACGCCATGTTGGATAACGCCGAACAAGCCCTGCAGCAAAGTGGCTCAGAGCGGCATCAGCAGTTTATTACCCGCTTGCTGAAGTTTGAACAATGGCACTATCAGTGGCCAACCGAGCCGCCGCTGCTGGTACTGGATACACGCACCCGGCGCTGGCGCTCAGAGGTGTCAATTAGTAAACCCTCTGGTTTGCTCGATTGGGAAGCCATTACCGAATTACAACAAGATCTTATTGGTCATGATGCAGTGGTACTGATTGCGCCGGCACCGGTATTCGGCGTCAAGTTGATTGAAAGTATTCAAAAAGTGTTTACCTTTTTTGGCAAACCACTGCTAGTCGATGCTGAAAACTGGATGGCGCACCGCGGCACCGCTTATGCCCTTATCAATATTTTCCGCCACCCGAAAACACCGAAGAACTTTGTTATTTTATCCGGTGATGTTCATTACTCCTTCGTCTATGAAGTTAACCTGCGGGCAAAGCAACAAGGGCCGGATATCTGGCAAGTAACCAGCAGTGGCCTGAAAAACCAGTTTCCAACCCGCTTGCTGGATGTGCTAGACCGGCTAAACCGCTGGCTATATTCACCACGGTCACCACTAAACTGGTTTACCAAGCGACGGCGGATGAAAATTGTGCCGCATAAGCCAGACAACGCCAAGGCCGGTGAACGCCTGCTTAATCGCTCAGGTATCGGCCTGATTGAGCTTAACACCGACGGTTCGCCGAAAAAGATCATGCAGCTGACCGCAACCGGCGAGGCAATCGAATTCAATATCCGTGAAGGTGAAGCCCACTGGGAGTGAGCACGGCTTGCCGACCCGCTCACTGCCCTTAAATTTGCCACCGGTACATCTTTTGTTTCGGTTGTTACTACATTGTTCAGCTTTTTGGCTAAGCTCAGTATCAGCAGCTGCTTACAGGGACTGAACAATGGCTATTCTAACCGACTTATTTAATGGCAATTTTATGCCGCATGGTCACTGCCTGTTATGGCGGCCAGACTTACTGCTACTGCATGTAGGCGGTGATGCACTGACGTTTATTGCTTATATGTTGATACCAGCAGCCTTAGTCCGGCTGGTACGGGCGCGCGATGACTTGCGTTTTGACAGTATGTTTCTGATGTTTGCCGGCTTTATCTTTTTTTGCGGCGCAACTCATCTGCTGGGCATTATCAATGTATGGCATGGTTACTATTATATTCACGGTATTGTTAAAAGCCTGACCGGTGTGATCTCTATTATGACCGCTATTATGCTGTGGCGCCTGCTGCCCGAGGCCATCAGTTTGCCGGGTAAACGTCAAATGCAGGTAACTATTGCTGAACTGGTAAAAGCAGAAAGAAAACTGGCAGAAGCTAACCAACATCTGGAGGCGGAAGTACGTAAACGCACGGCACAGTTGGAGCAAATGGCAACAACAGACGAACTGACAGGCTTACTTACCCGACGTGAAATTATGCGTATCCTCGAGATTGAAATAGCACGGGTAAGCCGACAGAGTACACCACTCAGTATTATGATGCTGGACTTGGATCACTTTAAGAGTATTAATGATAACTTTGGTCATCAGGTCGGCGATGCCACACTTAAAACAGCAGCCGACAGTTTTGGCATTTTTTTACGGAAAACCGACTTTATCGGCCGCATAGGCGGTGAAGAGTTTCTTATCGTTTTACCTGACACTGATCTCAAAGATGCATACGAACTGGCAGAGCGTATCCGTCAGGTGTTAGAGCAACATACAGTGCAAGCTCCTTCAGTACCCGCCTGTACTGCCAGTATCGGCATAGCGCAATGCCAACCTGCTGATAATCTTAACAGCCTGATCCAGCGGGCCGATGAAGCTTTGTATCAGGCTAAATCAAAGGGCCGTAATTGTGTGGTAGGCACCTGACAAACGGCTAAATGCAGCTCTGCAGAAAATTGACAATGTAAACGTTGCTAATCCAGAGTAAAGGACAAGCGAAACTGTAATCCTGGTTCCATTTTGCTCGCGATAAGCGACCACTCGTGCGCCAGTGCAATTTCGCGGCAAATAGTCAGCCCCAGACCGGCGCCACTATCCCGTCTTTGTTCGGAACGCCAGAAGCGCTTAAACAACTGCAGCAGCTGAGCGTCATTCACGCCTGGCCCATGATCACGTACAACAATGCTGTCTGAAAATACATCGACTGAAACGACTGAGCCGGCAGGCGAATGTTGTATGGCGTTCTCAAGCAGGTTTTTCAGTAATGTAAATAACGCCCCCTTATCGGCCTGCAATATAAGGCTTGCAATATGCCGCTCTAAACGCAGTGTCACTTGCTCGTTGTCGGCCATGCGCTGCAAATAGGCAACTACTTCGGCAGCAATCTCAGTTACATCAACCTTTATAAATCTGTAGTTCAGCCGTTCACTGGCCTCTGCCAGCAATAATAATTGCTGCACCTGACGCGACATATAACGCACATCGTGTAGCAGCCAGTTACGCTGTTCTGTGTCTGGCATCAACTCAAGTTGGGCACGGATTAATGCCAGTGGAGTTTTTAGCTCATGCGCCGCTGTAGCCAAGAACTCTTGCTGCACACGATAACCATACTCAAGCCGCTCAAGCGCCTGATTAAAACTATTTACCAACGGTGTAAGCTCGGTAGGTACACCTTTAACTGGCAAACGAACATCCAAAGAATATGGAGAGATAGTGGACGCAGATTGAGATATATCTTTTAGCGGCCTTAGGGTATAGCGCAGCGTAATATAAGCGAACAGACCAAAGGCGAGCAGCAACACTACGCTAAACAGCGTAACACCCGCCCCCACCAGCGGCAGTGCAATATGGCGGTGCATAAGCTCCATAAACCTTGTGCTGGCGGTAAGCTGCAAATACCAGATTTTACCATTGTGTATAACGGGCTCCGTTGCACCATGCATAGTAATTCCATCATACTCAAAATCAAACCGGCCACGCGTCAGATTGAGCGGTGCTTCGTTCTCTGGCCAGACAGACTCGCCGGTACCCGATTGCAACACCACGTTACCTGCCTCATCCAGTATCCGGTAAGCCGTTTCATGCGAAACACTGTCAAACAGCCATGTTACGTCCTCGACTTTTGCAGCAAAGCCAATCGGCGTTCCATTGTCGTCGTACCTGATATCGTCAGCTATTCCGGCTACCGCATCGGCCAGATCCATTCTGGCAAGTGTATTATCTTGCAACACCATCATGGTAGCCAACATCAGCAATATTACACTCAGGACCATGCCGCCGAGATACGACAGTAATACCTGCAGTCGCAAACTATTGAAAAGATGCATTGTCACGAAGCGCATAGCCCACACCTCTGATATTCACTATCTGCTGCTTCGAACCAATAGCCCGCAGTTTACGCCGTAACCGGTGTAATGCCACATCCAGTGCATTTGGCGTCACCGCGTCGCTGAAGCCCCAGCCTGCCGCTTCCAAAGCACTGTGCCGTACTGATTCATTGCATCTGCGTACCAGTAACAACATAATTTGCAGCTCTGCCTGCGCCAGCGTCTCGCAGTTGTCGTTGCAGCAAATAAGGCTGTCTGACGGGCGCAAGATTAAATCGCCGCACTGTGGATCAAGTGAACGTACCTCAGCCGGACGACGCAGCAGTGCCCGCACCCGCGCCACCATTTCTTCCATGGCAAAAGGCTTGGCCAGATAATCATCAGCGCCGGCGTCCAGACCTTCAACGCGGTCATTCAATGCAGTGCGGGCAGTCAGTACCAGGCAGGGTATAGTATTGCCTGCATCGCGCAGCCGTCGTAGCAGCGATAAGCCATCGCCATCCGGTACGCCACGATCAATCACCAATGCCTGATAAGGTACTTGCTGCAACGCCACCAGTGCATGCTCTATCCGGCTAAACACATCTGCGACTATGCCGGCAGGTGCCAGCCCCTCACAAATTAGCCGGGCTAAGCGTTCATGATCTTCAAGTAGCAGAATACGGTTCATCAGAAGTTGTAGATATAACCAAGAAACACCCGGTTCTCTGTAGAGCGGTCAACCAGAGGACTGTCTTTTATTTCTGTTGCCAGACTCGTCACACTGGCATCGAAGAATATAAAATGCTTTTGCTTAAACATATAACCGACCCGTACTCCCATTTCGACATTCACACCTGCCTCACCTTTATAATAAGACCGGTCTGCGGTTACTTCTTCAGTTGTAACGCCGTAGTAGTAATCGACATATTTCTTATCCAGTAAACTCACCACAACCCTTGGTGTAAACATATACTGTTTCGCAAAATGCCAGGTTCTCTCAACACCAAAATTCAACATATGGCCTTCACTGTCGCCGGCAACTTCAGTCAGGATCTCGCCGCTGATATCTGCCAGATCATTTTGCCACTCTGCCTTAAACCCGGCCCAGAAGCCACCGTCACGATCCTGCATGCCATTCAGTACAGGTGCATCACTTTGCTCGTAATCCGTAAAGTCATACTTGGTAATTACACTGAAGTTTAACCGGTTTGACTCGCTAAAACGGTAGCCTGGTAACTTAAACGCCAGCTCAGGACCACTTAAGCGGACATATCGGTTCTCGTAACTCAGTATCGGCAATACTTTGTTATCGCGATCGATTCCTGTATACGGCTTCTGGCTGGTCATCACCGCCAGGCCTAGTCCCCATGACGACGCATTGTCATCTGCTTGCTGGGCAGTAACCGTTAACGGTACCAAACTAAAACCGGCAACTAATAACACCGCTGTGCGTTTTGGCAACTGAGTCTTCCAGAACAAGCTTGAGATAATTGAGTGCATAGATAAGTTCCTGTCAGATGAAAAGTGAGCAAAAAGTATCCTCATCATCCGCTGCCAGACTTACCTAAAACTTACCAATACATTTTTTTACTGTTTTTCCGCCAGTAAGTTTGCAGAAAGACAAACTACCGGACAGTAATGCAGGTTTCAGGCATATATCCCAACTTCACACTCCTTCAACCGCCTGAGGCAACAACCAGATTAAGGAAGCAGAACATGAAAAGGTCTCATCAGGTTGTATTGCTTGGTACTGCACTGATCGTCGCCATCACGGCCAGCATCATTATCGCAGCAGACCATGCTGACACACCGGCAAATAAGGTGCCCACAACTTCCAGGCCAACATTGACCGTGAGTGTCGTCAGCCCTCAACTTGCACTGTTGCCAGCCATATTATCTGCCAGCGGCAATATCAGTGCCTGGCAGGAAGCAAGTATCGGCAATGAAACAAATGGCTTAAAGCTGGAGCAAGTGCTGGTTAACGTCGGAGACAGCGTCAAGCATGGTCAGCTGCTGGCTAGCTTCAATGCAGATACTGTGCAGGCTGATCTGGCTCAAACCCTGGCAGCAGAGGCAGAAGCAGAAGCCCTGCTGGCGGAAGCCTCAGCTGATGTGAAACGCACTGCAGAGCTGCAAGCAAGCGGAGCCTTGTCTGCGCAGCAAATCCAGCAGTACATCACTACTGAAAAAGCGGCCCGGGCCCGGCTGCAGTCAGCCCGGGCTTTGGTGCATATACAGCAATTACGTGTTGAGCATACTAAGGTGTACTCACCCGATGACGGTATTATTTCAGCCAGAGCTGCCACAGTAGGTGCAGTAATGCCTGCAGGCCAGGAGCTGTTCAGGCTGATCAGGGGCAGCCGGCTGGAATGGCGGGCAGAAGTGGCCGCCGCAGATCTGGCGAAGCTCGAACCGGGCCAGCGCGTGCATATCACGCCGCTTGGCGGCGGAAGCATTATTGGTACTGTACGGATTGTCGCGCCGGTAGTGGATATTCAAAGCCGTAATGGGACGGTGTATGTCGACCTGCCGTCAGGCAGTAATACCAAAGCCGGCAGCTTTGCCCGCGGCTGGTTTGAGCTGGGGACGTCGAAGGTGCTAACCCTGCCACAAGGCGCCATTCAACTGCGGGATGGTTTTAGCTATGTAATGCGTGCAGGCCCGGACGGCAGAGTCAGGCAAACTAAAGTAAGCACCGGGCGTCGCACAGCTGATTTAGTTGAAATTACCAGCGGCATTACACCGGCTGATCAGGTAGTTGCAACAGGCGGGGCTTTTCTCGGTGATGGCGATTTGGTGAAAGTTGTTCCCCACCAGCTCACCACACAACTGCCTGTAAAACCCATTGTGACCGGGCCGACGCTAACCGCTTCATCAGACGAAGCGATGTAGCCGGAGTACAAAATGAATTTAAATATCTCTACCTGGGCTATACGTAACCCCACGCCGGCTATCCTACTGTTTGTGCTACTCACATTGTCCGGAATTTTTAGCTTTCGCGCGATGAAAATTCAGGACTTACCCGATCTGGACTTGCCCACAGTTACCATCACTGTAGAACTGCCAGGGGCTTCACCGTCGCAGCTTGAAACCGATGTCGTACGCAAAATAGAAAGTTCTCTGGCCACAGTTCAGGGCGTAAAGCACCTTTACAGCAACCTGAGCGACGGCAAAGCCAGTATTTCAGTCGAGTTCCGGCTGGAGCGCCCGATACAACAAGCCCTTGATGATGTGCGAGATGCTGTCGCCCGCATTCGTTCTGACCTGCCAACAGACTTACGTGATCCGGTAATTAAAAAAGAAGAACTATCTGGTTCCCCCATTCTGACGTACAGCCTTAGCTCTTTGAGAATGGATACCGAGTCATTATCCTGGTTCGTCGACAACGACATCAGCAAAACGCTGCTGGCGGTAAAAGGGGTCGGCGCGGTAACGCGGGTCGGCGGTGTTCAGCGGGAGATCCGGGTCGAACTGGATTTCGCTAACCTGCTGGCGTTCAACACTACAGCCGCTGATATTTCACGCCAATTACGCCAAGTACAGCAGGAAGCCGCTGGCGGGCGCGCCCATATTGGCGGTATGGAGCAGCCGGTGCGCACCCTAGCTACCGTGCAGTCGGCAGAACAGTTCGCCGCCATGGAAATCAGTTTAACGGATGGCCGCCGTATCCGGCTGGATCACATAGCCACCGTATCCGATACCACCGCAGAGCAACGTTCTGCCGCTTTTCTGAATGGCCAGCCGGTGGTGGGCTTTGAGATAACCCGTGCTGTTGGTTATGGCGAACTTGAAGTGGCCGAGGGAGTACAGACTGCCCTGCAGCAGTTGCAAACACAGCACCCGGATATCAGTGTAACCGAAGTATTTAACCTGATTGATCCGGTAGCAGAGAACTACGCCGGCTCCATGCAGTTGTTGTATGAAGGCGCACTGTTGGCGGTAATAGTCGTACTTTTATTTCTGCGCGACTGGCGGGCCACTTTCATTTCTGCGGTCGCCCTGCCACTGTCTATCATTCCCACCTTTTTCGTGCTGCACCTGATGGGCTTTTCGCTGAACACTGTAACGTTGTTATCACTGTCTTTAGTCATTGGCGTGTTGGTAGATGACGCCATTGTAGAAATAGAAAATATTGAGCGTCACCTGTTAATGGGTAAGACGCCGTTTCAGGCAGCAATGGAAGCTGCCGATGAAATTGGTCTGGCCGTGGTCGCAACCACTTTTACCCTGGTCGCGGTTTTTCTGCCTACCGCCTTTATGAGCGGCGTCATTGGTAAATTCTTTGTGCAGTTTGGCTGGACTGCAGCCATCGCCGTGTTGTTTTCTTTGCTGGTTGCCCGCCTGCTGACGCCGATGATGGCTGCCTACCTGTTGCGCTCACCCAAGCAACTGAGCAACCAGCAGCTTAAACCAGAACCAGGCTGGATACGCTCTTACCTTAAACTGGCAAGTCGCTGCTTGCAGCACAAAAGTATAACGCTGGGGGCAGCTGCAATATTTTTCTTTGCCGGCATAATGCTGGCGATGACGTTGCCCGGCGCCTTTATGCCAGCAGATGACAACCAGCAGACCCAGGTTACGCTGACTATGCAACCCGGCACAAAATTGCAGGACACTGTAGCACTGGCTGAACAGGCACGCCAACTGCTGCAACAGCATGAACATGTACAACAAATTTATGCCGCTATTGGTAGTGGTAATGCCGGTGACGCCGATGACGCGGGCGGCACAGCAGCCAGTGTTCGCTCAGCGGTGTTGACACTAAGCCTGAGCCATCGCAAGCGAAGGCCTGGTGTACATAAGCAAGACATTGAACAACAACTACGCGAAATTCTGCGCTCCCTGCCCGGTGCAAGAATTAAAGTCGGCATGGGCGACAGCGAAAACTACAGGCTGGTGCTGGCCGGCGAAGACAGCCGCGTACTGCAGCAACATGCGCTGCAAATTGAGCGGGAGTTAAGGGCAATTCCGGGCATCGGTGCCGTTACGTCAAGCGCTAGCCTGGTCAGGCCTGAGCTACTGATCAAACCGGATTTTGCCCGCGCCGCCGATCTGGGTGTTACAGCAGCGGCCATTGCCGACACTTTACGTATCGCCACAGCGGGAGACTATCAACAGGATTTAGCCAAACTTAACCTCAGTGAGCGTCAGGTTCCGGTAGTGGTGCGCCTGAGCGATATTGCCCGCGAAGATTTTGACACCTTTAAACGCTTGCCAATACCCGGTGCTCATGGCCCGGTCGCGCTGGAGAATGTCGCCAGTCTGGAAATCAGCAGTGGCCCGGCAGAAATAACGCGCTTTGACCGCATGCGCAATATCAATTTTGATGTAGAACTGAACACCCTGCCGTTAGGTGTGGTAGAACAAGCCGTAATGGCGCTGCCCAGTGTAAAAACCTTGCCGCCGGGCGTATCGCAAACCACGCAGGGCGACGCTGAAATGATGGGCGAACTGGCCAGCGGCTTCGCTATAGCAATGCTTACCGGCGTATGCTGCATTTATATGGTGCTGGTTTTGCTGCTAAAGGATTTTGTGCAGCCGGTTACCATTCTTACTGCGCTGATTTTATCTGTACCCGGCGCGTTTCTGGCGCTGTTTTTAACCCACTCAGCACTGTCCATGCCGGCAATGATTGGTTTAATTATGCTTATGGGCATCACTACCAAAAACTCCATCCTGCTGATTGATTACATCATTATTGCCAGACGTGAACATCAGCTAGAACGCTGGGATGCCATTATCGATGCCTGTCGCAAACGGGCGCGGCCGATAGTCATGACCACGCTGGCTATGGGAGCCGGCATGCTGCCTATCGCGTTGGGTATTGGCGGCGATCCGAGTTTCCGTGCACCAATGGCCATCGTTGTCATTGGTGGACTTATCACCTCTACGTTTCTTAGTTTACTGGTCATACCGGTGGTATACAGCTGTGTTGATGATGCGGTGCAATGGTTAAAACCACGCTTGCAGCAGTTTTTACCGCTTAACTATTAATCAACATCTGTGGGTAACTCAAACAGAGTAAATAACATTACCACTGGTGATTCAGCCTAACTTCAGCCGCACAGCGCAGAATAACCGCACCCTCTGGCGCTGTCGCGGTTGCCCGGTATTTGGTATTAAGACCACTCTGTCATTTGTAATAGAGGTAACAGCTTCGTTACAAAGTCATACAATCTGCCGCCCGGGCCCGCTTTATATTGCCGCCGGTAAACACAACCATAGTGGTGTATTTGATGATCCCGAAAATAATTCATTACGTCTGGGTAGGAAATGCCGAAAAGCCTGAGCTGGTGCAGCGCTGTATTGCCAGCTGGAAAAAACACCTGCCGGACTACCAGCTGATTGAATGGAATAACAACAGTGTCAAAGCCCTGAACAATACCTATATGCAGCAAGCCTTTGCAGCAGGTAAATGGGCTTTTGTATCGGACTATCTGCGGCTTTACGCACTACACCAGCACGGCGGATTTTATTTTGACACCGATCTGGAAGTCACTGCTGATTTAGAAGTATTTCGCCAGCATAACTTTGTCACCGGCTTTGAGAAATTTAAAAACCGTCTGGCACCTGTTACGGCGCTTATGGGTGCCTGCGCGCAGAATATAGTAATAGATAAACTGTTACGCCCGTATGACACCAAGCAGTTTGTCACAGCAGACGGCCAATATGACATGACGCCAAATACAGGTGTAATAAGTGAGATTTTCTGCAGGGAGTTTGGCCTGGTAAAACCTTACCGGGACGATGAGACAACTAAGCTTACCGCTGACGCCGTGATTTATCCCAGCCATTATTTTTGTACGCCCAGACAGGACAAGCCCGGCTACGCTATTCATCACTTTAACGGTTCCTGGTTTGATGAATACAGCCGTAAATTGCTGTTCCGGATAAAGCGATACAAATTTATCCGGTTAAAACGCAATAAAATACGTTCAGCATTACTGCCACTGCAAGCCGGTGAAACCAAAATCTGGCAGTGGGCACTGGGTGCGCGTTATAGCCTGCTGGTCGTGCAGGATGGCAGTAGCCTTTAACCCTGCAGCAGCTTTATTCTCAGCAGATAACGGCTGGCAGTAATATACAACCAGCTGTTGTCAGCGCTTAACGCCACATTAGCCGCCGCTACTCCGGTTTGTATCGTGCCCAGATGCTCACCTTTTGCCGATAACACCCACACCCCACCGGGGCCGGTAGCCAGCAATATGCCAGACGGCAGCACTTTTAGCCCGTCCGGCAAACCACTGGCCATTTTTGCAGCAGCGGTAGCGTCAAAAAACAACTTACCTTCGCCAAGCGTGCCATCACTGTTTACCGGATAGCGCCACCACTGCGCTGCTGCCGGGTCAGAATTAGCCACATATAACCACTGCTCATCCGGCGAAAATGCCAGGCCATTCGGCCGGGTCAGGTGGCTTGCCAGCAGCGTTATCTGGCCATCACTTTGCAACCGGTAAACTCCATTGACACTCTGCTGTTTTTGCTCTGATTTATCTGCACCTTTCAGGCCGTATGGTGGGTCGGTAAAATAATAAGCGCCGCTGCTATGCTGCACCACATCGTTGGGGCTATTCAGCAGTTTGCCGTTATAACGGCTGATAAGGGTATGATACTGCGGCTGCTCTGCACTGCTTTGCAACACTGCCAGACGCCGGTCACCATGTTGCGCCAACACTAACTGACCATCGTGGTTAAATATCAGTCCGTTGGCACCTTCCTGCAGATTATTGTCCGGATACAAACCGGTGTAACCAGAAGGCTGCAAATAAACGGTCAAGCCATGCTGCGCACTCCAGCGATACACGGTGTTCTGCGGCACATCGGAGAACAAAATATCACCCGAATCAGGTTCAGCCACCGGGCCTTCAGCCCAATGGAAACCTTCCGCCAATTGTTCAAGTACCGCCTGTTTACTGACAACCTGTTGCATGCCGGGCTGCAGCATTAATACTGGCTGCTCAGGCCAGGGAGAAGTACCAGCCATTGCCAGAGCTGGCAAAAGAAACAGCAGCATAGCAGTTGCGCGCATTTAAAAACCCCTTACCGAGAAATAACTGATGACAGGCTAACATGATGTCAAAACGGAGGAAATGTTGTTATTCACGCGGCCAGTTATGTTTATTCACATACCAGGCTCTGCTCTTCATTACGCAGAGTCAGCACCTCAACACCCGTTGTAGTTACTGCTACGGTATGCTCCCACTGGGCGGACAGCTTTTTGTCACGGGTAACGACGGTCCAGCCGTCTTTTTTGGTTTTCACTTTGTGACTGCCCTGATTAAGCATCGGCTCAATCGTAAATACCATGCCGGGCTTCAGTACCATACCACTACCTGCCGTACCGTAATGCAATACCTGGGGCGCCTCGTGCATTTCCCGGCCAATACCATGACCACAATATTCACGTACGACACTGTAACCTTTACGCCTGGCAAACTGCTCTATGGCAAAGCCTATATCACCCAGTCTACCTCCGGGTTTGACAGCATGAATGCCTAACCACAGCGCCTGATAACAATCATCAACCAGTGCTTTGGCGTCTGGTTTTACGCTGCCGATGCAATACATTTTACTGGAGTCTGCAATAAAACCATGCTTTTCCAGCGTAATATCAACGTTGATTATATCGCCACTGCGCAGCACCTGTGATGCAGAAGGTACACCGTGACAGACCACATCATTTACCGATGTATTAAGCACATAAGCAAAGCCATACTGCCCCTTGCTTGCCGGTCGGGCATGCAGTTCATCGACAATATAACGCTCTGCCAGGTCATTAATCTGTAGCGTTGAGATGCCTTCGGCAATTTTGCTATCCAGCATGGCAAACACCTGCGCCAGCAGACGGCCCGCCTCTCTTTGCAGGCTGAGCTCTTCTGGCGTTTTAAGCACGACGGGGCTCATCTATCTCTCCTGCAAGCGTGACATCAGCCTGGCGCAATAGCCTTGCTGTCAACTGCTGATAATTTAATGTCGGGTTCAGCTCAGCAAGCATGCCCATTTTCAACCAGAATTCAGCCTGAGCATTGATTGAACGGGACATGGCACCACTGGCTTTACGAATTTCCTCGTGCAGTTCATCTGCAATTTTAACGATACCCAAGTTAACCCTCCTGATTTAAATATACGAATCATATATAAAACATATAAACCAGACAAGTCCCCCTTCAATGCGCTACACTATGGCCCTGAACACGACAGCCAATAATGCGGCGCTTTAATACCGCTAAGATCTTATTTGCTCTAAGCTTTATACTGCGCCATGATTTGTAACGTATGGCGTCTGTGGATCAAAAAGGATCTGTCAGTTTTATTTACACCAGACCAGATACGGAATCATAAAAATCATTCAGAATCAGCCATTAACAAAATGGTCTGCTTTTTGCATTAACATGTTAGGAATTGTGATAAACCACTGTCGTCTATCTCTGTAGGGAATGGAAAATGTTAAGATCCATACTAATTTTGCTCTGCTCGGTTTCACTGTCTGCTTATGCCAGCACAGAAACGTGGAATTTTAAAACCGGCCAGACTACAACTGGCGCCAACAAACTGTCACTGCAATCCAGCTCAGGCAACAGCGCTGCACTATCTGGCTGGTCTTCTAACAGCAGTAGCGCAACGTCTACGGTAAGATCTGCCAACCGCGTCACCCTTGATTCTAATTGGGGTGTACAGCTGTGGAACAGAAACGACAGCGGCTCACCTTCGCACGCGGTAGACAATACCAGCGGCTTTGATTTTATCTTACTGGAATTCTTACAGCCTGTTGAGTTGCTCAGCCTGACAAACAGCTGGACCAGCGGCTACAGCTGGGTATCGGTAGGTGCTTTTGCAGCTAACCCTTTCGCCGGCGGTTCAGTAAACTGGCAACAGGTGGCCAATTCTGCCATCCAAACCGCGAGCTATAAAGATACTGGTATTAATACACCTTATGTGTTTGCCAACAACAGTTCTATTGAAGGTACAGGCATTACCAGCACTTTCGCTAACTACTGGTTAATCGGCGCTTATAATCCGGTATTTAACGGCGGCAATTACGCTCTGGGTGATCATATTAAATTTGCCAGTATTACCACCAAGACCTTTGTACCAGACAACACTGATACGCCGGTACAGGTACCAGAGCCTGGCACCATAGCACTGTTTTCGTTAGGCCTGCTTGGCTTGCTCTACAGACGGCGCGCTTAATCTGCACAAAAGGGGCGTCAGGCCCCTTTTTTTTATCTGCTTATTACTGCTATTGTTCATTTGCTTTACAGGGACAGTTTGCCGACTCCGGCAAAAAACGATAAGAGGTTTCAATGTTTGTTCGCTTTATTCTGGCATTGCTGCTGGTTTCCTCCTGCCAGTTGCTTGCCGACAGCCAATATAATTACGAGAACGCGTTAAAACTGTACCAGCAGAAACAATTTGATAGCGCGGGCATCCATTTACGTAATGTATTAAAAGATAATCCGGATAACTTAGCGGCTCAAATTTTACTGGGCAAAATTCTGTTAGAGCAGCAGCACTTCGCACAGGCGTTAAACGTGTTAGAGGGCGCGCTAACCGACGGTGCCGATGTTAATCTGCTCAGTGATGAACTAAGTTACGTCTACCTGTTATTTCAGGATGAATCCAGGCTGATGCAACTTGAAAAGTATGGTGCATTAAGTCCGCTCAAACGTTTTAACTGGCTGCTGGTCAGCGCTAACCTCTATCAGGAAAACGGTAAATACACCGAAGCCGCCACCGCACTGGATAACGCAGAACAACTGCTTGCAGACAATGCGTCTTTACTCAATGCCAAAGCGGGCCTGGCTATCAGATTACGCCAGTTTGCTAAGGCTAATAGCTTATTGCAGCAAACCCTGGCAAAAGATCCGCAGAATATTGAAACACTGCTACTGCTCGGCAATCTGGCCAAAGAGCAGCAACAACCCGAAGCGGCTCTGGATTACTATCAGCGTGCTTTATCGCTACAGAGCGATAACCCTTTTGTTTTACGTTCATTAAGCGCCGCCTGGTTCGCCGTAGGCCAACCGGCTAAAGCGCGGCCATTCTTACTTAAGCTGCAAGATATGGGACTAAACGATGCTTATCTGCGTTTTAGTTTGCTGCTGCTTAACGCTGTGCTGGATAATAAAACAGAAACCACTAATTTTGTTGCGCTACGCGATGATCTGAATGCGCTGCCAACCGATTACTTTGCAGCAGCGCCGGCACAGCTGTATTTAAGGGCAGCCTTGAACTATCTGCTGGGGGCATCAGAACAGGCGATTCAGGATTTAGAAGCTTATCTTAAACTGCAACCGCAGGATTCAAATGCTATCGCATTGATTGCAGAACATTATTTACGCACCAGAGAACCTAGCATGGCACTGCGTTTTTTGGAGAGACATCAAGAGCATATTCAAAACTCCGTGCCACTGCTGGCTCAACATGTGTTGCTTACGATGAGAGCAGGCAAGCTTAAATCAGCTGAAACGATGTTAAGTGATATCCGGGCCCGGTTTCCAACTGATGCAACACTGGCAGCACTGGATGCCGATTTAAAACGCCAGTTATATGGCCCAGAGCTGGCCCTGCAGGAGTTGAATAAGCAGCAAAGCCCAGATACCCCAGCAACGTTGTTAACGGGCGCTCTGCTGGCGCTGGATGTCGGTGATAATGACGCCGCTATGAAGAAGGCCCGGCAACTGATAACTTTGGCACCTGATAATGCAGATTACCTGAACTTATATGCCGGTATTCTGTTACAAGCGCAGCAGTACCAGAGTGTAAACCAGACATTGCAGCAGCTGTTGAAGCTAAAGCCAGAACACTTTGCCGGCAGGCTGACACTGGCTAATCTGTACATCAGTCAGGGCAAAATACAAGAAGCTGAGACCTTACTTTCAGCACTGTTAAAAGAACAGCCCTACCACCAGGCCACAACCGTTTTGCTGGCTGCTACGGAGTTGCAGTTAAGTAAAACACAACAGGCCGAGCAGCGACTGAATACGATGCTAAACCGTAAATACTACCGCCCAGCGGTAGACCTGTTGCTGCGTCACTACCTGACAACCAATGCTCTGACGGACGCACGCTATCTGCTGCAGCGGGCATTGCGGCAAGAGTTTCTTGATAAAGAGTTACTGTTTCAGGAAGTCGAGGTCCTGCTTGCTCTGAACGAAACGGCACAAGCTGAAGACAAAATAAAGCTTATTCAGTCATTGCCGGAACTTAACAGTGGGCACTGGCTGCAGCTTGGCAGAATTCAGCAGCGGCTAGGCCATCCGCTACTGGCGCTGCAAAACCTGGCTACTGCAATACAGCTCTCGCCAGATCAACCTGTATATCAGTACGAATATATCGCCATGCTGATAGCGAACAACAAACTGCCTGTGGCAAAAGAGCAACTGGCTGCACTAGAAGGCGAATCAGGCGAAAGTGCAGACGCGTATTTGCTTCGGGCAGAATATGCCAGGCAAACAGGCAATACATCAGACGCTTTCGTTGCTTTTAAAGCCAGCATCAGCAAGGACCCGTTTTTCAAGCGCGCCTGGGCCGGTTTATACGAACTAGCCCGGCAGGAAAAATACAACCAGCCTTTTGTCACGCTAGCTGAGCAATACCTTAGCGCCAACCCTGACAATGTGTGGCTGCGCCGTTTACTGGCTGAGCATCATATTAATCATCAATCTTATGCAGCAGCAAAACAGCAATATCAGCTGCTGCTGAATGCCGGCGCTTTCACCGATGATCCCTGGCTGTATAATAATCTGGCAAATGCATTGTTAACTGATGACGCTCAGCGAGCACTGGTGTATGCCATTCAGGCAGATAAGCTGCTTGGTAACAATCCCCGGATCCAATTAACGCGGGCGAAGGCTTTGCTTGAGCTGCGTCAATTTGATCAGGCACTACCCGTGCTGCGACAGGCATTCGCATTGGATAGCACTAATGCAGAGGTAAACTACCTGCTGGCAGAAAGCCTGGTGCAGTTGCAACGTAAAGATGAGGCACGGCTTATATTGCAAAAGTTGGTTAACAGTACCAGCCAGCCAGACTACCGGAGCAAAGCGTCAAGCCTGTTAGACACCCTATAACTTGCGCCAGCCATCAAGTAACGCTGGCTACACGGTATGTAGTGCGGCCAGCGCCTGTTCAATTTCCTGCTCATTGTTTACCAGACTTGGGGCAAAACGGGCATAAGACTTACGGTATGGTGTCGCGCTCATAATAATGCCTTTTTTGTGCATCTCTTTTACCACATCTTCCGGCGACATTTGTTTGTAATCAAAACATACCAATCCCGAAGATAACTGTGGCGACATAGGTGTATACAGCTTTACGCCCGCCAGTTTGGCCAGGCCTTGCTTAGTTTGGCTGTTAAGCTGGTGAATACGCGCCTGAACATCCGCTTTACCCAGTTGCAAATGTAATTTAAACGCCTCAGGCAGCGCCCAGCGGTGTTCAAACGAATGAAAACCACCCGGTGTCATGTGCTCGCCTGTGGGCACCTGATCCTGGGTGCTGCCACCCAGCCAGACATCATACGATTGACTAAAGCTTGGAATAACCGCATTGCAGTGCTGCCAACCGCGTTTACTGCCCCAGATCACACCGGTACCGCGTGGGCCGAATATCCATTTGTGGGTACCGGCAATAAAAAAATCACAGCCCAATGACGAAACATCCACATTTTCAATACCAAAGCCATGTACGCCATCGACACAGAAGATGATCTGATCGGCGTCATCACGCTGTTTATTCTGTTCAGTCAGCATATCGGCAATGGCCCGCACCGGCAGCTTTACCCCGGTAGAGGAATGCACCCAGGTTACGGCAACGACCTTGGTTTTGGTAGTAATGGCCGCCTTTAGTTTGGTCACCACTTCATCTACTGACACCTGCGAAGGATCATCATACAGTGCCACCTGGCGCACCTTAGCGCCGGTTCTGTCTGCCCGAAGTTGCAGCGATAAATCGGTGGAATAGTGATCATGCACCGTTTGCAGTATTTCATCACCCGGGCGTAATTTTAAGCCACTGTATACCAGCGCCAGGCCCATAGTGGTGCTGTCGGTGAGTGCTATCTGCCAGGCATCACCGCCCATATAGTCGGCTGCTGCCGCGGCTATCTGATGATCAATGGTCATAAAATGCTCATGCCAGTAATCGGCAGGGTTTTCATCAAAGGCTTTGCGGTGGCGTTCAATCGCGGCAGCCACCGGCTTGGGGTGTGATGCCAGCAAAAAGGTCGCTAAATGTATGTAGTCGTGAGTCAAAGAGAATTGCTGCCTCAGACCTTTCCAATCTGCGGTTTTAAGCGCGGGTAATGCTGTGCTGGCTTGCAATAGATGAGACACTGGCAGCAAACTGCTACCAAGCAATAATGAGGTTTGAGTCAGAAAATCGCGGCGTTTCATGGCTAATCATCCTGATTAAATTTTAATCAGTTTAGTGCATAAGCCCCAGAGTGCTGCAGAATTGACCTGGTTTGGCACTAGCCGCTTGTATAGCAAGGTGTTTTAAAAAAGACGAAAGCCCCGCCTGCAAAGCTGACGGGGCTCAATGTTAACTAGCTAAAGCTGCTAGAGCGACAAATTATCCAGAATGTCGTCATCTACCCGGTTCGCCAGCGTAACCTTTAACTTCGGGGTTCTGGCCATTTCACGTTTAATGGCAAAATCGGCCTCGGTATTCCGTGCCCAACTGCGACGCGCGATACCGTTATTAACATCGAATAGCAGCATGGATTTTAACCGTCTGTCTGCCTCGTTTGAGCCGTCGAGCAGCATACCAAAGCCACCGTTAATCACTTCGCCCCAGCCTACCCCGCCGCCGTTATGGATAGACACCCAGGTCGCGCCGCGGAAGCTGTCACCGATAACGTTGTGAATCGCCATATCGGCAGTAAAACGGCTGCCATCGTAAATGTTAGAGGTTTCACGAAACGGCGAGTCGGTGCCGCTGACGTCATGGTGATCACGCCCCAATACCACAGGGCCAATCTCGCCACGGGCAATAGCGGCGTTAAAGGCTGCGGCAATTTCCATCCGGCCCTCGGCATCGGCATATAAAATTCGTGCCTGCGAGCCGACCACCAGCTTGTTCTGCTTAGCATCTTTAATCCAGGTGATGTTATCCTGCATTTGCTGCTGAATTTCTTCTGGCGCCTCTACCATAAGGCGCTCAAGCACCTGTGCCGCAATGGCATCGGTTTTATCCAGATCTTCCGGCTTACCGGAGGTACAGACCCAGCGGAACGGGCCAAAGCCGTAGTCAAAACACATCGGGCCTAAAATATCCTGCACGTAGGACGGGTATTTAAAGTCGATGCCGTTGTCGGCCATCACATCGCCACCGGCACGTGAGGCTTCCAGTAAAAACGCATTACCGTAATCGAAGAAGTAAGTGCCCTTCGCGGTGTGTTTGTTCACCGCATCAGCATGACGTTTTAATGTCGCCTGCACTTTAGCTTTAAATAGCTCTGGCTCCTCCCGGATCAAGCGATTCGCTTCGTCATAACTGATGCCAACCGGGTAGTAACCGCCAGACCACGGGTTATGTAGTGACGTTTGATCTGAGCCCAAATGCACAAAAATATCGCTCTGATAAAAGCGTTCCCACACATCGACGACGTTACCGATGTAGGCAATCGACACCACTTCTTCATTGCCCTGCGCTTGCTTTACCCGGGCAATCAGCGCATCCATATTATCGATAAGCTCGTCAACCCAGCCCTGCTGATGGCGCTTAGTGGCAGCCTTCGGGTTTACCTCGGCACAGACGGTAATACAGCCAGCGATATTACCGGCTTTGGGCTGGGCACCACTCATCCCGCCCAAACCGGCGGTTAAGAAGATCTTGCCTTTGCTGCTCTCGCCTTTTTTCAGTACCTTTCGAAAGGCGTTCATTACCGTGATGGTAGTACCGTGCACTATGCCCTGCGGGCCGATGTACATGTATGAACCGGCGGTCATCTGGCCATATTGGGTAACGCCCAGCGCATTAAAGCGCTCCCAGTCATCCGGCTTGGAGTAGTTCGGAATCATCATACCGTTAGTGACAATAACCCGCGGTGCTTCTTCAGATGATGGGAACAAACCCATAGGGTGACCTGAGTACATATGCAGTGTCTGATCGCTTTGCATCTCGCTTAAATACTGCATAGTTAAACGGTACTGCGCCCAGTTTTGAAACACGGCACCATTACCACCATAAGTAATCAGCTCTTCCGGGTGCTGTGCTACTGCCGGGTCGAGGTTGTTATCAATCATCAGCATAATGGCGGCGGCCTGCTGGCAGTTGGCCGGATAATCAGTAATTGGCCGCGCTTTTAGCTTGTAGTCCGGCTTAAAGCGGTACATATAAATACGGCCGTAATCACTCAGCTCTTTGGCAAACTCTGCCGCCAGTTCGTTGTGCCACGCTTTTGGGAAGTAACGCAGCGCGTTACGCACCGCCAGCTGCTTTTCTGCTTTGGTCAGTATGTCTTTACGCTTAGGCGCCCGGTTCGCATCCGCAGGATACCGCTTAGCTGGCGGTAACTCGGCTGGTATACCTTGCTTAATCTGGTCCTGAAAAGTCATCATCCGTCTCCCCTTAATTCAGCGCAAAGTTGACAGTAAAGGCCTGGGTTTTCACCAGTTCAATCATGGCGTCGATATCCGGCTTTAACAGGCGATCTTCTTCTAACTTCGCCACTTTGCTACGAATAAGCGCAAAGTTGTGTTCAACCAGATCAGAACAGGTATTTGGCCGGCGGAACTCTATTGCCTGAGCGGCATACATCAGTTCTATCGCCAGAATTTTTTCCAGGTTACCTAAGATCTGGTTTAATTTGCGGCCAGAGATACTGCCCATAGACACATGATCTTCCTGTCCCATTGAGGTCGGTACACTATCGGCTGACGGCGGGAAGCACAATGATTTGTTCTCGGTTACCAAAGCAGCAGTCACATATTGCGGGATCATCATGCCGGAGTTTAAACCGCCGGCTTTGGTCAGCAAGCGCGGCAAACCATGCAGGCCTTCCAACAGTAAATAACAGCGGCGGTCGGAAATGTTACCCAATTCGGCAGCGGCGATAGAAGCATAATCCAGCACCATCGCTAGCGGCTGGCCATGGAAGCCACCGCCGGAAATCGCCTCTTCGCTGCTTATTACGATAGGATTATCGGTAACCGAATTCATTTCAATTTCGGCCAACTCTTTTAAATGGTTATAGGCATTACGCGAGGCACCATGTACCTGCGGAATACAGCGCAGCGAATACGGGTCCTGCACCCGGGCACAACCGGTATGCGAAGCCATATTTTCTGAGTCTTTAAACAGGCGGCGCATGCGGGCAGCTACTTCGATATTGCCTGCAAAAGCACGGATTTGATGCAGCTCGGCACGAAACGGCGAGCCACTGCCCTGCATACCCTCAATACTCATGGCGCCAGCAACATCGGCTAAATTCAGCAGGTAGCGCATCTTAGTCAGGGCAGTAATGGCATGTGACAAAATAAACTGGGTGCCGTTAATCAGGCCAAGGCCCTCTTTGGCCTGTAACTCCAGCGGTGCTAAGCCATGTTGCGCTAAGGCTTCAGCCGCGCTGATTGTGCCTTTGTCGTGCCAAAACTCACCTTCACCTAAAAGCGGTAAAAACAGGTGAGATAACGGCGCTAAATCGCCGGAAGCACCCACTGAGCCCTGCTCGGGTACTACCGGAATTAAATCCAACTCAATAAATTTCAGCATGCGCTCAACCACTTCTAAGCGTACACCTGAATAGCCCTGGCTTAAGGCATGTACTTTGGTGATCAGCATTAATTTTGAAATGGCTTTGGCGATAGGCTCACCTACCCCCACGGCATGGGTGATCAGCAGATTTTTTTGCAGTAGCGCGGTTTCGGCCGGCGAAATTTGCGTATCGCACAATGGGCCAAAGCCCGTGTTAATGCCGTAAATGGCTTTGTCAGATGAGGCCATTACCTCAACGTTGTTGCGGCTTTGATTAATTCTGGCGATAACTTCAGCACACAACTCAGCCTTAATACTGCCATCAGCGATACCGTTGACGATATCTAAATCCATCTGGTCTAAACCATAGCGAAACGTCATATTGTGATCCTTAAACATGCTGATAAAAAGTCTGCAACGGGACCTCGCAGGCAGAATCGGTTTGCTCTAAATCAACCGTTGGAGGCCAGAGATGGCCGGAACCGAGCCTCAGGGACGATTCATGGCGTGTTGATGTGAGTAAACCGGTTCAGCCGATGCCGCGATGAGCAGACATTGCTTTAATACCACCATGCTAGCTTGCGTCAGTAGTTTTATAAATACATAATATTCGTAACTCATTCCTGATTTATCGAACTAAAGAGCAACTGATGCAGGTACAGGACGTTGATTTACGTTTACTGAGAATTTTCGTCACTATCGTCGAATGCGGCGGGCTGTCAGCGGCCGAATCGCGGCTGAATATCGGCCGCTCAACCATCAGTGCGCATTTATCCGACTTAGAAGTACGGCTGGGCGTAACACTGTGTAAACGTGGCCGCAGTGGTTTTGAGCTGACTGAGCCTGGGCGAATAACCTATCAGGCTTCACTTGAGCTGTTACAGCAATGCGAGGCTTTTGCCACTACAGTTGCAGGCTCAAAACATAAATTATCTGGCCGGGTAAGCTTAGCAACCATCGACACCCTGGTTGGCGACCCACGCTGCGCTATCGGTAAAGCCATAGCGGCACTAAAACAGAAAAGCGACGCTATTCAATTTGATATCTATGTCTGCGAAGCACGCGAAGTAGAAACAGCCGTCGCCAACGGCCGTTCGCTGTTGGGCATCGGCGTTAGCCGCCACCATATCCGTGGGCTGGATTACACGCCGCTGTTTAATGAAACCAACTATCTGTACTGTGCCAGCGGCCACCCGTTGTTTGAGTGCAAAGAGCAGGAAACGGAAAAACTATTACAACGCGCTGAAGTGATCACCAGTAACTATATGCGCGATAAAGAGCGGCGCAACGATGGCTTAAACTACCAAAATACCGCAATCGCCTATCACGACGAAGGTATTGCCCATTTGATCTTATCCGGTAAGTTTATCGGCTACCTGCCCGAGCACTACGCCAGCCATTGGGTAGATAAGGGCGTATTCAAAGCGATACTGCCGCAAAAATATTGTTACCAGATCCCGGTGGTGTTAATTACATCCATCAACCATTCAGGCTCACCGTTGGCGCAAGCGATGATTGAAGCTATAAAGCGAAGTCATACTATCAGTAATTGATTTGATTCGTTTTGGTGCCTAGGGTCGGACTCGAACCGACACGGAGTTTCCCCCGGCGGATTTTGAATGAACTTCATATATGGTTATCTAGCTGAAAATTCAGCAGATAATTCTCTCAAAAAGCAAACTTTACAAAATATTTGCAAATTGAGAGCTATACATGGAGCTAAAAAATGTCAAAAGTCATCGAGAAACATCGCCTTACACCAGACCTGCAAATCTACAAGCAAAGTAACTGCTATAACTGGATTGCCCGCCTAAAAATCAACAAAACTCACTTTTCCCGCACAACCAAAACTCGTGATCTGAGCGAAGCTATAGCTAAGGCTCATCGAATTTTCATCGAATACGAAATCCGTTTCGAAACCAACAACTTTGTTGTAGAGACTAAACGTTTCGCCTTTGTGGCTGATAAAGTCATACAACAGATGCAGCAAGCATTAGCTGCTAGTATGGGTAAAGTCATCTATGACGATTATATAGGTGCACTGCGCAAATACCATATACCTTTTTTTGGTCGCACGCATGTGACCAGAATTGACGATGATCAACTTACCGAGTTCGACCAATGGCGCGTTGCTCAGCTTGGCCGCATCCCGGCTAAGTCAACAGTACAGAACCACAACGCAGCCCTGCAAATGGTCTTTGATTATGCCGTGAAAAAGAAGTGGATGCTGGTTAGCCAAGTACCATCGCTAGAAAACAAAGGTGTCGGCGGCCAGCGCCGTGCAGCTTTTAATATTGACGAATATCTTAAGGTCAGGGAGAAGGTAGAAGAAATCCAGTATGAAAGCCGCAAGGAGAAAACCCGGCAGATCAGAGAGCTTTTATTGGATTACATGGACTTCGCTATCCTGACGGGTATGAGGCCAGGCTCTGAAATGGATAACCTGACTTGGGCAGATTTGCACATTGAGAGGGACGCTGAGCGCTGCAGATTTTATGCAACCGTTCGTAAAGGGAAAACAACGAAATATACCGGTACACGCGAAATTGTTTGTAAGGAAGCCATCGTAAAAGTACTACAGCGTCTAAGTCAGCGTTTTCCGAATAGGAAAAAGGACGACAAACTGTTTCTACTGAAATCCGGTTCTGCAGTCAAAGAGATGCCACGACACTTTGATAGAGCCTTACAATTAACCGGCCTAAAGCATTCCCAACACGGAGAAAGGAGTTTATATTCGTTACGTCACAGCTACATTACCTGGGAGCTCACTGCCCAGAATGTCAGTATCGACGTTATAGCCCGTCAGTGTGGTACGGGTATCCAGATGATTGAACAGCACTACAGTCATGTTATCCCTCGGATGTTTGGCCGCGAATTGTCAGGTGTAGCGTTGGAAAACCAAAAGATGGTTGATAAGCAGTTTTCGGAAGTCCACTACGACGAACTGCTTAGACATCAGATAGATCGCTGGGCACAAAACTACAAATTACGAGGATTTATCTAACAGGAGTTTTGAATGGCGTACCTGCAGAAAATAACCATCTTCACGGGACTGATTATTTTTATCCAGCAGGGTTCTCAACGTTGGTATGCCCGCTTCAAAGTCGGTAAGAAACACGTTACGTATGCTACCGGCGAAATAGATGTTGACGCTGCAAAAGTTAAAGCCACCGAGGCTTATTATAAACGCCGGGCTGAATTTCAGCTCGGCATCAAAGCCGGCGCCCAGAATTTTGAAGTGCTCGCCAACTCAGTGATTAAAGATTTAGAACTGGACATTGCCAACGGAAAGTCTGCTAAAACCAACACCGTCTATATTGGCATTCTCAAAAACTATCATATTCCGTATTTCACTGGGAAACGAATCGACACCATTGAGCAAAAAGACATGGATGCGTTTTCTGAATGGCGCAAGAAAGAATTTGGTGGCGAGTTATCCAGCTCATCGTTGCAAAATCACAACGCAGTTCTTGGCAAGATATATGACAAAGCGCTGAGGTCAGCACAGATCTCCAAATACCATATCCCCACGTTTGACACCAAAGGCAAACGACAAGAGCGCCGTGCTGCATTTACTTGGGAAGAGTTCCGCAAAATCTCCGAATATATTGATGAGGAAAAGCAACGCACCAAAAACAAAACTAGTCGCATGCTGCTGGAATTGCTGTATGACTACATTGATTTTGTTGTTGCTAGCGGTATGAGGCCAGGTACTGAGATTGAGCAATTGGAATGGCGAGATATAGGCTTTGGATTAAATGATGGTGTACCAGAGATTACGGTATCAGTTCGCAAGGGTAAAACGACTAGCCATACAGGAACACGACAAGTCGTAGTGCGCAGTGACTTCGTTTCAAACCTCGAGGAATTGGTTGCCAGATTTCCAGACAGACAAGCAACCGACAAAGTATTCAGGTTAGCGGACGGCTCAGAGCCAAAGAGCCTAAGCCGTAAGTTCTCTGACATACTGGAAAAGCTAAACCTCAAAGAAAGCCCTTACGGCGAACGAACTCTTTATTCATTGCGACATTCCTACATTACATGGAACTTGAAAACGAAAGCAGACATCGCTGCATTAGCAAAGCAATGCGGCACCAGTATAGAAATGATCGACAGAACGTACAGCCATTTACTGCCTTCGATGTTCAGGCAAGAGTTCAGCGGTATGGTGTACGAGCAAAAAGATCCTGATTCATTGAAACGACGTGAGATTAGCCAAAAGGCTAGAAAAGCCAATATTAGGGATTATGGTTGGCTTGCTGAGAATTTTGGAAAAAGAAAGTTTGTATAGACTCATACGGCAGTAACAGAGAGCTCTCTGTTCGATTATCCCCGTAATTTTTTCGATTAACACATTGATAAATAATTACATTTCAACTTTTGACCAACTCAAACAAATTATGCCGGTGAACGCCCCCCAGATTCAGTCGAATACAAATCAGGATTTCCAAACCTAGAAACAATAGCATTACCTAACGCTTCTTTTGACAAACCGGGATATGTAATTGCAGCCTTCATAAAGGCAACACGATCCTCAAGAGTTTTAACATCAAGCCTATAACTACCACCTTTATACTCAATTCCATTAATTGATACGCTACTCATCCCAAGCTTTTTATGAAGCTGCTTTTGGAACTCAGCAGTAAATGTACCACTAATAATTTCTTGTCTCTGCAACGTGATGTTTTTAGTCGCGATATAATCTCCATGCACCGGTCTGCAAGTAATCAAGTCGCTTAAGGAATACTCTACCGCCCCTCCAGGAGACGATAGCGCTGAACCATCAAACTCATCACCTAAACCCAATGTACCGAACCGCAACCTGAAAGGCTTATCACCTTCAAACCCTCCACTCTGAATACGCTGAAGATTACTGACGTCTAATTGCCCAATTGCATCACCGCAGACACCCAACAGCCCGCCATAAACAACTAAGCCCAACACATCCCGCTTAATTTTCATATTGTCCATTCCCTAATTGTTATCAACCAAAACTTTAGAGATTAGGCCAGCAATCTAGTTTGTCAAATAGGATCAAATAGACGTTTTGGCCCGCCAATGTGGAATCAGCATTGAGATGATTGATCGCCACTACAACCAAGTAATACCAAGGATGTTTAGCCAGAAACTTTCTGGTGTTGATATACCGAAGAAAGACGATATAGAGCGTAAATGGACACACGCGGATAAACTCAGCAAACTATGGGAAAAACGGTTCATCGACTGGGAAATGAACTACAAAAACCGAGGAACCATTTAAATTTACCAGCTCAAATCTGATTGGACAGACACCACCGCAAAACTGGTAACTGTCAGATCAAGTCTGAGCTAGTACAGCTTAACTAAATGTCCGTTGTCTTCCAAACGTCTTTCGCAAGTGTAATTAAAAGCATATGCCGTTTTTCAATTGAAGCAGCATTCCATTCAGGAAACGCTTCCAATTTGGCATTGATTCTTGTTACTGAAGTGTCTTGCCCTACATCGACTAAAGCAGCAAGGCTTCGAGTTAGGTAGTTACCACTCTTACTGTATTCCAATTGCTTTGCCACGTAAAAATCATTGCCTGCGACAATATTGATTGGTTTTTCCAGCAAGGTAAGATTACCGAGGCGATTTTTATAATCGTCATACACAGCATTAGGGTTGTCATCAAGCCAACTTTGGCGAAGCTCCGCTTTTGGGTTGTTCGGCAAAATATGTTCAACTTCAAGCTTGGTATACGGTTCAAGACTGCCAGGCGTCTTGATTCCGCTGAATGCCATTTCGACGTGCTGAGTTAAGCGCGCTAGCAAGTACTTCGTTCGATATTGCTGCATCGAATAAAATGTGAAGCGTTTGAGTGCATCAGCTAGTTCTTGGGACTTAGCACTCATATTTTTCTCAAAATGATCAGATATAAAGTCGTTTAGTTTGCATTTCTGTAAAGAAAGATCTGTTGTTCCGGCAATAGTACGTAGTTCATCCGCCCATAACGAAAAATTACGTTCTAAGTCTTTTGTCGGTGTTTTTGTGAAGATGTAATAAAAAAGGAAACTCTCCAACTGTGCAACGAAGTGATCAAATAGTTGTTTTGGAAAATTGGCGGCGGCAAGTAGTAAGACATAATGCAAACTGAAAGCCCCGCCAGTAAGCCTTTTCAAGCTATCCATCACCAAACTTGGTTGACCGTCATTTCCGCACCCTTTAGCAAATGATATATAGTGCTCTACGTTACGAATTACTTTTCGGACAAACTCAAAGGGTTTAGCTTCGTAGTTGCAAAGAGCTGCATTACCTTTTGCGACAAACCAGTCGTAAATTTCATCTTCACGCACAACATTGTCCGCACGATCATTTTTTATGACGTAGTTAGCCATCAAAAAGTATCTTAGAAATCTAAGAGGTTTTTCTTTAGCCTTCTCAAGTGGTTTGGTAACCTTTTTCCACTCATCTTTCAGCTCCGTAAACTGGGTTTGCTTTACCTGTGTGAACAACAGATTCTTAAGCAAATCCATCGGATTCAAGCCGACCCCTCTTTCGTTAATCGTCTCAAAAATTTTTAAAGCACTACTAACATCTGTTGAAATCTGGATAAATACAACGTTATTTGCCAAATATCCCCAGTACTTTTTAAGCTGTGTTACTTCCTCATAATTATCCTTCAAATATCTATAAAGAGTACTATAGGCGTTAACCAGATTTTCCAGAGATCCAAAACTCGATATACCTGCCGCCTGAATACCGGCACGCACAATTAAGGGTTCAGCATCCAACTCAACGAGCTTTGCCATAACTTCACCGGCGCTTTCATAACGGGGTTCTAATTTAAGGTTAGTACGAACTTCCCCTTCACTATCAACATAACTTGTAGAAATTAATCCGGAAATCATCTGCCGCTGTGGCTCTCCTTGAAACAAATGCTTGAGAGCACACAACAAGAGGAAGAAAGTTGTAAGACGCTGCTGTCCATCAATGACTTCGTAATGATTCTTCTGCTCAGTGGGAGACACCAGTATAGTACCGATAAAATACTCTCTGGCAGAGCCGACATCAATTTGCTCTCCGATATCCTCTAGTAGCTGATGGACTTCTTTGTCAGTCCAAACATACTCACGTTGGTAATCAGGTACAATGTAAAAACATTCTCTAAAGGCTTCTTCAATGCTATATTTGTGATTCTCAATACGAGCCATTTTTTTCGGCTTCCCTTATCTTTTTCAGCAGGTTTTTCATAGTACCTAATATCGTATAATTTAAGAAGTTTGGTAATCCCCCCTAAAAATAACTGACGTCAAAAGTAGAATTTTCTCGAAACATTAAGCTCGGAAATCGCTCATTATTAATCCATCTCTCATCTTCAGCAGTCTTTAACAACTTTGCTAAGGTAGGCACTTTTTCGTCTGGATACTGAGAAATAAATTTGGTCTTAAGTGCCATTTCTAATGTGACATATGCCTGTAATTCAGCGACTTGATGAAATCTGTAAACAAACCAAGTATACAGACATAAGTTTTTGGCCGTTTCAAATAATTGTCGAACATCAACTGGAACGCATAGATGTAAATTAATTTCACTTCAAATACGATGTCTATCAGAGAGGCTACCGGTAAAGTGTTTTTGTCGTGGGTCTGGTGAGCAGATTTCATTTAAAGATTTCAAAGGATCTTCTACAACTTCACTTTTTTTCATAAAAATATTATGCCTACTTCCACGATTCCCAGTCTTTATATCCAACTTTGTAACCGACAACCTTACCGATACCAGGTTCACTAATTAGCCGATTTATTAAATCATTCTGTTCTTTTACACTAACAATGTGTTCTATATACTCGATGCCATCTAAAAAGTACCTTACAGCGTAATCTCCACGGCCTGATATATTCTTGTGTGGAAATAAATGTCTCTGATATTTATCACGTAGCTCCCAAAGTTCTTCTTTCAATTCATTAGCCCTAGTTTTTGTAAAAATCAGAGCTAAAAAAAGCGGCACACTTACAAAGGCCATAAACTCTACCAACCACATATTTCATCTTTCCTTAGTAATTCAGAGCATCAGCATTAATTCATACCGTATTTTTTAAGTAACGATTTAAAACCAAGATTTGGTTGTGTTACTCTAGCTTTATCTCCCCAGTTGTTTTAACCATCCTTAGTGCCAATGCAAAACAAATCAAAAGTGGTGCTATTTCAAAAAGGAATGTTTCCAACGGGGTTACTTTCATCTTTTCTTTAATTTCGTAATATTTTTCATTTTGAATGCGATAAAGGTCAAGTGTCTTTTCAAGATCTGATTCTGCGTCATATGACGCAATTGTTCCCGGTGCTTTCGGAAAATCATCAAGCTTAACTTCTTCCAATTGATTGAGATTAAGTTGCCTTGCTTTGGTCGCAACCGCATCGATCCATTCACAAGCCAGCTGATATTCTATGGACGGTCCGTGCGTCTCTAGTTCGAAAGTACCTTCAATAGCATCGATTTTTCCGGTGGGATCGTTACATGCAGAACCCGTATGTATGTCAGAAAATTCTTTAAGCGAATTTAAGTACAGAATAGCATTAGTTCTCGATATTGCTGCGTCCTGGTTCAATTCCCTAACCAATGTTTCTTTATTGCCTAGTGCAACCCCCAACAAAGCAATAATCAACCAAATATAATCGATGTACTTCCAATCTTTCTTTGTTAGTTTTTTAAAGTATCTACTATTCTCCCTGTTAGCTAGACAATCTATAAGTACTACCTTAATGAGGAAATACATTACCATCGTAATCAAAATTAGAACCAGCGTACTTTCTTTGATAAAAGAAATTAAGTTATAAATCATGTCTAGGTTCCTTGACCAAATTCCGAAAACCAGAAAGTTGAATCGACCATAGATTCTTAGGAAAATATCAATTTTGCACTTTAACGTATATTAAAGTGCAGATTTTTAACTAGATCAGCGACAAAGTGCATGCCTTGTCACTAACATAGATATTTTCGATACTTCTGTCACTACTTTAGCTAAATCTTACACTTATGCAACACAACTGCACTCTGAATGCGTGTGATTAGCTGATACAGCTTTAATTGATCTCACGTAAATACCATAGCGGTTACCGGAGGTATTTTCCGGCTAATTTTGATACGATTTTGGGTAGGTAGAACAATTCTCAGAATAGGTAGCTGGCAAATGTCTAGTTTATTGGTGGCGATTCAGTGATGGCCGGATTGAAAAATCTCCAGCTAAGACAGCTGGGATATACTAAGTTAATTGGTTGCAATTCAGTATGATGTAACTCTTTAAGTTATTACTTTTTAGTTTCTTCACTACCCTGAGAGTAACTAATATCTTTTGCAAACTTTTCAGCAGTTTCAGCAGTTTCAGCAGTTTCAGCCGTTTCAGCCGTTTCAGCCGTTTCAGCCGTTTCAGCCGTTTCAGCAGTTTCAGCAGTTTCAGCAGTTTCAGGTTCGCGTCTAGTCTTGGAATCTGGCTTCTTCCAATTCAAGACTCGAGCGAAAAATCCAGATGCGGCATCAGCATTAACATCCTCCTCATCTATGCCCCCTCTATTCAGCTTTTTAATCGATATTAGACTTGTAATAGCATCGTTTACAGCATTATAGCCTAAAAGATCATAGAGAACGGTTGCCGCTTTTAAAGGTCGTACTTTTTCACTTATAGATTCATCTTCTCCGATGCCAGTGTAATATAATTGTATAGCTGTTATTTCTTCCTCAGTGACATTTTGTAAAAGACCAATACAAAATGGCATTACAATTTTAGAAAAATCATCAAAGGTTATTCCTGCAGCCATAGTTGCAATTTCTTGGGCTCGTTTACTAGCCCTCTTTTTATCTATCTCACGATCAATAACACCAAGGAAACGCGACGCAATTTCAGCTAAACCGACATCAAATTCCTTTCCGTTTTCTCCTTTAATTTTTATTAAGGAACTGCGAAAAACAAACATTGCCCCTACCCCAGCCGAAATAACATCGGACACTTTGTCTTTAGTCAAATATTCACCAGTTTCAAAATCCCCAAGAAAGGCATGCATTAAAAATAATGCAACAAAACTCACTAGACCGTTAAAAGCCATATACGCTATGGAAGGTGCAGAAATTATAACTTTAAAAGGAGCGTCTTTATATCTAGACGTAATTTCGAAAAAGCTGAAAACAATCCCTATCAAAAATACAGAAAGGTAAAGACCAAAATAAGAACACCAATATTCAATCGACAACACTTCCATGTCATTGCCCTTATTACTTTATTAACTTATCATTCTTATAAATACGCCGTTCGTTCTTAAATTTACTTACAGAATCCTTTAAAACCTGATAAGCACTAACAATTTTCTTACCATTTTCAGTCAGTTTAATTGTCACATTTTCAAGACTGTTCCTATTTTCAGGATCTAAATTTATATCCAAAACGCCTTCATAAATCAGTTTCTCAATATCTTTCAAAACTAAATCAGCTTCCGCTCCAATTGATTTAACAACCTGGCTTAGCGATACAGTTGCTGAATCACTGCTTAAGCGATTTAATCTATTTAGAACCTTCCAGTCCATTTCAGAAATAGCATTATTACGATAAAAATCAGCATAATTCTCATTTGAGAACCTTTCTTGATTTTTTACTACGTCGTCAAACTTAAGGCCTTTTGTGTAACTTAAAACGTATGGTTGCTCGCTAGCCTTCTTCATAAGCTCCTCTACTCTAGTAACTAAACGAGTGCTAGCCTAATAATAGCATGGTTTTCCAAACTAAACATTCTGACAACCTTACTAAACATCAGTTCCACCTTTCTCACCCACAATAGTTTCTGCGCCTCTCTTTAAATTGGTATCGCCGGCTTTTTTCTATCTAACTCAGAGGTATAAAATCGCCCTCTTAGAATTGGTATCTAATCCAAATGCTAATCAGATTCTCGCATGCTTATTCTTAATACCTCTACAAGTAAAGCTACAACCAAACCCAGCACCATAAAAAAGCGCATAAATATTTTGTGGGTCGATCGCTTTGAAGTCGTGAACATCTAAATACAATACTTGACTTATGTCTCCTGGAGATCCCAAATTTCGACTGTGTCTTCCTTCGAATGAATTCGGAATAACTAGTAAACTAAGATATCCTGTTCTCTGGTCATAGTTAGAATCTATAAGGCCGTTTATTCCTTGAATAAACTCCAATCCTTCCTGCTCTAGAGTTACAAAAAATGTATCATCTTTGGAGCCATACCCTGTCCTGTCGACATAATTAAAATTAAACTTATACCTATTACTATCTAGTTGACTAAGTACACTACGGAAATCCAGTGCCAAATAAAATCTATGAGAAATAAAACCATTGTGAGCACTTTCTTGATTTAAATTAGCAACAGATATAATTTCTGACAAGTTTACAATATAACGTCTGAGCCCAGCATTCACTGACCTACTTTTAGCCTGAAGCTCACTATATATTGCATTAGAATGTAACCCTGCGACTTCAATCCTTTCAAAATCTTCAAACCCGCCTATTTCGAAAATAACATAAACATTATCTTTCGATATATTTTCTTTCAACAGCACTTTAATATCAAGAATTAGCCTAGTGTGCGCTTCGCTGACATTTAGCCTCCTACCATGCACTTTAACCTTACACTTACTTCGATTGATTTCGTCATTAACTTTGCTTGATACACCAGAGTTGACTACCACTGTTTCATTAAATGATCTGCAATTATCCGAAAAAAGGATCTTTGCCTGAAGTCCATTATACCGAGGTGGACTAAAACTAAATCTAACATATAAAATATAAATAAAAACTAGCAAAATAATTAGCATAAAGATAATTTTCCAGATCACCTTTACCTCTTTGCTTCCTAGAGGGTTAAGAATTAAACTTACATGCTTAAAGATATCCAAAGAGCAGAACCCTCGACATATATCGAATTAAAATCAAAAAAACATATCAACTACACCCTAAAAATCATAACCAACTTAGCACAACCACCATACATCATATCATCAATAACAAGCAGTCTAAAATCTATGCTTGCACTATCACCTTTTTAAAAAAGTCAATATTCTACTCGGTAGAAAACTTTTCTGATATTCTATTTAGTGTAGACAAAATGACATCAATAGTATTTTTAATGGCCACGCCTTCTGAATAAAGATTTTTAACATCATTTTCATTGAAACTGTCAACAAGGTTTCCTATATCCTCGTCAATGCTCTTGGAGGCTTTTGCTATTTGGTCGACAAGTGCAGCTACCTCGGCAAGATGAGCCGCGGCACCAGGAAAAAATAGGCTTTTTTCAGACTTATTAGCGACGACTGTTGCCAATCGAAATCCGTCTTTAAGGTTACGTGCACTTGCCGCAATTATTGCGTAAGCAGCGAAGGCATTTTCCGCCGTAATATTAATAAGCAGGTCACGGGCTTTTGATAAGCGGTCTTGGGTTTCATCATCAGCGGTATCCAATGCATTACTAAACTCACTAAGAAAACCTGTGTAATCCTTTTCTTCGGCAACTGCGTTGCGAATTTTTGCTAGTGCAGCCATACCACGCGCTTCTGCTGCGTTATGTTCAATTGTCATTTTGCATTTCCTCATAATTAAGTGTTGTGTATACACAAATCAGCTAGCAATTTCATGATCAACTTATAAAGAAGACTATTCACTGGGGACTGCTGCTCTAATTTGTTCTGCTACCAGCTTTAAATTTGCAGCAGTGTAGTTTCCACACTTGAATCGAAAAGATCTAAGTCCGCCACATTTCTGAAGTACACTGGCAGCTTCGCTATGCGTATTGCTCCATGCGTCGACTGCTTTCACAATTTTGTCTAGTGCTGAGTGGCGAGTCTTACGCCATTGAATCGAATCTTGTTTAGCTTTTTCTCTAGCGCGATAGCGTGGTTCTAGTAATGAGAGTAGTCCGACAATCGCGTGCGCTTCCACAGGATCAGCATTGTCCTTGAAGTAGTTTTCAATTGAAGAGAAACCTTTGTTATTTGCATACCAACGCATGCGTTTTTTACCCGCGCGCTCGTCAATCATTGCCCATTCCTGGAGTTGTATCGAGTCGATTACTTGCTTCTGTACTTCTGCTGCATCCTTCACCACTTGAGCCAATAACTGAACTTCTCTATTGACTGAGCTCATTATGCCTGCCAATGAGTCCTGGGCTTGAACTTTGGTAAAAGCATCAGCAAAGGCCTTGAATGCTGTTATTGCAGTTGAACTAATTGGATTGGATGCGCCAACAGTATTAACGATCGAGTTTACTGAATTGTTTATGCTATCTACAGCTTCTTCTCCAGTTTCTCCGGACGCCGCAAGTTTTGCTATGGCATCTGCATACCCGGTCATAACCTCGAGTGTTGCGTCAATATCAACTTTATTTGTCGCAAACGTATCTCGACGATTTTTCCATTCATCTAGTTTACTTTTTGTGAACCACCCCTCCTCAGATCCAATAAGATATTCAACATAGTTATGATCAAGCCGTTCAGTTATTTGTTTTCCCTCACTTGCTACTGCCCCTGCGAGGTCAGCTGAATTTTGTGCCCAACCAGATAAATCTGGTGTTGATGTGCATCCAGAAATGAAAATTAGTGTTAACCAGCAGATTTTCACAGTTAGATATTTTAGTTTTCCCGGAAACATCCTCGTTCTCCTACGTAGTTAATAATAAAAAATTGGCAATCATTAAAACCCCTAACTTATCGCATCAATTTAAGGAAGGAATTAACTTTAAATTGAATACAATTATCTGAACCACATATATCCCATCTAAAATCCGAAAATTAATATCAAATAAAAAAGCCGCTATCACATATCATTTTCAAATTTGTGCATTATTGAAGCGGAAAAGCAGGCTTATCTTTACCTTCATTAATCCAGTTAACCCAGAGCTTCGTATCCGTCCCTTCAAGCAACGTTACAAAATTACGGGCGCGGATATATTTGTTCGAGCCCTGTGGCTTGAGCATGTCGGCCGTGATGGATCGGGTCTCTTCCAAATATTCGAGGTCATCATTTGTGACGGCCAGTATGCCTAACCATTCGAGGTAAGTTGGTGCGGGATGCACAATGCCTGATGACACCACCTGGTGAATACTTATAGGCTGCTGTAAACGTAAGTCCCGGATAATGCCCAGACAGCCAACATGCACATCACCTGATAGCAGCACGGTTTTGGCATTTCGTATTTTCGCATTTTCCAAAAGAGCCATAATAAGTTTTAGGCGCTCCCCTTCATGCTCTTTAGCTCGCCAGTGGTCTTTTAAATCATCTGTGAGCTCTTCCTCCCACGGCGTGGAATCGACCACACTTTCTGCAAAAGAGAAATCCCGGTACACCACGGGTACCGCAGTCATAACCAACAGGTCCCCGTGGTTACAGCTATTTTCTAAGTAACTTTTGATGTCTTTCCACTGCTCACTGCCCATGACCTGAAGCAGCGTACGCTCAGAGCGGTTGTCCAACGCGAGAATGTTATATCCTCTAAAGTGCACCGCCATTGAGAAATGTGTCTTGTCGTCGGTTGCCAATAAACTTGTGTTGTCTCTGCCCCGAACCTGAAGTAAAGAGAAGTGTTTTCTTGCTGCTGCAAAGATGGCCTGATATACGTCACATTTCTTCTGTAAATCGTCCGGGTAACTGCCCCAACCATCAAAAATATCGTGGTCGTCCCACATCATGATAGAGGGAATAGATGCTAACATATGGGCTATGGGTTCTTTGTTCCATCTATCGACATAAAGCTCACTGTAGAACCTATCTAACTGTGTCCGCATGTCTTTCGTTGCTTTGCGGTTAACCTTCTCCTCCCGTGGAAGCTCATTCCAGGCTTTCAGCGTGCTCAACGTCGTCCACATGGAATCGGCATATACCTGGTCCCCACCAAGTAACAATAAGGAGAACGGGTTAATAAAGTGTTCTGCAGCCATGTCTTTCCAAAGGCGATATGGCTGCTCTGTTGTTGTCAGCATTTTATAGTCAGAGAAACCATTACATGAGGCGTATGCGAACTTAGGTTTCTCATTAGCGCCTGGCACATAAAACGTCCAGAAAGTTCTGCCGGCTTTGTCTTCCGCAGGCTCTGCATCTACTGAAATACTGTAGTTGACGTGGCGTTTGTCCTGCATGGCCACGGTTAGTACAGCACGCCACACATGCCCTGAGTAGATTTCGCCAATTAGCACCGCGTCTGCCTCTTGGCCATCTGCATAAGTTACAGATGCCTGACTGGCATTTTTGTCAGAGATAAATGTAACGGTGTAGAGCGTATCAGATTCAAGTCCCAGTATAGGACCGAGTACTAGTTTCTTAGACATCTGTCATATCCTTATATACAAGATTAAAAATAATCCCTACATACAACCCAATTGTTTAAGCAAAGCCGCCGATGACTGCAGCGCTGGTAGAGAAAAATTAAGCTTCTGTTTTAACGTCTCAAACGAAACAGAGCTGGCGCAGTAACTGTCGTTGCGTTTGGCCGATTGCTCCATGATAAAAAATGCGCCGTGGCCATCTTTGTTATAAATTGCTTTGAAGTAGGCCGAAGGTACTTTATGGGTTTCATCCGCTTGAGGCATTATCGGCATCTCTATCAGATATAGAGGCCCGGTTATAACAAACAGGCTATGTCTAAAACCTACAGCGGCTCTTTCTGCATCCTCAAGGGATTTCCAAGGGCCTTGGTTTAAGTCTTTATCTTGCGGCGTGATATTGCTCAGGTAATTAAGCTCATACCAGTATTTTGAGCTGGCAAACGTTGCAAGTGGGGCCTGATGGCCCCTATCTGCCTGCAGTACAGAGCTGCTTGCCCCTTTATAGTCGTCTTCCTCTAATGTTTTATCTGGATGAATTAAGGGATCTGTCGACCAGTCACGACCGGGTGACACCCCAAAATTTGTGATATCGACTTCATAAGCTACCCAATCGGCGAACTTAGTTTGGTTATTATTCGAGAGCGCATATAGATGGTTAAATACCAAGTCGTTGCCATCTGGATTAGTTGGGCAGCCAAGTGGACAATGCACGGAGTATATAGTTGCGCTGGCAGGGAGTGTGAATGCCAGCAACAGTGAAGTTGAAATAAGTGTCTTCGCAAATCCCATTTGCACGCTTCCTTTGATATAAGAGTATATGCAATGCTGCATTAATATTGTGCCAGTGCCGCTGGCAAATACTCTCTGCTCTGCTAATCATATTACCGTCTCCGATAAAAAATACCTTACGATTGCTTTATCAAAATATGATTTTTATTAGAAAGGGATTTTAATGATGTCTCAAAGCAAAGAACTTATCTTGTTTATCCCTGGATTGTCTGGCGGGGGGCCTGAAAAATATTTAAACAAGCTAACGGATGGCTTGGCAGATTATTGTAAAGGAACCGGCATCCCATTTAAGAATATAGAAGACTTTACCTCCGCAGAAGGCGCAAGCAAACGTCAAATCGAGATTGATGTATCAGACGAAATGCAAAAGACAATAGATATCCATGAAGTCTATTGGTCTGACTTAGCGCAAAACCTCAGTGCATCCAGCAGCTCACTAAAAGCCATTAGAGGCTTGTCATTAATTCTGTACTGGATGCGCTCACTGCCTGTCTGGGCAGCTGCGATACACAGCAAGTATATGTTCTCATCAATGCTGTTCACGCTACTTTTAATGCTGTTTTGGTATTTGGGTGTTTTTCTGGCCTTATTAACAGCGATAGGCACTCCGCCAGAAAGCGTTTTTACATTCGAAATATCCGGAAGTGAGTCAGTAAATTTTGCACCAATAATGCAGAGTATAAGTGATTGCGCTAAAGCGCTGGGTGGATGGTATATCTTCGCAGTGTCGGCAGTACTTGTTGCCGTTTTTCCAGTCAACTCCGTTGTCGACATCTCCTATGCGACCCAATGCTATTTACTCAACCGGGATAACGTGTTTCACAAAATAAGAGGCCGGATAAACTCAGCGCTGTATGATGCAGTACGTGACCCAGCGTATGAGAAAATTACCGTGGTCGGATATAGCTTCGGAGCTGTCGTCGCCGTCGAAGCTCTTGCCTCCTATACGGGTAAGAAAGAGCTTAACTTTATAACACTAGGAAGCCCTTTACTGATGATGGCAGCCAAATCCACACGGGTCAAGAACGCTATCGAGCAGCTGCAAGGTAACGCACAAATCACTTGTTGGTCGGATTTCTACTCAGATCAAGATTGGTTATGCACTAAATCACCAAACACATCTGTCAATGAAAAGCTCAATAGCCAGAAAATCACATCTTCAGTACCAATGGACGAGAGACTGAAAGGTCTAAGCCATCAGCTTTACTTTGGAGATTGGGACGTATTGAAGCGATTAATTTGAATATTTGGCTTAAACATCATAGAGATGTTGTACCACCAATCAGCGGTTTGCGAGATGCATAACAACTGACCAAAACTTTAAAACACTAACTATGTGTACAAATAAAATCATGTAAGCTTGGAGCGATGTCTTTTAAGGTAGTGCTCCATTTCTGCGTCAATCTTAATCCTGGCATTTACATCAATGTTAAGCGCTTGTATTTCTTCCGCTATGCACGAACTCAATAAAATCCTTCCCTCTTCATCAAAACTAATTAAATTCTTATCAAAAAGTGCATCATAAAGCGGAGAGAGAAGTAGCCCATTGTTTACGTCTAGGCGCTCTTTATCAGTAGCCTCGCTCCAAGGAACGATATGGCTAGCAATTAGTATTTTGTGTAATTTAGATCGTGTCACAGCACATTTGTTATCAAATTTATCAATAAGTTGACGTCTAAAGTAGCCTTGCCCTACGCGCGATGTTACTAAACCTTGTCTCTCCGTAATAGTTGGTGGCTTGTAGCTACCTTTTCGTTTATTAGAAATGACACCTTTTTTTGTCAAATGTGCTGAGCTACTCATTCCAACTTTTTCAGGTTTCCAAATGTAGATATCTATTAAGTCTTCATTATCTGTAAAATCATCATAATCAATGCTATCAAACACAATATGCACAGGTTTAGAGGTAGACTCATCATGCTCGACGTATTCTAGTCGACCACAGTATACGAATGGCTGCGTCTTACCTTTTACTCTCTGCACTACCCTAACAAACAAATGCGTCTCTAACTCTCCATTGATTACTTGCCTAATTTTGGGACTATCAATGTGCTGTGTTGTCTGAGAATCCCAATGAAAAAAATCTTCTTCGAAATAATCATTGAAATGGAACCGCGCTTCTTTACCTTCCTTTTGAAGATCCACAAACAGTAAGTAAGAGTTTGAGTTCTTGCAGGTAAAAACACCCTCTCGAACACTGGTGAGTGAACTCTCATTAAATAAAATGGAAAGGTCGCTTTTGCTATATTTAGCACCTAGTTTTAATTGACTAAAAATACTCATAGCACTTCCAAAGTCCCCATAGACTCTTATTACACTCTTAGAGATTAGTTTTGCATTTTAATGATTGTTAAAGTGCAGATTTTTAGCTAAATCAGCGACAAAGTGCATACCTTGTCACTAACATAGTGAATTTCAGATATCCTGTCACTACATTAGCTAAATTTTACACTAATGCAACACTATTGAGTTGTGTGCGCTTCTTTATCGCTGAATCTGAATAAAGCTAGTTCATATGAATAGCAGCGTATTACATGGAAGGATATATAGAGGTATTGCAGGAAAGCAGGTGCCCAGCTCAGCTAGGCACCAAAACATAGTTACTTCTTGGATAAGATCTCTTCACCATTAGCTGCTGCCCATTCATTCCAGGCATCAACTTTTGAGTTGTAGTTTTCCAGTGCTTGCGCTGTTGCTTCTGCAATTAGTGCATCAACTTGCTTTGCATGTTTCTTGTCAACCTTAGACACAGGCAATACTTCGACACCACGCTCCTGTAGCCCTTTCTTCATGGTATGGGTGCGCAGTAAATTTAGCTGGCCGCCTTCTACGTAGAAATATTGCTTATCTTTGTTGATGGTTTTGAACTTTGGTTTTGTTGGGCGTTTCCCTGAGGCCGGGTCATCTTGCTGACTATCTGAGCCTATAACATCGTTGCTCAATTTATAGCCCAGCTGCTCAAGCGTGAAGCCTTGCGACTTTGCCAGCTGTTCAAGCTGACCAATAATCTCAGCTTCCTTCTCTCGCTCTGCTATTACTGTGTTTAAGGTTGCAATAACGTCCTGCAGTTTTACAAGCGACAATTCCTTTGCAGCTTTTTTTAACTCGCGTTTATCTAATAGAATCGACATTACTTAATCCTTTGGGATTTGTACAGGGGTTGGGGACTTATTTACTTCCTGCAAAATCTCTCAACTGAGAGAAAAATCCCGACACAGAATGCCGGGTAATTAAATAATTAGCCTTTAACCGGCTAATTCAATTTCTTGCTTTTGATCATAAGCTTGTAGCCTAGACTAACATCTCAAGCGGAAACATCATAACCAACAAAATCTCAAACGCATATCGTAAATATGGACTTAACCGTTATTAACACGCAAATCGTCTGAGCTTATCTTTTAAAGAGTCATTTGTAGGAGAACCTTGAGGATATAAAGAGGCTATTGCACATATCGCATTCAAAACCTTTGCGCACGATATGTGCCTGTAGTGCTATTACTTAATTAATATCTCGAACAAATCTTACGTACAACTGCCCAGTAAACTGAGATACTCTGCCATCTTTAAAGCCGACATAATCGTAACCAGTATTAGCAGCAAAACCGAATAATACATTCGGTGTATTTGGAAAAGCAGTCTCGATAATAGTTGGAGCAGTAAAATCGCCTTTGCAAATTATGCTACCAGTAGCCGGATAGTAAGTGATATTTTCAGAACCAAGCCAGTAACTTGGATCTCCTGAGGAGCAGTAAACTAAACTGCGCAATTCTCGTACTGTAGGTGCGCGCCAGTCATCATAGTTCTCATCATCATAGTCAACAAGATTTGCAAGTCCTGCAAGCACAGTTATCGGTTCACCAGTACAAGTACCATCTTGCCAAGTCATGCCATAAGCACACCTTAGCCACATAAGATTAGTTTCTGTATCTGTTACAGTGCCGTCTTTATTGTCGATATAGCGTCCGACAACAACACCACTACCTTGCTCGGTAAAAGTCACACTAATAGCGCAATCTGAAGTGACAGCTGTGGTAACAAAGCTATTTGCGTCCAATTCACCACCGCAACCTGAAGCGCTAGTTAACTCATAGCCAATATCAGGGGTTAATGTAAATGTTGCAGTGTCTCCGTGTGCAATACTAAGACCATCTGGTGATATCTCACCACCGCCTGTAACACTAGTAGATATGGTATACGTCTTACGCTCAAATGCAGCACTAACCTGGCAGTTAGCTGTAATTGCACCTGTAGTGTATGTGCTGCCACTTAGTGTACCGGCACAACCACTGAGATTATCTATTTTGTATCCGTCATTCACTGATACGGTAAAAGAACCAGACTGTCCAGAAACGACCTCTAGTTGCGTCGGACTGAGACTGCCACCACTTGTGACAGACGTTGTAACTAGATATTTCTGAGTCTGCCCACCACCTGTTCCGCCATCTGTGCCTGTGTCTGAGCCTCCACTGTCACCTCCTCCACCACAACTTTGAACTAACAGCATTATCAATGGCAGCACTGCCAATCTATAGCGACTACTTAGCATTTTTAACGTCCTTACATTTACTGGGATTATATGCCTAGGACTATAATCTATAGACCGCAAGAGGGCAAATCATCATAGTCGCCTAAATTTATGAGGCTTTTGATGAGTAAGCAGTTTTTTAACGCCCTTGGGCAAAACGTGAAGAGCAGACGTCTGCAGAAGCAGCTAACGCAGCTGGAGCTGTGTCATGCTGCGGGTGTCGATCTGAGCTACATCAGTCGCATAGAACGCGGCCAGGTGAATGTAAGTATTGAAGCGTTATTGAAAATCTCAACAGCCCTTGAATGTAATGCAAAAGATTTACTGCCTGACAATGATGTGTCTGATTCTGATGGGACAGACAAGTAACACTACGTCTTATAATTCTGTACAAACTTTAGTCATCACTAAGTAACAAATTCTGCGCATGATGCTTTCTGGTTAACCAGAGAAAGGCATCAAAATGAAAATCAAAACTACCTTCGTGTTAGCAGTACTGGCATTTCTGTCAGCATCTCAAGCGTTCGCTGCAAACTGTGTTTATGGCTGCCCTACCGGTAAATCAGGCCAAACAATTGAGCGTCCTATCTACACCCTGCAAAACAACAGCAGTACTAAGTTTGCGAATTGGGTGGCTTATAAAGTGACTAAGAATACTATCGATGGTCCAAGCCGTACCCGGACATGGAAGGCAGATCCAAATATCAATTCAGCTTATACCCTTGAACCAGCAGACTACACTGACACGGCTGCGGTGCTTGGTACTGACCGAGGCCATCAGGTGCCGCTGGCTGCTTTTAGTAATACAGCGCATTGGGCTATGACGAATTACTTATCTAATATCACGCCGCAGTCGGCCAACCTGAATCAGGGTGCATGGGTGAAACTGGAAACTGCTGTCAGGAACCTTGCTCGCACCGGCCAGGACGTTTATGTCGTAACAGGCCCATTATATGAGTGGTACTTCGGTACGTTACCGGGTGCGGATGAAAGTCACATCATCCCATCAGGTTACTTTAAAGTGGTGATTACCGACAATGCAGGTTGGGTAGAGGCATCGGCTTTTATCATGGAGCAGAACTTAAGCCGCTCTGCGAGTTTTTGCCCTCGAGAAGTGACGATTAATCAGGTTGAGTCCCGTACCGGTTTAAACATCATGCCGTCGCTACCGTCATATAAAGAACCAGCTGTCGAAGGCCAGGTTGGTGGTTTGAAAACTGATCTTGGTTGCTGACGGTTTACCATACTGCCCAAGGTTAAGGCCTCGGGCAGTTTAACTACACTCCATATCTGCTATTGGCCCCTCATCAAAATATGTTTAATAAGTCTTCGTCGAACCGCACACCAGTAAGATGGTGTCTTTCACAACATTGCTTAAACGCTTCAGATACGAATAGCGCCTTATAACCTTCAAGCTCAGATTTAAAAATGTTTAAATCCTGCAGGCTATTTTCATCAAAGACAAGGGTTTCTAATCCGCACTCAAACCCGTCCAGATATTTTTTTAAGCATAACTCTGCCTGCTCTTTACCTGCAGACATACAGTTAAAAAAGTCATAGTGGACACCCTCGATTATTAGCGGCAATAACTCACCGTCTTTCGCAATTAAAGGCATCAGGCACTCTTTCGCTTTACTGTTCAGCAGTAAGAAGCCACCCCAAAAGGATACGTCAGGTAACGGTGTTCCGTTTTGAAAAGGTTCGCTTAAAGTACATTCTGGTTGCACCCAACGATCTTTAATAGTCTCGTGCAATCTGACAAACCGGCGAACCAACTTTAAATCTGTATCACCAATCAGTTCGGCAACTTGCATCAGATCCAAATCCGGCACTTCGTACAAATTAATCTCTCGTTTTAAGCGATAAACTTTCGTGCTCATAGTTAACTACTTCTTTTCTCTTCGAGGATTTTGACTGGATGCGTGCCAGTTTTAAGCTGCACTTTAACAGCATGAAGTCGATTTAAATAAAGTGCTTCAGGCAGATTGTCATTAGACAGCAAATCGCTAATCCACTCTTCATACTGATAGGTATGCAGCTTGCGGTGAGCTGGGGCATCAGGGGTAGCCCAATCATCCGGGGTATTTCGGACAAAGTTTCGGAGCCACACGCCGTTTACCGGATCATTAATACCAATGCCGTACTGATGTAAGTTCAGGCGACACGTCAACATATCCACTTTTAAATATCGACCTTTGCCTGGAATAATATGGTGGGCTTCGTGAAACGATGTCGGCTTCACCTCGCCTACGGCTCGCATATTTCTAACAAGGCGTTTTGTTGGGTGGTGCTCCTCAACCTGTAATTCAGTCGAGGATTTCAGCTTATTAGCAGCACGGTAATCTGTAAGTTGCGTTTGCAATCTAACATGGGCTGCGATTTTCCGACGCTCCATCCGTAGATGTTTTTGATCACGCTCACACTTGGCAATCCGCTGCAGTTTTGATAGTTGGCACTCGTTTTTGGGTGCTGCTTTGTGTCGCTCAAGATGAAACGCCCGAGCCTTAACCTCATAGTTATAGATAACCATTTCGAGTGGACTTGGGTTCAACGGGCGTTGTGGCATTGGCATAGCAGGAAAGTTGTTTGCGGTAGTTGGTTTCATCCTGAAGTCTACTCCCTATATCTCTCAACAGTTGACCGCATTCTAGTATCTGAGCTATTTGACATCAACCTTTTGTAAATCTATTTTTAACCAATAATTCACCCTTAAGGTTTGGTTATGGATAATCAGCGCGTCACTGAGCAACAGGCAGTGCAACTTCTGCAGCAATGGAATGGTGTGGGCCATGACTTGCCGTCTTTGGCAAAACTCAAACCAGCCAGCGATAAACAAGCAATACTCCTATTACTACCCGGCTATTTGTGTAATCAGTGGTATCAAGTTGGCGAAACCTATAGCTCTTACAGGGAGGCACTAACCTGCTTAGGCTCCCTAATAGATAGAAGCCGAACGACTTCACAGTTACCAAACTGAGCGAGCATTAAACTCCTTTGTATCAGAATTGCCAATTCTGGCCTGGCTGATATACTGTATATCCATACATATATGAGGTGGGTATGTCAGCAGTATTTATTGGTAACGCCGATTTCTGGCCGAAACAACAAATTCCCTTCTATAGCGATCCAGTCAAGGCGGGCTTTCCCTCACCAGCACAAGATTATGTTGAACGAACGCTAGACTTAAACGAACTATGTATTCGCCACCCTAATGCCACGTTTTTTGTTCGGGTTGAGGGTGATTCGATGATAGAGGCAGGCATTTATGACGGTGATGTATTGGTAGTAGACCGCTCTGTAGATGCCGAGCATGGTGATATCGTGGTTGCGGCAGTAGGCAATGAGTTTACCGTGAAAGAGTTATGTACCCGGCCATCGCTTATGTTGTTACCGCGCAATTCGGCTTACAAACCGATACGACCACGTAACGGTGAGGAGCTGAACATCTTTGGGGTAGTGACCAACGTTATTAGGCAAATGAAACGCAAATGACACCCTCCGTATTTGCGCTGGTGGACTGTAATAACTTCTACGCCAGCTGTGAGAAGTTGTTCCGGCCTGACTTAACGAACACGCCAGTAGTGGTGCTTTCTAATAATGATGGCTGTGTGGTTGCTCGCTCAAGAGAAGCAAAGAAACTCGGTATTAAAATGGGCGTGCCTGTGTTTCAAGTCCGTGAGTTAATGCAAAAACATGGTGTAGTAGCATTCTCTTCCAACTACGCACTTTATGCCGATATGTCACAGCGCGTTATGAGCACCCTTGAAAGCCTGGCTCCCAGGGTAGAAGTATATTCTATTGACGAATCTTTCTTGGATTTGACCGGTGTTGATTTTAGCCAGAGCCTGACCGAATTCGGCATACAAGTACGAAAGGTAGTGCATAAGTGGACAGGCATTACCGTCTGCGTAGGTATAGCACCAACCAAAACGCTGGCAAAACTGGCTAACCATGCAGCCAAAACATGGCCGAAAACCGGTGGCGTAGTCGATTTAACCTCTAAGGATAGGCAACGCAAGCTACTGGCCCTGTTACCAGTTAATGAAGTATGGGGTATTGGCAGCAAGCTAACCAAACGCCTGCAGCAACTGGGTATTGATACGGCACTGCAGCTGGCAGATGCTGATCCGAAGTTTATTCGTCAGCACTTTTCAGTGGTGGTAGAGCGCACGGTCAGGGAATTAAATGGTGAGTCTTGCATGGCGCTGGAAGAGATGGCACCAACTAAAAAACAGATTGTCAGTAGTCGGGCATTCGGTGAGCGTATAACTGACAAACAGCAAATGCAGGAGGCCATTAGCGAGTACGTCAGCCGGGCCTGCAAGAAACTGCGTACCGAACAACAAGAAGCTAAGCATTTAACGGTATTTCTTCGTACCAGCCCGTTTAGCGATAAAGATGCACCCTATAGCGGCAGTAAGAGTATCGAGTTAGATAAACCAAGCAGCGATACCCGGATATTTCTGAACAAGGCAATGCAGCTAATGGATGGGCTATGGGTTAGTGGCTATCGATACGCCAAGGCCGGTGTGATGTTGGCTGACTTTTACGAGCCTGGCGTTTATCAGCCTGGCCTTTTCGATGACCCACTAGTGCAGAGAGAGTCAAATCAGAAACTGATGCAGCTGATGGACAATCTGAACACTAAACACGCTAATACCATCTGGTTTGCTAGCCAAGGTACTAAGCAGGACTGGAGCATGAAGCGTGAACTTTTGTCGCCGGCCTACACGACTAATTGGCGTGAGCTGCCGGTAGCGAAGTAATAACCGCAGTGAGTAATTAACTGTAGTTGCCCCTGCTAAAACAGACATTACTAACTTGCCATTTGATAGCCCTACAGTCTCGCGGCGGCATCACTCTCAACCTCAGCGAGTGAAATGACAATAAACGTTTATCGCGATAGCTATTTGTTTGAAACCGGCGCTGCTTATCTGCATGCGCTGCCGGTAAATCGCCACAACCTGTTTGCTGTGATGGCTGGTTTTTAACTAAGGTACTAAGCGGAAAAACTCTAATAATATAAAACTCTAATTTCATGACAAATTAACAATAACCTCTATACTTTAAAACAGATTAATCACCTCTAACATTTTTCAATCCTTAAAGAAGTTAGTAATGAAGAGTAAAAATCTTAGCCAGGTTTATGCTAAGCAGGCCTTCCCATATAGCGTTTATTTATTATAAATGCGAAGGGGGGATTTTATGAAATTAATGAACTGTAAGGAACTAGCCTAAATGGATTGGCATTTATTCATAGCTAAGTTTCTAGAGTGGTATTTAATTTTCATTTGCGTCTGCAGCACGGCAAACTCTTTAGCAAATATAGAAAAACCCTCAGTTCTGTCAGTGATACTTTCTTTCATAATTGTTTTATTAAATTTCGGAGTTTTTGCGACGTGGGCAGCTGGCCATGCTCAACCTTCTGCATACACTTTATACACTATATTACTGGGTCCGGCTGTATTTATAAATTGTTTGAATTTCACTTATTCTTTATTCAAACTTGAAAAAAAAATTGAAAGAAAACTATTAATTAATGTCGAAAGGCCATTTTACTTTTACACTGTTCGTTTAATTTTCGTCTTAACACCTACAGCCATTTCGACAGCTTTAGCAACTGGTATTTTTAGCGGTCTAGCAGTTCAATTTAGTGATGCTCAATACCAGACAACGCCAAAATTTCAAGAAATTTTGAACTACAACAAAAAACAAAAGTTGGCGATGTTTGAAAGAACAAATAAAGAGTGCATCTATATTTTTAACCGGCTATCTCTTTATGATAAAGAAAAAATTGATTTTGACTCTAGTTTATTTTGGAGTGATGATGCCACTGCATATATTTCTGACGGCCCTAACATTCATATTAAATTCAGTAGACTTGCAACAGGCGAAGGCCGGCCATCAATGGACACGATTCGCCTTTCAGCAAAAAACTACAGCTGTCAGCACTCTAATGCTGACTTATCATTCATAAAAAAAGAAAACGGATACGACAAGAGCACGCTCCTAAAAATAATATATGATAGAATAAAAAACCAAGAAAAACTTAAAAGCTTACTGAATGAAGAAGAATCCCACCCAAGATTGATTGCATATGCTGCGGCTAATGTATATAAATATTTTGGCGAAATAAGGATAGATTACAGAGCATTAAATGATAGTGCAGAATTTGTAGACTTACTTAATTTATGGTTCTTTAGGATAGTTATAGGCGGTGTTTTTTACTTATCACTGATTTTAGATAAAAAAAACATTTAAATTTTAAGTTGGCGATTTATGTTGAGAGCAGCTTTATATTCGGAACTTATCGGCCATAATTCCAAAATATTAAGCTCTCTATCAGATTTCGATTATAAAAAATACGCTAAGCTAAAGCCTACAAAAAATAACTTATTAGTAGGATATAGCTTAATGTGCGGTAGACTTAACGTTATTGATGATCCAGGTGTTAGAGAACTATGCGAAGGGCTACAGATACAACTGTTCCCTGAACGTCAGATATTTAGCCGCTTTATCCGTGCCACTAACCCAGTCAGTATTGTTAGACAGAAGGATGGTATACGCAGAATTGATAACGCTATCTGGTGGCTGCTATTAGAACCAACAGCTACTGGCTTTAAGCCATCTAAGTACACTTCGTTTAACACTAGGTATGACAAGTTAGATGTTAAGGGCTCTGCAGGCTACCAGGCATACCGGCATAGCAGATGCGTTATTCCAGCTAAGGGATTTGGCGAAACGGAGTATGTGAACAACAAACCACAGCATTACCACGATATGGTTGCCAAAGATGGCGCTATTTTACTTGGCGGCCTGTGCCAGGAGTGGATTAACAAAGATACCGGCGAAACCGCACTGTCTTGCTCCGTGATAACCTTACCGCCGCACCCAAAACTGATGCATATTCATAGCAAGGCATCACCACTGTTACTGCCGATAGATATGGCTTTGGTAGACCGTTGGCTGGATGAAAACATCACTGATCCGAGTGAATTCCAGCCACTTCTACAGCCTAATATACCCTATGACCTCATTGCTACTCAGATAGATAAACCAAGTACTTTTAATGCTTTAAGTGGAGCAATTTTAATCGAGCAGGATATCTAATGCCTTTAGAGCTGATTATCACTGTCAAAACTGTCAAAACCTCTGACCAACCACTGCTAGTTTTGGTAAATACCTAGAAACCATCGAAGAAAACTAGCAAAAAAGCTGGAATAATGCAGATACAACACCTATATAACCACATGTAATAATACAACTATTACTTATATCATTGTATAGTAATAGGTTAATGTAACACTTAGCATTATTACCAATAGTTAATATGTAAATTAATAGCTTAGTTACTTAGTCTCCTGTTTATAAATTTACATACCTTTTAACTGCCAGAACACTTTGTTATATACCATCCACTTACAAAGCCTTATATGCTTTAGTCTCACACGTCTATTAGCACCAGATTTTTTAGTTTTACCTGGGATTGGTATAGCCTGAGTTTCAGGGGTTATGTCGGTAACAGTGATATAACCATAGCCATGAAGTCTTTGAAGTGTTTTAGTTAAATCAGTTGGACTATCAGAACCAACTAAATTCTTAGCTGAGTCAATCAAGTACCTAAAGTCGTTATCCTCTGTGTAAAGTGTTGCCTCTTTAGAAAGGTAATTATCTCTTATATAGACCCCGCCTAGCTCCCCGTAAGATCTCGCCAGTTCCATATTAGCTGCCATCGGCCTTACAACAAAAACAAATCCTTCAAGTTCTAACTTGTCATCATGTGTTAAAAATACATTGTGTAAATAAATAGCTAATTTGACGTCCGCCACAGTCAGAGACTTGTTGAAAAGCACATTCATCTGAAAGTAGTCAAAACCTCTAGATGTTCGCTTGGTAAAGTCAATTTCCTGACCTTTATCCAGCTTCAAATTTCGAGCAAGAAATGAATCCTTTAGCGCCTCTCGAAGTAGAGGCCGGTCAACCGATTCAGGGACCACTACCGTTGGGTTCTCTTTAGTCGCCAACTTGACGTTTTTTAACCTCTTTTTTCGGGGCTTAAATAATTTTTTATTCTCAGTATCTGCCGGTTTTGAGAGTATTTCCGGTAGTGTTTTTTCATGTTGCTTATTCATTTGCGTTAAACCTTTAGCCCAAAAGCGCAATAAGTCAATGATTATTATTGGATTTTTAGAAATCAATGAAAGTGTGACTTTTCGTAATAAATTCAAATCAGCAAAAATAATAGCTCATTTTTCAATTAAGCCCACCATATAGAACCTTAACTCAAAAATAAATATAAATTCCTACACCTCTGCAAGCCTTGATAGATATAACTCGCAACAAAATAAGGTTTAAAAATGCACGCAAATTCTAAATATTTCTGTGAATGCAAAAATCCTCTGCAGGCCTTATGGATACTGGCTTAAAGCAACTGTAAAGGTGTTATTTAGTGCTGCCTAGGTGGGTTCTGCACAGGATGAAATAATTGTTGGGTCTTAGCAATGGTGCGGGACAAAACGGTCGGTAAGACCATCCAGCAAATTAGGAAAGCCAAACGAGGCTTCGGAGTATATTACAATGAGTAAGAATCGGAAAGTATCAAGCAATTTAAAACGCCAGCAATCCAAGCGCCAAAAACTAGATGCGTTAAAAAGCAAGGCAGAAGTAGGTCAAAAAGGTACTGATGAAAAGCAGAAGAAAATTCCTAAAAAGGAAAACTCAGCTAAATCACGTGCTATTCGAGAATTCGATTTCAAAGCTGCCATCGAAAATGCTTCATCAGGCTCTTCGTCGAAAAAGAATAACTCTCAGACCGAACATGGCTTTTCGGCACTTTCACCTAATTCTTCCAAGAATGAAGGACCTAGTGATAAAGAGATTGCACAACATAATCTTGACGCTTTAGAAATGGCAGCCCTTCCGAAACCACCAAAAGTTACGGAAAAACATATGCCATCAACACTTTTCCGTTTCGTTATGGCAATTACAGCATTGTCAGACTCAAAGCTGTCATTCGCCGCTGCTGGGTTATACGTCGTACTTTGTAACTTGTTATCCCGCTTTCTAGTCGTTCGGGTAGCAAACGCTTTCGACTTTTATGACGTTGAAGTAAATATCTCAGGACTAATCGTGGGAGAACCAAGCACTAATAAATCACCTGTAATCAAGAAAATACTGGAACATGCCATTAAGCTAATCCGTCAAGGTAAGCGCGGTGACTCAGAAAAGACGATATTTGATATCGAAAAAGAGAAGATCCAGCTTAAGAAGGCCAGAAAGAAAATCGACGAAGCTGAAGAGATTCGTGCTACAGATCCAAAACTAGCAATGGAACTAGAAGCTGAAGCCCATTCATTGCTTGCTCAAGGGAAAAATTCTGATTGCCGCAAGAACTTTATCATCAGCAAGTGCACTCTATCATCTCTTGTTCACAAGGTCTCAAAAACTAATGATCCTCAACTAATGGTTCATGAAGAAATGGGCGAATTACTGACACTCACCCAAAAGGCTGGAAATCCAATGAAGGAGTTCCTTATCGGTCTGCTGGACGGCAACAGTATTGAGAATTACGAAAATAGATATCATGAATTCGAAACGAGCGGCAAACGCTTGAGTATTCTTGGAGCTGTGCAACCTGAAGTTGTTTCCAAAATTGTTATTTCAGTCAATGACGGCTTGATCCAGCGCTTCCCTATCATCGCTTACGAGAACACTGTTTCAGAGCAAGATATCACTTTGAACGCGGCTCAGGTTACCAAAAGTTTCGATAAGTGGAACTCCTTGCTGACACACTTAACGAAGCATCCTGAAAAACGCTTTGACGCCTACCTTACTACTGAAGCACTACAAGAATTAAGCCTAATAAAAAGTCGTTTTGCTACTCGGATTAATGACAAGCTAACCAATGCGATACTCAAAGGCCTATTTGGCAAGCGTCCTTCGTTTATTCTCTCAGTTGCTACTGCTAATGCGTTCATCCGAAACTGCGGTTTTAAGTCTCTGAAAATCGAAGTTGAAGATATTAAACAGGCGGCTGCGTACGCTGAATTAAATGAAGAGCACTTTAAGATCGCCTTTGGTTTCACTGAGGTCACGCAAGAAAAGCGTGCACTGGAACTGCTTAATCGCATTATGTTTTCAAAGTTTGCAAAGGAAAAATTTACAGCTAGCCAGATTGCCAAAAACGAGTGGCGCGGCTTTAAAAAGTCCTCATCAGTCGAAGAGCTATTAAATATCCTTAAGGAATACCAACTTGCCTATCAGTTAAAACCAACTGCTACAAAAGAGGGTGGTCGTCCGACAGTGTACTGGTTAATTAACACAGATTTGTTGGAGGCCTAAATATGCCTATGTTTAACGCGAAATCTATTGACGTTGAACATTTTGAAGACCTACAACCTTCATTGGGTGCCTTTCGGCACTCAATGAACAAAGGAATTTCAGTTGAAGATTTTCAAAATGTCATAACAGACAACCCTATTCCAGCATTTGAGCTGGGTGCACTTAAGATGTCATATAGTGCGGAGCCTCAACGCCCAGAAGTAGGAATTAACCACCTGTATGCTTATGACACATTATTACGCAGCCAAATCGCAACGCCTGCGACATGGGGGTTAATACCTGTTATTGATTCAATCAACTTTACTGCCCCGGCGAGTAAAAAAGAACTGCGAAAAATCCATGCACTTCTCGATGGAAATAACATTGAAGATTATGGCCTGCATGCCGTCATGGATACCGGCAACCACAAGACATACAAAGCAGAGGCGAAGGTGCGCAATTATTATCTCCGTACCTATCGCATCAGATTACTAAACACAGATGACACTAAATCGGAACCAATATATTTTTCTTATGGTTCGAAGATTACTGCTCGCAAAAGCAAGCGTAAGGCTCTGCGTTTCTCTTTTAACCCGGCACGATTTACAAAAGGCCAAATTAACGAAATTTTTAGCAGTCTGAATGACACTGGTGTATTCAAAAACCTAGAGCTGACATTAGACAAGGCGAACGTAACTCGCGTGGACCTTGCTTTAGATTTTATTGGAATACCAGCGCCAATGTTGTGTGTTGCTCAAAGTAACGTTAAGAAATACGTTGCACTACCTAAAGAGCCTGAAGACGGCATTGGTCAAACATTCTACATGGGGACTCGCAACAAAACTCGTGTTGTAATTTACAACAAAATCGCAAAACAGCTGAGCAAACGTCAACGACACGTAGCTGGTTTAGCGGGCCCTGATAGTAATCCGTTTGAATTGGTCAGGTTGGAATGGGTAATGATGCCCCAAGGTAACAACGGCAAGGAGATTAAGTTACCTGACCTAAATACAATTTCGTCTTTATTCCGGATGAAGACATTCTATTCTCCTCTAATTTACTTGGAGTATCCAACTTGTCATAACGACTTTTTAAAAAAAGGTGTCATCAAAACGCTTATGTCTGAGTCCAAAAAACTCAAAAAGAACGGCAAACCAATGTCAAAAGAGGCAATCAAGAAAAAGCAGAAATTAAGTAAATCCATGCGTAACGCGCAGATCAAAGCCATGTTTAAAAACATTGAGAAGTACAAAATGCATATCAATCAGACATGGTTTAAGAAAGAGCAGAAAGCAGTTCTCAATCAATTAGTGAGCGAAATCTTCGCTTTTGCCCGCTAAATTACTGAAATTACCGTGTCAGAAATACCACTCGCAATTCCACCAACACCAGCGCTACCATAGTGTAGCGCTATCTTCTGCGCTCCCTTTCTCACCCTATTTCACTCTGATTATCACTATTTAACGAGGTGCTCTTATGAGTACAGCTTCGCCGTATTCGCTTTATTTAAGCAGGCTATCGGCTAACAGCAGAGCGTCTATTGCATCGCAGCTACGTAGCATCGCTAAAATCATGGACTGGCCGGAAGATGATGTTAGCCGGTTTCATTGCATCTACTATCAGGACATGCTGCAGATACGCGCTTTGCTTCAGCATGCTGGCTGGTCAGCACGTTCGATTAACCGCGCACAAGTAGCTATTCGCAGTATAGTCAAAGTTGCCGTGATGATGAAGCTAGCCGATAGCGAGCAGCTTAATCAGCTCAGCAGCTTAAGTAAGCTAAAGCATGCCGAATATCACGGCACGGCGCTGACTAAACAGCAGGTTCAGGCGCTCTTCACCCTGCTTGAACACTCTATTACCCCTACCGGTATTCGCAATGTTGCGCTATTCGCGGTACTGCTCGGTACAGGGCTTCGGCGCAGCGAGTTGGTGGCACTTCAGCTTAAAGATGTGGATATCAACAAGCAGACTCTGCTGGTGCGTAACGGCAAGGGCAATAAATCCCGCACCGTGTTCTTACCCGATTGGTGCCTTAACTATTTACAGCGCTGGTTAGTACTGCGCTCCAAGCAGCCGGGATACCTATTTTGCTCGATGTTTATGAGTGGCGCTGTCACGCTTGATAAGCCGTTAAGCGTTTGGCTGGTCTATAGGCTAATCAAAGACAAGTTACAGCATATTGGTGTCGAGAATGCCTCACCGCATGATTTACGCCGCACCTTTATTACCCGTCTGCTTGAGCAGAACGTCGATTTAAACACAGTCAGGCAGATGGTCGGTCATGCGTCGATTACTACCACAACCATTTACGATAAGCGTGATATGCAGTTTATGCAGCAGGCGGCTAAAGCGCTGAGTTATGGAAGTGGTAACGGTAAAAGCGGGAGGTAAGCATGATTACCCCACCCAAAACGCCAGTGCCGTGTCATTATCTGGCCGCGTTTTATGCTCGGGAAGTGATTAGCCTGATTGATGTTGATATCAACCTAACCAGCGTGAATCGCACTATCTTAAAGCGCATAACCGGCCATGCGGTTGAAGGCAACTTAGAGCTTAATACCGAGATAGCACTTAAACACCTAACCATTACTGATACGGCTCCTGAACTTACTGACCGGGTTAAGCAGAACTTAGCAACGCTTTGCACCCTGTTTGGCGTTGATGCGGCCTTTGGTCCTGCGCTGGGCTTTTTGGTGCTCATAAATATCAATCAGGGGCTTAATCAGCTGGTGGATTTTGCTGGCGGTTACTTTGAAGAAAAGGCGCTGGAGAAGCTGCTATGCAACGTGTCCGGTTTAAGTGCTAATGATGTGAGTGTTGGTTTGTCAGCCATGCAACAAAACGGCATTTTGATTGTTGACCGCTACCTCAATGAGCTGCAGGACATCACGATACCTGTCAGTATGCTGTATGTACTGACCAGTGAGAATATCGAGAGCAAAGCGCAGCTATTGCAGCATGTACTCTGCCCAAGCTCAGTGATTGATTTAACCACAGATGATTTTAGCTATGTTGATGTGGCACTGCTGCGAGGGTATCTGGCTGAAGCCATTATTCAAAAGATTCGCGGCGTTAATATTCTGCTTTATGGTGAGGCCGGTAGTGGTAAAACGGCCCTTGCCAAAGTGCTGGCGCAAAGTCTGTCGATACCACTTTATGAAGCCCGCAATATGCGCATGGACGAAGGCTTTTTATCTAACGAGTTTGGCGCAAAAAGCTCAGACACCCAGCGTATTCAGTACATCACCATGCTGCAAAGCTTAATGGGCGGCAGCGACATGATGCTACTGGTCGATGAATGCGAAAGCCTGTTTTATAGCGCTGATACGCATTACTCCAAAGAGTCCGTGCATCGGCTACTTGAACAAAACGCGGTGCCAACCATTTGGATAACCAATTACGTTGGTGAGTTAGAGAACAGCTTTATTCGTCGCTTTAAGTTGGTGATGCCGGTTCATGCACCCAAGGACGAAGTGCTGGAGAAAATGAGCCGTGCAGAGTTTAAAGGCTTAGGCCTAAGTAGTGAGTTTCATGTTCAGCTGAGTAAAACCCCAAACCTGACACCGGCACTATTAGCCAATGCCTCCCATGTCGCACGAACACTAGGTGTTAAGCGCAGCTTGGCACAAGGCGTTATAGATGATGTGATTGAAAACAGCCTCACAGCCTGTGGGTTATGGGATGACACCATGCGCTATCAGGAAGAGCTAGCGTTTGATATGTCGCTACTGAACATCAAGCAACCAGCATCCGTGTTAAAGCAGATAAACCATGCCGTGGCTAATAACGCGCCTATACGGGTGTTGATTAGTGGCCCACCCGGTACAGGTAAAACCGCGCTGGCGCATTATTTAGCTGAGCAGCACAAGCGGGAGTTAAAGCGGGTGCTAAGCTCAGATGTACTGAGTAAATATGTGGGCGGCTCGGAGAAACAAATCGCCAGGCTATTTCAGCAAGCGCACCGCAACAACCAAATGTTACTGCTTGATGAGGTCGACAGCCTGCTGACCAGTCGGGAGCGTCTAAACATGCACCATGAGCGGCAAGTGGTTAACGAACTGCTGGCGCAGCTTGAGTGCTTTAGCTATCCGCTCTTTGCTGCAACTAATTTCGAAACGGCTTTGGATAGCGCCATACTGCGCCGCTTTGACTTCAAGCTGCAGTGTGACTACTTGACTGCGCCGCAAGTGTTAACGCTGTACAAGCGCACTGTGAGCGTCCAAACGCTATCAACGTTAGAGACTGAGCAGCTAAGTTCGCTTAGCAGACTTACACCCGGCGATTTTGCACTTTTAACCCGTCGTTTGCGCTTTAGCGCAGCGCACGAACATCGTCAGTTAGCGCTTGCCGTACTGACTGATGAAAACAACCGCAAGCAACCTAAAACCTCCATCGGCTTTGTGCAATAGCCACTAAGCCAACACCATAAGGAAAACACACTATGTCTATATTGAGTTCGCTCAAGGTTATCGCTCGCCCAAAAATTGAGCCCAAACCACCCATCCTAGGCAAACGCCTAAAATTGATTGAAAAGCTGGATGAGCAGCAGGCGATGGCGCAGGCTATGTTAGATGGTCATGCTTATGAAGCCTACAAGGATAAAAAGGTGAAAGACCCCGATACCGGTGAGCGCAAAACCGTACGCACACGTAAAGCGGTTCGCCCCTGGTACTTTGATGACAACGAGCACTACTACTTTGAAATCAAAGTCGGGCTCAAAACGCTTGAGCTGGAAAAAGGCAAAGCGGCGATTGATGTCGGTAAGAAAGAAGATTTACCCACCGTCATTAGCACCATCATCAAGGCCGTTGAGACTGGTGAGCTGGATGCGCAGATATTGCAATTGTCACCGGCAAAACCCCCGAAACAACAGAAAGCCAAAACCACGGATAAAAAGTGATGCGATGTGGCCGGTCACTGTGCCGGCCAAAGTTTAAAAGGTTTTGGAGGTGAGGAATGCCAACCTTACGCGAAATAGATGTGAAGTATCGGTTCAAAGAAATCGACTGCGACATTACCGGCATGCCAGTGCATCAACCTGCTGCCATAGCCCGACTATTCGACCACCTGAAGTATGAAACGAAAGAAGTCTTTATTGTCGTTAACCTAACCAAGCAGCATGACATTAACTGCTTTGAGGTAGTGGCCACAGGCAGTGTTGACGCCGTTACAGTGCGACCGGCTGAAGTACTAAGAACCGCCGTCATTCTAAATTTAAAAGTGGTGATGCTGATCCATAACCATCCATCCGGGAAGACCGACCCGAGCCGGGCAGATGTCCGCATTACCCGTCACATCATTGATGCGGCAAAAACACTGGATATCACGGTACTGGACCACATCATCATTGGCCTTAACCAGTACACCAGTTTGCAAGAAACCCACCCCGACATTTTTCAGTAACACCCTATCTATTCAGGAGTAAACATTATGCGTATTCAGTACGAGGGCTTAGCTTTGCCTGTTTCAAAGCGATTTATCGATGCACTGATCAATGCTATCGAGCCACACAGAGAGCCATTAGCAGAGTTTGTCTGCGTAAACTTTCGGGACCCGAAATACAGTGCTGAACATGGCGGCTATCACCCGGTAGAAATTCTGATGACAGGCACCAGTGGCCGTTACGACATCTGCTACATCACCGACTTTTGTTATGCCGGTATTGGTGATTGTGCGGAGCTGGTGAAATCACTCGATTTTGAATTCATCGCGGGCACCTTCCAGGATATGACCGGCTACTACCCTATCGAAGTCGCCAGAGAAATCTACCCAATGTGGGAAGACAACTTTTTAACCTACTGGCTAGATATGGGGGTTTTTGAGGTGGAGGTAAGCTAATGGAAGCATACAAACCAAAACGCGGTGAAGCACACTTAAAAACCAGCCCCAAACGGCTTGCGCTTGGTAATTGGTTACGGGAGCAGCGAAACGCTAAAGGGCTTACCATGCGCGACCTATCTGCAATCAGCGGCAAGCCGCACAGTTACTTTGGTAAGATTGAGCAAGGTATTCGAGGGTTGGATATTCTGGAGTTTTTGGAGCTCTGTCAGTGGCTCGGTATCGATTTCCGCAGTGCCATAAAGAAGATTGGAGAGCTTTAAAATCACTTATTGTTTCTGGCTCAACTCTAGACAACAGAGTTGAGCCCAGTGAAGCACACACTTGCTTTTCCATCCCGCAGGATATTAATGTAGGTGGTAAACTTTCATAAGTTACCGAGTTTATAACTTCCTAAGGTTATTCGTTTGAGATCTTTATTATTCGTTCTTTTAATAGCTTCAACCTCTTTATTGGCAAATGAACTGTCTCTAGATACTCTGCGCTTTGCCTCTGATAATACGATGGCAAGAGAAATTGCTAAGTGTGAGGTAATTCATGAGAAAATGTATGGCCCAACAGAGGTTTCTGGCAAGTTTAAAACTCATAAGGGTAGAATAAACTCCAGACATTAAGCCAGATTTGAAATGAAATGTTTATAAAATACGATTAGAACATTAATGCGCAAACTCCTTAGAAAGCAATACCAACTATAGTCTACTTCGAGTTCTATCATATATTGATTCGTCATCGACGGACTCTAGTGTAAATGTATTAACTGTAGTGCAGACCAAGACTTCATCATCCGAAGGTTCCGTACTCTCAGTTGAGTAAGTAGTCCCAAGAAGTGCATTATTTAAAACTGTATCAACCACTTCACTATACTGTAATACGTATGGCTTCATGAACACCTCCGAATATACCTTGCTTTGGTATTAAGTTAGGGACTCAAGCTCTGCAAACATCATCAGTTAAATTTAGCTATACTTTCATCATCAACTGATTCATGTGTTCTCGTTACCGTAGTTCTGTCGACTCCGTTATAAATTACATCATCATCAACAGCTTCGACAGTCTCAGTTAGCTTTGTTGTACCGAGCATTGAGATCACATCATCGTCGATCTGCTCTAACGTTTTAGTTATTGTCGTTGTATCAGAGAAAATAACATCATCATCAACAGATTCATTGGTGTTCGTTCCAAAAGTAGCCATTTGGATATTCTCGTCGTCAGTCGCCTCTATTGAGTCCGTTTGGAAGGTACTATTATCACTTTCCAACAAGCCAGATAAAGCAATCGTTTTGCTATATTGTAAAACATATGGCTTCATTAAATCACCTCACTTATGAAGATACTATTATCATTAATAAAGGATTCCTCAACCCTTGACAAATGTACGTCCTTTCCGATTAATATTAAATATTCAGCTAGAGAAGCACACTTTAAGTTTTCAGCGCGACATAAAACCAAAACTTTTCTATAATCTTTGATCTCTTTCGTAAATAACACAACAGTATCAATATCTAAACTATCACTTTTCAAATATATACCTGAACCACCTCTTCCATCAGTTAAATTTGCAGATAAACTTCCGCCCAGAGACACCATAAAAAACAATATGGTCATCGACAAAAACAAAGACATTAGAAACTTTCTGGCATTTAATACATTTGTAGCAAGTTGATTTGAAGTTCTTAATGTGAATAGTAAATCAAAGTACAGACTTTCCGCTACAGCTCTCTTTGTAGAATTCTCTACAATGCCTTTGACAGTAGATTTCGATGTGCTTCTTGTTTTTATACCATCAAATATAACGCAGAAAGCTTGCGATAAAAGTAACAGAGTTATAAACAAAAAGGCTAGATGCCACTTAGTCATACTTACTTTCACCGACTCACTGAAAAGGTATCCTACGAATGCTGCTGAAGCAGTCAAAATGGACAAATTGGCAATTATTTTGTCATTCAATACTGATAGTGGTTCTCTGGCCGCAGCGACTTTTTCTTTCAGAAACTCTGTTATTATATCTATTTGATCAGGATCTTTTCCATCTAGCTCATTTTTAAAAAACTCAAATTTCTCTTCCTCAGCGCCATTTCTGTAATGATAAATATCTTCCAACCTAACTAATTTTACAAAACTAAATTTGAAATAAAATGGATGTTCTCTTGAAATTGAGAAACTTAGAATGTGATGAATAACACTCCCACTATGAAAGGCAAAAATTGATACCCTAAAATCATGAAAATTTTTAAGAGAACCAAAAGAACTATCATTAGAAAAATTTAAGACAGGGCTTAAGTTTATTAGGTACTTAAAAAGGCTAAACATTTAGGTATTCCACTATTTTTGAACTGATATCTATGCCTGCCATTTCTTCAAGCCATGCCCACTGTCCGTTAACATTCATTTCTAAGAAAAACCACTCATTTTCATAAACTATGAAATCGAAGCAGCCAAAATCCATATTCATCTTTTCCATGTATTCATTGCACTTAATCTTTATTGGATCTGGAGTATCAATATGCTGGTATAAATTCTCAGCTCCGTTTTTTCTCCAGTCTATTAAGTTGGTTGACTGTATTTTCACTGCAAAAAAATTTCCACCTATCACAGTCAACCTAACCTCAAAATCTTTACTTTGATACTTTTGAAAGTAAGCTGGTGAAAACGTTAACGCCTCGACATCACATTCTGGATTGTACAGGTTTGTTTGCACAAACTCTTTATGGGTCGAAAATACTATAGTTCCGACTGCCAGAGGTTTTACGACAACATCCCCATCACTAATAATGGAGATATTGGATATGTTATTTGTAATAACAGCTGTAGGCTGATTAAACCCACATAGTTTCGCAATTTTGCCTTGATATACTTTATTATTAGCAAGCTTCATTATCGATGGCTTTGTCAAACAACGACCATCAAAAATCTCTGCGATACCTTCAATAAGGGTAAACAACTCTTTTGCTGCGAACTGATCGTATGGACTGTCAAATAATTTTTGGAGTTGGCTATTCGATGGCTTTCGGTAATAAATGGATTTACAGCAATCTGAATTGATAAAGGTGTCTCTTGATTTGATTGAAAAAAAATCCGCGCTAACAGAAATATCGTAAGCAAGCATGTTATCGACATCCAGCCTGAAAAACTCAACTGCTGAAGAATATCTTGAGATTATCAAGTCGACTGTTTTATCGTATGCACTTGTTATAATTAATATTTTTTTATTTTTCATTATCCATGTTTTTTTGGGTTTGTAACTTGGTAATCAGATAGATTATCTGTACATGAATTGGTCGCGGAAAACAATAGATAGCGCTATTTAAGCAATTAGTTGACCACTACATATTTCTTTTTTGAGGTGGAGGTTAGCTAATAGAAGCGTACAAACCTAAACGGGGTGAAGCCCACTTAAAAGCCAGCTCTAAACGCATTGCTCTCGGCAATTGGTTACGGGAGCAGCGAAAGGCTAAAGGTCTTACCATGCGCGATATGGCTGCGATCAGCGGCAAGCCTCATAGCTACTTTGGCAAAATCGAACAGGGTATTCGGGGGCTGGACATACTGGAGTTCATTGATCTATGCAAGTGGCTAAGCTTACCACCTCTTAAATCGTTGCAGTCTGTTATTGATATTGTATATCGATAACAGAGTTAAAGAGGTCTAATCATAGACCTCTTTAAATTAACAGAAATTTAGTTCCTTTCAGCAACTATTCGCTCGAACTCTGTCTCTAAAAGACTTCTAAGATTACGCGAAATCTGAGCATTCAATTCCCTTTTGGCATCTGAATTTACAGAATGGTCATGAGTAACTCGTAATACCTCGAAAGTTAGTTCAGCATCATCTTTGGCAGTCTTACCCTTCAACGGTGTACTAAAAAAGAAACCAGCTCGAAACTCACCGGTGTTTGCAGCTGAAACATATCTAAATGTAACATCTATTCTCTGCACATGGTAATAGGGATAATACGTTTCATCAGCTATCAAAAAGATATCGTTCAGTTTTTCTCCATCAATTTTAAGACGTTTAACAGTCTGGTTCATCCAAGACACTTGCGGATCATTTGGAAGTGGTGGTCCAGATATATCTCGACTTATTTCCATATCATTGACATTGCCCTTTTCGATAAAACGTCCATAACCCCCAGTTAATCTTTTGAAGAAACGAACCCGCTCGACATTTGAAAAACTGTTAAAGATAATACGTCTCTCTACTTCGCTAGTTGTAGCTCCAGACTCTTTCAAGGCTTTGGATATACGGGCTGTCATTCGTCTATTAATTATCTCTGTTTCTTTAGAGGAATGAGTTGACGAGAAATCAAGCTTCAAATTTTTACCTTGACGCTCAATAGCGATTTCACCATCAAAGCGAAGCTCTCTTTGTGTCCAATCTTTACTGAAATCTTTGCGAGAAATTGAGAACGGAATGCGGATTTTATCTTTTCCTTCAACCACTATTCCTGGAACATCAATTACTTCAATATTTTCAATACCAGTAAACGGGTTGAAGTCAGTATTAAAAAGTTCTTTCAGGGGAGTAACCCAATCGGAAACCGTATTCACCAAATCAAGGGAAGATACTTTTACTTTTGGTTTTGAGTCTCGGTCAACAGATGCATCAATTAGTGCCGAATAACCAGACGGAGTTAATATAGTAGCAGCTAAAAGAGGGACTGTTGCTGACTTATCATTACTACCAGAGAAGATTCCTTTTGTTTTCAGAGCCAAATGAACTTCACCGTAGGAAATGTGTTCGCTATTAAGTAGGACGCGCAGGTCAGCACCTAATGGAATCAAGTAGTTTGAATCTAAATTCATCATCATTGCGGAGCCTTCTGGAGTAAGTCAAGAATAGAGCGATTAAATGAAAAAGGAGAAATTTCTTCTGGTCTACTATGAAATGCTAGTCTAGCTTGTCTAGCTAATTCATCATCACGTGCAGGGTTATAATTAGGCATGCCGATTTTAATTTTGCCTATTAACCCTGATGCAAAGCTCAATCCATATGCCATTAGATTTTTGTATGAACTAGAATCAAAGTTTTCATTTGCATAAACAATTAACTCTTTTGATTCACCTTTTGTCACAACAGCAGGTATGATGTCAGCAGCAATGAGTTCAAGTGGGAGCTCTTTTCCCGTCCGCATCTCGTTCACAGTTATTGATGTACCAATTCTTGGGTAAAAAAATTCGTAATCTCCCCCTACTGCCCGCATCCTCAAATCATCTACAACTTTTAAGAGGAAAGACGCTCTACCATTGTCAATCACATAAAAAGGAGCATCACAATCCGAATCGGGTCTACAATGAGCAAGATCACCCAGAATGCTTTTATCAATTTCTTCATGATCATTATGGAGCCAGATCAGAAGCCCTGCGTGGTGGCGGTTTTTCTTAGCCTTGAAGTTTGTTCCAATATCTCTCAGGGTTTGATTGTATTTAGCACAATCAATAGTCTGGCCTAACTCTTTTATATGGCTTTTAAATTGCGTTCTCAGTGTTCCAACCGCTGGATAACTTCCTAAGATATTCTTGTTCGACACATGAACAAACTCAGTACGATCATCATGAAAAGGGTTGTTATAAAGGTAAATCTGGTCTTCTCCATGACTTTGACGTGGTTTTCCCTCATCGTTTACATGGCTGGGAGTATTACAGCTGATTGAGATATTGTGGATTAGATGCTTCCAACCTATTCGGTCAAGAAGCGCTGTAGCCAAAGCTTCTCCAATTTCACCAGATTTCTTTGATTTTTCTCCAGCCATCTTTACGCTCCTTTCCTTTCGAAATCCACCACAGCCCGAAACCCGCCTTTTGTAACCTTAACTTCTATTGAGGATATTTTTGTTTCTGGGTTCGACACCAACAAACTTACACCTTCAGAAATCCGCGCCTTAGTGACCACATCTTTAGCGTATTTTGAGAGATATTTACTTTCTATTGGTGCGTTGTCGTCCAGCGTTATTCCATATTTAAGATGTGCACCATTCACAAGCTCGTCCAATTTTTCGTCATCGATGTAACCTTTAGAGATGTTTCTTAGATCTGACAATGACAGTGATTCCGATTCGCTTAGATGCTCCTCAATATGTTTTGCAAATTCAATCGCACTACCTGGAGTTTCCACTTTATTAGATATTGCCTTAATCAGTGTGCCGGCAACTTGAGCAAATTTTTTAGGTGTTTGGACAGGGGAGGCTTTTAGGAAGTTTTCGATCCAGTATTTAGTTTTTTGCCCTAAGTTATCAATCACGAAGACCTTGTTACTATCAGATAAGACAATAGCTCCCTTCTGAACTTTATCGAGAGACACTCCCTGTTTTTCAATAACTTGAATAACACCGCCTTCCTCTCCCACATCTAAGTAGTCATCTTTACTTTCAACCCTAAACAACCCCAATGCTTGCAGTGAGACGTCATCAACTCTTACATCATCAAAAAGAATTATAATAAATTCACCACCTCCAATATTCGGATGACCAGAAGATCCATAAAGGTGCTTTGCTATTGCCTCACTGCATTGTTTAAATTGATTCGGGTCTGAGAATAGATTTTTTGCATAATGGTGAATGGTGTTTAAGGAGATGTCAGACTCATGCGTCAGAAAGAACTCCTCCCCTCTCCTTATTACCGGAGATAGAAGGCTACTTAAAAGCAAGTCATCCAATGTATTGGATCTATTGCATTCGACAGGAGACAAATAAAACCCCTCGTCACGAAGTTTATTTCCCACCCTATGGACAATAATTTTAGAGACTTTCGTCGAACTTATATCCATTATCAATCCTATTTCGGCTGAATTTATAAACCAACAATTTATTTGACTCAACTGCATAGTCGTATCTATTGAAAGCCGTTTTGCCAATTCTTCAGATAACAAACCGTTCTGGTCTTACGCCATATTTATTGCCTTTGATTTGGTTGGCATCCTTAAACTTCGATAAATCTAGTAGCTTAGTGCCTAATTTGCCTCAAAAAAAAAAAAAGAAACCGGTACTATGCATGCCAATGACATAGAACCAACAGAAATAACCTCTATCTGGTCGTGCGCCTTAGAATTTAGTTTTACAATATTTGGCAGAATATGGCTCGGTACACAGCTGTAGTCGACGGCAAGATCACATCCTTGGTTATCCATCTCAAGGTTGGGAGATTTCAATATCATAGCTAAAACTAGCCCTGGTTAATTGGAGTAATTCGCCAATAAGCAGATGCTTTATGAGCTTCACGCGATAAGATGATTTAAGGTGATGCCGATCCATGCAATTTCCTTGAAATTAGTAACTAGAACATTACCAAATTAGGAAACAATGTCAAAGCATAAAGATTTAAGTTATTGAGTAATATGGTGCCTAGGGCCGGACTCGAACCGGCACGTTGTCGCCAACGGTGGATTTTGAATCCACTGCGTCTACCAATTTCGCCACCCAGGCATTGAGAGGACTTTTTCTTTTGTAACTAACCTAGTTACAGACCTTTGCAAAACTTTGCAAGAAACCTGCACTTTTAATAACTGCTGAATCGTAGACTATTCAACGAGTTATGTCTACCCCACCCCTAAGACGCTTTGCATTTTGAATCCGCTGCGTCTACCGATTTCGCCACCCAGGCACTGAGGGGTATTTCTGAGGTAAACGCCTGCATTATACGATGCGAATCACTGAGCGCAAGCGAATTTGTGACAGAACAGTGTAGTTGCACAAAAATACAGCAGCTTCGAAAAAGCCTTGCTGCATGCTACACTTGCGCCGATTTTACTAGCGGATATGACTATGTTTGCCGATGCACCCCGCGCAGGGTTAATTCGCCGTTTAGCGGCAATGATGTATGACTGGCTGATTCTGGCTGCACTTTGGATGGCGGCGATGGCGCTGGCACTGGTACTGGTTGCGCTACTTAACGCTGTGGGCATAATTTCACTGGCCAGCTATACCGACCACGCCGATTTTATCGCCCGGCATAAAGTGTGGTTTCAGCTGTACTCTGTTGCCTGGTTTTGCTGGTTCTACCTGTATTTCTGGTGTCGTGGCGGCCAGACGCTGGGTATGCGGGCCTGGCGCTTACTGTTAGTGCAACAAAATGGTCAGGCTGTAACCTTACGCCAGGCCATATTACGCGCCATTACAGCACTGTTTGGTGTTGGGAATTTATGGCTATGGTTACGCTTTGGTAAAGGCCTGGCACTGCAGGATCAGCTGAGTAACACCCAGGTAGTTGTACTGACTAAAGAACAAAGCAAATTGATCAACCTGCATAAAACAGCCCGCTAAACTTCCTGCTGACATCGGTTTACCCACACCAACACGCCGTGAACCCAATCCCTGGGGGCTCCTCTCAGCCCATTCAGGGCTGAGACGGTTGGCTTAGGGCATACCGATTCTGCTTAAATGATCAGCATTAGGCTTTTTTCCGCATAAAATACAGCGATAGTGCAATAAACAGTACGCTTGGCAGTATTGCTCCCAGCAAGGGTGGTAACTGGTACACCAACGCGACCGGGCCAAATACCTCATTACTCATGTGGAACGCAAAACCCGTTAAGATACCCATTAGCACCCGGGCAGCCATTGTTACGCTGCGCAGCGGGCCAAAGATAAATGATAATGCCATCAGCAACATGGCAATTATGGTCAGTGGTTGCAGCGTTTTGCGCCATAAGGCCAGTTCGTAACGGCGAGAATCCTGCGAGTTTTGTTTCAGGTAGTCGACATAGTCATTCAGGCCACTTAGTGACAGCATTTCCGGTTTTATCGTCACTACGCCAAGCTTGTCTGGTGTTAAAGACGAGCGCCAACGCTGCTCGGGCAAGGTTTGTCTGATAATACGCTCGGCACTAAAATCGAGTTGGGTGACATCTTTTAACTGCCAGGCATCACGGTTATATACAGCCTGGCCGGCACTGACGATAGACAGCAATTGCAACTGCTCGTCAAACTGATATACCACCACCTGCTCCAGGTTACCAAAGTCATCAACCTTACGGATGTTGACAAAGTTATCGCCATCTTTTGCCCAAACACCTTGCTGTGCAGCAAACAGGCTACCATCAGATATCGCCTTGGTCCTCAGCTCCCTCGCAGCCCTGTCAGTTACCGGAGCCCCCCACTCGGCAACAGCCATTACCAGCAACATCATCAGCACGGAGGTTTTCATTACCGAGCTGATAATGTTCACACGTGATAAACCAGCAGCCTGCATTACTACCAGCTCGCTGCTGCTGGCCAGCATGCCAAGGCCAATCAGTGCGCCTATTAATGCCGCCATCGGGAAAAAGGTAACCAGATCGCCTGGTACACTGTATAAAGTGAATAGCGCGGCATGCACCATATCGTAGTAACCACGGCCAACCGAGCGCATCTGATCGATAAACTTGAACATAGCCGAGATAGCCAGCAACACGCTTAGCGTCAGCATTGAGGTAGTTAGAATGGTGCGGCCGATATACACATCAAGAATTTTCAGCATATTAACTTCTTCCCGCCAGCCAGGCCTGGAAACGCTGCGCCGCTGAACGATTGCGCAAAATCAATACTGCGCCAAGAGTCAGCGCACAGGCATGCAACCACCACATACCAAGCGGTGCCGGTATTTTGCCATCTTCCAGCGCGGAACGGGCAATAATCAGCAAAGAGTAGTAGCCCAGGTACAGCAACAATGCCGGTAGCAAGCGGCCGAACTTGCCCTGACGCGGATTAACCCGGCTTAGTGGCACAGCAATAAGTGTCAGCAACGGAATAGACAGCGGAATAGCAATACGCCAGTGCCATTCGGCCAGTGCTTCGTTGGTGTTCATCTGTAGCAGCTCTGTCGTAGCAACACTGCCGAGCTTACGGCGGCGCTGCTCTACTTCCTGTTCGCGGATTTGCAGCTGATAACTTTCAAATTCCGTAATTTCGAACGCAGCAGAGTCAACGTCGCCAGCGTATCGTCGTCCCTGCGCCAGTTGCAGCGTCTGACCGCCACGGGCATCTTCTTTTACGTTGCCGCGTAATGCATAAACAATGGCCTGGCCGCCCTGCTCATCACGGGCACTATTTTGCGCAACAAATACCCGTGACAATTCGCCGCTGTCACTGCCGCGTCCAACATCATGCACAAAAATGACGGCTTTTTCGTTTGATGTATGCTGAAACCGCCCCGGCACCACAGACAGTAAGCCGGCATTAGCGTCAGCTTTTTCTAAAATGCGATACTCCTGCTCTGTTGCCCACGGGCTCAGATACAAGGTAATGCTACCGGCAACAAAGGCCATCAGGATAGACAGTATTAAGGTCAGCCGCGTGACATACCACTCACTTACGCCGGTGGCATGCAATACTGTCATCTCGCTGTCGGCGTACACACGGCCATACGCAATCAAAATACCAACGAAGGCACTGAGCGGCAGTATAATTACAGCCAGTTGCGGCAATTTAAGCGCAACGATGCTGATAACCAGTTGCCCGGGCACTTCACCTTCTGAAGCGTCAGCCAGAATTTTGACAAAGCGCTGGCTTATAATAATGGTCATCAGAATGATAAATACCGCCAGCTGAGATTTAAAAACCTCACCTAACAGGTAACGAAAAATAATCAAAACGCCCCCTAAAAACCTGCCTTTTTGCTGGAACCCTGGCGATTTTTCAGTAAACTTGATATTTATAGCAATTATTATCGACCAAACAGCACAGAAAACCGAGCTTTTTTATAAATTCACGGTAGAATTTGGCCATAAATGTGCCGGTCATGTTAGCACAGTCTATTAGAATCAGGAGTTAGTATGGAGTTCAGCGTAAAAAGCGGAAGTCCGGAAAAACAACGTAGCGCATGCATCGTTGTCGGTGTTTATGAACCACGTCGTCTTTCTGCAGTGGCAGAACAACTAGATAAAATCAGTGAAGGTTATATCAGTAATCTGTTACGCCGTGGTGATCTGGAAGGTAAACCGGGCCAGATGTTGCTGTTGCACCATGTACCTAACGTATTGAGCGAACGCGTATTATTAGTTGGCTGTGGTAAAGAGCGCGAGCTGGATGAGCGTCAGTACCGGCAGATTATTGCCAAGACCATCAGTACGCTGAACGAAACCGGCTCGATGGAAGCCGTATGCTTTTTATCTGAGTTACACGTAAAAGGCCGCGATACCTACTGGAAAGTGCGTCATGCGGTAGAAACCACGCAAGACTGCCTGTACGTGTTTGACCGCCTGAAAAGCAAAAAAGATGAAACCCGCCGCCCGCTGCGAAAAATCGTATTCAATGTTCCGACACGGCGCGATCTGACCATCGGCGAAAAAGCAGTAGAGCACGGCCTGGCTATTGCAGCAGGTATCAAGCAGTGTAAAGACGTCGGCAACATGCCGCCGAATATCTGCACACCACAGTATCTGGCCGACCAGGCGCAGTTGCTGGCTGAAAGCTCAGCCAAAATCAGTGTCGATGTGTTAGGCCCGGAAGAGCTCGCCTCTCATGGTATGAACTCCTATCTGGCGGTTGGCCGTGGTTCTGTCAATGGCCCGCGTATGGCAGTGATTAAATATAACGGTGCAGATAATGACAGTGCCCCTGTGGTACTGGTAGGTAAAGGTTTAACCTTCGATTCAGGCGGTATCAGTTTGAAACCGGGCGAAGGCATGGATGAGATGAAATACGATATGTGTGGCGCCGCCTCAGTACTGGGTACCATGCATGCAGTGGTGCATTTAAGCCTGCCTATCAATGTGGTAGCCGTACTGGCCGCAGCCGAGAACATGCCCGATGCCAATGCCTACCGGCCGGGTGATATATTAACCACTATGTCCGGCCAGACGGTTGAAGTGTTAAATACCGACGCCGAAGGCCGCCTGGTACTGTGCGATGCGTTAACCTATGTTGAACGCTTTGACCCTGAGCTGGTAATAGACGTAGCCACCCTGACCGGCGCCTGCGTTATTGCACTGGGTAAACATGCTACCGGTTTAATGAGCAACCATAACCCACTGGCGCATGAGATTTTGAATGCGTCTGAGCAAAGTGGCGACCGCGCCTGGCGTTTACCGCTGTGGGATGATTATCAGGAGCAACTGGAAAGCCCGTTTGCTGATTTTAGCAACCTTGGTGGCCGTGCTGCCGGTACCATTACCGCCGCCTGTTTCCTGTCGCGCTTTACCCGCAAGTACAACTGGGCCCATCTGGATATTGCCGGTACTGCCTGGCGCAGTGGTGGCAAGGACAAAGGTGCTACCGGCCGGCCGGTGCCTATGCTGACACAGTTTTTAATTAACCGGGTTGGGCAGCAACAGGACAACTGATGCAGGTTAACTTTTATCTGTTAGATGAAACAGCCCCACAAAATGAGCTGAGCACTGTGCCAGCTCATTTTGCTTTAGCATGTCAGCTATGTGCCGACTTGTACCGCGCCAAACAACGGGTTTTCGTTTATACTGCCGACCAGCAACAGGCAGAAGCCTTTGACGAGTTATTGTGGCAATTTGATGCAGAACGCTTTGTGCCGCACAACTTAAGTGGTGAAGGCCCAAGATATGGCGCCCCGGTTGAAATAAGCTGGCAAGCCCCGAGGCAAAACAGGCCCGTGCTGGTAAACCTTGCCGACACCGTGCCGGCGTTTGCCAACCGTTTTAACCAAATCATTGAATTTGTTCCTGCAGATGCGCAGTTAAAAGCGCAGGCTCGGGAGCGTTTTAAGCACTATCGCCAGTTAGGTGTTACGCCGCAAACAGTAAACACCAACTGAGTTACAGGTAAAATCATGGAAAAGACGTTTAATCCCAGTGAAATAGAACAGGCCATGTATAACGCATGGGAAGCTAAAGGCTACTTTAAGCCCAGTGGCGACGAAAGCCTTGGCAACTACTGCATTATGATCCCGCCGCCGAACGTGACCGGCAGCCTGCATATGGGTCACGCCTTCCAGCAAACTATTATGGACGCCCTGACACGCTATCAGCGCATGCAGGGCAAAAACACGCTGTGGCAAGTGGGTACCGACCACGCCGGTATCGCCACCCAAATGGTGGTTGAACGTAAACTGGCAGCAGAAGGCTTGCCTGGCCGGCATGAGCTGGGCCGTGATGCCTTTATTGAAAAAGTCTGGCAGTGGAAAGGCGAATCAGGCGGCACTATCACCTCGCAAATGCGTCGTTTAGGTAACTCGGTTGATTGGGAACGCGAGCGCTTCACCATGGACGAAGGCCTGTCTAATGCCGTGCAGGAAGTCTTCGTACGACTGTATGAAGATGACTTGATTTACCGTGGTAAACGCCTGGTGAACTGGGATCCGAAACTGCATACCGCAATTTCAGACCTGGAAGTTGAGAATAAAGAACAAAAGGGCCATATGTGGCACCTGCGTTATCCGCTGGCTGATGGCGCGAAAACCGCTGACGGTAAAGCTTATCTGGTGGTGGCGACCACCCGGCCTGAAACCATGCTGGGTGATACGGGCGTGGCGGTAAACCCGGCCGATGACCGCTACAAGGCGCTGATTGGCAAAGAGATTATTCTGCCATTGGTTAACCGCCGTATTCCGGTGGTTGCTGATGAACATGCCGATATGGAAAAAGGTACCGGCTGCGTCAAAATTACCCCGGCGCACGATTTTAACGACTACGAAGTGGGTAAACGCAGTCAGTTGCCAATGATCAACATCATGACGCCTGATGCCACCATCCGCGCTGAAGGCGAATGCTTCCACCCAAGCGGTGAAGCCAACCCGGCGGTCAGTGCGCCTATCCCGACGGAATATCAGGGGCTGGATCGTTACGCTGCGCGTAAAGCTATCGTTGCCGCCTTCGACGCCGCCGGTTTACTGGAAAAAGTAGAAGATCATAACAATACCCTGCCATATGGCGACCGCAGTGGCGTGGTTATTGAGCCACTGTTAACCGACCAATGGTATGTGCGTGTTGCGCCACTGGCGAAAACCGCCACTGAAGCGGTTGAAAACGGCCAAATCGAATTCGTGCCTAAACAATACGAAAACATGTACTACAGCTGGATGCGCGACATTCAGGACTGGTGTATTTCGCGCCAGCTATGGTGGGGCCACCGCATTCCGGCCTGGTACGATGAAAACGGCAAGGTATATGTTGGCCGTACCGAAGCAGAAGTGCGCAGCAAACATCAGCTGGCAGACAACGTGAAGCTTTCACAAGATAACGACGTGCTCGACACCTGGTTCAGCTCTGCTTTGTGGACCTTCTCTACGCTGGGCTGGCCGGAAGATACTGATGCACTGCGTACCTTCCATCCGACCGATGTACTGGTAACCGGCTTCGACATTATTTTCTTCTGGGTTGCCCGGATGATCATGATGACAATGCACTTTATTAAAGGTAAAGACGGCAAACCACAGGTACCGTTTAAAACCGTATACGTTACCGGCCTTATCCGCGATGAAAACGGCGATAAGATGTCAAAGTCCAAGGGCAACGTTATTGACCCGCTCGACATGATTGACGGTATCAGCCTGCCGGATCTGCTGGCCAAACGCACCAGTAACCTGATGCAGCCACAACTGGCAGAGAAAATCGGCAAAGCCACTGAAAAGCAGTTCCCGGAAGGCATTACTGCCAGCGGCACCGATGCCCTGCGCTTTACCCTGGCGGCCCTGGCATCAACCGGCCGTGATATTAACTGGGATATGAAGCGCCTGGAAGGCTACCGTAACTTCTGCAACAAGCTGTGGAATGCCAGCCGCTATGTGCTGATGAATACCGAAGATCAGGATTGCGGCTTTAACGGCGGCGAGATGCAGCTGTCGCTGGCCGATAAGTGGATTTTGGCGCAGTATCAGGGCACGGTAAAACAAGTACGGCAGTATATCGATACCTACCGGTTTGATATGGCGGCCAACGCCCTGTACGAGTTTACCTGGAACCAGTTCTGTGACTGGTATCTGGAACTGACCAAACCGGTATTGTTCAAAGGCACCGAAGTACAGCAACGTGCCACGCGCCATACGCTGGTAACAGTGCTGGAAAGCTTACTGCGCCTGATGCACCCGATAATGCCGTTTATTACCGAAACCATCTGGCAATCCGTTAAGCCACTGGCAAACATCACTGCAGACAGCATTATGCTGCAGGCGTATCCTACAGCAGATGAAAGCCTGATTGATGCCACCGCAACTAACGACCTGGAATGGTTAAAAGCAGTGATCACGGCTATCCGTAACGTACGTGGTGAGATGAACATAGCGCCAAGTAAACCGCTGAGCATTTTGCTGCGTAACGTCAGCAGCGAAGAGCAGCGCCGCTTAAACGAAAACCAAAGCTTCCTGATGAACCTGGCCAAGCTGGAAAACATCACAGTGCTGCAAGCCGGTGAGCAAGCACCAGCCTGTGCAGCCCAGTTAATCGGTAGCATGGACTTGCTGATCCCGATGGCAGGGTTAATCGACAAAGATGCCGAGCTTAGCCGTATAGCCAAGCAGCTTGAGAAAACCCAACAGGAACTATCACGCGTAGCGGGTAAACTGGCTAACGAAGGCTTTGTTGCCAAGGCACCGGAAGCCGTACTGGAAAAAGAACGCGCCAAACAAACTGAGCTGGAGCAAGCGGTTGCTAAACTGCAAGCACAGCAGGCTGAAATTGCCGCGCTGTAAGCGCTTTGAACAGCTAAAAAGCCGGGTCTGAGTACCCGGCTTTTTTATGGCTTGAGTTACGCCGCAATGCTTTAGCCTGCAAGGGCTGGCGCAAAGATTCCATTTGTAGAAAATAATATTTTTGCTATGATTGCGCGGTATTTCGGCAACTGGCTGACAATACGCTTGCACTGCGTATTTATGCAGTAAAGTCTGGTGTTTAGCGCCTCATTTTTAAGCGCAGCACGGCTGATACCGCAAGGAACCGCTCCGTTGACTCGGGTTATCTGCTGCAACGGTTCACTTAACTTTTATCCGGCCTGCCGGAATAACTTTGAGAATAATAAATGATGTCAGCAGATACCTTGGTCGAGAGTCTCGCCGAACCTGTTGCGACCGCGGCCGAAGCGGCCGCAGCTGCGCCAAGTGCGTTAAGTTTAATCCCGCCTATTGTTGTACTTGCTATTGCTATCTGGTTAAAGCGGCCCATTTTGGCGCTGGTCATGGGCGCCATCGTTGGTTTGTTGCTGCTGTCACCGGTAGGAGCGTTAGATAATTTTGCCGAAACCTCACTGCGGGTAATGCAGGATGAAACGATTGGTTGGTTAATTCTGGTCTGTGGCGGTTTTGGCTCGCTTATCGCCTTGCTGGTGCATACCGGTGGTGCTTTTGCCTTTGGCCGGGCGGCACAAAATGTTGCTAAGGGGCGAAAATCATCACTGTTAATGACTTGCTTTCTTGGCATCGTCATTTTTGTCGATGATTACTTAAATGCGCTGACTGTTGGCGAAACCATGAAGCGGATTACCGACAAATATAAAGTGTCGCGTGAGATGCTGGCCTACGTTGTCGACTCTACTGCCGCGCCTATCTGTGTGCTTATTCCCATTTCAACCTGGGCGGTATTTTTTGGCGGCTTACTAGTCGCTAACGATGTAGCGCCAGCTGGTGATGCCAGCGGTATTGCAACCTACATCTCTGCTATTCCATACATGCTGTATGCCTGGCTGGCCATGGTAATGGTAATTCTGGTGATCCTGGGCGTGGTGCCTCTGTTTGGCCCGATGAAAAAGGCAGAACTGGCTGCGCAACAAGCCACCGTTGCCGCCACCGATGCGCCGAACTCCGCCACTACAGCACAGGATACGCACTCGGCTGATGATTTTGCGGTGCAGTCGTTTGAAGAAGAGTTTGATCAGGCCGACAAGCAAACCGGCAAACTGCATAACTTTTTGCTGCCCATGATTATGCTGGTCGGGTTTACTGTATGGTTTGAAATTGACGTCTGGAAAGGCTTGCTGGTGACTTTCCTGCTGACGCTGCCACTGTATCTATTGCAGCGCTTAATGACGGTATCTGAGATGATGGATCAGATGATCCACGGCTTTAAAACCATGCTGCCGGCTATCTGCACTGTTATAGCCGCTTTTGTGTTTAAAGATGTTTGCGATCAGCTTGGCTTACCCCAATACATCATCGAGAACCTGGCACCTTATATGAGCGCACAGCTGTTGCCGGCACTGGTGTTTTTATCGATGGCAATACTGGCGTTTGCTACCGGCTCATCCTGGGGCATTTTCGCCGTGTCTATTCCTATCGTTATGCCACTGGCGTTTGCGGTTGAAGCCGATATCCCACTGGTAATAGGCGCGCTGTTATCGGCCAGTTCTTTTGGCAGCCAGGCCTGTTTTTACAGTGACTCTACTGTACTGGCGGCGCAGGGTTCAGGTTGTAACCTGATGAGCCATGCGTTAACGCAGTTCCCTTATGCGTTTTTAGCGGCAGTGCTGGCGTTCTTCGGCTTCCTGGCGCTGGCATAACCCGCCCCAATTGTTACTGATAAAGGCGCTGACAACAGCGCCTTTATTTTTTATCAGGCTATTTCCGGTACTGAACCCATTTTTTGTCCCTGACAAAGCAAGCAGACACTGTTACCTTATATAACAACATTGTACCTTCTGTTTACCGGAGTGCTTATGCTACCTCTGCTGGCTAAAATTCTTAAAGTTCTGAATTCAGAGGCCTCGCCCTGGCAAATAGGCTGGGCCATTGCGCTGGGGTTATTTGTCGGTATTCTGCCGTTTGGGCTGTTAACCCTGCTAATTGTGTTGCTGGTGTGTTTACTCACCATCAACCTGACGACCTTTATCCTGGTGTGGGGCCTGACAGAGGGCCTGATGCTGCTATTTGCTTATCCACTGGAACAGCTGACCTGGCAATACGCGCAAAACGATACCCTGCTGACATGGCTTGCCGAAACTGAGACGCTGCAACTGCTGCATTTGCACCATACGCTGACACTGGGTGCCTTTGTGCTGGGTGCCCTGCTGCTGGTGCCTGTAGCCTGGCTCAGTAAAGTGCTGGTTCAGCAATACCGTTACCGGATAATGACCAATGTTGAGAAATGGAAACTGACGCAGATGCTCAAAGCCAGCAAGTTGTTTGCATTATATGAAAAGCTGAATTAAGGAGCCGGGCATGATACGTAAATCTGGTTGGTTAGTTTTTATTATCTTCTTCACGGCGCTGCTGGCGTTGGTATATTTACTGGCTGGCCCGGCCATAAGACTGGGTATGGTTTACAGCCTGGAGAAAGCCGTCGGTGCCGAGGTCAATATCAACAGTGTTTCACTTAAGCTGGCGCCGCTGGCATTACAGGTTGAAGATCTGCAAATTACCGACGCGGCGAATCCAAGCCACAACAGCTTCAGTTTCAACCAGGCAACGGCCGCGCTGGAACTGTGGCCGGCACTGCTTGGCTATTATGTTGTTAATGAACTGACCGTCGATGGGCTGCAATACGGCGCGCAGCGCCGCCAGCCCGGTGAGGTATACCGCACCCCGGGTTCAGATGGCGAAAAAATCGATATCGCTGACGTTTTGCAGGTGGATTTACCCAACGCGGATGAACTGATAGCCCGTGCTAACCTGCAAACGCCTGAGAAAGCTGAAGCACTTAAACAACTCGCGCTGTCAGAACAGCAACAGCTGAAACAGATAAAAGATCAATTGCCAGGTAAAGACACGCTGGAGCAGTATCAGGCAGATATCAAAGCACTGACAGACAGCAAAATAACTAATGCCGCCGATCTGGCCGCCAAAGCGCAACAACTACAACAGTTAAAAGACAAACTAAACGCCGAAAAACAGCGCGTACTTGAAGCAAAACAGCAGCTAACACAAAGCAAAGACAGCCTGCAACAAGCAGTAGCAGAACTAAAAGCGGCCAGTGAAGCCGATTATGCCAAAGTGCAGCAATTGGCTAATCTCAGTGACGGCGGCCTGGCGGGTATCAGTCAGATTTTACTCGGCGATGTCTGGGGGCAACGTATTGCACAGTTACAAAGCCTGTACCTGCTGGCAAAGCCTTATTTGCCTGACGAGCTACCACAGCAAAGCACCGAACCAGGCGAACCGGAAGTCGTGCTGCCCAATCGCATCCTGCCGTTACCCAGCCAGCCGTACCCTGATTTTTGGATAAAGCAGGCCAGAGTAAACTGGTTAATCGGTGGCGGTGAAGCCACCATTGCGATGCAGGATATCACCGCCCAGCACGCGCTGATAAACAGCGCGACAAAATTCTCGCTGGATGTAAAACAACTGCCGCAATTAGCCGCCTTTAACCTGCAGGGCGACTTTGCTATTTTGCAGCAAATGGTGACAAACCTGAGCTGGCAACTTGAAGGACTGAACTTGCAGCCACTGACGCTGGGTAAAGACGACACGGCGCTAAGCATAACCGACGGCCTGATAAGCTCAAGCGGCAAGCTTAACCTGACAGATAACCAGATATCACAACAAGCCAGTGTATTGTTAAAAGCAGCAAACTTTAGCAGCAGCGGCAATAAGTACCTGCAACAGTTAGCGGCATTACTGGATAAACAAACGCAGATCCCACTGAATGTTGCCGCTACCGGCCTGGTCAGTGCGCCTGAAGTCAGCATCCGCTCGTCACTGGATAAAGTCATAGGTGATGCGCTGCTTGGTGAAGCAAAACAAAAGGTTGCGCAGTACCAGAGCGAGCTTAAAGCGAAACTGGACGCCCGGTTACAACAGGGGTTGGCAGGGCAACAGGACTGGGCGGCACTGCTGACTGAGCAGGATAGCAATATCAGCACTGTCAGCGACAGCATTGAAAATATGCTCAATGCCAAACTGGCTGATGTGAAAGAGCAGGCTAAAGATAAACTGAAAGACAAATTACTGGATAAACTGGGTAAAAAAGATAACCAACCCTAAGGCTGTAACAGGGTGTTACAGCCTGTAAGCCTTTATTAATGCGCCCCCCGCCGGGCGCATAATTTCCCCCGTCTGCCCCATCACTCTCGCTTTTATGCCGCCAGCGGATAGATTTCAAGCCACATAAGTATACGGAATTACTCAGCATGAACCTCAGCCGTGCGGCGCTTAAAAATCCGGCCAGCGTTATTGTTACTGCTATTCTGATTTTGTTGTTTGGCGTAATCAGCCTGCTTAAACTTCCTATCCAGATCACGCCGGATATAGAACAACCGCAAATTTCTGTTTTTACCGGCTGGCGTTCAGCTGCGCCGCAGGAGGTTGAAGCGGTCATTATTGAACCTATTGAAAACGCAATAAAAAACACCCGCGGTGTAACGAAAGTTGAAACCAATATTCAACGCGGCTTTGGCTCTATTACGCTGACATTCGACATTGGTGCCGATATGCAACAGGCCACGCTGGATGTGATCAACAACCTGAATCAGGCGCCGCCGTTACCGCTGGATGCGATAGAGCCAACTGTTGTTGCAGGTGGCGGACAAAATACGCCTAACGCAGCCTCTATTCTGATCCGCCCGCTTCCGGGCAACAACGTCAAAGATGTTGCCAGCTATCAGCAGCTGATTGAAGATGTGGTGTATCCAAGGCTAAGCCGGATCCAGGGTGTCGGCCAGGTCAACCTGAACAGCCAGCGTCCGCGAGAGCTGCGCATTACTTTTGATGCGCAGCGCGCCGCTGCACTGGGTTTGAGTATCAACAACATTGCCTCACAGCTTCGGGCAGCTACAGATGCGTCCGGCGGTTTTGCCGATGTTGGCCGCCGCCAGTACACAGTACGTTTTGCCGGTCAGTTTAACCCGCAGTCACTGCTGGATATGATTCTGGCTTACAGCGGAGATCGACCAATTTACTTGCGCGATCTTGCAACAGCGGAGCTGGGCTTTAGCGACCGCACCGGCTTTACGCTGCGTAACGGTGCTCAGGCGTATTACATTACTGTTGCACGGAATAATGATGCCAATACCGTAGCGCTGCTGGATGAAATCAACATTGCTATCCGCGAACTGAATGCCGGACCACTGCTTGAAGCCGGCTTAATGATGGACCTGAGCTTTGATGCTTCGGTGCATATCCGTAACGCACTGGCGCTGGTAAAAAGTAATCTGGGGCTTGGCGTAGTGTTAGCACTGGCGCTGTTATGGCTGTTTATGCGGGGCTGGCGTGCCACGGCTATTATTGCGCTTAGCATTCCGCTTTCACTGGCTATCGCCCTTTTGGCCCTGCAATTACTTGGGCGCAGCCTGAATGTGATTTCACTGGCCGGGTTGGCGTTTGCTGTTGGCCTGGTGCTGGACGCGGCTATTATTGTGCAGGAAAACATCCTACGTTTGAAAAGCGAAGGCCTGGATGATAAAAAAGCCGCGCTACGTGGCGCTGCGCAGGTAAGCGGTGCTTTGCTGGCTTCCACTGCAACGACCGTAGCGATCTTCTTACCGATACTGTTTATGGCCGGTATCGAAGGTCAGTTGTTTTCCGATTTGGCCCTGACGTTATCTGTGGCGGTATGCAGCAGCTTTATCGCCGCCATAACGGTGATCCCGCTCGCCAGCCGCTACTGGTTGCCGGCCACACAACAAGCCGACCCTTTTGCTGCCTACTGGCAACGTTTGAGCCAGCTGATTATGCGACTGACCGATAGTGCCACCAAACGTCTGAGCTGGGCCACCGGCCTGCTGGCAGGGTCGGTATTAATAACGCTCGTACTGCTGCCACGCACCGATTTTATGCCACGTGCGCCTATAGATGGTTTCTTTTTTAACTTCAGCCTTCCACCCGGCGGCAACATTGAATTTCTCGAACAAGAGCTGGCTAACCGTGTCGTCGAGCGGCTGGAACCTTATTACCGCGGCGGCAAAACACCGGCTATTAAAAGTTATAATTTTTACTCTTATGGCCCTAACGCCAGTGGCGGCTTTATTTATGCAGCAGACCCAACACAGGTAGAAGCCCTGATGGACCTGGTGCGCAACGAAGTATTTGCCGGCATACCGGATACTCAGGTATTTCTGTTTCGCGGTTCAATGATTAACGTATCAGGCGGCGGAGATGGCCGCAGTATCGAGCTGAACTTGCAAGGGCCAGAGCTGAGCGATCTGATGCAGGTGGCCCGCATTGGTGTTAGCAAAGTGCAGGAACATCTCGCTGGCGGCAGTGCACAGCCGGTACCGGCGCTGGATATGGCTGAGCCCGAACTGCAACTGTTGCCTAATGACAGAGCCATCAGCCAGGCTGGCTTAAACCGGGCGGATGTCGCCAATTATGTCCGGGCTTTTACCAGTGGGCTTTTTGTGTCTGAGTATTTCGATGGCAACGACAGAATGAACGTTATCCTGCGTGCCGAACCCTGGCAAACACCAGAGCAGCTGGCAGCGATGCCATTGGTCACGCCCCGTGCCGGTAACCAGACACTGGGCGATATGGCGTATGTGCGACAAACTGTCGGGCCGTCACAACTGCGCCGTATTGGTGGTAAACGCACCATTAGCTTAATAGTGCGTCCGCCTGAGGGCATGTCGCTGGATGAAACTATGGATATCCTGCAGCAGTATGTTCTACCGCCTATGCAACAGGCACTGCCGGAAGGTGCCAGCCTGCTGCTAAGCGGCAACGCCAGCCAGATGAACTCTGCAATAGACGAAATGCTGCTGAATTTCACCTTGGCCTTACTTATTCTGCTACTGCTGATGACAGCCTTGTTCCGTTCATTACATGATGCTTTGCTGGTGTTGCTGGTAATGCCGCTGGCCATCGCCGGTGGTGTTGCCGCGCTGGCACTGGTGAATCTGTTTACACCACAATCGCTCGACCTGCTAACGATGATAGGGTTTATTATTTTGCTGGGATTGGTGGTTAACAATGCCATTCTGCTGGTGGATCAAACCCGCAGCGGTGAGCGTGAAGGCCTGCCACGGCAGCAAGCGGTGCAACAGGCAATACTGCTGCGCGCCCGGCCGGTGTATATGAGCACACTGACCAGCTTGTTTGGCATGCTACCGCTGATGCTGATCCCCGGTGTCGGCGCCGAAATTTACCGCGGCCTGGCGACAGTGATTGTTGGTGGTATGGCTGTCAGCGCCCTGTTTACTCTGATCCTGTTACCTGCAGTACTGCAAATACAGCGCCCGGTTTCAATGCGTATACGCAGTGCCACTGTCACTGCCCAAGGAAACTCCCATGTATAAATCGATATTGCTCATCAGTTGTTTATTCAGCTCACTGACGTTGGCACAAACAGCACCGGCGACATCCGTACAGCTGACTGAAAGCCGCTTATCATACGAAGTACCAACAATGGATATTGCCGGCACCATCTACAGCCTGAATAACACTGAGCTGACCGCCGGCATAGACGGTCGCCTGAGCTGGGTAGCCGAAGCGGGCACCACTGTACAACGCGGCGACCTGCTGGCGCAGCTGGATCCGCTGCCACTGCAGCTGCAAAAAGTCGAACTGACCGCCCAGCAGCAGCGGGCCAGGCTGCAAGCAGACTATTTCAGCCGCGAATATAAAAGGCTGCAGGATTTGCAGCAAAGCCAGAGTGTTTCACTGCTACAACTGGATAAAGCCCGCTCTGATTACCAGCTGGCACAAGCCGATGCCGACATTATTGCCGCCCGTATTGCGCAGCTGGACGATCAGCTAAACCGTACCGAAGTGCGGGCACCTTTTGCCGGAGTAGTGGCTGAGCGCATACGCGAGGCCGGTGGCGATGTGCTGCGTAACACTGCGCTGATCCGCTTGCAGGATATTTATCAGCTGGAAGTTCGCGCCTATATACCGCTGCAGTACCTGCGTTTTGTCCGTCTTGGCGACACCTTGAATATCAGCAACCAGCAGCAACACGGCAGCGCGGCAGTAACAGCCCTGATCCCGGCAGCAGATGCACAAAGCCAGCGCGCAGAGCTTAGATTAAAGCTGGGTAAAGCCTCTTCTGCCTGGCTGGCCGGCGAGCTGGTCAGTGTTAAAGTTGCTACCCGTGATGCCAGGGCGGCAGTAACTGTACACCGTGATGCCCTGCTGCTGCGCAGCGACGGCACCTATGTCGTGACAGTGGATGATGACAATGTCGCGCACCGTAAAGCGGTAAAAGTCAGCGACGGTAACGGCGATTGGGTCACAGTAGATGAAGGCTTACAAGCCGGCGAGAAAGTGGTCACCCGCGGTGCAGAGCGGTTACGGGACGGCCAGACAGTATCGCAAAGCTGAGTGCTGTCACACGCTGCTCAATCAACAAAGAAAAAAGCCGCTTTACAGCGGCTTTTCAACAGGATTTATTCTTCGTCATCATATTCAACGTCATCGTCACCTTCGAAATAGGTGCCCCAGCCGTCGTATTCTACTTTATGTTTATGTGCCAACTCTTCAAGCTTAATCGCATCAGCAACAATACTGTCAGCATCCAGTGATTGCTCACGTATGGCATCAAACACCCAGGCGTTGCCGCCATCTTCAAACTCAACTTCTTCGGCATCGGTCACTTCATAGCCAAGCTTAAACAGCTCTACGGCCAGTTTTTCCAGCTTGGCAAAATCTTTGTCGTAGAAATGGTGCTCGATGGTGTAAAGCGCATCCGGATCGCTACCGTCTTCCAGTAACGCACCTATGGTGTCTTCAGTAAATTCCTGCCAGTTTTCCATAAAATTACTCTTTCGCTGCGATAGTGCTGGCAGTGTAGTCGTTGCCCAGTTCGCTATCAAGTAAAGCTATCTGCTGCTGCATCTGCTGGTGCATACTTTGTGCAAACTCCCGGATATTCATCTGCTCACGTGCTGGTAAGGCTACCGGTTCCATCAGCTGAATAATCACTTTGCCATTATTCCAGCGGTTCAGTTTAAACTGGCCGTGGGTGCTGCTCATACAGACCGGCACTAACGGCACAGCAGCTTCCAGCGCGATATGGAAAGCACCCATTTTAAATGGCAGTAAACCGCGGCCATAACTGCGTGTGCCTTCAGGAAACATCCACACCGATAAACGGTCACGGTTAATCCGTTCAGCCGCGGCCAGCATAGTGTTCAGTGCTTTGGATTTGTTGTTGCGGTCGATCAGAATATTACCGCTAAGCCAGTACAGCTGACCAAAAAACGGAATAAACTTAAGGCTTTTTTTGCCAATGGTAACTGTGCGTGGCTGCACACCATTACTGATGGTAAATAAATCCAGGTTATTCTGGTGGTTAGCAATATAAACATAAGGCTTGGCAGGGTCGATAGCGCTATCGCAGCGAACTTCTACACTAATGCCGAAAATACGTGACATCCAGCCGTACCAATGGGAAAAAATATAGACATTATTCGGGTGAAATGGCCGAACCAAACAAATCAGCAAACCTGCAACCGTACTGATAATGAAAAACAGCACCAATAAAATTAACCTTACTACCGCAATCACTGCTATCTCCGCTCTTCCACTATAGGTGGCTGTTGTCGCTGGCACAAAAAAGGCGCCTGAAAAAGGCGCCTAGTATAGCGGCTTTATTCGCTGCTGCTGGTTTGATCACTACCGCCGTCATTACCCTGACTAACCTGCACCTCATCAATGCGCTGCAGACCGCGTGGCAACTTATTGCCACGCCGGCCGCGCTCACCGTGATAATGCGCCAGATCGTCCGCTTTGAGCCCCAGCTTGCGCTTGCCAGCCACCAACGTTACGCTGCCGTCAGCCGGTACTATCGCCAGCTGACAGACATACTCTTCACGACTGGCAGCACGGGCCGAAGGAATAGACATCAGTTTATTACCCTTACCTTTGCTGAGCTTAGGTAAATCCGCGACCGGAAATACCAGCATGCGGCCTTCATTAGAAATACACAGTACCAAATCGGTATCCGGTTGCTTCACTACCACAGGCGGTAATACTTTTGCGCCTACCGGCAAACTCAGCACGGCTTTACCGGCTTTGTTACGGCTGAGTAAATCACTGTACTCGGCAACAAAGCCATAGCCGGCGTCACTGGCCAGCAGCAGGGCCTGTTTGTCATCACCTAGCAGCACATGCTCAAAACTCTCACCAGCAACCATAGCAAAACGGCCGCTTAAGGGCTCGCCCTGGCCGCGGGCGGACGGCAGTTCATGCGCTTCGGTGGCAAAACTACGGCCTGATGAATCAATAAATACTGCTTGCTGGTTTGAACGGCCACTGGCCATGGCTTTAAAGGCATCACCGGCTTTGTAACTCAACGCATTACCATCAACATCATGGCCTTTGGCACAGCGCACCCAGCCTTTTTCCGACAGCACCACAGTAACCGCCTCACTTGGCAACAGCTCTTTTTCACTCAGCGCTTTGGCTTCGCCGCGCACCACTATCGGGCTACGTCTGTCATCACCATATTTCTCAGCGTCAGAGAGCAGCTCGTCACGGATAAGCTTGGTCAGCTTTTTCTCTGAGCCAAGGATCGCCTGTAACTTATCACGCTCTTTAGCCAGCTCGTCCTGCTCGCCGCGGATTTTCATCTCTTCCAGCTTGGCTAAATGGCGTAATTTCAATTCCAGAATAGCTTCGGCCTGGCGTTCGGTAATGCCAAAGAATGACACTAACTCAGGTTTGGGCTCATCAAAAGTGCGGATAATACGGATCACATCATCAATGTTCAGAAAGGCTATTAATAAACCTTCCAATACATGCAACCGATCCAGTACCTTGTCTAAGCGGTATTGCAGGCGGCGGCGCATCGTATCGCGGCGGAAGGTCAGCCATTCCGTCAGGATTTCCAGCAGATTTTTTACCCGCGGCCGGTTATCCAGCCCAAGTATATTGATATTAACCCGGTAGCTTTTCTCCAGATCAGTGGTCGCAAACAGATGCTGCATCAGCTGTTCAACATCAATGCGGTTTGAACGCGGTACGATCACAATCCGGGTCGGGTTTTCATGATCCGACTCATCGCGTAAGTCACTGACCATAGGCAACTTTTTCGCCTGCATCTGGGCGGCGATCTGTTCCAGCACTTTGGCACCTGATGTTTGATGCGGCAAAGCGGTAATGACAATATCGCCATCTTCCTGCTGGTAAATAGCGCGCATTTTTACGCTGCCACGGCCGGTTTCGTAGATAGCGGCTAAGTCGGTTGCCGGGCTGATGATCTCGGCATCAGTCGGGTAGTCCGGCCCTTTTACGTACTGCATTAAATCCGTTACTGTGCTGTGCGGATTGTCCAGCAGCGCAGCACAGGCATGCGCCACTTCACGCGCGTTATGTGGCGGAATATCGGTTGCCATACCCACGGCAATACCGGTAATACCATTTAGCAGAATATGCGGTAAACGCGCTGGCAGCACTTTAGGCTCTTCCAGGGTGCCATCGAAGTTCGGCAGCCAGTCCGTCGTGCCGGAGCCCAGTTCAGACAGCAGCACTTCCGAAAAACGCGACAGCTTGGCTTCGGTATAACGCATTGCCGCAAACGATTTTGGGTCGTCCGGTGCCCCCCAGTTGCCCTGACCGTCAACCAGCGGATAACGGTAAGAAAATGGCTGAGCCATCAATACCATAGCTTCATAACACGCCGAATCGCCATGCGGGTGAAATTTACCCAACACATCACCGACTGTACGGGCCGACTTTTTGTACTTAGCCAGATGTGACAGCCCAAGCTCAGACATCGCATACACGATACGCCGCTGCACCGGTTTTAATCCGTCACCGATATGCGGTAAAGCCCTGTCCATAATGACGTACATGGAGTAATTTAAGTACGCCTCTTCAGTAAAACGTCGCAGCGGAAGCTGCTCTACACCGTCATACGAAATTACTGTTTCTGTCATAACTTATCCTGTCTGGCCGGATACATCTGCACCGGTCGCTGTATATTTAGATTTTTTGCGGGTGAGTTGCCATAACAGCAGGATCAGCAGCACCAAGGTGCTGCTGCCCAGCACCGCCAGCCATAAAAACTGTACCTGCCGGTCACGCTCTGCTTCTTTCAATCGCAAAGCTTTAAGTTCATTATCCTGCTCCAACAGGCGGTTTTGCTGAAGTTGCCGTTCATGATCAAAGCCAAGCCGCAGCTGCTCCAGCGCCAGCTCATTTTCTTTGTTGCGCACATCCTGAAACAGAAAAACAAAATCCGTTAACTGCTGATAAGCCCGCTGATACTCACCTTGCTCTGCCAACAACTGAGCTTTTAAGTACCAGACATTCAGCCGGGTTGGGCTATCTTCAGCCACACTTTCTTCCGTCAGTGCTTGCTCTGCCAGCACCACTTGCTGCATCGCCAGCGAGCTTTGATTCAGCTTCTGATAAATCAGTGCCTTTTCATAGTGATGCGTCGAAATATGCGACGTAGACTGTAGCTGAGGTAAATACTGCTCGGCTTTATCGATATAAGATAGCGCCGCCTCGCCGCTGCCGCTTTCGCTGCTGGTAATAGCCAGCCCCAGATAGGCATGGTACAGGTTCACCTTATCATCAGCCTGCAGACTTTTTTGCAGCATCCGATTATAGGTTTGCAGCGACAACTGATATTGTTCGAGATAACTGTAGGTACGGGCCTGGTTAAAAAGTACTGTGATTTGGTTTTTTTGCCAGCCCAATTGCTCATACTGCTCTAATGCCTCATTCAGCAGCTCAATCGCATCCTGTTCAAACGACAAAGAGGCGTACAAGAGCCCAAGTTCAGCATTTATTTCTGCCAGCAGTTCCGCATCTTTCAGTGGCTGAGCACGCTGATAAGTATCTTTAAGCAGCAGTAATGCCTGCTGCTCTTTATTTTGTGCACTGAGCACTGCTGCATGATTAATCTGCCCCAGCAAAACATGCTTTTCGTCATCGAGCAAAGTGGCCAGTTCCATGCCGTGCTGATAGTTTTGTAACGCCTGCTGGTATTGTGTTTGCATTTCCAGCGCAAAACCCAACTGATAAAGCAGGTCTACTTTTAACAGCGATGGTTCTTTACCCAGCAACGCCAACCCCTGCTCTGCGGCTTCCAGCTGTTCCTGATGCCGTCCCAGAGCCTTCATCAGCGCGGCCTGCTGATAGTACCAGTTTGCCTGTACCTCTGGCGTCAGGTTTGCCAGCTCAGAGCGATGCTGCTGCAGCAACTGCAACATTTGCTCAGGTTGTTGGTGTTTTTGCTCATCAACCTGCGCCAGCCAATCTGGCAGCGTAGTTGCAACGACAGTCTGACTCAACAGCATGCCGGTACAAAACATAATTGCCGATAAATGTTTGTTCACAGTCTGACGCCTTGTGCTGAATACTCTTGTTAAACCGTAAGGGCTGCTTTGTCGCCTTTTTGCTCCAGCCATTCACGCCGGTCGGTAGAGCGTTTTTTCGCCAGCAACATATCCATGATTTCCATGGTTTGGGTCACGTCATCTATCGTCAGCTGCACTAAGCGTCGGGTATTAGGATCCATGGTGGTTTCACGCAGTTGCAACGGGTTCATCTCACCCAAGCCTTTAAAACGCTGTACGTTTACTTTACCGCGTTTTTTCTCTGCTTCTATCCGGTCCAGAATGCCGTTTTTCTCATCCTCATCCAGCGCGTAATACACCTCTTTGCCGATATCAATGCGGTATAAAGGCGGCATGGCTACATAGACATGACCCGCTTCAACCAGATTACGGAAATGGCGCATAAACAAGGCGCATAACAAGGTGGCAATGTGCAGACCATCTGAGTCCGCATCTGCCAGAATACAGATTTTACCGTAGCGCAATGCAGTTAAATCGTCGCTGTCCGGGTCCATACCGATGGCAACGGAAATGTCATGCACTTCCTGCGACGCCAGAATTTGGCCGGACTCCACTTCCCAGGTATTCAGAATTTTACCGCGCAGTGGCATAACAGCCTGAAACTCGCGGTCGCGTGCCTGTTTGGCACTGCCGCCTGCCGAGTCGCCTTCTACCAGAAACAGCTCGGTCTGGTTTAAATCCTGTGACGAGCAATCAGCCAGCTTGCCGGGCAAGGCCGGGCCCGACGTCACTTTTTTCCGTACGACTTTTTTGGCCGCTTTTAAGCGCTTTTGCGCGTTGTTAATACAAAAGTCTGCCAGGCTTTCTGCAATATCGGTGTGCTCGTTCAGCCACAAACTAAACGCATCTTTTACAATGCCCGACACAAAAGCGGCTGACTGACGCGACGACAAGCGCTCTTTGGTCTGGCCGGCAAATTGTGGATCCTGCATTTTTAGCGACAGGATATAAGCACAGCGGTCCCAGATATCTTCTGCTGACAGCTTGATGCCACGTGGCAACAGGTTGCGGAACTCACAAAATTCACGCAACGCTTCAAGTAAGCCCTGGCGCAAACCATTGACATGAGTACCACCCTGAGCCGTTGGGATCAGGTTGACATAGCTTTCGGTCACCAGCTCGCCGCCCTCTGGCAGCCATAACAATGCCCATTCCACAGCTTCAGTGCTGGCACTGAAACTGCCGACAAATGGTTTTTCCGGCAGGCAAACATAATCTTTAACTGACTCGGCCAGATAATCTTTAATGCCAGCCTGATAGCACCACTGGTACTGCTGCTGGTTTACTTTGTCATCAAAACTGACGGTCAGCCCCGGACACAATACGGCTTTGGCTTTTAAGACATGCAGCAGGCGGCTGACCGAGAATTTGGCAGAATCGAAGTAAGATGCTGTTGGCCAGAATCGCACCCGGGTACCGGTATTGCGTTTACCCACAGTGCCGGTGATGCTCAGCTCTGACACTTTATTGCCATGTTCAAACGCCATTTCATACACATTACCGTCGCGACGCACGGTGACATCAACGCGGCTCGACAAGGCGTTAACCACCGAAATACCTACACCATGCAGGCCGCCGGAGAATTGGTAGTTCTTGTTGGAGAACTTACCCCCGGCGTGCAAACGGCAAAAAATCAGCTCTACGCCGGTAACGCCCTCTTCCGGGTGAATGTCTACCGGCATACCACGGCCGTTATCAATTACTTCAAGTGACTGATCATCATGCAAAATAACCTGTACTGCATCGGCATGCCCTGCCAGCGCTTCATCGACACTGTTGTCGATAACTTCTTGCCCTAAATGGTTTGGCCGGCTGGTATCGGTATACATTCCGGGGCGACGCTGCACGGGTTCAAGCCCGGTCAGCACTTCAATCGAATCGGCATTGTATTGTTGTGATGTCATAGTCTCGGTCACTGGCTGATAGGATTAAGCGCGTTTTACGCAAGTTGGCAAAAGTTGGCAATAGCCTCCAGCTCGCTGGCATAGCCAACATAACTGTGATCACCACCTTCGCTCAGTTTTATGGTTGCACCTTTATAGTATTCAAGCGCAAGACGGTAATCTAACACTTCATCGCCGCTTTGCAACAACAGCAGGTAATTCTCAGGCTTTTGCAACGTTATTGGCATCATCTGCTGCAGCTGGCTCATTTGCGCACCGGTAACATCAAAGTGCTGTTGCAACACCGGGTGATAATAACGGCCCAGGTGTTTATCCAATACCGTGTGCGGCGCCACAGCCGGGTTAATCAAACAGGCCCGGCAATCAATTTGTTCAGCAATACAGGTTGCCAGAAAGCCGCCCAATGAGCTGCCTATCAGCGCAACATCACGCTGTGGCCCTATTTGCTGCCTGATAAGGTTAAGCGCTGCCGCCGGTTCGTAAGGCAGATCCAGCGCTACATAGTCAATATGCGGATAATGCTGGCGGAAATACGCCGTAGTCTGCTGCGCTTTTTCTGACAGCGACGAGCTGGCAAAACCATGTAAATAGAGTATTTTACTGTTCATATTCTGTCTTGTTGTCATGTTTACAGCCGCCGAAACTGCCAGCTGACCTCGCCATCGGCACTAAAGAACCAATCGCACCACTGGGGCCCGTCATTTACAGTATGCCAGTATGGTAGCGGTGAAAACTGCACGGAACTGGCCGGACAGCCTACCACATTAATGCCCTGCTCCTGCCGCTGATAGGCATAATGCGCATGGCCGTGTGCAATTCCCCTGATCTGAGGGTGTGCTTTAATGCTACACCAAAGCGCCGTTTGATCCTGCTGACCGTGTTTATCTATAAAACAGTTAAGCGGCACAGGGTGATGATGGCAAAACAGCCAGATATTGGCTTGTGTACTGTCGCGGCATTGCTGTGCTAACCATTGCTGCTGTGCCTTGGGAAATATACCGGCCGGCGTTTCCCCCTTGGTGTTTAACAATAAAAGTTGCCAGCCATTTAGCTGTAAGCTTAGTTCGGCACAAAAAGGTGGAGCGGCACAGAGCTGGCTTAGCATGGTTTCATCATCATGATTACCCGGCGTTACAAATACCGGGCACTGTAATCCCTGCATAAGCTCAGCCAGCAGGTGGTATGACGCTTCGCTGTGATCCTGTGTTAAATCGCCGGTTAAGATTACCGCATCAGGCAGCTCTGTTTGCAACTGCCTGATTATGGCAGCCAGATGCTTTGCAGGTTGCACCTGCTGATAGTAACCGTCTGCACTTTGTAATAAGTGGCAATCGGTGACCTGCACCAGCCGGTAGGCGTTTTTCGGGCTGAACACATACTGCATTAACCGAACACCAGCTCCCGGTTAATGTAACCCTGACCAGCGCAGAGTTTCAGCCAGTCACGCAGTAACATATTGATTTGCCTTTTTTCATCCGGTAACAACATGTCCAGATTAGGGTAATCGTAGCGAGCTTTAAAACGGCTGATATGCTGGCAGGCCAGCACTTCGGCTACCTGGGCATCATGATATAACCGCACGACAAAATGCGGCCGGAAAAAATGTTGCTGCTCATCCAGCAGTTCTATCTGCAGCGTGGTGGTAAAACGGGCCACCTCACTGACACTGATACAATAGCGATGCTGCGCAGATACCTGAATGACCGTTGACTGTCCCTGATGGGTACCGTCAGACAAATAGCGGTTCAACTGCGCGTAATTACGTTCACACAGAGCGAGAAAATCCGGTAATTGTGGTACATATTTACGGCGCTTAAACCACACTTCAGGCTCCCCAGGCGTGTTTTACTTTATCCAGATTAAGAGCCAGCCATTGCAATGCAATGACACTGGCGGCGTTATCGATTTTTTGCTGTTCCAGCAGTTGCATTGCCACAGTACGGGGCACCAGATGCACTTTAATGTCTTCCTGCTCATCAGCCAAACCGAAGATACCCTGCTGCACCGGCGCGGTAACCTGGCCTAAAAACAGTTGTATTCGCTCCGTTGTACCGCCCGGGCTCGATAAGTAGCTAAGCATAGGCCAAAGTTCGCCTATTGTTAACCCGGCTTCTTCCTGCGCTTCACGCCGTGCGACCTGTTCAGCACTTTCGCCTGGCTCGATCATGCCGGCTATCGCTTCCAGCAGCCATGGGCTTTGCCCCCCGCTGCCGGCACCGACTCTGAACTGTTCAATAAGCACTAGCTCATCGGTTTGCGCGTTGTAGGGTAACACGACAACAGCGTGGCCACGTTCAAATACTTCGCGCTTTACCGTGCCACTCCAACCACCGTTGAACAGCTTATGCCGCAATGTATATTGTTCTAAGCGGAAAAAACCCTGAAAAACCGTGCTTTTGTCGAGAATCTCCAGATCCTGCGGCCCAAATGAAGGATACTGGCTGATATTGTATTTAGACATAACTGCACTCACATTCTGTTACACTCTTGCGTGCAACTTTACCGTTTAATGATTACGAAGTTTACCGTAACAGAGTATTATTCGTGCAGTTTCCTTTTATCTGACCAGGATTGGTAGAAATGAAAAAAACCTTAATCAGTACCTTGTTAGCCTCTTCTTTCGGTTTGTTCAGCCTGCAGATTGCTGCAGCGGACCTGCAGGAAATATATCAGTTAGCCACGCAAAAAGATCCGCAGCTGTTAAAAGCAGTCGCCACTCGCAATGCCGCCAAAGAGGGCATCGATGTTTCTAAAGCCAGCTTACTGCCTCAGGTTAATTTAACCGCAGGTTACAGCAAAACCTGGTCTGAAAGCCCTGAATTTCTGGAAGACGGTATTGTGATTGTTGATGGCGATAGCAAAGGCTGGAATGCAAGGGTTGCCGTATCACAGTCAGTCTTTGACTGGACCAACTGGGAAAACCTGAACACGGCAGAAAAGCGTGCCTTACAAAGCCAGACCAATCTGGATGCTGCATCGCAAGAGCTGATTGTCCGTGTATCACAAGCCTATTTTAATGTGTTAAAAGCAGGTGACGATTTAGGTTTTGCTGAAGCGGAAAAACGCTCTATCGAGCGCCAGCTGGAGCAAACCAAACAGCGCTTTGCCGTAGGTTTAACAGCGATTACTGATGTGCATGAAGCCCAGGCGCAGTTTGATAGTGCCGTCGCCCGTGAAATTACCGCGCAAAACGCGCTGGAAACCGCCCGCGAAGCACTGCGTGAAATTACCGGTCAGTATCATGCTGAACTGGCGACGCTAAATACCGACAAATTTTCTACTCAAACACCTTCACCGGCCAGTGCTGACGAATGGGTTAAACTGGCAGAAGAGAAAAACCTTAGCCTGAAGGCAAACAAACTGGCGCTGGAAATTGCGCAGAATGATATTGATTTAGCAGCAGCAGGGCACTATCCAACAGTGACATTAGATGGATACTACAACACCTCTGACAGCGAATCTGAAAATACCTTAAATGGTGTCACGCGTTCTTCTAACACACCCCGGCTTGATAGTAAGCAAATTGCATTAAACCTGCGTGTGCCGTTATACAGTGGTGGTGCTACCACGGCCCGTACTGCTGTAGCCCGCGCTAACTATGTCGCTGCAGGCCAGGATCTGGAACTAAGCTACCGTACCGCAGTGCGTCAGGTTCGCAGCTCGTTCAACGATATCAATGCGAACATTGCAACGATCCGGGCGCTTGAGCAAGCCGTTATTTCTGCTGAAAGTGCGTTAAATGCCACTGAAGCCGGTTTTGAAGTCGGCACCCGTACCATCGTTGACGTGCTGCTGAGTACCCGTAACCTGTTTGAAGCACGCCGCAACTTATCCGGTGCCCGCTACAACTACGTTATTGCTATTCTGGCACTGAAACAGGCAGCCGGTAACCTGTCAGAACAGGATCTGGCGGGTATTAACCAGGCCCTGACTAACTAATCTGCGTTAAGGTTCATCGCGTCTGCGGTGAACCTCTTACCAGTTTCTGCTATCGCCCCCGCCATTTTTCGCTACAATAGCGCTTTCATTTTTTGCTGAGGATATCGCGTGGTTCAGGCTCCGCAGTTTAGCTGGCGCTTTTTGTTGCCGAATTATTGGTTGTTGTGGCTTGGCGCAGCGTTGCTTTATCTCATCAGCTGGCTGCCTTATAGCGTGTTGATGACGTTAGGAGCGGGCTTTGGCCGCTTGCTATACAAAGTGCTGAAATCCCGCCGCAAAGTAGCGCAGCGCAATATTGAGCTGTGCTTTCCTGATATGCCTGCTGCCGAGCAAACCGCTCTGGTAAAAAGTAACTTTGAAGAAACCGGCCGGGCGCTGTTTGATACGGTGATTGGCTGGTGGTGGCCCACCTGGCGGATCAGGAAACTGGCAAATTTTAAAGGCTATGAGCATATTGAACAGGCACTGGCTGCAGGCAAAGGTGTATTACTGCTGGCGCCGCATGTTCTGCACCTGGAGGGCGTATGCCGTGCTTTTGGCCTGACCCACCCCAGCGTCGGCTTTTACCGGCCGCACAACAACCCACTGTTGGACTATCTGACCTACCATGGCCGCAGTAAAAGCAATAAATATATGATTGGTAAGCGTGATGTGAAAGGGCTTATCCGCGCACTGAACCAGCAGGAAGTGTGCTTTTACCTGCCCGATCAGGATTACGGCCGCAACAAAGCTGAATTTGTACCATTTTTTGCCGTAAAAGATACCGCGACCACGACCGGTACCTTATTATTTGCCAACGCTGCCAATTGTGATGTGATACCGGTTATCACCAGGCGCTTACCGGGCAGTCAGGGATACGAAATTGAAGTTCAACCCAAACTGGCACCTTTTCCGACCGGCGATGTGAAAGCCGACGTCACCCGGGTGAATCAATGGGTAGAGCAAGTTGTGTTGCGGGCGCCGGAGCAATATATGTGGCTTCACCGCCGTTTTAAAACCAGGCCCGATGAAAATGCGCCGTCTTTGTATTAAAGGAGTCTGATAAATGTGGTTCTGGATCCGTAACCTGAGTTTACTGGTCATTTTGGGGGCCTTTGCCTATGCCATTTTCACCAAGCCGGATTTTCTGATCCGTAAAGATTCTGCCAACATCGCGGCTGAGGGCTTCAGCGATTTTTACTCAAAAATACGCGGCTCTATTGCCGACGGTGCAAAAGAGTTGTCAAAGTTCAAGATATCGCTGCCTGATACCAGTGATCGTTTGACCCAGCAGCTGCAGCAACGCGCTAATGTCGTGGTGCCGGGTGAAGCAAACTGGCGCGGCCAGGTAACTGACCGCCGGTTTCGCGAAGGCGATACGGTGAAAACTAAACTGACCGAGTATTCGCAGGCAGAAGGCATAGCCCTGTTCTGGACCTTACCCCGCGACTATGTGGTAAAGCAGTATTTTCAGACTGACACGACGCTGATTGAGACGATCTATGAAGTTGCAGTGGCGATAGCACCGGATTTTGAGTCACCGGTAATGGCGTATTACTGTCCGCGTGAACGGGCGGCAGTGATCACCGACAAAGCCAATGACCATCTGCAAAAGAATTGTATGACAGCCGATACCCAGCCGAAACAGCAATAGTGACCGTTACACTGCTGCTGTTACGTCAAACAGTTGCCGCCACACTTGTTCTACCTGCCATTTAGCCTGTTGCAGACGATCATCGGGTGGCAGGGTCGCCGGCGCCAGCGTCTGGCGGTGCCCGGCGCCACGTAACAGCTGATAGGCCTGCTGCAACTGAATACTTTGCTCAGTGCTGAGTAAGCCAGCGGCGGCGGCGGCTTCAAGAATACGGATATTGTCGCTGTACTGGTACAGGCTGGCATGTTCGGCGCTATAGGCCAGCACCAGATACTGGCTGATAAATTCCAGATCAACAATACCACCAACGCTATGTTTGGGATCGTCAGCCATACCGCTGTGATGCTGGCGCAGCTTATCACGCATCGTCGTGACATCCTGGCGTAAGCTGCCAAGTACACGGGGCTGACTTAAAATCTGCTGACGGATACGGTTAAAATGCTGCTGCAGGTCCATGCTGCCATATATCGCCCTGGCCCTGACTAGCGCCTGATGTTCCCAGGTCCAGGCTTCCTGTTGCAGATACTGGCCATAGGTCTCAATGTGGATTGCCAGTAACCCCGAGTTACCGGATGGCCTGAGTCTGGTATCGATATCGTACAATACGCCACTGTTGGTGCGGGTGGTACAAAGATGCAGTACCCGCTGCACCAGTTTCAGATAGAACTGCTTAGAATCTATGGCCTTATCGCCAGAGGTTGCCTCCTGGCTGTCACAGTTATGCACAAACACCAGGTCCAGATCAGAGCCATAACCCAGCTCCAGCCCACCAAGCTTGCCGTAAGCTATTACCGCAACACCTTTATTATCATTACTGGCGCCGGCAGGTAAACCATAACGCTCTGTCATTTGCTGCCAGGCCAGCTCTACGACCTGCGCCACTATGGCTTCAGCCAGCCAGGTTAAATGGTCGCTAACTTTCATCAACGGCAATACACCGCTGATATCCGCCGCCGCTATACGTAGTTGCTGCGCCTGTTTGTACTGGCGCAATGTCTCCATTAACAGCTCCAAATCATCTGACGGTACCCGCAGCATTTGCTGGCGCAGGCGGTCGCGATAATCAGCAGCTGTTGACACCTGATACAACTGCGCCGGGTCTATTAGCTCATCCAGTAACATCGGATAACGCGCCAGATGTTCGGCCAGCCAGCCGCTTTGATTACACAGTAATACCAGTTGTTGCAAGGCCGCAGCGTTTTCAAACAGCAGCTCCAGATAAGCGGTACGGGTGACGATTTGGCGAAATACCCCCAATACCCGGCTCAGCACACTGGGCAACGCCTGCTGTTGTTGCAACATATGTAACAACAGCGGAATAAGCTTGGCCAGAAAATCGCGGCCACGCGGGCCAACACTGCGTTTTTGGCAATCCTGTTTGAATTGCTGCAGCTGGTCAATTAGCTCGGTAGCCTGCTCCAGGCTAAGCCAGTCGAGCTGCGCAGCAAGCTCAGATGATGCCTGCTCACTGTCCCAAATCAGTTTACCCAGCGTGATTTCCTGTTGGTCCGGCTCTTCACCGTTATCAATCACCAATTTGAATTGCTGGTGCACCCGGGCCATAGCGGCATCCACCAACTGTTGTAACTGCTGCCAGTTGTCAAAGCCTACCGATGCCAACAGCTGCGCCTTTGACAAATCGTCCTGTGGCAATGTCTGAGTTTGCTTGTCGTCTATGCCTTGTAACGCCTGCTCAATGCGGCGCAGTAATAAGTAATCCTGCCGCAGTTCGCCGGTTTGTTCTGCCGTCAGAATGTTTTCGTCTGCCAGTACCTGCAGTGCTTTGAGCAATGCAGGCTGCTGCATGGCCGGGATGCGCCCACCGCGGATCAGTTGTAATGTCTGCACAATAAACTCAACTTCGCGGATACCGCCGATGCCAAGTTTAATATTATCGCGCCGGTTCAGACGGCGATTTTCCTGCTCAATCTGCTGTTTCATCCGCCGCAACGACTCAATGGCAGAGAAGTCGATATAGCGCCGGTAAATAAAGGGCCGCAGTAGTTTTGTCAGCTCTGCGCTGTGGACACCGTCGGGGTTTAGCACCCTGGCTTTTAGCATGGCGTAACGCTCCCACTCCCGGCCTTGTTCCTGATAGTAATCTTCCATTGCGGCAAAGCTCAGCACCAGAGGGCCACTATCACCAAAAGGCCGCAGCCGCATATCGACGCGGTACACAAAGCCATCTGCGGTAACCTGATGTAATGCCGCTATCAGCTTCTGGCCGAGTTTGGTAAAAAACTGCTGATGCTCACAGCTTCGGCGTCCGCCCTGGGTTTCGCCGTTGCCCGGATAGGTAAAAATTAAGTCGATATCCGAAGAGAAATTTAGCTCACCACCACCGAGCTTCCCCATGCCCAGAATAAGCAGTGGCATTGCCTTTCCCTGATTGTCCAGCGGCGTGCCCCACTGTGCTGACATCTGCTGATAGGCCCACTGATAGGCCGCATTGATGGTCAAATCTGCCACTTGTGATACCTGCAGCAGGCTTTCAGTAATATCCTGCAGCTGCAAAATATCTGCCGCCAGAATGCGACACAATTGAGCATTGCGGTACTGTCGTAGCTTTGTAAAAGCAGCCGGCTCGTCAAGGGCATCCAGCTGTGGCGGTACATTGCTGTTAAGCTGCAAAGCCGCCATCAGTGCTGCACTGTCGCAAAATTCAGCCTGCAGTTGCGGTTGTTGCAACAAAGTGCGGGCAATAAAGTTGCTGCCGCTGAACAACACGGCCAGTTGCTGCTGTGCGGCGCCGCTGACAGCAGTCAAATCAAACCGGCTGAGTATCTGCGTTAGATAACTGGAAAGTGCAGCACTTTGCTCGCTCATTATTGACTCCCGCTCAGGTATATTGATACAGATACTGCGACAGGCTCAGCAGTAATAAGTTGTACTCCCGCAACGTAAATACCGGTTGGTTGGCTGCAAGTTGCTGCGCCAAAGCTGACGCGGTAACACTAAGCTGTTGCAGTTGCCCAAGCTTCCCGGTCGCAGATGCAATAGCACTCAGAGCCTTTGCCGCAATGCCAAGCGCCAACAAATCCCGTTGTTGTAAATAGCAGGCCTCGGCTTGTTGCAGCGCTTTGACCTGCGCCAGCAAAGAATCACCAATGTCTGTGGGCAATTTTAGTTTAGTTTCAAACGCCAGCTGGTAACCCCGTGCAGCCTTACTTAACCAACCGGTTTGCAGCGGTAGTAGCTGAATAAGCTGGTTTGCCAGAACAAAAAGCTGCTGCGGATCGCCCGTCAGCAATTCAAGTTCCAGCTCAGCAATCGGCTGCGTTTTACCTTTCGCAGCCACCTGGCCCTGATCGTAAACCAGGTCGACTTCCGTACCATCAGCACAGCGCAACTGCCAGCTTCTTCTGTTAAAGTCAGTACGGAACAGCTCAGTAAGTTCTGTCTGCAGCTTGCCGACATCGGCATTTTCCGGCCATATGTGACTTGGAAAAGACACCAACTGTGGTATTACCGACGCGCAGGGCGCGTTGTACTCCGGCCGCATCTGCATAGCACCATGCTGGGTGCCCGCCAGTTTAATGGTTTGCTCATAGCGGCCTTTCTTCAGACGGCTACGCAGCCCCATGTCATGCTGGCGAAACCAGTTCGTGCTGGTATCAAAATAAGCGTTCAGCAGATCTGCCTGCTCATAGTGGCTAATTTGGCCCAGTTGCGTCAGGCTGGCCTGTAATTGCGGTAAATATGCCGGAGCCAGTAAAAACTTCAGCTCAAGTTCAGTACTCATCTGCTACTCTGTCTGCTATGGTGTGTCCGGCACAGGCCGCCACCGTTTTAAACCTTGTCAATTGCCGCGCAACTCCCTATCATCCAAGGTGTTGGCTGCAAAGCTGTTTTATAAAAATAAGCTCAGGATACCTATGTTCAGATTAATTAAAAGCTCCCTGCTGGTATTATTTTCAGCATGTTGGTTAGCCTATTGCGGTTCAGCCGCCGCCCAGACAGAAAGCAAGCCAGCCTTTATCAGCGACGCCTTATTTGTTTACCTGCATTCAGGCCCAAGTAATCAGTACCGGATTGTCGGGACTATTAACGCCGGCCAAAGTGTCACTTACCTTGGGGAAGATGCCGAGACCGGCTATGCGCAAATTCAGTATGAAGATAACAAAACCGGCTGGTTGCCAAAAGAGCATGTCACCTTTAGCCCGGGGTTAGTTTCACAGCTGGAGCAGTTAAAAGCCGAGTATGCCGATCATAATGAGAAAATTATGGCACTGGAGCAGCAGCGTGATGAGTTAAACAGCCAGTTGAATCAGGCCGTCGCTGAACGTCAGACGGCGCAGGAACAACTGGAGCAAGCAAACCGGGCCTATGAGCAGCTAAAAGTGCAGTTAGAAAACACCCAAAGCTCGATCTGGGAAAAACCTATGGTACTGGGTTCGCTGATTTTACTGGCCGGCCTGCTGTTTGGCCTTATTTTACCGCTTATCCTGCCGAAAAAACGTAATAACGAACGCTGGATGTAATCTCTGCAACAGCCGTTTCCATTATCAGCCCGCTGCCGGCGGGCTGTCTGCCGGTTTCAGTGGCAAGCCCCGGTCATTTTTCACCTGTTCTATCACCACATAGGTATGTGTTTGCGCTACACCCGGCAAATCGACAATCAGTGCCAGTATGTCGCGGTAAGCGTCCATATTTGGCAACCGCAGTTTTAACAGATAATCAAAACCGCCCGCCACCATGTGACATTCAGCCACCTGAGGGATCTGCACTACCGCATCGCGAAACTTATCAAATACCTCGCTGGTGGTTCTGTCCAGCGTAACCTGAATAAAAGCGGCAGTACCAAAGCCAAGCTTAGCCGCGTTTAGCCGGGCGCCAAAGCCGTCTATATAGCCTTCTTTTTCCAGCCGCTTAACCCTGTCGATACAAGGGCTGGCGCTTAAATTAACCTTTTTTGCCAGATCAACATTGGCAATGCGGCCGTCGCGCTGCAGCGTGTCCAGAATACTGATATCAATCCGGTCCAGCGCTTTACTTTTTACAGGTGTATTCATATCAGTAATTTTTCTGGTTTATGTTAATTCTGCCAGAATTATATAGGGTTAAACGGCAAAAATAACCACCCTATGCTGCAGACTTTTCACTAAAATGCCGCATTCTCAAATCTTGTCAGGAAGCTATCTGCCATGCTGTATAACGGTTCCCTGGTTGCCACTCAACCGCTGCGTCAAACTATTCGTGATTTCTATCGTGCCGATGAAGATAAGGTATTGGATTACCTGCTACCGCTGGCCGATATTGGTGTTAATGCCCGCAGCCGGGCCTGGGAGCGTGCGCGCCAGCTAGTACTGACTATCCGTCAGGCGCAGGTAGGTAAAGGTGGTGTAGATGCGCTGCTAAATGAATTCTCGCTGTCAACCGAAGAAGGCCTGGTGCTGATGTGTCTGGCCGAGGCCCTGCTTAGGGTACCTGATAAAACCACTGCCGACCGCCTGATCCGCGACAAGTTATCACAGGGCGACTGGAGCTCTCACCTGGGTAACAGTAGCTCGATTTTCGTTAATGCTTCGGCCTGGGGTTTATTGTTAACCGGTAAGCTGGTGAACTACTCTGATGAACAAAAGAAACAACAGTTTGGTCTGTTAAAACGTACCTGTGGCCGCTTGGGCGAACCCGTGATCCGCCAGGCAGTGCGCTATGCGATGCAAATTATGGGCGCGCAGTTTGTTATGGGCACTACTATTGGTGCCGCACTGGAGCGCGCCGCTGACATGGAAGCCAAAGGCTTTCGCTACTCTTATGACATGTTGGGCGAAGGCGCCCGCACGATGGCCGATGCAGAGCGTTACTTTGACAGCTATATGCGCGCTATCGATACCATAGGTAAAGCCGCGAATGGCCGCGGCCCGTTTAACAGCCCGGGCATCTCGGTGAAACTATCTGCCATTCACCCACGCTATGAATTTAGCCACCGTGACCGTGTTATCGACGAGCTTATTCCGAAAGTCAAACAGCTGGCGTTAGCGGCCAAAGCCTACGATATTGGTTTTACCATTGATGCCGAAGAAGCCGACCGGCTGGATATTTCACTGGATATTATTGAAGCTGTGTTCAGTGATCCGGCACTGGATGGCTGGGAAGGCTTTGGCCTGGCCGTGCAGGCTTATCAGAAACGCGGCATTCATGTTATTGAATGGCTGCGCGATTTAACGGTAAAAGTGGGCCGAAAAATGATGGTACGGCTGGTTAAAGGCGCCTACTGGGATACCGAAATCAAGCTGAGCCAGCTTGAGGGTTTCAGTGACTTCCCGGTATTCAGCCGTAAGCCGTCAACCGATGTGTCTTATCAGGCCTGTGCGAAAAAAATGCTTAGCTATCGCGACAGTATTTACCCGCAATTTGCGACGCACAATGCTTACACCGTTGCCACCATTATGGAAATGACCAAAGACTACACCGGCTTTGAGTTCCAGCGCCTGCACGGTATGGGCGATGCGCTGTACGATGAAATTGTAATAAAAGACAAGATCCCATGCCGCATTTATGCGCCGGTGGGAGAGCATTCTGATCTGTTAGCGTATCTGGTGCGGCGGTTACTGGAAAATGGCGCCAACAGTTCATTCGTAAATAACATTGTCGATGAAACTATTCCGGTTGAATCACTGCTGAGTGACCCGGTTGAAACGGTACGCGGCTGGACGAAGAAGCGCAACCGCCAGATCCCGCTGCCGGCAGATCTTTATGGCAGCGAGCGTAAAAACTCTAACGGCCTGGATTTAACCGACATAGACCAGTTAGAGCCGGTAAAAGCAGCACTGACGCAATGGTTTGACAGCGTTAAAGACATTGCAGTGCAGCCGGATGCCGTACCGGTAACCAACCCAGCTAATCTGGATGAAGTGATTGGTTATCTGCAATATGCCGATAAAGACAAGATGCAGCAGATCCTGGCCAATGCCGATGCCGCTTTTGCCAGTTGGTCAGCAACGGATGTCGCCGAGCGTGCAGCATTACTGCGCCGCATTGGTGATGCACTGGAAACGCACCGTAACGAGCTACTGGCACTGTGTGTAAAAGAAGCCGGTAAAACGTTGGGCGACAGCGTAGCTGAAGTGCGCGAAGCGATAGATTTCTGCCGCTACTATGCTGCCCGTGCCGAAGAATTGCTTGCACAGCCACAACAGGCCCGTGGCGTGTTTTTATGTATCAGCCCGTGGAACTTCCCGCTGGCCATTTTCTTAGGCCAGGTAGCCGCTGCTATTGTCGCCGGTAACACCGTGGTAGCCAAACCGGCAGAGCAAACCAGTTTAATTGCCATCCGTACTGTTGAAATTATGCGTCAATGCGGCATGCCAGAGCATGTCGTGCAATTAGTTATCGCACCGGGCCGTCAGGTCGGCGAGCATATCGTGCCAGACAGCCGTATTCAGGGTGTGATGTTTACCGGCTCAACCGAAACCGGCTGCTGGATTGCACGTAAACTGGCAGAACGTGGCGGTGAGCCGGTGCCGCTAATTGCTGAAACCGGCGGCCAGAACTGTATGATTGTCGACTCTACTGCCCTGCCTGAGCAGGTGGTAGACGATGTGATTTCATCAGGCTTCCAAAGTGCTGGCCAGCGCTGCTCTGCACTGCGCGTATTGTTCCTGCAGGAAGACGTGGCAGATAAAATTATTACCATGTTAAAAGGCGCCATGGCTGAGTTGCATGTCGGCGATCCTCAGTGGCTCAGTACAGACTTGGGCCCGGTGATTGACGCCAAAGCCCACGAGCGCTTAAGCAGCCATGTGCAGTATCTGAGTGATAAAGCCACCTTACATTATGAATGCAAGATCCCAGCAGGTGACCGGCATTATTTCTTTGCACCACGCCTGTACGAGATTGCTGATTTAACCGTGCTGGAACGGGAAGTGTTCGGCCCTGTGGTACATATCATCCGCTTTAAAGCAGATGATCTGGATAATATTATCAATCAGATCAATGCCACAGGCTATGGCCTGACAATGGGCGTACACAGCCGGATCGAACAGTTTACCCGCCGTATAGCCCGCGATATTAAAGCCGGCAATATCTACGTTAACCGTAATATGATAGGTGCTGTCGTTGGCGTGCAGCCATTTGGTGGCCGCGGTTTATCAGGCACCGGTCCTAAAGCAGGCGGCCCACTGTATCTGACACGGTTAGTTAAAGACAACCCGGATGTTAGCTGTGCAGCATTGGATGACGCCAAGCGCCATCGCCTGCTGAGTGAAACAACCAGTAGTGCAGTTGCCTATGCCATGCCAGCGGCTATCAGCGCACAACAACAGTGGTCACTGCAGTCGATAAATCAACGCACCTCTGTGTTGCGTCAGTTTATGGCATCACTGGCAGCAAATACCGTCGTCAGCAAGCAAGAACCGGACTTAGAGCAGGTTTTAACGCTTGCCCAGCAAAAACTGGCACGGGTAGAGCGCGAACTGCAAAAGCCTATCGCTTTGCCCGGCCCAACAGGTGAGAGCAATGTGCTGGTGCTGGACCCGCGTGGTGTGCTGGCGCTGGTGCGTGACGAATCAGCGGCGTTCAGCCACTGGTTACTGGCGATTATTACCGCACTGGCAGCAGGTAACGCTGTCGTTACAGCGGTAGAAGATGCCGACATGGCCGAAGCGGAAGCCTGCATTAAGGCGCTGCAGCAAGCTGGCATGCCACAACATTTGGTGTCTGTGGTGCGGCTGGACTGCCTGACAACTCTGCTGGCACACCAGGATCTGGCAGGGGCGATGATAGACGTTAGCAGTGCTGTAAAACCTTTATGTGCCGAACTTTTGGCAGCGCGTGAAGGCGCCATACTGCCACTGATCACCGCACCGGCAGGGCCGCAATTATTGCACCGTCTGGTGACAGAAAAAACCATCACCATTAACACCACAGCAGCTGGCGGTAATGCGTCACTGATGACAATGGCTGACAATATCGGCTGATAACGCCACTTATGTCATGATAAAGCCCGCTGTTGCGGGCTTTATGCTATGGTATATACCGTGCTATCGCAGTATTATGACAAATTATCTCGTTGTTAATTTATAGTTAAGCCGGTTCAGATATACTACGCGGCTGATTGTGAAGTAGGCAGGGTTAGGCGGAAGATGGCATATCAGGAAGTACACATAGCCGATTTGCAGCCAGGTAGCTATGTGGTTCAGGTGTTACAGCAAACCGGTGATGTCATCGTTAAACATGCCGGCTGGGTGCGCACACCCGCAGCTATCGAGCAACTGCGCCGCAAGGGTGTACAGGTTGTTCTGACCGATCCGGAAAAAAAACTCGAAGAGACTAAAGCCCCCCCAGCTGCAGAACCCACCAATATTGACGACGAACACAGTTCCAGAGCACTGTTCAGCGATGAGTGGCCAAAAGCTGAGCGTGCTTTGGTACAAACGCAAAAAGTGCAGCGGCAGATGCTCGATGCAGTGCGTCATAACAATATGATTGACCTGACACTGGTGCATGAAGTCAGCGCCGGCCTGGCCGATTCTATAGCACGTAATCAGGATGTATTACTGTGTTTAAACCGCATTGCCGAGCAAAGCGACAGCCTTTTACAGCATAGCATTAGTTGTGCTGTCTATATGGCGGCCTTTGCCCGACATCTGAATATGCCGACACATAAAGTGCAGTCGCTGATCACCGCTGCATTGCTGCATGATATCGGCAAAGCACTGAACCCGGACTATTTGCAGGCAGAAGACTATATGGCCATTCCGGCTAGTCTGAATGCGCTGCAAAAAACAGCTAATCTGGCGGGTGAAATCTCGTTATGGATTAGCCAGCATTGTGCGCATCTGGATGGCAGTGGCTCACCAAAGATCAGCGCCGGCCAGATAGAAAAAGGCAGCCGGATGCTGGCTATTGTCAATAATTACGAAAAACTGACCTCACCACAACATAGTAAGCTGGGCCCGCTGGCGGCGTCCCGCTTGTTGCTTGAACGCACACCACACAAACTGGATGCCGAGTTATTGCAGCTGTTTATCAAATGTATCGGTATCTATCCGCCGGGGTCTGTCGTCAAACTGACCAGCGGAAAACTGGCTTTGGTGCTGGAGAACAGTGCGAAAAAGCCGCTGCTACCTAAGGTGAAGATATTTTATCACAGTGCGCATCAGCATCACCTGCCAGCCCGGATACTGGACCTTTCCCGCCAACAGGAAGAGCAAATTGACAGCTGCGTCGATTTGAAAAAATACGGCCTGGATGTGCGCAACTACATCTAAATTTTACCATTAGCTAATATAAGCTGCTTGAATAAGCACAACAGCCGCTCTAAGATGTTAACAATTGCCTGAGTGGAAATGAGCAGTACTTGAAAACAATTAATATAGCGCAGTTAGCCAGCGGTATGTATGTGGTAAATGCACAAACATCCTCAGGTAAGGCTCTAAAAATACAAGGATTAATATCCAACCCGGCCCAGATAGAACTGTTGCGCAGTAAAGGTGTCACACAGCTTAGCATTGACCCTGCCAGGCAGCAGCCCACCGAACTGGAAGTCGATGACAGCAGCCAGTTCAACATGGTAACCACCGCTGCAGATTCTCCATCACTGACAGCCCGTCAGAGCATGAAAAAGCTCAGCATGGCGCAGGAAATCAAGAAAGCAAAAGCTCTGTATTCAGAAGCCAAGTCACTGCAAAAACGTGCTTTTGCTGACATTACTAACGGTAAAGCGATTAACGTTGCTGATTTTCGCCGCTGTGCCGAAGGCTTTATTGATTCGGTGTTCCGCAATCAGGATGCACTGCTCTGCATCAGCCGGATGCGTGAGAAAGATGCTTACCTGCTTGAACACTCGGTCAATGTATCTATTTTGATGACTATTTTTGCCAAGTACCTGAAGCTGGACGAACCCACAATTGAAGAGCTGGCCACAGGGGCTCTGCTGCATGATATCGGTAAAATAAAAGTACCCGATGCCATTCTGAACAAGCCGGGCCGCTTAACAGATGACGAATTTGTTGTTATGCGCCAGCATGTTGAGTTTAGCCGCGATATTCTGCAGCAAACTGAAGGTATCTCGCCAATCAGCCTGGATGTAGCGGCAAATCACCACGAGCGCATGGATGGCAGAGGCTATCCGGCAGGTCTGAAACAAGAGCAGATATCCTTACATGCCCGCATGATCGCAATAGTCGATACCTATGATGCTATTACCGCCCAAAGGGTTTATAAGAGCGGTCAAAGCTGTGTCAGAGCCCTAAAAATATTGCGCAGTGACAGCCCTGCGCATTTTGATCTGGAGCTGGTTAAGCAATTTATTGCCGCTATTGGTATGTATCCACCGGGCACGTTAGTTCTGATGGACAGTGAAAAACTGGCGCTGGTGCTGGAAAACAACCCCAGCAGCCTGACCTGCCCGGTCGTTAAAGTGTTTTACCATACCAAAAGGCGCTGTTATCTGCCGCCGCTGACGGTCGATTTGGCAAACCCGAAGTGCGATGATGCGATAAAGTCTGCTGTCGATGCCTCAGACTATGGTATTGACCTGAAAAAGTTTTTTAATGAATTTATCATGCAGGTTTAGTCAGGCCAGCCTGAAAGTGCCGTCATACTAAACAGCTGATTACCGTACTGCAGCAGCACAAACTGCGGCGTAATTTCTTTAATGCGGATATCAGCCGTCACCCACTGCCCTTCCTGTAGCGTTTTACCATTTACTTTTACCCAGCGCTGACTTGGCGTAGTGGCATAAACATGAGCATCAAACCGTAATGCGGGTATTTGCTGACGTAAGCTGGCATCCAGCTCGCTGATATCAACTGCAGGAGCCTCGTTGGTTCGTCTGGCCAGGCTACGGCTGCTTTGCTCTGTCGCTTTTAATGCTGAAGCGAACTTGTCGCGCAGCTCAGATGACACCTCCACCGGTTCCGCCGCAACGTCTTTGGTTACAGCCATCGGCTTTGGCTCTGCAGCTGCACTGCCGGCAGTCATGGTTTTTACCGGTGGCGGTGAGCTAAATTGCTCGGTCACCGGCTGCGGCGCTGGTGATACGACCTGGTTCAGTGCTGAGCCTATTTCTGCCGGGCTGGTGTTCACGCCAATAACAGCTGTCTTGTTATCTGCACTGTCATGAGTATTTTTTGTCTGCAGTGCCTGCAAAATAGCCTCAGCAGCTGCGGGCTCAACCTCGGGTTGCGGCTTAGTTTGTGGCGCAGGCTGTAGTAGCGGTACCAGTAAATATGCTGCAACAGCACCGGTCAAAAGCGCCAGTAACAAGGCCAATACCAACGCCAGCTTACGCCAGTAAGTGCTGGTTTTGTCAGGTACAGGATCTGAATGATGCTGCTGTTTTAATGCAGCCATTAAAATAGACATAACCTTGTTCACTACCTTTTATGCGAAAAGTGCTCGCCTGTCAGCCGTGTTGCAACAGCGGCATCAGCACCAGCGCCAGACTAAAGCCCAGCACTATAGCGCAAACCCCCAACACAGGCCAGAACCAGGCAGGTAAAGCCCGCTGGTTTACCTGATCTGACAGCGGTAGTATTTCACTGGCAGCGTGTTTGACCATTTTCTCGCTGACAATCGCCTGCTGCTGACCATAAGCACCAAGTAAAGCCCGATCGGCCATCAGATTAAGTAGCCTTGGAATACCGCCACTTAGCTGGAACAAACGTTTGACCGCAGCGTCGCTGAATACCGGCCGGCTGCAACCTGCTACCTGCAAGCGGAATTTAAGGTATTGTTTTACCTCATCCAGATCGAGTGGCAACAAGTGGTAACGGGCGGTAATACGCTGCGCCAGCTGACGTAAGTCGTTGCGTTTTAGCAATTGCTGTAGCTCCGGCTGGCCAATCAGAATAACCTGCAGCAGCTTGCGGGTATTGGTTTCCAGATTAGTCAGCAGCCGTAATTGCTCCAGCACAGCAGGCTGCAGGTGCTGGGCTTCATCAATAATCAGCAGCGTATGCTTACCGGTATCATGGTTTTTCAGTAAACGGTTTTTGATTTTATCGCCGAGTAACTTCAGGCTGGCATCACTTTTTTTATAACGGATTTTCAACTCGTCGCAAATAGCGCCAAGCAATTCCAGCTCGGACAATGTGGGATTGAGAATAAACGCCACCTCAGCCCGATCGTCCAGCTCCTGCAGTAAACAGCGGGATACTGTGGTTTTACCCGTTCCTACCTCGCCGGTCAGCAACACAAAGCCGCCCGCCTCACCCAAGCCAAACCGCAAGTGCGCCAGCGCCTCTGCATGGCGCGGGCTCAGATACATAAACTCCGGGTTAGGGGCTATCGAAAACGGGGCACTGCTCAGACCGAAAAATCCGGTATACATACTGCATCCTGCTACTTGGGGCGCTGCAACGTGCTGCGGCCGTGCATTTTGAAAGACGACGGGTATAATGGCAAAAAATCCAGCAACAGGAAAGCAGGTGCAACGATATCTGGTCGGTGGTGCAGTACGTGACAGTCTTTTAGGGTATCCGTTTCATGAGCGGGACTGGGTCGTGGTCGGTGCTACCCCCGAACAACTGCTCGCTCTGGGCTATCAGCAAGTGGGTAAAGACTTTCCGGTATTTTTGCATCCCGATACCAAAGAAGAGCATGCGCTGGCCCGAACCGAGCGAAAAAGTGGCAAAGGTTATACCGGCTTCAGCGTTTATGCTGCACCGGATGTCACGCTGGAACAGGACCTGCTGCGCCGCGACCTTACAATAAACGCTATTGCCCAGGCAGATGACGGCAGTCTGGTTGATCCTTTTCACGGTGCAGACGACATAAAAAATAAAGTGCTGCGCCATGTTTCGGATGCATTTGCCGAAGATCCACTGCGTGTGCTGCGTGTTGCGCGGTTTTACGCCCGCTATGCTCATTTGGGGTTTACCGTTGCGCCGCAAACCATGCAGTTGATGCGCCAGCTAAGCTCAGAGCTTGATACGCTGGCGGCAGAGCGCGTCTGGCAGGAAACCGCCAAAGCGCTTAGCGAAAAAACGCCTCAAGCCTATTTTGATTTGCTGCAACAAACCGGCGCTTTACAGGTACTGATGCCCGAACTGGCCGCACTGTGGGGCGTGCCACAGCCGCCGCAATGGCACCCGGAAATTGATACCGGCGTGCATACGCTAATGGTAGTGCAACAAGCCGCACTGTTATCTGACCGGCTCGACATTCGCTTTGCAGCATTAGTGCACGACTTAGGCAAAGGTGTCACCAAACCTGAGCTGTGGCCAGCGCATCACGGCCATGAACATACCGGCTTACCGTTAATTAAGCAGCTGTGCCAGCGTTTACGGGTGCCGAACGATTGCCGCGATCTGGCGCTATTGGTATGTGAGTACCACCAGATCATCCACCGCGCCCGCGAACTGAAAAGTAACACAGTGCTGAAACTGTTTAATGCGATAGATTTATGGCGTAAACCGCAACAACTGGAAGCGATATTATTAAGCTGCGAAGCCGATTTGCGCGGTCGCACTGGCTTTGAAAAAGCCGCGTATCCGCAAGCAGATTATTTACATCTGCTGGCCAGTGCGGCTTTGCAAGTGAATGCCAAGGCGTTACTGGCACAAGGCTTAAAAGGTGAACAAATTAAGCAAGGGCTGGAACGCGCCAGGCTGAATGCGATCAGCTCAGCCAAAGCACGCTATAACGCAGATACAGCACCTTAAACGGTGCTGCTTAACACCAGCAGTAAGGTTATACCTAAAATCAGCCGGTAAATTACAAAAGGCAGCATACCCATGCGCTCAATCACTTTTAAAAACAGGTGTATACAGATAAAAGCACTGATAAATGACAAGCCGGTACCAAGCGCTATCGCATTGATATCATAGTGCGTAGGTTCAGACAGTAGCTTAGACGCCTGATAGCCGCCGCTCAGCACTATGATCGGAATAGATAATAAGAACGAAAAACGCGCTGCACTTACCCTGTCCAACCCCAGCATTAACGCTGCTGTCATGGTAATACCAGAGCGCGAGGTACCCGGAATAAGCGCAATCGCCTGGGCAATGCCAATCAGCAGTGCCTGCTTCCAGCTTAACTGCTCCATTGTTTGTTGCTGTTTTGCCGTCACGTCTGCCAGCCATAACGCCAGGCCAAACACGATAGTCGTCACCGCGATCACATAGGGCGAGCGCAGAAAGGTTTCTATCAAATCAGCGGCCAACAAACCGGCCAAGCCTGCCGGTATCGTCGCCAGTATCACCCACCACGCCAGTTTACTTTCGGTGGTGTGTTTCCCACCCAGACTCTGAAACCAGCCGACGGTTAACTGAGCGATATCACGGCGAAAATACAGCATTACTGCCAGTAAAGTACCGACGTGTACCGCAACATCAAACACCAGCCCCTGATCCTGCCAGCCCAATATCGCGGAGGGCAGAATAAGATGGGCAGAAGATGAAATAGGTAAAAACTCGGTCAGGCCCTGAATAATAGCCAGAATAATCACTTCCACTGTACTCACTGCTGCGCACTCCATTCAAATGGCACTGGCCATAATTTTTGTTTTTTCTCGTATTGCTGCCATAACCCGGCGTAAGACAAACCGGTCTTCGGATGCAACCTGTCAGGCGCTAGCTCTGCCAGCGGCCAAAGCACAAACGCATTTTCAGTAATTTCTGCCCGTGGCAACTCCACCGGTTGCTGGCATACCACGTCGTCATAAGTCAGCAAATCTAAATCCAGGGTACGGCCACTGAACTTCTGCGCACTACGGTCTCTGCCATAACTGTCTTCAATTTGTTTAAACAACGCGACACAGTCGGCTATTGGCAAGTCCGTATCTGCACAGGCCACCAGGTTATAAAAGGCATCACCGCTAAAGCCAACGGCTTCACTCTCATATACTGACGACAACTGCACGGCGCCAAAGTGTTGCTGCAACGCGCTGACTGCAGCCTGAATATGAAACTGACGATTAATATTACTGCCAATGCTGATATAAATCCGAGCCATCAGTTGCGGCTCCGGATAATGTGTACACCAACCGTCTGTGCCTGCGCTACTGCACCAGGCTTACTGACGGTTACTTCAACTTTGCTGGTGGCAAACTGCTGCAATAACATAGCGGCTACACGCTCTGCGACGGTTTCAATCAACTCTATCGGTTGTGCTGTGACAAGTGCCGTTACCTTGTCGGCAATAATGGCATAATCCAGTGTCAGCTTGATGTCATCGCCTGCAGCCGCCGCTTTGGTGTCGGTTGTCAGGGCCAAATCAAGAAAAAGCCGTTGCTGAATGGTCTTTTCCCAGTCGTAAACGCCAATAACGGTGTCTACTTGTAGCTGTTTTATAAAAACTATGTCCATTCAGTTACATCCGCATTGCGTTATTTCTCGTTTCAGGTAGGCTGGTCGGATAGGTAAAACCGCTGAAAACCTATATTCTGCAGGCCTTGAATCAGGCTGCAATCTTAACGTAAAAACTGGTGCTGAGGAACCGCCTTAATGACCCCGCTGATTGGAATTATGATGCTGGCAGCCTATCTTTGTGGCTCCATTTCGTCGGCAGTGCTGGTCAGCAAACTGTTCCGCTTACCCGATCCCCGTTTACATGGCTCCGGCAACCCCGGTGCAACCAACGTGCTGCGCTTAGGCGGCAAAGTTCCTGCCGTGCTGGTATTAGTGTTTGATATTTTAAAAGGCACTATCCCGGTGTGGGGCTCCTATTTTCTGAAAATAGAACCGCTGTATTTAGGCTTAATCGCAATCTGCGCCTGTGTTGGGCATATCTTTCCGCTATTTTTTGGCTTTAAAGGCGGTAAAGCAGTGGCAACAGCTTTTGGTGCTATGATGCCAATTGGTCTGGATCTGGCGGGCTTATTGATAGGCAGTTGGCTGGTAATTGTCGCGCTCAGTGGCTATTCATCACTGGCAGCCATTTTGACGGTGAGCTTGGCACCGGTGTTTACCTGGTTTATCAAGCCTTTGTATACGATACCGGTGTCGATGCTCAGCGTGCTGATTATTCTGCGCCACCGTGAAAACATAGTGCGCTTGTGGCAGGGTAAAGAAAGCAAAGTGTGGGATAAGACCAAGCGCATTCGCGAGTAGCTTAACTCGGTATTCGCTATAGCTTCCGGTTGCAACTCCCGCTTTGGCTCACCACAGCAACTCGCTACCGCTTGCGCGTTCGCTCAAACACTCTGTGGTGCCCAAATCGTGATTCCAACCTTCAGCCTCGCAGGGCCACTACTCAAAGCCCGCACACGCCGCATTGATTGTAATGTTTACACCGCTGGCAAATCCTGCATTGGCCAGCGTGGCGTGACACCAATCGTTAAGTCCTGCTGCTGCCCTGCGGCTAAACGAAAATACCCGGCCAGCGCGATCATAGCGCCGTTATCCGTACAAAACTCCTTGCGTGGATAAAACACTTCACCACCATAGCGCTTTAATAACACTGCCAGTTGCTCACGTAATGATGTGTTCGCACTGACACCACCGGCAATCACCAGCCGCTTATAGCCGGTTTGCTGCAATGCGCGTTCACATTTAATTACCAGCGTATCCACCACCGCTTGCTGAAACGACGCAGCGATATCCGCCTGTACCTGAGTACTGTTACCTTCTTTAGCTATCACATTGGCAGCAGAGGTTTTCAGGCCGCTAAAGCTAAAATCCAAACCGGGCCGGTCGGTCATCGGCCGGGGGAATTTATATTTTTTCGCATCGCCTTGTGTTGCTAACTTCGCCAACAAAGGGCCGCCCGGGTAATCTAACCCCATCAGCTTGGCGGTTTTGTCAAAGGCTTCACCGGCGGCATCGTCAATAGATTCACCCAGCAACTCGTAACGGCCAATACCTTCTACCGCCACTAACTGGGTGTGACCACCCGACACTAAAAGCGCAAGAAAAGGAAACTCTGGCGAACGTTCTTCCAGCATCGGTGCCAGTAAGTGGCCTTCCATATGGTGCACGGCCAGTGCCGGTTTATTCCACGCCATCGCCAGCGACCTGCCAATAGCCGCGCCAACGAGTAGCGCACCGGCAAGGCCAGGGCCTGCGGTATAAGCCACGCCATCAATATCGGCAGCTTGGCAACCGGCTTCTTTTAAAGCCTGTTTAATTAACGGAATGGTTTTACGGATATGGTCACGCGACGCCAGCTCAGGCACCACACCACCATAGTCAGCATGCAATGGGATCTGGCTATATAGTACATGACTGAGCAACCCCTGCTGGTCATCATAGATCGCTATACCGGTTTCGTCGCAGGACGTTTCTATACCTAAAACTCGCATCTGTGTCTCAAATCCGCTAAAATAGCGCGCATTGTACCGGCTCAGCCCACGCAGAGCCAGAGGATCGGATTTAGATCGCAGAACTGCTTTACATCACCCTGTCTTTTTGCGTAAAATGCCGCACCATTTTTAATCGTATTGGTTCAGAGATAACCAATTTGGCCCTGAGGTGAGAATTTAATGCCTGTTGTTAAAGTAAAAGAGAACGAACCGTTTGACGTAGCATTACGTCGTTTCAAGCGCTCATGTGAAAAAGCTGGTGTATTAGCTGACGTTCGCGCAAAAGAATTCTACGAGAAGCCAACCTGGATCCGTAAGCGTAAAAAAGCAGCAGCTGTTAAGCGTCACGCTAAGAAGCTGTCTCGCGAAAACGCACGTCGTATCAAGCTGTACTAAGCGTCGCTTAGCTTACCCGCTGTACGACCACGGTGCTGTCTGCTGATAAATATCAGCATTGAAGAGCCCGTCGTGATATTGCAAAGTTGATATCTGCATACCGTGCCCGCAAGGCACGGTTTGTCTTTTTCTGAATAACGCCGAAGGAAAAAGGTGGCAGGACAAATCCCAAGACAGTTTATCGACGAATTACTGGCCCGCACCGATATCGTCGAACTGATTGACCAGCGCGTACCGCTTAAAAAAGCCGGTAGAAATTACGCCGCCTGTTGCCCGTTTCATAGCGAAAAATCACCTTCTTTTACTGTCAGCCCCGATAAACAGTTTTATCATTGTTTCGGTTGCGGTGCGCACGGTAACGCCATCAGCTTTATGATGGAGTTTGAACAGTTGGAATTCGTAGAGGCGATTGAAGAGCTGGCGCAGCTACACCATCTGGACGTACCACGTGAGCAAGGGGCGGCTAAGGCACGGCCTGCAGCACATGCCGATGATTACACCTTAATGCAGCAAGCCGCTGCGTTTTATCAGCAGCAGCTAACACAGCACCCAGATGCGCAAAAGGTACGGCAATATATTGCCAAACGCGGCTTAAGCGAGAAAACAGTCGCCGACTTTGCGATTGGATATGCACCAGACGGCTGGGATAATCTGCTAAAGCAGCTAAGCCCGGTTAATAACAGAACCCTGCGCGATCAGTTAGTTGAACTCAGACTTATTAACCGTAACGACAATGGCCGCGAGTACGATTTTTTCCGCGACCGGTTAATGTTTCCTATCCGCGATAAACGCGGCCGTGTTATTGCCTTTGGTGGCCGGGTACTTGGAGACGGTACCCCTAAATACCTGAATTCGCCGGAAAGCCGCTTATTTCATAAAGGCCGCGAACTGTATGGTTTATACGAAGCACGCCAGCAGCCGGGGCACTTAGAACAGGTACTGGTAGTAGAAGGCTACATGGACGTTGTTGCACTGGCCGAACATGATATCCGTTTTGCCGTCGCGTGCTTAGGCACCGCCACGACGTCAGATCATATGCATACGCTGTTTCGCTACACGCCCAAAGTAGTGTGCTGCTATGACGGCGACCGTGCCGGACGTGATGCAGCCTGGCGTGCCCTGCAAAATGCGCTGCCGCAGTTAAAAGACGGGGTGGAACTTAACTTTGTGTTTTTACCCGATGGCGAAGACCCGGACACACTGGTGCAAAAAGAAGGCAAAGACGCTTTTTTGCAGCGTATTGCGGCGGCAACACCGCTGAACCAATACTTTTTTGAACACCTGATCCAGGAATTTGATCCGGCGACAGACGCAGGAAAATCGGCATTGTCAGTTAAAGCCGCCGAACTGATTAAACAAATTCCCAGTGAATTTTATCGCGACAGTTTAAGCGACAAACTGGCTAACCTGCTGGGTAAACCACGGGAACGGACGAAAGCAGCAGTAAAACGGGCACCTAACCGGATAACACCCGCCACAATGAAAATTACACCAATGCGCCGGGCTATTGGTTTATTGCTGCAGTATCCCCATTTAGTGAAGGTAATGCCTGATGCGCCGGAGCTGGCAGACGCAGATATCCCCGGTATTAACTTACTGCTGGCCATACAACAACGGTTGCAGCAAGAGCCCGGGTTAACCACAGCCCAGTTACTTGAGCAATGGCGGGATTTACCTGAACACAGCATCCTGATGACGCTGGCCGCCTGGGAACACCAGATCGAGCCCGAACAGCTGTCGCAGGAGTTTATCGACACATTTTATTTTATTGAAGATCAGTATCTGCAAAAGCAACTGGATGAACTGGCGCTACGGGCCAAGCTTAACCAGTTAAGCAAAGCCGAGTGGCACAAATACAACCTGTTGCTGCAGGCACTGAAAAGCAAAAAACCAAAGCTTGCGACCTAATGCAGCTGGCTAGAAAAGCTGCGCTTTGTTATAATCGCTAGTTCGCAATTTTACATTAATCAACATTGGTGGAAGATAAGTCTCTATGGAGCAAAATCCTCAGTCGCAGTTAAAACTCCTGATCATCAAAGGTAAAGAGCAAGGTTATCTGACCTTTGCTGAGGTGAATGACCACCTGCCGCAAGACATTATCGATTCTGATCAGATAGAAGACATTATCCGCATGATCAACGACATGGGGATCCAGGTGTTTGAAAGCGCCCCGGATGCCGACGATCTGATCATGGCTGATGCCACCACAGACGAAGACGCAGTAGAAGAAGCTGCCCAGGCGCTGGTAAGCGTTGATAAAGAATTGGGCCGTACCACCGATCCGGTGCGTATGTATATGCGTGAAATGGGTACTGTTGAGCTGTTAACCCGTGAAGGTGAGATTGATATCGCCAAGCGGATTGAAGATGGTATCAACACAGTACAAAGCTCTGTTGCTGAATATCCTGAAGCTATTACCTACCTGCTGGAGCAGTGGGACAAATACGAAGCGGAAGAAATCCGCTTAAGCGACATCGTTACTGCTTTTATCGACCCGAACGATATTGATGAAGCGCCAATTTCTGGCAGCCACATCGGTTCTGACGTGCCAGAAGATCAAATGGACGATGACGACGATTCAGACGACGATGACGATTCTGACGGCGATTCAGATGACGGCGACAGCGGCCCGGATCCGGAAATGGCGCGCGAAAAGTTTGGCGAACTGCGTACCCAGTACGAAGTAACCCGTAACTCTATCGTCAAAAATGGCCGTGAGCACGCTACCACTAAAGCTGAAATTGAGAAGCTGAGTGAAGTATTCCGTTGTTTCCGCCTGGTACCGAAGCAATTCGATCGCCTGGTGAAAAACATGCGCGAAATGATGGATCGCGTAAGGGTGCAAGAACGCATTGTGATGAAACACTGCGTTGAATACGCCAAAATGCCGAAGAAAAATTTCGTCAAAGCCTTTACCGGTTTTGAAACATCAACTGCGTGGCTGGACGCCGAAATCGCCGCCAATAAACCTTATTCGCTGAAGCTGAAAGAGCAGCACGAAGAGTTGGTACGCAGCATTGAAAAACTGAAAAAAATTGAAGAAGAAACCGGCTTAAGCATCTTTAAAATTAAAGATATCAACCGTCGTATGTCAATCGGTGAGGCTAAAGCCCGCCGCGCGAAAAAAGAGATGGTTGAAGCTAACTTACGTCTGGTTATTTCTATCGCGAAGAAGTACACCAACCGCGGCTTACAGTTCCTGGATTTAATTCAGGAAGGTAACATCGGTCTGATGAAAGCAGTAGATAAGTTCGAATACCGTCGTGGTTATAAGTTCTCAACCTACGCTACCTGGTGGATCCGGCAGGCTATTACGCGTTCTATCGCTGACCAGGCCCGCACCATCCGTATACCGGTGCACATGATTGAAACCATCAACAAGCTGAACCGTATTTCACGCCAGATGCTGCAGGAAATGGGGCGCGAGCCTTCACCGGAAGAACTGTCTGAGCGCATGCAAATGCCGGAAGATAAGATCCGTAAAGTACTGAAGATTGCCAAAGAGCCTATTTCGATGGAAACGCCGATTGGTGATGATGAAGATTCACATCTGGGCGATTTTATCGAAGATGCCACCGGCGAATCGCCGCTGGACTCGGCCACCATGGAAAGCCTGAAAAACGCGACCAACGAAGTACTGGCAGGCTTAACAGCACGTGAAGCCAAGGTACTGCGGATGCGTTTTGGTATCGACATGAATACCGACCACACCTTGGAAGAAGTCGGTAAACAGTTTGACGTAACGCGTGAGCGTATCCGTCAGATCGAAGCCAAAGCGCTGCGTAAACTGCGCCACCCGTCACGTTCAGAAGTATTAAAAAGCTTCCTCGACGAGTAAAGCAGCTATCCGGATAAAGGCGCCAACAGGCGCCTTTATTATTTTCGGCCGAATAAGCTTAAAAAATCAGCAATTAGCCACACTTAGCGTAACAAGCCGGATGACAAAGACCGCAAAAGTTTTTATACTGCCTGCCGCTTTATAGCGAATGGCCCCATAGCTCAGTTGGCTGAGGGGCGGTCGCCGCTAGGCGATGAGGGGTGACTTAACGTCACACCGAAAGACACGAAGGCGAGACCGTGGATGGTCGAGCCGGAATGAAGCTACAGGATGTACCCTGGCAGCTGTTACAAAAGTTTCACATGGCCCCATAGCTCAGTTGGTTAGAGCGCTCGACTCATAATCGATCGGTCGCTGGTTCGAGTCCAGCTGGGGCCACCATTCTTTTCAATGACTTACGTCAAATTCTCAATTTCAAAAAATCTTATTTTAAAGTTGCGGATCGGTAGCGGATCGGAATTGCTAAAAAAGTAGCTGAAAGGGTATTTCTATTTTTAGCTACTTTAGATATTCGCTGGCGCTTTTTATAGAGTTGGTTTTTACTTTAGGGGCTCTGAAAATACCCTTTTAATGGGTATGAAAATACCATTTGAATTTTGTGGCCTACTGTCCTAGCTTTTACCAACTGATAGCAAAAATTATGCGGGCTGTTAGATGCATTGGAATAATTTGCAAGACTATTTGTCTTTTGCTGGGGAACAAAAAACAAAAGCAAAATTGGCAATAAAAGAAAAGCGCTTCGATGATGCGTGGCGGCACTTACACCAGCAAAAAGATTTCTATGCAAAGCACGTCAATCAATCAGGCGGTTTTTCAACCCGCGACACATTAAGTTTGTTAGGTACTGTAGACAGAGATTTGGCAGATGTTCTTAGATTAGAGGGGAAGCATCGTCAAGCCTTGGTTCACTTAGCATATTCATTTACCGCATCAAGGCATCGTCTTACAAAGGATTTAGAAAATAAGTTGCTCGCTTTTTATAAAAGGTGCAAGTTTACAAATAGCGATTATGATATTTTCAGGAAAAAACTGCTTTTAGCTTCGTCACCTGTAAATTTTGGCGAAATTCAATCCATTGTCTCACAGCAAGATTAAAACCCTTACTAAAACATTACCCTTAGTGAAACCTTAGTATTACGCGTACTGGTAGCAAAATGCCATTAGGGTAATATCAGGGTAAACCTTAGGGTAATCTTAAGGTAATAGCTCATTACTCGCTGGCTATCGCTGGTGCTTTATTCTCTTTGCTTAATCCCCACAGCCCAGAATAGCCAGCGTTTTGCAGGAATCTGAATAATCGTTTTCTTGTCCAAGGGTTCCCCCTCGCGGTGCGGATTTCTTTTTCGTTAAGGTAGGCTACTGCTTTTTGGTAGCTTGGAATTTGCCAGCCTGTTTTTACAAGTGAAAAAACCACGCTTAAAACGTGCTGACGGTGTTGTTGGTGTTCTGTGCTTGTCATAATTGTTAATGCTTCTTACTCAATTACTAGCGAACTAGCTGACCATTTATCACTATCTTTGTGATAAGTCATCTCAACAACATAACGGCCGCGAATCATTGCGCCAAACCCATTCTGCGAATCAAACGTCGCAACTATTAATGTTTTGCAGTTGCCAAGGTACTCTGCTTTTACTGGTCTAGAGGGAAATTCAGCACTTGCAGGTGATTTCAAACGTTGCTTCACAAAATACTGTGACATAACAAAAGCGCTCGAAGTATCTTTACAGTTTTTCTCTGCTCGTGCAGCAGCTTTTTCTTTTCTTTGCTCTGCTTTTTCTGGTGAGTCAGAAAAGCATGATCTTAAAAATAATACGATAATTAATCCCAAAATTATCTGTATTACGATTGCTACTGTTTTACCATTATTACCACTTGGAATTTTGGATTATTACTCCCAGACTGTTTGCCGTATTTATTTACACGATCTTGCCATGTTTCTTCTTTAACAGAATTGGTTTCTTTATCTTCCATGGTTGTACTCCCTGTCTTTTCTTTTGAAGAATGTTTTAACTCTAATTAGGTACAGTTTCAAATTTATATTACGCACTTAGCTGAAATCTAGGTTTATACCATCGTTATACTTTGCCCGGTATAAAGCAAAAGCCCCGCCGGGCTTGGGGTTCAGGCTGCTTTATACCTTTACCGTGAATTTCCCTATAAATACAGATATTCAGTTTTTCAGGTATAAAAACAGATGATTAATAAAAAAGAAGAAATAATGGTATAAAGGTATAAAGATACCTCTAAGCCTTATAAATAAAGGGCTTTGCGTTATACCCCCGCAGTATAAAGAAGGTATAAAGCAGATAAAAAAAAGCCCGGCCACCAATAGAAAGGGCCATTTAGCGGCCCCCGGTTAAAACGTAGCGTTTTGTTTTGCCAGCCTGCTTTAGCTGAAGGTCTCCCACTTCTTCCATGCGCTTAATGATCTGTTCGTATAGGTCTGGTTTGCCTTCCACTTTTGGGTTCTTGCTGTGCTGTTCGGTTAACTGCTTTAACTTGGCAAAGCATTTTAAAACTGCCTGCTTTAAGGCACTTGGCGTTATGCCTTCCGCTTTGGCTTGGCTGGTGGCCAACCTGCGTTTAATTTCTGCTCTGGTGTGCATTGCAATATCAGCAATGGTGGCGTTTGCTTTTTGTGCTGCGTCCTTTTGCAGTAAATAGGCAATATCATCAATGCACCGGGCAACCAAGGCAAAAGCGTAGCTAACGTGTTCTGGCTTTATTTCTTCAGCTTCGAGCGCCAGCAGGCTTGCCACCTTGTTTACCTGTTCCATTACCCGCGCATAAATGGCACCCATTACCGGGGCATTAAGTCGCTGGTCTTGGTCGTAATAACTTTGTATTGCTTCGAGCATTTGCCGGGCTTCTGCGCTAACCCTGAGCGGTTGCAAGCTGCCATTATTAATCAGGTGCAAGCGGTTAAGGGTGTTCACCTCACCGAAAAAAGGCGTTTCCTTTACCTTTTGTAGCTTTTCGCGTTCTTCCGCGCACCGTATCACCAGACAACGGCCAATTAAGCCACTGCCTATATTTTCCTCAGTGATAAGGCTATCAAGCCCACTGGGGGTAGAATGGCCCATAATCGATACCACAGGATCAGGCCAGCCATTTTCGATAAAATCACGTTTCTTAAATAGCCAACGCAAAGCCCGGTTAAGTTTTTCAACGTCTGGCGCTTCTTCCCCCGCTGCTGGTGCTTCTTCGGCTTTGGTAATGCGTTTTTTCAGGTGGTCTATTTCGTAATCAATTTCCTTTAAAAACTGGCGGCGGTGGTTGCCGTTAAACATATAAACTTTTGACGTTGCCAGCGTCAGAATTAAGTCACCTATTTTGCTTTCATAGGTGTTGGCGTTTTTGCTTTTTATAGCGTTAAACAAGCCCTGAATTTCATCAATGCGATAACAGCTGCGCCCGTCACCGTCTACAAAGTTTCGGATCATATCAACATCTGAGGAAATACCCCCGACAACATGACGGCCTAACTTTAATTCAGCGGCGGTTTGCGCTAACCAGCTTTGGCCGTGCTCCTTTCCTGCGGCACTGGGTGCAATCGCCAGCGTTAACAGGTTTAACTTAATACCGTCTAACCCTTTGCGGCTGCCTGCGGCCAGTGACAGCATTTGCAAAGCAACAATGGGATAAATCAGCGGTATAGGTCGGTTTGCTGTTTTGTTTAGGTGCTGGCAAATTTCACCCGCTAACCCCGGCGGGTTCTCAATGCTCACCCCTGACACATCAACAGGCAAAGGGTCTGGCTCTGGCACTTCTGTTTGATCTTCTGAAGCGATAAACAGCGCAAAAGCATCATCGGTAGCAGCCAGCCCTAACAATTCAGCAGCGGCCTTTACAGCGGCTTTAAAATCGCCGTTGTGTTCATCTTCACAGTACAGATCAAAGGAATCTAACCCCCTGCCGTTTAGCTTGTGGCTGGTGTTGTGAATGTACAGCCTTTCGCGCCCGTCTCGCTCCCCGGTTAGTATTTTTGCGCCTGCTACCCCGCTTTTGCTTTCAGGCGGTAAATAACGATTTTCCCGAATGAGTTTAAAGCCCATTTCTGCAACTTTCTGGCGTATCGGGTAGCGGTCACAGTAAGCCTGTACCACGCTTTCACCTTGGCGCTTAGGCATTGCACTGGCTGGCGCTTGTATTGGCTCCGGTAGGCTTTCAGGCACCTTAAACGGCTGCCCTGTTTCATAGCTGGCGCAATAGTAAACAGCAGCCCGGCCAGCGTCTAACCTTGGAAAAAACCAAGGCTGTGATAGCTTGTTATTCTCACTTACCGGGGCAACTTTAACCCCTGCTAAATGCAAAATATCAAGAATGGCATCAACGCCACTGGTTAAGCTGTAGGCTGTGGCATCACTTGGCACCACTAGACGCCACTTGTTAAAATCCTGGCCGTGCTTCTGGTGGCTGTGGCTGGTGTAAATAACGTGCTCAATGCCTGCCTGTCTCATAGCTTCATGCGCCAGCTTAGGATCGGGCGCACCTTCTACAATTTCGCCAGCATCACTGATTGAGCTATCACCATCAATAATGATTAACAGGTTTTCGGCCAGTGCCATTGCCGCATCACTGCGTGCACCATCACAGCTACCGCGCACAAAATAAGGGCCTTCCTTTGGGCCCGCCTTGACCTGTTCAAGCTGAAACATGGCAACCAGTTCAGACAGCGATACATTAAACGGCTGCAACTGAGTATTACCCGCGCCCCCGGTTAGTGTTCTGGACAGGTTAAGTTTTGTGCTATTATTGCCTGTGAAAGATGATTGCAAAGCCCCGTTAACTTGCCCGGTTGCGGGGTTTTGTTTTTGTGGTTCAGCCATTAATCCACCCCACAAAGTAAGCCCGTGCTTCTGGGGTCATATTCTCCCAGTCGATAAAGTAGCGGCGTATTTTGTCGTGCTTTATGCCATGAAAATCTGCAACGCCGTTTTCATCGTTATAGCGATATAAAAAGCCTTTTCGCTCTAAATCCTGTACCCGCGCTGCAAGGTGGCAAACTCCTAGCCGATCGGCTTCATAACGATTAATTGAACCCTTCGCCAGCATAAACTTAAATACTTTCCGCGCTTGTATCTCTGCGCTTTGGGCGTGCTTTTGGCGTAATATCATAATTAAACCCCCTTACCGGCTAAAAAAGCCTGTACCGCTTCAGCAGACCAAAGCAAACGGCCTGAAGGTAATTTGATCGGTTTTATGCCGTAGAATGAACCCGTTTTACAAAGACGGGTTCTGATTGTGCTGGGTTTGCCGTGTAGCAGTTCGGCGAATTGTTCAGTGGTTAGGTTTTGCGGTGTGAATGTAATCGTGTTCATGCTAATACCTCGTGTTGTTTGGTATTAGCACCTTAAAAATGAAGTGGTGTTAGCCACGGCTAGACGTTGTTATTTCTCATTCAAGCGCCTAACAAAGCGATCGTACTTCATAGTTTCTTCTTTTATCTCTTCGTTATCACTATCAGGAATAAGTGAAAATTGAACCGACCAAGTTTTGCAATTTGCTGGGTTTGAGACCAATTCGATCACCTTATCAAAAGATTCATGGTCAGCCTGAAGTAAATCAATAAATTCAGGCCATAACTCTTTTGGTCTGGCACCGGCAACTTTTCTTTGTTTTAGCTTAGAAAACACACTATTCAAACCTTTCTTTCGCTCTTGCTTAGCGATTTTGGTTTGTGTTTGTCCATAAAAGTTGTTCACTACCATACAACGCCAGATATTCCCGAGTTCATAAGCTGCGGCCAGTCGGGTTTCTACGGTATTTCTTTCGTCTAATGCAGCGTCTCCTGATTCCAAGTACCTTGCAGCCAAATCAAGTTTACTATCCCTTTCAAATTGGTTTGATTCCCTGATTTTCGCCCCAGATAATGCCATCCCGGTTATATCATCTCTAAGTTTTATTCCTTGCTCTCTCAAAAACTCAACGACAAAACCTATCATTCTTTTAGTGTTTAATGAAAACGCTCTACTTTCCTCTTTCATGCCTTCTGAATCAAAAAATGTGCGCCCGGTCTTTGTAAATCTTCCTCCTTCGTCCCCCATAACTACAACCTGACCCGATTCATAAAATAAAATCCACGGGTCTTTTCCTGCCGCTTTTATTGCCTTTATGAACTCTTCATATTGGCCTGTGGTCTTTAAGCGCTCTAGTATGACTTTTTTCTTATACTCATCCATCACGCCCCCTTAACCACAGTTAAACGCTGCTCACCATTGGCAGGCGCAATAAGCCCGGCCTGAACTAAAAACCATGTTTCTATTCGTTCATGCCATACCCTGAGCAAGTCCAGCGGCCTTTGCTTGTAATGCTTTTCAGCAGTCGCGCTGGGCTTATGCCCCATAATTTGCGCCACCACCCCGGCGGGAACTTCTACCCATTCAGATAAGGTGGCAAAGCTGCGCCGTAAACCGTGCAAGGTTAAACCTTCAATACCTGCGGCAATGACTGCGGGGTCAAAACTCTTGCGGGGGTCTACTAGCCTGCCGTCTTTACCTGAAGGGCTAGAAAAAACCCACTGATTGCGGCGGGGTAACTGATTAAGCAGGCTGGCAACATAAGGGGTTAACGGAATAACGCGCACCCCGTCAACGCTGCCTTTACTGGTGGCTTTGTCGCGTATAGTCATGCTGTGCCATTTAAAATCCACATCTGACCATTGCAGGGCCATTAACTCATTTCGCCGGGCTCCTGTTAGCAGCAAGGCTTGCACATAAGCGGCAATAACGGGGTTTGATATTTTCAGCAGTTCAGCAAAAAAAGCGGGTAACTGCTCACGCTGCAAAACATCATCACGGGGCTTTAACTTGGTAACGGTCTTTTTCACTGCTTTGCTTTTCAGCGCTGCAACATCAACCAGCCCGGCATAGTCTGGCTGTTCATTGCACCAGCTTAAACAAGCAAACAGCAGGCGGTAGCTTTGCGCTGCAACGCCGGGGCGGGTTTTGTTCTCGTTGTCTAACCAGCGTTTAATGACAGCGGCGGTTAACTCCCCCAGCTTTACACTAACCAGCGGAAATAAACAGCCTGCTTTTGTCACCCGGCGGCCACGGTCACAAGATAAACCCGAAGCTTGCACAAAATTAATATGATCGCGGTAATGCTTTTGCCCCCAGTCGCCCTTGTTGGCTTCTACATATTCAGCCCATACCGTGCCGAATGTTACTGAGCCCCGTTTTACTTCCTTTTCTTCTGCCAGTTCAGCGGCGGCCTTTTCTCGTTTTACCTTGGCCGGGCTTATGTTCTGGCTGGCTAATGCGTCCAACTTTTTAGCTTCTGCTCTGGCTTGCTCAATATCGAAACTTTCAACGGGGCCAATTACTACTCGTTGAGTTCTGCCATTAACCCATACTTGGTAAATGTAAGTTTTCTTACCTGAAGCAAAAGCCCTTAGCCCTAATCCGGGTTGCTTAGTGTCCCATAAAAACCCATCTCGCTTACCTTCGGGACACTGAAAAGCATCAACACGGCCAGCCGTAAAACTGACTTTGTTGCTGGCGCTTGTTGCTTTGGTGGTAGAATCTGCTGTAGCCATTTGAACCCCCTTTTGGTTCTTCTGGTTCGCCCTGCTAGGTGTTGGCGCACCTGCGGGGCTTTTTGCTGTTTTAAAGCTGCGGATCGGCTGCGGATCGGAATTGCTTCAATATACATCAATTTCGAGCAACGCGCCAGCAAAGGGGTTTAAGGCTAAATTACTGTTTTTTTATTAGTTTTGATATGTAAAGCAATGCGGGAAAATACGTTAGACACTCGACTCATAATCGATCGGTCGCTGGTTCGAGTCCAGCTGGGGCCACCATTCTTACCACGCATACTATAGCTGTCTCACTCCAACGCTTTTCTTTCACCACCTGTCGCTTGCTGCAACGGTATTACTTTGTTGCGTGCTATAAAAACACTCTGTGTATAAAATATACAACACGGAGAGAAGGTGAAAAATTTATTATTATGCGTAATGGGGTTATTTATGGCGACAGCCCACTGTAGTGAGCCTGAACTGACCATAATACAAAAGCCGATACAAATGAATGACACCAGAACGGCGCTTACGCTGGAGTATTTGAAACAGCGTTATGGTATCGAACAGCAAGAACCGACGATTACCCCGACGATGGTCGTGGTGCACTGGACTGTGATCCCAACCTTAGAGCAAACCTTTGCAGCTTTTGATCCGGCTGAATTGCCTGCCGCCCGCGACGGTATACGCAGCGGCGGCCAGCTGAATGTCTCCAGCCAGTTTGTTATCGACCGCGACGGCACTATTTATCAGTTACTGCCGGAAACCTATATGGCAAGGCACACTATCGGCCTGAATTACACCGCTATAGGGATTGAAAATATTGCTGATGGTAACGACTTGCCCATGACAGATGCTCAACTGAGTGCTAATGCCCGCTTGATCCGCTATCTGGCCGGTAAATACCCGATTGAATTTGTGCTGGGCCACAGCGAGTACCAGGCTTTTAAAGGTACCCGCTGGTGGAAAGAACGTGATGCCAACTACATTACCGAGAAAAACGACCCGGACCCGGAATTTATGCAGCGGTTGCGCAGCCAGCTAACCGATTTGGCATTGAAACCACTGCCCTGATAGCAGCGAGCAAACAGCGCAGTCAGGGTTTATCTGCGCTGTCTGGCGGTAATGGGGTTAGCTCGCCGGTGTGCAGATTAATGCGAAAATGATCATAGGACACGCCTTTGCTAAACACCGCCAGCATATCAAACAGCAAGCCAAACTGTTTGCTGACATATGCTCTCAGGCTACCACTGTTTTGTCTGTCAGTGGCTTGCCTGGCCAGCTGAGCGGCCAAAAAACGATACTGTGCTAACCGCTCTGCGCTGATATCGGTCAGCGCCAGACTGCCGGCATTTCGTAAACGATAAAAATCCAGCGCTACATCAAAGCCATGCCAACCGGCAAAGGTATTCAGCACTACACCTGCCTTTGCTGCATCCTGCTGCAGCTTTTGCCGCGCGGTTTGCCACTGTGGGCTTTGCATCAGCTGTTCAAGCTGCTCAGGTGACTGTTGCAACTGCGCCAACGTCATATCGGTTTGCAGCTGTGTCAGGATTGCCATCTGTTCTCCGTTCAACGCTAATAACAGCGTACGCAGTTCCTCCGGCCACTCTGATGGTAGAAAGCGTTGCCGTGTCAGTTCGCGCAAATGCCAGTTGGCAAACTCGCGATAGTTCGCTGACTGCAGAATTCCGCTGTTCCAGGCTGCGTCGGCATCTGTTTGCCGTAATTGCTGATGCTCAAGCCGGTAATGCTCGAACAGCTCGTCAAAACGTGGCACCTCGTTTAGCACTATGGTATCAACCTCGACTTGATAGTCAGGCAATACCGTCAGCAGTTTGTAAGCCGGTACATAAGCAGCTATCGATGGCGACTGAATATTCAGCAGGTAGCGGCCATCGCTGTAATGGGCCAGATTAGTATTGTTCAGGTGCATATGGCCGCCGACATGCAGCCGGATACCGGCTTTAGCTAAGGTGTACCCTACTTCGTCATCTGGCTTGCGCCCCAGCTGGGCGCTGTTTTTGCCAAGCAAACTGGCAATATGATCAGATTGGCCCTGATAAAATTCCAGCATCGGAAAGTGACTAAAAGTAAGCAGGGTTTTGCCCTGTTGTTTTGCCCGTTTGGCAACCTGCTCCACCCAGGCAATAACATGCGGCTTGTACTTTAGCACAGCGTTGTAACCGGCATTACCTGAACCTTTAAACCCTGTAGGCTCTGCCTCATCCGGTATATAAACATTGGCATCTATCGCCAGTAGCCATAAACCCGGTACCGGCTCGACCAGATAGCTTGCATCAACCACCTGACGGCACTCGGTATAGCCCGCCTGACGATAAGCGCCCCCGCCCTGACGGCAAATTTGATACTGCCGCTGCTGCAGATCTGCCTGAGCCTGCGCTGTTGCCAGCTCATACCCATTGGCGGAGTAGTCACTGAATGGCGTCTCCCAATACAGATCATCCGCCGTGGGGTAAAAACCAAAGCCTGACAACTCTGTCATCAGCTCTACGTAGCCGGCTTCTTTTACCTGATCTGAGCACACCAGACGGCGATTTTCAGGCGATGCCGTGGCTTTATCCTGGCAGCCACCGGCACCAGCGCTGTATATCGGTTGCGGCTTGCCATCAACGCCCAAATAATCCGCTTTGCCAGCAGCATGGCTGAGCGGGCGCACCGGATCATGATTGCCCAATGTCAGCAAAAACCGCATGCCATATTGCTGGCTATAACGCTGCAGTACTTGCTTTAACCCGCGCACATGTACCGGCTGACCATCGTCACTGAAATCGCCCGGCAACACCACCAGCTTGACCCCTTTGGCGGCAATGTCGTCCAGCGCCGCGAGAAAAGCAAAGTAGTTTTCGTTAAACAACCGGGTAGATTTAAGTTGCGCGGCCATAGTGCGGATAGCGGCTTGCTGACCGCTTTTACGGTTAGCCAGGCCGCTAAAGCCGTCAGTACTGAAATCAGCATACACATCGTGAAAGTGCACATCGGGCAAGAATGCTATCTGCACCGGCTGCATATCAGCCGCCTGCACCATTACAGCGGCAGTCAAAAAAGTAGCAGCAAGCCCTGCAGTAACCAGCCGCTTTGTCAGTAACCTAAGCTGTGATAACGCCATCGCTTTATTCCGTTTTGTTGCATCAGAAAATATAAAGGCCACAGCAGTATTCTGTGGCCTTTACCATTATCGTTTTAACACTCAGAAATCGGCGCGCAGCCCCAGGCTGATACGACGGCCCGAATACTCGTTCATCGTCGGGAATGCCGGGTCCATAGTGTAGCCGGTGGTTTCCTCGTCGGTCATATTGATGCCTTTTAAGCTCAGCTTAACATTGTCGGTAAGCTGATAACCAATGGCGATATCCAGCTGACCATAAGCATCGCGGTATACCGGGTACATGCTGCGTTCAATACGTTCTACATACTTGTCTTTGTAGTTGTACGACAGGCGCGCGTCGAAGCTGTCATTCTCGTAATAGAATGTCAGGTTATAGGTGCTGTCGGCCAGGCCTTCCGGCGGCGTATCAATACCCAGTGATGATGCGCCTGTCAGGGTGTTATCCAGTTTGGTGTAGTTAGCGTTAACGCCAAATCCATCCAGGGCATCATGCAGAATAGCCAGCGGGAACTGTGCAATCAGTTCAAGCCCGGTTACTTTGTATGAGCCTTCGGCATTCACCGGTTGGTAAACATCAAAATCGTAGTAGCCATCCAGGGTGCCGTTGGCGTTACGTTTTTCGACATCTTTTACCACACCGGTCAGTGCTTCACGTACCACACCTTCAATGTCTTTCCAGAAATATGACGCAGCCAGAATACCACCATTTTCCAGATACCATTCCAAACCGGTTTCCCATTGCTTCGCCATGGTCGGTTTCAGATCCGGGTTACCATCTTTAAAGCGGAACTCGTTCCAGCTGACCGAGCGTTTATAGGCAATGTCAGTCAGGGCCGGACGCATTAAGGTTTCAGATGCCGCCGTGCGCCACAGCACGCCATCGAGTAATTCAACCGTCATATTCAGGCTGGGCAGAATGTCGTTGTAACTACCTTCTTTTGAAATCGGCGCTGGCGTATAACCGTTAGAGCCGTCTTCGTTCTGGATCTGGTGATAACCAAATGAAAGTACTGAGGTATCTACCGCCCGCACACCAGCGTTTAGCACAACGGGTTTGCCAGCCAGGGTGAAATCGAAGTTCGCCATTGCATACAGCGCCAGCACTTCTTCATCTACCCGGTAATAATCGGCCACGTTAAATGGCACAGCAAAACCGTCATAACGGAAAGTGTCGCGGGCATAGGCGTTAGATACCTGCATCCAGTTTAAATCTTTGGCTTTGTAAGCACCGCCCGGCACAATATCGGTTACCCATTGCAGCTCGCTGTCGCTAAGCTTACGACTGTTTACCCAGGATGAGTCTCCCGCCGCTGGCCCCTGAATTTTTGCCGAGCCAAAATTACGCTCTTTTGATTTATCGGTATAACGGGCCCCAAACTGTACACTGGTCAACGCTGGCATAAACTCAAGCTGCAGCGCTTTTTTTACATCCAGCTGCAGTGCATATTTGTCATCGCTTACCTCTTCCAGCTCGGTCTCATAAGCTTCAAACAGGTAACTATCGGCTGCATCATACATATCGATACTGGCCGGATTATCACTCTTAATGGTTTCGCCGCCATTAGCGGTATAACGGGTACGTGACGGCGCATAGGCAACGTGCTTCAGGTTGGCGTAATCGGTGGTTTTCTCGGCACCGGAGTAACCCGCCAGCGCGCGGATATCAAAGCCATTGATCATCCAATCCATCGTCAGGCTGAACTGACTGTAGTCGGTGTTGTTAATGCGTTCTTTGCTTAAAAACTCATGTTGTGTCGCCGCGTACGACACATCGGTTAGCACGGTAATGCCGTCTGCAGCCAGGGTGGTATTATCGTAGCTGTGAATTTGTTCAAAAGTACTGATACTGGAAGCAGAATAGGCTGCAGCATCATATTCATCTTCGGTGTTGTCATAGCCACCCAGCATGCCATCGAACGTCAGGCTGAAGTTGTTATCCGGCTTGTATTGTAACGATAAGGTCGCGCCCCATTTATCCTGATCATTTAAGTACACACGATCGCCGGCTTTATCCAGAAACACAATGCGGTTAGTCACGTCAGTATCAAAACGGTCGTCAATCACAATACCGGTATCCCGTTCCAGTACGGCGACAGCCTGATCTGCACGAGCCAGCTTGCTGTCTGAGCCTCGTTGCTCTAAAAAGCGGCCTGACGGGCGAAAATTGATGCCAGAGTTGGAATCGGTGCGGTTAGTGCGTTGCGCTTTGGCAAAAGATACCAACGCGCCCCAATCGCCAAAGGTATCGCTGGCTAAAAATGAGAACTTAGGATCAACTTCTTCAGAAATAGAGTTATGCGCACCTTCTGCCGACACGATCAGTTTGCGGCCCGGGAAATCGAATGGCCGCGCAGTACTGATTTGTACCGAACCGGCGATGCCGCCCTCTTCATCAGCTGCGGTCGGTGATTTTTGTACGGTAACACTTTGAATAATTTCTGAGGCAAAAATATCAAATTCAACATCACGGCCGCCACTGCCTGACGCCGTTGCCAGGTCGTTAATCGACACATGGGTAAATTCAGTAGGCAGGCTGCGCACATTGACTTTGTCGCCAAGGCCTTTATTACGTTCTATCGTTACACCCGGCATACGCTGCAAGGCTTCCGCCAGGTTTTGCTCGGGAAAATCGGCGATATCGGTTGCAACAATTGAATCAGAAAAGCCAATATTGCTTTGTTTCAAATCGACGGCTTTTTCCAGGCTTTTACTGTAAGAGCCGGTTACAGAAATGACTTCAACATTCTGCTCTTCAGCTGTCTGCGCCACGCTGTGCAGCGGCAAACACACCAGGCTGCCTAACAACAGCTGATGAATAACTCGGCTTAGGGCTTTGGGTTGAACTGGCAACGACTGATGATGCTGATTGAGGTACTTCATAGTATTTCCGTTTTGTAATATTAGGGGTTAGCGACAAATAGCTGTACCCAATATTACAAAGCGGAGATGATACTTTTATTGCAGAAACTGAATATTTATACCCAATTTAGACATAAATATGTAATATTTATCCTAAAGCTAACAATAGCCAAATCAAAGTATTACTCGGCCAATAGCTCATCTTGCCGTTGTGTAGTGGGCATTAGTTCACGCCACCAGGCATGCTGACCAGCGCCATACCAGTTCGCCGCCGTCAAGCTGGCAACCTGACCAAAATGCGGCGTATATAATGCCACGGCATGCGCCGCCGCAGCGTTACTTACCCGCTCCAGCGGTTCATACCAGGCATGAAACGCTAAATCGAAAGTACCGTTATGCACCGGCACCATCACTTTGGCATCAACATCCAGGTGTGCCTGCACACTCTGCTCTGGCGTCATATGAATGTGTGGCCAGTCTTTGTCGTAAGCGCCGGTTTCGATAAACGCTACATCAAAAGGGCCGTATTTCTGGCCTATTTGTTTAAAGCCATCGAAATAGCCGGAATCACCACTAAAATACACTGAACCCGCAGCCGTTTTAATCACCCAAGAGCCCCACAGTGTCGTGTTGCCATCGCCAATACCCCGGCCGGAAAAATGCTGCGTTGGCGTAAAAGCGATCAGCGCATTAGCCGTTGTCAGCTCCTGCCACCAATCAAACTGGCTGATCTTTGCCGCTGGCACACCCCATTTTTGCAAATCAGCCTCAACCCCAAGCGGCACCAAAAAATGCTGTGTTTTATCCGCCAATAGCTTAATACTGGCTTTGTCCAGATGGTCGTAATGGTTGTGTGAAATCAATACTTTACTAATTGGTGGCAGCTCAGCCAGGCTGATAGGTGCCGGGTGAAACCGTTTAGGGCCTAAAAACGAAAACGGCGATGCCCGCTGTGAAAATACCGGGTCAAGCAGCCAGTATTCACCATATACTTTCAGCAGCACTGACGAATGCCCCAGCTTAACAAAATGCAGGCTGTCATCCGGCAAGGCATCAAGCTCTGCAAGGCTGATGTGTTTTAGCGGCAGCGGAAATGCCGGCACTTTATCAACAGCAGGCTCAGTGTAATAACGCTTGGCAATCGCCAGTGTTTTCATCAGCCCCGGCTGTTCAAACGGTGCCTCATTATGAAATTTCCCGTCCTGATAGCGCGCGCTTTGCTGCACGCTCTGGCTGTCGGTTGACGCTGTTATCTGGCTATTCACTATCCACGCTCCTGCCGCAAGGGCTGTCAGGCTGCACAGCAGCCCGGTTAAACATCGGGTAATCACTCGCATACGTTGCACCATGCTGATATTACTGCTCAGGCAATAAACTACACGGTGCAGTTTACATCAAGCCGGCAATAAGTAAACTACTTAGTGCACTTTTTTCTGTGCTGCGCTACAATGCCTGCGCAATCAGAGGTGTAAATATGAAATTATCCGAACAGAAAAGGCTGCAAATCCTTGATGCAGCGGAAGAGTTATTCCACAGCTTCGGCGTAGAGCACACCAGCATGGATCAACTGGCGTTACAGGCGCAGGTGTCCAAGCGCACTGTATATAATCACTTCGCGACTAAAGAACAGCTGTTTCAGGCTATTTTGCAGCGCATGTCTGACAAACTGCGCCAGGGCGGCGAAGTGCAATTTAACCCGGCATTACCCATTGCTGATCAGTTGCGCCGTATCGCCGCTGACGAGGTTGCCCTGCTTAGCTCAGAGCCGCTGTTGCGGGTAGCAAAAATTGCCATAGTACAGATGATGAAACAGCCTGAACTGGCCCAGACAATGAATGACAACGCACTGGGCTGTAAACGCTACCTGGCCGATTTCCTGCAGCAAGCTTGTCAGGCTAACGTGCTGACCATTGCCGATACAGTATTCGCCAGCCAGCAGTTTGTTTATCAGCTGAAATCCTTCGTGTTTTATCCGGCATTATTTGGTTTACATCAGGCCAGCGCGCCAGAGTTACAACATATTATTGATGAAACCGTAGCGATGTTTTTAGCCCGCTACGCTAACTAAGCATGGCGCTTTAACCAAACATCAGAAAACGGTGTGCTGCTGCTCCGGCTTTTACCCCGGCAGCGGCCGCCAGCATGGCGTTATGCATGGGGGCAGCCATATCACCGGCAACAAAAACCCCGCCGACAGAGCTTTGCTGCATAGCATCGGTTTTAACATAAACGCCGGTTGGCCCCTGCTCCAGCTCACAGCCCAGTTGCTGCACTAAGGTGTGGCCAAAGCTGGTTTCTGATGCAACGTACACCACACCCGTCGCCACCTCGCGGCCATCTGCCAGTTTTACTGCGCTTACGCCGTCAGCCTCGCCCAATATTGCCACCACAGGTGTGTGTTCCACGGCTACGCCACGCTTTTGCAGCATAACCTGCTGCTCTGAGTCCGGTAAAAACCGGTTCTGGCTGAAATAGGTCACCGGGCCCCAATCCGGCAGAATACCGGCCTGATGCACCGACGCCGCGCCATTTGCAATAACCGCTATCGGCTGCTGACGGTATTCATAGCCGTGGCAATACGGACAATGGATCACCGATTTACCCCAGCGCGGCTTCAGGCCGTCGATATCTGGCAACGTATCCACCAGCCCGGTGGCCAGGATAAGCACTTTAGTCTGATACTGCTGCCCTACTTCGTCTGTCACACTAAAGCCGTTAGCTTGCTGTTGTGCCGACTGCACCCTGCTCTGACGAAACGTCACACTCGGATACGCCAACAGCTGTTGCCAGGCCTTGCCCTGTAACTCCGCCGGCGCCATGCCATCGGCGGCAAAAAAGCCGTGTGATGCAGTGGCAAAACGGTTGCGCGGCTCGCCGGCATCTATCAGTAGCACCGAACGCTGGCCCCGGGCCAATTGCATTGCAGCAGACAGCCCGGCAAAGCTGCCACCAATCACTATTGCGTCCCACATCATCCTCGCCTCCTGTTGATAACTGTTATCGCGATACTACAACTTAAGAAACATCATAAGTTACGTAAGATGCAAAAACAACTCATGTAACATAAAAAGTTCCTTAAAACTACGTTAGAATGGCTGACAATGTTTTTCAGATGAGTGTGTTATGCGTAAAGACAGTCGCTTATCGCGCATGCTACATGTACTGGTGCATATGCATCATTTAGAGCAGGCGGTAACCTCAGATAACATCGCCATTATGCTGGGCACTAACCCTGTAGTAGTGCGCCGCACTATGTCGTTGTTACGTGAACAAGGCTATGTGAATGCAGTCAAAGGCCACGGTGGCGGCTGGACGCTGGCCAAGCCGCTGCACTGTATTACCCTGCTGGATATTCACCGCTCGCTAAGCGAAGCCTCACTGTTCACCATAGGTTTAACTGATGAGCACACCAACTGCCCGATTGAAAAAGCCGTCAACCTGGCCATAGACGATGTATTGCACGAAGCTGAGCAACTGGTGCTGCGCCGTTTTGCTGAAGTAACACTGGATAAGCTGGCATTGGAGTACTCCGCCAAACTGCGCTGAAACAGCGCGCAGCAGAAAATAATTTTACTGTTGTCGATTTGGCGGTGACTCAACCGACTAAGCTGTGACACAAACGAATAACGTTTTCGCAGCCAACAGGAGCCAGTAATGAGCAACAACACCGTAACCTTACATCGCGTGATTAAAGCGAAACCTGAACGCGTCTACCGCGCCTTTTTAGACCCCGATGCACTGGTTAAGTGGTGCCCGCCACACGGTTTTACCGGCAAGGTGCACAGTATGGATGCCCGCGTCGGTGGCGGTTATAAAATGTCATTTACCAATTTTAATACCGGCAGCAGCCACAGCTTCGGTGGCACCTATCTGGAGCTGAAACCTAATGAGCTGATCCGCTATAACGATCAGTTCGACAACCCTGATCTGCCCGGGCAAATGCAGGTTGTTGTCAGCCTGAAGCCGGTGTTATGTGGCACTGAGCTGCACATTGAACAAAGCGGGATACCTGAGGCAATACCATTGGAATTTTGCTACGCGGGCTGGCAGGAGTCGTTGCAACTACTGGCGCAGCTTACCGAGCCGGAAATTCCGGATCAGGGTTAAGCGCTGCTCAACCCTGGATCTGTAGCTATCTGCTATAAACTGTTTAAAAAAGCCAACAAGGCACTGCGTTCATTATCCGGCAGGGCCTGATAATTATCATTGCTGGCCTGCGCCTCGCCGCCATGCCAGCGGATGGCTTCATCGATACTGCGGGCCCGGCCATCATGCAGGTAGCTGTGTTGCGGTGTGCAATATTCATAGCCATCCAGACCAAATGCATCCCAGCCGCGACCGCCGGCGACACCTCCGGTAACACAGGCTGACAAGCCTAACCCCCAAAGCGGTGCAGTGCGCCACTCGGCACCACTGGCATTACCCTCGCCTAAATTGTCTGCCAGCCCCGGGCCCATATCGTGCAGTAACAAATCGGTGTAAGGGTAAATCGTCTGGTTCCGCAGTTCCGCCAACGGGTGAAAACTGCTGGTTTGATGGCTTTCGGTGTGGCAGCCATTACAGCCGATATTACGAAATACGTTTTTACCCTGTATCACCTGCGGGTTCGCGTAATCACGCTGCGGCCGCACGCCCAGCAGCGACACGTATTTCACCAGATTATCCAAATGCTGATCAGACATCTGCCTGCCACTGCTGGCACAACCACTTTGACTGCTGCCACAGTCCGGGCTGGAGAATATCGCTGTCATCACGCCCATATCGGTATTCAGCGCAGCGGCAACCTGGTGCCGTACACTGGCAGTAGCCGCTTTGTAACCAAACCGGCCCAACCGGGTGTCACCGCTTTGCGGATCAGTTATCCGCTGTGCCCGGCCGGAAATACCATCACCATTGCTGTCGTTTTCATCTTCCAGCGCCAGTATGGCAGCTTCCGGTATCGCTTCCAGCAACCCCATGCCGTTTAATTGCGGCGCAATTCGGGCTGAAAACAGCTGCGGTACGACACCACTGAACTGATAGTTTGGTTTACGCAGGCCGTTGCTTTCGGTAAAAGAGGCAATGGAAACATTGCCTTCACTGCTGGCAGCACCATTGGTTTTGCTTTGCAGCACACGGCCCAGTTGCGGGTGCGAGTTACCGCCGGCATCGGCGACTTTAAACACCCATTTATCCAGTGACTCGCCAATAGCCGCAACGGCTGCCCGGCCATTACGCACATGGCAACCGGCACAGCGGTCATTGATGTAATGCGACCCGCTTAAACCGGCCATATCAGTAAAAACACCGTTTTCAGCATGTTCATCATGGCTGCCATCTACTGCCGAGCTATGGTGTACACGCCGCCCCAGTACAAACGGCTGACCATTGTCGTAACCCAGGTTCGTCGCCATTTGCTGAAAATGGCCATCGGGTTCGGCGGTCATCTGCACGTGTAAGGTGGTATCGCCGCCAAGGCGTGCCGTTGCCGGTACCGGTATTGAGTCGCGTTGCAGATAATTACCCGGCTGAAACACCTGTTTATCGGTGACATCCCACGGCACTATGCCCTGGCCAACAATGTATAAAAAGGTGGTGCCGTAATAGTTAGAACGCCCACGCGGCAACGTAGCAGCATCAAGAAACTGACTGATCTCAAACTCCAGCTTATCGCCCACCTGAATCGGCCGGCCTTCACGGCAGTTATAGCTTTCTTCTTTCCAGTAATGGGTATAATCGACCATATTCATCACGCCGTTACCGCAAAACTCGGCCAACGTATTCACGCCTATATACCACCAGCGGTTTTCTGCCTGTAAATCATCCAGTTTATTTTGGGTGACTACATTCATCCGGATACTGCTGCCGCCTTTGGCGACGTAGTCAACAATCTCGATAGCGGCAGTTCTGTCTTCCCAGTAAAACGTCAGGTAATGATCGTAGGCCTGAAAATGGTTTTCTTTGGCATGCCTGTCGCGCGCCCGGTCAGAAAAACGCGTTACCAGCGCATCACCACGGTCAAACTGAATGGCGGGTTCCAGCACGGTCGACGCGCTATATAGCGGTACCACATCAACCGAGGTTAACGGGCAACCATTGGCATTGACAGGTACGCCTGGCGGCGTACCACTGCAGTTATCCAGTGTATCTTCCACACCGTCGCCATCACTGTCCTGGCCGGGTTCAGGTTCCGGGTCAGGATCCGGCTGCGGGTTCACGCCGCTGCCAAGAGTATAACTTTGCCACGGCGTATCTACCGCATAACCGTTGGCGGTGTCCCAATAGGTGAAAAAGTAATTAAGCACTGCGCCAGCCGACAGGCCCGATACGGTGTACTGGTTTACACCACTGGCTTGTTGCATGGCAACATTAATTTGGCCACCGCTGTTAACCGTGTAATGCAAATCGGCCCAGCCGCTGCTGTTGACAAAAAACCGTACGCTGTCAGCTGCCGTTTGCGCCACGCCAAAGGCGCCGCTGGCAGTAGGGCAACCATTGCCGTCGACAGCGCTACCCGGTGCAGTATTACTGCATTGATCGGCACTGTCCGGCACACCATCGCCGTCGCTGTCTGCTTGCTGGTTACTGTTGCCACCACCATGCCAGACAATATCATCAATAGCGAACTGGAAGCTGTAACCGGGTAACTGGCCATCAACACTGGCAATGTAAAACATGCCGCTTAACGCCTGCAGCGCAATTAAACTGCCACGCAAGTCGGCAACCGGTATCGTTACCTGCCCCCACTGGCCATTGCGCACTAAGCCGTATTTGCTTTCATTGGCCGGAAAAGTGATCCAATTTTGGTTGGTGTAATCGTCCGCTATGCCAATACGAAAGCTGACATCTGTCGGTATTTTGATACGAAAACTTACCGTACCGGCGGCAAAGTTGCTCATATCGCGCAGCTGTCTGGCATGTATACCGCCACCAAACCACTGGTTCGGTGCCACGTATTGCCAGGCAATCACATTAGATCCTTCAGCCGGTGCCGTATTGCCTGCTACCACTGAACTCTGGTTCCAGATATAAATATCCGAGCTGACGCCCGGCTGCAAGCTGTTACTGACTGCATTGCTGTCGGTAAACACACCAAAACTGCCGGTTTCCGGCGGGTTAATATTACCGCTAAACACCTGCCCCTGGCCGTTGAGCTGGTACACACGAATATAATCAAGATACATTTTGCCAGGTAGCGGCGCTGTTACCTGGCTGTTGTTTGCCGCATCGGTAAAGTTGCCACCAACAGCCAGGTTTGCCAGCAGATAAAACGGCTGCTGCAGTTCGCTGGATTCCGCTGTAATGCTGATGGGTGCATCGTACATATCGTATTCAACACCATTGTCGACCACGGTAAAACGCAGCTGGCTGTCGGTCCAGTAAGTACGGTAAGTCACAAAACGGTTACTCAGCGGCTGTGCGGCAACGTAAGCGTTATCGGTTTGCCAGGCGGTCATCGCGGCGCAGCTTGGGTTTTCAGGCACACAGGCGGCGTCAGCATAAAAAATGGCGTTGGCGCCGACATAACTGTTGATATTGGCACCGGCATGGCCCGAATCCGCCCTGGCCTGTGCTCTATGCCCCATCTCCATCATGTCAATTTCGCCTTTGGCCGGCCAGCTGGCAGTACTGGTACCCAGCATCCACGCCGCTGGCCACAAGCCAGTTGCCAAATCAGGCACCCGCAGCCGTACTTCTATCATGCCGTACTGCACTGCCAGTTTATGCTGGCTGTCTATTTTGCCTGAGCTGAAAGCGCGGCCGCCGATATTGTCGTTACGGGCCTGAAATACCAGCGCTTTGTTGCCTGGCTCGCCTGGCACATCTTCAATGCTAAGGTTGTTGCTGCTGTACCATTGCAGCTCCTGATTACCCCAGCCACATAAGCCAATAGCGCAACCATCGCCTTCGTTTGGCGTCCAGTTGTTGCTGTTCAACGTATTGAAATTATCTTCAAACAGTAAGTTACCAATTTGCGGATTACTGACATCGGCACTGGCTGGCTGCACCAGCAGCAGGCTGCATAACGCCAGCGACGTTCTGATCATTGTTTTCATTTGCACAAACCCATCGGTTGCAGGTTAAGTTAACTGTCACGCCATAGCGTTAACTGCATGCCAGGGCGCGCCGTATCGGGCAATGCTGATAGAAAGAGAGTAAGCTCCGAGCAGCTCATTTGTCTGCCTGACCGGTTTGCTCACATCAACACGCCATAAATCGTCCCTGAGGCTCGGTTCCGGCCATCCATGGCCTGCAACGGTTGATTAAGAGCAAACCGGTCAGGCTGAATTAACTGGTACTCAGCAGCCGGGCTGTCTTTCTGATGAAATGTACTAACGTCGCCACGCGCCACCATCAGGGTTAGCTGCCGGTTGCGTTGCTGTCATGGCGTTATTACCGGTATTAGCCGGTGGTATTATCTTATCCTGTCCTGAGGCGCTTATTTTCTCTGCCTTGTCACAGTTTGCGCAGGCAATATTGTTGTATTGATGTTAAAATGTAAGCGCTTTCTTAAGGCTAGATGATTCACCTGTAACGGTCAAGCAGTATGATAAAACTCTGGTTGGATAAGGGATAACAGCGGAAGTCGCGACAGACAGCAAACTGCCTGTCGCGGTGTAACATTAACGGACGATATCCATCTCTTCGAGTAGATTTTGTGCGCCATCAACATGCTCCATCAGCCACAGCACGTAGCGGATATCAACATGAATAGCACGGGTAATTTCCGGGTTAAAATACCAGTCTTTGGTGATCGACTCATAAGTTGAGTCAAAGTTTAACCCTACCAGCTCGCCTTTACCGTTCATTACCGCAGAACCTGAGTTACCACCAGTGGTGTCGGCGCTGGATAAAAAGTTAACCGGCACCGAGTTAAAAGCTTTTACCTCGGGTTTGGCGCAACCGCCAATACGGCACAGCAAGCCCGGTTTATATTCTGGCGCTAAATCGGCGTAGTAGTAACCGTCGGTTTTACCGGCGTTGTAGGCATCTACCAGTTTTTGCGGCAGCATAAACGGCGCTTCGGCCCGGCGCTTGGCAATTAAGCCTTTAACCGACGTAAACGGCGTTTTGTATACACCATCTTTAGCCGGGTAACCGTCCACAGTGCCGTAAGTAATACGCAGAGTGCTGTTGGCATCGGGGTATACCGGTTTGCCCAGTGTTTTGTTGTAGGCAATAACCGCCTGCATATAGGCCGGGCGCACCTGCGATAACTTGCCTGCTAAGGTTTTCTCCTCCAGCTCCAGCGCTTTATTTTTGGCATAAATCGCAACTGCCAGCTTGATAAACGGGTCGCTGCTATTGGCAAAATCGGCCGGTGTTTTACCCAGCCAGGCTTTACGCCCAGTTGTACTGGTCAGCGTGCTTTGTGGGTATAAGGCCGCCAGTTTATCGCTGATTTGCGCCTGGCTCATACCCGGCGTTAACCCCAGAGCGTTGTCCAGCTCAGTTACCCGAACGGCGTCAGGCTGGGCCAGATATTCAGCCAGCTGTTCCGACCAAATGGCTAAATCCATTGTCGGGTGAAAGCTTTTTTCCATCCGCGTTAAACGGCTCTCAATCATGGTTAAATCACGCTGCTGAAAGCCCATTTCGCGCATCGCGTCCGGCTTTTCGCTCTCTACCGCTAAGCGGTATAACAGCATGGCTGCCTGCAACATATCGCTGCGCTTGGCGTTGTCAAAATAGTAGGTTTGCTGGGTATAAGCCTGATCGGCATCAATAACACTTTTCAGCGCCGCAATACTTTGCTGATACTGCTGGTACGCCGTGTCGCTGTTAATCCAGTTTAGTAGCGCTTGTTCCTGCTGTTGTTTGATGGCATGAATATCAGTTACTTTAAAGCCATCCAGCAAGCCCTGCAGTTTTTTCATCCGGTTGTTCAGGCTTTTTACGGTTGAAGCATATTTAACTTTTAAATCTGCATCAGCTGCGCCTAAGCGGTCAATGGTACTGATAATTTGCTGGTAGGTTTTTACCTGCGCCGGATACTGCCAGTCGGCGGCAAAAGCAATTTCATCAGCCAACCGGTAACGGCTGGTCCGGCCCGGGTAACCGGCCAATAAAATGCCGTCGCCGGCACGCACACCCTTGGCGTTTACTTTCAGGTAATGTTTGCTCTGGTACGGTACGTTATCTACCGAATACGGTGCCGGTTTACCATCTTTGCCAACATAGCCGCGCAAAAAGGTGTAATCGCCGGTATGGCGCGGGTATTCAAAGTTATCTATATCACCACCAAAGTTGCCAATGGCCTCACTTGGCGCATACACCAGACGCACATCCTGCAGCATCAGCTGCTTGATCTGGAAATACTCCAGGCCATGGTGAAAACTGACTACCGAGCAGCGGTAGTTGGCATCAGACTCACAGCTTTTAATCAGTGCTTTACGGTTGGTTTCAATTGCTTCGTAGCGCTCACTGCCGCTTAGCTCAGCCGGTAAATTACCGGATACCTGCGCAGTAACGTCAGTCACAGATTCAGTAATATATAACCGCTCCTGCGCCCCGGCCGGCAGCTCCTCGCCCTGAGTTTTAGCCAAAAAACCTTTTTCAATCAGATTGTTGTCTTTAGTCGAGTTGTTCTGAATAGCGTTATAACCACAGTGGTGATTAGTTACCACCAGGCCATTGGGCGAGACAAAAGACGCCGAGCAATAGCCCAGGCTGACAATGGCACTCATCGGGTACTGGCTTAAATCAGCCAGTTGCTTGCCGGGGATCTCAATGCCTTTGCCAGTAAGTTCAGCCTGCAGCTGCGCCATCTGATGCGGCTGCCACTGGCCTTCGTCGGCAACAGCACTAAGGCTTACACCCAGCGCCGCGACCGTTAACAGGTATTTCGTATTCATAATGATTCCGTGGAAGAGGTTGTTATCGTTTTACGTCAGGCTAAATTATCCATGTTCAACGCCGCCGGGCAAGCCGGATAAGCTCAGTGCGTTATATTTACGTTAAGCTGCGCTAAAACGGCGCAGACAGCACGGTCAATTTAGGCTAATCTGAGCCAGTTTATAAAACTGTCATTGCCATTAAGGCCTCCCTTCCAAGGTAACTATATGATAATAAAAGCGTTACATCGCAGCACTTTGCTTGCTGCCCTGGGCCTGTTCAGTCTGTCAGCGAATGCACAAAGTCATGAGCTTAACCTGGCCGAAGCCGACAAACTGGTGAGTTTGCCGCTGCATTGTGTAGAAACGCCTTACCCTTATAAAACCGGTTGGGTATTGGGTAGCGCAGCAGATTTACAGCCACCGTCTCTGGTGCATCCGGTATTTTTTGGTTGCTTTGACTGGCACAGCGCCGTGCACGGTTACTGGTCTTTAGTTACCTTGCTGCGTCAGTTCCCGCAGTTGGAGCAGGCTGACGCCGTAAAATCGGTGCTGGCACGTAACCTCAGCGCCGAAAACGTGGCACAGGAAGCGGCATTTTTTAAAAAAGACATTAACGCCTCGTTCGAGCGTACTTATGGCTGGGCCTGGTTACTGAAGCTGCAACTGGAATTGCAGCAGTGGCAAGACCCGATGGCAAAACAACTGGCAGCAAACCTGCAGCCGTTAACCGATGTTATTGTGCAGCGCTATATGGATTTTCTGCCACGGTTACGTTATCCGGTGCGCGTTGGCGAGCACAGTAACACGGCCTTTGGTTTAAGCTTTGCCTACGACTACGCCGAACAAACAGGCCACAGCGCACTTAAAACCTTAATCACCGAGCGCGCTAAAGCATTTTACCTGCAGGATAAGCAGTGCCCGTTAAACTGGGAGCCAAGCGGCTACGACTTTTTATCGCCCTGCCTGGAAGAAATGGGCTTAATGCAGCGAATTTTGCCGGCGAATGAGTTTACCCGTTGGCTACAAGCCTACCTGCCACAGCTGAGTAAGCCCGATTTTACGCTGGCGACCGGTGAAGTGGGCGACAGAACCGACGGCAAGTTAGTGCACCTGGATGGGTTAAACTTCAGCCGTGGCTGGAACCTGTACCGGCTGGCTAAACAGTACCCGCAATATGCGCATTTAACTGCTGTTGCCGACCAGCATCTGGCCTATTCTTACCCTAACCTGATTGGCGACAGCTACGAAGGCGGTCACTGGCTGGGTAGCTTTGCTATTCACGCACTAAACAGCACCAAACCCTAGTTTCATCCTAAGGCAGTGCCGATTAGCGCACTGCCTTAACGGTTTACGTCCACCACTATCCGGCCTCTGACTTTGCCGTCAAGCAGCTTTGCTGCATACTGCTGCGCCTCAGACAAACCGATTTCTTGCGTCATACAGTCAAGCATTTCAGGATCCAGCCATTTCGCCAGCCCTTGCCAGGCTGCCAGTCTTTTCGGTTTCGGACACATGACACTATCTACCCCCACTAACGTAACGCCACGTAAAATAAAGGGCGCCACCGTAGCGGGGAAATCCATTCCGCCGGCCAAACCACAGGCAGCAACTACCCCGCCGTACCGGGTAGCAGCGCAAGCATTAGCCAGAACGTGCGACCCTGCCACATCGATTACCGCTGCCCAACGCTCTTTTTGCAGTGGTTTGCCTGCCGTTTCCAGTTCAGAGCGCGGCACTACGGCACTGGCTCCCAGTGTTTTCAGGTAATTGGCTTCCTGTTCACCACGGCCGCTCAGCGCCAGCACGTCATATCCTTGTTTAGCCAACAAAGCGATAGCAACACTGCCGACACCGCCGGTTGCCCCCGTAACCAGAATCGGGCCATTTTGTGGTGTCACGCCATGGCTTTGTATGGCCTGCACACACAACATGGCGGTGTAGCCGGCAGTGCCAATCGCCATCGCCTGTTTGGCGCTAAATTCTTTTGGCAGCGGCACCAGCCAATCACCATTAACGCGCGCCTTCTGTGCCAGGCCCCCCAAATGCGTTTCGCCTACTCCCCAGCCATTCAGTATTACCTGCTGTCCAGCCTGATAATCCGGGTGCGACGACAAACTTACTGTGCCAACAAAGTCTATGCCCGGTACCATAGGAAAACGGCGAACCACCGGTGCTTTACCCGTGATGGCCAGCGCATCTTTATAATTCAGTGTCGAGTAACTGATATCCACCTCAACATCGCCTGGCATCAGTTCAGAATCAGCTATTAACGTTAAATTAGTGCTGTACTGCCCTTCGGGTTTATCAATAACCAAAGCATTAAACATAACCACCTCCAAATTATTAGACCGATCGTATATTAAATAATAAAAAAACTTACCTTATACTTTGAACAAAGAATTCTGCAAAAGTACGCAGCGGCATAACGCTATGCTCCAGCTTTGCCTTTAACACCGCCCCTTCCCACGCGTTCCAGAATACATAGGCCAGCAATTTGCAGTCTTTTTCCTGCCCCAGCTCCCCACTTTGTTGCGCTTCCAGCAGGCAAGCCTCTACCAGCTGCTGCCACTCATCCAGCGTCGACATCAGCTTCTGCCGAAATGCCGGTGACAACTGCCCAATTTCCTGACTCAGATTGCCAACCAGGCAGCCGCGTGCAAAATCGTACTTTTGCATAGACTGCTCAGCATCACGCATATATGCCACCAGGCGTGCCAACGGCGGCAAGCTGGTATCGGTTAAAAAACGCGTCAGCTTAGCTTTCAGATAAGCAGAATAGTGCTCAACCAGCACCAAGCCATACTGCTCTTTACTGGCGAAATAGTGATAAAACGAGCCCTTTGGCACGTTAACGCTGCGCAGGATCTCGTCAATACCTGTCGCCGCAAGGCCGCGCTCGGTAAGAATGGCTACGCCGGCTTTGATAAGCTGAACCCGGGTCTCGCTGTATCCGGCCAGCGATTTTGGCGGCCTGCCCCGGCGCCGTGTAGTATTAGTGATATTTTGCATAGAAAAAATATTAGACCGATCACTTAATAAAAGCAAGTCTCAACCAAAATGCTCAGCAGCCAAACTGCTGTACAGCGCGGTAGCAGCATAGCTTCCGGCTCAACTCTGGCAAAAATAATGATCACTTTGCCTTGAAATATCCCACCTGAAACAAAACATACCGAAAGGTACAAATTAGTTATGTCTGATATAAATTAGAGGTTACAGATGGCGAAAATTACCGATTTATTAAACTGGCGCTATGCCGCGAAGAAACTTGAGGCCGACAAGGTCGTACCAGCAGATAAACTGGAACATATTTTAGAAGCTATTCGCTTAAGTGCCAGCTCCAGCGGCTTACAACCTTATCAGGTGCTGGTGGTGACCGATCCTGCATTAAAAGCACAAATTCGTCCCGTAGCCTGGAATCAGTCACAAATTACCGACTGCTCGCACTTACTGGTATTCGCAGCCTGGGATAACTACACCGTTGAGCGCATTAACGGCATGTTCGATCTGGTGAACGAGCAGCGCGGCTTTAAAAACGAAGGTTGGGAAGCCTACCGGCAGAAATTATTAAGCTGGTATCCCCAGCGGCCGGCGCAAGAAAATTTTGAACATGCCGCCCGACAGGCATATATCGGCTTAGGTTCAGCTTTACTGGCCGCGGCTGAGCAAGGCGTTGATGCGACACCGATGGAAGGTTTTGAACCGGAAAAAGTCGACCAGATATTGAACCTGGCCGACCTTGGGCTGAAATCAGTATTGCTGCTGCCTCTTGGCTACCGTGAGGTTGAAGGCGACTGGCTGGTTAACCTGAAAAAAGTACGCCGCAGCAAAGCCGATTTTGTTATCGAGCGCTAAACAGCTGTTAACCCCAATGCGCTGAATGCATTGTTATTACGGCGGAACAGGTTATAATTCCGCCGTCCCTTCAAGCTTTGGAGCATCTTACTGAAATGAATAACTAAATCCTGATTAGCCGTCACTTTTTATTTAGGACTTATCAGGGTTAGTGGGTTTATTGTCAGTAGGGCTATAGCACTGCCTGAGCTGTATCTGTTACCCGCCCCTGATTTATCAGGAGGCATTATGGCCCTTTTCAACTTTTCCCCCTGTAGTTTCAACCTTGCCAGCGGCGAGACGCTTTACCACGATATTAAACTGACGCTCGATGGCGGCATAAACGGCCTTATTGGCCGCAACGGTGCCGGTAAATCAATGCTCGCCAGTCAACTGGCAGCACAGCATCCGCAACAATGTTATTTGTTAGCGCAACTGCCCCAAAGTGATTGGCGGCAACGCAGTATTGCAGCGCTGTTAGGCCTTGAGCCGGTATTATATGCCCTGCAGCAACTGGCAAGCGGTCAGTTTGATGACAATACGCTAAGCCTGATAGATGGCCACTGGCAGCTTGCCGATGACTTACAGGCTGAGCTGCGGCAGATCAATGCCCCAACCGATTACTGGCAAAGCGCATCAATATTAAGCGGTGGCCAGATGACGCATCTGCGGCTTTGGTGGGCATTTTATCAGTCGCGGCCTTTGCTTATTCTTGATGAACCGTCAAATCATCTTGATACAGCAGGCCGCCATTGGCTAAACCAGCAGTTGCAACGGTTTGCAGCCAGGCCTGGCAGTGCAATTTTACTGATCAGCCATGACAGAGCCTTACTGCAGCAAGTGGCAGTATTGTATGAGTTAACCAGCAACGGCCTGCTGCGCTTTGGCGGTAACTATGCTTTTTATCAGCAACAACATCAGTTGCAGCAAGCGGCGCTGCAACAGCAGCAAAAACATGCAGAAAAGCTGTTGGAGCAGCGACAGCGCAATGCGCAAGCAGCAGCTGAAAAGGCGGCTAAACGGCAGCGACAGGGTGAACAGCGCCGTGGCAGCCAGGCCGCCATTTTGCTGGATTACAGTAAAAACCGGGCGCAAAGCGCGACTTCAGCCCGGCGTGTGCAGGAACAGCAGCAATTGCAACAGGCACAGCAACAGTTACAACAGATAAAAGCGCAGCAGCAAACGCTAAAATCGCAGCAGTTTTATCTGCCTGCCGAAACGTCAGCAGGCACGAAAACGCTGATAACTGCAGAAGCTTTACAACTCCCGTTTGGCAATTGCCGCCCGTTGAGCTTTAGCTGGAGCAACAAGCAGCGGGTACATCTGCAGGGCCTTAACGGCAGTGGTAAATCTACCTTGCTGCAGGTTCTTGCCGGAAAAGTCGACTTTTCTTCAGGTACGTTACGGATAAATTGCGACGTGCAATACTTGGATCAGCATTTCAGTGTGGTTGACCGCAGCGCAACAGTACTGAATAACCTGCGCCGCTATTGTCCCGCTCTTACAGAAACGCTTGCCCGTACCCTGCTGGCGGGTGTTGGCTTTCGTAATGAGCAGGCACTAAAGCCCGCAACGGCACTTAGCGGGGGTGAGCTGATGAAACTGGCCATGCTGATGGTTAGCCAGCATACCGGCTGGTTACTTTTACTTGACGAACCAGATAACCATCTGGACCTGCAGGCCAAACAGCTGTTGGCAGCAGCCTTGGCACAGTATCCGTCCGGTTATGTTTTAGTTAGCCATGATGCTGACTTTGTCACGCAATCGGAGGTTGATACCGTGCTGCAGTTGTAAGCTTTCAGCCCAGCAGCATCCAAAGCGCCACGCCAAACATCAGGCTGGCGCCGATGCGGTTTAAGTACTGCACCCGGTTGGCTTTACCAAAAAATAGCGCCAGTGCTTTACCACCGCTGGCGTACAGCAGCATCGAGCCAAATTCCAGCAGAATAATAATTGTCACCAGCACCAGCAACTGTGGCCAGAATGCCAGCTGGGTATCAATAAAAGGTGGCAATAGCGCCATATGAAAGGCCCAGCCCTTAGGGTTAGATACCGCTGTAATAAACCCCTGGCTAAACAGCACACGCCGTGGCATCAGGGCAGGCAAGGCCCCGGGCTGCGGCAGTGCCAGCTTACCTTTAGCACGCCACATTTGCAGGCCTATATAAGCAAGATACGCGGCACCGGCAACTTTAAACCATTGAAAAACAGCAGGAAACTGCAGCATTATCGCTGCCACACCGCACACCGCCAGTATCGCCACCAGCGCCACGCCCAGCATCTCGCCCCACATCATCCACAAGGTGCGGCGCACGCCCTGACTCATGCCGAGTGTCATCGCCAGTGTCATACACATGCCCGGCGTTACCGAAACGAATAAAAAGGTGGGAATAAAGGCTCCCATCAGCGCCAGATTAACCATAACCACCTCAACTGCGTGAAGGCGCTATTTTGCGCAGTTGCCACACTGGCAGCAAGCGCTTTAAGCAGGATTTTTGTGCCTGTTAGCGCAGTTGTAGCAAAACTTTATTATTAGCGGTTTAAGTTGCTAAAACATTTGATATTTTCACTATTTTTTAGTCAGTATATTAATTCACGTTTTTTATAACAGCGCTACACGCCGCAATTCTTCTGGGCTTGGCTAATTGGCCCGGTAATTGCCTGATTAATATCAACTAATTCACCTGAAGGAACAAAAAATGAAAAAAACACTCTCTGCTGTTTTCTTAATCGCGCTGCTTGCTGTGCTGTATTCTCAATTTACTGAACTAGCCTACAAATTTGGCTTTGCTGAATTAAAGATGGTTGCGGTGCTGGAGAACAGCGAAAAAATGAAAGTGAAGTGTGATGTGTATTCATTGGGCTTTTTTGACGAAATTAAGCTGCAGAATAAATTCCAGCAATGCCTGAATGACTATGAAGCCAAAGGTTATAAGATCATCAGCCGCCACGATGCCTGAGCAGCCTGAGCATTTATTTGCCGTTTAACCCGTCAGGCCCGGTAAAAGGTTTGCGTGACTTATACAGCCAGTCACTCGCCAACCGGGCAGATGATAGTCACGCCGATATCGCCGTGACCAATATCAAAGGCAAAGTGGTGTTACTGTCAGGCGAAAACGATGAAATATGGCCAGCACCGCAGATGGCCACAGAGGTGTGCGAAAAGATAAACGCCCGGCACGAAAACCAGTGCGAGCATTTGTATTATGAAGGCTTGGGCCATTTACTGGATGAAAAGTTTTTAGATAAAAACGATGCACTGCATCAAACCTTTATCAATAAACTTAAAGCTGACTAAGCAGCCTGCACAGCAGCAAAACAGCCCCCAAGAGGCAGGGAAGCCAGTTATTTACTCACTTCAAAGGTATGCAGTTGGTTCTTTTTAAAATAATGCACACCAAAAAGTAATGCCCCGGCATTTCCTGCAACGCTGGGGTCTCCGCTATGTCTGAATATTACATAGTCGCTACCCTCTTCTATTAACTGGCCATCTGAAAGATGCATTACGGAAGGCGTGATTAAACCACCGAGATTACTGCCATAGATATAATAGCTGCCAAAATCCACGGTTTTTCCTGTGGAATTAAGCTCTCCCCGTAAGTCTCGCGCTATCAGTTCAGCCAGCTTTTTCATGCCCACTGCTAATTCTGTTTTGAGTGTATCAACTTCCAAAGGGCTGGGGTTTTTAATATCAGTTACCGGAATATGAGTTGGCACATGATATAAATATCGGCCAACCCAGGTGTCTGAATCCACTTCTATTGCTAACGAAATCCGAAAGACATCGTCGAAAGATTCCTGAATATAAGCTACCGGGAACAACTGCGTTTTTTGCGGTTCATCACTATAGAACTCACTATTTTTGAAAGCATTCTCAGCCAGCGCCAATATATCAATACCAACATAGTGCTCTTTATAAGATTCACTTTTGCTTGAGTTAATCGCGCCAACTACTGCATCGCCCACAAAAGGCACAGGCACCAGTAAAGTCGCTGCACTGTCTGCAAATATCACAGCAAAATGCGTATCGGGAATTAGCCGCGAACCAGAAGGCAGTGTTGGAAGTTGCGCACTTATTGAAAACTTTTTAATTGTATTCTGAGGTGGCGGATTGCTGTCTTTCATTGCCACACAGCTTGTTAAAAAAAATATACTCACCGCAAAGAGGATTCGCATTGCTAACTCCTGTGTACTTAACATCCATTTGAATTTGTATGATAAAGCTGTAAAGGCAAGGCATTGCCATTTAACTCAGTACCTGGCACCAAGTATTGATAAAGCACTTATAAATTAGTCAATTATTACTATAGCGAATATAGAAGACCCACGCCGCAGATGGCAAATAAAGGGCGGCAGAATATACACACTAAGCCCCATAACCAGCGCCAGCACGCATATTGCCAGGCGTAACCACGCCAGACAGATTTTTTAGTATCTGACGCGACGATAAAACCAGCCTGTACCCATTGTACGCATGATAAAACCGAGGTAATGTCATACACATCAAATTTACAAAGACGGCCTTTTGCGACCTAAACCTTAAGCAATGAGCGACGTCGCGCGCTAAATTTGCGCCGTTAAGCCCCTGTCAAATCAGTAATGGAGTATCAGATTAATGGAAAATCAAGAATATGCAGGTTTTTGGATCCGTGTTGGCGCAGTTCTGATTGATATGATTGTAATGTTAATTGTGTTCGGGCTTCCGCTAACGCTTATTTATGGCGGAAAATACTGGACCGGAGATCAGATGTATCATGGCTTCTGGGACTTGTTTTTTAGCTATATTCTGCCTTTTGTTGCCACGATTTGGTTCTGGCTTCGGTTTTTGGGCACTCCGGGGAAAATGGCATTACGGCTGAAAATAGTCGATGCAAACACCGGTAATAAGCTGTCTGTAGGTCAGGCTGTTGGCAGATACTTCGCCTATATTGTTGCAGCTATTCCACTATTGCTGGGTTATATCTGGATAGGCATAGACAAGCGCAAGCAAGGGTTTCACGACAAGCTGGCCGGTACTGTAGTTATCCGCCAACTGGATAAAGAACCGGTTAACTTTAACAAAGATGCTTGATAACCCGCATTTATCGGTAACTGGCAGTCAGGAAAGGTTCCGGCTGCCAGTTATGGCCGTGTCTGACAGCATGAAACAGTCAGAGTGTATTTTCACGAAAAGTGCTCCCGATTTAATAACGCTTGATTAATTTTTTATTGTCCTCATTTAAGGTCAGGGAAATTACTTAAAGGAATGAAAATGAGATCAATGAATGATATTTTTGAAGTGAAATCATTAGTAAAGACGATTGCACTGTGTATTTTCACCTTCGGACTTTACGTCATTTATCGACTTTTTACGCTCACAAGCCAGATTAACGGAAATGTAGGGAAACCTATTTCTATATTGTTCGCAACCAGCGCCATCGTAGTGCATCTAATCTCTTTTTTTGGCCTTATCATTTACTTTACTGCAAACGGCAGTCCCGAATTGCTTATATTCTCAAAGTTGATGCACGTTGTTTCATCGATATTTCATGTTACGTGGTTAATAAAAATAAGAAATAGAATAAATCTAGCAACAGGTGTGGAGAAAGGAAGTAAGTTCTGGCTTAATCCTTTTTTAAGCTCCTTTCTGCATGTAATTTACATTCAGTACAAGATTAATCAGTTTTTACAGGTTAATACTGAACAACAGCAGGTTGCAAGTAATGCAATATAACAATCACCATCAAAAACGCGCCCGATACGCGCTCGACTCGCAACAAGTTGCTCGCGTTTGTGGCGGGCGTTAGACGCAATCAGGAATCAAGCATGAAGGGAATAGAGAAATCGAAGGCGCAAAAGGTCATTAATAAAATCCAATCAGGGGATTTTGATGAAAATGATATAGATAACCTCTTCATGCGGCTTCGCGCCTATTCAAAGAAAAATCTGATTTTCCGGGAAATTGCTGACTTTGTTGCTCACAATGATTTGCGTGATAGAGGAATTACAAACCAGTCTCTGCAAGCAATGTACTACAGTATTAAGTTTTTTATCGAATACGTTTCGCTGAATAAAACAATCGATATTACTAAACCATTCCCTTCATGGATAAAGAGATTAATTCAGTATCAGGTAGATAAAATTGACGAGCAAAAATTAATCGAATTACATAAAGTAAGTAAAGAAAGGCTGAAATCAAGAATTGACAACGGCTTCAAAGATGACGCCAAAAGCAGTACTACAAGTTTAAAGCAGGGAAAGCTATCACAGCATACGCTCGAAGCGATTCGTTATGTGATGAGTTTCATTATTCCAAAAGAGGCATTTACCCAAAAGGCACTTGTTGAGCAGTTGATTCAAGTAATTGACTCGAATGGTCTAGAGTACGAAAGAGTACAGATAGAAAAGCAATCGAACAGAATTGCATTATGTGCAATGCTTTTGCTCCACAATGCAAATTTCGATATTAAAGGACATAAACACGGTTACTGTAGCATTACTTCAGACAAAAATTCAGTATCGCACAATGTACGACATGTAGAGCAAGATGGAAATGCAATCGACTCTAAGGAGTCTTTTGGGAAACTTCGTATCACAGGCTACAGCGTGCTAGATAAGGATGGTAAGGATTTAACTATCGGTCACCCTGTAATGTCTACAGAACTGGAAGCAGAAGATTGGTGTTCTGTTGGTCTATTCCATATAGAACCAATGCGTCCTGAAGATCCAAACTACCTATGTAAAAGGCTAAAGCTAGATTGCGATTTGTATATCAATGAAAGTTTTCAGCTCTCTGAAGTCGGCGCTTAACAAACCAAGGCAGCGGGGCGTTAACCTCCGCTTTTCGCCCACCGCAGACAATAAAAAAACCGGGTTCACCCGGCTTTTTTCATTCATACCCCCCCCTAAATCAACTGTATCCCACCACCAAAACTGCGGTAGATGCTGACTAGTCGGGTAAAGCTTTGCTGTTGCAGTTGCGCCAGCTGATCGCGGGCGCGCAGCAGTTCGCGCTCGGCGTCGAGTAAGTCTAAAAACTCACCGCTGCCTGCGTTGTAACGCTCGCGGGCAATTTGCACTGCTTTATTACTGGCCTGCCACTGCAATTCTGTGCTCAGTTGCTGCTCGCGGCTTAGGTTATAGCTACTAAGCGATAACTGCATTTCGTTCAGCGCGTTAAACACCTGCTGCTCGAAATTGGCCAGTGCCATTTGGCTGCTGGCTTCAGCCTGGCGGATGCGGGCTTTAACAGAGCCTAAATCGGCGGCCTGCCAGCTAAGTGTCGGCGCCACTGACCAGCTTTGGGTATCGCTACCCAGCGTTAAACCGGGGCCTGACATAAAGCCTAAAAAGCCGCGTACTGACAGGTTCGGGTATAAATCTGCCGTTGCTACGCCAATTTCAGCGGTGCGGGCGGCCAACTGGCGTTCGCTGGCCGCAACATCGGCGCGGTAACGCAGGTAGTTTTCACCTTCGGCTATCGCCACCGGCTGTTTCAGCTCTGGCAAGTGCGGTACAGCGCCCAGCTTTAACTGACCGGGCTTTTGTGCCAGCAATGCTGATAACGTCGCATCGGCGGTTAACAGCGCCACGCGGTACGCCGGCACTGCGGCATGTACCTGATGCAACTGGGCATCAATTTGCGCCAGCTCCAGCTCAGATGCCATGCCTGCTTCTAACCTTGCCAGCACGATGGCGCGGCTTTGCTGCAGGTTTTGCAGGTTTTGCTCTGCGACCACCAGCCGAAGCTGTGCACCACGGTACTCGCCATAGTTGGTGGCAACCTGGCTGATCAGCTGTACCTGGGCATCGTGCCACAGAATATCAGCCTGCTCAGCCTGGGCCTGTGCGGCTTCTGTCGCACGGCGGATTTTGCCAAACAGATCCAGGTCCCAGCTTAGTGTGGCGCCGGTACTGTAACCGCGGGTGATCACACCATCATCTGCAGGTGACACTGTGCCGTTCTCGCTGGCCTGATAGCCAGCGTCCAGCGTGCCTTTTGGCAGAAAGTCGTTATTAGCATCGCGAAACACCGCATAAGCCCGGTCAACGTTAGCACGGGCCTGTGCCAGGGTGCGGTTTTCCTGTAATGCGCGTTCAATCAGCTTGTTTAACGCTACATCGTCAAACGCCTGCCACCAGCTTTGTGCCAGTTCGGCCTGCTGATAGGGTGCCTCGATATTAATATCCGCTACCTTTACCGGTGTCTGGTAATCCGGGCCAACGGCACAGGCACTTAAAGACGCTACCAGTATGGCGATGGCCGACATTTTCATTGGCTTACGCATGAGAGCCCTCCACTGAACTTGTCACCGCTGTTGCTTGCTCTGTTACAGGCTGACGGGCTTTCGTTTCACCACGTTTGGCCAGCATGTAGTAAAACAGCGGCGTTAAAATTAAACCAAATACCGTTACGCCTATCATGCCGGCGAATACGGCCACGCCCATGGCCTGACGCATTTCGGCACCGGCACCGCTGGAGAACACCATTGGCACCACACCCATAATAAAGGCGATCGACGTCATCAGGATTGGCCGTAACCGTAAGCGGCCGGCTTCCAGTATCGCTTCCATCGCGGTCATGCCGTGGTCTTGCAACTCTTTGGCAAACTCGACAATCAGAATGGCGTTCTTGGTTGCCAGGCCCACCAGCACTATCAGACCAATCTGGGTGAAAATGTTATTGTCACCACCGTAAATCAGCACACCACTCAGCGCCGATAACAGCGTCATCGGGATGATCAGAATAATCGCCAGTGGTAAGCTTAAGCTTTCGTACTGTGCGGCCAGCACCATAAACACCAGCAGGATCACCAGCGGGTAGATAAACATGCCGGCGTTACCAGCCAGAATTTGCTGGTAGGTCAGTTCTGTCCACTCATAGGTCATACCGTTTGGCAGGGTTTCAGCCAGAATTTTCTCAATCGCAGCCTGGGCTTCACCCGTGCTGTAACCTGGTGCCGGGCCACCGTTAATCTCGGCGGTGGTAAAGCCGTTGTAGTGCATTACCCGATCCGGGCCTGCGGTATTGCTTACATTGATAAACGAACCCAGTGGGATCATCTCGCCGGCAGCATTACGCACTTTTAACTGGCCAATTTGCTCTGGTGTTTGGCGGAACTGCTCATCGGCCTGCATATTAACCTGATAGGTACGGCCAAACTGGTTGAAGTCATTGACATACACCGAGCCCATGTAGGCCTGCAGTGTCTGGAATACTTCGTCCATTGCCACGCCCTGCTGCTTGGCTTTAGTGCGGTCGATGTCCAGATCCAACTGCGGTACGTTCACCTGATAGCTGGAGAAAATGCCAGCCAGTTCAGGCGTTTGCCAGGCTTTCATCATCACTTCCATCGTTACTTTGTACAGCTCTTCATAACCGTGGTTACCGCGGTCCTGAATTTGTAACCTGAAACCACCAATGGTGCCCAGGCCCTGTACCGGTGGCGGCGGGAAGATAGCAATAAAGGCATCTTCAATACCGGCAAACTTCTGGTTCAGTGCTGCTGCAATAGCATTGCCGGATAATTCGGCGCTGCCACGCTGGTCAAAACCGTCTAAGCCGACAAACACAATGCCGCTGTTCGGGCTGTTGGTAAAACCGTTGATGCTCAGGCCCGGGAAGGCAATAGAGTTCGCCACGCCAGGGTGTGCCAGTGCAATGGCCGACATTTCTTTGATTACCGCATCGGTGCGCTCCAGTGACGACGCATCCGGTAACTGGGCAAACGCCACTAAGTACTGCTTATCCTGCCCCGGTACATAACCGGTTGGTGTAGTGGCAAACTGCAGGCCGGTTAAGCCTACCAGCGCGACGTACATCACACCGACAATGGCGCCGTAGCGGATCACTTTTCTGACCAGGTAGCCATAACCTTCTGATAAACGGGCAAAGAAGCGGTTAAAGGGGCCAAATAACCAGCCGCCAAACAGCTTGTCCATACCGCGTGTCAGGGCATCTTTTTTCTCGCCATGGCCTTTTAACAGCAGGGCCGACAGCGCCGGGCTCAGCGTTAACGAGTTAATGGCCGAGATAAAGGTAGAAATCGTAATGGTTAAGGCAAACTGCTTATAAAACTGCCCGGTTAAGCCCGACATAAAGGCGGTAGGAATAAACACCGCTGCCAGCACCAGCGTAGTCGCAACAATGGGGCCCGTTACTTCTTTCATCGCTTTTTGCGTTGCTGCTACAGGTGATAAACCTTCACTGATATTACGCTCAACGTTTTCAACCACCACGATGGCGTCATCGACCACGATACCGATAGCCAGTACTAAGCCAAACAGCGACAACGCATTAAGCGAAAAGCCCAGCATTTGCATAAAGGCAAAGGTACCTACCAGCGACACCGGTACTGCCACCAGCGGAATAATAGACGCGCGCCAGGTTTGCAGGAACAGCACGACCACTAATACCACCAGCAGTACCGCTTCAAGCAGGGTTTTCACTACCGCTTCAATAGAACCACGCACGAATACCGTTGGGTCGTACACGATGTCGTAAGCCAGGCCATCCGGGAAGCTTTTTGACAGCTCGGCCATTTTGGCGCGTACATCATCAGAAATTTGAATAGCATTAGAGCCTGATGCCTGAAACACCGGAATTGCCACCGCATCTTTGTTATTCAGCAGTGAGCGCAGCGCATAGGTAGACGCACCCAGCTCAACCCGGGCCACATCTTTTAACCGGCTGACTTCACCGTTAGCACCGACTTTAATAATGATATTTTCAAACTCTTCCACCGCGGCTAAACGGCCTTTAACGTTTATCAGCAACTGAAACTCGGCATCGCCGCTTGGCTGGGCACCTAAACTACCGGCAGCCGCCTGCTGGTTTTGCTCGCGGATAGCTGCAGTAATTTGCGCCGGCGATAAACCCAGTGCCGATACTTTGTTCGGGTCCAGCCATATACGCATACTGTATTCGCCGGCACCAAATAAACGCACCGCACCCACACCTTCAATACGCGCCAGCTCGTCTTTCACATTAAGCGCGGCGTAGTTCGACAGATACAGCATGTCGTAGCGCTCATCAGGCGAGGTTAAATGCACCACCATGGTTAAGTCGGGTGACGATTTTTCAGTGACAACGCCTAAACGCTGAACTTCCTGCGGCAGCCTTGGCATAGCACGGTCTACCCGCGCCTGCACCTGGGTTTGCGCCAGATCGACATCAGTACCAATGGCGAAGGTCACCGTTAATGTCATCCGGCCATCAGACGTGGCTTGTGATGACATATACAGCATGCTTTCAACGCCGTTAATTTCCTGCTCCAGTGGCGACGCGACGGTTTCGGCAATAACTTTCGGGTTAGCGCCGGGGTAGTTCGCTGTTACCACCACAGTAGGCGGTACCACTTCCGGATACTCAGTGATCGGCAACTGCCAGACTGCTATCGCACCGGTGATAAAAAACAGCAGTGAGATAACAGCGGCGAAAATCGGCCGCCGGATAAAAAATTGCGATAACATTTAGATCTCCTTAACCGCGGCTGGCCGCTTTATCAGCATTGGCTTTCAGAACACTGTCTGCCTCAGCGGTCAACGCATTACTGGTTTGGTCCAGCTGTTGCTGTTCACTGCGCAGCTTCACCAGCTGCTCACTGCTGGCCATCTCTACCAGCTTGGGCTCAATCTGCATATTGGGCCGCACACGCTGTAAGCCGTTAACAACAATTTTGTCTGTCGCCGCCAGGCCGTCAGTGACAATACGCAGGCCGTTTACTTTCTCACCCAGCTTGATGGCGCGGTATTCCAGCTGATTGCTGGCATTCACCACCAAAACAAATTTGTTGTTTAAGTCAGTGCCCACCGCTTTTTCATCAATTAACACACCGTCATAACTGTCACTGCCGACCAGACGGATACGGGCAAACAGCCCGGGTAACAGGTCGTTTTCAGCGTTGGCAAAACTGGCGCGGATACGGATAGTGCCGGTTTGGGCATCAATGCGGTTATCGACGAAATCAACATGACCGATGTGGTTAAAATCGGCTTCGCTGGCCAGTGCCATATACACCGGGTTGGCCGCTTCGTCACGGGTATCGGCACGTTTGCCATCCTGTGCCAGGCGGGCGTACTTCAGGTAGGTTCGCTCGTCTACATCGAAATAAGCATACATTTTGTCGGTAGACACCAGGCTGGTCAGCTGGCTTTGGCCGGCATTGACAAAGTTACCTGCCGTCACCTGGGCATAAGACACCCGGCCACTTATCGGCGCACGAATGCTGGTATAGCTTAAATCCAGCTCGGCACGCTGCAGCGCAGCACTGACCGATGCTACCGTGGCGGCGGTTTGTTGTTTACGCGCTAAACGGCTGTCCAGCACTTCGGCTGAAATCGCGCGCTGGCTGCTCAGTTTCTCTGCCCGGCTGTATTCCGCATCGGCCAGAACTGAGGCGCTTTTCGCGCTTTGCAGCTCAGCTTTTAAGCGTGCGACTTCTGCCGCAAACGGCCGTGGGTCTATCTGCACCAGCAGATCACCTTTTTGTACCAGGGCGCCCTCGCTAAAATGGATCTGCTCGATATAGCCTGATACCCGGGGTACCAGATTTACCGTTTGCGGAGCCTGCAGCCGGCCGGTGAATTCATCCCACTCGGTTACGCGCTCATATACCACCTGCGCGACACTGACCGAAGGCGCTGCCTGGGCCTGTGCCTGATCAGCCGCTTCAGGGTTGCCACAAGCAGCCAACACCAGGGCAGCTACGCTTCCTAACATAAAAGTTCTTACAGTGTTTTTCGTACTCATGACGTTAATCTCCACGCTTTTTGTTTCTCGCTGCTAAAAAAAGCAACAAATAAAACTTGCCAGTTATGTACCGTTCGGTAAATATATAGGACGCAACAAAACAGTCAACCTATTTTTGTACCGGTTGGTAAATAAATTTATTTATACTACAGACGAATTTGTTCTAACGCTGGATCAGCACCGTTGCAGTGCAGTAAAACAGGCAAACTGACAGAGGTTACTGCCAGCTTATGACGTTAGTTTACGCGCTGTGCGGTTGTGGGTTAATGCCGGATGCTCGGGCATTCTTGCCTGAAACTCCACAGGCCATTGTTGGCAAACACAGTGAACCCTCAGGGGTAAAAGTGGTCTTAGCAGGTGTTAGCGGAAAGATTTCTGTACTGTAAGGTAAATAACCCTTACTAGACACGGGGTCTTTTGCTGTTTAGTATATAAGCAAGTTTTAATGCAGGAGCTGAACCATGTCAGCAATAAGTTGTACCCCGAATGTTGGACGGCCCCGCGCCTTTGATATGGACACCGCACTGGAAAAAGCGCTGGAAGTGTTTTGGCGTAAAGGTTATGACGGCACGTCTTTATCAGATCTGACTGAAGCTATGGGGATCAACAAGCCTAGCCTGTATGCTGCCTTTGGTAATAAAGAACAATTGTTTTTAAAAGCGATTGAGCTGTACGAAAGCCGACCCTGTTCGTTCTTTTTACCGGCGCTGGAAAAGCCAACCGCGTATCAGGTTGCCGAGCATATGTTATATGGCGCAGCAATGAATATGGCAGATCAAAGCCACCCACAAGGCTGTGTTGTAGTGCAGGGCGCGTTGTCGTGCAGTGAAGCCGCCGCCACCGTGAAAGAAGCCTTGATTAACCGCCGGCTTGAAGGTGAACAGAAATTACGTGACCGCTTTGAGCGGGCAAAAACCGAAGGTGATTTACCCGCCGATGCTGACGCTGAAACGCTGGCCCGTTATCTTGGTACCGTGCTGCAGGGCATGGCTATTCAGGCCAATAACGGCGCAAGCTGCGAGCAATTACGGCTGGTAGCACAAATGACTTTGCAGGCATTCCCACGCGCTTAAAGCAATGGAATCTGCCTTAAACTCCATACTTATTGCCTAATCCTACACAGGCTGCTGCCAGCCATAGGCAAAGCAGCCTGCTATGCCTATACTGCTGCAATTCACATTGCGGAGGGCAGCCTGTGACAGAGCAACGCGAAGTACTACGTCAGCAAATGCTGCAACCTTTGCAGCAGCTGCTAAAAGATACCGGTATCAATGAAAGCTGTGTACCCGGCTTGAAGCTGTATCGCAGCAATGCGCCAACATCTGCTACCCCTACATTATATGAGCCGACACTTTGCCTGTTATTGCAGGGCAGTAAACAGATCCTGCTGGGCGAAGAAATGCTGCAGTACAATCCGCTGCAATATTTGCTGGTACCGGTGATGTTGCCGGTCAGTGGTAAAATTATCCGTGCCAGCAGTAACGAGCCTTATCTGGGTGTCAGTATCAGCCTGGATTTGCGCGAACTGACCGAGCTGGTGATCGACCTGGGCGACAAAGTGCCACGCCAGCCACAGCCTGCCCGCGGTATCAGTATCGGCGATGCTGACCTGGACTTACTGTCTGTGTTTCAGCGGATTTTTGCGCTGTTGCAGCGGCCGCAGGATATTGCCGTACTGTATCCGCTGTTAAAACGCGAGCTGCTTTACCGCCTACTGTTAGGCCCGGCCGGTAGCCACCTGCGTGAGTTTACCCTGCTCGACAGCCAGGCCAGCCGCATCGGTAAGGTTATTGATACTTTGCGCCAGCGTTTTAATCAGTCGCTGCGCATTAAAGAGCTGGCCGATGTGGCGCATTTAAGTGAATCGGCGTTGTTTCAGGCGTTTAAAGCGGTCACGTCGATGTCGCCGCTGCAGTTTCAAAAACAGCTGCGCTTAAACGAAGCCCGCAGGATCATGCTGTATGAGGGTGTGGAAGCGGCAACGGCCAGCTACAAAGTGGGTTACGAAAGCCCATCGCAATTCAGCCGTGAATACAGCCGGTTATTTGGCGCACCACCCAAGGCTGATGTGGCCCGGTTTCGCCAGACCATCTGAAGCGTAATCTTACTGAAATGCCTGCAGATACTGCTGCAGCTGCTGTTCAAACCATTGCATAAATGCCTGTAACCGCCGGCTGACGTGACGCCGGTGCGGGTACAGTAACCACACCGGCATAGGTGCACAGCGGTGTTGCGGCAAAATATCCAGCAGCGCCCCGCTTTGCAGATAAGCCGCTGCGCCAATGACCGGCGCCTGAATAATGCCCAGCCCCGCCAGGCAAGCTGCAGTGTAAGCGTCTGCATTGTTCACTGTCACCATACCCGGCATCGACAATGTTTTGTCCTGCCCGTGCTCGGTATATTCAAAATAGCTGTTGTGCTGCCCCAGCACACTAACGTAATGCACCAGTTGATGTTGCGCTAAATCGGCCGGAGTTTGCGGCATGCCAAAGCGGGAAATATAGGCCGGGCTGGCTAAATTGCGCATTGGTAACTGTGCCAGTTTACGCGCCACCAGCCCCTCATCACCCACACTGCCAACCCGGATCACGCAGTCAAAGCCTTCTGCCACCAAATCGACTTTACGGTCGGTGCTGCTCAGCTCCAGCCGGATATTCGGGTACTGCTGCATAAAGTCAGGTAACTGCGGCATCAATATATGCCGCGCCATACCGGTCGACATATCCAGCCGCAGCACCCCGCTTACCTGGCTGCTTTGCTGCTGAAACAGGTTTTCAAGTTCCTGATACTCATCGAGCAATAATAAACTGCGGTCATAGCACAGCTGGCCATCCTGCGTCAGGCTGACACGGCGTGTAGTACGGTGCAATAAACGACAGCCTAAATGTTGCTCCAGCTGCTGCACCACATTAGACACATGGGTTTTTGATAAGCCCAGGCTGGCACCGGCTTTGGTAAAGCTGCCAAGCTGTGCCACCCGGATAAACATCTGCAACGCCTGTAACTTGTCCTGCATGTCATTGTCCATTAATGCTTAACAGTTTTACCATTTTTAGCATGTTTATCATATTACGGGCAACCAATACACTGAGCGTCGTAACTGAGTAACCCAATACGGAGCACACTATGACAACAACTCACCCTATCGCCCTAATCACCGGTGGCAGCCGTGGCCTTGGTAAAAATTCTGCCCTGGCACTGGCGCAACAAGGCACTGATATTATTCTGACTTACCAGCAAAACGCCGCAGCAGCGCAGGCGGTGGTCAGCGAAATAGAATGGCTGGGCCGAAAAGCGGTAGCATTGCCGCTGGACGTCGCCGACAGCAGCAGTTTTGCTGCCTTTGCCAGCCAGGTGCAACAGCAATTGCAACAGCTTTGGGGCCGCGACAGCTTTAACTATTTACTCAATAACGCCGGCATTGGCATTAATGTGCCCTTTGCTGACACCACTGAGCAGCAATTTGACCAGCTAATGAAAATCCATGTAAAAGGCCCGTACTTTCTGACTCAGCAGTTGCTGCCATTGCTGGCCGATCAGGGCCGTATTTTAAACGTTTCAACCGGCTTAACGCGTTTTGCAGTACCGGGGTATGGCGCTTATGCCGCCATGAAAAGCGCGATGGAAACCTTAACCCGCTACTGGGCTAAAGAGCTTGGGCCTCGCGGCATCCGCGTTAACGTGTTGGCACCCGGCGCCATAGCTACCGACTTTGGCGGCGGTACGGTACGCGACAACGATAGCGTAAATCAGTATCTGGCCAGCCAGACAGCACTGGGCCGGGTTGGCCAGGCCGATGATATCGGTGGCGTCGTCAGCTTACTGTTGTCCGAACAGGCAGGCTGGATCAATGCCCAGCGTATTGAAGCCTCAGGTGGCATGTTTTTATAACGAAAATATTGTTGCGCCAGCCACTGCCAGAATGCAAAAAAGGCCGTATCATAGGCGCCTTTCTTGCTGCTGCAGTGGCGCCTTTATGCAAAACATTCTGCTGTACCTAATCACGGTTTTAATCTGGGGTTCTACCTGGTTCGCTATTGAGTTTCAGCTTGGCGATGTTGCGGTAGAAGCCTCGCTGACCTACCGCTTTGCACTTTCTGCACTGCTGATGTGGGGCTATTGCCTGTGGCGGCGGCTGCCGATGCGCTTTAATGCAAAAGATCATGGCTTTATAGCGCTATTGGCGCTGTTTAACTTTGCCCTGAACTACATTCTGATTTACCAGGCGCAGCAGTATTTGACCTCTGCCATGACGGCCATTGCTTTTACCACTATGCTGTTGATGAATATCGTTAATACCCGGTTGTTCTTCGGCAAGCCGGTGGCGAAACGCATCTACTTTGGTGCGTTAATGGGTATTGCCGGTATTGTCGTGCTGTTCTGGCCCGATTTAGACGGCCTTGACTTAACCAACGCCAGCCTGCTCGGGCTGATACTGGTGCTGGGCAGCGCACTGAGTGCCTCACTGGGTAATATGGCCAGTGTACGTAACTCACGCGCCGGCCTGCCGATTATGCAGGTAAACGCCTGGGGCATGCTGTATGGCACTATTATGCTGGCGCTGATGGTAGGCATCAGTGGCACCAGTTTTACCTTCAGCACGGCGCCGGCTTATATCATTTCTTTACTGTATCTGGCGGTATTTGGCTCAGTAATAGCGTTTGCAACTTACTTTGCATTGCTAAAAGGTATGGGGCCGGAAAAAGCCAGCTACACCATAGTGCTGTTTCCGCTGGTGGCAGTTGTATTAAGCACCTTGTTTGAAGACTTTGTCTGGACCAGCTACACCTTTAGCGGCTTTGCACTGGTGCTGCTGGGTAATGCGCTGGTGCTGACGCCTTTTGCCAAAATTAAAGCGCTGCTGTTTAAACCTGCACTAGCCGCAGAGCCAGAATTACCCCAGGCAGAAACGCCAGCAGCGAAAAGCGGCGTTACCACGTAAACGCTGCTGCCAATTTCACCCCAGCTGCTATAGTACAAAGCATGCCGTGTAAACCGGCAGCTTTGGACTAGCAGAAGTGGAGTGTAAATGAAGTATGCAGTAACAACACTGCTGTTATTTTGTTGTTGGCCGGCACAATCATGCCAGTGGCCTGAGCTTAGCTTTCTGGTTGGCGTGGAAAAACCTCCCTATATTGAAGTGACAACCCAAAGCGGCTACGAGCTGGAGCTGTTACAGCTGGTCAGCCTGAAAATGCATCGCTGCGCCGTGTTTATTCATACTCCGAATGGCCGCCTGCTGGAGTTATTTAAGCAAGGCGTCGCTGATTTTGTCTCACTGCAGCGCAGCACGCCCGACGGCACTTACGCCACCCTGCCCTATATCAGCTACGAAAATGTGCTGATAACGCGCAGCGATCTGCAGCCGCCGCTACAAACACTGGACGATTTAACCGGCCGCAGGGTGATGGCCTTTCAAAATGCCCGTCAGTTTTTACCACCCGCCTACGCCGCTGTCCTACCGCGTTTCAGTAGTTATCTGGAAGTGGTAGAGCAACATCAGCTGCCCAATATGCTGTTAAAAGGCCGGATCGATGCGCTGGTGATGGATAAAAATATCTTTGAATACTACTACCGCCAAATCGCCCCCGCAGATCAGAGCCTGCAACAATTGCCGCTATTTGGTAAAAACAGTTACCATTTGCTCGGGCGCGATCCCTGGCTGGTGCAACGCTTTGATCAGGCGCTGCAGTTGTTTCAGCTAAGCAAAGAGTACCAGCAACTTCAGCTTAAGTATTTTCAACAGGTTAATCAGTAAATGCAGTGGCAGTTATTATTCATTCTACTATTGGTTGTCGGCAGCGCCGGCCCGACTGCACTGGCAGCAGACACCGACTTTACGGCTTTACGCACTCAGATAGAAACCAGCCGACAGCAGGGTAATCTGGATCTGGCTGATAAACTGACTGCAGATTATCTTGCGATGGCGACAAAGCTGGCTGACCCACAGCAGCAGGCGCTGGCCTACCATCAAATGGGTAATAACGCTATGGAGCGTAACAATTACCCGGTTGCCAGGCAGCAGCTTGAGCAGGCTATCAGCCTGCTACAACCAAACGGCCAGACAGCAGAACTGGCCAGCGCACTGCGCCGTTTAGGTATGGTGTACCGTTATCAGAGCGACTATGCCACCGCACTGCAATATATGTATCAGGCCATGCAAATCAATCAGACACTGCAGGACGAATCACAGATAGCCAGCACCTACAGCAGCATTGGCACCATACTGGAGAAAATGGGCCAGTACGAAGACGCTTTACAGGCTCATCAACAGAGCTTTGCACTGCATTTTAAATTAGGTAATCAGAGTAGCCTGGCCAGCGCGATTTATAATCTGGGCGACTTGCACCGCGTACTTGGCGATAAAGACAAAGCACTGGCGTATTTTCTGCAAACCCTGCAGCTGGATCTGGCCAGTGGTGACAAATTAAATATTGCCTACAGTCATAACAAGCTGGGATACCTGTACAGTGAGCTTGGCGAATTTGATAAGGCTGCTGAGCATACACAACAGGCGATGTTACTATTTGAGCAAATTGGTGCCCCGCGTGATACCGACTGGGGCCGCACAGTTGTGGCCAAACTGGCAATGGAACAGGGTGATTATCCAAAAGCACAACAATTGTTGGACGGCGTGATAGCGCGCGCGAAAACCAGCAGTTACAAAAGCCTGCTGGTAGATGCCTATAAAATGGCCGCTGAACTGGCGCTGCGCCAAAACGATGCGCAGGCGGTACTGCGCTATACCACTGCCGGGATAGAACAGGCACAGCAAAACAATGAGCGCGCCGACGAGGCGCTGTTGCTGCATATGCAGGTGCAGGCTTACATACAACTGGATGCGGTGCGCGAAGCCTTAGCGAGCTTGTTAAGACAAAAGCAGCTGGACGATGAGATTTTCAACAGCAAACGTGCTGCCACTATCGCTGCGATTCAGGCGCAAACCGATTTTACCCGTCAGCAGTATCAGATTGACCTGCTGCAAAATGAACAACAGCTGCAACAAGCCCAGTTAGAACAGCAGCACCTTATCCGTAACTTCTGGATCTCAGGCCTGGTTGCCGCTTTTATCCTGATGATTTCACTCTACCGGCGTTATGTGCAGCGCCAGCAAAACCGCCGGCTGGAACAGAAAGTGGACGCCAGAACACAGCAGCTGAAGCAAAAAAATGCCGAGCTGGCGCAGGCATATCAGCAACTGGAAATTATCAGCCTGACCGATAAGCTGACCGGCCTGCATAACCGGCATTTTCTGGAAAGCCATATCAGCACTGAGCTTGAGCAATGCCGCAGAATGCAGCACGGCAGCGGCAGCACAGCAACAGCGGCGAACAGTGAGCTGGCACTGTTTATCATCGACCTTGATCATTTTAAGTTGCTAAATGACAACCACGGCCATAGTGCCGGCGATGAAGTGCTTAAGCAGTTGCGGCACATTATGCAGCAGGTGTTTCGCCAGTCTGATTATCTGGTACGTTGGGGCGGAGAAGAATTTGTCGCGGTAGCACGCAATATTAACCGTGACGAAGTCAGCCATCTGGCGCAGCGCTTTGTTAATGCAGTACAGCACACGCCTATCCGGATCACCGGTGATGAACCGCTGCATATTACCTGCTCTGTCGGCTATGCCTGCTACCCGCTACCACTTGGCGAGCCAGCCATGCACTGGCAGCGCCTGCTAAAACTGGCCGATCTGTGTTTATATGCTGCCAAGTACAGTGGCCGTAATGGCTGGGTTGGACTGGACAACTGCACAGCCGATCTGCCACTGAGCCAAGCCGGTATTAATGCCGCGCAGATGCAGGCCTGGCACCAGCAAGGCATGTTGCAACTGCAGCACAGTTTTAACGGCGCTGTTAACTGGCAAGCCTGAATTACTGGCCGAGCTTAAGGCCAACCACACCGGCAATAATCAGCACAAAACACCCCAGTTGCTTAAGCGTGATCAGCTGGTCAAAAAACACATGGTTAATAAGCGTAATGGATACTAACCCCACCGCCAGCCACACCAGATAAGCGGTCGGCGCCGGTATGTCTTTTAACGACAAACCAAACAGCGCCAGGCTGGCTGTCATGCAGGCCACGGCGAAAATGACATAAGGAATTTTGCTAAAAGAGGCCGATTTTTCGATACCGACTAACCAACCGGCTTCAAGCACACCAGCAACAAACAGAATAAACCAAGACATAACACACCCCATTTCAGTAATGGGGCCGTCCCCGGATGAAATGGAGCGGTGAGGTCGTCCTCACTTCCAGAAGGGTTAAAACGCGCGGATTTTGGCAAAACAGACCGGTAATTGCAAGCCGTTAAAACGTCTGGTGGACCCGTAAAAACCGGGCAAAACGCGGTAAGCCGTGTTTGGTCAGGCCGTTATAGCGATAGGTAATGATGCAGCCAATTTCCGGTGGTGTCTGGCGCAAGGCGTCGGTTAAGCCGCTGCCGATGGCGAAGGTTTTGCCATCCGGCATTTTTACCAACAAAGCGCCCACCATGCCCTGGTACTTGCCTTTGCCGGGGCGGTAGCCAATGACTTCGGCCTCGGTATCCTGATAGGTTTTCAGTTTCAGCAAAGCATTGCTTCTGCCGGTAGTATAAGCGGCATCCTGATGATGCAACATCAAGCCTTCGGCACCGCCTTGTTCCAGCTCATGCAGTTTTGCTTGCAGCTTTGTATGACTTTCAAGCCTAAACTGCGGCACCAGCTTTAAATAGGGGCTGTTTTGCTGCTGCACCAACTGCTGCATCAGCGTTATACGCTCGCTAAAACTGCCCTGTGCCTCAGGCAGCTCGAATATGTAATAAGCTACCTGCTGCCACTCGCTGTCAACCGGCGCGGCTTTACTGACAATGCTCAATGTTTCAGCAAACTTGTTTCGGCCAAGCCACAGCTCGCCATCGAGTTTTTGCGCTGGCAATGTCGCGACAAACCAAACCGGAGCAGCAATAATATTACCGCCACGCGAGATAAGCTGCTTGCCATCCCAGAATGCACGCACACCATCCAGTTTTTCACTTACCCAGTATTGACGCACATCGATGTTGTCGCGGTATACCTCTGCCAGCAAAAGATCGGGTTTAGTTGCCGCCGTCAGCGCAAAGCTCAGGAACAGCAACAATGAAATTAACGCTTTTATCATATCTTTTTTCGTTTTATTTAAAAAAAAGTATAGTGAGCAAACACCGATCAGCCAAACAGAATGGAGCTGTGCGTGATTTGAAATGCGGCCGCTAACGAATAATCTGTTTAAACGTTTGTAACAGCATTAGGGCTTTAGCTGGATTGGTAAGGTAAGCAGTATCATTTAGCGGACGATCCAGGTAATCGCTGTAGCCAAGCTTTTCGGCTGCAGTAAGATCTGCCATATCTTTAAACCCCATTTTCCAGTCACCAAAACTGCGGTGCTCAATGGGTGTTCTTAGCAGCCTAATAACGCCGTAATGCCTCGGATCTTTGGCGATTTTTTGCTCCAGTGCGTCGACACTGTCAGCATCGCCTTCCAACACCTGCATAAAGTGTCCGTCTTTAAACAGCAGTAGCCCGGTAATATCATTTGCTGCGTTGGCAGCACGGCTACGGTTCAAAATATCTTTGATATCTACCCTGCTAAATGACCTTGCTGCTGAGCTTACGTAAATTAAAGTGATTAAAGCCATGTCGCCCCTTATTTTGCTTACTGCAGCACAGGTTTAAGATAACCGCTGCCCAGCTGGCGCATTTGCTGCTCAACCCAGCTCACACGTTGTTGCAGGTAAGGTGTTAACCGTCGTGGGTCGCGTTTACGCGGGCTGGGCAACAATACCGCCAGCCGCGCTGCTTCGTTGCGGCTTAGTGCGCTGGCAGCTTTACCATAATAATACTGACTGGCCGCTTCGACGCCATAGATGCCTTTGCCAAATTCGGCGATATTTAAATACACTTCCAGAATACGTTTTTTGCCCCAAACTAACTCCAGCCCCAGCGCCAGAGTGGCTTCCAGCCCCTTGCGCAACATACTGCGGCCGGGCCACAGCAACAGGTTTTTCGCCGTTTGCTGGCTGATAGTACTGGCACCGCGCAAGCCGTCGCCGTCGTCAAACTGCTCCAACGCTTTTTTAATTTCTGCCATATCAACGCCAAAATGCTGCGGAAAGCGCTGATCTTCAGAGGCGACCAACGCCAGCGGTACATGCGATGGCAGCGTGTTGATATCCACCCAACGCTGACTGACCGGATACGGGCTTTGCAGCATAAAGGCTGATGTAGGCGGCGCAACGAACCGCAGCAGCAATAACAGCAACAGTACAAGCAGCAGTAATGCCAGCATACCGCGCCAACATACAAACCAGATCCAGCCGATAAAACCGCGTGTACCCTGAGCCATTAATCCTCGCTTCACCGATGCCTGTTATAAGCTGCGCTGTAAATCGCCACTATCTTCGCCAGCCATTATGCGGCATCTTACTGAACTGGCACTAAATATAGAATGAAAAGCCGCCTCTGTGCGTTTTACAGCCATCACCTTGTTGTACTCAGGCTGAGTTAAGCTTGTTTTGTTACTACATCAGCTATGGTTTATCTGTACTGTTTTAACTGGAGAATGCCTTTATATGCCGGCTGAGCTGCTTATTCTGTCCAACGCTAACGCTATTGCCCAGCGCATTGTCGACAAGACCGGCGGAGACATCCGGCTGGCACTGCCGCTTGGGCTGGGCAAGGCAAACACTATTGTTAATGCGTTAACCGACCTGGCTATTGCCGACCCGTCTATCAAACTGCATCTGTTTACCGCGCTAACCTTACAGCACCCTCGCCCGGCAAGCGACTTGCAGGCCCGTTTTCTCGGCCCGGCCATAACACGCCTGTTCGGTGCTTATACCGCGCTGGATTACGCTACCCGCCTTGCCGGGGGCACTTTGCCTGACAATATCCGGGTGCAGGAATTCTTTTTTCAGGCCGGCAGCTGGCTGGGTAACCAAAGCGCCCAACAAGGCTATATACCGGTTAACTACACCCATGCCTTAGATACATTGCTGGCACTAAAGCCCAACGTCATTCTGCAGTTGCTGGCGCGTGACAAAGACAGGTTCAGTTTGTCCGGTAATACCGACATCACTGTCGACCTGCTGCGGGCACGTGCCCGCGGCGAGCAGCGCTTTATTCTCGCCGGTGAAATTAACCCGCAGCTGCCTTTTATGCCCGGCGCGGCGCAGCTTAACCATGATGAACTCGACTGTGTGCTGGACGATCCTGCCAGCCAGTTTGAGCTGTTTTCTGTGCCCAAGCGCCCGGTTGAGCTGGCCGATCACGCTATAGGCCTGCATGTCGCGGGCCTGGTGCCGGATGGCGGCACGCTGCAAATTGGTATAGGTTCACTGGGTGATGCCGTTGCTTCGTCGCTGATCCTGCGACACCAACAACCAGACACCCTCAGGGCCGTTATGGCAAAAGCCCCCTTCCCCAGCCATGCCGCCGCGCAACACAGCAGTTTCACCCGCGGACTGTATGGCGTAACCGAAATTCTGGTGCAGGGCTTTTTACGATTGATAAAAGCGGGCGTGATCCGGCGCGAAGTAGAGGGTGCACTGGTTCATGCCGGTTTCTTTGTAGACTGTCACGATTTCTATCGTGAGCTACGCGACATGCCCGAGCACGAACGCAGGCAAATCCAAATGATGCCGGTGTCCTTTACCAATCAGCTGTACGGTGACGAACTGCCAAAACGCACGCTTTGTTAATGCGGCAATGAAAGCCACTGTGCTGGGTGGTGTTATTTCAGATATTACCGACCAAGGCCAGATTGTCAGTGGTGTCGGCGGCCAGTTTAACTTTATTGAGCAGGCATTTGCGCTGCAAGGGGCGCGGGCGCTAATTACATTGCAAGCAACACGGGAAAGTAAAGGCAAAGTGGTGTCCAACATTGTGTGGCAGCATCCGCATGAAACCATTCCACGGCATTACCGCGACATTATCGTCACCGAATACGGTATTGCCGATTTACGCGGTCGCTCTGATGCGGAGTGTATCATGGCAATGATTTCTATTGCCGACAGCCGGTTTCAGGCCGATTTACTGGCAAAGGCCAAAGCAGCAGGTAAGCTGCCCAAAGCGGCCAGCGTACCGGCGCCGCATCGCAACAATACGCCGCAAAATCTGCGAAACTGGCTGGCACCCGTTGTCGCTGACGGTACCCTGGTACAATTTCCGTTTGGTACCGACTTCACTGACGTCGAACAGCAATTGCTGGGCGCGCTTAGTATTCTCAAAGCCAAAGCAGGTTCATACCCGGCAATGGCGGCGTTACTGTGGCATGGCCTGGTAAGCAGCAAGTCCCCTGCGCAACTGGCCTGTCTACAGCGCTTGTCGCTACAGCAGCCACGCTCTGTTACAGAGTGGCTGACGGCACAGACGGTAAAAGGCGCTTTGGCTATAGCCACTGAGCACTGACACCCTTGGCAGTATACCCTTCGCCTACTTAATCCTAAGCGAACATGAATACTGCAGTGTGATGTTTTGTGCTTCTAAATTGCTGCACAAACGAATAGCATAGTTGGTTTGCCGACAGCCGTGTTTGGTCGCGCCGTAATAATGGAGTAGTTTATGCGCCTTATCACTTTGCTTATTTTATGTTGGTCATTAGCGGCCTACAGCAACACGGCAGATACGCGGCAAAGCCTTGAAACAGAGTTGGACGGTGCGACGCCACAGCGGCAAATCAACATCCTGCAACAGCTGGTTAAAGAAAACCTTAAGCCAGACCCGCCCTACGCATTACAACATGCCAACGCGCTGATTAGCTTACTTGAAGCCACCGGGGCCACAGGCACAGCTTACCTTGAGGCGCTGCAGCAACTGGCAACCTTACAGGTTGGGCAGGGCTTGTTAGATGACGCCAAAGCTAACGCCGAAAAGCTGGCTGCTGGTGCGCAGCAACTGACAGAGCATGACTTGCATATTCAGGCACTGAAGATCCAGGGCGTTATCGCCAGGATCCAGTCAGATTATGACGCAGCTTTGGGCTACTTTAACCGCGCAGCCACCCAGGCTCAGCAGCAACAGCTGCCGGATGCGGCAGTACAAATAGCGTATGAAATTGCCATTATTTATTATTTTATGGGCAAGCACGCAGACGCCATTGAACTGCTCAAAAACATTCAGCCGAAAGTCGAACAAGCCAACAACCAACTGCTGGCCGGCAAAGTACTGAATATTCTTGGCATTGTTTACGCTAATCAATCACGATTTGAAGAATCGCTGGATGTGATGCTGACGGCATTGGAAATCCAGAAATCACTAAGCAACAAAGGTGCACAGCAGGCATTACTGAACAACATAGGCGTCACCTACAACCGGCTGGGTAAAATCCGCCAGGCGCTGGATATTTATATTGAATCACTCGATCTGGCCGTTGAACTAAAAGATATACAGAGCGAAGCACTGGCACTGATCAATATTGCGGCTATACAGCAAGACCTTGGTGACTACGAACCCGCTCAGGCTAATTTATCGCGTGGTATGGCGATAGCGCGGCAACTTAACGACAAAAACTTAATTGCGCAGGGCCTGAACAGCTCCGCCGAGTATTACTTGTTTAAAGCCGATTTTGCCAGAGTAATTGAGTTATCAAATCAGGCGTTAGCCCTTGCCGACAGTAGCGGTGATAAAACCACAGCGGTAGAACCGCGACGAAGACTGGCCAAGGTCTATCTGGCGCAAGGCGATATAACTAACGCCCTGTTGTATATCGAACAGGCAATTGCCATTGCAACTGAACTTGAGAATAAATCTAACCTCAGCAAACTGTACAAACAGTTGGCGGATATTTATCAGCAAGACGGCCGGTATGCCGAAGCGCTGGCGGCACACAAGCGCTATAGCGAGTTGAACGACGAAGTATTTAACAACGAAAGCGACAAGAAAATGGCCGCCTTACGTGCCAGAAATGAATCGCTGCAAAAAGATCGCAAAATTGAAGCGCTCGCCAATGAACAAAAACTACAGGCCATTCAACATGAAAAAGAATTGGCGCTGCGCGACCAGCTGTCGGCTCAAGCAGAGTTTCAGCGTTATGTGTTTGCTGCACTCGTTACGCTGTTGTTATGCGTGCTGTTTATGATTTACCGCCGGCGCCAGCAAACCCGGCTAAATAAAAAACTAAGTAAGTTAGTCAAAGATCGCACCCGCGAGTTAGCGGCCAAGCATATCGAGCTGGAACGGGCTTATACGGTCATGGAAACGCAAAGCTTAACCGACCAGCTGACCAAACTGCATAACCGGCGGTTTTTAATGCAAAAACTACCAGAAGATTTAGCCAACCCTGCAGCCGATGCCAGCGAACAGGACTTTGTCTTTCTGCTGCTGGATCTGGATAACTTTAAACAGGTTAATGACACTTACGGCCATACTGCCGGCGACCTGATCCTTATTCAGTTCAGCAACCTGATGAAGCAGGTGTTTCGCAGCAGCGACTATACCATTCGCTGGGGCGGCGAAGAGTTTCTGGTGGTGATGCGCCATATGAACCGCGCCAATGCGGCAGCCTACGCCGAGCGCTTGCGTCGTACTGTAGAGCAACATAACTTTGATATTGCCGACGGTAGCAGCATTAAAATGACCTGTTCAATCGGCTTTGCCTGTTTCCCGGATACCCAGGGCGAAAACCCGATACTCAGCTGGAACCAGGTGATTGATGTAGCCGATATTTGTTTGTATGCGGCGAAAAAATCGCAGCGAAATGCCTGGATTGGTGTCGAGAAGCTGGCAGCACACACCGGATTTAAGGATTTAATCAGCGATATGTCACTGTCTGTTGCTGCCAATCAGGTGAAGATAGTGTCATCTATAGCCGCAGATGAGATTGTCTGGGATTAGTTTGTCAGACAAACGCTCTGCCTGGGTCAAAACTATCATCAGTGGCGAAGCGCAGTCCAAGCCAGCTAAAGATTCAATGTACGGTCATTCGCGTGCAGGTCTGAGCTCTTCAATAATTTTCGCATCCACCCAATAAGGGCTGCCTACCACGTATCGACCGCCGTCTTCTCTGACTTTGACATCGCCCTGCCAGAAAAACAGATATTTGCCATCCGGTGTCACTTTTGGCCGTTGTTCATACAATGGTGTATTGATTTTGTCGCCCATATTAATCGCTTCGCCCCAGGTGCCGTCTTTCTCGCGAAAACTGATATAAATATCCGGAGTGCTTTCACCGTCTTTTTCCGCATCCCACATTAGATAGGACTCATCCGGCGCAATAAAAGGATGGGCGATATATTTTCCGCTGTTAATCGCCGCATTGATTTTTACCGGTATTTCATATTTACCATCGATCAGACGTGAGTAACTCAAATGCCCACTGCCATCTTTAAAATCTAACACGTAAAAATAGTATGTTCCTGCCGCTGATACCGAATAGCCAACAACAGGAATGTCTTTAAAAACATCAAACTTTTTCATCTCTCCCACACCTGGGCTGAAGCGCTCTTTTTCTGCTTTTATGTCTGTTGCCGGCACAGGTTTTTCGCGCCAGCCATTATCTTTGTATTGCATAACAACCCATTTGGGTTCTTTATACTGTCCACCAGAGCGTGTGAACGACAATTCCGTCATATCCGGCAAAAACAACACTTCAGTTTCCAGATACTGTTCTGTGGCAACGATTCCGGGTGCAAATGGTTCAGGTATTAAGCCTGGCGGTTTTTGACCAAGGTAAGGCCCCTGAAGTTTAGATATGTCATGTTGTGCAAAACTCACGTTACCCAACAGCAACGTAGCAAGCAGAAGCGGTGTTGAAAGATATAAAGGTTTCATAGCTTTTCCTTAGCGACTTTTTATTGATGCCCTCAAAATAACAATTCAGCTACAACAGCAACATATCGGAACATACTAAACCACAGCCTAAGTCAGCTAAAATTAGTGACGAGTGGTAGAAACAATGAAAGGAAAACGCTGATCAGCTTATGCTGCGACTGACAATTTATGTCAGCCGTGTCCATGGCCCTGTTATAGCCAGTGTTTTTGTCGGTGAGTAAACATTTACAAATAAAGTACTGCCATCGGGTGAAAAACATGCCCCGGCCAGTTCCGTTTGCTGATGTAAGCGGGCAAAGTTATACACCTCCCCCGCTGGTGTTACACCACGTAAATGATTATCTACCACCTCAGTATACTGATCTTCGCATACCAACAAATGGCCAAAAGGTGTAACAGTCAGGTTGTCGCCAAAGTTATACATAGACTCATGCTGGCTTTCGAAAAACAGCTGTAAACGGCCCGGGTTTGCCGCTTCAGCGGCTGTGCCCTCAGCGGATGATGGCTGGTAGCGCATAATTTGACCGAGCTTGGCTTTACCGCCATTGGTGCAGCAGAAATACAACTCTGCTGTACCCCAATGCACGCCTTCACCACGGGCAAATACCGCCGCGCCTTTGGCAACGCCTTGCTGGCGTAAATCATCGTTCGGGCTTTGTGGGTTATCCAAATCAACCCATTCCGTTTCCAGCCAGGCCGATACCGGCATAGCGTCATTTAGCCAGTTGCGGCTGTCGTACTGAGGTTTACCTTTGACCACCAGCGCCTGCAGCTTTCCGCCTTTGGCCAGCTTGCCATATTCGTTTGGCACAAAGCGGTAAAACAGGCCGTCACCTCTGTCTTCGGTTAAATAAACAATGCCGCTTTTCGGGTCAACTGCCGCCGCTTCATGGTTAAAACGGCCCATCTGCACTAAAGGCTCGGCTTTTACCAGGCCGGTAGCATTGGCCGGTACTTCAAAAATATAACCGTGATCTTTACTTAGTTCGCCGCCTGCGCGGTCAACCGACTCTTCACAGGTTAACCAGCTGCCCCAGGGGGTAATGCCGCCAGCACAGTTGCGGATAGTGCCAGTTAAACTGATAAACTCCCGCTCTTTTTTACCTGTGCTCAGATTATAAATCAGTGTGGTGGTGCCACCGGGCAGCGCTACGCCGTTGTTAAACTGGTCATACGCCAACGCGGTTTTGTGTTGTTGCTGCAACGCAGACTGCTTTGCCAAATCTTTTGGCTGCAACTCATGGTTACGGATTAACGCCACGCGATGGTTATCCAGTGGCAAACAGCCCATACCATCGGCTTTATCCGGTACGGCAAAACCGTCTGTCATCGGCTCGCCAAAAGAGGAAATAATGTTGTAGCTAAAGCCTTGTGGCAGGTCGAGCAGCTTATTCGGATCGGGCAATAACTCGCCATAGCCGGCAATACTGTTACCCGGTAAGGCGGCAAAAGCTTTACCGAGCAAACTGACGTTAAGGCCGGCAAAGGCCAGCGCCACAGCGCCTAAGGTAAATTTACGTCTGGTAATCATGCTAGTACATCCTACATAAGTGGCAAATCAGTTTAGCCTTACTGTGTTAGTGCAAAACCGACCGTAAAGCGTCTTTTAGCGCTTTTTAGCGCGCTGCTTTGCCTGAATCTGATTGCGTACTACGCACTTTATGCTTGATAAACTTACTTTTCAGCGTAGTAACAAGCAACACAACACCAGTGCACCACATAACAAATACTATGATGCCTGAGGGTAAGAACAGCCACAGCTTGGCGAACTCTGCAAACCAGCTGCCATCATGGATAGATTCGATGGTATCTGAGCGTCTGTAAGCCAGGTGCAGCACCGCTGCGGTCTGCGCATCAAGCTGCGCTTCCCAGCGGTTTGCCGCCACGACTTTCATTATGCCTTTATCAGGACGCACGTCGATTCGGTCGATATGTTGCCAGCCGCTTACCTGCATCTGCGGAATAGCGCTGACCACGTCTAGTACCTGGGCAAACGTTATGGTTGGCGAATTGGCGGCCCCCTTCATGGTCGGTGGCTGCACCCAGTCAAATTGTTTTTTAACTTGCAATAAAATGCCACTGCCAAACACGATAACAGACGGAATCAGAATGGCTACGGCGAGCCATAAATGCAGCTTGCGGCTAACCTGACGTAATGTTGGATGCATAGTTATCACTCTTCATTAATCGCTGGCCGTTAAAATTGATAGCGGGTACTAAACACCCATTCGCGCCCACGGGCAAAGGGCGCCAGATCATCCCTGGACGTAACATAATGGGCATCGGTCAGATTAACAACATTAACTGACAGCTGCCAGACGTCCGACAACGCATAGTTATAGCCGATATCAAGCACCCTGACACTGGACGTAGCAAGCTCGCCCGCGACCAGTTTGTTTGAAGCGCTGCGATGTGTCAGCGCGACAAAGCCGTCTGCGCTGTTGCCATACCATGACAGCGACACTCTGTGCTGCGCTGGCACTATATCAATCAGCCGCTGGCCAGCGTTATCCTCACCACGAAGCCACTGCCCGCCCACCTTAAGCTCGGTGTTCAAGCCAAAAACAGAAAAGGCGTGGCGCAGCTGATAATTTATCCCGCCAATTTCTGCCTGTGACAGATTCTGATATTGCTGCCGGCTTGAAGACAACGTTATCAACTCGATGTAATCTTTAATATGATGCTGAAACAGCGCCAGCGAAATGGCAGATGCGCCCTGCTGGTACTGCAAGGATAAATCGACATTATTCGCACGTTCAGTGCGCAGGTCACTATTGCCAAACACCTGCCCGCGCGGTGTTTCTCCGCGGTAAAAACGCTCGGTAAGGCCAGGCACGCGATACCCCTTACTCAGGTAGCCTGATAGCGACCAGGCAGGCGACAAAATATGGCGGTAGCCGGTAAAAGCACTGAAGTTACTGTCTTGCTGCCAGGTTGCCGTTAAGTTGTTGCTTTGCGTGGTGGATGACCAGCGTGCGCCGGCCACCCACAGGCCAGAGGCAAGGGTTTTACGGCTCTGAGCACCGGCATACAGCTGCCATTGCTTGGCATCCAGCATGCGCCTGTCATATAAAGGGGCGGCGTTTTCGACCGCGGCTTCACGTTCATCAACCTGCACACCCAGCCGGGCATCAATGCCGGTGCGCCAGTTCAGCAACCAGTCGCCTGAGTGCGACAAGCTTAGGCTGTTACTCAAGTGCATTCCGGTATTCAGTGCCCGGCTATCAAGTGCGTTAAAGCGCTGACCTGATCGGGTAATGTGACTTGTTAGTGCCGAGCGGTGCGCGTAAAAAGTTGCGTTGTGCCAGCCAAATGTCAGTTTCGCCAGGGCATGCTCATTTTGCGGATACAAGGTAAAACGTTTTTCCGGATCATCTGCACTGGCTTTGGCGATATTATTCGCCACCGAGTACAGCAGCAATGCATCAGGCAAGATGCCATGTCCGGCTTGCCGGCGTACCATCAGGCTATGCTGTTCAAACCTGTCCTGAATTGGTGCGTTACTGCCATCTTCACTGTTATTGGCGTGTTGATGATTGACTATCCAGCTCAGGTTACTGTTGGCTTGCACGCCACTTAGCTGCAGCTCGCGGTAGTCGTTGTTCGCACCATAACGCAGGCTAAGGCTGGCTGCCGGCGGAACCTTAAGCGCCACATCTACTGCACCACCAATCGCATCTCCACCTAGCTGTGTTGCTGCCACAGCAGGAAAAACCCATGCTTTGCCGACCATCGCAGGCGGCACAAATTCGGCAGCGCTGCCTGCGCGACGTTCGGTGTAGATGGGGATGCCCTCTACCAACGTTTGCACCCGCCATCGTGCGAATCCGCGGATATTGATGCTTTGGAACAAACCGCCCTGGCCGTTTAAATTGACCATCGGCGTATCTTTTAGCAAATTGGCAAGGCTATCACTGCTAAAGTGGCTGTCGTCGATACTGTTAGCCAGCGCCAGCACCTCAGCCGCTGCGCCACGGGCTTCAATTGCACGGCCAATTACCTCAATTCTGAGGATGTTATCGTCAACCGTATCAGGCGGCTCTGCGTGCAGGCAACCAGACAGCAATAACAAGTACCACAGCTTGTTTGGCATAAAACAATCAACCAGAAAAAATATCTATAACTGCACCGATGGTAGCAAGACGCGGCACCCGAGCCCTAGGGTGTTGGACGTATAATTCAGCCTATCGGACGAAAAAGCATTGAACAAGCCCGCTGCACACTCTACACATTTTTGTGCTACAACATCACCTTACTTATAACAACAATCCGGGGTCACGATGAATATTTTCACTAAAGCCACCTTGGTCACCACCTTGTGTGTGTCCAGCGGCTTCAGTCTGGCTGCCACAGAGCAAGACGACGCTGCATTTAGCAATGCCATCTTTAAAGCAATGGAATTTCGTAATATTGGCCCGGCCTATATGTCTGGCCGAATTGCAGATATTGCCGTAGACCAAACCAACCCGTCTACCTGGTACACAGCCGTTGGTTCTGGCGGTGTCTGGAAAACGACCAATTCCGGTACTACCTGGACGCCCATTTTTGATCAGGAAGCAGTGTACTCAACTGGCGACGTCACCATAGCTCCAGGCAACCCGAATATCATTTGGGTAGGCACCGGAGAGAACAATGGCGGGCGTCACCTGAGCTTTGGTGATGGCGTGTATAAATCGCTGGATGGCGGTAAGACCTGGCAAAACATGGGGCTGAAAAATTCAGAGCGCATTTCGGATATTATTATTCATCCAGACAATGCCGATATTGTCTGGGTATCAGTACAAGGCCCGCTCTGGTCAAAAGGCGGCGAACGCGGCCTATATAAAACCCTTGATGGCGGTAAAAAGTGGACCCAAGTTCTCAAACCTGAAGACGAATGGACAGGTGTCACGTCGCTGCTGATTGACCCGCGGAATCCGGACAAACTCTATGCCGCCACCTGGTCACGCCAACGCACAGTAGCAAGTTACGTTGGTACAGGGCCAGCGGCCGGTATTTACACTTCAGACGACGGTGGCCAAAACTGGGTTAAATTGAAAACCGGTTTACCTGAAGACAATATGGGCAAAATTGGCCTGGCCATTTCACCTGTAAAGCCAGACGTACTATACGCCACCATTGAAACCGACAATCGCGGCGGCGGATTTTACCGCTCAGAAAACCGAGGTGCCAGTTGGCAGAAATTGTCAGATGAAGTGGGCGGCGGTACAGGCCCGCACTATTATCAGGAAATTTTTGCCGATCAACATCAGTTTGACCGCGTTTACATCGCCAGTAATTACAGCAAGGTGTCGGATGATGGCGGCAAAACCTGGACACCAATCAATGTAGAACGCAAACACGTTGATGATCATGCCATGGCCTTTCATCCCACCGACCCCGATTTCGTGCTGATGGGTTCAGACGGTGGCATTTATATGTCACATGACCGCATGGCCAGCTGGCGTTTTATTGCTAATCTGCCACTAACGCAGTTTTATAAAATCGCTGTCGACGACTCAAAGCCATTTTACATGGTTTACGGCGGCACTCAGGATAACTCTACCCAGGGTGGCCCGTCGCAAACAAACCGCAGTGAAGGCATAAAAAATAAAGATTGGTTTTTAACGCTGGGCGGTGACGGCCACCAGCCTGCGATTGAGCCTGGCAACCCGAATGTCATGTACTCGCAGTGGCAACAGGGCAACCTGAACCGGCGTGATTTAAACACCAAAGAGAACGTATACATTCAGCCACAACCCCGCCCGGGTGAGCCAGCCGAGCGCTTTAACTGGGATGCTCCTATTAACGTGTCTGCACATGACCCCAAACGGCTATATTTTGCTTCTCAACGGGTATGGCGTTCAGACGACCGTGGTGATAGCTGGGTGCCGGTGTCTGGCGATCTGACCAAAAACGGTAACCGCATGCACTTACCAGTAATGGGCCGCACCTGGTCGGTTGAAGCCGGTTGGGATTTATATGCCATGTCTGAGTACCACACTATTGCCAATTTTGCCGAAAGCCCGGTGAACGAGAATATTCTCTGGGCGGGCACCGACGATGGCTTAATTCAGCTGACCACCGATGGCGGAAAATCCTGGAAGAAAATTGAACTGGACGATATTAAAGGTATACCAGCAACAGCCTACGTTAACGATATCCGTGCTGATTTATTCGATCCTAATACAGTTTACGTGGCGCTGGACAACCATAAATACGGTGATTTTAAACCCTATTTAATTAAATCAACTGACTTAGGGCGTAAGTGGACGTCATTGTCACAAAACCTGCCTGACAAGCATCTGGTATGGCGTATCGTGCAGGATCATGTCAACAAAGATCTATTGTTTATCGGTACTGAATTTGGTGTGTTCTTTACCCTTGATGGTGGCCAAAAATGGCTTGAGCTGGAAGGTGGCATACCGACAATTTCAACCCGCGACGTACAAATTCAGCGCCGTGAAAACGATTTAGTTGCCGGTACCTTTGGCCGTGGTATCTATATCCTGGATGACTATGCTCCGCTACGTTCGTTAACGGCAGAAACGCTAGAGCAAAAAGCCTTGCTGTTTGCGCCCAGCCGGCCGGTGAAATGGTTCCGACTGGATGAAAACCACAGCGAAACAGACGGTAACGATAGCTTCGTGGCAGACAACCCGAAACACGGTGCCACCTTAACCTATTATCTGAAGGACGGCCTGCTGACAGAAAAAGAAAAACGTCAGGAAACAGAAAAAAAGCAGCTGGAGCAGAAGAAATATCCGAAGTATCCAGACTGGGAAAGCATAGAAGCTGAAAACAACGCGGCCAAACCTGCCGTTTACCTGGAAATAACGGACAGTCAGGGTCAGGTTATTAACCGTGTAGAGGGTGACACCAAGAAGGGTCTGCATCGCATCACCTGGGATATGACCTTTGCGCCACAAAGTGCGCTAGTTACCCTGAGCAAGGAAGGGGAGCATGAAGAGGAAGACGGGCAGTCAGAAGGTTTTATGGTGCCACCGGGCAGCTATACTGCCACGTTGTATCAACGCATCGGCAGCGAAGTTACTGCCCTGACCGAACCGGTTCAGTTAACACTGGAAGCAATTTACCAACCAGCGGTTCAAGGGCCATCCTCTGCAGACAGTATTGCCTTTACCCAACAGTTAATCGCTGCAGACCGGCGTCTGTCAGCAGTTGAAGCCGTGTTTAGTAACATGTCTGATACGCTAAAACTGGTACGTGAAGCTATTGACCACACACCGGGAGACATTCGCCAACTGGAGCAACAATATGCCACCATCAATGCGCAAGTACATGACATATCAAGCCAGCTATATGGCTTAAAATCACGTGATAAGATGGGCATAGCACCGGCATCTATCGTTAGTAGGCTGCAATATGTGATGTCGGCTTCCTGGTCGTCGTATGGCCCGACCAAACAACATAAAGAACAGTTTGGTTTTGCCATGAGCGAGCTTGATAAAGCCGCTGCACGTATTCAAGCTCTGCATGATTCGGCATTACCTACGCTACAAAATGCCATTGTCAGCGCCGGCGGCCCTTGGACATCAGGCACCACGCTGATCGCTCAATAACGAGCGCTGCAATTTTGCCTCTATTGTTTAGCGCTCTAGGGGCAAAGCTGCTGCACCGGCAATCTTATTTAATTTTAACTCTAGTGTATTTAAAGCTGGCTTCTTTTAATTCATGCTCACGCTCAAACACCACGAACATATGCACCTCATCAGCAGAGATTTTGCGAATGGTAAAACCATCAAAATAAGCGGCATTGTCTTCTATCTTTACCAGCGCAAAATCCACGGTTTGATCTTTCTCTTCCCAGCCTTTTAAATCATGCTGAAAATGTTTTAATTGCAGCATCAGGCTGTCGTTCACTTCACGGATAATCTCAATTTCATAAAACTTTACTTTGCCATTGCTGCTGAGTTTAAACGTGCCCGCCATACTCCCGGCAGACGGCGGCGCCCAATGCTCTTCCACTGCGCCACCTAAAGCTTCACCACGCCAATGCCCTGCCAGCCAGCTTAACTGTTCGATACTGGCCTTTGGTGATACTTGCCCCGGTGCCAAAGTAAGAGTGTCAGCGGCATAAACATCAGATAAACACAGTAGTAATAAACAGCAAATTCGCAGCATAGTGTGCATGGTAGTTCTCCCTTTAACCTGTGTGACTCTTTAGCCTGTCTGACTATAGATGTCAGGCTTATAAATCTCCATAAAGTTATCGGGCTTGCTTAACGCGGTAAAGCCAAACTTCTGATACAAGCCATGCGCATTTGACGTGGCCAGCGTAAAACGCCTGACCTGTTGCACACTGGGGTGCTGCAACACAGCCGCCATTAGTAAGCTGGAAATGCCGTTGCCGCGATGCTCTGGCCAGACAATCACATCAACTAAATTGGCAAAGGTGGCCTGATCGGTAATGACCCGGCAAAAGCCAACCTGCTCGCCGTTTAAGTACGCGCCAAAGCATATGGAGTGTTCAATCGACGTAGTAACGGTAGCCAGGCTAATGCCTTTGGCCCAGCTACTGTGGTGCGTAAGAAAATCGTGGATCTTCGCTACATTAAGCTTCGATTTATCGTCATTGATAACAACCTTGCTCATCCCTAACCTCTGTTCTCTGCTGTGCACTTTACGCACTTTTACGTTATGCCGCGTACTACCACCATGCCACAGTAGCGACCGCGGAAGTTGTCTGTTAGTTTATTGAAAATAATACTAACAGGAACCAGCCGATGCTGAAAAAACAGCAGCTTTTTTCTTTACTGACCGCCGCGATACTGGCTACTGCCGTTAGCAGTGCAGTCGCCAGCAATACAGCCCCCCCAAAAGTAACGGTATCTGACTGGCTGGCACAAAGCACTGCTGGCGATTGGCGCGAGCTTGATGCCGAAAACACCTTATATCTGGAGCTGCCCAGCGGCCGGGTTGTTATCGAATTAGCCAGCGATTTTGCACCTAAACATATCAGCAATATAAAGGCGCTGGTGCGCGAAGGCTTTTATCGCAACATACCTGTAGTACGGGTGCAGGACAACTACGTCGTACAATGGAATGAACCCGACGGCGCAGTGCCGAAACCGTTAAAGCAGGCTAAGCGGAGCATAGCGGCAGAATTTACCGTTAAGCTGCCAGCTGACTTTGCCTTCTCCGCTTTAACCGACCCCGACGGCTACGCGCCAAAAACCGGCCATGTTAACGGCTTTGCCATGGCAATGGACCCCAGTAACAACAGCGGCTGGTTAACCCATTGCTACGGCGCCGTCGGCATCGGCCGCGACAACGAAGCTGACAGCGGCTCCGGCACCTCTATGTATGTGGTGACAGGCCATGCGCCACGGCATCTGGATCGCAATATCACGCTGGTTGGCACCGTGCGTAAGGGCATAGAGTTATTATCAACCCTGCCCAGAGGCCAGGGCGATATGGGGTTTTACACCTCCGCCGACCAATACACTTATATTAAAGACATCACCCTCGCTGCAGATCTGCCACCAGCACAGCGCACCGCACTGCAAGTACTGCGCACCGACACTGCAACCTTTAAAGGTGTTGTAGAAGCACAGCGCAACCGCGCCGGCGACTGGTACCAACACCCGGCAGCTTATATTGAAGTGTGTAATGTCAGAGTGCCAGTGCGGGAAACGCCAGAGAAGTAGCACCAAATCACTGTCACCAACGCTGTTGGATGCTGACGCTATCGATTTCGGCCGCTGTTGGTACAGCGCAGCTAGATTTTCAAACCACTAATTCAACATCAGTTGAGTCTTTTCTACATCTAATTCGTAATAACTATGCTTAGCAAGGCTAGCATTACCAATGACTTCATCAAAACCATTATATTCTTGAAGAGCATCGCCAAAATTACGATCTATTTGCAACATAGCTTTACGAACATTGTCGTCTATCATTACCACGTCTCTTGCTCTGGTAGCAAAAGTCGCCATTTTTGCAGCTCTATTGACACTTTGCCCCAATACGGTAGGAGTAGGGAACTGGCGAGGCCCGACATTAGTTACAATGACTTTGCCAAGCGCTAAACAGACACGTATTTTGACATTATCTGCAATTGAATGATCCAAATGTTTCCAATCTCTCGTTTTAAAAACTTTAAAACTACGAACCATGTCAACAGCAACTCTTACCGCCTGATATACGGGGTTACTGCTAATATCGCCGGGTTTAAAGCTGCGATAATGAAACCGCAGCAAGGTACCATCACCATTGAATTTCTCTAAAACAACGTCATATGGTTGCACTCTACGATAAAGCTCATCGTTAAATCTAACGATGAGTCTGGCGACTTCTGCTAACGACAACTCCTGATATATAGATGATGATCGCGTTAGATCTATGTACATTATCACCGCGTTGTCTAACTTTAACTCTTCATCTATACCCAGAAAAGCAACCGCGTTCGGTGCGTTCTTAAAATAATTCAGACAAGTAGCTATACCTGCACTTTTGTCTTCCGCAAAATCAGCTAATTTTTTCCTATCTTCGGCATTAAAGCCCTGCTCGGCCAGCCCATGATTGGTATCACTTCTTCTATTGAATACTTGCAATACGCCGATGACAGCATTCTGGAATTTTATCGGTGCCAGCGCAGTATGTATGGCTGTAAATCCCGAATCCGTATCATAAGAGGTAAGGTGCTGCAGATTCTTTTGTAATTCATTGTCAAACACTGGACATTTCTTTTCAAAACAATCACCGACAATTCCCCAAGTCTCTACCATTTTCAGATTATGTACTTTTTTCATGGCTTTCACATCTGAATTGAAAACTGCCGCGAAAGCATATCCCCGAGGTATTTCTGAGTCACTATCTCTTTGATTAAAAACGGGTATATAAACTGATGCGGCTTCAGCAGATAGGGCGTGAGCGATATTCTCTAATTTACCCGTTAATTCAGCTCTAAGATTTGGCAAATTTTCATGGCTTCTTAACTGTTTAAAGCATTCAACATCACTTGCCTGCTGCAGAGCGTTTTCCAGCTTGCGATTAATGTCTCTGAGCTCATTCTCTTTAAGAGCCAATTTCATTTTGTATTGTTCTATCTTCCTCCATCCCCCAAACACAATGGCAACAAAGATTATAGCTCCGACGCCATACTGCCTTATCCATAATTCAATGATATCTAGCGAGCTCATGCTAATCTTCCTTAATTAATAACCTAGGTACATTTTGAAATCTTAATCTCCATTTGACTAAGCTTAAGTGATAGCAGGTATCGTCGAGTAAGCAAATCCGCGGAACGTTCAAGCTCCGCATACCGTTTTTAATTACGTCATGAGCTTAGTAAGCATTGGAGTGCCCCTGAAAAGATTAAAGGGCATGGCAGCCGTTTTTTACCGATAGAACTGGCTGAAAATATGAAGAAGATGGTGGGCTTTTGCAATATCGCCGTGCATGAATATCAGCGTCTGCAGCTGGCGGTAACTGAGTATGTCATTACCAAACGGTTAGATGATTTTAAGCGGTATTGTCAGTTACTGCTTGGCAAAGACTTATAACTCAAACCACCGAATAACAGTTGCGCTGCCACCCAGTTGTGCTTCCATTTCACTAAAAAGTAGCTTGCTTACGTTTACGCTGTGCTGTGTAGTGCCACCACGGTTGAGAGTCATCACCATTGATAAAGCGAGTAATCGAAATAAATACATCGATGACACAAGGGTCATGCCGCTGGCCAGTAATATCGCATAGCCGGTAATACATATCGTAAGGGTCTTGCCCCAGCAAGTCGGCAGGCTTATCAATACCTAGCAATACCAAATCTGCAGCACTCGCCTTACCAATATTCGGCAGGTCGGTTAACTTAGTTACTTTTTCACGTATTACCTTGTCTGGGTGCATAGATACAGCTAACGCCGCATTCAGCGGCTTGTCCGCTGCAATGCAATGTTAGAGGCGCCCCTCATTCTCGTAACAAGCCCCGATATTTTTCATACTTATCTAGCTTGGATTTGTGCTCTCGACTTTCGTAAAAATTGAGATCGAGAATCGAAAGTAGACCACGAACGACACCAATGGCATTAAACTTTAGCCCGTTCTTCGACATGGGCGGATTTTCCTTTTCGTAGGCCAAGAACGCGGCCCATCCGACATCCAACGCCTGATCCAGCTGTCCTACTAGCTTGTATCCCGAGGCCGAAAGTTCACTCATGAGCTTCGAATACCCCTCTGCGTCGGACTCCGGCACAACGTGATCTTTGATTTTCCGAGCAAGGTAAGCGCGTAACGTATCGATATTGAGCTCTTCATCTAGATCGATGCCTTGGACCGATATCTTATCGGCAACCTCAGCCTTATTTCTTTCCCCGGCTTGGAAGAACATCTCAAAATGAGTATCGACCACATAGAACAAACCGCTTAGAGCATAAAAATCCTTTCTTAGATGCCGTGGGACATCATGGCTTGCTTTGTAGTCAAGATAATGCGAAACGGTTGCCCAAGCATCCATCGCAACCGTACGAACCTGAATTTCAGCGGCCAGGTTCTTAATGCTGTCGTAGCGTGGTCCGGAATAATCAGCCTTAAGTGTCGCGATGAAATGAACTGATTGATAACCGAATGAGGATATTTCTTGGCCTTCGATTTTATTGTCTTCCGACTTCACCTCAAGGGCCGACCTGATGATCTGCCCGATTCGTGGAATATCTGATCGGAATAGGCAAATGACCCTTACACCGACAATATCGGTGACTTCTTCAAACGGTAAATCTGTGTTGAGCCGACTGACCTTCTGTTGGAAGGATTCCGAATCTTTGACTCTTGACAGAACCGCATGGATTTTAATGCCCTCGTCCTGAATTGCACGCTCCAATACATATCGAACCTCTTCCATCAACTGGTCGTAGGTGGGCCTACGGCGTCGAAATTCCGACAATAGGGTTGTTGTCATCGATTTAGCCTCTAACAGCTTATTCAAAGGATCTATCCCCCGCAAATTGCGTTTAAAAGATCTCGCAAGTCACAAAATAAAATTCAGTCTATGGCGTCAACCAAATGTAAATCAAGCATATTTTCCATGTAGCAAATTACGGCATTGCAAAATACAGGTTTTGCACCCGCAAGTTGCTGTGAAAAACTCAAAGAGGAATGCTGTATAACCACACAGCCTATTATTCGCGTAAAGATGATAGACAGCGTTACTGATTGGCGGTACGCCGGGTATTTATCATCTTCAGCAACTCCACCGTTGCTGTCGCATCTGCCAGGGCGCGGTGGTGGTTGGTGAGCGGTATATCAAAATGCTGGCACAGGTTACCCAGGCTGTAGGATTTTAACCCCGGATAATAGCGGCGCATATTAACTACCGTACACAGCTGCGGCATATCAAACGGCAGTTCGCAGCGGGCGAATTCACTGCGGATAAAACCGTAATCAAACTTGGCGTTATGCGCGACAAATACCGCGCCTTGCAGAAACTCGGCAAGTTTCTCTGCCACGTCGGCAAAGGTTGGCGCATCCGCGACCATGCTATTGCTGATACCGGTTAAGCGGCTGATAAAAGAGGGGATATGCCGCTGCGGATTAATCAGCGTGCTAAAGGTGCCCAGCACTTCACCGGCCTGCACTTTTACTGCGCCTATTTCGGTGATGCGATCGGTACCGGCTTTGCCGCCGGTGGTTTCAACGTCCAGCACCACATAAACGCGGTTTGGGTCGATTATCCACTGCAGTTTTTCAATACGGGCATTAAAACCGGCCTGCTTTAGTGCCTGCAAACGCGCTAACTGATGGCGCTGAATTTTATCGCCCGGTGCTTTTACTTCAATAAACTCAAGCGTGTCATCTTTTATCAGCAGTAAATCCGGGTAACCGCTGCTGTGGCGGGGGAAATCCTGCGCCATGGCGCGCAGTATGGGGGCTAATGCACTTTGGCCATCCATCCCCGGTGCATATTGCAATAGCGGTAATAGCTGCTGCGCTAAATCGCTGTGCCAGTAAAACAGGCTGTTGGCTTTGCCATAGTGCGCGGTTAAGGCATTTAGCAGCGTGCTGGCTGCGGTAGGCAGGGCAAGTTCGGTTAGCTTTTGCTCGATGTCCGCCGCAAACTGCTGATAAAAGCCGCCGGCGCTGAGGTTACGCGGCCGGCGCTCAAAGGGGTTATGCAGCGCGCTGTGTTTATGTTCAAACAGCTCATGCCAGAACCACAGGCCAAACAGCGCCAGCCAGAGGTTGTTTTCGCCGTGAAACACGCTGTAACCCTTTGCCGCATAGTGTGCCATCAGGCCTTGCTCGGCTTTGCCTAAGTAAAGTTCGTCTATGCCAACCTGTGGTGCACTGCGCAAAAGCTCGGTTAGTGCTGAACGGCGCTGGCCGTTTGCGGCAAATTTACGCTGATAAAAATCATCGGCAAACAGCCATTCTTCATCGCAGCTGGGGTCGTCCAGCAATTGCTGCAAATACTGCTGGCACTTGTCCGTTTGCCCGCTGCTAAAATACAACCGCACTAAGCGCTCGCTGGCCGGAAAGCCATTACTGTGCTGATAAAAGGCGATAGCCAGCTCGTCCAGCAGGTATTGCTCGGCCAGTTTGCCCAGGTTGTAGCAGCGTTCGCTGCGCTTTAACGCCAGCGCATTATCATCACTTAGCGGCCATTGCTGCACCTGTTCCAGCCAGGGTTGCAGTAACATGGCGGCATCTTCCGGCTGGTTTTTCAGCTGTTTTGCCAGCTCGGCCAGTTGCTGTTTGGCACAGGCTAACGCGTAAGCCAGCCGGGCCTGGGCTAAGCCGGTAAAGCGCGGTTTAAACTGCTGTTTAAACTGGCCACTTTGGCGAATGCCCAAATCGCGCAGCGTAAACAATGATAAATTCGGCTCTATACGGCCAAAATAAAGAAAATACAGGTAATTCAGTGTGGGCTGGCGTTGCAGCGCTACATAGCGTTGCGGCAGCTGACTGATAAGCGAAAGCCAGTTTACGTCGAGCTTCAGCGCTGCGCGCAGCAGTTGTGGCTTGGCCTGGCTTTTTTTCGCACCACTTGCTGCGCCGGTTTGCGTTTCAGCCAGTTGCAGTAACTGCCATAAGGTGTCTTTGGTTAAGCGTAGCCAGAAATCGGCCAGTTCATTGTCGCTAAGCGCACTGATAAAGCCGGCGGCGCTCAGTTCATCAAGCACTGGCCCCGGCGGGCCAATCTCTTCGTAATGCAGCTCGGTATCGGCAAACACCGTGCCTTTGCGGTTAAGCATACGCACCAGTAACTGCTGCGCCGGCTCGCGCAGCGCGGCAAAATCGTGCAGAAACTGCTGCTCGTCTTTGGTTAAACACTGCGCGTAGTGAGTGCCGACAAACTGCAACAACTCGTTAAAGTGCTGCAGGTAGTAACCGGTGTCGAGATCCTGGCGTGGCCCGGCCATAAGCTCTGGCTTACGCCATAACAGTGCTGACTAAATAGCCGGTATAGCCAATAAACACCGCCAGTAGCACTGCACCTTCCAGCCGGTTAATACGGCCCTGTTTTTTGTAGCCGTAGCCCATCACAAACAATGCCGCTGTCAGTACGGCCATCAGTGTCCAGTCACGTGTTAGCACGACGGCATCGACCGCCATAGGTTCTATCGCTGCCGCTATACCCACTACCGCCAGCGTATTAAACAGGTTAGAGCCAATCACGTTACCCAGCGCAATATCGTGCTCGCCCTTTTTAATCGCAATCAGTGACGAAGCCAGTTCCGGCAACGAAGTACCGATTGCCACTACCGTTAAACCAATTACCAGATCGCTGACGCCCAGGCTTTGGGCGATAAACACCGCGCCGTATACCAGCATACGCGATGCTACTATCAGCAGAACCAGGCCCACCAGCAGCCAGATAATGGCTTGTTTTAAGGTCATGCTGCTTTGCGTCAGCTCTTCATTCATTTCTGTAGCCAGCGCATCCTGCGGGCTTTTCATGCCCTGATATACCGACCAGGCCATCAGCACAAAGAACACGCCCAGTAAACACCAGGCATCCAGGCTGCTAAGCTGATGGTCAAACATCTGCCAGCCGGCAAATACGGTTACCAGCATTAAAATTGGCAGCTCTTTTTTCAGTACCTGTGAATGCACAGCAATAGGGCTTAGCAGCGCCACCAACCCCAGGATCAACGCAATGTTGGTAATGTTAGAACCATAGGCATTACCCAGCGCCAAAGCCGGGTTACCGTCGCTGGCGGCCATGGCTGATACCACCATCTCAGGAGCTGAGGTGCCAAAACCAACGATCAGCATACCGATTAACAGCGGTGGCATACCAGCATACCGGGCGGTGGCTGCAGCGCCATCGACAAAGCGGTCTGCGCTCCAGACCAAAAGTGCCAAACCGGCAATTAACGCTACTACCGCCAATGTCATACTGTTGCCCTTACTTAAGATAATACTGCGCGCAGCATAGCATGCAGCCACAATGCTGCGAAGCTGTGCCACGGCGATTTTGAAACTAAAGTGAAAACCGTTTAAGCTGCAGCAATAGCCTGAACGGAGTACATAATGACCACCCTGATTACGATACTGGCACTGCTGTTTGCCGCGCTGTTTATCGTTGTTACGCTGACCGAAAAATACGGTAGCCGCGACAGCGAACAAACCGCCAAATTAAGCCGCTACATTATGCCGCTGGTGGCGCTGCTGATTTTGGCGCAGGTGATTAAGTTTGCTTTTTTCTCTGACTGAGTTTGGCCTTTATCCCAAGCACACTGACCAGCAGTGCCGGTAAAAAGGTCAGGCTTATCAGGGTAGAAAACAGCAGCCCACACAATACGATAATACCGACCCCGCGGTACAGCTCGGTGCCTTCCCCCGGAATAAGTACCAACGGCGCCAGGCCAAAAATAGTGGTGGCAGTAGACATCAGTATCGGCCGAAGCCGCGTCGCCACGGCCTGTGATACGGCTTCCTGCACCGACTGCCTGCCGCTTTGCAGGTTATGCCGGCTTTGATCGACAATCAGGATCGGGTTATTCACCACAGTGCCGAGCAGAATTAAAAACCCCAGCATGGTGATCATATCAAACGGCTGGTGAAAGCCGCCCAGCCCAACATGGGCCAGCACACGGCTTACGCCATTAACGGCGGTTAAGCCCACCAGCGCGCCAGCCAGGCCCAGCGGCACTGTGGCCAGAATAAACAGCGGGTAGCCCCAGTGGCTGAAAATAGCCACCAACAACAGATAAATCAGCAGCACCGCCACCGCAAAATTACTGCCCAGTGCGGCACGGGTTTCATCCAGCTGATCCGATGCACCTGAGATATCCAGTGTGACATCGGTGCCAATAGCACCGTCACGCTGCAGCTGTGGTACCAGCTGCTGCTGAACCATCGCCACCGCGGTTTCCAGTGCCACCGAGCGCGGCGGAATAATGTACAGCGTTACCGTGCGGCGGCCATCAACGCGGCGCAGGGTATCGCTGTCGGCTACTTCGGCTAAGTCTGCCAGGCTGCTAAGCGGCAGCACGGCCCCGCCCGGCGTCAGCACCGGGGTTTGTGCCAGCCTGGCCAGGCTTTGCTCATTACCAGCTTTGCTGAACAGAAAAATATCCACTTTGTCATCGTTGATAAAAAACTCATCAACAAAGGCACCGTCGCTGAGTGCTGATACCGCAAAACCAAAGTCAGCAGCGCTAAAGTTCAGCTCGGCTAAACGTTGCCAGCGCGGGCGAATTTCTACCAACGGCTGATCCAAAGATAACGATGCCGGCTCAGAGTTAAGTTGCGGCTGATCAAATAACTGACCAGCGGCGACATAAGCGGCATCAGCGGTAGCGTACAGGCTGGCTAAATCGGGGCCGGAGATGTCCAGCGCCACAGCGCGGGTACCGCCGTCGTTACTGCTGATAATAGAGCCGCGTGACGAGAATGCCCGCATACCGGGGTACTGGCGGAACAGCGTCGTCATGGCGTTCATCATCGCCTCGATATCGCCTGAGCGTACCGGTTCGCTCAGCACACGGATGCGGCCAACTGACACACTGAGCGAATAATACTTCAGCGCCGGCATACTGGTGTCGCCACGGTCAAAATCGGCCGGGTCTCGCTCAACCTGGGCGCTGAGGTATTCACGTAATTCTGTCGCAATACCGGCCATTTCCGACAGGTTATACCCCGGTGGCGCTATCATCGACGAAAAGGCTTTGGGCTCTTCCCCTTCCGGCAGATATTCGGCCGGCGGCAGCAAAAACCAGGCCGCGCCGAGTGTCAGCAGTACCGTCGCCAGCAACGTCACACGCCGGCGCAGCCGGTTGCTGATAATGCCATTGACCAGATTAAGCAATACGCCCGGGGGCTGCACCGCGTCGGTTTGCTGCATAGCCGAGCGCTTGCCAAAACCCAGCCTGGCAATCGCCGCCGGCACCACCAGCACCGCCACCAGCATAGAAGCGATAATGGCAGCGCCGATAGCGATGGCAATATCAGAATACAGCTGGCCGGCTTCCTGCTCGACAAACAATATCGGCACAAATACCAGCACTGTGGTCAGCGTTGACGCCAGCACTGCCGGCCAGACTTCACGCACACCGGCGATAGCGCCCTCTATTCTGTCCAGCCCGCGCCGGCGTGCCTGCTCGATACTTTCCAGCACCACTATGGTGTTATCCATTGTCATACCGATGGCAAAGGCAATACCGGCCAGCGAGATCACATTGATAGTGCGGCCAAAGGCCAGCAAGCCTAAAAACGCCGCTATGGTGCAAATGGGTACCCCCATCACGCCCACCAGCGTGGCGGGGCCAGAGCGTAAAAACAAAAACAGCACCAGCGTTGCCAGCATGGCGCCCAGTGCCAGGTTGGTCCAGACATTGGCCACCGAGTCTTCGACATAACGCACATCATCACTGATTAATGTCAGCTGCAGGCCATTGGCCGCCAGCATATCGCGGTTGATTTGTGCCACTACCTGCATCATCTGCTGCTTGATATCAATGACGTTAGAGCCTGGCTCGCGCCGCACCGACAGCCCCAGGGTGCGCTCGCCGTCGGTAAAGGCAAGGTCACGCACTTCAAAGTGGTCTAATTCAATACTGGCGACATCTTTTAACCGCACCTGCATATCACCCTGCTGGCTCAGGATCAGGTTTTCCAGCTCGTTCAGCTGGTCAAAGCGACCTACCATACGCAGCAGATACCGGCGTTTTCCGCTATCGATATCGCCAGCCGAGCTGTCGCGGTTACGCTGGCGTATTGCATCGCGTACCTGCGTCAGGCTGATACCGCGCTGCGCCAGCCGGGCCGGATCAAGCCTTATTTGCACCTGACGCTCAGCCCCACCACTGACGCCAACTTCAGACACCCCCGGCACCCGTTCCATCCGTGGCCGCACGTAGTCTTCGGCGTAATCGCGCAGCATATCCATATCCAGTGCCAGCGGGTTACCGGGCAATGGCATCAGCCGGAAGAACATAAAGGCGTTGTTGGAGAACGAACTGCTGAACAGCCTCGGCTGATCAACATTTTCCGGGTAGGACGGTACCTGACTGAGTGCATTGCTGACGCGGATCAGCGCTTCATTGACATCGACGCCAAACGGAAACTCCAGTTCAATTTCCGCCGAGCCGGTACTGGCGCGCGACACCATACGTTTCAGGTTTGGCAGGGTGCGCAGATAGCGCTCCTGTTCAATCAGAATTTCTTTTTCCACATCCTGCGGTGTCGCGCCGGGCCAGCCGGTGACAACACTGATGGTGCGCACTTCCAGGTCCGGGATCATCTGTACCGGGATACGCAGCGCAGCTACTATGCCCAGTACGCAGATAATCAGTACGGCAACCGTCAGTATGGTGCCACGGCGTATACCGGCATCGAGCATAGGTTACTCCTTATCCTGTGCCAGTACCTGCACACGCTGGCCATCGCGCAGCGTTTCGTTGCCGCGTATCACAACAGGCAGCTGTTTCGGTAGGCCGGACACAATCTCCACCCCTTGCTCTGTGCTGCGGCCAAGCTTTACCAGATGACGCTTGGCGGTATTATCGTTAATGCTGAATACGCTGAAGTTACCGTCGGGGTGGCGTAACAGTGCATCGGGTGGTACCACCAGCACGCTGGAATCATCACGCTCAAAGAACAAAGTTGCGCTGGCGGAGCTGCCCGGCAGTAATGGCTGTGGGCTGTCGCTGATCTGCAGGCGGGCAAGAAAACTGCGTGCGTTGCTATCGCCAACCGGCACCGCAGCCAGTAAGGACGCGCTAAGGGTGGCGCCGGGCACTAAATCCGGCCTTACTTCAATGCGTCGCAACGACGACAGCTCGGTGAAATACTCCTGCGGTACCTGCACATCCAGCAGCAAAGGGCTCAGACTAACCAGTTGTAATACCGGCGTACCCAACGCCAGCCATTCGCCGACATCGGTAAAACGTTTGGCGACAACACCGGCAAAAGGTGCGGTAAGGGTATGCCGGGCCAGTATTTCCTGTTGTTGCGCCACAGCGGCCTTGGCCTGCTGGTGTGCAGCCTCAGCTTCGGCCAGCGCGGCCTGGCGTAAACTCAGTTCACTTTGTGGAAATAGCTGCTGTGAAATCAGCTGCCGGGCTTCATTAACCAACCGCTGCTGCTCGTCATAACGTACCTGGGCAGCATTTAACGCCGCCTGCAGCTGCGCCAGTTCGTGTTCTGTTATAGCGGTATCAAGTTGGAGTAAAGGCTGGCCCTGCGTAACGATACTGCCGGCGTCTACCAGTACCCCGGCCACTAAGCCGGCAGTGCGGCTGGACAGCTGCGCATCCTGCTGTGCGGTCAGACTGCCGCTGAGAACCAATTGCTGGGCCAGCGCATTTTGCTGCGGCATCACCACCCGCACCGGCACGTTTTCCTGCGCTGCTAATGACAGCACCGTGCAGCAACCCCCTAACAACAGCAACCTCAGCCAAACCATACTCCACCTAAATAAGAATTGTTCTTGTTAAGGAGGAAGTATGACGCAAACCAGGTTTCAGATCACTTTTTTCCGGCTTTTAATCATGTTGCTGTTTGCATGCCTTACCAGCTAAGCGGGTTTAAGCGATAAAACCGGCTCAGTTCGCCGTACAGCTTTGGGTGTTGCTGTGATAACAAACCGGGTTGTTCAAAGAATACTTCACTGATTACGGCAAAAAACTCTGCCGGATTCGTCGCACCGTAGTGATCAAACAAACTATGTTCCCCCAAACCGGCCTGGCGCTGCAGTGCCGCAAACTCCGCGGCCATCACGCCGGACCAGCTTTGATAGTCACTGCTACGCTCCAGCAGCGGCGCGCCATTAGCGATGCCTTTTTCCTGATCCAACTGGTGGGCAAATTCGTGGATCACGACATTGCGGCCATCACAGGGGTTGGCGGCACCATCCAGCGTATCGGCCCAGCTTAAAATAACCTTGCCCTGCCCCCAGGACTCACCGGACAACACCCGGCGCTGTTCATGCAGCACGCCCGCGGCATCGGCACTGTTGTTACGCACAATAAAGGCAGAGGGATAAAGCAAAATCTGTTTTAGCTTAGGGTAGTAATAATCCGGTCTGTTCAGCAGCAACAAGCAAGCCTGTGCGGCTATCGTCACGCGCATTTCGTCGGTCACCGTTAAGTCATCACAGCCAATAAACTCTTTTTCAGCAATGAACACCTGAATATGTTTTTTCAGCTGCAGCTGTAAATCGGCAGGCAAAGCCCTGAAATACGGCAAGCGGCGCTTTAAAATATCACGCCACGGCGCAGGAAATGGCCGCGCCATAATGATGCTGCGCTGATAACGGCGCCAGTACGGCAAGCCCAGCACCAACGCAATAATGGCTGCGCCGAGTAATACGGTAAACAGGATTGCCACACTTCACCTCGCATCATGACAGCGGTATGCTGCACACTTAGTGTGGCAATAGTGGTGGTTTTTCAAGCCAGGCCGGGCAAACTAAACCGTCAGATGAACTCTGCTGCCTGTAGCGGCTCTAACCAGAGATGCAAAGTAAGGAAAAGCAATGTTTCAGTTATTTAAAACCCTGCTGGATAAAGTAAACGATGGCCTGTCAGCACCCGCAGGTACGACGAACACTTATGGCCTGAATGAGACGGAGCTGGCCTGTGTCAGCCTGATGCTGATGGTAGCTTATGCTGATTTCAGCAGCAGCGATGATGAGCGTGCCCTGGCAACAGATTACGTTAAACGGGAATTTTCTCTGACTGACAGTGATGCCGCAGCTGTGATTACGCTGGCGGATAAACAGGCACAGGATGCCACCTCGTTGCATCAGTTTACTGCCCAGTTAAAGCAGCTAAGTTATGATGCCAGGCTGGCGCTGCTGGGCAACCTTTGGCAGCAAGCCTATGCCGACGGCGTGCTGGATCCGAATGAAGAAGCGATGCTGCGTAAAATAGCAGATCTGCTGTTTATCCGTCATAGCGACTATATTCAGGCGAAACTGGCGGTGTCTGGTTAAACCCGCTTAGTCTTCCCGCTTATGAATAACTTCACCTTCTATCACGGTATTGGCATTATTGTGCTGTGTGCCGGCGTCAGCGCGCTGGCGCTGCTGCCAGGCTTTAATTTTTGCACGATGACGAAACAACAGAATCGGGATCAGGATCCAGCTTAACAGCAGCATAAAGACCAGCACAGCAACACCGACAAATAACATCAGGCCCAACATCAACCAGGCCAGAATACGCTGTAGTGGCCCGGCACTTTGACGACGGGCAAACATTTGCTGCCACTGGCTGCTTTGCTGTTTAAACGAAGAAAACATAGTTACCTCAATGTTGGCCTTACCGCACAACTTTATGCCGTAAAACCTTGCTGCGTCACAGAACCAAGCCTGTAGCACTGACGCTGAGCACAGACTGAACCTGACAAAACTGCCCGGTAATACAGCCTTAGTGTGGGCGCAGTGAATGAAGTTCAACACCTGTGCTATCGATTGCTATACTTGCATCAGTTTCATTAAAAGGACTTTGGCTATGCGCTTTGTGTTACTGCTGCTTTGCCCTCAGTTAGCGACCGCAGCGGGCCTGGTGTTAGGCACACACTCGCCGGTTGATGGCAACAGCAGCCAGCAGCAGATTAACTGTATTATGCAGCAAACCCGCCAGCCTTATACATTACAGGTTATGCCATGGCGCAGGGCGCGGCAGGAAGTAAAAATGGACCGGATTGACGGTTATTTTACTGCCATGCCCAATGACGAAATGAACGACTTCGCCCAGTTATCTGCACCATTGTTTCTGGAAAACTGGTACTGGTTCTGGCATCCGCGTCATCCCGGACCAGACAGCAAAGAACGTATCCGCTATGGTGCCATACTGGGTAGCCATCAGGCCGACTGGTTAGCACAACATGAACATAAACCGGATGTAGAAGTAAACGATTTGGCGCAGCTGGTACAACTGCTAAATATTGGCCGTATCGACATGCTGCTGGCCGATCTGGATGATTTTAACGAGGTGGCAAGTCGGCTTAAAATCGACAGTACTGAATTTAAACAGCGCTTTTTCCGCTATGTGCCGCTTGGCGTTTACTTTGCTCATAAAGCGCTGCAGCAGAGACCCGGTTTTATCGCCCAGTTTAACGCGGCGACACATTTATGTGCGTCGGCACCTTTTGCGTTATCAACAGCCGAGCAGCAATTGATCCTGAGCAAGCTATTGTCTGATGTGCAACAGCTGGCGCGCTTGCCGCTGCTACGTCAACGCCTGCAACAGCAAAACCAGCCAGAAGTCGATCTGTCTGCAATGTTACTGCTGGACTCGCAATGGCAGCAGCAATTGCTGGCCAACCAGGAGGACAGTCTTGCCACTAAAATGCTGAATAGCGCTGCATCTGAAGCACTGCAACAATGGCAGACCAAATATGCGGAGCTGGTGACTGAAGTTATCCTGATGGACCAGCATGGCGCAAATGCGGCCATCAGCAGGGTTACTACTGACTACTGGCAAGGCGATGAAATGCCGTTTCTGGGTATTTTTGAACAACAAGCGGCTTATTTTATCGATGTGGTTGAATACGACCAGTCAACCCGCCGCTTTCAGGTAAAGCTAAGCGTACCTGTTAGCGACGGGCAGCGCCATGTAGGCGTATTGAGCATCGGTATTGATGTTGAGCGCGCCTTAGCAACAAACTGATGCTTTAGTACGACTTACCAAAGGACAAATACACCGCATTGTTCTGCTTGATAAAACTGCGCTCGGCGTGGCCATAACCCAGATATAAAGGCCCAAAAGGTGTATCCCAGCCCAGAAATATACTGCCAGCCCACAACCAGTCGGTAGTGTCATCGGTCTGCTGTTCACCAAACACATTGGCTTTTACCCTGCCCCGCTCCAGCGAGCCGCCAATGTATAAAGGCGCGTTAAAAAATGAAATCTGCGGTTGGTTAATCTGATACAGGTAAACAAAACTACCAAACTGAATATCAGAACCGTACAGCAGGTCTGCAGGGTAACCGGACAGATTTAAAAAGCCGCCTAGTGAAAACTGATCAAAGGAAATGGCATTGTCATCAGCCTGATGGCGGTCGAAGTACCAGCGGGTTCTGAGGATATGCGGATGCCAGCTTTTAGCCGCCAAAAGTTCTGTCGAAGCGCGGTTACTATTACCTTGCAATGAGAGCGTGTTATCAGTACTGCGCCTGAAACTGGTTGCCAGCCGGATACCGCGGCTTGGAAAGCTGCGGCTATCCAGCGTGTCCCACACCAGTTTTAATTCTGGCCCACGGCTGCGGTAATCCAGCGTAGCACTACCAAACTGCTCTGCCAGATACCCTGGCATGGTAATGGTGCCATTTTGCCAGCTCCAGCCCAGCGTCAACTCAGCATGATCGGAAATATTCCAGCCCAGCCTGGTTACAGCAAGGTTACGGTTGTTACGCAACTCGCCTTCAGACAGCCCATTGTCGCTTTGCAGCACCTGAACATCCCGCCGGTGGCCTACACCCGTCAGCGCAAACAACCCACTGTCGGCGAAGGGCAGGTAGGCTTCAGTATACAGCGACTTGTCATTGCCCAACCCTAACGTGGTATGCCACTCGGCGCCCCAGCGGGTTAAGTTGGTCAATGTGTAAGCCCCGGCCAGCTGATACTGATGGGTATTATGGAAATCGTCTTCCAGTTGAAAATGAAAATTCAGATAACCCGGCCCCCAGGATTTTTCTTCAGCGCGAATATGCAGTGTATTACTGCCATCTGCTGCCGTAGTCAGTTGCTGAGACACCCGTTCAAACGTATCCACCCCATAGAGCTGCCGCAGCCCTTTATGCAGCTTGCGCGGTGTATAGGCATCACCCGGCGTCAATTCAAGCCGGCGCAGCAGCAGCCGGTCGTCCAGCCGGGACAGGTTTTCCAGTTCAATATTGTCGATAGTGATAGCCGCGTCAGGCCTGGGTAAAAATGCCTGACGCCAGGTAGCATACCACTGCGGCTGACTGAACCCCGCCAGCTGCGGTTGCGCTGCCTGTGCAGCAGTGCGCCCTGCTGCTATTGCCTCATCAATACGTTCAAATGCCAGCGTAGCCACGCCTTCGGCAACCGGGCTCAGTAACAGGTCGTCCTCGTCCAGTAACTGCAGTTGCTGCTGCACACCCGCTCTGACTAAGAAAGCAGTCAGTTGATGCGTTACATTCAGTGCTGACATCATTTGTTCTTTGTTCAGCAACGGGGCGTCGATACTGACCGCAATCACCCGGTCAGCGCCCAGTTGTTTTGCCACACTTATCGGCAGATTGTTGACCACGCCACCGTCCACCAGCAACCTGTCATCCAACTCCATAGGCGCGACGACACCCGGTATTGTCATCGACGCTTGCACAGCCTGTAGCAGGCTGCCACTGTCCAATACAACCTGCTGCTGCGTCAGCAGGTCGGTAGCAATGGCGCGAAAAGGCACCGGCAGTGTGTCGAAGTGCACCCTATTAGACGTCGTGCCGTACATGCTCTGCAGTAAATCTGCCAGCGCCTGACCAAACAACAAACCTTGCGGCAATTTGATACCGTCGGCAGATAGCCCTAAATCAACGTTCAGCGCGAACTGATCACTATGCTGTTTACGCCGCATCGGCATTTCATCACGGTATACCCTGTCTCTGAAGCCTTCAGCCCAGTTTGCCGCTGCCAGTTTGGCACTGATTTCGCTGGCACTGAAGCCACTGGCATACAAGCCGCCGATAAAAGCACCTATGCTGGTACCGACTACAAGATCGACCGGGATCTGTTGCTGCTCCAGTTGCTCAATCACCCCCAGGTGTGCTCCACCACGGGCGCCCCCTCCGCCTAACACCAGCGCCACGCAAGGCCGCTGCTGAGCTTTTGCCTGGCGGCAAACCTCATCAGCACGCACCTGCCAGGTGCCGGATAACAACATCAGCAGTGCTATGCTAAGTAGTACTTTTCCCGCCCTCATCCTGTTCTCCCTGGCGCATCAGCGATGTATTACAGCAGTGTAGCCACAGCAGCCCCGCAACCACAACAACTTCACCCCGTTTCTGTGTCCAGGCAGGCTGCCTTAAGCGAAAATCGAACTCGCATACTGTTACCGCCTCACATGCTGTCGCCAATTCATATCAGACTGTCTCAAAGCATCGACAGCGCAGGCTGTTGGCATTGAGCTGGCAAGAGGTTACTGTTATTGTTAACGATGTTTTCTAAGATGGTGGCGTGTATGCAGCATTACCGGGTTAATTCGATTGTTTTACTGACGCTACTTTTGGGTTTAACCTCACCGCTGTTCGCCAACACGCTATCAATCCGGATCACGGATGAAATGCAACACGCCGTTGCCGATAGCGTGGTTGAGCTTATTCCCAGCAATTCAACCCTCAGCCGCGCATCAACCGCAGGCAGCATTGCCCAACAAAATCTGACGTTTGTGCCTTTTGTGTCGGCTTATGCAGCCGGCACTTACATTGAGTTTCCCAACCGGGATAAGACGCGCCACCATGTTTACTCTTTTTCAGCGGCAAAAACGTTTGAAATTGAACTGTATGCAGGAAAACCCGAAGCGCCCGTTTTATTTGATAAGCCTGGCATAGTGTCTATTGGCTGCAATATTCACGACTATATGCAAGCCTATGTGTACATTGGGGAAAGTCCGCTTCTGGCCGTCAGCGACAGTGAAGGCAAGGTGCATTTTGACGGCTTAGCTGACGATACCTATCAGCTGAAACTGTGGCATCCGTGGCAAAAGAAAGACCATGACAGCTTGAGCGTAGTACTGGACCATGATACCAGTATCGATTTAACACTAGCGGTTGAACAAAAACAAAAACCTAAAGCGCCCAAACGTGGCTTTGGTAATTAAGGTATCGCGGCACATGCAGTTTCGCTCTGTCAGAACCAAGCTCATCGCGGTGCTATTGCTGCTACTCAGTGCTTTGGCGGCGGCTACGGCCACAGCCACACTTACAGCGATGAAGCGTGACAGTGAAGTGCAAACCCGACAGTTTTTAGCAGTAGGCGGTAAAGTGCTGCTGGAGGCATTGAATAACCGGGCAAAACAATTAAGCAGCAGCGTACAGGTTTTGGCCGCCGACTTTGGCTTTCGCCGCGCAGTCGCCACCGCAGAGCAGGAGACAATTGAGTCGGTATTAGCCAATCATGGTAGCCGCATTAACGCCAGCCTGATGCTACTGATGTCCCCCAGCGGTGAACTGCTGGCGAGCTCGGAAAAGCAGCTGCGCGCCAGTGACGTGATGCCGGTTTTTAACCAAAGCGCGCAAAACAGCAATACCCCGGTTACTGATGTATTGCAATTGGCCGGGCAGCCTTACCAACTGGTACTGGCGCCGGTAAAAGCGCCTAATCTTATTGCCTGGGTTGGCATGGGGTTTCCGCTGGATATGCCTTTGGCTGAGCAAATAGTGGCGATTACCGGTTTAGAAATCAGTTTTGTCTCTCAGCAGACTGAACAATTTAAGCTGTATATTTCTACTTTGGATAACAGCAGTGCGCAAAAACTGCCCGCCATGTTAAATACCCTGATTAACCAGCCAGGGCTGCCCTACGAAAACCCAGAGCAAGACTATGTGTCACTGGCTTTACCGCTGGATAAAAACAATCAGCTGTGGGCGGTGCAGCACCTTCAGCATTCGCGCTGGCTGGATGGTTATCTGGCATTCCGGCAACAATTATTCATTATCTTTGGTGTAGCACTTTCACTGACGTTAGTTGTAGGTATCTTCTTTGCCCGCAGTATTACTCAGCCAATTAAAGCACTAAGTTACTTTGCCCGACGTATAGGTCAGGGCTTTGACGAGACCATTCCGGTGCAGGGTAAAGACGAAGTTGCAGTGTTAGGCCGCACGTTAAGTGCAATGCAGCAAGACATCAAACAACGCGAGTTGCAACTGCGTCACAATGCAGAGCACGACACGTTAACCGGCCTGTTTAACCGCACCGCAGTAGAGCGCCTGCTGCCAGTCATATTGGCACAACATGATGGCTGTATATTAATCGTCAATATTGAACGCTTTAAACATATTAACGAAGTACTGGGCTTTAGTACCGGCGATATTTTGCTGCAGCAGTTAGCCCAGCGTCTCGCTCAGTTGCCACAAGCCCCGGATTTGCTGGCGAGGCTAGGGGCAGACGAATTTTTACTGGTTTATCAGCACCGGTTTACCGCAACACAGTTATCCGCTTTATTTGCCACTGCGCTTTCAGGTTACAACGTTGATAACTCGCATATTAATCTGAAGCTTTGTATTGGCATTTATCCTTTCTCACGCCAACAATGTAGCGTAAATGATGCCCTCAGACGGGCCGACATAGCCCTTGAAAATGCCAGACAGACACCACAGCGTATTGCCGAATATCTGCCCGGACAAGATGAACTGCATCAGCGTGAGCTTACCCTGATCCGCGACATACCGTATGCGCTGGAATCGGGCCAGTTTTTTGCCGTGTACCAGCCCAAAGTAGATATTCATGACCAAAGCTGTAAAGAAGCGGAAGCACTGATCCGCTGGCAGCATCCTAGTCTGGGCTTCGTCGCACCGGATGAGTTTATCCGTTTAGCTGAACACTCGGGAAATATAGGCTTAATCACTAACTGGATGCTGCAACATGTAATTGTGCAGCTGGCGACATGGCGGGCTGCAGGGTTCACCGTTACCGTTGCAATAAACTTGTCGGTACACGACTTACTCAACCCTAAGCTGGCAGATACGATTTTACAGCTGCTACATCAATATGACGTACCACATGATGCAATATCACTGGAAGTCACTGAAAGCGCGATCATGCAGGATACTGCGACGATTATTGCGCAGTTGGAGCGACTAAGAACGCTTGGGATACACCTGGCGATTGATGATTTTGGTACCGGACAATCATCACTGGCTTACCTTAAGCAACTGCCGGTGCATGAGGTAAAAATAGACCGGGCCTTTGTTAAAGATATTCATCACAACAACAATGATGCTTTAATTGTTAAGGCTACGACACAGCTTGCCCACAGCCTTGGCTTGGTTGTGACGGCCGAAGGTTTGGAAAACCCGGCAGGGTTAGCAGAACTGCTGCAGTGCCAGTGCAATAAAGTTCAGGGATACTTTTTCTCCCGCCCGCTGGAAGCAGAAAAATTCTCGGCCTGGATAAAACAATTTTCAGAGCAAAAACAGCAATGGTTTGCCCGGAAGGAGCGGCAATGAAAACAACGCTTTTTACCCTGACTGCCGGCCTGATTTTTAGTTGCTGCTGCGCGGCAAACAGTAAAATTATTGCCACTGGCGGTACGTCGTCAATAGAAGGCAGTGCCGGTGGCGGCATTGTGCCCTGGGCGGTCATTAACGGCTATGCCAGCAGTGGCGAAATGGCCGCTACTGCCTTTATCAGCCGGGTGGGCGTAGACGATTTTACGCTGAACTCAATCGGCGCCAGCCTGGCATACGACAACAATTGGGAATGGTCTGTCGCAAGGCAACGATTTGCTTTGGATAGTATAGGTGGCGAGCTGAGCCAGAACATTATCTCGGTGAAATACCGCCTGGCAGGGCAACTGCTTTATACTGCCCTGCCGCAGATCAGCCTTGGCGCACAATACAAAAAACTGCACGACTTTACATTGCCACAAGCAGTGGGCGCACGCGATGACAGCGGGCTTGATGTTTATCTTGCAGCAAGCAAAGTACTATTCAATCAAGTTGCCGGGCGCAATCTGCTACTTAACGCTACCTTACGCGCAACGAAAGCAAACCAGACCGGTTTACTGGGTTTTGGCAGTGCCGACAATAATAATTATCGCCTGATGTTTGAAGGCTCAGCCGCTTTGCTGCTGAATTACAATGTGGCGATAGGTGTAGAGTTTAAACAAAAGCCTGATGAGCTGGCTTTTGCTGACGAGCAGCATTGGCGCGATGTGTTTGTGGCCTGGTTTGTTAACAAACACCTGTCCGTGACCGCTGGTTATGTGGATTTGGGCAGTATTGCCGGCCTGAATAACCAGCAGGGTTATTATCTGTCAGTAGAAGGAGCCTGGTAATGAGGTGGTTAACTGTTTTAGTGCTAACGCTGATAACGGCTTGCAGCCAAACACCAACACCCAGCCTATACCAGCAGCTGGGAGGTGACGCCGGCATCAGTGCTATTACCGACGGCTTGCTTTATGAAATAGAACATGACAGCCGTATTGTGCACCATTTTGCAGATACCGATATTGAGCGTTTTCGCCGTTTGCTGGCGGAGCAATTATGTGAAATCAGCGGTGGCCCCTGCACTTACACCGGCGGCAGCATGGCAGAAAGCCATACTGGTTTTAATATTACCCTGGCCGATTACGATGCATTAGTTGGCCATTTAATTAAGGTAATGCAGCAGCAACATATCAGCATCAGTGCGCAAAACCAGTTATTGGCTCTGCTGGCACCCATGTACAAAGATATTAGTTATCGCTAATGCGCGGACCTGCAGCCTGGGTTAAACGCATGCTCAGTTTGCGGCTGAGCGGTGCGAAAATAAATACCAGCGGAAATGCACAAGCATGCGCGTACAGATAGGCTTTAATCCAGGCCTGAAAAAAACCGCTAAACCAGCCTAAATTGATAAATGTCAGGATACCTGACATTAAAAATGCCATAAAGCCTGACATGATAAAGGCAAACAATATTGGCTGAAAACGCGCAGGCAGCATAACTCGCTCCGGGAACAATGTGGTTCAATCAGATGATACAAAGGGTACGACTTTAGCATAGTTTTATTGCGGGGCGGTTTACCTGTCGTCAAAGCGCTGTTATAACACGCCATTTTCCAATACTGATACATTAAAGCGCAGGAGCTTTTATGCATAACATCGTTTTTCTCGACGCAGGCTCAATGGGTGATGCAGATTTATCGGTATTAGCCAATGGCGATGTTGCGCTGCAATGCTTTGAACATACCCCGGCAGAAGACGTAGTAAGCCGGCTGGCTCAGGCCAGTATCGCCATCGTCAACAAAGTACAGCTGGGTGCTGCAGCGCTGCAGCAATTGCCAAATTTAAAACTGGTGTGTATCGCTGCCACCGGCGTCAATAATGTCGACCTTGATGCCGCCGCCCAACTGGGTATTAGTGTGTGCAACGTACGGGGCTATGCCAATACTGCTGTGCCACAGCATGTTATCGCCTTGCTGCTGCAACTGACCAATAAAATATCACAATACCACCAGGCCGTTGCAGATGGCCTTTGGAGTCGCAGTAAACACTTTTGTCTGCTGGATTATCCGGTGACAGAGCTGGCTGGGAAAAACTTTGTCGTTATCGGGTACGGTGCTTTGGGTCAGGCCAGCGCTCAGCTGGCACAGGCTTTTGGAATGCAGATTATCGTTGCTGAACAGCCGGGTGCAGTCAGTTGCCGTAGTGGCCGGGTGCCGTTTTTAACCGCTCTGGCACAGGCAGATGTAATTTCACTGCATTGTCCGCTGAACGCACATACAGAAAAACTGTTTAATCAGCCGGTGTTGGCGGCAATAAAACCCGGCGCCTTGCTAATCAATACCGCGCGCGGAGGTCTGATTGACGAAGGCGCGCTGTTAAACGCGCTGCAAAATGGCCAGTTGGGTGGCGCCGCACTGGATGTATTATCAGAGGAGCCGCCGTCAGCTGATCACATACTGCTGCGCGCAGCACTGCCAAATCTGATCATTACGCCGCATATGGCCTGGGCCAGCGCAGAAGCACGCCAGCGCATGGTGGCGCAGTTAAAGCAGAATATTGATGCCTTTATCAGCGGCAAAGTGCTAAACCGGGTATAGGCTCAGCCTGCAATACCCGTTACACTGCGAAGAAAATACTAATATATGCATGCCATTAATATGCCTGTGATGATCTTAATATTGCTGCTATGTGGTTTTACTGCACAGGCCGAACCGCTGTCATCGCGTATGGTCGAGGCTTCAGATAATGCAGAGCAAATCAGCAATCAGTTACTATCCCGCCCTGCCGATAGCTTAACAGATGAAGACTGGCTGGTATTGACCGGGGCCCAGTTGCGGCTGCGCAATAAAGATGCCGCTATGGACGCCGTCAGCCATGCACTTGACATTAGCCACAAGCCTTACCTGCAGGCTTATGCTTACCTGCTAAAAGCACAGATTTACGGTATTTTGTACAGAGATACTGTTATTGCCATTACGCAGCTGGAACGGGCAGAACACCTGCTGCAACACGCTGAAGATGCAGCCAGCCTGGCGCTATACAGCGATGTGCTACAAAATTTCGCTCAGGCTTATAATCAGCTGGGCAATATTCCACTGGCTTTACCTTATGCCGAGCGCAGTCTGGCGCTGGCAGTCAGGCAACAGCAACCCGAAGCCGAGCTCAAAGCCCGCATTACGCTTGGCAGACTAATGCTGCAGAACAACGCCTATAGCCAGGCTTATCAGCAGCTGAATAGTGCGCTGGTGTTGGCAACCCAGCTGAAGGATGACGATGCGCTGGCGTCAATCCACCTTCGCCTTGGTATGGCATACCGTAAGATCGAATACCACAGCCAGGCTCTGCAACATTTACTCGAAGCCAAGCAGCGCTATCAACATCTGCAGCGCCATTCCAGTTATACCTATACCCTTATCTATATCGCTGAGACTTATCTGGAAGATAACCAGACAGCTGCTGAAGCTGCTGCTTATCTGGATGAAGCACTGAAACTGGCGCATGAACAGAACGATTTATTGCGGGTCGGCATCGTCACGCTGGGGCTTGGCAGACTGGCAGTAGTGCAGCAACATGAAGAACTGGCCCTGCAGTATTTTACTGATGCACTGCAGTTATTCCGGCAACAACAGGTACAAACCTACCTGCAGGAAACCAGCCTGGCACTGGCCGATTTACTGCTGCAACGCCAGCAACATGCGCAAGCGGATGAATTACTGCAGGAAATTGCGCCGAACATGCCACAGGCAGCAGCCTACCTGCGCTATCGCTTTCATGATCTGTCTGCCAGGCTATCTGCCGGACAGGGCGATTGGGTACAGGCATATCAAAACAGCCAGCAGGCCAATACTCTGCGCTTTGAGCAACTGGCGGAACAAAGTAAGTTGCAGCTTGATTTAATCAATCAGGGATTGCAGCAGGCCAAAGCAGCACCTGATGCCGATATTGCTGCCAATACGGTAAAAGAGCAGAATAAGCGCCAACTATTGTACATCTATCTGCTGGCGGCGTTTTGCATGTTGCTGGCAGCAGCCTTACTGGTTGCTATAGCAATATTACGCCGTAATAGCATAGCGCGCAGTGAGCCAAAGCAGCAAAACCACTGGAACAGTTTTTGTCAGCGCTTACAGCAACATTCAGCCAAACCTAATATCAATATACTGGCTTATGGACTCAACAATAGCCAGCAATTAAAAATGCAACACGGTGAACAGCAACTGCTGGCGGTGTTACAGCAGTTTCAGCAACAGTTGCCCATGGCCGTATTTGCCAGCTGTTTATATGATGACGTGCTGTGGCTTGCCGTGCACTCTGAGAGCGAGGACAGCCTAATACAGCAGACACTGGCCGGGCAGTTACAACAATTGCTGCCAGAGGTTCTGGCAACTGAACAGCTCATCAGTTTGCAGCTGCCGGTATCAGACTTACTGGAAAGCCCCTGGTTAACCAAAGAGATTAACGCACTGCGTGAAGCGCTTTGGCTAAGTCTGGCGCTTTGTGCCCGGCCATCAACTGACCACCGTCAACCTCGCTTGATGGCATTGCACAGCCGGCAGCACAGAGCATGCGAATGGCGCAGCAATATGGTCAGACAGGATTTGCTCAATGCCATCCGGCTTGGCGGTATTGAACTGACCTGCAACAACACTGTGTTGCCAGCGACTGTCGCCGATCAACTGGCCTGAGCAGTCTGGTCTGCAGTCAGCAGCAACTCTGGCGGTAATGCATAGCGCACCATTTTTCGCGCTTTGGGGCAGGTAAAGCTCAGGCTGACGGCCTGTAAGGCCAGGCCTGACGCGTCTTTATTATTTTTTCCATACTGCGGGTCACCCATTACCGGGTGACCGATGTCGGCAAAATGGCGGCGGATCTGGTGTTTACGTCCACTAATCAGCTCAATGTCAAGCCAGCTTTGCTCAGTGCCACTATCATAGCGACGCAGAGAAAACCGGGTCAGGCAGGCTTTGCCATCCAGCGGTGCTGTGATCGTACCCTGTTGCAGCAGCGCTGCTGATAATTGGCCTTTCACGCGGATCAAATACTGTTTACTGATTTGGTGTTCTGCAATCAGTTTGCTCAGCGCGCCGGCAGCTTGTTTACTGTGAGCCAGCATAACCAGGCCACTGGCTTCACGGTCCAGACGGTGCAGCAGAAATACCTGACGTTTAGCGGCAAAGTGCTGCTCGGCTGCGCGCAGCAGCGACAGATGGTCGCCCCATTCGTTGCCCTGCGACAACATACCGGCAGGTTTAAACCAGATACTGTATTGCTGCTGATCACTTATCAGCAGAGCACCAGCACAACTGCGCTGCAGAATATCGTCATCATAGTGTAACTGGAGTTGCTGGCCGCTGTGCAGCTTGGTTTGTGCGCGCCGCAAACGCTTCTGCGGTTTACCACTTAATAGTACAGCGCCCTTTGCCATCGCATCTTTCAGCCGGCCTTTCGATAGCTCAGGTACCTGCTGGCTGAGTAAATCAATGGCATTAATGCCCTGCTGTGCCACCAAAGTGCGTACCAGTTTCATTGCTTTACACATCCTTTACGTTGAAGTTCAGCCAAAATTCATGCCGCCAGCCTGTAATAGTAACAAAGCAAACGGAGAATCTGTTATGAAAAACATCAAACTGGGGCTGTTAAACTGCCTGTTACTGGCAATCATGCCACTGGGTAGTGCCATAGCCAGCGATAGCAGCAGCGTTGAGACATTCAGCACTACCGCGCCGGCGCAACTGGAAGCCAGACAAAGCAGCAAACTGAACAACATAGTGACACAGGCCTACCAGAGCCATGTCTGGTTTCACAGCGTTGATATATATCTGAGTGGCGACATTAACAGCAATGGTTATTATCACCGGCTCGAAGTGGAATTTGATGCAGACACATCGGTACCCTATCAGCAGGTATTTGCCGAATTTACCTTGTTGCCAACTTACGGGGCTGAACGGCTGTATTACACCAGTAGTGTATTTGAGCTATTCCGGGAGAGCAGCAATGACTGGCTGGCGGTTGACACTGTGCTGGACCAGCATTTCGCTGCCGATGATTACCTGCTGACGATCCGTTTGTTTGATGCGCAGACCGGCTATTTGCTGGCAGAGATTTCCGGCTTTGACGACAGTAGTCTGGATTATCTTCCACTGGAAGATTATGGCCGCGATAGCTACCACGAAAACAGCTCATCAGTCGAAGTATCCGCAGGTTCAACTGGTATCCTGGCGCTGCTGGCATTATGCTTGGTGCTATACCAACGCTTTCGTCTGAAAATCATCCGGAGCTGAATGAGACTGCTACTTTGTCTGTTACTGCTAACGCCGCTGTGTCAGGCGGCGCCGCTACGACTACTGTTGCAGCCATCGCCGCAGCAAATGCTCTTTAGCTACCAGTTTGACCTTGGGGGTTCCCCGCAACAACTGAGTTTCAGTATCAATAACAACACGCTGAACTCCCACTTTCGTCAGTTCCGCGCCCTGAAACCGGCACTGTTACAACAATACCTGTGGCGGGATCTACGCGCCCATGTCGCGCAATATCCGGGCGCACGGCTACAGCGGCTGCCCGGCAAAGACGCCTTGCATTACAAACTGCTGGTGGCAGATAGCAATCTGCTGGACAAGGTCGATACAGAACTGCAGCAACTGATGTCAGAGCGCACAGCCTTTTACCTGCAGCAACAATATTATTATGTGCAGGCTCTGCCGTGGAATGCGCGGGCGATTATTCCAGATCATGCGCGCATTATGCAGGACAGTCTGCAGGATCTATTGCCTGTTGCCACAGCATGGCACGGCAAGCTGGCAAACGTCCCGACCCGACAGGCGTTATTGACGCTGAGTGCATGGATACAGCAGATCCCTTATCAGGACCTATCAGACCGGCAGCGTTCATCCGGCGCCAGTTTTAGCCCACCGCTTAAGTTACTGCAGGAGAACCGTGGCGATTGCGATAGCAAAGCCGTGTTATTGGCTGCCTTGCTCAGGATGCTGCTACCAGATGTCAAACTGGCGATGGTCTATCTGCCACAACATGCGGTATTGGCGGTTCAACTACAGGTGACACCGGAAGATATGACCGTCAATATAGAAGGCCGGGACTACCTGCTGGTTGATGCTACCGGCCCGGCGTTGCTGGCTCCGGGCCAGATTGACCCGCAGTATCAAATCTATACAGACAATGGCCAGTTTGGTTATCAGCTACTGTGACGGCGGATGCTTTAAACGGCTTATCCGCTCGAACACATCCTGCCAGCCAAATGGGATACGGCGCACCCCCTGAGATCTGCCCTGTGACAACCGCTCAATATGCACCAGTAGGCGGCTAAAAGGTGTCAGAGTACGCAGCCGGTAACGGTACTGCATCGCCCCCAGCAATAAGCCGAGTAACACGGCATAACTGAACCAGTGCCAGATAAACTCTTTTAGCCCGGACGCAAATAAGCTGGTTTTCTGCTCCAGCAACCCCAGCGACCAGGGCATTGTATTCAGCCGCTGGATCTGCAGGACGTGCTGGTCGATATCCTGTGGCGAACGGGCCAGAGAACTGTTGATAAGCTGACCGGATTGATCCAGCAGCACGAAATCTGCATCACTGTGCTGCTGGTAAACCGGTGCCAGCAATGGCTCCAATGCCAGCGCAAATACAAAGTGCCCTAACTTCTTGTCCTCGGCGTATAACGGCAGCATCACTGCTGCCTGCCCGGGCAGAAACTCCGTAAAGAATATTTGTCCGCGCTCATAGGCAGGTTCAGGCATATTTTTTTGATACCACAGCAGCAGGTGATCAACGATATAATCAGACCATTTAGCCTGTCCGTTAAAGGCAAAACCCTGCTCAGAGAAATAATACATGCCGACCAAATGTGGCTGTGTTTCAGTGGCTAACTCAAAATAAGGCTGCAGGCGCCAAAGCATCAGCAGCTCGGCATCAACCCCTTCGTCAGGTGCAGTGATTGCCACCTGGCTATCACGGCCATCACTAAGCTGCAACAATAGCAAAGATTCGTCTGTATCTACTGCGGGTAAGCTCATTTTCAGTAATGAAGCGCGACGCACAGCCTCCATAAAGGCCAGCACGGGAGCAAATTCACTGTCGAGCTGATTACCAACAGTACTGAGGCGGAATTTAGTCTGCACAACATTATCGTCGAGACTACGGACATAATGTACAACGGCACCCAAGGCTGATAACAGCAACACCAGAATAATGCCCAATAAGGTACTGCGGCGATATTCAATATAAACTGGATTTTTCATGCAACTCCTTTTGCATGTCCGGTAGGACTGACGTAGAAATATAAAACAAAAAGCCTAGTTGAACTGCATCATTAGTCAACCAGGCTTTAATTTCAATCTATTTGTTATAAATTTGTTTCGGCAAACGAGGCCAACCGACTGCGCACCACACCGTTAAGATTAATAGTCGCGCTGCCCTCAAAGTTCTTAAACCGCTCAACAATATAGGTTAAACCGGACGTAACCGCTGTCAGGTAATTGCTGTCAATTTGTGACAAGTTACCCGAACAAATCAGTTTAGTGCCTTCGCCACAGCGCGTAATAATAGTTTTAAGCTGCGCTGCACTTAAGTTCTGACACTCGTCCAGAATAACAATCGCGTTCTGAATACTGCGCCCGCGCATAAAATTGACTGACTTAAATTGAATGTTGGCCTTTTCCATTATGTAATTAACGCTGGCATGCGGATGCTCATCCGTTTTGTGTAGTACTTCAAGCGAATCAGTTATTGCCGCCAGCCAGGGCGCCATTTTTTCTTCTTCAGTACCCGGTAAAAAGCCTATTGATTCGGCAATTTCCGGCGTGTTACGGGTAACAATGACTTTGTCATACATACCTTTTTCAATCACCAGTTCCAGTGCGGCTGCCAACGCGATCAATGTTTTACCGCAACCTGCCGGGCCGGTTAGCACGACCAGATCGATGTTGGGATCCATCAGTGCCTGCATTGCCATCGCCTGATAAACATTTTTCGGATGTATGCCCCAGGCATGGCGGTGCATCAGACGCTCGTAACCAAAATCCATAATTCGGATTTCTTTTTCGGTGATAGCAACCACTTTACCGGCAAAGCCTTCAGCTTCATCAATCAGATATTCATTAATATAAGCATTGGGTAACACGCTGCGATTGACATAGTGGTAAGTTTCCCGGCCCTCGTTTTCGCTGCGGCACTCACCAACCTGGCTCCAGAAGTCACCGCTGAATTTGTAATAGCCTTTGTACAGAAAACGCACATCATCAATCAGCTGGTCAGTTCGGTAATCTTCCACCAGCTTTAATCCGGCACCTTTAGCTTTCAGGCGCATATTGATGTCTTTGGTCACCAGAATAACTTTGGTCGGGCTTTTTTCTTTTTGCAGATATAACGCGGTATTGATAATGAGATGATCATTCTCGCCACCGGGCAAGCCGGGGATTTCATCAGTAATATGATGATCATTAACGATAATAAGGTGGCCACCTTGCTTCTGCTCACCTTGCCGGGGCACTGGCACCCCTTGTAACATTTGGTCCGGCGAGGCGTCTTTTAATACATCCTCTAATGCACGAATTGCAACACGGGCGTCACGGCTGACATCCTTATTCCGGTCTTTGATATGGTCAAGTTCCTCCAATACCGTCATCGGGATCACAACGTCATGTTCTTGGAAGTTTAGGAAGGCAAAAGGTTCGTGTAGCAGGATGTTTGTGTCGAGAACGTAGATTTTCTTTTCTTTACTTTTTCTTCGCGCCATACGGCTCTCCTCTTCGCCTGACCCAGGCCACGTACCTGTGTCATAAAACAAGCATAGTGCAACTGCCGGAGTTTGTCTGAGCCATTTACAAAATATGCAGCTGGTTCAGGTACATCAATAATGTGACGCGACCGCATGTCAGTTTAATGACAATTCAGCTCAGTTGCAGATACAAATTCAGATGCAGGCCGAACCGATTCCTAGTACCATAGCGCCCCCGTTTTAGCTGATAGGTTATCAAATGAAGTTTGCGCTGGGACAACGCTGGATTAGCGACACAGAATCCGATTTAGGTTTAGGCACTATTGTTGCGCTGGAAGGGCGTCATCTGACATTGCTGTTTCCGGCCAGTGGCGAGACCCGCCTTTATGCACAGGCAGAGGCACCGTTGACCCGGGTACAATTTAACGTTGGCGATGAAGTTGCCAGTGCTGACGGTTTTAAACTGCTGATCAGCGCGATAAAAACCCAACACGACACCTTAGTGTATTGCGGTACCAGGCTTGATGACGACAGCTACGTTGAGCTGCGCGAAACCTTTCTGGATCACTTTATCAGTTTCAATCAGCCACAGGATCGTCTGTTTGCCGGCCAGATAGATCGCTTTGACTGGTTTACACTGCGTTATCAGGCCTGGCAACATCTGCACGAGCAACAGCAAAACCCATTACGTGGTTTATCAGGCCCCCGGGTGAGTTTAATTCCGCATCAGCTACACATTGCCAACGAAGTCGCAAAACGCCATGCACCAAGAGTATTACTGGCCGATGAAGTGGGCCTGGGCAAAACCATTGAAGCCGGCTTTATTATCCATCAGCAGCTGATAAGTGGTTTGGCCAGCCGGGTGCTAATCGTGGTGCCGGAATCTCTGCAGCATCAGTGGCTGGTAGAAATGCTGCGCCGCTTTAATCTGCATTTCTCTGTATTTGATCAAGAGCGCTGCGAACAGTCGTTGCTGGACAACGCCAACCCGTTTGAAACCGAACAACTGGTGCTGTGCAGCCTGGCGTTCTTAAAAAACCATCCGCGCTGGCATGAACTGGCTGTCGGCACGCACTGGGACTTGCTGGTGGTAGATGAAGCACATCACTTACAGTGGAATGAGCAAACGCCAAGTGAAGAATATCAGCGTATCAGCGAGCTGTCTGCTAACACCGCAGGCGTTATCTTGTTAACCGCTACCCCTGATCAGCTTGGGCATGAAAGCCATTTTGCCCGGTTAAAGCTGTTGGACCCGGCACGTTTCCACAGCTATCAGGAATTTCTTAAAGAAGAGCAGAGTTATCAGCACATTGCTGCGATTGCGAAACCTTTATTAGAGCAGCGTGCGCTGACAAGCGAAGAAAGCCGGGCACTGCAGCAGGCATTAAGCGAAACCGACATCAGTGGTTTGCTGACACAACTGGCTAATGAAGCAACAGCCAACGAGCACGCAGCGCTGCGCCAGCAATTGCTGTCACAGTTGCTGGATCGTCACGGAACAGGCCGCATCCTGTTCCGTAACAGTCGCGCCAGTGTCAAAGGCTTTCCAAAACGTCACGCTCATCTGGCTGCCTTACCGTTACCCGAGCAGTACCAAAATGCGCTTAAAGTGCATTTTAGCCTTAACCCTGCCCTGTCAGAGGCCGAGCGGATCAGTGCAAACTTATTCCCAGAGCAGGTATTTCAGCAACTTGGGGCGAATAATGACTGGTGGCAATTCGACCCGCGGGTTGATCACCTGCTGCAACTGTTGAAACAACATAAGCACGAAAAATTCCTGCTGATTTGCGCCCGCGCAGAAACGGCTATTGCGCTGGAAGAAGCGGTACGGGTACGTGAAGGTATAAGGGCGGCGGTGTTCCATGAAGGCATGAGCATACTGGAACGAGATAAAGCCGCAGCCTATTTTGCGCAGGAAGACTACAGTGCTCAACTGCTGCTATGTTCCGAAATAGGCAGTGAGGGCCGTAATTTTCAGTTTGCTCATCATCTGGTGCTATTTGACCTGCCATTGAACCCGGATTTGCTGGAGCAGCGTATCGGCCGGCTCGATCGGATTGGTCAACGCGAAGATATCGCTATTCATTTACCTTATTTTGCTGATCACAGCCAGCAAGTCCTGCTCAACTGGTATCATCAGGGCCTGAATGCGCTGGAACATACCTGCCAGACAGGACGTACCGTATATGAACATTTCGCCACCGATTTATTACCACTACTGGCGCAAAACACAGCTGATACTGCAGTTCTGGCTCAACTGATCAACGCCACACGTGAGCTGAATGACAGCCTGAAACTGAAACTGGAACAAGGCCGTGACCAACTGCTGGAAATAAACTCTGGTGGTGGCAATGTCGCCAAACAACTGGCGGTGCAGCTGGAACAGCAAGACAACGGCACAGCTTTGCCGATGCTGATGCTTAAGGCCTGGGATATGCTGGGGATCAATCAGGAAGACCGCAGCGATACCAGCATTATCTTGACTCAGTCTGAGCATATGCATTGCAGCAGCTATCCCGGCTTGGGCGATGAGGGGGTTACCGTGACCTTTGATCGTGCTACCGCACTGGCAGAAGAAGACATTCAGCTGTTAACCTGGGATCATCCGATGGTGCGGGGCACTTTGGACATTCTGACCAATGAGCCACATGGCAGCAGCTCCGTAGCCATATTAGCCAATAAAGCTTTACCTGCCGGCAGTTACCTGCTTGAACTGAACTTTATTGCTGAAGCCAGCGCTCCGCCAGTACTGCAGTTGAGCCGTTACCTGCCAGCCACACCTGTGCGTTTACTACTGGATAAAAACGGCAATAACTTGTCAGCCAATGTCAGCTTTGACCAGCTGAATAAGCAGCTCAAACCTATTGGCCGCCAGACAGGCAGTAAATTGGCCAGCGCCCTGCAAAATCTGGTACATCCGCTGATCGCTAAAGCCACGTCGCAGGCTGAGACAGAGCTGGAACGCATCATAGCGAATGCCCAAAAACGCGCTGCCGACAGCCTTAGTGCGCAGCAGGAGCGATTGGTGGCCCTGCGTAAATTTAATCCTTCTGTACGGCAGGAAGAGATAGATATGCTCAACACACAGCAGCAACAGCTGACAGAGTTTATCGGCAAGGCTCGATTAAAACTGGACGCGATACGGTTGATTGTTGTGAGCCATGACTAACGATGTTGCTTAGTTATACGCCACCGCAGTCACCCTATCTGGATATTTTGTATCAGGATGATGCTGTAGTGGTGTTTAATAAGCCCAGTGGTTTACTCACGGTGCCGGGGAAGGCGCCGGAGCATAAAGACAGCCTGGAATACCGGGCTCGTCTAGTCTGGCCTTCAGTGCGTATCGTGCACAGGCTGGATATGGCCACGTCTGGTGTTGTGGTGATGGCACTGAGTGCAGCCAGCCAGCGCGAGCTTAACCGGCAATTCCAACAGCGGGAAACAAAAAAGCATTATATTGCCAACGTTGCCGGAATCGTCAGCGCTGACACCGGCAGCATCGACCTGCCATTAATTTGTGACTGGCCGAACCGGCCAAAGCAGAAAGTTTGTTACCAATATGGTAAAGCGTCCCTGACCCATTATCAGGTACTGCAACGTAGCGCTGATCACAGCAGGTTAAAACTGACGCCCATTACAGGGCGGTCTCATCAGCTAAGAGTGCATTTGCAATGGCTTGGACACGCGATTTTGGGCGACAAGTTTTATGCCGCTGAAGCCGCCTTTCTTGCCGCCCCGCGTTTATTGTTACATGCAGAACGTCTGGAGTTTAATCATCCTGATAGTGCACAACCAATAGTGTGCTTTGCGCCCTGCCCGTTTTAATCAGAATAAAATCATTATTATATTAACCCAAGGTTCATGTTAGTCAGATAACATCTATCACATAGTGTTGCTAACTGATTCAGAACTACTATTTTTTATATTAAGTTCAAATAATTTTAAATGATCTGCATTTAATACTCAGGTGAGTTTAAGGAGAAATGGATGAAACTTAACAAAACATTTTTAGCAGTAGCAGCCGCATTCCCGCTACTGAGCAGCGCAGTAATGGCGGACACTGTAAGTTCAGCTGATTTAAAAGAACGTGTGTTTGGTTCTTTGTTCGGTGAATACTATATGCCGGATCTAGATAAAACAGAGTCCGCTGAATGGAATTATATGGAGAAAGATTGGGGCTATGGTGTTGAGCTGGGTTATTACCTGACAGAACAATGGGCCTTACGTCTTGAATTCGCTAAACTTGACCTGCAGTCAAAACTGGACGGTTCTGATGCTGACGGCAATCGTATCGGTCTTGATGCCATGTATCACATATCACAGCTACCATCAGTTTATCTGGTAGGTGGTTTAAAACGCTTTGATGCCGTGCAGGATACCACTGCCTTTAATGTTGGTATCGGTTATAAACATTTCTTCAATCAGAATTTTGCTTTATTTGCCGAAGCGAACCGCTATCAGGGTATAGATGAAACTTACGCTGATGCGGGTGTTAAAGTGGGTCTGACCTATGTATTTGGTTCAGCATCAGCAGCGCCTGCACCAAAACCGGCTCCGGCGCCAGCTCCGGTCGCTCAGGCACCTGTACAACCGGTTGCACCTGCAGATACTGACGCTGACGGTGTAGTGGATAGCGCAGACAAGTGTGCTAACACTCCGGCAAACCACAAGGTTGATGCTACCGGCTGTACGGTTTACGAAGAGAAAATGGCCTCAGTGGGTGACATCGACATCGAAGTCCGCTTCCCGTTCGATTCCGCTACCATTCCGGCAGATAAAATATCCGACGTTGAGGGCTTGGGTGCATTTATGCAGCGCTTCCCGGAATCTACTGTACTGATTGAAGGCCACGCGTCTAACATCGGTAACCCGGATTACAACATGCGCTTATCTGAACGCCGCGCTAACTCTGTAGCAGATATGCTGAAGAAAGATTTTAATATCGACCCGTCACGCATTACTGCTATCGGTTACGGTGTAACCCGTCCACGTGTTGAAGGCAACACCCGCGCAGCGCACCGGGCTAACCAGCGTATTGAAGCTAAGGTCACTGCGAAGATTAAAGAACCAGTACTGCGTTAAACTTAACTGGTTATCTGTTGTTAAAAAAAGTCGCTGTTTATCAGCGACTTTTTCTTTTTTCGCTGCGCAAGTGATATTTTCTGCTGCACCATTGAAATAAGCTGTGCTAGCATGCCTGACCGATGAGCGGATATTTGCCATCTTCTGTATCAAGCACCTGTTAGGCCGTCATAGGGACAACGCATTAGTTTAACAGGGTGGAGTGCACTATGTTTAAATCACTTAGCCTGTTTGGCATTGCAGCGCTGCTTTGCAGTTATACCGTCGCGGCACAACAACCTGTCTTAGTCTCACTAAGCGCAAATTCTCATGTTTGTAACACTGAAACAGAGATTGCCCGTCTGGCCGAAAATGAGCAACTGCAGGAAATGGCCAAGGCATTGGTAGAAATCAAACCCACCAAATACTGTTTTATTCTGCCGCATGCCCCCAGTGTAGCTAAGCTGGATCATCAGGCAGGCTATATTAAATTTAATTACAAATCGCAGATTCTATATACGTTTCACAAATATGTGATTGCCACGACAGTAGCTGCGAATAATCCTTAAAGCTGTGCCGTTAGCCGCCGATATCTGATTAACTGTCTTTTAAAGGTTTTGTTATGCGGCGCAGTTTTGTCAGCAGCACTATTTTATTCACAATTCTGCTGTGGGCGTTCACGGTAAACGCCTCAACATCCGTTGAGCAAAACGCCAACGCAGATTTGCTACGCCAGTTGCCCGCCGATGAGATTCTGCAGCTAACCGCACAGCAGCAGGAATTTATGCTGCTACAGCGCGAAAACATGACCAGCTACACCAAAGGTACTGTCATCTTATTGCCCGATGCGAGCGAGCACCCAGCAAGTCCAAAATATATTAACCTGTTGCGTCAGCAGCTGACTGATTACGGCTGGTATACTTTAGCACTGATGCCGCCTTCACTGCCTGTTGAACTGACTGCTGACACCTTACAGGCTTATCAGCAAAGCCTACGTGAACGTTTAGCTGCTGCTCAGCAACAGGCTGAGCAGCACAGCGGCGTGACTATTGTTATAGCACAGGGTAGCAGTGCAGCGTTGTTGAACCAGCTATATGCCAATGCCCAGCTAGCTGAACCGGCAGCCTTTATCATGTTGGGCGCTTATTTGCCTGAGAGAGCGCTAAACCAGGATTTTGCCAAAGCGCTGGCCACACATCAGGTACCAACATTGGACATAAGCACTGGTCAGGATAACCGCATGGTACTCGGCCAACTGCGTTACAGAAAACAGTTGGCTAACAAGCATCTGAAAGCCGTTTACCGTCAACGTCTGATCAATGGCTCAGGCTACAATGCAGATACCCAGCAATGGGTATTCCAGGAGATATACGGCTGGCTAAGTTCAGTTGGGCTTTAGTTTACGCTTTTCCACTGCGCTTTTGGCGCAGCAGTTCATAAGCAGCCTGTATATCCTGCGTCCGTTTTTTAGCCACATCTAACATTTCGGCAGGCACCCCTTGCGCCATAAGCTTGTCAGGGTGATGCTGTGCCATCAGTTTGCGGTATGCCTTTTTCAACGCTGTATCGGAAACGTCCTGACTCACCCCCAACAGCTGATAAGCATCGGCAAGACTAGCTTGCCCGGTACTGTGTCGTTGGTTTGATCTGGACGAAAAACGGCTTTGCGCCTGATAAGCCTGCAACAGCATATCCAGCTGTGCAGCACTGAAATTCAGATATCCGGCGACCTGCTGCAGCAATCCATACTGGGCTGTCGTCATATTGCCGTTAACATTGGCGATGCTGAGTTGGATCTCCAGAAATAACTGCAATACGTCTTTACGACGCCTGTAGGTGTGGTAAAACTGCTGCAGTTGCTGGCGCAGTGGAAAATTAACCGCTTTGCCATCACGAAATGCGGCCTGGGCTTCACGTTGCTGATGACTATCGAGCCCAAGCTGGTCCATAAATACAGTGGCCTGTTGGATATGGGAAGAAGTAACTACACCCGTTGCTTTTGCAATGTGCCCCATAGTGGCGAAAGTGGTGTAACGGAATAATCCCTGTTCGTCAGTATTATCTCTGAACAAGGCGCTAAAGCCGCCATTTTGCTCAAACTGCAACCTAAAAGCCCGATCAAACCAGTGCCCTATCAGAATACCAAGCAATAACCCCGGCAGCTTCAATAAAGCCAGACCAAACAGCGCACCAAGTATTTTACCCCACACAGCGTCACCCTTCATTCGTTTGCACAGTAAACCGATCGCCGCACATTAACTGCGCTGCAGAATACCATCAGCACTATATCGGATTAGCAGGATTTCTAAAATTGATTTATCATAGCGAGTCCGCTGTCAATAAAAGCAATGAAAACAAAAGTAAGGCAAGAGTACTGCATGAAGCATGGGTTAGCTGTGTGTTTTTTTCTTCCGGCTGTCGCAGCCTGCACAATCGCATACGCCGAGGCAGCTCCCGCTGAAGTATGTTATATCCCGGTACAGCAGCCAGCTGCACTGGCCAGCCTGAATGCGGCGGATCCAACTATTAGCATTGCGTCAGATTCCGTAGCACTTAGCGACAACCAAAACGCTCAATTTAACGGCAATGTCGAGATTAGTTACCGCGATACTTTGCTGCTGGCACCAAGAGCATCTTTTAGCAGTATTTCGCAAACCATGACAGCCGATGGTGGCCTTGACTATTTTAACGGTACCTTACAGGTGAGTGGCAGCCGTTTCAGTGCGGATATGCAACAGAATAATGCCAGGCTGGATGATGCCAGCTACCGCTTTCTGACCCAGGCCGGACGTGGTTATGCCGAGCACCTGACCGCGTCAGAGCAGCAGGTTCTGCTTGACCAGGCGTTGTTTACAACCTGCCCTGTCAGCGACAACAGCTGGGCGCTGCATGCCAGTGAAATCAATATCGAGGCAGATGAAGGCTGGGGAGAGGCGCGTCACGCCATCTTTAAAATTAAAGATATCCCGGTACTGTACTTGCCCTACATCACCTTTCCGGTAAATGAACAACGCCGAAGCGGATTGCTGTTACCCAAATTTGGCAGTTCGCAAAAGTTAGGCGTTGAATTTGAGCTGCCTTATTACCTGAATCTGGCACCTAATTATGATATGACCCTTACGCCGCGTTATATGAGTAAACGCGGCGCTCAAATAAAATCAGAGTTGCGCTACCTGACTGAAACGCAGCAGGGCAACCTGCAGCTGGAATATCTGGGCTCAGATAATGAAAAGCCGGATGGCTTCGGCGCGCGCTACCTGGGCCACCTTAGCCATCTGAGTGATTTTACCCCTGAGCTGCGCGCTTATGTAGATTTTACTGACGTAAGCGATGATGCCTACCTGACTGATTTGGGTTCAGATTATAATAACCAAAGCGATACCCAATTGCTGCGCGAGGCGGCGCTGAGCTATTACGGCGAACAGGTGCATTCACAACTCAGGCTGCAGGGATTTGAAATTCTTGGTAATTACAACAAAGCTTATAGTGCCTTGCCGGAACTTAGTCTGTCTGCGGCAAAGCCGATCACGATTTTGCCTTATGTGAACTTCTCCTGGCAGGCACAGTACGCGCATTTTCGTAATGATGAAGCCAGCATTAATTATGCAGACCGTATGCATGTTGAACCAACCATTACCCTGCCTTTTGTCACACCTGCATTTGAACTGACAGCAGAAGCCAGTATGCTGTATACCTACTACCAGCAAAATGCTGCCGACGACGCTTTTGCGGTTGATTCATCCGTTACCCGTACGTTACCCAAACTACGGCTGCATTCAAGGCTGAATTTTGAACGTGAGTATGACTGGTTTGGCGAACCGGCACTGCAGACTTTTGAACCGCAAATTCAATATCTGTATATCCCCTACCGTGATCAGAGCAATATCGGCCTGTACGATACCACCCGCCTGCAGGATGACTATTATGGTTTATTCCGTATCAACCGTTATTCAGGCCTGGATCGGATTAACGAAGCCAATCAGGTCACAGTAGGCTGGACCAGCCGCTTTTATGATAATGTCGACAACGAGCTGTTCCGCTTTAGCCTTGGCCAAATCTTCTTCTTGTCAGACCCGACAATACAAGATGACGAAACGGATGATTTGAGCTCTGCAGAGTCAATGCTGGCCGCGGAACTTATCTGGCACTGGTACCGCAAATGGTATTTCAGCTCAGCCGTTCAGTACGATGTCGACAGTGACGAAATCATGAAAAGCAGTGTATCTCTGGATTACCGGGCCAGTGATAAAAGCATGTTTCAGTTGAACCATAGATACAGCCGTGCAGTCTCAGGATTGGAAATTCAGCAGCTTGGCGTGCTTGGAACTGTGCCTGTCAGCGATAACTGGCAGTTAGTAGGCAGTTACTATCGTGATCTGACAAATCATCGTATGATAGACGCCAGCATAGGCATGCAATACGAATCATGTTGCTGGGCAGTCCGAATAATAGCAAAACGTCAGATCCTGACCGATCTTGAGTTACCAATAGGTAATGTTACCCAGGCCAGCCAGCTGGACAGTAGCATTGGTATACAATTTGTTCTCAAAGGCTTTGGCGACAGTGCCGGCTTCGGTGTAACCGATATGCTATCGAACGGCATTTTCAGCTACCGCCGGCCATACTTACTAACTAATTGATGTAGGAATTTATGAAGTTATCACAACTTATCTCTGCAGCACTGCTGTGCTGTGTCGGCTTTGGCAGTAATGCTGCTGAACGTGAAATAGACAGCGTTGCGGTCATAGTGGATAACAGTGTCGTGTTAGAAAGTGATGTTACCGATATCGTTGAGCGGGTTAAACGCAACGCCCAGGCACAAGGCCAGACATTACCCTCTGATGCAGCGCTGCGAACTCAGGCGACCGAGCGGTTAATTCTTACTAATCTGCAGCTGCAGTTGGCCCAACGTATGGGTATGCAAATCAGCGATGCACAGCTCGATGATACAATCCGTAACATTGCTCAGGACGAAAAGTTGTCGTTGGAACAGTTCCGTCAGCAAGTCATAGCTGAAGAGGGCAACTACGAACGTTTTCGCGAACGTTTACGTGACGAAATGATCACCGGCGAAGTTGTCCGGGCCAACGTACAGCGGCGCATCTATATCAGCCCGCAGGAAATAGACAGCGTACTTAAGATGATGGAAGAACAAGGTGCCAGCAACGAACAGTACAATATTGGTCACATTTTAATTGCTATACCAAGTCAGGCCAGTGCGGAAGACATTAGTGAAGCCAAAGATCGGGCAGACAAAGTCATGCAGCTTTTGCGCGACGGTAGCGATTTCAAACGTATTGCTATCGCCTCATCTTCCGGAGCCAACGCACTTGAAGGCGGTGATTTAGGCTGGATGAACATTAATGAGATGCCGACGCTGTTTTCCGAAGCCATACGGGGCCGCAAAAAAACGGATATTGTCGGGCCTCTGCGTTCAGGTGCCGGCTTTCATATTCTGACTATTTTTGACATTCGTGGTGAAAACGTCGCTGCAATTAACGAAGTGAAATCCCGCCATATTCTGATTAAACCATCGATCATTCTGAGTGAAGAGCGTGCCCGTACTATGCTGGCTGATTTCGCAGCCAAAGTTCGTGCCGGAGAAGCCGATTTCGCTGAACTGGCGAAACAGCACTCAGAAGACCCGGGTTCAAAGCTAAATGGTGGCGATCTGGGCTGGAGTGAGCCGACAGTGTTTGTACCGGCTTTCCGTGACACCCTGAACCGGTTGGGAATTAATGAAATCAGCGAGCCATTTCGCACTGAGCACGGTTGGCATATTGCACAGGTGCTGGATAAGCGTACTGTCGATGCAACAGCCGATAAAAAACGTGAGCAGGTTTACCGCATGATCTTTAACCGGCGCTATAACGAAGAAGCAAGCAACTTCCTGCGTGAACTGCGCTCAGAAGCGCATATTGAAGTACTGGCGGATAACTAAATGACGCTGCGCATTGGTATAACGCCAGGTGAGCCTGCAGGCATAGGACCAGATCTGGTAATAAAGCTTGCCCAGCAAGACTGGCCAGCTGAACTGGTGGTTTGTGCTAATGCTTCTTTGCTTGAACAGCGGGCTGCGCAGTTGCAGCTTCCGTTGCGGTTACTGCCGTATGACGAAACCGCGACCGCAAAGCCGCAAGCAGCTGGCACCCTTACCCTAGCCGACTTCCCGTTGGAAGAGGCAGTTGTGGCGGGTCAGCTAAATGCTGCTAACAGTAACTATGTGGTCAACACACTTAGCTTTGCTGGCGAGAAATCTATTAGTGGTGAGTTTGCTGCGATAGTAACAGGCCCTGTGCACAAAGGCATAATCAATAAAGCCGGTATTCCATTTAGCGGACATACAGAGTTTTTTGCCCTGCAGTCTAATACACCTTACGTCGTTATGATGCTCGCTACCGAAGGATTACGGGTAGCCCTTGCTACCACGCATATTCCTCTGGCTTATGTCGCAAAAGCGATCACGGCAGAAAGACTGACGAAAGTCCTGACTATACTGCATCAGGACTTACAGCAGAAATTCGCCATTGCCAACCCCAAAATTTATGTCTGCGGGTTAAACCCGCATGCGGGTGAAGATGGGCATCTTGGCCGCGAAGAATTGGATATTATTATCCCAACACTTGACCAGTTGCGTGCAAGCGGCATGCAGTTGATTGGCCCTCTGCCGGCGGATACTTTGTTTCAACCTAAATACCTCGATGATGCTGATGCCGTATTGGCGATGTATCATGACCAGGGCTTGCCTGTGTTGAAACATATGGGATTTGGCCGCTCTGTAAACATCAGCCTGGGTTTACCGCTGATCCGGACCTCTGTTGATCACGGCACAGCGCTTGACCTTGCCGGCACAGGCAAAGCTGACGCCGGTAGTTTATTCCATGCAGTAAATCAGGCTATCTCTTTAGCCGCTAAAACGACGACTTTACATGACTGATAACGTACACCAGGGCCACCGCGCCCGTAAGCGCTTTGGCCAGAATTTCCTGCACGACCCCCAGGTTATAGGGCGTATAGTTAAAGCTATTGCGCCTAAACCGACAGATATATTGGTAGAAATAGGCCCAGGGCTTGGCGCACTGACTGAACCGGTAGCAGAGGCTGCCGGGCATTTAACCGTCGTTGAGCTTGACCGGGATTTAGCTGAACGCTTGCAGCATCATCCTGTTCTTGCCAGCAAGTTGACGATTCATCAGGCTGACGCAATGAAGTTTGACTTCACCAGCTTGGTTAAACCGGGTCAGAAACTAAAAGTTTTCGGTAATTTGCCTTACAATATCTCTACGCCTTTGTTATTTCATTTGTTTCAGTATGCTGATCAGATCGAAAATATGCATTTTATGCTGCAAAAAGAGGTTGTGCAGCGTATGACGGCAACTCATGGCAGCAAAGCGTTTGGCAGGCTCAGTATTATGACGCAGTACTACTGTCACGCCATGCCCGTTGTAGAAGTTGGCCCGGGGGCCTTTAAACCCGCACCAAAAGTAGACTCTGCAGTCGTTCGCTTACTGCCTAAGGCTATTGCCGAACGGGCACCCGTGCCAGCAGAAGTGCTTAACAGAGTTTGTCTGGAAGCGTTTAATCAGCGCAGGAAAACTATCCGCAATTGCTTCAGTAACTTTGCAACAGCAGAACAACTGGAACAACTTGGATTAAATCCAGGCTCACGGCCAGAGCAGCTTAGTGTGGAAGATTTTATTAAAGTAGCCCAATGGCTGCACCAGCAAGAGTCAACTGCATGACATCGCATTTTAATGTACCGGTTGAAGTAGAAACCTTTTACATCGCCGCCCAATCTGATCCTGCCGCACAGCGTTATGTCTTCGCCTACACCATTACCATTCGTAATCACAGCGAAGAATCTGTGCAACTGCTAAGACGCTATTGGCTCATTACCGATGCTAACGGCAAGCAGACTGAAGTTGAAGGCGATGGTGTAGTAGGAGAACAACCTACACTTGCACCCGGCAGCAGCTATCAATATACCAGCGGTGCTGTGCTTGAAACACCGGTAGGCACTATGCAAGGCCACTACGAAATGCTAACCGGTCAGCAAGAGCGGTTTCATGCAGCCATCCCTTTGTTCCGCCTGGCTATGCCAAATATTCTTAACTGACCATGGCAACTTATGTAATAGGCGATCTTCAGGGTTGCTATGATGCTTTACAGCGTCTGCTACTGCATATTAATTACCAGCCGGATAAAGACCAATTATGGTTTTGCGGCGATTTGGTCGCTCGCGGTCCACAGTCGTTAGAATGCCTGCGTTTTGTCAAAAGTCTGGGTTCCTCTGCAATTACTGTACTGGGTAATCACGATTTACATCTTATCGCCTGCTATTACGGCCTCAGTGATGTTAAACCACAAGACTTACTGCAGGATGTTTTTGCTGCGCCTGACCTGGCGGACGTAATACAGTGGCTATGCCAGCAGCCACTGCTGCATATCAGCACTGATCAGCGGTTTATGTTGGTTCATGCTGGCTTAGCGCCAGAATGGTCATTGGATGATGCGATTAGCATGACGCAGGAAGTGCAGCAGCAGCTTAAAACAGATCCTCTACCACTGCTGCAGGTTATGTATGGTAACAAACCTGACCGGCTGGCTGATGCACTGACCCCTGCCCTGCGTTGGCGTTTCACTATTAACAGCTGCACGCGGATGCGATTCTGCCGGCAGGATGGCTCGCTGGAGTTAAAAGAGAAAGGCCATCCACGAAGCCAGACAGCGTTAGTACCCTGGTATGAATTCTGGCGCGGTAAATTGCAGACTGAGCTATTTTTCGGCCATTGGGCGTCGCTTAACGGCTATAGTCCGATAGTCAATATACATGCGCTGGATACAGGCTGTGTCTGGGGTAATGCATTATCTGCATACTGTATTGAAACCCAGCAACGATATAGTGTGGCAGGTTTAGCAAGGACACGGTATATTTAGCCGGCTTGTCTGAACTTGTTCCACTTTGTACCTTAAGTTAAGGTGCAGAACTAATGCAAACAATTGGGAGTTATTATGAAGTTAACCGTTGCATTACGGGTTATCGGTGGATTTGGTATTATTTCGCTGCTCCTGTTGATCATTGGTATCACAGCTTATGGCAGCCTGAGCAATATCAGCGAGTCTACTGCGGAAGTTAATCAAATATCTATTCCCGCTCTGGAAAACAGTGCAGCTATGCAAAGTGAGTTTGTCATTATGAGTAAACTCAGCTTGCAGGCGTTTAACGCCGACTCTTTGTCTGAAATAGAGCGACTGCGCAAACAGTTCAGCAACGAGCAGCAATCCTATCAGCAGGCATCTGAACGGTTAATGAATGCGGTTCAGGAAGAAATGACACTGAAAGCCGCTGCAGGTGAAGTAAACCAGGCATACAGTAGCTTTATTCCAGTAAGCACCAAGCTATTTGATGAGCTGAAAAATAACCTTATGCTGCGTGACACTATCGATAGCAAGTTGTCAGAACTGGAAGGCCACGCCGACGATATGGCGTCATTAATCCTCGATTTCACTGATGTACGTGATGTGCAGCGGCGATTCCCACGGTCGTATCAGGCTGCTACCAGCATAGAAACCGGCATCAATACACTGATCAGCAACGTTGTAGATTTGAACCGTACTTTATCTGACACTACAGCCAATACGATCAGCAATGAAATAGCCTTCCGCCTGAAAGACCTGAATGACCAGTTTGCCGTGATTAAAACAGAAACTGCCGGTCAGGTAAGTCTGGTCAGTGAACTTGACGAGAAGGTTAGTGCGATAAACGAATCTTTAGACGGCAGCCAGGGTATCCCCGCGTTAAAGCTTAAACGCCTGCAAAGCACTGCCGACGCGACAGTTTTGCTGGCGTCAGCTGAGCAACAAACAGCCAGTGGTATGGCGAGTCTTGCCGGCCTATTAAGCCAGGCCAGCAAAGCCGCCGAAGTCATTCAGCGCGACGCGTCCTCTGGCGTGTCTAATGCCATTACAACAATCTTTATTGTAGTGCTGCTGTCTATTATCTTCTCCGTTATCATTGCCACTGTAACTGTCCGTAGCATTGCTATACCACTGGCGAAAGTAAATCAAATTCTGGGTGTCGTTGCGTCCGGTGATATGACCCAGAAACTTGATGACAGTGCTAAAGACGAATTTGGTGAACTGGCCCGTAACTGCAATAAGGTTATCGCCAATCTGCAACAGTTAATTCAGGGTATCATTTCGCGCTCAACACAGCTGGCAGCAGCATCTGAGCAAACGTCCGCTATTACCGTGCAAACTACTCAGGCTATTCGCGAGCAGAAGTCTCAGGTGACACAAGCTGCTACCGCAACGACTGAGATGAGCAGCACCGCACAGGGTGTGCTACAGAGCTCCAACGATGCAGTGGCAGAAATTAAGAATGCAGACAACGAAGCTGAGCGCGTTAAAGGTATTTCTCTGGAAAATAAAGCGATCATTCTGCAACTGTCACACGAAGTGGAGCAAGCTTCAGTCGTGATCAATAAACTGCATAAAGACAGTGCCTCTATCGGCAGTATTCTGGACGTTATCAGAGGCATTGCAGAGCAGACTAACCTACTGGCACTAAATGCTGCTATTGAAGCAGCCAGAGCCGGCGAGCAGGGCCGTGGTTTTGCGGTAGTAGCTGATGAAGTCCGCTCGCTTGCCAGTAAAACACAAGCGTCAACGCAGGAAATTCAGGCGATGATTCAGGTGCTTCAGAGCGGCGCGCACGCAGCGGTAGAAGCAATGAATAAAGGCCGCAAACAGGCAGAAAACTGTGTAGAGAAAACAGAAGTCGCCACCAAAGCCCTTGATTCGATTACTCATGCAGTACACCTGGCACATGATATGAGTGAGCAGATATCAGATGCCGCTAAAGAGCAGAATCAGGTTTCTCATGAAATCAGTAAGTTACTTGAATCTATCGTGTCGATTGCAGAAGAAACTGCGTCTGGTGCCGAACAGACATCAGAGTCTAGCCACGAAGTTGCGAGACTGGCTGAAGAGCTGCGTGTGTCGGTCGAGCAGTTTAAAGTCTAAGCTTTGATCAGCATAATAAAAAACCGCCAGTTGGCGGTTTTTTATTATGCTATAAACCGATTAATCGCCGTCACCCGCCCGGCTTTTTAACACGGCTACTAAAGGTGAGGCACCAAAACCATTGGCTTCAGCCCATTCGATATCACCCGCGCCAGCAATTGCCGAGCCAGGTAATTGCTTAGCAATAAATTCGCCAACGTCTGCGGCATTACTTCTAAATGCATGACGAATAAGACTTTCGCCATTACACACTACACCGTCATAAATGTTGCGCAGACGCAGACGATAGTCACTCAAAACCTTTCGCAGACGGTTTTTATCATCGGCTGCTACATAGTCGCACATTGAAGCAGCAAGCTGATCATCGGCTACTGCAACCGGTGCAGTCAATAGTGATAATGTTACCGCAGCACCACACAACAAAGTTGACAATAATCTCATCTACTACTCCTCACTGAATATAACCTGAATCATCTTAACAACATGTCTTTGCCTGTGCAAACTCAGACCGCACGCTGTAATGTAATAAAACGGCAATGATAGGGGTTATTTGTGTCAGCAGGATGATGAGATTCGCTGATAAGCCGCCATTCGTCTGAATTTCCTGTCTGATAGTCGGGAAAATACGCATCGCCTTCAGTATTGAGCTCAATTTCTGTCAAATATAGCCTTTGCGCTAAAGGTAAACACTGGCGGTAAACTTCGGCCCCGCCAATCACCATTACTTCGTCATGTTGTTGCAATAGCTCAAACGCCTGTTCAAGGCTGGTAACCCATTCAGCGCCTTTGGCATCAACAGGTGCCGATCGGCTGATGACAATATTGCGCCGGCCCGGCAGAAGCCGCCCAATAGATTCAAACGTTTTTCGCCCCATCACAACGGGTTTACCCAATGTCACCTGCTTAAAATGTTTTAAATCTGCCGGCAAGTGCCAGGGCATCTGGTTATCTTTGCCGATAACCCTGTTCCTGGTCATGGCGGCAACCATTGAAATTATCATGCCTACTACCTTAACGCTGATAAATCACTTCAACATCGTAGTCATCGTCATCGAAATCGTCGTCATCATCCTCATCATCTGCAACATGCTGTATGTCTGTCGGGCTATCATCCCATTTGAATGTCACTGGATCCGCCACTTGCTCTGCAGGTTCATCAACAGGTAACTCTTCAATATAGTTAAGAATGTCAGCAGATAAACGTTCGGTATTGGTTCGGCTGGCTGCTGCGATCTTAAATACCGGGCCTTGCCAGTCTAGTGCCGCTGTCACATTGCCGATGATCTCATCTAATTCATCGTCCATGACCAAATCCAGTTTGTTAAAAACCAGCCACCGCGGTTTACCGGCCAGTTTTTCGCTATATTTTGCCAACTCCTGTACAATCGTTACAGCATTCTCAGCCGGATCAGAGCCATCTGCCGGTAACACATCAACAACATGCAACAATAGACGACAACGTTCCAGGTGTTTTAAGAATTGAATGCCCAGCCCGGCCCCTTCAGCTGCACCTTCAATCAGGCCTGGTATATCAGCGATAACGAATGAACGATGTGACTCAACCCGCACAACACCGAGATTTGGCACTAACGTAGTAAAAGGGTAATCAGCCACTTTGGGTTTAGCTGCTGAAACAGCGCGGATCAGTGTTGATTTACCCGCATTCGGTAGCCCAAGCAGGCCAACATCTGCCAATAACAGTAATTCCAGACGTAAATTACGGATCTCGCCCGGTGTACCATTGGTTTTCTTGCGGGGTGCCCGGTTTGTACTGCTGGCAAAGCGGGCGTTACCCAAGCCGTGCCATCCGCCTTTAGCTACGCGTAAGCGCTGACCATTACGGGTCAGATCACCCAGCACCTCATCAGTATCAACATCTACAGCCCGGGTACCTACTGGCACACGTAACTCCAGATCCTTACCACGCTTACCAGTGCAGTTCACACTGCCGCCGTTTTCACCACGCTCTGCGCGATGAAATTTTTCAAACTGATAGTCAACCAGAGTGTTCAGGTTCTCATCTGCAACCAGATATACGTCGCCGCCATCGCCGCCATCGCCGCCATTGGGGCCACCCTTAGATACAAACTTCTCACGTAAAAAACTAATAATACCGTTGCCGCCGTCGCCGGCTTCTACTCGGATTATCGCTTCATCTACAAACTTCATCGGGTGCGTCCTGATTAATCAGATTAAAACCAGTTACCAGTTAACTGGCGATAAGTATAACTTAGCTTATTAAAAGATGTCGAAACAGGCTTGCGTGACCTATCACACCAACTTAGTAATAAAAAACCCCGCACCAGGCGGGGTTTATTTGAAATTTGACAGCTTACTCGCTGACGATGCTCACAAACTTACGGTTGTGCTCACCTTTCACTTCAAACTTCACTTTACCTTCAGTTAAAGCGAACAGAGTGTGGTCTTTACCGATACCAACGTTAGTACCCGCGTGGAATTTAGTACCACGCTGACGTACGATGATGCTACCAGCTAATACAGATTCGCCACCGAAACGCTTAACACCTAAGCGTTTAGCTTCTGAATCGCGACCGTTACGAGTGCTACCTACACCTTTTTTACTTGCCATGTGTCGATACTCCTATTACGCGCTGATGCTGGTAATTTTCACTTCAGTGAACCACTGACGGTGGCCCATCTGCTTGCGTGAATGCTTACGACGACGGAACTTAACGATTTTAATTTTATCGCCACGGCCATGAGTGACCACTTCCGCTACTACTTTACCACCTTCAACTAAAGGTGCACCGATGCTGATATCTTCGCCATTAGCGACCATCAGAGGTGTAAATTCGATTGTTGCGCCGGTTTCTAAGTCTAATTTTTCAAGACGTAGAGTTTGACCTTCCGTCACACGGTGCTGTTTACCACCACTTTGGAAAACCGCGTACATAGTTAACTCCGTACAAAGCACGCCAACGCTTATTAAGGGGCGTGTTAATTCAATTCACAGGGCGCGAATTGTACGCAATTTCCCCTACCCCCGCAAGTAGTAATATAAAAAAGATCACTGAAGTAGCAAAAGGATCCGGTTTTGCTTTGGGAGTATAAGAGCCATAGTGTAGAATTAGCGCCATTCTTTGGTTTAAGCAGTTGTTTTTCATGACGCTCGAACAAATTCAGCAGCTCACTTCTGCCGATATGGCTGCAGTTAACGAACATATTTTTTCACAGCTGAACTCAGATGTTGCACTGATCAACCAATTAGGCATCTACATCGTCAACAGTGGCGGTAAACGACTAAGGCCGCTGTTGGCAGTATTAGCTGCCAGAGCCCTAGGCTATCAGGGCAATGCTCATATTACAGTTGCTGCTATTATCGAGTTTATTCATACATCAACCTTACTACACGATGATGTAGTAGATGAATCAACACTACGCCGGGGTAAAGAAACAGCCAATGCAGTTTTTGGCAATCAGGCTAGCGTGCTGGTAGGCGACTTTTTATACAGCCGTTCATTCCAGATGATGGTATCGCTAAACGACATGCGTATTATGCATGTGCTGGCGGACGCCACTAATATCATCGCAGAAGGCGAAGTGCTACAGCTGATGAACGTCAACGATCCTGATACAACCGAACAGAGCTATATGCAGGTGATTTACTGTAAAACGGCCAAACTATTTGAAGCAGCAACTCAGTTAGCCGCCATTATTACTCAGCAACCTGAAGCTGTCGTGAACAGCCTTAAGCTTTACGGAATGCATCTTGGTACAGCGTTTCAGCTTATTGATGATGTGCTGGATTATCAGGCTGATGCTGCCGAGTTGGGTAAAAATATCGGCGATGATCTGGCAGAAGGTAAACCAACTTTACCACTTATCCATGCGCTGAAACATGGAACTCCCGCCCAACAATCATTGATCCGTGAAGCCATAGTAGAAGGTAACGGTATGGCCAATCTTGATGCCATTATGGCCGCCTTGCACGATACCGATGCCTTTGGTTATACACGAAGCATTGCTGAGCGCGAAGCGGAAAGTGCCCGCCAGGCTTTGGCAATATTGCCAGAATCTGAGCATAAACAAGCACTACTGGCATTGGCGGATATCGCGGTATCACGCACGCATTAACCTGCGATGCTGAAAACAAAAAAGGCGCGTATAGCGCCTTTTTTCATCATGAAGACCAAGCTTAGTTATTCTTAACGAACTCTTCGCCCAATGTAATATCGCCTTTTAATGTGCCCAGCATGTCATTCATGGCTTTTTGCTCATACGCACTTAAAGTACCGATAGGCAATAATTTCTCGACGCCATTTTTACCCAGCACTAAAGGCTGAGCAAAGAAACGGGCATGCTCACCGTTACCTTCGACATAAGCGTACTCAGTGACCGCTTCGCCTTGTAAACCTTTGATCAGGGAAATACAAAAACGTGCCGCAGCCTGGCCCATAGACAGCGTAGCTGATCCGCCACCGGCCTTCGCTTCTACTACTTCAGTACCCGCATTCTGAATACGGTGAGTTAAAGACGCTACCTCTTCATCAGTGAAGCTTACGCCTGCAACCTGAGACAGTAATGGCAGGATAGTGGTACCACTATGTCCACCGATAACCGGCACGGTGACTTCAGTCGGGTTTTTGCCTTTTAATTCGCCAACAAAAGTTTCGGCACGAATGACATCCAGCGTGGTTACACCGAATAAACGACGAGGGTCATAGGTACCCGCTTTTTTAAATACATCTGCAGCGATTGCCACTGTTGTATTAACCGGGTTAGTGATAATACCAACCAAGGCTTTAGGGCACTGCTGCACAATGGCTTCCGCCAGGGTTTTTACTACGCCAGCATTGATGTTAAACAGGTCTGAACGGTCCATACCCGGCTTACGTGGCATCCCGGCAGGGATCATAACAATGTCAGCGCCGGCTAACGCGGTATTCAGATCTTCTTTACCGTAGCCCGTTACCTTGACAGCTGTAGGGATATGGCTTAAATCAACCGCAACGCCCGGAGTAACCGGTGCTAAATCATATAACGCTAAATCTGTGCCTGCTGGTAAGTCTAATTTCAGCAATAAAGATAATGCCTGGCCAATACCACCGGCGGCACCTAAGACAGCAACTTTCATGATAAATCCCTCAATAACGGTTGATTGAAAAACGCGCCAACAATACTGAAACCGCGCTGAAAATACAAATAGCTTAAGCCTAAAGTCTAAGCATTTTAGCGAATTTTAGTGTAGTTTACTTCACAAAGTGTGACGCACTGCGAACTTTGCTAAGATAGCGACACAAAACAACTGATGATAAGAGCGTGATATGACAAAGCAAGCCAAACAGGAAGCGCTGATCCAGGCGTTTAAAGCATTACTGAAGACAGAAAGCTTTGGCTCTCAGGGAGAAATAGTTGATGCACTGAAAAATGATGGCTTTGATAATATCAGTCAGTCTAAAGTTTCGCGGATGTTAAGTAAGTATGGCGCAGTGCGCACACGTAATGCCAAACAGGAAATGGTCTATACGCTGCCACCTGAATTAGGTGTACCAACAACCAAAAGCCCACTGCGTCAATTGGTGCTTGATATCGAGCATAACGACGTGATGATTATTATCCGTACCAGCCCGGGTGCTGCACAACTTATCGCGCGTTTGCTTGATTCCGTAGGTAAAGCCGAAGGGGTACTCGGAACCATAGCTGGTGATGACACTATCTTTATTGCACCAATCAGCGTTAAAAATATTGATTTCACACTGAAGAAAGTCACCGAGCTGTTTGAAAAAGTATAATTAGATTAAAACTCAGCCTTTGGCAGATAATTCGAGAAAACTCAGCGATGGGGCAAAAAACGCGGCACTGAGTTCAATGCGATAATAACTCAGTAATGCATCAGGGGTTGTTAGCTGCTCTGATACTCCAAGGCGTCTGAATAACGCTTCAGCCAGATATTCTGCCTTTGCAGCATAACTCAACTGAATGAGCCCTTGTCGCTTTGGCTGATAAAACGGCATGTTCTGCATCAGTACAGTACTACCGGACTGCTGAGTCAACGCCAAATGGCTGTCGGGCAACATCAAGGTATCACTTAATGGCTTTGCTGATACCTTGTCATAGCCCATAACTTCCTCCTGCTCAGTCAGACTAAGTTGCTGCCAAAGCATCTGATCAAAGCACAGCTGTTGGAAATACACATAACTACCAGCGGCAAAAACAGGTTGTTGTGTGCTATCCACCAAAGCTACTTGTCTTTTATAACGGCCACCGGGGTTATAAGGCGCGTTTATAAAGCCGCTCAAATCCCGGCCATCTAAATAGCGAAAGCCCTGCAGTTGATCTTGCAACTCTGTATGGCCGTTCAACACCTGCAGAATTTGCTGACAAGCGATGACATTAACATCGAGGCGATCTGAGCGTATCTGGATCAGCAGATCAATGGGTACCGGCGACAGGCCTATATCGTCCAGTGTTAAATCGGGAAAAGATTTAAAGCCTGCAGGTCTGGCATCGGGATAAAGCACATCCCAATAATTGCTGCCAATAGCCACTACAGCAGTCAGCATCGACTCAGAGAAATGCGCTGCCAGGCGGTCTATTAACTGAGGTATACGTGCCAGTTTATAACGTAAGACGGATTCATGCCCTTCATAAGCGTTCAGAAGCAAATAGCTGCCATGCAGGTTTGCTTCAGTGCATATCCCCAGTTGTTCTCTGGCCATCTTAATCCTTGTTTAATTCAGACATACATTGAATGGCGCAATCTTGCACCCTTAAAGCCTTCATTGTTGTGAGATATATCTCACAAACAAGTAAGTTTTAACGCTATTTAACTGACAAAAATATTCTTCCAATAACACTTAAATGCATGATAAATAATAGCTTTCAACCGTAACCCTTATATTTACAATAATATTACAGCGCGTTTTTTTCAAAAAGCTACTGCTGTAATTACGCTACAGCGTTCATAATTAACTTGTCAACGGATGGACCCCCTGACAGGAAGTTAGGGCGACTCTGCAGGACGCAGATTCAAGCTAGGATAGCACAGGGATGAAAATAGGACACGCTCAGGATGAGCAAGCTCTTTTCAGACTCTTCACAAGCGCTGAGAATTGCAGGGATGACACAGGACACTCTCAGGACGAGAGCACATTATCAGGACGATAATGTTTATGGATGAAAGGGAAATAGCAGGACGCTTTGGGAACACTCCGGGATGGAGCCAGGGATGATACGCTAAGGACAGTATCGACAGGATGACGAAACAGGACCTTAGGTGGCCGCGCGGTTTGCGGCCTACCTTCTTCCTGGGTTACCAGCCACTATCAGAAAACTGCATTAATAAACCTCAGCCAATTACAGCAAACAATAAGCAGATGCACTCCACTATCGATTTAACTGCTGACAAGCTGATCATTTTTTATCTAACCTGTTCTGATATACAGAAAAATCCGGTACATCGCGTTTATAATCCTGCTGGTACAAGCTGGAATGAATGATAAAGTCAGCCGTCGCCTGATTACAGGCAACAGGAATATTCCACACCACAGCCAAACGTATTAACGCTTTCACATCTGGGTCATGCGGTTGTGAAGATAACGGGTCCCAGAAAAACACCAGCCAGTCAATTTTTTGCTCAGCAATCATCGCACCGATTTGCTGATCCCCCCCGAGCGGGCCGCTCGCCAGACATTGCACATGCTGATTCAGCGCTTCTGCAATCAATTTACCGGTAGTACCGGTTGCCACCAGGTTTTTATCAGCAAAGAAGGCTTTATGTGCACAAACCCATTGCAGTAACGCCTGCTTTTTACCATCGTGTGCAACCAGAGCAATTGTTTTCATAATGCCATACCCTTGTGTCTGAAAATGCCAGCTTAACGCGAAAAAAAAGCCCTGCATAGCAGGGCAAAACAACCAAGGTCCACGTATAACATCATTATTGGTCAGGTATTACAGCAGCTTCTGGCAAACGGTATACCTCTAACCACATCATTCTTCAGGCTACTGAGCAGACTCTACGATACGTTTCATCGCTGTCATGTAACCACGTAACTTTTTACCGACAATTTCCACCGGATGCTGCCGTATAGCCTCATTCACGGCAATCAGCTTAAGGTTGTCTACACCGTTACCGGCAGACACACCTTTGCCAAGGTATTCACTGCCTAAACTATTCACCGTCTCTTTTAATAGCGGCACAGCAGCATGAGCAAACAGATAATTGCCATATTCCGCAGTATCAGAAATAACAACATTCATTTCGTATAAACGTTTGCGCGCTATGGTATTGGCGATGAGCGGCGTCTCATGTAAAGACTCATAATATGCAGACTCAGCAACAATGCCGGCGTCGACCATAGTCTCAAATGCCAGCTCCACACCAGCCTTAACCATTGCCACCAGCAGCAAGCCACGGTCAAAATAATCTTGCTCGGCTATATGTTCATCTGAAGCCGGTGCCTTCTCAAAGCCACAGCTGCGGGTCTGCTCGCGCCAGGTTAGCAGGTTTTGATCATCATTCGCCCAGTCTGCCATCATGGTACGGGAGAACTCGCCGCTGATAATGTCATCCATGTGTTTTTCAAACAATGGTCGTAACGTTACCTTTAACTGCTCAGCAAGTTCGAATGTTTTGATTTTGGCTGGGTTGCTTAAACGGTCCATCATGTTGGTTATGCCACCGTGCTTTAACGCCTCGGTTACCGTTTCCCAACCATACTGGATAAGCTTAGCGGCGTAACCCGGAGCGATGCCATCAGCAACCATTTTATCAAAAGCCAGGATAGCGCCGGTTTGCAGCATGCCGCAAAGGATAGTCTGCTCCCCCATCAGGTCAGATTTTACTTCCGCAACAAAGGATGACTGCAGTACGCCGGCTCGATCACCGCCTGTTGCTGAAGCATAGGCCTTTGCGATTTCCAGCCCCTGACCTTTCGGATCGTTTTCCGGGTGCACAGCAATCAGCGTCGGTACGCCAAAGCCGCGTTTATACTCTTCTCTTACCTCAGTCCCCGGACACTTGGGTGCCACCATTACCACTGTAATGTCTGGCCGGATCTGTTTACCTTCTTCAACGATATTGAAACCATGTGAATAAGCCAGCGTCGCCCCCTGTTTCATCAAGGGCATAACCGCATCCACCACCGCACTGTGCTGTTTGTCCGGTGTCAGGTTTAATACTAAATCTGCTGTAGGAATCAGCTGCTCATAAGTACCAACAGTAAAACCGTTGTCGCTGGCCTTTTTAAAAGACGCCCTTTTCTCTGCAATAGCTTCAGCACGAAGTGCATAACTTATGTTCAGTCCTGAGTCGCGCATGTTAAGCCCCTGGTTTAACCCCTGAGCTCCGCAACCGACAATAACAATATTCCAGCCTTTCAAAAATTCGCAGCCGTTGGCAAACTCAGCTTTATCCATAAAACGGCACTGGCCCAACTGGCCTAACTGCTGGCGTAAATTCAATGTATTAAAATAGTTTGTCATGTTACTTCTCTGAATTCGTTTTCACCGCCCGGCGTGCAAGCCAAGCATAAACAGCACGTTGCAGCTGCTTTAATACCGTATATATTAGCCACTGCTTTAAATTGCGAGAAGTGATATATTTAGAAGTCTGTATTTCAAATAATGAAATAAAGGCCAACTTTATGGATATCCGCAGCGTTCAGTTATTTCAGCACCTTGCCAGCAGTTTAAACTTCAGTAAGACCAGCGAGCAGATGTATGTCAGCCCTCCCACTCTGACCCGGGTGATACAGAGACTGGAAGAGGAATTAGGAGTAACGTTATTTTTCCGCGACAAGCGTTCGGTTCGACTTACAGCAGCAGGGCAGCGATTTGCTCAGTTTGTGCGTACCTGGCTCGACGAATGGCATCAGCTGCAAGTTGACCTGCAGCTGGCAAGTGCAGAGCTGACGGGTGAAATCCGCTTATTTTGCACAGTCACGGCCAGTTACAGCCATTTACCGGCTATTCTGGACCGGTTTCGGTTAATGTGCCCCAAAGCTGAAATAAAACTAACCACGGGTGATGCGGCGTCAGCGATAGAAAAGGTTCGGCTGGATGAAGCCGACATTGCACTGGCAGCTCACCCTACGCATCTGCCAGCTAATTTGGCATTTCGCAGTATTGCTAGCCTGCCGGTAATGTTGATTGCCCCTACCATACCTTGCAGAGTGAATGACCTTTTACAGCAGAACCCGCTCCCATGGGATAAGGTACCGCTGATTATGCCAGAACATGGCCCGGCCCGTAGCCGGTTTGACCGTTGGTTGACCGACATGACTATAACACCACATGTCGTGGCGAAGGTAGATGGTCATGAAGCTATGGTGTCAATGGTAGCGCTTGGCACAGGTGTAGCATTAGTCGCAGATGCAGTGGTAGTGAACAGTCCGGTAAAAGATCGGGTCAGATCATTAGAAGTGGATTATCGCTTTGAACCCTTTGATTTAGGTGTCTGTATGCTACAAAAACGATTGAACGAGCCACTTATCCAGGCTTTCTGGCAAGTGGCTACTGCAAAATAAGACATACATCGCTAGCAGATTTATTTAACTACTTTCAGGTGAGATGTTTTCTTCGGCTTTGGAGGTTCAGGTTCCGGAGAGTCATCACCGAATTCATTGCTGAAAATCTCAGCTTCGTCTTCCTCTTCCTCCAGCGTGAACACAGTACCCGCGCCATTTTCTCTGGCATATATTGCCAGTACCGCGTTGACAGGGATATAAAGCGCGAAGGGCTGACCACCGAACCGGGCATTGAAGGTTACAGCATCATTACCTAACTGCAGATTGCCAACAGCAGAAGGGGCGGTATTCAGTACAATCTGCCCGTTCTGCACAAACTGCATAGGAACTTTTACAGCACTGACGGTAGCGTCAACAACCAGATAAGGCGTGCAATTGTTGTCGACTATCCACTCATAAAACGCCCGCAGCAGATACGGGCGGTTCGCTGTCATCTTCATTAGAACTTCATTCCTCTGCGGATCTCACGCTCAACATCACTTAATGAAGCTTGAAATGCATCGCGATCAAAAATACGCGTCATATAGTTTTTCAACTCTTTACTGCCAGGACCAGATAATTCAATGCCCAACAGCGGTAGGCGCCATAACAACGCGGCCATATAACAGTCAACCAGGCCAAATTCCTCGCTCATAAAAAATGGCGCCTCGTTGAACAATGGTGCGATAGAGAGTAAGCCTTCTTTCAATTCTTGCCGCGCCGTTGCCGCGTTTTCATCACCATTCAGAATAGCTGCAGCCAGACGGTACCAGTCTTTTTCAATCCGGTACATCATCAAACGAGCCTGACCACGGGCTACCGGATATACCGGCATCAAAGGTGGATGAGGAAAACGCTCGTCCAGGTATTCCATAATAATATTGGCCTGATACAACGCCAGTTCACGATCAAGCAGAGTTGGCAGGCTGCCATACGGATTAACTTCGTACAGATCTTCCGGCAAGTTATCTTGTGTGACCTGAAGAATATCGACAGTTACGCCTTTTTCAGCAAGTACGATACGTACCTGATGGCTGAACATGTCATCAGCTGCTGAGAACAGTGTCATCACAGGGCGTTTATTGGCAGTGATCGCCATGTCTTCCTCCGGTAAAATAAAAAACGGCAAAGGGGCGCTAAGGCCCCTGTAAACATTTCTAGTTGAAACAACTAGTTAATGTACATCTTTCCAATATTCTTTCTTCAGTAAGTAAGCCAGTACAAAGAATATTAACAGGAACACCATAACTTTTGTTCCCAACGCGCGGGCTTCCAGCTTAGTTGGTTCACCGACGTATTCCAGATAGTTTACCAGATCTGCAACTGCCCGGTCATATTCTTCGCTGGTAAGTTCGCCTGTACCATCCGTTTTAATGCCCGCATACACGTCTTTTGATTCACCGTCGACTAAACGGGTTTCATGCGCTTTGTACGGCATACCCTGCAACTCCTGCAGCACGTGCGGCATACCAACCATCGGGAATACTTCATTATTTACACCAAAAGGCCTAGACGGATCGGCATAAAAACTACGTAAATAGGTATATAACCAATCAGGGCCGCGCACCCGGGCAACGTTTGTTAAATCCGGTGGCGCCGCACCAAACCACTTCTCGGCATCTTTGGTAGCCATATTATTTTTAATATGATCGCCAACTTTCTCACCGGTAAACATTAGATTTTCCATACCAACATCTTCCGGAATATCCAGGTCACGGAAAGTTCTGGCATAGCGCTGGTACTGCATCTGGTGACACCCCAGGCAGTAGTTCTGGAACATACGGGCACCATTTTGCAATGATGCTTTATCGGTCAGATCAATCGGCGCCTTATCCAGATGAACCGAAGGCCCTGCAGCAAATACTGAAGCAGATACACACAGTAAGGCTGCTGAAAAAATATGCTTAATCATTAACTTAACCTCACTGGTAACGGCTTGGTCTTTTCGTTCTTACTGTAAATCCAAAGCAGTGCGAAATAACCGAAATAAGTAAATGAGAAAATACGTGCCAGAATGGTGTATGTTGGCGTTGCAGGTAAAACACCTAGCACACCAAGCGCTACAAAGCTGATACAGAACACGATCAGATTCACTTTGTGCAAACCGCTGCGGTAACGGATTGAGCGAACAGTACCGCGGTCAATCCATGGTAATAAGGCCAGTGCAATAATCGCCAGAAACATAAAGATAGCGCCAAACAGCTGATCTGGCACAGCCCGAAGAATGGCGTAGAACGGCGTAAAGTACCAAACAGGAGCGATATGCTCTGGAGTCTTCAACGGGTTAGCCGCTTCAAAGTTTGGCGGCTCGAGGAAATAACCACCACCTTCTGGCATAAAGAAAATAACCCAGGCAAAGATCAACAGGAAACCTGCTACACCAACTAAATCTTTAACTGTGTAATAAGGATGGAACGGTATTGCATCAACGATAATCTTCTTACCGCCTTTTGTGAAATACTGGTGGAAAGTAAACTTCTTGTCTGCTTCCGTTTGCTCGATGCTGCCGTCATTGTCGCGCTTGACTTCGATGCCGTCAGGGTTGTTCGAACCCACTTCATGCAGCGCCATAATATGCAGGAACACCAACACAACCAGCACTAAAGGTAAGGCAATAACATGCAATGCAAAGAAACGGTTTAACGTAGCACCTGAGATAACATAGTCACCGCGGATCCACAGCGTTAAATCCTCACCAATTCCCGGAATTACCCCGAAGATAGAGATGATTACCTGAGCCCCCCAGAATGACATCTGTCCCCACGGTAACAGATAACCCATGAATGCTTCAGCCATCAGAACCAGGAAAATTAACATCCCAAAAATCCACAGCAGTTCGCGTGGTTTCTGGTAAGAGCCGTACATCATACCGCGTAACATATGCAGGTATACCACGACGAAGAATGCAGAGGCGCCGGTAGAGTGCATGTAGCGCAGCAACCAACCGTAATCAACATCACGCATGATGTACTCAACAGAGGCAAAAGCGCCTTCAGCACTTGGCACGAAGTTCATTGTTAACCAAATACCAGTCAGGATTTGGTTAACCAGTACCAGCATCGCCAGTGAGCCGAAGAAGTACCAGAAATTAAAGTTTTTTGGAGCCGGATACTGCATAACATGCAGATTCATTTTCTCCATAAATGGCAACCGGTATTCAATCCAGCTCATCAGATTCTTAAACATCAGACTGCCCCCTCATCTTCGCCAATTAACAAAGTGTTGTCGTCGATAAACATATACGGTGGGATTTGCAGATTCTTAGGAGCCGGAACACCTGAAAATACGCGACCAGCAAGGTCGTAGGTTGAACCATGACATGGACAGAAGAAACCGGAATGTACGCCTTCTACATGCGAATCAAAATCAGTAGGGATATATGAAGGTGAACATCCAAGGTGAGTACAAATACCTACTGCTACAAATATTTCTGGTTTCTTAGAACGATAGATATTTTGCGCATATGCCGGCTGCTGTTCTTCCTCAGATTCCGGGTCACGTAATCGGTCATTCAGCTTAGGTAATAACTCCAGCATTTCTGTTGTACGTTTAACAACCCAAACCGGTTTACCGCGCCATTCAACGCGAATCAGTTGGCCGCTTTCCAGCTTGCTGATATCGGCCGTTACCGCAGCACCGGCTTGTTTAGCTCTCTCACTCGGGTTCCACGAAGCTATAAAGGGCACAGCAGCTCCGACAGCACCTACGCCCCCTACAACTGAGGTTGCAATGGTAAGGAAGCGGCGGCGACCTTGATCTACAGGCGCGTTGCTCATCCACTCATCTCCACGTTAACGCTTAAACAGAATTTAAGCGGCTGAATTTCAGCAATTATTATAAACCGTAAAAATATCGCCGATCATAATGAAAAGCCCTGCTTTACACAAGGATTAAGGCAGGCTGAATCGGTATTATCTTAGCAGTTTGCGTTATACGACCAGCATCTCAGGCTGGTTTGCAATCACAGATTACGGTCAGACGTATGAAAAAAAACCCGGCAATAATTGCCGGGTTTCTGGTACTGAATAAAACGATTAACGTTTTGAGTACTGTGGACGCTTACGTGCTTTACGCAGACCCACTTTCTTACGTTCAACCTGACGGGCGTCACGGGTAACGAAGCCTGCTTTACGCAGTGCTGGACGCAGTGACTCGTCAAACTCCATCAGTGCACGGGTGATACCGTGACGGATAGCACCGGCCTGACCGCTGATACCACCACCTTTTACGGTGATGTACAGGTCAAACTTCTCAACCATGTCAACCAGCTCTAATGGTTGCTTAACAACCATACAAGCCGTTTCACGGCCGAAGTAGTCGGTTAACGCGCGCTGGTTGATAACGATGTTACCTGAACCTGCTTTTAAGAAAACGCGGGCCGTTGAGCTTTTACGACGACCAGTTCCGTAATATTGATTCTGTGCCATGTTATGCTCCGATTAAATATCTAATACTTGCGGTTGCTGAGCAGCATGCTGATGCTCTGCGCCGGCGTAAACTTTCAACTTACGGAACATAGCGCGACCCAGTGGACCTTTTGGTAACATGCCTTTAATAGCAAGTTCCAGAACCATTTCTGGTTTTTTCGCGATTAATTTCTCAAAGCTGATTTCCTTGATGCCGCCTGGGAAACCAGTGTGAGAGTAATACATTTTGTTCTGCGCTTTAGCACCGGTAACAGCTACTTTCTCTGCGTTAACAACGATGATGTAATCACCGGTGTCTACATGCGGAGTGTACTCTGGCTTGTGCTTGCCACGTAAACGGGCAGCGATTTCAGTTGCGATACGGCCCAGCGTTTTACCTGACGCATCAACAACATACCAGTCGCGGGTTACGCTTTCTGGCTTTGCAGTAAAAGTTTTCATTGTCTCTATCCAAAAATAACTTAGTTACACCTGACACCGTGCAGGGCTGATGCAGCGGTTGTCGTTAGCGTACCCCTTCGAGTACAAAACTACCGGGCTAACGGCAGTATATAGGCTGTAACGTAGGCCGGGCGCGGATTATATATTAACCAATTTCAAAAATCAGCACCTTACGTATAAATTTCCACAGATTTGGCAAAAAATTATGGTAAGTGTGGCCTGGCAAGGTATTCCCGCGACTGCATCTCCTGCAGACGGCTGATACACCGTTTAAATTCAAAATTCAGAATGCCATCCTGATACAGCTGCTCCAGCGGGATCTGTGCAGAGATAATCAACTTGACATGCCGCTCATAAAACTCATCAACTAACGCGATAAAGCGGCGCGCTACATCATCATTTTGCCGCCCCATTGCTTTCACGCCAGATAGCAAAACCGTATGGTAGCAGCGGCTGAGTTCCATATAGTCATATTGGCTACGGGCCGTCTCGCACAGCTCATGAAAACTAAACCAGACAATACCGTCCGCTTCAAAACGGGTATTTAGTTTGCGGTTTCCTACTTCTACCTGTACCGCCTCTTGTCTTGGCTCTACCGACAGAGCGTGGAAATACTGCTGTAAGTTCGTTTCGGCTTTGGCATCCAGCGGAAAATGATAGATCTCTGCCTGTTCCAATGTTCGAAGCCGGTAGTCGATACCGCTGTCAACATTTATAATGTGGGTATATTTTTTAATAAGTGCTATCGCTGGCAGAAAGCGGGCCCGCTGCAATCCATTACGGTATAACCCATCTGGCTCTATATTCGATGTCGCGACCAGTGTAATGCCACGCGCAAACAGTAATTCCATCAACGTGCCCAGAATCATTGCATCGGTAATATCTGAGACAAAGAACTCATCAAAACACAGAATGTCTGTTTCTTGCTTAAACTTGTCGGCAACTTTTTCCAGCGGATTGCTGACACCTTTCAGTAATTTTAGCTCTTCGTGTACGCGATGCATAAAGCGGTGAAAGTGAATGCGCATTTTGCGCTTCGTCGGCAAACACTCATAAAACGTATCTACCAGATAGGTTTTGCCCCGGCCAACGCCCCCCCAAAAATACAACCCCAGCAAAGGCTGAACAGTTGGCGAGGCACCAAATACTTTGCGCCACAGCGATAACGTAGCAGGTTTATGATTAATAAAATCATCATACAATCGCTGTAACTGTGTCACAGCAAACTCCTGCGCCGCATCGTAGTGAAAGTCATCACGCGTTAAATCTTGCTGGTACTTTAATAGTGGAGTCATTTGAGTCTTACTTGAACGCTACTGAGTTACGGCTTTATTATCAGCAATAATAGTAACATGCCTTACCACTCTGGATAAGAAGTTAGGTTACACTATCAACAGATATTACCCCGCAGGAGTTGTTATGGAATTTATGTACGCTGCAGCATGGCTAGTGGCCGGACTTATTATCGGTGCAGTTGCTGCCCGCCTTTTTACACTAAGACAGCTGAACCAGCACAAGCTACAGCTGCAGCTGGATGAAAGCCAGGCTCAGCTGGCACAGTACCGCGAGGATGTATCCAGCCATCTGGAGACGACTAATCAACTGATGACTCAGCTGCAGGATAACTACGCCCGTATCGCAAGACATATCGCAGACTCTAAGATGCAACTGGTTGAGCGTCCGACAGTTTCTGTCAAACAAGATATTAATTATCTGTCCGGCGACACAGCAGCTTACATTCGGCAGTCATTGAATCAAATCGACGAAAAACGCCGTGTATACTCATCGGCTGAACAGCAACCACGTGATTATTCCGGGGAAGCCAGTGGCCTGATAAAAGATCGGCACAGTAAAAAACCCGTGCAATAATTTGTTACATAATGCATGCGGCCCGGCTGAACTTTTTTGTTTGGTAAAGGCTCATAGTCGCGACTTGTTAAAGGAGACTATGACGCTATGAATACAAAATTGTCATTGGTTGGTGCCGCAATCGCAGCCAGTTTGTTGTTGACAAACCCCGCCCCGGCGGAAGCCCGAATACCGTTTTTCTCCGGCGAGCAGGAAATACCTTCACTTGCTCCCATGCTGGAGCAAACTACACCCGCCGTTGTGCATATTTCAGTTGCCGGCAGCCGCGAGGTAAAACAGCGTTTACCCGAAGCTTTCCGTTACTTCTTCGGCCAACGCGGTCCAAATGAATATCGCGAAGAACGGCCGTTCAAGGGCTTGGGTTCAGGCGTCATTATCAATGCAGACAGTGGCTATATCGTTACCAATAACCATGTTATTCAGGATGCCGACGATATCGAAGTGCGGTTAAAAGACGGCCGGACTTTTAAAGCGAAAAAACTAGGCGCAGATCCGGAAAGCGATATAGCGCTATTACAAATTGAAGCCAAAAACTTAACCGAAGTGAAACTGGCTAACTCGGATAAGACCCGCGTCGGTGATTATGCCATAGCTATTGGCAATCCTTTCGGACTGGAGCAGACGGTTACTTCAGGCATTATCAGCGCGTTAGGCCGCGGTGGTTTAGGTATCGAAGGCTTTGAAGATTTTATCCAGACAGATGCCGCCATCAACAGTGGTAATTCCGGCGGTGCACTGGTAAATCTTCGCGGCGAGCTTATTGGTATAAACACCGCCATTCTGGGCCCGAACGGCGGTAACATCGGTATCGGTTTTGCCATTCCTGCCAATATGATGAAAAACCTGGTTGATCAGATCATTGAACACGGAGAAATACGCCGTGGCAGCTTAGGTATTCGAGGTCAGGATGTCACGTCAGACCTGACAGAGGCGATGCACCTCAACGTCAGCCGCGGTGCCTTCGTTAATGAAGTGCTACCTGACAGCGCAGCGTCAGAGGCTGGTTTAGAATCAGGCGATGTCATCATTAGTATGAATGGCAACAAAATTAGCTCCTTCATGGAGTTACGTGCAAAAGTTGCCACACTTGGTGCAGGCCGCGAGGCGAAGCTTGGCATACTACGCGATGGCAAAGAACGTACGATAACTGTAAAACTGCGGGAGTTAGCGACGGGCCAGGTAGCCGCAAGCCAGGTACATCCGATGCTTGAAGGTGCTGAAATGTCTAACGCCGAAGGTGGCGGTGTAAAAATAGACGTAGTAGAAAATAATTCACCGGCGGCGCAAATTGGCTTGCTTGCCGATGACGTTATTGTAGGTGTAAACCGGCAAAGGATTGCGAATCTGGCAGAGCTGCGCAAGATGCTGGAAAACCGTGACGGTGTAGCAGCGCTGAATATACGCAGAGGCAATATGAACCTGTATGTATTAATTCGCTGATAATACAGCGCTAAGTGGTAGCTGACAGCTACTGCTTAGCGCATATTAATGCTATGCTTGCGCAACCTTAATTTTGTAATTTTTTAATATCCCGTGGCCAAATTTTTGTATTTTGTACTTAAGAGTATTGCCTACGGGCTGGCATTAGCATTTCTGCTGATGCTGTTTGTACCGTCATTTACACATCTGTCGCTTCCTATATTCAGTCAGCAAGATGCCGTCGAAGAACACCACGCTGTGAGTTATGCCAGAGCAGTGCGACGGGCGGCACCGGCTGTGGTGAATGTTTACACCCGCAGCACCTTGGTCGACCCACGTTCTTTAAGGCCACGCACTATAGAGCGGCAAGAGTTGGGCTCCGGCGTAATTATGAGCTCACAAGGATATATCCTGACTAATTACCATGTTGTCTACGGAGCAGACTATATCGAAGTTGCCCTGCAGGATGGACGCACACTTGAAGCCGTACTGATTGGTCAGGACGAATTGACAGATTTGGCCGTATTGTATGTTCAGGCCGAAAATCTGCCTGTTATCCCGCAAGACAGCTCGCTGGAGCCTCAGGTAGGTGATGTTGTGCTAGCGATCGGCAACCCGTTAAATCTAGGACAAACGATTACACAGGGCATTATCAGCGCTAACGGTAACACCGGCTTAAGTTCACGTGGTTATATTGATTTTATGCGAATGGATGCAGCCATTAACCGCGGTAACTCTGGCGGTGCGCTGGTTAATAGCAATGGTATGCTGGTTGGTATCAACGCCGCAGCCTTTCAGTTGGAAAATCAGGATATTCAGGGCATATTCTTCGCTATTCCCTATCAATTGGCGGTAAACGTCATGCAAAAACTGATTAAGCATGGCCGGGTGACACGCAGCCACCTCGGCGTGTCTGGTGATGCCGTCGTCAATGCAGCCGGCGACCGTCTGATTTCGTCAGGTCAAACACTGTATGGTCTTAGCATTACCGCCGTTAACGCTAACGGACCGGCAGCAGAAGCTGGTTTGCAGGTCGGAGACATATTGCTGCAAATCGATGGTAAACGTTTTAGCAGTGTGCAACAGGCATTGAATATGATTGCCGAAACAGCACCAAATACTGCTCTTGCACTTACGATAAATCGCAGTGGTCAACAGCTGACTGTAAACGCAATAGCCCGCGAATTACGCAGATAAAAAACGCGGCTTAAGCCGCGTTTACCCGCTCGATATTAGCACCGAGTTTCTTAAGTTTGTCTTCTATTTGCTCATAGCCACGGTCAATATGATAAATACGATCGACGATGGTTGTGCCTTCAGCCACCAAACCTGCTATCACTAAACTGGCGGATGCCCGCAAATCTGTTGCCATCACCTGAGCAGCCATGAGTTTGTCGGTGTGCTGACACACCGCTGTATTCCCTTCCAGACTAATTTTCGCACCCATCCGCTGCAGTTCAGGGACATGCATAAAACGATTTTCGAAAATCGTTTCAGTTATCATTCCCACGCCATCCGCGACGACATTTAAAACTGTAAATTGTGCCTGCATATCAGTTGGAAAACCGGGATGAGGTACCGTTTTCACTTTCACAGCTTTAAGCTTACGCCCCGTCATGTTTGCGCGTATCCAATCCGGACCAGTGGTAATCTCAACACCAGCTTCACGTAACTTATCCAGCACAACTTCGAGCTCTGCCGGGTCAGTATTACGACAGGTTACGTCACCACCACTGACAGCTGCAGCCACTAAGAAGGTGCCCGTTTCGATACGGTCTGGCAACACCTTATGGTCTCCGCCGTGTAACGCCGCAACACCTTCAATAACTATACTGTCGGTACCTGCGCCGCGGATCTTCGCACCCATTGTATTCAGGTATACAGCAAGGTCGACCACTTCAGGCTCGCGAGCAGCGTTATCAATAGTTGTCGTGCCGTCGGCAAGAACAGCAGCCATCATCAGGTTTTCAGTACCTGTAACACTTACCATATCCATAATGATGTGCGCACCTTTCAGCCGGCTGGCATTGGCTTTAATATAGCCATTCTCAACCACGATTTCAGCGCCCATTTTACGCAGGCCATCAATATGCAAATTGACCGGGCGAGCACCGATTGCACAACCACCTGGCAATGACACTTCAGCCTGACCAAATCTGCTTAGTAAAGGGCCCAATGCCAAAATAGAAGCGCGCATGGTTTTGACCAGCTCATAAGGGGCAAACTGATTTGCAACCTTACCTGCATCAACCCGAACAATGTTATCGCTAAAGCTGACTTCTGCGCCAAACAACTGTAACAACTTTACAGTTGTTTCAATGTCTTTCAGCTTCGGTACATTGCTGATAACTGTTGGCTTTTCAGATAACAAACTGGCAAAAAGAATGGGTAAAGCGGCATTTTTTGCCCCGGAGATAGATACATCTCCCTGTAATGCCTGACCACCTGTAACAAGAAATTGTTGCATAAATTACTACATCGGAGGATTAAGAAGTTTTTCTCTACGCCATTGTTCTGGTGTAAAGGTCTTAATGCTAACAGCATGAATAGAGCCATCAGCGATCGCCGCCATCAGCGGCGCATAAACCATTTGTTGCTGTTTAACCCGGCTGACGTCAGCAAAACAGGCTCCTACAGCCGTCACGGCATAGTGAGAACCTTCAGCGCTAACGCGCACTTCTGTCAGTTGCAACTGTTCTGACAACAGTTGCTCTATTTGCTTAATATCCAAAACGAAACCTTAATTACTAATGGGCAATAACGGCCTGACTGCCGTTACATCTGCTAATGATAACAGCTGTTTCGGAACGTTACACAAAGAGATCTCTATACCACGCTGCTTAGCCCCGGCTAGCTGTTGCAACAACCAGGCCAGACCAGCAGTATCGATATTTTCAAGTCCGGAAAAATCAAAATTTACCCGTTCTGAGACGCCATTTAACAGTTTGAACGGTGAATACAGCATTAACGTATCACGATTTAGCACACCGGTAAAACACAATACCTCGCCTTGCTGCTCGATGTTAAGCGTCACTTTTCCTCCGCAGGCTTGGTAATAGGCGCTTTAGCTTTCTCCTGCAACAGCGCTGTCACACTAGCCAGCCCCTGCTGCCGGATAAGATTACCTAATTCTGCACGCTTACTGTCAAGCAATGAAATACCTTCGGCGACCATATCAAATACCAACCAGTTGTCTGCATCTTTACCGCGACGCAGTTTGAAATCAATTTTGATATCTGGTTTACCCGGATCGATAACCCTGGTTTTTACGGTAATGATTTTCTGATCATCTAAACCACCAGCAGCGGGTTCAATAATAACTTTCTGATCACGGTATTGGGTAAATACACCAGCGTACGTGGCGACCATATAATTCTGAAAGGCGTCGACAAAGGCCAGTATATCTTCACGAGGTGTCTTTCGAAGGTCAGCGCTGTTGCCGATAACACGCAGTGCGGCATAACGGCTGTCGATGTATGGAACAAGCTCATCGTTGACAATTACCCGCAACACTTCCGGATCAGCCTGAATTTTACTCTGGTCTTTAGCAATACGGCTAAAAGTATTGTCGGCCAGCACTTCCATCATTTTATATGGATCGGTAAAGGTGACCACTTCTGCCGAAGCCTGTGGCAGATAACTCAGAACGGCTAATGCCCCAGCCAGAAAAGTTGCGTACAATTTCATGTTTAATTCCCGCGGTTAAATAAAAACTGACCTATCAGCTCTTCCAGTACCAAAGCTGATTTAGTGTCTTCGATATAGTCACCATCACCCAGAATTTCAACAGTCTCGTCGATAAAACCCGGTTGCAACCCCAAATACTGCTCCCCTAATAATCCGGATGTCAGGATCGCCAGAGTGCTGGTTTCAGGAAAATTGTTATAATCGCTGTTAATTGCCAGCGTCACTATCGGAGTATAATACGTTGTATCAAGTTCAATGGCAGCCACACGTCCTACAACAACCCCACCCACTTTTACCGGCGAGCGGACTTTTAAACCACCAATATTTTCAAACTTTGCTTTAAGGGTGTAAGTTTCGCTACTTGCCCCCATACCGCTATTTGCAACCTTTAATGACAACATTAAAAATGCGGCCAGCGCTAATACGATAAAGCCACCAACTAAAATCTCTATTTTCCGCGTGGTCATGTTATCCACCAAACATTATTGCCGTTAAAATAAAATCAAACCCGAGCACTGCCAGTGATGCCGTAACAACGGTTTGCGTGGTTGCTGCACTGATACCTTCTGATGTAGGTACAGCGTCATAGCCTTTGTGTAGAGCGATCCAGATAACAATAAGCGCAAATACCACGCTTTTTATGATGCCGTTAAATACATCCTGATATAAATCGACATTAGCCTGCATTGCAGACCAGAAGCTACCCTGGTCAACGCCAAGCCAATCGACACCGACCAGATGTCCGCCCAAAATCCCCACGGCGGTAAAAATGATTGCCAACATAGGTAAACTGATGACACCGGCCCAGAAACGCGGCGCAATAATACGTCTTAAGGGATCAACGGCCATCATTTCCATACTGGATAGTTGCTCAGTCGCTTTCATCAAACCGATTTCTGCTGTCAAGGCGCTACCGGCACGACCGGCAAACAGTAAGGCGGCAACTACAGGGCCAAGCTCGCGCAATAAACTCAGCGCAACCAGAGGTCCCAGCATTTGTTCTGCACCAAACTTGACCAATACAGTATACCCTTGCAATGCCAGCACCATGCCGATAAACAAGCCGGACACCAGTATGATCAGTAGCGACAAAACCCCGATAACGTATAGCTGCTTAACCAGCAGCGGAAATCCTTTACGGAAATCCGGTTTACCAAGCAAAGCACCGAATAGCATCAGGCCTGCGCGGCCAAAGCCGGTAATACTGTTTATGGTGGCTGCACCAAGCTGTTGTAACTTATTGGCGATCACCTGGCTAACTCCATTAATTCTGTCTCATAAGGCGCCGCTTTATAATGAAACGGCACGGCACCGTCAGCTTCGCCCTGTAGAAATTGTTGCACCAGCGGCGAGTCACTTTGCCTCAGCTGTTCTGGCGTACCATGCCCGATAACGCTCTGCTCTGCCACAACATAGACATAGTCGGCAATGCTCATAACTTCTGTTACGTCATGTGACACCACGACAGACGTTAACCCCAGAGCATTGTTCAGCGAGCGGATAAGACGAACAATAACGCCCATAGAGATAGGGTCTTGGCCGGCAAAGGGCTCGTCATACATGATAAGCTCCGGATCCAGAGCTATTGCCCGGGCAAGTGCGGCTCGCCTGGCCATACCACCAGATAATTCCGCAGGCATAAGATCCCGTGCGCCCCGTAACCCTACTGCTTCAAGTTTCATCAAAACAATCAAACGGATAAGCGACTCGGGTAAGCGGGTGTGTTCACGGATAGGAAAGGCGACATTGTCAAACACTGACATTTCGGTAAACAGAGCACCACTTTGAAACAGCATGCTCATGCGTTTTCTTGCCTGATACAGTGCATGGCGCGACAGCTGCGGAATGTCCTGCCCGCCGAACAGAATTTTGCCACTGTCCGGTTTCAACTGTCCGCCAATAAGCCTCAGTAGTGTAGTTTTACCAATACCGCTTGGCCCCATAATGGCTGTCACTTTACCTCGCGCGAACTGCATATTCAGGTCCCGGTAAATCACTCTTTCGCCGCGACTGAACGTCAATTGCTGAATATCAATCAATGTTTCTGACAAATTCACTCTCTTTGCCTTACGGCAGGCTTCGCTGAAACAGGTTTGCAATATACATACATACTTGTATGTTTTCAATTATACTGCAGCCAAGGTTGTATTATTGTAAACGGCTTCATCGCTAAAGTCGTTACAAAAAATCGTAACAAACTGTGCTAAAAATTCGCTACGTTAGATAAACCGCAGCTTTTTTTGCAATTACAGTCAATAAACTGGAAAATAATCTCTGATTCGACAGCGCATTTGGGGAAAAAATTTTGTCACCCTTGTTATTAGCCGTGATTTTTGTGTTGGTTGGCCTGATTTTGCTGATCTGGAGCGCCGACCGCTTTGTATTCGGTGCGTCATCTGTTGCCCGAACCGCAGGTATTTCTCCGATGATTATCGGCCTTACAATAGTAGCGATGGGCTCTTCCGCACCAGAGATGCTGGTTTCAGCCAGTGCGGCCTGGCAAGGCCGGCTTGATACGTCCGTTGGCAATGCATTAGGCTCTAATATTACCAATATTTTGCTGGTCATAGGCGCAGCCGCGTTGCTCAAACCGATACTGGTATCCTCGCTTACCTTAAAACGCGAGTATCCATTACTGTTTGCTTGTACCCTGCTTGGTTATTACTTTATCAGCGATGATATGTTAACCCGCACCGAAGGTGTGCTGCTGCTCGTAGCATTCACCGGCTTTATTTGTCTGTTGGTATATTGGGGTAAGCATGCCGAAGCCGATGATCCGTTAATTGCTGAGATTAACAGCGAAATGCCAGAGCAAATTTCACTGCTGCGCGCGGTAGTTTGGGTGGTAATAGGTTTGCTGCTTCTGCTTGCCAGCTCGCAATTACTGGTGCATGGCGCTGTCACCATCGCCCGTTATGCTGGCATGAGTGACTTGGTAATAGGCCTGACTATTATCGCTATCGGCACCAGCCTGCCTGAACTCGCCGCCAGCATCATTGGCATCTTCAAAGGTGAGGATGACCTGGCGCTTGGCAATATTATCGGCTCCAATATTTTTAATATTCTGGCTGTATTAGGCTTAGGTGCCGTTATTGGCCCCGACTCGCTGGATCCCATGGCCGGTAGCCGGGATAGCTATGTGATGATCGCTGCAACGCTTGCGATGTTACTGATGTCTCTGCGTATAGGTAAAGGTCAACGCATTAATCGTATAGAGGGTGCCTTGCTGTTATCCGGCTTTGTTGGTTATCAGTACTTGCTGTTCAACACGATGTCGCAGTAAACGCCGGGGCAAAAATATGACAATTGATTTTACAATCCGGGCGGCAGAAGTAATCAAAATCGAGACTGCTGCCGTTGAACAACTAAAACAATATCTGGATGCTGATTTTAATCTGGCTTGTCAGCTGATTTTTGATAGCACCGGCAAGACCATTGTCACCGGTATGGGAAAATCAGGTCATATTGGCAGCAAGATAGCGGCGACACTGGCCTCTACCGGTACTCCGGCTTTTTTCGTTCACCCGGGTGAGGCCAGTCACGGTGACCTTGGCATGTTGTCCGCAGCTGACATCGTCATTGCTATTTCGAACTCCGGCGAAACCGCTGAAGTTCTGACCATTATGCCGGTTATCAAAAGACTTGGTATCAAGCTGATTGCCATGACAGGTAACCCGGCGTCTACCCTTGCCAAGCTGGCTGACGCTCACTTGTGTGTCAAAGTTGAACAAGAAGCCTGCCCACTAGGCTTAGCCCCGACAGCCAGTACCACGGCGACACTGGCCATGGGTGACGCACTGGCAGTCGCTTTGCTCGACGCCAGAGGCTTTTCTGCCGATGACTTTGCGCTATCACATCCTGGTGGCAGCCTGGGACGTAAGTTGTTATTGCGCCTGGAAGATATTATGCACACCGGCGAGCAGGTGCCGGCAGTGTTGTACAGTGCGACAATTAAAGATGCCTTGCTGGAAATCTCAAAAAAAGGCTTGGGTATGACAGCCGTTGTTGACGAGCAAGGCAAAATGGCTGGCGTATTTACCGATGGCGACCTGCGCCGTATTCTGGACCAGCGCTATGATATCCATAGCAACCAAATCGCTGACGTTATGACACGAAACTGTATCACGGCACAGGCACAACAATTAGCCGCTGAGGCGCTGCAGATAATGCAGCAGAAGAAAATTAACGGACTGATTATTATCGACGATGCCGGCAAACCTGTCGGTGCAATGAATATGCACGATCTGCTGCGGGCCGGGGTATTATAAATGTCACTTTTTAACAGCCTTTACACCCCTGTAAGTAACGATATTGTGCGTCGTGCCCGCGACATTAAGCTATTAATCTGCGATGTTGACGGTGTGTTTTCCGACGGACGCATTTATCTGGGTAATAACGCCGAAGAGCTTAAAGCCTTCCATACCCGGGACGGTTATGGCATTAAAGCACTACGCCAGGCCGGCATAGAGGTGGCGGTGATTACCGGTAGAAATTCAGCCATAGTGCAGCAACGGATGACATCATTAACCGTGCCTTATATCTATCAGGGGCAAGAAAATAAAACTGCTGCGTTTGAAGAATTACAGCAGCAACTGCAACTTCTGCCACAACAAATTGCCTACATCGGCGATGACTTAGCTGATTGGGTCGTAATGCAGCATTGCGGGTTGGCTGTTGCCGTAAACGATGCTCACCCCTATCTGGTCAAACATGCCCATTTTGTCACCAGCATACCTGGCGGGTTTGGTGCAGTGCGCGAACTATGCGACCTGCTGTTAATCAGTCAGGATAAATTCGGCCTATTTGATGGCAGTAGCACATGAGAAAAATACTGGTTTTACTCGTTCTGATACTGACCGGCACCGCTGCTTATCTTTGGTTTGAACCTACTGACAGCAATGATGCCTTGCAAACCGATCAGGAACTGATGCCTGACTATATTGCACAGAATATTACCCGACGACTGTTTGACAGTGATGGCTATCTGGTAGACAGCGTCAGTGCACAACGACTTGAACATTTTGAACTACTGGGATTTACACAGTTTGAAAAGCCAGTGTATACCCTGTATAACGAAGATCATCAGCCAAGCTGGCAAGCCAGTAGTCAATACGCGGTATGGTTCCCCCAGGATAAAATAATCCTTGAGCAACAGGTCAGAATTGATAGCCTGCAGCAAAATGAGCTTATTGACTGGCTTGAGACAGATACGCTGGAAATGCTGTTCCCTGACAACAAGTTACAAAACAACCAACCAGTGTTAATTCAGGGACAAGGCTTTTATATCAAAGGTAGTGGCATTAAAGCTGACTTGACCAGCAAAACTTTCCAGTTAGTACAACATGAGCAGACGGTATATCGTAATGAAGAATAATCTTATCTTAGCTCTGCTGCTAAGCAGCTCTGCGGTGATGGCTGCACAGCCAGACTACACCCAACAAATTCAGATCGATGCCGATAATCTGGTTTCAGTGCAGGAAAACGTCCTGACTTATCGTAATAATGTGGTGATTACACAAGGCTCACTACAGATGAAAGCCGACCAGCTGGAGATTAATGCCAGTGCAGGCAAGGGCAAAGAGGTATATATCGCTACCGGTTCACCCGTGAGTTATTCTCAGTTATTAGCGGATGGTAAGCCGGTTACCGCCACGGCAAGTGAAATGCGGTATGAGCCGTCAAACCGCACTCTGACGTTGAGTGGAGACGCAGAGCTGACGCAAAGCGGTAGTGTTGTCAAAGCGTCCATTATCAAATATAACGTGGAAAAACAGCAACTAAGTGCGGAAAGTAACGAGTCAAAACGCGTAACAACGATTTTTACGCCGGAGGAAAAGAATAATCCATGAAGTTAGTTGCTTCGCACCTGGCGAAAAGTTACAAAGGCCGGCAAGTTGTTAAAGATGTCAGCCTTGAAGTGAATGCAGGTCAGATCGTCGGTTTGCTCGGGCCCAATGGGGCAGGCAAAACGACGACTTTTTATATGATTGTCGGTCTGGTGCCATCAGACAAAGGTCATATCAGCCTGAACGACAAAGATATCACCTTCGACCCCATTCATACCCGGGCCCGTCAGGGCATAGGGTATCTGCCGCAGGAGAGTTCAATTTTCCGCAAGCTGACGGTATATGAAAACCTGCTGGCTATATTACAAACCCGCAAAGATCTCAGTGCCAGCAGACGCGAAGAAATAGCAGACGATTTACTGGAAGAATTTCATATTGGCCATATCAAGCATAGTCTTGGCATGAGCCTGTCTGGTGGCGAAAGGCGCAGGGTAGAGATAGCAAGGGCACTGGCAGCAGACCCGGCTTTTATTCTGCTCGACGAACCTTTTGCCGGCGTAGACCCAATATCAGTACTGGATATCAAAAAGATTATCCAGCATCTGTGTCAGCGCGGTATTGGTGTATTAATAACCGACCACAACGTGCGCGAGACGCTTGATGTCTGCGAAATTGCCTATATTGTCAGTCATGGCGAGCTGATTGCGTCGGGACCACCGCAAGAGGTATTGGCAAATCAGAAGGTCCGTGATGTATACCTCGGTGAGCAATTCAGGCTATAGTTAGCGAAAAACAATCTCAACACATTATTCAGTAGGATAACGGTAGAAGTAGATGAAGCCCTCTTTGCAACTTCGCTTAGGACAGCAACTTACCATGACGCCGCAGTTGCAGCAGGCTATACGCTTGTTACAGCTGTCAACGATTGAGTTGCAACAGGAAATTCAGGAAGCATTGGATGCCAATCCATTGCTGGAAGCCGAAGACGACTATGACAGTTTTTCTGCTGATGCCAAAGACACCTCAGATCCTTCCTCACTCAACTCTACCGACTCAGAACAGATAGCAGACGACAACTATGAGCCGAGCGAACCTGACAGCAGTGAAGCGATGTCAGAGCAGAATATTCAGGAAGACTTGCCGCTGGACAACAACTGGGATGATTTGGTTAGTGCAGCGCCGGTAAGTGCCGGAAACAGCGGCAGCGATGAAGATTTTGTCTATCAGGGTGAAACCAGTGAAACGTTACAGGACTACCTGCGCTGGCAAATGCAACTTACGCCCTTCTCGGATACTGACCGGGCAATAGCTGAAATTATTATTGAAGCCATTGACGACAATGGCCTGTTGACCATCAGCTGCGAGGAGATTCTGGAGTCGCTGGGGATAGAGGATATCGAAGCCGACGAAGTTGAAGCCGTCATTAAGCGTATTCAGTTATTCGACCCGGTGGGGGTTGGTGCCAGATCTATTCAGGAGTGTTTGCTGGTTCAACTACGCCAGTTTGCCGCGGATACCCCCTTCCTGTCAGCTGCGCAAAGCATGATCCGTGACCATACAGAACTTTTAGCTAACCGTGACTTTCGTTCTTTGATGCGTGTGACTAAACTGAAAGAAGACGAGTTACGGGAAGTCATGCGGCTGATCCATAGCCTTAACCCCCGCCCAGGCGCTGACGTTATTCGTGAAGAGCAACAATACGTTATTCCGGACGTTAGCGTGATAAAAGTAAAAGGCCGTTGGCAGGTTGAACTAAACCCTGACGCTATGCCTAAAGTACGTATAAACCAGCAGTATGCCGCGATGTCGCGTACCGCAAAAAATAGCGCAGATACCCAGTTTATCCGCTCTCATCTGCAGGAAGCAAAATGGTTTCTGAAAAGTCTGGAAAGCCGCAACGAAACGTTATTAAAAGTGGCAAATTGTATCGTTCAGCAGCAGCAGGCTTTTTTTGAGCACGGAGAGGAAGCGATGAAGCCTATGGTGTTAAATGACGTTGCCGAAATGGTTGGCATGCATGAATCGACAATCTCGCGAGTCACGACGCAGAAATATATGCATACACCCCGGGGTATATTTGAGCTTAAATTCTTCTTTTCCAGCCATGTGAGTACAGAAAGTGGTGGAGAATGTTCTTCGACAGCTATTCGTGCATTTATTAAGAAATTAGTGGCGGCGGAGAATCCGGCCAAACCGCTTAGTGACAGTAAAATGGCCGATATTCTGATGGAACAGGGCATTAACGTTGCGCGGCGTACCATCGCTAAGTATCGTGAGTCTCTGTATATTCCGCCGTCAAATCAACGCAAGACCTTGCTGTAAATAAGCCTAAAAGAAGGAATATGTCTATGCAAATCAATCTGACCGGTCGCCATGTTGAAATCACCACTGCCTTAAAACAATACGTAGATAGTAAATTTGCCAAACTGGAAAGGCACTTTGATCATATAAACAATGTACATGTGATCCTAAACGTGGAAAAATTGAAACAGATTGCTGAAGCTAAGCTGCATCTTAATGGTGCTGAAGTATTCGCAGTATCTGAAGATGAAAATATGTATGCTGCCATAGACCAGTTGATAGACAAGTTAGATCGCCAGGTCATTAAGCATAAAGAGAAAATAGCCCGACACTGATTAGATTATGACGAATTTAACCGCAATGCTTACCGAGAACTGCACTAAAAGTGCAGTTCTTTTTAACAGCAAGAAACGTATTCTGGAATATATTGCTGAGCTAGCACATCAGCGCCTGCCAGACATATCTGAGTACAGTATCCTTGAAGCTCTGATGACCCGGGAAAAACTAGGCTCTACAGGCATAGGTGGCGGCATTGCGATCCCCCATGGCAAACTCAAAACTGTCACTCAGCCGGTGTTAGTATTCGTAGTCAGTAAAGAAACGATTCCGTTTGACGCGATAGACAATCAACCGGTCGATATATTCTGCGCGATTCTGATCCCGGAAGATCAGTGTCAGGCTCATTTAAGTACACTGGCAGGCATCGCCAAACTATTGAGCCAGAAAGAGCTGACTAAAAAAATCCGTCATGCAGAAACAAACCAGCAGTTATACCAGTTGCTGGTCGACTACAGCTCAATGGAAACAGCAAAATGAAGCTGTTGGTAGTTAGTGGTCGTTCCGGTTCAGGCAAATCTGTTGCCTTACGTGTGATGGAAGACCTTGGCTACTACTGTGTAGATAACATCCCTGTTAATTTGCTACCAACGCTGGCCACTACAGTGATGGGGCAGTACGAGCGTGTTGCTGTCAGTATAGATGTTCGAAATCTGCCACAAGACCCCGATGAGCTGGCTGAGATCCTGTCCTATCTGCCACGAAAGCTGGATTTAACTATTCTGTATCTGGACGCCGATCATGCCAGTTTAATTAAGCGCTTCAGCGAAACCCGTCGCCTGCACCCGTTATCCCATCAGGCGATGTCACTGGACGATGCTATATCCCGCGAGCAGCAATTACTTGACCCGATATCCAGCCGGGCTGACCTGTACATTGATACTACTGAGTTAAATGTGTATCAGTTGGCTGAGCAGCTGCGCGAACGTATTCTGGGCCAAAAAACCGGCCGACTGGTCATTCTGTTTGAATCTTTCGGCTTTAAATATGGCATCCCTAAAGATGCCGATTTTGTATTTGATGCCCGTTTCCTGCCCAATCCACACTGGGAGCCGGATTTAAAGCCGCTGACCGGGCTGGACCAGCCAGTCAAAGACTATCTGGCTTCTGAACCGGTAGTCGCCAAGTATATCTGGCAAATAAACAGTTTTATCAGTACCTGGCTACCGCATCTGGAACGTAATAATCGCAGCTATTTAACAATTGCAATTGGCTGCACCGGCGGCCAACACCGTTCTGTCTATATCGTTGAAAGCCTGGCTGAAAGTTACCGTAACTTAAGAGACGACGTGCAAACACGCCATCGTGAGTTGGTACGCCATCACGGCAGAGCAAGCTGATGAAGTGCAGTGAAGAAGTCACTATTGTAAATCAACTTGGGTTACATGCCCGGGCAGCCACCAAGCTGGCACAGTTATGTCAGCAGTTTCAGGCAAAAATTGAACTGGTACAGGAAGATAAGACAGCAGACGCTAGCAGTGTGCTGGCACTGCTGATGCTGGCGAGTAGCAAAGGCAAGACATTGCTGGTTTGTGCAGATGGTGAAGACGCTACACAGGCGCTACGAGCCGTCGCCGATCTTATTAAAAACGGCTTCGACGAAAACTAGCTACGCTAATAACCCTTTGTACACCGCCATTCAATCTTAGCTACACATTCCTATCATGCGCTTTCACCTGAGCAGGGGGTATTTTATCCAACCCACGTGTTTTACTGATCGCAGTCAGTTTATGATGTAACGCTGTTTTAATCAGCATATGAGCACTGATTGGTGCTGTGATCAGCAGAAAAATAGTAATCAACAGTTCGTGAATACTCACATCTCCGGTCAGGCTGAAGAAAAAAATTGACCCCAGCAGTATGCCGCCCATACCAAGCGTTGTGGCTTTGGTCGGCCCGTGCAGACGCATAAAAAAGTCAGGCATCCTGGTCAGACCGATAGACCCTATCAACACAAAGCTGCCGCCCAGTAGCAGAAAAAACGCGATTGCCCATTCCATCCAGTGTTGCATAGTACTCTCCTACTCGATAATGTCGCCGCGCAATAAGAACTTACAAACGGCGACAGTACTGACAAACCCCAGCATAGCAATAAGCAGTGCGGCCTCAAAATACAGCGGCGAGCCCATAAGCAGACCATACAAAATGATCAATGCAATACTATTTATATACATGGTATCCAGCGCCAGAATACGGTCTGGCAGGCTGGGCCCCCGCAGCAACCGCCACAGGTTTAGCAACAGTGCAATGCTGATCATTGCAAACACCAGCATAATGACATTATCCAGCATTGAAAATCTCCTTTAGTGGGGCTTCATAGCGCTGTTTAATTGATTCAATTAGCGCCGCCTCATCAGTCAGGTTCAGTACATGAATTAATAACCAACGTTGTGGTAAGGGCTCACCTGGCTTAATGCTTTCAGTGCTGGGTAGCACTTCCGCACTTACGGTGCCCGGCGTCATCGACACCGTACTGGCCAGAATCGTTATAGGTAGCTCGTGCTGCAGATCCAGGGGTACTTTGACAAACGCCGGGTTTAGCCGCCTTTTGGGCCCCAGGATCAGCACTGCTACCTGAGCATTGGCAACCACTATGTCGGCCAGTACCCGCAGCATATAGCGCAGTGCCAGCAATGGCCGTTCGATGACAGGTTGAGGATCACGAAAGCGCTGTATCAATAATGGGATAAGCAGTGCCAGCACAACCCCAAAAAATAAATGTACAGCCTCAATGCTCTGGTTCAGCAATAACCAGACAACAAACAGCATGACACTGCGGTATGGCGTGGGCAGCCAGCGATACTTTGCATCAAATCTCATGGCGCATCCCCCTCTGCAGTGGCGGAGCCAAGTATTGTCCTGGCGGCAGTGTCCGTATCATATAACTGTGCCGCAGCCTGTTGCGTCAGCTCAGTTAAAGGTCCGGCAAATACCACCAGTAACGGGCTGGCCAATAACAGCCAGCATACAGCAAATACCTGTAATGGCGCGGCCTTATCACCAGTTGCATCACCACCACTTACCCGCCAGAACAACGTACTGCCAGCACGCGACAAGCCCACTATCACCAGCAGGCTGCACATTAATATCACCGTCCAAAGTAAGGCGCGGTTTGCAGGTTCCGTCACCGCCTGTAGCAACATAAGCTTACCAATAAAACCGGACAAAGGCGGTAAGCCGGCAACAGCCATCGCCGCCAGCATAAACAGGCTGCCAAGCAATATCGGCTGTACTACCCGCCGGCCAGAAACCAGACGGTCTGCCGCTTTACCACGTTGATTAGAAATCAGATCAGCAATCAAAAACAGCGCAGCCGTGACTAGAGTAGAATGCACGGTGTAATATAATGCCGCCGCCGCAGATAACTCAGTATGCAGCGCGACCATGGCAACAAGCGTACCCACGGATACCAGCACCAGATTCGCAACCAGTTTACGAAAATCGTGGCTGGATATCACACCAATAGCGCCAAGCACTATAGTGGCAAGGCCTGCCGGCAGTAACCAGTCTGCAGCCATTCCCTGCAACGGCCCCGCATCAGCACCAAATATTGTGGTGTACACCCGCAGCAGCGCATAGATACCAATTTTTGTCATTACCGCAAACAGTGCAGCCACAGGTGCTGAAGCCGATGAATAGGTGGCTGGCAGCCAAAACTGCAGTGGCAGCACTGCCGCTTTTAGCGCAAATACGATCATCAGCATCAGACCGCCTGATTTTACCAGCATCAGATCCTCAGCCGGCAGCACCGCAACCTTCTGTGCCATATCTACAATGTTCAGTGTACCAAGAGTGCCGTACAATACCGCCAGTGAAAACAGGAAAATGGCAGAACCAGTCAGGTTCAGTACCACATAATGTACAGCAGCTTTGGTTTTGTTCTTACCACCGGCATGGATCAGCAGTGCGTAAGAGGCAATCAGTAGTACTTCGAAGAACACAAACAGGTTAAACAGATCTCCGGTTAAAAACGCACCATTGATGCCCATCACCTGAAACTGAAATAACGGGTGAAAAAACGACCCTTTCTCGTCCTCACCGGCGCTGCCATAGCAAATAGCCCCCAGTGCCAGAAATGACGTTAAACACACCAGCACCATAGATAAAGTATCTGCAACCAGAATGATACCAAACGGTGCCTGCCAGTTACCTATTGCGTAGTGCAGCAAGCCATTTTGCTGTACATGCAGCAGCAAAATCACCACCAGCACCAGCTGAACTGCGCTTGAAATCATACTGACCCAACGCCGGCGCATTGGCGAATAGTGTACCGGCGGTAGCATAATGACCAGCGCGGTTAGCATCGGCAATAAAATAGGTGCCGTAATTAAATGCCACATCAACGACTCTCCCTCTTCATGCCATCAGCATCAGGCAGTTTACCATCGACATGGTCATTGCCCAGATCGGCACGGGCGCGGATAGCAAGGATGACTAAAAATGCGGTCATGGCGAAACCTATTACGATAGCGGTCAGCACCAACGCCTGTGGCAAAGGGTCTGCATACTGCTCACTGGTTCCCAGCACCGCTGCACCGCGCAGGGTCAGGCGGCCGGAGGCAAAAATAAACAGATTAACGGCATAGGACAGCATCGTCAGCCCCAGCATCACCGGAAAGGTACGGCCGCGTAACATCAGAAAAATACCGCAAAACGTAAGAAAGCCTATACAACTGGCAAACAGAGTTTCCATCAGATCGTTTCCTTATGCACTGGCCGGTGCGCGGTCGTCATCTTACCGAGATTAGCCAGAATCAGCAGCGTAGAACCAACCACCGTAATATATACGCCTAAATCAAAGGCAATCGCACTGGCCAGTTCAATTTTGCCAAGCACCGGTATATCAAAATAGTCGAACCAGGATGTCAGGAATGGCCGGCCAAACAGCCAGCTGGCAGCACCGGTAAATAGCGCAATCATCAAGCCAATCGCCACCACGCGCTGGTACTCAACGTTCATCCGCTCTTTTACCCAGTCCACGCCATGCGCAATGTACTGCAGAATAATGGCAACTGCTGTAACAAGCCCGGCAATAAAGCCGCCACCCGGCAAGTTATGGCCACGGAAGAAAATATAGATGGATACCATAATCGCCAGCGGTAACAAACTCTGTGATACGGTAGCCAGCAGCAGAGAATGCCGCTCCAGCGCCCAGGGCCGGCCTTCGCCATCACTACTGGGTTTAAACAATGGAATTCTGGTCAGCAGTTTAAAGATACCCAACGAAGCAATACCTAGCACGGTAATTTCGCCTAGTGTGTCAAAGCCACGGAAATCAACCAGTATGACATTTACAACATTGGTGCCACCGCCGCCGGTTTTAGCGTTAGTGAGAAAAAAGTCTGAAATGGTATTAAACGGCCTGGTCATCAGCGCATAACTTAAACTGCCAACCACAACACCCACCATACTGGCAATACTTAGATCACGCACCACACGGGAGGATTCAGATTGTTTTGGTGTCTTATGCGGTAGGAAAAACAGCGCCAGCATCAGCAGAATAATAGTTACTACTTCAACTGACAGCTGGGTTAGTGCTAAATCCGGCGCTGAAAAGCGGGTAAAAGCGATAGAGACCATCAACCCAACTACAGAGATCATTAGTAGCGCCACAACCCGTTTACGATGCCACATTACGGTAGCAAAAGCCCCAATCAGCAACAGCGCCGCACCAGCGCCATTGACGGCATCTATCGGCAGCTCTTCCCGCCCGCCCCAAAGTGTCGTCAGGTGTATTAGGGGTAAACCGGCCAGTAACACAAAACTGAGCAGCACCAGCGTCATGTAACGCTGCAAAGAGCCGTTATCCAGCCACTGATAAAAGCGGTGGCAGCGTGCAGCAAACTGCTTAATGCCCCGTTCAAAACTATTCAGCGCATCAACATCCGGCAGTGTGTTTTGAAAATCAAACAGATGCTTACGGTTGATGTAAATCAGCACGCCACCCGACACGGCCAGCACACTCATCAGCAATGGTAGATTAAAACCGTGCCATATCGCCAGACTATACTGAGGTACATTTCCAGCCAGTACCGCCTCTGATGCAGCATGCAGCAAGTCGCCAATCATATAGCTTGGGAAAATTCCGACCAGAATACACAGCGCAACCAGAATTTCGACCGGCACGCGCATATAACGAGGCGGTTCATGCGGAGTTTTGGATAAGCCTTTGGGCTGACCGTTAAAAAATACATCGTGAATAAACCGCGTTGAATAAGCTACTGAAAATATTGCCGCTATGGTCGCAAGTACCGGAATAACCCAAGATAAAGAGCCGAGCAAATGCTGGTGCAGGGTTTCAGCGAAAAACATTTCTTTTGATAAAAAGCCGTTCAGTAGCGGTACACCCGCCATTGCTGCCGCTGCAACCATTGCCAGCGTGGCGGTAATCGGCATAAATTGCCATAAACCATTGAGCTTGCGCATATCACGGGAGCCGGACTCATGATCAATAATGCCGGCCGCCATAAACAGCGAAGCTTTAAAGGTTGCATGATTAATGATATGAAATAAACCAGCCACAGCAGCCAGATCAGTGCCCATACCAAATAGTAATGTAATAAGCCCCAGATGACTGATGGTGGAATAAGCTAGCAAACCTTTTAAATCGTGTTTAAACAATGCCAGATAAGAGCCAATCAGTAAGGTCGCAAGGCCAGCAACACTGACCAGCACAAACCATAACTCAGTGCCAGACAATGCCGGATAAAACCGCGCCAGCAAAAAAATGCCTGCTTTAACCATAGTAGCAGAGTGTAAGTAAGCACTTACCGGCGTTGGCGCTGCCATGGCGTTTGGCAGCCAAAAATGAAACGGAAACTGAGCTGACTTGGTAAAACAACCCAGCAGAAACAACACTAATAATATCGGGTAATGGCTGTGTTGACGTATTTGGTCTGCACTGGCTAATACCTGCTGTAAGTCATAGCTGCCAACAATGTCGCCAATCATCAGAAAGGCTGCTAATAATGCTAAACCACCCGCGCCGGTTACCGTTAGCGCCATGCGCGCACCGCGGCGCGCTTCTGCTTTGTGCCACCAGAAACTGATTAATAAAAACGAGCTGATACTGGTTAATTCCCAGAACAACCACAATTGCAGAAGGTTACCCGACAGCACTATGCCCAGCATCGCCGTCATAAACAGCATCAGATACGCAAAGAAACGCGGCATTGAGTCACGTTCAGACAAATAATAACGGGCGTAAACAATAATCAGCAGGCCAATGCCGAGGATTAGCAAACTGAATAAAAACGCCAGCCCATCCAGCGTAATGGTAATATCAAGCCCGAGCAGCGGTATCCAGCTAACAAAGAAGCGCAGGGTCTCACCAGAAAATACTTCAGGGGCCTGAAGCAGTAATAATACCAGCGCCAACGCCGGAGCTACTCCCGTGGCTAAAGCACAGGTAGTACGGCTTCCTTTGCCGGCAAGTAGCGGCACCATAGTCCCCAGCAGCGGCAGGAGTAAAATCCACATCAGTGTCATAACTGTCGCGCGTCCTTCTTATTCATTAACCGACTGAAACTTTATACTGTCCCGCTAATCGTACAGATTAAGTTGTTGATATCCATAGGCAGTTAACTAAGCATAGAAGACAGAGTGCCTTTACAACATTGGGCGGGCAAAAAAATCAGTTTGTTGGTATTAATTCGGTTATTTATACCGATATCTGGCGGAAAAGTCTATAAAAGCTGAGCGCCCCAAGCCCGGTTACTATCGGTATTTACCGCAATATTTCATGCCTTTATCGCACTGTTATCAGCAACTTTTGCCGCCAAACTGGCGGCATTTATTTAAACAGGTTACAACTAACAATCTGCCGGCAACCGATACACAGGAGCACAACTTATGAAAACCCGAACTGAACACGATAGCATGGGTGAGCTGCAGGTCCCGCTGGACGCTCTTTATCAGGCGCAAACACAACGCGCAGTGCAGAACTTCAACATCAGCGGTCAGACACTGCCGGTAGAGTTTATCCGGGCTTTATTACAAATTAAAAAAGCTGCGGCTACTGCCAACCAACAGCTTGGCTTGCTGAACAACACTATCAGCCAGGCTATCTGTCACGCCGCAGACGACCAGCTTGCTGCGACAGATATGCAGCAGTACCCACTCGACATTTTCCAAACCGGCTCGGGCACCAGCAGCAATATGAACGTTAACGAAGTGCTGGCAACCCTGGCCAGTAAAGCACTGAACCAAACTGTCAGCCCGAACGATCACGTTAACCTGGGGCAAAGCAGCAACGACACCATTCCCAGCGCTATCCATGTCAGTGCAGCTATAGCCCTGCAACAGCAATTACTACCCGCCGTCAGACAGCTACAACAGCAGTTAAGTAATAAAACCAAGCAGATAGGGAAACTGGTAAAAACCGGCCGCACCCACCTGATGGACGCGATGCCAGTCAGTTTTGCCCAGGTACTCGGAGGCTGGCAGTCACAATTGCAATTGGCGGAGCAGCAACTGCAGCAACAGCTGGAACAACTTCAGGCACTGGCGCAAGGCGGCACAGCTGTTGGTAGCGGCATTAATGCAGACCCAGCCTTTGCTGCGACGTTCTGTCAGGTATTAAGCCGTAACACCGGCCTGTCCTTTCGCCCGGCGGAGAATTTTTTCAGCGCCATTGGCTCTCAGGATACGGCCGTTGCTACGTCCGGCGCATTAAAACGGCTCGCTATCAGTCTGATGAAAATCAGCAATGATTTACGCTGGATGAATTCTGGCCCGCTGGCAGGGTTGGGTGAAATAGAATTGCCGGCATTGCAGCCGGGATCTTCAATTATGCCGGGTAAAGTTAACCCGGTTATTCCCGAAGCGGTGGCTATGGTCTGTGCTCAGGTAATTGGCAATGACTGCACTATTACTGTCGCTGGTCAGTCAGGTAATTTTGAACTGAACGTGATGCTGCCGCTTATTGCCGATAATCTGCTGCACAGTATCCGCTTACTCAGTAACAGCTGCTCGGCGCTCGCGACACAAGCCATTTCAGGTTTTACCGTACGTGAAGACAACATCAGTAAGGCTCTGGCACTGAACCCTATTTTGGTCACGGCATTAAACCCATTAATTGGTTATGCCAAGGCAGCTGAAATAGCCAAGCAAGCTTATAAAGAACGCCGGCCGGTTATCGATGTGGCACAAGAACATACCAGCTACAGCCGCAGTGAGCTGGAGCAGTTACTGGATCCGGCCCGGCTGTGTCAGGGCGGCAATATTAGCTGATATTGCCGTTTTGGTTCAAATGCGAACATTCCGGCTAAAACCTTCTTAGTTTTAGCCTGTCCGCTTGCGTTAACTCCCCAGCTTCCGCCATAACTGGCAGTGCAGCACATGTTATGCCGACACACGCACTGAAAATGCCACCGGTAGACAGAATTAAAAAGTGACTGCTAAATAACAATAATTATTTCAAATCAACAGGGTTACCTCTGATTTAGCAGTACGGCAGGCAGCCCCTGAAGCAAAGGGTAGCGATATCATGTTTAATAAAACTCTACTTGCAATGCTGGTAGGCAGCACGCTGCTGCTTGGCTGCAACAGCAGTGATGACGATCCGGTGACAGTGCCTGATACGGGAGCCGAAACACCCACACCAGAACCTGATACCGGCGTTGTGGCGCTTACCGACCTTGATACCGTTTATGGTTATGCCAGCGAAAACGGCGGCACAACCGGGGGCGGTGGTGAAAACAAGGTAGAAATCACCGTCTGTACCGGCGAGGAAATGATCAACGCAATAAAAAACAAAGACCCGGCCAGGCCTTTAACAATATGGGTAAATGGTAGTATTACGTTGCAAAATGCCAAAGACAGCAGAATTGATATTAAAGATGTGTCAGATATTTCTATTGTCGGCCTGGGGAATCAGGGAGAAATGGCGGGTATTGGTTTTAATATCGTCAGGGCAGAGAATATTATTATCCGTAACCTGCGCATTCATCACGTGCGCGCCAATTTGGGAGCGCCTGGCGATGGTATCAGTATCGAAGGGCCGGTACGTAATATCTGGATTGACCATAATGAAATCTATAACAGCCTGACAGTAGCTGACCCTAGCCTGACCGAAGATCAGGTAAAAGACTATTACGATGGTCTGGTTGATGCCAAAGGGGACGCACAATTTATTACGATCTCCTTTAACAAACTGCACCACAGCTGGAAGACGTCGCTGGTTGGCTCTTCAGACAGCGATAATTACGACCGTACCATTACTTATCACCATAACCACTGGTACAACGTAAACTCGCGCTTGCCACTGTTTCGCTTTGGCAAAGGCCACATCTATAACAATTTTTATGATGGTGCTGTTGAAAGCGGGATAAACAGCAGAATGGGCGCAGTGATACGCATCGAGCACAACCACTTCGCCAGTATGAAAAACCCGGTTATGTCGATGTACAGCCAGACGGCTGGCTTCTGGCAGTTGATAGACAATATCTTTGAGGATATTACCTGGCAGGAAAGTCCGGACGATGGCGTTGTAGCCGGTGAAGCGGCTGAATCAACCGGTGAGTTAACACCACCTTATGACTACAGTGCCAGCCTTTTGCCGGTGCACAATGTTAAAGCAACGGTGCTGGCCTATGCCGGTACCGGTAAAATAGACACACCGCCAAGCCCTGGCCTGTGTGCGCCCGCTGAACCTGCAGAGCCTGAGCCGACTGAGCCGGAGCCCGTACCCATTGACCCGGTAGAACCGCCGGCCAGTGTCGACTGGAACGGCTATGATGGCAGTGTACAGCCCTTTGCTGACGGAGCCCTTGCGCTGGCAGATGGCAGCCTGAGCACGTTTGAACCACAACAAAGCGGAGGAGCTGACGAGCCTAACCTGTTCAGCGCCAATGGCGACGGTACAGTCCGTTTTGACAGCACAGCCAACAGCGCAGACCGCAGCCGTGCCAAGCTGAGTGCAGTAGCGCCTGATGACGGTGTTTATCCCAAGTTCTTTACGTTATTGATGGGCGTAACAGGTAACAGCAGTGGCAACCGGATCCTGGAAACCGAAGTGGCTTTAGGCGATGCAAACGCCGTCGCAGCCAGCCGGCTAAAAATCATCTTGCGTAATGATGGCAATAACTCAGGCATCCAGTTGGAGAATGCGAATAACGGCTCCTCTGTTACCGCCGGCAAAGGTGGCGAGCCTGACGCGCTGGACATGAGTACATACCGCATCTATCACTACACCGTGGCGCTAAGCTCCCCCACCACCGGTAATGTTGTTGTTTATGCGGATGGCAATAACACGCCTTTACTGCAGCTGGAAGGCGTGACCATGCGCCCGGCCAGCAATGGCAGTGATAATTATCTGCAGATTGGCGATGCCGGCGGTAGTAGTTACCTCGGTGATATTGATTGGGTAGTTTGGAGCAGTGCCGGTGCCTATACCCCAGACATGTTAAAAGGCTTGCTGCCTGCTGGCATTGGCAATATCAGCGGCTATGAAGTTCAGCCCTGACACGCTATTCATCCCGCAGCATTATTGAATATTCAATAGCGCTGCGGGTTAGTTAATTTTTCAATAAATAATTATTGCATTTAACCTATATATTATCGGTATAATTGCTGCTTTGCTTTACATTAGCGCAACAAGGAAGCAGTACTTATGGATAATATTACCTACACTGATAACAGCCCTGCAGTGACAAGCCGTCAGCGCCACGCCAAAGTGCAGTTCAGCGGCCAGGCCGGCGAGTTTTTTGGTATCTGGATTGTTAATTTACTACTAAGCATAGTGACACTGGGAATATACAGCGCCTGGGCCAAAGTGCGTACTACTCAGTACTTCTATGGCCATACCCGTATTGAACAGCAGCCTTTTCGTTATCTCGCAACACCAATACAGATTTTAAAAGGTCGTATTATTGCGGTAATTATTTTTGCGTTGTTTACTGCGGCTTCCATGCTATCTCCGGTACTGGCAGTATTGCTTGCAATGCTGTTAATGTTTGCATCGCCCTGGCTTATTGTACAAAGCCTGAAGTTCAATATGCGTATGACCAGTTACCGTAATGTGCGTTTTGCCTTTCACGGTGACTATGTCGGTGCCTTAAAATATTTTGTGCTGCTGCCGGTATTGTCGGTATTTACTTTATATCTGGCGATGCCTTGGGTCCTGAAAAAGATCGATCGTTTTATTTGCACCAATACCAGCTTTGGTGGGGTAAAGATGCAGGTGAATACCGATACCAGTTCTTACTATATCGCCGCTTTAGTTGCCGCTGCCGCCGTCTTTGGCGTAATGACAGTAGCCGCAATTATTGGCGTAGTACTGATTGGCATTATGGCAGCTACCGGCGCTGGCAGTGCAGCCGCGGCAATATTCCTCGGCTCGGCCGGTTTTTTTATTATGTATTTTTTCGCGTTTACGTTAAGCGCGGCGATTTACCACTGCATGATTCGCAACCATTTATTTGAGCGCACTGAGCTGCCTGAGGTAGCTAAATTTAAATCGAAAATGGAAGTGATGCCTTACCTGCTGCTAACCGTCACTAACCTTACGGCCATTGTGCTGACACTGGGCCTGGCTTATCCCTGGGCAAAAGTGCGTAAAACGGCGTATCTGGCATCTGTCACCGAACTGCTTATTTACCCTAAAGCCGACACGCTGGTGGATGAGCAACAAGCTGACAGCAGCGCTTTTGGTGAAGAAGCTGCCGGTTTGTTTGACGTTGACGTATCGCTCGCCTGATGTCTGCCGTTAAGGCCGTTCCAGGCCATTTTCAGCAAGCTGGCAGCAGTGCATTATATGTTGCCACTGCCAGCCTTACTGAGCAGGGCCTGTTACTGATACAGTGTGCCGACACTGCAACATTACTGGCTGAGGTTAGCAGGCCAGACTATCGTTTTGGCACTGTCCTGCCGGGGCTGCCGGTTGAAGTACAGCTGCGCAGTGGCGGTATTTTCCGGCCTGACGATGCCAACTGGCGTTGGCCGCAGCAAACTACCGGTTCGGGTATAGCTGCCGCGCTGGAAAGCAACCGGTTGTCGATACTGGCGGCTGTATTACTGTCGCCTTTACTGCTGTGGTGGATCATTGTCGACCTTATGCCAATGCTGGCCAGCGCCAGTGTGCTGCTGGTGCCCGACCATATTAAACAGAAAATGGGCGAGCAAACATTTTACACCCTGCAAAAAACGGCTTTACAGCCGACTCAGCTATCAGCTGCACAACAAGCAACCGTTAACTATCACTGGCAGACGGCCTTACAAAAGTTGCCATTGCAGCAGCAAAACTACAAGTTGCATGTGTTTCAGTCTGAGTTTTTTGGCGCCAACGCTTTTGCCCTGCCAGACGGCACTGTGGTGATCACTGACGAGCTGGTGAATTTACTACAGCACAACCCCGATGCTATCGTCGCGGTGTTATTGCATGAAATTGGTCATGTTGAAGGTCAGCACAGTGTGCGCTTAGTTGCCCAGTCTTTAGGGGCAACGCTGGTCATTGGCATCCTGTTTGGCAACCCGGATGGCGTAGCCGACCTGCTACTGGGTTCAGGCTCGGTGTTACTGCAAAATGCATTCTCCCGCGATATGGAACGTGAAGCAGACCAGTTTGCGTTACAACACCTCAAAACGCTGGGCAAGTCGCCGACAGCATTCGCTGATGCTATGTCAGCGTTACTTAGCAGCAAAGAAACCACCCTGGAGTCAGAGCCAGCCTTGTTAAAATATCTCAGCACACATCCGGCAACACGTGAACGGATCGAACAAGCCCGGCAACAACAGTAATACGTAAAAAGGTGCCGGATACCCCCGGCACGATTTTATTGTTATAGTTGATGGCAAAACCAACCAGGACAATACCTTATGCTGCGTTTTGCCAGTTTAGTCAGTGCGCTTTTCTGTAGCGCCGCCGCGGCGGCGCCGGTAGTACTTTCCGATATCAAAGGTTATGGCTTTGATGACAACCGCCAGCTGCAGCCGTTTTCAGTTTTAGTGTTTGATGATGAAAGCGGCAAAGTGATTACACGTGGCAATGCTGCCATTGCCAAAACATTTGCCAAAGCAAAACAGCTCACCGGCAAAGGCGCTACAGTGTTACCCGGCTTAATTGATGGTCACGGCCATGTACTGGGCTTAGGCCAAAATCTGGCGCAGGCCGAGCTCAGGGGCAGTAGCAGTGAGCAGGAAGCTGTGGCGCGGGTTGCGCAGTTTGCTGCAGAGAACAAAGATGCGCCCTGGATTATCGGCCGTGGCTGGAATCAGGTGTTGTGGCCCAGCAAACAATTTCCCAGCCATGCCAGCCTGGATGAAGCCATCAGCGATAAGCCGGTTTATTTAAAACGGGTCGATGCACACGCCGGCTGGGCCAATAGTAAGGCGCTGGCGCTGGCCGGTATCAGTAAAGATACACTGGACCCACCCGGCGGTGAAATAGTGCGTGACAGCAAAGGCAACCCGACCGGGGTACTGATTGATAATGCCATGACGCTGTTGGAACAGCATATCCCCGATGCCGATAACGCAGCAAAGGTTCGCGCCTTGCAAGCCGCATTTAAACATTTACTGGCGCTTGGCATCACCAGCGTACACGATGCCGGTGTCGATACCGATGTGGTAAAGCTGTACCAGCAACTGGCTGCTGAACACAAACTACCACTGCGTATTTACCCTATGCTGTCGGCCCGCGACCCACAACTGCCGGCATGGCTTGAAGCCGGTATTATTGATGACCCAACAGATTTTCTCGATATCCGTTCGGTAAAAATATACGGAGACGGCGCTTTAGGCAGCCGCGGTGCTGCACTCATTGAACCGTACAGCGATAAGCCGGAACAAAAAGGTTTGCTGGTTACGCAGCCGGATCAGCTAACCCAGATAATGCAGATGACAATTGACGCAGGCTTTCAAACCAATGTGCATGCTATCGGCGATTTGGCTAACCGTTTAGTGCTGGACCGCTTCGAAAAGCTGGTGCCCGATAACAAACGCGCGCAAAGCCGTCACCGTATTGAGCATGCGCAGATAGTTTCACCAAAAGACATCCCCCGCTTTGCCAGTTTGCATGTATTACCGGCAATGCAGGCGGTGCACGCAACGTCAGATAAGAATATGGCCGGTGACCGCCTGGGCGTAGCCCGGCTGCGCGGTGCCTACGCCTGGCGCAGTTTTATTGATCAGGGTAGCATCATAATTGGTGGCTCAGACTTCCCGGTAGAACTGGCCAATGCCTTTCATGGCATTCATGCCTCGGTCACGCGTCAGGATCATGATAATCAACCCGCCGGAGGTTGGTTACCAGAGCAGCGTCTGACGCTGACCGAAGCACTGCGATCTTTCACTGTTGACGCTGCCTATGGCGCTTTTCAGGAGCAAAGCATGGGTACGCTGATGCCTGGCAGTTGGGCTGACTTTATTATCGTCGACCGCGACATCTTTAATATCGCGCCAGAGCAGCTGTGGCAGGTAGAGGTAGAGCAAACTTACGTAAATGGTAAACAACGCTTTAAGCGCCGTACCGAATAATGCCAGCTTAAATATAAAAAACGGCGCCTGTGGCGCCGTTTTTTATACTGCAGCAACCCAATTACGCTTCCGGTTCGGCATAAACCGGGCTGGCAACCCGGTTGTCGCGCTGCTTACCCACCAATGAGCTGAGTTTACGTTGCATCTTATCAGCAGCACCGGTTATGGCCTGCCCCACGGTAGCAGCATGCTCAGTAACTGCAACCGGGTCCAATCCTTCCGGCCTGGCTTCGAGCAAACAGCGTTTGTCATTGCCATCATGCTTGGTATTGCCATTCTCGTCACTTAAATGCACTTCAATCCGGGTCAGGTAATCGGCAAAACGGCTTAATTTACTCAGCATAGTATCGCGCACAAATTCAGCCAGTCGCTCATCGGCCTGAATATTACGATCGGTATGAGTTTGAATTTGCATAGGCTACTCCTTCTGTGGATCTTCAAATAACCCTGGTGTAGGGGCTTACGATTACAGACCACACCGGGGGCGGATGGTTTCGCTGTGCTACTGTTTATCTGGAGACAATAATGCTTGCCATCAAGGGGTAACAGCAAAATTAAGCCGGATAAAATCAGACAGCAGAGAAAAGACTGGGTAAAATAGCGCTACTCTGTACCTGAACCGCCTCAAGCAGGACACGCCAACACCATGATAAGTAATAAGTGGCTTAAGCTGATTAAATCGCTGCATCTGAAAAAATACCGTAAAGCCGAGCAGCTGTTTTTTGTTGAAGGCGAAAAAGCTGTGCTGGAATTACTGGCATCCAACTGGCAGGTCAGCGCTTTGTTTGCCACTGAACACTTCTTACAACAATACCAGATGGCCGCAGCTAAAGCAGAGCTGGTGCAGCAATGCAGCAGTGACGAGCTGGTAAAAGCCGGTACTTTCAGCAGCAATGATGCGGCACTGGCGGTGGTGAAAATACCGACAGCCAAAGGCTTTAGCGCGCATCTTAGCGGCTGGGTACTGGTTCTTGATCAGGTAAATGATCCAGGCAACCTTGGCACAATTATCCGCATCGCCGACTGGTACGGCATTAAGCATATTGTCTGTTCGCCAGACACTGCAGACTGCTACAACCCTAAAGTGATAGCAGCCGCTAAAGGCTCATTTTTGCGCGTACAACTGCATTACCAGGCACTGCAGCCGCTGCTGGCAAACAGCTCGCTGCCGGTGTACGGTGCCTATCTGGGTGGCGAGTCAGTACATCATCTTAAGCTGATACAAAGTGGTGGTTTTATCGTGCTGGGTAATGAAGCAAATGGCATCAGCGCAGAACTCGAAGATACGATAAGCCGTAAAATCACCATACCTGCCTTTGGTCAGGCCGAGTCTTTGAATGTGGGCATTGCCGCAGCAGTGATCTGCGACAACCTGCTACGTTTAAGTTAAACACTCTGACAGCCCGCATTACAGCAGCGGCGGGTGTTTAAACACTGCTTTGCAGACAGAACATCTGTCTGTTGTACTTGAGCGCCCAGCTGCCTTTGCCTACAATGACGCTCTTTCAGTTATCACGGGTCAAAGCGATGAACGACACTACTATTACCGACGCAACTACGGATACAACCAGCAAGCCGGATTTACCGGATCGCCTGTGCGTTAACCCACGCAGCAAGCACTATAACGCTGAAGTGTTCAAACACGATGTCGGCATCCGTTTAAACGGTAAAGAGCGGTTTGATGTTGAAGAATACTGTATCAGTGAAGGCTGGGTAAAAGTCGCTGCTGCTAAGGCACTGGACCGCCGTGGTCAACCGTTATTAATGACGGTAAAAGGCACGGTAGAAGCGTTTTACCGCTAACAGAGGCGACACCTATGAGCTTTACCACTATTGAACACGCTGTTGGCGGAACACGGCTGGTAAAGCTACAACGGCTTGCGGCACACACCAACAGCACAGTGCTACTGAAGCTCGAAGGTGATAACCCGGCAGGTTCGGTAAAAGACCGGCCAGCACTGAATATGATAGTTCAGGCCGAAAAGCGCGGCACCATAAAGGCCGGCGATCGTATTATCGAAGCCACCAGCGGTAACACCGGTATCGCGCTGGCGATGGCCGCCGCGATCAAAGGCTATAAGATGACGCTTATCATGCCGGACAACGCCACCGACGAGCGCAAAAGCAGCATGCGTGCTTATGGCGCTGAGCTGATTCTGGTCACCAGAGAGCAAGGCATGGAAGGCGCGCGTGACTTAGCATTGCAGATGCAGGCTGAAGGCAAAGGCATAGTGCTGGACCAGTTTAATAACCCGGATAACCCGGCAGCACATTACGCCAGCACCGGGCCCGAAATCTGGCAGCAAAGCCAGCATAAAATTACCCACTTCGTCTCCAGCATGGGCACTACCGGCACCATTATGGGTGTATCGCGTTTTCTGAAAGAGCAAAACAGCGCTATTCAGATAATAGGCCTGCAACCGGCTGAAGGCGCCAGCATTCCGGGCATCCGCCGCTGGCCAGAAGCGTATTTACCAGGCTTTTTCGACAAAAGCCGGGTAGATAGCATTATCGATATCAGCCAGGGTGATGCGCTAAATGCGATGCGTAAACTGGCACGTGAAGAAGGCATTTTCGCCGGTGTCAGCTCCGGTGGCGCCGTGCATGCTGCCATTAAATTAGCCGAGCAGCACGATAACGCCGTAATCGTGGCGATTATTTGTGACCGTGGCGACCGCTACTTATCCTCGGGTATTTTCTAGCCTGTACCGCTTTTCGTCTTGCTCTGGTCAACGTCCTGTTGGCCACTTAACTTGGCCTTAGCGTCAGTTTGCGCTATTCTTTAAAGCCCTCCTGCTTTAAATCTGATACAAAATAAGGATTTATTATGTTTTCACTTCGCAGTATCAGTCTGATTGCTGCTGTTGGGCTATGCCATTTCTCAGCCCATGCCACTGACACCGACGACATTAAACAGCAACTGGCAGCGCTAAAGGCGCAAATTGCCGCCCTTGAACAACGGCTGGCAGAACAGGAAATCGCCAGCAAGAAAACGACGACACTGCTGGTACAGCAACAGACCGAAGCAGTCAGCAAACAGGAAACGAATGACAGCGACGGTATTAAACTGGGCGGCGCCATCCGCACCAATTACAGCCATACGTCCTACAGTGACGGCAATAAAAACCGCGGCGGCGATTTTGATTTTGATATTTTCCGGCTGAATTTGAACGGCAGTATTGGCGATGTGCTGCTCAACGCAGAAATCCGCTTTTTTGATTATATGACCGCCGTCAAATACGCCTATGTTGGCTACCAGTTAAATGAAGACTGGCAGGTGCAGGCCGGTATTACGCAGGTACCCTTTGGCAACTGGCCATACAATTCGCATAACTACTTCTTCAGTACTAACTATTATCTGGGGCTGGAAGATGATCACGACCTGGGCCTGCTGTTTAAACGCCAACTGGCCGATAACTGGCAACTGGATCTGGGCTTTTTTAAAAATGATGAGCTCGGAGGCGTCGATGGCTATGTCAGTAGCCGCGCCGACCGTTATTCGTATGACGTCGTTGGTTACCGTCTGGGCGAAGATGGCATCTATGACGATCCGGCGCAGCCAGTCGGCGAATACAACACTTTTGCCGGTCGTTTTGCTTATCAATTTGAACACAGCAGCGACTTTACCACTGAGCTGGGGTTATCCGCCCTGGCCGGCGGCCTGCATAACGGCAACTCGCGCGCCGGCAGCTACAACGCCTGGGCACTGCACCTGAACAGCCATTACCAACGCTGGAACCTGCAACTGCAACATGGCGAATACCATTACGATATCGATGACGTTGAACGCATGGCTGTTGGCGCTTATGCGTTTTACGACAGCATTGCTGCCAAAGCGAAAACCAGCACCATTAACCTGGCCTACAGCCTGCCAATCGAGTGGGGGCCGGTTACCGGGCTGCAGTTTTATAACAACTATGGTTTGGTGTACGACAAGTCAGACAACAGCCGTGACACCATGATGAACGTGACCGGCTTCTCTGTCGCCGCCGGCGGCTTATTTACCTATTTTGATTTAGTGCATGCCCGGAATCAGCCTTTTGTTGGCGGCAGTGCTGCCGGTGACAGCGGCGAAACCGAGCGTCGTTTTAACATTAATATCGGCTACTACTTTTAACCGCCGCTGCGGCTTTGAACCCATAACAAGGACAACAGCATGACAGATTATAAAGATCCGATGATCCCGGATGGCAAAGTTAACCCGATAGACACCGATTATCAGATAGGTCAGGACAATATCCTGATCAAGGTCGGCCCTTTTGGTTTGGATATTCATAACCGGGTGTTTTTAATTTCAGCTCTGGTGGTGGTGCTGTTTGTGGTGCTGACCATCAGCTTTCAGCAACAGGCAGAGCCGGTATTTAGCAGCATGCGCAGCTGGCTTACCAGCAATCTGGATTGGTTTTTTATTTCCGCCGCCAATATTTTTGTGTTGCTGTGTTTAGGCTTAATTATTTCGCCACTGGGCAAGGTACGCCTGGGTGGCACGGAAGCCACACCGGATTTCAGCTACGGCGGCTGGTTTTCCATGCTGTTTGCTGCCGGCATGGGCATAGGCCTGATGTTCTATGGCGTATCTGAACCGCTGTCACATTTCAGTAGTGCTTATGGCGGTGTTTCCGTTACCGACGGTGTGCGCACCGACTGGGCGCCGCTGGCCGGTGCCGCCGGTGATGCGTTAGCGGCCGAGCGCCTTGGTATGGCGGCGACTATTTACCACTGGGCACTGCATCCCTGGGCTATTTACGCCATTTTGGCGCTCGGTTTAGCGCTGTTTTCCTTTAATAAAGGCTTACCGCTGACCATACGCTCGGTATTTTATCCGCTGCTGGGTGAACGTATCTGGGGCTGGCCCGGCCACATTATTGATATTCTGGCGGTGTTTGCCACCTTGTTTGGTTTGGCCACGTCCTTGGGGCTGGGCGCTTCTCAGGCCGGCGCCGGCTTGCATTATTTGTTTGACTGGCCACAAGGCAATACCACGCAAATACTACTGGTCATTGGCATTACTGCTATAGCGCTGACGTCAGTATTGGCCGGGCTGGAAGCCGGGGTAAAACGTTTATCTGAAATTAATATGCTGCTGGCTGCGTTGCTACTGCTGTTTGTGATCATTGTCGGGCCAACCTTAGCCATTGCCAGCGGCTTTGTCGCCAACCTTGCGGCTTACCTGCAGCATTTACCGGCATTAGCTAACCCGCTGGGCCGCGAAGATGTCAATTTCTCACAAGGCTGGACTGCATTCTACTGGGCCTGGTGGATTAGCTGGTCACCTTTTGTCGGCATGTTTATCGCCAGGGTTTCGCGCGGCCGCACCGTGCGCGAATTCTTAATTTCAGTATTGCTGATCCCCTCTTTAGCTTGTGTACTGTGGATGACGGTATTTGGCGGCACAGCGATAAGCCAACTGGTACAGCAAGGTTATGAAGTGGCCGCCAGTGCCGAGCTACCCTTACAATTATTTGCCATGCTAGATGTATTACCGCTGGCGCAAATCAGCTCTTTTATTGCCATTATTCTGGTGGTGGTGTTTTTTGTCACCTCATCTGACTCAGGCTCACTGGTTATCGATACCATTGCGGCCGGCGGCAAAGTTGATGCGCCGACACCACAGCGGGTGTTTTGGTGTACCTTTGAGGGACTGGTCGCCATAGCGCTGATTTTAGGCGGTGGCCTGGTGGCATTACAGGCGATGGCGGTATCGACCGGTTTTCCGTTTACGCTGGTATTACTGGCTGCCTGCGTGGCAGTGGTTAAAGGCCTGATGTCCGAACCCAGAGCCTGAGGCCTTGGCATATAGGCAGGCAGGAATATAAGCACGATGGAAATAGAGCAAATTGAAATATTGCAGTTTTTGCAGCGGCATTCACCCTTTCAGGAATTGCCGCCAGAGCAGCAACTGCAGTTAGCGCAAAGTATCAATGTCGGTTATTTTCAGGCCGGCAGCGAGATACTGCGCTATAACGAACCGCTGCATGCGCTGCATCTGATCCGCAGCGGCGCGGTGGAAACCTTCCGTCGTAATGGCGATTTGTACAACCGCTTAAGCGAAGGTGGTATTTTCGGCGAGCAAGGCCTGCTGCGTGGCGGCAAGGTACGTTTTCCGGCAACCGCACTGGAAGACACGTTAATTTACTTTATTCCCGACCATGTATTTCAGCAGCTGTTTGACAGTAATGAGTTTTTTGCCGACTACGTTGAAGTAGGCGATACCGAACGTCGTAAATCGACGCGGGCGGCGAAGCAGGCAGAAGCCGACTTACTCAGTGCGAAAATAAGCACCCTGCTACACCGTGAGCCGGTGTGTCTGGCCAGCAGCGCCAATGTATGGCAGGCAGCACAAACCATGACAGAACATGGAGTGTCCTGCTTGTTAATAGTGCATGACACTGCAAACACAGACCAGGCTGAAACAGCGCAAACCGGAGCACTGGCGGGCATTATTACTGACCGCGATATCCGCTCCCGTTTAGTTGCCCCCGGGTTAAAATCGGAAACCAGCGTCAGCGACATTATGTCTACCAACCTGGTCACGATTGAGCAACACCAATATCTGTTTGAAGCCATGATGCTGATGCTGCGCCACAATGTGCATCATCTGCCGGTAATGCAGCAGGCGCGCCCGGTGGGTGTGCTGGCGTTATCGGATATTATCCGTTACGAGTCGCAAAACAGCTTATTTGTCGTCAGCAGTATTTTCCGTCAGCAATCGGTAGCGGAGCTCAGCGCCCTGCTAAAAGATGTTAAAGCCTGCTTTGTACGGATGGTAAATGAAGACGCCAACTCACATATGATCGGCAGCGCCATGGCGGCCATTGGCCGCAGTTTTAAACAGCGCTTGCTGGAGCTGGCAGAACAGCAACTGGGGCCGCCGCCGGTACCTTATTGCTTTTTAGCGCTGGGCTCTATGGCGCGTGACGAGCAGCTTATTGTCACCGATCAGGACAATGCTCTGGTGCTGGATAACAGCTTTGATCCGGTGCAACACGATGCTTATTTTCAGCAGCTGGCAGCCTTTGTCTGCGACGGCCTGGCTCAGTGCGGCTACAGCTATTGCAGCGGCAATATTATGGCCACCAACGCCCAGTGGCGCCAGCCGCTACGGGTGTGGCAGCAATACTTTACCGATTGGATTGAACAGCCCAGCGCTGAACGTTTACTGCATGCGAATATTTTCTTCGATTTAGACGCCGTCTGGGGGAAAACCCAATGGGCTGATGAGCTAAATCAGCTGATCGCCACCACAGCAAAAACCCGACCGCAGTTTCTCGCCTGCATGACACGCAATGCGCTGCAACGCACGCCGCCGCTGGGCTTTTTTAAAGACTTTGTGATGGAAAACGACGGCCGGCAAAACAACAGCCTGAATATCAAACGCCGCGGCACGGCCCCGATGGCCGATTTAATCCGCGTGCACGCGCTGGCACTGGGTTCGCCCGCCACCAACTCCTTTGAGCGGTTACGCGATATTATCGCCGCCAAGGTACTGCCTAACGGCCGCGGTGAAGATTTACGTGATGCCTGTGAAGTGATCGCCATGACGCGTATCCGCCAGCAAGCCCTGGCCTTGCAGGCCGGTGAAACACCGGACAACAATGTCGTGCCGGAGCGGCTGTCTGAGTTCGAGCGTAAGCATTTAAAAGAAGCCTTTTCGGTGCTGAGTAATGCGCAAAAATTTCTTAAATTTCACTTTCGGGCCTGACTATGCTGTATTTGGGCCCCTCCGAGCTAAAACGTCCCACCAGCCGGCAAACCGACCCGGCCATCAGCGATTGGCAGCAGTATTACCAGCAACAAGCTGAACACAATCAGCATGCCCTGCTAAAGCAGTTTTATCAGGCCGGTATGGTGGCATCTGACACCCCCATTAGCGACACGCCCTTGCTGGCACTGGATATTGAAACCACCGGGCTTGATCCTGCCAGCAGCGGTATTGTCAGCATTGGCCTGCTGCCAATGGACTTAACGCAAATTTATGCGTCAGAGGCACAGCAATGGCTGTTAAAACCTCGTTTTGCCCTTAGTGATGAATCGGTTACGCTGCATCGTATTACCCATTCTGATATTGAGCAGGCGCCGGATCTCAGCAGCGTGTTACCGCAGTTACTCCAGCTGATGGCGGGCAAAGTGGTGATAGTGCATTACCGTGGCATTGAACGGCCGTTTCTACATGCCGCAGTCAGCGCACGGTTGGGGCAAAGTTTTTACTTTCCGGTGATTGATACTATGGCGCTGGAGGCCAGATTGCACCGGCGCAAAGCATTGAGCTTGTGGCAGCAACTTCGCGGTAAAAAGCCACTATCGATAAGGTTAGCAGACAGCCGCTTACGCTATGGCTTGCCGCACTACCGACCGCATCATGCCGCTACCGATGCACTGGCCTGTGCCGAACTGTTTCGTGCCCAGCTGGGTGCACACTTTAGCCCCGACACGCCGGTGAGTGAACTATGGTGTTAGTCACCCTTGCATTTGGTGCAGCCACTTGGCATAGTGCGCAAAAGCCACAACAGGTCAGACCACAATGAACCAAGCCAAACCCAATAAATTGCAGCGCATCGTCAATAAGTGCTATCAGCTGCCAAAATCGTTGCAGGCCTTTGCACTAAGCACGGTATTTGGCCGGGTAATTAAGTTTGCCGGCACCGCCGGTGTAGAAGTGTTAGAGCTAAAAGGCAACCGCTCGGTGCTGCGGCTGAAAAACCGGAAAAAGGCGCAGAATCATATTGGCTCAGTGCATGCTGCCGCTACCGGCTTGCTGGCCGAATCAGCCACCGGCTTTTTAGTCGGCATTCACCTGCCCGACAGCAAATTGCCGCTGCTAAAGCAAATGCAGATAGACTACATTAAACGCTCCAGCGGTGACCTAACCGCCATCGCCACGCTGACTGACGAGCAAATCGCGGCAATGCACAACGAGGATAAAGGCGAAGTCACCGTTGCGGTAACCATTACCGACAGCGTTAATGTTGAGCCGGTCAGCGCTAAGATGACCTGGGCCTGGATCCCGAAAAAGCGCTGAACCTGCCTAGTCTTTTTCCCGCTCCAGAATTTTTGGCAGTTTGCGGTGACGCTCTTTTGCCACACTGATGGCATCGCTGAATGCTGATGCCAGAATGCCGGTAGGCACCGCAATAATGCAGACACCGGTAATAGCCGTTAAGCCGGCGCAAAACCTGCCTAAACTGGTGATCGGATACACATCGCCGTAACCGACGGTGGTCAGGGTGGCGATGGCCCACCAGGCACTGCGTAATATCGAGCCAAAAGCTTCAGGCTGATGCGGCCCTTCGACCAGATACAGCAGCGTGGAAGACACCAGCAGCAAAATACCGGCAAAAATCGCACTGATTAACAGCTCGTACCCACGGCTACGCACCGCTTCCAGAATACAATCGAGCGCAATAGAAAACCGCCCCAGTCGCGCCAACCGGATAATGCGGATCAGCAACAGTAAACGTAGCAAAATACCGCCGTTACCCAGATATACTGAGAACGCCACTAATACCGCGGCCAGATCGGCCAATGCCACAAATGAAAACACATACTGCCAGCGATGTTTAATACCGTCGTTTTCGATGCAGGTCCATACCCGCGCCAAGTATTCCATCAGGAACAGGCTGCCAAACAACAACTCACTAAAGCGAAACCAAACTTCATTGCCACGATATAGTTTTGGCTCAGTTTGCAGCACCGCCATGACGATACCAATAATAATAACCAGTGTAATCAGCGCATTAAGCGGTGTTAAACCATCCTGACGGTTAAGGCTGGGATCTAACTGACAAGCCAGACGATGACGAAGCGTGGCAACATGGCGATCGGCCATAATGACTCCCGGGTTTTCATAGTATTTTTGCAGTGGCCTTTTTATAATACGCCACCTGTTTTCGCCGGACTAACCTTTTGTCTTACGAGTATCTGGCCCTGGCCGCCGCAACCTGTTGGGCACTGGGCAGCTTAATGTCGGCGCAAGCCTCTACCCACTTGGGCGCATTTTACTTTACCCGCTGGCGTATGCTGTGTGCCGGTAGCATATTGTGGTGCATCTCGCTAACCAGTGGCGGCTGGGCCAGCCTCACACTAAGCGGCAGCACCGTGCTGGTATTATCCGGCGCGATTGGTATTTTTATCGGCGACACCGCCCTGTTTGCCTCAATGAACCGGCTCGGCCCGCGCCGCGCCGGAGTGCTGTTTGCTACCCACTCGCTGTTCTCAGTCATTCTGGCATATCTGTTTTTAGGCGAAACCCAATGGGGTTGGACGTTGGTCGGCAGCAGCATGCTGATTAGCGGTGTGATGGTGGCGATTCTGTTCGGCAAGCGTAAAGCCGAGCAACATGCCTGGGAGGCAAACCAAAGCCAATTGAAATCCGGCATTGCACTGGGGCTGCTCTCTGCACTGTGTCAGGCCGTTGCCACCTTAATGTTAAAACCGCTGATGGAAACCGATATCGATGCAGTATCGGCCAGCGCGGTGCGTATGACTACTGCCTTTTTGCTGCACCAGTTGATTTTTATGCTCGGCGTGAGAGTTGCCCGCGCTTATTTGCCCATGACAAAAAAGGTGTTTTTACTGGTACTGGGTAATGCTGCACTGTCGATGGTGCTGGGTATGACATTACTGCTATATGCGCTGCGTTATGGTGACGCCGGCATGGTTGCTATTTTATCCTCTGTCAGCCCGGTGATAGTACTGCCGCTGCTGTGGCTGGTGTACAAACGCAGCCCAGCCTGGGGCGCTTGGTTAGGGGCTATACTTACTGTCGCGGGTACAGTACTGATACTGGCGCAAAGTGTATAGTTGTATAAATAATGCCCTAGCCGCCGTTAACATTTACCTATAAAATCACCTCACTTTCGCACCATCTAACCGTTGCGCATATCCTAATTAAAGGAACATTATGAAGTACTCACTATCACGGCCAGGATTGGCTTCGCTGTTTGCAGCCTTATGTTTAAACAGCGCAGCGGTATATGCAGCTGTTCCCACATACGAAAATTTTGATGGTGTCGTTTTGGGTGACAATGGCAACACAATGAGCTTTGGAACCCCAGGTGCACCAAGAACAATTAATAACTGGACATTTACTTTACTCAATGCGGCAGGCACCCAAGATACAAGCCCTAATGCGTTTGTTGATATTACAAATCAATCGGCTCTAACTTCGCTCGCAGATAATAATTTTGATAAAGCCGCTTATCTTAATGGTAATTTTGCGGAAGGTACCGGAAATGCGGCAGCAGTGTTCAAGGCTACCCTGGGAGAAGAATTTGCATTTATTTCTGTTCGGGTGGAAAACGGTGCTTCAGCGGGCACCGATTATCGCTTGGTGGGGTATTTAAATGGCAGCCCCGCTGCGGGAGCCACTCAAAATTTTAATGCGGGAGCTTATGGTTCTGGCGGCACTTTGGTTACTGTCGCGGGAGCTGTTTGGCAGTACCTCGATGAAATTCGGATCGTGCGCCAAAATGGTGATTCTGATGTTTCCATCTATATTGATGATATTAACATTGGCCCTGCCGTATCACCCGACACCACCGATCCCACAGTAACCTCGGTCAACTCCAGCACAACAAATGGCACCTACAAAGTAGGTGATGCCATTAGTATTCAGGTCAACTTTGATGAAACTGTGACAGTGACCGGCACACCTCAACTGACACTGGAAACCGGCTCTACCGACCGGGTAGCGAGTTGCGCGAGCGGCACCGGCACTAGCATGACATGCACCTACACCGTTCAGGCGGGTGACAATACCTCTGACCTGGATTATGTCGCCACCAATTCGCTCGCATTAAATGGTGGAACTATCAGCGATTCGGCCAACAATGGTGCTGATCTGGACTTGCCAAGTCCCGGCGCTGCCAACTCTTTGGGGGCGAATAAAGCTTTAGTCATTGATGGTATTGTGCCCTCAGTGACCTCGGTTAATTCTAGTACTGCCAATGGCACCTATAAAGTGGGCGATGTAGTCAGTATTCAAGTCAGTTTTAGTGAGGCCGTTGCGGTCAACACCGGTGGCGGCACACCGCAGTTGACGTTGGAAACCGGTAGCACCGATCGCACTGTCAGCTATGCAAGCGGTTCGGGATCAACTCAGCTGACGTTTAGCTATACCGTGCAGGCAGGTGATAACTCTTCTGATCTCGATTATGTCGCAACCAATTCACTGGCTTTAAATGGTGGCACTATTCGTGATGCCGCCAATAATAACGCCAGCCTGACACTGGCATCTCCCGGTGCGGCCAACTCGTTGGGCGCGAATAAAGCCATAGTGGTAGATGGTGTAGTACCTACGGTGTCATCGGTGAATTCCAGTACCGCCGATGGTGCCTACAAGGTCGGAGATTCTATCGGCATCCAGATTAACTTCAGTGAAGCAGTTACAGTTACTGGCACACCACAGCTAACACTGGAAACAGGCAATACCGATCGCGCCATTGATTACGCCAGCGGTACTGGCAGCAGTGCCCTCACTTTCACCTATACGGTGCAGGCAGGCGATAACTCTGCCGATCTGGACTATGTTGGCACCAACGCCCTGGCCTTAAATGGCGGTACTATCGCAGATGCAGCCGGTAATAATGCAACCTTGACGCTGGCAACACCTGGTGCAGCCAACTCATTGGGTGCAAATAAAGCGCTGGTGGTGGATGCTGTCGCTCCCAGTGTCAGCAGCATTACCCCAACAGGTTTACCAGCAGCCAATGCGGCAAGTATGGCTTTTGCCGTAGCCTTTGATGAATCAGTAAATAATATATCCACTGATGACTTTACGTTAGTCACTACTGGAACCGCCTCAGGTTCTATCGCCAGTGTCTCAGCAGCATCAGGCGCTGGTGTTAACGTCACCATTAATACCATCACCGGTACGGGTACTCTTAAGCTAAACCTCAATGGCTCAACCAATATTGTGGATGATGCTGGCAATGGTGTAGCGGCTTACAGCAGTGGCACGACTCATAGCGTGGATCGCGATACACCTGCTGCGCCCAGTACACCAGATTTGGATGCAGCCTCGGATACCGGTGCATCCAATACCGACAATATCACCAGCGACAATACGCCCACCTTTACCGGCACGGCCGAGGCCAATGCCACAGTAACGCTGATTTCATCCCTGAGCGGAGCTTTAGGTACTACCATGGCGGATGGTTCAGGTAACTGGAGCTATACCTCAGGCGTGATAGCCAATGGTGTACACAACATCACCGCTACGGCAACGGATGCAGCCACTAATGTCAGTGCAGCATCAGCAGCGCTGGCGGTTACGATTGACGGGCCAGTCACGGTAACTACCAATGCCGACGCCGGTGCCGATGCAACTATCGACGGTAGCCTGGCTGTTGATTTTGCCGATGGTGCCGGCTTGTCATTGCGCGAAGCTTTTGCCTATGTAGCGGCGAATGGTACTGTTGATTTTGCGGCTGGGCTCAGTGGCACCACTATCACTTTAGGAGCACCGTTGACGGTTCCTGCAGGCATCATATTGAATGCCGATGCACTGGGTACTGCCACTATTACCGGCAGCACTTTCACTTTGGCCGGTAGCCTCAATTTAACCAATGGCAGTGGTGACAGGTTAACGCTGGATAGTGAATTGACCGGTGCCGCCGCTTTAACCAAAACCGGTGCTGGCCGTTTAATCCTGACCAATACCAATAACACCAACAGTTACAGCGGTGATGTCACGGTAAACGCCGGCGAACTGTGGATCGACAGCGACAGCGCCTTCTCCACAGGAAGCCTGACGCTGAATGGCGGAGTGCTGGGCAATAACATGGCCAGCTTCAATTTTGATAACGCCATAGTGTTGGGCGCTAGTGGTGGGGGTGTTCAAGTATTAAACGCGGCACAAACCCTGACACTGTCAGGCAATATCAGTGGTAGCGGTGCTTTAAGTAAAACCAGTGGCGGCAATTTAACGCTCAGTGGCAACAATAGTTTCTCGGGGGGGCTAGCTATCTCTGGCACCAATGGTGTGACAGTATCAGATTCGACTAATCTGGGTTCAGGTGCAGTTACCATCAATCCTTCCAGCCTGTTAACCCTTACCGGTACGGCCCAGACAATTACCAACGCCATTGTTCTGGCAGGCGATGCCACTATTAGCAATGCCAATGCCATGACCCTTGGCGGTGTAATCAGCGGTTCCGGCGGTTTAAGCAAAGCAGGAGCAGGAACCCTTACGCTGGGTGCAACCAATACCGCAACAGGCACAGTTGCCGTGGCGGCGGGTGGTTTAGCACTGGCTAATGGCAACGCGCTGGCAGATTCAGTAGCGGTATCAGTAAGTGCCGGTGCCAGTCTGATTCTGCCTGCTGGCAGTGAAACTGTAGGTTCAGTGGCAGGTGCCGGTAACCTGGTATTAACCGGTGGCACCCTAACCGCTGGGGCTAACAATAGCAGCACCAGCCTGTCAGGCGTGATCAGCGGTGCTGGTGCTTTAACAAAAGCAGGTACTGGTACTTTTACGCTTAGCGGCACAAGTTCCTTTAGTGGCGCCACTCAGGTTTCAGCCGGTACCCTGTTAATCACCGGCGACCTATCCAGTAGTTCAAATGTCAATGTGGCATCCGGTGCAACACTGGCCGCTACAGGTACGACCCCGACGATTGTCGTTGCAGATGGTGGTAATCTGTCACCAGGTAATGCAGGGCCCGGGCTATTAACCGTAGCAGGTAACCTGGTGCTTAACAGCGGCGCCAATCTGTTATTGGATATCACCGGCACCACAGCTGCCACCCAGTACGATCAGTTGACTGTTGCCGGTGCAGTGTCACTGGCCGGAGCCAACATTTCAGCAACGCACAGCTATGTCGCCGCCAACGGCGATACATATGAGGTCATCTCAAATGATGGTGCCGACGCCATTACGGGCACCTTTACAGATATCGCTGAAGGCGCTTCTTTTGTCGCCAGTGGCAATTCAAGCAATTTAATTGTGAGTTATGCAGGTGGCAGCGGTAATGACCTTAGCCTGACCAATACTCTGCTACCGGGGGCCCCCACCGGGGTGACCGCCGTGGCAGGAAATGGCTCGGCAACAGTCAGCTTTAATGCACCTTCATCCAATGGCGGGTCCGCAATCAGCAGCTATACCGTAACCTCCACTCCAGGAGGTCTGACAGCTACCGGCGCCAGCTCACCACTTACAGTTAACGGCTTGACCAACGGTGCAGCCTATACTTTCAGGGTGACGGCAACCAATGCCACCGGTTCAGGTACAGCGTCAGCTGCATCAAACAGTGTTACCCCGCAGTCACCCAATCAGGCGCCAGTCATTAGCGGCTCACCTGCATCGACGGTTTTACAGGGTACTGCCTATAACTTTGTACCAACAGCAAGCGACGCCGACAATAATCAACTGACATTCAGCATCAGTAATAAACCGGCCTGGGCCAGTTTTAATACAGCGAATGGCGCCTTAACCGGCACGCCGTCAGTCACTGATGTCGGCATCAGCAGCGGTATCATTATCAGTGTCTCGGACGGCACTGTGTCCAGCACCTTACCCGCATTCAGTATTGAAGTTACCCGGGCAAACACTGCACCGCAAATAAGCGGCATACCAACGACAACGGTAAAGCAGGGACAAGCGTACAGCTTTGTACCAACGGCATCTGATACTGACAATGACAGCTTGTCGTTCAGCATCAGCAACAAGCCAACTTGGGCAAACTTCAGCACCAGCACCGGAGCACTGAGTGGTACGCCGCAGCGCAGCGATGTCGGCACGACTCAGGGCATTGTGATCTCGGTATCTGACGGCGCGCTCAGTGCCAGCCTGCCAGCCTTTAATCTGCAGGTCGTCGCCGTAAATGAAGCACCGCAAGCTGAAAACGACAGCTTCACCCTGCCGTTTAGCCTGTCGGGCACTTATACGCTGAATGTGCTGGCCAACGATACCGACCCGGATAATGACAGCCTGAGCATTACCTTTGCCAAGACCAGCATTGGTACTGTGCAGGTGCAGAATAACCAGTTGCTATTAACAACACCGGAGAACTTCGGTGGCGCGATAAGCCTCAGTTATAGCATTACCGATGGCGAATTCAACGACAGTGCTGATGTTATGCTGCAGATAGAAGGCAGTAATCCGGACGCCCCGGTCGTTACGGTACCAGACGACCTGACCGTCAATGCAACCGGGTTGTTTACCAAAGTTGATGTTGGCGTAGCCATGGCAATTGACCGCGATGGTAACCGGCTGGCAGTGGCTCTGGACAAAGATAGCCTGCTGTTTAGCCCGGGTGAACATCAACTGTACTGGACTGCCACCGATGCAGAAGGCGTGAGCAGTACCGCCAGCCAGATACTGCGTGTGCAACCTTTAGTCTCACTAAGTAAAGCCCAGACAGTTACCAACAATAGCGAGGTAGCTGTTGATGTCATCCTAAACGGTGAAGCCCCTGGCTACCCGGTTGAAATAGGCTACAGTGTGGGCGGTACAGCAACAGCCGCTGACCACGATTTAGTAGCCGGTACTGTACAAATCACATCAGGACTGCGAGCCAGTATTCACTTTAATGTGTTTGCGGATCTCAGCAATGTAACTGAAAAAGACGTGATTATTACGCTAAACAGCGGCCCGAATCTAACCCCCAATGCCAGTACTCCGGTTAGCATTACTGAAGCAAACCTTGCACCCACTGTACAGCTTACGGTAATGCAACAAGGCGTTGCGACATCACTGGTAACTCCTGCTGGCGGTCCGGTAACGGTTAAAGCCGGTGTCAATGACGTAAATACTGGCGATACCCACAGCTATAGCTGGCAGTTGCCGCAAAACATCGATTTTACTGATGATGGCGATAGCATCAGCTTTGCCCCAGATAACCTTAACGGCGTACAGCAAGTTCAGGTTGAGGTAACAGATTCAGCAGGTACAACGGTGCAAGCGTCAGACTATTTCCGTGTGATTGCCGCCTTACCCGTGCTGGACGCGGAACAGGATACTGATCAGGACGGCATTCCTGACGCTCAGGAAGGCAGCGGAGATACCAACCGCAATGGCATTCCAGATTATTTGGACAATATGCCATCAAGCAATATTCTGCCGCAGCAAATTAATACCACTAATGCTTTCCTGATGGAATGTGATCCGGGTGTCCTTTGCCGTTTAGGTCGCTTTGCGCTGGCGGGCCAGTCAGGCGGTGCAGAATTGTTTAGTAACGAATTGCAAAGCGTACACAGCATACCTGCAGACACCGGCTTTAAAGCGGTCGGCGGTATATTCGACTTTGCTGTGACTGACTTGCCAGCAAGAGGGCAATCCGTGCGCATAGTGATCCCGCAAGCTGCACCTATCCCTGCAGGCGGTATCTATCGCAAGTTCAGCCGTGGGCAATGGGAAAGCTTTGTCGTCGACAGCAATAACCTCGTTGCATCTGCGACAGGGGCAACAGGCTATTGTCCACCGCCAGGCGATGCGCAATGGCAACCAGGCCTTATCGCAGGCAACTGGTGTGTGCAGCTAACCATCGAAGATGGCGGCCCGAACGATGACGACGGCCAGGTAAACTCTGCTGTAGTTGACCCCGGTACCGTCGCAGTGCCGGTAACGGATAACATAGCGCCACTGGCAGGTGATGATACCTACAGTGTACAGTGGAATCAGACGCACCAGCTTAACGTACTGGACAACGATAGCGATGCAGATAGTGATACGTTAACTATTCAGCAAGCATCCGCTAACTTTGGCACTGTTGTTATCAGTGATGACGGCCAAAGCCTGTGGTATACCCCACCGCAGGACTTTATCGGTAATGCTGTGGTGAATTACAGTATCGCAGATGGTAACAATGGCAGTGCCAATGCCACAGTGAATCTGACCGTTTACTATAACCGGCCGCCGTCCTTCACAGACAGCACCGCCAGTACAGACGACAAAACCGCGATTGATATTAACGTGCTGGCCAATGCCAGTGATGCTGATGGCGATACGCTAAGTATCAGCAGCGCTGCCGCGCAGCAAGGTACTGTGGCGATAACAGCTGCTCAAACGCTGCGTTATACACCTAAGGCCGGGTTCAGCGGTACTGACGAGATCAGTGTACAAATCAGTGACGGCCGCGGCGGCACGGCGCAAGCCAAAGTAAGTGTCACTGTGCAGGCAGTGCCGCCGGTAGTGACACCACCAGAGAAATCATCAGGCGGTGCTTTCAACCCGTGGCTGCTGGCCTTGCTGGCGTTATCATTGATACGCCGCAGTGGACACAACCGCCGCCATTAAAGCTGGTATAACCCTCAGCAAAGGCACCATTTGGTGCCTTTGCTTTATCTGCACGGCAATATCGTTAATACTGGGCTCAGATAGCTGATCTACACTCTTGCGTCTGACTGTCTAAGCCACACAACTGATGGAGGCCAGTATGAAATACATCCGCCAGCTCAGCCCCGCACGGCGCCTGCTTGTGGTCTCGCTGGCAGTTTTAGCCATGGCTGTGGCGCTGTACAGTGGCATTTTGCAGCAGCGGGTGGTTAACCCCGCACTGGCGCCGCTGGATGACAAAGCTCATTCGGTACTGCAGCACAGCCTGCTGCTAAGCAGCGCCTCTTTCGCTACCGCCCGGCTGATTGACCGCGGCATTGCTTTTGTGTCAGAAGCTGAAGTCGGTGTCGGGGTTGCCAGTGTTAAACCGGGCCAGTTACTTAAACCGTTGCAGGATATGGCCGTGCGCTATTCCGATTTAATGGTTATCGCGATGACATCTATCGGTTTACAGCTGTTCTTGCTTGAATTTGCCAAGCTGGCGGCGTTGCCCCTGTTTGGCAGTGGCATTTTGGTATCTACTCTGCTGGTATTAGTGGGGCCTGCCAGCTGGCGGGCCAGCAGTATCTACTTGCTACGTATTTTTATCGCTGTGCTGCTGGTGATCCGTATCGGCGTACCATTGGCGGCTTTTGGCGTGTCTGAGTTGTCAGACTGGGTGCTGGAGCCTCAGCGCATTGCGGCAGAAGCGGCATTAACCGGTGAAACGGCTGCGCTGCAGCGGGTTGAACAACCCCTTACCAATGCCAACGATGGTTCGCTCAGCTGGCTGCGGCAAATGGCCGCCAAAGCCAATGATATGTTCTCAGCCATGAAAAGCTTTTCTGACACCATGGTTGAAAAGCTTATTCAGCTAATAGTGGTGTACAGCCTGCAGACGCTGGTATTTCCGCTGTTGTCGCTGTGGCTGCTGTGGCACCTCGGCCGCTGGTTTGTGCGCAGGCCATTGCCACAGCCGTCACTGCAAACTGCTACACCTTAAAGCGTTGTACCAGAGCACTCAGGCGTCGCTCCAGCTCGGTCAGCTCACCGGTTGAACTGGCCAGCTGTGAGGCATTATTCGCCGCCTGATCGGCAAGTTGAGCAATTTCATGAATACTGCGGCTGATATCACCCGCTACCGCGGTTTGCTCTTCAGCAGCAGTTGCAATCTGGATATTCATCTGGGTAATGGTGCTGACCGATTTGGTAATGGTTTGCAGCGACTCACGGGCCTGATCAGCCTGCGCCACGGTCTGGATAGACTGTTCACGGCCGCGCTGCATTACCTGCACGGCATCTTTGGTACCCTGCTGAAAAAGGTTGATCATCTGCTGAATTTCATTAGTGCTTTGTTGGGTGCGGGTCGCCAGTGTGCGGACCTCATCAGCCACTACTGCAAAACCGCGGCCCTGCTCGCCGGCGCGGGCGGCTTCAATGGCAGCATTTAAGGCCAGTAAGTTGGTTTGTTCGGCAATACCACGGATCACGTTAACAACAGAACCTATCTGGTCAGCATTGGCACCGAGCTTTTCAATCGCATCGCCGGCGGTATTGACCTCTTCGGCCAGTTTATTAATCGAACTAATGGTCTGGGCCACACTTTGCTGCCCGCCGACGGCCTCTTTATCGGCATCCTGTGCCGCACTGGCCGCCAAACCAGCGCTACTGGCCACTTCCTGTACCGCAGTAGACATTTCATATACCGCTGCGGCCACTTGAGTGGTTTCTGCCTTTTGTGTACCCGCATCCTGATCGGTCAGGCTGACAATTTGCTGCATAGTTGACGCGCTGTGGCTAAGTGCTGTGACAGCCTGCTTAACCTCACTGACCAGCTGCTGAATTTTCTGCGCAAACTCATTAAAACCGCGCGCCACTTCGCCAACCTCATCAGCTGTTTCAATCTGCAAGCGCTGCGTCAAATCACCTTCGCCCTGGCCGATATCAATCAGCGCAGCCGAGGCTTTTTGTAATGGTTTCACCACCATATTGGCGACAAACAGCGCCAGTAGCACCACCAGTACCAACAGCACTATGGCGCCGCCAATAATCATCAGTAAGGTATCGCGGATCCGTTCGCTGATTTGCTCTTCTTTGCCGGCAACACGGCGGTCGATATCGTCGATATAAAAGCCGGAACCGATAATCCAGCGGTTATTATTCATTGCGGCTGCATAGCCGAGTTTGGGTGTCAGGCCGCCGCGGGTCTTTTCATCCCACATGTAAGTGACAAAGCCGCCGCCTTTTTTACCCGCCGCTATCAGCTCACGAATTAAAAACACGCCGTTTGGGTCTTTCAGATCGATCAGGTTGCGCCCTTCCAATGCCTGATTAGAGCCATGCACTATGTTTACGCCATCCAGATCATAAACAAACATATAGCCATCATCACTGAACTTCATCGCCCGGATCACCGCTTTAGCGGCTTCCAGCTGGGTAGCATCCAGTGCATTGCCCGTCATATAAGGCGCCACCGCACTGACTGCTATTGCGACATGGTGCTCCAGCGCATCCTGTTTCTCCTGCATCATGTCAGCACGAAACTGAGTTACCTCCTGCTCTCCCATCGCGCGCATCTGGCTGTAGATCAATAACATCAGCAACAACACTACGGTTGCCATTGGCAACACCGCCAGCAGCAGCATTTTATTTTTCAGTGAGAAATTGAACATAGACAGGCTCCGCATCTTTGCGATAACAACTTGATTCTGTTACATCATAGTGCAGGCAGGCAGAAAAGGAAGCGCCCTACGACTATAGTGTATAGCGCGTAAATTCAGACTGCTGCATACGTATGCAGCATAGAAATGCATGTCAGCTGTAATACACTCAGCAGCAAATCTATTAAAACTACAACACAGGGTAGAATCTATGCGTAAGAGCGCCACCATACTGTTGCTGAGTGTCGCAGGCAGCCTGCTGCTGTCATGCAGCAAAGCACCGGAGCCCGCCATGTCGACAAAAACCGAACCGGTAGCAGCAAAGCCTGCCGCTGAACGTCCGGCAACTGAACATAAAGTTGTGGTGTATCAGGTATTCACCCGCTTATTTGGCAACACTAACAGTAACAATCAGCCCTGGGGCACATTAGCGCAAAATGGCGTGGGTAAATTTTCTGACTTTACGCCCCAGGCGCTGGACGCAATAAAAGCCCTGGGCGTCAGCCATATCTGGTATACCGGCGTACCTCACCACGCACTGGTTAACGATTACAGCGCTTATGGCATCAGTAATGACGACCCGGACGTTATCAAAGGCCGCGCCGGCTCGCCTTATGCGGTCAAAGACTATTACAATGTTAACCCTGATCTCGCTACCAACCCGGCCAACCGGCTGGCTGAATTTGAACAGCTTGTCGCCCGTACCCATCAACACGGCATGAAAGTGCTGATAGACATAGTGCCGAACCATGTCGCCCGGGCGTATCAATCGTTGTCTAACCCTGAAGGCACTACTGATTTTGGTGCCAATGACGATACCACCGTCGAGTATGCCCGCGATAATAACTTTTATTACGTGCCTGGCCAGGCGTTTAACGTGCCGGCCTTCCCGGACAGTTACAAGGTACTGGGCGGTGAAGCGCATCCGTTAGCCGACGGAAAGTTTGCCGAGTATCCGGCAAAATGGACAGGTAACGGCTCACGCGCAGCCCAGCCAGCCTTTGACGACTGGTATGAAACCGTAAAAATCAATTACGGCGTAAAACCAGACGGCAGCTATGATTTTGACAGCTTACCCGCAGACTATGCCGAAAAAGACTGGCAGGCGCATTTTCAGTTCTGGCAAGGCAAAACCGTGCCGGACTCCTGGCGCAAGTTTCGCGATATTACGCAGTACTGGCTGGCCAAAGGTGTCGACGGTTTTCGTTATGATATGGCCGAGATGGTGCCGGTGGAGTTCTGGAGCTACTTAAACTCGCATATCAAACAAACCAACCCGCAGGCGTTCTTGCTGGCCGAGGTGTATCAGCCGCATTTGTACCGCGACTACATTAAACTTGGCAAAATGGATTACCTGTACGACAAAGTTGAGTTTTACGACAGCCTGAAACTTGTTATGCAGGGCAAGGGCCCAACCTCGGCACTGGTTGAAACGCAGCAGCGCATGGCTGATATTGAACACCATATGCTGCACTTTTTAGAAAACCACGACGAGCAGCGTATCGCCGCGCCGGAGTTCGCTGGCGATGCCAGAAAAGGCCTGCCAGCGATGGTCGTGTCGGCAACGATCAGTACCTCGCCTACGATGTTGTACTTTGGTCAGCATGTTGGCGAACCGGCAGCAGCAGACGCCGGTTTTGGTAATGCCAGCCGTACCACCATTTTTGATTACTGGGGCGTGCCGCAACATCAGAAATGGATGAATGGCGGCAAATTTGATGGCGCGGCCCTGAGCGAAGATGATAAAGCCCTGCATGCTTACTATCAGAGGCTGCTCAGCTTTACCGCTAAGGCGCCGGCGCTGATGGGACAATACGCCGAGCTGCACAGCGCCAACCTGGCCGCAAATAGCGGTTACAGCGAACAGCAGCTGGCCTTCGCCCGCTGGAGCGATGAGCAAAAACTGGTGGTTGTCAGCCACTTTAACGCCGACGCTGCAGTGAGTTTTAACCTGACGCTGCCGGCCGACCTGATTAAGCGCTGGCAGTTAAGCGATGGTCAGTACAGCCTGACCGACGCCCTGAGCAACAACCAATATTCATTAACGGTAAGCAATGGTACAGGCAGTATAGCGCTGGAGCTTGCGCCTTTAGCCTCTGTGATCCTGGAGCTATAAACCATGCGCTTATTAATCGTTATATTTGCTTTTTTGTCAGCACCTGCGCTGCTGGCCGCACAGTACCAACAGCATGATCTGCAGGGCAGCACACTCAATATTAAAACCGACGAGGGTGCCGTCACGCTAACGTTCTACCAGGACGATGTGGTAGAAGCCTTTTATCAGGCAAAAGGTGTCAAACAACTGCCATCATTCTCAGTCAGCCAGAACCCGGCTGATATTGCGCTACGGCTACAGGAAACTGCCGGTAAGCTGATACTAAGCAGTGCCGGCTTAACCGTGAACATTGAAAAATCACCGCTGAAGCTTAGCTACTACCGTAGCGGCAAGCTGTTGCTCGCCGAAGAGCAGGGTTATGTGCAAAACGCTGACAGCCAGCAGCATGGCTTTCGTTTCGCGTTAACGCCGGGCGAAAAACTGCTGGGCGGCGGTGAACGCGTACTGGGTATGGATCGGCGCGGGCAGAAATTTCCGCTATATAACAAAGCGCATTATGGCTACAGCACTGAATCCAGCCAGATGTATTTCAGCCTGCCACTGCTGCTATCGAGCAATAAATACATGCTGCTGTTTGATAACAGCGCTAAAGGCGAAGCGGATTTAGGCGCTACAGACAAAAACGTACTGCAATTTAGTGCCGAAGGTGGCCGCAGCAGTTATGTCGTCGTCGCCGGCGACAGTTACCCGCAGCTGGTCAGTAACTATACCGCCTTAACCGGCCGCCAGCCGCTGCCTGCGCGCTGGACACTGGGCAACTATGCGTCGCGCTTTGGCTACCACAGCGAGGCAGAAGCCCGTGCCGTGGTGCAAAAATTCCGTGATGCCAAACTGCCGCTGGATGCGATAGTGCTGGATTTATACTGGTTCGGCCCGGATATTCAGGGCCATATGGGTAACCTGGACTGGGATCGCAAAGCCTTCCCTCACCCGGAGCAAATGCTGGCCGATTTCAGCGCTGACGGCATTAACACCATATTAGTCACCGAGCCTTTTGTGCTGACCACGTCAAAACGCTGGCAACAGGCAGTAGCGGCCGGCGCTATAGCCAAAGGACTTGACGGCGAGCCTAAAACCTTTGATTTTTACTTTGGCAATACCGGCCTGATTGACGTCTTTAGCGAGCAGGGCCAAAACTGGTTCTGGCAGATTTATCAGGGCCTGACTGAGCAAGGCGTGGCCGGTGTCTGGGGTGATTTAGGCGAGCCGGAAGTACACCCGGAAGATACTGTACATGCCATCGGTATGGCTAACGAAGTACACAATGCGTTTGGCCATCAATGGGCCGACATGGTCTACAGCGGCATGCAGCAGTATTTCCCGGCCAAACGGCCTTTTATTATGATGCGCGCCGGTGCCCCTGGCAGCCAGCGCTTTGGCATGGTGCCCTGGACCGGCGACGTTGACCGCAGCTGGGGTGGGTTAAAACCCCAGGTCGAGCTGGCGCTGACTATGGGCCTATCCGGCTTTGGCTATATTCACTCCGACTTAGGCGGCTTTGCCGGCGGTGAAGTATTCGATAAAGAGCTGTATATCCGCTGGCTGCAATACGGTGTATTCCAGCCGGTATTCCGCCCGCACGCGCAGGAGCATATTGCACCTGAGCTGGTGTTCCATGACAAGGATACCATCGACACACTGCGGCCCTGGCTGAATTTGCGTTATCAGTTACTGCCGTATAACTACACGCTGGCCTATCAGAACAGTGTCAGCGGTACGCCACTGATGCGGCCGCTGTTCTTTTATGATGAAACCAATACCGCTCTGCTCGATGAAAAAAACAGCTACTTCTGGGGTGATGCCTTCTTAGTGGCGCCGGTAACCGAACCCGGCGTAACAAGCTGGCCGGTGCAACTGCCGGGCGGTGTCTGGTTTGATTACTTCAGTGCCAAGCGCTACGAGGGCACAGCTAAAGTTGAAGTGCCGGTAACATTAAACACTATACCGGTATTGGTTAAAGCCGGCAGCTTTGTGCCAATGACGAAGCCGGTGCAAAGCACGCGTGACTACAGCAGTGAACAGCTTACCCTACACTATTACGCTGATAGCAGTATCGACTGCGCTAAAGGCGAGATGTATGAGGATGATGGCAAAACACCGGAGGCCATTGCCAAAGGCGAGTTTGAGCGGCTGAATTTCTATTACCTCAATGATAACGGCACGCAGAAGTTTGAGCTGCGCCGCAGCGGCGACTATAACGGCAAACCTCAAAACCGCGAGGTTACGCTGGTCGTGCATAACCAGCGGGCAAAGCCGTCGCACATCAGTGTCGATGGCCGTTATATTCAGCTGGTGCCGCAACCGGCACGCTTTGCCCGGTTAGAAAATGTGGCGTACTACGACAAAGCCAGCAGGCAGCTGAGTATTAAAGTTGACTGGCAAGCGGATTTGACCCAACTAGCGATTCGCTGACAACCGGATACATCCGGTCGGTTGAGAAAAAGACTGACCGGTTTGCTTACACCGACACGCCGTAAATACATCCCTGTAGGCTCGTTTATGAACTTCTTTCCCGAAGTTCCCCCTCTGGGCCAGCGGAGCTGTTCAAATTCGTTCCCGACGAATTTGTACGCCCGTCCAGGGCTTCAACGGTCGGTTTAAAGCAAATCGATCAGCCTTGGCGATAGTAATGTTGCTTTGCATATATCTGATTTAGTTTTTCCTTTACAATGACCGGGTTAACAACCCCGATGGACGCGCTAAGTGCTAAATGCCGACTTTACCCAGAAACGTAAATTTATCGTCAAAATCGGCAAGATGCTGCATAAGTACGGCACACCGGCATACCGGCTTGAAGCCCACCTGGCCGAGCTGACCAGCCACCTTGGTCTGAAAGGCTCTTATATTATTTCGCCTACGTCGATGACCTTTGTGCTGTGGACCGAAGGCCACGAGCAGGAATATACCCATGCCGCACGCGTTAACCCGGGCGATCTGGATCTTGGCGCCTTATCACGCACTGACGAACTGGCCGATCAGGTGCTGCAGGGTAAAGTCAGCCTGAACGAAGCCGATGCGCTGCTCGATGCAATAGATGCCCGCCCTAACCCTTATGGCAAAGGCGCTACGGCGCTGGCAATGATGATGTCCGGTGGTGCTTTCGCTATGTTAATGGCCACCAGCTGGAATGATGTCTTGTGGTCGTCTTTACTGTCGTTGCTGGTATACGGCTTTATGCTGTGGGCCGCGCGCTCGGCGCGTATTGCCAATATGCTTGAGCCTTTAGTAGCACTGGCCGCTGCACTGGCTGCCTGCGCCATCAGCCGTTATATCGACCCCGGCGTCAATATCCGCTTAGTGGTGCTGTCGGCGATTATTCCGTTTATTCCCGGCCTGGCATTAACATTGGGCTTTGCCGAACTGGCGGCACGGCATTTGGTATCGGGCAATGCCCGCATTATGGATGCACTGATGCTGCTGTTTAAGCTGTATTTTGGCGCATTCCTGGGTATAGCGCTGGGCTTTCGCCTGTTTGGCACGGTCGATTTTATCCAGCCTGCGCCGATACCACACAGCTTTGCCTGGCTGGCAATTGGCATTTTAGGTATCTCGCTGATTATTCTGTTTAAAAGCCGGCCTAAATATACACTGTGGTCACTGGCGTCGGGCTTTATTGCCTATGCCGTCAGTATTACCGGCGCTGCTATGTTCGACTATACACTGGGCGCTTTTCTCGGTGCCTTTGCGGTCGGCATCTACAGCAACCTGTTTACCCGGCTGGCGAAAGCACCGGCGGTCATCGTGGCGATGCACGGCCTTATCGTACTGGTACCGGGCAGTAAAACCTATATCGGCTTAAACTCACTGATTTCCGGCCAGGACTTTGTCGTATCCGACGGCATTGGTCAGCAAACCTTTTTAATCTTTATGTCACTGATTGCCGGGCTTATTTTCGCAAACGTTGCACTGCCACCGAAAAAAAGCCTGTAAATAATTTCACCGCCCTGTCGAACCGGAAACACCTGTTGCGACCAGTTATACCTTGGATGGTAATAACAGGAGCAACAAAATGAATCAGGTAAAACAGGCACAACAGATCAGCGATTTGCTAAATAGCTGGCTACGCGCGGTAAGAGCCAAAGATGTCGCGGCTATTACCAGTATCTACCATAACGACATTGTCGCCTTCGATGCCATTGGCCAGCTGCAATTTAAAGGCCTTGCTGACTACCGGGCACACTGGCAGCGTTGTATGGAGTTTTGCAGCGGCGAGTCTTTTTTTGAAATGCACCAGCTGCAAATACAAGCTGCAGAACAGCTGGCATTTACCCACTTTTTAACCCACTGCGGTGGCACCAATGAAAAAGGCGAGCTGCAAAAATGCTGGATGCGTGCCACCCAGTGCTGGCAACATGGCAGTAATGGTTGGCAAGTGGTACACGAGCATTACTCGATGCCATTTGACATGCAAACCGGTGCTATTCTGTCAGACCTAACCCCATAAGGAGCACAGCATGAAATACCTTTGTCTGGTGTACAGTGACGAAAACACGCTGCATTGCCTGCCCGACAGCCCGCACGACAGCGAATGTCAGGCGTATGCGGAAAAAGTGCATAACAGTGGCCGCATGCTGGCGGCAGAAGCCCTGCAACCGGTCAGCACTGCCACCACCATCAGGGTGCGCAGCGGTAAAGTCAGTATTACTGATGGCCCCTTTGCTGAAACTAAAGAACAGCTGGCTGGCTTTTATCTGGTAGACGCCCATGACTTAAATGAGGCAATACAAATAGCCAGCGGTATACCAGCCGCACGGGTTGGCTCGGTCGAAGTGCGGCCGGTACGCCAGCTCGACGTCTGAACAGGCCGCAGAGAAATGCCGGTTAATCCCGCTCAGGGCAGCCAGGTTCGCGCTCAGCTAAGTGCCATGTACCAGCGTGAATCACGCAAGGTACTGGCAACACTGATTAGGCTGTTGGGCGATTTTGAGCTGGCAGAAGAAGCGCTGCACGAGGCTTTTCATGCGGCGCTACAACAGTGGCCTGTCGAGGGCTTGCCAGCAAACCCGGTGGCCTGGCTGATATCAGCCGGGCGCTTTAAAGCCATAGATCAGCTGCGTAAAACATCGCGCTTAACCCACTTACCCGATGAGTTGCTGGCGCAGCTGAACACAGCAGATGCAGCCGAACCCGAGGTGATTGCCGACGATCAACTACGGCTGATCTTTACCTGTTGTCACCCAAGTTTGGCCACCGAGGCCCAGCTGGCACTAACACTGCGTGAAGTTTGCGGCCTGACCACTGAGCAAATCGCCAGCGCTTTTTTAACCAGCACGCCGACAGTGGCGCAGCGCATCGTACGGGCTAAAGGTAAAATCCGCGATGCCCGTATTCCGTATCAAGTACCGCCAGCGGCCGAATTACCGCAACGGCTGGATGCGGTATTGCAGGTCATTTATCTGCTGTTTAATGAGGGCTATTCGGCATCGATGGGCACAGCGCTGCTGGATATCAGCTTAAGTGACGAAGCCATCCGGCTTGGCCGCTTAATGCTAGAACTGCTGCCAGACGCCGAAACCGCTGGCTTACTGGCACTGATGTTACTGCAACATGCCCGCCGCCACGCCCGGGTATCTGCCGACGGCGAGTTAGTATTATTACCACAACAGGATCGCAGCCTGTGGCAACAGGATGAAATACGCGAAGGCGGCGAACTGGTGCAATGGGCACTGCGCACCCGCCGCATTGGCCCCTATACACTGCAGGCAGCAATAGCCGCATTACACAGCGAAGCAGCAAGTAGCACGACCACCGACTGGCAGGAGATTTGCGGCCTGTACCATTTGCTGTTGCAGGCCGATCCATCGCCGGTTATTGCCCTGAATCGTGCGGTAGCCATTGCCATGCGCGACGGCCCGGCAGCCGGTCTGGTTTTGATTAACCAGCTGGAGCAACAAGGTGAGCTTAGCCAGTACCATCTGCTGTACGCCGCCAAGGCTGACCTGCTGCGCCAGCTTGGCCACAATGAAGAGGCATTATATGCCTATCAGCAAGCACTACAGCTGTGCAAACAAGCGCCGGAGCAGCGCTTTTTGCAGCGGCAAATTACCGCCTTGACCTGACAACAGCGCTAACCCCACTGGTCAGGGCAGTGGCTGAATACGTATGCAGTGTCGGCTTTTGTCTTGCTGCAAACTGGTGCAATGCTCTAGGGTAAAAGCTTTGTCACTGTACCGGAAATGCTTATGCGCCTGTCTGTAACCCGCTGCCTGCTGGCAGCCCTGCTCACACCCTGTTCACTGCTGGCGGCCAGCCTTAGTGTTACTTCACCCGATGGCAATATTGAGCTGACGCTGGATGACAGCAGCCTGACCTATCAGGTGCAGTTTCATAATCAGCAGGTTATTGCACCCTCAGCGCTGGGCTTTCGTTTTCTGCAGTTACCGGCGCTGACTAAAGGTTATAAAATTACCGAACACAGCCGCAATAGCGTTAACCAAAACTGGCAGCAGCCGTGGGGCGAGCGCGAAACAGTTGTAGATCAACATAACGAACTGGTGGTGACGTTAAAACACCCACAGCGTCAGCAGCCTTTTACGCTGCGCTTTAAACTGTTTAACGACGGCCTAGGTTTTCGTTACGAGGTGCCCAATCAGGGTATTGATAAGCTGGATATTATCGACGAGTTGACCGAATTTCGTATCGATGACAGCAAGCAGACTACCGCCTGGTGGATCCCGGGCAGGGGCTGGAACCGCTATGAAATGCTGTACCGCACTACAGCGCTGAACGAGGTAGACCGTGCCCACACGCCTTTTACCTTTAAACTGCCAAGCGGCGTGCATCTGAGCATCCATGAAGCGGCACTGGTTGATTTTGCAGGCATGGTGCTCGATCAGCAGCGCGACGGCGTATTAAAAAGCGATTTAACGCCCTGGTCAGACGGCATCCGGGTAAAAACCAATGGCAGCTTTACCACGCCATGGCGCACCATTCAGATAGCAGATAATGCCGTTGGCCTGTTAAATTCTGATCTGATTTTAAACCTGAACGAGCCGAATAAACTCGGCGATGTGTCCTGGGTAAAACCGGGTAAATATGCCGGTATCTGGTGGGGTATGCACCTGGAAACACAAAGCTGGGGCAGCGGGCCCAAGCACGGTGCCACTACAGCTAACACTAAAGCGTATATTGATTTTGCCGCCAAAAACGGCTTTGACGGTGTGTTAGTAGAAGGCTGGAACCAGGGCTGGGACGGTGAATGGTTTTTAAACGGTGCTGTGTTTAACTTCACTACGCCCTACCCCGACTTTGATTTAGCCGCCATTACTGCCTATGGCAAAGCAAAAGGCGTGAAACTGATTGGCCACCATGAAACCTCGGGCCATACCAGCAACTACGAAGCGCAAATGGCCGACGCTTATGATTTATACGCCAAACACGGCGTCAGCCAGATTAAAACCGGTTATGTCGCCGATGGCGGCCAGGCTACCCACATCGATGAAAACGGTATAGAGCGTAAAGAGTGGCATGACGGCCAGTTAATGGTAAACCATTATTTGTATTCGGTGACCGAAGCGGCGAAACGCCAAATCAGCATTAATACCCACGAACCGATTAAAGACACTGGCCTGCGCCGTACTTACCCGAACTGGATCAGCCGCGAAGGCGCCCGTGGCCAGGAGTACAACGCCTGGGGCTCACCACCAAACCCGCCGGAGCACACCGCTATGCTGCCGTTTACCCGTATGCTGTCCGGCCCGATGGACTTCACCCCCGGCATTTTTAACCTGGCCTATAAAGGATTAGATGCGGAAAACCGCGTGCAAACTACGTTAGCCAAGCAGTTAGCGTTGTATGTGGTGCTGTATAGCCCGATCCAGATGGTGGCCGATTTACCCGAGCACTACGAGGCTCACCCTAAAGCTTTTCAGTTTATTAAAGACGTGCCAACCGACTGGGCACAAAGTAAAGCCCGACAGGGCGAAGTAGGTGATTATGTTGTGTTTGCCCGCCAGGATAAACACAGCGCTGACTGGTACTTAGGCGCGCTGACCGACGAGCAAGCGCGCACAGTAACAGTAAAACTGGACTTCTTACCGGCCGGTGAACGCTTTACGGCGCAAATTTATCGCGATGGCAAAGACGCCGACTGGCGCACCAAGCCGTACGAGATGATCATCGAGCAGAAAAGCGTAACCGCAACCGACAGTTTAACCTTGCCACTGGCCACCAGTGGCGGCGCCGCCATCCGCTTTAAGGCAGAAAATTAATGTACAACAAAAAGTTACTGTCAAAAAACATGCTAGCAGCGGCAGTGTTAAGCTGTGGCCTTAACGCGCAGGCAGCACCGGCTTTTCAAATCGAACGCTTAGAACCAGCTAACTGGTGGGCCGGTATGCAGCACCCAGAGCTGCAACTGATGCTGTACGGTAAAGATATTGCCAAACTCACCCCGGCACTTAACTACGATGGCGTAACCCTAACCGGGGTAGAACGCACCAATAACCCGAACTATCTGTTTGTAAACCTGGAGCTGGCGGCCAACGTTAAGCCTGGTGATATCGCGTTGCAGTTTAGCCACAACGGCGAAACAGTACTTAGCCATAATTACCCGCTGCTTAAGCGGCACGAAGCCTCCGCCGGCCGGCAAGGTTTCAGCGCTGCCGATGTGATTTACCTGCTGGTGCCGGATCGCTTTGCCAACGGTAACCCGGCGAATGATAACCAGCCCGGCATGGCGGACAAGCTAAACCGTGCTGATGACAACGGCCGCCACGGTGGCGATTTAGCCGGTATGCAAAGTGCGCTGGGTTACATTGCCGATATGGGTTACACCACTATCTGGCCAACCCCGCTAACGGAAAATAACCAAAGCGCTTATTCGTACCACGGTTACGCCGCTACCGATCTGTACAACATCGATGCGCGCTTTGGCAGCAATAGCCAGTACCGCGATTTCGTCGCAGCAGCCAACGACAAAGGCATTAAGGTGATTCAGGATATTATTCTGAACCACATCGGTAACGAGCACTGGTGGCTGAAAGATGTACCAGACGAGAACTGGCTGAATAATCAAAGTTTTTTAAGCGGCAAGCCGTTTGTTGGCACCAACCATAGCCGCAGCACAGTGCAAGACCCTTACGCCAGTAAAATAGACAGTGCGCAGTTTACCGACGGCTGGTTTGTCGACACCATGCCCGATTTAAACCAGCGCCACCCGCTGCTGGCCACTTATCTTATTCAAAACAGCATTTGGTGGGTGGAATATGCCAACTTGTCCGGCATCCGTGAAGACACCTACAGCTATGCCGACAAGCAGTTTTTAAGCGAATGGGCGCGGCGACTTATGCTGGAGTACCCACAGTTTAATATTGTTGGCGAAGAGTGGAGCCCCAACCCGCTTATCGTGTCGTACTGGCAGGCGGGTAAGCAAAATAAAGACGGTTATGTGTCGCACACCCCGTCGATGCTGGATTTCCCGCTGTACGACGCCATGCTAAAAGCACTGACCATTGATGAAAGCTGGAACGGTGGCTGGATTGGCCTGTACGAAATGCTCAGTAACGATCATATCTATGCCAACCCGTTTAATCTGGTTACCTTTGAAGGCAACCACGACACAGCGCGTATTTTCTCTCTGCTGAATGAAGATATTAACCTGTACCGTATGGCTATCAGCTACCTGCTAACCATGCGTGGTATACCGCAGATGTTTTACGGCACCGAAATAGCCATGCAAAGCCCGAAGTTCCGCGATGACGGCAAAGTACGCGCTGATTTCCCCGGCGGCTGGGCTGGCGACAAGGTGAACGCCTTTACCGGTAAAGGCCTAAACAACACGCAGAAAAGCGCACAGCAACTAGTGAAAACCCTGCTGAACTGGCGCAAAACGGCCACAGCTATTCACAGCGGTAAGCTGATGCACTTCGCGCCCGATAACGGCACTTATACGTACTTTCGTTACAACGATAAGCAAACCGTGATGGTAGTAATGAACAAACAATCTGAGCCAGTAACGCTGGATTTAGTCCGCTTTAGCGAAGTGCTGCCGCAAGGTAAAACCGCTACTGATGTAATTAGCGGCAAAACGATCAAGCTGGACAACCAACTTACCGTACCAGCCCGCGGTACTTTGGTGCTGGATATACGTTAGTGTTAAATAGCCACAGTACCTACAAAAGTACTAAGCTGTTGAACGAAAAAGTGCAAGGCAGATCTTGCCCGACGATTAGAAAATAGCAAAAGGTGAAGACCAACAGCAGTATGATTAGCTTTAAAAACGCTATCAACACTAACCTCATCCAGCAACAGAAACCTGTAAATTATTTGTTCCCTAATTAAAAAAATTCAATTAGCATCTGTTGTATCAAAAATTAATCGAACCGCAGCATTCTAGAGCTGTTGATTAGTCATTGAGCAATGTGCTGGCTATTCACTCTAATCGTCAGTGTCGTTGGTTTAGTTACAGCTATCTATACATTTTTTTAAAAACGGCGTGAGCGTGAGGTTCTGCTTTTGCTCAGGTATAACAAAAAATACATCTAATACCAAAATCTAATGTGACACTTCTGTCAAATAATAAAAGGATATTGTGTGAAGAAAGTACTGATACCATTTTTACTTGTCTCTGCAGTGCTGGCTGGTTGTGCAACACAGCCTCCAAAAGCTAATAGTATAAAACTAGCTTCAAAAGACAGGCTGTACGATCAAAATTTATATGCTCCTAGCGAGACAAGGACGATCCCCGTAAAGATAACCCGAGATGCTGGATTACAAGGTTCTCTGGCAACTGTTTTTTTGAAAATTAATGGCAAGTATGTTGTTTGGTTAAATGATAGTGAAGAGATAACCATATATTTAGCCGAAGCGGGTTATGTATTTGAGCTCGTGCATTCATTATGCCCGAGTGAACAGCTTTGCAGCGTTCCCACAGATGTTACTATAAAAGATGGATTTAATAATAACTTCAGAATTCTTGTTGATGGTAGCTTTTCCTTGATTCGTTCCAAAACCGGATAATAATTAATGCCAACTTCATTTAACTGAAAAGTTCAATGAATACATCAGTTAAACTCACTAACTTATATATTATGAAAATTCATAAAACGCCATTACAGAAAAACAACAAACAGATAAATTATTATATTTTTCGAAATTCTGAAAACAATCTCTAAGTCATTGCTTAGGAGCGACAAAATAGTATGAAAATAGAAGCCAATGATAAAGAAATCCAAGACATTTTCTCTTTGGGCTACTTCCAAATCCCTAGATTTCAAAGACCCTATTCCTGGGGCAGAGAAGAAGTAGATAATTTTTGGAATGACATAATTGGAGATAAAACAGATAGTTACTTTATCGGTTCGATGGTTGTTTATCAAACAAGAAAGCCATATTTTGGGATTGTAGATGGGCAGCAACGACTAACAACCATTACCCTAGTCCTGTCTGTAATAAGAGACGCTTTCATAAAGCTAGGCGAGCTGAATTTAGCTAAAGGAATTCATAAGTTCATAGAAAAGCCGAATAACGATTTCATTAATGAGTTCGTCCTGAACGCAGAAACGTCTTTTCCGTATTTGCAAAATCATATTCAATCTTTTACTGACCCCGCACAGAGCATAAAACTGGACTGTGAAGTTGGAGTAGAGGAAGCAAATTTAAAGTATGCTTACGAAATATTATCAAAAAATTTAGAGAGCCTAATCCCAATATCAAACACTGGAATGATTCAATCTGAGTTATTTGCTCATGAAGATCCAATTCTTAAACTCAAGGATCTAAGGGATAAATTTTTATCTTTAAAGCTTGTGTTTATTCAACTTGATAATGAAGATGATGCTTATTTAATTTTTGAAACACTTAATGCGAGGGGCAGAGATCTTCAAACATCTGATTTAGTTAAAAATCTGATTCTAAAAACGATTAAAAATACTCATTCAACTCTCGACAGCCCTAAAGAAGCTTGGAATAGGCTTGTAAAGAAATTCGATGACATCACCGAGTACAGTGTTATAGATACTTATTTGTTGCACTATTGGATTTCTAAACATGAGTACAGCACAGATAAAAAGTTGTTCTCATTAATAAAAGAGTACATTTCTAAAGATCATGGCAATGCAAAATCATTATTGCAGGATCTGAGTAATTCTGCAGAGAGTTACTGCAAAATGCTTAGCCCAGACTCTTCAAGCTGGACAAAAGAACAGTTTGAGATCAAGACTTCTCTTGGAGCTTTGAATAGCTTCAAAGTTAAACAGCAATCATCTTTTGTACTTTCACTACTTGTTAGTTATTCGCAAGGACGCTTAACCTTAAAGCAAATTAAATTGATGATTAAAAAAATTGAGCATTTTCATTTTGCTTTCAATGCAATAACACAGCAAAGGTCCTCTGGCAGCATTGCAACCATGTATTCTCAGCACGCCATTCAGTTATCAAAAGCAAATACAAATGATGAAACGCAAAAGGTCTTGTCTAGTTTGTCCCGGAAGCTTGAGTCTAGAATGCCTTCATATGAAGAGTTCGAAGTAAAATTTCTTGAGCTGAATTTCCTTTCAAATAAAACAAAGTCCAAAAATATAATTAAATATGCTTTATGCAAGCTACTAGGGAGTAAGTCAAATGGGCTTGAAATCAATCATTCTAACTTGACAATAGAGCATTTAATTCCTGAGTCCTACACCAGAAAAGGAGTGGATTCTGAACTAATTGGGAATATTGGGAATCTAGTTTTGACAGACTCCAATACCAATGGTCACTTACTGAAAGATAGAGAACCAATCGATAAGTTAATATTACTCAAAAATAGCGGCTACCCGCTCGAATCAAACTTTTTGAATCAGTCAACTTGGGAGGAATTAGATGTATTAAAAAGAGCGAGACTGATTTCACAGTCCGTCTATCACCAAACATAAGAGATTTTCCTTGAAAACGGTGAGTTAAACATATCTTGCGTAAAAGCGTTGCATCGACAGAGTCGATGCTCAGAAAGTTTGTGACGGTACCCCAGATGCCAAACCGGATTTAGTAATAAAATCCTAAACTATTTAGCCACATATCACGAAAGGGGTCGTAGCTAATTAACGTTGAACAAGCTAAGCCACTGCTGCACATCAGCTGAACTAAAGTTACCAATTAAACGGTAGACGTTATTGCCATTGCCCACGATCATAAAAATGGTGTTATCCGCAGCACCTTTATTCACCCGCACATAGCCTGTCATATTGCCATTGGTAAACTGCATAAGCTGGGTTTCTGCTTCAATGCCAAACACCTGCAACAATGCTTGCTGTTTAGTCATCAAGTTCGATCTGTCTCGGCAGAATGACTTGCCTGAACTTGTCAAAATGCTGTTGTAATTTCTGGCTTTGCAAAGTTTCCGGCTGAAGAGATCAGCACTTATTGGCGCTGAGGATCTCAATACAGCGTGCTGTAACCGCTTTTCCATCTCCACCCAGGTGAGCGGTTACAATAGCACCTTCTTTCAACAAACAGATATGGTCCAGCATTGCATGGTTAGCGGCTGTTAAATGCTGGCTGATAAGTCGCCGGACCTGTTCTTTATGGAAATTACAGTAGCGAAATATCTCGCTATTCACACCGCTGAACTCTGCCGACGTATTAATAAAAAAACAGCCCCTGAAGTTGCCTAACATCTGCTCCTGGTTTTCAAACCAACTTGCCAGTGCTGTAAATAGGCGCTGAATAACCTCTGTGTCTGACAGGGCTCCAAGTAGCTTTTGTTCCAGCCATTCGGTAAAGGTGGTGTGTCGTTGCTGCAAAGCCGCAAGGACCAAGGCTTCTTTACTTTGGAAATGACTATACAAAGTGCGTTTTGCAACACCCGACACACTAAGAACTTCGTTAATCCCAATTGAATTAATGCCGTTTTTATAAAAAAGATCGAGCGCGGTATCAATAAGTAACTGCCGTTTTGGTTGCATAGCATTTCTCCTTTGCAGCATATTGACAAAAGTAGACCAATTTGTCTACCATTCGCAAGTAGACAAATCGGTCTACTCAATTCGGGATTGACTATGAACAGTATCGTTACGGCTATTTTGGCAGGTGTTGGGGCTTTTCTGGCCATAGGTTTGTTAAGTGTTATCGACTCTGCGCTGGGTAATATTGTGCTGATAATGGCACCGTTCGGAGCAACAGCTGTGCTGGTGTTTGGCGTGCCACAAAGCCCTTTAGCTCAGCCCAAAAATGTCATACTAGGCCATTTAATTACGGCTTTTGTCGGCGTGTTTTTTAGTCAATGTATCGGTGTGTCGACACTGACATTAGCGCTGGCAACTGGTATAGCAGTAAGCGCAATGCTTATAACCAAAACAACACATCCACCGGCAGGAGCCAACCCTTTACTGATCATGCTGTCCGGGCAGAGCTGGGGTTTTTTGATTACTCCAGTATTACTGGGCGCGGTTTTTATCGTGCTTATCGGTAAGAGTATGCAGCTGGCACTAAGAACATGGGCGAAAAGTTAATTGCCTGGCAAAACAAGTAGATTTAGCCACAAAAACCGGCACTTTTCAGCCCTTTACCTGACCATTATTTAACCAACCCTGGATGATGTTTGATTAATACTTGAACACTCAACTAGATTGCTACATACTTGTGCAGTCAAATATCACACAAGAGAATTTATTATGTCAGACTATATCGCAGAAAATCTGGTTATCGATTTGATGAACCTGCAAAGCATTATTCAGAAAAAAGTCGGGGGTGCGCTTTCTATGCATGGCTTGGGTTTATCGGATTACTTTGTGCTGAACCAATTGTATTTAGCACCGGCTCAGAAAATGCGCCGCAGTGAACTGGCCGAGCGTGTCGGGTTAAGCCCGTCTGGTATTACCCGCTTGCTTAATCCGCTGGAAAAAATTGGTCTGGTAGAGAAAGAGGCCAATGCCCGTGACGCCAGAGTGAGTTTGGTCACGCTTTCAGCATCAGGCAAACAAGTGTACGAGGAAGCTAAAACGGCGTTCTCAGAAGCAGCAAACAACTTATTCACCGCCCTTGATGCCGCCAAGCAGGATAACTTATCTAGCTTGATCAAGCCGTTGCTGTAAGTCTTTCCTATTAGGTAGCAGCCACGGCAGTATACAGTTCATTTTATGCTAAGGGGACATTATGACAACACAGCACCAGGGATCCTGCTTATGTCAGGCGGTTAAATTTAGCCTTAGTGGCGAGTTTTCATCGTTCTTTTTATGCTATTGCAGCCGTTGCCAAAAAGATACCGGCTCAGCCCATGCGGCTAACTTATTTGCGCCTGAAGCAACACTTAACTGGCTGCAAGGGGAAACCAGTGTTACCAGTTACCAGCACGCCAATACACGCCATAGCAAAAGCTTCTGCAAGCATTGTGGTTCGGCGCTGCCGACAGTAGCGGCCAGTATTGGCTGTGTGGTCGTTCCTGCCGGCTGCCTTGATAGCGAAGTCACCATAGCGCCAACGGCCAAGATTTTTGTTAAAAGCTGCGCCAGCTGGGCCAAAAATCTTAACGCCGTACCCAGCTATGAGGGTTTGCCTGGTAAATAATCCAACCGGAATAATGCGAGTTGCCTGCTAGTCTACCGAAATAGCTATCTTACCTTTGCGGCTCCCGGCCTCGATAAGATCATGCGCTGCCACTATTTCCGTTAGCTTCATCACCCGCTCAACGATAGGCTTAATGCCGCCTGCATCGACTGCCTTGGCGATGTCAGTCAGTCGCTTGGCCGATTGGGTGGTAAAAACAAAGTGGATCTCGGCATTAGCTAACCAGCCCGCCATCAGGTTTTGCGGTACTGACATATCAACTATCGATACTACCCTTCCCGCTGCAGCCAGCAGTGACAGACTGTTTTCTATGGTTTTTTGGCCGACGGTATCCAACACAATATCAAAGCCAGCGCTATAGTCGCGCTTAAGTTCTTCATACAATGTCTCGCGGCGATAATCGTAACAAACATCAGCGCCGAGCATTTCCACAAAGCCAGCGTTATCTGCACTGGCGGTAGTGACAACGTGTGCGCCAAAAAACTTAGCTATCTGAATGGCATATACACCGACACCACCGGCGCCGCCATGAATAAGTACAGTGTCGCCTTTTTTCAGCCGGCCCCGCTCGACCAGGCATTCCCATGCAGTACCAGAGGCCAGCGGTAAAGTTGCCGCCTGCTCAAAAGAAATGCTTGCAGGCCTTTTTGCCACTATCGACGCTTTCTCGACATGATGTGTTGCATAGCTGCCTTCATTTTCAAGTAGTCGGGGCACATAAAACACTTCATCACCCACTTTCAGGCCTGATACGCCAGCGCCGACTTGTTCAATAATGCCGGCACAATCAACGCCCAGCCTTGCCGGTAAGGCGACAATACTTTTGTAATCTCCCCTTCTGGTTTGTATATCAACAGGGTTCACCGACGCCGCTTTTACCCTTACCAGCACTTCATCATAGCCTGGGCTGGGCGTGGGCTGTTCAACCAGCTTCATGACATTTGAAGCACCAAATTGTTCGATCACTACAGCTTTCATTTTTCTCTCCAAAATTTGAATTCTGTGCAGTCTACCGCGAAAGTTCTCTTTGCATAAGTACGCACATTTTTGTAATGTAGTATCATTTTGTATACCACAAAGAGTGCTGATAAATGAACTATGACGAGCCCTTTGGCTGCTCAGTAACCACGACACTCAAAGTAATCGGTGGCAGGTGGAAACCGATTATCTTGTTTAATCTGTTAGAGAACGACAAATGCAGATTCAATGCCCTAAAACGCATGATTAATGGTATTACGCAGCGCATGTTGACCATGCAACTAAAAGAACTGGTCGATGACGGCGTTGTTGCACGGGAAGTGTATGAAGTTGTTCCGCCCCATGTTGAGTATTCGCTGACAGAATACGGCAAAACCTTAACTCCGCTACTGCTGCAGATGAGGGATTGGGGCGCATATCATGCCCAGCGCTCAGAAGCTGCGGCAGCAGATTAACGCTTTACGCTACACTGCTACGGCATAACAGTGAGCAGCGAGGTCAGCATGGAGACAGTAATGTGGCAATGCCCGCAATGTCAGCGTGAATTTTGCCGTAAAAACCAGCGCCATGTCTGTGGCACTGGTGATAGCGCAGATGTATTGCGCGGCAGGCCGCAAGCTGTGATTGATGTTTACCGGGCAATAGAAAACGTTATTGATAAGCTTGGCGACGTAGAAACCGTTGCCCGCGATCGCTATGTGTTGTTTCGCAGCCGCCGTATCTTTACCGATTTATCCATTATGAAAGACGCGGTGCGGGTGGCGATACATCTTGGCCGCAAAGTTGATAACCCGATGTTCATTAAAGTGGTTGATGACGGCAAGCAGGTAACGCACGTTGTGAAAATTACCCATCCCGCCGACGTTAGCCAGCTCATCCCGTTGTTCAAAGAAGCCTATACGTTTTCTTTAACCTGATTTGCCCAGCCACTAAGCGGCACCGGCAATGGCCGGAATTACGAATCAAATGTCCTTTCGGCCAGCATTAATTTTGTTACAGTGCAGCCTTGGTTATTCAGTCGGGCGCATTATGATAAACGTTGGCGTGTTAGTTTACCCCGAGATCCAGGCACTGGATCTTGCTGCGGCAGTGGATTGTTTTGGTCAGGTTAATCAAACCCTTATGGCAACCGGACGGCAGCCGTATTACCGGTTGTTTACCGTCGGGCAGACCACTGCAACCGTTAAAGCCGAGAACGGCTTACAACTGAGTGCCGAATATACGCTACAGGATTGCCCGGCGATTGATTATCTGGTGCTGCCCGGTGGCGCCGGTGCGCGCCCCTTAGCCGCCGATCCTGCTTTTATGGTCTGGCTACAACAACGTGCCAGCAGTGCACAAAAGCTGCTGTCTATTTGTACCGGCGCTTATCTGCTGGCGCATAGTGGTTTGCTCGACGGCAAGCCGCTTGCCACCCATTGGCGTTTTGCCAAAGATCTGCAACAGCGCTACCCCAAGGTACAGGTTAATGCGACTGAGCTGTATGTAATGGCGGATAAGTTCTACTCGTCAGGCGGTATGACAGCGGGCATTGATCTTTGTCTGGCAGTAATAGAGCAAGACTTGGGTGTAGCGATAGCGCAGGCAATCGCACAAGAGCTGGTCATGTACCTGCGCCGCAGCGGCAAGCAATCACAATATGCCAGCCCGCTGAAAATACAACACAGTGCCGAGCAGCGTTTTACCCGGCTGCAAAGCTGGTTGCTGGAGAACCTGGCGCAACCTATCAGCGTTGTCGATATGGCGGCCCAGACAGCACTAAGTGAACGTCAGTTCCGGCGGGTATTTCAAAGCCGCTTTGCGATGTCGCCAATGCAATACCTGCAGCAGCTGAGGCTGGATAAAGCCCGCAGCTTATTGCTGTGCGATGGCTATAGCCTAAAGCATATTAGCCAACAGGTTGGCGTTAACGACCCACGCAACCTTATCCGGATGTTTAATAAAGCCTTTGGTTGCACCCCGGGCGAATACCAGAAGCATTTTCGTTAATAGTTTGGAGTGCACAACCCATGCAAGTGATAAGAAGCAAAACCTTTACAGCGCCCAGGGCCTGGGGCTCTCAGCTTATCGCCAATATGCACGGCATTACCACTAAGCTGCACTGGACGAATCAGCCTTACCGCTGGCACGTTAACGACGGTGAAGAGGTGTTTGTCGTGCTCGATGGCATTGTCGATATGCATTACCGGCACAATGGTATTGAAACAACAGCCGAGCTTGGCGCGGGCGATATCTTTTTTGCCGCAGTCGGTACCGAGCATGTGGCCCATCCCCGTGGTGAAGCGCGCGTACTGGTGGTCGAACACGACGGTAGCGCGTAAACTGATGCCAACTTTTCCAGTACAGAACAGCTGAATACAGGGCTCCTATGCAACCAGAACAAACCGGCCTGGCCTATGATGAGATAACCCACTTATGGCAGCGTGACAGCTTTAACCGCAGCAATGGTATTGCCCAGCATCAGCGCGCGCTGGCCTTCGCTAAAAACCGTGGTAAAGCACTGGATGTTGGCTGCGGCTGCACTGGTCGTATTCTCGATTTGCTGCTAAGTGCAGGTTTTACCCCTGAAGGCGTCGATGTGTCAGCAAAGATGATCGCCCTGGCCCGGCAGCGCCAGCCAGAGCTGACCTTTCATCAGCAGGATATCTGCAAATGGGAAATCAGCGACAAATACGATTTTATCAGCGCCTGGGACAGCATCTGGCATGTGCCGCTGCAGCAACAAGCAGCCTTAATGCATAAACTGATTGCCAGCCTGAACAGCGGCGGAGTACTGATTTTCTCCTGCGGCGGCACTGAAGAGGCTGGCGAGCACAGCAATACCGCCATGGGCCCGGAAGTGTATTACGCCAGCCTGGGGATTAATGGTTTTACTGAACTGCTGCTAAACGCCGGCTGCACTATCCGACATCTTGAATACGATCAGTACCCTGAGCTGCATACCTATTTTATTGCACAAAAAAGTTAACCGCTGTCGAATAGGCCTATGCTTAACCGACTATGCTTTGCCGATAACCACATAACCGGAGCAACAACATGGCAACAGCGAACTCAGTAAAAGGCCCTGCCTCATATTTTCCATCGATAGAGAAAACCTATGGTCAGCCGGTTCAGCACTGGTTGGATTTGCTCAGTACGGTACAAGCCTTGCCGCATATGCAGCAGGTCGCATTTTTAAAAACTGAACATGGCCTTGGCCACGGCCATGCTAATGCACTGGTTGCCTACAATAAAGCACAGCATTAATGCCGTGCTTTATTCAGGCATAGCTTACTGCTCGGCAAACTGCTTTAATGCCTGTAAGCGTAGATCCCACTGTGCTTCCAGCGCGGCAATAAAATCGCGCCCTTGCTGCAGGGCTGCCGCATCTAACTGCACTTTTACTTCGCGCCCGGCCGGGTGCAGCTGTACTACATTTGCCGACACCAGTGCCTGAATTTGCTTACGCGCGCCCTGACGGCTAATGCCAAGATCTTTTGACAACTCGCCCATGCAAAGTGGCACACCGTTAGACAGCCGCTGCACGATCTGCAGCCGCACCGGGTCGCCCAGCGCTTTAAAAATCTGTACAACTGCTGTCTGACTCATTTTGTCTCCGTGCTGAAATATTGTTGCAGCCGCTGTAACATAAAATCCCAGCCTCTGCAGTTCTGGCCGTAGCTGACTTCTGCGATATCCATGGGTAAATCGGCAAAGCCGGTTTCGGTTAAGCTGACTTTGCAACCGCCGCCGGCAAGCTCTTCAATGCGAAACTCTACCAGAGTATTAGGCACAGTGCGTACATCCCCAACAAAATGATTACTGCCCGGCACCCAGCGGTAAGCAAAATAGCGATATGGTGTCATTGCTTCGATATAAATACTGCTTTGACCAAGCTCACCAAAGCTCATGATGGCCTGGCCACCTTCACGATACTCACCGCTGACCGCTTCGGGGAACCATTTCACCACCTGCTGAGCATCGGCGATGGCGTTATAAATGCGCTCGGCACTGGCATTAATGGTCAGTTCGCGCTGAATAACATTTTGCATACTGTGTTTTCCTTTCGTTGTTGATAATGATTGTGCGTTAACTAAAGCACAGCATCAGACAATATGCAACCATTTGGTTGCATATTGTCTGATGCATCTCACTGAACAACTGTGATGCCGGAGCTAAAGCAATATAGCTTTGCCTGTCTTTTCTGCTACAGCCAGCATCTTATGCTCAAAGCTCCATTGGCATAACAGGCCAGTGCCGTCTAAGCTGATAAAAAACTTTTGCCGGAGTGATCATGCAACTCGGAGCTTTCTCTGTCAGCCTGGCAGTAAAAGATATTGCCGCCTCGAAAGAGTTTTATGAAAAGCTGGGATTTAGTTACAAAGGCGGAGATGAAAGCCAGGGCTGGCTGGTTTTAAAAAATGGCACAACCGTAATCGGTTTGTTTCAGGACATGTTCGACAAAAACATTCTGACCTTTAACCCGGGTTGGGATAGCGATGCACAGCATCTGTCACAGTTTACCGATATCCGTGATATTCAGCGCCAGCTGCTGGCGCAGGGCGTGGTGCTGAAAAAATCTGTCGATTTAGATAGCAGCGGCCCGGAGCATATCATCCTGGAAGACCCGGACGGTAACCAGATTATGTTGGACCAGCACCGCTAATCCTGTGTTGGCACTGATTAGTGCTGCCACTATTCCTACAACAGAAACACTGGCCAAATTGTTAGCATCTGGTTACACTCGGGGCTTTTCCAATACCCAAGCTGGATATGCCGGATCTCGATTTAGCCACGCTTATCATCGTGACACTGGTTGTCAATTTACTGGTTGCCGTTTATATGGCTCTGTTGGCAAGATTACAGCCAAAGCAACCAGCCTTCAGGCACTGGGCTGCGGCGTGTTTTATTTTTGTGATTGCCAGCCTGCTGGCGGCAAGCCGGGTTTATCAGGTGTCTGCCATAGTCAGCGTATTGCTTGCGCATGCTTTGCTGGCATTGCCTCCGCTTCTGATAGCAACCGGCCTGGTCAGGTTTATTCACGGCCCGGATGGCAAACTGCCCTGGCGCAGTCTAACGACTCTGGCGGCACTATATTTGTTGTTGCTAAGTAGCAGTTACACCCTGTCCTACAGTGCAGCAGTGTTAAATGCTGCAGCAATTACTGCTAGTTGTGTCTGGTCTGTATGGCTGCTACAACCCTTACAGCAACCTCCTGCTATACGACGCCTGCTGCAGATCGTGCTGACAATGCATGCACTGACCATGCTGGCAGAAATATACCTTTACCTGGTGCACTGGAACACTTCCCTGCCCGCCTCCGCCGTGACAGTGCAACAGTTTATGCTGCTAAGCCACTTAATGTTAACCACCATCGCTGCTGTGTTGCTGCCGCTGTTATTTTTCACCGCACGCGAAAAGATGCTGCTGCGTCAGGCTAACCAGGATGAGCTGACACAACTACCAAACCGACGCTATTTTCTGCAGGAGTCCGTTGCCTACCTGACGCGTAGAGGCGATAACACGACTGCAACAGTCATGATGCTGGATCTGGATCACTTTAAAGCGATAAACGACAACTATGGCCACAACACCGGGGATATTGCCTTAAGACAGGTCGCGCAAATTCTGACACAGGAATTACGTAAAACAGACTTTATCGGCCGCTTGGGCGGAGAAGAGTTTGCCATAGTGTTGCCTGATACCACTGAAACAGAAGCCCGCAATATCAGTCAGCGCCTGCGCCAGCAGGTTGAAGAGCAAGCACGGGTTGTGGATGGCAAAGCGCTTGGCCTGACAATTAGCATCGGCGCCGTTTATAGCAGCCACTTCAGCGCCGGTCAGTTTGAGCGGCTGCTAAAACAGGCCGATGATGCTCTGTATGACGCCAAACGCAGCGGCCGTAACACGGTCACCTTTTACTGTCTGGGGTAGCCGAAACCTCCATTAGCGCAAAGCTAGCTATACTGTGGCAACATCTGGCTGATATAACAGGAGAACCTATGAAAACCGTTGTTTTAACGCTTATGCTGCTTTTCATTGCCAGCTGTAGCAATAAAGCTGCTTACCAGAACCTGCAGCAGAATAAGCGTAACGAGTGTATGCGGGCGCCAGCGGCAGAATATGACAAGTGTATGCAGAGCATGGCGCAAAGCTACGAAGAGTACGAACGGCAGCGCCAGCAGGCGTTAGAACGCTGACACCGCCGCTTTTCACAAAGGCCGAGCTTTAGTTGGCAACCTGTAACATATATTCCGCAACCGCCAGGCGCGTTTCTGCATCCAGATAATCCTGCTTGGGCATATGCGGATAGTCGTCGCGCTTTTTCACCGGGTTGGCAATGTAGTCGGCCAGGCCTTGCGGATCGTCCATATACAGGCTTTGAATAACCTGTACCGGTGGGCCAATTAAGCGCCCGGTGTAAGCATGACAACCGGTGCAAATGCCCAGATAAGCATATTTACCTTTATCTTCTGCCGCCACAGAGCGTGGTGCGGCAGGCTGGTCCAGCAGGTAATTAACGATGCTGTCGGTATTGGTAAAGCTGCAAGCGGGCCAACTGTCTACACCCACGGTAATATATTGCTGCGGGTTATTAATACAGCTGCCGTTACTGTCGCCGACGCGGATAATATCAGGCTGCCCCTGCTTAAACTCGGTTGCCATCAACACTTTGGCTTCAGCGATAGTATCAAAACCGTTGTTATACAGCAGATTATTTAAAATCATCACTTTGTCCGGTGTCGGGTCAGACTCCGGATCCAGCGTGGTGTTTGGTGCATTCTGGTGGTCAGTAATAATAATACCGGCCGTTTTATTACCAACGATCAGGTTATCTTCAATAATCACCTCATCCGCTGCCATGATAAGAATACCGGTACCGGCCGGAATGCCAGCTACCATAGAACCGACAGCGCCAAAGTTAGCTGTGTTGTTATTGCTGATCCAGTTATTGCGGATAATGACATCTACTGTGTCTTTGATCGGCAAACCCGGCGTGACAAAAGCCAGTATGCCGCCTGTATTATTGTGCACAAAGTTGTTTTCCACCACCGCATGGCGGCTGTTTTCTATTTCAATACCGGCCACACTGTCGAACACTTCATTGTTCGCCACATGCACGTGGTCGCTCATGCCAACATAAATAGCGGCATCTTCAATACCAGAGATAATATTGTGCTCTACCAGGCCGTTTTCGCCCAGTTGCGGGAAAATACCGTATACGCCGGTATCGACAATAATGTTGTTACGGATCTCGAAGTTATTACCGGCCTGGCCCATGATGCCATTGCCTTTGTATTTGGTAATTAAGAAATTTTCGATCAGGATATTATTACCGGAATACAGGATGGCATCGTTTAAACGCTCTTCGCCTACCAGGCGTGGTCTTTTGCCTTCAATAATCACACCGCTTAAACGGATATTGTCTTTGTCGATATACACCGTCTCAATATAATCGCCGGGGAAAACCTGAATAATATCGCCCGGTTCCGCCGCCTGCACCGCATCCATAATCAACTGGCCGGGCTTAACCTGATGCACTTTGCCCGGCACGCCATGATCAATCACCGACTTTTTACCATTAGCTGCCGCGGCGCCGCCGCCATAGCTTGATTCTGCTACCAGCGCCGGTGCCTGCTGACCGCTACCTGCCAGATAACGGCCAGCAATAAACGCCACTGGCAGCAATATCACCAGTACCCATGTTGATTTTTTCATTCTGTTACCCCTGTTTTTGGTTCGGGTTGTTGTAATTCATCAGGTAACGCCAGCCCGGACGGCAGCCGTGCCGGCGTGGCCGGGAGCAGGCTTTGATCGGTCAGGCTGCCCAGAAACGCCGCTATCTGGCTGATTTCTTCCGCCGTCAGTTTTGGCTCCCAGATATGCCAGTGCAGTAGCAGGTCTTCTCCTGCAGGTACGGCATGGCCGCGGCCTTTGGTGTAAAACTCTGTCGCGTCTTCCAGTGTGGCGAAACGGCCGGAATGCATATAGGGCGCCGTCAGCGCGATATTACGCAGCGTCGGCACTTTAAAGCCGCCACGCAGCTTCTGATGGCCCGGTTCTGCCCCGGCGCCGGCATCAAAAGCCATGCCATCCGGCTCAGGTGTACCTATCACCGCTATCTGCTGATTGGTAAACAGCGGCGGGGTATGACACTCGGCACAGCGGGCAACAAAAGAGCGGAACACATTCATGCCCTTAATTTCCTGCTCGGTCAGCGCCTGATGATAGCCGTGCGCATAATGGTCGTAGCGGCTGTTAAGGGAAATCAGTGAGCTTTGAAACGCACTGAGCGCGGTGGCAACCTGCGTCATATCTATCTGATCCGTGCCGGCAAAAGCCTGCCTGAACAACGCCGGGTAATATGCATTGGCCTGCAGATCGCTTAACAGCTGCGCCGGCGAGTTCGCCATTTCATGCGGCGCTACAATGGGGATAAGCGCCTGCTGCTCCAGTGAGCCGGCACGGGCATCCCAGAACAATTTTTTTAAAAAGCCGACATTCCACAAACTGGGCGCACTGCGCGTACCAATATCGCCATAGGTGCCGGTGCTCAGCGCTTTACCATCGGTAAAACCGCGTGCGGGTTGATGACAGCTGGCACAGGCTTGTTTGTGGTTTGCCGACAACAGCGGGTCGAAAAACAAATAGCGGCCGAGGTCAATTTGCTGTGGGCTGAAACCATCTCGATGTGCCGGCAATGCAGTGCGGGTGCCGCCAACGCCTTTGTTTTGCAAAGAATCGTAAGCGTCGTAACGGGTAACCAGCTTGCAGCGGTTATCTGCACTCAGCTCAAAACTGGGCGGGCAATGCGTGCTTAAACTAAAGCCGTCTGCCAGCGTCAGGGCGCTAAAAAGTAATGCCGTTACTATCATGGCAGGCCAGCTCCAATGTAGGCAGCCACAGCCTGTATATCGGCTGGCGATAAACTGCGGCTAATCAGAGCCATTTGCCGACCGGGCCTGTCACTTTTGGCCGTACCGCGCACCCCACTGTTAAAGTGATTGAGCTGCAGTGCCAGATATTCCGCCCTGAGCATAGACAGCGCCGGAGTTTTCAATGCTAGGTTCCCCTGGGCTTTGTCACCATGGCAGGCGCCACAGTTGCCGATGTATATACGCCGGCCTTTATCAAGCAACGCGGCGTCAGTAGTGGTTGCTGTTACCGCTGCCACGGGTAGCTGGCTAAAGTAGCGCGCCAGTATGCTGATGTCATCGGCGGTTAACGTCTTTGCAATCGCGGCCATCTGCTGGCCTCGGCTGTCATCGGGGTGCTGCCCGCGAGTACCGTTTTGCCATTGTTCAAGCTGCTTATGCAAATAGAATTCGTGCTGACCATTTAGCTCAGGCGCGCCGGTGGTGGTAGCCACAGCAGCATTGTGGCAGGCGCCGCAACTGGCTGCGGCGGCAGGCATATCGGCCTGGCCTTCGCCACTGCATACAGCACACAACAATACACAGAGCATCAGTTTATATTGCATAAAGCACCCATTTTTTATCAGCAGAAGGCCGTGCCGTCTTGCCGGTAGAGTGCGTTTTCGCCGGCTCAGGTTCAAACTGAAAAGTGTACAAAATTGTCCAGATCGGTTTATTTCAGCAGCGGCAGGTTTACTATCAGCTGTACTGCAGGGGCGGTTAAATCAGCGCGAAAATAACGCGATCAGGTCAGCAACCGGCAGATAATTAAAACAACAAAAAGTCAGGGGAAATGGCATGGCAGCACTACAGCGCGACATCACAAAATTCAGCAGAACACCTATAGCACTTTGCATCGGTCTGGCCCTGACAGGGGCGTTAAACCAGGCCAATGCACAGCAAGCCGCAACTGAGCCGGAACAGAACAAAGCTGCCATCGAAACCATTACGGTAACTGCACAGAAGCGGGTACAGAATGTGATGGATGTACCACTGGCTATCGACAGCATTACCGCTACTGACCTGGAAGAAACCAGCTCAGTACTGCTTGGCGATATAGCAGACTACACGCCAGGCTTTAAATTCAGCAAAGAGGCGGTTGCTCAGGCCTCGGCTGAAATACGCGGTATCTCCAGCAGTAACATCAGCACCGGCGGCGACCCGTCGGTTGCTATTTTTTATGATGATTTCTACCTGCCGCGTGCGGCGCAAAGTGTGCTGTTTTCCGATATGCAGCGCATCGAGATCTTAAAAGGCCCGCAAGGCACCCTGTTTGGTAAAAATGCGGCTGCAGGCGTAGTGAATATGATCCCTAACGCACCGGCATTGGATGACGAAGCCTTTGTTAAAGCGACACTGGGCGATTATGCCCTAAGAAGATATGAGCTGATGGGTAACAAAGCACTGAGTGATAATTTTGCACTACGGCTGAACCTGATGAGCAATCAGCGCGATGCTTATGTCGACAACGTTAACCCGGATTACCAGGGAGAAGAGCTCGGCAGCGTCAACCATCGCTCGGCAAGGCTGGCTGCACTGTGGCAGATAACCGATGCCACTAAACTACAACTCAGTTACGACTGGGACGATGTCGACCAGGGCTATGCCCCGGGCATTGGCATCAGCCCTTACAGCTACAGCATGAACCCGGCAGACCGCCGCATTGAAAATGACGTGGTTGACGGCCATGAATGGCGTGATATGAGCGCGTTCTCACTGAAGCTGTATCACGACTTTAACGATCAGTGGTCAGGCAAGCTGATAAGCTCAAAACGGCAGTGGCAGGTATCCGGCCGCGACGATGCTGACGGTACCGCTGATAAAACCCGTTACCTGGATACCATTAACTTTGAAGACTCGGATATTTTCTATAACGAATTACAGCTGAATTACCAGCATGGCAACATTAACTATGTTGGCGGCCTGACTTACAGCAAAGAAAAGGTGTATCAGAAAACCAGCCTGAACATTCTGGCGGATACTATCGCCCGGCTCACCACCGATAATCTGAACCAGCAGCTGATTGGCGCACTGCAACAAAACGGCATCCCGGACGAAATGATTGGCCAGTTAGGCTTACCTGCCGATCATATCTGGCAACCAACCGACTGGGCCAGCATGCTAAGCGTTATGGCAATGGTAGACCCATCCGCAGCAGGTCTGTTACAGATGCTGGGTGCTGAGCCATTTAGCCCGGAGCTGGTGGCAGCCATTGGCGCAACCGGCGACCTGACATACGATGCGATAGGTGCTGGCCTGGGGGTAGCGGAAATCTTCGGCCCGTCCAACGCGGGCAAAATGTGGAGCGAAGATATTACCAATACCGGTGATTTTACCTCTTATGGTATCTATTCCGACCTGGATATTCAGCTTAACGATAATTGGGGGTTTACTGCCGGCTTACGCTACAGCCGTGATGAGAAAGATTTCAGCTGGGAAATTACTGAGCGCCCCTTTGCTGCACCGTTGCCGGGTATCACTGAATTTCTGTTTCCGCTGATGCCACAGCTCAATGCCAGCGATAGCTGGAGCAAATTAACCGGCCGCGCCGTAGCACGCTATAACATTAACCAAAACAATATGCTGTATCTGTCGTATTCAACGGGCTATAAGTCAGGTGGTTATGATTCACTAGACCCAAGATCAGCCATCACCCCCTTTGAGCCGGAAGAAGTGGCCAATATTGAGCTTGGCTACAAAGCTGATTTGTGGCAAAGCCTGCGTGTACAGCTGGTGGCTTACCAGATGGACTTAACCAACCGCCAGCGCTCGGTAAGCAGTAAAGAACCTGATGCCGGTGTCGCCATTCCAATAGTGATAAACGGCGATCAGGACATCCGCGGTGGCGAACTGGTGCTGGACTGGCAGGCAACACCAACGCTGAAGCTGGGCCTGATTACCGAGTACCGTAAAACCGAATCGGCATGGCAGCCGTTTTACAATGCCGATGGTGAATTGGTAACCGATGTGGAGAAAAGCTCTGCAGCTGACTCTTATACCTTAGCCGCCGACTGGGCACCGGAATACACGCTGGCTAACGGCCAGTTTAAGCTGCATGTCGATTATGTTTATGAAGAGAACACCCGGGCGGATGATCCGGATTTACTGGATATCGCTTACAGCATTCCGGGCTATTTTGCTGACCAGAAGAGCCTGAATGCAAGGCTAAGCTGGGCCACAGCAGATGCGCAGTGGCAGTTGGCAGTGTGGGGTAAAAACCTGACCGATCATGACAGTATTGGCGGTATCGGCGGCTTTGCAGCTGCAGCCCTTGGCACACCGGTAACCAGTATCAGCGCACCGCGCACTGTTGGTGTCGATATCCGCTATCAGTTCTGAGCATAAGCGGCCGGGGCTTAGCGCCCCAGGCTGCAGATCGGCAACGACAGCTTGGGGCTTTACTCTGGCGAAGCTGCGCGGCACACTCAAGCTTACCTGAACATGGAAACGTCAATGCCATGAAGCTGCTTTGTACCCTGGTTTTACTGCTGGCCCTGCCCTCAGCCGCCAATGAGCTGCTGATAAAACCCAGGCTGTGTATTGAACATGCCGGCAAGCCCTGCATACTGCAGCTGACTGCCAGCTGGCAGCAAGAGGCTGAGGTTTGCCTGTATCAGCAACAACAACCCGATACGCCTTTACTCTGTCGGCAACAGGCTGATAATGTCAGCTTATCGCTGCCGATCACAGAAGATACACAGTTTTTCCTGAAGAACCCGCACAATGACAAAGTACTGGCAAAGCGGCAGGTCAGGTTGTTACGCGTTGATCTTGAGTCAGGCGAGCAACTACTGAATAAAAGCCGCAACGGCTGGTGGTTACTGCAATGAATGCCCATATTTTGCTGATTGAAGACGATCTGGAACTGGCAAAGCTGGTAGAAGATTTTCTGCAGCACGAGGGCTACCAGGTCACCCATTGCGGCAATGCACTAAAGGCCAGAAAGGTACTGCTGGCACAGGGGTTTGATCTGATTGTCTGTGATGTGATGTTACCCGGCAGTAATGGCTTTGATTTAGTCCGGCAAATTCGCCAGCAGTTTAAAGGGCCGATTTTATTTATGACCGCAGTCACCTCGGTCGCAGCCCAGTTAGAAGGGTTGCAGCTGGGGGCGCAGGATTATCTGTTAAAACCGCTGGACCCGCGCATCTTACTGGCAAAGATCCGTATCTTTTTATCAGAAGCGCACAGTGCGCAAACCACAGGCGATGTGCTGCAACAGGGTAATCTGCACATTGATAAGCGCAGCGCCACCGTCAGCGTAGCAGGCGAAGAGATCAGCCTGACCGATGCCGAGCTGCAACTGCTAATCACCCTTACTGAAAACTATGCCGTCGTGGTCAGCCGTGAACGGTTGTTCCGCGAGCAGCTTGGCCGTGAATACGATGGCGCTGACCGCACCTTTGACGGCCGGGCATCCAGGCTGCGTAAAAAACTACAAGCAGCTGATAATAAATGGAATATCCGTAATATCTGGGGCAAGGGTTATTGCATTATCTATAACGCTAATGAGGCAGGTACTGAATGAATTCAGCCATGCTGAGGTTTTACTTCGCTATAGTGTTGCTGGTGCTGCTGCTGTTTTTTAGCTTAAACCAGTTATACAGCCTGATGTATCAGCGCAATGACATTGTCGTGGCGGCACAGAGTATTCTGCAGCAGGCTTATCAGTATGATAAAGACAGCCAGTTGCGGTTAAGTTGCCGGATAAGCGATACCGACGATTGCCCCGACAGCTTATTTATTACCTACCCTGCCGGAATGTGGCAACCGCTGGCCGGTTTTGACTACCAGCTGGAAATTATGCGCGACAGCCTGGGCAACGCCTCGTTGTGTGGCGCTATGCCCGATGACGAATTGCTCTGCATGACCCGGCTTAATCTGCCACAGAGTCTGGATTTCAGCGTCGATTTGGTGCATGTATTTATTCTGTTGTTACTGCTGTTTTTGTTCTGGCTCAGCCGCAATGTGTTTCGCGACGTAGAAATACTGCGCCAGAGCGCACTAAAAGAAGTGGCTCTGGGCCGGTTGCCGGCATTTCAGCTAAGTGAAAAATCTTACCTGCAGCCGCTGGCATTGTCGTTAAGCCGGATGAACCAGACCATTGCGGATTTAAACCTGCTGCAGCGCGAAATGGCCGACACCGTTTGCCATGATATAAAAACGCCGCTAGCGCGACTGCGTTTTATTATGCTGCGCCTGGAACAACAACTCCCGGACAGCGACAGCAAACAGATCCGCCGCAATTTGCAGGAAATTGAAGACAATGTTTACGATTATCTGCGCCTGGCGCAAAAAGGCTTCCGCTCTGATCTACAGCTAACGGATATTGATGTTAACGCGCTACTGCAGGAGTTACTGGAGAAATTCGCCGCTAACTCTGAACATCAGCTTAGCCTTATCCCCGCCGGCGCAGTGCAGATCCAGGCTGACAAAAAGCTGCTGCAACGCGCACTGTCAAACCTTATCAGCAATGCGCTACGCTACTGCCACGGCCATGTTTGGGTAGAACTTCGCATTAACGGCGGCAACTGCCAGATTGATATTATTGACGACGGTGCCGGCTGGCATAGCAATGAGAATATCAGCGACGGTGTTTCACATCATGGTATGGGGCTGGCTATTGTCGCCCGGGTTGCCAGCCAGCACGGCGGCAGCTTCGGCCGGTTCGAGCGCCCTGAAGGCGGCGCCATTGCCCGGCTGATTCTGCCAACCGGCACTAGCGATACTAAGCCCGGTGACTAAACCGGGCGATGCACTTAACGGTACGCTGGCTTAAACCTGCGCCTGGGTATCTTGCTCTTTAACCAGCCATACTGACAGTGCGCCAAGCACCATAGCCGCGCCGGCCAGCATGACGATATAGACCGCCTGATTTTCAAATACCGAGCCTAAAATCCAGCCGGCAATCAGACCGGACACAATCTGCGGTGCGGCGATAGTAAAGTTAAAAATCCCCATATAAACACCGGTTTTATTTGCCGGTAACGCACCGGCAAGTATGGCATAGGGCATGGCCAGAATGGCAGCCCAGGCAATACCAACCCCGACCATAGGTAACATTAGCCCTAAAGCGCCCTGTGGAATGTCTACCTGAGTGATTAACAGATCAACATGGGTCATGGTTGGGTCGCTAAACAATGCAAAGCTTAAATAGCCGGCGCCACCCGCCAGCAACGCCATTGAATAAACAAACTTACGGCCGAACACATTGGCCAGTTTAGCCATCACCAGCGAAAACAGCACAGCAAACAACGAGTAGCCGGCGTACAAAATGCCGACCCAGTCACCGGCAGCCCCTTTCGCCGCGGCGATATGTGCCGGTACGCCACCCATCTGGGCAATATAGGCAGCGTCGTACCATTCGGTACCCACACCCCAGGTATTTTGCGCAATAGCAGCCGGAAAGTAAGTCCACATAATAAACAGGGCAAACCAGGAGAAAAATTGCACCAGGGCCAGTTGCTTCATAATGCGTGGCATGCCCAGCATGGTTTGCCAAAAATCAGCCAGTTTTTCACCCAGCGAGCGCGATTTTTGTGTTTGCACGGCTAACTCGTGCGCTTTGGCATCCAGCCCCTTATAAGCAAAGTACTGCTCAGGTGCATATTCTCTGGTGCGAAATACTGTCCAAAGCACACTGCCAAGCAGTACAGTCGCGCCAATGTAAAATGCCCAAATGACAGACGGCGCCACTTCCCCGGCTTTAGATGCATTATCCAGCCCGACCACGTTAGTCAGCACAAAAGGCAGAATAGAGCCAAAAACAGCACCGATATTAATCAATAAGGTTTGTACCGAGTACCCCAGGTTACGCTGCTCTGGCGGCACCATATCGGATACCAGGGAGCGAAACGGCTGAAAGGTCACGTTAAAAGCCGCATCTTTAATGGCAAAAATGACCAGACCAAATATCATGGGCGGAATAAACGCCACCATCATCGATGAGTTTGGCAATAGCACCATAGCGGTAGCCGCCACCACAGCACCACCGAGCATAAACGGCAGACGGCGGCCCAGCCGGTTCCAGGTGCGGTCTGACGCTGCACCAACTATTGGCTGAACCAACAACCCCATAATAGGTGCGGCCAGCCAGAACAATGATAATGACGATAAGTCGGCGCCAAGATCTGACAAAATACGGCTGACGTTGCCATTTTGTAGTGCAAAGCCTATCTGTACCCCTAAAAAGCCGAAGCTGAGGTTCCAGATCTGCCAGAAAGATAGCTTAGGTTGTTTCATACCCGCTCCCCGGATGATTTTATTATTCTGTGTAAGCGCAACAGATCGAACTAAGCTACACGAAGGCAGCGCTATTGCGCAAAACTGTGCATACGTATTCATCTTGTTGTTGCACTGTTTTGGCGTTATTACGAACCATTATCAAGCATAGTAGCACCACGTTGCAGCGCTATGGTGCACAAATAAAGTTTAAACGGGGATCTGATGAAAGCTTTTACATTATCTGCCTTGGCACTGTCTTTGTTACTGGCAGGCTGCAAACCAGCACAGGTAACTGAGCCACAAGCTACTAAGCCGGTAGTACCCGCTGCGCAACAACAAACAGCTGATGTGGCCTGGTGGCAACAAGCCGTGTTTTATCAGATCTGGCCGCGTAGTTTCTTTGACACCGATGCCAACGGCCACGGAGACTTTAACGGCATGACCGCCAAATTGCCGTACCTGCAGGAGCTGGGCGTAAATGCGCTGTGGTTAACGCCGATGTTTGAAGCACCGTCGTACCACGGTTACGACTTTACCGAGTTTTATCAGGTAGAAAGCGATTACGGCAGCATGGCAGAATTTGACGCCTTTTTACGCGCTGCAGATAGCCACGGTATGAAAGTGATTCTGGATTTGGTGATCAACCATATTTCCAGCGAGCATGACTGGTTTAAACGCTCAGCCGCGGGTGAAGCACCGTATAAAGATTATTTTATCTGGCGCGACGACATGCCTACCGCTGGCAGTGGCTGGGGCCACGCCTGGAGTAACAACGATCAGCCCGGAGCAGTCTGGCACTACAACAAAACCCGCAATGCTTATTACTACGGTGCCTTTGGTGCCAGTCAGCCGGATTTAAACCTGCGCCACCCCGATGTGATTGCGGAAATGAAAAAAATGGCTAAATTCTGGCTGGACCGGGGTGTCGCCGGGTTCCGTTTAGATGCAGTGCGTTTTGCGATGGAAGGCGGGCCCGATGCTCAGGCCGATACCGATGAAACCATCGCCTACTGGCAAGACTTTAATCAATACGTTAAAAGTGTGAACCCACAAGCATACCTGGTGGGAGAAGCCTGGGTCGATATACCGGTAGCCGCGCGTTATTATGGCAATGGCAAAGCGCTTGATCAGGGTTTTGATTTTGAGGTGGGTTATAAAATTCTGGGTTTGTTAAAACCAGATGCCGGCGCTGAAGCGCAGTTTGGCACTATGGGCTCGAACAAACAAAAAGCCGCCGATGCCACGGTGTTGCAACAAAATGTGCAGCAGCGCCTCGACTCAGTAGCGCCACTCAGCTTCTTCGCACCATTTTTGACCAACCACGATCAAGAGCGTATCGCCTACCAGCTGCGTGAGCATGATGCCAAAGCTAAACAGGCAGCCACTATGTTGTTCAGCTCACCGGGTACACCTTACATTTATTACGGCGAAGAAATTGGCCTGACCCAGGGCGGCACAGGCCACGATGTGTATAAACGCGCGCCTATGCTGTGGGATAACAGCAAACAGGCGGGCTTTACGCAAAGCGATACCAGCTGGGTAGAGCAGCAAGAGCTGTTTGGCGCTAACTTCAGCAACTGGTACCCGGACTTTCTGGCCAGCCAGCTTAATGCGCAGGATCGCAGTGTAGCGGCTCAGCAGGCACAACCTGATTCGATTTGGCAACTCTATAAACTACTGATTGCTCTGAAAAAGCAGCGGCCGGAACTGGGTACCCAAGGCAGCTATCAGGTCACCCAGCACAACAACGGTGTAGTACAGATAAACCGTGAGCTAAATGGCAGCAAGAGTCTGTTTCTGCTGAACCTGGGTGACAGCGCGCAGGATATCAGCGATATAGCGCGTGATGGTCTGAGCGCCAGCTGGGCTTTTGATCTTAAAAACCAGCAGCTCGCCGCCAATGGCGTACTGATTTTACAAAGCACACCTTAAGCTTTTCACTGCAGTGTTCTCCCTGAAACCGCCGGCTTTTATTAGCGGCGGTTTTTTCTTTGCTTGTCAGATTCACCTTGTTAATTTATTGTACCTTGATATTTAACAACCAAATGCAACAAGGAAAGTTAATGAAACCTTTACTGATTTTACTCAGCGCTATGTTACTCAGCCCGGTGCTTCAGGCGGAACCGGCCAAAGCGAAAAAAGGACCGGAGTTATTACCGGCGTTTTCCAGCGCAAGTTCACTAAAAGAAAATTTCAGTTGCTACGGCGGCCCTTTTGCGAGCTATGACAGCTGGTTGGCGATGCTAAGCAAAAAGCCTAAATTCAATGCTGAGCAGTTTGCTGAAATATTCCCCAAGGCAAAATTCGAACAACGCCAGCAACAGATTGATTGCCGGATATTCGTTTACGAATCAGACGGACATCTGGTTGAAGGCATAATGCTAAATCCTGACAAAAATGCCTCTGCTGATAATAAGCTGCCCGTAGTCATTTATAACCGTGGTGGCAATGCCGAATTTGGCAAATGGCATTTTGGTGCAATTCAGATGGCTTTAATGCCTATGGCAGAACAAGGTTATGTGGTCATTGCCAGCCAGTATCGTGGCGCTGCGGGCTTTCCATCCGGCATAAAAGCTCAACCCTTATTGGATCAATTCGGCGGTGCTGACGTTAACGACATTAAAAATCTGCTGCCGATTATAGATGGTATGGCAAATGCGGATAACCAACGTATAGCCATGAAAGGCGCCAGTCGTGGCGGCATGATGAGCTACCTTGCTGCGCGCGATATGCCACAGTTAAAAGCCTTAATTGTCGAAGCTGGTGTTACGGATTTAGAACTTCAGATCCCGCAAAGACCTGATATGGAAAAAAATATTTTCAGCCGTTATATGCCTAATTATGCAACTGAAAAGCCTGCTTTGCTTAAAGCCCGTTCAGTCATGCATTGGTTAGACAAACTACCAACTGAACTACCCATTTTGCTTGTGCATGGTGACAAAGACTGGCGGGTGGATGTTGCTCAGTCACAGATGTTGGCCAAAGCCCTGGCCGAAAAAGGTCATCCGCATAAACTGGTAGTGTACCCTGGGGCAGATCACGGTATGCAACCTAATCGGGCAGAAGCCGACGCTGAAACCGCAGCCTGGTTAAAACAATATCTATAACGTCGATAACAACAACGGAAAACTGCACCGGGGAAAACCTCAGTGCAGTACCATTTTTTAAGACTTTGACGGTAAGCTAATGACTGTCGAAATGGGAAAGTGATCAGAAATATACACACCGCCGATGTTCAGTTGATAAGTGCGGTAGCTGGAACTTTTTAAACCCTTGCTGATAAAAATATAGTCGATACGCTCCCGTTCGCCGGCAGCGAAACCATTGTAAGTACCTGCGCCCTCTGCGTTTGCCAGTATTGCAGTGTCGGTTAATGGCAGCAAAGGGCCTGTGGTAAGCGTTTTATAAGCTGCGCTATTGTTCAGCATATTAAAATCACCCAGTAAAATAACCGGTTTGCTGCCTGCAATGGCCGGAATATGTGTTAGCAGAAACGCTGCGCTTTTTTGCCGCGCCACATCACTTACATGGCTAAAATGCACGTTAAATACAAAAAAATCACTGCCATTTTTCTCAAAATGCCCCCAACTGGCCACACGGGGAAGATGGGCTTGCCAGCCGATCGAGCCCGCTATCTGCGGCGTTTCAGACAACCAAAAGTTGCCGCCATTTAGTTTCGTCAGAGTATTTTTATTGTAAAACAATGGCACGAACTCACCGGCACTAACACCATCGTCTCTGCCAACACCAATGTAATCATAATCAGGCAATTGCTCACTCAACCAGTTAAGTTGATGCTGCAACACTTCCTGTAAACCCAGCACATCAGGCTGCAGTGTGTTTAAGTGGGCATAAACCAGCTGTTGTCTGTCGGGCCAGGCATTTGGGGCATCTGCAGGGTTGTCGTACCGAATATTAAAGCTTTCAACAACCAGGTTGGTTGCATTTACTTTGAATATCAGGCTACACAGCGTAACCAGCAAAACAAAATTAACGGCTTTTGTCACAACGATTCCTTTTGGCTTAACCTGGGTTGTTATTGTAGCTAAGCAGTATTGCGCCATTGTTAAAGCAACACAACCAGACTAAAAGCGCATAGGCACAAGCCTTTGCCAGCGTTACACTACGTTTATTCCTTAGCGGCCTTATCGTGAATGCTGTTATGTCTGACCGGTCCCATTTGTTTTCACTGCGTTTGTGCCATGCCCTGCGTGAAGTAATGGCTGAAGGCTATAACGCCAATAAACTCAGCAAAGATCTGCTGGCTGGCCTCACAGTTGGCATTATTGCCATTCCACTGGCCATGGCTCTGGCCATTGCGTCAGGCGTAGCACCACAGTATGGCTTGTACACCGCTATTATCGCTGGCTTTATTATTGCGCTGACCGGCGGCTCCCGTTACAGCATCAGCGGCCCGACGGCAGCTTTTGTGGTTATTCTGTACCCGGTAGCAATGAAATATGGCTTGAGTGGCTTATTACTGGCCACAGTATTATCAGGTGTGTTGTTGCTATTGATGGCGGCATTCCGGCTGGGCCGTCTGATAGAGTACATTCCCGAACCGGTAACACTGGGTTTTACTGCCGGTATCGCGGTGGTGATTGCTACCTTACAAATCAACGATTTTTTTGGCTTAAACCTTACCGGCCTGCCAGAGCACTACGCAGAAAAAGTCGCCGTACTGGCACAGCATTTGCCGCAGTTATCAGCTGCAAGTCTGTCGGTAGCGTTGGTAACACTGGGTGTGATGCTGCTGTGGCCTAAACTGAAAATACCGGTGCCAGCCCATTTACCTGCCTTGTTTGTAGGCACTTTATTGGCGTTAGTATTGCTGCAGTTTGGCGTTGAACTTGACACCATAGGATCACGTTTTAGCTATAGCGCTGCTGATGGCAGCGATGGCCGCGGCATTCCACCTTATTTGCCCTATTTCGATTGGCCCTGGCTACGCCCAGGGCCTGATGATGAGCTACTAAGCTTTAGCTGGCAGCTGGTAAAAGACTTACTGGGTGCTGCTTTTGCTATGGCGATGCTGGGTGCAATTGAATCGTTATTATGCGCCGTGGTGCTCGATGGCATGTCAGGCCGGCGTCACAGCGCCAACAGCGAGCTGTTCGGCCAGGGCCTTGGGAATATTATTACCCCCTTCTTTGGCGGCATTACCGCTACTGCGGCGCTCGCCCGCTCGGCGGCAAACTATAAAGCCGGTGCGCAATCGCCAGTCTCAGCAATGGTGCATGCTGTGGTACTGCTGTTAGGTTTAGTGCTGCTGGCACCGGTATTGTCTTATCTGCCGATGGCGGCACTGGCTGCTTTGCTGGTGATGGTAGCCTGGAATATGAGCGAAGCACCCAAAGCGCTGCATTTGTTGAAAACCGCACCACGCAGTGATATCTGGGTATTTGTTACCTGTTTTAGCCTGACTGTGCTGTTTGATATGGTGATTGCGATAACCACAGGTATTCTGCTGGCGGCGGTGCTGTTCGTTAAAGAAATTGCGCAAATGAGCAAGGTAACAGACATCAGCAACAACCGTAAGCAAGTGGAGCAGCATCTGCCTGAAGGCTGGCAGGTACTGAAAATAAGTGGGCCACTGTTTTTCGCCGCTGCCGACAGGATTTTTGCTGATATTGCCCGCCTGAGCGAACAAAGCCAGGGTTTAGTGCTGTATATGGATGGCGTGCCGTTGTTGGATACCGGCGGCCTGGCCGCACTGAACAAACTTATCAGCAAATGCCAACGCAACAACACCGAGCTGGTGATTGCCGACCTACAATTTCAGCCACTGAAAACCCTGGCCAAGGCCGGAGTTCAGCCGATCCCCGGCAGATTGACGTTTTACCCGACATTACGTGAGGCGCTGGACAAACTGTACCTGCGTGAGCAGGATACTACGCCCAGCAGTTAGCCCTTATTTTGCAGCACAGTACCCAGTAACGGCGATAACGGTGCCCGTTCCAGTTCGCGCTGCGAAAATGTTGCTGCTGTCCAACAGATACCGGCAACTGCGACAAACAGCGCCAGCCAGCCAAACACACCGAGCCAGCGCGCCAGCGATGGCTGTTTGTGTTTAGTCCGCAGCCAGTGCATACGCATACCGCCGGCCACCAGAATACACAGGCCGGTACCAAATAGCGCATAAATCAGTTTAACTGCCAGGCCGCTAAAATTACCGAAATGCAGCGGATCAGCCATATCGGTAAGCCGGGCAAGCACCCCCAAATCTGCGGCGTGCTGCATGCCAAGTATCTGCCCGCTGCCATCAAGATAAATGCGGTTAGCCCGATCGCGCACCATCACGGCGCCGTCCTGTCCGGTCAGTATTACCGGTGCCTGTGGCCGGTTGTTGTAAAGCACGCTGCGAATATCCAGCTCCGGCCGCTGGGCCTGAGCTATTGCCACCAGCCTGGCCAGCGACAGAGCATCAGTGTCACCGGTAGCCATAACTAACGGGTTAGTGTTAATGGTCACTTTTGGCGGTTCGGGGTAAAACTGCACATCAGTACGTAATAACCAGTGCTCGGTAAAATACCAAAGGCCGGTAACGGTCATCAGCAAAACAAACCACCAGCTCCACAGCCCAATCAGCTTGTGCCAGGATGCCCAACTGCTGCGCACAGACCAGCGCCACTTACCCGGGTTACGACACCATTGTTGCCACCAGTTACGGTAGACAAAAAAGCTGGTTACCAGCGTTATCAGTAACAAAAAGCTGAGCGAGGTAACAATAACTTTACCGCTGCTGCCCATCGACAAATACATATGCAAGTTGCGCAAAAAGCGCGACAGCCGCCCCCAGTCACCGCTACCGGTCAGCTTGCCACTGGCAGGGTCAAAGTAAACAAACCTGAAACCCTGCGGTGTAAACAATGCCGCCTCGCCAGCCAGGTACCATTGCTGGTGTACCTGAGCATTGATAAGCTGGCTATCCGGGTAAGCCTGTGCCAGATTCTGCTCCAGCTGTGCCCAGTTTACCGGCCCGCTGCGCGGTGTTTCAGCCCGAAACTTAGCATCACTCAGGTACTGAATTTCATAGCTGAGCGTTGCCAAAACCCCGGTAATGCAAACCATCAACAGCAAGCTACCAAACACGAAGCCAGCCCACGAATGCAAGGTAAACCATTGCCGGTTTGTCATATCAGAACTGGTAACTGGTGGTTAAATAAATCCGCCGCGGCTCGCCCGGAAAATGGCCGGTGCGGGCAATAAAACCGCTACTGGCGTATGTTTTGTCAAACACGTTTTTCACGTTCAGCTGCACCAGCCAGCTTTGCCATTCGGTCTGCCAGCTGATATCAAATACAGTGTAAGACTTCACAGTCTGCCCACCCAAGCTAATTTGCTCACCAACGTAATCCAGCCCCACAGCGAATGACGACAATAGTGTTGGTAACTCGTAACGGCTCCATAAGCCAACCTGATGTTTGGGCGCATTGGCAAAGCGGCCGTTAACAGCATTAGTAATGCCACTGGTATCTTCCGTTACCTGGGTGTCGTTGTAGGCATAGTTCAGGTTCATTACCCAGTGGTCGGTTAAATCCCCCAGAATATCCAGCTCAAAGCCGCGGCTGCGTACTTCGCCCAGCGCCAGCAAATCATCAACATCACCCTGCGGGTCAGACTGCAGAATATTTTTTCGGGTGATCTGGTATAGCGCTGTATTTAATCTGATAGCGTCGTTTAGCAACGAAAAACGCACACCGGCTTCATATAAACGCGAGGTTTCCGGCTCGAACGGCCCCCCAACATTCTCTGCCTGCGAGCTTGCAGCTTGCGGCACAAAACCGGTAGCAGCTACCAGATAACCACGGGCATAGTCGGTTAGCTGATAAGTGCTACCCAGCCGCCATGAGGTATCGTTACCCGACACTTTGCTGTCATTACGCTTGTCTGTGTCTTCAAAGCTGTCCCAGCGTACGCCCAACAACAGGTTCCAGTTGTCCGACAGTGTTAACTGATCCTGCAGGTAAAAGCCCTTACGCACGGCTTCATTATCGTTAATGTTGGGTGTTAAGGTATCAAGGTTATAGTTGGCATGGTTAGTCAGGCCATATATGGGGTCGCGAAGGCTCAGGCCAGGCACAGTACCGCCGCTTTCAAGCGGTATAGCGGTACGGCTAAAGAAATAGGAATCCTGTTGCAAATAGTCAGCACCGACTAACAGCGTATGCACAATATCAGCGGTGTTTAATTCAATAATATTATTCCAGGTAAGGCTGAACGAGTCATTCTCGCGGTTTTGGTCACGAAACTGACGGCCGCAGTAATCGATAACGCCGTCACCGTCAGTATCAAAGCTGCAAAATGGCTCATGATAATTCTGCAGTTCCTGATTCTGATAACCACGCACGGTAACATCGGTACTCCAGTAGGCATTGACCTGGTGATCCAGCCGCGCCTGATACACCTCTGCCGTTAAACTCTGAAAATCCGTGCTTTCGTTATGGTTCCAGCTGCGGTCAGCCAGAAAATTACCCTGTGCGTCTGTTACCACACCACGCAAACGCGCGCCGCCATAATCCTGCTCTACATCGGTATATTGCAATGTCAGCACGGTATCCTGGGTTAAATCGATAGCGTAGCCAAAATCCAGGATCTGGTTTTCGACATCCGTGTTTCGTCGGAACGGCTTTTCGCTGTCTTTATAAATACCGGCACGATAACGCTGAGTAGCATCATCCGTCAGTGGGCCGCTTAATTCGACTGAACCACTGTAAAAGCTGTCATTACCCATCGCCAGTTTCAAGACACGCTCCGGCAATGCTGTAGGCTTTTTAGTGGTGTAGTTAATTAATCCGCCTGGGGCCATGCTGCCATACAGGGCACCAGCTGCACCTTTTAATACCTGAATTTCATTGATGTTAAACAGCTGAGGCACGGCAAAACCGTTAAACGGGTCGCCCCGGACACCATCATATAAAATTTCATCCTGACGAAAGCCACGAAAGGTTACGCCTGAGTAACTAAAGCTGCTGACGCCGCTCATGCTGCGGTATAAATCGGTGATCTGTCGTGCCGCCTGATCCCGAATCAAAGCCTCGGGCAGAACCTGGATATTTTGCGGTACTTCATCCAGTGGTGTATCTGTGCGGGTACCCAGGTTAGACGAGTCAACCCGGTACAGAGTTTGTGCCCGGCCTTTCACTTCAATATGCTCCAATACGGCAGCAGAGGTATTCGCCGGTGCAGTATCGGCCCAAGTAGTAGAACATGCCATAGCGCAGAATACACTGACAGCAGAAAGACGAAACTTCATGTTACAACCTGTATCGCGGAGGAATTAAACAGGCTGAATTGTAAATGATAACAATTACTATTACAACAAACGAAACTAAAACAACCCTGAAATCCGCTGCCGCCTGCACAGCAGCGGTTTGCGGTTAGCCTTTATGCTCGGTTTTAATTAACTTGCCATGCTGGTCAAAGTACTGCCAATCACCGGACGGCCGGTCACTGATATAGCTGCCCTGGGTTCTGACCTGGCCATTTGGCCAAAACTCCAGCCACTCGCCTTCTTTACGGTCGCGCAGGTAAGCCCCCTGCTGTTGCGGTTTACCATTTTGATGAAAGTATTCCGCCTCACCTTCTTTTAAACCTTTTACATAGTTTTCTTTTTGCTGCGGCCGGCCATTTAAATGAAATAGCTGATAACGGCCATGCGGCTTGTCATACTCATATTCAATTTCGCTTTTTAACTGGCCATTATCATAAAACTCCTGTGCCAGGCCATGCTTTCGGCTGGCATCGTAATGAACCGCCTGTGCCAGAGTACCGTCTTCATACCAGGCTTGCCATAAACCAAACCACTCGCCTTTTTGCAGTTTGCCTGCAATTTTGGCCTCGCCGTTGCTGACATAAAACTCCTGATAATCACCGGTCTTTTCACCTTTTTGCCAGTTTTCTACTTTGTACAGAATGTTTTTGGCAGTATAAAACTCGGCCTTACCATGTTGTTTGTTTTCCTGCCAATGGGTTTTGTACCTTACGGTGCCCTCTGGAATAAAACCATAGGTTGGATCGTCAGCCTGATAATAGTATTCAACCCATTCGCCGGTTTTTTGGTTATTCAGATAATAACCGCTAGTGCGGCGACGGCCCTGGTAATAGTCGACAAAGCGGCCTTCGGCTTTGCCGGTAATAAACTCCTGCTCGCGGCTTTTCTCGCCTTGCTGGTAAGTTATCCAGTTGCCGTGACGTTTGTTATCAGCGTAGTTACCCTCTTGCGTCAGGTCGCCATTTCCGGCCCATTGCTGATACTTACCTTCCAGTGCAAACTTATAGTCTGAGGCTTTTTTCTCACTGGCGTAGTGTTCCAGCTTTTGTGGCTTGCCGGTATCGTAAAACAGCTGGTAACGCCCGGTTAGCTGACCGTCTTTGCGCTCACCCTCTTCACGCAGCGTGCCGTTGATATGCCAGCTTTTGAAAGGCCCGGTCAGCTGGCCGTCGACATAGGTATTGTGCTCACGCGGTTCACCCGATGAATAAAAAGTTTTACTCAGGCCATGACGTTTACCGGCTTTGTAATAGGTCTCTTCTACCAGCTTGTCTTCTATATAGCGCTTATGTACGCCGTCACGTTCACCCAGTACATAGTTGGACAGGTCAAATAGCAGGCCATTTTCCTGATAGATTTCGCTAACACCATGCAATGGAAATTGGCCATTCGCGCTGCGTTCTGTCGTGTGGTAGGTAACACGCTTTGATAACTCGCCATTGGGGTAATACTGCAACTGCTCACCGGCAAACATACCATCAATATAATGCTGTTTCTGTATCAATTGGCCTTGTTCGCTAAACCATTGCTGTTCACCGTGTTGCTTGCCGTCTTTAAACAACAAAGCATTCATTAGTTGGCCATTGTTATAAAAGTCGCGGCATTCACCGTGTTGCACACCCTGCTGATAATGGCACTGACGAACCAAAGTACCGTCGGTACTGAATTGTTCGGTTAAGCCATGGCGCTTACCATTCAGGTACTGCACTTTCGCTTCTATCACATCGGCGGTATAAAATTGCTGCCACAGCCCATCCTGCTGACCCTGCGCATCGTACTCGCCTTGCAGCAATACCTCGCCTTGCTCATTCTTGCTTTGATATAACCCGTTTAGCTGGTTGTTGGCATAAGTCCAGTGTTCGGCAACCTCACCGTTAAGATGGAACGTTTGCCAGACACCATGCCGCAGGCTGTTTTGATAGGTTTCGACGCTGCGTATTTTGCCATTGTCATAAAAACGGCTGACGTTAGTTTTTTCGCCCCGCTCAAATTGCGTAGTCTCAATTACCTGCTGCTGGCTGTTAAAGCGCCGCCACAAGCCAGTGGCAACGCCGCCATCATAATGTTCTATCTGCTCAACCATGCCATCAGCGCTAAAGTACTGCCACTCGCCTTGTTGTCTGCCAGCTTGATACTGCCCGCTTAAAATACGTTGATTACGCTGATCAAACACTTGCCAGCCGCCTTGCACCAAGCCCTGGTCAAAACTTGCCAGTGTGTAACCCTGTGTATCACGTACCAGCCGGTACTCACCCTGCAGTGGCATGCCGTTACTCAGATTGTAATAAACATCTAACCCTTCAACCTTGCGCACATCCAGCATGCGATTAGCCAACGTCTGGTTCGCCAGCACTGGCCAGGTTAGCTGCAAGCCTAACCACAGTAAAATAAAGCGAGATAAACAATACACCGGCATTTGTCCCTAATTAAGCCAAACAACAAAGCGCCGGATATTAGCACAAGGCAGCGCCGGTGTAATCAAGGTTATTAAAGCGTTAATAAAGCTGCCGTATATCAGGCTGGTACAGGTATTAGCCGCCGCGGTGGAAACCGCAAGACTGACGGATAATCAGCTTGGGTTCTATCTGGTTAACGGTAATCGGCTGGTTATTAATCAGCTGCAACAGGTTATTTACCAGCAGCTCGCCAGCCTTGGTGGTGTCCTGCTGAATAGTACTCAGCGCAGGAGTAGCAAAAGATGCCACCGGAATATCATCAAAACCCATTACGGCAATATCTTCCGGCACACTGATACGATGGCGCTTTAGGCAGCGCATCACACCAATAGCAATCAGATCACTGGCACAGAAAATAGCGTCAACCCGATGCCCTGCTGCCAGTAATTGTTCTGTTGCTTTATCGCCAGCACTTTCAGTAGAGATGGCGTCAAAATGCGGCACCTCACTTTCATCTATACCTGCGGTATTCAACGCATCGATAAAACCGCGATAACGGGCACTAAACTCCGGGCTGCCTTCAGACGCATTACCAATAAAGGCAAACTTTTTATGCCCGGTTGCCAGCAAGTGCTCACCGGCTAAACGCCCACCCTCGCGGTTATTGCTGCGCAGGGTGAATTCAGGGTGCCCGAGCACTTCAGCGCCCCAGCAGACAAAATGTGTCTCCTGCGCCAGCAATTTAGCCAGCTTTTCTTCGTAATCTTTGTAGTCGCCGTAACCCAGCAGAATAATGCCGTCGGCTTTATTGCTGTCTTCATAGTCGGCATGCCAGTCATCGCTTAATTGCTGAAACGATACCAGCAGATCCTGGCCACGCTTAGCGCAGGCACGGGTAATGCTACCCAGCATCGACAGGAAAAACGGGTTAATCAGCGACTCATCAGTGGTAGGATCTTCAAACAACAGCAGCGCCAGCGTGCTGCTGCGTTGCTGGCGCAGATTGCTGGCATTTTTGTCGACTTTGTAATTCAGCTGCCGCGCTATCGCCTGCACTCTTTCCCGGGTCTCTTTATTAACCTGAGGGCTGTTGCGCAATGCCCGCGACACTGTCGATTGTGACACGCCGGCCATATAGGCAATATCGAATGAAGTAGCTTTGTCTTTCATCTGGATGCTCTGCTATAGCAGTGGCGTTACCACGACCGCGGGTACCTGTATGGATGACACCGGTACTTATCTGTTTGATGCGCTTATCATAGTGGGAATTGCAGGTGGATTCAATTTTGTTCTGCCGCTAACCAAACCACCCGGCGTGGTGGTTAACTGTGCAAATTGTGAAACATTGTTATATCCGCTTATCTGTGGCACAACTACTTGGTAAACTGACGTCGTTGGAAGTCTGTCTGAATTAAGGTGCCCTTTGCGATACTGGTTACTACTGCTATGCCTGCTAAGCATAACTGCGCAAGCTGAAACGGCTTCGCCCTGCGAGCAGGACGACAATTGTGTAACAGAGCAGACACTGTATCTGAATATTGCGCTGGGTTACGGTCAGCGCAGTAACCCATTGCATGATGGCGATGAATTACCGTTGGTGTTATTGCCGGATATTTATTACTACAGCAAACACTGGTTTTTCGATAACGGCAAGCTGGGAACCAGCTGGACGTTAGATAACCAATGGCAGCTTAGTCTGGTTGGCCAGTTTAATCAGGAAAAAGGCTTTTTTCAGAAATGGTTCGGTGGCAACGCGTTTCAGTTTCGTCACAGTTTTGCCAATTCAGCCATAGTTGGTGAAACCGAAGAAAAAGACGTTGGCCCTTTGCAAGCCTCTGTACGCGAGATCAGTAAACGCCCGACAGCTTATGATCTGGGCCTGCAACTCGACTGGTTTGGTGAAAACTGGCACCTGCAGGGTGTTGTCTGGCAGGATATCAGCAATACCTATCAGGGCCAGCACGCCACCATAGGCGCAGGACGTAGCTGGCAAACCAGTACCGGCAATTGGCAGCTGGGGGCCAGATTACACTGGAAAAGCGCCAAACTGATTGATACTTACTACGGCATTGATAATAATGAGCCGTTCTATCTTAACCGCTATAAAGGCAAGCCAAGCTGGCAGCCGGAACTGCGCTTAGGCTGGCAATATCCGCTGTCAGAGCGGGTTGCAGTGCTGGCATTTTTACGTTACTTACATCTGGATGATGCAATGACAGACAGCCCTCTGGTGCGCACCGATCACGTGACAACCTGGTTTTTTGGCGTAAGTTACCGGTTATTTTGATGCAGGGACTTTGGTTGTTACTGGCACTTAACGGTATTGCAGCACCCAATCCCTTACCCGCAAACTGCAGCAGTTTGTGTTGGGATGTCAGTCCACAAATTTGTGTAACCGAGCAGCAAAACCAAAGTTGCCAGACCCGGCTACAACTAAACTGGTACAGTCAGACGGCGCTGAGCACCTGCCTGTACATGGCGGAAGAAAAGCTGCACTGCTGGCAACAGGCAGAGCAGGGACACTGGCAGAATATTGTCAGTTGGCAAAATACCGAACTGTCACTCAGAGACAGTGACAACCGTATCCTGCTGAAAACCGAGCTACAGGTACTAAGCCGCAAACCTGCCCAACGTCGTTTAAGCAGCCCATGGAGCATATTCTGATGGCAAAAATACTATTGGTTGAAGACGATATCCGCCTGGCATCGCTGGTACAGACATTCCTGACTCAGCATGGCTTTACCGTGCAGTTGCAAAGCCAGGGCGATGCGGTAGCGGAGCATTGCCGCCAGTTTCAACCCGACCTTATTGTATTGGATTTAATGCTGCCCGGCCTGGACGGTTTTGGTGTCTGCCGGCAGATCCGTCCCTGGTTCAAAGGGCCGGTTCTGATGCTCACCGCCAAACAAAGCGATATTGATCAAGTACTCGGGCTGGAACTGGGCGCAGATGACTACGTTGTTAAGCCGGTAGAACCCAGGGTGCTGGTTGCGCGGATTAATGCTTTACTGCGCCGAACTCAGATTATCAGCAAAGCTGAGCAACAGGAGTTGCAGTTTAACCGTTTGCTGTTAAAACAGCGCTCACGCGAAGCCTGGTATGACAACGAGCGTGTTGAGCTGACCAGTTATGAGTTTGATCTGTTGTGGATGCTGGCCAAGCATGCCGGCCAGACGGTAAAACGCGAAGCCATTCATCAACAAATTATCGGCCGCGAATACGATGGGCTGGATCGCACCGTCGACGTGCGTATTTCGCACCTCAGGCGCAAACTGGGAGACAACGCCGAAACGCCGTTTCGTATCAAAACGGTGTGGGGTAAGGGGTATTTGTTCGTCGCCGACGCCTGGCAGTAAGACTGCCAATGCATCGCCTGTTCTGGCACTTTTACCTGTTTATTTTTCTGGTGTTACTGGGCACCGGCTGGGCTGTTGAGCAGCTTTGGCAACAGTGGCAACCCGCAGCAGAGCCACCATGGCTCGACAGCTACACAGCCCTGTTGCACCAGCAGCTGCAACAGCCCCAAAACCAGTGGTCACAACATATTCCGCTAACCATTTCAGCGCTGCCAAGCGATAGCATAAGTTGGTTGCCGGATGAAGCCGCCAATCTACAACAAGGGCAGGTGCTGACACTGTTTGAAGCCGAGCGGGTATATTTCTATTATCAGCAGGGCGGCCAGCTATGGCGCCTGGGCCCGCTACAACTGGTGCAGGAAGACGGCGCCATCTGGTTCACACTACTGTTCTTTGTACTGCTGGCAGTCGCGGTTGCACTGTGGCTATGGCCGGTTGCCCGTGATATCCGGGTGTTGCAACGGCGTTTGCAAAAATTCTCTGCTGACGCTGAAACCCCTTTGCAGTTACCCGCCCGCTCCTTTATCGCCCCCATTGCTCATAGCTTTCAGCAAATGAGCCTGCAGATCCGTGAATTGCTGGCATTGCAACGGGAAATGACACATGCCGTGTCACACGAACTACGCACCCCTATAGCGCGACTGAACTTTGCACTGGAAATGGCACAACAACTGCCACAGGAAGAACGCCAGCTGATGCAGCAGGATGTAAAAGAGCTGCAGCAACTGGTCGATGAAATTCTTGATTATGCAAGGCTGGAGACCGGTCAGTCTCCATTGCAGAAACAACACCTGGACTTAACCGAACTGATTGCCAACGTACAGGAAAAACTGACACCGCTGCCCGGCGCCGCTATCTCACTGCAATTGCCTGACAAGGCCATGCTATATGGTGATGGTCATTATCTGGAACGCGCTCTGCAGAACCTGTTGGTTAATGCAAAAAAATATGCGGTGAGCCAAATCAGACTGACACTAAGTCAGCATAAAAACCACTGGCAGATTGAAGTCGAGGACGACGGCCCAGGTATACCGCAAGCGCTGAGGCAGGATATTCTGAAACCGTTTTTCCGCGCTGAAGCCAGCCGTAATAAACAGGCTGGCGGTTTTGGTCTGGGGTTAGCCATAGTTCAGCGTGTAGTGCAGTGGCATCAGGGCAGAATCGAAGTGGCCACCTCGCCCCTCGGCGGCGCACGTTTTGTGCTGTTACTACCACAGCGTGGCTAACGCCTTTTGCAGTTATAACCCCAGATTTTTCAGAAAATCGTCATCTACATCGACATCTGCACTGACAGTATTTTCCGGTGTATATTGCTGTGCATTCGCCAGAATGTCATCCGGATGTTCCTGCTCGGTTTTATCAAACTCATGCAGCTGAATAAATTCGGTTTTATCCATCGCCAGTTCAAGATAGAAAATATTATGCTCAGGTGTGCTGAAGGTTACCCGGCGTGCCTGCGGCTGATCCAGCTGGGTATTAACCAGAATTTGTACCTGTTTGTTAATTGCCATCATTTTCGGCTGGCTCTGGTTGATTGACGTATGCAGGTCGTAGCGCACTGTATTGGTAAAATCGCCAACTATCTGGTTCATCAGCTCGCCCATCACGTTGCCCACTTCGTCAGAGGTATGAAACTGCGCCAATTCCTCTTCAGGCATACCCATGCTCATCAGGTACTTTTTATAAATCTCCATTGCGGCCTGCGCAGTGAAATTAATAATAACCAGGCCTGAGAAACCGCCGTCAAACAGCACAAAGCAGCCCAGATCTGGCCGCAGGCAGGTTTTCTGAATTTTTTGCACCATAGGTGAATACGCAACATTACTGTTGCCAGCGCCGGTCAGTACCTTGGTTACTGACTGGCACAATGTCAGCAGTATTTCATCTGTGGTTATAACTTTGGTTTTTTTCATTATCAGTTTCCCGCATCATCGATGCGCACAGTATACGCGTAATAACATTGTAATGGCTATTCTGTCCCGATAGCAGCCAGGTGATTATATTGCTGCAGGATAGCGGACAGTTCACCACTTTGTTGCAGTAATTCCAACCCATGATTAAACACATCTTTCAGCGCCGGAGCCCAACACGCAGCCGGGTACTTTTGCCCGGTAAACAAATGATGCGTCTTTAACGTCAGTAGGGGTGCAGTTTTAGCGGCCAGATAGTGCAGCACTCTACGTTCACCTATGACCAGATCCACTCTGTTACTAAACAGTAACTCCAGCTGTACACTACGGTCGGCCAGCTCCAGGTAATTGGCATTTGCTACGGCCGCACTGAACTCAGCGCCCAGCACCTGCTGCGCCTGTTGATAAGCGACAATGCGCTTACCCGCCAGTTGCTGCAGGCTTTGGATCTCCATGCCTGAAGAAGCCAGACTGATTACCACATCCTCAAAAGGCAGGTAAGGTTCGGTATAACTTGCACCCTCTACCGGTACAGCCACCGGTGAGGCACAATCAAGTTTTTTATCACTAAACTGTTTTAGCAGCCGGCTGTAGCTATGCAGTTCGTACTCTACTTTAAAACCCGCCCGGCTAAAGATGCGAGATACCAGCTGATATTCGATGCCATCTAACTCACCGGTATCGTTATAAAACGACCAGGGAGCAGACAAGTGTAGCCCAATACGAATGGGCTCTGCGGCCTGCAGCGGAAACGCCAGCAGGCCGGCAAACAGACAAATAAACCCGTAAAATCGTTTCATGACCTGCACAACAGAATTTGCTTATATACGGCTATTAAAAAACTTTGCCAGGCTAAATGCAAACCAGGCCAACAGGCAGACATATTTGTTAACCCATTTTTACACTCTCACGTTAGCTGCTGCCGAGAAAAACGCGTATCATAACGCGCTGCGAAGTTAAGAGCCCGAATCAATGTCACATAAACCTGCTGGCTGGATTATTCTGTTACTGGCCTCCATTGTTGCTACCACACCTTTGGCGATTGATATGTATCTTCCTGCCATGCCACTGATGGCGCAGCAATTGGATACCACTATAGGTATGGTGCAGCAGTCATTAAGTATATTCCTGGCATTTTTCGGTGTCAGCATGCTGATATGCGGCCCGCTGGCAGACAGTCTGGGCCGCCGGCCGCTGGCTATCTTTGGTCTGACAGGTTTTGTTCTGGCCAGTATTGCTCTGAGTCTGGTTAGTTCGATTGAATGGTTTCTGGCCTGGCGTGCAGTACAGGCGCTTTGTGGTGCAGCAGCAACTGTCGTGGTACCTGGTATAGTGCGGCATATCTATCAGGAACACACTGCTAAAGGCATGTCTTATGTGTCAATGATTATGATGCTGGCCCCGTTGCTGGCACCGGCAATCGGCAGTGGCATCTTGTGGCTGGCCAGCTGGCAAATGATTTTCGTTGCCTTAGCCGGTTATGCACTGCTGATCCTGTTGCTGAGCTGGCGTTATCTGCCTGAAACCAAAACTGTTTCCTCTCAGACAGCTAAACCGTCCTTTCTATCAGGCTATAAAGTGGTATTTTCCAACGCCTCAGCACGGCCGGATATCGCCACTTCAATGTTCGCATCGTTTTCATTTTTCTGCTTTTTGACTGCCGTACCTTTTGTTTATATTAAATTTTTTGGCGTCAACGAGCAGCAGTTCAGTTTATTGTTCGGCGTGAACGTTGCGATGCTGATGCTAGCTAACTTTATTAACAGCAGGTTAGTGGTAAGGCTTGGGCCACAGCGTATGCTGCGCGCAGGCCTTGCAGTAGCCGTTGTCAGCGCCAGTGCATTGGCTCTGTTTAACTTCTGGAATTTTGATTTGGTCTATACGGTACTATCGATAGCACCCTTGATGGCCAGTCTGGGTTTAATTGCGACCAATGCTGATGCAATGATTCTGATGAAGTTTCCTGACAATAGCGGCACAGCAACAGCGGTTATCGGCACCTTGCGCTTTGGCATTGGCTCGCTTTCAGGCCCGCTGCTGGCGTTATTCTACAACGGCACGCCGCTACCTTTTGCGCTGCTGATGTTGTCTGGCGTACTGTGCATCGCTGTCAGCCAGCTGTGGCATAAAACCACAGTGCCGGCCGTGACAGCAGCAGATTAGATCTTACAGGCGCCGCCGCTACACTCATCATCATCGTCGCCATATTGTGGGTCGTCGGCGCGCTCAAGTTCAGCTTGCTGCTGACGTTCTACATTATGTTCTGCCGCAGCAAAATCAAGGTGGTCCAGGTCGAAATCTAAGTCGTTCATAAGGTTTCCCAGCGTTAAATGTGGCAATAACTGGCATTGCAACCCTGCAGTGTCAGGCGCAGGGTTGAGTGTAGCAAAATGCTACTGCAGACTAAAGCGGCCAGAAGTACAACAAGGCCGGAACTGACACTGCGACAACAATTATTTCCAGCGGTAAGCCCATACGCCAGTAGTCTCCGAATCTGAAGCCTCCCGGCCCCAGAATCAACGTATTGTTCTGATGGCCAATAGGCGTCAGGAATGCGCAGGAAGCACCAATCGCAACCGCCATCAGAAATGTATCCGGGCTGGCATCAAGCTGGGCCGCAACGCTGATCGCTATCGGGCACATGACAGCCGCCGTAGCAGCATTATTCATAAAATCAGACAACGTCATTGTCAGCACCAGTAAAATAGCCAGCGCCACTATAGTGCTACCTGCCGATGCATATTGCAGCAACCACTGGGCCAGCAGTTCTGCCGCACCGGTGCTCAACATCGCCTCCGCCACCGGCAGCAACGCAGCTAGCAGCACAATAACCGGCCAGTCAATGACCTGATATACCTTGCGGATGGGCACCGCTTTAAACAACATACTGGCCAATAACGCCGCGGCAAAAGATACTGCGGCAGGTAATAACCCAAGAGCTGCCCCCGCCACTGCAGCAAACATAATGCTGGCCGTCAGCCAGGCACGGCGCTTGTCCGGCACATTAATCGCGCGCTCAGCCAGTGGCACGCAGCCGAACTCGCTGGCAAAACTGCTGAGCACCTGCGCGTCGCCCTGCACCAGTAACACGTCGCCGGCGGCGATCTCGGTGCGGCGTAAGCGCTTAATTGACCTGTTGCCACTGCGCGACAATGCCAGCAGGTTGATACCAAAGTTGCTGCGCAGGTTCAGGTTGGCAGCCGAACGCCCGATAAGCTGTGCGCTGGGTAATACTGCCAGCTCAAGCAGAACCATATCGTCCGAGTTCATCGTGCCATTACCGCTATCAGTGTCTTCCTGCGGTTCAGTTGCTGCGTTGTCCTGCGATTCTGATTTTGCTTCAGCCTCAGCATCGGCCCGGGCTGTTTCTTCCAGAGTTAAACCAAGCTCTGCCAGCAATGCCCCTAAAGATTCCGGTTCAGCCTCTATCACCAGCACATCGTCGGCTACCAGCCGCCGGTAACCGGCAGGCACGGTTACCCTGAACTTATTCCGCACCAAACCAATAACCTGCGCATCGGCGTCTTCCAGCTTCTGTTCAAGCTCCGCCAAACGCATACCATCCACTTTACTCTTAGCCGTTACCCGAACTTCAGTCAGGTAATTAGCCGTGTCAAAACCTTCAATACCCTGCTGTTTGCGCTTCGGCACCAGGCGCCAGCCCAGCAGCACAATAAATACCACACCGCTCAGTGCCACCAGCAAGCCTACCGGGCTAAAATCAAACATGCTAAAACCAGTACCCTGACTGCTATTACGAAAGCCTGAAACAATAAGATTGGGCGGCGTACCTATCATTGTTGTCATACCGCCGAGAATAGAACCAAAAGCTACCGGCATCAGGATTTGCCCGGGTGGAACCGCCAACTTAACCGCGGCCTGCATCGCCACTGGCATCAGTAACGCCATTGCGCCGACATTATTCATGAACGCAGACAATACGGCTACCAGCGCGGTCAACAGAGTTATCGTGGTCATCACACCGGCTTTGGCCGGTAATACCCGCCTTACCATCGCATCAACCGCGCCACTGCTCTGCATGGCATAACTTAGTACCAGCACGCAGGCTACAGTAATAACCGCCGGATGGCCAAAGCCATTAAAAGCTTCGTCAGCTGGCACCAGGCCTGCAAACACGCAAGCCATCAGTGCGGCTAACGCGACAACATCATGCCGCCAGCGCCCGTATATGAACAGGCCAATGGTCATCAGCAAAATGGTAAACAGCAGTGCCTGCTCAGTCGTCATATTGTTAAATTCTCGGGTCAAATAATGAATAGTGTTCACACTAGGCTGAACGCTGACTTACTGCAATACGTCGGCGCAGCAATTTCCCCACTGACAGATAATTGCTACAATAGCGCCGTTTGTTTACTTTCACTTTATTCAGCCAGCAGGAGCCACTTTATGACCACCTTAACTATTCAGACTCCGGACGACTGGCACCTGCATTTTCGCGATGGCGATATGCTGCGCGAAACTGTCCCGGCCACGGCTCGTCAGTTCGCCAGAGCAATAGTGATGCCTAATTTAGTTCCACCCGTTACAACAGCCGCTATGGCACAGGCTTACCGTGAACGAATATTAGCGGCTCGCCCGGCTGGCAGCAGTTTTGAACCACTGGTGACGTTGTACCTGACAGATAAAACCAGTGCTGCTGATATTATTGAAGCAAAACGTGCAGGTATTGTAGCTGCCAAGCTGTACCCTGCTGGCGCAACAACAAACTCAAGCCACGGTGTTGGTGCGCTGGACTCGCTTTACCCGGTATTTGAGACTATGGCAGAACAGGGCATGCTGCTGCTGATCCATGGCGAAGTGACAGAGCATGAAATTGATATCTTCGACCGTGAAAAAGTGTTTATCGACCGCTACCTGCAACATATCGTAGCCCGCATACCATCACTAAAAGTTGTGTTTGAGCACATCACTACTGCTGATGCTGCCAGCTTTGTCGCACAAAGTTCCGCTAACGTGGCAGCGACCATCACGCCACAGCATTTACTGCTAAACCGTAATGATCTGCTGGTAGGCGGCGTCAGGCCACATAACTACTGCTTGCCGGTATTAAAGCGCCGCACTCATCAGGAAGCGCTGCGCGCCGCTGTCGCTACCGGTTCAGCTAAATTTTTCCTTGGTACCGACTCGGCACCACATGAAAAGCACCGCAAAGAATCAGCCTGCGGCTGTGCCGGCTGTTACAGTGCCCACAGTGCAATAGAGCTTTATGCTCAGGTCTTTGACGATTTAGGTTGCCTGGACAAACTAGAAGGCTTTGCCAGCCATTATGGTGCCGACTTCTACGGTCTGCCGCGCAATAAGGGTACCGTGACACTTATAAAACAACAGTGGCAGGTACCCGCCGAAATAACCTTGCCAAACGGTAACCCTATAGTACCGTTTTATGCCGGTGAAACCCTGAACTGGAAACTGGTATAACCCGGCGGCTCAAGGCTGCCGTTGAACCTGCCAAATGGTTATTTGGCAGCTTTTTTCACGCCAGCTCTTGTTGCCCGCGTTGGCTTGTGGCATAACTGCACCCTGTTAAATGACAATTATTTCTATTCTCAATTTAGTATTTAGCTTATGAAAACATTATGGGACATGCCGCGTGGGCAAACGGCTGAGATCGCAGCTATTACCCAGACACTGCCACAGCAGATCCAACAGCGCCTGTTCGAGATGGGTTTCGAGCCGGGCCGCGCGTTAACCTGCGTGCAGCGCGGGCCGTTTTCCGGCCCTGTCGTGGTTACAGTGGCCGACTGCGTATATTCGCTGGAACAGGCTATTGCCAGAGAAATCCACATCCGCAGCATCTGAGTGCAGGCGGTGAAAGGATGTTGTATTAGCTGAATGTGAAAACAGGTTGTTTTATGAAACGTATTATTCTGGTAGGCAAACCAAACTCTGGTAAAACCCTGTTGTTTAACCAGCTTACCGGCCTGAAACAAAAGGTTGCCAATTTTCCGGGCGTAACAGTAGAGCTGAAAAGCGGCCAGTTTGCCGGTTATCAGGTAGTCGACTTCCCTGGCGCTTACTCATTGCATACGCTGTCTAAAGACGAACAGATCGCCGTAGACAAACTGCATGAGGCACTGCTGGACGACAACACCGCACTGATTGTCTGCAACCTTGATGCAACGCGATTGGAAAGCAGCCTGGTATTTGGCCTGCAGGTACAACGCCTGGCAAAACAGCACAACAAAGCGCTGATTTTTGCACTGAATATGATTGATGAGCTGGGACGTTTTGGCCATCACATCGACACTGATGCCCTTAGCAAACAGCTGGGTAGCCCGGTATATGCTATTTCAGCCCGCACGCTTGAAGGGATTGCTGAATTTAAAACTGCGCTGCAACAGGATGCGGCTGCAGCCAGTGCTATTCCCGAGCTGTCAGATTTGCGCCCGGATGCAGCAAGCGATCTGAAGCAAGCCCGGCAACTGGCGGCTGAACACGGCATCAAAGATACTGTGGTACTTAAAAATCAAAACCGTATCGACAGCTTTATGCTAAACAGTGTCAGCGGCAGCGTGATGTTTCTGCTGGTGATGTTCTTTCTGTTCCAAAGCATTTTTACCTTCGCCACCCCGCTGATGGATGCGGTGGAAAATGTCATTGCTTTCATTGCAGAAATATTGACTGAGGCAATAGGCCCGGGCGTGATACACGATTTTATTAACGATGCAGTATTTGGCGGCCTGGGATCATTTTTGGTGTTTGTGCCACAGATAATGGTGCTCACGCTGATTATCGGCCTGCTGGAAGATAGCGGCTATCTGGCCCGTGCGGCGCTGATTTGTCACCGGCCACTGAGTTACTTTGGCTTATCCGGACGTAGTTTTATTCCTTATCTGTCAGCCCATGCCTGCGCTATACCGGCCATTATGGCCGCCCGCACCATAGAATCACCCCGTAAACGGCTGATCACCATGCTGACCATTCCGTTGATGTCCTGCTCAGCCCGCCTGCCGGTATATGCGCTGTTAATTGCCGTGTTTATCCCAGATATTCAGTACCTTGGTGGTCTGGTCAACCTGCAGGGTATCGCTTTTTTTGCGCTGTACTTTATTGGCATTCTGACGGCATTAATGATTAGCCTGCTGTTGTCACGCTCAGAAAAAATTGAGCCCACGGCCACTGATATGCCATTTATTCTGGAGTTACCAACCTACCGTTTACCACACTGGAAGCCACTGCTGCAGCGAGTACTGCAAAGCGGTAAGCACTTTATTTACCGTGCGGGCCCTGTAATTTTTGTGGTATCGGTTGTGATATGGGTACTGAGCTACTTCCCGGCAGGCGGTGACGACCTGGCACATTCTTATCTTGGTACTATAGGTCACTTTATCGAGCCAATCTTTGAACCTCTGGGTCTGGACTGGCGCTATGGCGTGGCTATTTTACTGTCGTTCCTGGCGCGTGAAGTGTTTGTTGGTGCGCTCGGGACCTTGTTTGGTGTCAGTAATGCCGACGAAAACGTCGCCGGTCTGGCAGAAAACATTCAGCAGGATGGTCTGGCATTAGGCGCCGGTCTGGGTATTCTGTTGTTCTACGTGGTAGCACTGCAATGTGTGGCAACAGTGGCGACATTAAAAGCGGAAACAGGTAATAATAAGCTGGTAATAGGCGTAGTGGTTGCTTATGGCTTACTGGCTTACCTGCTGGCTGCCATCACCTACAACCTGATTGGTTGATGGGGAAAAGACAAAAGCCCTGCTGGTTAATCCTGCAGGGCTTTTTCATATTCAAGGCTGAACTGGTCAAACTCTGATGCCGACATACTCAGCACTATATCTGTAGCTGAAAAATACAGCTCACCCAGGTTCTCAAAATAGATTGGCTGACCATACTGCTGTGGTGATAAACGCCGTTTAGTTTCGGTATTGCATAACTGCCCGTTTTCACTAACCCACATCTTTCTTTCCTTAGATAAAATGTACACAGAGAATAAACAACGTCATTTTACCTATTTATGTTACTTTGTAAACAATATGAAAAAACTCAGAATAAAATAGTCGCATTCAATTTTTCAGATAACTTATCAACCGCTCTAATGCCCGATAACTTAGTGCCTCCATTAAATGTGCCCGGCTAATCTGCTGTTGTTGTTGTAGATCTGCAATACTACGCGCCACTTTAATAATCTTATGATAAGTACGGGCCGATAATTTAAACCGGTGAATCGTATCTTCAAGAAAGCGGGCATCAGCATGTTGTAGCGGGCAAAAATCTGCAATTTCACTACCACTTAGTCTGGCATTGGCTTTCCCCTGGCGCGCCAATTGTAACTGCCGTGCTGCCAGTACCCGCTCCCGCACACTGGCACTGCTCTCTTCCTGCGTATGCTGACTCAACATACCCTTGGGTAACAGCGGCACTTCTATCTGTAGTTCAATACGGTCAATAAAAGGGCCGGACAGGCGGTTTAAATAACGCATTACCTGTTCAGGCGTAGCGCGGCCATCCTGATGATGTCCGGTCGGGCTTGGGTTTAACGCCGCTACCAGCTGAAATTGCGCCGGAAATTCAGCCTGTCGTGCCGCCCGGCTGATATGCACAACACCGGTTTCCAGTGGCTCGCGCAATACATCCAGCACTTTGCGTGGAAACTCCGGCAATTCATCTAAAAACAAAATACCGTGGTGGGACAGCGATATTTCTCCCGGACGCGGCACCGAACCACCGCCGACCAATGCTACGGCTGAACTGGTATGGTGCGGGCTGCGAAACGGCCTTTGCTGCCAGTCGGTTAAGTTACGCTGCAAACCGGCAATAGAATATATAGCTGCGGTAGCTAACGCTTCCTGCTCTGTCAGCGGCGGCATAATTCCCGGCAGACGCTGCGCCAGCATCGATTTACCAGTGCCTGCCGGACCCAGCATCAGCAAATTATGTTCACCTGCTGCCGCTATCTCCAGCACCCGCTTGGCATGAGCCTGACCTTTCACATCTGCTAAATCCGGCTGCGAAGTTACCACCTTGGCCGGCAACGCCGGAATAGCCGGTAATGCCTGCTGTGCCAGTAAAAAACTGTGTACCTGCAATAAGTGCTCTGCGCCATGTACGGCCACTTTTGGCACTTGCTGGGCCTGCTGCGCATTTAACATCGGTAGCACCACTTCACGGCCTGCATCACGGCAGGCGATAGCAACCGGGATCTCACCCACTATCGGCCGGATTTCGCCTGATAACGCCAGCTCGCCACAAAACTCATAGCCGAGCAGGCTTTTCTCCGCTAGCTGACCCGATGCTACAATAATGCCCAGCGCAATCGGCAAGTCGAAGCGGCCACCTTCTTTGGGCAAATCTGCCGGGGCTAAATTAACCGTGATTTTGCGGTCAGGGAAAGCAAAACCGCTGTTAACCATAGCACTGCGTACACGGTCACGTGATTCTTTGACAGAGGTTTCCGGCAGCCCAACCAGCTGAAAAGCCGGCAGACCATTACTGATATGTACTTCAACGGTAACCAGCGGCGCATCTAAACCATGACGGGCGCGGCTGAACACAACGGCCAATGACATCCTGTCTCCCTGGCAAAAACGGAAATAAAAGATAAATAATGTTTAGCATATTGTTAATATTAAACAAGGATAAATAATCTGTTTAGCTTAGAGCCCGATAGAGACTACACTGGGTAACACAGCATGGATGCGTACAATTATCAGCCCAAGCTGTTGGCCGGATTGACGAAACAGGTTTTTGGAGCAGCATATGAGGCAACGTTGGTTAAGCTGGGTTTTGGCGCATCCATGGCAGGTTCTGTTTGGTACTGCATTGCTGGTGATACTGATGAGTGCCGGTATCAGTAAGCTGGCTTTTCGCGGCGATTTCCGTATCTTTTTTTCAGAGCAAAACCCGCAATTGCAGGCATTCGAGCAAATGCAGGATGAGTTTAACAAAACCGATAATATTTTAATTGGTGTAGCCCCCGCTGACGGCACCGTATTCAGCGCAGATATGCTGACGCTGCTCAAACAGATGACCGACGCCGCCTGGCAAACACCGTATTCTATCAGAGTAGACTCAATCACTAACTTCCAGCACACCGAAGCGGATGCTGACGATTTACTGGTTGAAGACCTGCTGCTGGATACATCGCAGCTAACCCCCGGGAAAATTGCCAAAATTGAACGTATCGCACTGAGCGAACCCGCTCTGGTTAACCGCCTGGTGGCCAAAGACGGCGCAGTAGCAGCAATTAATATTACCGTACAACTGCCTGAGCAGGACAAAAACAAAGAAGTGTTTGATGCCTATGAGTCTGCCCGCCAATTAACATTGCAATTTAAGCAGCAGTACCCGCAGACGGAGTTTCATCTGGCGGGTGTGATAGCGATGAATCATGCACTGGCATATGAAGCCGAGCATGATGCCAGAACACTGATCCCCTTTATGTTTGTAGCCATAGTGCTAATGCTGGCACTGCTGTTGCGCTCGGTTTCGGGCGCAGCAGCAACTATTGTTATTATTGCAATCACTATTAGCTGCACATTGGGTCTGGCCGGCTGGGCAGGTATATTTTTAAGCACCGCTACCGTGAATGTGCCAACCATACTGATGACGCTGGCGGTGGCTGATTGTGTGCATATTATTGCCTCGATGCAGTTTGCACTGACACAAGGTGAGCAAAAAGCTGCCGCCATTCAATATAGTATGCAACGTAATCTGGTACCGGTGTTTATTACCAGCTCAACCACTGCAATTGGCTTTTTAACGTTAAATTTCTCTGAAGTGCCAATATTGGCAGACCTTGGCAATATGAGCGCCGTCGGCGTGATGCTGGCGTGCCTGTTCAGCCTGGTGGTGCTGCCTGCACTACTGCAGTTATTGCCGCTTAAAGCCGGTAAGCAACAGCAGCAAAAAGACAAGGTGATGGACGCACTGGCTGGCTTTATCATTCGCCGGCATAATCTACTGCTGCCTGCCATGCTGATATTAATGCTCGGGTTCTCTGCTCTTATTCCACTGAATAAAATAAACGACGAAGCAGTTAAATACTTCGCGCCTGAGACCCAGTTTCGTCAGTCGATGGATTTTCTGGATCAGCATATAAGCGCGTCTGCCTCTGTCGATTTTGCCCTGCACAGCGGTGAAAGTAGCGGCGTTAACCAGCCGGAATTTATTGCCGCCGTAGAACAGTTCAGCAACTGGCTTAAGCAGCAACCAGATGTTATTCATGTCAATACAGTCAGCGACACCTTTAAACGGCTGAACCAGAATATGCACGGCGACGATCCGGCGTACTACAAGCTGCCCGCTCAGCAAGACGAAGCCGCGCAATATTTGCTGATGTACGAAATGTCGCTGCCTTACGGGCTGGATTTGAATAATCAGCTCAATCTGGATAAAAGCGCCACCCGTATTACCGCTTCGCTGAAGAATATGGGCAGTAAAGAAATTACCCAGTTTGAGCAAAGTGCACTGGCCTATCTCGCCAACCATTATCCACAATACCAGGCCAGCGCAGCCAGCACCGCGCTGATGTTTGGTTATATCGGCGAGCGCAATATGGCATCGATGCTAAAAACGCTGCCGCTGGCACTGGTGCTGATTTCATTGCTGCTGATTTTCAGCCTGCGTTCCTGGCGTATGGGGCTTATCAGCCTGCTACCTAATATCGCTCCGGCGGCTATCGGCTTTGGGATCTGGGGCTGGTACAGTGGCGAAATTAACCTTGGCCTGTCAGTGGTCGCCAGTCTGAGTCTGGGTATCATTGTTGATGACACCGTACATTTTCTGGCCAAATATCAGCATGCTCGCCAGGAAGGCCGGGATGCTGAAGCCGCAGTACGTTATGCTTTTAACAGTGTTGGCCGGGCGCTGTGGATCACCACAGCTGTGCTGGTAATAGGGTTTAGCGTACTGATGTTATCCAGCTTCCGGCTGAATTCTGACATGGGCCTGTTAACAGCTATTATTATTCTTACCGCGCTGGTGATTGATTTCCTGTTTCTGCCAGCCTTTTTACTGAAATTTGACACCAAGGAAAGCAAACGCCATGCGTAACTACTTACTTACCCCTCTGCTGATATCAGCTCTGGTCATACTGCTACAGCCATTGAGTCTGGCGGCGGACGAAGCCAAAGGTCTGCAGATAGCCAAAGAGCGCAAAAGCCGCGACATCGGTTGGGGCGACAGCGAAAGCCAAACCACTATGGTACTGCGTAATGCGGCCGGTGATGAAAGCCGCCGCGAAATGCGTACTGCGGCACTCGAGGTACAGGGCGATGGTGACAAAGGCCTCACCATATTTGATGAGCCGCGGGATGTACGTGGCACTGCCTTTCTAAACCATTCGCATCCAACCGCTGAAGATGATCAATGGTTGTACCTGCCGGCCGTTAAGCGGGTAAAACGTATAGCGTCGCGCAATAAATCCGGCCCCTTTATGGGCAGTGAGTTTGCTTATGAAGATTTAAGCTCATTTGAAATCGAAAAATACCGCTTCAATTATCTGCGTGACGAGCCATGCGGTGACGGCAACTGTTTTGTGCTGGCGCAGACACCGGCAGATGAGTTCTCGGGTTACAGTAAAAGCATTGCCTGGCTCAGCCAGCAACATTATCAGCCGGTAAAAGTTGAGTATTACGACCGTAAAAATACTTTGCTGAAAACCCTGACCCTGCAGGATTATCGCCAGTATCTGGACAAATACTGGCGGCCACATAAACTGAGCATGGTGAACCATCAAACCGGCAAAAGTACCGATTTGCTGATCCATAAAATTGAGTTTAACACCGGCCGTACCGCGGCAGACTTTGATACGAATGCGCTGCAACGGGTACGGTAGCAGCAGGATATGCCAGTAATGCACAGATTAATGCCCGGTTTTGCCCTGATGGCAGTACTGGTAACAGCTGCCCCGACACAAGCAGACAATATGGTGCTGGGCCCGGTGCAAAGCACTGATACTTTATGGAAACTGGCCACCCAGGCCAGACCTGACGAGGGTGTCGCTATGGTGCAGGTGGTTTATGCGCTGTGGCAGGCGAACCCTGACGCCTTTAGCGGCCAGAATATTAATATGCTGCGCGCCGGTGTACAGCTTAATGTACCGCCGCGCAGCGAGATGCTGGCGACCCCGGTTGCCAGAGCCAGACAATGGTACTATCAGGCTATTGCAGCTAAGCCCGGGCGTTTGGCGAAAGCGCCGCTGTCGCCAGCGAAGGAAAACACCATCGCTGCCAGTACGGCAACGATAAAAACGAATGCCAGTGTACATCAGCCAGGCCCCGCGGCACCGGTTGCAGCAGCGGCAACGCCAACAACACCATCACACACAGCGCAGCCCAGCAAACCGGCAACAAGTAAAGCGACAATGCCGGAAACAGCCGATGAAAGCTGGCTGCAACAGTTCAGCCGCGATTACACCCTGTCACTACAGCAACGTTATTATCCGCAGCAAGGCGAACAAGGCCAGGCAAAGTCTCACAGCAGCGTCGCCTTCAGTGCAGAATGGGTATGGCAGAGCGATGATCGCAATCATCAGTTAGCGTTTGAGCCTTATTTACGCTTTGACCAACGCGACAACGAACGAAACTTGGTAGATTTGCGCCAGGCTTACTGGCAATACGCCGGCGAGGGCTTTGATGTCAAAGCAGGGGTTGATATTGTCTTTTGGGGAGTGACAGAGTCGCAGCACCTGGTCGATGTCATTAACCAGACCGATTTAGTCGCCCATATCGACGGTGAAACCAAGCTCGGCCAGCCGATGTTAAACTGGAACCTGTATGGTGCAGGCGGCACGCTGTCGATGTACCTGCTTCCGTATTTCCGTGAACGCACTCTGGCTGGCGCCGAAGGCCGGTTACGACCACCTTTACCGGTCGATACTGATCAGCCGCTGTATGAATCAGATCAGCAAGAAAACAACCTTGATTTCGCCCTGCGCTGGAGCCGACAGTTTGACGCACTGGATCTGGCGTTAAGTTATTTTGAAGGTAATAGCCGCGAGCCAATCCTTGTACCGGGCCCAAACAATGTCTTGCAGCCACTTTACCTGCAAATGCAGCAGTTGGGCCTGGAAGCGCAGCTGATTAGCGGCAGTTGGATCTGGAAGCTGGAAAGTATTTATCGTAAAACCCGGCAGCAAGATTTTGTTGCGGCTACAGCTGGCTTTGAATATACCCAGGTTGGCCTGTTTGATAGTGACTGGGATTTGGGCTGGCTTGCTGAATATCAATACGATAGCAGGGATGAACAAGCATCACAGCCCGGGCAGAACGATATATTTATCGGCACCCGCTTTGTCGCCAATGATGCTGCAGGCAGCGAGATATTGCTGGGTTTGATACAGGATCTGGACAATAGCGACAGCCGCAGCGGTAAAATTGAAGCCTCGATGCGGCTATCGAATAACCTGCGGCTGCGGCTCGATGCCTGGTTTTTCCAGAGCGACACAGGGTGGGACCCGCTGTTTTACCTTCGCCGTGATGACTACCTGCAGCTTAGCCTGGACTATTATTTCTAAGGCCGCTGATTATCTGTCACCCTGCGCCGGCGGCGCTTCGAGGATCAGTTTCAGGTTATCCAGCCCCCGCTGTAAATCTGCGGCTATGATGGTTTCAACATCCATCAGCAGCAACATCAGGTTCATCGGATAAGGCATATGACCAGCAAAGCCCCAGCTAACCCGGGTTTGCGCTGGCGCTATGATTTCAGTTGTCATGTAGGCCGGCGAAACAGACTCAAACGGCTGATAAAAGCGCAACTCGAAATCTATCCGCTGGCCTTCCTGAATCGCTTTAATTTCCTGCTCACCGCTACCGACATCCGGGTTGTCACTTTGCCAGGCGGAAACAAAACCAACGGTACCGTCAACACCGCGGTAAGACTTCTGCATATTCGGATCCATAGCCGCCCAAACACTGAAATTATCCTGATTACCAAGAAAGCGGATATAGTCGAACACCACCTGAGCCGGCTGTTGAATCACCACCTGCGTTTCTACTTTATAGTCCTGCTTCACAAACAACGCGACAACCAGTGGTATCGCCAGCAGAACACCAAGCACCAGCAGTATTTTTTTTATCATTGTGCATTATCCTTATTGTTATCGCTGCCTTTACAAGGTCATCGGTACCATACAGCTCGCTACCAGCAAACTGCACCGCTGCATGGCACAAATTTCCGCTTAAACATAGCTGGCTTTTTGTTAACACTCCAGCTGACTGCGATATAGCCCAACCAGGCAGTGAAGATGGCCTAATTCACCAGATGTTAGTGTGAAAGGCTAACAGCAGCCCAGAGCAGTGGACACTAAGTTTATAAATAACAATAAGTTAAATTCAGGCACTGATTTTGCTAATGCTTTACTGTACCGACAACAACTTAGATTATTTCTGCACTAACTCAATAAGGAAGCAAAATGAAAACATCAGTTCTGACCATTGCCGCCGCCACCCTACTCAGCGGCTGTGTTATTTACGTTGGTAACGGCCATGCCGGCGATTTACAGCATGAAGAACGTACTCTGGCATTAGCGGCCACCGACCTTAAGCAACTGGTAGCCGATACCGGGGCTGGCAAACTCGATATTATTGGTGAAGAAGGCCGTAGCAACGTGGAAGTCGTGGCCAATATTTACTACTACGACGCTGAAGACGTTCGCCTGTCGCTGGTTGACAGTGGCAGTAATGCTAAGCTTGAAGCCGGTTTCGACAAGTCGTTCTATTCTGGCAACAGCCCTTATATCGACCTGACGGTAAAAATACCGGCCCGCTTTAGCCTGAAACTGGATGACGGCTCAGGCGATACTGATATCCGTGGCCTGAAGGGCGATTTGTATATTGACGACGGCTCCGGTGATTTACAGATCCAGGGTGGCGCCAATGCCGAAGTTGACGATGGCTCGGGCAATCTGAGTATCCACCAGCTCAGCGGTAAACTGCGCGTAGAAGACGGCTCTGGCGATTTGCATATCAGTGATGTAGCCGGTGATGTCAGTATTGATGATGGCTCAGGCGATTTGACTGTCAAGAATATCGGCGGCACGGTAACGGTAGATGATGGCTCTGGCGATATACTGGTTGACGGCGCTGCTGGCCTGACTGTTGTTAACAGTGGTTCGGGCGGGTTAAAAATAAATGCGATTAACGGACCGGTAAAAATTAACGATTAACCACATAAATTTGTTTTATTTTATGCTGCCGCATTTGGCTTCGGGCAAAACTGCGGTAGCATTACGCCTTTGTGCTTAGCATTCAGGCGTTATGACAACCGACACAGCTTTTCCTCTTAGCCAACAGCAACTGGAACAATGGTTTGACGCGGTGACGTTTCACCGGGCTCAGGCTTACCTGCAAGCGGGCAAAGTGGTTAAGCTGGAGTACAAAAGTGATTTGTCTGACATCAGCGCCCAGGTTTGGGGTGCGGCCTTCACACCGTACCGACAGTTTATCAATCTTAAAAACACCAGTGACGGCTGGCAGCTACAAAACCGCTGCACCTGCCCGGTGGGTGCCAACTGTAAACATGTGCTGGCAGTACTGCTGCGCCTGCAGCGAGATTACCAGCAAGACAAACTAAAACTGGAACAACAGCCGGTACGGCAACTGAATCAGTGGTTTGAGCAGGTAGAGCAGTCGTTAGCCCCAGCCGAAGATGACAAAGATATAGTGCTGTATCTGTTGTCTTATGGTCAGGCCGGGTTGCAGCTAAGCCCACGGCGGGTTCGGGAGAGTAAAAAAGGCGGTTATACCAAAGGCGTTGCCATTGGTAAGTATGATTTAGTCGCACCCGCAATACCGCACTGGATAGAGCAACACGATTACCGTTTACTCAGTTATTTCCGTGCCCAGAGCCTGCGTGACTTACCGCTGCTCGAAGGTGACTGGGGCTATCAGTTGCTGCAGCAGTTACTTAGCAGTGGCCGCTGTTTCTTCTCTGAAGCACGTTACCCGGTAGCGCAGGGGCCTAAACGGCCACTGCAGTTTATCTGGCAAAATACGGCCGCAGGGCAGCAACTGAACTGGCAACTTGACGATGCTGATCGCGATTTTGAACTGGTATACACAGACCCACCCTGTTATCTGGATACCAGCTACTACCAGATTGGCGAGCTGGACACCCGGCTTAGCAGCGAGCAGCTGAAATTGCTCAATAAAATGCCGCCGATACCTCAGCAGGCCTTACTGCCCAGCATCAGCCGCCTGCAGCAACTGTTCAACCAGACCAGCCTGCCAGTCCCTTCTGCTGAAGGTTTAAAGCAGGTAAAAAGCCGCCCTCGTCCGGTGCTGCAACTAAAAATGCTGCCCCACAAGGCAAAAGGCCGCAGCGAACCCACCGCAGTATTGCAGTTTCAGTATGCCGGTTATCTGCTGCCACTGGATTTAAATCAGGCACAAACGGAACTGGAACAGGACGGTGTGACGGTTTTTGTGAAACGGGATCGCAGTACAGAAATTGCGGCGCTGGAGCAGTTAGTCGAGCTTGAACTGCAACAACTGCCCGCTTTACCACCACCTTATAGTGAACACAGCGCTTTTGGTGTCGGTGACGGGCCGGACAACCCTTTGTTGTGGCAACCCTTGCTGGATGCCTTACCACAACTGGAGCAACAAGGCTGGCATATTGCCCGCGATGAAAACTTTAATCTGGATATCTTAACCGGTGATCCGTACCTTGCCGTGCAGGACAATGCCGTGGGTGGCTTTGCGTTAGCGATTCAGGTCGACATTGACGGCACTCAGGTGCCCTTGCTGCCTCTTATCAGCCAGTGGCTGCGCCAGCACGGCCTGCCCGACGCCAATAAGCCCATTTGGCTTTCGCTGCCACAGGGTAAGCTGGCATTGCCGGTCGCACTTATCCAGCCATTTATTGATACCATTATTGAGCTGTTAAACCCAAACAAGCCGCAGTTCAGCCTGGACTTACCTGCTTACAAGGCCGCCCTGCTGCCCCCGGAGAGCGCAAAAGACATTCAGTTTTTAAATGCGCAGCGCGCACAGCGTTTAAGCAGCTTATTGCATAACTTTACTGGCATCCCCCCTTGTCAGGTACCACAGGGCTTGCAGGCGTCGCTGCGTGATTACCAGTTACAGGGCTTAAGCTGGCTGAACTTCTTACGCGAATTTGGCCTCGGCGGTATTTTGGCTGACGACATGGGCCTGGGTAAAACCCTGCAAACGTTAAGCCTGCTGTTAAGCATAAAACAGCGTGGCGAGCTGACCCAGCCGGCGCTGATTGTCTGCCCGACCAGTTTACTGGGTAACTGGCTGGCAGAGGCCGCACGCTTTACACCGCAGCTCAGGGTGTTGCAGGTACATGGCAATAAACGCCAACCGTTGTTTAATGAACTTGCCGATTATGATGTGATCGTGACCAGCTATCCGCTGGTTGTGCGCGACCATAAATATTATCAGCAACAGCCGCTGTCTGCCGTGATCCTGGATGAAGCCCAGCATATTAAAAATGCCGGCAGCCAGGCCGCCAAAGCCGTGCGGCTGCTGAAAGCCGGTTTTAAACTGGCGCTATCCGGCACCCCACTGGAAAACCATTTAGGTGAGCTCAAATCTATCTTCGATTTTGTGTTGCCCGGGCTATTAGGTAACGATGCACACTTTAACCAGGTATACCGGAAACCAATTGAAAAACATGGTGATACCGAACGCGCACATGCGCTAAAAGCCCGTATCGCCCCTTTTATGCTGCGCCGTACAAAAGCTCAGGTTGCCAGTGAGTTACCGGAAAAAACCGAAATTGTGCAACTGCTGGAACTCGAAAGTGACCAGCGCAACCTGTACGAAAGTATCCGGTTAGTAATGGAAACCAAAGTACGGGAATTGTTTGTGCAAAAAGGCGTTGCAGCCAGCCAGATCCAGTTTCTTGATGCGTTACTGAAACTACGCCAGGCCTGCTGTGATGCCCGATTGGTGCCGGTAGAACACGCCCGCTCGGTTCAGAGCAACGCCAAACTGCAATGGCTGCGCGACACCCTGCCTGAAATGCTGGAAGAAGGCCGGAATATCCTGATTTTCAGCCAGTTCGCCAGCATGCTTACATTGATTGAAGATGAGCTGACTGCATTGGCTATCAGCTACAGCAAGCTGACCGGCCAGACCAAGCACCGTCAGCAGCAAATAGATGCCTTTCAGCAGGGTGATACCCGGGTATTTTTAATCAGTTTGAAAGCCGGCGGCACCGGGTTAAACCTCACCGCTGCAGATACCGTTATCCACTACGACCCGTGGTGGAACCCGGCAGCCGAGGCACAGGCAACTGACCGCGCCCACCGTATAGGCCAGCAAAAAGCCGTGTTTGTTTATAAACTGATTGCCAGTAATACCGTTGAGCAAAAAGTGCAACTGTTGCAGCAACACAAGCGCCAGCTTGCCGACCAGCTGTTTGCCGGTGGCAAGGGCCAACCGTGGCAAGGCCAGGCTGAAGATTTACTGGCGCTGTTCAGCAGCGACTAACCTCTTTTAGTCGGCATACCACATTCTGGCCTGCCGTGCTGGCAGGCTGAAGTTAAAACTTCCACCACTGATATACACCAGATTACTACCGCTCAGAACATCGCGGTAGTTACGGTACCAATAAAAACGATTGTGGGTACTCACATTAAAGCTCTGGGTACTGCCGCACTTATTAATACCGACAATCCCCTCCTGACCACGGCGGAATAACACAGCACAGTCATTCCAGGCCAGCATTTCCATGCCTTGCCCTTGCATACGGTTATGAAAATTCAGCATTTTGCTAATATGGTCAGCTTTATAAGCATTGACCCAGCGATTATTGTCAGTGCCAGTGCTGTCGCTAAATACCAACGGCTTACCGCCATCACGACCCATGACATAGGCATAGGCCAGATACTCATCGGTTGGGTCCATGATCAGGTAACGAAAACCATCATTCGTCGGGATATCATGGGTAACGGTAAAGGTGACAGCGCGGCTATTTTGCAGCGCCTGGCCATAGGCTGCAGGGTCCACCAGTTGGCTTAAACTACCGCCAAAACTAAAAGCGGTCCTTATTGCGTTAAATAATGGGAAATCATAGGCTTTATGATCGGTATATTGCAGGTACGGCGCTAAAAAACTGTCGTACTCGTTGTTACCGGCACCACCGCTGGTAATAATTTCGCCAAACAGGTACATGCCGTTTTTAATGTCGCTGGTGAAAATTTCATTGATATGCCAAATCGTCATATGCTTGGCCGCATCGACCCTGAAACCCGTGACTCCCAGGTTTTTCAATGCCGTCAGGTAACTGCGCTGCTGCTGTACCACCCAGCTGTTCGGGTTTAAATCCGGCAAACCGGTATCACCACTACCGCCACATAAGCGGTAATTCTGCACCTGCCAAACGTCATTGTAATTGCTGATACAGTTTGCCGGGTTAAAGTCGGCGCTGCCAAACAGGCCCTGGGTTAAATTGCCAAATAAACGCTGATTATTCCAATAACTGCTGTTACTTCCATAACTGTTTACTGCGGCCTGACCGGGAAAGTCGGTTGCACCATTACGCTCATTAGCCATATGGTTTAATACGATATCGGCGTAAACATCTACTTTCCGCGCCGGATCAGTATCATTTAATGCATTGATCATATTTACAAAAGCCTGCTTGTTACCTTTGCAGTGGTCTATTACGCGCAGATCCTGCGGCTGATAACGCTGCCACCAGGCGCAGTTAGCGGCATTAGACTTCAGTGGTGGTGCTACCAACACCGCTTTATAACCGAGGTTTTTTATCTCAGTCGCTTTGGCGGCGACATCATCATAATGCCAGTCAAACGCATGTAAAATGGCATCGGCACTGGCGTTATTGCCAAATAACAGTGGGGCGACAGCTAACATCAGCCAGCGCAGCTGGCGTTTTACTAAAAAACTGATTACTTGCATTGGTCTATCCTTTATTTTCATTAGTTTATGCAAGCCATCCGTGAACCGACGTGTTGCTATCATTACTTAGCCGCACGGTGTTATTGACTACTGGCTCCGTTAACACCTGCTCAGCCTACGCCTTACCGGCGTTTATTTATTGCTTATATACGCCAAATTTACACTTTAGATACAATAGGAACAAAGTATCTCATTGACCCTGTGCCACAGTGGATTTAGGCTTAGTGATGACTTACTTAACTCCTTCGACAGCAGGTAAAGCAACGATGAAAAACCTGACCGAGCATTTAAGCCAGTACGCGCTATACCACCGTGATGAGCGCAATATACTGACCCATTACGCCGGCATTCCACTTATTATGGTGGCCGTATTTGCTTTATTGTACTGGCCGCTGTTTAGCCTGGCGGGCGTTGTTATTACGCCTGCGCTGCTGCTATTTATTGGTGGTATGGCGTTTTATCTGCGGCTGGACCTGCGTTTTGCGCTGATTATGTTTATCTTCAGCGGCATCAGTTTTCTGCTGGCTGCACAGTTGGCCAGCCTGCCATTTGGTATCTGGCTGGCAAGCTCAGTTGGCCTGTTCGTGGTGGGTTGGGTACTGCAGTTTGTCGGCCATTACTATGAAGGCAAAAAACCGGCTTTTGTTGATGACCTGATCGGCTTGCTGGTTGGGCCCTTGTTTATCGTGGCAGAGCTCGGGTTTAAACTCGGTCTGCGCAAACCGCTGCAGCATGATATCGAGCAGGTTGCCGGCAAAACGCATTAAGTCAGCTAAAGTTCTGCCCAGTTTATTCAGCAGGTATATGCTCAGGAACAGGTTTACCCACGCTAACACGCCGTGAACCCATCCTTGGGGGCTCGTTTCCGCCCGTCCAGGGCTTCAACGGTCAGCTTAGGGTAACCCTGTTCCTTTTTAACATCTCACTGAAATAAGTAGTAGTGAATGAAATTTGTCGCGTTATTTAGCAGCTATTTGCTGCTGTTATGTTCTGTCTTTACCTTAGCCGCCCCCTCAAACTTTGATCAGGCCAAACGCTTAGCCCAACGTATTCATGCACCCGAAGCGACAAGCTTTTATTGCGATTGCGCTATTCGCTGGCAAGGCAAGAAAGGCATACCCGATTTAGCTGGCTGTGGCTATCAGGTGCGTAAAAACGGCCCGCGCGCTAATCGTGTGGAATGGGAGCATGTGATGCCGGCGCATCACTTTGGCCATCAGCGACAGTGCTGGCAAAACGGTGGCCGCAAAAATTGCGTAAAAACCGATAGCACTTTTCGTGCAATGGAAGCCGATTTATACAACCTTGTACCCGCTATTGGAGAGGTAAATGGCGATCGCAGTAATTACCGCTTTGGTGTTTTGCCATCCACGCCTTCACAGCACGGTGCCTGCCCGGTAAAGGTTGATTTTAAACAACAAGTGTTTGAACCCGCGCCAGCCGTGCGGGGTGATATCGCCCGCATTTACTTTTACATGGCCGATAAATATAACCTTAGCCTGTCGCGCGCTCAGCAACAGCTGTTTATCGCCTGGCACAAACAAGACCCGGTAACCGCGCAGGAACGCGACTTGAACACGCGCATCAGCCAGCATATGGGCCACAATAACCCTTTCGTCAGCGGCAAGCGCGAATGGACGTTAGATTACAAAGCGACGGGCTATGGCGTGGTTGTCAGCCAGTAAACTGGCTGACACTGATACATAACCGCCATACTATTGGTTAAGTTTTGAAGTACCAAATTTTTCGTGCTCGCCAAGCTCCGGTTGGTCACCGGTAAGCCTGGCCTTCATGGTTTTAATGCTGTTTACCATCTTGCTACTGCTGCTATCCCAATGTTCACCACGCTTAATTTTAATCTCAAGCATACCGACATTAGGAGACTCTTTGCCTTGCGGAAACCAGGCGGCGACAAAACTGTTCCAGTATTTATCAATCAGCTTTTTATCCCGAATGGCCCGGCCTGTGCCGGTCAGTGAGACATAAGTCTGGCTGTCAGGGTCTGCAAAACTCAAGCAAATGTCATGATCTTGCTCCAGTTCGAGTACCTTTTCTGACTCAAGGTCAGTGTAAAACCAAAGTGTGCCGTCGTATTCGTCCTGCACCAGTACCATAGGGCGGGCACGTAGTTCGCCGCCGTGATGCGTGGTTAACATACCGGTGTTGATTTTCTTGATCAGCTGCCAAATTTTTTGCTTATGCTCCGGACTGGACATAGTTCCTCCTCGTTGCCTGAGATCACATTAGTTTGTCAAAACCATAACAAGTAAAAATGCTGCTTATAAAGCATAGAGACCGAGGCCCAAGTACAAGTTCAGCTTAATTTTCAACAAATTTAAAATACTTGATTTACAAACAGCAGCGCGCCTGGACTGGATGTGATTTTAAAATTAAACGGGCGGCCTGAGGGCACTTTGCAGTCAGCACTAACAAGAGTAAAGATACATGCGTAGCATTTGCCAATTAGCAACCCGGTTTAAGCCATTTTGTGTGTTATAGCGGCTGTAAAACCACCCTGCCATAAGCGATAAAAGCGCAGACAGCTGCTACCACCAGCCAGTAGATAAGCGGGCTGTAGCTGCTGCCAACGGCATTAAGGTGCACGGCAGAGAGCATTAACATCTCTAAGGCGATACACACCGCAGCTACAGGAATCAATATCGCCAGCGGTTTGTAAAACACCGGTAATATAAGACATAGGCTGCACAGCAGCTCTATACCGCTCATTGTCAACCACAGGCTATTCGGGATCGCAGCTAACGACGGCATAGTGTGCTGGGCAGAATGTGAGAATTTCCACACTGCGCCGGCGGCAGTGTGCAGTGCAAGCAAGATTTGCATCAGCCATAGCAGGATATTCATGCTGTTACTCCGTTATTGGTATTAATCAACTGGATGTCAAAACTATCCAGCGCAGCTCTGTCCATCACTATATTCACGGTGGCAATTTTGCCGTCTGCAACGGTAAAGCAAAATGCCACCATCGCCTTACCGTTGACGCCCCAGGTACCACCCGCAAGGCCATTTATCATCGCCAACTGAGCACCAGCCGCCCGACCTTTAAAGGTTGCCGCCACCTTGTCAGCGCCCCTAATTTCAGCCGCAAACTCTGGTGCGCCTTTGGCTTTATTGGCGGTACTGATTTTAATCGCAGTAGCATCAGCGCGCAGCACTACGTCAGGATGCAGTAGCCGTAGCAGCGCATCAAAGTTACCTTCACGCGCAGCCAGCAAGAACGCAGCAACGATGCTTTGCTGCCGCGCTGTGTCTTGCTCTGCAGTGGTTGCTCCGCGAATACGGCGACGGGCCCTGCTGGCGTGTTGTCTGGCCGATGCTTCCGGCAGTTCGAGGATGGCGGCAATCTCAGCGAATGGCAGCTCAAACACATCATGTAGTACAAAGGCAACCCGTTCGGCCGGCGTCAGCATATCCAACAGTAACAGCAGCGCGGGCCCGATGAGATCCAACTGCAGCAACTCGGCTTCAACATTGTCTGCCGCGTCAGTGGCAATTTCAGCAACATTATCATCAATGGTGCCATGATTAGATTTTCGCGCGCGTAACATATCAAGACACACCCGCGCTACAACAGTAGTCAGCCAACCGGTAAGGTTTTCAATACTGGCCACTTCTACCCGATTAAGCCTGATCCAAGTTTCCTGTACCGCATCTTCAGCTTCGCTGCCCGAGCCAAGCATACGGTATGCGACCTTATGCAAATGCTGTCTTGATGCTTCAAACTGCTGTGTTAAATAATGCTGTTCTGTCATGCAAAGTCATATCCTGTCTGTTTACTCAGTGTCATTTTTTTACTTATCTATTGCTATGACGTAGCGCAATGTAAAAACGTGACAACATTTTCTATTTCAATAGTTAGATAGACTTAAAAATATGAATTATAAAGACAATTATTCTCCTACCACTCTACCCTTAGCCTGCTGCATTTTCACATAGCGCACAATATTGATAAAAGTATCTGTCCAGTAAATATCGCGATTCGCCGCCAGATAGGCCAGCAATTCCTCATGAGCCTGAGTAGATACACTCAGATGATCGCCACCTATGCCATGAAAAGTAAAATTGACCATGGTACCGCGCTGTGCCGCCTGTTTAACTAGATCTATCAGCTCTGCCCCGCTGCTCCCCACCGGTGCGACAACCGGCACTGCGTACACATCAAACAGCACCATATCGGCGACGATGCCACCAATCTTCGCTTTTATGCCAACAAAATCATTAACCAGCAGTGGCAGGTAAGGCTGGCCGCCTGCCAGCGCATCACCACAGGGAGCGGTAAAAGTACGCTCGGTTTCACCGTCAATAGCGAACAGCATGCTGTTACCCAAGCGAATTTGCTGAACCAACTGCTGCGCACTGAGTTTATCCAAATCATTTTCAGCCGCTACCCAATCACGGCCCGGTTTGCTGGCAGAGCATTGATGGAACAGCGTATGGTTACCCAGTTCATGCCCCTGTCTGGCGGCAGCGCGCCAGTCGCTCAAACGTGTTGTTAACAAAGGGCTGGCCAACTGCAGGTAAAAACTGGCTTTAAGCCCATGCGCATTCAACGCAGGCAAAGCGGTATCGAGCTGCGACGCTAAAGTATCATCGTACGCCAGGCTAACGGCCGCCTTTGCGCCATTTGGCCAGGCGAATCCGGCCTGAACGGTATTGATCGAACTGGCAATAACACTGCACAGCAGTGCATAAATAATCCTCTTCAACATAGGGTTCTCCGGTTAGCTGTTACTACCCTAAACCAGTGAAGCACTACAGTAAATGTCAGCGACACGCAGACAAGCCGGTTGCAATGCTCTACCATAGCCATCAAGACTGCTAGAACCGGATAGATTATGCAAATTACCTCTGAATGGCTGACACTTGATACCGCTACCGGCAGCATGCGCTGCCAGTTATTCCGCCCGCAACACAATAACAAACGCTACCCGGCCATACTGTTCTACTCAGAAATTTTTCAGATCACCGCGCCTATTGCCCGCGCGGCCGCAATGATGGCCGGCCAGGGCTTTCTGGTGCTGGTGCCGGAAGTATTCCATGAATTAAACGCCGCAGGCACCGTGCTGGCTTACGATGATGCAGGCAAAGACAAAGGTAATGCTGATAAATGGGCTAAACCTTTAAGTAGCTACGATAGCGACAATGCGGCCATGCTCAGCTACCTGCAAAAACGTAGTGACTTTAACGGCAAAACCGGTGCTATGGGTGTGTGTATTGGTGGCCATCTGGCATTTCGGGCGGCATTAAACCCGGCGGTAAATGCCGCATGTTGCCTGTACGCCACCGATTTACACAGCGACACCCTGCCTGTTGGCGGTGCGAAACAAACGCTGGACTGTGCCTCCGGGATACAAGCGGAACTGCTGATGATTTGGGGGAAGCAAGACCCTCATATCCCTGCAGAAGGCCGGGCTAAAGTGTATCAGGCACTGACGCAGGCTGGTTGTAACTTTAGCTGGCACGAAGTTAACGCCCAGCATGCGTTTATGCGTGATGAAGGTGAACGCTATGACCCGGCACTGGCACTCTGGGTGTACCAGCAAGCCCGGGAGTTATTTCAGCGCATGTAAGTTTAAGCAACTGACCAGGCCAGCTTGTTATTACAGGCTGGCGACGCACTCTATTTCTACCTTAGCGTTCAGCGCCAGCCCGCTGGCAGCAAAAGCGCTGCGTGCAGGCAATGGTGCCGTGAAATAGCCTTTGTAGATTTCGCTGACTTTGGCCCAGTCTTTAATATCAGCCAGCATCAGGGTGCACTTGGTAACATCTTTTGCCGTTAAATGATGCTGCTGCAGCACTGCCATAATGTTGTCCATAGCCTGCGTCATCTGGCTTGTGATGTCATTACCCGCCAGCGTCATAGTACCGGGGAAATTACCAATCTGCCCCGATAACCACAGCATACCGTCAGCCTCACGGGCGGCTGAGAATGGTAAGCGCTCGTCATCGCCGCGGTAAACGAAGCGGCCATTTTTAATCACATGCGCAATATCGGTGCTGCGACGAATATCGTCCAGCGGGTTAGTGTTTAATACCAATAAATTCGCTTTTTTACCTGCGTCAACCGTACCTACATCCTTATCAATGCCTATTGCTTTGGCACTATTAAGAGTGGCGGCTTGCAGCGCCTGCGCCGGCGTCAGACCGCCCAGCTCTGTCAGCAACTGTAACTCGTGATGCAACATCGGCAATGCCGCTGTATCATCAAACGCGTCAGTGCCTGCAGCCAAGGTAATACCGAACTCGCGCGCCAACTTGGTCAGAAAGACGCCATGCTGAAACATCACTTCACGGTTCGCCCCCTGGTGGCGGTGTTGTTCAAACACTGTCAGTGTCACATCAAGAATAGTATTGTGCTGCTTGATACTTTTGAGCAGTTCCGTGTAGCGTGCGGCGTCAAATGAAGCAGTTTTAACGGCATCATCTATTTCAGCATTTTTACGCCGCCAGGCTTTATAGTCGCCAATCACTTCAGCGGATAAATCCGGCACATGTGATATCACTTCAACACCGGCATCAACCACTGCGGAAGGTTTATCCGGCCCGATATAGGCATGAGACCATACTTTTAAGCCAGCCCGTTTGGCCGCTGCCGCAAGCTTTTTTACTGTGGCAGCAGGGACATCGGCATAGATTTTTATCCCCGACGCCCCACTGCCAAGGGTTCGCTGCATTAATGCATCTACATCAGTGTTTTCATCAACAGCTCGCATCCAGTCGGTCTCACCAGGCGTTTTGCCTTTTGCTGCCGCTGCGGTTCTTGGATCGCTGAAAAAGCTGTTGCCGCCCAGAATGACTGAATAATAAATATCCGGTGCCTGAATTAAATCCAGCTCAGCACTGCGTTTAAGCCCCGCCAACACACGCACATCACCGGCCATATCGCGCACAGAGGTGACACCGCCACGCAGCAGTTTTTGTAGGCGTTGATGTGTGATAACGGCATTGTTATAGCCTTCCGGCTCGGTGGCATGATGCACGTGCGCATCAATCAAGCCTGGCAGCACGTACTTGCCGGTCAAATCGACCTTTGTATAGTGTTTGGGAATAGCTTTACTGGCGGGTTGAATGGCTGCAATTCTGTCATCCTGTAGCAAAACTGTCTGATTGGACTTTACCGTCAGCCCCTCAACGTCTATCAGATTTACTCCGGTCAGAGCAATGCTCGCCGCAGCGGCTGGTAAACTGAGTATCGCAGCCATCATAAACAGCGGTGTAATTCTGCGCATTATGTCACCTCTTATTGTTGTTATTGTCTCCACTATATAACGTCGCTTGGTCAGAACGCAGTCATCTTAACGGGGAAATGCTGCATTCGGCCGTATGCGCTGCATGCCAGCCACAGCACTAAAGTACTAAACCGCTTTAAGGTTATCACTCCTATAGTAAGGAGCGTCGGGGGTTGTAGCTTAGGGTTTGCTGGTAACAAGGTGTAAAGCTGCGTCGCCTCCGGGTCATACAATAACAATGATAAGGATAAGACGACGTGAAAAAACATGCTTACTATGCTGCAGCCGCTCTGGCTCTTGCTTCAAGCTGCTTTAGCGCACTGGCTGGCAGTTGGCAACAGAATGTCGCCACAGGCGGCTTTAATAAGGTACATATTTACACCCCGGATTCGGTTTCAGCCATCGGCCAGGGCCGGGGCCTGCTGCTGGTCTTACACGGCTGCACCCAGGCTGTTGATGCTTACCTGACAGCCAATCTGGCGCAGGCAGCAGAACAATATGGCTTGGTGATCGCGGTGCCGGACGCTATGAATAAAGCCGGTTTCAGCTGCTGGTCTTACTGGCAGGGTACTAAAGCGCGTAGCGCTGGCGACTACAAAAATCTGATATCACTTGCCACCACCTTAACGGCTAACAGCAGTTATCAAATTGACCCGAATCAGGTGTATATCGCCGGTTTATCTTCAGGCGCAGCCTTCGCCAATACTACGGCCTGCCTGGCGCCGGACATTTTTGCCGGCATGGGCGTCAGTGCAGGCCCCAGTATTGGCACCAGTTCCAACGGCGCTTTAGGCCCTTGCGAGAGCGCTGATGTTGCCAGTCGCTGTGCCCAATATGCCGGCAGTTACGCCAGCCATTTTAGTAGTCAGATAGCCTCCATTGCCCAAGGCCGTAGCGATACCACGGTGAATCTGTGTTACAACGAGCAAAATGCCACCGGCATGGCCGACTTATACGACGTCGCGCGGCTTAGTGGCGAAAACCTGATTAGCGAAGGTGCCGGGCGTACTGCCGATGAAAGCCTGTGGCAGGATGGCCGGGTATCCATGCTGTGGCTTAACAACGTTAATCACGCCTGGTCTGGTGGTCAGGGCGCCAGCGGGGCCTATATCAGTGGCAGTGGTATTAACTATGCAAGCTATCTTGGACAGTACTTTCGTGACAATAACCAGAGAGTTAACCGTAATAGCGCACCTGAGCTGACTAATATCATTGTCGACCAGAACAACAGCGCTATTAATGTCAGCGGCAACGTTAGCGATGCAGATGGCGACAGCATTACTGTCAGTGCCAGCTTTGCCGATAGCCTGAATCAGACGCAAGATGTCGCTGCAGTGCCAGATGCCAATGGCAACTTTGCTATCAGTAGCCCACAGCTGCCGGATGATTGGTATCAGCTTACTGTGAGAGCTACAGACAGTGCCGGCCTTAGCAGTGCGCCGTACCAGACATCGGTCTTACTTGGCCCACCACCACCAGCCAGCGCACCTGAACTCACCAATCTTAATGTAACAACAGACGGCCAGTGCGCTACCGTCACCGGCCGGGTATTTGATCTGAACCGGGATCTGGCCGGTGTCAGTGCCGACTTTTCCAACGGCAGGGTCGATGCCACTATAACGGGCGATCAGTTCAGTGCCCGTGGCTGCAATCTGCCCGGAGGTGTCAACACAGTATTAGTTACAGCCACTGATAATGAAGGCCTGTATACAACTGAGCAGGTGAGCTTTGATATTGATGCCGGGCAAAACGCTACATTGGATCAGCATATCAGCGCTGGCCGGCTGGACTATACCAATTACGCGAATTGCTATCTGGAATACAGCACAGCCAGCTTTATTTTGCGCGAACAACTGGTAAGCGGCAGTCAATGCCGCTGGCAGGATGAGGACGGCAGCTGTTTTGGCCCGACCCAGAGTTGCGGCAACAACGGCGGTGGTGATAGCGAACCACAACCCGCAGACTGTGCGCAATTTAGCACCAACAACTACAGCCATAAACTGGCCGGCCGGGCTTATAGCACAGGAAACCCTTATGCACCGGATTACTTTGCCAGCGGCAGCAATGCGGCATTAGCAGGCTCTACCTGGGGTATCAACACTTTACACTCAAGCAACAGCGATTACTGGCAGGTAGGTAATTGCCCACAGTAAGATGCTGTAAAATCGTTAAAACAACGTTATGCTAAAGCCCGTGATGACCCACGGGCTTTTTAATTAAGGAACCCAGCAATGACTACTGCTTTATATGCTGCACTACTTGCTTTGTTTTATATCGTGATGAGTTTTAAAGTGGTCGGCAAACGCCGCAAATATCAGGTTGGAATTGGCAGCAACGGTGAAATGGAACTGGAGCGGGCCATACGGGTGCATGGCAATTTTGCCGAGTATGTGCCCTTTGCCCTGCTATTGCTGTTTCTGGCCGAATACAGTGGTTTGGCGCCGCTTTATATTCACATTCTGGGTGTCGCCTTAATCATAGGCCGCTTAAGCCACGCCTGGGGTGTGCGCCAGATGAAAGAGCCGCTGGGCTTTCGGGTATTTGGCATGATACTGACATTCAGCGTTATGCTGCTGTCTGCCATCGCTATTATTGTGCTGTATTGCCTTAAATTGTACGTATAAATAGAAACAGGAAAACTGGTGCAACAAGCGAGATACCTTAATGATAACCGCTTAATCAGCACGGCCGAATATCAAGCGGCATCGGAACACTATCGCGGCTTATTACTCTGCCCGCTTTGCGAAGAAAAAGCCTGGTTTATCAAAGCAGTTAGTAGCGAAAACATCAATCGCGCGGCCTGTTTTGCTGCGCACCACCAGCAGGGTTGTGAAGCCGCTACACTGCGGCTGGATGCACAAGACGAGACGACTGGCAGTAAGCCAGATAAAGTAACCGAGCCTGCTGTGCGCTATGCCCCGGCTGGTTTATGGCAAAGCATAAAAGCGCCGCAGCTTGGCGGCATCGACGGTTACGATGTTAATACGGCCTTGCGTCAGTTATTAAGCCATCTGTGCCGTAACCGCGATTTTGCCAGCCAGGGGCAAAAAATACTGGTACTGACAGCAGCAGACAGGGAGCTGATATCCGGCAAGCTGGCCGATTATCTGGTGCATATCAACGACATCAGCGATAAACATTTACAGGCACTGTATATTTTCTGGGGCCAGATAAACAATGTGAATGAGCGCGAGTTTGAGAACCCGGCCGATGATGAGCTGTGGTTAAACAGCGGCGATTACCGTAAAGAGCCGAGTATTTTTATCGATGCTGATTTACGTTACAGCATAATGCGCCGGTTTAACCTGACAGATTTAGATGCGTTAAGCGGCGCAGACTTTATTTTACTGGGACATGCCGGTAAATCGCCACACGGCAAATTTACGCTGCATATCGCGATGAGCAAGTATATTGCTTTTCGTCGCTATGATCCTGCAGAGTAAATCATACCCGTTAGTCATTAGTCTTTTCCGCTATTTATTAGTAAAAACCGCAACACCACCCAAACACTAAAAACAAAAAATCAATTAATTTCAAATAGTTAAAATTGGCAAATCCTTTGCAAAGCTTACGGCAAGCTAACAATAAAAAAGGACACCGATATGAAACTTTCTACCTTAGTTGCCGCTGTTACTCTGGCTGTTGCCGCTGGCTGTATTGTCAGCCCGGCCTTTGCTGAAGGTAACCAAACCACTATTGATAAAGTACTGGGCTCTGCCTCAGTGGGCAGTAATCAGCATTATGGCGATATTTCGCTGGTCAATGGCAGCGTGCAAATGGCCAGTAACAGCAGTGCCAACGATGTATCAGTAGTCAACGGTAGCGTCGACATACGCGATAACGTCAGCATCAACAGTGGTTCAACAGTAAACGGTAGTATTGAAACCGGTAGCGGTTTACAGGTAGCCACAAATCTGGAGACGGTGAACGGTAAAATTCGTCTCGGCAGCAACGCGCAGATTGGCGGTAGTATCGATACGGTAAATGGCGACATCACGCTGGATAGCAGCGAAGTTGCTCAGGATATCAGTACCGTAAACGGCGATATCACGCTTACCGGCAACACTGTGGTAAAAGGCGATGTGATTTACAAACCACGCGGTAAAAAGAAATCTTTCTTTGGCTGGCGCAATGACAGCAAGCCCAGCCTGCATATTGGTGCTGATGTGATAGTTGAAGGCCGTATTTTGCTGCAACAGGAAGTAGAGCTGAAGCTGGATAACCCGGCAATGCAAGATAAAGTGGTGTACGACATTAACGACGGCCGCTAAACACTGCCAGCCAGACTGCAAAACTCAGTCTGGCTGTAATGCTGCCCTGAATGCGTCTTTAAATCGCCGCGATAATGCCAACTGTTCACCGCTTTTCAGCAAAATGTCGCCATCGCCGCTGCTATCGTAACTAATACTTTCGATAGCACTATGGTTTACGGCTAAGCTACGGTGTACCCGGCTAAAACCTTTGCTGCTCAATAAATCGAGTGTGCTACTTAACGTGGCACGTAGCGGATAAATCCGGCCTTTACTGTGCAGGTTAACGTAATTGCCGCTGGCTTCCAGCCACTCTATATCATCGGTGCGGATCAAAAACTCTTTATCCAGCTTTTTAACCAGAAAATGCTCCGGCGCTTTCTGGTTTTTTTGCGTTGTAGTTTGTTCCACACTGTCTTCAGCCATATCCAGCTGATGTGCTTCACCTTTGAGCCGGCTGTAACCAAACATCAGCAGCTGATAACTGAGCAAAAACCAGATATAGCCCCATACATCTTTACGGTATTCATAGAAGAACTCGCGCAGCAGCGGGCCAAAGTTATAGTTGCCGCCATGCCAGTAATAAATTAGCTCTCGCAGTGCCACCATCAATCCAACATGCAGTAAAGAGAACAGCAAACTACCCAGCAGGTGAGCCAGCAGCTGACGTTTTACGTTAGTCAGTTGCAGCGGATAACGTCTAAACCAGTAGAACAATAATGGGCACAGCAGCAAGGTGCTGATAGCACTACTGTATTCCCACACTATCGGCTCTAAAACCGATAAACTGTTCGCCGGGTTCCGGCTGTGCTCCATCCATACCGAACTGGCATTTATAGCCGCGTTGATAAAGAAATACAGCACCAGCAACAGATAACTATACAGCGTTGGCCGTTGGTCAAAACGCTCGAACATACTTTTTGCTTTACCGCTTGTCACACTCAGCCACCTGTTATCCCTAAAGCCCGCCGCAGCGCCATTTGTCTGTGTTGCATGCTAGTGCAACAGCGCACACTGGGGCAACTATTACCAAGGAGCTTTGTTATGGCAACACATTTATCTCAACGCCGTTACGATCTGGACTGGTTGCGCACGCTGGCATTCACGCTGCTGATTCTATATCACGTTGGCATGTATTATGTCGCCGATTGGGGTTGGCACGTAAAAAGCGCCGTTACCAGTGAAGGATTGCAAAACCTGATGCTCCTGACTAACCCATGGCGCATGTCACTGCTGTTTTTTATCAGCGCTATGGCGCTGGCATTAGCGCAGCGCAACACCGCCACATTCAGACTGTTCAGCCTGCGCAGCAACCGTTTACTGATCCCGCTGCTATGCGGCATGTTTATTATCGTGGTGCCGCAGGTTTACTACGAAGCCTTATCACAACAGCTTATCGAACCGGGTTACTTCAGTTTCTGGCTGCACTATATCAACCCGAACACTGACTTGCTGCGCGATCATCACAGCCCTATCGGGCTGCTAACCTGGAACCACCTGTGGTTTTTGCCTTACCTGTGGTGCTACAGCGTATTAGTGCTGATTATCGCGCCGTTACTTAATACACTGGCGAAATACCTGCAACCCCTGCCCGGCAGCATTGCTTTGCTGTTGGTGATGGCCAGCCTGATCTGTGCCTGGTTTACACTGCGGCAGGCTTATCCTTCAAGCCATGCTCTGGTAAATGACTGGTATAACCACGCTAAATACTTCAGCGTCTTTATTGCCGGTTATTTGTTTGCCTTGCAAGGCAACTGGTGGCAAAAGGTTATCGCCTTTCGTCGCTGGTTTCTGCTGGCAGCGCTGGTCGGGTACAGCCTGATTATTGCCGATCGTAACGCCCTGTTTGACAGTGTGCCGGCCAGCTTTGGCGAATCATTTAGTGGCCGCTTGCTGGTCGGTGCTGTACTGGCGCTAAATCACTGGGGATGGATCTTAGCGCTTATCGGCTATGCCGGACGTTACCTCAGCAAGCGCACCAATACGGTAGATAAAGACGGCAAACTTCTGCACTACGCTAACAACGCTATTCTGCCCTGGTATATGCTGCACCAGACGCTAATTATCGTATTTGCAGTATGGCTTAAGCCATTAGCATTACCGGTAGGTGTTGAGGCGACACTGCTGATTATACTAACCTGCGCTGGCTGCTGGGCCGGGTATGAGCTGGTAAAACGCTTCTGGCTTAGCCGCTGGTTATTTGGCTTGAAAGTTACAATAGCAAGGCAGGATAAAGTTCCCGATAAACAACTGGCCCATGACTAAACCTAACGTCCGCGCTTTACGTACCAAGCAACAGGCAAGGTTAGCTGGGTACCAAGATGAAACGGTTTTGTTTACTCGTTATGCTACTGACTCTGCCGATTTCGTCAGAGCCATGGGATAGTTGGCGTGAAGGCAAAGCAATACTCATTATGCGCCATACACTGGCGCCGGGCACCGGCGATCCAGCCGGTTTCGTGCTGGAAGATTGCAGTACCCAGCGTAACCTGAATAACGAGGGCCGTCAGCAGGCGAAGCACTGGGGCAAGCTACTACGCGAAAAATACAGCGCTGATATTACCGTTTACAGCAGCCAATGGTGCCGCTGTCTGGAAACAACCCGGCTAATGCAGCTAGCCACGCCTGAGGCGTTACCAGCACTCAACTCATTCTTTGCCGGTCGTGGTGATGCAGATAAGCAAACTAAAGCGTTACTGCAGCAGTTTGCCTTCGCTCAGACTCCACAACCAACAGTGCTGGTTACCCATCAGGTTAACTTCACCGCCTTAACCGGTATCTTCCCGCGCTCAGGCGAGGCTGCGATTATCGCCTTACCTCTAACGCAACCGGCTACGGTGCTGGCACGGATAACGCAACCGTAAAAGGCGTTAGCTAAATTGATATAGTCAAGCTGGCATGGGCTGCATTGCTGGGGTAAGCTAAACAGCATTACATTTGATGCAAAGCTGGAATGATATGTCTTTAGATATTAGCCCGTTACTCAACGCTATTGGCCGTCTGAGCGAAGGCTTACAGCGTTATGAACGGGATATTACTGACATTCAAATCCGCGATGGTCTGGTACAGCGCTTTGAATTTACTTATGAAATCAGCCACAAAATGCTTAAGCGTTACCTGGAACAAAGTTCTGCCTCGCCCGATCAGTTTGATGTGATGCCCTTTGCTGATTTGATCCGCACAGCCAATGAACAAGGCCTGCTAAAAGGCGATTGGCCAGCCTGGCGCGGGTATCGGGATATGTATAGCAAGGGATTAGAAAGCTACAACGAAAATATTGCGCATCAAGTGGTGGGAATCATTCCAGCTTTTCTTAGCGAAACAAAATTCCTGGCAACAAAGCTTACACAAGCTTTGAGGCTACCTAGCTAGTGGCAGATTTAAAACCATGGCGGTCGATGACCGACCAATTAGCGCTACTAAAATCTCGCGGTTTGTTAGTTGATAACGATACGGCTGCACTAAACTACCTGGCCCGTATTGGTTACTATCGGCTGAGTGGCTACTGGTACCCGCTGCGCGTTATCGACACTGAAACATCGCTACAGCGAAACCAGCCTGTGCGCTTTGATCACTTTATGCCTGATAGTCATTTTGAAGACGTAGTTAAGCTTTATGTATTTGATAAAAAGCTACGCTTACTAGCGCTGGATGCGCTTGAACGGATTGAAATGGCGCTGCGGGTGGATGTTGCCCACTTACTTGGACAAAAGGAACCCTGCGCGCATATAAACCCAGATTGTTTACACGGTAATTTTGCCAAAAAAGCGATCAAGAAAGGGCCAAGCAAAGGTAAAACCGAACACCAGGTGTGGCTGGAAAAATACAGCGCTATGCTACATCGTTCACGACGGGAGCCTTTTATCGCTCATCACCGAATAAAATATGATAGCTGTTTGCCCGTATGGGTAGCGATTGAGGTGTGGGACTTTGGACTGTTATCAAGGTTATTTGAAGGCATGCAGTTTTCGGATAAAAACCGCATTGCAGCAAAGTATGGGCTTTCTGATGGCGAACAGCTGGCAAAATGGCTTAAAAGCTTGAACTTTGTGCGTAACGTTTCAGCTCACCATAGCAGGCTATGGAACATCAACGTATTAGAATTATCTGCCTGTCCAACCTCCTGGCCAAAGATGAATCATAGCCGCCCTTTTATGTACTTTGCGATGATGTCACAACTGCTTTCAGTAATCTGCCCTAACTCAACCTGGACACAACGACTCCTCACTCTGATGAATGATTTTCCCACTGCAAGAAATGGCATGTTGACTCTGCAAGATTTTGGCGTAGTTGAAGGTGCTATTGAATGGTTGAACGGATTTCAGAAATGAGAACCGACGCGTACATAAATGCAGAGGCGCCGGTCATATTGGTTGCAAGTCTAGGGTCTGGGTGTCGTTCTGTCAATTAAGATTTTAATCACCATTTAATTTACTGTTATATCGTTTCAGCCAAAGCTTCGACCTCTTCCGGCTGCAGTTCTTGCTGCACCGGCTGGCAGATTATCCAGTCTTTTTCATCTACCCAGTTTTGTGCGCCGTTGGCGACGGTGCGGATAGGCACGATATAACGGCAGCTGGTTTGCGGTTTCACCGAGGCGAAAATTGGCACAAAGCCAAAGCTGAGTGCAGTTTCAATAATCGCCTGCTGGTTATGCGGGTCGATATCGGCAGCTTCGTCGATGTAAATCGGAATACGGTATTTACCGCGTTCGCGCTCGGCCAGTAACTGGCGGATAAACAACATACCGCACAGTAGCTTAATGGTAATACGGGTGCCGTTAGAGCCGGCCGAGTCGATCTTGTCGAAGTACTCTTCTTCACCAGCGCGGTTAACCACTTTAAAGCGGATATCGAATAAATCCGATAAGGTTAAGCCACCTTTCTCGCTGGCGGCCTGCACCAGATAATCGCGGGCAGCGTTAATATCGCGCTCGGCCAGGGTATTGCCGGCCAGCAGGTCAAAGGTATCGCCCTGCTCGTAGGCTTCTGAGGTGCTTAAGATAGTATCGATATGGCCAACCAGCAGCTTGCGATCGACTATCTCTATCTTAAAGTCTTTTAAGTTGGAGATTTGCTGACGCCAGATGCCGCGGTTAAAGCTGTTCAGCTCGCGGTGCAGCCGGTTTAAATCGTTACGCAGGCCTTTTAACGTCGAGGCCACTTCGGTTAATGCTACCCGGGCACGGCGTTCAATGGCATCACGCTCTTTATCCAGATGATGGAACGCTTCTATCAGCTTCTGGTACTTCAGCTCAGTGTCGCTTTCGGTTTCAAACTTGGTGATTCCGGCGTTGTAGATAAACTGATAGGTATTGGCGATATTCATCTCGGTTAAGCGCAGCTCCTGACAGTCTTTATTAAAACTGCGGATACTGTCGGCTAAATTGTCAAAATCCAGCACGATATCAATCATATAAGGCGTAACACGGCCGCTGTATAACTCAAGCTCATGGTCACGGCGCTCACGTTTTTCCTGATCGATGCGCTCTTTTTGCCGCTTTAACTGCTCGAGCTTATTGTTGAGTAAATTACGCCGATCAGACTGGCTGGCCAGCTTGTGCTGCACCTCATCCAGCTGGCCTTGTACGCTGGCTTCTTCCTCTTCCAGCGCAGCCTGTAACTGCTGCTGATCATCAAGCAGCTGCTGCATTTGCTGGTAGCGACTGAAATCTTTAACGTCTTGCTCAGCTTGCAGCATATCCTGATACAAGCGCTCTTTTTCGCGCGTTTTACCGGCTAAATCGGCGGCAACTTCAATTTGCTGGTTAAGCGTATGCAAGCTTTGCTCTAAGGCGTCGATTTGCTGCTTAATTTGCAATTTATCTTCGGCGCTGGTCATATCCGGCGCACTGTGTAGCGGTGCTAAATCGATAACGGCGCCCGGCAGATGTGCCTTGCCGCCTTTAATGCAGTCGGCCAGTTGTTCAAGTAACTGACTAAAAGCGCTATCGTCGCTGATCTCAACCTCACCGCCTTTGGCAGTAGACAGCGACAATAAATCCGGGTTTAGCAGCTTGGTAATGTGCTGTACTTCTGGCAGGCTTAAATCTTCGCGCAGCCGTGAATACAAATTGTATTCGAGGTTTTTCAGCTGCAGCTTGGCGCTTTTATGCTGCTTCTGCGTCTGGCTTAGCTGGTGCTGCAAAGTGGCCTGATTAACGTTACTGGCGCCCTGTAAACTGTGGCTTAATCGCTCGTAATCGCTGCGGATATTGCCAAGGTTCGTCGCCAGTTGCTCGCTGCTGGCGAGTTCAAAGCGGCCATGCAGCGCATCGTATTGGTTAAACCACTGGCTAAGCTCGAGCTGGCGGTTGCCTAAGTCTTTAATCTGGCCAACAAATAAGCGCTGGCGCTCTTCTAACTGCTGCTTTTCGCTGAGTAAATCTTCCAGCTGTACGCTAAGCTCGCTGGTTTGATCGTCAAAGTGCTGCTGATAGTCATTTAATGCAATATCGAGCTTAGGCGCGTAAGCGGCTAATTTACCTTTATACACTGCGCGCGCATCCAACATATGCTCCAGTGCGGTCACGCCTTCCTGCTGGCTTTCCAGTGCTTTTAGCTCGCGCCGGTCACGGTTAACCTTTTCAAAAGCACCATGCCAGACGGCATAAAAGTCGACTTTCGGGTCACCTAAATGGCGGGCGAATACCGGCAGCAATAAACGCTTAACATCCTGCGCGGTGAGCTTGTGCAGGTTCAGAATGCGGCGGAAAATATCTTTATACACCGGTGCATCTGACACGTTGTTCAGCGGGATCATGCGCAGATTAATCCGGCTGTCGTAGGGTGTGGCGCCGCCGGTCAGCATGGCGTTTAGCTCGGACGGCTTCAGCTCAATCGGGTCCAGGCCTTTTTCGCGCAGCACGTGGTCGAGCTTGTTGTATTTCACTATGCTGTTGCCGGCGATAAAGTGGTCTAAATCCAGTGCACCCTGATAGCAAAAATACTGGTATTTGTAGCCGGCAATTTTACCCAGGCCCGCCACACCGATAACCACTTTGCCATCGGGCAGGTTGGCCTCCAGCAGGATATAGCTTTGATCCGAACCAAAGTAGAACTTACGCGTTTCATCTAAATCGTGGCCGTCCCACTCGGTTAAGCGTAAATCGTTAATCAGCGGGAACTGCAGCGCATTAATTACCGAGCTTTTACCGGTATTGTTCGGCGCACAAATGGAGGCGGCATGATCGAGTGGAATGACGCATTTGGCATAACCGGCGGTGTTTAACAGCGCCAGCTTCGTCAGGCCGTACAGCTGCTCAGACATCGCTCATCTCCTCAGTATCCTGGGTATCTACCAATAACACCGTATCGCTGGAGTCTTGCGGCACGCCATCATCTAACTGCAGCAACGCATCTAAATAACGATGCACCGGCGCAAGCAACTTAATATTGTCACCACTAGCACGGGCTAAACCTAAGCGCAGCATACGGTTGGCGACTTCACGTTTTACATCAGTGGCACTGAAGATATCCAGCTGCTCGAACAGGTGATACTGCTTTTGTACAATGGCTGCGAACACTTCGTGATCCAGCTCGCTATCAAACAGCGCTTGTAGTGGATCGCGGCCCTGATCGGCGAAATATTCCACCAGCGCATAAATAGTCAGCGCAAATAAACGCGAAATTTTGCCCATATTGGCGCTGGCATCATCGACATCAAAATAGAAAAAGCCGCGGCTGTCGCGCTTTAGCGTATGGCCCAGGCCCGAGAATAACGCGCTGTAGCTCAGTTCCTGCGCGTCCAGTTCTTGCCACAGGGCTAAGTCCTGCTCGCTGATATGGTAACCGCCACTGAGCTTTTTATAGATCTCAGCCAGCTGGGTCAGCTCTTGTAAATCAAGATGCATCGGCCTTGGCCTCCTGCGAAAACGGGTAAAGGGTTAACTTATGCTGCTGTAATGTCAGTTCAACCGCCTGATGGTTGTGGTTAAGCGCCAGGCCATCTTCGCGGCTTAACGCCTGATACAGATACAGCAGTTCATCCAGCGCTAAATTCGGGTAGCTGTCATCCAGCCAGCGCGCCAGGTTAGTAATAGTGCCACTAGTGCGCGCTTTGCTCAGCACGCTCTCGTAATCCGGCAGTTGTAAATTCGGTGCCACACGCTCGTCTTGCTGCGTCGGCAGCTGGTATTCGGCTTGCTGGTAATCAGCCAGCTCGGCCATATAGCTGGTAAGCTGATTAGCACTGCCGAGCGAGAAGCGCTGCGAATCCGAGGCGATAACTACCGGCAGCTGGCTTAGCGTGAGATCAATGCCTTTTTTGCGCATTAAACCCAGTACGGCACTGGCATTACGTGATAACAGCGTGTTTTTACGCAGCTCTTCGCGTAGCGGCATTAACGAGTCGGCACTGCGGCTTAAACTTTCGCGGCCAATCTGGTTCATATCCAGCAAACGGGTGCGCAGCTGCAGCAATAATTCTTTTTCGTGGCTTAGGCCGCCGCTAATTTCCAGCGCGGTTATTTGCTCACTCAGCAGTGCTTCCAAGCCGGCAATAGTGGCCTGAAACGGGCCATTGATATCAATCAGCTGCAGCATTGGCTCGATGTAGTCGTCAAAGGCTTCCATCACCGCGCTGTAGCGGCGCGCTAACGACAAATTGCGCTCATCGGCTTTGGCTTTATCGACCAGGTTTAAAATAGCGGTTTCGTTTTTGGCAAAATGTTTTACCACTTCGCGGATCCGCTCATCCATTTGCCAGATAAAACGTTTTAGCTCGCTGGCATCACGACCTTTGGCGGCAAGCTCCAGCTTACGCGCCAGGCGGTTTAATTCATGAATACGGCTTTGAATATCTTCAGCCATACCCAGGTTGTGTTCCTGCAGCAGATATTCGGCAAATTCCAGCACGGCGCGGTTTAGCTCCAGCTGGCTGGATTTAGCCAGCGGGATAAACACTTCAGCCTGCAACAGTCGCTGCGCTTCTTTAAAGATTTGCTCGCTGCTGTAAGCAGGATTAAAGCGTTTAATCAGCGCCTGCACATCCTGAAAACTGAAACTGCCAAGGCTACTGCGGCCAATTAAGGCTTCAATAACCTGCCAGTGCTCGTCCAGACATTTTAATATTTTACGCGGGGATATCATGCGCGGCTAAGCGTTCCTGCTCGATACTTCAAAAAGGCTATTATCCACGGATTAGCGCTAAACGCCAGAGTGTGGCGCGACCTGACTAACGACTACAGCACCTGCAGTTTCATTAATAAGCTGATCGCACAGTGCCTGCTCGGCATCCTGCGCCAAGCTGATACAGATTGTCACGTTGTCACTGTAACTAACATCCTGTAACGACGCCTTATACTGCTGCAGTAGTTGCCGCAAGCGGGCTTCAAAGGCGAAGCTGACAACGATAGTCAGGTCAATACTGGGGCTTACCAAGCGTAGCCCGGCTTTTGCCGCCGCCTGTGATACGGCATTCGAGTATGCCCGCACCAGCCCACCGGCACCCAGTTTTACGCCACCAAAATAGCGCACCACTACCGCCAGGCTATCACCCAATTCGCGCTCGGTTAATACATGCAACATAGGTTTACCGGCGGTACCGTTTGGTTCGCCGTCATCACTAAAGGCCTGCGTTTTCGGCTGGCGGGTATTGCCAATAATGTACGCCCAGCAGACATGATTGGCGTCCGGGTAACGCTGTCGGTACTGCTCAACCCATGCCATAGCCTGTTCCCGGTTGTTTACCGGGTGCAAAAAAGTCATAAAATCACTGTTTTTCTCGGTGAGCAGATGTTCAGTATCAGCAGCGAGAACGGTATATCGGCTCATGGGTTTTACAACATATCCCGCAGGTTGGTTAGCAGTTATCAGGGCTCGTTTAGTTCGGCGTGGTGCTTGGCGAAAACAGGTATGGTGATCTGCCATTTCATCGCAGCTAGCCGCAACATTAGCAGTGCCAGCATACCGACTGTCATCGCCACAGCAGTGTTTACGCCAAACCAGATAAGGCTGGTGTAAACCACGCCACCGAAAATACAGGTCACAGCATACAGCTCGCCACGAAACACCATTGGCACTTCGCGACACAGCACATCGCGGATCATACCACCGCACACCCCGCTCATGGTACCGAGCATTATTGCTACCATCGCAGAAGTGCCGTTATCCAGCGCCTTTTGCGTACCCATAATAACAAAGAACGCCAGCCCTAAAGCGTCAAAAAACTGCAGTGTATTATGCGGGATAGTCAGCCGGTTGCGCACCGCCAGTATGGTGCCGATGGCCGCAATAAAAATGGCATAAAAGTAGCTGTTATTGTTAATCCAGATCACCGGCACATCTAGAATAACATCACGCAAGGTGCCACCACCTATAGCGGTAACACTGGCCAGTACAATAACGCCAAAACCGTCCATCTGGTTACGCCAGGCGGCCAGTGTGCCAGAGATAGCAAACACTGCTATGCCCAACAAGTCTATCCAGTGAAAATACTGTTCCATACCGTCACCCCACTGTTATCTGGCTGCAACTTAACAGGCTTTGTACGCAGCGTAAACAGCTATAAGCCGCTAAAAATACGCGGCTATAAGGCTGTTCGCCCTCACAGCACTGTGTTAACATTTCAGCGTTTTATTAACAAAAACCAGTAAAGGATTAGTATGAAGAAGTCAGTGATTGCTTTGGTCGTGCTTGCAGCTGTTGCAGGTGGTGGTGTGTATTTTGCCAATCAGTATGCCGAAGATGTAGTAAAGCAGCAGGTTGAACAGGCAAACCAGAGCTATCGTCAGTTAGCGGCCAATGGCGACATGCCTCTTATTTCACTGACATACAAAGATGTGTCTGCCAATGTACTGACATCAAGCTACAGCATTGCCGGCTTAGAGGTAAGCATGGCTGAACTGGGCACGGTTGCTACGGTTGAACAGATTACCGCTAAAGGCGTGAAACCGCGTGAACTGGCAGACGAAGGCAGTGTGCATCTGGTTGGCGCCAAAGCCGCGCCGGCAATACTGCAATTACTGCCGCCACAAACCAGTGCTTTTGTGCAAAGCCTGGCGTTACATGGCGACTACAGCTATCAGTACCAAAATGACGGTCAGCTGTTATTTAACCAGCAAACCCGCATTAATGACGAATTCAGCCTCAGTTACAACTTCACCCTGGCGCAAATGCAGCAGTTCTGGCAATACGCCAAAGAGATCAGCGCCCTGGCACCAGAGCAGCAACAGCAACTGGTTGGCTCTGAAGCGTATGCCGAGCAAATCGTCGAAAAACTGCTGACCGGTGCGCTGAGTAATGGTGCTGTCAGTATTGAAAATAACGGTTTTATCGAGCGCGCTATCGCCATGACGGCAGAGCAAGGGCAAACGCCGGATTTAGAAACCATCAAAGGTATGGCGCTGATGAATATTTCGATGCTGGAGCCGCTGCCGCAAAATATGAAAGATGCGCTGGCACAGTTTGTAAACCAGCCAGAAAAGCTGCAGCTAAGCTTCAATTTTGCTGAACCACTGCAATTTGCCAAAGTACAAAGCGGCGAACTGATGCCAGAACTGGGCTCGCCCGAGGCCATTATTGAATTTGCTAATTTGCAACTTAAAGCCAACTAAACTGCAGACCAAACCCGCTGCGGCTTAATGCCAGTCAGTTAAGCTTGCAGCCGCCATCGGTTTGCCCACACCAACACGCCGTGAACCCAACCCCTGGGGGCTCCTCTCAGCCCATCCAGGGCTGAGACGGTTGGCTTAGGACAAACCAATTCCGCTTAAATGATTAGCAGCACGCTACAGCGGGTTTTGTTTTGTCCGGGCCCGCGGCTTACCTTGACATTTGTTAACAGCACAAGTATAAATGCGAACCATTTACATTTATGCTAACTGGTACTCTATGAAGCCGTTATCTGCGCTATCTCTTGCTTTACTTGTTTCCTCTTCGTTTGTTGCTGCTCAGCAGGATATTGAGCGCATTACCGTGAGTACCAGCCGCAGTAATGCACCGGTCAGTACAGTGCCGGCCACGATTACCGTTATCAGTCAGGAACAAATTGCCAGCCAGCTGGCGTTTACCCAGGATATCTCTGCGATTCTCGGCAACCTGTTACCGGGCTTTTCACCCAGCCGGCAAAAGCTGACCTCAGCCGGTGAAACACTGCGCGGCCGCGAGCCGCTGTATATGATTGATGGCGTGCCGCAATCTAACCCGCTGCGTAACGGCTCGCGCGATGGCAAAACCATTGACCCGGCAATGATCGAACGGATTGAAGTGATCCGCGGTGCAAATGCCATTCAGGGCATGGGCGCCAGCGGCGGGATCATTAATATCATTACCAAATCTGCCGGCGATAACCGCCATCAGCTCAGTGCTGGTTTTACTACACCTACTACCGGCGGCAGCGACAGCCAAAGCTACAAAGCCAGTTATCTGCACAGCTATCAACAGCAGGGTTTTGCCGTGGTAGCCGGTGTGTCGGCCAGTGATACCGGTATGTACCGCGATGGCAACGGCGATTTAATCGGCGTCGATGGAACCCAGGGCGACACCATGGACTCGCGCAGCATTGATGTGTTTGTTAAAGCGCGCCAGCAACTGAGTGGGCATGAAAGCCTGCAGCTGATGGTAAACCACTACAAATTACGTGGTAACGGAGACTATGTTCAAGTTGCCGGTGATGTTGACGCAGGTACTCCAGCCAAGTCTGAGCGTGGCGAAATAGAGGGCATGGCACCTCAAAACAAAGTGACCACAGCGACGCTGGATTACAGCAATACTGCAATCTTTGGCGGCAGCTTAAACTGGCAGCTGTTTCTGCAAGACTTCGCCGCACTATACGGCGGTGGGCGTTTTGCTGCCTTTCAGGACCCGGCACTGGGCGCCAATTTTTACGATCAGTCACAGAATAAATCGACCAAATACGGCAGCCGCTTAACCTGGTTTAAACCTAATCTGGCATTGAACGGGCTGGATTTAAGTACCGGTGCCGATTGGCTGCAGGACGAAACTTATCAGGAATTGGCGCTGAGTGGTCGTAACTGGGTACCGGAAACTGAATTTACCAACCTGGCCCCTTTTGCCCAGCTGCGATACAGCGCGCTGCAAAACTTTACCTTTAGCCTTGGTGGCCGCTACGAATATGGCAAGCTGAAAGTAGATGATTTCACCACGCTGGACGCTTACAAAAACACCTTTGTTGCCGGCGGCGAGCCGGACTTTAACGAGCTGCTGACCAATGCCGGTGTAGTGTGGCAATTTCACCCTAATGTGCGTTTGTACGGCAGCTACAGCGAAGGCTTCAGCATGCCGGATGTTGGCCGGGTATTGCGCGATATCAGCACACCGGGCTTATCGGTAGACAGTTTTTTAACGCTGCAGCCGGTGCTGTCAGACAATCTGGAACTGGGCATTGAGTTTAGCTTTGACAACTGGCAACTGCGCGCCAGCGCTTACCGCTCAGATTCGGATCTGGGTATGCGTTTACAAGCCGATGCCGATGGCATTTACAGTGTAAGACGCGAGAAAACCGAAATAGACGGTATTGAAGCCGAAGGCCAGTATTACTTCAGTACTGATAACCAAATAGGTTTCAGCTATGCCCGCACCAATGGTCGCTATGATAGCGACAACGATAACAATGTCGACTTTGATCTAGGCGGCGTGAATATCGCACCAGAGCGGTTAAACCTGTACTGGCAGCAGCAATGGCTGCCGCAGCTTAGCAGCCGGTTGCAGGCCAATATCCTGTTTAGCCACACATTGCATATCAGTAATAATTTAACTACCGGCAAACCTGTATATGAGCACTTTGACGGTTACACCACGCTGGATTTCAGCAGCAGCTATGACACGGCGTACGGCCGCTGGACGCTGGGTATCGAAAACCTGGCCGATAAACAGTACTTTACCTATTATGCGCAAAGTACACCTGCAGCAGCACGTTACTTTGCCGGTATCGGCCGCACAGTAAACCTAAGCTGGTCACACGCGTTCTGATATGCCAACTGCACGCACGCTGCACCGCTATCTGGGCTGGCTGATTGGCATCTGGTTGCTGCTGATCAGCCTAAGCGGTGCTGTGCTACTGTTTAAAAACGATTTGCTGCGCTGGCAGTACCCGCAGCTGCAAAACCTGCCGTTGCCGTCAGACATCAGCCAATGGGGACTTTTGCTCAATCAGTTGCAGCAAAATCCCGATTTTCGTTATGTAAAGTATCCGGATCAGGATGCGCACTGGCTGGAAGCCGTCACCCACAGCAATCAACGCCACTACTACAATGCCAGCCACACCTTAATGCTGACACGCGCGCCGCGTGGCGACTGGATAGACTGGCTGTATGATTTTCACCTGCATTTGCTGGGTGGCAAAACCGGCCATACAGTGCTGGGCGTCATCGGCCTGATTTGCCTGGTGCTGCTGGTTGCCGGCATAGTGCAGTGGTGGCCTAAGCGTTTTAACCGCCGGTTACTGGCCTTACCCAAGCCGGCACTGAATGCCCGCACGCTGCGCCAGTGGCACAGCCTGTTGGCGTTAAGTTTTGCCCCTTTACTGCTACTGACAACGGTAACAGGCAGCCTGATGGTATTTAATGCAGAATTTCGCAGTGTGCTGAGTGTATTTTCGGCCACGGCAGCGCCAGCAGCACCATTAAAAACCGCCGGTTATCAACCGCTGCCAGACACTGACTGGACAGCCGCGCTAACACAGGCGCAAGCACAATGGCCAGATGCCCAGCTAAGATTAAGCAGCCTGCGTACCGCTGCCGAGCAACCTATTAGTTTTCGCGCCCGTATGGCAGGCGAATGGCATCAAAATGGCCGCAGCGTGGTACAGATAGATGCGCTTAGCAATAAGACTATTTATGCCACGCCCGCCAGCGCTTTTGGTGCTACTGGCGCTATCGCCAACAGCCTGTATCCGTTGCACACTGCCGCAATCGGCGGCAAAATATACTTCTGGGCGCTGGCAATAAGCGGCCTGCTACCGCTACTACTGCTGCTAACCGGCCTGATGTACACCTGGGTTACCCGCCCCGGCAACCGAGCTTCAGCCGCCGCCTCGTCACTTAAACCAGAAAGCAACGGCTAATCAGCGCCAGCCAACACTTGCTGCACCCGCTGTTGCAGTAAGGGCAGAAGTTGCTGGGCAAACCAGGGGTTATGTGTTAACCAGATATTGTTGCGTGGGCTGGGATGCGGCAGCGGGATAATATCCGGCCAGTACTGCTGCCAGGCCGCAACAGTGTCCGTCAGCGAACCTGTCGCATCCGGCAGATGCCAGGCCTTGGCATACTGCCCAATCACCAGTGTTAACTTTAAATGCTTAAGCCCGTGCAGTAGTGTTGGCCGCCAGCTTGGCGCGCACTCTGGCCGTGGTGGCAGGTCACCACTTTTACCACGGCCGGGAAAACAAAAGCCCATCGGCAGTATTGCTATCAGTTTAGGGTTATAAAATTGTTCTGTAGTTAACCCCAGCCATTGCCGCAAGCGATCGCCACTGGCGTCAGCAAAAGGCTTTGCTGCATCATGTGCCTTTTGGCCCGGTGCCTGACCAGCAATTAAAATCCGTGCAGCTGGGTGCCACTGTAAAATTGGCCTTGGAAGCTGCGGCAAATGTGCTGCACATAAGCTGCAGTCACGTACCGTATCAGCGAGGTTGTGCGGCGGCATAAATCCAGCACTCGGTACCTGATTTCAGGCGGGCACTGACCCGCTGATAGGCATCGACTTCGTAATCATCAGCCTGATTAAGCTCTGCATCGGTCAGCTCAAACACCGTGCCAGCCACTTCATCGGCAAGGTTACCGGTATAACGCAGAATAGGATGAAACGCCTTACCGCTTTCATGTAGTACGCGCTCATCGGTAATTTCCACTTCACCCACCACATAACCCTGCAGCGTATCTTTACTGCCGCTTAGCTCACGGCCAAAGTTAGCCAGCTGCACGTTTTTTTGCTGCAAAGTGCCATAAGAAAACAGTTTTGGCATAACCTCTCCGCTCTGCATTACCTGATAAGGTTGATTCTGCGGCAAAGCTGGCAGTAAATGCAATCAGGTGTTGCTGGTTGCTCGGCAGTTTCCGGCATGCCTATCACTGGATATAGGCCGCAAGTTCCTCTGGCTCGCCGGTCGGAAAAGCGGCTTTTAAATGTTCAAGAAAAGCTGAAACCCGGGCATTGAGTAAACGACGGGATGGATAAAGTGCCCATAACTCGATTGCTGCCGCGTCGGCATCACCCCAGCAGACCAGTTTTCCAGATTGAATATCCTTAGCAACTAACGAGACCGGCAACAAGCCGGCACCGACGCCAGCGCGCACAGCGTCGCGCACCATTATCATTGACGAAAGTACAAGCACAGGGGTCACCGCAATACCGGACGTTACGTTCTCAGACATTACCTGCCAGACAGTGGTCGGTTTTTCAGACCCGCGCAGCACTACAGGTACGGGCGTATCGCCGGAAGGCCGCTGCAGATCAGGGTGGGCCACCACCACCAGGCGGTCATGTAAAATCGGCCGGCCGTACAGGTTCTCATCCGGCGCAGGGTTAACTCTGATCACCAGATCATAGCCCTGGTCGACCATATCGACCGGCTGATCGTCGGATATCACTTCCAGTTGTACATCCGGATATTTAAGAGCGAACTCTGCCGCCAGTCTGCCCATTGCCAGCTGGCAGAACAACAAAGGCGCGCTGATACGTAAGCGGCCCCGAGGCCGGGCGACGCCGGACGAAATAGCCAGCACGGTTTCATCCAATTCCGTCAACAGTGTAGCGGTGCGCTGATAAAGTGCCTCTCCCTCTTCGGTCAATACCAGCCTGCGCGCACCGCGTTCGAACAGCCGCAGCTGCAGGCTGTTCTCCAGTTCAGCGATCCGCCGGGACAGCGTTGCCTTAGGCCGCCCACTCTGCCGGGCGGCACGGCCAAAGCCACCATGCTTGGCAACCAGGTTGAAATCTGCAATAGCGGCTAAGTCCATAAAGTGTTCCATATGCAAGACAGTAAGTCCAACTTTAGCACCTATCGGCGAGAATATGAAACACCTAGAATGTGAATCGTCAGCAGACAATAACCTAACTGAATCGGAGTGAACTATGACTATTCTTGTAACTGGCGCAACCGGCCGGGTTGGCCAACACCTTGTAGCACAACTGGTTAAACGCAATGCAAACGTGCGGGTTCTGACACGGACCCCGGCAAAAGTTAACTTTGATGACGCGGTAGAAGTAGCGCAAGGCGATCTGCTGGATATTGATTCGCTGCGGCAGGCATTCAAAGGTGTGCGCAGCTTATTTTTGCTAAACGCGGTAACCGGCGACGAATTTACCCAGGCGCTTATCACGCTGAATATTGCGCGCGAAGCGGGTGTCGAACGGGTAGTTTATCTGTCGGTATTTGATGCCGATCAGGCGGTTAATGTGCCGCACTTTGCCGTCAAATATGGTGCAGAACGTATGCTGGAGCAGATGGGTTTTAGCGCCACTATCCTGCGCCCGGCTTACTTTATTGATAACGAGCTGATGATTAAAGACGTGATCGTAAACCACCACATTTACCCGATGCCGGTTGGCAGCAAAGGTATTGCAATGGTGGACGTGCGGGATATCGCTGAAGTCGCCGCTATTGAGTTACTGCGTCGCGATAACGCGCCGGATAAATTGCCGGTTGAAACCATTAATTTAGTCGGGCCCGACAACCTGACGGGTGAAGAAATTGCGGCAATCTGGTCAGACACACTGGGCCATACCGTTAACTATGGTGGCGATGATCCCAGTGGTTTTGAACAGAATATGGCGTCATTTATGCCCAAATGGACAGCTTACGAGATGCGCCTGATGGCTGAACGTTATGTCAGCCACGGCATGATAGCCAAAACCGGTGATGTGACGCGGCTAACCCAGATCCTGGGCCGCCCACTGCACAGCTATCGCGAATTTGCACGTACTGTGCGTGCACAAACACTCTGAGGACAAGGCACTTCGATCACGCCGCAGGATGTTGCATGTCAGTTAAGCAACACCCTGCCGTTGTGCTGGTGCCGTTCAGTCTTTATTCGCCACCATAATCAGCTTCACATTAACAAACTCGCGCAGGCCAAAGCCGCCATGTTCGCGGCCGTAGCCACTGTCTTTTACACCACCAAACGGCAGGTTAGGTTGTGCCAGCCCATAGCCATTTATGTTTACCATACCGGTATCAAAATGCTGTTTTGCCAGCGAAATAGCATGCTCAACATTGGCAGAAAAGATACCGCCACCTAAACCATAGCGTGAGTCATTGGCTATCTGCATGGCCTGGACATCGTCTTTCGCCCGGATCAGGGAGGCCACCGGGCCGAACAGTTCATCATCATAAGCAGGCATCTGCGGGCTGACATTTTCCAGAATCGACGGTGGATAGAAAAACCCTCTCTGTTCAGGAATTTCACAACCACATACCACAGTCGCGCCAGCCTCTATTGATTCTGTCACTTGCTGATGCAGTTTATCGCGTAAGTCGGCTCTTGCCAGCGGGCCGATATCAGTATCTTCTGCATTAGGGTCACCCATTTTTAAATGCGCCATCGCCGTGGCAAAAGCATGTTTAAAATCGGCGTAGTTTTTCTCTGTCACAATAAAGCGTTTTGCCGCCACACAGGTTTCACCGTTATTCACCATCCGGCCTTCAACACAGGTTTTCACCGCTAATTCAATATCGGCATCATCCAGGATCAGGTAGGCGTCGTTGCTACCCAGCTCCAGAACGGTTTTCTTCGCCAGTTTTGCAGCAGCACCGGCAACCGACTTACCAACTTCGTCGCTGCCGGTAAAGCTAACACCGCGTATCTTAGGATGGCTGATTAAACCGGTAGCGGTATCGCCGTCAATCAGTAGCGATTGATAGCAATGTGTCGGAAACCCTGCTTCAAGAAACATTGCGGCAATTTTTTCTGCCATGCCAAACACGTTGGACGCATGTTTTAACACTGTGGTATTGCCGGCTACCAGGTTAACAATGCTGTAGCGGATCACCTGATACAGCGGAAAATTCCACGGCTGTATGCCCAGAATCACGCCAATTGGTTGGTAGCTAATGATGGCACGGCCGTTTTCAGTGTCGCGCTGCTCGTCCGCTAAGACCTCTGCCGCCTGATTAGCGGTGTAACGACAAATTTCGGCGCAAAGCTGCACTTCCTGTAGCCCCTGCGTTTTAAGCTTGCCCATTTCATCAGTCATTAACTGCGCCAGCTGCTGTTGCTGGCTTTCCAGCACCTTTGCCAGGTTCAGCGCTAACTGTGCCCGCTCTTTAATACTGACAAGCTTCCAGCTCTGAAAGCATTTATCGGCATTATCCACCGCCTGCTGCGCGGCTTTTTCATCCAGTAAGCGATACTCTTTAATCGGATGTTCGGTGTAAGGGTTAATAGTAATAACAGTGTCAGCCATGGTGCTGCCCCTCCGTTTATGCAAATGAAGCTAAAAGGGTGCAAAGGCAGCGCCAAGTCTGACGCTATGGCAGATATAATTCTAACAAGATGATTATTCTGACTTTTAGTGCAACATCACTTTGCCTCTATCGGCATTTCAGCAACGCTGTATGAAAGATTTGCACTCAGCGGCCCCTGTTTTACAAAGCTGTTGGGATGGGTTGGCAGCTGACCTGGCGGCGATTGCCAGACGTTAACCGCCGTCTTTAATATCTTTAACCACTTCCCTGGTGGCGTGCCCTATTTCTTTGGCCGCATCACGCGAAGCGTGTCCCACTGCTTTGGTGACATCTCTGGTGGTATGGCCAACGGTGCGGCCAGCCTCTTTGATACTGGCGCAGGACGTTAACACTAAAACGAAAGCGACTACTGCCACTTTGGCGCTGGATAACTTCATGATTAACTACCGAGGGGAATAATTGTTAGCTTTAGATTACACCCAAACGTCATTTTCTGCCGTAAGTTCACCACCCGAGTCACCTGTATTAACAACACCCTTAGGCTCTACAAGCATAATTTTGCATTCACTGGCAGCAACAGGCTTGTGCTCTATCCCTTTGGGTATCACAAACATTTCACCAGAATTCAGGCTAACAACACCGTGCCGAAATTCAATATTTAGCGTGCCTTCAATAACAATAAACACCTCATCGGTATCCGGGTGGTCATGCCAAACAAATTCGCCCTCGACTTTTACCAGCTTAAATTGATAGTCGTTCATTTCTGCGATAACACGAGGGGACCAGTGCTCAGAAAATTTAGAAAACTTATCTTTAAAATTTATCGGGGTTAGCTTCATCGTTATTCCATATATTAAAGTACTGCCACTAACGCAAAGCTTCGGGGCGGCTGGAGCGCAGCGTAAGCCGTCCCAGCCACGATAGTGGCGACAACAGCGCCTTGTTAGTACTCAAGTTTATCCCATGCGATAACAATGTTTGGAACAACTTCCCGCACCCTATTACTGATATCTAGTACTATGTCATGGTTTATATCTGATGCTGCCAAAACATTAATACGTTGGATTTCACAATCGTTGTGAGCTTGTAATAAGTGCTTAGCAAACTCATCAGGGGATAACAGAACACTTTGAAAACGCACATTTTGTGCATCAACTATTTCAATTTTATGAGTCTCGCAACGAGTTAGACAACACATGCCCGGGCATTCTGTACTTGTAGATATCTCCAAGCCTAAATCATCTTTCTGGAAACTAAGGATTGCAAAGTACATAACTAGCGCTAGTAGAACTGACATAAAACCTAGCTGCATAGAGTTGTTCATCGGTCTTCGCCTTGATTACTAACACCTCAATAAGAGGCTTTTATTAGTTGGCTACAATGTGAAGCGAAGCGGAACTCAGCCAACTGATAAAAGTCCTGCTTGATTGGCTTGTTAGCTATTCTCTTACAAAGTTCTTACAGCTTACTCGGTATAGATTACCATTAGAAGTAAGCACTGAAGATGCATGACCTCTGTGATTAATCAATAATTCCCCAGATGATGTTAACCACGAAGTTTTTGGTGGAGCTACTAAACTATGAAGCTTTTCAGCAATATATTTTCCATTTTCGATTGTAACGAGATAAATAGAACCACGACTAAGTCCCATATGGCCTAGCCCTGCGGTAACAATGTAGCCGTAAGAAAACTTATAAATATCCTCGATATTATCGTCGATAATGTTTTGCTGTTCACCGCTGTTACTTTTAAAAACTAAACTTCCTCCCCATTCACCACGACCGCTGCCTAATAGCCACCCATTTTCCACAGGAAAAGCGACATGAGGAGTTTCATCAATTTCTTGAACATTTCGACCGTTTTCTCCATAACCAATAACATTAAACTTAAAAGTTAATTCAGCTAATTGGTCTTTGGCATTTCGCTGCAATAGTTTTGTAGGGCTTTGTTGGTCTGCGAAATCGGCATTAAAAACCTCACATTCTTGTTCTCTAATAGGAGAAGAATCTCCTGCAAAAAGATGAAATGAACACAATGAAAGTAATAATAATTTAATTCTAAACACTGAACCTCCCTGATAGCTAACGCCTAAATTTAGCGCGGAAAGCCGCGCAGCGGGTTGACGTCGCAGCCAGCGTTGTTTGCTGGCGATAAAATTTGATTGTTATGTACGTGCTTATTCATTGCCCATTTCCCAGAATGTATATCCTTTACCACCAACACGCTTCCACCATTTGGCTTGGGATATTTCTTCCATGTAAACCATTGGAGAATATTCAGATTTTTCGATTAAAGCACTTTGAAGCCATTTGTCATTTCGAATAAGTTGAACAGCTTTTTTTTCAGCGTCTTCTCTTGAGTCAGCCTTCACCCATCTCGTGGTGAAAAAGCCAAGATTTTTGATTTTACCTTCCCAGTTTAATTCAAAGTTTTCACCGCGAAGTAAAACCTGATATTTCATGGCGAACCTCTAAGTACATAACGCAAAGCACACGGGCGGAAAAACGCGTTAGCGTTTGACGTCCCAGCAGCCGCAGGCTGCGCGTGATGCGCCTTGTTATGTGTTTTTATAAGCTGCATAGTATTACCAACCACACAGCAATGTTTTTAGCCGACTAACAAAAGTAGCGGGCCTAATATTTTCAATATCTGAACTTTCAAAGTCATACTTACCGCAATCCTCTCCCGATGCAGGAACAAAAACCTTGGCTGAATGTACCGATAAGCTACGGATGACCTTACCACTTTTTAACCTGACATCTACCCGATAAAAGTCCCAATGTAGATTGCGGCCACATTTTTTCTGCAAGTGACTAGGGATAGATATAGAAATGTCAGGATTCACAGAACTTCCTTAAACACATAACGTTTGGTTAAGGGGCGGGCTTTAGCCCGTCCCAGTGAGCGAAGCGAGCGGTTTGAACCACTTGTTAGGCAACTTGCCGCTATTCGCAAAAAGTAAGTATTTTGGCAACGCAGGCCTCCACTAGAAAGGCCTCGACCTGCTCTTGAGCCGAAGGGGAAAGATTCGGGTACTCATCCGCTAAATATTCGATCACCTCGTCATGTTCCCAAGGGCCTAGCGAAGTTTTATAGCTCTCGTACTCGTCCTGAATTTCACGCCAAGACGTGTATGGATGTTTTGAGAGCAGCATATTGGTTTCGGTGTAAACGATGTGTAGCTGCACTGAGCCTTCCCTAGCTGCCTAACGCCTCAATAACCGGCGCAGCTTTGCTGCGTCCGGCGCCGTAGGCGCGAAGTTGATTGACTTGTTACGTGTTTTCATAGGCGATAGTCGATAAAGCCCTGCTCGGAGAATCTAGGTGAGTAAATTGGCTGCGACTCACCTCCATTGGGAATAACAGACCATCTATCATCACGGTCTAGTTTCAGATCCTCCCAAGAAATACAAAGCTCCTTTAACTTGGCCTCCCACATTATTTCTTCTTCAGCGTCATCTAGTCCAAGCTCATCCATTTCTAGATCGAAGGATGACATAGAAGATACTGCCACTAATTTTTCAAATAGTGAGTTGTCTTTGAACTTAACCTTTCCGGTAGCCCAAGGAGTCTCATAGCTAAAACTGAGAATTTCCCCTACGGTGATACCGTCTAATTTTAACTCAATTGGTGTTTTCATAGTGACACGTAACGCTGCAATAAAAGGCGAGCGTTAGCGAGTCCAGCCCACGTTTTTTGTGGGCGATTTTTCATTGCCTTGTTATGTGTTTTAAGCACGGACTAACCTCTATTAACCTTACCGGTGCCATTACAACGGTTACAGGGCACGAAACCCCACGATTCGGATTTTGCGATGTCTCCACAGTGACTACAATCAAAAGGCCTGCCTTTACCTTTGCATGCAGGACATTTGACTTGCCCTTTACCACTGCAAGAAGGGCAGTCTTTCACAGGTATATTTTTGTTATTCCCAACAATCATAGTTAAGAGATAATTCACCAATTAAACATAACGCCTTGCTTAACGGCGCGCGATTAGCGCGTCCGGTGGAGGCCACGTTTTTTGTGGCCGGAACGAATTACAGCAACTTGTTAACTGTTTTTAGTATGTAGTAACAGCAATCGTGGGAACCAGTAACTTTAATATTATTCATAGCCGCTTCATATAGCCACTCTACCGCCCCTTCTAGCGATACATTTTCCCACTGTCCACTTGACCCATGCATGCCCTGATACTTTTGTAGGGTTCCGCCATTTGTTTTTCGGATCTCTCTGGTGCAATCACCTACACTCATCTCTTTATATGGGATATGAGTAAAAGAAACTTCACATCCGACGATTAGTGATGAGAGAGCTTTTTCGATATCCTCCTTCTCTTTCCCTTCAGTGATTATCAAATCTTGGGAATCAATGAGTTTCTTCATTATGCGCTCGGTATTTCTCGTGAAGACAGTTAACGCATTGCTAATTGGCTGCCGCAGCGTAGCGTAGGCAGTCCAGTGGAGGCCACGCTGTTTGTGGCAGGAACGAAATTAAGCAACTTGTTAGAGCACATTAAATCCAGTCCCCAGTAACCGCCATGCCACCGATGAATAAAGTCCAAGTAAGCGCCCATAGGTTTAATATTTGCAATATATGAACCATCCGATTACCTCGGAACGTGAAAAACGAGTAAAACATTGCCACTAACGGAACCATACATAGTATTGCGAATGGAACCGCTAAATGTGGCCGATATTCAAGCGGCTTAAAATAGTGCAAACACATCGCTCCAAGGTAAATAAAAGCCCCTAATATGCCGTGAGAAGAGGTTAATAACCGAGCTGATAATTCATTTTTTCTTGAATCCGCCAAAAAATAGATAACGCTTATTGCGATCATTGTAATAGGCGCACCGTACCATTGAATTATGTTGCCAACCATCTGAAGTGCTCTAACGCTTGCAGCTGCGGTGAGCGCAGCGAATCCGCTGACTGCACTTGTTAGCTGCCCGAAACATTTTTTAAAAAGAAAGATACCGTACCAAAAATTAAGCCTAATAGGTATAACCCCATAAAAACTGAAAAATACCAAGTGAAAATTAACTTAACGTAATAGTAAGTTTTTATGACAAAACTAGCTTCTCGTTGAGGCTTGACTGGCAAACCACGGCATAAAACAAGAATGAACACCAAAGTAGCTGACCAAAACACTCCAAGCAAAATTAATATGTGGGTTAGCTCACTATACCCAATAGCGCTATTTTCTGAGGGCTGAGGCAGAAACCAATATGCAAGTAGCAGCGAAACAACAAAGCATGCAAATATCAACCACCGATATGGCTTTAGGATATTTGATATTTTAAACATTACTCTAGGAGTCATAGACCAGCTAACGCCTCAATAACCGGCGCAGCTTTGCTGCGTCCGGCGCCTGAAAGGCGCGTAGTTAATTGACTTGTTAGGGTAGCTGACTTGCATGATGTGATAGATATTCGAGCATGGGGCGCTCTAAAGGAAGCGCATTATGTGCAGGGTTAATTACAACGCCATCATATGTATTGCCCTGAAGTGCGAATGACCATACATCTTTGCTAGGTAATATCCATCCTGAGACTTTTTGATCTGTATATTGACTGAGAGCCTTCCAGTCTGTGAATAAAACCAAGTAATTTTTACCTGCGCTCTCCGCAGACAAAACTCCAAAGGTACTACCTTTTTCTATTGTTTGCTGATTGTCGTCATCGGACGATACCTTTAGACCATTAGAAAACATTGCAGCTAGGTAATTTGCCTGCAGAAGCTGTTTTAGAAGTTCATCTTTGGCTTCATCTGAACCTTCGCGAGCAACACGATCCATTGCAGAAACTAAAGCCGGATTTTCAACTGCCTGATTTACATCGATTCTTGATTCTTCCTGAGCCATCGCTTCGCTAACCCCAAATATGAGTAAGATGCCAATAGTATATTTAATTCTTCGGATCATAATTACCCTAACGCCGCCAACACAGGCCGAGCGAAGCGAGGTCCAGTGCAATGCGATTTTTGCATTGCACGATTGTGCTTGGCCTTGTTAGTGGTTTACGCAACCTGGACCTCTTTGAAATTCGGGTTTTCTTCTAGTAGCTTTTTGAAAAATACGAAGCAGCTGTCTGAAGTGGTCATTTTGTTCTTGCCGAAGAGCTTTTCTTTAAAACTTCGGTATTTATCTACTTGGAACACCCATTCTATTGGTTCTTGTGGATTATCGCCTTCTTCGAAGTAGGCACAAGCCCCGATCAGGTAATTGTTACCTTCGAACTCTAACTCACTATACCAACCCCAATCTTCGGCATCTGGCTCAGTAATCTCGATCTTTCCATCTAGCTCTGACCTAAGCCATTCGAGCAGGGATATTCCGTAGATCGGATTTATTGGGTTATCCCTCTCTTTAGAAACATCAAACATTGATGTCTTAAAATGTATGGCTTGGTTCATAGCTCTCCTTGACCACTAACGCCTGAATAAACGGTGAATAAAGTTAGGCTAAAATTGGCGAGGTACGAGCCGAGCCTAGCTTTATGAATCCGCTTTAATTTATTTGTTAGGTATCGCTTTAAATCCTGGGTAATCTTTTCTTAGTTCTTCGACTGCATTTAAGCATTTATTTTGTAAGGGTTCTGAAAACTGTGACACTACAAAGTCAATGGCAGACAGAAATACATCATAATAAATTGACTTAAACAAATCGAAAACCAACTGCATATTGTCGATGTTAGATTGAATGCCGCAAGCTAGCGTTACCTTTTTTTCATGCTCGCCAAAATAACCGCCTTCAAAGGTTTCTATAACATATTCGAAATATTGATGCTCTGGACTATCTATTCTTTCAAAAAAGTTACTAAAAGTCCCTATAACACTAAAGAGCATTAAAATACCCCCTATAATAAGATAATCATCCTTTTTCAATATCGAGTAAGGTAAGCCAATTGCTATGGTTAAGCAGCAAAGCCCTCCCCAATTTTCACCTTGAAAAAATAGTACCACCGAGTTTATGAAAAAATAGCAAAATACAAACAAGAGAAATAAAAATGAATAACGACTCATGAGATACCTAACATTTTATTCTTGAGCATGCTCGTTTTCTCAATTCTGATAGAGGAAACATAAATTGATAATTTATTGAAAAATAACTATAAATATTCAAGTTCTATTTTCACTTTCTGGAAAAACGAGCATGCGTTATATTTCGGTGGTCGTGCGTTATATTTCTGCGCACCACACTGGTAAGTACCTAATTTATCGTATGTAAACAGTATCAGCAATAAATTAGTATGCAATGTTAATAGTATATTTCACCTTGACTGTCTGAAATTTCAAATAATACTGTATATAAATACATAAAACTGAGTTTTCGTCATGTCTAAAAGTCCCTTTCTGGAGACGGTGCGTGAAAATATACGTTTGCGTGGTTACAGCCTGCGTACTGAACAAACTTACCTGCATTGGATCAGGCGTTTTATTTTATTTAACGGTAAAAAACACCCGCAGGATATGCATGCGGCCGAGGTTCGAGATTTTCTAAACTGGTTGGCCAATAAGCGCAATGTTGCGATTAACACGCAAAAAGTCGCCTTAAATGCACTGGTTTTTCTGTATAAACATATTGTTCAGCATGAACTTGGCGATTTAGGCTTTAACCATGCTGTCAAACAACGTTTCTTGCCGGTTGTATTAACACCCCAACAAGTGCTGTCGATTATTGAGCAATTAAACGGCCACCATAAACTGATTGTGTCTTTACTCTACGGCAGTGGTTTGCGTATTTCTGAATGTCTGCGCTTGCGGGTACAGGATATTAATCTGACAAATCTTTCACTTACCGTTAGAGACAGTAAAGGCCATAAAGATCGGCAAACGCTATTAAGTGCAAAGCTTACAGAGCCGTTACAACAACAAATTGCAGCTGCACTGCAGGTACAGCAACAAGATAATGCAAAGGGAATAGGCCCCTCTTTACCTTATGCGTTATCTCGTAAGTACCCTAACGCTTTTCGCCAACCAGGCTGGATGTTTGTTTTTCCGTCAACGTCACTTTGCCCTCACCCGCTGACCGGCGAATTGTGCCGCCATCACTTGCACGACAGCATTATTCGCAAAGCTTTAGCTCCCGCCGTGGCTATATGTCAGATCAGACAAAGGGTTGGATGCCATACTTTTCGCCACAGCTTTGCTACTCACTTGCTGCAAAATGGCTGCGATATCCGTACGGTACAAGAACTGCTTGGGCACAACGATGTTACCACTACGCAAATATACACCCATGTTATTGGCCAGCATTACGCTGGCACAATAAGCCCGTTAGATCGCAGCTGATAAAGCCTTAGTATTTAACCCAACCAGGGTTGGCTGGCTTTGCGGCTTTGCTCGTAATCGGCAATTTGTGGGTTTAGCAGCTCGCTTGAGCCGATAAAATCCAAGCCCGATAACAGGCGCTGTTTAATATCAGCGTCAATATTAAAGCCCATAGCGGCGTTGTTACCGAACAGTATTTCCTGGCTTTGTAAGTCTATTTGCCACTGCTGCGGGCCTTGGGCGCAGCGGTTAAACAGCAGCTCGATATTGGTTTTACTTAGCTGAATTAACAACATGCCGTTATTGACGCTGTTGTTAAAGAAAATATCCGCAAAGCTTTCGGCGATAATGACATTAAAACCGTATTGTTTAATGGCCCAGGGCGCATGCTCGCGGCTGGAGCCGCAGCCAAAATTAGCGCGGGTTAATAAAATACTGGCGCCCTTAAACTCTGGTTTGTTCACAACAAACTCGGGGTTAGGCGTACCGTCAGCCAGATAGCGCCAGTCGTAAAACATTGCCTGCGCAAAACCATCCCGGCTAACGCTGGTTAAAAATTGCTTCGGGATGATCTGATCAGTATCAACATTGTTTTTATCCAGCGGGCAGACTAAGCCCTGTGCAAAAATCTGGCTCATGCCCAGTCTCCTTTTTCATTCACTGCGGCAATGTTAACAAACTTACCGGCGATAGCAGCAGCAGCGGCCATAGCCGGGCTGACTAAGTGGGTACGCGCGCCACGGCCCTGACGGCCTTCAAAATTACGGTTTGACGTTGAAGCACAGCGCTGGCCGGCGTCTACTCTGTCGTCGTTCATGCCCAGGCACATGCTGCAGCCCGGTTCGCGCCACTCAAAGCCAGCGTCTTTAAAAATACCGGCTAAACCTTCGGCTTCGGCCTGGCGTTTTACCACGCCCGAGCCCGGCACCACCAATGCCCGCACACCTGCGGCGACTTTTTTGCCCTGCACAACACTTGCTGCGGCGCGTAAGTCTTCAATCCGACTGTTGGTGCAGCTGCCGATAAACACCACATCGACTTTACAGTCGGTCAGCTTTTGCCCCGGCTGCAGCCCCATATAGGCCAGCGCCCGTTCTGCGGCGTCGCGCTTAGTGGCATCACTGAAACTGTCCGGTGCCGGCACCGCCTGATCTACTGCAATAACCTGCTCAGGATTAGTGCCCCAGGTAATTTGCGGCGTAATGCTGGCAGCATCAATTTCGACTATCTGGTCAAACACCGCGTCAGCATCAGAGTACAGGCTTTGCCAGTACTGCACCGCTGTATCCCAATGTTCTGCTGCCGGCGCATGGGCTTTGCCTTTAATGTAATCAAAGGTGATTTGGTCCGGTGCAATCAGGCCGGCTTTGGCGCCCATTTCAATGCTCATATTGCACAGTGTCATGCGCCCTTCCATGCTCATAGCGCGAATAGCACTGCCGCTAAATTCAGCCACATAGCCATTGCCACCAGCGGTACCTAACTTGCCAATTACCGCCAAAATCACATCTTTTGGCGTGACATGAGCACTCAGCTGGCCATTGATCTCGACTTTTAACGTTTTTGCCTGTTGCTGCGGCAGCGTTTGCGTGGCCAGTACATGCTCTACCTCTGAGGTACCAATACCAAAGGCCAGCGCACCAAAGGCGCCATGGGTTGACGTATGCGAGTCACCACACACGATGATCATGCCCGGTTGGGTTAAGCCTTGCTCCGGGCCGATAACGTGCACGATGCCTTGGTCCGGGTGCGTTAAATCCAGCAGTGGGATCTGGTTTTCAGCGCAGTTGGCCGCTAAGGCTTCCAGTTGCTTGCGCGATGTCTCGCCGGCAGCGTCCAGGCTGCGGCGCTGGGTAGACACGTTATGGTCCATGGTAGCGAAGGTTAAATCTGGCCGGCGTACCTTGCGGTTAGCCAATTTTAAACCGGAGAACGCTTGTGGTGAGGTCACTTCATGAATTAAATGCCGGTCGACATACAACAGGTCAGTGCTGGGGTTTAATTTACCCACTACATGGCTGGCATAAATTTTCTGATATAAGGTTTGTGCTTTGGAACTAGCCTGGCTCATTAATGAGTCTCCTGCCGCAAAGTGGCAACAATAGCAGCGCCAACCGCTGCTGTGCCGTAAGTCGATTTCGGGTTAATGTCGCGTGTAACAATATGCTGCTCTAAGCAATGCTGCACCGCGCGCTCAATGGCGCAGGCTGCCTGTTCTTCGCCAAAGCTGTAGCGCAGCATCAGCGCAGCACTTAAAATTTGTGCTATCGGGTTGGCGATACCCTGGCCGGCGATATCGGGTGCACTGCCACCGGCTGGCTCGTACAAGCCAAAGCCGCTGCCGTTTAAACTGGCTGAAGGCAGCAAGCCTAAACTACCGGCAATAGCGGCCAGCTCGTCAGATAAAATATCGCCAAACAGGTTGTCGCACAGCATGACATCGAACTGCTGCGGGCTTCGGATCAGCTGCATAGCGGCGTTGTCGATGTACATATGTTCCAGTGCCACATCAGGGTAGTCTTTTGCTACCTGCTCTACCGTTTGCCGCCATAAAATGCTGGTTTGCAACACATTGGCTTTATCAATGGATGTCACTTTTTTACCGCGCTTTTGCGCTGCTTCAAACGCCACCCGGGCAATACGGGTAACTTCCGGCACGCTGTAGCGCTGGGTATCAAAGGCGTCGTTGTCGTTACGGCCTTTTTCACCAAAATAAATACCGCCAGTCAGCTCGCGCACGCACAATACGTCCATGCCTAAGCTGCTGACGCGCGGGTGCAGCGGCGATAAATCGGCAAAGGCCGGGTAAATCTGGCCGGGGCGCAGGTTGCAGAATAAATCGAAGGTTTTTCTAAGCGGCAGTAAAGAGCCGCGCTCGGGCTGTTTATCCGGTGGCAGGCCGGTCCATTTTGGCCCGCCGACCGAACCGAATAAAATAGCGTCGCTTTTTTTACACAGCTCTAAGGTGCTGGCGGGCAACGGCTCGCCGGTGGCATCCAACGCCGCGCCGCCGACTAAAGCCGGGGTTAACGTCAGGCCAAAACCAAACTTATCTGCGACGACCTGCAGCACTTTTTCCGCCTCGGCCATCACTTCCGGGCCGATACCATCGCCAGCCAGTACTGCTACCCTATACTGCTTTGTCATTGCTGTTCACCTGCTGCTATTTTTGTTGTGGTTTGCCGTGCGTGTTTATGGGCATCAATAGTTTGCGCGCGTTGGATCATATTCAGCACATGCACATAGGCCAGTACTGAGCTACGCACGATATCGGTAGCCAAACCGGCACCGTGAAAGCGACGGCCCTCGTGCTCGGCAATAATATCGACCTGGCCCAGCGCATCTTCGCCGCTGCCTTTGGCCTGTAAGTTAAAGTCGACCATCTTGATATCCAGCTTGCTGATGCGGGCAATCGCACTGAATGCCGCTTCAACCGGGCCATTGCCGGTAGCCGCCTCAGTAAAGACTTTATCGCCACAGCGCAAGCCAACAGTAGCGCTTGCCACATGGCCGGTATGGGTAGATGAGCTTAAAAATTCCAGTGCGTAATAATCGTTTTGCTCCTGCATGTTTTCAAAAAACACCAGCGCTTCTAAGTCATAATCAAACACGCGGCCTTTTTGGTCAGCCAGCGCAACGAAGCTTTTGTATACCGCTTCTAAGTCATAGTCAGCGTTGGTGTAACCCAGCTCGGCTAAGCGGTGCTGAATAACATGGCGGCCCGAGCGCGAGGTTAAGTTCAGTTCATTCTGGCGGATGCCGACTTGCTCGGGCGCCATAATTTCGTAAGTGTTTTGCGCTTTTAATACGCCGTCCTGATGAATGCCGGAGCTGTGCGCAAAGGCATTTTCACCGACAATGGCTTTGTTCGGCTGAATGGGCATATTGCAAATTTGGCTAACCAAGTGAGAGCTGCGGTAGATCTCGGTGGTTTTGATATCGCTATACAGCGGCGCTAACACATCTTTGCGGGTGTTGATAATCATCGCCACTTCTTCCAGCGAACAGTTACCGGCGCGCTCACCTATACCGTTGACGGTACATTCAATCTGCCGGGCACCGGCCTGTATTGCGCTGATGCTATTGGCTACCGCTAAACCCAAATCGTTATGACAATGCACACTTAAGCGGGCTTTATCGATATTTGGCACCTTGTTACGTAAGGCACTGATAATGGCAGCAAATTCGTTTGGTATGGTATAGCCGACCGTATCAGGAATATTAATGGTGGTGGCACCGGCGGCAATGGCTCGCTCGACAATCCAGCATAAATCGTCAATCGGTGTGCGGCCGGCATCTTCACAGGAAAACTCAATATCGTCGGTATAACGGCTGGCCAGTTTAATAGCCGCAACCGCCTGTTCGCTGGCCTGCGCCAGAGTTTTACGCAGTTTGTACTGTAAGTGCAGCGGTGAAGTAGCGATAAAGGTATGAATACGGCGGCGCTCTGCGTCTTTTAATGCTTCGCCACAAGCTTCAATATCGGCACTGACAGCGCGGGCCAAGCCGCAGATAATCGGGCCTTTTACTTCGCGCGCGATGCGTTGCACTGAGTCAAAATCGCCCGGGCTGGATACCGGAAAGCCGACTTCCATCACATCGACATTCAGCCGTGCTATCGCATGCGCCAGCTGAATTTTTTGTTTCTGGCTTAAGCTGGCGCGCAGTGCCTGCTCGCCGTCGCGTAAGGTGGTGTCAAAGATCCAGATTTTATTATCACCGCTCATTTTGTGTTTCCTGTTCCGTTGTTCGGTTTAGGTGGCAACTTTTGGCGGGGCGTAAAATGCAAAAAACCCCGGCCAGTGGCACGGGGTTTTAGCGTTATCGGTTCGGTACGTTTTTACCAATAAGCAGCACCCCGCGCGCCGGTGAGGAGCACGAGGAGGCTAATTGTTGAAACGCGACGGTTAAAATTCATTGATTGCTCTGTTTGGTTACTTGGTTAGCAAAACGCCAATAGTAATAGCATGGTTATTTTTTATCTGCAACAGTATAGATGGCTAAATGGCAAAAAACTTTATGCTTTATGCAGAGAACCTGCTTGCCCTAAGCACACCGTTGGAGCCCTGGACGGGCGTAAACGAGCCCCCAGGGATGGGTTTACGGCGTGTGTGCGTGGGCAAACAGGTTTTGCGCCAACGTAACCCGGCTTGCGCGTTCCGGGTCGTTAGAAATGCGCTTTTACCAATAAGTTTACGTTTGACTCATCGGTGCGAAACGCCGGGCTGTCGGCTATGCCATATTTGTTGCGCCAGTACACATACTCTACGCCGACATAGAGTTTGCTTTTCATATTCAGAAGCGGATGCAGTGCCCATTTTAACTGCGACGTCATATTCATACTGGCACTTTGATCTGCAGTGGCACTGCTCCAGTCCAGAAAACCGTCATACAAAAACTGCAGCTTGCCCAGGCTGAACGGGAAAGCCCAGGTGGTGGTCAGCTGCCAGTTGTCGGCAACGCCGTCATTATTGCGCCGGTAGAAGTTAAGCTTAACGTAATTAAACCCCGGCACGCTTAAATCAGTGGCCACGCCATAGAGAAAATTGGTTTGCAGTGATGACATCTCTACCGTGCTGGTAAACAGCAGATCTTTGACGATGCCGTATTTCAACTCAGTGTTGCTTAGTTTACCTAGGCTAAGCCTGGGCGACCACTCAGCATAATTGCTGCGCCGGCCATTATCGGCGCGCAGGTGATCGAAGAAGAAAAAGCTATCTCCCCAGCTGGTACCTGCTACATGCTCAAAGGTCAGCACCTGTTTATCCGGCCCGTCTACCCGGTAGTTGCTACCATTTAAATAGGTTAAGCTGACATCCTGCCACAGCAATTCTGCCTGTAGTGGCAGGCTGCATCCGGCACACAGGCCGGCCAACATCATTGCTTTGAACATGTTTATCCTAATACGTCAGTTGCTACACCTGTCAAAACAGCAACCAACATTAAACGACAGCAAATCAGATACACCGCGTAAAAATAAGCATAGCAGCGCAGTTCAATAAAGCTTTGAAATATAAGTAACAAAAATGGCGTGGTTTTGGTTAACAGTGCTACCGAAAGCAGAAAATAGCTTGCATAAAGTTGCAGGGTTACTTAAGATGCGCGCCGTCTTACCAAGCGCATTCGCGCCAACGACTCTGCCCGGGTGGTGAAATCGGTAGACACAAGGGATTTAAAATCCCTCGGGGGAAACCCCGTGCCGGTTCAAGTCCGGCCCCGGGCACCATTTAAGTTATTATCTATCTTTTGTTATTAACAATCTCACTATCCCGTTTTTACTAAGCTGTTTCCTGTCCCAAAGGAAGCATGCAGGTTGTCACGTGCTGACATATGGCGGAATTTATACCTGTATAAAACTAGTCGCTTATAGTTAACATCTTGCAATAAACAGTTAGTTCATAAAGAATTATCCATGAGGTTCACTTAAAAATGAAAGATATTATTTTCGTACTGGGACCAGATGACAACAAATCAAGCAAGATAACATATAGTACTGAAAATAAAATATCTGTAAAATTTGTAGGAATCCTTCCAATATATCCGACAATCCTACAGCTCCCAGAATTAAAGAAGAGAAGTCACTTAGTTATCTTGGGGATTCATAAAAAATTCATCCCCCCCAGAGAATTAAAAAATGTAAAACTGGTTAATCTGATAGGGAACCCGGACGGCAATTTCCATAGCTTAAAGATTACAGAAAATTTAATTACAGACCTATCGTTTGAAGATGTTATAAATAACCCAGTTAATATATATAAAACCTCTAGGCTTACTTTACCTAACTTGATTGGTGACATTAATAATGTCGTAATTTCAAAAACGGTAGCAGTGAGCGCTTCTACTTCTAGCGAGTTAATTGAGGCAGTTAATAAAAATGAATTTTCGTACCCAGTAATAGTCAGACTGGCCGGGTATCATAATGCTGAACATATGAAGAAAATCGACTCAGAGGCGGATTTTCACTCAATAAGAGATTGGTTTTCTACAAAGAGGAATTTCATTATTTTGGAGTATATTAATTGCCTTGGTGAGGATGGGTATTACCGGAAAGCTAGAATAGCTGTAGTTGGTGGAAAATTCCTCCCTCAGCACTTTTTAAGTTCAAAGACCTGGTGTGTAGATGTAAAAAATAGATACAACATAATGCTAAAAGAAGACCTGTTAAGAAATGATGAAAAAACATTCTTCGAATCATTTAAAAGAACGATATATCCAAAATATCAAAACCAGCTAAAAGAAATACACAGAAGAATAAATCTTGACATATATGGCATAGATTGTTTTTTTAAAGACAATGGTGAAATAGTAATATTTGAAGCTAACGCATGCATGGATTTTACCTCGATGTGGCTTGGGCCAAACAACGAATATCAATATAAAATACCATACAGAGCAGCAGTGCGTGATGCCATAATAAAGCTAATGAGCAATTAATTCTGCAATCTTTTTTTATAAAAAAGAAATATTTTTTGAAAAGTCATACGTCAAGCTTATAACCTTATTCTGGCAATATCACGTGCCGGCGGGCTACCAAACATGCGCGCATATTCGCGGCTGAACTGCGACGGGCTTTCGTAACCCACCTTATGTGCCGTGCTGGCTGCATCCATATGCTGCGAGATCATTAAACTGCGCGCTTCGACCAGCCGGACTGACTTCTGAAACTGCAGCGGGCTCATATTGGTGACCGCTTTAAAATGGGCATGAAACGACGATACACTCATCCCGGCCAAAGCGGCCAGCTCCTCTATGGTAACGGTTTGATCGTAGTCGCGGCGCAGTTTTTGAATAGCCACCGAGATGCGCTGGGTTGGCGTGCCCTTTAGCGATATTTGGGCAATTTCTTTGCCGTAGTTGCTGCGTAGCATACGATAGTGCATCTCACGGACCAGGCTTTCACCTAACACCGGAATATCATCAGGCACTTGCATCAGGGCCAGCAACCGCAGCAGGCTATCGCCCATTTGCGGATCTACCTGGCCGATAAACAGGCCGCTTTCTGGCTTGCGGTTTGCCACCGCCAGGTATTGCATTTGCAACAGCAACTCTGATAGCAGCCTGACATCAATATTGATCTGAATAACATAATACGGTTGCTGCTCTGACGCCTGCACCACAGTGCCCAGAATAGGCAAGTCGACTGACGCCACCAGAAACTCCAGCTCGCCGTAGCTTAGCATGTCGCTGCCAAGCATCACGTTTTTACGGCCCTGCACGATTATACACAGGCAAGGCTCATACACTGCAGGCATCGTGATCTGGGTGCGGCTAACCTTGTAGCAAAACACGTTGGGTATAGCGGTACTGTTTAAGCCTTCATTAACAGCGACCTGTTGTACCAGCTGCAACAGTTGTTGGTTCAGTGTACCTTGCGTCATCCGGCGCCTCTCATCAGGTTGGATAATCAGGCAATCATAACGGATCTTTGGGTATCCATAACAGTCTTTAATCGCTTTAGCATAACAGGCATCGGGTTAGCCCGTACTAAACCAGCAGTATTCCCTGTATCTACGAAGGAGTTTTTATATGACTAGCATTAAATCTAAAGTTGTTCTGATCACCGGTGCCAGCAGTGGTATTGGTGAAACTACCGCCGAAGTGTTAGCTAAAGCCGGGCACACCGTGCTGGTGGCGGCACGCCGCACCGACCGTCTGGAGGCATTAACCCAGAGAATTAAGCAAGCTGGCGGTACAGCGAAAGCCTATACGCTTGATGTTACATCACGCGAAAACTTTAAAGCGGTGGTGGCGGCTGCCAGCGAAGAGTTCGGCCCGGTTGATGTTTTGGTGAACAATGCAGGCTTAATGCCGCTGTCACCGATGGCCGCACTAAAAGCCGATGAGTGGAACCGGATGATAGACGTTAACATTAAAGGTGTACTGAATGGCATTGAATCCGTGCTTAGCGTGATGGAGCAACGTGGCGGCCACATTATTAACACTGCCTCTATTGCAGCCCATAATGTGTTTCCAACCGCTGCGGTTTACTGCGCAACTAAGTTTGCCGTGCGTGCTATTGCAAACGGTCTGCGTATGGAAACCAAGAAAGTCAGGGTAACGACGATCTCCCCTGGCGTAGTTGAAAGCGAGCTGGCGCACACCACCACAGACAGCGCAACCAAAGCCTGGCTGGAAGATTTTCGTCAGGTAGCGCTGAAGCCTGAAGCGATAGCAAATGCCATTGCCTACGCTATAGCACAGCCGGATGAGGTGAATGTCGATGAAATGATTATCCAGCCTACACAGTCGGCCAACTAAGAGCGCCGTTTAAGCCAGATTAAAACCCCGGCCGCGTCATGCGCACCGGGGTTTTCGTCACGAGTTGCTGCAGCCGTTTTACAGCGCCAGCTCCAGTATCTGCCTTGCTTTAGCTAAATCGATATCACCGTGTTCACCTAAGGCCGTCATACCATTACGCTCCAGGTTAGCGATAAGTTTATCGATATCGGCTGCGGCCAGGTTGTAATCTGACAGCCGGGTTTTCACACCCATGTGCTCGAAAAAGTCTTGCGTGGCTTTAATGGTTTTGTCGATCACTTCGTCGGCGTTGCCACTGTTTATGGCAAAAACGCGCTGGCCAAACTGTAGCAGCTTCTGCCGTTTTTGCTCACGCTGCGCATACATCAGCGCCGGTAACACTATTGCCAGTGTCTGGGCATGATCCAGGCCAAACAGTGCTGTCAGCTCGTGGCCAATCATATGGGTGGCCCAGTCCTGCGGCACGCCTTTGCCAATTAAACCGTTCAATGCCATCGTAGCGGCCCACATCACATTGGCGCGTACATCATAGTCTTGTGGTGTCGCCAGCGCTTTTGGCCCTTCGCTAATCAGGGTTTGCAAAATACCTTCGGCAAAACGGTCCTGCAGCGGCGCGTTTACCGGGTAAGTCAGATACTGTTCAATCACATGAACAAATGCATCCACCACGCCGTTGCCAACTTGTTTTACTGGCAGCGAGTAAGTGTATACCGGGTCCAGCACAGCAAATACCGGTTGCACCAGGTCGGAACCAAAGGCGCGTTTTTGCGCGGTGGCTTTGTTGGTCACCACAGAGTTACCGTTACTCTCTGAGCCCGTTGCTGGCAGAGTCAACACTGCGCCTATCGGCAAGGCTGACGCGAAAGAGGCACCTTTAGCCAGAATATCCCACGGCTCGCCGTCAAAGTTTGCCGCAGCAGCGATAAACTTAGCACCATCAATGACGCTGCCCCCGCCAACGGCCAGAATAAAGTTCAGCTGTTTACTGCGCACCAGCTCGACCGCCTGCATCAGGGTTTCCAGTGTCGGGTTAGGCTCTACGCCGGAAAACTCTTCGTACTGTATGCCGTTTAACAGCGTCAGCACATCATCGTACACGCCGTTACGTTTAATCGAACCGCCGCCGTACAACAGTAATACCCGGGCGTCTTGCGGTAACCGGCTTTTGGCCTCTTTAATCTGGCCTTTACCAAACAGAATTTCGGTTTGGTTTTTAAAGGTAAAGTTCAACATAACAACTCCTATCGTATCGGTTCACAGCATTATTCAGTGGCAGTTGCCAGTTTATCTAACATCGCAGCAGCCAGTGCTTTATCGGAAAACGGGTTTTGCCCGGTGATCAGCTCACGGTCGATAACCACATTCGGTGTCCAGGCTTCACTGTATTGCATATTGCCGCCGGCCTGTTGCATGGCTTTACCGGGGTAATACTGCAACTTGTCACCCTTTAACGATGTCTCAAATACCGTTTCTTCTGCGTCAGAGAAAATGGTCATTTTGTAGCCTTGGTAAATCCAGTTGCTGGCCACAGGTGTTTTTTGCTGTACCAGTGCCTGCTGGTATTGCTGCGGATTGTGCTGGGCAGACAGCAGCGCTATCGGGCCATGGCAGATTGCCGCCGTTGGTTTAGCCTGCGCATTAAAATGTGTCAGTATAGTACCAACCTGCGGGTTATTGGCTAAATCAATCAGCGGCGCATGGCCGCCGGGTATAAACACCGCTTCATACTGTGCCAGGCCACCGTCTATAACTTCCTGTAATGACAAAGTGTCGTCAATACCAGGAATGTCTGCTATCACCTGCTGAATACGCTGCATTTCTGCTTCGCTGCCACCAAAATATTGGGTCGTGACAGATTTCTCATCTACCACAGGCGCATTACCTTTGGGTGTGGCCAGTACCAGTTCATAGCCCGCCTGCATAAACGCATCTGCTGGTACGCCAAATTCATTCAGGTAATAACCGGTACTTAAGGTTTTACCGTCCTGCAGCTGCATTTGGCTTTCACTGGATAACAACACCAGGATCTGGCCCTTGCTGGTTTCTTCTGCCAGAGCCGTTTGGCTCAGGCTGCTTAATACTGCCACCGCTAAAAGTGTTTGCTTAAACATCCTATCCTCACTTGTCTGTTGTTAAGCTGCCCGTTGCAGCATCAGATGACACAAGCTTAGGCGGTTTCGCTTGCGATGAGAATTCAGCGCTTTTATGATCAGCCATCATATTTCTGATGGCTTATTGTAATGTCATACTTTGTTCAGCTCCGCACTTTTGTCGAAGTTTACCGCTGCCGCACGATCACCAAAGCTGCTGCCAATTTGGGGCTATCCCAACCCGCCGCTACGGCCCATATTCAAAGTATTGAATCGCTGATAGGGGTCGCGCTGTTTGAGCGCAAGGCACGTGGTGTTGAGCCAACAGCGGCTGCGCACGATTTAGCACTGCAGGTGTCAACGCATCTGGATGCGGTAGAACAAAAGCTGGCATCAGTGCGTAACCGCAGTAAAGCTGTATACGGCACATTAAACATCGCCGGGCCGGCAGAGTACATCAGCCATATTGCCGGGGCACAGTTTGCCAACTTGCTGCAGGCCGGCGAAGTGAATCTGGTGGTGCACATTGGCAACAAAGAGCGGATTTATCAGCTGCTGAGCGAAGGCACTGCAGAGCTGGCTATTACTGCCTCAACCCCCGACCCTGAAGCATTTGACTATCAGATTATTGATAGTGAACGGCTGATGCTGGTGGCAAACCGCTTTACCGGTACGCAGCTGCAGCAGTTGGCTGTTAGCGCCGAGCAACTGGCGCTGTATCCGGTCGTCAGCTACGACAGCACGCTACCGCTTATCCGGCAATATTTTAATGCCGTATTCAACCAGAGCTGCCAATCACCGATAGCTGCCATCTGCCCCGATATCAGGGCGATTGCCGGTATTGTCAAAGCCGGTGTTGGCTACAGCGTATTGCCGGATTACCTGTGCCGTGATGGCATTAAAAGCGGGGAACTGATTCGTTTAGGCGCAGCCGGCCCGGAAAATGTCATTTATCTGGTATGGCGTAAAGGGGCGCTTAAGCACCCCAGAGTAAGCTACGCCAAAGATATTCTGATGGCCTTTGCCAATATCAATAAATATGCTGCCGATACGGCTGGCTGAGCCTCACCACAGCGCTTTACTAACGAATCAAATGCCACTGTGTTTGCCGGCCCGCCAGATAGATCACCTGTTTACCGTCAAAGTAAGCGCTTTGCTCCAGCTTTATCTGTATCAGCTGGTTTTGCCACTCCGGCACCACCTGCTTAATATTGCCTTCAATGGCATAAGCGGTGTTGGCATATACCAGCCAGTCACCCTGCACCGCTGTCGGGCCCTGATTATCCCACATGCCGATAGTCGGTCCCGGCGCATGGCCGACAAACCCCAGCGCATGGGTGTAGGTACTGTGGTTAATCTTTGCCTTCGCCGCAGCTTTATGGGTTGCAGCCAGTATCTCGTTGCCACTGCGGCCGGTGCGAAATGCCTGTGTTAGTAAGTCCTGCCAACGGTTGCCGGTGGCCAATGCTTGTTTTAACCCTACAGGCACATCAGCTTCGCCATTATTCAGCACGTAAGCCATTTCCTGGGTATCGGTACACAGTTTCAGATAACAAATTCCCACATCAGTATGCAGTGCATCGCCGCGCTGAATAATACCACTGCTGCCGCAAAATGGGCTGTCAGCCCGACAACTTGTGCCTGCACGCTGTAAACTGACCGAGGGCGTAAACCATACCGGCAAATCCAGCTGCTCAAAGCGCTCGCGGATATACCAAACCACATCGTCAGTGGTTGTTACCCCGGGCGTGATCACCTTATTGCTAAAAGCTTCGGCGATTACGCCTCTGGCCAGTCCCACCACCTGCGGATATAACTGCAACTCAGTGGCAGTGCGCTGTTCAAACCAACGGATCACCAGTTTCTCGGCGCTGACCAGCCGCGGCTGATATTCAGCTGGCAATACCTTAAGCAGCTGCTGATGCAAACCTGAGGTTAAGCCATCCGCTACCGGCCAGTGCTCAGATACGTTAATACCAATTTGCTTAGGAGAGCGCTTTACAATTTCCGCTGCCAGTGCCTGCCACTGCGCCGCTAAATCGCCACCAGACCAGGCAGACTCATAGGGCGCCCCGAGCGGATAACGGTTAACCGATAGCTTCTCCACACTACCATCGGCTTTGCGGCTAAACAGCAACATAGTGGTGCGCCGGGCGGCAAACGTCGGCTGAGGTACCAGCGTAAAGTACACCGGGTCTTCGGCATATTCGCGGTTAACCACCAGCCACATATCCAAGCCCGCTTCCGCCATCAACTGCGGCAGCAACTGCTCAAGCCGCTCAGTTAAAATCTTATTTTCCGGCACGACCCGCTGCCGTGGTGTCAGCACCTGAAACTCGCTGGCAGAAAGGAGCTGACGCCCCTGAGCAAAAGTATCGGTTTTGGCTAACAGGTTGCTGGTCAAAAATGCACAGGCTATAGCCAGCAAGGTGGGGAAGGATTTCATTGCAGTTCCTTTAGCATTGTTGTTCTGATTATTGCTTTGTTTTAAGCCAGTTAAACCGCTTAAGCAAGCAAACAGAGGGTGAATATGACAGTAAAGCCACGAATAGCACTGAATTTGCGATACACTTAATGGCAGTGAACTGCCAAGGAGTTGTTATGCCGCGTTATTCTGCTGAATTTATCAAAGAGATGCCTAAATCCGACCTCCACTTGCATCTGGATGGCAGCTTGCGGCTCGAAAGCCTGATTGAAATGGCCAAACGTACCGGTACTAAACTGCCTGCCGATACCGTAGAGGGGCTTAAACAGCTGGTATTTAAAGACAAATACCATAATCTGGGCGAATATTTACACTGCTTTCAATACACCTGTGCCGTATTGCGCGATATGGAAAACCTGGAGCGTGCAGCCTATGAGTTGGCCATTGATAACCAACTGGAAGGCGTAAACTACATCGAAGTACGTTTTGCTCCCCAACTGCTTATCGACTTACCCAATGGCATCGATTTTGACCGTGTCATGCATGCCGTTAATAATGGTTTAAAACGCGCGATGCAGGAGTACAACCGCTCTGAACCGGTGCTTAGCGGCCTGAAGCCACCTTTTGCCTATGGCATTATTAACTGCGCCATGCGCATGTTTGGCGACAAAGGCTTCTCGCCTTATTACACCAACCTGTTTCAACTGATGCGTGATTTTGCACCGATGGATGTCATTAAACTGGCAGCGATGGAGCTGGTGCGGGCCAGCGTGCGGCTGCGCGATGAAGAGGGTATGCCAATTGTCGGCCTGGATCTGGCCGGCCAGGAAAGTGGTTACCCGGCCAGCAAGTTTAAAGAGGTGTACGAATACGCCCACCAGCATTTTTTACTGAAAACGCTGCATGCCGGCGAAGCTTATGGCGCAGAGAGCGTATTTGAAGCCATTACCGAATGCTATGCCGACCGTATTGGCCATGGCTACTCCATGTTTATTCCACAGATGATCAGCGATCCGGAAATTCACGACAAAGCGGCTTATATCCGTAATCTGGCGTCCTACATTGCCGACAAACGCATCGCTATTGAAGTCTGCTTAACCAGCAACCTGCAAACTAACCCGGCGATCACCGATATTAAGCAGCACAAATTTAAAGACATGCTGGAAAGCCGCATTGCTACGGTAATTTGCACCGACAACCGCCTGGTGTCTAACACCACTGTCAGCAAAGAATATCAACTGGCGCTGGATAACTTTGATATTCCGCTGAAACGCCTGAAAGACATGGTGGCTTATGGTTTTAAAAAGAGCTTTTTCCCCGGCACTTATGTTGAAAAACGCGAGTACGCCAAGCAATGTCTGGAATATTTTGACCGCGTCGCAAAAAAATATGAGTTTATATAATTAAATTCAATAACTTATATTTTGTGTCGCCAAAAGCATACACCATAAACATCTGATAAATAACAATATTATTTTCAAGCCAGATTAACTGTCGCCGAACTGCGACAGTTAATCTGCTCACTCCTGCTTTCGCATAAATAAAATACAAATAAACAATTGATTTATATGAAAATATAAATAATTTTCAAACTTGGCACAGCCCTTGTATTAAGTATACCAAGCGACGTTACAGGAGAATGTCGCAAGTGCAGGTTGCTAAGTGCCTTTGCCACATTCTCCTTCGAACTGACTGAACGCAGCACGCTGATGTAAAGCTGCATTTAACGGAGGTTGTTATGGACTTATTTCTGATGGGTACAGTGTTGTTTTTACTGGCTAACGTAGCTGTAGTGATCAGCATGCTGCGCCGTGTAAACCTGAACAACGACAGCGTGTTGGCATGGGAACAGGCTCAAATGGCCGCTACCCCAACACAACCAGTTGCAGTACCGGCATTACCGGCGGCAACGGCTTACCAGCCATCTTACCTGGCCGAGGCGGCTTAAGCCGCCAGCGCCACTATCCCATGAGTTCAGCGGCTTCGCTGAATTTTTGTAAGGCCAGAACCCCACTGGCCTTTTTTTTTTGCCGGTAAAATAGGGTATGCTTAATGGCCCTGCGATTACGACAAACGACTATGCGCTTTTCTTTGCAAACCGCTTCTTTGCGGCAACTGGTGTTATTGAGCTTTTTTCTCGCCCTGATCCCGGTGGCGGTGTTGATGTGGCAAAGCCACAGAGCGCTTAGTGGCGTTAGCCAAAACGCTGTCGCAGAAGCGGAATCTTCAATTGCTAGTGTACGCCGCGCTGAGAACATGCAGAACCTGGTGGTGGACATAGAACGGGCAGTGCGTCAGCACGCCGTGGTGAAAACCGAAGCCTTAGCACGGGTAGCCCAAACCCACCTGGATAACTATCAGGCCCTGCTGCAACAGGTGTGCGACAACGTCGGCCAACCGCAGTTGTGCCAGCAACAGCAGTATCAGCTGCAAATCATTCTGGACAATTTCACTGCGCTTAGTAGCAGCGAACTGGAACCGGTGATGCAGCAGTTTCGTTTGCAGCAACAACAACTGACGCAGCAAATCTGGCTGTTGCTGGAAAAAAATCTGCAACAACAGCAGCATTTTGTAGTGGAGAGCCAACAGCAACTGGCCTGGCAAACGGTCGCACTGGTGTTTCTGACCCTGTTGTTGGTGCTGTGGGCTTCTGGCCGCATTACTGCACCGGTGCGTAAGCTGGACAGAATGATCCGCGCTATCGGGCAGCAGCATCAGTTTCCGGAAGAAAAAATGACCGGCCCGCGTGAACTGACTGAACTGGGTGAGCAGCTACGCTGGTTAAGCTCGCGTCTGCAACAGCTGGAAGCACTCCGGCTGATTTTACTGCGCCACGCATCGCACGAGTTAAAAACACCGTTGTCCAGCATTCGTGAAGGTTGTTCATTACTCAGTGAACAACTGGTAGGCCCGTTAAACCCTCAGCAGCTGGAGGTGGTAGGCTTGCTAAACGGCAGCGCCGACCGGCTCAGTGTATTAACTGAGCAACTGCTGGATTACAACCGCTTGCTGCAACAGGCTAAGCCCGAACCAGACTGGCATTCACCGCAACAATTGCTGACCGATTGCTTTAACGACCATGCGCTGTCGTTACAGCAACGCGGTCAAAGTATCGATCTGAGTTGTCAGCTCAGCGCGATTTATACCGACGCTACGCTATTCCGGCGTATACTGGATAACCTGATTAACAATGCTCAGGCCTATGGCAGCCAGAACAGCCCGGTATGGGTAAAATTGTACCAGCAGGAACATCAGTTGTTTCTGGATGTCGCAAACAATGGTAATCCTATTCCTACTGCACTGCGCGAGAAGTTATTTGAACCCTTTCAGCGTGGCACCACACCAAGGTTTGATGCAGTACAAGGCTCCGGTCTGGGGTTATCTATCGTCGCCGACTGCGCACGCCTGCTGGGCGGCCATGCCGACATTGTTGATGTTATTTATGCCGACGTCTGTATTAGGGTGCGGCTACCGCTGTTAGAGGACAAACCAGCATGAAAAGCGGATTAATCATCCTTTTTAGCCTGACCCTGGCCGGCTGCCAGATAAAGCCGGCACCAGAGCCTATAGCGCCAGTGCCAGAGCCGTTACCGCAGACTGAGCCGTTAGTCGATTTTGCCGAGCAGCCAGAACCGGCTGCACCCGCGCTAAAGATCAGCGACGATGCCGATGCGTTACAAGCCTGGGTGAACTACCGCGCCGCTATGCTAAACCGGGTAAATGAAGAGCGCGAACTGCTTAACAGCGATACCACACAGAACGATGTCTGGATGCTCAAGCGTACTATTTTGCAACTGCATCCCGACACCCCATACCTGACGCGGCTGCGGATCCAGATGCAACTGGCCGATCAGCTGGCCAGCCTGCCGCCGCAGCTGGCTGCTTTGCTAAGCTGGGATTTGACGTTTAACCAGAAGTTGCTGGAAGCCGAATCCGCAGTCAGCGCACTGACGCGTTTAAATGCGCAGCAACATGACAACATAGAACGGCTGCAAAAAACCAACCGCGAGTTGCAGAAGAAAATAGATGCGCTGACCCAGATAGAGGCCCAGCTGAACCAACCTAAGGTGCAAGAGGATAATAATGGCCAGCGCTAAGCCCCGTTTATTGCTTGTTGACGATGACCCAAGCCTGCTGCGACTGTTAACACTGCGACTGGAAGGCGAAGGCTATCAGGTGATCAGCGCTGACAGCGCCGAGGCAGCTTTGCCTTTATTGGCTAAAAACAGTATCGACGTCGTGCTCAGCGATTTGCGCATGCCAGGCCTGGACGGTATGAGCCTGTTTGATGAGATTGCCAAACGCTACCCGGGGTTGCCGGTGGTGCTGATGACAGCGCACGGCTCGATCCCCGAAGCCGTTGCCGCTACCCAGCGCGGCGTGTTCGGCTTTCTCACCAAACCACTGAATACCAGTGAGCTGCGCGATATTTTACAAAATGCTGTACATCAATCAGTGCCGGAACAGGCTGAATGGCGCGAAGATATTATTACCCGCTCGCGCCTGATGGAAGACGTACTGGAGCAAAGTTACCGCGTGGCGCAGCGCGATGTCAGCGTGCTGATCACCGGTGCCAGCGGCACAGGTAAAGAGCTACTGGCAAAAGCAATACATAAAGCCAGCCCACGTGCAGCGAAAGCTTTTGTTGCCATTAACTGTGGCGCCCTGCCGGAACATCTGCTGGAATCTGAGCTGTTTGGCCATACCAAAGGTGCCTTTACCGGTGCAGTTACCGAGCATGGCGGCTTGTTCAGGGAAGCCGATGGCGGCACCCTGTTTCTGGATGAAATTGGCGATATGCCGGTTGCGCTGCAGGTTAAGCTACTGCGCGCGCTGCAGGAGCGGCAAATTCGCCCGGTCGGCAGCGCCAAAACGGTACCCATTAACGTCAGAGTATTATCAGCCACCCACCGCGATCTGCAGCAAGCTATGCAGGATGGCAGCTTCCGTGAAGATTTATACTACCGGCTGAATGTGGTTAACCTGCAACTGCCAAGCCTTGAGCAGCGACCCGAAGATATTCCTTTGCTGGCACGCCATGTGCTGCAGCAAAGTGTAGAACGGCATCAGGTTGATGTAACACGTTTTTCTGACGATGCAATGCAGCTACTGGCCACCGCCAAGTGGCCCGGCAATGTGCGTCAGCTGGTCAACGTGGTGGAGCAATGCGTTGCGTTAACCCATAGCCCGGTAATAGGCGCAGCTCAGGTGGAGCAGGCATTATCGCAGGACAGCAGCTACTGGCCACCGCTGACAGAAGCGCGCGATCAGTTTGAGCGTCAGTACCTGATCCGCGTATTACAAATGACTGAAGGCAATGTTACCCGCGCCGCTGAACTGGCCGGCCGCAACCGCACTGACTTTTATAAATTACTGAAAAAGCACGAACTCAGCGCCGCCCAGGTGGCCGAGCAAGGCGATGAAACTGAGTAAACTTTTATGACTGCAATCACACCACCAGATGCGCATCTGATCGATGATGAACATAACCCTGAACTGATAAAAGCCAAAATTATCAGTGAGACAGCCCGTATCAACTGGCTGGAGCTGCAAAAATTTTACGCTGCCGGTGCCGTAATTACCGTGTCAGCAGCGCTGGATTTGGTTGACGTAGCGTTTGCCTTTAGCCGCGATGACAAAACCCGCGTTACCGACTGGCTGGCGGCAGGTACTGTCGGCCGCACCAGCGAACAGCAGGCACAGCAGTGGTTTGATGAGAAAACCGAGTTGTGGGCCGTGGTTATTTCACCCTGGGTACTGGTGCAACACAAACCCACTCATGGCCTGAATTAGGCCAGACACAGCAGAGCAGTTATTCACTATTGCTTTGCTACACTTGGCTACACCCTCGTCAGTAAATAGAAGCCGTTATGAGCGAAGAATTTAAAAAAGGCAGCAGTTCACGCGTCACCCTGTCGCAGCTGATGCTGCCATCACACTCTAATTTCAGCGGTAAAATTCATGGTGGCTATCTGCTGTCACTGATGGATCAGATAGCCTTCGCCTGCGGCTCTAAGTTCAGTGGTAAGTACTGTGTCACCGCCTCGGTTGACAGGGTAGACTTTTTAAACCCGATTGAAGTCGGCGAGCTGGTTACGTTAAAAGCGTCGGTGATATTTGTGGGCAACAGCTCTATGGTGGTCGGCATCAGGGTAGAAGCGCAGAATATTCAAACCGGTAAGATAAAGCACTGTAACTCGTCGTATTTTACGATGATTGCCAAAGACGAGCAGGGTAACAACGTGCGGGTACCACGGCTTATTTTAACCAGCAAAGAAGAAGTGCTGCGCTTTGTTAAAACTACCCAGCGCCTGAAACTGCGCCACAGCTACGCTGAGCTGTGTGCCGACTTTGATGGTGATATGCAACAGGCGATAGAGCAAATCACCACGAATTATCAGGTGCAGGTGCAACTAGGTTAGTTAGCCCAGCCGTAAAACCGGCTTGCTCACACCGACACGCCGTAAATACGTCCCTGTAGGCTCGTTTATAAACTTCATCCATGAAGTTTATCCTACGGGACCAGCAAAGCTGTTCAAATTCGCTCCCGGCAAATTTGTCCGCCCATCCGGGGCTTCAACGGTCGGTTTAGAACAATCCGGTTTTAATCCTGTCTGTTCGTTTAGTAACCCGCAGCCTGGCCGTCTTTACGTGATTCAGACGCGCCCACCCAAACGCCGTTTTCATGATCGCGCATTATGGCCTGATAACCGCCGTAACCGCCTAAGCCGTAGCGCACATCATGGCCTTTTTTCATCAGCTCGCGCACTGTTTCATAAGGCACGCCGGTTTCCATTTCCACATAACCACCGTTTTCCAGATACATGTCGCTGCCGTCGGTCGGTTCCGTGCTGCCAAGGTGCTGCCAGCGCGCCGCATCACCGGCTTCCTGCAGGTTCATGCCGTAATCGGCCATATTGACCAGAATTTGCACATGGCCTTGCGGCTGCATAGCACCGCCCATGACACCGAAACTGATGAGTGGTTTATTATCTTTGGTAACAAAGGCCGGAATAATGGTCTGAAATGGCCGTTTTCCCGGCTGATAAGCGTTAACGTGTTTTTTGTCCATCGAGAACAGCTCGCCGCGGTCCTGGAAGACAAAACCCAGCCCCGGCACAACCACACCTGAGCCCATTCCACGGTAGTTACTCTGAATTAATGACACCATATTGCCGTCTTTGTCGGCGGTGGTCATATAAATGGTATCGCCCTGGTACAGCGCCGGGTTACCGGCATCAACCCGCTTGGCGGCTTTGTCACCAATTAATTTGGCACGCCCACGGCCATATTCTTCTGAAATCAGCCCCTTAATTGGTGCTTTGTTAAAGTCCTGATCGGCATAAAATTTGGCCCTGTCTTCAAAGGCCAGTTTTTTCGCTTCAATCAACAGGTGCAGGCTTTGCGGCGTATTAAAACCGGCGGCTTTTAAATCGAAGTTTTTCAGGATCTGCAACATTTGCAGCGCGGCTATGCCCTGGCCATTGGGTGGCAGCTCCCATAGCGTATAGCCTTTGTAATCGACACCGACAGGTTCTACCCAGTCAGAGCGGTGGTTTACAAAGTCGGCATAGCGTAGATAGCCGCCATTGGCACGCATAAAGCGGTCAATTTCTACGGCGATATCACCTTTGTAAAACGCATCCCGGCCTTCTTTTGCAACTTTTTTCAGTGTGTTAGCCAGTGCCGGGTTTTTAAAAATCTGGCCTTTCGCCGGTGCTTTGCCATTAATAGTAAAGGTACCGCTAAAATCGCCCGGCTGTTTGCTCAGCACTGGTACACTGCGGTCCCAGTAGTAGGCAATTAATTCGCTGACCGGGAAGCCTTTCTCGGCGTAGTCGATAGCAGGCTGCAAAATTTGCTGCATCGGCAGACTGCCAAACTTTTTATGCAGCTCAAACCAGCCATCCACGGCACCCGGTACACTGATCGGCAACATGCCGTGCGGCGGCAAACTGGTACGGTTAAGCTTTTTCAGCTCGTGCGCCAGCATTTCGTAACTTAAACTCAGCGGCGAGCGGCCAGACGCATTTAAGCCGTGCAGTTTCTGGCTTTTGGCGTCCCAGACGATGGCGTATAAGTCACCACCGATACCGTTGCCGGTCGGTTCCATCAAACCCAGGGCAGCGTTGGCAGCAATAGCGGCGTCGATAGCATTACCGCCCTGTTTCATCACATCCAGTGCAATTTGAGTGGCCAGCGGCTGACTGGTGGCAGCCATGGCCGACGGTGCTATGACTTCTGAACGGCTGGCAAAAGGAGCACCGGTAATACGATCGTACCCCTGTGCTGTGCCCGCCAGCACCAGACTGATGCCTACTGTAAGGCCAATAAACACGCTTTTCATAACACACTCCGGATTATTATTCTGCTTCGACGATAACCAGCCGTGCTTTACCATACCAGTGCTTTACGACCAGACCAAGGCTGACTGCGATAATTATCGCCGGACAATATTCGGCTGGTGAAGTTGGTTATACTGGGAGTGTGTGCTGCATCAATTGCTTTTTCTGCCCAGCGGTAATAGTGACGGCTTTATTGCTGTTGTAATCAAACTGCACCATTACCGCAGTGCCGGATACGGTTTTAACACCTTGCTGCCAGGCTTCCTGATACACATCAAATGAACTGCTGCCGATACGGCTGATATAGGTGCGTATTTCAACCTCAACACCAAAGTGAGTCTGGGCATGATAATCCAGTTTGATGCCGGCGATAATCAAAGGCCACTGCTGTAAGTTCAGGTTTGGCGTAAAAATCTTAAACACGCCCTGGCGGGCCCCTTCGAACCAGACCGCAAACACTGTATTGTTGATATGACCCAAGGCATCTGTGTCGGAAAAGCGCGGCTGAATAATTTCACTGAACATGGCGTCCCCTGTAACGCTAAAGCTGGAAGCAGTTAAGCGCAACATAATGCGTCAGTACAGATACTGAAACAAGTGCAAGTACTGAAACAACAGTAGCGGTCAGGTTTGCGCCCATTGCCTTAGCAAGTTGTGATACACCCCGGTCAGCTGAACTATTTCCCGGCTATCCGCCAGCTGTTGCCGCAGCGACTGTATAGCCATATCCATATCAAACAGCAGGCTGCGCTTTTCATCGCTGGCCACCATGCTCTGTAACCAGAAAAATGATGCCAGTCGCCGCCCTTTGGTTACCGGCGTGACTTTATGCAGGCTGGTCGACGGATATAACACCATATCACCGGCAGCCAGTTTCACACTGTGTGCACCATAGGTGTCTTCAATCACCAGTTCACCACCTTCGTATTCTTCAGGTTCAGAGAAAAACAGCGTCATAGATAAGTCGGTACGCACTTTCACCGGTGTTCCCGGTACCTGGCGGATAGCATTGTCGACATGTACACCGAATGACTGCCCGCCCTGATAACAATTAAATAGAGGCGGGAAGATTTTTAGCGGCAACGCCGCTGACATAAACAATTTATTCTGCGCCAGCGCCTGTAATACCAGATCACCCAGCTGGCGTGCTGCCGGGCTATTTTCCGGCAACTGCAGGTTATGCTTGGCTTGTGCCGATTGATAACCTGCGGTGACATTGCCATCAGCCCAGTCTGCATCCAGCAACACCTGCTTGCAGCTGGCAACCTGTGCTTTTGTTAACACCTGTGGAATTTTTAACAGCATACCCGCTCCTGTTATCTGTTCAGAGACAGCAAAGCCCCGCTGGCATCACGCTGGCGGGGCTTTAGTTTAACTATTACCGCTTAGAAACTGTAGCTGGCAGTAATACTGACATGGCGCCCTTCACCCGGAATAAAGTGACCACCGCCAAGTTGCTCAATGTAGCGCTTGTCCGACAGATTGACACCGTTTAACTGTAAACCCAGTTTATCGGTGGCCTGATAAGACAGCATGACATCGTAAGTGGTGTAACCCGGAGCTGTTTTACGGTTAGCAGACGAGTTATTAAAACGCTCACCAACATACTGTGCACCGGCACCAAACGCCAGTTTGTCGTTGTAATCATAACGGCTCCAGACACTGGCTGAGTGCTCCGGCGTACCTGACAGCGGCATACCAATCTGGCTGGCATCATCGCCTTCAGCGTGGGTAATTTCGCTATCCTGATAGGTGTAGGCAGCAATAAGTGTCCAGTTAGGCTGTATGTAGCCAACCGCGCTTAATTCCAGCCCCTGCACCCTTTGCTGGCCGTTCAGCGTATCAAAGCTGCTTTGGCCATCGGTAAAGTCCGGATCATCAGTACGGGCATGTTTTTTCTCGGTACGGAACAGGGCGGCACTGGTCAGTAAGCGGCCATCCAGTAAATCCCATTTGGTGCCAAGCTCGTAACTTACTGTTTCTTCCGGCTCTAAATCGATCAGGTTGCTGTTGCTATTGGTCGATACGGTAAGACCTTCAGCTGATGGGTTAAACGAATTACCCACGGCAAAGTAAATGCTGCCATTAGTGGCAGGTTTATACACCAGCCCGGCATTCCAGCTCAGCATATTGTCTTTGGTATCTACCTGCAAAGACGGGTCGGTATAGCTGTACTGATAATCTGTTTCAAAGCTGTCCCAGCGTGCGCCCAACGTCAGCTCCCATTGCGGGTTGAGTGTCAGAGTATCAAACACATAGAGTGCAATATTATCGCCTTCCGCTTCAATGCTGTTGCCATCACGGCCATAGCGGCCGGTAAAAGGTACCCGCGGATCCGGGTTATACAAATCGACTAGTGATGGCGTGCTGTCCAGATTGTCATCCACCAGATCCACCATATTCCAGCGCTTGAACGTTTCCTGTGCCCATTCAACCCCCGTTACCAGGTTATGTTTGATGCTGCCGGTCTGGTACTCACCCACCAGGTCAAGCTGCACAGCGGCCAGTGAGTTTTTCGTGTCACGGGTTTTTTCATCACTTTGCCGTACATTTGTACTGGTTTTCTGATCGATAAAACGCGGTGCGGTCACCACTCCTTCGCGCTCAACGGAGCCCACCCGCGCCTGTACCCGCAACATAGTGGTATTACTGAGATCCTGCTCAAAGCGGCCAGTCAGCGACTGCGCTTTAATCTCTTCATAGTCACGGAAAACGTTACCGTAAAAATTATCAAAACTTACCGGTGGTGCTTCGTTTACATAATCAGCCAGCTGCGGCACTGCAGCCGGATCTGACACCCATGGCAGGCCGTAATCCGGCATATTGTCCTGTTTTTGGTACTCGGCATTCAGGCTAAAACGTTGTGCAGAGCCTATACCGGTTGCCAGCGACAGTGCTGCTGCGTCTTTACTGTTGTTCACTTCGTTGCGGCCCGCCACATCGACGTCATCAGTCAGCAGGTTCAGCCGCAGTGCCGTGGTGTCACCCAGTGTGATATTGCTGTCCAGCGTGGCACGGTAATCCGACTCGCTACCCAGACGCAGGCTGACATCAGAGAACTGATCAAGCCGGGCGGTTTTCGATTGCAGATTAATGCTGCCGCCGGTAGCTCCACGGCCTGATACCGCCGAACCCGGGCCTTTGGCGACCTCAATGCTTTCCAGATTGTAGGTGTCGCGGCTGTAGCCGGCGATATCTCGGATACCATCAACAAAAATATCGGTTGTGGCGCTAAAACCGCGGATTGACATGCTGTCACCGCTTGGCGCACCACCTTCACCGGCAGCCAGCGAGATACCTGATACATTACGCAATGCATCGCGCAGGCTATCAACCGAACGGTCTTTCATGACCGCCTGCGGAATAACCGTAATGGTTTTGGCTGTATCCAGCAGCGGCCGGGTAAATTTAATGTTAGACGACTGCTCAACTTTAACGTCGTCCTCTGTGGTGGCTTTGGCCTGTGCCACAGCGAGCTCCTGCACCTGTTCGGCCTGCATCGCAGCGGCCTGAGTACTTAATACTGTGCATGCCAGCGCCACGGCAGCGGCCAGCGGGGCTTTATTAAAATGGGTACCGCTAAGCGCGGCTCCGGCAACTTGTGTCATTTCCTGCTCCAAATTTTTATCGGGCCGGCGCTGTATCAGCAGGCTTTGGGTAACATGCTGCACGCCGGGTTTTCAGTCAGCCGGCGGCATGCTAGCACCCGCTTAAAAAAATGTAAATGAGAAAGATTATCAGTTGTGTTTGATCTACCATTTTGACATAATGCGTTACCAGCTAACGTTGTAAATGACAGCCAGACAGCGGCAATTCATGAACAGATTGAACCAACTCACATCGACTTCAATGTTAACTCTATGTTTAGCATTACTTTTTTTCACACCCAGCCACGTACTGGCGCAAACTACTGCGGTTACTCAGCTTGATGCACTGGTGCAGCAGTGGCTGGCGCTGGAGCAACAGCAGCATCAGCTACAACAAGATTGGCAGCTGCGTAAGCAAAGCCTGCAGCAAGGCATCAGCTTGTTACAGGCTGAACAAAAGCAGCTGCAACAGGTACTGGAACGTAATAGCAAACAGCATGATGCAGTAGACGAAAAGCGGGCAGCACTGCTGGCGCAACAGCAACAGCTGGAGCAACAGCAGCAACAGGGCGGGCGCCAGATCAGCGCTTTACTACAGCAGGTACGCGTAATGCAGCCACAACTACCGCCACCACTGCAGCATATCTGGCAACAGGAACTGACTAGCCTGCCAGACAATGCTGATGCCTCAGTTCAGTTGCAACGCAGCTTGTTTTTACTGACCAAACTGGCCGAGTTTCAACAGCGCCTGAGTCTGGATGAAATGACGCTTAACACCGCCGACGGCACGCCGGTCAGGGTGAAACAGCTGTATCTCGGGGCAAGTCAGGCCTGGTTTAGCAGTGCTGATGGCAGCTATAGCGGCATGGGTTACCCCGGCAGTACTGGCTGGAGCTGGCAATTTGACAGCAGCGTTGACGGTAGTGAAGTGTTACAAGCAATTGCAATACTGGAAAAACGCGCTCAGGCAGAGCTGATTAGCCTGCCACTGCAGTTATCTGCAGAGGCTGCGTCGTCAGCCCGCAAGGAAACCACGCCATGAACAGCAGCAACGTTTTAGCACAAATCATCGGGCATGCTCTGTGCGCAGCGCTGTTATCCTTTGTTGCTCTCAGTCATCCCGCCACAGCGGCAGATATCAGCAACTCCGTGCTGGCAGATATCAAACAAGCGCAGCAAAACCTGAGTAATACCGAGCAACAAATCAGCCGTCAGCAACAACAGCTGGTGAGCCAGTACCAGACATTGCAACAGCAGGTACAGCAACTGCGTGATAAAACCGCTGTTGCGCGCCGTGCTGAAGATGAAAGTACACTGGGCCTTAATCAATTAACCGAGCGGCTGAAACGCTGGCAGGATCAACAACAATACCAGCAGAATCAGCTGGCCAGCTTTATCCGGCAACAGCAGTTAGACACTGTCGATACCTCTCTTACCAGCCAGTTGCAGGCGGCCAGTCACTTTGCCGGTGCATTGCAGCAAAGCCTTTACCCGGCCTGGCACAACCACGACATCATTTTACCCAGCGGTGAGCTGGTAAACGCCAGGGTACTGCAGGTAGGGCCAGTCAGTTGGTATTGGCAGGACGAACAGCAACAGGGCGGTTTATTGCAACACAGCAGCGACAAAACCGGCAACCTGAGTGTGGCATTGCCATTCAACGACGCCTCTGCCTTACAACAGCTGCAGCAGCAACAGCGCGCCAAGGTGTTATTTGATCCCAGTCTGAATAAAGCCCTGCTGCGTTCAAATCAGCATGAATCTGCGCTGAGTCATGTTAGTAAAGGTGGCATCTGGGCATTGCCAATACTGGCTTTTGCACTGGTGGCATTGATCATTGCCCTGCACAAAGCCTGGCAACTGTGGCGTCTGCCTGCAGTACAGGTTGCTGCCCTGCCTTCAGCACAGCTACAACACAGTACAGGTTTTGCCAGACAACTGGACAACTGTGCTAAACAATACCCGCTTGGTCAGCAACGTGACGATGCGTTATTTGCCGTGTTGCAACATAGCCGGCTGACACTGGACGCCCGCCTGGGTGCCATTGCAGTAACAGCTGCCGTAGCACCATTACTGGGGTTACTCGGCACCGTAAGCGGCATGATTGAAACCTTTAACATGATGACTTTATTTGGCTCCGGCGATCCGCAGGTTGTTTCCGGCGGTATTGCTCAGGCACTGATCACCACAGAGCTGGGGCTGGTCGTCGCTATTCCGGCACTGGTGCTGCATGCGCTGTTATCACGTAAAGCGCGCAATTATTACCATCAGCTCGAAGCGCTGGCGCTGCATATTTCGCAGCAACCAGGCCGTCATACTGCTACAACACAGGAGCAGGCTGCATGATAAGTATGTTAACCGATAACCTGGTGTGCTGGCTGATATTGGCTGCTGCACTTGGCAGCTACCAATTACTGCTACAGGAATGGCTGCTGTTACGCAGTGGCCACTGGCAGCAGTGTGGCCAATGGCAACAATTTAATACCGTGTTGATCGCCAGTATGCCGCTTTGCGGTTTGCTCGGCACTATTGTCGGCCTGCTCAGCGTATTCGCTGGCCTGGCCTCTGGTGACAGTGGCGCAGCCGAACTCAGCTCAGGTATTGGCGAGGCGTTATTCACAACCCAGCTGGGTTTAAGTTGTGCTATTCCGGCCTGGCTGTTGCAGTCTCTGGTGAATGCCAAACTGACGCGCGCCCGTGTCGCCCAACAGCACACACAGGTGGCATGATGCAGCAGCGTTTAGGTCAGCGGCTGGAACAACAGCATCAGGGCATTGATATGTCGCCACTGTTAGATGTGGTGTTTATTCTGCTGATATTTTTTATTGTCACGACCGTTTTTGTGCGCGAAACCGGGGTTGAAGTAGACAAGCCGCAAGCCGTATCCGCCAGCCAGTTGCAGCAACTGGTTATACTGGTAGCCATTACCGATAATGGCGGTGTTTATTACGATGGCAGCAATATCGGTGTCGAAGGGGTAAGGCCAACATTGGAGCAGCTGCTACGTGAGCGTGCCCGCCCTGTGGTGCTGCAGGTTGATAAAAATGTGCCGGCCGACTTGCTGGTTAAGGTGCTGGACGGCGCCAAACTGGCTGGTGCACCGCAGGTAAGCCTGGCGACGGTAGCGCAGTAACATGCAGGCCCGTATCCGCTTACTGGCGTTTGGCCTCAGCGTCACGTTGCTCAGCAGCGCTTTGTTATTGATGTGGTATGCGCGGCAGTTTCAGCCCCCTTCAGAGCAAAAGCTGCTGTTACGGCCACTGGATTTAGCCGCGCTGCCCACTCCGCCACCGCCACCACCGCCCAGTCCGCCGCAACCGGTTAACACGACACCGACGCTGGACTTACAGGTAAGCAATAGCAGTGCAGTACAGATAGCCGCACCCGATATTCAGCTGGTTAAACCCAAACTGGAACTCAGTGCGCCGCAGCCTCAGCTACAACAAGTGCAATGGCAACCATTACAGATAGAAATCAGTGCTTTCAGCCTGGATCAGCTCGATGCACTGCCGGTGCTGCAGACACCGCTGAATGCGGTGTTTCCGCGTAGTTTAAGCCGCCAGGGTATAAAAAAGGCCCTGGTGAAGCTGGATATACTGATTGATGAACAAGGCCGGCTGACGCTGCTGAATATTATAGAAAACCCTTACCCGGAACTGCGGCCGGAAATAGAACGGATAGTGCGCAGCAGCCGCTTCAGTGTGCCCACCAAAGGCACAGAAGCCGTCAGTGCACGCTTTATCTGGCCGGTAGAATTTAAACCTTGATGCAAAATGGTAAAGCGATGACGTCATTTTTAAAAACAGCTGTATTTACCACAACCTTGTTGCTGTGGGGTACGGCAGTATTTGCCAGTAACAACCCGGCTGGCACTTTGCAGGTAAAGCTGGACGACCCGGTATGGCAGGTGATGCTGAATAACAACGCCATTGCGCAGCGCACCGCGGCTATTATGCCAAACGAACAAAGTTTTGCCCGGCAGCTGCAGCCATTACTGCAGCAAAAAAACTATCAGGCGATTGCCGGGCTGTTCCGCCAGCGCCCGCTTGACGGTGACAGCGCCGCATTGCAGGTGCTGCGTGGTCAGGTGTTGTTGTCACTGACCCGCTATGATGAAGCCGCCAAAGCATTGCAGGCTGCACTTGGCAAACAGCCGGATCTGGCGCTGGCGCATCAGGCGCTGAGCTTGGTAAGGATGCAGCAACAGCAATATGCGCTTGCCAGGCCTCATTTAGTCGCCGCTATTAATCTTGGCGTCGCCGACGCCCAGGTATATGGTCAACTGGCTTATATCAACCTGAAAACCGCGCAGCCAGCCAGTGCAGTGGCAGGTTATCAGCAGGCGTTACTGCTGGAGCCTGACAACAGTCAATGGCAACAGGGTTTGCTGTATGCGTTAATCCAAAGCCAGGCCTGGTCGCAGGCACAAGCAATGCTGGAGCAATTGTTGCAGCAACAACCGGATAATAAAGCGCTGTGGCTGCAGCGTAGCCAGCTGGCGCTGAGTCAGGGTAACAGCACACAGGCACTTAGCAGTATCGAAGTTGCACTGCGTCTTGGCGAACACGCTGCTGACAATCTGCTGCTGGCAGCGCAGCTGCACTTTAACAGTGGCAGTGCCGAACGCGGTGCCAGCCTGCTGCAACAAGCTGTTAAGGCAAAACCGGACAGCCAGAACTGGCATACCCCGCTGATTCAGGCGGCAAGTTATCTGGCCTATCAGCAACAATGGCCGGCACTTAAAAGCCTGCTGAAACAGGGTGCTCTGCCGACACAACAGTTGCCGGTAAAGCAACAGGCTCAACTGGCGCTGGTCAGGGCGCAATTGGCCAGTGCGGACAATCAGCCAAAACAGGCGTTGACCGAACTGCAACAAGCCGTGGCATTGGACCCGTTGTCAGGCGAAGCCTTACTGACATTAGCGCAGTGGTATGAAAACCGCGGCAATATTGAACTGGCCAGCATCAATTACAGCCGGGCGGCAACGATTAAAGAGGTTCAGATCCCGGCGCTGCAGGCCCAGGCTCAGCTGGAAATTAACCGCCAGCAGTATCAAAGTGCATTGCGATTATTACAGCAGGTGTTCCAGATTGCACCACAGCGGCAGGACATTGCTGATAATATCCGTAGTCTGCAGCAACTGGTCAGGCAGCAGCGCTCAGGTTCAGCTTAACGGCGGGTTTTGCTCTTTTCTGCTGCTGCGCAATACAGTATGGTATTAACCTTATTACAACAAAGCGCGCCAAAGAGCAGCCGGAAATCTTATGACCGACTTTATTGAAGTCTATGACAATGCATTAAGCGCAGAATTCTGTCAGCAGCTTATCAACACCTTTGATACCAGCCCACATACTGTGCCTGGTCGCACCGGAGGTGGTGTCGACCCGAGCAAGAAAATCAGCACCGATTTATACCTGTTTCAGCATGCCGAGTATCAGCCGTTGCTGCAGCAGATCTGGCAGGCGACCACTCACTATGCCTGTGAGTACTTTAAGAAATACCATTTTGCATTGATAGGCCCAGTTGGCCTGACAATTGCGCACCCGCAAACCGGCCAGCCGGTGGCGATAACCAATGACAATTATGAGCAGCTTGGTAAAGCCAAAACCATGGATTTCATGCGGGTGTTGTTTCGCCTGGGTAATATACAGGCACAGAAATACCAGGCTGGGGTGGGTAATTATGGCTATTGGCACAGTGAGGTTTATCCGCAGCAGGGCAGCACAGAGCCATTACACCGGGCACTGCTGTTTATGTTCTACTTAAATGACGTTGCAGAAGGTGGCCAGACCGAGTTTTACTATCAGAACAAAAGCATTACGCCCAAAACCGGCCGGATGGTGATAGCACCGGCATACTTTACCCATACCCACCGCGGCTGCATTCCGGTATCAAACGACAAATACATTTTAACCAGCTGGATCCTGTTCAATACTGCCGAGCAAATATACGGCCCACCACAGCGCTAACCTTATAGCGCTGTTTGCCTCTCAACTTCAAATTGCACCACGTTGCGAGTACTGCTGACAAGATAAGTCATGATTTCTTCAGTTTTTAATTGATCTTGATAATAAGAATAATTATCATTCGCCAGCATATTTACCTAACTTAACAGACTGCGGTTACCCAACCGCTTTAGGTGTTCTTACAGGAGTTAATCATGTCTTTTCGCCCTACCACTCTGGCCTGCGCCGTTGCCGCCGCGTTTGCACTGCCATTAGCCCATGCGGAACTGGCTGCAGCCGCCGCGGCAGCGGATTATGATATGGAAGTGATTGTCGTAACGGCATCCGGCTTTGAACAAAAACTGGTCGATGCGCCAGCCAGTGTTTCAGTGGTAACGCGGGAAGATCTGCAAAGCAAACCCTTTACCAGCCTGGCAGATGCACTGCGCGATATCGAGGGTATAGACGTCGGCAGTGGCCAGGACAAAAATGGCAATATCAGCATTACCATGCGTGGCCTGCCGTCAGATTACACCCTGGTATTAATTGACGGCCGCCGGCAAAGCGATATCGGCGATATAGGACCGAATAACTTTGGCAACAGCCAGTTTATGTACATGCCGCCACTGGAAGCGATTGAACGGATTGAAGTGGTGCGCGGGCCAATGTCTACGCTGTATGGGGCTGATGCCATTGGTGGTGTAATTAATATTATTACCCGTAAAGAGCTCGACACCACGCATGGCAGCGTTACGCTGAGCAGCAATCTGCAGCAGGACGACCAATACGGCGATGATAAAAAAGCCGACTTCTATCTGACCGGCCCAACCGGTGCACGCGGCCTTACGTACGCCGTGCGCGGCAGCGTGTATGATCGCGATGAAAGCGAACCGACTTACAGCGAAAACCTGCCTTTGCCTGATGGGTCTACCTGGGTAGATGAGGGCAGTTTTGGTGATAAAAAAATTGTTGCCGCAAAAAACTGGAATCTGGGTGCTACATTAAATTACGCCATCAGTGAGCAGCAGTTTATCAGCCTGGAATATGATATTGCCAAACAGCGCTACGATAATACCGAAGGCCAAACCGGTACGCTGGATAGCCCGGTCAGCCTGTGGCGGGCCAGTGGCGCCGGTGTTATTCAACCCCGTGTCGGTTATACCCCGTATCAGCGTGTTGAGCGTGAACAATTTGTGCTGGCGCATGTTGGCCGTTTCGATATGGGTACACTAACCAGCAGCATCACGACAAGCCGCAGCGAAAACTTTGGCCGCTCGTTACCTCTGACAGTACAGGAACGCAGTGATCTGCAACTAATCTGGGATCAGGCAGTAATCGATCAGGCCAGCAACAAACCGCAACTGACCGATGCGTTATCAGCCCAGCTGCAATCGCAGTTTTTACCGCGCCCCAGCCGCACACTGAAAATAGACAACCTGATCTTAGACAGCAAGCTGGAATCGCAGTATCAGGACCACTACTTTGTAGTCGGTGCACAATATTTGAACGCTGAGATGGAAGATGGTGTTTTTGGTATGTACGGCGACGGTTTTCGCGATGGAACCAACCAGACTCACCGCCAGTGGGCCGTATTTGCTGAAGACAGCTGGGAGTTCCATCCGCAGTTTACCGCTACAGCCGGTGCACGCTTTGATGATCACAATATTTTCGGTGGCGAGTTCAGCCCGCGCGCCTACCTGAACTACCGTCCGACCGAGCAATGGACCATTAAAGGTGGTGTCAGCACCGGTTATAAAGCACCGAAACCAAATCAGCTGTTTCCGGGCATTACCGGTTTTGGCGGCCAAGGTGTCAGCCCCTTTGTCGGCACGCCGGATTTACAACCGGAGACCAGCGTAAACTATGAGGTAGCCGCCTACTACAGCGGTGAGGCCTTTAGCGGCAATATCACGCTGTTTTACAATGATTTTAAAGATAAAATTATCAATCAGGATAACCTGCCAAACTGTGAAACTGCTGCAGCTGGCACGCCTTGCGTCGATATCGGCCCCGGTTGGGCTGAACTGGGTTACAACAGCTTTACCCAGGCCGCTAATGTTGATAAATCAGAAACCCGTGGCGTAGAACTGGCCGGTAAATATGCTTTTAGCGACAACATCAGCCTGAGTGCTAATTACACCTACACCGACAGCGAAGTAAAAAGTGGCCGGGATGCCGGTTTGCCGCTGGTAAGTACGCCCAAGAATATGTTTAATGCCACGCTGAACTGGCAAGTGCTGCAGCAATTAAGCCTGCAACTGATTGCTGAAGTGCGTAGCGAGCGTTTTCGCGGTACCGCTAATATCAGTGGCCCTACAGGCCCTGAGACAATCAAGCAATACTACAAAGCTTACGAGTTGCTGCATCTGGGTGCCCGTTATCAGTATTCTGATCAGTTAAGCTTCAGTGCCCGCATTAACAATTTGCTGGACGACGACTTATCCAGCCGTACCTGCCTGCTGGCAGACACCGAAGATACCTATAACTGTACCTCTGACTACAACACCACAGAAAAAGCGCGCAGTCTTTGGTTGTCGTTAAGTTATAAGTTCTAATCTCTGTAGCGAAGCAACAGATAAAACCGGTTAGTTAACCGGTTTTATCATTTTTAAATGCGGTATATCGTCTTCCAGATAAGGCTCGCTGGCCGGTTTGAAGCCTAAGTCCTGGTAAAACTGCTGCAAATAACACTGGGCAGAAATATGAATATCGGTATCAGGCCAAAGCTCTGCTGCGACTTCGAGCGTACGTTCAACCAACACCTGGCCCAAGCCTAAGCGACGCGCTGTTTGTGACACGCATACCCGGCCAATACCCGGGTAGCCTTCAAAGCTGACTCCCGGCGCCAGCACACGGGAATAGGCGATGACCTTTTCCCCTTTTTTCAGAATAATATGTCGCGTTTGCGGATGCAGATCTTTGTCATCCAGCTCTGGATACGGGCAGTTTTGCTCTACCACAAACACATCTACCCGAAGTTGCAACATGCTGTATAGCGTGTATGTGTCTAACTCATCAAAGGTTAATACCTGCCACTGCATCTAATCTGGTTCCCTGGCTACGTAAAGCACCACTATACCAGAGGTAAAAGCGTCCCGCACAGCCTGAAAAACCAGCTTCGCCATCTTAGTGTCATCACAGCATCATAAAACTGCTACACAAATGTAACGCCACTGACATTAAGCCTGCGTTAAATACTGCAACAACTAAAACAACGCCAATACGGAGCCAAGCATAATGTCAGACAGTAAAACCGCCATCAGCATTGATAACTCGGGTATAGACCCGCAAACCAACTTTTCACTTAACCCAACCTTTGCAGCTGTTGTCGATGCTCGCATGGCGCGGCGTAAGTTTTTAAAAGGCAGTGTCGGTGCAGCCGTAGCCGCCTTTATTGGCGGTAATCTGGCAGCCTGCAGCAGCAGTGATGACGGCGAGCCGGTACCCGTAGTGCCGCCGGTTGCCGGCCCGGAACTGTTGGGTTTTACTGCAGTCGCCGCCAGCCGCACTGATGGCATAGTGGTGCCGCAGGGTTACACTGCCCGTGCGTTTCTGCCATGGGGTACACCACTGACCGGCAGCTATCCGGCATATCTGGCTGATGCCACTAATAGTGGCGCAGATCAGGAACAACAGGTTGGTATGCACCATGACGGCATGCATTTTTTCCCAATTGATACCCGTAGCGGTGGTGACAGCTCGACAGAAGGCTTGCTGGTGTTTAACCATGAATATATCGATAACAACCTGATTCACCCGAACGGCATCGATACCGTGCCGCGCATTGCCGATGAAGCACGTAAAGAAATAGCCGCCCATGGTGTATCGGTAGCCCATATTCAGCAACAGGCTGATGGCAGCTGGGCTTTGGTCAATAACAGCCCGTTTAACCGCCGCATTACCGGCGCCACCCCGATGGAACTGGCGGGCCCGGTGCGCGGTAGCAGCAAAGTCGTAACCAAATATAGCCCGGACGGCAGCCGTACCCGTGGCACCCTGAATAACTGTGGTAATGGTTATACGCCCTGGGGCACCTATTTAACCTGCGAAGAAAACTGGGCCGGTTACTTTGCCAATACTGATGCCAGCCAGCCGCGTGAACACAGCCGCTATGGTGTATCGGGCAGTAATGGCCGTTATTTCTGGGAAACCGCTACGCCCACTGCAGATATCTACCAGCGTTTTAATGCCTCAACCATCGCAGCAGACGCCAGCGGTGACTACCGTAACGAACCTAACACCTTTGGCTGGATTGTTGAGATTGACCCGTTTAACCCGGACAGCCTGCCGCAAAAGCGCACCGCACTTGGTCGTTTTGGCCACGAAGGCGTGATTTTTGGCAAGCTGGAAGAAGGTAAGCCTGTGGTGGTGTACTCGGGTGATGACTCAACATTCGAATACATCTACAAATTTGTTTCCAGCGCACCTTATTATAAAAATACCGCCGGTGGTCATTTGTTAAACGACGGTATTCTTTACGTTGCCCGTTTCAATGAAGATGGCAGTGGCGACTGGTTACCGCTGGATATCAACAATGCAGACTTTATGGCCAAAGCAGCCGCCGCAGGCGTAAGCTTTGCTGATCAGGCCGATATTTTGCTAAATACCCGCCTGGCTGCTGATGTAGCAGGCGCCACCAAAATGGACCGGCCGGAATGGGGCGCGGTGCACCCGGAAACCGGCGAAGTGTATTTCACATTGACCAACAATACGCGCCGCACAGACGCGCAAACAGATGCACCAAACCCCAGGGCAAATAACGCTACCGGCCATATTATCCGCTGGAATGAGCGTGAAGCTCAGGCAGCAACTGCTTTTGACTGGGATATCTTCCTGCTGGCCGGTGATGTGGGTACCGAAACACCGGGTACTGAATTGACGTTAACCGCCGACAACCATCTGGCCAGCCCGGATGGCCTGTGGTTTGATAAGAACGGCTTGCTGTGGATCCAAACTGATATGAGCGGTTCTCAGCAAGGCGAAGGCCCTTACGGTAATAACCAGATGCTGGTGGCTGATCCGGTGACCCGCCAGATTAAGCGCTTTCTGGTTGGGCCGACCGACTGTGAAGTGACAGGGATCAGCGCGACACCGGATATGAAGACGCTGTTTGTTAATATTCAGCACCCGGGCGATCGCTCAAAACCGGGCGATTTCACCAGCAACTGGCCGGATGGCGGCAGCAGCCGGCCACGTTCTGCTACCGTGATCGTGACCAAAGATGATGGCGGCGTGATCGGTAGTTAAACAGCGCTATGCCAATCAGATAAAAATAATGCAGGCGCTGGCCTGCATTCTTTTTTTAAAGGTAGCGTTGGTGTGGGCAAACCGATAGTTGCTACAGCCTTAATTACCCGTGTTTTGTTTCGGTGCCCGCCCTTGTGGTGCGCGCTGGCCATCACGGTGGCCCGTTTTCGCTACTTTGGGCTTTTTCGGTTTATAAGGCTTGGCATTCGGTTTCGATTCCGCCACGGCATTAACCGGTTCAAAGCCTGGCATTAGCTGACGCGGGATCGCCTGCTGGATCAAGCGTTCGATACCAAACAGTTCTTTGCCTTCATCAGCACATACCAGTGAAATAGCATGGCCTGCAGCGCCAGCCCGGCCGGTACGGCCAATGCGGTGCACATAATCTTCAGCGACATTCGGCAGTTCAAAATTCACTACCTGGGGCAATTGATCAATATCAAGCCCTCGGGCGGCGATATCTGTTGCCACCAGGGCCCTGACTGCGCCTGATTTAAAATCAGCCAGCGCTTTAGTACGGGCGTTCTGGCTTTTATTACCATGGATAGGCGCCGCTTTAATACCGGCCGTATCCAGATGCATACTCAGCTTATTCGCCATATGCTTGGTCTTAGTAAAAATAAGCACCTGTTGCCAGTTGTTGTCAGTAATAAGCTTGGTAACCAGTGCCGCTTTGCGGTTTTTATCTACCGGATAAATCAGCTGCTCTACCCGCTCGGCGGTGGTATTGGCCGGACTGACCGACACTTCCAGCGGATCATTCACCAGCGCTTTGGCTAACTTGCGGATCTCGTCAGAGAAAGTAGCGGAAAACAGCAGGTTTTGCCGTTTTTTCGGCAGCAGTGCCAGCACTTTTTTAATGTCATTAATAAAGCCCATGTCCAGCATACGGTCAGCTTCGTCCAGCACCAGTATTTCCAACTGACCAAACTTCACTGCATTTTGCTGGTATAAATCCAGCAAACGGCCCGGTGTCGCAACCAGCACATCCACGCCGCGGCGCAGTGTCATCATTTGTGGATTTATCTTTACCCCACCGAACACGACTGCACTGCGCAGCGGCAGATATTTGCTGTATACCGCGACGCTTTCCGCCACCTGTGCTGCCAGCTCGCGGGTTGGTGTTAATACCAGTGCCCGGATATGATTCGACTGTACTTTACGGCCCTGGCTTTGGCTGTCTGCCAGTAGTTGCAGCATCGGTAAGGTAAAACCGGCTGTTTTACCGGTGCCGGTTTGGGCAGCGGCCATTAAGTCACGCCCGGCCAACACGGCTGGAATAGCTTGCTGCTGGATAGGTGAAGGGGTGGTGTAACCTTTATCAGTAATGGCTTTTAGTAATTCCGGTGAAAGTTTTAAATCAGTAAATTGCATGCGAGATCCCGCAGTTAATGCTGCGAGAATAATCTGCCGCAGCTGCAGAGGCCTCCCTGATGGAGGGGCGCAGAGCTTACAGTAAAACGGCTACTACTGCGAGCTTTGTGTACCGCAGTGCATACTTTATTCAACTTGCCGGATCAGGTATTGTGGAAGCTATCTTGGCGTCGGAGACTCCTGCTTGCAAACCTCAACTAAACCAGCAGACAGCAGCTTTATGCGTGAGCTTAAGCGTATGCTGCACGCACTTACTTCGGTATCCGATGCCGACAGTCTGGTGAGCCTGCTTACCGACACGCACCGGTATCTGCGCTTTGCCGCCAGCACGCCTGCGGGCGATGCTCAGATCTCACACCCAGCCCTGATGCCGCAGTTATGGTTTCTGGCTGAGAAAATTCTGCGTCTGACCGAAGGTAACAATGCCGCAGACAGCCTGACCCGTTCAGCCCGCATGCTTGGCAGCCTGCAACTGACCGCCCCTGAGTCACCCAGACGCTGGCGTGAGCTACAGTTTGGCTATAAATTGCTATATCGCGCCACACTGACGCTGCGTTTGCTGGATAACGCCCTGGAACATCAGTTACTCAAAGACACGGTATTACAGCAGCACTATCAGCAGCGCCGCTTCGCCGACGACAATTGCCCGTACCGTTTACATGTGCAGCTACCGCTGGTGGTTGCTGTGATGCTGCTTGATTGCGGCTTACTGGATGTTGATGCGGTGACGTTGTTAACCGGTTATGCCGGTGAGCAGGACGCCAGCCGCAATATGGATGCAGATGAGCGCCAGCGTTATCTGGCGGTAAGTAAAGTAGCCATGCACCGGCTGCTATCCGATGCACTGCAACTGGTGCCATACCGTGGCAATAGCAAACAGGAAAAACAGCAGCACCAGCTGCAGCAACAACAACAAATAAAGTTTATTAAACAGCTTCTTAGTTCTGCCAGCGGCGAAACGGGCGCGCTGACACCGCTGCTTAGCCTGCCACAAGTGTACAGCTCTATTGTCCTGCCTGGCCGGCACCGTTATCAGTATGAAGCGCTGCCCAAAGCCAGCCTGTTATTAAAAGACAGTGTCAGCCGCGGCCAGTTTCCGGCCATCTGGGTAAAACACCTGCTGACTATTACCGGCATTTTCCCGCAAGGGTTTGGCATCGCTTTTATTCCGGCTAAGCAGGATAGCGCTTTTGCCGAAAAATATGAGCTGGCCATCGTTAATCAGCTTTATCCACCAAGCCCGGCAGAGCCGTTGTGCCGTATTGTCAGCCGCAATTTGCAATACCGCCGTGGCGGCCACAACTGCCAGGTCAGTGTTGACCACAATCTGTATTTTAAACCGGCGCGTAACCGTTTAGCCGTGATCCCGCCGCAGCGGTTGCAGGAAATTCTGACCCAGCTCAGCGCCGATTGGGAACCGGGCCAAATCCGCCGTTATATGCCACGTTGCTGGCAACCACAGCAGTTTTTCAGCCAAAGCGAACACCAGAACCTGTGGAATAATGCCCAGAGTAAAATTAACTAAAAGCAACCATAAAAAAGCCGCAGTCAGGCTGCGGCTTTGTTACGTCAAGCGCTATTATAACTTCGTAATCGTCATCACCGGTGCCTCCGGCACAGACGCATCGACACTAAAGCGGTAAGTACCAGCCTCTGTCACATTCAATGACAAGTTGCCCGCGTTATACTCCAGCGCCTTGGCCTCGCCCAGTGTAAAGGCACCATTGGCAGCACCATAGTTAATCGCTGCCCAGTTAGCATCGGCAAATTTAAACTCATAAGGTATCGCATCCAGACTGATATCAATCGAGTAAATGTTGCCGCCGGCGTACATCATCGGGCTATTGTTGGACCAGCCATTCATACTGCCTTTTAAGTACACAACAGTGTCAACACCGTAAGGTGGTAACTCTTGTACCGTTAGTACCGGTGCATCTTTATTATTGGCATCTAATACAAACACATAAGTTGCACCGTTTACCAGATTAAGCTGCAGGTTTGCACCACTGCGGCCCAGTGTTTTTGCCTGGCCAAGTGTTACTGCCTGGCCATCAGCACCAGCACCGAAGTCGACTGTCGACCAGTCTGCCGAGGCTACTTTAAACTCGTAGTTACCTGCAGCAATATCGATTGTCGCCATGTAGATACCGTCACCCTCGTAGCTGAAGGTATCGACCTCGCCCCAGCCATTCATCGCACCGCGTACAAATACCGTTGTCGCTTCATAAGGTGGAATATCCGGTGCGCCGCTGGTGGCATCTGCCGCCAGGCCTTCGCCCTGCATAGCACCCTGCGCTTTAACAAACACCGCCATAGTGTAAGCCGGCACGGTGAAGGTGCCTTCACCGACACCGGCGCTGAAGCTGGCCGTGGTGACGTTAGTGTCTGCCGACGCTTGCTGTATTGGGTGCAAATCGAACCCGGCAGCGGTAGGTACCGTATGGGATTGCTGCTGCGAGGTGCCGTTAATCACCACCACTAAGGCATCGTATGCCGGGTCAAGATCGGTTACCCCTATGCCGTCATCGAGGCTCATCACGATTAAGCCCTGCGTTTGGCCTTTGCCGATATTATGAAAGCCAACACGGTCTATCACGTCCTGCGCTGTGGTTAAGCGGAACAACGGGCTGCCGGCACGGATGCTTAAAAACTCTTTAAACACCTCACTGGCAAAGCGGATATCATCTGCTGCTGGCTTAGCGTTGGGATTGGTCAGAATTTCACCGATAGCGGCCCAGTTGTCGGCATTTTTCTCTGCCAGCGGCAAGCCAACCGCAAAGTTATTACTTTGCATAGTAAAATCGACATAGTTGAACCAGTCACCGGAATCGTAACTGTCGCGATCCATCGATTTAGACCGCAGCATATCGCTGCCCATCTGCATAAACGGAATGCCCTGGCTCATTAGCGGAATGGCTATAGCAATATTTTGCGCTCTTACACGCTCAGCGGTTGTCAGGCTGGCACTCAAACCATATTGCAGTTTGTCCCACAGGGTTTCATTATCATGCTTGGACACATAGTTAATAATGTCAGCCGGATCAGCTGCATAACCAGCACCACCAAAGCTGGATGCCGGGCCGGCAATACCCTGATAACTTTCCAGCACATAGTCTTTTAACGTACCGGCCAGACCTATACGGATCAGATCCTGCTTACGTAGATTTTCTTCACTGCCGTTATCGCTAAACAACACCGCATCACGCACAGGGTCACGTAGGCGGTCATTGAATGTGCCAATCTCAGTACCCGCCATATCAATTTGCTTGGCCTGCACAAATAAGCGGTTATCAGTAACCTCGCCGAAGTTCCAGCCTTCACCGTAGAAGTACACGTTAGGATCGAACGCCCGCACTACATCGCGTGCTGCCAGTATGCTGGCTTTGGGTGAATGCCCCATAATGTCAAAGCGGAAGTCATTAAAGCCAAAGTCACGCGCGAGGATCAGTAATGAATCCTGCATAAACTTATCAAACATACGGTGTTCAGTCGCGGTGTTTTCACAGCAGGTAGAACGTTCTATCGCACCTGTTGTTTCGTTATAGCGGTGGTAGTAACCCGGCACTATCTTGTCAAACACCGACGTGGTATTCAGGCCTGATGCACTGGTGTGGTTGTACACGACATCCAGCACGGTACGCAGGCCAAGGTCATTCAATGCCTTATTCATTGCCCGAACTTCTTTAATACGGGCCACACCTTCAGCGTTAGAGGCATAGCTACCTTCAGGGGCAATAAAGTGCTGCGGATCGTAGCCCCAGTTAAACCCGTCAATGCTACGTATTGCCTGCACCAGCTCCTGTGCTTTTTCACCAAAAGGTGAGTAGCTTTGCAGCAGTGACAACAAGGTTGTGTTTGCATCGGTATTGCCGCACACCGGCGCATCGGCTTTCAGCTGGCATAACTTAGCAACGGTATCGCTAAGCGCAATACGCTTGCTGGCATCTTCGTTAATGTTGGCCTGATCGTTTAGCGGCAACAGATGAAAATGGGTTAAGCCACTGTCAGCCAGCGCTTTCAGGTGCTGCACCGGCACCGAGTCAGTTTCGGTAAAGGCCAGATACTTGCCGCGGTTTGCTTCGGTAACACTTTGATCGCGAACAGAGAAATCGCGTACATGGCCTTCGTAAATAACGATATCCTCCGGTTTAGCAACCGTTGGCACAGTGCGCTCTGCCCAGCCCTCGGGGGCTAAGTCGGCATCAGCGAGATTAACAAACTGGCTGTAACGGCCATTTAACGACACATTGAGTGAGTAGGGATCTGTCGCTTCAATGGTTTCCACCTTGCGGGTCAGCGGGTGATATACCGTCACTTCATAGCGATAGAACTGCCGGTCCAGCGCGCTGCTGCCGTTGTAACGCCAAACACCAGTTGCGCTGTCTGCCGTCATCGCATAAGTGGCCGTCAGGCTTTTAGCGGCGTTATACACCTTAAGGTTTACGCTGCGCGCCGTAGGGGCCCAGACACTGGCAATAATACCGCCATCCTGATACTGAATACCCAATGTCGCTTCGTCCGCATCGGCATCACCTTTGGTGTATAGGTCATCCAGCACTTTTGCTGCCTGCACCCAGGTAGCGGCCAGTAGCTCGCCTTCAACATCACTCGCTGCCAGCACCAGCTGGTTTTTCAGCATGGCTTTGGCTTCGTCAGCAGTAAAATTGGCACTAAATGCTGGCTTGTCTGCCAGATGCGGTACCAGCGCTTTTTGCGCATCGGTCAGGTCTACAGGTGTTAACGTTAACGCATCTCCTACGATTTGATCATCAAAGTTAACTTCCAATACCGGCTCTGCAGAATAGTAGAGTTTTACCTCTGGTGAAGTGCGAGCAACCTCGCTATTCCAGATGAATGTATTAGCATCTATCCAGTGAGCAGAAGCACCGGTAATATTGACGCCTAGCGACTCAACTGGGTAATAATAGATATCTGCTGAGCCTGAAAACGTCCAATTCATCGTGGAAAAATCAGGCTCACCTTCTGGCTGTTGTTGGGTCAGAGGCATTGCCATATCAGACTGACTAAGATCCTTTTCATCGCCTTTATGAATGATGAAATTACCGCAAGCGTCTTCAGTACCGGCATAGCCAGGTTTTAAATCCAGAAGCCAATAAGCGCCGTAATGATCGTCAACCCCGTCGTGTACTAAACCGTTTTCCCATGACGCCGCTATAGACGAAGCTTGATAAGCATCGCAGGTCTCATTATTCCACGTATGAAGCACCCAGCCGTTGTAATTCCCATCTGACCGCTTATAAAACAGTACAGCTTGGTTGCTGCTTCCCATAACGATGGGATTCGGAGCAGCAGGGTCGTAACCGATAATGCACGATTCATTGTTAGCACTTGGCACACTGGGCTTTCTGCATTGCTTAGGCGGCGGGTCTATACACTCTGTACCAGCAGCATTAGGTATTTGCGGCACATTACAGGTCAGTAGTACTTCGCCGGGCTTTGTTGAGTCGCCACCGCCACAGGCCGCTAACAGATTAAGCGCCAGCAGCAACAACGCGGGCTTTAGCAGTTTTATCATTATCGTCATTATTTTTGCTCCATAATCCGCTTAAAAGGTATAAACCGCGCCGAGATAAAACTGGCGGCCAAAGAATTGCAGCGTGCCGGTTTGCGCTTTATCACCGAAATAACTCTTGGTGGGCTCGTCTGTCAGGTTGTTTACCTGAAACAGCACCTTAAAGTTGTCGTTAAGGTCGTATGAGGTTTGCATGTCAATCACCGTTTCACTGTCGAAGTTGGTGATCTGCTCATCAATACCTACCTGCGACGACACAAAAGGCGAGCGATAGCGGGCACTTACACGGGCATCAAAGCCCTGATAGTTCCAAAACACTGTGCCGGTAAACACATCCTGTGACAGACCTTCAAAGCTGGTTTCAATGCTGGGACCACCCAATTCATTAATCAGACTAACTTCACTCTCGGTGTAGGAGTAACTGCCCTGTACCCCCAGGCCGGACCAAAACTCCGGTAAGAAATCAAACACCTTGGTAAAGGCCAGCTCAGCACCGCGGATATAGCCACCCTCACCGTTATTAACCACAGTACTCAGTGAACCGTTGAATGTCGCAACCGGTTTCATGCTAAGCGGATCAGGGTAAATAAAGTCTGGTACCGAGTAGCCTGCGCCTTTGAAGTCAAACTTATCAATCGTATCGTTTTGAATAAAACTTATGATGTCCTTGTAAAACAAGGCAAAAGATACAGCACCAGTAGGCATATAGTATTCGTATGATAAGTCATATTGGTTAGCTTCAAATGGCCGTAAGAAAGGGCTGTTCGAACTGTCACCGTTAATTTCACCCAGATCACTGAATGTAATTGAGCTGGAAGACGCCAAGCGATTTATTGGTGCGCGGGAAAGGACTTTAGCCGCAGCAAAACGGATTTGCGAATTATCGGTAATACCGAAGTTCAGGTTTATCTGTGGTAGTACTTCAGTGTATTTAATACCTACAATTCCGGGCGCATAGCGATTATTGATTAAACCAGCTTCATCCGCGATATTTTGCGCGCCTTTTAGCGGATCTCGCCCTACATCAGCTAGGTCTGTAGCACGCTGATCTGTCTGCACTACCCGCACACCAATATTGCCGCTTAGCGGCATACCAAATAGCTCGGCATCTAAGTTTGCCATTACATAACCAGCCAAAACATCTTCATATACCTCGCCACTTTGTTGTACAGACCAGGCAGTATTTGGGCCTAGTCCGGGCGTGGGGCTATTAATCACGTCCGGGTTGCCGGTACCCCAGGTTTGTACTGGTTGTGGGATCCCCTCAGGGAACCAGGCTGATAGTGCTTTTTGCAGATCAATAGACAAGTAACTTGGGTAGACAGAAAAGGCGCCTTTAAAATCAACCACTTCAACCATATCGTCGGTCAGTTTCAGTGGTGGCTGCGAGGTTAAAAAACCGGCGTCACTGCCATACTCAAATACTGAACGGTCATTTTTATAGGTGCGTTCGGAGTAGCGCACGCCAGCCTCGAGCGAGGCGACGATCGGCAGATCAAGTATCCACTTACCGTCTAGTTTAAACGCCGTTACTTCATCTTCATTTACATAAGGATAAATACCGTACTTGCTGACCATCACTTTATCGATATCAGAAAACGCCGCAGCCTGGTTAAAGCCAACGCTGGGTAAATTCAGACCATTAAGCAAATAAGAAATTGATACATTAGTATCCAGCACCGGCACTTCTGCATTGGCATCTTCAGCCACTAAGGCCCACAGCAAGCCATTGCGGAAATTACTCTTGGCAGAGGAGTGCGATACGTCAAACGCCAGATTCACCGTATCGGTAAGGTCCCAGTCGGCATTGATGCCGAAACTACGCACTTCGTCAAAATCGCGGTTGTCATCATTAACAATTTCAACCCGGGTATTCCCAGTAGATGTTCTGTTGAATGTACCGCCAATCAGTGAAGAGCCGTTAAATACCGGATTTCCTATCGCGACATTGGCCCCTTCTAACTTAACGCGAAACCCACGGGCAAAGGCTTCTTTATCAAACTTAGATAAAAATGCATCAGCTTTTAACGTAAAGGCGTCGTGTGGTGTCCATTCCAATGCAGCCATATAACCATCGCGGGTTTCTTCACCGCCTTTATGCTGCAGCTCAAAGCCTTCGCTAATAAAACTGTCCTGACCGTCATTATCCAGATCGCGCCGCTCGTTATAAGCCAGCCCGACAAATTGAGTCGCCACACTGGGCTGATACAAACGGGCATAGCCGGCAGCAAAGCCTAAGGTATCATTCAGAAACTTACCCTGATAAGACATACTGAAACGGTGGCCAAAGTCGACGCCATCAGGCACTTCGTCTGCGCGGTCGTTGTACATACCCCGCACGTTAACGGTAAAAGTATGCTGTTTTTCGTTGCGCAGCGGGCTGGCGGTTTGCAGCTCAACAGTACCGGCCACGCCACCTTCGATCAGTGACGCCTTTGGCGATTTATATACTGCTGCAGATGTGATCAGCTCTGACGGGTACTGGTCAAACTCGATGTTCCGTTTGCCACTGGTTGATACCTGCTCACGGCCATTTAAGGTAGAAAATACAAAGCCACCCGACATACCGCGGATATTAATCTCAGCCGCCTGGCCGCCGGTACGTACCGCCGAAATACCGGGTAAGCGTGTTAGTGCATCGGCCATCGACACGTCTGGCAAGGCACCTAAATCGTCGGCGGAAATGGTTTCTGATACGGTATCGCCAAAACGCTTGGCATCAAGCGAGCGGAACAGGCTGCTGGCAAAACCGCGCACCTGAATTACTTCAACGCTGTCTAACGCTTGCTGGGAAGCGGCATTATCTTCTGCTGCTTGTTGATTTGCTGATTGTGGTGCCTGCTGTGCCGTTTGTGCAACAGCAGAACACGCCAGACTACCCACCCCTGCCATAGCAAGCGTGAGCAGACTAAGCCTGAACTTATTCATGCCCTGTATCCCCGTTTGTTTTTATTGTTGGTTGCGCGATCCATGCAACTGGCATGAACACTTGCAGCCTGCTTTATCAGTGTTCATTTATTAACCGTTAAGCGGCAAGCCGCAATATGAATACGTATTCAGTCTGCCAAATTGGTGCAAAACCTATGATGGCGTACCTTAAATTGCACTAAATTGGCACCAGGCACTTTGCATCAGAAATGCGCAGCAGCTACGCATGTTTTCATTCTGGTGCAACCACCTGGGGTTATTGCTGCAGAAAAGCCTGATGGGCAGGTAGTTGCTGCGTAGTGTGCGTAATGATGTGTTTTAAATCGCTTAAAAAGCTGCTCAACTGTTTATCAGTCAGGTTATCTGCCATCGGCTGATACCCTGTTGGTATTACCCCCTGTCCCAACATCACTTGCTGCCAGGCAACTTCAGTAAACAGTTCATCCTGTTGACGGAACACCAGCGCTGACTGCTTAAACAACTCGATACGTTGCTTTAGCGAATCTGGAAGCACCATCTGCCGGCAATACTGCCACAATCCGTTGTCATCACGCTGATTCAGATGGTAATGCAAAATGATGAAGTCGCGAATGGCTTCAAATTCTGCCTGCGACTGCCGGTTGAACTCCTGCCTGACAGTGTCGATATTGTCCGCACCGGGGAAGCACTGCACTAATCGCAACGCCGCACTTTGGATCAGATGAATGCTGGTAGACTCCAACGGCTCAAGGAACCCGCTGGATAACCCAATAGCAATACAGTTTTGTACCCATTGCTGTTTACGTCGCCCGGTAACAAAGCTTATTTTGCGCGGCTCTGCTAAAGCGGTGACATCCAGATTACTCAGCAATGTATTGCGTGCGGCCTCGTCAGTTAAAAACTGGCTGCTATACACCAGGCCATTGCCGGTACGATGCTGCAACGGAATACGCCATTGCCAGCCACCGGCGTGAGCTATAGAGCGGGTAAACGGCATTATGGGTAATGTTGTTGCAGTGGGCACCGCTAATGCAGTATCGCAGGGTAACCAATGGCGCCAGTCTTCGTAGCCAACATTTAGTTCCTGCCCTATCAACAGTGCGCGCAGGCCAGAACAATCAATAAATAAATCCGCCTTATAACTGCTGCCATCTTGCAGTGTCACAGAGGCAATATCACCAGATGTTGTTTTGTTTACGCTAGCTATAGTCCCTTCGGTACGTTGCACCCCCAATTGTTCGCTATAACGGCGTAGTAGCGCAGCATACAAACTGGCATCAAAATGGTAGGCATGCACCAGCCCCTGCAAAGGCGTGTTCGGGACCTGCGGCAATGGCGCATATTTACCGGTTTTCGCAGCCTGGTAATTAAGGGAGTAATCCCAGAAGCTGCTAGTGTCTCCGCGCGCTTGCGCTGCCAGCCAGTAATGATGAAATGAGGTTACTCCAAGTTGTCTGCCAACCGGACCGAAGGCATGCATATAACTGTCACCTTGCTTGCCCCAGTGTTCAAATTGAATACCCAGTTTAATAGTGCCCTGAGTTGCCTGAAGAAACTCTGCTTCGGGAATACCCAGCACCGCATTGAAATGCTGAATTGCCGGTATCGTTGCCTCTCCAACACCCACGCTACCGATGGCTTCGGATTCAATTAACCGGATCTTAACTGCAATACCAAGCAGCCGCGATAATAAGGCGGCGGTCATCCAGCCGGCGGTACCACCGCCGACAATTAGTATTTCTGTTTCTGGCCGGTTTACCATAGCAAACGTCTCCAACTTCAAATAAAAAAGCCCTGCTTAATGAGCTTAAAGCAGGGCTTGATAATCAGCTATACCACTATTTAAAACTTATAGGATAAGCCTGCCATAAAAGTACGGCCATAACGTTGATATTCGATCAAATTACCATTCTCGGTACGAACAAAGGGTTCGTCGGTAATATTATTAGCTTGCAGTAATAACGTCAGCCCTTCGAACTGGCCGTCATCAAAGTTATAACTTACCTGAGCATCAACCACAGTTTCCGCTTCAATCATTTTCAGATCACGGCCACTACCAAACCCGGATATCTCCCCCAGGAACTCTGAACGATAGCGTCCGCTGATCCGGGTCGCAAAACCACCGTTTTCATAGTACATCGTCAGGTTAGCAACACGTTTAGACAAGCCTGGTAAAGGCGTTGACGGGTTGTTAGGGTCTGATTCAATGCTGCTGTCAGTCCAGGAGCCAGTTAAAATAGTACCGAAGTTTTCCAGCATTGGGGCAATCATCGCACCACTCAGAGATAAGCTGAACTCAATACCATTGATCCGACCACCATTACCGTTTTGCGGTTTAGTTGCCACACCTTCGTTAATTACCGGTGTAATGCCGCCTGACGGGAAGCCGGTAAAGTCCTGAATGGTGTTTTGATCATAAATATAGGTTTCCAGATCTTTATAAAAACCAGCCAGAGACATATAGCCCAGACTGTCATCGAAATAGTACTCGTATGAAATATCCAGTGCATTTGCAATCCATGGTTTCAGCTCTGGGTTACCGCCATTTGCACTCCAGGGAGAATTGTTCTCTGGCGTCGCCTGAGCGTTGTTTTTGCCCGGATCAAAGCTGAAATCCTGGCTGGCGCGCAGCTGATCCATACGGGCACGCGCCATAGTACGGGCTAAACCAACGCGAACAAAGTGCCCAGCACCAAAGTCAAAACTCAGGTTCATACTTGGCAGCACTTCCCAGTATTTATCACCACCGTCCAGGCGGAAAGATGAAACATCAATACCTGTACCAGATGCAGCCAGTGCATATGATGACTGATCGGTGTGAACGACCTGAGTACCGAAATTACCGGTTACCGGAATATCGCCAACACTGCTGCTAATACCAACTTTAACAAACGCAGTAACAACATCTTCCTGCACATTCCAGTCTTTGATCAACACATCAGCGTTCGGGTTGCGAACCAGTTCTAACACACCGTCAGAAATCAATTGACGCGGGTCATAACTGACCATACCCGGAATACCAAACCCTGCCAGGCTGGTAGAGCCCGCCACATTAGGAATAGGGGCGCTGGTAGCACCGTTTGGCAAGCCCAGGAAATACTCGTTGGCTTTTTTATCTTTCTCACGGCTGCTGACGTTCAGGCCAAATTCCACTTCATCAAACACATCGTGCTCAATCAATGTTTTGGCACTTAAGCGGATTTGGTTTAACTCATCGGTAATGCCCGGCGAATTATAGTAGCCTAACTGGCCCCCTGGGATAATGTCGCCGCCCCAGCCTTGTGGGCTGGTCAGTAAAATCAGGCTTGGATCAGCATAGTTTAGACCCGCGTTAAACGTTGCGCCTTTGCCGTTCATCTGAAACTGAATGGTGTCCGTTGCACCCGTGCCGGCAGTACCTGTACCTGCATCGGATTCCAGAATCAGGTCGGTACGGTCTAATTTAGAGTGGCTCAGGTCAACGGTAGCGAACCAGTTGTCAGCCAGTTTAAACTCCGTTTTCCAACCGGCAGAGAACAGATCGCTTTCACGGAAGTTGCCGTGGTTACGAACAATCGCTTTAACACCACTGTAGGTGCCTGACGTGACCAGACCATTTTGTGTTTGATAACCAGGCTCCAAAGTCACAGGATGCGGAGGACCACCCCAAAGCAATGGCATCTCAATAAAGCTGGTACGCTGCGTTTCATCAAATTTTGAGTAGTATAAATCTACGGTTGAGCTGAAATCTGCATTTGGCTTGTATTCAAACACACCAATAAAGCCATCACGCTCTAACAGGTTAGAGTTGGCATAAACTTTTGCACCGCCGATAACCTTGTCACCGTCTTCTGTATCAGCATAACCCCAGGCTTCAAACCGCTCTATCTGTGTTGGGTTAGACATGTTGGCATAGCCAAGCGCGATACCGATAGTATCATCAGCAAACTGATCGATATAAGAGATACTCAGCCGCTGGCCATTATCATCTGCACCGGCATTTAGTGCATCGATCTGGTTCCACTCGTAACGGGCATTTACCGCCACCGTTGTTTCACCGTGTTTCAGCGGGCTGATAAGACGCATGTCAGCAGTACCTGATAAACCCTGACCAATCAGGGCCGCATCCGGTGTTTTGTAAACAACAACGCCGCTTAACAATTCAGACGGGTATTGGTCAAACTCAACGCCACGGTTATCACCCGAACTTACCTGCTCACGGCCATTTAGCAGCGCAGTACTGAAATCCGGCGACAAACCACGGATACTAATTACCTGGCCACGACCATTCAGTCGCTGCGCGGTAAGGCCCGGCAGACGCGCTAAAGACTCAGCAATACTCACATCCGGTAACTTACCGATGTCTTCTGCGGACACTGCTTCAACAATTGAAGTGTTAAACATTTTGATGTTCTGAGAATCCTGCAGGCTGCGGCGGAAACCCGTAACTGAAATTACTTCAATCTGCTCGTCAGCATTGTTTTGCTCAGAGCTTTGTTCTGTCGTTTGAGCGTAAGCTAAAGAACAGGAACCGGCTGCAGCCAGTGCCATTGTTAGCATACTGAGTTTAAATTTATTCATGTCCTTCATCCCCGGTGTGTTGTTTGTGTCGTCTGTCAGCTGTAAGCGCAACTGAAGCAGTACAACCAGACTTTTGTCTTAGCGTATTTATTAAACTTATTAGGGCAACAGCTCAATATGAATACGTATTCATACTGAACAATTTGCACGAAGGTGGCGCAAAGCCTACCCGCACTGCACCAATAGTGGGCGCCTTTAATTTTATGGGGTTAGCACCAACTTATGCCTCAATATTCGTTTTACGCACCGCCAACAAATTCAGCTCATCAGGTAACAGAATAGATTAAATTTTCTCTGCATACGTATGCAGCAGGTTTAATAAATGGCAGAGGCTGATTTATGCTTGCACCACCATATGGCAACCTGAAGCGATCTGCGGTTTTGCTTTGTTACCGCGCGGAGCAACCAATGAAAAACCAGAGTGTCACGGACAGCGGGCAAATCAGCTGTCATAGCAAGCAACAGGCAGCATCGCACGCCATGCTGCACAAACTTAGTCAGTTTATAATGCAGCAACTACCCAGGGTGCCCCGGCTAAGTGACGCCGCAAGTGCATTGAATATGAGCTGCCGCACTTTACAGCGTGAACTGCGCTGCACTGATAGCAGCTTTCGCCAGTTGCTCGCTGACTGTCGCCATACACTGGCGCAGCAGTATTTACAGGATGCCAGCCTGAGCCTGCAGCAGATTGCTTTCCAGCTTGGGTTTGAAGAACAAAGCAGCTTTCAGAAAGCATTTAAAAGTTGGCAAGGCTGTTCTCCGGGTATATTTCGTCAACGCAGACTGATGGCCGTAAGCAGGTGCCATCCTTTATCCGGCTTTTCCCGGTCGGTGTTACAGGTGAATTATGGAACTAATTAAGCAACTCGCTGTTTTAGCGGGGCTGCAAGACAGCTATGTACATGCGCAAGGCCATACCGAAGTGATTGGTCTGGATAAGCAACAGGCTATTTTACAAGCGATGGGCTATGACCTGTCCGGCGACGAAATAATACAACAACAGATTAGTCAACTCAGTGAGCAACACTGGTTTGAAGTCGTCGCACCGGTCAATGTCTGTCAACAGGATCAACCACTTGTACTGCGCCTGCAACAGTTGCAACAGCACGCAGTCAGTGACTGGCAATGGCAGATTATCACCGAAGAACAGCAGCAGTTCAGCGGTAGCCTAAGTATCGCGGCCAGTGATATCAGTGTGCGCCAGCCTACCAGCCGCGGTGAAGTGTTGCTGGCAGAGATGAAACTGGATGTCAGCTTGCCGCTTGGGTATCACCAGTTGCAGCTGAGCAATGGCACCCAGCAGTACAGCCAGCAATTAATCATTACACCACAGCGCTGTTTTCAGCTGCACGACAAAGCGGTTTTGCATAAAACTTTCGGCCCGGCTATTCAGCTGTATGCAGTGCGCTCGACGCGCAATTGGGGCCTGGGAGACTTTGCCGATTTGCAGCAAATGGTAGCCCCGCTTGCTGCACAAGGTGTTGATTTTATTGGGCTGAACCCACTGCATGCGCTATACCCTGAATTGCCACAAGATTGCAGCCCATACAGCCCTAACAGCCGGTTATGGTTAAACACCCAGTATGTTGCGCTGGAATATACCGAAGAATATCAACACTGTGACACCGCACAAAAGCTAGTCGCCAGTGAAAGCTTTCAGAAACAGTTACAACAACTGCGTAATTGCAGCGATGTAGACTACATCGGTGTGGCGGCATTGAAGAAAAGTGTTGCAGTATTACTGTGGCAACAGTTCAAGCAGCAACATCTGGCAAAAAATACCACCCGGGCGCAGCAGTATCATCAGTTTGTTGCGACCAGCGGTGACAGCTTACGCCAGCTAGCCATACATCAGGTATTACAAGGCCAGATGTTTGCAAAAGACTGGAATATGGCAGCCTGGCAGAGTTTTCCGCCCGAGCTGCAGGACCCGCAAAGCGCAGCAGTTGAAGCATTTGCCCGTGAACACAGCGATGCGATTGAACTGCAGCTTTATCTGCAGTGGCAGGCGCAGCAGCAGTTGGCTGAAGTGAAACGCCTATGTCAGCAACATGGTATGGCGATAGGCCTGTACTGTGATGTTGCGGTAGGTACCAGCCGCAGCAGTGCAGAAAGCTGGGGCGCACCGGAAGATTATCTGCTGGATTTAAGCGTGGGGGCACCGGCAGATATTATGGCGCCAAAAGGCCAGAACTGGGGCTTACTGGCGTACAACCCGCAAACCTTGCGTCAAAAAGCCTATCAGCCTTTTATTCAGCTGATTCAGGCCAATATGCGCTATGCCGGTGCACTGCGATTAGACCATGTTATGGCGCTGCTAAGGTTATGGTGCTGCCCACTCGGTGCCGATGCCACAGCCGGCGCTTATATCCGCTTTCCGGCCGCCGATTTATTTGCCATTCTGGCGTTAGAAAGCCAGCGTAACAGCTGTGTGGTTATCGGCGAAGATTTAGGCACAGTGCCGGTTGAGATCAGCCATCTGATGGCACAATATCAGGTACTGTCTTACCGCGTGTTTATGCTGGAGCAAAAAGCCGGTAGCTATGATCACGCCGCCCTGACGTATCCAGAACTCGCGCTTGCCACAGTAAGCACACATGACATGCCAACCATGGTCGGTTACTGGCAGGAATATGATCTGGCACTACGCCATCAGCTGGATTTGTTCCCCAACCCGCAGGTAGCACAAAGCCTGTACCAACTGCGTACAGATGAAAAACAGCTGATGCGGGGCAAACTGCAGCTTGAAGACGGTAACTACAGCCAGCTTATCCGTGCCAGCCATTTGTTTACTGCCAGCCAGCCAGCCAGGCTGTTTGCCTTCCAGTTGGAAGATTTATTGCAAATGACAACCCCGGTGAATATCCCGGGCACCAGCACCGAATACCCGAACTGGCGACGTAAACTCAACGACAATATTGATGCTATTTTGCAGCAGCCTGATGTACAGCAGATGATCAGCGAAATACGCGCCGCCCGACAATAACACCCTAAAGCGAAAGCCGCGATCACCGCGGCTTTTCCATTTAAGCAACATCACTGGCGATAAGACTTGTAAAATTGTGCGCTTTTGCGCAGGATCAGCGCAGTCTTAATTTCGAAGGGCCCAGTATGTTAGATACCGCTTTGACCTCTTTAGCCGGTTTACCCGCTTTCGCAGCCTATTTCGCACTGGCTGTTATCTTACTGCTGCTGTTTATCCGAATTTACAGCTGGGTAACGCCACACGACGAGTTTGGTTTGATCCGGGCAAATAACGCCGCAGCAGCCATTGCGTTTGGCGGCGCGCTGCTTGGTTTTGCCTGGCCGCTGGCCAGTGCTATAACGCATTCTATGTCGCTGCTGGACTGCGCCATCTGGGGTGCAGTAGCACTTGTAGTACAGCTTATTGCTTTTTTCTTTAGCTGCATTGCGCTCAAACCGCTGCCGCAACGTATTCGTGACGGCGAGCTCAGCGCAGGTCTCTTTTCCGCCTGTTGTTCAGTTGCCATTGGTATGCTCAATGCTGCCGCGATGACATATTAAGGAGCCAGAAATGACAACCTTTAAACGCAGTAAAACCGCCCGCCTGATTATGATGGCGCCTGCTGCCGGCATGATACTGGCAGGTTGTGGCGAGAAACCGGTAGAAGTGCAGGTATTTAACACGCCGGATGAATGTGCGGCATACTACAACCCACCCGCCGAATGTAAAGCGGCTTTTGAACAGGCCAAAGCCCTGCATCCTCAGGTAGCACCGCGTTACAGCAGCAAGACTGAATGTGAAGCCGATTTTGGTAGCGGCCAGTGCGAAACCGCACCGGTTCTGGCGGCCAACACATCAGAGCAACCTCAGCAACAAAGCCAGCAAAGTAGCGGCTTTTTTATGCCCATGATGATGGGCTTTATGGCCGGTCAAATGCTAAACCGTGGCGGTATGGCGACTAACCCGGCACCGCAAACAGCAACCGCCAGCCGTAACCCGGTACCCAGCCAACCGCTGTATAAATCACGCGATGATCGCACAACCTTCCGCACGGCAACTAATACCGCAGTAGCGACACAGCCCGGCCCTGCCAGCATACGGCCATCAGCTGTGCAGCCCAAGCCGGCCACGCTGGCCCGCCGCGGTGGTTTTGGTGCTCAGGCTGCCAGCCGCAATACCAGCAGCTATGGCGGATAAATAAGCATGAAACGGATCAGCAGTCCCCCCAGACCAGGCTGGAAAGCTTTTGCCGAAAGTGTTGGTTTTAATTTTCATACCTTTGACGGAGAGCCGTACTGGGATGAGAGCGCTTATTACCAATTCAGCCTGGAACAAATAGAGCGTGATCTGGAGGAGCCCACCGAAGAGCTGCATCAGATGGCACTGGCGTTAGTTGCCGATATTGTGCAGGACGAACACCAATTAACCCAACTGGCGATCCCTGAACAGTTTTGGGATGCAGTGCGTAACAGCTGGCAAAGCCAGCAACCGCACCTGTATGGCCGGATGGATTTCAGCTACAACGGCAACGGGCCAGCCAAACTGCTGGAGCTGAATTACGACACACCGACGTCATTATTTGAAACCGGTTTTTTTCAGTGGGTATGGCTGGAAGACCAACTGATGCGCGGGGCAATACCGCAGGGTGCCGACCAGTTCAACTCACTGCAGGACAAGCTGCAGCAGGCCTTCAGTGAGCTTAACTTACCGCGGCCATTTTACTTTGCCAGTGTGGCAGAAAGTATTGAAGATAAAGGCACTGTCGACTACCTGATGGATATTGCGCTACAGGCCGGACTTGACTGCCGTTACATACCGCTTGAACAACTCGGGGAAATCGAAGGCCAACTGGTCGATTTGGATGGCTTTGCAGTGCAGGGTTTATTCAAGCTTTACCCGTGGGAGTTTATGCTGCAGGAAGATTTCGCCGGCACGGTTTTAACCAGTCAGACGCAGTTTATCGAACCGCTATGGAAATCGGTATTATCGAACAAGGGTATCTTGCCACTGCTGTGGCAAAAGTATCAGGGCCACCCCAACCTGTTACCAACGTTTTTTGATGATGGCAGCCCATTACAACCTGGCTGGGTACGTAAACCGCTGTTTTCCCGCGAAGGCGCCAATATCGAACTGATTGATATGCAAGGTAAACGCCTGACACAAACCGGCCCTTATACGGACAGTGGCTACATCCGTCAGCAATTAGCCCCCTTACCAGACTTTTCCGGCAACTACACCCTGATTGGCAGCTGGGTTGTCGGCGACTGTGCAGCGGGTATCTGCATCCGCGAAGACAGCAGCCTGATCACCAAAGATAGTTCACGCTTTTTGCCCCACATTATTCTCGGATAACAGCATCCGCATTATCCGGTCCGACTGCTGCGGCTACCTACAAGTTGCTGCAGCGTTATTTACACTTTTACCTGTTAACGTTAATCCGACCCTAAAATGTGTAAAACAAGCCGACAGTTTTCTGCATAATTTTACTTTAAAGTTTCAATAGCTTAACGCCAGATCATAAAAATATCATTTAAATCTTAAGACAGTTTTTTGACAACGCTGTCATTTTTGCCATAGTCAGTACCGCTTATTTTCCAAACAACAGGGAGCCGTAATGCCGGGCAGGCAAGGCGGAAATAGCGCACTCGCTGGCAACGAAATTTTATTCGGTCAGCGTTTAAATCACTAAATAACGACTAAAAACTATAAGCGACAACACTGGAGGAAGTTATGTTTAAACAAAAAGTTAAGCAATGCGTCGGGGTGACATTCCTGCTCGTTGCAGGAGGCCTGAATGCGGCAACACCCAATGCACCGGTGATTAGCTGGATGCCAACTGATTACAGCTTGCAAAATGGCAGCGTACAGGTACCGGTACGCTGGGATATGTGGTGGGGCACCAACGGTAACAAATGGTATTTACTACAAAATGACAGCGTTGTCTTTACTGCAGCATTAACACCGAACGGCCAGAATGCGCAGACAGGCAGCACCACGCTGCAGTTTACTGCTGCAGGCAGCTATCAGCTGCAGGTAAAGTTATGTCAGGTCAATGGCGCCAATGAAGAATGCGCGCAAAGCAGTGTGACAACAGTAAACGTGAGCGGCGGCTCTGGTGGTGACAATGGCAGCGGTGATAATGGCGGCGGCGACGGCGCCTTTGATCCCTGGACTGATTTAGATTTAACCGCCTGGCCGCACCCGCTCAAACAGAGCAATTTACCCTATCAGAACACCAGCGGTAAGAAAGTCGGCGCCTACTTTGTTGAATGGGGAATTTATGGCCGGGCTTTCCATGCTGCAGATATTCCGGCACAAAACCTGACACACCTGTACTACGGCTTTATTCCGGTATGCGGCCCAAATGAAGGCCTGCGTCAGGCCAACCCGGAAGGCTATGCTGCGCTGAACAGCCAATGTGCCGGTAAACCAGATTACTCGGTGGTGGTACATGATAAATTTGCCGCGTTGGAAAAAAGCTACCCGGGAGATGTCTGGGATCAACCGGTAAGGGGTATCTTCGCCGAGTTGTACCGGCTGAAACAAACTCATCCGCATATTAAAATTTTGCCTTCCATTGGTGGCTGGACATTGTCTGATCCCTTATACGATGTGGGCACTAATCCGGCAGCGCGTGCGGTTTTTATTGATTCAGTTATCGATTTTATCCGCACCTACGACTTCTTCGATGGCATAGATATAGACTGGGAATTCCCCGGAGGTGGCGGCGCTAACCCAGCGCTGGGATCTGCGCAGGACGGCGCCGGTTTTGCCACTTTGATGCAGGAGCTTCGTGCTGCACTGGATGCGTTGAGCATAGAGACCGGTCGCAGCTATGAGCTGGCCGCTGCTATGTCCGGCGGAGTGGAAAAACTCAGTGTGGTCGATTGGGAAGATGCGGCCCAGTATATGGACTCCATCAACCTGATGACCTACGACTATTATGGTGCCTGGAACGGTGTGCTGGGCCACCAGACGGGGCTGTATCCGTCGCCTAACTCACCCACTACTGGCTTTAGCGCGCACGAGGCGGTGCAGTATCTGCTGAATCGCGGTGTACCTGCCGGCAAGATTTCGCTCGGTGCAGCTATGTACGGCCGGGGCTGGCAAAATGTCAGCGGCGTCAGTGGCAATAATCCGTTTACCGGTACCGGTGGTGACGGCATCAGCGGTGGCTGGGAGCGCGGCATTATGGATTATAAAAAGATCCAAACCGACTATATGGGCGGACCCGAAGCGAGCGGCGTTAACGGCTTTACCGTAGGCTGGGATGACACTGCCAAGGCAAGCTATGTCTGGGACCCGGCAACCAATACACTGATCAGTATTGATACCAAGCGTTCGGTACGCGAAAAAGGTGCCTACATTCTGCAGCATCAGCTGGGCGGTATTTTTGCCTGGGAAATAGACGCCGACAACGGCCACATTTTGAACGCGATGCACGAAGGCTTAGGCCATCCGCAGCAATAACCCATTCTGCCGCAGTCTGACCCTGTCAGGTTAGGCGAAACAGCGGGCAAGCCATTGCTGCCCGCTGAAACCACCTGAAGTGCGCTGCGGCCCTTTGCAGGATACTCACAATGAAATTAATCACTACTTTGCCGCTGTTGGCACTGCTGAGCGGTGTGGCATTTGCTCAGCAAACTACTGATAACAGTTGCCGGCCTGATGGCCTGTACCAAACCCCCGGCATCAATGTTCCCTACTGCACCGTATACGATGCGTCAGGGCGCGAAATTATCAGCCCTGATCACCCCAGACGTATTATTGGCTACTTTACCAGCTGGCGTCATGGCAAAAATGGCCAGCCAGCTTACCTGGCTTCAGATATTCCATGGGATAAAATTACCCATATCAATTATGCCTTTGCCCACGTTAACGCGGCCAACCAGATCTCGGTCGGCGATGTCACTGACAGCAATAACGCAGCAACGGGCATGGAATGGCAAGGCATTGCCGGTGCTGAGCTTGACCCTAACCTGCCATATAAAGGCCACTTCAATCTGCTGCAAAAGTATAAACAGCAGCATCCACACGTAAAAACCCTCATTTCGGTCGGTGGCTGGGCCGAAACCGGCGGCTACTTTGACAGCAGCGGCGATCGTATCGCCAGCGGCGGCTTTTACAGCATGACCACCAATAGCGATCTGAGCATTAACAGCCAGGGCATTAACACCTTTGCCGACTCTGCTGTCACCTTTATCCGCCAATATGGCTTCGACGGCGTTGATATAGATTACGAATACCCGACCAGTATGAATGATGCCGGCAACCCGGACGATTTTGCGTTGGCTAACAGCCTGCGCGGTGGCTTAATGCGCTCTTATATCGAGCTGATGAAAGTACTGCGGCAGAAACTGGACGCCGCTGGTGCGGCAGACGGCAAACACTACCTGCTGACCATTGCTTCGCCGTCTTCTGGCTATCTGCTAAGGGGCATGGAAGCGTTTCAGGTTACCCAGTATCTGGATTATGTCAATATTATGAGTTATGACCTGCACGGAGCCTGGAACCAGTTTGTTGGCCACAATGCCGCACTGTTTGATACCGGCATGGATGCAGAACTGGCAGCCTGGAATTATTACAACACCTCGCAATACCAGAATATTGGCTATCTCAACACAGACTGGGCTTATCATTACTTCCGCGGCACCATGCCGGCTGGCCGCATTAATATTGGGATTCCGTATTACAGCCGCGGCTGGAAAGATGTGCAGGGCGGCAACAACGGTTTGTGGGGCATGGCTGCTCTGCCAAATCAGAATGCCTGCCCGCCGGGTACCGGTGGCAGCACGGTTAGCAAATGCGGCAATGGTGCTGTAGGCATAGATAACCTGTGGCACGACAAAAATACCCAGGGAGGCGAAATGCCGGCCGGCTCTAACCCGCTGTGGCATACCAAAAATCTGGCAGAAGGCATTGTCGGCAGCTACGCGGCTGTGTACGGCCTGGACCCGGCCAACCCGGAGCATCAGCTGACCGGCACTTACAGCGAACATTACGATGCCACTGCCGTAGCGCCCTGGTTGTGGAATGCGCAGAAAAAGGTGTTTCTGTCGGTAGAGACTGAACAGAGCATTGCCGCCAAAGCGCAATATGTGATTGAAAACGGCATTGGTGGTGTAATGTTCTGGGAGCTGGCTGGCGACTATGGTTGGAATGCCGCCAACGGTGAGTATTTTATCGGCGATACACTGACAACACAGTTTTACAACAGCTTCAGAAATGCCAGCCCTTACGGCGCCGTTAAAACCAACCGCACTATGCCCTCGCAGGCGGCAGATATCCGCCTGAGCATCAGTGACTTTAAACTGGGCGATCAGAACTTCCCCATCAACCCCAAACTTACACTGACCAACCACGGCGAAGGCGCTATCCCGGGCGGCGCCAGCATCAGCTTTGATGTCCCCACAGCGATACCGGATACCATCAGCGACCAAAGTGGCTTTGGTCTAACTGTGATTGAAAGTGGCCGCAATGCCAGTGGCAATAACATCGGTGGCCTGAGCAGCGATTTTCATCGTGTTCGTTTTAATCTGCCTGGTTATCTGAGTGTCGCCAGTGGCGAAAGTGTCACTGTGACACTGAACTATCATCTGCCGATGCCAATGCCGTCAAACTGGATACTAAGTGCCAATGGTGCTGATTACGCCTTCGCACAAGAGTACCCACAATTACCCGTTGTGGCGATTGGTAGCGGTGACGGAGGCCCCGGCGATGGCGGCGGTAACGGTGAAAGCTGTGGCGGCGTGACGGCCACTATTTACCCCTACCCACAGTGGCCGCAAACCGATTGGCAAGGCTTACCCAGCCATGCCGTTGGCGGTGACTACCTGTCTTATCAGGGCAGCGTGTACAAAGCCAACTGGTGGACCAATTCAGTGCCCGGTAGTGATGGCAGCTGGAGCTTTATCTGTAATTTATAGTAAGCAAAAAGTGCTTAGACGGTGCATTCAGCACTCACTGTCTATGCTCTGATGCTTTTCCTGCGAGAGCCGTGGGCCTTATCAGGTCGCCACAGAGTGTCTGAGTGAGCACGCTAGTGCGAACGAGTTGCTGTGGCGAGCCTGAGAAGGTTCCGGCTAGGAGCGCCTTGCCTAAACAAGAGAAACGACTATGCAAAGTAAAAATCTATTCCCTATATCGCTTGCCTGTTTTGCGCTGCTTAATAGCCTGCAAGCTAACAGCCACGGCTATGTTGAATACCCCAAAGCCCGTCAGCAAATCTGCAAAGACGACGGCGGCTACTGGTGGCCGGATGATGGCAGTGGTATACCCAATACCGCCTGTCGTGCAGCCTATCTGCAATCTGGTGGCTATATGCTGACCCAGCACCATGAGTTCTCGGCCAATGTTGCCGATTACCGCAATATGGCAGCGGTGCAGAATGTTATACCCAACGGCACTCTGTGCGCTGCCGGCGATAGCAATAAAAGCGGTATGGACATCCCCTCTGCCGACTGGCAACGCACCGTAATCGATTTGAGCCAAAATCCAACGCTGACCCTGCGTTTTCGCGCCACTACGCCACATAATCCAAGCTTCTGGCAAATTTATCTAAGCAAGCCCGGCTTTGATACCGCTGCAGCGCCGCTAAGCTGGGACCAGCTGCAGTTGATCCATCAGCAGGATGATGTACCGGCTGAGGCTGGCTATTACACCTTACAGGTGCCAATGCCCGCAGACCGAACCGGCCCGGCCGTGCTTTATACCCGCTGGCAACGGGTAGATGTGGTCGGTGAAGGCTTTTACAACTGCTCTGATATTGAGTTGGCAGGTAACGGCTCTGAACCACCACTACAGGGCTGGTTTGACAAAGGTGTTTTTGTAAACCGGCAAACGCCGGCTGAAGTGGGTGGCTATGCCCGGCTACGGTTATTCGATGCCGATGGTCAGGAACTGGTTGATGAACGCTGGCAGATCACCGCAAGCAATATCGATAATACGCGTTGGGCAACAGAGCTGGCAGCACAGGTAAATACGCAATATGGTCACCTGCTGCAAATTGGCGTATTAAGCGGCAATAATGTGGCATTTAGCAGCGATCTGGCGGCCAACCGCGCTTATGCCACTGATAACAGCTACTTTTATAATCTAGACTTGCGCCCGGCTGCTGACGACGGTGGGGACAATGGCGGCGGCACTCCCGGCAATTGTCCCGGCTACGATTTAACGCAGGCCAATACCTACCCCAACTGGCCGCAAGCTAACTGGCAGGGCCAGCCGGATCATGCTGCCCAAGGCGACCAGCTGATATACCAGAATGCGTTGTATCAGGCGAACTGGTGGACACAGTCCATCCCCGGCAGTGATGACAGCTGGACCCGGTTGTGTAGCTGGTAGCCCATTACCTCAGACCAAAAACCCCAGGCCGCCGCAGCGGCCTTTCCTCTATGTAATAATCAAGGCAGCAATGCTTCAAGCGCTTGCTGCTTTAACGCCTCGGCCGCATCGCGCCCGGTAATGCCTTCGGCCAGGGTCAGCGTTTTGCCATCGCCGGCATCGGCTTGCAGCCGGTAATATTCTGTGCGCTCGCCTTCACCGGTAGTTGACACCATAGTCTGTTTAATCTGCAGTTGCCCCGGGGAGGTCAGTGATGCTTTGCGCTGATATAGCCGGATACCGAACATAGCGCGCAGCATCCTCACTTCGCCAGGCGCTATACTGGCTTCCAGACTCCGGCCAAGCCAGAATAGACCGAACGATAAAATCAGCGCGCCGATCGGCGTAAATAACAATGCCATAAGCCAGAGCATGCCGCCCTGCTGCATTGCTTCGATACTAAGAAAGATGCCAGATACGGTAAAAATGCCGCCGAATACCAGCATCGATAAAGCAGCAACAGTGTGCCGGCCAGCACGGCTGGTTAAATACAAGGTATTACCCTGCACCCTTTGCTGGATCTGGCTTGCGGCGGCGTCAAAAGCCGCGATCTGGCGCTGTTGCTGCTGTAACTCAAGCTCTGCCGCACTGGGCTGCCAGCCACACCGCGCGCTGCCTGCGATAACCGGCAATGTCCACTGGCGGTTAAATTCCAACTGCTCACTGCCTGCTTGCAACTGGCCTTTGCAGCTTAGTTGCCATTCAATACGGCCTTTGTAACGCTCATCTTTACCGGTAGCCGGCAAGGTTGAAGGCACATCCATTACCAGCCAGTGTTTACCTTCTATGCTGCGGGATACACTACACTTTTCAGCCCACAAAGACTGCCGGTGGGTGGTTCGGTTTTTACCGCTGCCACTCTGATACACATGCAGGCAACTAAGTTCAGCTTGCGGCATTTGCACGAACCGGCCGCGCTGCAGTATAAAGTAGCCACCTATCTGCCCCCCGGCTGCACCCGGAAAAGGGTCGGGAAAAAACGGTGTTTTACCAATCTTTTGCCAGTGTTTTAGTTGTTTGCGGCCGTGCCAACACAGACTGACACCAATTAGCGGAAATAGCAGCACCAGCAATACCGCATAGTTGCCTTTGGGTAATTGCTCTGCAACAGCCAGATAACTTACCGGCAAACCGATCAATGCAAATAGCCCTCCCATGCCCAACATCAGCTGATAGCTACCCTTGTTGTTGCTAACAATGCCCTCTACGGGTTTATTGCCAAGCAACATCGCCTTTTCAGCCTGTGCTTTTTTATGACCCAGCAACAGCAGAAACATCATCAAACCGGCAATACCACAAAACATCGCCATAAAAATCAGCCCGGCACCAGGCTGACCATCGCGGAAAAAAGCCACACCACCTGCGATGCCGGCCAGCATAAATACACTTAAAAAGACCAGGCCGAACCAGGGCAAACCTGTGTCATTGAGTTCCGTGTGTCGCTGTTTGCGCATCCTGTTCTCCGTCTAAGATTCTGTTGGATTGCCTGTTTAGCAGCTGTTTTACAATAGCACTGCTGCAGAGGCAACTGTTTGTTAACCGCAGCGCCAACAGAATAAATATGCTTAAAAAGTGGATACAAAACCATTAATCACATAAAATGCCGACTTTATCTGAGCAACAGTTGGCATTTTGTCATCTTGCTGCCATCTTTATGTCTTATCTGTACTTTGTCTTGTCAGAAGGAAACTCACAACCCGTGCGCACTACTGAACTTGTCTCCGGTTTTCGTCAATCTGCCCCTTACGTTAACGCCCACCGCGGTAAGACCTTTGTTGTAATGCTGGGTGGTGAAGCCATTACCCAGCCAGGCTTTCGCAGCATAATTAACGATATCGCCTTGCTGAACAGCCTGGGTATCAAAGTAGTACTGGTATACGGCGCCAGGCCACAGATTAACTCGGCGCTGCAACAAGCCGGACTGGAACCGACCTACCATAACCGTGTACGGGTAACAGACGATGATTCTTTCCGTCTTATTAAGCAGGTTGCCGGCGCATTACAGCTTGATATTACTGCCCGTTTATCGATGAGTTTAAGTAACACGCCTATGCAGGGCGCACAGATAAACGTAGTCAGTGGCAACTTTGTTATTGCCCAGCCACTGGGCGTGGATGAAGGCGTTGATTATCATCACAGCGGCAAAGTACGCCGCATTGACGTTGCCGGTATCCGTCGCCAGTTGGATAACAACGGCATAGTACTGATGGGACCAATAGCCGCCTCAGTTACCGGAGAAAGCTTTAATTTAACAGCAGAAGATATCGCCACTCAGGTTGCTGTCAAACTAAAAGCCGACAAGATGATCGGCTTTAACGAAATTGGCGGCATCATTGGCGAAAATGGCGAGATAACAGCTGAGTTAATGCCTAATGCCGCAGAAAAAATTATGCTGCAAATGGAACAGCAGGATGAGGATGCCTGCCCGGGTACGCTGGCATTTTTGCATGCTGCGATTACCGCTTGCCGGGCTGGTGTGCCACGCTGCCACTTAGTCAGTTACGATGAAGATGGCGCTCTGTTGCAGGAACTGTTCTCCCGTGATGGTATCGGCACGCAAATTGTTACCGAATCGGCAGAGAAACTGCGTCAGGCGACTATCTCTGATATCGGTGGTATTTTGGATCTGATCCGCCCGCTGGAGCAGCAAGGCCTGTTGGTGCGCCGCTCCCGTGAGCAGCTGGAGATGGAAATCAATCAGTTTACGCTAATTGAACGCGACGGCCTGGTCATTGGCTGTGCTGCACTATACCCATTTCCTGAGGAAAACGTCGGTGAATTTGCCTGTCTGGCGGTGCATCCTGATTACCGCGATGCCGACCGCGGCAGCATTCTGCTAAAAGCAGTGATCCAGCAAGCGCGCCAGCGTAAATATGCCAAACTGTTTGCGCTGACTACCCGCAGTATTCACTGGTTCCTTGAGCACGGCTTTGAGCTGCTGACGGTCGATGATTTACCTGCCCAGAAAAAGCAGCTGTATAATTATCAACGCCGTTCAAAGATCCTGGCGATTACGTTATAAACACTCTGAATGTTAATGAATGCCGGTTAGCCATCTGACTGGCTTTTTCGCACAACCTGTTTAACCACGCTTTTTGCCAGCGCCCTTGCTGTTGTCCATTTACCCCCGGATACGGTCAGCAGTTTACCCTGCCAGTTTAGCTGGTACTCACGGCTGGCCTTGCTGGCATTTGCACTGCCACTCAGTAAAGGCCTGACGCCGGCGAAATCTGCCAGCACATCGTCGATGCCAAGCTGCGGTTCAAAGTAATGATTATAGGTCGCCAGTAAGTAGTCACGTTCAGCCACAGAGCAGCGGATAGGCTCTGACAGCTGCTGACGTACCTCAGTGGTGCCGAGCAGAGTATTGCCCTGATACGGCAATACAAACACTATACGCGACTCACCCGGCACCTCCAGCATATGGCCATAAGCCCCGGTTGGCGGTAACAGCAAATGGCTGCCGCGCACCAGATCCAGTGGTTGCTGCGGTAAGCCGGATTGCTTTAATAACTGTTGGCTCCAGGGGCCGGCTACATTGATTATGCGGTCAAACGACCGCCAGCCGCTGGCCAGCTCAAGCTGAGCATCAGTACGAACCTGCAAAACCGGGCTCTGCTCGTGAATTTTAACGCCAGCCTTAGCGCACTGCTGCGCCATCCACTGCCCCAGCTTCGCATCGTCCATCTGACCATCAAAAAACAGGTAAGCGCCTTTTAAGCCTTCAGCTTTCAGTCGGGGCGAGCAGCGCTTTGCCTGTTCTGCGCTCAGCCAACGGTGCCGGCCAATGCCCTTGCGCCCGGCAAAACTGTCATACAGCCATAAACCGATTTTCAATTGCCAGCGGGCACGGCGCGAGTCAGCATACAACGGGTATAAAATCGGTAAACGCCGGGTTAAACGCGGCGCCTTTTTCAGCCACCAGCGCCGCTCCTGCAGCGCTTCGCGTACCAGCCTGAACTCACCCTGCTCCAGATAACGCAAGCCACCATGTAGCAGTTTTGACGACGCTATACTCGTTGCCTGCATCACGCCGTCACGTTCAAACAAGCTAACGTCGTAACCGGCCAGTGCCAGCTGCCAGGCCGAACTTAAGCCATTTATACCACCACCGATTACCGCTATTTTCATCTGCCACCTGTTTTTATGCTAAGAGGGCAATATCGTCCCGGTGCACCACAACTTCACTGGGGCAAAAACCCAGCGTCGTTGCAATTTGCTGGCTGTGTAACCCTTTGATTAGCTGCAGCTCTGTTGCGCTGTATTGGCAAATGCCTTTCGCCAGTTGCTTGCCAGCACTGTCACATAACCAGATAGCATCGGCTTTATCAAATTGCCCGTTAACTGCAGTTATACCTTTTGCCAGTATAGACGCACCTTTGTGCAGCAGCGCCTGCACCGCGCCGCTGTCAAGCGTAATACTGCCCTGACTTTTCAGGCTGTGTAGCATCCAGTGTTTCTTCGCACTCAACCGGTCTTGCTGACGAACAAACAAGGTACCTGCAGCTTCACCGCGCAGTAACGCTTCAAAGCTGTCAGGTCGCTGGCCATTGATGATCAGCGTATCGACCCCCTGCCGGGTGGCTTTATCAGCGGCCTGAATTTTCGTCAGCATGCCGCCGGTTCCGATAGCATGGTGGCTACCACCGGCCATAGCGTAAATATCAGCGTTTATCTGCTCTACACGCGGGATAAAGCGGGCCTCGGCGTTCGTGCGCGGATTAGCAGTGTACAGGCCATCAATGTCAGAGCAGATAATCAGCGCATCAGCGTCGACCAAAATAGCCACCATAGCTGCCAGGTTATCGTTATCACCCACTTTTAGCTCAGCTGTCGCGACGCTGTCATTTTCGTTGACGATAGGCAGTACCTGATTTGCCAGTAAGGTACGTAAGGTATTATCAATATTCAGATAACGACGCCGGTTGGAAAGATCATCGTGCGTCAGCAAAATTTGTGCACAGCGAAAATCGAACAGGTGGCTCCAGGCAGCCATCATCTCGGTTTGGCCAACTGCTGCCATAGCTTGCTTAACGTTGATTGGTAACGGCTGATGCGTAAAAGCGATAGCATTGCGCCCGGCAGCAACACTGCCTGAAGAAACGAGGACGACTTCAACGCCTTGTTGACGACACTCGTTGATAAAGCGGGCTATCGCCAACAGATAACGGGTAGAGCACCCTTTGGCATCAGGAGAGATCAGCGCACTGCCGACTTTAATGACAATGCGCCGCCAAACAGAATTCAACATAGACACACCTTTAAACTGAGCACTGCCAGCAGCTTAAAGTTTGGGCATCTATATGTCTAATTAATTCTGTGCACTGGCCATGGCTATTTCGCAATTTCCTGCAGTTAAGTGAGTAAAGCCACCGTAGGCAGCAATCACCAGTTGATCATCTGTCAGCTTTTTCACCTGCCAACTCACCTGACCGCTACCGAAAGCCGGGTGATCGATGACAAAAGAACCAGGGGATTGCCGTATCGGATATTTAAATGTATCCAGCCGTTGCCCCTGACTTATATGTTGCACCATCTGCCGCTCACTGAAAATCCAGGTTTTACGCAAAGCGTTGTCTTGCTGCACAGTGCCATCAGGCACGTTGGAAGTGCCTACTTCACACCAGCTGCCAGATATCAACTGCTCTACAACCTGTTGTTGCTGCTCAGAAAAGCGAATATCTAACTTTACCTCATCACCCTTACGACAAGGCTCTCCCTGAAACACCACTTCGCCGGCGGCATCAGTACATTTATACACATCAGCCTGTGCTGGCTGCATGATGTATGTACAGCTAAGCACTAACCAAAAGCGCAATATTTTATTCATTATGTAATCCTTTCCCTGTGCCACAGCTGTGCGAGTTGGCAACGAAACCCGCCTACAATACTGAAAAAATAAGCCGAAGTGAACAAAGGCGATAAAATAAACAAAAACTCAACAAAATTGTAAATACAGCGCTGATATAGTTCAGCAGCAATTCAGTTGTTTCTTACTAAGCTTTGCCCAATATGTTTTAAGGAGCTTTATTTATGCGCCGTTCTGTCTTAATTGTTTCTTTAGTCTCTGCCAGCCTTGCTATCGCAGGTTGTGCGTCAAATGAATATTCTAACACTGGTAAAGGTGCAGCCATTGGCGCTGTGGTGGGTGCCGTAGCAGGTAAAGCCACAGGTAACCATAAAGATAAACGTTTAGTTATTGGCGCAGCCGTTGGTGCGCTGGCCGGAGCGGCAGTCGGCAGTTATATGGATAAGCAGGAAAAAGCACTGAACCAGGAGCTTAGCGGCAGCGGTGTTAAAGTAGTGCGTGAAGGCGACAAGTTAAGGCTGGATATCCCAGCGCAGTTAACGTTTGACATTAACCGCTCAGACATAAGGTCAAGCCTGTATCCGGTATTCAATGATATTGCCAAAGTGTTGCGTGATTATGAAAAAACCATGCTGGTGATTGCAGGCCATACTGATGACACCGGCGCTTATCAGTACAATATGAATCTGTCGCAAGCACGTGCTGACAGCGTAAAACAGTATCTCATTGCACAAAATGTGCAGGCTATCCGGCTGGAAACTAAAGGTTATGGCCCTAATTATCCGATAGTGCCGAATACATCAGAATCCAACCGCGCGCAAAACCGTCGGGTAGAAATTCATATAGAACCGATTGTAGAGTAAAGAGTCCTCAGCCTAAAAAACAGCGCCCGGGGGCGCTGTTTTTCTTCTAGTCGCTAATAAAAGCGACAGCTGACTTGCTATAAATATATAGGCCACGAGGGTTATGCGCCCTTGAAGCATAACTTTATATCAGCATTTCCATAGCAAATGGCGAATTTTCATCAATCTCACCAGCCCTCCCTAAATGCAGTCGAAATAAATATTTTTGCAACATATATTTTATATATGTAAACAATGATAGAGTTGTTGCTGGACTATTACTCAGCAGTCCAAATCACATGAAGTTGGAATCACTATCTAATATGACGCTTGTGTGAGCATCAGCTCAGACATAACTACTTGTGGGAATACTGATATGAAATCATTTTTTTTATCGCTAATGTCAATAATGGCGGCATCCGCATTTGCAACACCAGAACCGGTAAATTGTAGGGAGATAATTAGTTACAAACCAATATATTCTGGCCCAGTGCAGTGTGATGACACTTATACTCAAGAAACTTGTAAAGTAATTAATAGCCGGACTATTGATCTGATTACCCAAACACATACAAAGACTTTGTATAGCTCCGCAGCGCCAACAACGAAATCTACAATGGTATTGCGTGAATTGATTACGTTTCAGGAATCCTACGGTGCCGGTCCTGGAGCTTGTACCATCCCCAAAACTGTGACTAGGGAGCTTAGCTGCATCGCAAATGTACCTTTCTCGCACAATGAAGAAGTTAAGAGTACCGTTTGCGATTACAAACCCGTTGCTGGCTTCTCAGTTTCTCCACGAGTTTCTTCATTTGTACTGACAAGCACTTCGAGCGACTATGATGGTTCAATCGTAAGTTATCGTTGGATTGTAAACGGCAGTGTGGCAAGTAGCTCTGCGAGTTTAACACTGCCTCATGTGCAATCTGAATACATAAATGGTAGGTCGTATTCTCGATATGAGGTGTCACTGGAAGTGACAGATAATCAGGGATATAAAAGCATATTCAGCAGATCACTGCTGGAATTGAACGATGAATGCCGCACACAGTCGTGCCGTAATCGTTGATTTTTTGTTACTGATTAGACCGGATATATAAAAGCTGGGATGACTCTTTGAAGGTAATTCCAGCTCTGGTTTGCTCAAGCCTTTCGTAGACCAACGAAAGGCCGTGGCAGCTTTCGCAGCACACCTCAAGCGCAATACGACACATTTATATTAAACTTTTTTTACAAAATACAAACTCTTAGCTAAGCTACTGCCTGAGCTTATCTGCAATAAGCCCATGTTACTGCTTGTTGTCTGGCTAACAGAACCTGTCAGACATGCTGTCAGCAGTTATTCAGACAATAACAATTAGGAATACTGCATGCGCACCCATTACTCAATAATATCGCTCAGTGCAATGGCTTTGACAACAACCCACGCCCTGGCACAGGACAATACTGCGGATAAAAGTGTTGAACGCATTGAAGTTACTGGCAGCCGGATTAAGCAAGCAGAGCTTGAAGGTCGCAGCCCTGTGCAAATACTAGATCGTGATGCGATAGACCGCTCTGGATTGTCTTCTATCGGTGACATTATTCAGAATATAACGGCCTCGGGCTCAGCACTTAATACTAAATTTAATTCCAGTGGCAACTTCGGCTTTCCACCAGATGGCGGTGGCGTTGGAGCCGGGGCTACCACCGTAGATTTACGCCATTTGGGCGCTAAACGTGTGTTGGTTTTGGTAGACGGCATTCGCTGGGTAAATGAAAGCTCCGCGTCTGGTGTTGGTGGCGTAGTAGATCTAAACACTATACCGCTGGCAATTGTTGAGCGAATTGAAGTGCTGGAAGATGGTGCTTCATCTATTTATGGTTCTGACGCCATTGCCGGCGTAGTCAACATTATAACCCGCCGTGCTGCGACCGGCGCAACGTTAAGCACCAGCTTCGGTCAATTCAGCGAAGGCGACGGTGATACCACAACCTTCGAACTAAGTTTTGGTGGCGAAAGCGATAAGCACAGCTATTTTATGGCTGCCAGTTATAACGAGCAAAAATCGGTATTCGCCAACACCCGCGAACAATCCAGCTTACCAGTACCTGGCACAGGATTGGCACTTGGTAGCTCTGCCATTCCGGGTGGACGTTTTATCATTACAGACCCCAATACCGGATTTACAATGGACCTGGTTCCCAACGCCGGAGTGGCCAGTCCGGACTACGACCCGACTCTGGGCGACAGTTGTGATAGGACTGACGACTTTCATTGCTTTACCACCGCAGACCGCTTTAACTATGCAAGCTACAACTTATTGCAGACCCCCAACAAACGTATTTCACTTTATGGGCAACAACGTTACGAGTTTAGCCCAGATACGCACTGGTATATGCGGGCGTTATACAACCAACGTAACAGCGTAAACCAAGCCGCACCAGAGCCTATGTTTATTGGTACCGCAGTGCCAAGTAACTTTTGGTTAGATAACCTTACAATTGCAGCGGACAATCCATATAATCCGTTTGGTTTTGATTTAGTTGCCGCAGGAGTTGATCCGACGCTGCAACTGGCCGGCAGACGTCCTGTAGAAGGTGGAGCTCGCCGCTTTGAACAAAACGTTGACACTTTTTATCTTGGCAGCGGTATTGAAGGGCAATTTGAGCTGGCCCAGCAACTGTTTTACTGGGATGTCAACGCCGCTTACAGCACCAACCGGGCAAAGCAGGATAATTTCGGCAGCTACAATGCCCGGCGTATTGCCACTGCCTTGGGCCCACTGGCTGCCTGCCAGGCTGATCCCGCATGCGTTCCGCTAAACATCTTTGGCGCCGGTAGCATTACGCCGACTATGTTTGATTATATTCGGCCTGTGGTACGCGATACCAGCGAAAACAAACTGAGTTTATATTCTGCCAACATTAGCGGTGAACTGATGGAATTACCCGCTGGCGCTCTCAGTTTCGCTTCCGGCTGGGAGTACCGTAAATATAGTGGCGAATACAATCCCGACGCTCTCACCGTAGCGGGTGATTATAATGGCGTTGTCTCTCTGCCAACCGCTGGTTCGCTTAATGTTAACGAGTTATTTGTTGAACTCAATGTGCCGTTGCTGGCAGATCTGTCCCTGGCGAAACAACTGGATTTAAGTCTCGCCAGCCGGTATTCGGATTATTCAACCTTCGGTAGTGAAACCACCAGCAAACTTGGTTTTCGTTGGCTAATGCAAGATGAGCTGTTATTCCGAGGTAGTTGGTCTGAAGGTTTCCGGGCACCGAATATCGGCGAATTATTCGGCTCAGCCAGCGGCTTTGATGCAGTACTGTCAGATCCCTGCTCACAGCCTGACGCCGCTCTGGTGGCAAATTGCGCCGCTCTTGGTGTGCCGGCTGATTATCAGCAGCCTAACCCGCAAATCAGTGTGGTAACTGGTGGTAACCGCGACCTGGCACCAGAAACATCAACCAGCTATAACCTGGGTATGGTGTTTAGTCCGGAATTTGCCGCAGCAACAGCCTGGTCAGAACGATTGGACGTTGGTGTCAGTTGGTACCAGCATGAGTTGAAAGGCGCTATTCAGGCATTGGATGCACAAACCCAACTTAATCTGTGTGTGCAAACACTGTCTGACACTTTTTGTAATGGCATAGGCCGCAACCAGCTGGGCGCTATCGACCAATTTAATAACGTTCTGACTAACATTGGTAGCATAGACACTTCAGGCCTGGATTTTGATATTGGCTGGCTGTTGCCGCAAACCGGTTTTGGTCAATTTGATGTGAAACTGCGTGCCACCCTGGTTGAAGATTACAAAGTGCTGGATGCCAACGGCCAGCAACAGCCAAAAACTGTCGGCATTGAAGCAAACGACTCTGCAATTCCTGAATGGAGCGGTAATCTGGCATTAAACTGGAAACATGACGCCTGGCAAGCCAGTTGGACCATGCGCTACACCAGTGATCTGGAGGAAAGTTGCGGTGACGCTGCCAGTTTTGCCATTTGCCGTAACAACCCAACAACAGGGCAAAACAGACTGGGTAGCACCACTTACCATGATGCACAGCTAAGCTGGCGCACCGATGCCGTGTTATCAGGCATGCAATTAAGTTTTGGTGTTAATAACCTGTTTGGCAAAGAACCGCCGGTATGTTTGTCCTGTTCGCTGAACGGCTATGACCCTTCAACTTATGATATGCCAGGTAGTCGTTACTGGTACCTGCGCGCATCTTTTAGTTTGTAAAAGCTACCCATAGTAAAAATCCACCTCCATAGGAGGTGGCTTTGCGTTGGCCCCCTATAAGGGGGCTTAATTATTTTCTACATCCAGCCTTAATTGACGTTCCTCGTCTTCTCTGCCCACTTTATCCTGATGCCTAACATAGCGCCGGATAATTTCTTCATTCGCGCCAACTGAGTCTACGAAGTAGCCGCGCTGCCAAAAGTGATTTCCCCACAGCTTTTTCTTACGAAGATACGGAAATTTATTAAATAGCCTGATTGCCGTTCTTCCTTTGAGGACTCCCATCAAGTCCGACACGCTGACATTCGGTGGTGTTCTCACGACTAAGTGCACATGATCTATCTGCACGTTCAGCTCTACTACCGTGCAGCGTTTCATCGAGCAATATACATAAATGCTGCGGTAAAGTTCTTTGCCAAGATTACCCGTTAAGAGCTTGTATCTGTACTTTGGCGTCCAAACGATGTGATACTGACAACGATAGAAGACGTGTGAAGCGGATTCATATCTACTCATGTTATTTACTTCCTCATTTGCTGGTTACAAACGAGCGAAGTATCTAACATGGGTACTCTACGGGCATAGCCCCGACTAAACGATCACCACCTCCATAGGAGGTGGTTTAAAGCTGACAACAAAAAGCCCCGCACTCGCGGGGCCTTATTTTATCAGGGATAAAAATGTTAGTTCTGTGCGTATTGCCGCTCAAGGCTAACCACTTTTGACTTCAGCGCCATCAGGTTACCCCTTTCAGCACTGATTTTTTCATCATACAACTCAGATAAGCGATCTATTTTCTGCTGCAGTGCAGCTAATTCTTCAGATTTAGGAAAACTGCGGCGAAGCTTATATAAATCAGCTTTCAGCTCATCCAGACGTTGCTGCTTTTCCTGCTCTAGTTTGCTGATCTGAAACTCAACAAAGCGGCTCTGCCGCCTTACCGCATCAACTTGCTGCTTAAACTCGCTGCGGGTACCAATCATGGCTGTGCCAAGCGGGCGCATATCTACCTGTTCAGCTTCCTCTGCACATGGAAACTGACTGAACTCTACTACGCCATTCTGCTCACACTTATATACCGCAGCCTGTACAGAAAATACGCTGAAAAACAGCAGATAACTATATTTCATCATTTTGGCACCCCACACATGAACAATAAATGTACAGAAAGCTTGCCAGTTAAGCAAGTATGGCCGTACATTTATTTTTTATTCAGTGTGGGCTCAGTTATTTCAGCTTAGCCGGCCAAAGCTTTGTGCATAAAATTAGGCCAGGCTGATGCCGCCTTGTGCACAGCTACATTGTAGTATTCCGTTGAGAACGGTGCGGCGGCAGCATCTGCTTCGCGGAAGCCGTCAAAGCCAGCACCTTTGCGGGCTAAAGTACAAGTCCACCAACCTGACGGATACACCATTTGCGGGAACAATAACGTTTGCAATGCATCAAAACCAGCGTCCTGCATAGCCTGACGCATATCTTTCAACAACGGCATATGAATAAGTGGCGATTCACTTTGCTGCACTAAAATTCCGCCCTGACGCAGGGCTTTACGGCAGCTGTCATAGAAAGCGCGGTTAAACAGGCCTTCACCCGGGCCAATAGGGTCGGTTGAATCGACGATGATCACATCGACTGATTCCGCAGCAGCTTCACGCATATATTTGATGCCATCATCAAACTTCAGTGTGGCACGCGGATCATTGTTCGACGCACACAACTCAGGAAAGTATTTTTCTGACATCCGCGTAACCTGTTCATCTATATCGATTTGGGTCACGGCTTCAACACCAGGATGTTTCAATACTTCACGCAGGGTGCCGCAGTCGCCGCCACCGATGATGACAACATTTTTCGGATTAGCATGCGTAAACAATACAGGATGGCTAAGCATCTCATGGTATAAGAAATTGTCCCGGCTGCTGAGCATGATAACGTCGTCAATTACCATCAGATTGCCGAAATGTGTGGTTTCGTACATCTCAATTTTTTGAAACGGCGACTGCACTTCATCAAGCTTTTTAGTAACTTGCAAACCAAAAGCACTGCCGCTTGCTGCAAAAACTTCTGTGTACCAATTGTTGTTAAAACCCGACATATCTCTTTCCCTTACTGTAACAGGGCGCGTATTGTGCCCTTTACTACGGCTACACTCAAATATTTCGTGTTTTTTGCTGCACCTGAGCAGTATTCGCCTTAAACTATGCACATCTCAATTTTAAAGGAACGACAATGGCCGACTGGGGTACTGAAAAAGCGCGCTCTATATACAATGTAGCTGTCTGGAGTGAAGGGTATTTTGACGTCAATGCTAATGGTGATCTGATCGCCTTCCCGGATCAGGATCATAGTAAAACCGGTATCAGTTTTCCGGAGCTGACAGCACGCTTTAAAGAAGAAGGCTTAACCTTACCAGTACTGGTGCGTTTTACCGATATTCTGCAGCATCGGGTCGACACGCTGATCAAATCGTTTATGCGCGCCAAAGCAGAAAAAGACTATCAGGGCCAATACACCGCGGTTTATCCGATTAAAGTAAACCAGCAGTTTTCTGTGGTTAAACGCCTTATCAGCCACGACAGTGGTAAAGTCGGCTTAGAGGCCGGCAGTAAGCCGGAATTAATGGCCATTCTTGGCGTGACCGAACAACCGCTGCAAATTGTCTGCAACGGCTATAAAGACAGCGAGTTTTTGCGCTTGGCGACTATCGGCCAGATGATGGGCCACACCGTGTATGTGGTGGTCGAAAAACTGTCAGAACTGAAAACTCTGCTGCGTGAAATTGACAATCTGGGCGCGGCTCCGCGCATTGGTATTCGCATCCGTCTGAATTCTGTCGGTAAAGGTAAGTGGCAAAACACAGGCGGCGAGAAAGGCAAGTTTGGTTTAACAGCCACCCAGGTGCTGCAGGCAATTGATATATTGCGTGACGCTGGCAAGCTTGACTTACTGCAGCTGGTACATTTTCACATCGGCTCGCAAATCGCCAATATCCGCGATATTCACAACGCCATCCGTGAATGCGCGCGTCACTATGCTGAGCTGCGCACCTTGGGCGTACCCATCAGCACTGTTGATGTTGGCGGTGGTTTAGGCGTGGACTACGAAGGATCGAAATCCCGTTCGGCCTGTTCGATGAACTACACCATGTACGAGTACGCCCGTAACGTCGTGAATGGCTTAAAAGAAGTCTGCGACGAGTACGACCTGCCACACCCGAATATTATTACCGAGTCTGGCCGGGCGATGACAGCGCACCACGCGGTGCTGGTTACCGATGCGATTGATATTGAGCGCGCTCCGGGCCTGGTAAATCTGCCGGAGCCGGGTGAAGACTCGCCTACCGTCATTCTTGGCTTGTGGGAAGCTTATCAGAATGTCACGCCGCGCACTGCTATTGAAGCCTACCATGACGCTGTACATTACTTCACCGACGCACATGCGCAATATGTACATGGTCTGCTGACACTGCAGGACTGGTCTTTGCTTGAGCAAATTTACTTCGCTACTATCAACAAAGTGAAAGCAAATCTGGATATGACAGCCCGCTCACACCGTTCAATTCATGACGAACTGAACGAAAAGCTGGCAGACAAGCTGTTTGTTAACTTCTCTTTATTCCAGTCGATGCCGGATGCCTGGGGTATTGATCAATTGTTCCCGGTGATGCCGCTGGAAAGGATGAATGAGCCACTGGATCATCGCGCCATTATTCAGGATATTACCTGTGATTCAGACGGCCAGCTAAAAAGCTATGCGGATGGCAATGGTATAGAACCCAGCCTGCCACTGCCGCTGTATAAAGAAGATCAGCAATACCTGCTGGGTATGTTTATGGTTGGCGCTTATCAGGAAATCCTTGGCGACTTACACAACCTGTTCGGTGATACCGACTCTGTGCATGTTGAACTGACTGACGACGGCGGCTATAAGCTGACCAACATCATCAAGGGCGATACCGTGGCCGATGTGCTGCGTTACGTGCAGTTTGATGCCAAGAAGCTAATCGCATCCTACACCAAGCAGCTATCTAAACTGGATATGGCTGATGGGCGCAAAGACGAGTTGCTGGACGAGCTGAAAGCCGGTGTTTATGGTTACACCTACTTTGAAGATTAAGGTACACTAGCTACTGATCCGATGTGTTAACAGCAGGCGAGCCTGCTGTTATCATTTTTACCGGTACTGTTTCCGGTCATTGTTATCAGGTGCTGCTATGCTACATTTTTTACCGCGCCCGCTTACGGGCGCCTTGTCGATGCTGTTGTACATTCTGAACACTCTGTTCTGGTCTGTCCCTATTATGTTGTTGGCGCTGTTAAAACTGCCACCTTTAACGCGCTGGCAAAGCTGGATGACGTATCTGCTGGACGCCTGTGCTGTCTCCTGGATCAGTGTAAATAACTTCACCACCCGTTTATTTACCCGTATACGCTGGCATATCAGCGGGCTGGACAGACTGTCGCGCAAAGATTGGTATCTGGTGTTAGCCAACCATCAGTCATGGGCCGACATCCTGGTGCTGCAAAACGTATTTAACCGTAAAATTCCTTTTATTAAGTTTTTCCTGAAAAAAGAGTTGATTTACGTACCTGTTATAGGTCTATGCTGGTGGGCGCTGGATTTCCCTTTTATGAAACGCTACAGCAAAGCGTTTTTGCAACGTAACCCGCATTTACAAGGTAAAGATATTGAGACAACGCGCAAAGCCTGTCGAAAATTCCGCTTTAAACCGGCCGCCATCATGAATTTCGTTGAGGGCACCCGCTTTACCCGCGAAAAACACGATAAACAACAAGCACCTTATCAAAACCTGCTCAAGCCTAAAGCCGGCGGTGCAGCCTTTGTTCTCGGCGCCATGGGTGAGCAACTGCATAAAATTCTGGATATTACTATTCATTACCCTAAAGGTATCCCAACCTTTTGGGATTATATCTCCGGTAAAGTTCGTGATATAACGGTGCAGGTTAACGTGCTGCCGATAACACCCGATTTGCTGGGCGATTATAACGACAACCAATACCGCGAACGTTTCCAGCAGTGGATTAACCAGTTATGGCAGCAAAAAGATCAACAGTTGACCGAACTGAAACAAGGAGTTAAGCAGTAATGTTAAGTTTTTTACCCGGCTGGCTGCTACTGCCGTTCAGTCTGACCCTGTTTAGCTGTAACCTGGCCCTGTGGGGCATACTGGTAACCCCGCTTGGCTTAATCAAACTGCTATTACCGTTTCCGGCAATACATCGTGTTACAGCGCTGGCAGGTAAAGGTTGCTACCGTGGCTGGACGTCAGGCAACACGGCACTGATTAATTTATTTAACCGCGCAGACTGGCAAATTACCGGTGCGCAGGCGTTGGATAAAGCCAGCTGGTATCTGCTGATATCAAACCATAAAAGCTGGTTGGATATTCCTGTAGTGAGCACCGTTGCACACAGCCGTATTCCCGAACCCAAATTCTTCTTAAAAGATGAGCTTAAATGGTTGCCGTTCTTAGGTACAGGTTGCTGGGCACTGGATATGCCCTTTATGAAACGCTACAGCGCTGCTCAGCTGGCTAAATACCCGCATTTAAAGGGGAAAGATATTGAAACTACCCGCCAGTCTTGCCAGAAATTTAAAACTGTACCGACAACTATTATTAACTTTGTTGAAGGCACCCGTTTTACTGAAAACAAAAAAGTACAAAAACGCAGCCCATTCCACTATTTACTGCCACCCAAAGCTGGCGGTATTGCCTTTACACTCGCCAGCATGGGCGAGCAGTTTAACGCGATTTTAGACTTCACCCTGATGTATCCGGATAACCCGAATAATGTCGCAATGGATATGTTAATGGGAAAGCTGAAGCGCGTCGTGGTTCAGGTGGAGGTATTGCCTGTCGACCAGCAGGTGATCGGTGATTACTTTAACGATGAGCAGTTCCGCGAGCGCTTTCAGCTTTGGCTGAACCAGCGTTGGCAACACAAGGAGCAGCTTATCGAACAGTTTTATCAGTCTGAAACCTTAAGAACATCAGCGGAGCAGTTGCCATGCTAAATGAACTGCTTACCCTGCTGGCCAACAGCATCATGCTGCCTGAGCGTTGGCACCATATCTTTATCCTTGGCTGTAACATTCTGATTGCTGTGTTTGTGGTAGCACTGTGCTTTATGTTGGTTCGGGCCTGGCTGCGGCCGATTCTGGCACGCATACTGGATAAACTGGATGGGCGCTTAACACACGAAACTGAACGCGAGCGCCGCAGCCTGGCCAGCCATCTGGCACATTTGCTTCCGGCCCTGGTGCTACAGGCGCTACTGCCGGTGTTGTTTAGTCAAAACGAACATTTGTCTGCCGTGCTCGGTGTGCTGGTTTGGCTCTACCTGTATTTGTTCCTTGGCCTGGCTGTAGCCGCAGCTATTACGCTGATCGCCAAAAGCTACGCCCACCTGGTGCCGAACCCTACCATTCCGTATCAGGGTATTTCACAACTGCTAAAACTGCTGACCTTTATTGTGTTCAGCATCCTAATTATCAGTACCACGCTGGGTAAATCGCCAACCTTACTGCTCAGCGGCTTGGGTGCGCTAACAGCAGTGTTATTGCTGGTGTTTAAAGACGCTATTCTCGGCTTTGTCGCCAGTATTCAGATCGCAGTTAATAACATGGTCAATGTCGGTGACTGGATCGAAATGCCCAAGTACGGCGCTGACGGCGATGTGACAGAAATCGCGCTGACAACGGTAAAAGTGCGGAATTGGGATAACACTATTACCACCATTCCTACCTATGCGCTGATTTCTGATTCTTTCAAAAACTGGCGTGGCATGCAGCAATCCGGCGGCCGGCGTATCAAGCGCGCAATCAATATCGATATTAATACTATCCGCTTTATTAAAAGCCCGGAGCTGGAAAAACTACAACAACGCCAACGGTTACACGATTTTTTTCAGCAACAGGATGTGCGTGATTTATTAAGCAGTGATGATGTTACCAATATCGCGCTGTTCCGTTATTACGTGCGCTGGACCTTACGTCACCACCCAAGCATCAATCAGGATATGACCCTGATGGTCAGGCAACTGCAGCCAACTGAAGTCGGCCTGCCTGTTGAGATCTATTGTTTCAGTGCAGATAAAAACTGGCTGAACTATGAAGCTATTCAGGCGGATATTTTCGATAAACTGTTTGCCATCTTGCCGGTATTCGACCTGGCGGCTTTCCAGCGCATCGGCTCACGTCAGTCACTGACACAGGGCAGTTAACTTTGCTTTATCGCGCTAAGCAGCAGGTTACGGGGCGTAATGTGGTAGTCGCACAGCTGTGTCAGACGAACCTCGTAACCGTGCTGCTGCAGATAAAGTGCTTTATCCAGCATCAACCATAGCTCCAGCGGCCGGCGGAACAGATGGCGTACCAGCTCAATGCGCTGCACCAGCTGCAGCCGCTTGCCCCCCAGCTGCAAGTAATGTGTCCAGTCGGTATTGACCGGTAACGTAAGCTGATGCTGAGCCGCAGCCCAGTGCGCAAAACCGGCGAAATCGCCGCTGAACCAGTGCTTGCCTACCGATGCCAGCGGCCGGTATTCCCGCTGGCTGCTGAGATCTGCACGCAGCTCATCATAAGCCAGCCGCCATAGCACTTCTGCACCACGCAGTTTTTCAATCCGGCCGCCCGCCGTAACCTGCCCCTGCACAACCAGCTTCAGATCATCTTTGGCCAGTTTTAGGTCCTGTGCAGCACCCATAGCAGACATCGGCTGGTAGCACGGCTGTGGGATCAAATGATAGCAGCAGGGTACCAGCAGTAACTGCTGACACCCTGCCTGCACTGCCTGCTGCAGCATCGAAATATGTAACTGCCCGCAGGCATGCAGCGCGACCAGTTGTTGCTGCGGTTGCAATACCTGCTGCAATGAATCGTTCAGTACATCAGCGCAAATAAACTGTTGCGCCAGCTTGTACTTACCAGCCAGCTCCTCGCCTTGCCGGCACAATGCAGCCTGCCACTCAATACTGGTAACCGGCGCGGTAAAGCGGTGTGCCAGGATCCGGCCAAGATGCCCCTTACCGGCGCACCATTCCACTACCGGCAGCATCTGCTCTGGCCATTGTTGGCAAACCGCATCGATTTGCTGCAGTTTGCGCCCGCCGATACCGTTTTCCAGCCAGAATGGCAAAGGTGCCAATGTTCGCTCCGGTGCACAACCGGTGAAATGCGGCACAGTAAACAACGCCGGGAAAAATGGCCCGAACACCTGTTGCTGCAGCTCGCCGCTATTATCAATTTGCTTTATCTGTTGTTCATCAAGCACCTGCAAACACTGCTGCAACTGCTGATCAGACCACGGCAGTGCATTGCAGGCAAAAGGCAGCAATTGCCAGTATTGCCGGTACTGCTGCAATACAGCGGTCAGCTGCCCGAACTGCTGCGATAAAGAGATTTGCATAAATAGCTGCCCGCTGTTTTGCCACACTGAAGCTTGTGCTTTATAGTAAGGCTGTCACTGAATCTAAGGCCGCTATGATAATTCAACGCGTTAGCAGTACCAGCAATTTTATTACCTGGTTTGGCAGCTTGTTGCTGCTGACATTTTTTGGCTGGCTTGGCTGGCAGGATTATCAGCAGCACCAAACCACTGATGTGTTGCAAAAGTGGGCGCTGGCGTTTTTGGTCAGTGAACTGCTGCTATTGCTGTTGTTATCAGATATGCAACGCGTCACGCGGCGGCTGATGCGTGAACTGCAGCAATCGCAGGAGCTAAAACAACAGCGTGAAACCCAGCAGAATAAACAGTATCAGCAGGCACTGAGTACACTGAACAATATTGCCGCCAGCTTCAACCCGGATTGGCGCGAACAGCTACGTCAGGCTTTGTTAGTTGCAGCTGATTATCTGCACCTGCCAATCGCTATACTGAGCAAAATAAACGACGATGACTATCAGGTGGTCGTCCACAGCGCGCCGGCTGGTTTACTGCAGGATGACTCGCATTTTGAGCTTGGCCAGACATACTGTAGTTTAACGCTGGCAGGCAACAGTGTATTTGCCGTGCATCATATGAGCGATAGTAAATACGCCAGCCATCCATGCTTCAGTGCTTTTGCGCTGGAAAGTTATATCGGCGCAGCAGTGCAGGTAGAGGGCACCCCGTTTGGCACCATCAGTTTTTCATCAGCCAAACCAAGAGTGCGGCCATTCAGCCAGCTAGAGCGCGATTTTGTCAGCCTGCTGGCACGCTGGGTGGGCAGCAATATCGAACGGCGCCGTTATCTGGAAGCACAGATTGAAGTGGCTGAGCGGTTGAAAAAAATATCCAGCCAGTTGCCGGGTATGGTGTTTCAATTCAGACAAACAGCTGAGGGTAAATTCAGCTTCCCTTACTGCAGTGAAGGCATTCGTACGCTGTTTCATTTGACACCCGAGCAGGTAAAGCAGGACGCCTCCCCGCTATTTGCATTAGTTCATCCTGATGACCAGGAATCAGTACAGCAGGGCATACACCAATCTGCCGAGACACTGTCGCTATGGAAACAGGACCATCGCATTCAGCATAGCGATGGCGAGGTAGTGTGGCTGGCAGGCCGTGCCGTGCCGGAAAGCCAGCCAGACGGAAGCATACTGTGGCATGGTTTTGTCAGCGACATTACCGAGCGTAAAAAAATCGAGCGGTTAAAAGATGAGTTTGTCTCTACCGTCAGCCATGAGCTACGTACACCACTGACAGCAATCAGCGGCGCCATCGGTCTGTTGCATGGTCAGGTGTTTGGTCAGCTACCGGCTCAGGCGATGCAGATGGCTGAGCTGGCACAGGCAAACGTTAAGAAGCTACAGTTGTTGATAAACGATTTACTGGATATGGATAAACTTATTGCCGGCAAAATGCAGTTTGATATGCAACCGCAACCTTTGCTGCCAGTAATAGAAACTGCAGTGCGGGATAACCAAAGCTACGCTCAACAGTATCAGGTGCAATACCGGCTGCAGGCCGACGCCAGTGATTTGTGGGTCAACGTCGACAGCATGCGTCTGCAACAGGTGATGACTAACTTACTGTCTAATGCCGCCAAGTTTTCTCCAGCCGGTGCCGATGTCGATATACTGGTGCAATGCCAGCAGCAACAGGCGCTGGTACGGGTAATAGACAAAGGTTGTGGCATCAGTGATGAATTTAAGAAAGACATTTTCAGCCACTTTTCCCAGGCTGACAGCTCTGACAGCAAGAGTAAAGGTGGCACTGGCCTGGGTCTGGCTATCAGCAAGCAACTAATGACCCGAATGCATGGTAGTATAGGTTTTCATTCTGAAGTCGGTAACGGTAGTGAGTTCTATCTGTTACTGCCACTGGTCAGTGAAACAGACCCCAGCGAGGTTGAGCTATGACAGAATTACAACGCATTATGCATGTTGAAGACGACCCGTCTATTCAACAGGTTGCCAAAATTGCTCTGGAAGCTGTTGGCGGCTTTACCGTACATACCTGCGGCAGCGGCCAGCAGGCACTGGCTGACTATCCGGCATTCACACCGCAACTGATCCTGATGGATGTGATGATGCCGGGCATGGACGGCCCGACAACCTTACAACAACTGCAACAGAAGTATGATCTGTCAGGCATACCGACTGTTTTTATGACCGCCAAAGTGCAAAGTAATGAAGTTTCATCTTACAAGGCACTGGGGGCGGCGGATGTAGTGGTAAAACCTTTTGATCCTATGACTTTATCAGAGCAAATCCGTCAGATTTGGCGTGATTTTCACAGTTAACCTGCCTGCGCCACCCTGATATCAATACAGCAAGCTGTATAACTTGCGCCGGTATTGGCTGGCCACACTATCCCCTTTTGGCAGGGCAGCCAGAATATCCAGAAACAGTTTTTTGCTACTGCCAAAATTTAAATCCTGCTGTAATACGGTAAATAACAGCGCTAATGCTTCTTCACTACGTTGTACCGCCTGGTACTGCACCGCCAACTTTTCTTTTAATTCGTTGTTAGCCGGTTCATTGCGCAGTGCGGCCTCTAATGCCTGTATTTCCGGGGTGTCGGCAGCTTCTTTTGCCAGTTGAAGCTTAGCCAGTACAGACTTATACAACGCATCCTGTTGCGCCAGTTTTATCTCTGCCAGCATAGCCTCGGCCTGAGTCAACTGCCCGAGACCTATCGCCGTATCAGCCAGCCACAATTTAATGTCGGTGCGCTCAGGTGCCAGCGCCAGCGCATCTTTTAACAACGGATAAGCAGCGGCATAATCCTGCGCTGCCAGTAATGGCTCGGCTTTTGCCAGCAACTCATCTTCCGGTTTTGGCAAATAAGCCGCCAGCTTAGTCAGGATAGCCTGCTCTGTCTCAACGCCGGCAAAACCATCCACCGGGCGGCCTTGCTTAATAAACATTACGGTAGGCAGTGACTGCACCCCAAACTGCATCGCCAGGTCCTGCTCTTTATCACAATCAACCCTGGCCAGTAACAGCTGCTGTGGATATTGCTGCACAATCCGCTCTAACACCGGGCTTAGTTGTTTACAACCCTCACTGCGGGCAGACCAGAACTGAAACAGCACCAGTTTCTGCATGGAAGCATCCAGTACTTCGCGGGCATTGCTCAAAGATACGTCAACGATCGGCTGTAACATAAAACCTGAAATCCTGTGTTAGTGGTTTATATCGCTATGTTAACTACTATGTGGGCATAACAGTGGCTTTGCAAGCCTTGTAAATGCTGATAAAAGCAGCAAATTCGACAGAAAAAGCATCGACATCGGGCTGGCTATCACGTAAATTAAACAGGCGCATTAAAAAACGACTGCACAGCAGCAAATAACCATAGCGCCATAGTTTGAGTTTAACAGCTTATCCTGTTTAACCAGTCCACGTAGCAAACAGAATAAAACAGCACAGAAGTGCTGTTTAAGTTATTCACCCGCGACTTTGTCCGCAAAGCCGTGGTGTGTTGTCGTTGCCACATCAAACTATGAGAAATCAAGATGACCAGCCAGACCAAGTCAGCCGACTTAGCCAGAACAACCGAGATGTTGTCCGGTGCCGCCATGGTAATTCGCGCTCTTGCCGATGAAGGCGTTGAATACCTGTACGGCTACCCGGGTGGCGCCGTATTACATATCTATGACGCGCTGTTTCAGCAAAATAAAGTCAAACATGTGCTGGTGCGGCATGAGCAAGCTGCCACGCACATGGCCGATGCTTACGCCCGTGCCAGTGGCAAAGCCGGTGTTGTACTGGTAACGTCCGGCCCGGGTGCCACTAATGCCGTCACCGGCATTGCGACCGCCTATATGGATTCGATTCCAATGGTGGTGTTAACCGGCCAGGTCATGAGCCATCTGATCGGCGGAGACGCCTTTCAGGAAACCGATATGCTCGGTATTTCACGGCCTATCTGCAAACATAATATGTCCGTACGCCGGCCGGAAGACATCCCGCTGTTAATTAAAAAGGCGTTTCATATCGCCCAAAGTGGCCGCCCGGGCCCGGTGGTGCTGGATATTCCAAAAGATATGACGATGCCTGATCAGAAGTTTCCGTATCATTACCCCAGCGATGTTAGCCTGCGCTCTTATCAGCCGAAACAACAGGGCCATGCTGGCCAGATCAAAAAAGCCGTTACAGCATTACTGGCAGCGAAGAAGCCTGTGTTATACGCCGGTGGCGGTGCAATTTTAGGTAAAGCGTCAGCAGAGCTGACCGAACTGGCACAATTGCTAAACCTGCCTGTCACCAATACCCTGATGGGGTTAGGTGCTTACCCGGCTGATGATAAACAATTTATTGGTATGCTGGGTATGCACGGTAGCTACGAAGCGAACCAGACCATGCACCATGCTGATCTCATTCTGGCGGTCGGCGCCCGCTTTGATGACAGGGTGACCAACAACACTAAAAAGTTCTGCCCGGATGCCACCATAATTCATATCGATATCGACCCGGCCAGTATCAGTAAAACGGTGAACGCGCATATTCCTATTGTCGGTTTGGTACAGCCAGTGCTGGCCGACATGCTGGCTTTGCTGAAACAGAAAAAGAAAAAACTGGATGCCTCAGCCCTGACACAGTGGTGGCAGCAAATTGAGCACTGGCGCAGCCTACATGGTGGCCGCTACGATACTGACGCCCCGCTGTTAAAACCGCAGTATGTTATTGAGCAGGTGAGTAAAATCACCAAAGGCGAAGCCTATGTGTGCAGTGACGTTGGCCAGCATCAGATGTTCGCTGCCCAGTACTATAAATTCAATCAGCCCAACCGCTGGATTAACTCTGGCGGCCTGGGCACCATGGGCTTTGGCCTGCCTGCCGCTATGGGCGTTAAATTGAATTACCCGGACGCCGATGTCGTCTGCGTAACGGGTGAAGGTTCTATCCAGATGAACATTCAGGAACTGTCGACCTGCAAGCAATACGGCCTCGGCGTGAAGATTATTAACCTGAACAATGGTTACCTGGGCATGGTAAAGCAGTGGCAGGACATGAATTATGAAAGCCGCTATGCCAGCTCTTACATGGACTCACTACCAGACTTTGTCAAACTGGCTGAAGCTTATGGCCATGTAGGCATTCGGGTAACCAAACCGGAAGAGCTGCAACCGGCGTTAGAACGTGCTTTTGCATTGAAAGATCAACTGGTGTTTTTAGATATTCATATCGACCCGAAAGAGCACGTCTACCCCATGCAGGTGCCTGGTGGTGCGATGAATGACATGTTTTTAAGCAAAACAGAGAGGACTTAACATGCGGCATATTATTTCTGTTCTGCTGGAAAACGAGTCCGGCGCTCTGGCACGTTTGGTAGGCTTGTTTGCCCAGCGCGGCTATAACATAGACTCGCTGAACGTGGCTCCAACTGACGACGCAACTTTATCACGCCTGACACTGGTCACCCACGGTAACGATCAGGTTATCGAACAAATCAGTAAGCAGCTGCATAAGCTGATAGAGGTGGTAAAAGTATCGGACATCAGCGAAGCCGCACATATTGAACGCGAGTTGATGCTGGTCAAAGTGAAAGCCACTGGTAACCAGCGCGAAGAAGTAAAACGCTGCGCCGATATTTTCCGCGGCCAGATTATCGACGTCACCCCTGCTACTTACACTATTCAACTGGTCGGTACCAGTGACAAACTGGATGCCTTTATTCAGGCGTTGGGCACTACCCCCATTATGGAAGTGGTGCGCAGCGGCGCTTCAGGTATCGCCCGCGGTGAAAAAACCCTGGCGTTGTAAAAACACGGCTGCAATACTCCCCCCCGGCTCGCCACAGCAACTCGGTCACGCTAAAGCGTGCGCTCAGACACTCTGTGGCAACCGGGTCGAGTTTCCAGCCTGCTTCTGAAGTTAAACCACACCGGTAAACCAGGCCAGAAACAACAACGCAAAACCAATCAAATACGCTAAACCCAGCCAACTCAGCAGCTTCAGCGGTTTACTGAGCACTATAGCGCCGTCGCCACGCATCAGGCTGTAGTTTAGCCAGGCGAATACCGGTGTGGTTAAAAAAGCCAGTGTCATGGCAAACGTCAGCATTGGCGCCAAAGCCGCTTTAAAAAACAGGATTAATGCCATACCGGCAGCGGCCTGTGCCAATAACCAGTAGTTCAGCGCTGCTTTGTGTTTAATAACCCCCAGCTGCTCAAAAGACGCATGTAAGGTGCGGGCATAGCCATCTAGTACAGTAATGCTGGTGCCAAACATACATAAAAAAGCAATAAAGGCCACCAGCGGCTGGGCCCATTGGCCTATAGTGCTGGCATACATTTGCATGAGCTGCTGCGCAAAAGCAGTGCCAGCCAGTGCTATTGGCTGCTCGCTACCATACTGCACCAGTGCCCCCAGTGACAGGAACACCAGCGCCAGCGCCGCTGTAAGCCAGTAACCAAGATTAAAATCGAACAGCCCCTGAGCGCGGGTAATATGTGTTTGCCGTTGCTTCGCCTGCAGCCAGAGTGAACTTATTGCCGAAATTTCAATCGGTGCAGGCATCCAGCCCATCAGCGCGACCAGAAAACCTAAACTGGCTAACGTCCACGGCGATGGGCCAACATAGCCGGCCGGTGCCTGAGCGCCGTTGTGCCAGGCAATCACTGCTGCTATTACCGTAGTAACTGTCAGTAACGTCATGATCAGCTTCGATACGCTATCGAGCGCCTTGTAATGACCCAACAGCAAAATAAGCAAACATAACGCCAGAATAAGCCAGCACAACAGTGTCACTGAAATGTTGCCAGGCAAGGCGTATTGCAGCAAGCTGGCGGTTAGCAACAGTACACCTGCTGTATTGACCACGGCAGCAATAACATTCAGCACAATAAAACTATAAAAATAGCCGCGGCCTTTGCGCTGATAGCCGTGTAACAGGCTTTCTTTGCGGGTTAACGTATACTCTACGCCAAAGCGAAAGAACGGATACTTCAGCACATTGACCAGCAAAATCAGCCATGCCAGTTGCCAGCCAAATAAAGCACCGGCCTGAGTTGATGCCACTAAATGCGAACCGCCAATTGCGGCAGTTGCCATCAGAATTCCCGGCCCTAATGCCTGAAAACGGCTACGCCAGCCAGTTTGTTGCTGCATAGTTATTGTTCTGTATTGTAATTTTTGTTGCGCCCAGCTTAGCCAAAGGCCCGGTTAATTACTATTGGGTAGGCGGTTTTTTCTGCTGTACATTGGCAATGCCTGCGAATTCTTTCATACTGGCCGCAAGCCGCTACAACACTGAGGTATTTATGAGCGAAGAACTGCTTGATCAGGCCATGTTATTTGAAGTTGTCGAGAACCAGCTGGCCGACAATTACCCAAAGCAGGTAACCGAAACCCTGATGCGCCTGCGCATGACAGGCCACAGCCGGGATGAAGCCATCGAGCTAATCGCCTGCGCGCTGGCACCGGAGATGGTGGATGTGATTGAACATCAGCAAAGTTTTAATTTAGAACGTTATGCTGCCCACCTGGCACAACTGCCTGAAACGCCCTGGCTGGGAGATGACGAGTGACAACCGCAGAAGTGCAACATCAACCGCAGCAGCAGCGCTTTGTATTGCACCTGGATGGTGCAGAAGCTGTACTGGACTATGCAATAACGGGCAAGGTTATCAATTTTCACCACACCTTTGTGCCGGTTGAATTTCGCGGCAAAGGCCTGGCAGAGAAGTTGGTTCGCCACGGCCTGGCATGGGCCAAAGCCCAGCAATACCAGATAACTGCCAGCTGCTGGTACGTACAGAAGTTTTTGCGTTAGAGCGCCATCACTGCCTCTACACACCACTTCGCACGTTTTCCCTGAATTGGCAAATTGTTTGCATAACCTGCCGGGCCGTTAATGGCAAAGCAGGGAGCAGTAACAGGTTATGCAGCAGTTTGTTGAACAACATAAAGACGTGCTTAAAGCCACGATGCCAGGCGTAAAAGGGCATGAGGTAAAACTGCAGCAACTGGATGACTGGTGGGGCAAAGTCAGCCTGATCGGCAAAATTAACAGCCTGCGGCTGGGCTCCGACATTTTAACCAGTATGGATGTTACCAAGCAGCGCTTCAATCTGCTGCAACATACACTGATAGACAACCTGCTGCAGGAACAAACCCGCAAAGTGCTGCTGTACGACAAAGCCTGCTGTCAGATGGCAATGGATGTGCTAACACGCAACCTGTTTGAGCGCACTGCCGATATTGGCTTTCTGGCAACCGATCAGCAAATCTGTCAGTTTATGGCGCAAGCTGATACGCAGGAGACAGAGCACGCCGCTTTGCTGCGCCATCTGCAGCATTACGTAGCAAACTATTCCGTGTATGACGATGTTGTACTGCTGGCTATGGATGGCCGTATTTTACTGCGGCTTAACCAACAGCACAGTGCAACGCACTCGCATGATCCTTTGCTGCAACTTAGCCTGGCCCAGGGCAGCAGCTATACCGAAACCTGCCGCTATTCTGATTTACAGCCGGATAAAGCCTTAAGTCTGATTTACTCGCAACCGGTATACGACGCACAGCAACAGGTACTGGGAGTATTATGCCTGTGTTTTAATATTGCTGATGAGCTAAATACCATTTTCAGCAAACTGCTGATGGCTAACCAGCACAGTATTATGGCGCTGGTTACGGCCGACGGCAGTGTGGCCTTCAGCTCGGACCAGACAACACTGCCTGTACTGAGCAAAGCTGAAACGGTACAGCGCCTGAAGCTGCAGCGGCATGAACAGAAAAACTATTTGATTAGCGTGGCCAGCAGCCGTGGTTATCAGCAGTACTACGGCCCCGGCTGGCAGGTGCAGATGTGGACGCCGCTGGATACACTGACACAAACGTCTACCTTGCCGGCCACTGACAACACACTGGCCGAGACCGGCCTGTTCCCGGCATTGTCAGCAATTAAACTCGAGTCGATGCAGGTTAATGACGAACTCAGCCTGATTGTACTAAACGGCGAGATAGCGGCAGCACGCAAGCATGCCATAGAGTTTATTCCGGTACTGAACGCCATCAGAGGCATCGGGCAGGACATTTATCAGGTGTTCTCCTCTTCAATCGACGAGTTAGCAGCCACTATTATGCACAGCCAGTTGCTCGAGCTGACTACACTGGCAGAACTGGCTGCCGACATCATGGACCGTAACCTTTACGAGCGGGCCAATGACTGCCGCTGGTGGGCGCAGAATGCCAGCTTCCGTCACACCTTAGCGCAGCACAACATCTCAGCGGAACAGCGCCAATTACTAACGCAGCAACTGGCGTACATCAATGGCCTGTACACGGTTTACCAGACAATTTATTTATACGACGCCAGGTTACAACTTGTCGCCTGCTCAACCGGCGATGCGGGCGGCGTCATGGAAACTAGCAGTGCTGCCGAAGCCTGTCTTAAACTGTCACAGCCACAGCAATATGTCGTCAGTGATTTTGTACCAAGCCAGCTGTATCAACAGCAACCCACCTATATCTACAATGCTGCACTATTTCACCCATCTGATAGCGGACAGGTTATTGGTGGTATTGGCCTGGTGTTTGACAGCACACCACAGTTCAGCGCCATGCTAAGCGATATTTTGCCTAAAGATGAACACGGCAACATAAAAGCCGGCTACAGCGCCTGCTTTACCGATGCCAGCGGCCGGATTATTTCCGCCGTAAACGCTAAATGGCAGGCCGGCACAATGCTGCCATTGCCAGCAGAGCTGTATCACCAGGCGTTACAACAAGCGCTGACGCGACAGTGCGAGCTGGACGGTCAGCAATTTCTGGTGGCGATTGCACCGACCAAAGGTTACCGCGAATATAAAACCAGCGACGGTTATCAGAACCAACTGTTCGCCTGCTTACTGCTGCGTATATAAGTGATATCAACGCTCATGTGCACCACAGTAGACCGCAGGTTATGCATAAACCTATCTACAAACCATTAACCTTAAGCTATAGTACGGCGCAGTATTCGCACCAACAGGAGTAAGGTGTTGCAAACCAACCAGTTACTGATCCAATTAATGCTTTATGTGTTTTTACCCCTTTGGGGTATCGCCGGTTTTATCGACTGGTGCTGCCACCGTGCTACCCGTATTGAGCATACGTCAGGTTTGAAAGAGTCGCTGGTGCACTCGTTAATGGGTATTCAGATGGCAATACCTATCCTGCTGTGTCTGCTGTTTCAGGTAAATGTACTGATTATGCTGATCTGTATAGCCGCCTGGCTGGCCCACGAGGCCGTGGCGCATTACGACGTGCACTATGCTGCGCCGAAACGGCATATCAGCGTCTGGGAGATGCATGCCCACAATTATCTGGCCACTTTGCCGCTTTATATGCTGCTGCTGATCATCGTGATTAATTATCCGGTCTTTATTAAGTTAATCAGCTTTGACTGGCAGGGCGAATTTTACTTTGCCCGTATGCCGTACGCCCACGGCGGTGACACTTACCTGCCGTACTACCTTGGCTTTATGGCACTGGTATGTGTACTGCCTTACATGGAAGAAAACCTGCGTTGTCTGCTGGCAGCATTAAAACAGCGGCGGGTAAGCGCATGAGTGTTTATATTACGTCCAGCGGCCACTTTTTACCCGGGCCGGCCATCAGCAACGACGAGATGGAGCCGCTGCTGGGCTATGTACATGGCAAACCCAGCCGGCTGAAACGGCGTATTTTGCAGTCAAATGGTATTAAAAGCCGCCACTACGCCATAGATGCCAACCACAATACCACTATTTCCAATGCTGCTATGGCAGCCAAAGCCGCCGAGCACTGCCTGAGCCAGAGCTTTCTGGGTAAACGCCAGATCAAAATGCTCAGCGCCGCCACCAGCCAGGGCGATATTGTGCTGCCTGGCTTTGGTTCTATGCTGCAGGCCGAGCTGGGGCTTAACGATATAGAGCTGCACAGCAGCCATGGTATTTGCTCCAGCAGCTTGATGGCTTTGAAAGCGGCTTTTACTAACCTTAAAGCCGGTGAGCAGCAAAATGCGCTGGTAGTGGCAAGTGAACTGACTTCACGCTTGTTTAAAGCCAGCCGCTATGAGGCGGCGGGCACAGCGCCGGATTTTAACGCCGAGTTTCTGCGCTGGATGCTATCGGATGGCGCCGGCGCCCTGCTGCTGGAAACCCAGCCACGTAATAAGTGTTTTCGCATTGATTGGATCCGCAGTTTCTCCCATGCCGATGCTTACCCGGTATGCATGAGCGTTGGTTACCCGACAGACAACAGTATCAATCGCAGCTGGCAGGATTACCCAACCTATGCCGCCGCCGAAGCCGATGGCGCTCTGTTGATCCGGCAGGATGTCAGGTTGCTGGAGAATATCGTAAAGCTTGGTGTCGATGGTTATTTACGCCTTATCGCCGAAGGCCGGGTGCAAGCGGATAACATAGACCATGTGTTGTGCCACTATTCCTCGCATTATTTTCGCGGCAAAATTTTCGACATGATGCAGCGCGCCGGTGTGGGCATAGCCGAACATAAGTGGTACAGCAATCTGTATAGCCGCGGCAACACCGGCTGCGCCTCCATTTTTATTATGCTGGACGAGTTTCGCCGCACTCAGCCATACAATGTTGGCGATACTATCTTATGCATGGTGCCCGAAAGCGGCCGTTTTAATAATGCTTATATGCAACTTACAGTGGTGGAAGCATGACCGAGCAGCTGTTAAGCCCGCAAGGGCAACAATGTTTACAAGCCCTGATGCGGGTGTGGTTTGAATTTGAACGCCAGCTTGGCCGGGTACCTTTGCTGCAACGGCTTGAGCGCGGCCAGTTCAGCAAAGCCGATTATTGTCAGCTGCTGCTAAACTGGCGCCAGCAGGTTATTGAAGGCTCGCGCTGGATCAGCCGCTGTGCCTCAAGTTTTGACCGCGATTACAGCGATGTGCGCTCGGTAATCATCGGTCATGCCCGCGAAGAGCACCGCGACTACGAAATGCTGGAGCAGGATTATATGGCTGCAGGTGGCAGCTTAAGCGATATTCAGGGTGCAGCGCGTAATGTTGGCACTGAGGCATTACATGGTTTTTTAATGTACCGTGCCAGCCAGCCTAACCCGGTCGATTTAATTGGCGCTATGTGGATAATCGAAGGCTTAGGGCAAAAAATGGCCAGCGGCTGGGCCGGCCAGATAGACAGCTGCACCGGCGGCGATGGCAGCTATACCCGTTTTATGCGCTACCACGGCGCCAACGACGACGACCATATGCAAAAGCTGTATCAGCTGATTGACCGGCTATGCCAAAGCCCGCAGCAGCTTAACGCAATAGTGCGCACCGCCCGTGTCACCGCAAGGCTGTATTGCCTGCAGCTGGAGGAAACCGATAATGAGTATTAAGCCAAACCACGGTCCCAGCGCCTATATAAAAGCTATCGCCAATGACAATTCACTGCCCATTGAGCAGGCCGCGCTGGATTTATGGCAGCAAGATCTACAAAACCCGCTACGCTGGAGCATCCGCCCGCTGCTGCAGTTTATTTTCGCCATTTTGCTGCATCTTACCTGGCTGTTTAAGCGCCTGCCGCTACCACAATTCAGTGCCCACACCACGCTGCAGCGGCTGATTTGCTGGTTTTGTACACATTTTGTCAGCAAAGAAGCGAACTTACTGATTTTACGTCACTACGCCACTGAATCGAATATCCTGAATTTTCTGGCGGCCAACAGTGGCAGCGATACAGCGACGCCGGTTCAGCTTTACCCAAAATGTATTGCCGATATGCAGCATGCCAGTTTTGTGCAGCACGATCAGGAGCTATTCCGCCTGTTTGCCGAACTTGGCCGCCATCAAAAACCAGCCACGCCACGCAGTAATGCAGAGCTTAACTGGCAGCACTGGCAACCGCTTGATATGGCGCAGTTTCAGCTTCAGGAAAAACGCACACAAAAGCTGGATTTTGAAACCTCGCATGCGCTGTTTATGTGTTTGTTCTGCTTGCTGCTAACACGTGAAGAATACCGTGATGCGATTAACGGTTTTAACCTCGACCAGTCAATTGCTATCCGTATAGGCCATTTAGTCAGCGATAACACTCTGACTGAAATGGCCTATAACAAATATCCGCATTATCTGGTCGGGCCCTGGAACCTGGGTCAGCGTTTTCTCATGCACGGTTTTTTTACCGAGCACTTGTATGCCTACCTGCAGCAGCGCTATAGCACAGAGAAAACTGACGTATGAAGCAGGTTGCACTGGTAACGATACACGGTATGGGCGAAACCGAACCCGACTACGCGGCAACGTTATTCCAGACGGTGCAACAGGGCTTGGTGCAGCCTGCGCAGCTGTATTGCGGCACAGTGTATTATCAGGATCTACTGCAATATAACGAACAACGGGTGTGGCAAGCCACGGGTTTCAGGCTGCGCTGGAGTAAGCTGCGCCGCTTTATGTTATTCGGTTTTGCCGACGCTGCCGCCCTGGAACATCGCAAAGAGCAGCCGCACAGCCTGTACCATTACAGCCAATTGAAAATAGCCCGCGCCTTGTATCTGGCCAAACAGCAACTGACCGCAGATGGCAAACTGGTATTACTGGCACACTCATTGGGCTGTCATGTGTTGTCATGCTATTTGTGGGATGCGCAACAAGCCAAAGCCGGCGTTAAACCTGCCGCCGGTATCTGGCGGGATATAAAACGTTATCAGGCGGGTATCAGTGGCGATACACCATTAACCGATGATGATATTGCTTTTTTACGTGGCGATCGGCTGACAGCCTTGATTACAACCGGCTGTAATATTCCAATTTTTGTTGCCGCCCATGCCATCGAGCAAATTGTACCCTTTACCAAACCCCGCCACGACTTTATCTGGCATAACTATTACGATAAAGACGATGTGTTAGGCTGGCCGCTGGCCGACTTGTCTGACAGCTATGCAGCACTGGTTACGGATATCGAAGTAAATGCCGCAGGTGGCTTTTTCGGCTGGCTGGCCGCCAGCTGGAACCCGTTGTCGCATAACCAGTACTGGCGTGAACCTAAAATAATAACGACATTGATTGCATTACTGCATAAAAGTATTGGTGATACTAACTAACCCCAAATAAGGCCATTTCGCATATAGAAAAGTCATTCTTGTTCTTTATGTTTAACGGCAGCGTCCAATGTACTTAACAAACGTTGCATATATTGCTTGCGGAACCTTGTTCTGGTTAGTTCATTGCCAATTACAGAAACAAGCAATACGTTCAATGATTCCAAAACTATGTTGTCGTCGGGGTCACTCTTCGATAATTCAGAAAGCATTGTAATGTAACTTGGTTCAAAATCTGCCAAAACAGCATCAAACTCACTCTGTAAGTTTACCTTTTTCTTTAATGTCTCAATTTCAGCTTTCTGAGCGTTCGCTGCAGCAAGTTTTAGTAGCATTTCCATGCCTGACAACATACTGAGTTCAGTCTTTGCATTTGCTTTTAAATTAACAAAGCTACTCTGAGCAGCTTTATAATGTGCAGCATCAGGTAACGCACCATTGTTAAAAAAAGCGTTGGCAACAATCTGCAACTCTTTGTAGACATGCTGCATCATCAAAACAAATTGATACTGTGCAGACAACCAAGCGTCATAGTCTGCATATTCATTAGCTTCGAATGTATAAAGCAATTCCAACGCAATTAATTGCGGATTCACGATTCTGTTATAACGCTCGCTAACAATTTCCGCAGGCAAAACTTGACCATCGGCTGGAAAAACATCGGTATCGCTGGTAACCATATCAATTAATGACAACAATGAATTGTCACAGGCAGCGACAGCTTGCTCCATATTTGCAATAAAAGCATCGTCGCTTTTTAGTAACTGTGTCAAACGGGGCACGGTTTTAGCTGAGTTTTTCTGAACTTTTTCCTTAATTTTCATCAATTCAGCGTGAATATTTTCTTGGTTCTCTATCAATCCCTGCTTCAGGCTTTCCTGGCTGCCGTCATAGAATTTTTTTAACAAAATTCCAGCTTCGTCAAATGCGGACATACAACGATCACGTGATGCGGAAGCATAAGTTAGTATATGTACCGAGTGATTTATCTTCAGCCTGGGTTTCTTGGGTTCTGACGCAACGGCCTGCTGTAGTCTTGTATTCGGTTGCGCTGGCGCAGCAACTTTACCTGAGCTACATGCAGACAATGAAAAGAGCACGATAGAAAACGCCAACAAGTATGAATACTTCAACACCACTTCTCCCCTTTACGCTTCAATAGCTCATCAGATAAAAACCGAAACCAATGATTTAAAATATCTTTTGTAAAGACTGGTTAGAGTTTTTTACCAAATTTCTCGGCAAATTCCCGCACTTTGTACATGTGAGCATTTTCAGCCAGATCTGTCAGTACCGATTTGTATTTACTGTTGCCCGAGCTCCCCAGTACCCGGCAACTCCAGGCATGGAAATCTGCAAATTTGCCATAACGGTGGCGCGGTATCTTGGCTTCCTGTTGTAAAATGCGGCTTAATTCGTCTAACAACGTTTCGTTCGTAAGATGCTGTTTATAAATTTGTTTTACCGCATAGAGTCGAAGGTCAGCATCGCTGCTACGCAACATATTCAATAGTTGGTTAGTTTGCCAATCAAGCTCCGGGGACATAGTTGATATATCATGGATCACTCTAGCTTGCTCTATCCGGGTAGCCATAGCGCTAAGATAGTCTTCAACATAATTTTGTAATTTTGGCGGGGTATTGCCTTGCAGCACCGTATCAAGCGTTGAACGGTAACGCTCCAAGCCTGAGTATGCCAATGCTTTTATCGCCCAAATCATTTCACCCATATCAGTGGTATTTTGATAGTTAGCTAACACTCTTTCATTAATCACATCATATACTGCCGTGCTATTGACCCATTCAGCTATCAGCTGTTTGTATACCGCGATACGCGCAGCAGTGTCGCCCTGCGCTAGCGAACTCAGGTACCCTTGTATCAACTCTTCAGGTAAATATTGTTCTGTCGTTAATCCAACAGGTTTTACTGTGGTTAGCGCTACCTTAGGGGTGTATTGCCGCTTTTTCTCAATCTGCTGAGGTGTCATACCACTGGTCATGGCGGCAAAAGCATTTTTATCATACTGATTTATACTTTTTAAGCGCAGTAACAAGCTATTCGCAATCGCATCGGCCGTCTTATATTCCAACTCCACATTATGGGTAGTCAGGCCATTAAATATATCTTTTAACGCCAATCCTGTGGTTATTTTGTGGCGGATCACAACATCCCCCAGGTAACTGGCTTCGTGTAATGAAATTATTGGCGCAACCAATTTTGGTGCAGGGAAAGGTGTTTCGTCGCCAACAAAACGGCGCGAGTAGTCAACAAATATATCCAAATCAACTACATTCATATCTCTGTCAGATGCCAAAAGATTATTTTCTTTTAATAAACTTACAAACCTCGTTTGTACAATTCTTTCCAGTTGTTGTTGAGTAATATAGTTTCCGGTGAATTTTTCTACAGATTGCGTTACGTCGGCTTCAAAATGTCTAACTGAGTATTTTATATCAATATCACTATGCGGATAGGTCGGCATTTTTTCCGGCGCTTTGCTTTGCGCGCATGAGGCTAGCAACAACAGACTTAAACAAGCCGACAAAATCGGTTTTAAATAACGAACCATATCTCTCTCCCTTTCGCAGAACGTAATGCTTTAATCTCATATCTGGCTGATATAAATAAGAAGCTCCGGAATCCCAAGCTTGGTATTTTTACAATTTTAGTGTCGTATTAACGTGCCATCTATGCCGGTTACGCCATGCGATAGATGGAAAGAAAGGCTTATAAGTAGACATAACCAGATAACGGTGAGATTACCGCCATGCGAGACATTAAAGAAATGCGGCTAAGCTAATGCAACCACTGCCATCATTCACTTTGAGTAAAAGTTTTTAGACCAGCGGCTTTGCGTCCTGCCCTTTCGGAACAGTTTGCCCCTCTTAAAAACCAGCAATCACAATTAAAATAAATGCTGACTTAACAATTGAAAAGTTATACAAAATTTAACATTTTAACAAGCTTTTTATTCGTGAGCGTTTCTATCGAGCTATGTTAATCTCCAATGTCTTTTATGTTTTAACTTTATAGCCGGTATGGAAAATCCAGCAGATCACACCGATACACAGTGCCATAAACAATAAAATCATCGCCAGGCTCAGGCCTACGTTAACATCGGCCACGCCATAAAAGCTCCAGCGAAAACCGCTAATTAAATACACCACCGGGTTAAACAGCGTGATTTGCTGCCATAGTGGCGGCAGCATGCTGATCGAGTAAAAACTGCCGCCTAAAAATGTCAGCGGTGTAATCACCATCAGCGGTACTATCTGCAGTTGCTCAAAGCTGTTTGCCAGCACACCGATAATAAAGCCGAATAAACTAAAACTAATGGCAGTTAACACCAAAAATGCCAGCATCCATATCGGATGTTCAATACTGAAGTCGACGAAAAATCTTGCTGTCAGCAGAATAATTAATCCAAGCAAAATAGCTTTGCTGGCAGCTGCCCCGACATAACCAAGGATAATTTCGATGGCTGAAACCGGCGCCGACAAAATCTCATAGATAGTGCCAGAGAATTTTGGCATATAAATGCCAAAAGAAGCATTAGAGGTGCTTTCCGTCAGTACGGTCAACATGATAAGGCCGGGTACAATAAAGGCACCATAGCTGATACCGTCAATAGCGACCATTCTCGAACCAATCGCTGAGCCAAACACGATAAAGTACAACGATGTAGACAATACCGGCGAGGCAATGCTCTGCATCAGAGTACGCCAGGTACGCGCCAGCTCGAACAGGTAAATAGCTTTGATAGCGTAAAAGTTCATGCTGCATCTCCGATCAGGCCAATAAAGATATCTTCCAGTGAGCTTTCCCGGGTATTCAAATCGCTGAACTCTACACCTAAGCTATTGAGCTGACGCAATAAGGTAGTAATGGTGGCCTGCTCTTGCTGTGCGTCATAGGTGTAGATGAGTTGCCTGTTGTCGGCAGACAGTTGCAACTGGTACGCTGCCAGCGCAGGCGGAATTTCAGGTAGCGGTTCAACCAACTGTAGGAGCAGTTGTTTTTTACCCAGCTTTTGCATCAGGCTGCTTTTGTCATCGACCAGCACCAGCTTACCGGCCCGGATGACGCCGATGCGATCAGCCATGTCTTCTGCTTCTTCAATGTAATGCGTGGTCAGAATAATAGTCACGCCACTGTCACGCAGCCGGCGGATCATTTGCCACATATCCCGGCGCAATTCAACATCGACACCCGCAGTGGGTTCGTCCAGAAACAGGATCTGCGGCTGATGCGCCAACGCCTTGGCAATTAACACCCGCCGTTTCATGCCACCAGACAACGCCATAATTTTGCTGTCTTTTTTATCCCACAGCGACAAGTCCTTTAGCAGTTGCTGTAAATAGGCGGGGTCGGCCGGTTTACCAAATAAGCCCCGGCTGAAACTAACTGTATCCCAGACGGTTTCAAAAATACTGACCGACAACTCCTGCGGTACCAGCCCGATCCGCTGTCGGGCCTGCCGGTATTGTTTAACAATATCCAGACCATCAACCAACACAGTGCCAGTGCCCGGATTGACAATACCGCAGATGATGCTGATTAACGTGGTTTTACCGGCACCGTTTGGCCCTAAAAGCGCAAAAATTTCGCCGCGCCGGATCTCTAACTGCACATTCTGCAGCGCCTGAAAACCTGACGGATAGGTTTTGCTTAAATGATTAACCTGAATAACAGACTGCACTTGACCTCCTGCATCGCTGAATTTGCGTAACCAGTGTAGCGCAAACCGACGTAAAAGCCGGTTGCTATATGAACGCCGCACACCCTAATACCTCAGGTTAACCTGAGGTCAAGCAGCTAATTTTGATTGATTGCAGACTGAATTTACCGACTAACCTACAAAAAAAAAGCATGAACAACCATTTTGGTGCGACGAATTTTTTTCATGCCAGCCAGCACAATTTTGCGCCAGAAAGTACCTAATTTACGACCAAATGCAATTACTGTGGTAATAAAACAAGAAACTAGCTATAAAAATATAAAAAAGTTGATCTGTTTCAATAACTTACGATACTCTTTTCTGTAAATTTCAAACGAAAATCGTACTTGTGAATATTGAGCAAGATCTACGGTTTCGGGAACTATGTTGATTGGAGCAGGGAAGTACTATGCCACACAACAGATTTGCCGGTGAGAACAGCCAGAGCATGTTGGTTGAGGGGGTTTATTATGGCTTTATTGTGGCGCTGTTATGGGGTGGCTGGTTAGCGATGTCATTTCATGGTATCGCTGCGGGAATGTCCGCCTGGGATATCGCTTTTATCCGTTACAGTACTTCGGGCTTACTGCTCAGCCCGCTGCTGGTTATACACAAACCTGCCGTGCGTGTTGGCTGGCAAAAGCGCCTGGTTTTGTCTGTGCTGGCCGGGCCGCTGCTGTTATGGTTTGCACTGGGTGGTTACCATTATTCTCCTCTGGTACACGGCGCCTTTATTCAGTTAGTCACGCTGATTGTGTGCAGTATTATATTATCGGTACTTATTTTAAAAGAATGGTTTAGCTGGCAATGGGGGCTGGGCGTGGGCATTTTAATAGCTGGCCTGATGCTGGTGGTCGAACCCCGCTCTGACACTTTGGCGCACCAAGTAAACTCAGATCTGATGTTTGCTACGTCGGGCGCCATGCTGGCCGTATTTATTTTACTGCTGCGGCTGTGGCGTATCAGTGCGCTGACAGCACTTATTCTGGTGTCGGTATACTCCGCACTGTTTTATATACCGCTTTATTTATTCTTTAAAGGCCCATGGGCCTTAATGATGCTGGACTCTACCCTATTATGGCAACAAGTACTGGTACAAGGTGTGTTGTCTGGTGTAGTTGCCATCTTTGCTTTTTCTAAAGCAGCTCAGTACCTGGGCACCCGTCGTGCAGCGATGTTTCCGGCGCTGTCACCCGCCATAGCGCTAGGCGTCGGTCTGCCGTTTAACAGCCAGCTGCCAGGCCTGACGCAATACCTGGGTGTCGCGATATCACTGTTGGGGTTTACTGTCGCCTTGCTCAATACACACAAAGTAAAACGGCAGACCGTCGACACAAACCTGCTTTCGTATAAAAACAATGACAGATGAGGGATATATGATGATACGCCAGATAGGAATTCGTAACCGTTTGCTAAGTGGGTTTGCTCTGACAACCTTGCTGGTATTGATACTGGGGCTGTTTTCACTAAACAGTATGTCTTCAATGCGGCAGGTCGCCGGCGTGATTGAGGGCAATGTCATTCCCAGCCTGAATACCCTGTCGAACCTTAACCTGAACATGATGCGGATACGGGTATTTACCCTGCGTTTACTGGCAGCAGAGGATGCCCGGGCAGAAACGGACACGCTGGCCCGGTTAGAGCAGGTTAAACAAGACGTTAACCGCTACCAGCATGAATATGAGCAACTGATAAGCTCAGACCAGGAACAGCAGATATATAATGCATTTTTGCGAGCCAAAGCCAATTACGAAGGCGGCCAGCAGCAGGTAGTCAACTTCCTGCTACAGTCCGACAAACCCAGCGCTTTGCTGCAACTGGACAGCCTGAACAGCTTCTCCAACGAAATGACCCAAGAGCTGGTTAGTCTGGCCGAACTTAATCAGAAAATATCCGCCGATATCAGCGGGCGATCTTTTTCTACCTACCAAAGTGGTAAAGTGTGGGTGGTCGCTGTAATTGTTATTGTCGCTGCAACGAGTATCGGCATTGCTATGCTGCTTACAACCAGTATTACTGTGCCTATATCTGAGGCCGTTGCGCTGGCTGAAACGGTTGCCGGTGGCGATCTGACCCGCACTGTCAGCGTAACGGGTGCCGATGAAGCTGCGCGTTTATCCTCGGCTTTACTTAAGATGCAGCAAAGCCTGCGCGATGCGCTGAGTCATATCGCTAACTCTTCAACCCAGCTGGCGTCTGCCGCAGAAGAGTTAAACTCAGTAACAGAAGATGCGTCACGGGGCATTCAGCGACAGAATGATGAAATTCAGCAAGCCGCCACCGCAATAACAGAAATGAGCTCTGCAGTAGATGAAGTTGCTCATACGGCTTCATCAACCTCAGAGGCCTCTGCAGAATCAGCCAGAGTGACCCATGAAGGCAGACGCCAGGTTGAGAATACCGTAAGCTCTATTCACCGCATGAATGAACAGATAGCCACCACATCAGAGCTGGTGCAAAACCTGGCCAGCCAATCACAGCAAATTGGTACTGTACTGGATGTGATTCGCGCCATCGCTGAACAAACCAACCTGTTGGCATTAAATGCTGCTATTGAAGCTGCCAGAGCCGGCGAAGCCGGCAGAGGTTTTGCTGTCGTCGCCGACGAAGTAAGAGCGCTGGCACATCGCACTCAACTTTCCACCCGGGAAATTGAGCAAATCATTACACAGATACGCACCGAGACAGGGAATGCCGTTGATGCGATGCACCAAAGCACTATGACAGCAGAGGAAGCCCTAAAAGTCTCGACAGCGGCAGGCCAGGCACTGGCGACGATAAGCGATCAGATTAACCGCATCAGCGATAGTAATTTGGTTGTAGCCAGTGCGGCAGAGCAACAAGCAAAAGTAGCACGCGATATAGACCGCAACATAGTCAATATCAGCGATTTAGCAACGCAATCAGCTGCCGGTGCCAACCAAACCAGCGCCTCAGCACACGAACTGTCCAGACTGGCAGTTGATCTAAACGAGCTGTTGACCCGCTTTAAACTGTAACCTGCCAAAATAAACAAAAAGCCGGCATGCTGCCGGCTCTGCAAACTAAAACAGATATCTACTTCGTTTTTGGCTGTGCCACTTTTAAGATTTCCGTTAAACCGGCTACCGCACCGCCGATATTGGCCAGCTCTGCCGGCACTATCATGGTGTTATTGGTTTTTGCCAGGTTACCGAACTCTTTTACGTATTGCTCTGCAACCCGCAGGCTTACCGCCTCAGAGCCACCGGGTTGATTAATGGCCTCAGCAATTTTGCGTATGCCTTCTGCCGTGGCAATCGCGATAAGTTCAATCTCTCGGGCGCGGCCTTCGGCTTCGTTTATTTGACGCATCTTGTCACCTTCAGACAGGTTAATCACTTCCTGCTTCTGGCCTTCTGATACGTTAATCATCGACTGGCGCTCACCTTCTGATTTGGCGATAGCAGCCCGGCGTTCACGTTCGGCACGCATTTGCTGCTCTAAGGCATCTTTAATACTGATAGGCAGTTCAATGTCGGCAATCTCGTAGCGCAGTACTTTCACGCCCCAGGGGGCTGCGGCTTCATCCAATGCTTTTACCACTTCTTCATTAATTTTGGCGCGTTCTTCAAAGGTTTTATCCAGATCAGTCTGGCCGATAACAGACCGCATTGTCGTCTGGGCCAGCTGGGCAGAAGCGTAACGGTAGTCGTTAATGCCATAGCTGGCCTTGTGCGGATCTATTACCTGCAGATACAAAATGCCATCTATGCCTACCTGGATATTGTCCCGGGTAACACAGGTCTGGCGCTGCACATCGATCACTTCTTCTTTTAAGCTATGTACATAGGCTACTTTGTCGATAAAGGGGATCAGAATATGAAAACCCGAATCCAGCGTGCGCGAATATTTACCCAGCCGCTCTATTACATAATTACTTTTCTGCGGTACCACCCGGGCGGTTTTAACAATGGTAATGATGACCGCCAGCGCAAAGCCGGCCATTAAAATAGTATTAATATCAATTGGACCCATCAGATTTACTCCTTAAACAGATGGCAGGTTGGATAAAATTAGTCAGGCTTAACCGCTGATACCACCAGCTTAATGCCATGGTTGGCCACTACCCAGGCAACATCGCCGGCATGCAGATTATCAGCAGATTCAGCGTCCCATTGCACGCCGTTTAGTACGACGCGACCTGCGCCCTGGTTAAAATCGGTATGCACAGTGACACGGCGGCCGATGTCATCAGCAAAACGTGAGGGTTGCTCGTTGCTGTCGGCGGTGTAACCGACAAACCAGCGTTTAAAATGGCCGCGCACGGTAAACAGCAGCAGCAATGACAATACGCCAAACAATAAGAATTGCATGCTGTAGCTGTCGATCAGGCCAAAATTCAGCAATAACCCCACTGCTATCGCCGCAATACCAAAAAATACTGCCACAATACTGGTCGCCATTAACTCTGTCAGGATCAATACAATACCGGCAATGATCCACAGCGTCGCAATATTCACTTAATTTGCTCCTTAACAATTGTTATGCTGCACATTAACTTAAGGCATACAAAGTGGTCAATCTGAACCGGTAAATGGCTTTGTAACAAGCTATGTTAAGCAGCTGCTTGTCTATTGAGGTGTAAATGAAACTGTTATTGCGTGTGCTGTTTTATACCGCATTGGTGTACGCCAGTTATCAGCTGCTGGCGGGCCTGATGCAAAAGAAACCTCAGCTACCGAAGGTGCTGCAGGACTACGCCGACAATGCGATGCAGCAGTATCTGTGTAAAGCGCCGGTAAGCTGGCGTATAGGCCAGCTGGACCCGGCATTTGATTTAACGCTGGAGCAGGCAGAACAAGCCGCTCACAGTGCCGCTATGCAATGGAACCAGGCCTTTGGTATCGAACTGTTTCGTTACGACAGCCTTGATGGTTTTGCGATAAATTTTGCCTACGATGAACGTCAGCAGCAGGTGCTGCAGCACGCCTTACTGCAACGTAACCTTGACCGCTACGACACCAACATTAGCCAGCGCGTGGCCGGTTTGCAGCAGCAAAGTGCCCGGCTGCAACAGCAACAACAGCAATTTGAGGCACAAAACCAGCAATTTGCCGCCGATGTCGCCGCCTTTGAACGCAAAGTGCAGCAAGCCTCACCCGATCGCAGCGCCTTACAACGCGAGCAGCAGCAGCTGAACCAGCGTCAGCAACAATTGCAGCAGCAGGCCGACAATCTTAATGCCGAACAGCAAAGATTACTGCGTGAACAGCAATACATTAACGACACTGTGGCTGACCGCAATGCCCTGCTACCGCAGCAAACTACTGAAGTCGCCAAAACCGAAGTCGGCCTGATGGAAATACGCGGCAAGCAGCGTGTGATGACTATTTTCGCTTATAAAACGCTGACCGATTTACAACTGACTATAGCGCACGAATTTGGCCATGCGCTGGGTGTCGGCCATACCGACAACCCGGCGTCAGTAATGCATGCAGCACTGAATACCCAGCAAAGCCGGCTGACCGCTGACGATATTCAGGCACTTAAAGCACAATGCGGCCTTTAAACGCTGCTGAACAGTTTTTGCTCTAAGGTTTTACCTTTAGTCAGGTTGCGATAACGCCAGCCATTGGCAGCCAGACACTGCAATACCGCCAGATCGAAATCAGCGTTTTGCTGGGCCTGATAGCAGAGTAACAGTGTTTTCTGCTGCAGCGCCTCAATGCTGACAACGCCGGGCAATTCAGTCAACGCCTGTGTCACGGCAGCTGTGTCATCATGCTCCAGCTGCAGTGTCAGGTATTGTTGCTGACTGTCGGCATTACTGTTCGTTTCTGTCTTTAATCGACCCTGTTCCAGATACAGCACTTTGTTGCACAGTTGCTCCAACTCGAAAATATTGTGGGAGCTGATAACAAAACTGACTTCAGCACTTAAACGGCTGATAAGCTGGCGGATTTGCAACGCATTTACCGGGTCCAGCCCGGCAGTAGGTTCATCGAGTAAAATCAGCTGCGGTGCGCCAATAAATGCCTGTGCTATAGCGGCCCTTTTACGCATACCATGGCTCAGTGCACCGGCTTTATGCTGGCGCTGTTCACTCAGTCCAACCAGTGCCAGCACCCGCTCGGTTTCTGCCCTGGCAGCTTTGCTACTCAGCCCTTGCAAGCGGCCATAAAAGTCCAGCTGCTCGCCTATACTAAATGCCGGATCGAACTGGGCATCCTGTGGCAGCGCGGCAACCTTGCCAAACAGCGCGGCGCTGCCAGGCTTATGGCCGAACAACAGCACAGTGCCACTATCTGGCTTTAAGTAACCACACAGAATACTGAATAACGTGGTTTTGCCTGCACCATTGGGGCCTATCAGTGCTGCCACTTCACCTTGCTGCAGCGTAAAATCAAGTTGCTGCAATACCTTTTTACTACCAAAAGCCTGGCTGACACCCTGACACTGAATAATAGTGTTCATAACATTCTCCGTTTCAGCAGTAAGGTTGCAGCCGTTAGCAGTACGGCGGTTTGCGCCAGCGGTAACAGTGCATGTTGCAAGGTGATCCACCCCTGCAGCTGGATTAACTGCAGCACCTGGGTACCGGGCAGATAGCCCATGACAAACAGGTAGTCAGGGAAGTAAAAAATAAACCAGCTAAGCAGCGCAAAAACTAAACCCAGGCTAACAATAGCCAGACTGACTGCCAGCCTGGCTGAGCGCACCATGGCAGAAAAACAGCTCATCAGCGCAGTAAAGGGCAGTAACACCAGCAGCAGGTTTACCGCAATAACGATAGCAGCAGTAAGCATCGCCAGGCTGATACCACCTTCACGCCAGGCAGCCAGCGATAAGGTGGCCGCCAGGGTTAGCAAAATTAAGCTGCCCTGTACCAGCATCTGTCCGCAAAAACGCCCCAGCACGATACCGGCACGGCTGGAACGTAAAGCCAGAAAGCGCAAAGTGCCGCGCTCTAAATCACTACATAGCTGATTGGCAGTAAAGAATAAGCAAAATGTCGGCAGAATAAGCAAACTCAGCACCCAATACACCGCCAGCTCTGGTGCCGGCCAGGCAAATAACTGGGTCAGCCCACCGCTGCCAAACACATCACGGAAAAACTGCTGAAAACCGTCAGCGCTGATAAGATCGCTGGCAGGCGCTATGGCATAACGCAGCAGAAAAAACCAGATAACAGCAGTAGCGGCCAGGGTCATCAGGCCACGGCGGGTAAGCCATAAACGTTGTAGTTCAAAGCCAGCATATAACCGGCATTGTTGTATGGTAGAAAGCGGATTTGCCATCGCATCGTCCTGTGCAGTCGTTATTGTTGGTATAAGCAAGGCTCATAAAGCAGTATTAATGCCAACTTTATAATCGTTTAAAATCATAATGTTATTTTTACACTGCCTATTTTTCCATTAAGAAAACCGCATTAATAAGCGCTTTTCACTATTTATTGGTGTGCCCGCCACCGGTAGTTGGCTGCAGAGCCAGCGCCGGGCACCCGGCCAAATTAACTAAAAGCGTGTAACAGATGCTGCAACTGCGGATGCACCAGTTCCCGCTGAGTCGTAATAATATAAAAGTTTTCATGCACCTCAGGCAGCGTTAAATATTGTTGCAAGCGGCCGCTATTTAACTCGTCTTTTACCACTACCGCAGGCATAACGGTTAGGGCGCCGCTATCACGCGCCAGCAGACGTAACATCGCCATATCGTCTGCTTCAGCTATTACCTCCGGTTGCAACTGATACTGAGCCGCTAGCGCATCAAACGCCGTGCGAACCGGGCTTTGCACCGGCGGCAATACCCAGCGCTGCTGCTGATAGGCCGGCAATGCACTGCCGGCGGCTTTATTTGGCGGCCCTATTACCGCTACAGGCTGCCGCGCCAGCAGCCGACACTGCCAAAGCTGGCTATCATTGCCCTGCACAGCAATATTACTCAACACCAGATCCAGTTGGTGCGCAGCCAACGCATTTAACAGTGCAGTCTGTGTCATCGAAAATAAACTGTACCGGCTGGCCGGGTTAACCAAAAGCGGGGCGATAAAACTTTCAATAAAGTTACGTGACATCGTCGCCAGGGTACCAATGCGCAGCGGGCTGTGCTGCGATTGCATGCCATTTAGCAGTAATTGCTCCAGCTCCTGGCCGCGGCTGAAAATGTCTTCAGCGTATTTCAGTGTCTGATAGCCGCTGTCGGTCAGCACTAAACGCCGCCCCTGCCGCTGAAACAGCTGCACCTGCATACTCTGCTCCAGCTGTTTGATTTGTGCAGATAACGCCGACTGGGAAACATGCAGCCGTTGCGCTGTTTCAGTCAGGTTTGCGCCCCGGGCGACCTGCCAGAAATAATACAGATGATGATAGTTTAACCGGCTCATAGTTCTCTTTTAGTGAACGATATCTGATTTATTATGTATTTTACTTATATTAAGTCACTACGCACAATAGCACCACTTCAATCTGGCGGGGTGGCAAATGCAGGCTTTAGTTCATATTTCAGCTGTTAAAGTGATATTACTGGCGCTGGTAACGCTGTTGGCAGTGGTGATTTGGCGCTACAGCGCCGTTGCACTGGCAGGTGAAACTGACAAACCACGTTTTATGCGCGCGTTAGCCGCCACTATTGCCGCAGTAGTCGTTACGTTGCTGGCTAATCATTTGGTGTTGTTCTGGCTGGGCTGGATAGCAATAAGCTTAAGCTTACAGCAGTTATTGCTGTTTTATCCCGACCGGCCAAGGGCTCAGCTGGCGGCACATAAAAAGGCGCTCAGCGCCCGCTTGGGTGAAGCACTGCTGGCAGTCGCTTTTACACTGCTGTACCTGCAATTTGATAGCGCCAATATTCAGCACATCATCCTGCAACTTGCTGGCACCACCACAGCATCACCCTTAGTGCATGGTGCGGCGGTCTTACTGGCCTTAGTGGCACTGCTCAAATGCGCTCAGCTGCCTCTGCATGGCTGGCTGATCCAGGTGGTCGAGGCACCGACGCCGGTTTCAGCGTTGCTGCACGCCGGTATTATTAATCTTGGAGGCATACTGCTGTTGCTTTTTGCCCCGTTAATGGCAATAAGCGGCATTGCCAGTGCATTGCTGTTAGTTGCAGCGCTGTTCAGCACAGTACTGGCCGCACTGATAATGACAACCCGTGTCAGCATCAAAGTCCGGCTGGCATGGTCAACGGTTGCACAAATGGGCTTGATGCTGGTTGAAATTGCGCTTGGCCTGTATACGCTGGCTCTGCTGCACCTGCTGGCACACTCGTGCTACAAAGCATATGCCTTCCTGCACAGCGGCAACGCTGTTAACCATTATCTGGCTGCGAAACTGGCCGAACCGACCGAGCCTGACGCTATGCACTGGCTAAGCGCAATGCTGCTGGCCACTTTTTTCGTCAGCCTGACCAACCTGATAATGCCATTTGGCAACCTGTCAGGCAGTATTTTGCTGATGTTGGCCATTACAGTCATTCTGCTACCCGCCATCAGTCGTGCCGACACTCAACGCTGGTTACGTGTGCTGCTAGCGTCGTTGTATAGCTGCGGCCTGGTGGTGCTTTATCTCACCGGCAAAACACTGCTTGGCACTATAGTGCCGAATAAAGCACAGCTGTCTGTAACCTCAGATTTGTTCGCCAGCAGCCTGTTTATTGCGCTGTTTATCGTTGCAGTGCTGCTGCGTTATCACGCCAGTAAGCCTGGCTTAAACCGGGTGTTTATCTGGCTGAATGCCGGTGGCTACCTGGATGAGTGGGCCACACGTATCACGTTAAAAATCTGGCCATATCATGCCAAAGCTGCTGAGACCCCAACCAAATTAACCCATCAGGAGAGGCAAGCATGAGCGCACTAAGTATTGAGCAAGGTTTGTCGTTGTTGGATACCGGGCAGTTACTGAATGCCGCAGCCAGTCAGATTGCACCGCAATGGCCACTGGATCAGTTGATCGCGGTAAACCCCTGGTGGCCCAAGCGCAACCGGGCATTTGCTGAGGTCGCTGCTGAGCAACAATTACTCAGTGCTACAGACTGCCTGATGAGTGCCAGCTGGTATTTGTCACAGTGGCAACAGCAGATTTCAGCATCACAGCTTGAACAAGCACTGCAGGAAGCACAATTGCCTCTTAGCGCTGAGCAGGCGGTGGCTGGCCTTACTCAGCATATCGAACTGCGCAGCTGGCAGAGCCTGACTCAACTGCTGGCTGAGCACAGCAGCCAGCAGGATACTCTGCCATGGCCACAACTGGTGCTGCAGCAACTGAGTCAGTTTTTAGCGCTGTATTATCAGTATCCGGAGCGTTTTAGTGCTGACGCTGACAGTGCAGATCATGCTTACCACAGTTGGTTGAGCGTAGTACGCCACGATAAAGGTTTACAGGTACTGACCAGCACCAGATTACATAGCTACTTCAGAAACTTACCAGATGAGCCGCAGGCATTGCTGCAACAAATGCTGCCCTGGCTGGATAGCTGGTGCCCAAAACCGGAGCAGCGCCGGGCCTATTTCGAAAATCTGCTGCAAAGTATTTCCGGTTGGGCCGGCTGGCAAGCCTGGCTTGACTGGCAGCGCGCACTAAAGGGCACCGCTGGCCACGATGCGGTATGCCAGCTGTTGTATATGTTGTTGGGCTGGGATTGGGTGCTGTGGCAACATGCCAAGTGTTCCAATAGCCAACACACCCAGGTGCTGGCAGCGCTGCAGCAACAAGCCGGCCAGTATAACGCCATGCTGGTTCATACTCAGGCCGCATTGAGCCTGCGACAGGTATGGCAACGTGCGTTAGAGCTGAGCGTGCAACAACCGTTGCTCAGCCAGCTGCAGCAGTGCCAGTTGCAGCAGCTTAAGCAAAGCACAACGTCGTCAGTAACACGTCCGGCTTTGCAGGCCGCATTTTGTATTGATGTACGCTCTGAACCTATGCGCCGCGCTCTGGAACAACAACATGATTCTATACAAACATTGGGTTTTGCCGGCTTTTTTGGTCTGCCAGTCGCTTATCAGGCGCCGCACAGTACCGTCAGCCGTCCACAGCTGCCCGGCTTACTTGCTCCAACGTTAACAGTGCAACAAATCCGGCCGCAGCAGGGCACCCTGAGCCGCCAACCGGCTCTGGGTTGGAAGCAGAGTTTTGACCTGGCTTCATCAAGCTTAGGCATGGTGGAAGCTGCCGGTACAACCAAGTTAATCAGTTTGCTAAAACGGGCCTTTTTACGCCCAGCGGCCAGTCATGCGCTGAATAAACACCTGGATGATCAACCCTGGCAGCTAACCAGGGATAACCAACCGCTGACACATGCTGAACAGGCGCAGTTGGCAGCAGCTATCCTGTCAGCTATGGGCCTCAATTCCGGCTTAGCGCCGGTCGTGTTGTTATTCGGCCATGGCAGCAAAAGCTGCAATAACCCGCATGCGGCCGGCTTAGACTGCGGCGCTTGTGGCGGCCAGACCGGCGAAGTGAATGTGAAGGTGCTGACGCAAATGTTAAACGATTTGGCTGTGCGCCAGCATCTGGCCGCAGACCATCAGATAACTATCCCGGCCGATACGCAATTTTTTGCTGCTATGCACCACACCACAACCGACGAGCTGGAAGTATATCAGGCGCCTCAGCAGGCTGAATGGCGAAGCTGGTTAACCGGTGCCAGCGAACAAGCAAGGCAGAAGCGCGCTATACACTTTTCACAAGATGGTGCGTCCGATAAAGCGCTGGCACGCTTTTTCCGCCTGCGCAGTACAGATTGGGCCCAGGTACGGCCGGAGTGGGGTTTGGCCAATAACGCGGCCTTTGTTATTGCACCAAGACAACTTACCAAAGCGCTGGATTTACAGGGGCGTTGTTTTCTGCACGATTATGACACGCAAAATGACGATGATTTCAGCCAGCTATACAGCATTATGACTGCGCCGATGATCGTCACAAACTGGATTAACCTGCAGTATTACGCATCGGTTGTGGCACCGCAGAAGTACGGCAGTGGCAACAAACTATTGCATAACGTAGTCGCGGGCCATGTTGGCGTATTTGAAGGTAATGGTGGTGATTTACGCACCGGACTGGCCTGGCAGTCAGTACACGATGGTAAAAAGTTAATGCATCAGCCGGTGCGTTTAACTGTGGTTATTGCCGCACCGCGCCAGGCCATTGCCAACATTATTAATCAGGCACCGGATGTTGCTGCACTGGTCAATAATAATTGGTTATGGCTATACCAACTGGACGACGATGGCACTATACACAGCTGGCAAGATCGTCACTGGCAACAGGTAAAGTTATGACGGCAAAGGCTGCACTGCTTACCCTGCATGGCAAAGCCCGGCTGATAGAGCCAGCACTGCAGCAGTTAGGCTGGCAACTAACTGCGCTGGACAGTTTTGATACCGACAGCCTGGGTAGCTTTGCCGGTGAGCGGTCGCGTTTTATGTCACCGCACGAATGTGCACTTCGTAAGGCTGCCATAGCGGCCGACTTAAGCGGATGCGATATCGGCATTGGCAGCGAAGGCAGCTTTGCGCCCGGCCCTTATGGTATTGGCACTTTTAATCTTGAACTCATCAGCTGTGTAAATATCAGCGCTGGCTGGGTTGTTACCGGCCGGTTTTATGGTCCGTCGATGGTGCAACAGTGGCAAATCAGTGACAACGTGGCATTAGCGCAAGCGCTTGCCGGTATACCCGATGGCCAGAAACTGCTATTGCAGCAACAGGACAACATCAGCAAAGGCCTGAGTGTTGCAGAAGCAGGAATACAAGCAGCTGCATTGCTTACTCAGGGCAGCATTACGCTGAGTTTTGATCTGCGTGCTCACTGCTGCCCCGAGCGTCAGCAGCATATTCGCCAGGCGGCAGCCGATTTAGTACAGCGCATAAAACGCACATGCCCGGATTGCAGTACGCCGGGGTTTTGGCCGGACAAAATAATTCGGGGGCTCCCCTGCGGCGAATGCGGTGCACCCGGTAGCTTACCCAAAGCCCGTCAGGCCTATTGCCAACGTTGTGGCTACAGTGAAACCTTTGCTGCAGAGCAGCATTACGCCGCTGCGCAATACTGTCAGGTATGTAACCCATGAACACCTTGATACTCGATGCACATAACAGCGGCGATATTGCGCTGGCGGGGCATTTTCTGCTTCAGGGTAAACTGGTCGCAGTGCCTACTGAAACCGTGTACGGCCTGGCAGCAGATGCTAGCAACCCCGACGCTGTTAGCGCTATTTTTGCTGCCAAAGGCCGGCCGGCAGATCACCCGCTTATTGTACATCTGCATTGTATTGCAGCTATTTCTGACTGGGCCTGCGATATTCCGCAAAGCGCCTGGCAATTAGCCCACGCATTCTGGCCTGGCCCACTGACATTGTTGCTGAAAAAAGCACCGCATGTCAGTAATACAGTCACCGGCGGTTTAGATAGTATCGGCCTGCGCATGCCGGCACATCCGGCCTTGCTCGGTTTGCTCAAACAGCACCGGTTAGCTGTGGCCGCACCTTCAGCTAACCGGTATAAAAAGCTTAGCCCAACCAGTTGTGAGCAGGTGCTGGCAGGATTAACCGGGCGCATCGACGCGGTACTGGACGGTGGTTTTTGTCAGCATGGTGTCGAATCAACTATTGTCGATCTCACCGGCGATGAGATACAAATTGTCCGCGCCGGACCGGTTACAGCATCGCAGCTGACAGCCATACTGCAAAAGGATGTTGCCCAACCAACACAACATCAGGTAAAAGTGGCCGGGAATGTAGAGGCACATTATCAGCCGGAAGCGCCGCTTATTGTGCTGGATAGCCAGCAATTGGCAAAGCGCATAAATACCATCAATGCAGATATTGCCGTACTGCATTACAGTCCGTTGCCACCGGGTACCCAAGTACACAGCATACCAATGCCGCAAAGCGCCGCCGACTATGGCAGTGCGCTATATCGCAGCTTATATCTGGCTGATAAAGCTAAGGTAGGGGAAATTTGGTGTGAACGACCGCCACAAAGCGAAGACTGGTTAGCCGTGCACGACAGGTTGCGCCGCGCCGGCTTTAACGGCAAAAGTTAGTTATTGCGCCGCGACAATTTTAATTTCGACTTTCCATTTCGGGTCAGCCAATTTTGCTTCAACGGTAGCACGTGCCGGGGCGCAGCCCGGCGCCACCCAGTTATCCCAGGCCAGGTTCATTGCCGCGTAGTCGGCCATGTCAGCCAGATAAATAGTTGCATCGACCAGCCGGGTTTTGTCACTACCACATTGCGCCAGCAAAGCATCAATCTGCTTTAAAACATCTTCTGTTTGCAGCGTGGCGTCGGCGCTACTGTTCTCCGGCACCATGCCGGCACAAAAAATCAGTCCGTTAACAATAACCGCTTCAGAGTAGCGGGCAGCAGGTAAAATACGTTGCATGGTCATACATCATGTCCTGAATAGCTAAAAAGCCACAGGCTACCCTGAACCACTGCAGATAACCAGCCAGCCGGGCAACAACTCATGTCAGAAAACGCATAAAAAAGACGCGCTGTCAGGATGAGATCAGCGCGCCAAAGTCGTGGTTGGGATAGTACACGAATAGGGTTAAAGCTTAGTTGTACAGATAAAACGCCGTAGTGTTGTCACTGCTGACTTCAATCAGGTCATACTTTTGCATTTGCGGAATGGCCTGCTGGATTTGCGACTCCAGTACATCCAGTTGCTGCAGGTTAGCGCACATACTTTCGCCACGTTGCTCCAAAGCCTGGCTTTGAACATCCATACGTGCTTCCAGATCTTCACCGAAACGCTCCATACGTTCGCCAAAGGCTTCCATGCGCTGTTCAAAATTACCTTCGCCACTGCTGATGGCCTGACCGACCAGCATCAGAATGCTGCCCATAGAACTGGTAACAGCCTCTTCAATCGCCTGTTCAAATTCTTCACCAAACGCATCATCCATGCTGTTGAAGCGGCTGCCGTATAACTCTATAGTGTCGCCACTGCGCACAACAACACGCTCAGAACCGGTTTTGATTTTATCCATAGCGTTTTGCAGTGCCGGATGACTGTCCAGCGAGTCGCCGGTCAACTCCGTCAGCACAGAATTTACCGCATCAGCAGCCAGCACCAGCGCATCTTCTACCAGCGCTACCGTTTCCAGTGTTTGGGTACGGACACCGGCCTGATAGTCGCGCAGCAAAGCGCGGGTATTGCTGTCAGTACTGATAACTTTACCGTCCAGCCACAGCTGCCCGTCATTATTGATGCGCCACAGCTCAGTACCGGCATCTTTCATGCTGACTAACTCGCTGTTGATCACTAAATCTTTATCGAAGTTTATATTGCAGCTTTGACCTTCGTGCGCCATTACTGCGCTGCTGATGCTGGTTAATGCAAAACCGGTCGCGATAAGTAGAGTTTTCATTTTGCTATCCTTTGGGCAATGGCCTGTGTTCATGACATCAGTAGCATTACAAACTTAATGCCAATATTTAAGTTGCTGTTATTTATTAAAAAGTTTGAACAACAAGAAAATATAATTTTGTCCAGTTAGCGTTTTTGACCACTTTTTAGCTTTTTCATTATATTTTTGAGTACAGCCGGGCTGATACCAAACGGGGTTTTTAATTACTTATTGGAATAAAGAAGAGAGATCCATTCTTTTACCGATATACATATAGATGGCTAAAATGGCTGAAATCTTAGTGTGCAGGATCTTTTATGCTTTTATCGTCATTAGTTGCGCAGGCCAGCCCGCTGTCCGAGCAGCAAGTTAGCCAGTTACAGGGGCTGATCAGCCAGTTAAACCCTATTCAGCAAGCCTGGGTGAGTGGCTATCTGGCAGCAAGTGCGCAGCTGGCAGCACAAGGTAGCGTGGTTCCTGCACAGGCAGCCGCTGCAGCCAGCCTGACTATTTTGTTCGGTTCACAAACCGGCAATGCCCGTCATGTCGCAGAAGCCCTGGCTAAGCAGGCTCAGGGGAAAGGTATTACAGCCAAAGTGGTTGATATGGCGGAGTACAAAACCAGCCAACTGAAAAACGAGCAATATCTGGTGATTGTTACCTCAACCTACGGTGAAGGTGAACCGCCGGAAAATGCCATTGGCCTGCATAACTTTTTATTCAGTAAAAAAGCACCAAAACTGACGGGCTTAAAATATGCGGTGCTGGGGCTGGGAGACACCAGCTATGAGTTTTTCTGTAAAACTGCACAGGATTTTGATAGCCGCCTTACCGAGCTTGGCGCCGTATCAGTACAAGCACGCGCCGATTTAGACGTTGATTATCAGGCCCAGGCTGACAACTGGAGTAACGAGGTTATTACCAAGCTGGAGCCCGAGCTAAAAGCATCCGCCACCCCTTCGGCCCAGGTTATTGCCTGGCCCGGCGTGGATTCGCCGGGCAGTGATACTACGGCAGGCAGTGTCAGCCAGTACAATAAGCAAAACCCCTTTGCGGCAGAGCTGTACACCAATCAAAAAATTACCGGCCGTGATTCCAGCAAAGATGTGCGCCATATCGAAATTTCACTGGCGGGTTCAGGCTTAAGCTATCAGCCGGGCGATGCATTGGGTGTCTACTTTACTAACGACGAAGCGCTGGTACGCGAGTTGCTGTTACTCACCGCTATTGCCCGTGACACCCCTGTCACGCTGGGTGCTGAAACGCTAACCATTGAGCAGGCACTGACTGAACAGCTGGAGCTGACACAGTCTTACCCGGCCTTTGCCGAGAAATATGCCGCCGCTACCGGCAATGCCGCCTTAGCTGAACTGGCCGCTGACAAAGCCGCACTACGGACTTACCTGAGTGAGCGCCAGATTATCGATATAGTGCGCGATCACCCTGGCCTGCTAAGTGCCCAGCAACTGGCGGATGCACTGCGCAAACAGCAACCACGGCTGTATTCTATAGCGTCATCACAGGCTGAAGTAGAAGACGAAGTGCACTTAACAGTGGCGGTGGTACGTTACGACGCCTATGACCAGCCGCATCTGGGCGGCGCGTCTGGCTTTTTGGCCGAGCGTTTAGCCGAAGGTGATAAGGTTAAAGTCTTTGTTGAGCACAACAATAACTTCCGCCTGCCACAGAGTGATGACACGCCAGTGATTATGATTGGCCCGGGTACCGGCATAGCGCCGTTCCGTGCCTTTTTACAAGAGCGTGATGCCCGCGGTGCCAGCGGTAAAAACTGGTTATTCTTCGGCAACCCGCATTTTACCCAGGACTTTTTGTACCAGCTGGAACTGCAAAACTACTTAAAACGTGGTGTGCTAAGCAAGCTGGATGTTGCCTTTAGCCGCGATCAGGCGGCAAAGGTATATGTGCAGGACAAACTGCGTAAACACGGTGCCGAGGTATGGCAGTGGTTACAGGATGGTGCACACCTGTATATCTGTGGTGATGCCAACCGTATGGCCAAAGATGTACAGCAGACACTGATTGATATCGTACAACAGTACGGTGGCAAAACGGCTGATGAAGCACAACACTATTTAGATGAATTACGCGTCGCAAAACGTTATCAGAAGGATGTCTATTAATGAGTCAGTATCCCATTAACCCGGATTTAGTGGCAGCGGGTGCCCTGTCTGACAACGAGCGCTTAAAAGCAGAAAGTGAGCATCTGCGCGGCACTATTGCCAGCGACCTTAAAGATGAAATTACCGGCGGCTTTAACGGCGATAACTTTATGTTGATCCGCTTTCACGGCATGTACCAGCAGGATGACCGCGATATCCGCGCCGAGCGCACCGCGCAAAAACTGGAGCCGCTGCACAACGTGATGCTGCGCGCGCGGATGCCGGGTGGCATTATTACGCCGCAGCAGTGGCTGGCAATTGATAAGTTTGCCGCCGACAGTACCTTGTATGGCAGTATCCGCTTAACCACGCGCCAGACTTTTCAGTTTCATGGTGTGTTAAAACCAAACATTAAGCCAATGCACCAGTTTTTAAACCAGATTGGTATCGATTCTATCGCCACCGCTGGTGATGTTAACCGTAACGTGTTGTGTACCTCTAACCCGGTAGAGTCTGAGCTGCACCAGCAGGCCTATCAGTGGGCAGCAAAGATCAGTGAGCATTTACTGCCGAAAACCCGCGCTTATGCTGAAATCTGGCTGGATGAAGAAAAAATTGAAACCACCGAAACCGAGCCGGTATTAGGCGACAGCTACCTACCGCGTAAATTTAAAACGGCAGTGGTAATACCGCCGCATAACGATATTGATGTACACGCTAATGATTTAAGCTTTGTCGCCGTGGCTGAAAACGGTCAGTTAGTCGGTTTTAACGTATTGGTAGGTGCCGGCCTGGCAATGACCTGGGGCGACACCGCTACTTATCCGCGCATGGCCGATGACTTAGGTTATATTCCGTTAGAGCACACGTTAAAAGTTGCCGAACATGTGGTGACGGTGCAGCGTGATTACGGCAACCGCTCAAACCGCAAAAATGCCAAGACTAAATACACCATCGACCGTATCGGTACTGATGCCTTTCGCGCCGAAGTGGAAGCACGCACCGGCGTGGCTTTTGAACCGGTAAAACCTTACAGCTTCACCAGCCGTGGCGACCGTATTGGCTGGGTTGATGGCATCGACGGCAAACAGCACTTAACACTGTTTATTGAAAATGGCCGGGTTCTCGACTTCCCCGGTAAGCCGCTGAAAACCGGCCTGGCCAAAATCGCCGCCATACATCAGGGCGACTTGCGTATGACAGCAAACCAGAACCTGATCATCGCCGGAGTACCGGCCGAGCAAAAAGCGGAAATAGACGCTATCGCCCGCGCCCATGGCCTGATTGATGACAGCCACAGCGAACAGCGCAAAAACTCCATGGCCTGCGTGTCGTTTCCTACCTGCCCGTTGGCGATGGCCGAAGCCGAACGTTACCTGCCTGAGCTGGTCACTAAAGTAGAGGGCTTACTTGGCAAGCATGCAATTGCCGATGAGCATATAGTGCTGCGCGTTACCGGCTGCCCTAACGGCTGCGGTCGCGCTATGCTGGCCGAAGTGGGCTTAGTTGGCCGCGGGCCTGGCAAGTATAACCTGTACCTGGGTGGCAACCGCGAAGGTACCCGTATTCCGCGCCTGCTGCTGGATAACGTTGGTGAAAGCGAGATCCTCACCACATTGGATGGCTTAATTAGCCGCTGGGCCAGTGAGCGTAGCGACAGCAGCGAGGGCTTTGGTGATTTCGTGATAAGGGCCGGTGTTGTTGCACCGGTAGTGGTACCAAAAGATGACTTCCACAGCTAAGCAAACCCTTAACCCGGGCGCAGACAGTAAGTATCAGACGATTCTGCAGCAGGACAATGCCACGCAACAGGCGTGGCTGGCTGAAGCCAATGTGTTGCTGGCGCCGCTGTCAGCAAGTGAGCGTGTGCGCTGGGCGCTGCAGCATCTGCCGTTAAACCCAATGCTAAGTTCCAGCTTTGGCATTCAGGCGGCGGTGATGCTGCATCTGGTGACACAACAACAGCCGGATATCCCGGTGGTATTAACGGATACCGGCTATTTATTTCCGGAAACCTATCAGTTTATTGATACGCTGACAGAACAGCTGAAGCTGAATCTGAAAGTGTACAGCTCACCGCTAAGCCCGGCCTGGCAGGAAGCACGTTTCGGTAAGTTGTGGCAAACGGCTGACGGTATTAAGCAGTATAACCAGCTGAATAAAGTTGAGCCGATGCAACGCGCACTCAAAGAGCTGAATGTGGGCAGTTGGTTTACCGGCTTGCGCCGCAGCCAAAGCAGCACCCGAGCCGACAAAGCCATTGTCGAAATCAGCCGCGGTGTAGTGAAAATCCAGCCGATTATCGACTGGAGCAACAAAGACGTGTTTTATTACTTAAAAGAGCATGGCTTAAGCTATCATCCGCTGTGGGAACAAGGCTATGTCTCTGTCGGCGATACCCATTCCACCCGCAAACTGGAACTGGGCATGACTGAAGAAGACACCCGCTTTAACGGCTTCGGCCGCGAATGCGGCCTACATATGGACGGTGACGGCATTTAACCGCCCGACGACAGAATAAACACGGGTTTATTCTGTCTTAACCAATTTCTGCTCTACCACCATATCAAGGATCCAGCGTTTTGCCGGCGCATCGGCTGGCGGGTTGACCACAGGCAACTCTTTAATCCGCAGCCGGTATTCAATACCCGGCTCTGGGCTGAAGCCTTCAATTTCGCCATAATGCAGCTGCCAATCGTCGCTAGCGCTGTCGCGCACCTGCAGACACTGCATTTTACCAACACCGGTGCAAGCCTTGCGTTCGGGCGCGACATAAATCAACCGGGTGCTGGCATTACTCAGATCCGGTTGCAGGCTAAACTGATACACGGTGTCATCTTTACTTAATGTCAGTATTTTACCGTCGACACTGACCCGGGGGCGCTGCTGTAGTAGCTGACTGAACTGCTGCTCGCGCTGCATAATTTCAGGCGAACACGCCATCATCGTGCTGGCCAGTTGAGAAACCACCAGCTCGCCCCTATCTAGGCTGTAGTTGCCCATGGCATTATTACAGCCGGTAAAGCCAGACAGGCGGCCGTCTTCCAGTTTTAGCCGCAGTGGTTTTTGTGCGGTTGCAGTAGTGAGCTGTGTGTATTCACCCTGCACAGACACCGGCTGCTGACAGGCAACCAGCAAAGGCAATAAACATAAGGGTATAAGGGATTTAGTCGGCATTTCAGCACTCCAAAGCGGTAACAATGCCCGGCAGCGTGACACAGAGCACCCTAATGCCCGCTGAATAACAGTTAAACAACGCAATAATCAATTAAAGCGATTAAACCGATTTGTTTTATTCGTTTTGACAATTGAAGTGAGCGCGGTAACATAGCCGCAGTTGAAACATGACGTGTGAACTAACCTAAAGGAGTAAGACTATGTCTTCTATTATCAATACCAAAATCAAGCCGTTCAAAGCTACTGCATTTCATCAGGGTAAATTCGTACCAGTTTCTGACCAGGATTTAGCAGGTAAATGGTCTGTTGTTGTGTTCTACCCAGCTGACTTCACTTTCGTATGTCCAACTGAGCTGGGCGACCTGGCTGATTTCTATGCTAAGTTCCAGGAAATCGGTGTAGAAGTGTATTCAGTATCAACTGACACACACTTCACGCACAAAGCGTGGCACGATGCGTCTGAAACCATCAAGAAAATCAACTACCCAATGATCGGTGACCCAACAGGCACTATCACCCGTAACTTCGGTGTGATGATTGAAGAAGAAGGTCTGGCGCTGCGTGGTACTTTCGTAATCAACCCTGAAGGCGAAATCAAAGTTGCTGAAATTCACGACTTAGGCATCGGCCGCAGTGCAGCTGAACTGTTCCGTAAAGTACAGGCAGCTCAGTACGTTGCTAACCACGACGGCGAAGTATGCCCAGCTAAATGGACTCCGGGTGAAGCGACTTTGGCGCCTTCACTGGACCTGGTTGGTAAAATCTAAGCAGTGACTTGCTCTGCAGTTCACTGCAGGGGAACCTGACTACAGCCCGCATCACGAAGCTGTAGTTCAGCTTCCCTCTGCCAAACAACACTGTTTGGTTCCCGGGCAGGCACTGCCTGCCCGGACTACCCAACGTTAGCTTTAAGCAGTCTGAACTCGCAGGCTGAGGCTTTTTGACGCCCGGATTTTGCATCCGCAGTATTATCGTCACCGACATTTTGGAGTGAATTATGTTAGATACTAACCTGAAGCAAACACTTAAAACCTATTTGCAGAACCTGAAAACCCAAGTTGAGCTGGTGGTATCTTTAGACGATAGCGCCAAAGCCAATGAAGTGAATACGCTGGCAACCGAAATTGCCGAATTATCTGATTTAGTGTCATTGCGCCGCGATGACAATGCCATGGCACGTAAACCGGCTATGCTGGTGCACTCTGTTGCCAACGGCACCAATATTACCTTCGCCGGTGTACCGCTGGGCCACGAATTCACCTCTCTGGTTTTAGCCCTGCTGCACTCTGGTGGCCACCCAATAAAGGTTGAGGCCGACACCATTGAGCAAATCCGCCAGTTGCCAGGCACGTTTGAATTTGAAACCTATGTTTCATTAAGCTGCCAAACCTGCCCTGAAGTGGTACAGGCGCTGAATATTATGTCTGCGATTAACCCGAACATTACCAACGTGATGATCGATGGCGCTATGTTTCAGGATGAAGTGGCAGCGAAAAACATTATGGCGGTACCAAGTGTGTACCTGAATGGCGAGCTGTTCTCGCAAGGTGCCATTACGCTTGAGAAAATTATCCAGAAAATTGACGTTAACGCCGAAAAACGCCAGGCCGAAGCGCTGAAAAACAAAGCTGACTTCGATGTGTTAGTCGTAGGTGGCGGCCCGGCCGGTGCAGCAGCATCAATCTATGCAGCCCGTAAAGGTTTGAACACCGGTATAGTCGCTGAGCGCTTTGGCGGCCAGGTGGCAGATACCGTGGGCATTGAGAACTTTATTTCCGTGCAGTACACCGAAGGGCCAAAACTGGTAAACAGCCTAGAGGCACATGTACGCGAATATAACGTTGATATTATGAATAACCAGCGCGCGGTGAAGTTGAGCAAAGCGGATAAAATCCAGCTTGAATTGCAAAACGGTGCTGTGCTGAAAAGTAAAACCCTGATCTTAAGCCCGGGTGCCCGCTGGCGTGAAATGAATGTACCCGGCGAGCAAGAATACCGTGGTAAAGGCGTAGCATACTGCCCGCACTGTGACGGCCCACTGTTTAAAGGCAAAAAAGTTGCCGTTATCGGCGGTGGTAACTCAGGTATTGAGGCCGCAATCGATCTGGCCGGTATTGTCGAACACGTTACCGTACTGGAGTTCGCAGCCGAGCTGCGCGCCGATGCAGTACTGGTGAAAAAAGCCAACTCTATGGCCAATATCACCATTATTACTGAAGCACAAAGCACTGAAGTAACAGGCGATGGTACCCGTGTAACCGGTATTAACTATACCGACCGTAAAACAGGCGACGCGCACCATATTGAACTGGCGGGTATCTTTGTTCAAATAGGTCTGGTACCGAATACCGAGTGGTTACGTGGCGCAGTAGAATTATCGCCACGCGGTGAAATCATCGTTGACGAACGCGGTCAAACCTCAGTGCCGGGTGTATTTGCTGCTGGTGATGCGACTACCGCACCGTATAAGCAAATCATTATTGCCATGGGCTCTGGTGCCAACGCTGCGTTGGGTGCCTTTGACTATATGATCCGCCATTAACAGCCTGGCTGTTCAATTTTAGTTTTCATTCTCCTCTCTGAGCTTTTACGGCAACTTCGGTTGCCGTTTTTTTTGCGGCGACAGTAGCCGGACTACACTGCCTTATTCCAATCTAACCATTAATTCCTTTTAGTTATATCTGAGCGTAATTAACTATTTTATAAAAGCCATACAGACGGCTATTCTGCGCACTGAACAACAAGTGTAATTGCGACAGCAGGAGCCAGCGTGCAGTATTTACCTCTTTTCGTGAAGTTAACCGATAAACCGGTGCTGATAGTCGGCGGCGGTTCGGTAGCGCTGCGTAAAGCGGGCACCTTGCTAAGTGCCGGTGCCAGACTAACCGTTGTCGCTAAAGAGTTCGCCGATGACTTTGTACAGTGGCAACAGCAAGGCAAAGCTACACTGATCCACGGCAGTTTTGACCCGGTGCAGCTGGATGGTAAGTTACTGGTGATTGCCGCAACTGATGATGACCAGCTAAATGATACCGTGTACCAGGCCGCAACGGCGCGCAATATGCTGGTAAATACGGTTGATGACCAACCCAAGTGCGGCTTTATTTTCCCATCGATTATCGACCGTAGCCCTATTCTTATCGCGATTTCCAGCTTTGGTACCGCCCCCGTGCTGGCAAGGCGTTTACGCGAGAAACTGGAAGCATTGCTGCCGCAGCATTTAGGCCCGCTGGCACAGCTGGTTGGCCGCTTTCGCAGCAAGGTAAAAGCCAAAATCAGTGGTTTTGCCGCCCGCCGCCAGTTCTGGGAACAAGTGTTCGACTCAGACGTAGTGCGTGACGTACAGGCAAACCAGTTGCCGCAAGCAGAACAGCGGCTGGAACAACTGTTAGCCCAGCCGCAAAAACAAGCCGGTGAGGTGTATGTTGTCGGCGCAGGCCCCGGCGACCCGGAATTGCTAACGCTAAAAGCACTGCAGCTGATGCAACAAGCCGATGTGGTGGTGTATGACTACCTTGTATCAGATGAGATTATGCAGCTGGTGCGCCGCGACGCGGAGCGGATTTGCGTGGGTAAACGTGCTGGCGACCATTCCGTGCCACAGCAGGATACGAATCAGCTATTAATTGCGCTGGCATTGGCAGGTAAAAAAGTTTGCCGTTTAAAAGGTGGCGACCCTTTCATCTTCGGCCGCGGCGGCGAAGAGATCCAAGCGCTGCTGCCACATAATATTGCGTTTCAGGTAGTGCCTGGCGTTACAGCGGCCGCAGGTTGTGCCGCCTATGCCGGTATACCTTTGACACACCGTGATTATGCGCAAAGCGTGCAGTTTGTTACCGGCCATTGCCGGCCTGATGGCACAGAACCAGACTGGCACAGCATGAGCAAAAGCAATCAGACCCTGGTGATCTATATGGGCTTGATGAAAGCCGCACATATTCAGCAGCAGCTTACTGCTGCCGGGCGCAGTGGTAAAACACCGGTCGCGATTATTGAAAACGGCACCCGGCGTGAACAGCGTATTGTCAGCGGCGAGCTGGATAACCTGGCCGCACTGGTGCAACAGCATCAGGTAAGCTCGCCAGCGCTGTTGGTGATAGGTGAAGTAGTAAGTTTACAGCAAGATTTACATTGGTTTGGCCAGAAGCCGCAGAGTGCGGTATTCGGCCAGGCTCTGACCCGGATGGAGTGAGGATTAACAGATGTCTGAATTAGCCAGTGCGTTATCGCACTTACAGCAACTGGAAGCAGAAAGTATTCATATCTTTCGCGAAGTAGCGGCCGAGTTTAAAAAGCCGGTGATGCTGTATTCCATCGGTAAAGACTCGTCGGTATTGCTACATCTGGCACGTAAGGCCTTTGCACCGGGTAAGATCCCGTTTCCGCTGCTGCATGTGGACACCAACTGGAAGTTTCGCGAGATGATTGAATTTCGTGACCGCCTGGCCAAAGAATACAACTTTGAGCTGCTGGTACATAAAAACCCGGAAGGCCTGGCGATGAATATCAACCCTTTCGTGCATGGCAGCGCCAAACATACCGACATTATGAAAACCCAGGGCTTAAAGCAGGCGCTTAACAAGTATGGTTTTGATGCCGCCTTTGGTGGTGCACGGCGGGATGAAGAAAAATCACGCGCCAAAGAGCGGGTGTATTCATTCCGTGATAAGCACCACCGCTGGGATCCGAAAAACCAGCGGCCAGAGTTGTGGAACCTGTACAACGGCGCGATCAATGAAGGCGAAAGTATCCGCGTGTTCCCGCTATCCAACTGGACTGAGCTGGATATCTGGCTGTACATCCTGCAGGAAAATATCGACATAGTGCCGCTGTATTTGGCCAAACCGCGGCCGGTGGTAGAGCGCAGCGGCACCCTGATCATGGTAGATGACGAGCGTATGCCACTGGAAAGCGGTGAAGTGCCGCAAATGAAGTCGGTACGCTTCAGAACACTGGGTTGCTACCCGCTGACCGGGGCGATTGAATCAACAGCCGATACCTTAGAGGGTATTGTTGAAGAAATGCTGCGCGCCCGCACATCGGAGCGCCAGGGCCGGGTGATCGATCAGGATCAATCCGGTATGGAACTGAAAAAACGCGAGGGCTATTTCTAATGTCGTCTGTAAACGTTACCTCGTTGAACGAGCAATTAAATACACTGGGCATCCGCGGCTACCTGCAGCAGCATCAGGACAAGGGCCTGCTGCGCGTGCTAACCTGTGGCAGTGTTGATGATGGTAAAAGCACCTTAATCGGCCGCTTACTGCACGACAGCCAGCAACTGTATGATGACCAGCTTGATGCACTAAAACGCGACCACAAAGGCCGTAACAGTGAAGGCGAGCTGGAACTGGCCATGCTGGTTGACGGTTTGCAGGCAGAACGCGAGCAAGGCATTACTATTGATGTCGCTTACCGTTATTTCTCTACTACAGAGCGCAAATTTATTCTGGCCGATACGCCGGGGCATGAACAATACACCCGCAATATGGCTACCGGCGCATCTACCTCTGATGTAGCCATACTGCTGATTGACGCGCGTTATGGTGTACAAACCCAAACCCGCCGCCACAGCTTTATCTGCTCGCTGTTGGGCATCAAGCATTTAATCGTAGCGGTCAATAAAATGGATATCGTCGGCTACAGCGAACACACCTACCAGGCGATCAAGCAGGATGTGCAGGCGCTGATGGCACAGCTGCAGGTACCGACTGTTGATGTGGTGCCAATCAGTGCACTGAAAGGCGAAAATATTCTGACGTTATCGGCCAATATGCCGTGGTACAGCGGTACCGCACTTTTGCCTCTGCTGGAAACCTTACCCATCCCGCAACGCGGCGGCGCGGCTACCCGTTTTCCGGTGCAATATGTAAACCGGCCGGATCTGAACTTCCGTGGTTTTGCCGGTACCCTGGTCAGCGGCCGCTTAGCCGTCGGCCAGGCGGTTACGGCTTACCCCTCTGGTAAAAAAAGTACCATTAAGCAACTGGTGAGCTTTGAAGGCGAGCATGCTTCAGCCGCAGCCGGCCAGGCGATTACCGTGACGCTGAATGACGAGATTGATATCAGCCGTGGTGACTGGCTGGTGCCGTCTGATGAAAATGTGACACTGACTAACCGCGCGCTGGCGTATGTGGTCTGGTTTAACGATCAGCCGTTACAGGCTGGCCGCTTGTACGATTTAAAGCTGGCGACACGTAAAACCAGTGTCAGTATTAACCGGCTGAACCATAAGGTGAATATAAACACGCTTGCACAGGAAGCTGCCGAGCAGGTTGCAATGAACGACATTGCGCTGGTCGAGTTAGAACTGACCGAAACACTGCCACTGGATACCTTTAAAAATCAGCCCGGCACCGGCAACTTTATTCTGATTGACCGCCTGAGCAACGCCACAGTGGCGGCTGGCTTAATTCAGAACGTCCTGGCCGAGGAAAAAGCGACAACAAACATCAGCGCCTTTGAGCTGGAGCTAAATGCACTTATCCGTAAGCATTTCCCGCACTGGGGTGCCCGCGATGTGCGTGAACTGTTCAATGCAGAACAGCCGAAGGCAGAGCAGTAATGGCCTATCAGCAGTATGGCGTAATAGCGTTGCTGCTGGCGCTGGTAGCGGCGCTGATCTTCAGTAAACGCTCGCCAGCGCTGTGGTTCGGTGGCGCCCTGCTGCTAAGTTATCTGGTAGGCTGGTTGCCGCTGGAAAAAGCGCTGCAGAACTTCGCCAACCCATCGCTGGTGACGCTGCTGCTGTTATTGCTGGTGTCTATTGCTATTGAAAAATCGCAGCTGGTCAGTTGGTTAAGCCGAGGTTTTGCCGGTAAGCGCTTAGGTAGTGTTATTGCCCGTTTAAGCTTATCTACTGCTTTTATGTCGGCCTTTATCAATAATACTGCTGTGGTATCTACGCTGATGTCATCGCTTAGGCACCATAACCATTTTGCGCCGTCCAAGCTGCTGTTGCCGCTGTCTTACAGTGCCATTCTCGGTGGCATGCTGACGTTGATCGGCACCTCAACCAACCTTATCGTCAACGGCTTTGTTGAGCAAACCGGTGAGCCAGTACTGGGCTTTTTCGACTTTACCTTGTTAGGCGCGCTGGTGCTGACGGCCGGCATTATTGTGCTGGTGATTGGCAGCCGCTGGCTACCGGATAACCGCGAGCAAGATACCGATGCCACGCCGTATTACCTAACTGCCCATGTGCGCGATGACAGCCAGTTAATTGGCAAAAGCGTCGAACAAAACCAGCTGCGTGAACTGCAGGCATTGTTTCTGGCTGAAATTCAGCGCGGCCCGGAACGTATTTGCCCGGTAACGCCGGAAACGGTGATCGAAGCAGGCGATGAACTGCGCTTTGTTGGCGATATCGCTGCCGTATCACGCTTACAGCAGTTCCCCGGCCTGGAATTACTGCGCCAGGACCAGCAACAAGGTGAATTGCTGGAAGCGGTGATCAGCTACAGCTCGCGCCTGGTCGGCAAGAGCCTGAAACAACTGCGTTTCCGGCACGAGTACGATGCTGTGGTTATCGCAGTGCGTCGTGGCCACGAGCGCCTGCAGGGTGGCCTCGGCGATTTAATTTTGCATGCCGGCGATGTACTGATTTTGTCGGTCGGCAGACACTTTCCCGGCCAGCACCAACTGAGCCAGGAATTTATTTATGTGAATGGTCTGTCTATCGCCACGCCCCTGGCGAAACAAGCCAGCAACTGGGTATTACTGGGCTTTGTTGCCGCATTGGCGTTATCGGTGTTTAACCTGGTGCCTCTGGTGAAAAGCCTGCCGGTGCTGTTGCTGGCTTATGTTGCTATGGGTGCGGTGACGATAAAAGAGCTGAAAAACCGCTTTCCGCTGGAGCTCTGGTTAATAGTCGGCTCAGCCATTGGCCTGGCGCAACTGATGATCCAGACCGGCGTTGCCGCTACCGTAGCCGATGCTTTAATTGCGCTGGTTGACGGCTCGGGTGCTTATGGTGCACTTGTCGCCGTGTTTGTCGCCACCTGGCTGTTCACTGAACTGGTGACCAACAATGCCGCTGCTGCACTGACATTTCCTATCGCCTATGCCATTGCGCAAAACCTTGGGGCTGACCCGGTACCGTTTTTTATGGCGGTGGCCTTTGGCGCCTCAGCCAGTTTTATCTCACCCTTTGGTTATCAGACTAATTTGATGGTGTATTCGGCCGGTAATTATCAGTTGCGCGACTATATAAGGCTTGGCGTACCTATGGCGCTGACGTACAGTGCCGTAGTGTTGATTTTTCTGCCGCTGATTTACCCGTTTTAACCGGCACCTGTTAGTGAAGAAGATTGCAATGAATAAAACTGGATTAAAAAACAACGATATCAAATGGCAGCAACACACAACTGATGCTGTCCAGCGTGAAGCCTTATTCGGCCATAAGAGCGCGGTGATTTGGTTTACCGGCCTGTCTGGCTCCGGCAAATCAACTGTGGCCAATGCCCTGGAGCAGGCGCTGGTAGAGCAGGGTAAACATACCTACCTGCTCGATGGCGACAATGTGCGCCATGGCTTATGTGCAGACCTGGGCTTTAGTGCGCAGGACAGAACCGAAAACCTGCGTCGCGTAGGCGCGGTGGCAGGCCTGATGGTCGACGCCGGCCTGCTGGTATTAAGTGCCTTTATTTCGCCGTATCGTAATCAACGCGAGCTGGTAAAGAGCTTTATCCCGACTGAGCGCTTTATTGAAGTCCATATCTCGACACCACTGGAAATCTGCGAGCAGCGCGACGTTAAAGGCCTGTACAAAAAAGCCCGTGCCGGTGAAATCAGCCATTTTACCGGCATTTCTGATCCTTACGAAGCACCGGAGCACGCCGATTTAGTACTGGACACCTCTGTCACATCGCTGGAAGATAGCGTGAAACAGCTATTACAACTGCTGACGTTAAAAGGGATTATCAGTTAAATGACTTTGCTGAACGCCGTAATTAGCATTGCCGAACAGGCCGGCGCTGCCATTTTGGATATTTATCAAAAAGATAGCGCAGCATTTAATATCACCGGTAAAGCGGACAATTCACCACTGACCGCAGCCGATCTGGCCTCACATCAACTGATTGTCAACGCATTGCAGGCGCTCACGCCAAAGCTGCCGATCCTGTCAGAGGAAGCCGCTGATATCAGCTGGGATATCCGTAAAACCTGGCAACGCTACTGGCTGGTTGATCCGTTAGATGGCACCAAAGAGTTTATTAAGCGTAATGGCGAATTCACCGTTAATATCGCGCTTATCGAAGATGGTGAACCGGTGCTGGGCGTAATATACGCCCCCGTGCTGAACAAAACCTATTTCGCCGCTAAGGGTGAAGGCGCCTTTGTAAAAACCGCTGATACCACTAAGCCGATACAGGTTGCTAAGCCCGGCTCTAGTGTGCGGGTAGTTGGCAGCCGCAGCCACCCCAGCCCCGAGTTAGCCGGTTATCTGGCGCAATTTGCTAAGCATGATATGGTACCGGTCGGCAGTTCATTAAAGTTCTGTTTAGTGGCAGAAGGCAGTGCCGATGTCTACCCGCGCTTTGGCCCGACCATGCAATGGGACACAGGTGCAGGCCATATTATTGCACTGGAAGCCGGCGCCACTGTCAGCTTTGACGGTATTAGCCGCCAGGTGTATCAGCGCGAAAACCTGCTTAACCCTAACTTTATCGTTTCTGCCCTGCCAGATTGAGCTAGCGACTAAACCGGCAAAATTCGTTACACTAAAGCGCATAACTACAGGTGATGTAAGACTTATGCGTTTAGACAAATTTATATGCGACTGCACCGGCCTGACCCGCAGCCAGGCTGGTAAAGTTATCCGCCAGGGCCTGGTGACGTTAAACGGCGATAAAGTAAAACAGGCCGCGCTACAGGTAAAGGACAGCGATACAGTCTGCCTTGACGATGAGCAGCTGCAACTGATTGGCCTGCGTTATTTCATCATGCATAAACCTGATGGCTACGTCTGTTCAACCGATGACCCTGATCACCCCACGGTATTTATGCTAATGGACGAGCCGCTAATTGAGCGCTTGCATACCGTCGGCCGGCTAGATTTAGACACCACAGGTCTGGTATTGATCACCGACGACGGTCAATGGTCGCATCGCATCAGCAGCCCGAAACATCATGTTGCGAAAACCTATCGCGTCTGGACTGCCGACCCTATCCCGGCATCAGCAATAGCTCAGTTCGCCGAAGGCGTGATGCTGCGCAACGAAAAAACCGCCACCCTGCCAGCAGAGCTGGAAATCGTTGCCGAGAACGAAGCCTTACTGACTATCCACGAAGGCCGCTACCATCAGGTAAAACGTATGTTTGCTGCTATCGGCAATAAAGTGGTGCAGCTGCACCGAGAGAAGATAGGCGAACTGCAACTGCCTGAAGATTTGGCTGAAGGTGAGTACCGAGAATTAAACGAAGAAGAGCGTCGCTTTTTGGTTAATTCCACAAGCTAAATTAGATAAGTAGTTATATTCAATTTTGCGCGTTTTATGTTTGACTACAAAGTTAATTTATCCTTAAATATCATTTTAACTAAAGAAACCAACTGTAAATTTGTTAAAAATCATAAATTTTACATGGAGGTAATTATGTGGTCAACACTATCAAAACCTATAAACTTTGTTGCATTCCTAGCTACGCTATTAATATCGTCTTTAGTCTCTTTGGCAAACGCATCTTCAGATGATGATGATTTAGCGAAGGCGCAGGCGCAGATGAATGCAGAAGTAATGTCGAAACCTTTTCTTGCAGAAAAGCCGGAAGAAGTCGATAAGTACATAGAAAGCATGCTCAAGCAAAACATAAAACCCGAAGAATACAAAGGGAATTATTGGAGGACAGGTTATACTTGCCGAGACCTCTTACGATACAGCTGGGTAGAGTATAGAAACTGTAAATACTACTACCGCTATCATGGCCGCTATTACTATTAATCAATAAAATCGATATTTAGGAAAAATAAAAGGAACTTGAAATGATACAAGCACTTCAAAAAGCAACGCTAATACTTGTTGCGTTCTCGATGTTAATTTTATCAGGCTGTGCAGCTGTGCATACATCCATTAGCAAGCGCGAATTAGATGTACAGACAAAACTAAGTACCGCAATTTTTGTTGCTCCCGTGCCTAAAGAACAACGAAAAATTTATCTTGAAGTCCGTAGCGCAGTTATGGAGTTTGATCGTAATTCGTTCCGTACAGCTCTAAACCAACAAATAGGTCAAAGTGGGAATGGATATACATTTACTGACAATCCTGACGAAGCTCAGTACACAATGAGCGTATATGTTCGCCAGTTAGAAAAAGCGTCTCCATCAGCTGCCGAGAGCGCACTGCAAAGCGGTTTTTCTGGTGCAGGTATTGGTGCAACAGCGGCTGTAGCCACTGGTTCAAGCTATAGAGGCGCCGCAGGCGGAGCTTTAGTGGGTGGTTTAATTTCTACTGCCGCAGACGCCTTCGTTAAAGATGTTACATACCTTTTGGTTGCCGACATTCAAATTCAAGAACGCGCGAAAAAGGGCGTTCTTGTTCGTAAAGACTCCAAGGTTAACGCAAAAATTTCTGACGATGGTGCGACAACTACAACGTACTCTGAAGCATCAAATCAAAAAGAATATAGAACCCGCGTGGTGACAACGGCAAATAAAGCAAATTTAGAATTAGCAGAAGCACAGCCATTAATGTTTGAGAAAACAGCTTATGCAATGGCTTCATTTTTCTAAAAAGAGTTTATTTTAGTTGTTTAGTTCACGCAAAAGCTGGCCAAAAACCAGCTTTTTTATATTTTTCAATATGATGTTGCGACTTCATGGTTTTGCCTGACAAGGAGTTGCAATGAACTTTATATTTAATTATCGGGGCTATTGCTGGCTGGCCGGTAAAATAATGAAAGGCCGCAGCTTTGGCTTTTTGGGTAATATGGTCGTGGGTATTGTCGGCACCCTCTGTTGGCGGTATGTTATTTCGGGCTGTTAGCTTAGCCGTCATACGGCTTTATCGGTTCACTGGTTATCGCAACCCACTGCACGGGTGGTATTGCTGTTTTTAATCGGACTAATTAAAAAAGTGGCTAAGCCCGGCCACAGCAGAAATATTTTTGCCAAAACATCTGTCATGTACTGCAATGCGCAGAATCACTACGCTTTCAATACAGGATTTTTTTATGTTACGCATTCTCCTTAGCAGCCTGACGGTTGCCATCATCGCTAGTTTTACAGCTCAGGCACAAACCGCGCCGGCACAACCCAATGACTTTATCGAAGTATTCGCCAAGTTATTTGGCGAGCATAAAGGTATCCGTAAAGGCCATGCCAAAGGCGTGTGCGCTGTAGGTGATTTTACCGCCAGCGCTGAAGCAACAGCACGCTTTGATGCGGCGCTTTTTTCCGGCGCTACGCTACCCGTTACTTACCGGTTTTCGATGGCCGGCGGTAACCCGAACGTGCCAGACTATGTCCGCGCTCCCCGAGGTTTAGCCGCCCAGTTTAATTTACCAGATGGCGCTAAACACAACATCGCCACCTTAACCACTCCGGTCTTCGGTGCCAAAGACCCGGAGAACTTTTTAGGCCTGCTTCAAGCCTCTGTACCGGGCGCAGATGGCAAGCCGGATATGGCGAAAGTACAGGCGTTTCGTACTGCCCACCCTGACACCCAACCACAGGCGCAGTGGCTGGCCGCTAACCCACCACCATGGAGCTATACTACGGCGGAATACTTTGGCATTCACACCTTTTATCTGGCAGATAAAAGTGGCGAAAATATAAAAATACGCTGGCACTTGCAGCCAAAAGACGGCATCAAAGGATTAACAAACGCTGAAATAGCCCAGCAGAATGCAAACTTCCTCAACGACAGACTGAACCAACGTTTAAAAGACGGAATGGTCGAGTTTGACTGGATAATCAGCTTGGGCGAGGCCAGCGATAGCGAAAATGACCCATCGGTACAATGGCCGGCAAGGCCAACGTTAAATGCCGGCACTTTGCGTATTAAGGCCAGTGGCGATGCCAGCTGCAACAATATCAACTTTGACCCTAATGTACTAAGCCGTGGCTTTACTGCCAGTGATGATCCGGTGCTGCGGATGCGCTCACCAGCTTATGCTATTTCGTTTGGTAAAAGGCTAAGTGGGCAGTGAACGTCTTAATGGCAGGGCGCTGATCGTTACAACGCCCGCTCTGGCTCGCCACAGCAACTCGCCCTATAGCCTTCGGCAGGGCTCAGACACTCTGTGGCGACCAGCTCGGGGTTCTAACGCGCGCTGATAGATTGTGTTAAAACAAATCCAGTGACTCGCCACTTTGTGGTGCGTCATGGTCTTTTTTGGTTTTAGCATTAAGCCGTGCCCGGCGCTGCGCCAGCAGCTTCAGAATACGGGCGCGCTCTTCTACCGGCTTTTGGTGCCAGTTAAAACGTTCATCCCGCGAACGCAAACACCCCATGCAGTAGCCACGGCTATTGCTTTGGCAAATACCAATGCAGGGATTGGGTAAGTCGAACAGCTCTAACTGATCCACAAGCCACCACGCAAGTTAACGAATAACCTAAGTGTACGTTGTGACAAACGTTAGGTGCAAATAGCAGTATACTTAAGAACCGCCTCACACACGCTGACACGCCGTAAATACGTCCTTGTAGGCTCGTTTCCGCCCATCCAGGGCTCCAACGGTCAGCTTAGTGTGAGCCGGTTCTCTGCGAATCATCTTGCTCGCCAAACTGATTATTTTTTAACTAAGCCAAAAAACCTGTTGACTTCGGACTGATAGACGGCTATTTCTAATAGCAATTCGATCTGCCTGGCAGATCAACATAACTAAAATGAATTTTAACCAAGTAAATAAGTAAGACACACATTATGCGTTTAGCTGCTGTTCTGAACATTATTGTCCTCGTGGTCGTGGTGATTATTAATCTCCGCGGGGGCGGTGTTTTGGAAAAAAAGTAGCCTAGCAAGCGAATTCCAACAAAACCCCCGCTCCGAAAGGACCGGGGGTTTTGTCGTTTCCGGGCCTTGAAAAAAGCGGCATAGCATACAGAGGATAGAAAATGAAAGGCGCAGAATTGGTACTTAAAGTGCTGCAAAAACACGGGGTAGACACCGTTTTCGGTTACCCTGGCGGTGCTATTATGCCGATTTACGATGCGTTGTATCAAAGCAGCATCAAGCACTACCTGTGCCGGCATGAACAAGGTGGCGCCTTCTCCGCCATCGGCTATGCCCGTGCCTCTGGTAAAGTGGGTGTCTGTATGGCCACCTCTGGCCCGGGTGCAACCAATTTAATCACCTCACTGGCCGATGCGATGCTTGATTCAGTGCCGGTGGTAGCCATTACCGGTCAGGTGTCGCAAGCCGTGATGGGCAGCGATGCGTTTCAGGAAGTCGACGTATTAGGCTTAAGCCTGGCGGTAACCAAACACAGCTTTATGGTTCGCAGTGTGGATGAACTGGCTGCAACGCTAAACGAAGCTTTTACTATTGCACAGGCTGACCGCCCAGGGCCGGTGCTGGTCGATATTCCCAAAGATGTGCAACTGGCTGACATTGATGCCGAGCTGCAAGCTATCAGCAAAAGTAACAGCAATATTCAAACCTCTTTAGCCAATGCAGCTGCGGCACGCAAGTTAATTGCCGCAGCGAAAAAACCTGTCGCCTATATCGGTGGCGGCGTGCATATGGCGGATGCTATGAACCAGCTGCAACAGTTCTTAGCCAGTAATCCCATGCCGTCGGTAACCACGCTGAAGGGCATGGGCTCGGTGGCGAAAGATAACGCCCATTATCTGGGCATGTTGGGTATGCATGGCACTCAGGCCGCGAATTTTGCCGTGCAGCAATGCGATTTACTGATCTGTTTAGGTGCCCGCTTTGATGACAGGGTTACCGGCAATCTGCAAAAATTCGCCCCATTGGCCAAAGTGATACATGTTGATATCGACCCGGCCGAAATCAATAAAGTGCGCTTTGCCCAGGTTGCACTGCTGGGTGATATGAAACAAATTTTACCCGCTATTACAACAACAAATGATTGTGCCGACTGGCTGGCACACTGCGCGCAGCTAAAACAACAGTACGGCTGGCGTTACGATCACCCGGGCGAGCGCATTTACGCGCCATTACTGTTAAAGCAGTTAAGCGAACGCATGCCGGATAACAGTGTGGTGGCCTGCGACGTAGGACAGCACCAGATGTGGGTAGCGCAGCATATGCGCTTTAGCAGTCCGCGCAATCATTTATCCAGCGGCGGTTTGGGCACTATGGGCTTTGGTTTGCCTGCAGCCATCGGTGCCAAATTAGCCCGTCCGCAGGATACTGTTATCACGGTAACCGGTGACGGCTCTTTTATGATGAACGTGCAGGAGCTGGCCACGATAAAACGTTTTCGCCTGCCGGTAAAAATTGTCGTGATCGACAATCAGCGTCTGGGCATGGTGAAACAGTGGCAACAACTGTTTTTTAACGAGCGTTATAGCGAAACCGATTTATCCGACAACCCGGACTTTGTTGCACTGGCCGCCGCCTTTGCTATTCCGGGCCACTGCATAACCCGCAAAGATGAAGTAACAGATGCGCTGGAAGCCATGTTCACCTGGCCTGGCCCCTATTTGCTGCATGTTTGCATTGATGATAAAGACAACGTCTGGCCGTTAGTACCGCCGGGTGCTGCCAATGAAGAGATGATCACGGAGGCTAAAGCATGAACCATGTACTGAATATCACGGCAAATAATACCCCGGCCGTTGTTGAACGTTTATTACAGGTAACCCGCTATCGCGGTTATCAGCTAACCGGTTTAGAGATGAAGCCACGCTCAGACGCACGCAGTGTGGCCATTACACTGACGGTGAGCGGCGATAAGCCTATTCATTTGCTGACCAGCCAGCTGCATAAATTGTATGACGTCGTGCAACTGGAACTGGCTGGCAGTGAGCTGGCGGTATTAAGCGCCTGATTTAACCCTATACTTTTTATTTACCAAACACACGGAGTAGTACCATGCCAAAGTTAAGATCCGCCACAGTTACCGAAGGCCGCAATATGGCGGGCGCACGCGCACTGTGGCGAGCCACCGGTGTTAAAGATACCGATTTTGGTAAGCCGATAGTGGCGGTGGTGAACTCTTTCGTTGAGTTTGTGCCCGGCCATGTACACCTGCGCGATCTGGGTAAGCTGGTGGCGAACAGCATCAACGAGGCAGGCGGTATTGCAAAAGAATTCAATACTATAGCGGTTGATGATGGTATTGCGATGGGTCACGGCGGTATGTTGTACAGTCTGCCGTCGCGCGAGCTGATTGCCGACTCTGTCGAATATATGGTTAACGCCCACTGTGCCGATGCGATGGTGTGCATCTCCAACTGCGACAAAATTACCCCCGGCATGTTGATGGCAGCAATGCGGCTGAATATACCGGTCATTTTTGTTTCCGGCGGCCCGATGGAAGCCGGTAAAACCAAATTGTCTGAGCAAATTATCAAGCTGGACCTGGTCGATGCCATGGTATCAGCAGCCGACCCCAAAGTGACTGATGCGCAAAGTGAACAAATCGAGCGCAGTGCCTGCCCCACCTGTGGCAGCTGCTCCGGCATGTTTACGGCAAATTCAATGAACTGTTTGGTTGAAGCGTTGGGCTTAGGCCAACCAGGCAATGGCTCTTTGCTGGCTACGCATGCCGACAGGAAAGAGCTGTTTGTGCAGGCCGGCTTCAGAATAATGCAGTTGTGTAACCGCTGGTATCAGCAAAACGACGAAAGCGCACTGCCGCGCAATATCGCCAATAAAACCGCTTTTGAAAATGCCATGATGCTGGATATCGCCATGGGCGGCTCCACCAACACCGTATTGCACTTGCTGGCAGCAGCGCAGGAAGCCGAAATTGATTTTGGTATGGCCGATATTGACCGCCTGTCGCGCATCGTGCCGCATCTTTGTAAAGTTGCGCCATCAACACAAAAGTACCATATGGAAGATGTACACCGCGCCGGTGGCGTTATCGGTATTTTAGCCGAGCTAAACCGCGCCGGTTTATTAAACCCGAATGTGCCGCATGTGGCCGGTTCAAGCCTGGCAGCGGTGCTGGAACAATGGGATATCAAAACTACCGGCAATGAAGATGCCAAGCAAATGTACCTGGCCGGCCCGGCTGGCATTCGCACTACCCAGGCGTTTTCGCAGAATTGTCGTTACCCGACACTGGATGATGACCGCGAGCAAGGCTGTATCCGCAGTAAAGCGCATGCTTACTCGCAGGACGGCGGCTTAGCGGTTCTGTTTGGCAACCTGGCGCCAAATGGCTGCATCGTAAAAACCGCCGGCGTTGATGACGAATGCCTGGTGTTTAACGGTCGGGCGCGTATTTTCGAAAGCCAGGATGATGCCGTCGATGCCATCCTAAAAGGCAAAGTTGTGGCGGGCGATGCGGTCATTATCCGCTACGAAGGCCCTAAAGGCGGGCCCGGCATGCAGGAAATGCTGTACCCAACCAGTTATTTAAAATCGATGGGCTTAGGTAAAAGCTGCGCGCTGATCACCGATGGCCGTTTCTCTGGTGGTACCTCAGGTTTGTCTATTGGCCACGTGTCGCCGGAAGCAGCCAGTGGCGGCGCTATTGCGCTGGTTGAAGAAGGCGATCGCATCGAGATTGATATTCCGAATCGCAAAATTGGCATTGCCGTTAGCGATGACGAGTTAGCAGCAAGGCGCGCAGCGATGGATGCCAAAGGTAAGCAAGGCTGGAAACCATTGAGCCGCCAGCGCGTGGTAAGTGCGGCGCTGAAAGCCTACGCCTTATTGGCGAGTAGTGCCGATAAGGGCGCGGTGCGTGACTTATCTAAGTTGGAGCAGTGATAATTACTTTGCAGGCTTCATCAGATAACAACACGCAGGGACGCCGTAAATATGTCCCTATAGGCTCCTCTCCAGCATCCATGCTGGAGACGCCCCACTTAGTTGATACCTGTCTTCTCATGAACGTAAGCAGCATCAAAATGGAGTAGCAATGAATAACCTGGCAACAGTAACCACAGCGCAAACAGATACCGATGTGATGCAGCAGTATCTGCGCGATATTTTGCTGTCGCCGGTATACCAGGCTGCGGTCGAAACCCCGCTGGATGCGATGCCAAAACTCAGCCAGCGACTGGGGCATAATGTACTGTTAAAGCGCGAAGACAAGCAGCCGGTGTATTCGTTTAAATTGCGCGGCGCTTTTAACAAACTGCATAAAGTACAGCAGCAAAACCCCACTGCCAGTGTGGTGTGTGCTTCCGCCGGTAATCATGCCCAGGGGGTGGCACTTTCAGCCAGTAAACTGGGGCTGAAAGCCACTATCGTGATGCCGATAACCACGCCGGAAATTAAAGTCGCGGCGGTAAAAGCGCTGGGCGGTAATGTCGTGCTGCATGGCACTGCCTTTGATGAAGCTAACAGCTACGCTATAAATCTGGCCAATACCGAAGGTGCTATTTATATTCCACCGTTTGACGACAGTGATGTTATCGCCGGCCAGGGTACAGTCGCCAAAGAGCTGCTCAGTCAGCATAACCAGCTCAACACGGTGTTTATTCCGGTCGGTGGCGGTGGCTTGCTGGCGGGCATGGCGGTGTATATCAAAGCCATACAGCCAAACGTCAAAGTAATAGGTGTAGAACCCGAAGACGCGGCCTGTTTAAAAGCGGCTCTCGATGCCGGACAGCCGGTAACACTGGAACGCGTTGGCTTATTCGCCGATGGCGTGGCGGTTAAGCGCATCGGCACTGAAACCTTCAATCTGGCCAGACGCTTTTGCGATGAGGTGATAACGGTTTCCAGTGATGAAATCTGTGCGGCAATTAAAGATATCTTTGACGATTTACGCGCCGTGGCTGAACCGGCCGGCGCACTGGCACTGGCTGGTTTAAAAAAATACAGTCAGCAGCTGAAAAACAGCACCCTGAGTAAACCACAGCAACTGGCAGCAGTGCTAAGCGGCGCGAACTTAAACTTCGATACACTGCGTTATGTGTCAGAACGTTGTGAGCTTGGTGAGAAAAAAGAAGCCGTGTTTGCCGTTACCATTCCGGAAGAGAAAGGCAGCTTTCGCCGCTTTTGCCAGACATTGGGCGGGCGGGCTATTACCGAGTTTAATTACCGCTATGCCAGTGACAACAAGGCGCATATCTTTGTTGGTATTAAACTGCGTCACGGCCAGCAGGAACTAAACACCGTAACCGAACTGCTGAGCAAAGCCGGATATCAATTTCAGGACTTATCCGATGACGAACTGGCCAAACTACACGTACGGCATATGGTGGGCGGTATGCCGCCGCGTCAGCTGCAAGAGCAGGTGTACCAGTTTAACTTTCCGGAATACCCGGGCGCATTGATGAATTTTCTCAACACGCTTGGCGAGCACTGGAATATTACGCTGTTTCACTACCGCAACCACGGTGCTGCGACCGGCGATGTGCTGGCCGGGTTCGAGGCAGCCAGCCATGATGATATAGCTGGCCATCTTGATAAACTGGGTTATCAGTATCAACAGGTTAGTAGTAACAGCGCCTATAAAACCTTTCTGACTGCGCAATAATTGCCAGTTACTTTATCAGCGCGGGTATCAGCGCCTGATGAAAACGCTCAGGCGCCTGAATATGTGGCGAGTGCCCCAAATCCTCAAAACGGATTAACGTTGCGTGCGGTATCGCCGCAGCGGTGGCCGGCCCTAGTTTGGCATAATTACCCAGCTTGGCTTTAAGCTCAGCCGGTGCCGCATCTTTGCCGATAGCAGTATTATCCTGTTCACCTATCAACAATAGTACCGGCATAGTCAGCTGACCAAACTCATATACCACAGGCTGGGTAAAAATCATGTCGGCGGTTAGTGCCGAATTCCAGGCAACCTGTTCCCGGCCTTCACCGCGGTACATACCGGCCTGCATTTGCACCCAGGGCTCGAAATCATCACGCCACTGCCCGGCATAATAGGTATTACGCTGATAGTTGCGGATACCGTCAGCCGAGGTTTTAAGCTCGCGCTGATACCACTCGTCCACCGTGCGAAACGGCACGCCGAGCGCTTTCCAGTCTTCCAGACCTATGGGGTTTACCAGCACAACCTGCTCGGTTGCGTCGGGATACTGTAACGCAAAGCGGCTGGCTAACATGCCACCCATTGAGTGCCCCATCACAGTTACCGTGCTGATGTTCAGTTTGTCCAGCAAGGCTCTGGTATTGGCAACCAGTTGCTGAAAGCTAAACTGATATTGCTTTGGCTTGCTCGACTTACAAAAGCCGATCTGGTCCGGCGCAATCACCCGATAGCCAGCCACGGTCAGCGCTTTGATGCTACCTTCCCAGGTAGCGGCACAGAAGTTTTTGCCATGCATTAGCACTATGGTTTTGCCATTGGCAGTGCTTTCTTGCGCTGGCACATCCAGATATGCCATCTCCAGGCTTTGCTGCTGGCTATGCAGGCCGAAATACTGCACCGGATAGGAGTAATCAAAGCCTTCCAGCCTTGGCCCGTAACTGACGTCAGCGCTGCTGGCCATAGCAGAACACAACAATACGAAGAAAGTGAACAAAATAACTGGCAGTTTCACAGCACACTCCCAAAAGTTGTCTGAGGATACAACCTACCGTACCGATGTTTATAGCTCGGTACAAGAATAAACGAAGACTGAAATAGCTGAACTCCTATCAATCATTAAGATGAGTCACATAAACTATACGAAATAGCAATTCAAACTTGATGAGTAAAAAGCGCTGCTTTCAGGCAGCGCTTTTCGAATTTAGATATCAGTATGGCAGGTTGGGCATGGTAGGTGGTTACCAGTCCCTCCAGTAACTTTACCTAAATACTTAACCGTAGTGTATGTTCCATCATCAATTGTGGCGTACACTCTGAAATCGGTACCGAAATAATCTGAGCCAAAGTTTACAGTAATGTTGCCAGTTTGCTGATCGAAGGAATAAGGGTAATGCTCTATCTCACTTCCTTCTAACGCCATACCATGAAACTTGATCTTTGCCCTTGTGTTAGGGTCTTTAGCAGCTTTTGAATACTGGTCAATATTAACGTTGATTACAGCTTGCCCGTAAGTTAGTGAGACCAAACTGAAATCGGGTTTTTTCTGCACCCACACACCTTGCGCCGAACACATTCCACCTCGAGTAACCCAAGTAAGACCATAGCCGTAGGTTGTATCAAACTGGGTGTTGTAGTAAGCATTTGCTTCTATACTGGATTTATCTTGTCCGACATAACCTTTTTCGGAGCTATGAAAATTTACGTAAGCAAAAGTGTCGAACAGGTTTCCTTTTACCCTAAACGGCACGCCTTGTAGAACATGGCTAGGGGCTTCAATTCTAAGATAATCAAAGCTGTTCAAAAGTGACCCCAAACTATAAGCAAACTCAGCCCAGCTTGATGGACTATAGGGAGTACCATACAACGCTAATCCGCTTTGCACTGCAGATACTACATTAGAAGCAGAAACATCATATTGTTTAACACGGCCATACTCACAATTTGCTGGCAATGAATTCTCTACCGCATAGCACGCCGTGCTTCCGAAAAGAATAGCGACGGATAATAACAACTTAGTTTTCATATTTATCTCCTTGTTTTAATCAAACAAGATGTTTCCACATAAGGAAATAAAATTAAATTATTTGAGATAAATATCAATTTTTTATCAAAAATATAGAATTAATGTTTGACATTAAATGCAAGACTCGACAAACGTCGCTCTTTAGATGAGTTCAATTTTTGAGCAGATTTATTAGCGCGCTAACATCCAGATGCCGGCGGCCAGCATAATCAGGTTTTCACTCAATGAAACAAAGCCCAGCGGCACCTTGCTGTCGCCGCCGACACAGGCGCAGGTCAATTCACGCTTATCGATATACACCGCTTTAAATACCGATACCGCGCCGACTGTACCAATGAAAATAGCGACCGGAGCCACCAGCGCGGCCGGTAAACCGGCGATCATGCCGGCACCGGCATAGGCTTCGAGAAACGGGTACACGTAGGCATAAGGAATAACCTTCATTGCCAGCAAATCATAGGTAATAAAGGAGTTTGAAAAGGTATACAGATCACGCAGTTTTTGTATCGCCAGCATGATCATTGTAAAGGCGACAAATAACTCTGCCAGCTGAATAATACCGCCGCTTTGGTCGCTACCGTACACCAGTGCCAACGCACTGACAAAAGCCATCGCAAAGATAGTGATCACAGGCGTATAGCTGGTGCCATGTTGCCCGGCAGGCGGTTTGTCGAAGTAACGGCGCAGGTCGTCGTAACCGCCAACGCGTTTACCCTTGATAAAGGTTTGCGGTGTGGTTTTTACCTCATGTTGCTGCTTGAATTCATCGGTTTGTGCTCGTGATGTCAGCAGATGATCTGACACCTCAAACCCCTGCTGCTTTAGCAGATGTTTTGATTTCAGCCCGAACGGGCAGATATGTTCAGCTGTTTTCATCCGGTACAGCGTGGCTTGCTTCGTCATTTGCTCCTCCGTCAGTAAGATTAAAAGACTGTTGCTATCACGACAGTATAGACAGTCACTTTTCGTAACCATTCAGATAAGCCAGCCGGAACTGATTGCCGTTGCTCAGGTCAAAGCGGGGCGTTACACTGTGCACGTTTTTTAACTGGGAGTAATAAAGATGAGTAAAACAGCGGCAACTGAGCATGGCCGCGGTGAAATCCGCGATAATGCTGTAAAAGCCTTAGTTACCAGTAAACTGTTTCAGACCAGAGTGGTAAAGGCGAAGAAGGGCAAAGGCTCATATAACCGAAAAGGGCGTAATTCCAAAGATTACGCCCTTCTTGTTTTGGTATACCACTAACCTTTTAAGCGCTCATTTTGTGGAAACATCGCTTTGCGGGCGTCATCATCCATCTCGGTTTTAAACTGATGCTGTGTTTTTAGTGCTTCAGCGCGCTGTGCTGCCGGGCGGGCATTAATGGTATCCAGCAACCGTTTTACATTCGGCAATTTAGTAAAAGCGTTTTCACCCAGCGCAAACGGCAATACCCGTGCCCAGCCCCATACAGCCATATCGACCAGGCTATAATGCTCACCCATCATATACGGCTGCTTGGCCAACTGCTGCTCAATAATATTCCAGTGCCGCCAGGCTTCAAATTCATAGCGGTTAACCGCGTAAGCTTTGGGTTCAGGAGCAAAATGATTAAAGTGCACATATTGGCCGGTGTAAGGGCCAATACCGGTTGCGATAAACATTAACCACGACAGCATTTCCCCCCGGCGCTGTGGCGTATTATCTGCCAGAAACTGGCCGCTTTTCTCTGCCAGATATAACAAGATGGCATTGCTATCAAACACAGTCGTGTCGCCATCAACAATCGCGGGCGTCTTGCCATTAGGGTTAACGGCCAGAAAATCTGCCGTGTGCTGCTCACCTTTACGCGTATCTACCGGCACCATCTTATAGGCCAGGCCGGTTTCTTCCAGTAGTAGCGCCACTTTTGCCGGGTTAGGTGACGGGTGGTAGTAGAATGTGATCATCGCTGCTCCTTAATGTTGGCTTTTAGCCGGTTATTGCATCATTCGTTAGGTTAAACACAAGACCGCACAGACAACTTATTCCTTACAGCTTAGTTGTAGTTTATTGCTTGACCTTACCCTAATAGCAAGCTTTAAGCTTGTACCAGCCGGCTAACAGTAAACAGGAATTTGAGTATGAGCCAAAAGCACCAGCAACAATACGATGTAACAGGTATGAGCTGCGCATCTTGCGCTGGCCGGGTAGAAAACGCACTGGCAGCGGTACCGGGTGTGCTAAGCGCTGATGTTAACCTGGCGACAGAACAAGTCAGCCTGCAGCTGCTGACAGATATCGACTTTCACATTTTGCAACAGGCATTAACCAATTCCCACTACCGCCTGGTTGAGCCTAAACCTGAAACCACAAACGAAGCTGGCGCAACGAGCGCTAAACCTTTTTACCAGCAGGATTGGTGGCCGGTGCTGGGCTCAGCCTTACTGACATTACCACTGGTGCTACCGATGTTGGGTATGCTGTTTTCTGCTGACTGGATGCTACCGGCATTCTGGCAATGGCTGTTAGCCACCCCGGTGCAGTTTTACTTTGGCGCCCGCTTTTACAAAGCCGGCTGGGGTGCTGTTAAGGCCGGCACCGGCAACATGGACTTACTGGTCGCGCTTGGCACCAGCGCCGCTTATGGCTTGTCACTGTATCTGTGGCTTAGTGCAAATGCCCACCACGGCACGCTACATTTGTATTTTGAGAGCAGTGCCGCTGTACTGACGCTGGTATTGCTGGGTAAATGGCTGGAGCAACGCGCCAAAAGACGTACCACCGATGCACTGCGGGCACTGGAAAACCTGAAACCAAGCAAAGCCAGAGTGCAAAAGAACAATAACTGGCAATGGGTTAGTGCCGCGCAGGTAAAAACCGGCGACATTGTGCAGATAAAACCCGGTGAGCGCATCGCTGTTGATGGTGAGGTAACGCAAGGCGCCAGCCATGTCGATGAAGCGTTAATAAGCGGCGAAAGCACGCCTTTACATAAAAGTGCAGGTGACAAAGTGATTGGCGGCGCAGTCAACCTTGATGGCGTGCTAGAGGTGCGGGCAACCAATGTGGGTGCCCAGTCGGTACTGGCGAATATTATCCAGCTGGTTGAGCAGGCGCAGGGCGCTAAAGCACCGGTGCAGGCACTGGTTGATAAAGTCAGCGCTGTATTTGTACCGGTAGTGCTGGTTATAGCGTTAATTACGTTAATAGGCTGGGGGCTGACAAGCGGTAACTGGCAGCAGGCTATTTTAAACGCTGTGGCGGTATTGGTAATAGCCTGCCCTTGTGCACTTGGCCTGGCAACACCAGCAGCGATTATGGCAGGCACCGGCACCGCTGCCCGCCACGGCATTCTGATAAAAGATGCCATCGCGCTGGAGCAGGCAACAAAAATTGACTACGTGATCTTTGATAAAACCGGTACCTTAACCGAAGGCAAACCCCAGCTGGTGCAAATCAGCGCCGTCAGTGGCAGCGAGCAACACCTGCTGCAGCTGGCCGCTGCGCTGCAGCAACATAGCGAACATCCGCTGGCAAAAGCAGTAATGAGCAAAGCAACGCAGCAAAACATCAGCCTGCCCGAGGTCAGCAATTTTGCGGTTGTTGCCGGTAAAGGTGTGCAGGCACAATTTGGCGATACCCGCCTGCTGCTGGGCAGCAGCCATTGGATGCAGGAGCTGGGGCTGAGATTACCGACAGAGTTAATCCGGGTTGAAGGCGCTTCGGTATCCTGGCTGGCAAAACAGCAGGGCGGGCATAGCGAATTGCTGGGCTTACTGTGCTTTAGCGACAGAATTAAAGCCAGTGCTCAGGCAGCTGTATCAACACTGCAGCAGCAAGGCATTAAGGTGGCGCTGTTAACCGGTGACAGCCAGGCCAGTGCTAAAGCCGTCGCCGCTGTACTGAAACCCGATCAGCTGCAGGCAGAAGTGCTGCCGGCCGATAAAGCCAGCTTTGTACAACAGTGCCAGCAGCAAGGCTATAAAGTGGCCATGGTGGGCGATGGTATCAACGATGCACCCGCGCTGGCACAGGCTGACCTGGGCATAGCGATGGCCAGCGGCACCGATGTCGCTGTTAGCGCCGCTGCTATAACACTGATGCGCAGCGAGCCAGCGCTGGTTAACACTGCATTAAGGCTGGCCAGTGATACTTACAGCAAAATTCGTCAGAACCTGTTCTGGGCCTTTATTTTTAACGTTACCGGTATTCCGCTGGCGGCATTCGGTTTTCTTAACCCGGTCATCGCCGGTGCCGCTATGGCCTGCAGCAGCTTAGTTGTTGTCAACAACGCCTTGTTGCTGCAACGCAGGCACTACCTAACCGATAATAAGGAGGCAGCATGAGCACACTGTTAACCATTGGCGAAGCAGCCAAACACAGTGGTTTGTCGGCCAAAATGATCCGTCATTACGAGCAAAATGGTTTACTGAGTAAGGCCCCGCGTACCGACGCCGGTTACCGGCTGTATAACAGCCAGCAATTACAGCAACTGGGCTTTATTGCCCGCGCCCGTAAGCTGGGGTTTTCGCTGGCAGAAATTCAGTCACTACTGCAATTATGGCAAGACCCGGCGCGGGAAAGCCGCAGCGTTAAGCAGCTGGCAGAGCAACATCTGGCCGACATTGATGCCAAAATCAGCGAGCTGAAGCAAATGCGCGAGACTTTGGCAGCTCTGGCTGGCAGTTGCGCTGGCGACAGCAAACCGTACTGCAGTATATTACAGCGGCTAGCGCCCTAAGCAGCGTCTGCCGGTACTATCTGTTTCGCCGCCAGCTTATAACGCAATTTACTGATCAACACATACACCGCGGGTGTGGTGTAAAGCGTCAGCAACTGGCTTACCAGCAAGCCACCGACGATGGTAATACCCAATGGCTGGCGCAGCTCTGAACCTTCGCCTACGCCCAGTAATAGTGGCAAAGCGCCAAGCAAAGCGGCAAAGTTAGTCATCAGAATTGGCCTTAAGCGCTGCTGAGCGGCCAGTGCAACAGCCTCGCGGGCTGATAGCCCCTGTTGCCGCTCGGCGGCCAGCGCGAAGTCGACCAGCAAAATAGCATTTTTCATCACTATACCGATTAACAGGAACAGCCCCAGCAAAGCGATCAGGTTAAAATCGCCGCCGGTAAGATACAGTGCCAGCAAAGCACCCAGGGCCGCGCAAGGCAGTGTCGATAAGATGGTCAGCGGTTGCAGCAGGCTTTCATACAGCACACCCAGCAGTAAATACACCGCCACTATCACGCCAATAATCAACCAGGTTTGATCGCCTGTGCTGAACATGGCATTACGCTGATTTTCACCGCTTATCGCATGAATAGCGCCTGGCACCATCAGCTCTGCCAACGCCTGATCAATCGCCGCCGAAGCTTGCTGCACCGTGACACCCTCGGCCAGCGCATAGCCGATATTTACCGAGGCAAACTGGCCATCGTGCTGTACCCGGTCAGTCGCCAGGCCATATTGATAGCTAGCAATCGCCGACAGCGGTATCTGCTGGCCGTCTGCGGTAACAATCTGCAGTTGCTGCAGCACTTCAGGCTGGGCGGTGTAACCAGGCAATAATTCCATCACGACGCGGTACTGGTTTTGCTGGTCGTATAATGTCGCCACCTGACGCTGAGAAAAGGCGTTGTTGAGTAAGGTAGCGACAGTACGCATATCAACACCCAGGCGCTGCGCAGCTTCACGGTCGATATGCAGTTCAATTTGCTGCGCATCTTCGCCGCCCGGCGTGTTTACATCAACCAGCTCCGGCACTTCCTGCAGTTTTTCACCGACTTTTTTGCCCCACTGCCGTAGCAGCGGCAAATCATCAGACAACAGCTGTACTTCATAGTCACTGCGGCTAAACGGCGATGACAGGCGGATATCCTGATCGACGTTCATAAATAAAATGCCGCCCGGCACTTTAGGTGCATTGTTACGCAGCCGGTCCACCACTTCACGGGCAGAGATTTGCCGTTCGGCCAGGGGTTTTAACCGCACCCGCATCCAGGAGTTACTGACACCGGTATTGCCGCCAGCAGAGCCGGTAAGGTCAGCTACAGCCGGGTCTTGCAGCACATACTGGCGAAAGGCTTCTATCTTCGGCTGCATCATCTGGTATGACGCGCCATCATCGCCGCGGACAAAACCATTTAATTGGCCGGTATCCTGCTCGGGCAGTAACCCTGCCGGCACCTTGCTGAACAGCCAACCGGTGGCGGCAAAAAGCAGCACCAGCAATACCAACAGTGCGCGGTAATGCAGCAAAGCCCAGTCAATACTGCGCCGGTAGCCGGCACTAATGCGACTGAATATGCCGTTACTTTGCTGCGCCGGGCCGCTTTTTAGCAGCAGCGCTGACAAACTGGGTGTCAGTGTCAGTGAGATCAGCAGTGAAATCACCATCGCCGCTACCAGCGTAATGGAGAACTCGCGGAACAGCCGTTCGACCAGCCCGCCCATAAACAGAATGGACAGGAAGATCACTATCAATGCCAGGTTCATCGCCAGCAAGGTAAAGCCCACTTCGGCCACGCCTTGTCTTGCTGCCTGCAATACCGGCAAGCCGCGCTCCAGGTGGCGGCGGATATTTTCAACCACCACTATGGCATCATCCACTACCAGACCCGCTGCGACGATTAGCGCCATTACCGATAAATTATTCAGTGAAAAGTCGCATAGGTACATCACGGTAAAAGCACCGACCAACGACACCGGTATGGCCAGGCTGGGAATAAGTGCACTGCGCAAATTGCCTAAAAATGCCCACACCACCAACACCACCAGCGCCACAGCGATCAGTAGGCTAAGCTGAGCTTCGGCCAGCGTTGCACGGATCACCGGGCTGCGATCCATCACTACGGTTAAATCGGCACCGGCCGGGCTTAATGCCTGCAGCAGCGGTAATTGCTGATAAATGGCGTCGATGGTTTCAACAATATTGGCACCGCTGCGGCGGCTAACCAGCAGAATAACGGCGTCTTTGTCGTTGTGAAAACCCGAGCTGTAGCGGTTTTCGGTAGAATCTGTCACCAGTGCCACATCAGATAAACGTATGGCTGCACCATCAACATACTTCACCACCAGATCCTGATAGTCTGTCGCCCGGCGCAGCGTTTCGCTGGTGGCCAGCTGCCAGCGCAGGTTATCGTTTTCCAGTACACCCAAAGGCACAGAGGCATTGACGGCACTGATGGCACTACGCACCTCATCCAGCGCCACGCCATAGTGTGTCAGCATGCCGGGGTTTAGCTGCACCCGCACGGCCGGCAGCGACGAGCCGGATACCTCTACCTCGCCCACACCGCTGATCCGGGACAGCTTCTGTGCCAGCACGGTAGAGGCGTTGTCGTAAAGCACACTGCCGGCAAGATGCGAAGAACTGAGCGCCAGTGCCATAATCGGCGCCTGCGACGGGTTAAACTTACGGTACACCGGATTGCCCGGCATGCCCGATGGTAACTGACCGCGGGCGGCGTTAATGGCTGCTTGCACTTCGCGCGCCGCATCGTCTACATTGCGGTCCAGCTCAAATTCCAGCCGTACCTGAGTAGCCCCCTGATTACTGGACGAGCTGATACGGCGGATACCGGAAATACTACCCAGTGCCCGCTCAAGCGGGGTAGCAACAGTGGCGGCCATGCTTTCCGGGCTGGCACCGGGTAAGCTGGCGGTAACCACTATCATTGGAAAATCAATTGCCGGCAGCGGAGATACCGGCAGCAAACGCCAGCTCAGTAACCCCAGCAGCATTATAGCGGTGGCAATTAAGCCACTGGCTACCGGCCGCTGAATAAAAGGTTGCGCCAGGTTCATGCTGTTACAGCCTGGGTATCGCGCTGGCGTACCAGACGGTCAAACCATAAATACACCACCGGCGTGGTAAACAGTGTCAGTACCTGACTAACCAGCAAACCACCCACCATGACCAGGCCCAGCGGCTGGCGCAGTTCAGCCCCCGAGCCGGACGCCAGCATCAGCGGTATAGCGCCAAATAAAGCGGCCAGAGTGGTCATCAGAATAGGCCGGAACCGCATCAGCGCCGCCTGATAGATTGCGTCACGCGGCGCCATGCCCTGATTACGCTGCGCATCCAGTGCAAAGTCGACCATCATAATGCCGTTTTTCTTCACCAGGCCAATCAGCAGTACTATGCCGATAACAGCAATCAAATCCAGCGGCTGCCCGGTCAGCAGTAAGGCTGCCAGCGCACCGACAGTGGCAGATGGCAGGGTGGATAAAATCGTCACCGGATGAATCAGGCTTTCGTACAAAATGCCCAGCACAATATACATGGTAATAATCGCCGCCAGCACCAGCCACAACGTATTGCTGAGCGAGGCGCGGAATGCTTCAGCGGCGCCCTGAAAACTCAGCTCTACTTCAGCAGGCAATTGCAGTTGCTGCTGCACCTGCTCAATGGCCGCCACTGCCTCACCCAGTGAATAACCGCTGGCCAGGTTAAATGACAGTGTTACCGCCGGGAACTGGCCCTGCTGGTTAATCAACAGCCGTGCCGGACGCTGGCTAACGGTGGCGACAGACGATAAAGGCACAGTGGCGCCACTGCTACTGGTTAAATACAGTTTATCCAGCGCATCCAGCCCCTGTACCTGTGCCGGGTCAACCTCCAGCACTACCCGATACTGATTCGACTGGGTAAACAAGGTTGAGATCTGCCGTTGGCTGTAAGCACTTTGCAGCGCCGAACTGATTTGCGACACATTCAACCCCAGCCTTGCCGCTGCAGTGCGGTCAATATCAATGTACGCCTGCAAACCTTCATATTGCAGGTCATGCGCTACCTCAGACAACTCAGGCCTTTGCTGCAGTGCACTGAGCAACTCAGGTAGCCACTGGCTTAATACCTCGTGCTCGGGCGTACTTAACGTAAATTGGTACTGAGTGCGGCTAACTCGGTCTTCAATGCTCAGCTCCTGTACCGCCTGGAACCAACCTTTAATACCCGTAATAGCCTGCCCCTGCTGCTCCAGTTCGCTGATGATTTCGGTCGCCGATTGCGAACGTTCACCATGCGGTTTGAGGTTAAGCAGGATACGGCCACTGTTTATGCTGCTGTTACTGCCATCCACCCCGATAAAAGAGGATAAACTGCTGACCGCCGGATGGGTCAGCATATTGGCGGCCAGCTCTTGCTGACGCTCAGCCATAGCTGCAAACGAAATATCTTGCGGTGCTTCAGTAATGACCTGAATAACGCCGCTGTCCTGCACCGGAAAAAAGCCTTTTGGTACCGCCACGTAAAGCGCTGCCGTTAAGGCTACGGTGCCCAGCATCGCGGCCATCGCCAGTGTTTGATGGCGCAGTACCCACTGCAACGCCCGGCCATAGCTGGTAATAATCCGCGCCATCAGGCCTTCTTGTGTCTCATGCGCAGGCAGGGTGGTAAGTAAGCGCGCACACAGCATCGGCGTTAATGTCAGCGAGACTACCAGCGAGATCAAAATAGCCACCGCCAGCGTTACGGCAAATTCAAAGAACAGGCGGCCAACCACGTCGGCCATAAACAGCAGCGGAATGAGTACTGCAATCAGCGAAAATGTGAGTGAAATCAGTGTGAAACCAATCTCTTTGGCACCTTTAAATGCGGCCTCTAACGGCGATGCCCCTTGTTCACGGTGGCGGGCAATGTTTTCCAGCATCACGATGGCATCATCTACCACGAAACCGGTGGCAATGGTCAGCGCCATTAAGGTTAAGTTATTCACTGAAAAGTCCAGCAGCAGCATCACGGCAAAGGTGCCAACCAGCGACAGCGGTACCGCCAGACTGGGAATAATAGTGGCCGGAATAGTGCGTAAAAAGGCGAACGTCACCAAAATAACCAGGCCAATTGCGAATACCAGCTCTTTTTGTACGTCGCGCACCGAGGCGCGGATACTGTGGGTGCGGTCAGTCAGTACTGCAACATCCACTGCTGCCGGCATAGTAGCGGTTAACTGCGGCAAGAGTGCCTGCACCCGGTCGGCCACTTCAATCACATTTGCGCCGGGCTGACGCTGAATGTTTAGTAGTACCGCAGGTTGGCTATCGGCCCAGGCCGCCAGAAAACGGTCTTCAGCGCCTTGCTCAACACTGGCGACATCACGCAGTCGCACCGGGGCATTGTCGCGCCAGGCAATAATCAGGTTTTGGTACTCGGCAACATCACGGATTTGATCATTGGCATCGAGCATCGTCGAGCGAAACGGGCCGTCAAAACTGCCTTTAGGCTGGTTAGTGTTAGCCGACGCTATGGCCGAGCGCAGGTTTTCCAGGCTGAGGTTCATATTGGCCAGCGCGGCCGGGTTGGCTTTCACCCGTATCGCCGGGCGCTGCCCGCCCGCCAGGCTAACCATACCCACACCCGGTAGCTGCGCCAGCTTTTGCGCCATGCGGGTGTCAACCAGGTCATATACTTTGGGCAAGGCCAGTGTATCCGATGTTATTGCCAACGTCAGGATAGGCGCATCGGCCGGGTTAACTTTACGGTACACCGGCGGCGCCGGTAAGTCTGATGGCAGTAGCGATGATGCGGTATTAATGGCGGCCTGTACTTCCTGCTCGGCCACGCCCATATCGACTTCCAGTGCAAACTGCAGTGTAATCACCGACGCGCCGGCCGAGCTGGCTGACGACATCTGCTTTAAACCGGGAATTTGCCCCAGCCGCCGTTCCAGCGGTGCGGTAACGGTACGCGCCATGATGTCCGGGCTGGCACCGGGGTTAAAACTGAACACCTGAATAATAGGGTAATCTACCTGTGGCAGCGCCGCGACAGGCAGTAACCGCCAGCTGAGAATTCCGGCAATCAGAATGGCGAACATCAGTAACGATGTCGCCACCGGGCGCAGAATAAACGGGCGCGACAGGTTCATTATTCAGACCTCTTTGGCCGGCGGGCCGGTCTTTCCTTCGCGACATCTGGCGTTGCAGCCGCTGTTGAGCCGGCTTGTTCGGTAATGACTTCTACTGCCCGGCCAGGCCGCAGCCGGTCAAGGCCTTCCAGCACTACCTGGGTTCCCTGCTCCAGCCCTTTGATGACAGCGATATTGCCATTATCAGCTGCACCGAGCTCTACCTGACGGATCTGCGCTTTATTCTGTTCAATCACATAAACATAGGTGCCGGCAGAGCCATACTGCACCGCATCCTGAGGTATAGCGATAACCCCCTCGCGCACAGCAATGTTCAGCCGCACATTCACAAACTGGTTTGGGAACAGTTCTTCCTGCTGGTTGGCAAATTCGGCTTTAATTTTTAAGGTGCCGGTCGCGGTATCAATCTGATTATCCAGCGTGGTCAGCACGCCGGTACTGAGCAGCTGTTGCTCATTTCTGTCCCAGGCCTCTACCGTCAGCTTTTCGCCGCGGTTAACGGCATTACGCACTGCAGTCAGCTGGCTTTCCGGGATAGCAAACACCACATTAATTGGCGAGCTTTGGGTAATGGTCACCAGGCCTGCACTATCATTAGCCTGAATAAGGTTACCGGCATCAACGCGGCGTAAGCCTAACCGGCCACTTATCGGCGCCTGAATACGGGTGTAAGACAGCTGCAGCCTGGCTGCATCAATCTGCGCTTCATTGCTTTTAATCGTACCCTCAAGCTGGCCCACTAATGCCTGCTGCTGATTGTACTGCTGCGCGGAAATGGAGCTTTGCTCACGCAGCTTGGCATACAAGGCTAAATCCTGCCTGGCGTTTTTCAGCTGCGCCTGATTCTGTTCCAGCTGGCCCTGAGCCTGGGCCAGCTGTACCTGATAATCGGCAGGGTCAATCTGCGCCAACAGCTGACCCTGTTCCACTTTATCGCCCTCTTTAAACAGCAATTGCTGCAAAGGCCCGGATACCCGGCTTTGCACCACTACGGTATTTAACGGCGTAACGGTACCAATGGTTTTTACCTGCACACGTAAGTCTGCAGGTTGCGCCGAAACAACCCTTACCGGAACCGGCATAGCCCAGGGGTTCATTGGTCTGCCAGCAGGCGTAGCAGCCTGCTCGGCTGAAGGCCAGAACCAATAAGTCGCTATCGCCGCAGCGATAACCAGCCCTGCTATCAGTAAAGGTTTATTTAACGACGCCATCTGTATTCCCTGTAGCCCAAACATAAGTCGCCCACACTATAAAGGCGGCTTGGTAAGGGCTCAACACGGCAAACGTCAAGATTAAGTAAAGATTACGCCACTCGCGGCAGATGGCTGCATATCAGCGGCGAATGCCTGCTGTCAGTCATGAATCAGCTCTGCCGCAATCCGGTAGCTATGTTGCCTTGAAGCAGGGTTATGCATCATGCTGGTTAGCATCAGTTCGTCCGGCTGATAGCGGGCAATAAAGTCAGTAATGCCTTTTTTCACGGCTTGCGCCTCACCGACTACAGAGCAGGCCAATGCGTTTTGCACATAGGCTTTTTCATGCGGCTGCCAGATGCTGTCAATGCTATCGACCGGTGCCGGCAGCAAGCCCGGCGTACCGCGCGCCAGATTAACAAACTGCTGCTGCAGCGAGCTGAACAGGCGTTTTGCTTCTGCAGTAGTGTCAGCCGCAAACACATTCAGCGCCAGCATTAAATAGGGTTTATCCAGCTGAGCCGAAGGTTTAAATTCACGCCGGTACAGTTCTGCCGCTTGCTGCATCATGCCGGGAGCAAAATGTGAGGCAAATGCATAGGGCAGGCCCAACTGCGCCGCTAATTGGGCACCATACAGGCTGGAGCCTAAAATCCACAGCGGCACATGCAGCCCCTGGCCGGGCACCGCCTGTACCAGTTGACCCGGTTGTACCTCAGCAAAATATTGCTGCAATTGGGCGATATCGGCCGGAAACTGAGCTTCCGTTTCAACCTGATTACGCCGCAGTGCCCGGGCTGTTACCTGGTCGCTACCCGGTGCTCTGCCCAAGCCTAAGTCGATACGGTTCGGGTATAAAGTTGCCAGAGTGCCAAACTGCTCGGCAATCACCAGCGGCGAATGATTCGGCAGCATAATGCCACCGGCTCCCAAGCGGATACGTGAGGTTGCCGCCGCTAAATGACTAATCAGCAACGACGTGGCGGCACTGGCGATGCCTGGCATATTGTGGTGCTCAGCCAGCCAGTAGCGATGGTAACCCAGCGTTTCAGCCAGTTGTGCCAGCGCCTTGCTGGCGGCAAAGCTGTCGGCCACAGTGCTGCCCGCTGATACAGGCGCCAGGTCCAGAATAGATAAAGGGATCATGAATTCTCCGCATTGCTGTACACAGTTTAATTACTTACCATGTGGTATAAAACTATAAAGGCAATGGGGGCCAGCTTGGGCAGTTTCAAGATTGACAGATGCGGAAATAAAAAAGACCCGTAAAAACAGGTCTTTGCAGATAATACTTTTAGAACTGTAAACTCTAGAAGGGAATATCGTCATCAAAGTCGATTGGCGGTTCCATCGGCGCGCGTTGCTGCGGCTGTGCCGGCTGCTGGTAACCACCTTGCGGCTGGGCCGGACGCTGCTGATAACCACCGCCTTGTTGCTGTGGTGCCGCTTGCTGATAACCACCTTGTGCCGGTGCCTGGTAAGCCTGCTGTGGTGCCGCTTGCTGGTAACCACCTTGCTGCGCGGCTGGTTTCTGGTAACCGCCTTGCTGGCCGCCCCCCATACCACCCCCTTGTTGCTGGCCTTCACCACGGCCATCTAACATTTGTAGCTCGTTAGCAATAATTTCAGTGGTGTAACGCTCTACACCATCTTTATCCTGCCATTTGCGGGTTTTCAGTTTACCTTCAATATAAACTTTGCTGCCTTTACGCAGGTATTCACCGGCAATTTCGGCCAAACGCTGGTAAATCACCACACGGTGCCATTCAGTTTGCTCTTTACGTTCGTTCGTCGCTTTATCTGTCCAGCTTTCTGATGTCGCCACCGTTAAGTTAGCCACAGCACCACCTTGCGGCATATAGCGTACTTCCGGGTCAGTGCCCAGATTACCAATCAGAATGACTTTATTAATGCCACGCGCCATGCGAATTCTCCTAAAAAATAATTAAGCCCCGGCAGCGGCGATCACCGCCTGCGCCTGCGCTGTGTCAAATTGTGCTGAACTGACTTTCAGATAACAGCGCTGCTCTGCCAGTAGCAATGTCACTTCCTGCACCCCGGCTAACGCCGTTAGTTGCGCAGCTAACTGATTAGCCTGATGTTCCGTCTGTACCGATACCGCCAAAGATAAGCGCTGCGCGCGTGGCGGAATAGAAAGGGTGCTGGCCACTGCCAGCCATATTAAACCAATAACCGCCAGTACAGCAAACAGAGCTTGGTAGCCAAAATGTTGCACGACGGCACCACCGGCCGCGCCGCCTAAAAAGGCACCGAAAAACTGGCTGCTGGAATAAATGCCCATAGCGCTGCCACGCTGCCCGGCCGGCGCTATGCGCGATACCAACGCCGGTAAACTGGCTTCCAGAAAGTTAAAACCAATAAAAAATAACAATACTGCCAGCGTCAGCGCCATAAAACCCGGCAATACCAAAACCATCAGCATGGAGCTTACCAGCAAGGCTACCGCCAGCAGAAAAAAGCCTTTTTCCTGTGACTTGCGCATAGCAATAATCATCATCGGGATCATCAGCACAAAAGAGCCCAGCAACACCGGCAGATAAAATTGCCAGTGTTTTACCGGCTGCACCCCGTAGTTCTGTAGAAGCGACGGTAATACCACAAACATTGCGGTCAGCATTAAATGCAGCAGCATGACGCCCATGTCCAGTTGCAGCAGCTGGCGGTGTTTTAGCATAGCGCCGAGGCTTTGCGGCAACGCCAGCGTTTCTGCCATCGGCGCTTTACTGACACTTTTCGGCACCACAAAAGCCACCAGTAACATAGCCGCACAGGCCAGCACGGCTGTCGCCCAGAACACACCGCTTAAACCGGCCCATTTCGCCAGCAGTGGCCCCAGTACCATAGCCAGCGCAAAGCTTAAGCCAATACTGGCACCGATAATCGCCATCACTTTAGGCCGCTGTTCATCGCGGGTAAGATCTGCCGCCAATGCCAGCACGGCACCGGCAATAGCACCAGCCCCCTGCAGCACCCGGCCCAACGTCACCAGGTACACCGAGTCAGCCAGTGCCGCTACCACAGAGCCACAAGCGAACAACGCCAGGCCACCCAGCATCACTTTATGCCGGCCTATGCGATCAGATAACCAGCCGAGCGGAATTTGCAGTATTGCCTGAGTAAGGCCATAAGCACCAATGGCCAGGCCAATCCATAAAGGTGAAAAACCGGTTAGCTCGCGGCCATACAACGCAAACACCGGTAGCAACATAAACAGCCCCAGCATGCGGCTGGAAAACACCAGCGCCAGTGCAACCGCAGAGCGTTTTTCTAACGAATTCAAATGATGCATCAGATAAGAATTAACCACTGAAATAAGCGCGCCAGTGTAGCACAGAACACACTGGCTTTAAGCGTATTTCCATCGCATTTAACCGCTAGCAGGGCGTAGCAAGTTTGCTCTGGCGATGAAATAAACCAACTGATAACAGCAGCAAGGTTAAGGGTAACAAACATAAATAAAATGCCGTCTGACCATTAAAATGCGCAAAGGTATAGCCGGTTACCATTGAACCGGTGGTGCCGCCAAGGGCAGAGAACACCACAATAAGGCCAGTCATAGCGGCATGCTGCGCCTTGGGCAGCGCGCTTAAGATAACCGAGTTAATTACCGGGTACACAGGTGCCATAAATAATCCAATCAGCGGGAACAGATAGGCTGCCAGTGGCGCGCTGAGCAGGCTGACATCAGCATCGACGTGAATATCGTGCGTCAGCGGCAATGTCAGTATGATCAATAATGCCATTGCCAGCAGGCAGCAATTTAACAGGCTGTACCAGGATATTTTTTTTAACACCACCCCGGCCAGAATCCGGCCAAGCGCCAGGCTGGCGGCAAAAATACTGGTCAGTTGCACACTCAACTGATTGGGCAGCGCCAGCACTTCATTGTTAAAGGTTGGCAGCCAACTGCCAATACCCTGTTCAATCAACACATACAAGAACGCCGACAACACAAACACAAACACCAGCGGTTTATATACCAGCTGCAGCATGGCGATAAAATCCTGCCGAAACGGCTGCACTGCAGGTAACTCCGGCGTTGGAAAGGAGGTACTGCTTAGCAATACCAAATTAGCCACGCACAGCAAGGCCAGCAGCCAATATACCTGCAGCCAACCGCTGGATTGCGGCGCAGCAGGGTCCATAAAAGCCGAAAACAGCCAGTAGCCGGATAGTACTCCCAGCATAAAGCCGCCTTCGATAAAGTTCAGCAGCGATGCATGTTCGGCCTTACTACGGGTTACTACGCCAATGCTGGCGTATACCGACACTTTAACCAGCGCAAAACTGGCACCAACAGTAAAGAACAGTAGCTTGGTGGTCCAGAATGCCGGCACCAGCGGCATAAGCACACAGGCCAGTGTCACGAATAACAGCGCACCTTGCAGTGCCCGCTTGTAGCCGAGACGGGGCAAATAAGCTGCAATAAGAAAAGACACAACGGCAATCGGAATATCTTTAAAACCTTCCAGTACGCTGGCGGCAGATTTACTGATCTGATAGGTATGGATAACCTGCAATATCACAGTGCCGACACTGTTTAGCAAAATAGCAAACACAAAATACGTCAGTAGCAAAGACAAGCGGATACGCAAAGTGGCCATAGTCTGGTTCTCGTTTTATGCCGTTGATACAGCTATTGTTGTTTTACCCTGTTGTCAGTCTTTCTGCTGACATTTTGCACTATACAACGGTTTTATTGCATATTGCAATCGATTGCAAAAACTGTATATTAGACGTATTTACTGCAATTTATCAGGTGTGCTTTATGTCGTTACATCCTGTCGCTACAGTGCGGCCTCTGACCGTTGCCCCCTGGACGCTGACCGACAGCCATTATCAGCCGCAGCATCTGTTGCTGCAGGAAACCCTGCTTAGCCTGGCGAATGGCTATATCGGCAGCCGTGGCACACTGGAAGAAGGCGCGCCAGAGGGCGTCGCCAGCTGCGAAGGCACTTATTTAAACGGGGTATTCAGTAGCGAGCCAATCCACTATGGCGAGTCAGCATACGGTTTTGCCCGCAATAATCATAAAATGCTGCAGGTCGCTAACGGTAAAGTGCTGCAACTGCAGCTGGATGGTGAAACTGTCAGCGTTGCCACAGCAAGCTCACATCAGCGTACGCTGGATATGCAGCAGGGTGTGCTGCAGCGCGACATGCACTGGCGTAGCAAAAGCGGCAAGCAGCTGCATGTACAGAGCCGCCGTTTCGTGTCACAAGCCAATACACACCTGATGGCAATTGAACTGACGATCACGGCCCTGAATTTTTCCGGTGATATAACGCTGATAAGCAAGCTGGACGCCGCTTACCCGGGCTTTTATAAAAAAGATGACCCGCGCGTGGGTGAAATGTCGATTGCCGACAGTTTAACGCTGCTAAGCCAGCAGTTTCAGCAGCAACATGGCCTGATGTTACACCGTGCTAAAGGCGCCGATTTTCTTGTTGCGGCGGCAACAACACACTTGCTGCCCGCCGGTGCTACGTTAATCGGTCAGGATCAACAGCAGGCGAATACACTGACACAGCAATTTAGCTTGTCACTTGAGCAAAACGTTGCCCAAAGTGTGCATAAGCTGGTGATTTACTGCCACAGTGCCGGCACTGATGAAAACACGTTAAGCCAGCAGGCGCTGACTTTACTGGATGCGGCAAAGCAGCAAGGCTTTGGCGCTTTATTAACCGCACACCAAAACTGGTGGCAACAGTTCTGGCAGCAAGCCGATGTACAGATCAGCGGTGACATCGCGCTGCAGCAGGCCATTCGTTTTAATCTGTTTAGCCTGGCGCAATCGGCTGGCCGTAACGGCAGCAGCAATATCGGCGCCAAAGGCTTAACCGGGCCGGGATACGATGGCCATTATTTCTGGGACACTGAAATTTATGTCGTGCCGGTGATGAGCCTGACCCGGCCGGACATTGCCAGGCAGCTACTAACACAGCGCTACAGCCAACTGGATGCCGCCCGTGAGCGGGCCAGGCAAATGTCGCACAACCAGGGCGCACTGTACCCGTGGCGTACTATTGGCGGAGAAGAATGCTCGGCCTATTTCCCGGCTGGCACCGCGCAGTACCATATCAACGCCGCCATAGCCTACGCGATACGCAGTTACTACCTGGCGACAGACGATTGGGCTTTTATGCAGCAGATGGGCGCCGAAATGCTAATCGAAACGGCCCGTTTATGGCTGCAGCTCGGCTTTTTCTCTGCCAGCAGTGGTAAGTTTGAAATTCATATGGTGACAGGGCCGGATGAATATTCGGCACTGGTGAATAACAACTTCTACACCAATGCGATGGTACAGTTACAGCTGCGTTTTACACTGCAAATTATGCAGCAGTTGCAACAGGAAAACAGCCCGTTGCTGGCACAGCTTGGCGTAACCACGTCAGAGCTGCAGCAATGGCAACAGGCCGCAGATAACATGCATCTGCCATTTGACGACAGACTGCAGGTGCACCCGCAGGACGACAGCTTTCTGCACCGTAAGCCCTGGGATTTCGCAAATACACCGGCCGACAAATATCCGCTACTGCTGCACTACCACCCACTGGTGATCTATCGTCATCAGGTATTAAAACAAGCCGACGTGGTACTGGCGTTAATGCTGCTGGATGATGCTATTCCGACTGTGCAGAAACAGCGCGATCTGGCTTACTATGAACCGCTGACCACGCATGACTCCAGCTTATCCAGCTGTATTCACAGCATTATGTTCGCCGAAACCGGAGATACCGGCCGGGCGCATGAGTTTTTTGGCGACAGCGCACGGATGGATCTGGATAACCACCACGCCAACACCGAATTTGGCGTACACATTGCCTGTATGGCTGGTAGCTGGATGTCGTTGGTGATGGGCTTTGCCGGTGTACGCTCACGGCCGTCAGGTTTGTATTTCAAGCCGCAGCTACCGCCACAGCTACCTGGCCTCAGCTTCCGCTTATGTTACCGCGGCCGGGTGCTGCAATTCAGCGCCGACAGCCGTCAGGCCAGCTATCAGCTACTCAGTGGCGAACCGTTAACGCTGCACCACGGCGCAGAAGCCATTACGCTTAACCAGGGCGATAGTATCAGCCGCGTAATAGGAGCATCCACATGAGCTGCCGGGCCGTTATTTTTGATTTAGACGGCGTGCTGACCGACACCGCCATTTACCATTTTTACGCCTGGAAGGCCTTAGCCGACAAGTTAGGCATTGCCTTTGACGAGCATGACAACGAGCAGTTAAAAGGCGTTGACCGCTTAGGCTCACTGCGCTGGATCCTGCAAAAAGGCGGCGTAAGCCTGAGCAGCGCCGATGAAAACCGGCTAATGCAGCAAAAGAACGCGCATTATCTTCAGCTGATTGACCATATTACGCCGGACAACCTGTACCCGGGCGTACAGCCATTGTTTACTGCATTACGGCAAAGCGGTATTAAAATTGGCCTCGCCTCAGCCAGTAAGAATGCCGCCTTTGTCGTTGAGCGTTTAGGTATAGCGGCACAGTTTGACTATATTGCCGACGCCAATAAGGTCATAAACAGCAAACCCGACCCCGAGGTGTTTTTACTGGCAGCGAAGGGGCTGGGTGTCGCGCCACCGCATTGTATTGGTGTCGAAGATGCTCAGGCTGGCATCGAAGCCATTAACCGTGCCGGTATGAAGGCCATAGCTATTGGTGATGCCGCAGTATTAAACGGGGCATTAAAGATTTACCCGGACGTAGCTGCAATTACACTGACAGATTTGCTGAATGTTTAGTGTGCTCCTAAGCAGTGGCGGTTAGCACTGCTGACGGGGCGACACAGAGTGTCTGAGCCCTGCCGTAGGCATAAGGGCGAGTTGCTGTGGCGGGCCCGACGGCAATGGTAACGCAAGCCACGGCAAAGTTTAGCTCTCCATCTGGCTTCATAACCTGTAAGAAAAGCTAACTTTTCCGCAAGCTGGACTGGCGCTGTATCAACTTCACCGGCAATAACTGCGAAGCCGCTTTGTTGCCATTGATCCGCTGTAGCAGCTGCGCCACCAGCAATTTACCGCCGGCATGGGTATCCTGCTTTACCGTACTCAGCGACGGTGTACAGTACGCCGACATCGCAATATCGTCAAAGCCGGCAATCGCCACCTGCTGTGGCACCTTAATACCATGCTCCAGTAAGGCTTTCATCGCCCCCATTGCAATAGCGTCACTGGCAGCAAAAATGCCATCGAGATTGTTAAGCTCTTTAAACAGCGCCTGCTGTGTCTGCAAATAACCGTCCTGCGCGGTAAAATCGGTATTCAGTTGCAGTGCTGGCTCGGGTTTAATACCGGCCGCTGCAAGCGCATCCTGATAGCCTAAATAACGCATTTCAATTTCGCTGTGCCGTATGTCACCCAGAAAAGCAATACGCTTACAACCCTGCGCCAGCAGATGCGCAACGGCTAGCTGTGCGCCCTGACGGTTATCGCTGCCAATAACCGGAAACGGCTCGTTACCCGTTGCAGCGCCCCAAACCACAAAAGGCACACCTGCGGCACTTAATTGCTCAACCCGCTCGTCGTGCTCGCCCTGGCCTATCACAATCAGGCCATCAGCGCGTTTAGAATCAAAGTAGTAACTGCGCCAGTCTTTGTCGGTGGTTTTGCTGGTGCTGAGCAGCATGTCATAGCCCTGATGCGTCAGCTCATCAGCAATCACGCCGAGGATATCGAGTAAAAACGGGTCAGTTATTGCCTGCTGGGTTTTGGCATCAAACAAAATGATAACAGCGATGGTATAGCTTTTTTGCGTACGTAAGCTGCGGGCCGTGGCATTAACTTTAAACTGATGCTCAGCCGCTATCTGCTGTACTTTCTGCCTCGTTTGGGCATTGATCACCGGGTTATCGCGAAGTGCACGCGATGCCGTCGATTCAGATACGCCGGCCAATCTGGCGATATCGGATAAAGTCATAGCTTTTGCTGGTGTAATAGCCACAATACCTGCTTTTTTAACGCTGATTCATTGTCGGCCCTTAATAATGCCCGAACAGACTGCACACGGCAATGTTAAGCGGCGCTTTACCTTTCCCATAAGACAAACCCACTTTGCAATCGTATGCAAAAACATCAATCACACTATTGCAATCGATTGCAATATCACCTATGTTTAGTTTCGCACGGTATCAGGCACGCCAGACAGAGCATTAAAATGCCCGGCAAATAACAATAGACCGTGCCATCATCGACAGGATAGCAGGAGAAGAATAAATGAACGCACGACTCAATAAGATCAGTGCCGCGCTGGCATTGCTCTGTAGCATGCCGCTTATTGCCCAGACCAGTACCGAACAAGCCAGCGACACCCAACCGCAGGGTGATATTGAACAGATCGTTGTGACCGGTAAAGCCAGCGGTATGTCTGGCTTTAAGGTAGATACCAGTTACGCCATTACCAATGTGTCGGCCGAAAACATCGGCCGGCTGGCACCGAAAAGCACAGCAGAGCTGTTTACCGTGGTGCCCGGCGTCTGGGCTGAAAGCTCGGGCGGTATTGCCGGTGCTAACGTCTTTGTGCGTGGTTTTCCCAGTACCGGTGACGCACCATTCTTAACCATACAATTAAACGGCGCCCCTATATTTCCGCCGCCAACCTTATCGTTTTTAGAAAACTCATCTATTTTCCGGCTGGATGAAACCGTGCATTTTATGGAAGCCCTGCGCGGCGGCTCTACGCCGGTGTTGTCCAACGGTCAGCCCGGTCTAACCACCAACTTCCTGTTAAAAGAAGGCAGTGAAGTAACCGAAGGCCTGGTGAAATTCTCTACCTCCAGCTACGGCCTGCGCCGGGTAGACGGCGTAGTGAGCGGCGAAATTGCCGACCGGCTATATGTGATGGCAGGCGGCTATATCAGCCGTTCTGAAGGGCCACGTGAAACCGGCTTCAACTCGGAAAAAGGCCACCAGTTCACCATTAACGTTACCAAAGAGCTGGATAACGGCAGCATTAATGTTTATACCCGCCAAACCGACGACCACGGTGTCTGGCATTTACCGGTTGCGCTGAACGTGGCCGGGGTTGATAACAGCTACAGCCAGATTGGCCCGAATAACCGCTTCGGTGAGATAGCCTATGGCCCGGATAACGAGCGGCAAAGCTATGACTTTGGCGATGGCCGCGGCTGGAAAGGCGGCATTACCGGCGGCACTGTCGATTTAGACCTAACCGACAGCTGGCGCTTAATGTACCGCTTCAGCCATATTGATGGCGAAGCCAATACACTGGGACTGGTGCCGGAAGGCGGCGCCACCACCCTGGGTAACGTGGCTGGTGTTAATGGCCCGGTAACCGGCGTCACCACCGGCACAGTGTACGATGACGATACCGCAGTGCAGCAAATTGGCCGCTGGGTAGTCTTAAAAGATATCGATGCCTTTACCAATGATCTGTCAGTCAGTAAAACCACTGACAACGCCGTCTTTACACTCGGTTATTACGCGACCAATTTCTCAGTGCAGGATTGGTGGTCTATCGGTAACCAATCCTGGTTTGTTGTAGAAAAAGGCGGCGAAACGCTAAGCGGCATCGACTGTAACGACAGCCTAACCACTTGCGGTTGGGACTATGATATTGACGCCACCGGCGACGGTGACACCAGTGCGGTGTATGCCGCGGTAGAGTATCAGCTGAACGAGCAATGGCGGGTAGACGTTGGCGCCCGGCGCGAAAACCACAAAATAACCTATGTGGTAGACGAAGGCTTAACCGGCGATATCAGCAAAGCTGTTGACTACGATGAAAGCAAAACCGCCTGGACTGCCGGTGTAAACTGGATGTGGCAGCGCAACATGGGCGTATTCGCGCGCGTTAACAAAGGCAATAAAATGCCGTTTTTCGACGATTTTCGCGACAATTTCGGCGCCTTTGAAAGCGGTGACAAGTTAATTAAAGAAGTCACCCAGTATGAGTTCGGCTACAAATGGGCCGAGCAAAACTACAGCATGTACCTGACCGCGTTTTACAACGAAGTCGACGGTGAGCTGTTTGTACCCCGTCCTGGCGGACCGGTTGAGGTGTTAACCACCGAAGCCAAGGGTATCGAGTTTGATACCAACTACCGTGCTGATAATGGCTTTGCGGTAAACCTGAACGCTACCGTGCAGGATACTGAAATCACGGAAGTTTCCAATGAACCAGACTCTCCGATTATAGGTAAGCAGGTATTACGTCAGCCCAAATGGATGCTGCGGATAACACCAAGCTACGGTTTTGACGTCGGTGATATGTTTGCCACGCTATATGGCACAGTGTCAGCAGTAGGCGACCGCTATGGCGATAATGCCAACGGCGTCACACTGGATGGTTACAGCAAAATTGATCTGGGTGTGCAGCTGGATATTACCGAGCAGTTAAAAGCCCAGTTATCTGTCGCTAACCTGACCGATAAAGATGGCATTACCGAAGGCGATCCGCGTAATTCGGGCAGCCCGAATGGCCGTTACATTATGCCGCGTAGTATCGAGCTCAGTATCAGTTATACCTTTTAAACCTTACTCCCTCTCTTCACCCATATTGCCTCCGACCCGTTCGGAGGCTTTTTTTCGCTAAAAATAAATGTTAGCCGCCAATCAGAACCCGTACGGGTGGTTTTTTATTAACCTTATGTAGTGTATATTTGTACAGCCTCAAAGCCTTCGTTGTCATAACCGGAAATCACAATGGATAAAATCGATATTCGCGGTGCCCGCACCCACAACCTGAAAAACATCTCGCTGACGATACCGCGTGATAAGTTGATTGTGATCACCGGTTTATCCGGCTCGGGTAAATCGTCACTGGCATTTGATACGCTGTATGCTGAAGGCCAGCGCCGTTATGTTGAATCCCTGTCGGCCTATGCGCGGCAGTTTTTGAGTTTGATGGAGAAGCCCGACGTCGATCATATCGAAGGCTTATCGCCGGCGATTTCAATCGAGCAAAAATCTACCTCGCACAATCCGCGCTCGACTGTCGGTACCATTACCGAAATTTACGACTATCTGCGTCTGCTGTTTGCCCGTGTAGGCGAGCCGCGCTGCCCAACACACGATTTACCACTGGCAGCGCAAACTATCAGTGAAATGGTTGATAAGGTTACCGCCTTCCCCGAAGGCACCAAACTGATGGTGCTGGCACCGGTGGTGCAAGAGCGCAAAGGCGAGCACGTTAAAACGCTGGAAACCTTAGCCGCACAGGGTTATATCCGCGCCCGCATCGATGGCGAAGTGTGTGACTTATCTGATCCGCCAAAGCTGGACTTACATAAAAAACATACTATTGAAGTGGTGATCGACCGCATTAAAGTGCGCGACGATATTAAAACCCGCCTCGCTGAATCGTTTGAAACCGCGCTCGGTTTATCCGGCGGTGTGGCGCGGGTGGCGCTGATGGACGAGCCAAACGCTGAAGAGCTGGTATTCTCGGCCAATTTCGCCTGCCCCAGCTGCGGCTATTCAATGGTCGAGCTGGAACCGCGGCTGTTTTCCTTTAACAACCCGGCCGGCGCCTGCCCCAGCTGTGACGGTTTAGGCGTAAAACAATATTTTGACCCGAATAAAGTGATTGTCAGCGACGAACTGAGCCTGGCCGGCGGGGCCATTCGCGGTTGGGATAAGCGCAACTTCTATTATTTTCAGATGTTAAAATCGTTAGCTGATCACTACGGTTTTGCGCTCGATGTGCCCTTTAACAGCCTGAGCAAAAAGCAGCAGGACGCCATTTTGCGCGGCAGCGGCAACACGGTAATCGACTTCAAGTACTTAAACGACCGTGGCGACATCGTGCAGCGCAGCCACCCGTTTGAAGGCATTTTGCCGAATATGGAGCGGCGCTACCGCGAAACCGAATCGAATGCAGTGCGCGAAGAGCTGAGCAAATACCTGGCGCATCAGGCCTGCCCCAGCTGCCACGGCACGCGCTTACGCGAAGAAGCGCGGCATGTGTTTATCGGTAAGGTTAACCTGCCCGAAGTGGTCGAGCTGTCTATCGGCGACTGTATGGCGTTCTTCCGGCAGCTAACCTTAACCGGGCAGAAGGCACAGATAGCAGAAAAGGTGCTGAAAGAAATTCAGGATCGGCTGAGTTTTCTGGTTAACGTTGGCCTGAACTACCTTAACCTGTCGCGCAGTGCTGAAACCCTGTCCGGCGGCGAAGCGCAGCGTATCCGGTTGGCCAGCCAGATTGGCGCAGGTTTGGTGGGCGTGATGTACGTGCTGGATGAGCCCTCTATCGGTCTGCACCAGCGCGATAATGACCGTTTACTTGGCACCTTAACCCATCTGCGCGATCTCGGTAACACCGTGATCGTAGTAGAGCATGATGAAGACGCGGTACGCCTTGCTGATCATATTATCGACATCGGCCCGGGCGCCGGTGTGCACGGCGGTAATGTGGTGGCACAGGGTACGCTGGAACAAGTGATGGCGTCGCCGGAATCACTGACCGGCCAATACTTATCGGGCAGCCGTAAAATTGAAGTACCACAAAAGCGGCATAAACCCGGCAAAAAGTGGCTGGAGGTATTAGGCGCCAGCGGCAATAACTTAAAAGATGTCGATATTGCCATTCCGTTTGGCTTAATGACCTGTATTACCGGTGTATCCGGCTCGGGTAAATCCACGCTGATTAACGACACCCTGTTTCGGGTGGCACACCGTGTGCTGAACAAAGGCGAGGGCGACGACCCGGCCCCGCACCGCGAAATTAAAGGCCTGGATCATTTCGATAAGGTGATCGACATCGACCAGAGCCCGATTGGCCGTACACCGCGTTCGAACGCCGCCACCTACACCGGTATTTTTACTGCGGTGCGCGAACTGTTTGCCGGTACGCAGGAAGCCCGTTCCCGTGGGTATCAGGTCGGCCGTTTTAGCTTTAACGTTAAAGGCGGGCGCTGCGAAGCCTGCCAGGGTGATGGCGTAATTAAGGTAGAAATGCATTTTTTACCCGATGTGTATGTACCGTGTGATGTGTGTAAAGGCAAACGCTACAACCGTGAAACGCTGGAGATAAAGTACAAAGGCAAAAATATTCACGAAGTGCTGGATATGACAGTAGAAGATGCGCTCGACTTCTTCGAAGCCATACCGGCTATTAAACGCAAAGTACAAACACTGATGGACGTGGGCCTGACGTACATTAAGCTAGGCCAGTCGGCTACCACGCTTTCCGGCGGTGAAGCACAGCGGGTGAAACTCGCGCGCGAGTTAAGTAAACGCGATACCGGTAAAACGCTGTACATACTGGATGAGCCTACTACCGGCCTGCATTTTTACGATATTCAGCAACTGCTGAACGTACTGCACCGCCTGCGTGACCACGGCAATACGATAGTGGTCATAGAACACAACCTGGATGTGATTAAAACCGGCGACTGGATTATTGATCTCGGCCCGGAAGGCGGCAGCGGCGGCGGGGAAATTCTGATCGCCGGCACACCAGAGCAGGTAGCAGATTGTGAAAAATCGCATACCGGCAAATACTTAAAACCGTTGCTCAGTTAACAGAACAATAATTCGACAGCCCGAAGCTGGAGAGTTATCATATAAAGCAACTCAAGAGTCATCTATGAACTGGAAAATCGACTTTTACAAAGGCGTAGATGAACAGATCCTGGCCATGCCGCCAAAGATTCAGGCGAGAATGCTGAAATTGCTTGAGTGAATGGAGAAACATGGTGCGAACTTAGGGCCGCCACATACCGAGTCTATGGGTAGCGACCTGTTCGAAATAAGGGCTAAAGCAGCGGAAGGTATCGGCCGGGGGTTGTTTTGTTATTTAAAGGGCAGGCATATATTTGTGTTACATGCCTTTATTAAAAAGTCGCAGAAAACGCCAAAAGCGGATCTGGAATTAGCCAGACAGCGGCAAAACGAGGTACAGAAGTTATGAGCCTGCAAAAATTTAAGCAACGCGCTTTAGCTAATGCGGAAGTAAAGGCTGAGTACGATTTACTTGAAAATGAATTTGCCTTTATTGACCAACTACTGTCAATGCGAACTCAGGCAGGGCTGACTCAGGCGCAAGTCGCTGAAAAAATGCAAACACAGAAAAGCAATGTAAGCCGTTTGGAGCGGGGAAACGCAAACCCCAGCTGGTCGACCTTACTCAAGTACGCTCATGCCTGTGGCTTCGAGTTAACCATTAAACCAGTAAAAGCACAGAGCCATAATCACTAGTTATAGGCTGCAGAGTTTTTATACCCAGCGCCGCACTCTTTCGCAGTAAACCTGATACTCAGCGCCAAACTTTTGCAGTAAAAAGCGCTCTTCCGGCGCTATCTGAAACCGGTTCATATACAGCACAAACAGCGGCAGCAGTGCAATAGCTGCCACATTCATCAAATAACACGCTAACGCCAACAGCAGCAATAAAAAACCTAAATACATAGGGTTGCGGCTAAAACGGTAAATACCACGAATCACCAGGCTGGAGCTTTGCTGCGGCACGCGCGGGTCTACCGTGGTATTGGCGCGGCGAAACGCCAGTACACCCGACAGCGCAATAACGGTACCGGTAACAGTAAAGATACCAGCCAATACCTGCCGCCATAATAGTGGTACTGCAAAAGACGGCGTTAGCTGTGCCAGCAGCCACATAGCCAGCGCAAATAACACTGCCAGAGCCACTGGTGGAATTTTAAGTTCAAGTGCTAGCATTGCTGTTATCCATTGATTTTTTGTAGTTGCATCATAATGCTTAGAGCTGAAATTTTTTGTGATTGCGCTTCTAGGTGCATATTAAAGGGTCGAGCAGCCGTTCGGATTACTGAAAAATATGCTCACGGTGAAACGCCAGGAACTGTGCTGCTGGATAAAACTTTTCAGGCAATGTTATAGGTTTGCCATGAAAGCTGGCGATTGCAGCAGTATAAAACTGGTCGCTTTTATCAGTATTTCGACTGGACACGACGACTCGATAGTCTTCATCAACAGTAATCAAACCCAAATCAAAAGCCTTATCATGCAAAGCCGATAAGGCTAACCCGTTATGTGGATTTAACCTATTTTGTTCATCTGTCTTCCACGGCACTATATGGCTGGCCACCAGTAGTTTTGGATTAGCCAAGCCACTGATACAACAGCGCTGGTTGTAGGCACTTAGTACTGCACTGCGAAAAAACTGCTGACCAATTCGTACTTTCACTGATGCCAATTTAGTTGTCTCTGCATTGTCCGCTGTATTCACACAATCAGTAAAATTATCTGCACCCAACTCTTGTTCAGCTTGCGCCATAGCGACAGAAAATGCTGCCCAGTCTTGCTGCATTTCTTGCCACATCGCTTTATCCGCACTAGAAGCCCCAGTCAGACCAGAGCGACCACTTTGAGTGATAGCAGGGTCAAGACTTGCGATATTAGACAGTTTCATCGCAACAGCTGAAGGAGTCCGGCCAATCAAATTAGCATATTGAATAACGTCAGGATTGCGGGAATGAAACCGGCCAAAAGGTAAACGGAAATAAAGACTAAACACGACTAAGCTTTGTTGTCTCGTCCAGCGTACTGTTGCCATATTATATTTACATATCTCAGCCTTCCTTTATAACCAACATAATGTCATTGAAATTACAAATAAAAAAGGGGCAACAACTGTTGCCCCAAAACGCTAGTGTAACTCCCCGTTAAACTTAGAACTGGCCGGTGACGCTTAAGCTGTATACCTTGGCATCAGACGTATCGGTGTTGCTACCAAAGCCGGCTTCAAGTGCCCAATTCTGGTTAAAGAAGTGCTTGGCATTCAGGCTGTAGTTATCATCTTTGTTGTAAGACACGCCAACCGATGTCATTTTACTGAAGTAGTAATCAGCATTGGTTGCCCATGTTGAACGGTCGAATTCTTCTTTCAGTGATACACCTAAGGCAACAAAACGGTCTGAACCCAAACTGGCGAAGTATTTGCTGCTGATTCCATACTGATCAAACTCATCATCGGTGTGGGCAGTAAAACCAATGTAGTCGTTACCCTGCAGCTGGTGATTATAGCTGGCAGAGAACAGGTAGCGTGTATCACCTTCTTCAGGCTTTGCGGCTTGCGCACGGATAATAAAGTCATCTGAAACCAGGTAACCTATACCCACTGTTGTGGCGTGAAAGCCAGCATTTTCGGTATAGCGGGCTGAAACCACCAGATTGTTTTCAGCAAAATATTCGCCGCCAACCGCCCAGAAATTTTCATCATCAAACCGGCTAAATGCTGCATTTACATTAGTTACTTTATTAATGTATTCAAACTGGTCTAACGGGCCTAAGGTTTGTTTCTTATCGAAGAAGTAAGAGCCGTTTACAGACCATGTATTATCGCTGCTGTAGTCGATATGGCTGGCGCGAAGTTCAGTAAACAACTGATACTCTTCAGCAGTAACAGCGGCAGAGCCTGCCAGCGCAATCGCAGGTAATAAGTACTTGAACATCATTGTTAAATTTCCCTAAGTTGGTAATAACGGCGCGCATAGTACAGACAGCAGAAACAAATGTAAAACAAAAGATAATTAATTTATCAATAAAAACACCTTTGCTTTACTTTGTGAGCTATGTAACGGAAGTGTAGAACGCAGGCAAAGAACAACAGCATCATTTGATGCTGTTGTCAGGCGTGGAAATAACCCGTGTTATTTTTGTACAGAGGAATTAAACAGCTGTTCGCAGCTATCGCAGGCGAAGTAATGATAGTCGCCGGCGCATTGAATATAACCTGTGCCGCCGGCGCGGACCTGCCAGTTACAACTTTGTTTCTGATACGTCAGCGTGCCTTCAATGGCACAGGGGGCATAGTTGTAATGATCATGCAGTGTTTTATGTTCCACTTCTGACGCCTGCTGAAAGAACTGCTTTACCTGAATATTACTTAAATCGACATCGGTCGGTTTACATTGTTGCGGCGCGTCTGAAACAAAATCGGCGATATAAACATTGTTGATATCTGCCCAGTTAAATGTCTGCGGCTGACTGCCGCACGCCTGCAAGACAATACAGACACTGGCTAGAATAATACTGCGCATTACCAACTGGCTCCTTTAGCTTCGCCCGGGTTTTTATACGATACCTCGGGGTGGCGGTAAATATCAGCTTTGGTTAGCGAAAAGTGACTGTATAACTCACCAAGCAGCCATTGCAGTGACGTATTTTGTGCCGGGGTTACGGCTTCATACTGAGTGTCATCCAGGTGCTTACCGACAATTTCGATACCCAGCGCATCGGAGTTTACCGGGTAACGATCCGGGTAAGCTTTTTGCCGCTCATGTGCATCCAGCGCTTTTATCTGATTGCTCCAGGATTTGGCCAGAATGACGGCCATTTCAGCGCTGTCGCAACTGTTCTTGTCCAGCGTAAGGCACTTGGACTTAATCAGCCGCCCGACATGATAACAGCGCTTTTGTGTGCTGGCGGTCTGGTAAATGTCCCCATTCTTCGCGATCAGAAAATGTGCACCATTACCTCCGGCGTTGTAACCGTTAAAGGTATGCTGCGCCGTTGGTGCATCGGTCTGATGCACCACCACAGCTTTTACCGCGGATAAATTGCCGTGCTCAATACTGGTGTAACGCTTTAGTGTGATTTTGGCATCGATCAGCATGCCGTCTTTATCTACTGTAGACATTGCGCTTTCCAAACCTGTTAAGCTAAATACCGTATCAGGTATAGCGTAAAACACTTAAAAGGTAAACTTTATGTTTATTTTTTGTATATTAAAGATGCAGATGGCTGCTTCCAGGAGAAATGCTATGTTGAAAACCCTTTATGCTTTGCTGTTAACCAGCCTGCTGTTATCAGCACAAGCCGCGACACTGTTTGGTGAAACGGTAGACAAAACGGCGGTGCTGCCGGTAAGCCAGCTGCTACAGCAGCCCGCTGACTATCTCGATAAAACAGTAACCATCAGCGGTACTGTTGATTCAGTCTGCAGCAAGCAGGGCTGCTGGATGAAGTTCAGCACTGACAATGCGACGCTGCCGTTTCGGATAAAAGTGCGCGATGGCGATATGGTATTTCCACTCAGCGCAAAAGGTAAAACCGCTTATGCCACGGGCACGGTAAGGTTATGGCCACAGGGAGAAGAAGAGCCGGACGCTTACCAGCTGTACCCCACTGCAGTGGAGATCAGTGAATAACAGCGGTAAGCAGGGTGTTGATGTTACCGGTGCTGGCCGGTAAGCTGCTGCCGGCGCTCGGCGGCTTTTTTCAGCAATGCATCAAGTTGTTGCCGGTCATACACTGTGCCCTGATAAATCAGCATAGCTGGCTGGCGCACTGCGCTGATGTCCTGCAACGGGTTTTGCTGCAACAGCACCAAATCGGCCATTTTACCGGCAGTTATGCTGCCGTAATCCTGCTCCAGCTGCATAAAGCGGGCACCGTTTAGCGTGGCACTTTGCAGTATCTGCGCTGGCGTTAAACCGGCTTGTTGAAATAACTCCATTTCATCATGCAGTGCCTGTGCCGGGTAAACATAAGTATTTAGCGCGGCAGAGTCACTGCCAGCGAGTAGCAACACACCCGCCTGTTGCAAATAAGGCAGTTGGCTGGCAATTAACTGATAACGCTGTTTGCGTGCAGCACTTTGCTCTGCGGTTTCGTCCGCCATCCGGTTTATGCGCCATTGGTAGTTATCGGTAAACTGCGGTGTCAGATACTGCAGAAAGCTGTCATGACTGTGATCCGTATCAGCCAGATGCGCCAGCTGCCGCCCGCCAATTAATGTGGGCGTTACCGCTACCTGCTTTTCTGCCAGCATTTTATAGCCGGCCAGCGCCTGCTGCTGGTCAAAACCATCGGCGTAATGTGCGCTGGCGTCGGCATTACTCATTTTGCCCTGCCGCACAGCAGTGGCAACGGTTTGTTCATCGGCAAAACCTAAACGCAGCAGATAAGATGCATGTTCAATGCTACTCAAACCGGCATCAGCCAGCTCGGCAATGCTGGTGCTATACGGTACATGGCTGGACACCAGCATACCTCTGCGGCGTGCTTCTTTAATGGTTTTCAGGTACAGATCGGCGGCCAACGCATTTTCAGTGATTTTAATAAAATCTACCTGTTGCTGCTGCAGCATATCCATGCCGGCTAACATGTCCTGCTCATTGGCAATTTCCAGATCGCCATCCCATATCGACCCGACACCTTCAAACTTTTGGCCTGCAGTGAAAATTCGCGGCCCCAGGCGCTCGCCGTTGGCGACTTCGCTGCGCCACTTCAGCACCACAGGGGCAAGGTTGCTGGCAGCTTCACGCACCGCCGTAATGCCATAAGCCAGATACACCGGCAGCAATAACGCGTTGTCTTCTATCAGGTCCCGGCCTTCAAAATGTACATGCATATCCCACAGCGCAGGGATCAGGTAGCGGCCCTGTCCATCGACTAAGGTAGCAGCACTGTATTCAGTGAGGCGGGAAACTGGCAGCACGGCACTGATGCGGTTTTTCTCAATCAGCACCATCTGATCAGGCACTAAGGTGCCGCGTTCTACATCAACTAATTGTATGTTGTGCAGTAACACTGGCTTTGCCTGCAATGTAAACACCGTAGATAGCAATAATGCGAGTAGCAAAAAACGGAACGATAACAACATAGCTATTCTCTGTTTATTCAATTCTGTAGCAGTGTCGCCGTTGCACAGTCAGTCGGCCAGTGCTGTTATCGAGTCAGATATCCGTTCTATCGCGTTTTATAATCAGAAACAGTATATTTCTTTTTGAAGCATTATTGAGATCCATTATCATTCGCGTTATTGTTTGCGTAGTTGAAATAAATACATGGAGCTGTAATGTTGTTCCCATCCCGTTTCAGGCTATCTGCCGTCGCTGTCGCTTTAAGTTGTTTACCCGTATATGCACAAACTACTGCTGATATCAGCGCAGAGCGGCAGATTGAAACCATTACTGTCAGGGGTGAAAAAACTGACCGATCGATACAGGACACCACCAGCAGTGTGGCGGTAACCACAGCACTTAAAATTGAGCAGGAAAACCTGCAAAGCCTGGACGATATTTTAAACCGCACCGCCAATGTGTCGGCCATGTATGGCAGCCGTGGTTTTACTATCCGCGGTATTGCCGATGAAGCCGGCGCCTCTAATCCGCTGGCGACCATTTATTTAGACGGTGCCGCACTGCCAAGCCAGATTGCCGATGCCGGCCCGACTGACCTTTGGGACATTGCCCAGGTAGAAGTAATGCGTGGGCCGCAGTCGACCATTCAGGGTGAAAACGCGCTGGCCGGTGCCATTGTGATGCGCTCAGCCGAGCCGACAATGGATTGGGCAGCTAAGGCCAGAGTACAGTTTTCCGACCCGTCTGATCGCCGTATTGCCTTTGCCGGTGGCGGCCCGCTGATTGAAGACGAGCTGGCATTTCGTGTTGCGCTGGAAAAGCGCGATTTTGACGGTTACGTACACAACATTACCCGTAACGAGCCAGAAGATGAAGTAGATGCGCTGTCGGCACGGATAAAACTGCTGTGGACACCCAAAGCACTGCCCGGTTTCAGTGCCAGACTTACCCATTTACGCGACGATTCTGAAGGGCCTTATATGTATGTATACAGCGCCATTGACCAGGATGATTACTACAACAACCGTATCAACCGCTCAGATGCAGAAAGCAAAACCGATATTGTTACCGATGTCACCACGCTGGAGCTGGATTACCAGCTGAATGATATATGGTCTGTTTCGGCAACTACTGCTAAAACGCGCTCTGATGCGTTTCGTAGCTACGACAACGACCAGACTGAGCAAAACCTGGCCTATGGCCTGACCGACGGTGTTTTCGATACTTTATCGCAGGAACTGCGGCTGCACTACAGCGGCGACAGCTTGCGGGCGCTGGCGGGCCTTTACTGGTCACGCCGCGAAATGGACAGCAAGACATCTACTCTGACCAATGTTGTCACGCCTCTGCCAACCATTGCCGCCGTGCTACAGGGCAGCGGGCTGGATGCCACCACAGCGCAGCAACTCGCCGCGTTATACGGACAGGCGCTGCCGGTGATCCCGGTGGACTACAACAATATCAGCCCGACACAATCAGAAAACCTGGCAGCTTTTTTTGACCTGGAATATCAATTATCAGCGCAGTGGACTTTGCTGGCCGGCGCCCGTTTTGATACCGAGCAATACGATTATCAGTCAAACACTACTGCGGTTTTTGCTGGCACCCTGCCAGACCCGGCCAGTTTTGGCGCACCGGGAACGGCACTGTACGCCGCCTTTACCGGCATCAATAACGCCGTACTTGGCATGGTTAACGATGCGGCCAGCAGCGTACCGGCCAGCAGCCGTGATTTTAATGCCTTTTTACCCAAACTGGGTGCGCGCTGGCAGTATAGTGCTGAGCAATCGCTGGCATTTACCGTGCAGCGCGGCTACCGCTCGGGTGGCAGTTCGTACAACATTGCCCGTGGCGAAGTATTTGGCTATGAGCCAGAATTTACCACTAACTACGAGCTGGCGTGGCGCAGTAACTGGCCGGATCAAAACCTGACGATTAATAGCAACCTGTACTACATCGACTGGACAGACAAACAGGTTATTGCCAATTTTGGTATCAACAGCTTTGACTCGCATACAGTTAATGCCGGTAAATCACACTTGTACGGCGCCGAGTTTGAGTTACGCCAGCGCATCAATAATCAGCTTGACTGGTACGGCTCTTATGCCTATTCCAAAACCCAGTATGACGAATTTGACGCCATTGCCGGTGCGATGATCAGCAACTTTTCCGGCCAGCCATTTGCTTATGCGCCGCGCCATACCGCCGCACTGGGTGCAAACTGGTACCTGGCAGACAACTGGGCGCTAAACGTTAACAGCAACTTCAGAAGCAAAGTCAGTACCGGCCCGCGTGATAGCACCTTGTGGCTATCGTCCCGGGCGCTGTTTAATGCCCGGATAAGTTACGACAGCACTAACTGGTCGGCGTATCTGTTCGTTAACAACATATTCGATAAAGGCTATACGCAGTATCACTGGGCCGGTGAACAGGTGGCTATTTTCGGCGCACCACGTGTAGTTGGCGCTGGTTTACAGTGGCAATGGTAACCGGCTTATGATGCTACTTCTGGCCGCTATCTGCCTGGTTGTTTGTGCGCTTGCGGTGTACTTGCTGGCACCGCAGCAACAGCTGCTGCAAAAGAAACTGCCTGGGCCAGCGCTGCTGATTGTCGCGATAACCACTTTGCTGATAGCCCTATGGTTACTAACCCCGGGCTATGGTTTCTGGCCAGCGGTTTACCTCACGCTGACATTACTGATGCTGTACTGGGTAGTGCTGCCGTTTCTGATCCGGCGTAAAGGAGTGAAACATGGCCGCTAAACACTGGGCGGCACTGTTATTCGGCCTGCCGCTTACCATAGCGCTGATTGGCATACTGGCGCTGCTGTTTCCGGGTGAAGCACAGCGCTCTGTGATGCCGTGGTTGCTGTTCACCTTTCCGGTATGGGTGCTGATCATGGCGCTGATGTACTTAAGCCGCAGCAACAAAAAACTGTGGCTGTTACTTACCGTGTTAACCGTGTTTAGCTACAGCCTGTTATGGCTGATCAAAACTTATGTCGTGGCGGGATAAATGAAAGTCAGCACCCAGAAAAGCTTCCGTAATCTGCATACCTGGACCGGCTTACTGACCGGCTTGCTGCTGTTTATTGCCTTTTATGCCGGGGCTATCTCGGTATTTGTGCATGAGTTACAGCAATGGCATGGCACCGTACAACAGCGCAGTGCCCCGGCATCGCTGGCTCAGGCCCAGCCGCTGATCGATCAGGTATTGCAACAGCATCCACATGCAGCGCACGGCTTTAACCTGCTGTTGCCCGGCGCGCACGGCCCTGAGCTGGCGCTGCTGTGGTACGACGCAGAAAGTGGCAAGCAGTATAAATTTATCGCCGATGCTCAGCCTGACGCCACACCACAGCTTGCCCGGCAGGACTTTATCAGCCTGATTTACGATCTGCACTTTACTGCCGGCTTGCCAAGGCAGACCGGTTTGTACCTGTTTGGCATAGCCTGCATTTTATATGGCCTGGCGCTGCTAAGCGGTATCGTGATTTATGCACCGGTGTTTCTTAAAGACTTATTTGCCTTCCGCTCTGATCAAGGTACCAAACGCAAATGGCTGGATATGCACAATGTCATCGGCGTGTTATCACTGCCGTTTCACATTATTTTCGCCTGGAGCGGCGCGGTGCTCACCATTGGTTTTTTAATGCTGGCGCCATTTCAGTTTCTGGTGTTTGACGGCAAGCTGCTGGAGATTTTAGAACCGGATTTTGATGTGGTTGCGCATGTTGAACCATCAGGCGTGCAGGCAAAAATGTTACCGCCAGATCAATTATTGGCGCTAGCCGCTGAACATATGCCAGCCATGCAGCCGGAAATGCTGTATTACCACGATGCAGACGATACCAACGGCACCGTAACTATTTATGGCCACCTGCCATCGGCTACCTTAACCCAAAATGCCGCCGTAGTGCTTAACAGTGCCAGTGGTGAACTGGCCGGAATGTTAAGCCCGCAGCAATTCCGGCCAGGTACAACTTTTCTGCGTGGTTTACAAAACCTGCACTACGGCGACTTTGCCGGTTATGCCTCAAAATGGCTGTACTTTGTACTGGGTCTGGCGGGTGCGCTGCTGTTTTACAGCGGCAACCTGCTGTGGCTGGAAGTACGGCGGCGCAACAGCGGCGCACAGCCAGCCAAAGTACGCCTGATGGCATCACTTACGCTGGGTGTTTGCCTGGGCTCTGTGGCGGGCGTTTCTGCGCTGTTTATTGCTGGTTCTGTATTGGCTGAAGCCTGGCACAGCACAGTGTATTTCAGCGTATTCTGTGCCGCTTTAGTCTGGGCTTTTATCCGCCAGCCAGCCAAAGCCGGTGCAGAACTGCTGTATGTGTGTGCGCTATTAACAATGCTGGTACCTGTTGCGGCCTGGTATAGCAGCGGTGCGTTTTTTCTAACCCCGCTGCTGCAAGGCGCTCTGCTGCGGCCCGCGGTGGAAGGCACGGCGGTGTTGCTGGCGGTGTTATTCTGCTTACTGGCCCGTGCCAGCCAGCGCCGGGCCAATCGGCAGGACAACAGCATCTGGGCAAAAACAGCCTGAAGCCGCTAGCTGTTATTCAGGCTTTGCAGCGTTAACTCCAGCAGGTAACGCTTTAACTGCGCTACCCGCTGTGGCCGGTTAAACAACTGATACAGCTGCAGCCAGTCGGCCGGTGGCATCCAGCAGATCTGGTTTTGCCAATGGCATTGCCTGGGCTTAAATGCCCAGTGCACAAGCTCATCGTGCTGCTTCACCGCAATACCGGCCATCAGTTCAATATCCGGCCAGCCTTTTTGGCTGAAACGACAAAAATGTGCCGACTTATACTGCGGGTGAGGCGCTGCATTTTGTGCCGTAAAGCCATCCGCCTTAAGTGCATCGCAGATAGCGGGAAAATCTGCTTCTGTACAGACAATATCAATATCATTGGGTGAAGCTTCCAGCCCCAGTTGCCACAGCAGACAACTGCCGCCGATGCCAAACTGAAACCGTTGCAGCGTTGTACAAAGCTGTTGCAGCTGCGTTTGTAACTCAGGGTGTCTCATTAAGATCCTTAATCAGCTGCGCCAGAAAGAGCAGCTTTTCATTGTTAAGCTGACGATAGTCAAAGTAAGGGCATACTAACAACCGGTGATAGCTATCGACCGCGAACTCGTTATTCAACCAGTTCAGCTGAGCGCTCAGGCCCGCATCCAGCAAAGCTTTAGCATAAGTGCGGCCAGCAATAATATGAATTTTCTGCCGGCAGCCGTCCAACAACGGGGCACTAAACCACAGAGCTGTATTACTTTGCGCCTGCAGTAAATACTGGTCGCGAAACAACTGCCAGCTTTTTGCCTGTGCAGTAAATGAAAACTGCTTAGCATCCAGTGCAAACAACAGTTTAGCGTAAACATTAAACACCTTGCGCCAGCCGTTACCACAAGCGCGGTTAATCAGCTCAATTTCACCGCTCTGCAACGGCTCAACTGCCGCTAAATCGGCGTATTCAGCCATTGGCGGCCTGTTGGCGATATAAACATTAACCTGTGCATGCGCATCACCAAAGCCTGCGCCACATTGTGAAAAAGATATCATTGCACGCGAATCCGGATATGCACTCAGCTTTAATTCAGCTGGCTACTTTAGCATAAGCAGTTGCTCTGTTTCTGATTGCAGGGTAATTTTGACCGCTACTTTGCCAGGGAATGCTTATGTCATCTGTTGCTACCGCGGCCGTTAACCGGCTTGATAACTGGTTAATGCAGGTTACCCCGCCTGCAAATACTGAAGGTTTTCGCCGCTTTTGCTGGGAATTTTGGTTTTTCGGCCTGAAGCAGGCCAGGGCCTGTTTGTTCGTTGCATTGTTTTTTGCGTCCGTGTTGCTGGTGCCTCGCAGTGGTATTCTGGCGATTCCGCGCTATGACGTGCTGCTTATACTGGCGCTATTGATCCAATTCTGGATGGTGTGGAGCAAACTGGAAACCTTAGATGAGCTTAAAGCCATCTGCCTGTTTCATTTGGTTGGTTTTGCGCTGGAGGTGTTTAAAACCTCAGGCAGTATACAGTCGTGGAGCTACCCGGATTTTGCCTACAGCAAAGTATTCGGCGTGCCGCTATTTGCCGGTTTTATGTATGCCGCGGTGGGCAGTTATATTATTCAGAGCTGGCGTCTGATGCAGCAGCGGGTCGTACATCACCCGCCATACTGGATGGCAGTGCTGGTGGCGCTGCTTATTTACGCTAACTTTTTTACTCACCATTATATCGGCGACTACCGCTGGTATATCGCCGCCGCGACACTGGGGTTATATGCCCGTACCGTGGTGTATTTTACGCCGCTGGATCGCGAACGCAGTATGCCGCTATTACTCGGTTTTGTGCTGGTCGGCTTTTTTATCTGGCTGGCGGAAAACATCAGCACCTTTATGGGGCTGTGGAGTTACCCGAATCAGCTCGGCGCCTGGTCGGTGGTGCATTTGGGTAAGTGGAGTTCGTGGTCGCTGCTGGTGATCATGACATTTACCATAGTGGCGCAGCTAAAGTACGTAAAACAGCGTATTGATGTGCCGCGCTAGCCATAAAAAAGGCTACCCTCAGGTAGCCTTTTTCGTAACGATAACTTTATGCATCTTTGTCCAGCAGAAAGGTAATTAACTGCTGCAGCTCTGCTTCCATATTTTTTGCGCTCAGCGCTGCATTATTAATCTTGTACTTACCGTTCACAATCAGCATCGGTACACCTGTCAGTACCCGGCGGTTAGACAAATCATCCTGCTCTTTCTTCATCTGATTTGCTGCACCACGAATAGAAAAGCTCTTCATCGCTTTATCGTAGGTGTCGCCGTCGATGTCATGCAACAGCACCAGGCTGCGAATATCATTCTCGTTGGCAAAAGGCGCACGGTTACGGTGGATCTGATTAAAGAACGCGCTGGCCACCGCATCACCTTTACCCAAACCTTTCGCGACCAGATAGGCCCGGGCCAGCGTATTTTGCAGCTCGGGCGACGCGGCACGGATAAAATCGACATGCGATTTTTTAAACTCAACACCGGCAGGTAACTTCTTTGCCACGCTTTGAGCTATGGGTTCAAATGCATTACAACCACCACAGTAGAATGAAAAGTACTCTTTCACCTCAGGTTTGGCGGTACCTTGCTCGGCAATAACGTCGTAATGCTTGCCTTCTTCAAACTGTGCGGCTTGCGCCACAGGCAACAACAGTGTCAGTGCCAATACAGCAAATAGCTTCTTCATCAGTAACGTGCCCTTACGCGTCTTTTGCCAGCAGGAAAGCGATCAAGTTCTGCAGATCCTGCTCAACATTTTTTCTGTCCAGTTCTGCCAGGTTGATCCGGTATTTACCATTGACCAACAGCATAGGCACGCCAGTTAAAATACGACGATCGCTCAGTTCGGTTTGCTCTTTTTTCATCTGCTTCACGGCAGCGTTTACCGAAAAGCTTTTCAGCGCTTTATCGTATGTGGCTGCATCAAAATCATTAATCAGCATCAACTGGCGGATATCGTCAGCATTGGCGAAACCGGCACGGTCGCGGTGGATACGGTTGAAAAACGCCATCGCGATTTTATCACCCTGATGCTGAAAATCGGCGACCACATAAGCCCGTGTCAGCGCTTCCTGCAATTCAGGTGATGCGGCACGTAAAAAATCGACATGCATTTTTTTAAAACTGGTACCTTCAGGCAGCTTATGCTCCACGCTCTGCATTATCGGTTCAAACTGGTAGCAATGCGGACAGTAAAACGAGAAAAACTCTTTCACTTCCGGTTTGCTGGTAGCGACATCAGCCACCACATCGTATTGCTTGCCTTGCTCATACTTCGCTTCGGCGCAGGCCGTCAGCGGCAGCAGTAAAGCCATTGCTAACACAAACAGTTTTTTCATGCTCAGTAATATCCTCTGATGCGGTAAGTTGGACACAGCTTAACAAAAACTCAGTAGTCTGGCACTAATGAAAGCGGCGGCTGCTGTAACAGAAATAATTGCTCTTTTAATGCCAGCACCTGTTGTTCCCAGTATTTGTCTGTACCGAACCATGGAAAGTTCATCGGGAAAGCCGGATCCTGCCAACGTCTGGCCAACCAGGCCATGTAATGTATCATTCGCATTGCCCGTAAAGGCTCGATCAGCTTAAGCTCGGCCGGGTCAAACTCACAGTACTGCTCATACTCTTCCAGCATCATTTCCAATGTATCGCGCTGCTGCTGTCGATCACCGGATAACATCATCCATAAATCCTGAATTGCCGGGCCCGAGCGGCAGTCATCCAAATCAACAAAAAAAGGCCCCTGCTCGATGTAGAACAGGTTGCCGGCGTGGCAGTCGCCGTGCAGCCGGATCATATTAGTGGGTTGGTATTGTTCTGCGCACAATGCAATGACCTGATCCAATACACTATCAAATGCCGGACGCAGGTAGCCGGGGATCAGCGACAGTTCAGCCAGCAGTTGCCGGCTCTGGAGTAAATGACTATCGATACTGAATGCCGGACGATGCACAAAAGCGGTTGCTTTACCGACCTGATGTAAACGGCCGAGAAAACGCCCCAGCATGGCCAGTTGCTCGTCATTGTCGATCTCGAGCGTGCGGCCACCACGGCTTGGAAATAATGCAAAAGAGTAACCGGCAAACTGTAGCAGGCTGTTACCCTTTACTGCTAAAGGCGCAACAACCGGCACATCGGCCGCTGCCAGCTCTGCTGCGAACTGATGCTCTTCCAGCAATTGCGCTTGTGTCCAGCGCTGTGGCCGGTAAAACTTGGCGACAAACTTCTGCAGCCTGTCATTGCCGGCCTGATACGCGCTGAACTGGTAAACGCGGTTTTCATAACTGTTCAATGCCAGCAGGCCTGAACATACGTCCAGGCCTTGCTCGGTCAGCGCATCCAGGATCAGATCCGGCTGCAGTGTACTGTAGTCAAATGTGGTCATCGGTTGCCCAGGAAAAACTTCGTCGCCTGCTGCAGCTGGACTTCAGCGTTATCCTGCTGCTGAACGGTAAACGTAATTTCCAGTGAGCGCTCTTTCGTGCTGTAGGGATCCAGTGCCAGACTGATTGGCACACTACCGGTTTCACCACCATTTAAACTGACCTGATGCGGGCCTATCCAGTTAAAGCTGGCATCTGCCGACACGCTTAAATCAAACACCACTGTATGCTGGGATTTATTGGAAATACTCAGCGTATAGGTATTTTCGACCAGGCCATCATTGTTGGTGCGGAACAACGCACCACGGTCACGGATAATATTCATCTCCAGCGGCACCCGGCTATATAGCGTCCAGGCGAACGCAGTACATACCGCCAGCAACACCAGCAGATAACCTAACAGCTTAGGCCGTAACACCCGGGTAGGCTTGCCATTTAAACTGTGCTCAGTGGTGTAACTGATAAGCCCCGGCGGATAGCCCATTTTACTCATGGTATCGTCACAGGCATCAATACAGGCGCCGCAGTTAATACACTCATATTGCAGGCCGTTACGAATATCAATGCCGGTAGGGCACACATGTACACACAAGTTACAATCGATGCAGTCACCTAAGCCTTTTTGTTTGTAGTCTTTATCTTTGCGGCTACGCGGGCCGCGGTTTTCACCGCGTTTTTCATCATAGGTCACGGTGAAAGTATCTTTATCAAACATGGCTGACTGAAAACGGGCGTACGGACAAATATGCGTACACATGATTTCCCGCATCCAGCCGGCATTACCGTAGGTGCACAGCGTAAAAAACAACACCGATGTTACTGCCCAGAAACTGGCTTCCAGCGTAAAAAACTGCATAAACAAATCGGCCACAGGTGTGAAATAGCCAACAAAAATCAGCGACGTCAGTAGTGAAAATGCCAGCCAGCAAAAATGTGTGGCGGCTTTTTTAAAGAATTTAACGCCCGACCAGGGCTCGGCATCCAGCTTCATCCGCTGGTTGCGCGTACCCTGAATTTTTTCTTCAAACCAGATAAAAATAAAGGTCCACACTGTTTGTGGGCAAAGATAGCCACACCAGACCCGGCCATAAAAGGCGGTAATAAAAAACAGTGCATAAGCGGCAATAATAAAAATCCACGCCAGAATGGTGAAGTCCTGTGGCCATAATGTCAGCGCGAAAATATTGAATTTCTGCTCGGTGATATCAAGCAAAATGGCCTGATGCCCTTCGTACTGTAACCAGGGCAACAGCATAAACAAGCCCATGAATACAAAACCCATATAACGGCGAACCGCCTGATGTAGCCCTTTTACCGCCCGCACATAAATGCGGTTACGCGGTGCATACTCTGGTGCCTTGTTTGCGCTGGGTGTATGCACTTCAACATGCACCGGAATATTTTTAATATCTATCTTTTGCTGATCCACTACCGACCCCGATACTGCTGTCTGCACTTGCCGCTGATTATAACAGCTTACACGCTGAATTCTTTGACCTGTGACAAAGCAAATTCTGTGCCTGTTGCTGATACCTTGCCAAATCGCGCTTTATAGCAAAAACCGACAACGTGGTTTACAGTTACAGCTGAATATTGTCATTCAGGTTTACGATTTTCAGATATCAGCACAGTGCCGATGCATGCGCCGCTGCAATCCGATACAATAGCGGCGTGTATTACCGGAGTTCAGACGTAATGAAAAAGTTTTTCTGGTTAGTGGTGATAGTGCTGTTAGTGATTACCTTTTCGGATCACGAAAAGATTAAGCCGTATAAAGAGCAATTGTTTGAAGCGATTTTAGATAAGGCCGCGATAGCGGGTGACAGCAAAGAAGGCGCCCTGCGTAAAACCCGCAAGCAATTACTTGAGTTGTCAGAACAATGGGGCGAAAGCCAGCGCGCTCAGCTGGAAAAAGCAACCAGTAGTATCGACAGCCTGAAACGTTTTCGTCTTAATTACTGCGTAAATAAAGACTTCAGCCCCATCTTGTATGGTGAGCCGTTACAGCAGACCTGTGCAGTCATTGAAAATAACTATCATAATTTAACCCAACCTTAAGCAGAGGGCTGTGCTATGCGTACTTGTGGAATCGAGATCAAAGGTAGTGAAGCCATCGTCTGCCTGATGACGTTAAAAAATGGCTTGTTCGAACTGGCCGACTGCCGGCAGAACCGCTTTGCATTAAGTAAGGATGCCGACCAGCAACAGATGCGTCAGTTTCAGTTTACGTTTGCCAAATTTATTGAGGATTACCAGATAAGTCAGCTGGTGATCAAAGAAAGACCGCAGAAAGGCAAATTTGCCGGTGGCGCAGTAGGGTTTAAAATAGAAGCCGCGTTACAGCTTATTGCCGGCTGCAACTGTACCATTATCAGCGCCACGGAATTAAAAGAAAAACTAAAGCGCCACCCGTTACCAATCGACTTTAAAGATACCGGTTTAAAAGTGTTTCAGGAAACGGCGTTCCTGGCCGGCTATGCCTTTTTAATGAAATAGCCGGTTTCACCCACTATTTTTTCTTTCTGGCCAGCTGCCGTTTTACCGGCTTGCTGGCCTGTAAAATCAATTTGCGGATTAACTTGGATTTGGCTTCACCGGTTGCCTGGCTTAGTTCGTTTAACGCATCTATCGCTTCCTGACTTAACGTGAAGGTGGCATGACGCATCGGCAGCCGGGTAGTGTCGTCAGTATCATCCGCATCCGGCAGCCGTAAACTCACGATACGCGGCATGCCCATCGCATAATTATTAGCATCGTCAATAAATTCGTCTGCCGTAAAACCGGATTTACCGTGCGGCTGCGACTTTTTCTTCAGATCGGTCAGCGCCATCTTCTTGTATCGCCTTCATTGCCAGTAACTCGGTCACTATATCACGGATCTCCTGCGCTGCTTTACCGTCAGGCTCTACATCCATTACAGACAAACCTTTTTCTTCGCTGTCATCATAAGCATTGCGATTGTAAGTAATAGCATCCAGCACCCGGATGTTAAACGACTTACACACTTCTTTTGCATCCAGAATGCGGCTCGCCTGATTTGGCAGCGACGGGCACTGCGTAATGACGCAACCAACAATCATGTCCGGATTTACCACGTTGCAGGCACTGACCAAATCTTCGAGGTGCTCCAACGTTTTCAGGTCGCGCCGCTTAGGCCGTAATGGAAACAGCACATGAGATGCCACCACCATCGCGGAGCGCAGTGCGACGCTGTCCTGCCCACCACAATCGACGATGACCACATCGTAATGCATTTCAAGGCTTTTCAATTCATAACGGATTTTGCCATACATTTGCACGCAGTTTATCCAGGGTAAAGCAGCATCGAGGTGCCGCTCCTGCACCCAATCGGACGAGGTGCGTTGCGGGTCGCAATCAACCAGCATGACATTGGCCTTCTTCTCACGGGAAAAGTACACCGCAATATTCTGTGCCAGACAGCTTTTTCCGCTGCCACCTTTTTCTCCACCCACTAACAAGATCATCAGGCTACCCTCATTTACACCAATTAGCTGTCATAATTTCAGACAGGGCTGTGGCATAAGTGTAGATGACATCACTGACTTGACCAGCGACACAGTAGAAAGATTTCTGCTAAGCGGATGCTTTAAAACATAATAGTGCCCGGTTAAAACAAAAAGCGGAGCTGTTGCTCCGCTTTTATACTGTGATTTTTCGGCTTTTAACCGCGACGACGTCGCAGCGCCAATAAACTTAGTGGTAACAGCAACCAACCAAAGCTGCCGCCACTGCTGCCACTATCACCACCAGAGCCGCCAGAACCACCGGTATTGGTGGTAGGAACCAGCGTCAGGCCAGAAACGGTATTAGTGCGGTTATCCACAACCACGACCGACTCAACAACTACAAAGTTATCTAGAACCAGTGGCTTGTTATCATCGCGATCACTAGAACTATAGTTGCGCAGCGGTACGTTACTTAGTCCGGTAAAGTTATAGCGAGGCAAACCGGCAATTGCATCAATCACATCCATATCAGTGCTACTAATCTGACCAAATACGGTAAAACCATTGTTTTGAAAGTCCAGATTAGACGCATTGTTTCTCAGGTTGATGAACCACTGGTTAGTCGCACTATTCGGGTTGTTGGCTTGCTTAGCCATTGCAATGGTAGCGCGTACATTAGACCATTTCGGTTCATTAACAATCGCAGGGTTTGTTGCGGTTGCTTTAAGTGGCAACGCCTGATCAAACACAAAACCACCGCCCTGAATCACAAAATTAGCCTCTGAACGATGAATAACAGTGCCATCATAGCGACCGGAACTCACATAATTTAAAAAGTTCTGCACTGTTACCGGCGTACTTTCATCGTACAGGTTAATTTCAAACTTACCCACATTGGTAGTCACCTCAACGATAGTGGCCTGCGCCAGGCCACTGCAGCCTAGCACTGCGGTCGCTAATAAGGCTTTAAAGCGTTTTGTTGCTGTCATTATTGTTCTCCGTAATTTGTGCTGCAGCTTAAATCAGGCTACAAAACAAAATCCAGCAGGATAACAATTAATTACGTTTAGCTTTTGCCACTGCCGCGCCAGTGGTCTTACGCCGGTAGCGGCGGTTTGCCTGAGCGCCTTTTACCGCAGCGTTTTTTCTACCGCGCCAGCGTTGCGCGGGCTGCGTTGGCAAACCAACAGGAGTTGCATTGGCCGCTCCCTGAATTAACAGCTGTAGCTGCTGCAACAGCGGTTGCATAAAAGCCTGATAACTTTGCTGACGCTGGCAGATAGCATTGAGGGCGGCCTCCCAGCGCGCTGTCATATCCGGCGTCACCGCTTCAGCAGGCAGCGCGTTAATCAATGCAACACCTGTTGCAGTGGCATGGATTTGTTTGCCGCTGCGCTGCAGAAAGCCACGTTTAAACAGCAATTCAATAATGCCGGCCCGCGTTGCTTCAGTACCAAGCCCATCGGTATCGCGCAGGATTTTGCGTACTTCTTCATTGGTCACATAACGGCTAATCCCCGTCATTGCAGCTAAAAGTGTGGCGTCAGTAAATGGCTGCGGTGGGCTGGTATTTTTGTCCAGCACCTTTGCCGCAATACATAACAAAGGTTGACCAATCACCAGAGCGGGTAAAGTAGTCTGTAACTGGCTTTGCTCGGCTTCATCAGCGGTAAGCGCTACTTTATCGCCGCTATTATGCTGTCTGAACAGCTTCTTCCAGCCTGCACTGCGCTCCACTCGTGCTTTGGCAACAAAACAGCCACCGGCAATAGTGACTTCTGCCAGCGTATCGCGGTAGCAAAATGGTGGATAAAACTGCGCCAGATACTGGCGGGCTATCATCTGATATAAACGCTGCTCAGCAACACTGAGCCGCCCGGCTGGCATGCGTTTTTCAGTCGGAATAATGGCATGATGCGCATCTACCTTGCCATCATTCCACGCTCTGCTGATTAACGCAGTATCTGCTTGCTGCGCGGCCAGCGCTAACTCAGGTTCATTCACTGCAACAGCCTGAGATACCGCTTTAACCTGCTTCAAATGTTCTTTTGGCAGATAACGGCAGTCAGAGCGGGGGTAAGTAATAAGCTTGTGCTTTTCATACAACTGCTGACAACTATCCAACACCTGCTGTGCCGTCATGCTATAACGCTTCGCCGCCTCTATTTGCAGAGTTGACAGGTTATAAGGTAACGGCGGTGCCTGCTTAGCCTCTTTGTGTTCAAGCTTGCTGACCACGGCCGGTTGCTGACAGATTTTCTGCTGCACTTTCTCAGCAAGCGCCTTTACCAACACCCGGCCTTCGTCATCCTGCCAGGGCGCACAAGCACTGCTCGGTTGCCATAGCGCAGTGAAGCGCTCCTGTTGCTCTGTTTCCAACTCAGCCAGTACCTGATAAAAAGGTTTGGTAACAAAGTTTGCAATGTCCTGATCGCGTTTTACCACTAGACCTAATAGCGGCGTCTGTACCCTGCCCACTGATAACACGCCCTGATAGCCGGCTTTCTGCCCCTGCAGGGTATAGGCTCTGGTCATATTCAGCCCATACAACCAATCTGCCCGGCTGCGCGCCAGAGCCGACGTCGACAACGGGATAAAATCACGGTTTGGCTTTAACTGGGTAAGCGATCGCTTTACCGCAGCCGGATTCAAATCGCTGATTAACAGCCGCTGGGTGCCCGCCAGCTTGCTTTCACTGACACCACAATATGCCAGCACTTCATCTACCAACAACTGGCCTTCGCGATCCGGATCACCGGCATGAACCAGGCTATCAGCCTGTTTTAACAATTTTTTAATTACGTTAAGCTGCTGTTCAGCTGACTTTCGTACCTTTAACAGCCATTTGTCCGGTACTATCGGTAATTGTGCCGCTTGCCAGCGTTTGTAGTCAGGGTTGTAATCCTGTGGTTCAGCCTGTTCCAACAGGTGCCCGATGCACCAACTGACCACATCACCGTTGGCCAGGCGGATAAAACCTTTGTCTTTATACTGAGGTTTGGGCAATACCGCAGCAATAGCCCGGGCGAGGCTGGGTTTTTCAGCAATATACAAGATCATAGCGACACCAAACTGTTTTTATATACAGTATATTAGGCGGCAAGATAGCGGGTTGCAAAGAAAATGTAATTAAAATTTGGTTTTAATAAAAAAGTGCTTAGAATGAGGGCGTAGTAGTACTCTGTATTTGACAGTCATTCCACCCGGTCAGTTGGATAAATAGCAATGCAATATAGTGAAGTTAAGAAGATCTGTGATGAATTGCACAAAACAGGCAAACCTGTTTCATTAGATTATTTAATTTCTAAAGTGCCCGGTGCACAGGCCAGCCTGGTCGTGCATTATCAAAAATGGCGAAACGAACAAGCAAACAGAGCACCTGCCCCTGTCAGTACAGACAGTTTTTTTAGTGAAGACTTTGTCTCTGCCTTTCAGCGTGAATCTGAGCAACATGCGAAAAAGCTAACAGATCAGCTAAATCAGCAGCTGCAACAAGCGATGCAGGCCGAAGTGCTGGCAGCAGAACATAACCGAGAGCTGCAACTGGAACTGGAGCAACTGCAACAGCGCAAAGCCGAGCTGGAAAACAGTTTGCAGCAGCAACAACAACAGCTTTCAACTCAGGCAGAGAAATATGCCAGCCTGGTCAGCGAGCGGGATCAGGTTCAGACTCAAAACCGCGACCAGCAAACCAAGCTGGAACAATACAGTGCAGAACTAGAGCAGCTAAAATCTGAACTGGCGCTGGCAGATCAAGAAGTAAACGACAGTAAAACGAAACTTGCTCAGCTGGAAAAAGCACTGGAAACAGCCACTCAGCAGGCCACAGATGCCAAGAGCCAACTTGGCGAAGCCAAAGCAGACGCCGAACAGCTCCAGCTGAAACTGATTGCTTCCCAGCAAGCACAGGACGAACTGGAAGAACAACTGCAAAACGAGCAGCAACTAAATCAACAGAAATTGCAGCAGCTGCAGTCTGAGCTTGCTGCGGCAGAGCAGGAATTAGAGCCACTGCAACAAAAAGCAAAGTTAGCAGAGCAGGCCGAGCAACAAATACAGGTACTACAGCAGGCTGAAGCCAGTATTAAAGCAGAACTCGACAAAGCGCGTCAGGAAAGTAAGAAGGCTCTGCAGGATTTGCAAACCCGCGATCACGATGTTACTGAGCTTGAAGCGATGCTAAGCGAGTTTGAGTCGAAGTTGCAGCAGGCTACCAAAACAGAGACTCAAGCAGTAGCACTGAATAAACGCTTACAAGCTCAGTTGGAACAGGCACAGAAAGCCCAGTCAGGCGGTGAGCAGGTTACTGTTGTTGATCAGCAGGCAATCGCCGAAGTGGAAGCCAAACTGACGGCAGAAATCGAAGCCGTGCAACAGCAACTGGAACAAACAAAGCAGTTAACTGAAGAACTGACAGCTGAGCGGGATGATGCGCTGGCAAAGCTTGAACAAGCGTTGCAGCAGCAGAATGAAGTAGCAGAGCAGGTACCTGCAGAACAAAATGCATTAAATCAGCAAGCGGAAGAAACCATTTCGCGGCAGGAAAAAGAGCTGGAAGCGCTTAGCAAACAACTTAGCGAACTGAATAAAGAGCTGGATCACAGCCGGCGTGAAGCAGATGTGCAGCGTGATAATGCATTTAAAGCGCAGGAACAGCTTGATGCAATGGAGAAAGCGCAACACACCGCCGATATCGACGATTCACAGGATATACAGGCAACGCTCGAACAGCTCAAAGCCAATAACGCTATGCTGAAAGAGCAAAGTGCCATCACTGCTAATCATCAGGCAGAGCAACGTGAAGTTATCCGTCAGCTGCGGGAAGAATTGCAGCAGCAACGCGATCTGGTTGCCGATCTGCAGCTGGAGAAAGACAAATTCCAGAAACAAAAAGCCCAGCTGGAACAGCAGGTTAGCTTTGTTAAAGATAACGCTGCAGCCACCATTGAGCGCTTAACCCGCTACCGTGAGCAGGCACAGGAAAAAATTGAGAAACTGGAGAAGAAGCTAAGCAAAGCCTCTGACTAGCCCTCGCCGTTAGTTACCTGACGCTACGTTTTAAATGTTATTCTGAAGCAACAGCCGGGCGCAGCGCCCGGCACATACTGCAGCTGCGCATCCTGAGCCTGCAGCAAAGCCCGCGACAAACTTAAGCCAATACCAGAACCCTGTGTTTTAGTTGTAAAAAACGGAATAAATATCTGTTTGGCAACCTGCTCACTGAGCCCCGGCCCATTATCGCAAATATCCAGCTGCCAGCCATGTTGGCGGTGTTGCTGTAATGAGATGTCTAATTGCCTGTCGGTGGTTTGCTGCAGCGCATCCATCGCGTTTTGTAACAGGTTGATAAGGACCTGCTCGGTTAACGCTTCATCCAGCCACAGCTTAGCCTGGTCGGGTAACGCAAGCTTCAGCTGAATATTGTGTTGGGCAAGCGCAGATCGCTGTAACACCAGGCAATTGTTGATAATGGTAACGAGGTCGGTCAACTCTAAGCTGGCTTTCACCGGTTGACTAAGCTGTTTAAATGACAGAATAAAAGTGGAAAGATGCTGACCTCTGCGGTCTATAGTCGCCATAGCTTCTGCTAAATCGGCATGTTCATCCGTGCTCAGTACATGACCAGCCTGCGGCAGAATATGCAGACAACTTTGCGCCAGCGACGCCATCGGTGTCACTGAGTTGGCAATTTCGTGTGTCAGCACCCGTGTCATTTGCTGATACGACTGCACTTCTTGCTGTAACAATGCCTGATTAATACTCTGCAACGTCACCAGCTTACGAACCTGCCCCTGCAACCTGGTACATACTACGCTAACGGCAAATCGGTCAGCGCAGCCGGGCTGCGTCCATTGTAGCTGCCCCTGATAATGCCCAGTTGTCGTTTGCAGCATACTGATAAGCGCCTGCAAATCTGTACTGCTGATCCGGCCTAGCTGCAATTCAGTATATTGCGCGCCCGACAACAACCGCGCCGCTGCCGGGTTAGCTTGTAATAAGCGGTTATCTGAACTGAACTCGAATACCGCTACATCGAGCTGGCTAAGCAGTGTTTGCAGATATTGAGCCCGCGCCTCAGCCTGCTGCCGGCTGCGGCTAAGCTGCTGTTGGGCGTCAGCCAGTAGAGCGCTGAGCTGCGGCTGCCCCACTAATGTCAGCGAGGTATCCTGATTGACCAGCGCTCTGAGCACCAACGCTGCCTGCCGTTGCTGTACCCGGCCCAACTGCCAGATCATTACAGTTACAAGCACTGCAGCCAGCGTAATTGTGACTGCCAGAGCAGACGGCCCTTGCTGCCATTGCAGGCAAGCCAGCACCAGCAGCACAGTGAAGCTCTGCAGTAAAAGTGGCAAACGCAGATTAGAGACCATATTTTTCCAACCGCCTGTATAGCGCTCCGCGGGTCAGCCCCAGAGCTTTGGCTGCCTGACTGACGTTACCCTGATAGTATTGCAGTGCCTGACGGATGGTTTTCTCTTCAACAAACTCCAGCATAAAATCAGCCGCTGCATCAGTTGGTGCCGATGTCGTTGCAGTTGCAGATACGGCGCTGTCTGGCTGGCTGAAATCCAGCGTATTGTTATCCGCCAGCACGACAGCACGCTCTACCACATGCGCCAGTTGCCGGACATTCCCCGGCCAGTCATAGTGCTGCAGATAACGCAAATCTGACGGGCTGATTTTCAGCCCCTCACGCTGATAATGTTCACTGAATTTCTGCAAATACCAGTTCAGCAACAATGGTATATCCTGCTGACGCTCCCGCAGCGGCGGCAACACAATTTCTACCGTATTGATCCGGTACAGCAAGTCTTGGCGGAATCGTCCCTGCGCCACCGCCTGGTGCAGGTTGTCGTTGGTAGCACAAATCAGCCGGATATCTATGGCAATACTCTGGCTGGCACCTACAGGCACCACAGTGCGCTGCTGCAATGCAGTGAGCAGTTTGGCTTGCTGCGGCAAACCAAGGTTCGCCAGCTCATCGAGAAACAGGGTGCCGCCACTGGCCTGGACAAAACGGCCACTGTAATCGGCTTTGGCATCGGTAAAAGCGCCTTTTTTGTGGCCAAACAATTCACTCTCAAGCAGGCTGTCACTGAGGCTGCCCATATCAACCGTCACCAAAGCCGCACCAGCACGGGCCGACGCCTGGTGTATCGCCTGTGCAACCAAGGCTTTACCGGTACCACTTTCCCCCAACAGCAGCACGTTGGCTTGTGTTGGCGCCACCTTCTCAATGGTGCGCAGCACCTGCTGCATTGCCGGACTATCTCCGAGTAAGGGTGTGCTGTCTGTGTGTGTTGCCGCGTGGACCGGCGCCTGTGCAGCAGGCGGGTGCTGTGATGCCTGACGCAGCGTGTCTAGCAGTTGCTCATTCTGCCAGGGTTTGGCAATAAAGCTCGCCGCGCCCAGTTGCATTGCTCGCACAGCGAGGGGCAGCGCAGCATAGGCTGTCATCATCACGACTTTCAGTGTGGGCTGAGCTGCCAATGCCTGCTTTAAATAAAACAGCCCTTCTTCACCGCTTTGCGTATCGCGGCTGAAATTCATATCGAGCAACAGCAGATCAAATGTCTGACTGGCCAGAGTGCCGACTAATAATGCCGGTTCATGCAAAGTCACGACACTGGCAAAATGCTGTTTCAGGAAAATACGGCTGGCGGTGAGGATATCCTGGTTGTCATCCAGTACCAGCACGCTAAGTGGCTGCTTCATGCTTTAATCCCCGCGTGTATTGCAGCACCCTACCTAAAACCACGCGACGAGGCAACAAGCTTTTAAATCCAATAAGTTACCGGCTTTTAACACTGTCCGTTAATGGACACCCTGTTGTACCGCCAGCGGACACCTTCCAGCTTAACAAAAGCATATGTCTCTGAATCTAAACAAATAAAAATCCGGCACGCTGATTGCGTTAGTTGCAGATATGACTATTGCAGGAGCTCACAATATGGATAAGAAAATTGCCCCCTCTGCCAGGCATCGCCTGACCAAACCCGCGGTACTGCTCGTTACGGTAGCACTCACCGCCTGGCTTGGCGTGAACTGGCAGGCCAGTGCCCGTACCTCTGTATTATTGCCGCTTAGCTCGGTCAGTACCGCCATAGTGCAACAACAGAACCTGCAGGAGAGCATTGCAATACGAGCCAATGCATTGCCGCAGCAGACGGTGTTTCTCGACGTGATTGAAGGTGGCCGGGTAGAAGAAAAGTTGGCAGAGCAAGGGCAGTTTGTTACTCAGGGCCAACCCTTGGTGAAACTAAGCAATACCGCACTGCAACTGGATTTAATCAGCCGCGAAGCTCAGGTAACCGAACAAATGAACTTTCTGCGCAACACCCAGATGACGATTGAAACCAACCGGCTGAACCTGAAACGGGACGTACTGGATATCGAGCATCAAATTGCAACGCTCAGCCGCAATCTGGCGCAAAGTGAGCCACTGGTAAAAACTGGCGTTCTGGCCAAAGAGCATTTACTGAACCTGCAGCAAGATCTGCAATATCAGCAGCAGCGGTTAGCCCTGACTAAGCAACAACAACGGCAGGAGGAGGCGATTCGCCAGCAACAGCTAAACCAGCTCAGCGACAGCGTAGCTATGCTGACAAAGAACCTCGAATTTGCAAGACAGAATGTGCAAAATCTGCTGGTAAAAGCTCCCGTTAGCGGTTACCTGAGTGAGTTTAACGTCGAAGCGGGTGAGTCGCGTTCACCAGGCAGCCGCATGGGGCAGATTGACATTCCGGACCAGTACAAACTGGTAGCAAGCGTTGATGAGTTTTACTTAAGTCGGGTTGCCGTTGGCATGCCGGCAATCGCCAGCCTGAACCAGCAGCCATTATCGTTAACGGTAAACCGCGTAGACAGCCGGGTAGTCAACAACCAGTTTCAACTCGAATTTAACCTGCCTGGCGAGCACAACGTTACACGTGGCCAGTCGGTGAATTTAACCCTGCAACTTGAAACACAGCAACGCCAGGCTCTGGTGCTGCCACGCGGCGCCTATTTAGCTGATAGCGGCGGCCAATATGTGTATGTGCTGGACAGCGATAGCGCTATAGCACGTAAGCAAGCCGTCACGATCGGCAAACAAAGTACCAATCAAATAGAAGTTATCAGCGGCCTTAAGGCTGGTGACAAAGTGATTATTTCCGGCTATCGCGATTTCGACCAAGCCGATACTATTCAATTACAACAATAAGGACTGCAGCATGATCCAGTTACAACAATTAAACCGGGTGTTCCGCACTGCCGAGCTGGAAACCACAGCACTTAATCATATTGATTTACATATTGAACAGGGTGATTTCGTTGCCATTATGGGGCCTTCCGGCTGCGGTAAGTCTACGTTGCTCAGCATCCTGGGGATGCTGGACAGCCCCACCTCAGGCGCTTATCTGTTCGAAGGCACGGATATTGCCAACTACAGTGAAAAACAACTGGCGCAGCTGCGTAAATCCAAACTTGGCTTTGTATTTCAGAGCTTTAACCTGATCGACGAGTTGACAGTATTTCAGAATGTTGAGTTGCCACTGCAATATCAGGGAGTCGCAGCCACTGAGCGTAAAAGACGGGTTGATGCAATTTTGCAACGGATGCAGATAGACCATCGCGCTGATCATTTGCCACTGCAATTATCCGGCGGTCAGCAACAGCGGGTAGCTGTCGCCAGGGCTCTGGTAATTAACCCGGCACTGATATTAGCAGACGAACCTACCGGTAATCTCGATTCGAAGAACAGTGAAGAAGTAATGCAGATGCTGCGCCAGTTAAACCGCGAAGGCACGACGGTAGTCATGGTGACGCATTCCGAGCACGAGTCGCGCTACGCCAGCCGCATTGTACGCATGCTGGATGGTCAGATCATTGCCGAGCGGGCGCTGGAGGCAAAATATGCATAACTCACTGACCATGTTAAGTAATTATCTTACTACCGGCGTGCGCGCGGTGCTCAGACATAAAACCCATTTAGCGCTGAATTTAATGGGCTTAACGGTTGGCCTCGCTTCGGCGCTGCTGATTTTGTTGTATGCCAGTTATGAGCTGGGCTTTGATAAAATGCACCCCGATTCAGCCCATACTTATCGCTTGGAGCAGCATTTTGCTTCAATGAATCAACGTTTCCCGGTATCGAGCCCGGCAATGAAAGCTCTGCTGCAAGACTATGACAAGCGTATCCGGGTAACACGCTTCAGCCCGGGGGCGCCAGCAGTTAAGTTGGCAGAAAACAGCCAGCAACTGTCGCTGGAATGGCCACTATCAGTTGACAGTAACATCACAGAATTTTTTACCATTCAGGTACTACAAGGCGATCTTGCTGCAACTTTGGCACAGCCAAACCAGATTGCGCTGGCAGAACACGAGGCGCAGCGCTTATTTGGCAGCACTGATATTATCAACCGGCAATTTCAGCTTGGCGAGCAGCGTTATACCGTAACAGCGGTATTCCGCTTACCGCAGCAAAGCCATCTTCGGGCGGGGTCGTTACGCCGTATCAGTGACAGCGCTGCCTCCAACAGCATAAGAATAAACAACGTTTACAGCTATATTCACTTACCAGATGACATTGATAAAACAACTCTGCTTGGCCAACTTACATCCACACTGAACCAGCAAGCGTATGACGGTCAGCAAATGAGCACACTGGAACTGCGGGCCCTGACCGACATTCACCTGCATTCGGCATTAGCTTATGAGTTCAAGGTGAATGGTTCAGCCAGTACGGTACGTATTTGCCTGCTGCTGGCCGCTTTGTTACTGCTGATTGCTGCCATTAACTTTATTAATATGAGTACAGCACGCGCTGGTATGCGGGCAAAAGAAGTAGGTGTTCGTAAAGCCTTAGGCGCCAGTCGCAGCCAGTTATTTTTGCAGTTTATGCTGGAATCGCTGCTGATAGCCGTTAGTGCTGGCTTACTGGCGGCCGTTGCCGTGGAGCTGGCGTTACCTCAGTTTAATCAGCTGATTAACCGTCCACTTGAGCTACACTATGCCGGCAACTTTGGTGTAATTTTAGTTAGCTGTGTAGTGGTAGTCGGCTGTCTGGCTGGTATCTACCCGGCTGTGTTTATTTCTGCTTTTGATGCCAAAAAAGTATTAAGTGGAGATTTTCAGCGCGGTAATACGGCTATCTGGCTACGCAAAGGCTTGCTGGTATTGCAAGGAGCCATTACTGTTGGATTACTGGTGGCCAGCATAGTATTACAGCAACAACTGCAACTGTTACAAAATCAGCCCACCGGTTATCTTCGGGACAGCCGGTTATTAATTAAAGGCATAAATAATCAGCATTTATTCTGGGCCGGCAACCAGGACTTACTGCAAAGCCTTGCCAAGCTAGACGGTGTCAATGCGGTGTCAATAATGGATATGCAGCTCACTGAAACGGTGTCCCAGGCGATGGATATCCAGCTACCTGGTCAGACGCAGGACAATACATTACCACCGGTATCACAGATAGGTGTCGGTTTTAATGTTGCTAAAGCCGCAGGCTTAACCTTGTTAGCTGGCCGTGATTTCAGCGAGAACTATCAAAGTGATTGGTATCAGACGCATGACGACCATGCTACCGCTTCAGTCATCATCACGGCTTCATTAGCAAAAAAAGCCGGCGTAACTAACCTGAACGATGTGATAGGCCAGCAGTGGTTATTGCCAGGTGATGAACCTGTGCTGCGTATGACTGTGGTCGGGGTGGTAGCCGATATTCAGGTCGGCTCAGCGCTGAAACAGGCCGAGCCGCTGATACTGATTTGTGGTCGCTCTCCCATGAATTACAGTAACATCATACTGGACTTACAGCCTGAATTTGCCATTGGCACTCAGAGCAAAGTACAGCAATTGCTGGCTGACCGGCTGCAACGGCAGGATCTGAGGCTGAGCTGGTTAAACGATGATTACAACGCCATGTACCATAACCAGAGACGTCAGAGCAAAGTGATCGCTATTTTTGCCAGCCTGGCCATTGCGCTAACCTGTATCGGCTTATTTGGCCTTGCTGCTTTCAGCGCAGAGCAGCGTTCACGTGAAGTTGCCATGCGTAAAGTACTGGGCGCAGGTCGCTTCAACCTGGTTAATCTGCTGGCCAGCGAGTACCTGAAACTTATGGCAGTCAGCAGCATGCTGGCTATTCCAGCAACCTACTGGACATTAAACAATTGGCTAAACGAGTTTAGTGTTCGCATCAGTCAAAGCCCATTCTGGTATCTATTGGCGGCAGCAGCAACCTTTGCCATTTGCTGGTGTACCGTTGCTACGCTGGCCTGGCAGGTTGCAGGGCGCAAGCCAGCCATGGTATTAAGACAGCAGTAACAGTATAAGCAGATGATGAATAAAGGAATATTAATGAGGCTGTCGTTTACTTCAACCGCGGTTATCCTTGGCATTGCCATAATATTGACCGCCTGCTCTGTGCCTAATACTGTGCAGCGGCAGGTGGGTGCCAACGCTATGATAGAGCAGGTTACAGAAGGTGACGAGCAAGGCCGCTACCGTAACCTGTACCGTGGCGAACGCCAGTACCCCACAACCTGCGAAGCCAACTGTTACCCGGCACACCCGCAGGTGAGCTGTCAAAGCCCGGCGCAGAATTGCCGCTATACCGGCCCTCAGCCAGTACCAGCGCTCAACACTGGCTTTAGCGTGCAGTGGCTGGGACATGCCAGCTTTATTATCCATACGCCGGATCAGCAGCAATTGCTGCTCGACCCGGTGCTGGGCCAGTTTGATTGGCCGGTAAGTTGGGCGCAGCATCTGGTTGGTATTATTCAGCGGCCCTATTTGCCAGAAATAACAGCCGGGCAATTAGCACAAACCGACGCTGTGCTGTATTCACATCTGCATTACGACCATTTCAGCCATGCCACTATTGCAAAAATTGGTACAGGCCCGACTTACTATATGCCGCTTGATATGGCTAGCTATATGCCCAGCGCTGGGTATAAGGTGGTGGAGCAGGCCTGGTACAGCCAGAGTCAGCTGGGTGAGGTGACGCTGCATATGGTGCCAGCGCACCACTTTAACAGCCGTAAACTGTTTGATGACTTTAACCGTGCACTCTGGGGCGCCTGGTTGATAGAACATAACGGTAAGAAGCTGTTTTTTGCCGGTGATACCGGCTATTCCGCGCATTTTAGCGACATTCACCAAAGGTATGGCGACATAGATATTTGTCTGCTGCCCATCGCTTCGTACTACCATGAAACCGACGGTGCCTGGTATCGCTATGTCCACACCACACCGGAAGACGCATTAACGGCAGCCACAGAGCTCAATTGCAAAGTGATGATCCCCTGGGGCTACGGCAATGGCAGCTGGCAGATGGGCGATCACAGCTCGCACTCACCATTACTGCGTTTATTGCATATGCAGCAGCAACTGCAAAGTACAGTGCCGCTGCTGATTTTAAATGAAGGTGATAGCGTAGCCTTGTAACGTATCAGGCTACCGGCTTCAACCGGGCTTTAGCGGCCAGTTTGTTGCTGAGTTTGCCTGTAACGGCCCATACCAGTAAGGCTACCCAGGCAATCCAGGAAAAGCCTGCCGGGATGTTCAACAGGGCAATTTTACCGGCATGCCGGCGGTTAAATGCCAGCGCCAGCAGGCTGGGTAAAAACCATACCGCTAAAAACAGCAGGCCAAAGCCCAGCAAAAACAACAGATCGGCTTGTTGCCAGGCTTCAGTAAACGCCACGATAAATTGATTGATAGTTTCCATATTTTAGTCCTCCCTGGAGGCTTTTTTAACCGCAGCTTCAATCACCACAGCAATCAACCACATGGCCGCAAAGAAGATGCAAAAAGAGACGAGCTGGTAGCTATCAGCCTGGTGCCAGGCAGTCGTAAAAGGTGTTATCAGGTGTTGTAAAGTTTCCATGGTTATTTCCTCGCTATGTTTAAACTCAGTTTTCAGTCAGATTTACAGTTCAACCTTGGTTAGTTTGGCTAGTTCAGCTTTAAGGGCATCAACCCGGTGGGCTTTGCCCTGCTGCACCACGGTATGCACGGTGGTCAGCGCATTAAGATCAGTTACCGGGTTAGTGGTTAGCACGATAAAGTCGGCAACATAGCCTGCTGCCAGCTGACCGGTTTCGGGCAAGTCCAGGTGGCGGGCGCCGCCTACGGTGGCCAGTTGCAGTACTTGCCAGTTGCTCAAACCGGCAGCTTTGGTAAGTTGAAGTTCGCGCAGGTAAAACGGGCCGCTGGCACTAAGATCGGTGCCTATTGCTAAAGGCACGCCAGCGTCATGCAAACGCTTAAACAACTGCAGCACCTTCGGCATTTGCTGCTGCGCGGCGGCAACATCTGCTTCAGTCCAGTTATAACTGGGTGCCGCCATCAGCGCCCGCCAGCTATTGCGCATTTGCGGGTGAAAAACCCACATTTGATCTTCCGGGTACAGTTCTTCTAACTCGCGGGCACAATAAAACAACTCGTTAACTACCAGTGTCAGGTCAACGCGGGTTTGCTGCTGCACCAAAGTACCGATTAGTTGCTGCACCGGCTCACTGTCGTAGTCGACATGCTGAAACCAGCGGTAAATAAAGCGCTGGTCAAACGGGTTTTTACGCTCAGCCAGGTAGGCAGACTTCCCCTCGCCAGTTAACAGCTCAGCGCTGGTGGGTAAAGCGTGGGTTAATCTGTCGATACCCAATTCGGCAGCGTAAAGCCAGCTGACGCTATCAAGGTGTGCAACCGTCTTTAAACCGGCCTGTTTTGCCAGACGCACACCAAGGGCGACCTCGTTCTTGCTCAGGCCAGCATAAAGTTTGATGTACTCGACCCCCTGAGCTTTTTGCCGGCTGATTTCAGCCTGCCAGCCAGCTTCATCCTGCGGATGCACAGAGCCACCAATAATGGGCGTAGGTTCAAAGATAAAGCCTGCATAGCTCAGTTTTGGCCCAACCCAGTGACCAGCCTGCTGCTGACGTACATACTCAGCATTGGCTTCTGGCTCACCGGCAGGGCTAAACGCTGTTGTTACGCCGGTTGCCAGCGTACTGATAGCATGATAGCGGGTGAGCTCACTGTGGCCTTTCACTGTCATCACCGGTTTGCCATCTTGCATCTCCACCCGATGCGGCCCGGCAGTCAGGTGCAGATGCACATCAATCAAACCAGGCATCACGTACTGGTCCTGTAAATCAACCGTCTGTGATGCCTCGGGCAATGCGGCAGTATCCTGCTGCTGGCCTATTTGAACAATGCGGCCATCTTTTACCAGCAACCAACCATCGTTAAGCTGTTGCTCAGTGGCAGGGTTTATCAGCGTTGCGTTGTGGTACAGCACAGTGTTGGCTGCAGCGTAATGTGGTTCTTCCGCACCTGCTAAACCTGCAGTGGCTGTCAGGTTCAACAAGGTTGCGATCAGTGTTAGCGAAAATGTGTGTTTCATCGAAGTGCTCCGGCATTATCAGGTTGTTGTCAGGTAAGTCGTTGATTTTTTGTTAGGTGTTACAGATTATTTTTTTATTTTTTTGTGTAACACTTGGCAAAGTTCAACAGACTGAACAGGTGAGCGCGGTAAAAGCGGCGCCCCCAGACAACCACTTAACAGCAGGGCAGCAGCGTTTGATAACAGGACCCAACAGCACGCAAAGCGCGATCCATTTCGTATTGCAGCTATGGCAGCAGTACCAGGGCGCTATCAGCCGCACCTTATTGGCCAGCGAAGCCGATCCGGCGGCGCGGCAGGATTTAAAACAGGATATTTTTCTTGCGCTGCACCAGGCGGCAGAACGGTTGCAAGCGGCGGAATTGCCACGGGCCTATTTGTTTCGCATTGTGCACAACGTGACGGTAGACCATATTGCCCGGGCACAGCGCCACAAATGGCAACCTTTGGATGATGAGGTACAGCAACATATGCTGGACGATTGCCCGTCAGAGCAGCTGGGCGAGCAACAGCAAAGTCAGCTGTTAATGCAGGCTGTAAGGCGCTTGTCGCCAGCTAACCGCCAGGTGATTTTGCTGGCGATGGAAGATTTACCGGCGCCGGAGATCGCAGACATTCTGCAGATCAGCCATGGGGCCGTTAGGGTGCGCATCAACCGCGCCAAAACCGAACTGATGGAGTTAATGCAAGATGGCCGATAACTTTGACTTTGCCGCCCTGACTAAAAGTTGGCAGCAGCAGCCGGTCACGGAGGAAGTGCTACCCAGCGCGAACGATTTAGCACAGGCCAGTCAGCGTCAGCGTGAGCAGAAATGGCTGATGTACAGCGAATGGCTGGGTGCGGTGATTATGGCCGTTACTGCGTTGTGGCTGCTGTTTAACCTGCCCGGTTGGCTGGGCGGCATTTCCGCGCTGTTTCTGACAGTGGGGGCGCTAAGTACCGCTTATATCAGCTGGCATATACACCGGCCAATATTAGCTTATGACAACTGGAGCAGCGGTGGGCTGTTGCAATTTCGCTACCGTGCTTGCCAGCTTAGCTTGCGCTATTATCGCTATACCCAGCTAAGCTGTGCGGCGCTTATGCTGTTTACGCTGGTGTTGTGGTTATTACACCTGTGGCAACTGGACAACACGCCTATAACAATGTTGTTGTTTTATAGCCTGATTGCATCGCCAGCCTGTCTGTTTGCTATTTACCGGTTGCAGCAGAAAGTACGGGTAAAAACGGCTGAACTGGCGCAGCTGCATGCTCTGGCAGAAGATTTTGAGTAAAGCGAGTCATCCAGTGCCGTTTAGGGGTATTGGATTCGACATAAGTCAGGTTGGAAACCCGATAGCGCAGACACTCTGTGGCGAGCATAGCGGGAATTGCAACCGATCTGATATTGCGCAAACTTTACAATAATATCCAACCCAGCAATAAGCTGCCGGCAAACACCGGCAGCGACCAAAGATGAAACTCGCGCCACAGGCCGGGTTGCTTACTGAGCCTGAGCGCAATTAAATTCGCCAGTGAGCCGATGGCTAAACCAAAACCGCCAACACTGACACCCCAGCTAAGTGCACGCCAGTCGGTAGTGAAATTTTGCAGAAAAATCGCCGCTGGCACGTTGGAAATCAGCTGCGATAACAGTGCCGAACCGATATAACCCCCTTCAGGTAAGGCCATTAGCTGTGCGCCCAGTTGCTGTAGCAGCGGCAGCTGCGCCAGTAACCCAAGGTCGATAAACATCAGCATAAATACCAGCAGTAGCAGCCAGTCAATACCTGTTACCACGCTACGCTTTAGCATCACATAGCCTGCCAGCACGACCAAAGCCGCAACGGGTGCCAGCTGATATTCCATTGCCAGGATAAACAACGGATAACCGGCCAGCGACCAGCTGAATAAATGACGACTGTCAGCACTGCTATTGTGCGCCACGGTAATGGTTAATTGAGTTCGGGTAAAAGCGATGCAACTTAACAGCAGGATCATTAACAGTAAACTGAGCGCTAAAGGCGCCATCACCAGCGTAAATTGCCAGAAGCTGTAACCGGAGGCCTGCCATAGCAACAGGTTTTGTGGGTTACCTATAGCCGTTAAGCTGGAACCGGCATTCACTGCCAGCGCCAGAAAAATAATCAGCCTTCCCACTGGCAAGCCGGTTAACCGCCTAATGCTTAACGTTATAGGCAGCAAAATGAATAGCGCTACATCATTAGTGACCAGCGCCGAAAGCAATGCCGCAAATAGCACCAGCAGTAGCGCTAACTGCCGTTCAGAATGACAGCGCGTTAACAACCACGCCGCAAAGCGGGCTAAATACCCGCTATCTTCCAGTGCCCGGCTCAGTAGCATTAAGCCAGCTAAAGCGGCCACGGTATGCCAGTCGATGAATACAGCTAGACCAAGCAGTTGCGTTGGCTGCAGCCACAATAACGGCGGCAGCAACAGTAGCAGCACCAGTAGCAGATAGTCTTCGGTAACACGGGACAGCAGATGGCGCAGCCGCTGCATGGCTTACTGCAAAAACCGTTGGCTGTCGTCTATGTGGCACTGTTCCACAGGCTGCGGCTGGTTTTCACGATCGACCAGCCAGCACTCTTCGTAGATAGAGCAGTAGCACAACTCTATGCCTATTAAATGATCCTGAGCGTAGTGTTTACTGAAGAAAGCGGTGTTATTGATTTCTACCGGATTAATTTGCTTTTGTGCCGGTAACACCGTAGTACCAATATGCGACTGCACCATACCTTCGTTTTCTAAGCCATATTTGCTAAACAAGGTTTGCCAGGTTGGGATGGTTTCACCGTCATAGGTTACGCGGGCATACTGAATAAGCGCAGGGCCGGTGCCGTTATTAGATACAATGTAGCGAAAAGAACTCTTCGTATCATGACCCCTGGCAAGTTCTATCCGCGGCCATACAGAAGAGCGGGCATAGGCCCGGTCAATAAAAGCCGAGTAAATACTGACAAAAGCGGTAATTAAGCTGACGATCAGTGCCGAGGCAGCAATGATCATTTCCGGGTTTCTAAAACTATAACGTGTTGTCATATCTTAACGTTTTTATTGCATCCTTGTGCCCGCCACTGTAACGCAGGTATGCAGACAGCAACAAGTGCCCGCCGTAAAAACGGCTACCTTAAGTAGCCGCGATAACACCTATCAAATATAGCTTTATTACAAGCCACAGTAGGGGGCTAAGCCTTTATCCGGTACCTGATCAATATGCCGCTGTTCTGATGCGCGCAGCGCTGCAACTTTAGCTTCAACCTCCGCGGTGGTCAGCTCAGCATTTTCGACATGCAGCACCCAATCGATATCCTGTTGATACTGCCGTGACTCTGGCGAGTCAATCGGGCCAACCGAGCCGTCAGCGCCTTTGGGCATAAACCACAGGTTAAAATTCATCGACATCGGTACTTCCGGCGCCACGGCGTTCGTGTGGTCGCCAACTAAGTTACCGTCGACATAATAGCGTACTGCATCGGCGCTTACATTCATCACCAGCGTATGCCAGCCGGCATAATCACCAGGCACGCGGCTGAATTCGTTTACCTTGGTCCAGGGTTCCAACTGGAAGGTTTCCCAGGTTGTGGTCCACATCGCACTGTCGCTGTTCTCACCCCAGCCGCCATTTGGCAGGTATTCAAAATCGACCTCGCTGTAAGATGGGTCAAGTGGCGCAGCCAGCGGGCTGATGGCATAAAACGTCTGGATTACTTCATCACCGTCCGGGCCGTAAGTCGGCTCGTTGCGGAAAAATACCCGCGCAGCATAGGTGCCATACAGGTACTTACGCGCATGGCAAATTTGCGTATGGCGGGTACCTTCACCGGTGCCATCAGTGATGGAACTCATGCGGGCAATGCCGAATTGAGCACCGTCTGGTGCTTCGTGGGTACTAATACCCTCTGCCGACCAGGCTGCACCGGCAATACCCGGATGGCCGGTTTCGGTACGGGCAGTCCAGCCATTAGCAAACAAAGCGTCGGCACTGCCATAGGTAAAGTCATCAAACATCAGAGCTGGTTCGGCAGCGTCTGCTGCCGTCTGTGATGGCACAGCTGTTGTCGTGGCCTGTTCGCAGCCGGTTAGTAATAGCAGTAAAGCTAAAGATGAATAGCGCATAATTCCCCCGTTTTATTGTTTAAAAAACAGCCTACCGGCAAAATGACAACGCTGTCAATTAATAACTTACGGCTTTTTTAAACATTGCATAACGGAATTAGCCAGCGGAAAATTCGATGTTATGCCGGCTATCCAGCAAAACAGTATAGTCGCCCTGCTGCGGCAATTGCTGCCAGCTGGCTAGTGTTAAACGCTGAAATGGCAACATAAAGCGTGAAAGCTGCTCTGGCGTCATGCCCTTGCCACGCTGCTGCCACAGTTGTTGCTCTTGCTGTGCCCGCCAACGGCAAACGCAGTTCCAGTCTGGTGCTTTAAGCCAGATAAGTGGCCGCAGTAACTGCCAGTATTCGGCATAAGGCCCGGCTAGCTGACTATTGACGAACTGTCGCCAACGGCCATCTTTATCTTCGCGTTGTTCCAACTGATTAACCGGCTCTGTCAGCTCCGCTTTAGGTTGCGCCGCCACGCCTAAACACCAGCCTTCGACGATTAACAGATCCAGCCGCTGTGCTGCCAATGCTGCAGCAGGTTCATCCAGCGCTTTGTCAAACTGCGGCAAGGCGACGTTAAACCCGGCTAATACCGCTTTAGCGTCAGCGATAGCGCGGGCAATATCGTGCGTACCCGGCACGCCACGTTGCGCCAGTAACGGATGCACCTGCCCGGCCAGGTGCTGACGCTGAGCCTTACTCAGGTAATAATCATCCAGCGATACCGCGGCAGCCTGAATATCATGCAGTTTCAGCTGTGCGACTAATTCGGCGGCTAAAGTGCTTTTACCACTACCCTGCGCGCCGCTGATACCAACAACAGCCGGTAAACTAAGGTCGGATTGCAGTTTTTCGGTTAACTGGGCTAAGGTTGTCTGATACTGCGCACTGGCACGAAAATCTGTCATGTTGCCATCCTTAAAACAATAATAATGAGTCTACTATGCTAAATGCCGCTGCCAAACCCTTAGTTAAACTGGTAGAACGCTACCTGCCGGACCCTTACGTTTTTGTACTGCTACTGAGCATAGTGGTGTTCTGCGCCGCTATGTTGTTTCAACAACAAAGCCCATTGCAGGTATTGCAGTACTGGGGCGACGGCTTCTGGGGGCTGCTGAGCTTTTCGATGCAAATGCTGCTGGTGCTGGTTACCGGTTTTATGTTGGCCAACACCCCGCTGATAAAAGGTATCCTCGATCGTCTGGCCAAACTGGCCAGCAGTGCCGGGCAGGCAATAGTGCTGGTTACCTTGATTTCGCTTATCGCCAGTTGGCTGAACTGGGGCTTTGGGCTGGTGGTCGGTGCGCTGTTTGCCAAAGCACTGGCGAAAAAAGTAAAAGTGGATTATCGCTTACTGGTGGCAAGCGCCTACTCCGGCTTTGTGGTGTGGCACGGCGGTCTGGCAGGCTCTGTACCATTGACCATTGCCACGCCCAACCATTTCAGCGCCAGCCAGATTGGCGTCATTCCCACCAGCGACACTATCTTTGCCGGCTTTAACTTGCTGTTGGTGGCCATACTGTTTGTCGCAGTGCCACTGGTCAATTATCTGATGTTGCCCAAAGCAGTAGACAGTGTCTATGTCGACCCGGCCAAACTGCGCGATGACGCCCACACAAAAAGCCCGGCAAACCGGCCGGCCGATAAACTGGAAAACAGTGTCGTGTTGGGCCTGCTGGTGGGGCTTGCTGGCCTGGCGTACCTGGTGCAGTATTTTGTTAAAGGCGGCAGCTTAAACCTTAACATCGTGAACTACCTGTTTTTGTTTCTTGCCATAGTGCTGCATGGCACGCCAAGCCGGCTGCTACACAGCCTGCAACAGGCGATCAAAGGTGGTGCTGGCATTGTTATCCAGTTCCCGTTTTATGCCGGCATTATGGCGATCATGGTGCAATCAGGCCTGGCCCAGAGTATGTCGCAGTGGTTTGTCAGCTTTGCCAGTGCAGAATCACTGCCGTTCTGGACCTTTATCAGTGCCGGTATTGTCAATATATTCGTACCCTCCGGCGGTGGTCAGTGGGCTGTGCAGGCACCGGTCATGATACCCGCTGCACTGGAGCTGGGTGCTGATATCAACCGTATCGCTATGGCAGTAGCCTGGGGCGATGCTTGGACTAATCTGATACAACCGTTTTGGGCACTGCCGGTGCTGGCGATTGCCGGTTTAAAAGCCAAAGACATCATGGGCTACTGCCTGCTGCAGTTAGCAGTAACCGGCGTTATTATCAGCCTGGTTTTAAGCTTTAGCTAGATTCGGGTATATGCCTGCTCACCTGGCGGCGCCAACCGCGCCAGGTGGTGCAAGCAAAAAGCTGCATTTATCAGCCAAATGTCACTACAGCGTTTAAATTTATTTACCTCACTGCACTAGGCATACTTTCAGCAGTTTGATGCTACTAATACTATTGATAATGGTTATCATTAATGTATGATCATCGGAACTTTTCCGGAGGTAAGCATGCAGTTAACCATGAATAAATTAAAACTGGCTTTGGCAGTGCAACTGGCCTGTTTGCCAGCCGCCGCCATTGCGGCTGATACGCAGAATAAAGATGAAAAAGAGGTAGAAACCATTACCGTACGTGGTCAATACACCGTTAGTGAAACCATAGATACCGCCACCGGGCTGGGTTTAACGCTGTTGGAAACACCACAATCTGTCAGTGTTCTGACAGAACAACGTATGCGCGACCAGAATATCAACACCGTGCTGGAAACCGTGCAAAATGCCGTTGGTGTATCATCAACTGAGCTGGACAACGTACGAAGCTCCTTTAAATCACGCGGTTTTGAGGTAACAAATTACCAGATCGATGGCGTACCTTTAGCCTGGAGTTTAGCCGGTGATTCTGGCGAAACTGTTGCTGATGTCGCAATTTATGAGCGGGTTGAATTTGTACGTGGTGCCACTGGTTTATTAACAGGCGCTGGCGACCCATCAGCCTCTATAAACCTGGTGCGCAAACATGCAGATAGCAAAGAACTAACCGGTTATGTAAATCTGGCTGCTGGCAGCTGGAGTAAAAAACAGATAACCGCTGACGTTGCCAATAGCCTGAACAGTGATGGCTCAGTGCGGGGCCGCGTTGTTGCCAAATACCTCAATAGCGACTCTTACTGGGATCTGTATGAGGAAAACAGCACTGTTTTATACGGTGTACTGGAAGCGGACATAGCGGAAGCCACTACTCTGCGCGTGGGCGCTAGTTACCAGGACCGTGATCCAAAAGCCGCAACCTGGGGTGCCATACCTGCAGTATTCACCGATGGTACCTATGCTGATTGGGATGTATCTACCACTACCGGTACTGACTGGACAAAGTGGGACACGTCAAACACCAATTATTTCGCCAGCCTTAACCATGGCTTCAGCAATGGCTGGCAGTTGGTGGTTAACTACAACCGCATGGAATATGAAAAAGACAGTAAGCTACTGTACGTATACGGCGCACTGGACAAAGATACCGGTGCGGGTTTAAGCGCACAGCGCTACCGTGCTTATGGTGAAACTACACAAGACAGCTTTGATGCTCAGTTAAAGGGCGACTATCAACTGTTTAACCAACAACACGAGTTTGTTATTGGTGCGATTTCAAGTAAACAGGACATCGCTACCGATTCTTATACACCAATTGGCGGTGACATGAGCGGCGGTTACGACCGCGTAGACATCGATAACTTCTATCAGTGGGGCGGTTTAACCGAGCCAGAATGGGAAACAACCCCGGTACGTGCAGAAGATGTCAGCATTAAACAAACCGGTGTCTATGCTGCCACCCGGTTATCTGCAACTGACGATCTGAAGTTTATTCTGGGTGGTCGGGTATCAAGCTGGGATCGCGAAGGTATCTGGTACGGCGCAGCCGAAGACTATGGTAACAGCGGTGCCTTTGTGCCGTATATTGGTGCCTTGTACGACCTGACCAGCCAGCATCGCCTGTATGCGAGCTATACCGAAATTTTCAAAGCGCAGAATGTGCGTGATACCAGCAACCGCTTGCTGGACCCGGTTGAAGGCAAAAGCTATGAATTGGGCCTGAAAAGCGCTTTCTTCGACGACCGCCTGCATACCACCGTTGCCGTATTCCAGATACAGCAAGACAACCTGGGTGTAGTTGACCCGAATTTCGTACCAACAGCCGAGCAACAAACAGCCTACTACGGAGCTGATGGCACAGAAAGCGAAGGTTTTGAACTGGAAGTGACCGGTGAACCAGTGCAGGGCTGGAATATCAGCGCGGGTTATTCGCAGTTTGAGGCGGAAGACGCTGCAGGTAGCAAAGTAAATACCGACAGCCCGCGCAAGCAGTTTAAGCTGTTTACCACTTATCAGTTTGTTGAGGATCTGCCTGAATTAACTATTGGCGGCGGTATTAACTGGCAAAGCAAAACGTATCTTGAAGGCGGCGGTGCAAGGTTAGAACAAGATTCTTACGCTCTGGTTAATCTGATGGCGCGCTACGATATTGCTGACGATATGAATGTACAGCTAAATGCCGCGAACCTGTTTGATAAAAAGTACTACAACTACATGACTGTTTTTGGCACTGCTTACACTCAGTACCGTTATGGCACCCCACGTAACGTGACGTTGAGCTTTAACTACGCATTCTAACCAACTATATAGCCTGCCTGTTCAAATAGCCGCTTTTTGCGGCTATTTTTTTATCTGACAAGCAATGTTGATAATTATTCTTATTAACATTAATATGGCGGCATGAATTAAGGTACATCGTATTCTTCACAGGCAGCAGCGTCATGGCAAAACTCAGCAATCGTTTTTGGTTTCAGCTACATGGCTGGTTTTCATTGCCAATATGGCTGATTTTCTGTTTTGTCTGTTTAACCGGCACCATCGCCGTATTCAGCCATGAACTGACCTGGCTGACCAACCCGGCGTCTCGTGCGACTAACCCGGATAATTTGCCGGCGAAACCGGCGGCAGAATTGGTTGCCAGGGTGCAGCAGGCCTACCCGACGGCCGACGTTAGTATGGTGATGGCGTTTGAGCCATATCTGGTTAATGCAGTAGCGTTCACGGATCATGACAAGCCTTACGCACTGGCTTATATCAATCAATACACCGGTGAAATTCAGCAGATAAATGAAGGCATTACCTTTATCGGCTTTATGCGCAGCCTGCATGGCTGGCTGTTATTTCCGTGGCCTGGCAGTTACAGCGTGGGCTATTACCTGGTATCGGCAATGGCGCTGGTGATGCTGGGAGCTTTAGTGACCGGCCTCGTTATCTATAAAAACTTCTGGCGCAGCTTTACCCAGCCCAAGGTTCGCTTACATCAGGGCAAGAAAACCATCCTGGCCGACTTACACCGCCTGGCGGGTGTCTGGTCTATCTGGTTTTTAATCGTGATGAGTGCTACCGGCCTGTGGTATCTGGTGCAGGCCGTGATGTGGCATGCTGATATCGATATTGAACCACATGCACCGCTGGTCAGTGCCGAACAATTATCGGCAACCACCCAAACGCCTCCGTTCAGCTTCGCTGATGCGATGGCAAAGACCTTACAGCGCTACCCTGATTTCCGGCCAAGCTACCTGATGCTGCCTGAGCATAACCGCGGTATGTATACCTTAATGGGTGGCGGCGACCATATTTTTTATGACGAGCAGGCCTACACGCTGAGCATTAACCCCTGGACCGGCGATATTGCCCAGGAAAAAACACCGGCTACTATGACAGCGCTGCAAACTGTTATGCATATTGCCGATCCACTGCACTACGGTACTATCGGCGGTATCTGGACTAAAGCTATCTGGTTCCTGTTTGGCCTGATTTTGTCCGGCATGTCAATTACCGGTTTTATGATTTGGGGCAGCCGCACCGTGAAAGCAGTGCGGGAAAGCCGCAAAGCTGCCACACTGACCGAGGTGAATCATGGCGCGCAATAACACCTTCTGGCAACGTCACAAGTACAAACTGAATGGCCTGGTGCTGGTGCTGCCATTCTGGTTTTTGTATCAGTCGCTGACACCCGAGTTCCCGCCCGCCTGGCCGGCACAGCAAGTCGGCGATTTTGAAATTGCCCCTATGCCGCTAAATCTGAAGCCACCCTATGCGCATCATGATGAGTACGTAAAAGACTTTATGCTGATGTTCAGTAAAGGCGATATCGGTACCATTCGTCAGGGCTATCTGAATATCGGCCCGCAAGCATTGCCGCTTAGGCAGCTGCAACAGGGTGAGGAAGGTATATTGCATGGCAGCCGCCACGGCCAGCACGTGCATGCGATTGCCCCGAAAACACTGACCGCCGGTGACAAAGTCTGGTTAACCCTGCAAACCTGGCAGGGCGATACCCTCACCACCAGTTGGGAGCTACCTACCGAGCTGTTAACCCAACACTGATTTTTATCTGATCGTCCCGCCTACACGATGCGTAACCTGTACAAGGCAACACACAAAGAGGACAGGGCGTGACAATTGCAATTATCGGTGCCGGTATCGCAGGCGCAGCCTGTGCTGCCGCACTGACAGAGCAGGGCCAGCAGGTTGTAGTGTTTGATAAAGGTCGCCGTGCCGGTGGCCGTATGAGCAGCAAACGCACCGAGCATGGCTATCTTGATTTAGGCGCGCAGTACTTTACTGCCCGTGACCCGGCGTTTCAAACTCAATGCCAGCAGTGGTTAAGTAGCGGCATAGTCACCCATTGGTACGGCCGCCTGGCGCAAGTCACTGCAGAAGGCCTGCAGGCATCACCGGATGACACGCTACGCTATATCGGCATGCCGTCGATGCAGGCGCCTGTTACCCGCTTACTGGGTAATGTTGACGTTAGCTTAGGCTGCCAGATTGACGATATTCAGTTTGATGGCCAGCACTGGCAGTTACACAGTAATGGCGCTGTTATCGGCCGCTTTAACAAGCTGATACTGGCAATCCCCCAGCAGCAAGCCGCTGCGCTGCTAAACACTGCGTTGCCATCCAACCAGGCGCTAAGCAAAGTTTTCGCTTCGCCTGCGCTATTGCCCTGCTGGGCGGTGAACGTACAACTAGACCAGCCGCTGTGGCCGTTTGATGGTATTTTTTTCAAACAAGACAGCCAGCTCAGCTGGGCGGCCAGACAAGGCTCTAAACCCGGGCGTTGTAACGCCGGCCACTGGTTGCTGCATTTCAGTACTACTTTTTCGCAGCAACAGCTCGAAGCTGACGGCAGCACCATAGCCCTGCATGCCATGCAGGCTTTACAACGCCTGACAGGCCAGCCTGTCACCGGCCAGGTAAGCCACTATCATCGCTGGCGTTTTGCACAGCAAAACCCGGATTATCCGGTACAGGGCGCCGTGTATCTGCCCGAACTGGCACTTGGCATGGCAGGCGACTGGTTAAACGGTGGCCGGGTAGAAAACGCCTGGCTCAGCGGCCGGCAACTGGCCCAGAGCATACTGGCATGACCGCATCAGTACTGATCATCGGCGGCAGCAGCGGCATAGGCGGCGCTTTAGCGAAGCATTACCTTGCCAGCGGCACACAGGTTAGTGTGATCAGCCGCCAGCCTGCGCCTTCGCAGCCACAGCTGACATGGTTGCAGGACACGCCAGAGAGCGAGCATCGCAGTGCCAGTGTGATAGCTGAAGCACTCACCCAACAGCCAGAGATTATTTTTATCTGTAACGGTGTACTGCACGATAAGCACGCCATGCCGGAAAAAACTATCCGCCAGCTCGATATCGACGTTTTAAGTGCACGCTTTGCCAGCAATGTGCAGGTGCCCGCATTGTATCTGAAGTTACTGTTTAACTATTTGTGCAAACATCCGGCAGTAAAACTGCTGGCTCTCAGCGCTAAGGTAGGCAGTATCGGTGATAACGCCCTTGGCGGCTGGTACAGCTACCGCATCAGCAAAGCGGCGCTGAATATGCTTATTAAAAACCTCAGCATTGAAGTAGCCCGGTTAAATAAAACCGCCGCTATTGTAAGTGTGCACCCTGGCACCACCGACACCGCACTATCCGCCCCATTTCAAACCAATCTGCCCGACGGCCAGTTGCAAAGCCCGGCTGCCACCGCCGAACGTTTAGCCAAAGTGGCGCAAGGGCTAACAGCAGAGCAAAGTGGCAGCTTGCTGAATTGGGATGGCAGCGTATTGCCATGGTAAGTCATCGCTAAGCTGACATTTAAACCTTCGGCTGTGCTCTTGCCATTAACGCCACACAATCAATATCCGCAGGCAGAGTGCCGTAATTACTGCAAATGCCCGGTATCAGCCGGGCGCGGATAAAAGCTTCAGCCACCATAGGCTCGCCGTATTGTAATAACACACTGGCCTGTAGTAGCAGCGCCAGCTTATCGACTATGCTGCGGGCGCGGTATTCCAGCCTTGAAGCATCCTGCAAGGCTGTTTGCAGTCGGGCAAAGGCGGCATCGTAATCGTCGCTGCGGCCGGTTACTGCTTGCAGCTCGTTCAGGCAAGCCTGCAAGGCTGCCGGTTCTTTTTGCATGGCACGCAGTACATCCAGGCACTGAATATTGCCCGAACCTTCCCAGATAGCATTAACCGGTGCTTCACGGTATAGCCGTGGCAGAATGTTTTCTTCAACGTAGCCAACGCCACCCAGGCATTCCATGGCTTCATAGCAAAACTGTGGCGCACGTTTGCAAATCCAGTATTTGCCTATAGCCGTGGCCAGGCGGACAAAATGCTGTTCGCTGACCACGCTTTGGTTATCCAGCGCATAAGCCACCCGTAAACTCAACGCTGTTGCGGCTTCGCTATCCAGCGTCAAATCAGCCAGCACATTTTGCATCAACACTTGCTGCTGCAGCGGTTTACCAAAGGCGCTGCGCCCGGCAGTGTGATGTAACGCCTGTGCTAACGCCGCACGCATTAAACCGGCAGAGCCGAGCATGCAGTCAAAGCGGGTTAACGACACCATATCAATAATGGTGCGCACGCCCCGACCTTCATCACCGATACGCCAGGCAAAGGCACCGCGAAATTCTACCTCTGATGATGCATTAGAGCAGTTGCCCAGCTTGTCCTTTAAGCGCTGAATATAAAACTGGTTTTTACTGCCATCGGGGCGCCAGCGCGGTAATAAAAAGCAGCTTAAGCCGGTGTCGGTTTGTGCCAAGGTTAAAAAGCCATCGCACATCGGCGCCGAGCAGAACCACTTATGCCCCACCAGTTCATACTCGTCAGCCGATAGCGGATAGGCGCGAGTGGTATTGGCACGCACATCCGATCCACCTTGTTTTTCGGTCATCGCCATGCCAATAGTCAGGCCAGCCTTGGCAAAATAGGGTTTATTAGCCGGGTCATACCCGGGGGTTAATACCTTGCCCAGCCAGTCTGCTGCACCCGGCGGGGCCTGCTGTAGCACCGGCACGGCAGCATAAGTCATTGTTAGCGGACAACCCGAACCGGCATCGGCTTGCATATGCTGATACACCAGTGCTGCACGGGCAACCTGAGCGCCAGCACCGGGTTTTAGCCAGGGCGCTGCGGGCAGGCCATAAGTGATCGCTGTTTGCATCAGCTGATGATAGGCTGGGTGAAATCGCACTTCGTCAATGCGGTTGCCAAAGCGGTCATGGCTGTGAAATTCGGGCTTGTATTTATTCGCTAAAAAACCGGCCTCGGCCAGAGTGCCACCACATAAGTCACCATAACTGGCAAGATCAGCGCTGTTCGTCACGCCAAAACGGCTGCTCCAGTACTGCAGTGTGCCGTCGCTGTGCCAGGTATTAAACGGCAGCAAAGATGCAGGTTGGTTTAGCACCTGATGTGTCTCGGCCTGTGCGCTGTATGGCGTTGCTGCTGGGGTTTTATCTGACATTGGGCGCCTCCTGCTGCTGTAATAGCAGTGAAGCATGGCACCGGGCAGAACTCAAGTGCAGGGCATTGCTATAAAATTTTTACGCATAAGCGTAACAGCAAATCACTGCGTTAAATTGCTAAGGGCACAGCAATGTATTAGCCTGATGGCCGGTTAAACTTCGAATCAGGACTGCGGCATGGGCATTACTGCCATCATTTTTGCATTGGATGTGCTGTTAACCGCCGGCTGTGTTTATCTGGCCAGCCGCCTGGCCTGGGTAAAGGCCGGCTTAAACGTGTTACTGCCGATTGTGTTTGTGGTATCGCTTATTTCTCTTATCCCCACTTACGGCTGGTTGCTGGGTATAGTGGCATATATTTACCTGTTAGTACGGGCTACCAGCGCCGATTTTAAAGATGCGGTTTGTATTGTCATCTTTACCAAACTGCTATCGGCACTGGTACTGTTGTTTTTATCTCAGGCAGGTGTTCTGAGTATTACGGTGTAATCTGCAGGCCCGCAAACATTGCAAACCCTATCTGTTCAATTTTTAACCGCCGCTGAGCTATACTTACTTTTTCTCACCGGCGTTGTCGGTACCCATGCCAGGCCGGCTCTTTGTGAACAGGAGCATAGTTATGGCTGCGGCAAAACGCATTATTATTTGTTGTGACGGAACCTGGAACGAACCAGACGAAATTCCTACCAATGTCACCAAGTTGGTCAGGGCGATAACACCCCAAAGCCCGGAAGGTATACATCAGGTGGTGTTTTATGATCAGGGTGTCGGCACCGGTGGCAGTATTGATAAATTTATCGGCGGCGCTTTTGGCAGCGGGCTGGAAAAAAATGTACTCGATTGCTACCGCTTTCTGATCCACAACTATCAGCTGGGCGATGAAATATACACCTTTGGTTTCAGCCGCGGCGCCTATACCGCCCGAGCCTTTATTGGCCTTATTCACGCCGTTGGCCTGCTGGAAAAAAGCACGCTGGATAAGCTAAAACAAGCCTACAAATTCTACCGCACTGAACCCGACAAAAGGCCGGAAGGCCATTACGACGATAACTACCGGCCGGAGATCCGTATGGTAGGCGTGTTTGATACGGTAGGTGCCTTGGGTGCACCCACACCGCTGCTGGGCAAGTTTACCCGTAACCGGGTTGGCTTTTTTAATACCCGTATCTGTGCTCAGGTAAAATATGCTTACCATGCACTGGCACTGGATGAACGCCGTGCGCCGTTCCAACCTGATTTATGGACCGGTTCGCTGCAGGAAGATCAGTACATGGAGCAATGCTGGTTTGCCGGTGCACATTCTGATATTGGCGGCGGTTATGCCGAATGTGGTTTATCTGATATCGCGTTGCAATGGATGGTCGATAAAGCCATGGCGCTGGGGCTGGAATTTAATCAGCGCTACCTCGATATCCTTTACCAACCCGATTTACATATGCAGCCGCATGACTCCTATTCTTACGGTTACAGGTTGCTGGAAAAAATCGGCTCAGGCGAATCCGTGCGGCGTATTTACGGCGACCCGGCCGACCCGCCAATTAATGTCAGTATTCACGACAGCGTGTATCAGCGCGTGGCGGCAGGCAAGTACCGGCCACAAAACCCCGATTTTCCGCCGGCCGATAAATGGACAGACCGGCGCAGTAAAATCCGCTCGTTGGCCACCGACAGCCCACTGGCCCAGCTGACACTGAAAGAGTTTGCGGCGCAGTGCCAGCTGCTGGACTTCAGCGCCGGCAGCGGTGCCCGCATTCAGTACAACGGGGAGTTAAATGCTGGCGACAATATCAGTATCGAGTGCGAACGGATTGGTAAAAACACCGCTCTCTGTGTCTGGAAAAAAGGCAACCAGTACGGGTTACTGTTTAACAACCAAATGCTCGATAGTTAACATCAAGGTTTTATCTGCGCCGGAACAGCCTGGCGCAGATAGTCGCCAGCACTGCAGTGAGCAGCGCCAATACCCCCAGATGAGCCAATACACTGTTGCCCTGATCCTGAGCAATCACTTTTAGCCCCAACTGCGACAGATGAAAACTGGGCCACAGCCAGGCCAGTTGCTGCAGCCAGCCCGGAAATAAAAATAGCGGCAGCCATAAGCCGGATAAAAACGCCATTGGCAGATAAATCAGGTTTACCACACCGGGCGCAGCTTTGTCAGATAAGCTCAGCCCCAATAACAACCCCAGCAAGGCAAAAGGTACGGAACCGGCCAACATCACAGCAGCAAGCAACAGCCACTGGGTGCTATGCAGCCTGACGTCACCGAACATCGTAGCAGCGCTGAACAGCAAGATCAGAATACAGATTGAAAACACCAGACTGGTGCTGAGCTTGCCCATTAGATAGGCACTAAACGGCATCGGCAACAGTTGTTTCAACGTGAGCCAGCCGTGGGCACGGTCGCTGGCAATGCCGGCAGCAAAATTAAACATCGCCGGCCCCATAATGCCAAAGCAGCTGTAGGTTACCAGCAGGTAGTCGGCACCGGCTCCGGCGCGAAAAAATACGCCAAAAAACAGGTAGAACATCAATGGAAACGCCAGCGCCGGCAGTACAAAACCCGGCGTGCGCATAATACTGAGTAAATCGTAGCGGGCTTCTTTGTAGTACAAATTCATGCTGCTCATGCGGCCTCCTTCTTCGCCGTTAGTTGCAAAAATGCCTGCTCCAGCGCTACCGCTTTCACTTCTAATGCGCTGACGCTGGCATCGGCCTGTAATAACGCCAGTACAGTTTGTTCTGCGGCCTGGCTTACCAGGCAAACATGTTGTTGCTGCCGTTCCAGCTGCAACACGGCTGGCAGGGCTCTAAGTTGCTGATCAGTCAGCGCCGTGGTGCAATAAATGCGTTTGCCGCTAATTTGTGCGGTCAGCTCAGCCGGGCTGCCCAGCGCAATAATCCGGCCCTGCTGCAACACAGCAATACGATCGGCCAGTTGCTCAGCTTCCTCCAGATAATGCGTGGTCAGCACTACGCTGACACCACCGGCTTTTAGCTGACGGATTTGCTGCCACAGCGCATGACGCGCCTGCACATCCATGCCCAGTGTCGGCTCATCCAGAAACAGCAAGTCTGGCTTGCCGGCCAGTGCCAGCGCAAACAGCAGCCGTTGTTTCTGGCCGCCGGACAAACTGCTGAAGCGGCTATTGGCCTGGCTACCGAGCCCGGCGATATCCAGCAGCTCAGCCACGGTTCTGCGGTTACGGTAATAACTACTGAATAAATCGCATTGCTCGCGCACGGTCAGGTTTGCGCTGGCGGCACCTATCTGCATCATTACGCCCAGCCGCTGGCGCAGCGCGGTACTGCGTTTCGTGCCACGCTGTAACTGGCCAAACAAGCTGATTTCGCCGCTATCAATAGCGATAAGACCTAAAATGGCCGATATCAGGGTGGTTTTGCCGGCGCCGTTTGGCCCCAGTATTGCCAGCACTTCTCCCGGCGCCATCTGCAGGCTAGCCCCCTGCAAGGCCGCTTTACTGTGGTAGCTTTTGTGCAAATTACTAATCTGCAGCACAGCCTGGGGTTGTGATTGCATCATGCCCTCCTTACCCTTGCTGCTTAGCCAGAAACTGCTGAATTTGCTGGTTAAGCCAAGCTGGCGCATCGGCCATAATAAAATGCTTAGAATCACGGGCGAAGGCAAAGCTATGGTATTGCGCTGGTGCGTTGGCCAGCTGGCTTTCATAACCGGCTTGCACCTGTTCTGGCGTGGAATAGGGAGCGCCATGCTGCAATGCGCCAAGCGTTAGTACAGGTACGCGGATATGACTGAGCTTTGGCCGTAAATCAGCCTGCATCAGTTCGCCCATGACCCGGCCGCTGGTCATGCCGTCTGAGCGGTACATATCGGCAACAATGCGTTGCTGCCAGTTTTCGTCGCTGGCCATGCTTTTGGCCATCGCCATAGGGTCGAAACCACCCTGCGGCTGACTATTATTGCCGCTACTCTGGCTGCTACCACTGGCGGCAAACAAGGCTCCCAGTGCCGGTAAACCATCCACATTAATAGCCGCGCCGATTTGTTCAGGCGCTTCAGCGGCTAATGCCAGTGCCAGATAACCGCCTAATGAATGCCCAATCACTACCGGCTTATTCAGCTTTTGCTCGCTGATGTAGCGCAGAATGGCTTGCTGTTGTGTGGCCAGATAGCCCTCACCCCAGCTTTGCATCGGTATCGGTTTTACCCCGGCAAAACCGGCCAGCGTAAAAATATGCAACTGATAATCTGCTTTTAACGCGTCTACCGTGCTTTGCCAAACCTCGCCGGACGACGCCACGCCCGGAATTAACAACACCGCCGGGCCCTGGCCAACCACCGTAACGTCGAAGCAGGCGCAGGCCTGTTGTGGCGCCGGTGCTGTTACTTCGGCTTGTGCGGCAACGCTGTTCAGGCTAAGTAAGGTACTGCTTAAACCCAACGCCAGTACCAAAGTGCGTAAAGTGCTGTTTAACTGTGTCATAAGTAATTCCCCGTTGATTGTGTGTGCTGTTGATGGGGCCAGTTTAGGCTGATGGGGCTGACAACACAGCTCACGCTTGTCACCTGTTTGCCATGACAAATGCCACGATAAAACATGACCTTTGTCACTGGCACTGCACAGTCGCTTTTTACTACACTGAGCACCTGCCCGAAGCGGGCAAGCAGCAGGATAACGCGATGGCACCCTTGACGAAGCTGGACAGTAAACTCAGCTGGGTTTATCTGATAAACCTTATTTTCTATATTATTCCGCTATTTACCGTACGGTTTGCGCTGTGGCAGTACATCAGTATGGCGGCGGCCTTGCTGCTGTTTCTGCTGTGTTATTTCCAGGCTTATCGCTGCAATCGCCGCGACATACACTGGCCGATAGTCGGCATAGTACTGGTAGCCGCGCTGATCACGCCGGTAAACCCCGGCTCTGTCTCTATGTTTGCTTATGCCGGTTTTTTTATTGGTTTTGCTTACACTCTGCGGCTTTATGTACTGTTAATGACGCTGCTGCTGGCGGTACTGGTATTGTTAGAGCTTACCCTGACTATTCACTGGAATCTGTTTTTGCTTATGGGTGTGCCAATAGTGTTGGCAGTCAGTTTTCTGGGCCGCGCCGAGCAGGCAAAATTGCGCCATCGTATGGCAGAGCAACAAAGTGAAGATGAAATTAAACAGCTGGCCACCATGGTAGAACGCGAGCGTATTGCGCGCGACATGCACGATATTCTTGGCCATACGCTGTCCTGCATTATTTTAAAGGCTGATTTAACTGAAAAACTGCTGGCTCGCCAGCACACACAAGCAGCACAGCAGCAGCTGACGGAGTTAAGCCAGATAGCCCGCGACGCGTTAAGCCAGGTGCGGCAAAGTGTGTCGGGTTACAAACACCAGGGGCTGGCAACAGAGGTTGCCAGATTGCTCAGCCGCTTGCGCGATGCCGGTTTTCGCGCTGTGTTGCAAGGAGACGTGCCGCAGTTAGATGCCCGGCGCGAAACAGCGCTGATCCTGGCGCTGACCGAATTGGTGACCAATGTGATCCGTCACAGCAAAGGCGACAGCTGCAGCCTGAGCTTTTTGCAGCAGGGCGATGAATTTACAGTTTGTCTGAGCGATAACGGCCAAACCAGTGACATTAAAGAAGGCAACGGCATCAGCGGCCTGCGTGAGCGTTTAGCCGCCATTGGTGGCACACTGGCGATGCAACAACAAGATGGCGTAACGGCCCGTATCCAATTTCCGCTACAGGAGCACGCATGAATATTTTACTGGCAGAAGATCAGGCGATGATCCGTACAGCCCTGGCCAGCTTGCTGCAACTGGAGGCTGATTTTACGGTAACTGAAGCAGCTGATGGCACAGCGGCACTGCAACTGTTAAAACAACAACGCTTTGACCTGCTGCTAAGCGATATTGAAATGCCCGGCCACAGCGGCATTGAACTGGCGCAGTATATTCAGCAACACAAATTGGCGACCAAATTGGTGATTATTACTACCTTTGGCCGCGCAGGCTATGTGAAACGGGCAATGGATGCAGGCGTGGGTGGTTTTTTACTAAAAGATGCACCGGTAGATCAGCTGGTACAGGCGATACATCAGGTCGTGGCCGGTAAGCGCGTGATCGACAGTGAACTGCTGTTAAATTCGCTGGGCGAGCAAGACCCGCTCAGTGACAAAGAGCGTCAGGCACTGCGGCTGGCTGCCGACGGCCAGAGTACCAGCGAGATTGCTGCTGCGCTTTATATTGCCGAAGGTACAGCGCGTAACTATCTGTCAGAAGCCATTAGCAAACTAAGCGCTGCCAACCGCATCGACGCCGCCCGTATCGCCCGGCAAAAAGGCTGGTTGTAATCCTACGCCTCCCTTGTGAACTAAACGGCTTACCCTAAACCAACCGTTGGAGCCCTGGACGGGCGGACAAATGTGTCTGGAACACATTTGAACATCGAAGATGGCCCGCAGGGTGAATTGCTGGAAGCAATTCATAAACGAGCCCCCAAGGATGGGTTTACGGCGTGTTGGTGTGGGTAAACCGGTTAGTGCTACAGCGAATACTTTACAGCCGCTTAGTTTTTCAGCCAAACTAAACCGCTCACTGCCACTTCGGATGCTGTAATGGATTTTCGCAATAAGATCAAAGCTGACCGCGTGCTGCAAAGCAGCCGCACGGACTTACAAAGTGCACTGGAAAGCGACCGCGGCCGCATCATTAACTCTGCTGCAGTGCGCCGCTTACAGCAAAAAACCCAGGTCTTTCCGCTGGAGCGCAACGCCGCTGTGCGCAGCCGCCTGACCCACTCACTGGAAGTGCAGCAAACCGGCCGTTTTATCGTGCAGTCGGTGTTTCGAGCCCTCAGCCCGGAAAAGCTGGAGCAATATGGGCTTACTGAGCTGGAACGGCCGGCAGAGTCACTGGTAGAAATGGCTTGCCTGCTGCACGATGTCGGCAACCCGCCTTTTGGCCACAGTGGCGAAGCCGCCATTAACGACTGGTTTAGCCGCGAGCTGCCGTTGCTTAGTAAACACCATAACTTAGAAGACAATAACCACTGGCAAACACTCTGTAAGGAACTGGCGCAATTTGAAGGCAATGCCCAGGCCATCCGGTTGGTATACAGCCTGCAACGGATGAACCTGACCTACTCGCAGCTGGCCTGCATTTTAAAATACACCCGGCTGGCCAGCGCTGCGAAGCCAGATAAAACCGACCCACTGAGCTACCTGCAAAAGAAACCCGGCTACTATGCAACTGAGCAGGCAGTGGTAGAAAGACTGTGGCAGGAGCTGGGTACCGAGCCGGGTTGCCGCCACCCGCTGACCTACATTATGGAAGCGGCAGATGATATCTCTTACTGCCTGGCCGATATTGAAGATGCCGTGGAAAAGGGCTTGCTCAGCCTGAGCCAACTGGCTGATGAGCTCAATAAAGCCTTTACTGCACTGGAACCGCAGCAGCGGCTGATTGCTACCCATAACGGTGCCAGCGCCAGCTTTTCAGTGCTGATAAAAGCCGCGCTGGACAAAGCGCAAGAAGAACCGATTAACACGACCTCAGCGTTCTTTATTAAACTGCGTGTCGATATGATCCACCCACTGGTGCGCCATGCCGCACAGCAGTTTATCGATAATATCGCCGCCGTTTATTCTGGCCAGCTAAACCGCGCTCTGCTTGAAGACAACAGCCAGTACCATGCCATTACCAGCAGCTTTAAACAGGTCGCCCGGCAATTTGTGTTTAACCAAAGCGAGGTAGAAACGCTGGAGCTGCAGGGTTTTCGTATTATTGCCGGCCTGTTTGACAGCTACCGGCCACTGCTGTATTTATCGCAAGCCGATTTTACCACACTGTTGCGCAGTGACGGTTATCACTGGCCGCAACAGCAACGGCTGGTGCACCGGCTACCTAACAAGCATTTGGCCGCGTATCAGCTGGCAGTGGCGGATCTGGCTACTGACGACAGCGCGCTGGAGCTGTATTATCGGTGCCGCCTGCTGCAGGACTTTATCAGCGGTATGACCGACCATTTTGCCTTTGATGAGTATCAAACGCTGGTACAATGCCAGCAGTAATACATTTAATATCAGGATCTTATATGACAGCCAAACAGCACCCACTCAGCAATTACGTGACGCATAACAGCCCGTTGGTGTTTGGTTGTATGGCCCTTGGCGGTGGTTGGAATGACAATCCGGTCAGTGCCGGTGATATCGCCAGTTGCCACCAGGCCATTGATACTGCGCTGGAGGCTGGTATCTGTGTGTTTGACCATGCCGATATTTATGCCCGAGGCAAAGCCGAGCAGGTGTTTGGTAAGGTGCTGCAACAACGGCCAGAACTGCGCGGTTTAATGACACTGCAGTCTAAATGTGGTATTCGCTTCGCCTCCGATACGGCGCCGCAGCGCTATGATTTTTCTGCGCAGTGGATAGCACAGTCGGTTGATGGCATTTTAGCCCGGCTGCAAATTGAGCAGCTGGATGTGCTGATGCTGCACCGGCCAGACCCACTGATGCAACCTGAAGAAGTGGCAGGGGTGTTTAGCCAGTTGCAGCAAGCCGGCAAGGTAAAGCAGTTTGGCGTGTCGAATATGCAGCAACATCAGATGGCACTGCTGCAGGATGCGCTGAGTATGCCGTTAGTGGTTAACCAACTGGAATTAAGCTTAAGCCATCTGGCCTGGCTGGATGAAGGCACTACAGCCGGTTGCAGTGGTGAAACCCTGGTGAACTTCGGCAGCGGTACTCTCGAATACTGCCGCCGGAATAACGTGCAGCTGCAAGCCTGGGGCAGTTTAAGCCAGGGCCTGTTCAGCGGCAAAGATGTCAGCAGTGAAGCGGCGCATATTGCTAAAACAGCAGAGCTGGTTAAGCAACTGGCTGCAGAATATCAGGTTAGCCGTGAAGCGATCGTGCTGGGCTTTCTTATGCGCCATCCGGCGCAGATCCAGCCGGTCATAGGCACAACCAATATTGAGCGCATCAAAGCCTGTGCGCAGGCCACGCAGATACACCTTAGCCGTGAACACTGGTATGCGCTGTATTTATCCGCCCGTGGTAAAGCCCTGCCTTAATTCAGGCAAATGCACCTGACCACAGCTGACTGATGGCTTGCGTCAGCTCAGCATTAAAATCACGCTGCAGGCTTTGTAACTCAGGTTCCTGCTGCAGTAACGCCTGCACCGCAGGCGGATACTGCAGCGTTTGCCAAAGCCCCAATGTCAGTGCATAGCTGCGCAGCAATAAATCAGCTGACTGTTCTGCCGATACCACTTTAACCTTAGCTGCCAGCAACTGACCAAGCTGCGTCAGGGCGCCAGCCAACATCTGCTTAAACTGCTTCAGCACCGGCAAAGCCAACTTATGCTCCAGCACGGCATTAAGCATAGCCGCCAACGGCAGCAGCGCTGGTAATTGTTGCAGCTGCTGGCAGTAAGCGGTAGCAAACCGGGTTGCCGCTTTGTCCGGCGCCGCAGGTAAAGCAGAAATAATGTCGTGGAGTGCGCTGAACAAGGTGGCGAACTCCGCCTGCAACAGCGCAATAAAGATTTCCTCTTTACTGCGAAAATAGCGGTACACGGTGCCTTTGGCCAAACCGGTATCAGCAGCGATATCCGCTACGGCCGGCAGACGCCGCTGCTGTAAAAACAGGCGCTGCGCAGCAATAATAAAATCCTGACGCCGCTGCAGTTTAGCGGCGTCTGTCATCGCATTTTGTTTCATTATCAGCCTTTTAGACGGATCAGCCAATCGGTCATCTTATGCGCCAGCTTACCGTAAGGTGGCAGCAACATACTGACGCTGTTATAAGCGCCCTGCACAAACACCGGCCGCAGTTTGCTGAAGGTTAAAAACCCCTCGTAACCGTGATATTGCCCCATACCACTTTCACCGATACCGCCAAAGGGCAAGTCATGCTGGCCCACATGCAATATGGCATGGTTAATGGTAACGCCACCCGACATCACCTGGGTTAAATAATATTGCTGTAACGCTGTGTCATGGGTAAACGGATAAAACGCCAGCGGCCTTGGCCGGGCGTTAATATACTGCACCACCTCGCTGGTATCGGTATAGGTTTTTACCGGCAGCAGCGGGCCAAAAATTTCGCGCTGCATTACCAGCATATCGTCGCTTACGTTAAACAGCAGTGTCAGTGGGAACTTACGTAGCCCGGCGGCAGGCGTTTGCCCGTGCATCAAATTCACTGCAGTCGCACCTTTGGCAATAGCATCGTCCAGGGTGTGCTGCAAGCGCTGATAAGCACGCTCATCAATGATGGCGGTATAATCATTGTGGTTAATATCCGGATAGCGTTTTGCCACCAGCTTCAGCGCCAGCTCGGTAAATGGCTGCTCGCTACCGGCAGGCAGAAACAGGTAATCAACATTGGTACAGATTTGGCCAGCGTTAAAGGCCTTTGCCCATAAAATGCGGTCTGCCGCTTTATCGAGTGGAAAATCTGCTGCGACTACCGCGGGTGATTTACCGCCCAACTCCAGCGTGACCGGCGTCAGATTTTTTGCTGCATTGGCCATTACGGCACGGCCGGTTTGGGCCGAGCCGGTAAAAAACAGATGATCAAACGGCTGCTGTGAAAACGCCGGGCCGCTACCGTTCTCGTCGGCGAAAAACTGCAGTTTTTCAGCCGGCAAGTACTGCGGTGCCAGCTTGATCAACAACTGCGCCAGCTGATCGGAGTTTTCAGACATTTTTACCATTGCCCGGTTACCCGCGGCAAAAATGGCTACCACCGGCGCCAGCGATAGCATAATAGGAAAATTCCAAGGCACTATTACCCCGACCACGCCTAACGGCTGCGGCACAACTTTGCAGGACGAGGTAGGAAACAATAAGCGATCAATATGCCGCTTTTGAGGTTTCAGCCACTTTTTTAGCTGTTTTTGGGTACGGCTGATATCTTCCAGCACCATCAGAATTTCTGAAAAACGGGTTTCAAAACGGCAACGACTGCCGTAATCGGCATTGACCGCATCGACCAGAGCTTGCTCATTATCGCGGATCAATGCTTTTAGCGCCTCAAGATCGGCCAGCCGTTGTTGTAATGCAGGCACCGGATCAGCTTGCTGAGCCAAACGCTGTTGCGCCAGACAATCGGCGAAGCGGCTAAAGGCGGTGTTATGGTCGACCACATTGCCAGTGGCGTCATCACTTACTGAGCTTGTTGCATGCATTGTTCACCCCAAACTGACCAAGAGTCATTTTTACAACAGACTAATGACCAACGGTCATTTTGTCAATAAACCGGCCAATCTAAGACATTCAGCCAGTAACACCGGCCGGCAGAAACTGATATGCTTTGTGTTTCTGTGCCAGGTACCGGAGCGGATATGTCGTCACGGGTGCAATCTGCGTTTTATATTATGCTTGGTGGCTCTGTCGTGCTGACGATAGCGCTGGGTATTCGCCACGGTTTTGGCCTGTTTTTAACGCCGATGAGCAACGAGTTTGGCTGGGGCCGGGAAACCTTTGCACTGGCGATAGCGCTGCAGAACCTGATTTGGGGTTTAACCCAGCCACTAACCGGCGCGCTGGCTGATCGGATCGGCGCGAAAAAAGTCGTGCTGGCAGGTGGCCTCTGTTATGCCGCGGGTCTGATAACGATGGCTATGGCCAGCAGCGGCGTTACGCTGGCACTCAGCGCAGGTCTGTTAATTGGCCTGGCACTGTCCGGCACCTCTTTTACCATTATTCTCGGCGCTATTGGCCGCGCCGTGCCGGTGGAAAAACGCAGTATGGCGATGGGCATAGCCAGTGCCGCGGGCTCTTTTGGCCAGTTTATTATGTTGCCCGGCACACTGGCACTGATCACTCAACTGGGCTGGGCTGCGGCATTGACCACACTGGGTATGCTGGCGCTGCTGATACTGCCACTGGCGCTGATGCTGCGCACGCCGGATACGGTGTCCCACAGCGGGCCGGAGCAAAGTATTGAACAGGCGCTGCGACAAGCATTGGCACACAAAGGTTTCTGGCTGTTGTCATTGGGCTTTTTTGTCTGCGGCTTTCAACTGGTATTTATCGGTATTCATCTGCCGGCCTACCTGGTGGATCAGCAACTGACACCGGCTGTCGGTACCACAGTGCTGGCTCTTATTGGCCTGTTTAATATCTTTGGTACTTACACTGCCGGCGCTTTGGGCGCGCGTTTATCCAAGCCACTGTTGCTCAGTGTCTTATATGCGCTGCGGGCTGTGGTGATTGTCGCGTTTTTACTGTTACCACTGACTAACTGGAGTGCCTACCTGTTTGGTATGGCGATGGGCTTTTTATGGTTGTCTACGGTACCGCTGACTAACGGAACTGTCGCCAGTATTTTTGGTGTGCGCTATTTATCGATGCTGGGCGGTATAGTGTTTTTGTTTCACCAGTTAGGCGCTTTCCTTGGCGGCTGGTTTGGCGGCTATGTGTATGACAAAACCGGTAACTATGATTTAGTCTGGCAGATAGCTATCGGTTTAAGCGTAGTAGCAGCCTTGCTTAACCTGCCGGTGAAAGAACAAAGTGCAACGCCTGAAGTGGCAATGACATGAAAAAACATCTGTGGAAACTGCTGTATTTGTTACTGGCGTTATTGCTGGCAGCGGCCTGGTGGGGTTGGCAAGCAGGCGGCGTGCAGTTATTAATGCCGGGCGCCGCCTGGTGCTGAGGTTATAAACTACAGGCCGAGTCGCGGCAAACCAAAGCCGGTTCAAATACATTTTTCAGCTGCAGAGCCTGCTGCTGATAGATGTTTTTCAGCACCCAGCGTGCCGCCATGCGGCCCATTTCGCCAATCGGATAATCAATGGTGGTCAGTTTAGGGTAGATGTAACGCGCCAGGATCAGGTTATCAAAACCCACTATTGATAAATCCTGCGGCACCCTTAGGCCCTGCTCGCGGGCGACTTCCATCGCGCCGGCGGCCATTTCATCGTTGGCACAGACCAGAGCGGTAAACGGCAGCTTGGTCGCCAGCAATTTCTGCATACAGGCACTGCCGCCGCTATCACGAAAATCACCTTCAGCCAAAAGCGCCGGGTTAAATGTCAGGCCATGTTCAGCCATAGCGCGTAAGTGGCCGGCGTAACGGTCTTTAGCATCACTTTTCCACATTGGCCCGGCAATATAAGCCAGTTGAGTATGGCCCTGCTGTAATAACTGTTGGGTTGCCAGGTAACCACCCAGCTCATTGTTCAGGCTGATACAGTTATCAGCCAGTTTGGCAATGTAGCGGTTAATCAGCACTACAGGTAGCTTGCCGCCTGCCAGTTTTATCAGGTAGTCATCCGATACCGCTTCAACATGCAGGATCAGCGCATCGCAGTTACGGCTGATCAGAAACTCAATGCCGTCTTTTTCGCTTTCAGCTTCACTGTGGCCGGCAGCAATAATAACGTGCTTGCCGGCCGCGCGGCATTCGTTCTCTATGCCGCTTAACATTTCACCATAAAACGGGCCGTGCAGCTCGGATACCAGAATGCCGACGCTGTTTGAGCGGTTTGACGCCAGTGACTGCGCAATAGAGTTGGGCCGGTAACCCAGTTGGGCCATAGCATCCAGCACTTTGTTGCGGGTGGCTTCGCTGACGCGGGCGTTGTTATTCATCACCCGCGACACTGTGGCTAACGATACGCCTGCCAGCTCTGAAACTTGGTAAATGGTTGCCATTGCCTGCCTGTCTTAATAGATTCAGGCATTTACTCTAGCATGCTCCGGCGCCGTTTCACCAGCACGCTGCTGCAACTGCTGATGAATATCCAGCACGGTATTGCTGCGCAGCCGGTAACGGCTCATCACCAGCGCAACCAGCACTGAACCGACAGCGGGTAGCACCGTAAAGCTGAGTAAAATGCCCTGTTGTGTTGCTGTGGTTTGTACACTGTCGGCCTGATACTGATAGAACGCCAATAACCAGCCCGCCAGCGCACCACCCAGTGCCAGCCCCAGTTTAATAAAGAACACGATTGACGAATACACCAGGCCGGTAATGCGAATGCCGGTCTTATAGTGGCCATAGTCAACGGTATCGGCCATCTTTGCCCACAGCAGCGGCGTAGCCATTTGTAAAAAGAAGCCCCACAGAAAATACAGTGCAAACGCCAGTTCCAGTTGCGCAGCGCCAACAAAGAAACTGAGCGCACTGATAAGCGCAGCAATCAGTTGCAGGCCGATATACGCATTTACTTTATCGACATAACGGCTCAGCCACTGCGCAGCTGCACAACCGGCAATATTGCCCACCATACCGAGCGTAACAAACACCGTGATCAGATCTTCTCGGCCCAGAAAATACTTTACGTAATAAATAGCCAGCGTCGTGCGCAGCACCATGCCGGTTAGCAGAAAAAACGCCGCCACACACAATACCCGCCACTGATCGTTTTGCCACAGCGACGCAAAACTGCGCTTTAATGTAAGCTGTTGATCCACCGGTGCATTCACCCGCTCACGGGTACCGGCAAAACACAGTAAAAACAACACCAGTCCCAATGCGCTCATGGCAACTATAGTCAGCTGGTAGCCTTTGGCGTTATCGCCGGCACCAAAAAAGTTAACCAGCGGTAAGGTACAGGCCGTAACCAGCAAGCCGCCCAGCATGCCGAACACAAAACGGTATGACTGCACCGACACCCGCTCGGTCGGATCAGCTGTTAATACACCACCCAACGCGGAGTACGGAATATTAATAGCGGTGTAAGCCAGCATCAGCAGCGTGTAAGTGGCAAAGGCATAAATAACTTTGCCATTGGCCGACAAATCGGGCGTAGTAAACGCCAGTACACTGCACAGCGCAAAAGGTAGCGCCAGCCACAGAAGATAAGGCCGGTATTTGCCATGCCGGCTTTGGGTTTTGTCTGCCAGCGCGCCCATTAACGGGTCGGTTACCGCATCAATAATCCGCACCAGCAAAAACATCGTGCCCACCACAGCCGGTGAAATACCGAAGATGTCGGTGTAAAAGAAGGTTAAAAACAGCATCACCGTCTGAAACACAATATTGCTGGCGGTATCGCCCAGGCCGTAGGCCACTTTCTCCCGCTTTGTTAGCATGCTATCCCCGTAATATTCTGTTTATTATTATTTTTTTGCTGTTGCTACTTAGCGCGCCGAGTAGCAAATAAATCGCGCAGTGCTATGGCGCTGGCTTTCAATGTGCGCTGCTGCGTGACGTAATCGACATACACTATGCCAAAGCGTTTGGCATAACCTTCGGCCCATTCGAAATTATCCATCAGGCTCCAGGCAAAATAACCATCAATCCGCATGCCAGCCGCCATGGCGTCTGCAGTCGCCTGTAAATGCTGCTCGAAATAACTGACGCGACGCGTATCGGCCACCTGATTATGCTGCAATGTATCAGGCATGGCTGCACCATTTTCGGTGATATACACCGGCGGCAGGTTATAACGCCGGTGCATTGCCAGCAACACTTCTGTCAGGCCTTGCGGGTAAATCTCCCAGCCCATGTCTGTCAAAGGTTGCGCCGTGGGGGGTACATCACTGAACCAGCCTTTTGCGTTAGCACGGTAAACGGTGCGGGTGTAGTAATTTACACCGAGAAAATCCAGCGGCTGGGCAATAATAGTCATATCGCCATCTGCAATGACTGGCCGCTCCGAAGCGGGCAGTTGCTGCAGCAGCTCAGGGTAGCGAGCTTCCATCAAAGGCTGGATATACCATTGGTTGTGGTACTGGTCAGCCATATCTGCAGCGCGGATATCGGCCTCGTTGTCGCTGGCCGGATGGCAGGGGCTGAAGTTCAGCACTATGCCGTTTAATGCGTTTGGCGCGTTTTTTTGCAGCACCGGCATTGCCAGACCATGCGCCAGCAACAAATGATGCGCCACCTGGCGGCCATGTTGCCGGTTTTGCACACCCGGCGCATGAATGCCGGCTTCATAACTTAAGTAGGCACTGCAGAAGGGTTCGTTCAAAGTGGCATACGAATACACCCGGTCACCGAATGCCTGCGAAACGATGTCAGCATAGTCGGCAAACTTATAAGCGGTATCACGGTTCAGCCAGCCGCCTTCATCCTGTAAGTACTGCGGTAAATCCCAGTGATACAGCGTGACAAAGGCTTTAATATTGCGCGCTTTCAGGGCATCAAGCAGCTGAATGTAAAAGTCCAGCCCGGCCCGATTAATGCTGCCATCTGCCCGGATAACCCGGCCCCAGGCCACCGAAAAGCGGTAAGCATCGACACCCAGTGCCGCAATCAACTCCACGTCTTCGCGCCAACGCGCCACATGATCACAGGCTGTCAGGCCGTCTGAACCATCTTTAATCCTGCCCGGCTGTGCACAGAAGGTATCCCAGATACAGGGTTCCCGGCTGTCGGCGGCACCTTCAATCTGAAACGACGCGGTTGCCACCCCAAACACAAATTCAGGTTTAAGCAAAGGAGAGCTGTCGGCTAAGGTAATTTTCATTGGCTGTACTATCTTCCGGTCAGGCTGTTATGGGCTGCTGGACGATAAAATGATTGCCAACAGCGTGATATATGCTATAAATGAAAGCGCTTACATAATACTAGACGGCGCAATTGCAACCGTCAATGAAAAACATTTATCGCCGGGGGGCAAGATGGCAGCAACACCAATAATCAGCGAGGCTACACCAGAGGCCGCATCATCTCAGAGCAACTATCGCTTTGCTTTGACATCTCTGACCACACTGTTTTTTATGTGGGGCTTTATTACCTGTCTGAACGACATTCTGGTGCCTTACTTAAAGGGGTTGTTTGACCTGAACTACACCCAGGCGCTGCTGATCCAGTTTTGCTTTTTCAGTGCCTATTTTGTCGTGTCAGTGCCAGCCGGTTTGCTGGTAAGCCGTATTGGCTACCAATCCGGCATTGTCACCGGCCTGCTGATTGCCGGCGCCGGTTGTTTGCTGTTTTACCCGGCCGCTGCTGCCCATTACTACCCGCTGTTCTTGCTGGCATTATTTGTTCTAGCTTCCGGTATTACCATACTGCAGGTTGCCGCTAACCCTTATGTCAGCGTATTGGGTAAACCCGAAACAGCATCCAGCCGCTTAACCATGACACAGGCCTTCAACTCTTTGGGTACCACAGTAGCGCCGTTTTTTGGTGCCTGGCTGATTTTCGGCGGCATGCAAGCGCCAACACCAGGTGAAGTAACCGAGTCGACAGTACAATTACCCTACCTGCTGCTGGCTGCGGCACTTATCATCATGGCGTTGATTTTTGCCTTTTTACGCCTGCCTAAACTGGGCAAGAAAGACGCCAGTATCACCGTCACCGGCGCGGCCTGGCAGTACCGTCATCTGGTGCTGGGTGCGTTAGGTATTTTTGTTTATGTCGGTGCCGAAGTGGGTATTGGCAGCTTTTTGATCAGTTTTATTACTCAGCCTGATATCGGCGCGCTGGAAGCCCAAACGGCGTCACACTATATTGCCTGGTATTTCGGCGGTGCTATGGCCGGGCGCTTTATCGGTGCTGTCGTAATGCAACATCTGGCGCCGGGTAAAGTGCTGGCATTTAATGCGGTCTGTGCGGTGGTTTTACTTGCCATTACTATTGCTACCGGCGGCAGTCTGGCCATGTTTGCCATCTTGCTGGTGGGTCTGTGTAATTCCATTATGTTCCCGACAATTTTCAGCCTGGCGATTCACGGCCTGAAACAGCACACCAGCCAGGGTTCAGGTATTTTGTGTCTGGCCATTGTCGGCGGCGCAGTATTACCACTGGCACAAGCCGCACTGGCAGACGCCATCAGTGTGCAATTAGCCTTTATTATTCCGTTATTTTGCTATGTCTATATTGCCTGGTACGGCGCTGTCGGCAGCAAACCCCGCAACGTCGCTTAAGGAGAACCGGATGACATTTCGCCTGCAACTTTCTGCATTAAGTATCAGCTGCGCACTGGTATTAAGCGCCTGTGCCAAAGCGCCGACAGAGCAGACTGAACCCTCCGGCAAAGCGGCGGCTGTCTGGCCAGAGCTGACATTACCGGTGGCTCAGGACCCGGCTATGGAGCAGCGTATTACTGATATGCTGGCCGATATGACCCTGGCGCAAAAAATTGCCCAGATGATCCAGCCGGAAATCCGCGATATTACCGTTGAAGACATGCGTAAATATGGTTTTGGCTCATACCTCAACGGCGGTGGCGCTTTTCCGGATAATAACAAACATGCCACCCCGGCCGACTGGATAGCGCTGGCCGAGGCTATGTACCAGGCATCAGTTGACGACAGCCTCGACGGCAGCACCATTCCAACCATGTGGGGTACCGATGCGGTACACGGCCACAATAATGTGATCGGCGCGACTCTGTTTCCTCATAACATAGGTTTGGGTGCAGCAAATAACCCGGCGTTAATAGAGCAGATTGCTGCAGTAACGGCGCGTGAAGTGATGGTAACCGGTATTGACTGGGTATTTGCTCCCACCGTGGCGGTAGTGCGCGATGACCGCTGGGGCCGAACCTATGAAGGTTATTCGGAAGATCCAGACATTGTACACGACTATGCCGCCGCTATCGTTACCGGTTTACAGGGCGCAGCCGATAAGGATTTTCTCGGCGAGCAGCGGGTAATCAGTACCGTTAAGCATTTTCTCGGCGATGGCGGCACCGAAGGCGGTGACGATCAGGGCGATAATATCGCCAGCGAAGCTGATTTATTCCGTATCCACGCCCAGGGTTATGTCGGCGGCTTACAAGCCGGTGCACAAAGCGTGATGGCATCGTTTAACAGCTGGCATGGCGAAAAAATTCACGGCAGTAAGTATTTACTCACCGATGTATTAAAAGATCGCATGGGCTTCGATGGCTTTGTTGTCGGCGACTGGAATGGCCACGGCCAGATCCCGGGTTGCAGCAACGATAACTGTGCTCAGGCAGCCCTGGCCGGGCTTGATGTGTATATGGTGCCTACACCTGCCTGGAAACCCTTGTATGAAAACCTGCTGGCACAGACCGAAAGTGGCCAGATACCGCTAAGCCGGATTGACGATGCCGTACGGCGTATTTTGCGGGTGAAACTGCGTGCCGGCCTGTTTGATAAACCCAGCCCGGCTAAGCGGCCATTATCGGGCAAAACCGAATTGATTGGCTCTGCCGAACACCGCGCTGTCGCGCGCCAGGCCGTGCAGCAATCGCTGGTGTTACTGAAAAATAACGACGCAACCTTGCCACTTAACCCCAAGCAGCACATTCTGGTGACTGGTATTGGTGCTGATAATATCGGTATGCAATCCGGCGGCTGGACTATCAGCTGGCAAGGTACCGGCAATAGCAACAGCGACTTCCCCGGCGGCAGTTCTGTTTATGCCGGTATTGCACAAGCCGTTGCTGCAGCAGGTGGCAGCACTGAGCTGAGCACGGATGGCAGCTACAACAGCAAACCAGATGTTGCCGTCGTGGTATTTGGTGAGCAGCCCTATGCCGAAGGCAATGGCGATCTGGATAACCTTGAGTATCAGCGTGGCAATAAAACCGATTTGGCCTTGCTTAAAAAGCTAAAAGCCGATGGCATTAAAGTGGTTTCACTGTTTATCAGTGGCCGGCCAATGTGGGTTAACCCGGAGCTCAATGCGTCTGACGCCTTTGTCGCGATTTGGCTGCCGGGCAGTGAAGGGGGAGCGATAGCGGATGTCATCGTTGCCAATACTGATGGTAGTGTTAACAAAGACTTCCACGGCAAATTGTCGTTTAGCTGGCCAGCCACACCGCAGCAAATCGTCAACCGCCACGACGCTGACTACCAGCCACTGCTGCCATATGGCTTTGGCCTGCGCTACGGTGATACCAGCACGCTGAGTAATGCACTACCGGAGCAGGTAGAAACCAGCCACAACCTGCAGGACCTGGTGCTGTTTGAACGCGCAGTTAAACCGCCTTATCAGCTGATGCTGCACACCGATGGCAGCAGTAAAGCCATGAACAGCAGCGTCGAACAGCTGGGCAATATTGCTGTACGCACCTTCGACAAAGCCGTGCAGGAAGATGCCCGCCGCCTCAGTTTCAGTGGACCGGCTAAGGTAAGCTTAAGCAGCGCCTTTCCTGCCGATTTGCGCTCTTATCAGGAAGCCTCAGCAGCACTGGTGCTACAACTGAAACGGACAGGTGAAGTGCCGGATAACGTTATGCTGGGCATGGACTGCGCTCAAAGCTGTGACAGTGCACTGAATATAACGCCGCAACTGCAGGCGATGGCCGATGACAGCTGGCAGACGCTGAGTGTCGATTTAGCCTGCTTTGGCCGCGCCGGAGCAGATTTCAGTCAAATCTTCACACCCGTGTCGTTGACCAGTGCCGCCCCGTTAGTGTTAAGCTTGGCCGATATCCGGCTGGTGCCTGCTGCTGCAGACACGGCCAGTATTTCCTGTCGCGGAGACTAACCTATGCGCCGTCAGCTTCTGTCATTGTTTACCTGTACTGTTTTGGCTGGCTGTCAGCTGGCACCACCGGCCACGCAGCAGCAAAGTAAGCCGGCAGAACCTGTTCTGCCCGCTGATACTCCGGGTTGGCAACTGGTATGGCAGGACGAATTTGACGGCAACAGCATAGATTCAGCCAAATGGAGCTTTGAGCAAAACTGCCAGGGTGGTGGTAACAATGAACTGCAGTGCTACACTAACCGGCGTGAAAATGCCTATGTTGAAAACGGCATACTGCACATTGTTGCCCGCCAGGAAACTTACACCGGCGCGGCGCTGAATGAAGACGACCCGGCGCACAGCCCGCACCAGCGTAAAACCCAGCCCTATACCTCGGCCAGGCTGCGTAGCAAAGGCAAGGGTGACTGGCTATATGGCCGCTTTGAAATCCGTGCCAAATTACCACGCGGGCAGGGCAGCTGGCCGGCGATCTGGATGCTGCCCACCGACTGGCAGTATGGCAGTTGGCCGCTATCGGGCGAAATCGACATTATGGAAGCCGTGAATCTGGGCACTATATCTGACGAACCCAGTGCGCTTGCCGACGAGCGCGAGCGCCGCGTGCACGGTACTCTGCATTACGGCAAACTGCCGCCGGATAACGTTTACAGCGGCAAAAGCTACAAGCTGCGCGATGGCAAAAGCCCCTCAGATGCGTTTTATACTTATGCTATCGAATGGGAAGCCGGTGAAATCCGCTGGTATGTTGACGATGTGTTATATGCCACCCAACGCAGCAGTGACTGGTATACCGCGGCCAGTTACAGCCGCAATGATATAGGGCCGCATGCGCCTTTTGATCAGCGCTTTCATCTGCTGCTAAATTTAGCCGTCGGCGGCAACTGGGCCGGTAATGTGAATGAAAAAGGCGTTGATGCCAGTGCCTACCCGCAAAGCCTACAAATAGACTATGTACGGGTTTATCAGCGCTAACGGTTTAGCCGGTTAAGCAGCATTGCCCGAAGCTTGCGTGCCGTTTGCTCCAGCATCGGCGCCAGTACACCACGTTTATCTGCCGGCAAATGGGCGCTGGTCTGCTCATCTGCGTTAAACACATAATGCTCAAACTGCTGCTGCCAGATTTGCCGCTGCGCCGGCGGCAAGTCGCGGATACTCAGCATCGCATGCAGCAAGGCATCTGTTGGCAAACCGCAGTACGACGGCGTTTGGCGCCACCAGTAATTAACCAGCACATTCAGCTCGCTTAACCCTTCTACCTGATGCCACCACATAGACGGAATATAAATAGCATCTCCGGCTTCCAGCTCGGCGACCAGCGCATGTTGCTGCGCGTCACGGTATTTCGGATAGCGCGCAAAATCGGGCTGGCGGGCATCTACCATACTGACCGGCTGTCCGGCAGGGGTAAAATCGAATGGCCCGGGGTACAGGTTAGCCAGCTGCTGTGGCGCAAACAGTGTAAAGCGCCGCCTACCGGCGCCAACGCAGGCAATGTTATCAGGCACGTCATAATGCGCCACTACATGGCTGCGGTTACCCAGCCATAAACTTACCAACGGTGTTATACCGTCAAGCGTCAAAGGGTTCTGAGCGGTCAGGCCTGGCGTGCAATAGTCAGCGGTGGTCGAGCCCATGTAAAATACCGGCGCATCGCTACAGCCGCTATGCTGCAAAATACCATCGAGCACCGTATCTAACCGGGTTTGCCGCTGGCTGAAGTTAAAGCCGCTCATATCAGCGTTATAAAAAAAACGGCCGCCAGCTTCGGGCTCAGCAAAAAACGCCTGCACCGGCACGCCCGGATACAGGCTGCGCAGATAATCAGCGACAGCCTGATCAGACCGCTGCGCCTGTTGTACCAACGGCCAGTGCTTTACCAGATTACGCAGCACCAATGGCGTAGTACGGCCACTTAGTTGGGTGCTCAGTGCAAAATTAATGTCGCAATCTATCTGTTCAATGCTCTGCATCGTCAATCAGCCTCTGTAGCCCGCGTAGTCTCAGCCGGGCTGATTTTCCATCTTACTCAGCAGCTTGGCAATATTGCCGGTCGATGCCTGCACCAGATACAGCGCCTGCAAATAGCCCTGATGCTGCAGCTGCTGCAGCTGTTCTGCTGTTAACGCATTCAGTTTGTCAGTCACGATACTGTGCAGCCCGGTCAGCTTATGTACAGCACCGTGGTAACTGAGCTCCAGCGTGGTACTTTGCAGTAACTCCAGCTCTGCCAGGGTCTGGCAGAATGCCTGGTTTTGCTGATGACCATGCTGAATTTGCTGTAGTACCGCAGTGGCCTGCTGCAACAGCGGGCTACTGCCACCATCCGGCAGAAACACCGGTTCGCCCTGTGTCTGGCTAACACGAGGGTGATCCAAATCGATACACACTACCGGTACCTGCTGCGGTACGCCGTTTTCAACCTGTTGCTGAAAACCGATTAAAAACGGTTGCCGCTGCATACTCAGCGGCACATAACCGGCCTGCCAGCCTTGCGGCTGCAAAAACAGATTTTGCCCCGGTTTCAACCCCAGCAAAGCAACCGGTTCGTAACTGTTGTTGTCACTGTTATGGCGGAAAAACAGCGGATACCAGCTTTGCAGCTGCATAAATTCGCTGATAAAGGCGGTGGTCAGGCTGACATTGTCGCCAAAACCTGCGCCACGCTGGCTGATAATTCTAATGTCTTTGTGGCTGATATTGTCCAGTACGGCATGCTGTGCCATGGCAACTCCTGTCAATGTTGTAACGCGCGGCTAATAAAAAGCCGCTGGTGTCAGCGGCTTTTGAGCGTAGCAAACTGCATGGCAGCTTAGAAAGTATAACGTACGCCTAAATTGTAACGGGCGCCATACTGGTAACCACGCAGGAACTGCTCAGGAAAGCGGACAAAGATACGCTGCGTTTCTTCAGTAATGTTTAGGCCTTCAACAAATACCGTCAGGTTGTCGGTGACCGCGTAGTTCACATTAATATCCCATTGGCCGTAAGCTTCCGTAAATACCGGGGCCTGATGTTGATCAAAGTTCGACAAGAACTCGTCACGCCAGTTATAGGAAACTCGCATTGACAAACCATCCAGGTCATAAATCAGTGACAGGTTGGCGGAGTCACTCAGACCAGGTAAGGCAAACTGATAACCAACAGCGTTGCGGTCAGCTTCAACATCACCGTACACGAAGGTAGCATTAGCTTGGACACCAAAGCCGGTTTCCCCGAACATATGTTGCGCTGCCAGCTCCCAACCCCATAAGTTACCGGTTTCAACGTTGTTTTGCCGCAGAACAGAGAACACTGTCAGAGGATCATTTTCATCGCTGAATAATGGGCCTGATGGGTCTGTACCCTGATTTTCATGGATACGGGCAAAAATTGCTGGATCGGTAGGTTGAATGCCTTCAGCAACCAGCTCTGCGATAGCTTGCTCTGCTCGCGGGCCATTAAAGATATCTCGCAGATCGCCCATGGTTTCTTCTGTAGTCACTCCCACCAAGAAGTTGTCTACCTGCTTACGGTAATAGCCTGCTGACACATAGCTTCCCGGGGCATAATAATATTCAAGCGATAAATCAATATTATCTGATGTATAAGGTTTCAACTCAGGGTTACCGACGGTGACCTTACGTTGCCCCACTTTCGGGTTGCCGTCAAAAGATGTTATTGAACGCAGATCATTTACTGGAGGCCGTGTCAGTGTTCGGCTGTAAGAGAATCGACCAATAAGGTCATCAATAATTTCAACATTCACATCTACACTTGGCAGAAACTCGCGGGTTTTACCACGGCCGTCTGAGTATGACTGGTCATTGGTATAACTATATGCCCATTCGTTACCATTAACCCACTGCATACTGATGGCAGGGGTTTCCAGACTGTTTGCTGTTAAATCAGTTTGCTCGTAACGTAAACCGGTAACGATATTAACCGGCATACCGTTAAACTCAGTTTCAAACCGGGCCTGGGTATAAACAGATATGGTTTTCTCGTTAACTTTATGTTTTTCCAGAATTGCATTTGATCCGTAACGACCATTTAACGATGCTGGCCAACTACAGGCACCAATGCCACCATCTGGGTGATCGCAGTTAATGCTTTCGGCGATATCAATGATCTGACCAAAATCAGCAGCATAGAAATAGTTAATCTGCTTATCGGCGCCGCCACCAGCGAACTGGTCCAGTAAGCTGCTGGTATCGACACGGTAAAATAAATCATCCGGATACCAGTCTGCCGACCATAACCACCAGCCTGCAGCCAATTGCCCCGAATAAGCATTTGAATAGTTGAAATCCATGTTGGTGTACGACGCACCAAAATCCAGTGCCACAAGAGCGCTGTTGCTGCTGTTTAACCACTGACCTTTTAACTGCACCTGATCCATGGCGTTTTCATTATGGTTTTTGCTGACGCCACCAAATAATGAACCCATATCTTGTGGCAGTAATTCTGCCTGACCATTAGTTAATGTAAAGTCGATAACCGGAATACCGCCAGTGGTAAAATCGGCACTCTTGGTTTCCAGGTTAGCTGTCGCATTAGGGTGATCATCGTCGCCAGCCCAAGACGTATTACCAATAATCATATAGGCATCGTGGCCATAGCCAGTGCCTTTGCTAATGGCCTTAGAACTGTGTGCATCGAGCTCCAGTTCCAGATTATCTGTAACCTGCCATTCCAGATTAAAGCCCAGTGATTTTGTTTCACTGGCCGTACCATTACGGTTCAGGTTAGTTGCAAAGTCACCATTTACTTCAGTTACATCAATGTAAGTACCGTTTTCATTGATGGTAGCACTTTGTACGTTACCGCCGTTGTTAAACCACACACCAAAGCCATAACGCTCTACGTCCAACTCTTGCTTGGCGTAGGTATAATCCAGTGTGGCTTTTACTCTGTCATTTGGCGCAAACTGCAGCACAATTTGGCCATTGGTACGCTTACGCTCATTGTCCAGAATTTCATAACCGGCATTTTGCGGATACCAGGTGTTGCCATCGGCACGTTGGTTGTTATCGGTCAGTTGTAAATTTGGCGAAATGGATAAATCCACATTCGGGATCCAGTTATCAACTGCCATGCCCTCAGCACGGTTATTACGCTCCTGCACTGAGCCGGAAATCAGAATACCGAACTTATCGTCAGCAAAGGTGTTACTGAAGATCGCCGACACTTCGGGAGTCAGATCATCACCGCTTTCATTTGCAGTGTCATATACTGCTTTGGCACCCACAGCAGCTTTCAGACCTGGGTTATCCAGCGGGCGGGCGGTAGAAATATTTACTGTGGCACCGATGCCACCGCTTGGCACATCAGCTTTAGCGGTTTTATGCACCTGCACACCCGACACACTCTCTGTTGCCAGATTGGCAAAATCGAATGAACGGCCATCGTTAGTCGGCATCTGACGACCATTTAGGGTAACCAGGTTAAATTGTGGACCAAAGCCGCGTACGGTAATGCGGCTGCCTTCATTGTTGCTACGGTCTATTGATACACCGGTAATACGCTGCAACGACTCAGCAAGGTTGGTATCAGGGAACTTACCGATATCTTCCGCCGTGATGGCATCTACCACGCCGGTTGATTCACGCTTAACATCCATCGACTTGGCCAGACTGCCGCGAATACCGGTAACCTGGATCACTTCAACGTCAGTGGTTGCTGCCACATCGTCATTAGCAGAAACCGGCGCCAGTGCACCCGCTCCCGTAATCAGTGACAAACTGAGCGCCAAGCGCGACAGTTTGAAACGTGTCTGGTTCATACCCTCTCTCCCGTGTTTGCTGAGTATTTAGTGTTTTTGTTGTTTGGTAGCGCTTACATGTCTCCGTAAGCGGCGGAAAGCTGAAATGTAAGCGCTTACAAAGCGTAGATGATTAAAAATCGCCCGTCAATAGTGCCGCCATAAAAAGCCGTACCAAATTGGGGCAAAACATGAAGCCATGATTACTTTTACATTAAGATTCAAAGATTAAGATTGCACCAAATAAAAACCAGCAACAGCGAGCCGCCCTGAATTAGTGCAACAGACAGATGCGATATATATATGTTTTTCAGCATCTTTTTGCAGATGCTTTATACTGCCGCAAGCTGAAACAACCACATTCATTATTATGAACGCAGAAGTAAAAATTGAAGACTTGATTGAAGGCAACGGTAAAGCTGCAGAACGCGGCGCGCTAATCACTGCGCATTATCGCGGCTGGTTAGAAGATGGTACCGAGTTTGATTCCTCCTACAAGCGCGGCGAGCCGTTTCAGATAGTGCTGAGTAACAATCGCGTTATTCAAGGCTGGATTTTAGGCTTAAAAGGCATGAAAACCGGCGGCAAGCGTAAACTCTGGGTACCGGCGGAGCTAGCCTACGGCGAGCGCCAGATTGGCACTATGATCCCACCGAACAGCAACCTGATATTTGAAATTGAACTGCTGGAAGTGCTAACCCGGGATGATTGATAGCAGTAGTCGATGCCGCATTACACATTGCTTTTCGGCATGAACCGGCTAACAATTAAGCCTGTACCGGAGAATTAACTATGCCAAGCCCGTTAAGAAAAGATGAAGCCCATAAGCTGATCGATCAGTTGCCAGCCAATGCCACCTGGGAGGATTTGATGGAACAGATTTATGTGCGCCAAGCCATCGAACAAGGCCTTAGCGATAGCGAGCAAGGCAAACTGCAATCGGTGCGGGAACTCCGTAAAAAGTATGGTTTAACAGACGCTTAAAATCCTTTTTAATCAAGCTCTCGGTCAATTTTAGCAATAATGCTATCCAGCACCATTAAATCATTCGCTTTTTCCATATATTCGTCACTATCTTCATCCAGCTTTACCAACTCAGCACGCCCGGCAGCAAGCTGTTTTGTAAGACATAAACGTATGTGGCGTAATTCAACTGTTGAGAACATAACTAACTTACCTCTGATTTTGGCACGCTGAGGAAACTTGGAATTGCAGCAGATTCCAATTGCTTCAGCTTTTCAATATACGAATAGTACGGCATATCGTGTAAAGGCCGAATAGTGAAGTGGAATTTTCCTTCTCTGCCCCCTTTATCCAAGGAAATATGTAGGCCAGTTGGCAACTTTGTGCTTTTCGGTATTTTCCACCATAAGTTGCCGAATTGAGGATTTCGATAATTGAATAAAGATAAACCGCCTGATTGACTATCAACATAACTCACGCCATTTTTCTCATAAAGCCTAACATCCCATGTATCGTGTTTTTCGTCACGAGGGGGAGTTGGACGAATATAATCAAGCTTGGGTGTGGTTTTTCGGCCCAAACGAAATAGATCTTCCGGTATCGCCATATAAAACTGAACAGGAGTGTGCATTTTTTCTCTCGAAATGTTGTCGATTCACCAAATATACCTCACACTGCGCCGAATGTTAAATAATTAAAAGTAATGTTAAATATTGAGGATATTGTCTGTGCTTAAAGACGCTATAGCTTTCTTGTTATTCAGTTTGCTTTTAGTTACAGGCTGCTGGACGCTATTGCACGAAGTACAAACGCAATTTGCCGAGCTAATCAGCGCAAAGCCACTTATCGTATTAAGCAGCTTTCATGGTTACTTGCCGGGTGCACTACTGGCGCTGGTATTTATAACAGGCTATGCCGCTAACCGGCTTTGGCGGGGTCTGCGCCAGCAAACGTTATCTGCAAATAACGGTAAGCTGACAGCAATCGGTGTGCTAACCGGTTTAGCTTTGGTGGTTATCGGTAACTTTGTCATTAACGCTTATTGGCAGAATAAAGCCGAGTATGCCGGCTACAAGCCTTGCCCGACACTGACATTGCTAACAAACCGCATAACGATGCAGGCCTGGAGTAAAAACGAGGCATTGTGTTTTGATACTGATGTAAGACGGATTATCGTCCGCGGCACACCAGATGAAACACGCCAATTAGCTGCGCACCTTAACGCCCGAGCAAAACAACAACAGGCTAAACAGCAGTTTTTGCAGCAAGAAGCACAAAGAAAACCCGATAACTCAAAAGGTTAAATAACACAAAGCATTCCACTTGTGTTGTTCAGCCGCTAAGATAGCAGCCTGTTTGCTATGGATAGCCCGTTATGACCAAACCACATTACTTTTACGCCACGCTGTTCATTGCACTGCTGATATTTATCGCCTGCCTGATGATGAACGGCCCGATGCGGCCAGGCTTACCGGTAGGTGATGACCTTGCTACCAGACTTAATTACATCAATAACAACCTGACGTTATGGCAATGGGGCTGGCTTAGCTGGATGCTGGCCGCGCTGAGTTTGCTGGCGTTTGCAGTAATGCTGTCCACCGAGCTGCAAGCCGGCGCCGCCCGCCAGTATGGCGTGTTGTTGGTGGCGCTGGGTATGGCGCCCGATCTGATGGCCGAAACCCTTTATGCTTTTGTCATGCCGCATATCGCTACTGAGCAACTGGCGTTGTTGCAGTTTATCGACGTACTGGCCATGCACCTGACCGGCTTTTTGGGTAACGGTTTATACAATATCGGCGGCTTGCTGCTGACACTGGCGCTGCTAAAGCAACAACCGGCATTAAAACTGTGGTTATATCCGGGCCTTGTTGCCTGGCTGCTCGGTTTAGGCTTATCGGTGGCCATTGCGCTACAGCAGTTAAAACTGGCGGAATATTTTACAGCCGCCAGTATGATGTTAAGTACCGGCTGGTTTGTGCTAATCGCATGGAAATTATGGGGCACACCGCATGTACGCCGCACTTAAGGTTATTCATCTCGGCTCGCTGGTAATGTGGTTAGGCCCGGCGCTCGGCTCCTGGCTGGTACTGCGTTATATGCAGCAACAAGAGGGCGAGTTATCGTCCGCCACCGCCAAAGTGTACCGGGTGTTTTTCTGGACGTTAACGCTGGAACATATCGCTTTAGTCACCCTGCTGCTAAGCGGCGCTACTATGGCCTTTATGTTTGGCTTTATCAGCATGCCTTGGTTGCAGCAAAAGCTCTGGCTGGTGCTGTTAATCATAGTACCGCTGGAAATTGTCGATATCTGGCTGGGTAACTGGAAGGTAAACCGGCTAATCGCCAGGCGCAGCGCAGGTAACGCCTTAACACCGCGTCAGCAGGCACTGGTGCAGTTTTATCATAAAGCGTTTACCAATCTGGCGCTTATTACCCTACCAGTCACAGTACTGGTAATTATGTGGCTGGCAGTGTCGAAGCAAGCGCTTTGGTGAGGTTGGACAAGCCGCAACATGCACTGCTTAGCTAATTAAATTAGTTAGCTAAAGGTCTAAAAAAGATAAATGAATAGCTTTGCAAAATCGATAATTCATTGAAATCTTTTACGAAGTATTCAGTAGCAAAATCTCGTTTGCTTTCCTTTATAACACCAAATAATAAAATTTGGGTGAAATTGGTATAGCTAATGTAGATTGGTAACAGTCTGCAGAAACAAAGTCAGAGCTTTTTGATTCGAGGACCTGCCAGCAGTATCTCTGTAATTTACCTTTCTCCTTTTCAAAATCACTCTTCATATGAAGAGTGGTTGAATAAACCCCTGAAATGACTCCATTAGCACCAATTGCACACTTTTCTACGCGATTTACTGCCTCGTTTAACTCCGCTGACATGTTGCCCGTAGGTAGCTCGCCAAAAGGAGATATACTTGGTGCAGCTTGATGTTTATACCAATGCCTTATTTTCCAGAGTAAGTAGTAATCAGAAACCGCTTGATGATTCGATAAGTCGCCACCCTGCTTAACTATGTCGACCTCATCTAAAAATCTCTTTTCAATCGGATGGCTAAAACCTCGTTCCAACTCCTGTGACCAACTTTGCTGAGCTTCGAATAAAGAATACTTTCGGCGTCCAGACCTGCTGGCAACTTTTTCAAGAGACCTCGTACCGTCGATTTTTTTATGAACTTCCACACAGCCTTCTGAATTTGCAAAGTTATTCAATATTGCCCGCATGTGAAAGTGTTGCCTTTTGGTAATGTCACTGGTCAATTGATAATACCCCTAAAGACAAGCCTTTAAGTATTCCAACTGCAAGAAAACGAAGTACGACGGGTCATAACTTTCCTTTTACTGCTGGTTGGCACTAAGTCCTTTTAATATGATGGCTTTAAACTAAGCCAGGCAGCGGAAAAAGCAAAGCATTTTTTGGTACAAGGGTAAGCAAGATGTAGCAAGGCCCCGAATTTCAGGGGCCTTGGATTGGGTAGGATTACTGCAGTTTAAAACTGTCTGGTATTAAAGCCTGTTTGGCAAAGCGGCTGATACCGGCTTTGTCTTTGTGATCGAGAGTTTGCACGCCAAAGGCTGCCAGTTCGCGCTCTACTTCTTTAAACGCGCCGAGCAATTTGCTGTCGTTACCTGCTGGCCCTTGTAATGGCAGCAAAATATGCTCTTTTTGCAAAACGTTGTGATTTACCAGGCGGCGAAAGCGGCCAAGCCATTGTTCGGCATGGTCAAACACCCGAATAGCAGTTTGGTGGCGGAAGGCTAATGGCCTAATCACAAAAACATCGTTGGCTTTTGCCACCAACGGCAAAGTCACTTCAATAAAGTTGTCGTGAATTTTATCCTGCTTAAAATGCGTTAGCTTTTCATCTTTTAACTGCTGCCGAATTACCTTAACCATCAGGCTTTCCTGATATTCTTCGGTCAGGAAAGTACGGTGTACCAAGCGCTCAAACAACTGTTCAAGTACGGCTGCGGGCTTTTGCTCCAAATATAAAGAACGCAGCTCAGAGTAGCGTACCAGGGTTTCTCTTGGCCGCACTACTTCCTGCATCTGCTGTGCTAACTCTTTTGGCGTGAGCCGGGTGACATAAGTTTGCAGCCTTAGCAACTCTTGTTCTACTGTTTGCAGTGTAGCTTTGTATAGCTTGCCTTCAAGGTCTTCAAAGAAGTCGGTTACGCGGGCAAAACGGTTTGGCGCCAAACGAAAATCAAACAGGCCTAATTCCGGAGCGCACAGCACTATGCCGACGTTAGCAAATTCACCCGTCTCGACATGAGGTAAAAACCGTACTATTGCATACTGATAAAGTGTTTTCATACCAGTACCTCCCAGAATTCGTCGCTGTTAAATAAAGATAGTGTGTCGTTTATTTCTGCCAGATAACCCGGCACCTGTTCAAGCCATGCAGCTGGTAAAGTGGCAGCATACTGGGCCAGCCCTTGCAACGCAATGGCTAGTTTTGCACTGTAATGCGTGCGCCAAAGGGCATCATGTTGTGAACCAAACCACGCATTGTAGGCTAAGTGTAGCTTGGCATTAGCTTTGAAATTATAGCCGCTGTCAAAAGCTAAATTATGGTCTAACACTACATATTGCTTTGACGTTGCCCGATAAAATAAGTTTGGGTTGCCGCCGTTTTCCGTCATGGTGCGGTCTTCATTCCTAATCCAGTAATCAAACAGAAACAGATCACGGGCGCATTGCTCAGGCATAGAGACCGCACTGATTGGTGTTACTTCTAACAAGTCAGGTATCAGCTCTGATGCAAATACTATGCTATCGCCGGTACCCAAAACTCGGCTGGCAGCATCGTCGAAACGTAATAACTCTTGCGGTAAATAAGCGCAACAGTGAGCAGGTACTTTCAGTTGCAAAGCGCTACCAAGATAAGCACACACAGCTTCGTTAATTAAACCCCTGGCACCTGCCTGAGGTCCTTTTACGTAGTAACGCTTGTTGTCAGATAGACGGCACAGATAAGGTTCAGTTCGGCCCTGACTGGCTTTTTGCTGGATCTCAATTACATCAAGCACCTAAACCCTCCGAAAGAGTTATTCATACACACTGAGTTGAAAACAGCTTTTAACTTAGTCAGTTAATTAACCGCTGGCAAGATGGAAATAAAAAAGGCCATCACAGTAAACTGTTGATGGCCTTATTATTTTTAACCATAAATTATTCTACCGTTACACTCTTCGCCAGATTACGTGGCTGGTCTACGTCGGTGCCTTTGATAATGGCAACGTAGTAGCTCAACAGCTGCAGTGGCAGGGTGTAGACGATTGGCGCCAGGATGTCGGCGACATGTGGCACGTTGATTACGCGCATGGTGCCGTCAGACTGGAACATGGCATCAGCGTCGGCGAAGACGTACAGAATACCGCCGCGGGCGCGCACTTCTTCAACGTTAGATTTCAGCTTTTCCAACAAGTCGTTGTTTGGCGCTACCACGATAATTGGCATTTGCGCGTCAATCAGCGCCAACGGGCCGTGCTTTAACTCACCCGCGGCATAGGCTTCGGCGTGAATGTAAGAAATCTCTTTTAACTTTAACGCGCCTTCCATAGCGATTGGGTACTGATCGCCACGGCCTAAGAACAGCGAGTGATGCTTGTCGGCAAACTCTTCTGCCAGGGCTTCAATTTGTGGCGCCAGGCTTAAAGTTTGCTCCAGTTTTGCTGGCAGGCTCTTTAAGGCGTCGGTCAGTTCGCGCTGCTGCGCCGCGGTTAAGCCATTGTACTTACCAATGGCCATGGTCAGCATCGCTAAACCAACTAACTGCGTAGTAAAAGCTTTGGTTGAAGCGACACCGATTTCGGCACCGGCGCGGGTCATAAAGGCTAAGTCTGATTCGCGCACCAGTGACGAACCGGCCACGTTACAGATCGTTAAGCTGCCTAAGTAACCGGCTTCTTTTGCTAAACGCAGCGCAGCTAGCGTGTCGGCGGTTTCGCCTGATTGCGAAATGCTTACCAGCAGGCTGTTTGGCTGCACGAACGATTTGCGGTAACGGAACTCTGAGGCGATTTCAACGTTACAGGAAATGCCGCCTAACGACTCTAACCAGTAGCGAGCCACCATACCTGAATGGTAACTGGTACCACAGGCGACGATTTGCACGTGTTTTACTTGTTTAAACAGCTCAGCTGCGCCGTTACCGAAGGTTTCGTCCAGTACAGAATCGGCACTTAAGCGGCCTTCCAGCGTGTTGTTTATCGCATGCGGCTGCTCGTAAATTTCTTTTAGCATAAAGTGGCGGTACTGGCCTTTGTCGCCAGCGTCGTAGCTGACGTTTGACTCATGCACTTCACGCTCTACCGGCTTGCCGTCTTTATCGAAAATGTTGATGCTGTGACGGGTAATTTCGGCTACATCGCCTTCTTCTAAGAAGATAAAACGGCGGGTTACCGGCAACAGCGCCAGCTGATCCGAGGCGATAAAGTTTTCACCGATACCTAAACCAATCACCAGTGGGCTGCCTGAGCGGGCCACGACTACACGGCTGCTGTCGGTTTTATCCAATAATACCGTGCCGTAAGCGCCGTGCAGCTGCTTAACAGATTTTTGTACTGCGGCCAGCAATGAACCAGCGCTTTTCAGCTCTTCTTCGACTAAATGGGCGATAACTTCAGTATCAGTATCCGAGGTAAACACATAGCCTTTGGCTTTTAGTGCTTCACGAAGTACAGCGTGGTTTTCAATAATACCGTTATGCACCACGGTAATGTTGCTCGACACATGCGGGTGGGCATTGCGCTCGCTTGGCTCGCCATGGGTCGCCCAGCGGGTATGGGCAATACCGGTGCCGCCGGCGACTGGCTTTTCTGCTACGGCATCTGACAGTTCTTTTACTTTACCCAGGCGGCGCAGGCGGGTGAGTTCGCCGCTTTCAGTAACCACTGCCACACCGGCAGAGTCATAACCACGGTATTCCAGCCGGCGCAGGCCTTCAACCAGAATGTCTACCACATCACGTTGCGCTACGGCGCCAACTATTCCACACATGCGAGCTCTCCATAAATTTCTGATACGTTAACGTTACGACGTACAGCTGACTCAGGCCTGAACCCGGATCACCTTAACGCCCTGTTGTTCAATCTGTGCCGCATCCGCTGCAGCTAAACCTTCATCGGTAATAAGTACTTTCACCATTGACCAGGGTAATTCCAGGTTATGAATTTTGCGCCCCAGCTTGTCTGATTCCAGCATCACGATAACTTCGCGTGCTACTTCGGCCATCACCCGGCTTAAACTGTACAATTCATTATAGGTGGTGGTGCCGCGGCCGAGGTCGATGCCGTCCGCGCCGATAAACAGCTGGTCAAAGTCGTAATTGCGCAGCATTTGCTCGGCCAGCTGGCCCTGAAAGGCTTCTGATTGCGGGTCCCAGGTGCCACCTGTCATCAGCAACGTAGGTTCGTTTTCCAGCTCACGCAGGGTATTGGCAATCGCCAGCGAGTTAGTCATCACCACCAGGCCACGTTTTGTTGCCAGCTCTGGTAACAGGGCAGCAGTGGTGCGGCCACTGTCGATAATAATGCGGTAATGATCTTTAATCAGGCCGGCGGCGGCTTTGGCGATGGCTAACTTTCGGTTTGAAACCTTCTCTAAACTACTGTCGCTGACAAAATCCTGCGGTACCGGCACGGCACCGCCGTAACGGCGCAGCAGCAAACCGGCTTGTTCCAGCACTGTCAGGTCTTTACGAATCGTCACTTCAGAGGTATTAAACTGCTCGGCCAGTTGCTCTACCGACAGTTCGCCCTGCTGCTGCAGTTGGCTGACAATTAAATGTCGCCGCTGTTGAGTATTTCGCTTGTTCATATCTTTCGATTAAGTTTCAAAACGAAAGATATTGTAATCATTTCTGCGGTAGACGCAAGTGCTAAACTGGCACATTAATTTTAATGAGAATTGTTTGCATTTAATATTTAGTCGTATTATAGTCTGCTTAGTCGATGGATTGGCTGCTGTACCGGGCCCCGGATGGGCTTCTCTGGTCGTTGTTTTACTTGTCTTGCACGTTAAGGGGTGGGTTTTGCCACCCCTGCTTTTTCTCTGGTGCCTTATGTTACGACGCTGGCAATCTTTGCTGGAAAAATATCACCTGCTGGCGCTGCTGCTGTTACCTCTGCACTATGCCTATTTTTCTGCTTACCAACAGCTATACCAAACTATTGGTTTATACCTGTTATACCTTGCGCTGGTGGCGGCTTCGGTTTGGCTGAAACCCCGCACAGCGGCAGTAACGCCTGTCCGTGGTTTTGCCCGGCTGGAACAATACATGCTGCTGACGCTGCTACTGACCTTACTGTGGCTATTCTATCTGCCACAATCACCATTTTCGGCGAAGGCTTCGCAATGGGTTTGGCTAAACAGCCAACTGGCGGTAATGGGCCTACTACTAAGAATTTACTGGGCCAAACAGACAACAATCACTAACACAGCCACCCATAAGCCAACAGATCACTGGCTGATTGGCTATGCCAGTCAGTCTGGCATGGCGCTGCAGCTGGCAAAACGCAGCGCTAGCCAGCTGAAAAGTGCCGGTTTTAGTGTGCAGCTGGCGGAACTGAACCAGTTAACGCAACAGCAATTACATCAAAGCAGCAAAGCGCTGTTTGTGGTGAGCACTTATGGCGAAGGTGAGCCGCCGGATAACGCCAGCCAGTTCTATCAGCTGGCGCAGCAATGGCAGCAGTCGTTTAATCAGTTACAGTTTGCGGTGCTGGCGCTTGGTGATCGCAGCTATCAGCAGTTTTGTGCCTTTGGCCACTGGTTGCATGGCTGGTTGCATAGCCGCGATGCCAAAGCGATAAGGCCGCTGCTGGAGCTGGACAGCGCAGATAACAAAAGCCCGGCGCTGACACAATGGCAGCAGTTACTGGCAATGTTAGGCGCTGATGCTGAAACCGCTGCGGAACAACCGGTTAACGATAACTGGCTGCTGGCCGGTTTACATAGCCGCTATATCGCTAACCCCGCCAGCAGCGGCTTGCCTTGCTATGTGGTGAAACTGCAAATGCCCGCCGGTAGCCACTGGCAAGCTGGCGATTTAGTAGATATTCAGCCAGAAAACAGTAAATGTGCAGTCGCGCTGTGGCTTACCCGGCATGCAATTAATGGCTGTCAGGCGGTACATTATCAGGGCCGGCATGTACCTTTGTGCTGGGCACTGGCAGAACTGGAGCTGGATAAAGTACAACCGCCTGCAGCTAATCGCCCATTGGCTGACTGGTTAAAACAGCAACCGCGGCTGCCGCTGCGCAGTTATTCAATAGCGTCGATCCCCAGCGAAGGCCAGCTGCAATTGCTAGTCCGCCAGGTGCAGCACGAAAATGGCGCCCTGGGCATTGGTTCCGGCTGGTTAACCGCCTGGGCGATGGAGCAACAGCCGGTGCAGCTGCGGCTGCGCCAGCATACACAATTTCATTTACCGGATGACGCTCGGCCCATAATTTTTATTGCTAATGGTACCGGCATTGCCGGTATTCGGGCGCTACTGGCCGAGCGGGTAAAACGCGGGCAGCGCGATAACTGGTTGTTGTTTGGCGAACGCCGCCAGGACAGCGACTTTTTCTTTGCCCGTGATATTCAGGCATGGCAGCAGCAGGGCTTTATACGCCACTGTGATTTGGCATTCTCGCGCCAGCAAGCTGAAAAGTTCTATGTGCAGCATGCATTAGCCGCGCAGCAAGCACGGTTGCTGGACTGGCTGGCGCAGGGCGCTGCTATTTATGTTTGTGGCAGCCTGCAGGGTATGGGAAAGGCAGTGCATCAAACACTGCTGGATGTCATTGGTAGCGACGTGCTGGCGCAACTGGCACAGCAAGATCGCTACCGGCGCGATTTATACTAGTTTTTACCCGGCATAAAGCTGATACGGCCTTGTTGGACGGCCATATTCACCGGCACTGAGGTTAACAGCTTAACGGTTGGGTTTGCAGTATCTAACCGGTATACCGGGTTATTGACCAGATAGCCGTTGACCAGTTGCAATAGCTCGTTGGTTACCGGTTTTAAGCTACCGCGGTAACCCGACGCTTCGATACTGGAGTCCAGCAGTTTTACCGAGCGCAGGTAAATGGCTTTTTCGGCACCATCGTAATACGGCACCCCTTCGACCTGTAGCTGCATAGTGGCCGGGTAACTTAATCCAAACAATGACAGCGCCGCGCTGGCAGCGGTGTTTACCCTTACTACGTCAGAGTTATCCGGGCCAATTTGCACTTTCATGCTGTCTACATTCAGTTTTAGCGGTATGCCGGCCACTGTTGCTTGCCGCGTTAGTTCAGGTACTTTTTGCTGTAGTAACTGCTCCAGATCGGCTTCTGTAACATTGTAAGACGACATTTGCTGCAACTGGCTGCAGGCGCTCAGCAGCATGAAGCCCAACATAACTAAAACTTTTTTCATCGTATGTGCCTTTTGTTCTTTCGCTATTTTGTCGGTTAAGCATCAAGTGTTAACCATGGCAGCTTAGGTTAGCGCGGCGATAATAGCATGCCTTAGCTGAGTTGCCGCTGAATTGCTAATGCTCCACGTGAAACACAACCGACCAGCAAAGCACAGTATGGCTGACAAACTTATGATATGCTCAGCGGCGACCATCCAGGCTACGATAATCCAAGCAACACTATAACGAGAAACACTATGGCGCTAATACTAAAACTAATAGCCGGTATCATACTGGGCATGCTGTGCGGTCTTTATGCTCCGCACGAACTGACGCGACTGTTAATCACCTTTAAAGGCTTATTTGGCGAGTTATTGTTTTTTACCGTACCTCTGCTGATTTTATTCTTTATTACCAGCGGTATTGCTGCCTTGCCGCGTAATTCCGGCAAGCTGTTAAGCCGAACCGTCGGTTTTGCCTATTTATCTACCGTCACGGCGGGTACCTTAGCGTATCTGGTGGCCAGTGTCGTGGTACCGATGCTGACAGCAGCCAATAGCGCTGCGGCACCAACAGATGTCGCTCATTTAACCGCCTTTATTGAAATGGATATACCACCGGCGATCAGTGTAATGACAGCCTTGGTGCTGGCATTTATTTTCGGCCTCGGCATAGCCGCCACCGGCGCCCCCCAGCTAAAACAGCTGTCCGATCAGGGCCGCGATGTGATTCAGTTGCTGCTGGAAAAAGTCATCATTCCGTTGCTGCCACTGTATATCGCTGGCGAGTTCGCCCAGATGGCCGCAGCCGGTACCGTATTCAGCACACTGAAAACCTTTGGTATTGTATTACTGCTGGCAGTCGTTATGCACTGGTGCTGGATCATCACGCTGTACACTATTGCCGGTATCAAGGCCGGTAAATCACCTTTTGCCCTGATAAAAAATATGCTGCCAGCCTATTTTACTGCGCTTGGCACCATGTCGAGTGCAGCTACTATTCCGGTATCGTTGCAAGCCACCAAAAACAACGGCATCAAATTTGATGTGGCTAACTTTACTGTACCGCTATGCGCAACAATTCATTTATCGGGTTCGACCATTACTATTGTTACCTGTGCCATGGCGGTGGTAACCATGCAAAATGGCTTGGACATGCCGTCATTGCTAACGGTACTACCGTTTATTTTTATGCTGGGCGTGGTGATGCTGGCCGCCCCGGGTGTACCGGGTGGCGCTGTGATGTCGGCAGTGGGCTTGCTCGGTTCTATGCTGGGCTTTGGCGATGCCGCTATCGCACTGATGATTGCACTGTATATGGCGCAGGATAGCTTTGGTACCGCCTGCAACGTTACCGGCGACGGTGCTATTGCCGTGTTGGTTGATAAGGCAGATTAAGCTGGATGCAAAGAGTGAAGGTTGGAATCCCGATTTGGGCGTCACAGAGTGTCTGAGCCCTGCCGTAGGCAAAGGGCGAGTTGCTGTGACGAGCCAAAGCGGGAATTGCAACCGGTACTTGGCAGCTGAAGTTATAAAAAAGCCCGCATTTTGCGGGCTTCTTTTTTTAATCGGTTATTACTTTTTAATTTTCACCGGCCGTTGCCAGTCTGTTATATGGCGCTGTTTCGCCCGCGCGACCACCAGTTCACCATCCGCCGCATCACGGGTTAGCACTGAACCTGCACCAATGGTGGCGTTTACGCCGACAGTTACCGGCGCCACTAAGGCACTGTTTGAACCAATAAAAGCACCGTCTTTAATGGTCGTGACAAACTTATTCGCGCCATCGTAGTTACAGGTAATGGTACCAGCACCAACGTTTACCTTGGCACCAATCACTGCATCACCTAAGTAGGTTAAGTGGTTGGCTTTTGAGCCTTTACCCAGCGTAGTTTTTTTCATTTCGACGAAGTTACCGACATGGCTGTCGTCCAGCATCACGCTATCCGGCCGCAGGCGGGCATAAGGGCCTACCGAGCAGTCTGCGCCAACACTGGCCTTTTCAATCATCGAATTAGGCTTTATTTCGGTGTTATCGCCAATCACGCAGTCTTTCAGGATGCAGTTAGCGCCAACAGTTACGCCTTTGCCCAGTACAACTTTGCCTTCGAAAATAACGTTGATATCAATCATCACGTCGTTGCCAACCTCAACCGTACCGCGCACATCAATACGCGCAGGATCGCGCAGGTTGGCTCCGGCCAACATTAACTCTTCCGCTTTACGCTGCTGATAAGCCCGTTCCAGCGCAGCAAGCTGCACACGGTTATTAGCCCCCTCGACTTCCATCGGGTTTTGCGGCTGTGCGGTAGCAATTTCTACACCTTCGCTGTGCGCCATCGCGATAACATCCGTTAGATAGTACTCACCCTGGGCGTTACTGTTCGATAAGCGGCCAAGCCAGCTTTTCAGCTGCTTGCCCGGCAACGCCATTATACCGCTATTTACTTCGTTGATTTTCAGCTGTTCAGCATTAGCATCCTTTTGCTCAACAATACCAACCACTTTGCCGTTTTCACGCACGATACGGCCGTAGCCGGTAGGGTTGGCTAAATTGACGGTTAAAATGGCCAGGCCATTGGCCGGCTTTGCCGCCAATAACTGCTGTAGAGTTTCAATGCGGGTTAACGGCACATCGCCATACAACACCAGTACCGTATCGTCGTCGGCAATATTCGGAATAGCCTGTGCTACCGCATGGCCGGTGCCCAGTTGCTCAGCCTGTAACACCCAGTGCAACGGCTGTTCGCCCATGGCGGTTTTTAACGCTTCAGCACCATAGCCGTACACCAGTTGCGGTTTTTCTGCGCCTAAAGCACGGGCGGTATCAATCACGTGCTGCACCATCGGCCGTTCAGCCACTTTGTGCAACACCTTGGGTAAATCGGATTTCATCCTTGTGCCTTTACCGGCCGCCAGAATCACTACATTTAATGCCATATAAAGAATCCCTGTAATCGCGCTTTCATTCGACAGACGCGGTTATTCTAATAGATAACGCCGCAGATTACAGGGCCAGGGTGAAGTTTTGCTGAATATGTTAAAAACTGCCGTTACGGAATGAATACAGGGCTGCTATCAACCAATAAAAAAGCCACCTTGCGGTGGCTTTTTCATTTCGGAACCCGAACTTATTTTTTACGCATTTTCTGAATAATGCGCAGCTGAGCAATGGCTTCGGCCAGTTGCGCGGCAGCTTCAGCATAGTTGAAGTCTGCACCAGCGTGCTGCATCGCTTCTTCAGCACGTTTTTGTGCGTCTAAAGCGGCTTGCTCGTCTAAGTCTTCGCCGCGTACCGCTACGTCGGCCAGTACAGTGATGGTATCCGGTTGTACTTCAAGTACACCACCAGCTACGTAAATCACGTGTTCTTCGCCAAACTGTTTCACGATACGGACCATGCCAGGTTTCAGGGTGGTCAGTAACGGGGCGTGGAAAGGTAAAATACCCAGCTCGCCCTCACTGCCTGTGACCTGCACGGATTCGACAAGGCCGGAGAAAATTTTCTCTTCGGCACTTACTACATCCAGTTGCACTGTCATCGCCATCTCGCTCTCCTAAAGCCTGAACTTACAGTTTCTTCGCTTTTTCGATCGCTTCGTCGATTGAACCAACCATGTAGAACGCCTGCTCTGGCATATGGTCGAACTCGCCGTCCAGAATGCCTTTAAAGCCACGGATAGTTTCTTTCAGCGGCACGTATTTACCTGGTGAACCAGTAAATACTTCAGCTACGAAGAATGGCTGAGACAGGAAGCGCTGAATCTTACGCGCACGGTATACGGTAGTACGGTCTTCATCAGACAGTTCGTCCATACCCAAAATCGCGATGATGTCTTTCAGCTCTTTGTAACGCTGCAGTACAGACTGCACGCCACGTGCTACTTCATAGTGCTCTTTACCGATAACCAGCGGGTCTAACTGACGTGAAGTAGAATCCAGCGGGTCGATCGCCGGGTAAATACCCAGTGACGCGATGTTACGGCTCAGTACTACGGTCGCATCTAAGTGCGAGAACGTGGTGGCTGGTGACGGGTCAGTTAAGTCATCCGCAGGAACGTATACGGCCTGGATTGACGTAATAGAACCGGTCTTAGTAGAGGTAATACGCTCTTGCAGCGCGCCCATCTCTTCTGCCAGCGTTGGCTGATAACCTACTGCTGATGGCATACGGCCCAGAAGTGCTGACACTTCAGTACCGGCCAGGGTGTAACGGTAGATGTTATCAACGAAGAACAGTACGTCACGGCCTTCATCACGGAATTTTTCCGCCATAGTTAAGCCGGTTAACGCTACGCGTAAACGGTTGCCTGGTGGCTCGTTCATCTGACCGTACACTAACGATACTTTATCCAGTACGTTAGAGTCTTTCATCTCGTGATAGAAATCGTTACCTTCACGGGTACGCTCACCTACACCGGCGAATACAGAGTAACCGCTGTGCTCGATCGCGATGTTACGGATCAGTTCCATCATGTTTACGGTTTTACCTACACCGGCACCACCGAACAGACCAACTTTACCACCTTTGGCGAACGGACATACCAGGTCGATAACCTTGATACCCGTTTCCAGCAGCGCGTTAGACGCAGCCTGATCTTCGTATGAAGGCGCAGCGCGGTGGATTGACCAACGCTCTTCTTCACCGATTGGGCCCGCTTCGTCGATTGGCTCACCTAATACGTTCATAATACGGCCCAGCGTGGCTTTGCCCACCGGAACCTGAATTGCTTTACCGGTATTCGCTACAGCTGCGCCGCGACGTAAACCGTCAGTTGTACCTAGTGCGATAGTACGTACAGTACCGCCACCCAGCTGCTGCTGAACTTCCAGCACCAGACCAGCCAGATCACCGTCGGTCACGTTTAACGCGTCATAGATACCAGGTACCGCATCTTGTGGAAAATCGATATCCACAACGGCGCCAATGATTTGGACGACCTTACCTTGACTCATGATGTTTCCTCAAATTTCTCAAAACTGTTTACCTTAGCCTACAGCTGCCGCACCGGCGACGATTTCGCTAAGCTCCTGGGTAATCGCGGCCTGACGTGCTTTGTTGTACACCAGCTTCAGGTCGTCCATCAGGTTACCGGCGTTGTCAGTTGCAGCTTTCATTGCTACCATCCGCGCCGCGTGTTCGCTGGCAGAGTTCTCTACCACGCCCTGATAAACCTGCGATTCGACGAAACGGTCCATCAACATATCGATGATAGGTTGTGGATCCGGCTCGTACAGGTAATCCCAGTTATGCTCTTTTTGTGCTATGTCTGCTTTTGGCAAAGGTAAGAGTTGATCGATCACTGGCTCCTGCTTCATGGTGTTGACAAACTTGTTGTACACCAGAAATAAGCGGTCAATCCGGCCTTCGTTAAATGCATTAAGCATTACTTTTACCGAACCGAGCACATCAGCCAAACGTGGTACGTCACCTGAACCCGCCTGTTGCGCGACGACCTTACCACCGAAACGCTTGAAGAAGGCCGTCGCTTTGTTACCGATAACGGCAAACTGAGCGTCAACACCTTTTTCCTTCCAGCTTTTCAGCTCAAGGGCAACTTTCTTAAACTCGTTGGTATTCAGGCCACCGCAAAGACCACGATCAGTAGAAATGACAATGTAACCAACCCGTTTTACCTCACGCTCCGCTAAATACGGATGGCGGTATTCCAGGCTGCCATTGGCAACGTTACCAATCACTTTGCGCATACCTTCAGCGTATGGGCGAGTTGCAGCTACGCGGTCCTGCGCTTTGCGCATTTTGCTGACCGCAACCTTTTCCATAGCACTGGTGATCTTGCGAGTATTGTTAATACTCCCGATCTTACTTTTTATCTCTTTACCACCGGCCATGACTGTCTCTCCGATTCATTCAACGAATGGGGTGGCATACCACCCGCATTGATTACCAGGTCTGCGTTGCCTTGAATTTCTCAATGGCAGCTTTGAACGTAGACTCGATTTGGTCGTTGTAATTACCGGTTTTATCGATATCAGCCATCAGCTCAGCGTGCTCTGCTTTCATGAAAGCGATTAAACCGGCTTCAAAATCCAGGATTTTGGCCACGTCTACATCTTTCATAAAGCCTTTTTCGATAGCGAAAATAGATACACCCATTTCGGCAACAGACATCGGGCTGTACTGTAACTGTTTCATCAGTTCAGTAACCTTTTGGCCGTGCTCTAACTGAGCGCGGGTCGCTTCGTCTAAGTCAGAAGCGAACTGCGCGAACGCTGCCAACTCTGAGTACTGGGCTAATGCCAGACGAATACCACCACCTAATTTCTTGATGATCTTAGTTTGTGCTGCACCACCAACCCGCGATACCGAAATACCGGCGTTAACCGCTGGACGGATACCGGCGTTGAACAAGTCAGTTTCTAAGAAGATCTGACCGTCAGTAATCGAAATTACGTTAGTTGGTACGAACGCAGAAACGTCACCTGCCTGAGTTTCGATAATAGGCAGCGCGGTTAAAGAACCGGTTTTACCTGTTATTTCACCCTTGGTGTAACGCTCAACGTAGTCAGCATTAACGCGTGATGCACGCTCCAGCAGACGTGAGTGTAAATAGAAAACATCGCCCGGGTAAGCTTCACGGCCTGGTGGACGGCGTAACAGTAACGAGATCTGACGGTAAGCAACAGCTTGCTTAGACAAATCATCGTATACGATCAGCGCATCTTCACCGCGGTCGCGGAAGTATTCGCCCATGGTACAACCAGAGTAAGGTGCCAGGAACTGCAGTGCAGCCGCTTCTGACGCAGACGCAACAACCACGATAGTGTGGGCCAGCGCGCCGTGCTCTTCCAGCTTACGTACTACGTTAGCGATAGTAGAGGCTTTTTGGCCTACTGCTACGTAAATACATTTAACACCAGTGCCTTTCTGGTTAATGATCGCATCGATTGCTAATGCGGTTTTACCGGTTTGACGGTCACCGATTAACAATTCACGCTGCCCACGACCGATAGGGATCATCGCATCAACAGACTTGTAACCCGTTTGCATTGGCTGATCAACCGATTGACGGTCGATAACGCCTGGTGCAATTTTTTCTACCGGCTCAAAACCAGCAGCATCAATCGGGCCTTTACCGTCGATAGGTGCACCTAAGGTGTTAACCACACGGCCTAATAGCTGTGGGCCAACCGGCACTTCTAAAATACGGCCGGTACTTTTTACTTTAGTACCTTCAGTTAAGTCCGCATACGGACCCATCACTACGGCACCAACTGAGTTACGCTCTAAGTTCAGTGCGATAGCATAGCGGTTGCCAGGAAGCTCAATCATTTCACCCTGCATACAATCTGCAAGGCCGTTGATACGGATAATACCGTCAGTTACCTGAACAATAGTACCTTCGTTACGAGCTTCACTGACCACTTCGAACTGAGCAATACGACTTTTGATCAGTTCTGATATTTCAGTGGAATTCAGTTGCATTCTCTGTTCCCCAATTAAGACTGCAGCGCAGTTGCTAAACGGTCCAGCTTACCGCGGACCGAGCCATCAATAACCATGTCACCTGCTTTGATCAGCATACCGCCGACCACTGCAGGATCTTCGCTACAGTTCAATTTAACTTTGCGTGCCAAACGTTGCGATAATGCCGTGGCTAACTTGTCCTGTTGTGCTTTAGAAAGCTTGGTAGCAGAAACCACAGTAACGTCGATTTCCTTTTCATACTCCGCTTTTAACGCAACAAAGGCAGCTAACACTTCAGGCAACGCCAACAAGCGATGATTTTCTGCCATCACTTTAATAAAGTTCTGGCCGTGCTCATTGAGTTGCTCACCACATACCTGAATAAACAGACCGGCCTGCTTATCAGCAGCGCCATTGGCACTTAAATAAGCACCAACCTGGTCATTCTTTGCTACTTCTGCAGCAAAGGCCAACATCTGCAACCAGGCATCTAACGCGTTTTGCTCTACAGCAAAATCGAAAGCTGCCTTGGCGTAAGGACGAGCAATATTAGTCAAATCAGACATAGCTCATCCTCATTACAGTTCTTGAACCAGTTTTTCCAGAATGTCGCTGTGAGCAGCTTCATCAATAGACCGTTGCAGAATTTTCTCTGCGCCGGCTACTGCCAGAGCAGCAACCTGCTTGCGCAGTTCTTCGCGTAAACGGTTACGTTCCGCTTCAAGTTCTGCGCGGCCAATCGCCAGAATGTTTTCACGTTCGGCATTAGCTTTGTGCACGGCTTCATCAATCATCTTGGCTTCGCGCTTTTTCGCTTGCTCAATAATTTCTGCTGCTTGCGCTTTAGCTTCTTTTAACTGATCTTTGGCTTTATCCTGAGCTAAAGCCAGGTCTTTTTCCGCACGATCAGATGCCGCTAAACCGTCAGCAATTTTTTTCTGGCGCGCTTCGATCGCGTTGATCAGCGGCGGCCAAACAAATTTCATACAGAACAGCACGAACACCGCAAATGCGATTAATTCGCCGATCAGAGTGGCGTTTAAATTCACGACCGCTCCTCCTTAGTTAACAGTTGTTCGGATTAACACAAACCTTCAATTACAGTGCGAACAACATGTACATGGCGATACCCACACCGATCATCGCAACGGCGTCGATCAGACCTGCCAGGATGAACATTTTAACTTGCAGTGAAGGGGCCAGTTCTGGTTGACGTGCACAGGCTTCTAAGAACTTACCGCCCATGTTACCGAAACCCAGTGCAGTACCGATAGCACCGAAACCGATTAACAGAGCAACTGCGATTAATTTCAGACCTAATACTAGTTCCATTTTTTTCTCCGATATTTCAATAGTTAAAGTTAAAGTTTAAAAAAATTAGTGATTGTCTGAACTGGCCATACTTAAGTAAACGATGGTCAGCATCATAAATACGAACGCTTGTAACACGATGACCAGAATATGGAATGCCGCCCAGATAAAGTGCAGTGGTAACTGCGCTAAACCGATGGCACCAATCAGAATAAAGATCATCTCGCCGGCATACAGGTTGCCGAATAACCGCAGGGCCAGTGAAAACGGCTTAGCAACTAAGGCTATGGTTTCCAGGATCAGGTTAGCCGGGATAAGTATAATCTGCAGTGGCACGCTTTTACTGCTGAACGGATGCAGCGTTAGCTCTTTAATAAAGCCCAGCACGCCTTTAATCCGGATTGAATACCCGATCATCAGAATAAATACACCGATGGCCAGAGCAGCAGTCAGGTTCACGTCAGTCGTGGGTACAATTTTCATGTACACATCGTGTGAATCCATGCCAAAACTGGTCGCGCCAACCCAACCGGCAAACGCCGGCAGGAAATCAACCGGAATTAAGTCCATCAGGTTCATCAGGAACACCCAGACAAAGATGGTCAGTGCCAGTGGTGCGATGAGCTTACTTTTGCCGTGATAAGTGTCTTTAACGTTGGTGGCAACCATCTCGACTACCATTTCGATAAAACACTGAAACTTTCCGGGTACACCGGTTGTTGCTTTTTTTGCTGCGCTGCGGAAAATCCACAGGAACAACAAACCCAGCCCGATAGACCACGCTAATGTATCGACATGCCATGTCCAGAACCCGGCCTCGCTACACGCTTTATTAAATGCAACACTGCCATCGACAGTACACATTTTGGCGTTAGTAAGGTGGTGCTGAATATGGCTAGAGAGAGTTAACTCTTCACCTGCAGCCATGTTTCATCCCATTGTTAATGTTTAAAAAAAAACGGTGCTGACCATTGTGCTAGCAGAGTGAGCAGAAAACCGGTTAAAAACACTTCAGGTACCAGTTGCTGCTGTGAAAAAACCACGGCTAGTAACACAGCGGTTAAAATTAGTTTTAGTGACTGCCCCCGCATAAAGGCGGCCACTACAATATTTGCGTTGTCTAATGCACTGAAACGAAACGCGAAAAACGCAAATACACAATTTGGTATCACGGCAACTAAACCACCTTTAATGGCTGATTTGGCCGCGGCTGCGTCGGCAGCTAAAAAAAAAGCCAGTGCGATAACCCCGGCTACTACCAGCTGGCATAACACCAGCTTATAGGCTGATTTACGTTGCTCAGCCACACTTTTATCTGTCACTTTTTGGCCCCCTGAAATCGCCCTTGTAGGGGGTTATGAAAACTTGCGAAAGTATACTTATTTGCCTTTAATTTGCAACAAAAAGCGGCGGCAGCACTACGATAGTACAGAATTCTGGTACATTTTGGTGCATTATTGTTCAGTTATATTTAACTTGCTAATAATGCCATCTAACTCATCCAGACTGCTGTAGGCAATCTCCAGTTTACCCTTACCTTTGCTGTTGTAGCTAATTTGCACCGGTGCGGCAAAACGTTCGCTTAAACGCTGCTCCAGTGAGATGACGTCCGGATCACGAGGTTTCTCGGCAACGGCAGGTTTAGGTTCCAGGATGCGTCGTACTAAATTTTCGGTTTCCCGCACGGTAAGCTGTTTTGCGGCCACCAGGCGTGCCGCATCAGACTGTTCAGTCTCTTTTAATGCCAATAAAGCCCTGGCATGGCCCATTTCAATATCGCCATGCTCTAGCAATAATTTAACATCTTCATTTAACTGGTTCAGACGAAGCAGATTTGTTATCGAGGCACGGGATTTACCTACAGCATCAGCCACTTGTTGGTGAGTAAGCGCAAATTCGTTCAGTAAGCGCTCCAGTGCTACCGCTTCTTCCATCGCATTCAGATCTTCACGCTGAATGTTTTCTATCAGCGCTATAGCAACTGCCGCTTCGTCCGGCACATCTTTAACAATACAGGGTACTTCAGACAACTGCGCCAGCTGACTGGCACGCCAGCGTCGCTCGCCGGCAACAATTTCGAATTTGTTTTTAGCAAGCGGGCGCACAACTATCGGTTGGATCACCCCCTGGGCACGAATAGAACTGGCTAAATCTTCCAGTGCTTCCTGTGACATATCTTTACGCGGCTGATATTTGCCCGGGCTGAGAAATTCTACCGGCAACTGCTGCAGTTCGCTGCTGATCACAGTGGCAGTATCGCTGTTGCTGGTTCTGTTGGATGTAAGTAAGGCATCCAGACCCCGGCCCAAGCCGCGTTTCTTTACCGACATGCTAAATTGCTTCCCTAAAAAATTAACGCTCAGACAGCGGCGGGGCTGTTAACCGTTTTTTTATCGGCCCGGCGTAACATTTCGCCAGCCAGCGCCAGATAGGCTTTAGCCCCGGTTGAGCTCTTGTCATAATACATTACCGGTGCACCAAAACTGGGTGCTTCGGCAAGGCGCACATTGCGTGGAATAACGGCGCGGTAAACTTTATCACCAAAATGTTGTTTTAACTGCTCTGATACATCATTTGCTAAGCGGTTACGAGGATCGTACATCGTTCTTAAAATGCCTTCGATCTTTAACTCTGGATTAACAGCCGCAGCCAGCTGATTAATAGTTTCAACCAAAGCGGTTAAACCTTCCAGAGCAAAATACTCGCACTGCATTGGCACCAGTACAGTATCTGCAGCAGCCATGGCATTGACCGTAAGCATATTGAGTGAAGGTGGGCAGTCGATAAAAATAAAATCGTAACTGTTGCGGTAATCTTTCAGTGCATTGCGCAAACGCAGTTCACGGGCAAAAACATTCATTAAACGCACTTCAGCGGCGGTGAGATCGGCATTAGCGCCAACCAGATGATAACCACCACTGGTTTCTTTGACCAATACATCAACTAACGGTTTGTCATCTACCAGCAATTCATAGGCAGTCGCTGGCAGCTCATATTTATCGACCCCGCTGCCCATAGTAGCATTGCCCTGAGGATCTAAATCGATCAGAAGTACCTTGCGCTTGGTCGCAGCCAGCGAGGCAGCCAGATTCACTGCCGTAGTGGTTTTACCTACACCACCTTTCTGGTTAGCTATTGCGATCACTTTCGCCACAAGATGTCCTCGTTATCAGTTAGCAGGGGTCCAGTATTACCAAATGCCGTTGCGCTTGCAACTGTGGTACCAGTAATGGCTGAACGGACGCTACTTTAACAAAATCAGGCAAAGCTGCAATTTCTTCTTGTACAGCAGCACCTTTCATGGCGAAAAAGCGCCCAGTTGGGGCGGGTAAATGCCTGCACCAGTTCAGCATATCGTTCATCGAAGCAAAAGCACGACTGATCACGCCATCATAGCCTTGTTCTGGCTGATGGTCTTCCACCCGGCTTTGTAACGGGAAAATATTGCTCAACTTCAGCTGCAATTTCACCTGATTGAGAAAACGAATGCGTTTACCCAGACTGTCGAGCAAAGTAAATTTTTTATCCGGATAGTAGATCGCCAGTAATACACCGGGTAAACCCGGGCCGGTGCCAACATCGATAAAGCTGTCGCCAATCAGATGTGGCGCCACCACCAGACTATCCATCACATGTTTGAGCAACATTTCTTGTGGATCGCGCACAGATGTCAGGTTATATGCACTGTTCCATTTATCCAGCAGCTTTACATATTCTACACATTGCTGCAGTTGTTGTTCTGTCAGCGACAGGTCGGTTTGCGCAATCAGCGCACGTAGTTGATCTAACATCCGGTTTTCCATATTCAAATCAGGCTGTCTTGCGCAATAAACCCTGCTTTTTCAGATACACCAACAGCAATGAGATTGCTGCCGGCGTAATACCTGATATGCGTGAAGCCTGGCCAACCGTTTGCGGCTGAGTCTGATTCAACTTAACGATAACTTCGTTTGATAGGCCTTTTACTGCTTTATAATCAAATTGTTGTGGCAATAACGTTTGTTCATTACGTTGCTGTTTAGCGATTTCGTCTTGTTGGCGATGGATATAACCTTCGTACTTGATCTGAATTTCCACCTGCTCAGCCGCTGCAGGGTCAGCTAATGCAGGACCAAGGTCGGCTATTTGCATTAACTCGCTGTAATTCACTTCAGGCCGGCGTACCAGTTCTTCTAAACTGGCCTCTTTGCTAAGAGGGGTTTTTACCAAGCCATTAACAGCGGCTAATGCCGGATGCTGTGGATGGATCCAGCTTTGTTTTAAGCGCTGACGCTCCAGCGCAATTTGTTCCATTTTTTGGTTAAAGGCTGCCCAGCGGGTATCATCTACCAGCCCCAGTTCCCGGCCTTTTTCAGTTAAACGTGCATCAGCGTTGTCTTCACGCAGCATCAAACGGTATTCGGCCCGGCTGGTAAACATACGGTACGGTTCTTTGGTACCCAAGGTAGTCAGATCATCTACCAGCACACCCAGATAAGCCTGATCCCTGCTTGGCGACCAGCCTTGTAGCTCCTGGCTGAATAAGGCGGCATTTAAGCCAGCCAGTAACCCCTGTGCACCGGCTTCTTCGTAACCCGTCGTACCATTAATCTGGCCAGCAAAAAACAGACCACTGATAAACTTGGTTTCCAGCGTGCTTTTCAGATCGCGTGGATCGAAAAAATCATACTCAATGGCATAACCAGGGCGGGTTATATGGGCATTTTCCATACCCTTAATTGAACGGACTATGCTCAGCTGAACATCAAATGGCAGGCTGGTTGATATACCGTTTGGATAAAGTTCGTGGGTAGTCAGGCCTTCTGGTTCGATAAAGATCTGATGCTTATCTTTATCGGCAAAACGCATGATCTTATCTTCGATTGATGGGCAATAACGTGGACCTATACCTTCAATTACGCCGGTATACATAGGGGAGCGGTCAAGGTTATTACGGATCACATCATGGGTTTTTTCATTGGTATAGGTGATGTAACACGGTATTTGTGGCGGATGATCGGCGTGTTTGCCAAGGAACGAAAATACCGGTGTTGGGTTGTCACCTGGCTGGGCTTGCATTACCGAGAAATCAACCGTCCGTGCATCAATGCGCGGTGGTGTACCGGTTTTTAATCTGTCGACCCTGAAAGGTAATTCACGCAGGCGTTTTGCTAATGCAATTGAAGGCGGATCACCGGCGCGGCCACCGGAGTGACTTTGCAAGCCGATATGTATTTGCCCACCCAGAAAAGTACCCACGGTCAGTACAACAGCATTTGCCTTAAATTTCAGGCCCATTTGGGTAACAACGCCGGTAACTTTATCATTTTCAACAATTAAGTCATCACAGGCCTGTTGGAAGATACTTAAATTAGGTTGGTTTTCCAGCATATGCCGGATAGCTGCACGATACAATTGACGATCAGCCTGTGCCCGGGTAGCACGAACTGCCGGGCCTTTTGAACTGTTCAGCGTACGAAACTGAATACCGCCTTTGTCAGCAGCAATAGCCATAGCGCCGCCCAGGGCATCAATTTCCTTTACCAGATGACCTTTACCAATGCCGCCTATTGCCGGGTTGCACGACATCTGTCCCAGTGTCTCAACATTATGGGTAAGCAATAGGGTATTACGACCCATGCGGGCTGCTGCCAAAGCAGCTTCAGTGCCTGCATGGCCACCGCCTACAACGATGACGTCGAATGTCTGCTGGTACAGCATAGTTGCCTCAGTATCTGGATTAATAGGATCACGTTTTCAAAGAGGCGTATTGTAGCCTGATCTGAGGTTAAGTGGAATGCTGCAGAGGGCAGAGGATCTTCTAAATTAAATAAGATCTTTTTAGAGATCTTTTTATTATTTTTACTATTAGGGAGCGTCTGATAGGTGCATAAGTAGATCTTCACGAAAAGGATCAGCAGGTTAGGTTGGATCAGATCCTGTGATCAAACTAGGATCTGCTGACATTGAACCGGTGATCAACTTGGGGTGTTATCCACATATCAAAAAAATATTTTTTTTATAACTAGGATAAATACAGCTTAATCACCACTTTTATCCTTAGTTATGCACAGATGAACTGATATATTTTAAAGTCTGTATATAACTTGGGGGTAAGCCGATCTTAGCTGATCTGTCACTTATCATGGCTTTATCATGCCGATATCAGGACAACGTTGCGGGTACGCTGTACTGTGGCGTCAAGTTGGTTTTATTGCTGAGGCCAACCCGGGAGAAACTAACGTTATCCTGTTCTTCCTGAGAGATACTTGTGTTTGCGGGTGTTGTGCACCCGCTTTTTTTTATGGCAGCTTTTTTTGCAGCTGAGGTAGCCAGACCAGGGCAGTGTCTTCAGGTAACTGCGGATCCTGAGCATCAATTTCTAATGCTGTAATTAAACGGCGAGCGCCCTTTATCTGTAATAAATGGTCTATTTTTCGTCCAGCTTCGCAAAAAGTATCGTAGCCTGAGTCACCTAAAGTGATCACGGCATAAGAAAGTGTGGTAAGATCACGCCGATCTTGTGCTAATTGATCCGCAAAGGGTTGAATATTATCAGGCAGATCTCCTGCGCCATAGGTGGATGTGATTACTAACCAAACGTGATTTTGGTGAAGGTGATCCAGTTCGGGTTTCAGATGTAGTTTAACGTCATAGCCCGCTTGTACCAGTGTTTCAGCAACTTGTTCTGCCACATATTCCGCTGCGCCCATTTGGCTGCCAACGAGGATGTCGATCATGATAGGCCTCTTGTCATAAGAATGTTTGGCTATACTACTGGAATAAAATCGGTCATTACTATGTTTTTGACCTGATTTACGTGTTTTTACTGCTTTGCAGGCTAAGTAAAAACAACAATAGCACTACCACTACGCCTGCGTGTTATTGAGGTTTAAACAACGTATGTCTGACACTGTGTCATTTTCCCAGCTTATGCTGCCTGAAGCTATTGTTCGTGCTGTAACTGAACTTGGCTATGAATCACCTTCGCCTATTCAGGCGGCGGCTATCCCAAAATTATTAGCTGGTGAAAACGTGCTTGGCCAGGCGCAAACAGGTACCGGTAAAACAGGTGCTTTTGCTTTGCCATTACTGGCCCGTCTGGATCCTTCGCAGAACGATCCACAAATTCTGGTGCTTGCACCTACCCGCGAACTGGCTATTCAGGTTGCGGAAGCGTTTCAGGCGTATGCCCGCTACATGCCTGCGTTTCATGTGTTACCTTTATACGGTGGGCAAAGTTATACCAATCAGCTGAAATCGTTAAAGCGCGGTTCTCAGGTGATAGTCGGCACTCCGGGCCGTATTCTGGATCACTTAGACCGTGGCACCTTAAAGCTGGATAAGCTGCGCGCTATCGTGTTGGATGAAGCTGACGAAATGTTACGCATGGGCTTTATTGATGACGTGCAGACCATTATGGACGCAACGCCGGCAGGTCGTCAGGTCGCAATGTTCTCTGCGACGATGCCTGCGCCAATCCGTGCTATTGCACAGAAGCATTTAAAAGATGCTGAAGAAATTAAGATTGCTTCAAAAACCAGTACGGTTGAACGTATCAAACAAAGTTATGTGATGCTGGATGGTAATCAGAAACTTGACGCCTTAACCCGCGTGCTTGAAGGCGAAGAGTATGATGCTTCTATCGTTTTCGTACGTACGAAAAGTGCAACTGAAGAAATTGCAGAGAAGCTGGGCGCCCGCGGTTATGCTGTTGCCTGCCTGAACGGTGATATGAACCAGGCGCACCGTGAGCTGACGATCCGCAAAATGAAAGCTAACCAGCTGGATATTATTGTTGCAACCGACGTTGCTGCCCGTGGTTTGGACGTCGAGCGCATCAGTCTGGTGGTTAACTACGATATACCGTACGACAGCGAAGCTTATGTACACCGTATCGGCCGTACCGGCCGCGCTGGTCGTGAAGGCAAAGCTATTTTGTTTGTTTCACCACGTGAGCGCCGTTTGTTGCGTACCATTGAACATGCTACTAAACAGCCTATCGAGAAAATGTCTCTGCCATCAGGGCAAATTATTGAACAACGCCGTATAGAAACGTTCCGTGAGCAATTAGCTCAGACGGTTGAAACGCAGAATCTGAGTTTCTTCCAGGACTTGATCAACGACTGGCGCGAAAAAATAGAAGCGACGGATGCGGAATTGGCCGCTGCGTTACTGTATTTAGCACAGAAAGATCAGCCGCTGAATGTGGCCAGTCAGTTCCCGGAAATCCGTGAACCGCATGCCCGTGGCGAGCGTGAAGACCGCCCACGCCGTGAACGGAGTGATCGCCCTGAACGTGGTGATCGGCCGGATCGTGGCCCGCGTGTTAAACGTGAAATGAAAGGCGATTACCAGACTTACCGGATTGAGGTCGGTAAAGAGCATGGTGTACGTGCCGGTGATATTGTTGGTGCTATTGCTAACGAAGCTAATATCGACAGCCAGTTTATCGGTAACATCAAGCTGTTTGATCATTTCAGTACCGTAGAGTTACCTGCGGCTATTCCGAACGAAATATTCCAGCATCTGAAGAAAGTCTACGTGCGTAAGCAGAAACTGAATATCACCGTAGACACTGGCGCAGCGCCGTCGGGAGACCGTCGTCCATCTAACGGACCAGGCCCGCGGCCGGGTGCCGCACCCCGTGCGCCACGCAAGCCAAGAGACTAACCAAATAGTGTTAATTCAAAGCCCTGCTATCGCAGGGCTTTTTTATTGGCGACAGATTAACCAGATAACGTGTTAAAGCCCCCTTGTCTGACCTGCCGAAGTTTCTTATTGTAGCCGGCGAAAAATATATTCTAATAACCAGAGAGCGCTGCTAATGGCCACCACTTTTTCCAGATTTTCGATATTTAGCATGGCGGGCCTGCTGCTGTGCAGTCAGTTGGCCGGTGCCGATGCCATCCGCCAGACTAAAGGCGATTTTGAAGATAAGTTTCGCCAGCTTGATGAAGTACTGCCTACACCTAATGTGTACCGTAATGCTGCGGGCGAGCCAGCAGAAAAATACTGGCAGCAGCAAGTTGACTATAAAATATCAGCCAGTCTGAATGAAACTCAGCGCCAGCTCAGTGCCAGCCAGAACGTGCATTATCAGAACAATTCACCTTACACACTGAAGTATCTGTGGTTACAGCTGGATCAGAACATTTTTAAAAATGACTCTATGGCTGAGATGTCGACCAGTTTCGGCGGCATTGGCCGGCGTGGCCCGGAGACCAAACTGGCCAGCGGCAATGAACCGGCGAAACTGAGCCTGGACGAGCTGCGTCGTCAGCAGTTTATGGCTGATAATGAGCTCGGTTATACCATCACAAATATTAAAACCAGTAATGGCAAAGCGTTAAAGGCAACGCTGGTGGGCACGTTAATGCGTATCGACCTGGACAAGCCGTTAAAAGCTGGCCAGGCCGTGGACTTTAGTCTGGATTTTTCCTTTAACATTGTTGAAGAAGACGCTGTATCTGCGCGTTCCGGCTATGAGCATTTCCCTAAAGATGAGCGGGAAGGCGGTAACGACATCTTTTTACTGGCGCAGTGGTTCCCGCGCCTGGTGGCTTACACCGATTACGAAGCCTGGACCAATAAAGAATTTCTTGGCCGAGGCGAGTTTACGCTGGAATTCGGTGACTATGACGTCAGCCTGACGGTACCGGCTGATCATGTCGTCTCTGCCACCGGTGTGTTGCAAAATAGCAGTAAAGTACTAACCAAAGCGCAGCAGCAACGGCTGGAGCAGGCAAAAACGGCTAAGCGCCCGGTGTTTATTGTTACTGAACAGGAAGCACTGGAAAACGAAAAAGCCGGCACGGACAAAACCAAAACCTGGCATTTTAAAGCTGACAAGGTGCGTGATTTTGCCTGGGCGTCGTCGCGCAAATTTATCTGGGATGCCAAAGGTTATCAGCAGGGTGGTGCTGAGCAACCTTTCGTGATGGCCATGTCGTTTTACCCGAAAGAAGGTGGAGAACTGTGGCAGAAATACTCTACTGAAGCCGTTGTACACACGCTGGAAGTGTATTCGCGATTCTCATTTGATTACCCTTATCCGGTCGCGCAATCGGTTAACGGCCCGGTGGGCGGTATGGAATATCCGATGATTTCTTTTAATGGCCCGCGAACCAAATTACAGGATGATGGCAGCCGCACCTATTCGCAGGCTGAGAAACGTTTTCTGATTGGCGTAGTGATCCACGAAGTGGGACACAATTATTTCCCGATGATCGTTAACTCCGATGAGCGGCAGTGGACCTGGATGGATGAAGGACTGAATAGTTTTCTTGACGGTATTGCCGGCCGCGAATGGGACCCGACCATTCCATGGGGAGTGGAAGCGCGTGATGTCGTGGATTATATGAAATCCAGCACACAGGTGCCGACAATGACGCAATCGGACAGTGTGCTGCGTTTAGGGCCAAATGCCTACACTAAACCCGCCGTGGCGCTGAATATTTTGCGTGAGGTGATTTTAGGCCGTGAACTGTTCGATTTTGCCTTTAAAGAATACTCGCAGCGCTGGAAGTTTAAACGCCCGACACCATCAGACTTTTTCCGCACCATGGAAGAAGCGTCAGGGGTTGACCTTGACTGGTTCTGGCGTGGCTGGTTCTACAGCACAGATCATGTCGATATTTCACTTGATCGGGTATACAAATTACAACTGGATACTAAAAATCCGGACATTGATTTTGCCCGACTGCGCCAGATAGAAGCTGATAAGCCTGCCTCAGTATTTGTTGAACGGAACAAAGCGGAAGGCAAAACCTTATGGGTTGAGCGCAATAAAGATGTGACTGATTTTTATGATGAGCATGATCAGTTCACCGTAACGAACAAAGAACGGAATGCCTATAACAAGTTTCTGAAAGAGTTAGAACCATGGGAACGCCAGGTATTTGAGCGTGCGGTTAAAGAAGACAAAAATTACTACGTGCTCGATTTTAGCAACCTGGGTGGCCTGGTAATGCCGATACTGCTACAGCTGAATTATGCGGATGGCAGCTCGGAGGAGCGTTATATTCCGGCAGAAATCTGGCGCCGCAGCCCGTTCAATGTCAGCAAACTTATTGTTACTGACAAAGAAAAAGTGCTGCAGAGTGTTGAAGTTGACCCGAAATGGCTGACAGCAGATGTCGATGTAGAAAATAACTATTATCCACGCCGCATTATTCCTTCGCGTATCGAAGCGTACAAAGCCGAGAAGAGTAAAGCCAAGGTCAGCCGCGATATTATGCAGGATATTAAGACCAAGCTGAAAGACCCTGCCGTGAAAGACGAGGCGGCTAAAGACGGTAGCAAGGACGATTAATGCGTCTGTTACCGCTTGCCTTAATGTTGTCAGTGCTGGCTTTGAGTGGCCAGACACTGGCACATGAAATGAAAACGGCGCTGACCCGCGTGCTGTTTAACGCCCGCAGCGGTAACCTTGAAGTAATGCACCGGTTTTATGTGCATGATGCTGAGCATGGTGTGAAAGAGCTGTTTGATAAGTCGGCTGATTTATTAAACAGCGAGCAAACACAACAGACTTTCAGTCAGTACGTTAGTGAGCACTTTGCACTGCAGACGCCTGAGGGGGCGGTGTTACCGTTAACTTTGCTCGGCGGTCAGCTGGACGGGCGTTTTTTCTGGGTCTACCAGGAAATGCCGTTACCTGATGAGCTGGGGGGGCTGCGCATTAAGCAAGACGCGCTACAGGCTATCTGGCCCAGTCAGGTCAACGTGGTTAACGTAGAAGGGCGGGGCAGGATCCAGAGCCTGACTTTTGATAACCAGACAACCTGGCAACAGCTGCAATTTTAACCCTACCTTTAAATTTGCTGCACCAGACGCTATATAGTCTGCATATAGCTGAGTCTGGAATATTGTGATGATTATTGCCTGCCCTTATTGTGCTGCGCTCAACCGGGTGCCCGCTGATCGACTGCAACAACAACCGGTTTGTGGTAAATGTAAAACGGCGTTATTCAGTGGTAAACCTGTCGAACTGACTATGGCAAACTTTGCCGCCCATGCGCAAAAAGCTGAACTTCCGCTGGTAGTCGATTTCTGGGCCAGCTGGTGTGGCCCCTGCCAGAGTTTTGCCCCGGTTTTCAGCCAGGCCGCCAGCGAGCTGGAGCCGCATTTCCGTTTTGGCAAAATTAATACCGAACAGCAACAACAACTGGCGGCGCAGTTTAATATTCGCTCTATACCCACTCTAATGGTATTTAAACAAGGTAAAGTGGTAGCGCAGCAGGCAGGCGCATTTCCGAAGCAAGCCTTTTATCAATGGCTATCTCAGTTTAAGTAAGTATTTACTCACTTTTGGAGGCACGATGACAACGCAACGTTTTACTTTAAGTAGCCCGGACATTCAGGAAGGCCACTTTATGGCAAAGGAATATGAGTTTGATGGCTGGGGCTGCAGTGGTGAAAATGTTTCGCCTGAACTGAACTGGCAGCACGCACCTGCGGGCACGAAAAGTTTTGCGGTTACGGTATTTGACCCAGATGCGCCAACCGGTTCAGGCTTCTGGCACTGGCTGGTCGCTGATATTCCATTTGCTGCAACGGGTTTAGCCCGTGGGGCCGGTAAAGGCAGCCTGCCAACCGGTAGTCGCAGCTTTAGCAATGACTACGGCACTAAAGAGTTCGGCGGCGCCTGCCCGCCTGAAGGCCATGGTATGCACCGCTATCAGTTTACGGTGTGGGCGCTGCCAGAAGAGACATTGCCGGTGCCGGATGGTGCCAGTGCCGCTGCTGTTGGCTTTAATTTAAATGCAATGGCATTGGGTAAAGCCACCCTGACGGCGACTTACGCCCGTTAAACCTGTATATCTGGTTATCAGACTAAGGCCGCATATCGCGGCCTTTTTTCTTACGCTAAGCTGCTTTTTTAGCCAGCGGACGCCTTTACATGCATCTGTCTTCACAGCGATTTTACGTGCTATTTGCCGGCTTTTTCAGTCAGCTGCTTTGTTTGGGTATAGCCCGCTTTGCCTATACGCCTTTGCTACCGATAATGCAGCAGCAAACCCTGCTCAATGATGCCACCGGCGGCTACCTGGCGGCGGTAAATTATGCTGGCTACATGATTGGTGCTTTGCTGGCTGCCACAGTCAGTCGTTTACAGACTAAAGACACCCTGTACCGCCTTGGGTTGGTTTTAGCGCTACTGAGCACCCTGGGAATGGCGCTGAGCGAGAATCTATACCTGTGGGCATTCTGGCGCTTTATTGCCGGTTTAAGCAGTGCCGGTTCTATGTTACTGGCGTCGGCGCTTATCCTGCACTGGCTGGTGCGTAATGGCCAGCGCGCAGAGCTGGGGGTGCATTTTGCCGGCTTAGGCTTCGGTATAGCGCTCAGTGCTGTATTGGTAGAAGTCATGTTATCGCTTAACTTATCCTGGTCCACGCAGTGGTGGTACCTGGCAGGGTTTTCTGCATTACTGATGATACCTGCCTGGCGCTGGTTACCGCCGCCAGCAGCCAACAACGCGATTGTGACGGGTGAATCGGCCGCCACTAAGGTATCCCGGCGGTTTTTCCGGCTAATGTTAGCCAGCTACTTTTGTGCCGGTTACGGCTATGTGATAAGTGCAACCTTTATTGTCGCTATCGTAGAGCGTATGCCGGGCTTGGATGGCAGCGGTAACCTGAGTTTTATTATGCTCGGGCTGGCGGCGACGCCAGCCGTATTGTGGTGGGATCTGGTTGCACGTAAAACCGGCTACTTAAAAGCGATTATGTTGGCGCTACTGTTACAGGCCGCTTCAATAGTATTACCTTTATGGTTTAGCTCTTTAGCGGTTGTACTGGTTAGCGCCGCACTATTTGGCGCAACCTTTGTTGGTGTTGTTAGCCTGGTATTGACGATGGCAGGGCGCTTGTATCCGGCTAAGCCCGCTAAGTTGATGGGTAAAATGACACTGGCCTATGGCGCTGCGCAGGTATTGGCGCCGGCGTTAACCGGCTACTTGGCCGAAGTGAGCGGCCAGTATGCTATTGGCCTGTATCTGGCCGCGGGTTTTGTTGCGTTAGGCGCAGTACTGATAGCGGTGCTGATCGTAACGGATAACACCGCACAGCAGTTGGATGAAGTAAATTAATTACTTTTCGATAAATTATATAAAAAATTTATATAAATCAATTTTTTATATAATTTTTGTAGGTCCTTTTGGGGGACGTTTTCGGATAAAAAAGTATCATGGTAGGCAAAGATAAGCTTTTCGTAGGTAGTTGCTATGTCTTTCCGTTTATCGATAAAAAGTCAGCATATGCTTGTGCATGGACAAGGACTAATTTTGCGGTATCGATATCGTCGAGTAAGTCGATTGCCGGAGATGGCAGGTCAGGAACACCATCGATAGCATTTTTCACTGGTTGCTGCTCAAGCCATTGGTAAACCTTATTTCGTTTTTTCATGGCTGCAAAAAGAATTTCAAAGATCTGCCCCGAAAGCTCTTTAGCGCCGAACCATTCTAATGGCTTTCTGATACTTGATTTGAGTTCTGCTCTCACGGAACGGTCTATTCTTAGCGCTAGCTGAGCTGCTTTTAGTTCTTCGGGTTTAATTTCTTTTTTTGCCCAATCAACTCGAAGAGCAAGGTCTGTTGCTTGATGCCGATATATGCCGTCAACCGGTGCGATGACACCAGTTTTTATGTGGCCCATTTTTTTAAGCGCATCAAGTAAGGGGCATAGATCGGTATCGTTAGAAACGAATACAAAATGTTGAGGCGATGGATCGCTGAATGCGTCCATTAAAGCGTGGACTGCAATATTGATGTCCGTTTGCTTTTCTTCGATCCGCCAAACGTTTACTTGCGGACATCCTGCGTGAAGTTCTTTGGGTCGCATCGGGTCCACTTGTCGTAAAGTCACAGGGTTCACGGTATGGGTTCCGAGAATAATAGTGAACATTTCTTCGGGATAAATGCATTGTAACGCTTGGTGGTAAGCTTTTTGGTCGGTTGTAGCTGTTGCTGAAAAGGTAATTTTCGGTATAACTTCGGAAGTAAAGTATTTCGTAATTACTACGTTACCTAGTTCTGCCATAATTTTTGCTGGAACGGAGTTTGTGATCGCACTTTTGACCAGCTCAATCGGGTCTAACCATTTATAAGGGGTGTTTTTTAGAACACCGTAATACAGGTTGTAACCGTCGATGTAGATGCGAGTCTTCATTTGTGCTTTCCATAGCCACATGCTGTAAAAACGAAAAAACCGGCATAGAGCCGGCTTTTTCCCCCTCGTCTCGCAAATCGCAATGCTTACGTAGATTTCGGGTTAGTTGTTAAGCACATATTAGCAGTACTCTTGCACTCATCTGGTCTAACCAGTTAGGGTTTACTTTCGAAACCTATGATTTTCTACGCAGAATATTTAATTATTATAAATAATTTGTGGATTATTTGCCGATACAAAACGAGCTGAATATACGCCCCAGTAAGTCATCTGAGCTGAATTCGCCGGTAATTTCATTTAAGTGCTGCTGGGTTAACCGTAGCTCTTCTGCCAGGATCTCACCGGCGATAAAACTGTGCAGTTGCTCCTGACCAATAGCTAAATGCTCGGCGGCGCGATCCAATGCATCCAAATGACGGCGGCGGGCGAGGAAGCTGCCTTCAACGCTGGCATCAAAACCAATACATTGTTTTAAATGTTCGCGCAGGGCATCGATACCGGCGCCTGTTTTGGCTGACAGGCGATAAACCGGTGCTTTAGCTGTCAGATCAGCCTTCATTGGCTCGCCGGTTAAATCGGCTTTGTTGCGGATAACTGTAACGCCTAAGTTGGCCGGTAAGCGGTCGATAAAATCAGGCCAGATATCATGTGGGTCAGTCGCATCGGTGGTGGTGCCATCAACCATAAACAGCACCCGGTCGGCTTGCTCTATTTCTTTCCAGGCCCGTTCAATACCTATTTGCTCGACCTGATCTGTGGCGTCGCGAAGACCGGCAGTGTCGATAATATGCAGCGGCATACCGTCGATATGAATATGTTCACGCAGTACATCGCGCGTGGTACCCGCGATGTCGGTAACAATAGCGGCTTCACGGCCGGCTAAGGCATTTAATAAGCTGGATTTACCGGCATTGGGCCGGCCGGCAATCACCACTTTCATACCTTCACGCAGAATACTGCCTTGCGTTGCTTGCTTCTTCACATTAGCCAGATAATCTATTATCTCCGCCAGATCGCCAGCGACTTTACCATCAGATAGAAAGTCGATTTCTTCATCCGGGAAATCTATAGCGGCTTCAACGTACATACGCAGGTAAATGACTTTTTCGACCAGCTCATGAATATGGCGCGAGAACTCGCCCTGCAGCGATTGCATGGCGCTACGGGCAGCTTGCTCGCTGCTGGCATCAATTAAATCGGCAATCGCTTCGGCCTGGGCTAAATCCAGCTTGTCGTTTAAAAAGGCTCGTTCAGAAAACTCACCCGGGCGTGCAATGCGCACATTAGGCAGGGCCAGCACCTGCTTTAACAACATATCAAGCAATACCGGGCCGCCGTGGCCTTGCAGTTCCAGTACATCTTCACCGGTAAAGGAGTTTGGCCCGGGAAAATATAAGGCAATACCCTGATCCAGTATCTGCTTATTGTTATCAAAAAATGGCAGGTATTCAGCATAACGGGTTTTTGGAATGCGATGCAGTATGGCCTGGGCAACGGCTTTGGTGTCGGGGCCGGAAATACGAATAATACCAACACCGGCGCGGCCGGGGGCTGTAGCTAAAGCGGCGATGGTGTCGGTAGTAAACATGTGTTGCCTCTTAATAGAAAAAGCCTGTCGCGGTGTGCTGACAGGCTGATAGTGTTGCTATTGGCCGGAGCCGGGAAATTCCTGCTTCGCCGTCTTCGACAGTACATCCCTGTACTGTCTCAGCCTGCGCGGCATCCCTGCCGCTGCTATGCAGGAACACCCGGCTCCGACCTGATGGTATCGCGTCAGGCCTTTTTAGTATGTAAGCCTTTCTTTTCCATACCTTTGTAGATGTATAACATCTGCGCCAGTGAAATCAGGTTACTGACAAACCAGTACAGTACCAGGCCACTTGGGAACCAGAGGAAGAATACGGAGAAAGCCACCGGCATCCACATCATAATCTTCTGCTGCATTGGGTCAGTCACCTGCATTGGCGTCAGCTTTTGCATTAAGAACATGCTCAGACCAAATAACACCGGTAATACGTAGTACGGGTCCTGAGCTGACAGGTCATTAATCCACAGCATAAACGGGGCGTGACGCAGCTCTACGCTTTCGACAAAAACCCAGTACAGCGCCAGGAAAATCGGCATCTGGATCAGCATCGGCAAACAGCCTCCCATAGGGTTAACTTTTTCTTTGCGGTATAGCTCCATCATCGCCGGGCCCATTTTCTGCCGGTCATCTTTGTAGCGTGCCTGCAGCTCGTCAATTTTTGGCTTCAGATTACGCATTTTCGCCATCGACTCGTACTGCACTTTGGTCAGCGGGTACATAGCGCCTTTTACAATTAGCGTAATACAGATGATGGCCAGACCCCAGTTTACGACAAAACCCTGAATGGTGGTCAGTAACCAGAACAGAGGTTTTGAGATAAACCACAGGAAACCGTAATCAACGGTTAAATCCAGGCCATTGGCGATATTTGCCAGATGATCCTGCTCTTTTGGTCCGGCATAAAAGGTACTGCCTAAAGTTGCTTGAGCTCCGGGTTCGATATTAACGGCAGGGCCTTTAGCGCCGATTACACCCTGGCCATTGCGCACTAAACTGTATAGCTGGTTTTCTGTTTGTTGATCCGGTACCCAGGCAGAAACGAAGTAGTGTTCCAGCATTGCAACCCAGCCGCCAGTCGTGGCTTCTAACAGGTTCTTTTCCTGCATATCATCAAACGCGTATTTGTTGTAACGGTCTGATGATGTGCCAAAAGCGGCACCGCGGTAAATCGGCATCATCATGCTGCTTTTTTTACCGCTGTCGATGGTTTGCACCAAATGCTGGTAGGGCTGCACAGTTTTAACTTCGCCACTTTGGTTGTGCAGTAGATATTCTACCCGGACATCATATTGGCCCGCTTTAAAAATAAAGCGCTTTTCTACCGTTAAACCATTGTGGTTAAACACTAAAGGTACTATCAGTTCGTTAGCGCCATCAGCCAGGGTGTAGCTGCTTTGTGCTGCGGTATATACCGGCCGGCTGTTACGGCTGTCGTCCGGGCCGTCACGGCCAATTAAGCCGCTTTGAGCAACGTATTCAAAACCTGGCAGCTTGCGCATCAGTGGATACGCATCGCCTTCACCTTTATGCAGCTCGAAGGCTGGCAGCTGCAATGCAACAATATCGCCACCACGGGTGTCGATTTTCAGCTGCAGCACATCCGTGCTTATAGCAATAGTGCGGGCTGCCGCTGCGGTATTGACTGCTGGTTGCTCTGCATCTGCAGTGGTCAGCTGCAAATCGGCTGAGCCGCCAGTAGCGTTGCTGTCTTGTTGGGTTACTGGTGTGACAGGCTTCGGCGCCGTGTCAATATTCCACTGTTGCCACAGTAAAAAACTGACCAGTGCCAGACCAATAACTAATAAACTACGTTGTGATTCCATGGCTTAGCTTTTCTCATTGTGCTTTTCAGGAACAGGATCATCACCGCCTGCATGCAGGGGATGACATTTTAATAACCGCTTCGTGGTTAACCAACTGCCTTTAATCACACCAAAGCGCTCTATTGCCGTAATGGCATAGTGCGAGCAAGTGGGGTGAAAGCGGCAGCTTGGCCCAAGCAGAGGGCTGATAAGTCTCTGGTAACCGCGTAACAGCAGCAAGGCTAAGCTGACAGCGAAGCGGTGTATTGGCGTTCGATCTTGCGCCATAACTTTTCCAGTTGCCTCTGTAACTCGTCATTAGCTGTATTGCTAATATCACCCTTTACCATCAGTACCAAATCGACACCCGGCAACTCATGCTGATGCAAACGAAAGCTGTTACGCACGCAGCGCTTAATGCGGTTACGGTGCACGGCTAATTTAACACGTTTTTTTGCGATAGTAAGGCCTAATCGGGGATGAGGCAGGTGATTGGCTTTTGCCAGGATGGTAAACAGCGGAGAAGATACCCGGAAAGGGAGTTGGAAGACGTTATCAAATTGACCGGGAGTTAACAGGCGTAACTCCCTGCCGAATTTTAAGCTGACCACTCAGCGGCTAACCGCTGATTAAGCTGTTAAACGCTTACGGCCTTTAGCACGACGACGCGCTAATACCTGACGACCATTTTTAGTGGCCATACGGGCACGGAAACCGTGGTTACGCTTGCGCTTTAATACGCTTGGTTGAAAAGTTCTTTTACTCATAATTCACCCGTTCGGTCGAAATATTTACTAAAGGTTTCTGTGTTTTAGTAAATATACCAAAACGCAGCTGACAAAAATGAGCGCGAATTTTAAGTACTCTGAGGGGCAAAGTCAATCTGATCCTGCGTTTTATTACAGCGCGATCCTGTCCGATCCTGTTTTTATTTAAGTTTTCCACAGATAAGCTGTTGTCGGCTGAATAAAGTGTGGGTTACTTCGCGGTTAGTTCAAATTTGTCACAGCGAAACAGGCGGTATTATTAATCGATATAAGAGAAATTTATTTAGGTAAAACAAAGTGTTGATTTTATTTGTTGGCGCAGGCTGCTAATTTGAAAAAGTCAATATTGAACTTGTGGATAAGATAGTACCATAATGTGCGCTTCGATAACTTACGCCAGCCTTTTTAACCATTATAACTAAGGCTTCAGGAGATATGGTGTATCAGTCCGTTTGGCAAAATTGCCTGCAAGCGCTGCAAGCTGAATTACCCGCGCAGCATTTCAGTATGTGGATCCGCCCACTGCAAGCTGACAGTTCTGACACAGGGTTAACGTTGTACGCACCTAATCGGTTTGTACTGGATTGGGTACGTGAGAAGTATCTGAACCGGATTATGGAGCTGATCCAGGATTACTGTGGTGATGATGCGCCACGGTTGAAATTTGACGTCGGCAGCAGCTCTGTTGGAAAAGGGCGATCCGTAGCACCGGCACCGGCCACTATTACGGCAGTGGCGCATACAGCAGAACCGGTTGCAAAAGAAGCACCTGAGCCGGCCCCTAAAACCATTGTCACCAGTAACGTCCGCGCTAACTATACCTTTACCAACTTTGTTGAAGGTAAATCTAACCAACTGGCGCGTGCTGCAGCTAGCCAGGTCGCAGACAACCCCGGTACAGCGTACAACCCATTGTTTATCTACGGTGGCACAGGTTTGGGTAAAACCCACTTATTGCATGCGGTTGGCAATGGCATTTTGGCGAAAAAGCCTGACGCTAAAGTTATCTATATGCACTCTGAACGCTTTGTGCAGGATATGGTTAAAGCCTTACAAAACAACGCGATAGAAGAATTTAAGCGTTATTATCGTTCAGTGGATGCACTGCTTATTGATGACATTCAGTTCTTTGCTAATAAAGAACGCTCGCAGGAAGAGTTTTTTCATACCTTTAATGCCCTGCTCGAAGGTAATCAACAGATCATCCTGACCAGTGACCGTTACCCGAAAGAAATTGATGGTGTAGAAGACCGGCTTAAATCCCGCTTTGGCTGGGGTCTGACGATAGCGATCGAGCCGCCGGAGCTTGAAACCCGCGTTGCGATCCTGATGCGTAAAGCACATGAGAATCAGATCCGTTTGCCGGAAGAAGTGGCGTTTTTTATTGCTAAGCGCTTACGCTCAAACGTGCGCGAACTCGAAGGCGCGTTAAACCGGGTTATCGCCAACGCCAACTTTACGGGCCGGCCTATAACCATCGATTTTGTCCGCGAAGCGCTGCGGGATCTGCTTGCGCTGCAAGATAAACTGGTTACCATTGAAAACATTCAGAAAACCGTCGCTGAATACTACAAAATCCGCGTCGCGGATTTGCTATCAAAGCGCCGCTCTCGCTCTGTAGCGCGGCCGCGACAGATGGCGATGGCACTGTCAAAAGAGCTAACTAATCATAGCTTGCCTGAAATCGGTGATGCTTTCGGTGGTCGCGATCATACGACGGTGCTGCATGCCTGCCGTAAGATAGAATCACTGAAAGAAGAAACACACGAAATCAAAGAAGACTTCCAGAATTTAATCCGTACTTTGTCATCGTAAAGGGACTTGGTCATGCAATTTACTATCAACCGAGACGCTTTGTTAAAACCATTACAAATGGTTTCCGGAGCGATAGAGCGTCGCCATACACTGCCGATTTTATCCAATGTATTGTTAGAGGTGAGCGAAGAGCGCTTATCGCTGACCGGTACCGATTTAGAGGTAGAGCTGGTAGCAACCACTGATGCGCTGACAATACAAAGCCCTGGCCGCATTACGGTGCCGGCAAAAAAGTTACTGGATATCTGCCGCAGTTTACCTGAGGCCTCTGATATAAAAGTGCAACTGCAGGCTGATAGCTGCATTCTTACCTGCGGTAAGACCAAATTCACTTTGTCGACGCTGAGCGCGTCTGAGTACCCCAACCTGGAGAGCTGGCAGGGTGAGGTCGATATTCAGTTGTCGCGGCAACAATTGCGCAAGCTGTTAGACGATACCGCATTTTCGATGGCGAATCAGGACGTGCGTTACTATTTAAATGGTCTGTTATTTGAAGTAGATAACGGTGCCGTTAAAGCAGTAGCAACTGACGGCCACCGGCTGGCACTAAGCTCGCTGGAGTTGGCGGGGCTGGTCGCGCAACAAAAACAAATTATTATTCCACGTAAAGGCGTGTTGGAAATTATGCGGTTGCTGGCCAGCGACGAGCAGCTTATTACATTGAGTCTGGGCCAGAACCACATTCGGCTGACTGACACTAATTACGTGTTCAGCAGTAAATTGATTGATGGGCGTTTCCCTGATTACCGCCGCGTGTTACCGCGTAACAGCACTAAGTTGGTGACTGCGCATCGCAGTGTACTGAAAGATGCCTGCACCCGTGCGTCTATCTTATCGAACGAAAAATACCGGGGCGTACGTTTTACCCTCAGTAGCGGTGAAATGCAGATAGTGGCAAATAACCCTGAGCATGAGCAGGCCGAAGAAATTATTGAAGTTGAGTATCAGGGCGATAGTCTTGAAATCGGCTTTAACGTTGGCTATCTGCTGGATGTATTAAATACGTTGGGTACCGATCTGGTCATCCTGCATTTGAACGACGCCAATTCCAGCGCTCTGGTCGAGGGCGTTGGTAATGTCGGAGCCTCGTACGTCGTTATGCCAATGCGCCTCTAACCTATGTCACTGCTGTCGTTGACTGCCCGTCAGTTTCGTAACCTGACGGCAGTGTCATTAAATGCTAATGCCCGGTTTAACTTAATTGTTGGCATGAACGGCAGCGGGAAAACCAGCCTGCTTGAAGCCATTTATTATTTGGCGCATGGGCGGTCGTTTCGCACCAGCAGGCCGCAACGGCTGGTGCAGCACGATAACGATGCCTTTATGCTGCATGCTAAGGTAGTGACAGCACAGCAAACGCATAGTTTGGGGCTGCAGCGTGGCAAGCAGGGCGAGTTGATGTTGCGGCTGAATGGCGCCAATGTGCACAGATTGGCAGAGTTCGCCAGTTTGCTGCCAGTGCAGCTGCTGACACCAGACAGCTTCAGGCTGTTTTTTGGCGGGCCGAAAGAGCGGCGGCAGTTTTTCGATATGGGATTGTTCCACGTGGAACCTGCTTTTTTTGATAGCTGGTTGCGCTTTAGCAAGGTGCTGAAACAGCGCAATGCCCTACTGAAAACCAGCCGACAGTATGATAGCCAGTTTCAGTTCTGGGATGAGCAGTTTGCACAGTTGGCATTTGAGTTACAGGGTTTTCGGCAAGCTTATATTGACCAACTGGAGGCAGCCTTCAGGGCGTTGACGCAGCACGACCCCATATTGCAGCAACTTGGTTTTCAGCTGCAGCGCGGCTGGCCGGAAAAGATAGCTGAACCAGCCGAGTTAATGCAATTGCTACAACAAAGTTTTGCGCAGGATTATCGGATGGGGTTTACCCAGTACGGGCCGCAAAAGGCTGATTTAAAATTAAGGTTGGATCAGGGGGCAGCAGAAGAAGTGTTATCCCGTGGCCAGCTAAAAGTGTTATTATTTGCGCTTAAAATTGCGCAGAACAATGTCATTCGTGACAGTGGGCAGAAACAGCCTTTGCTATTGATTGACGATTTGGCGTCGGAGTTAGACCAGCAGTCTACCCGGCAGATATTTAGCTACTTACGCGATATTAACTCACAGGTTTTTATTACTGCAATTAACGCTGAACAGGTTTCACCTTTTATTGATGCCGGGCAACTGGCAATGTTTCACGTGGAACAAGGGCAGCTAACAGCACGGACAGATGACGATGGCCGAACAACATAATTACGATTCCTCGAGCATAAAAGTATTAAAAGGACTGGATGCAGTTCGTAAAAGACCAGGTATGTACATTGGCGATACAGACGATGGCACTGGCTTGCACCATATGGTATTTGAAGTTGTAGATAACTCTATCGATGAAACGCTGGCAGGTCATTGTTCTGATATCTGGGTAACCATCCACAGCGACGGCTCAGTGTCAGTGCGTGATAACGGTCGTGGTATTCCAACCGACATGCACGAAGAAGGGGTGTCTGCTGCTGAAGTTATTATGACAGTACTGCACGCCGGCGGTAAATTCGATGATAACTCCTATAAAGTATCCGGCGGATTGCACGGTGTGGGTGTATCGGTAGTAAACGCCTTGTCAGATAAACTGGAACTGACCATTCGTCGTAAAGGCCAGGTGCATCAGCAAATTTACAGTCTGGGCGTGCCACAGGCACCACTGTCAGTAATAGGTGAAACCGAAGATAAAGGCACCTCGATTCGCTTCTGGCCAAGCCCGACTATTTTCAGCGACATCAATTTCCATTACGACATTCTGGCCAAACGTCTGCGCGAGCTGTCTTTTCTGAACTCTGGCGTCAGCATTATCCTGACCGACGAGCGTAACGATAAGAAAGACCATTTCAAATACGAAGGTGGTATTGAAGCTTTCGTGCAGTACTTAAACCGGACCAAGACCAGTGTACACCCTAAAGCATTTTACTTTACGGATGAGCGCGACGACGGCATCTCAGTAGAAGTGGCCATGCAGTGGAATGACAGTTATCAGGAAAATGTATTCTGCTTCACTAACAATATTCCACAGCGTGATGGCGGCACCCACTTAGCCGGTTTCCGCGGCGCGTTAACGCGGGTACTGAATACCTATATCGAGCAGGAAGGCTATGCCAAAAAGATGAAAGTGCAGGCCTCGGGCGACGATGCACGCGAAGGCTTAACCGCCGTTATCAGCGTAAAAGTGCCGGACCCGAAATTCAGCTCGCAAACCAAAGATAAGCTGGTGTCTTCAGAGGTACGTTCAGCGGTAGAGAGCGTTATGGCCGAGAAGCTAAATGAATACCTGCTGGAAAACCCGGGCGATGCCAAAATCATCGTCGGTAAAATTGTCGATGCAGCCCGTGCCCGTGATGCAGCGCGTAAAGCGCGTGAAATGACACGGCGAAAAGGTGCGCTGGATATTGCCGGTTTACCCGGTAAGCTGGCAGATTGTCAGGAAAAAGACCCGGCATTATCTGAACTGTATATCGTGGAGGGTGACTCTGCGGGTGGTTCTGCTAAACAGGGCCGTAACCGCAAGAATCAGGCGATACTGCCACTAAAAGGTAAGATCCTGAACGTCGAGAAAGCCCGTTTTGACAAAATGCTGTCCTCACAGGAAGTGGGTACGCTGATCACTGCGCTGGGTTGCGGCATCGGCCGTGAAGAATATAACCCGGATAAAACCCGTTATCACAGTATCATCCTGATGACGGATGCTGACGTCGACGGTTCGCATATTCGTACGCTGCTGTTAACGTTCTTCTACCGTCAGATGCCAGAGCTGATTGAACGCGGCTACATCTATATTGCTCAGCCACCACTTTACAAAGTGAAGAAGGGTAAGAACGAGCAATATATTAAAGATGAAGCCGCATTAACGGAATACCTGACCACGCTGGCTTTAGATGAAGCCTCGTTACATGTTAACGCCGATGCCCCGGGTATTGGTGGTGAAGCGCTGGAGAAGCTGGTACGCCAGTATCACAAGGTGTCTGCAACCATTGACCGTTTAACGCGTAAAATTCCATACAACCTGTTAAACGAGTTAATCTATGTGCCGGCGCTGGATGTTGCTCAGGCCAAAACTGCCGCTTACAGTGAACAGTGGGCTAAAACGTTGGTACAGCGGTTGGATGATAAAGAGGGTGATGGTTCCAGCTATCGTTATGAAATTCACGAAGACCGCGAACGTCAGTTATTCCTGCCGAAAGTGATTATCCGCCAGCACGGTATTGATAACGAATACCTGCTGCACCATGATTTTGTTACCTCACGTGATTATCTGAGCATAGCGGCGTTGGGTGATGAAATCCGTGAGCTGATCGAAGAGGGTGGTTATGTTCGCCGTGGCGAAAAAATCAAGCCGGTAGAAACCTTCCTTGAAGCATTAGAGTGGTTGATGAGCGAATCGAAGCGTGGCTTGTATATCCAGCGTTATAAAGGGTTGGGAGAGATGAACCCGGAACAGCTGTGGGAAACCACAATGGACCCGAATACCCGCCGTATGTTGCAGGTAACCATCGAAGATGCCATTGGTGCTGACCAGCTGTTCGCTACGCTGATGGGTGACCATGTAGAGCCCCGCCGCGCCTTTATTGAAGAAAACGCGCTGTACGTTGCCAACCTGGATGTGTAACGAGGTGGTCTCTGCAGGGCTACTCAAATAGCTATTAAAAAACGGGCCTATAGGCCCGTTTTATTTTTGCAGTGTGTGCGGCTCTGGTTCGGCATAGTAATAACCCACGCCGTATAAGGTATGAATAAAGCGTAAATCCGGATACAACTGCCGGTGCTTATTACGCAGCTTGCGAATATGGCAATCTATAGTGCGCTCGGAGATATCAGTAAAGTCGGCGTAAGCGTTATCTATCAGCTGGCTGCGGCTGAAGATATGCTTAGGGCGCTTTGACAGTGTCGCATGCAAGCGAAATTCCAGCCGGGTTAGCTTTACCGCTTGCTGAGGCGAGCACAGCGTAAAGTTATGCTCGTGCAACTGTAGCAATGGCGGTGGCGTCGTCACCTCGGTGTCGGCCGGCTTAGGCGAAAGCTGCTTAATATGCTGGCGCAAATCTCCCAATACCGTATTCAATTCACCGATCTGGGCACTCAGCCGATGGTACAGTTCGGCTGGAATGTCTGATTTCTGTACTTGCTGCTCTAGCAACGACACCAGCAAATAGGCCTTTTGCGACAGTTGCGCACCGGCATGACTATCGGTTTCATCAGTCGACATCATTGATAAACCTCCGGAAAACGTTACTATGACGCAAATAAAATCAAAGTGAAGTGCGTTTTACCTTTCTTAACGCTTTTCCTTAATTTCCTCCACAATTTTTCCATAATGCTGCTTTAACCTGATATTGGCTGACTATGGCTTAAACAATATTAAGGTAATAATAGCGATGCGCAAATACTTCTGTGGCCTGCTGGTAACAACAGCAGCGCTGTTAAGCGGTTGCTCGTCTTTTGGTGACCCCACTGCGCCTCCTGCGGGGCTGGAAGACAGGGTTAAGCCCGATGCCGGCCTGCCGCTGGCCCGCATGGAAACGCCAGACCCTGACGACCCATATTACGCCGCGCTGGAGCCGCAGCCAGAGGCTCTGCCTATGCAGAACACCGGCTCATTGTTTAATCCAAACCGTTTGCACAGCCTTTATATAGAGCGCTCACATTTTAAAGCCGGCGATATTGTATCGGTGCAGCTGTCTGAATCGACCAAAGCAACGAAGAAAGGCCAGACCCAACTTAAGAAAAGTTCGGAATACAACCTGGACCCGATACAAATTCCGGGTGGAAACCTGCAGATCGCTGGCAGAGACGTTAATCTTGGGCTTAGCCAGGATCAGCAGTTTCAGGGTGATGGCAGCGCCAGCCAGAGTAATGATTTTGAAGGTGAACTAACAGTTACCGTAATGCGGGTGCTGACTAACGACAACCTGCTGGTACGGGGTGACAAATGGATGTTGATTAACAACGGCCGCGAATTTATCCGCTTAACCGGTATTATCCGCGCCAAAGACATCGACAAAGATAACAAAATTAAGTCGACAAAAATTGCCAATGCCCGCATCGAATACTCGGGTACCGGCGCATTGGCCGACAGTCAGCGGCTTGGCTGGCTAACTGAAAAACTGAATAATCCGGAACTATGGCCGTTCTAAAGCGACAGGTGCTGATAGCGCTATTCAGTGTGCTACTGAGCAGCTGTGCCTTTGAGCGTACCATCCGTTATCAGCTGGAAGCACCGGAGGCGAGCGTAGTACTGCACGCCACCGGATACGCTGTCGTTGCGTCACAGCCCGGCGAACACTACGAAGACAAACTGCTGCTGGCAATGGCAGCGTCACGGCAGGAGGCATACCGTCGCCTGGCCGAGCAGCTTTATGGCCAGAAACTTCATGCCAGCAGTGGCACAGAACAATCAGTAGTGACCGAGGACAATATAAAAAGCCAGGTACAGGGCGTGATTAAAGGTGCAGAGCTGGTGGAAGAGTCGTTACAGGGCAAGCTCTATGTCACCAGGCTGCGGCTTGATACTGCTAATTTACTGACAATGCCGGTTGCCGATATTAAACCTGTCAGCAGCCGCACGAAATGGTGGTTCTGATGCGTAAATTGTGCGTTCTGTTGCTTTGTCTGTGCTGCAGCCAGCTGTCGGCGGAGTGGTTCAGCGCCAGCGGTACGGCTGTTATCTTTGATGACAATCGCCAACTGGCGCGACAGCAGGCCGCACGCCAGGCCTTGAGAGACATCCTGTTACAAGCTGATATATCACTGGCCGCGCTTAGTGTCATTAACACCGAGCCGTTGGGCGAGGAACTGTTTAGCTTAACGGCAGGCTTACCGGTACTGCAAATTGTCGTGCTGGAAGAAGATGAACGCGATAACAGGCTGTCTATTACACTGAAAGCAGACGTTTGGCCACAAGCCAGTTTATGCCCGGACCGCACCCTGAGCAAAGCTGTGCTGCTGACATCCTTTAATCTGGCTGAAGGCGCTACTCAGGTCGCACAGAGTAATACGGGGCTGGCGGCCGAAGTGAGCCGCCGCTTTGCTGCAACTTTGCAACGCGCCAACGCTGATTTTCTGCTAAAGCAGGGCGTCTCCTACAGTTTGCCTGGTGCTGATAAATTACAAAGCGCAGCGGCAGCGCAGCAATTGCAGAAAATAGCGCAGGCGGCACAGGCCCAGTTTATTGTCTCGGGCCAGCTGCGAAATCTGTCTTTTGGCGTGCTACCTGGCAATTTGCTTAATAAGAAAAGCTGGACCCGCCAGTTCGCGCTCGATATCAGTGTTACAGACGGCATTAGCGGCGCACTTATCCAGAATAACACTTACCAAACCCGGACCTTGTGGCCGGTACCGCTGACAACACCGATTGACAGTGGCAGCGATCAGTTATGGCGTTCTGACTATGGGCTTGAAGTGCAGCGGCTGCTACGCGATGCCGTAGATGATATAGCGCAAACGCTGGCCTGTACGCCGGTTAAGGCGCAGGTGGTACGCATCGTGCCGCAGGGTGTTGCAATCAGTGCCGGTAGCAGGCAGGGCGTTAAAAGTGGTGATATTTTCCGGCTATTTTATAGCGACAGTTTTACTGACAGTTGGGGTAATCAGTATCGTCAGTTGACGCAAGACAATATTGAGCTGGAGGTAACACAGGTGTATCCCGATCATGCGCTGACCCGGGCGCTGACACAATCTAACGTGTTGCCGTTACAGGTACGTGATCTGGTGCAAATTGCTGGTTTAAAGGAGAGAAAGTATGCAAATTAAAGACAGCAGCCTGACCGGCTTATCCGACTGGTTATTCGCCGGGCAGCAACAGAGCCCGGACAGTAATGACTTTATGCAGACATTATCATCCGCTCTGGGCACAGAACAGGACAAAACCTCCACTGCAGCTGAGCTGGTCACACTGTTAAGCGGCAACGAAGAGAGCAACGGCATAGCACTTAGCCGCTCTGATGCAATGTTCTCCGTGTTGACACAGAGTTTAATGCAGACTCTGGTGCAATCGGCGCTGCAAACTGAGAAAACCCCGGAGCAATTGGCGCAGGAGCAGCAACCAACCGCTTTTGCTGAAGGCACCACACCCGGTATGGCCGATGTTGTGGATATGATAAACCCATTACAGCACATTCCGCTGGTAAGCCAGTATTATCGCGAGTGGACCGGTGATGATATGGGCTATGTGTCCCAGGTGGCTGGCGGGGCGCTTTGGGGTGGTGGTGTCGGTGTGGCGACATCATTTTTAAACCTTGGGCTGACCAGTATAATGGGGAAAAGTCCGTCAGATTATATTCATCAGTTTCTAACTGCTGACGAAGCGGCTGCAACCGCTACTGCCGCAGTACCGAAAACGGTAGCGCCTGCCAAAGCTGTGACCAGCTGACCGGAGGCGGGCTGCAGGCTGGTGATAGCGTAATTGGCGCCAGCCTGTTCCAACAGCTGAAAATATCGCGCCTGCGGCGAACAAATTTGGTAAAACACCACTTAGCCCCTACAGATCAGCAGCACAACTCGGTATACTTTCCAGTCATTTTGTCAGTGAGTCTGTCGCATGCATAAGTACGATATAAAAACCTTCCAGGGCCTGATCTTAGCCCTGCAGGATTATTGGGCGCGCCAGGGCTGTGTCATAGTGCAGCCGCTGGATTTAGAAGTGGGCGCCGGCACCTTTCACCCTATGACGTTTTTGCGCTCACTGGGCCCGGAACCAACTAACGTGGCTTATGTGCAGCCATGCCGCCGGCCAACTGATGGCCGCTATGGCGAAAACCCAAACCGGCTACAGCACTACTATCAGTTTCAGGTTATTTTAAAGCCATCACCGGACAATATTCAGGAGCTGTATTTAGGTTCTCTGCGCGAATTGGGTATTGATACGCTGGTGCATGATATCCGTTTTGTTGAAGACAACTGGGAATCACCAACACTGGGTGCCTGGGGCCTGGGTTGGGAAGTGTGGTTAAACGGTATGGAAGTCACCCAGTTTACTTATTTCCAGCAGGTTGGTGGCTTAGAATGCCGCCCGGTTACCGGCGAAATTACCTACGGTTTAGAGCGTCTGGCGATGTATATTCAGGGCGTTGATTCGATTTATGATCTGGTCTGGACCGACGGCCCCTTAGGCCGTGTTACCTATGGTGATGTATTCCACCAAAACGAAGTAGAGCAAAGTACTTATAACTTTGAGCACGCCGATGTGCCGGCGCTGTTTGCTTACTTTGATCAGTGCGAAAAAGAAAGCCAATACTTAATCGAGCAAGGCTTAGCCTTACCAGCCTATGAAAAAGTGATGAAAGCTTCGCATGCTTTTAACCTGCTGGATGCGCGCCACGCTATCTCGGTCACCGAGCGTCAGCGTTATATTCTGCGCGTACGCACCCTGGCGAAAGCCTGCGCCGAGGCGTACTACGCCACCCGTGAAAAGCTGGGTTTCCCGCTGTGTAAGAACAATAATAGTGCGAAGCAGGAGGCATAATGGCAGCGCAAGATTTTTTTGTTGAAATTGGCACCGAAGAGCTGCCACCAAAAGCGCTGAAAACGCTGGCGACCGCCTTTGCTGATAACCTGTGCGCCGAGCTGGCCAAACTTGAGCTTAGCCACGTCGATGTTAAGTGGTATGCCGCGCCACGCCGCTTAGCTGTGCGCATTAATGCGTTATCAGCTCAGCAGGCCGACAAAGTAGTAGAAAAACGCGGTCCGGCTATTGCTTCTGCATTTGATGCCGACGGTAAGCCTACCAAAGCAGCCCAGGGCTGGGCAGCAGGGTGTGGCATTACGGTAGAGCAGGCGGAAAAGCTGGAAACCGATAAAGGTGCCTGGTTGCTGCACAAAGCCAAAGTAGTCGGTGCTGCTACCGTGTCGTTACTACCTGAAGTGGTACAGCAAGCGCTGGCCAAGCTGCCGGTAGCCAAGCCAATGCGCTGGGGTAACTCTACGGCGGAATTTATCCGTCCGGTTCATACCATTATTATGCTGTTTGGCCGCGACGTGGTGCCGGCGACAATTCTGGGTCGCAACAGTGGTAATCAAACGCATGGCCATCGTTTTCACGCGCCCGAAAAAGTCAGCATTACCCATGCAGATGACTACCTTGCGACGATGCGTAGCGCCTATGTCGTAGCCGATTTTGCCGAGCGTAAAGCCTTTATTGCAGCTGAAGTAGAAAAAACAGCTGCCAGCTTAAACGGCAAGGCACAAATGGATGACGCGCTACTGGAAGAAGTAACGTCATTGGTCGAGTGGCCGGTGGTACTGGTAGGCAGCTTTGAAGAAAGCTTCCTGCAAGTGCCGGCAGAGCCGCTAATCTCGACCATGAAAGATAACCAGAAGTATTTCCCGCTATTGGATAGCAGCGGCAAACTGCAGAATAAGTTTATCTTTGTCGCCAACATTGCCAGCAAAGATCCGCAGCAGATTATCAGCGGTAACGAGAAAGTGGTGCGGCCGCGTTTATCGGATGCGCAGTTCTTCTTTAATACCGACCTCAAGCAAAAGCTGGCTGACCGGCTGGATAGCTTAAAAACCGTGTTGTTTCAGCAGCAGCTGGGCACACTGGCCGAGAAGTCAGAGCGTATCGCTAAAGTTGCCGCTTTTGTTGCTGAAAAAATCGGTGCCGATGCCGCCTCGGCTGAGCGGGCTGGTTTGTTATCAAAAACCGATCTGATGACCAATATGGTTGGCGAATTCCCGGAAGTGCAGGGCATTATGGGTATGCATTATGCCCGCCTCGATGGCGAAAGCGAAGCGGTAGCACTGGCGCTGAACGAGCAGTATATGCCGCGTTTTGCCGGTGATGAGCTGCCAAGCCGGCTGGAAGGGGCCGCGGTTGCTATTGCCGACAAACTGGATACGCTGGTGGGTATTTTCGGTATCGGTCAGGCGCCAAAAGGTGACAAAGACCCGTTCGCGCTGCGCCGTGCTGCCATAGGCGCGCTGCGTATTATGGTCGACAAGCAACTACCGCTTGATCTGGTCGATGCAATCGCTTTTAGCCAGCAAACTTTCGGCAGCAAGCTCAGCAATGCCAAAGTGGCTGATGACGTACTGGAGTTTATGCTGGGCCGTTTCCGCGCCTGGTATGAAGCCGAAGGTTACGGAGTTGATGTCATACAGGCAGTACTTGCTCGCCGGCCAACCAACCCAAGCGATTTTGACCGCCGGGTTAAAGCGGTAGCAGAGTTCCGCAAACTGGACGCTGCAGAAGCGTTAGCCGCTGCTAACAAGCGGGTGGCAAATATTCTGGCCAAGGTTGAAGGCGATATTGCCAATAGCGTTAACACTGCTTTATTACAGGAAGAGGCCGAACAGGCACTGCATAGCGCTATTGTTGCCGAGCAGCAGTATCAGGCTGGCCAGCACAGCTATGCTGAAAGCCTGGCGCACTTAGCGGCTATGCGTGAAGTTATCGACAACTTCTTCGATAAAGTGATGGTAAATGCCGATGATGCTGCCGTGCGGGCTAACCGTCAGGCACTGTTAAAGCAACTGCGGGAGTTGTTCCTGCAGGTAGCTGATATTTCAGTGCTGCAGTAATTAATTCTGCCAAAAAAAACCGGCTTACTAAGCCGGTTTTTTACATTTAAGTTTGTATGTTACAAACTTACTTTTTGTTTTGCTGAGAACGACAAGCTACCGACAGCGTTGCCACTGATATCTTCACTGCCTCTTCTCATATAGGCGTCAACCGGTATGACTGTTATTGCACCTTCAGCCGTTACCTCAACATCAAATACAACCCAGCTATTATTAGTGTCACTGGTGCTTTCATCTGCGGTAGGGCTGAATATATAGGTTTCGCCCAGCACTCTGGCTTCTACACGGGTAGGTGATTGAAAGACTGTACCGCTGCCATTATAGTGATGCACAGCATAGCGGTAGCGGCCTGCAAGCGGAAACTGCGGTACCGTCAGTACTTCAGGGCCATAACTGGTGGTGTCATCGCGGTCCAGATACATCGTAACGTTATTTATGGTTTCTTCTTTATTGCTGAAGTAAATTCTGAACCGGTCATCCAGGCTGTTTTCGGTACGAGGGCCAAGAAAGTGCGTGTCTAAGTCTCGCGGATTATCTCCCCACGTCAGGGTTACAGTCATGGCGCCGCTGCTCACCGCCAGACAGTCATCCAGAGTTAAATCGGTAGTGCCAACGTTGATGATTTGCGTATTACTTTGACCATCAGTATCTCTTACAGACAGCAGCACCTGGCTGTTAGGGCGCACAGCTATCTGAAACTCGCCGTCAGCGTTGGTGTAGGTAACTGAGCGACCAATGTAGTCTGTGCCGTCTGCAATAATCCGCACGTTTGATAGTGCATCCGCGCCATTGTTATCAACTGCACAGCCCAAAATATTCACCGAGCTAAACAAAGCATCCGCGTTCCAGGTTGAAAAATGACCGACAGTGCCTAGGTAGTAAGGCCGGTTCTGCTCGTCGGTTTTCAGGGTGGCTTCACCTTCAATATCCCACACACCTGTTTGCTCGTTAAAGTGCAACAACGGAATGGTTGCTGGTGGCGTTGTTGCTCTTGCTGCAACTGGAATACGAATAGTGGCACTGACACCCTGTGCCAGCTGCAGTGCGCCGCCTTGGGCATCCGTAAAATGCGCATTAATGGCGCCAAATGATTCGATAGCCTGCTCGTTGCCAGTTGTGGGGTCAACAGCTAAATAATATCCGGGCATAATAGCAGGATCGGACGAAGCATCGATATTGGTCAGGGCGGCTGTAATAGTGCCGGCAGCGGATTGGCCGCTTGCGTTAACAAACGCCGCCGCAGGTAAAGAAACCTGCATAGCGGAGTTGGTATCAGAAAGCGTAGCGGCAGAGGCGGCTTCGAAGGTGATGATAACATCGGCTGCAACTAGCGCTATACTGGTGTTTGTTTCAGGGTTGTCTTCGCTGGTAAGTGCGATATCAGAGCGGGTTGCATAACCTGGTGCCGAGGTTTCAACAACAATACGCTCCTGGTAACCTAATGCATCAATTGTGAACCGGCCTTCATTATCGGATGTAGCAGTTTGCAATAATGACGGGGTGCCATTCTGGTCAGCTATAAATACATAAATGGTCGCCATGTTAATGGCTGAGCCAGAGCCGTACGAAGTTACGCGGCCATTAAGTTTCCCAAAGGTTGAACAGCTCAGAGCCAGGTTATCAATATCCTGTGTTGCCGTTATTTGGGTAGGGCTAACTTCGCATGTGTGGCCTGTTGCGCTTTTAACACTAAAAGCAAGTTCAGTACCTTGTAGCACTTTATTGGCAAATTCAAAGCTACCGTTATCATTAATAATAACGTCATTTAGTGCCCCGCCGTTCGCTTGATACTGCAATGTAACAGACCTGACAAGGCCTGTAGCTGTGCCACTTACGGTATATTCAGCTACGTTTTCACACGCTATCGCAACATCAGCAATGTGCGCATTGCCAAAAGTAAAAGAACTTGGGCCGGTTAAAGCGCAAACCTGATTCTGTGGTTGTTGACGCACTGTAATGCTTACCTGATCGCCAGGTTTAAAGTCGTCACCAAAAAAGACAATACCGTCTTGATTGATATTAAAGGTATTGCTATTCATACCAATAACCAGCACACCATTTAAGCCGCTAACTTTACCTTGTAAAGTATAAGATGGTGACTCGTCGTCTCCCGAGCCTCCACATCCGTTCAGTAACAATAGGGCGCCGGTAACAAGTGCTAATTTATTCACAATTGTCATTAATAATCTCCGTATATAGACAACAAAATCAACGCATTAAAAAGCGGTTACCTTTTAACTTTTTTAGTGCAGAAACTCAACAATAAAGTTGCCTTATATTGAAATGTTTACCTGTAATGTGGTCTGAATGACTGCCGAACTGACAAAGCCGGCCTTGGCACAATTATGGCAGTCGCTTATGTCATGGCTTTGCTGCTTGCCGCGGCTACTTTTTACTGTGGTTATCAGTTTTTTTACCGTAGCGCCAGAGCAGCAACTGTTCTGGGGTATTTTGCTGCTACTGGCATTTCAGGCGCAGGTTGGTACTAAGCTGTGGATCTGGCTGGAGACAAACCGCAGCAGTCAGCTACGCGAGCTAAAACGGCTGGAACTGGCACTGTAGCAACTTAAACACAGCGGCTAACATTGTTAGCCGACAACGATTATTGCTCCAGCAGGCGGTATAGCAGTTGTTTAACCGCTTCAGGCTCAAAAGGCTTATCGCACAATGCATTAACACCGCTTTGGGCGATATTCGCCAGATGGGTATCGTTGGCTTCGCTGGTAACCATCAGTACCGGAATGTGCGACAAAGTGCTATGCTCGCGGATATATTCAGTCAGCTCCTGACCGTTAACTTCCGGCATATTGTAATCGGTAACGACGAGATCAAACATTTGCTGCTGTAAAATGCTGATTGCCTGTTGGCCATCTTCGGCTTCAATAATATGCTGCATACCCAGGTTACCCAGCACACGCTTAATGTGGTTGCGTGCCAGCCTGCTGTCATCCACCACCAATACCCGTACATCGTGCACATCAAACAGCGTTAGCTCAAGCTCGGCCGGACTTAATAGGTCCACAGCAGCATTTAACGCCTTACCCAGCTGCATCGCATCAAAGGGTTTAGGGAGTATTGCCACCACACCAGATTGTTTAAAGGCTTCCAGCTGGGCCTTACGACTTTCGCTGGATACCAGCATAAACGGAATGTCAGCGGTGGCAGTATCGGCTTTTAACTGCTTAAGGAGTTGCTCGCCGGTGCCATCAGCAAAGTGCAGGGCACAGGCAATCGCATCGGGTTTATGCTGTGCAATATGCTGCATCGCCTGCTGCATGCTGGCTGCTTCTACCACTTGGTTAACGTTTTCTTCCGCTAGTTTCTTGCGAATGATTTTGCGCTGCACATCAGACGGCTCAACCAGCAATATATGTAAATCAGCAGGGGACAGTTGCATAACGGCTCCGCAACGTAAGTAAAAACCGTATTCTGCCATAAGCTGAGTGACAGCGGCACAGCATTTGAGCCATCAGACAGATTTTTCCTGTGCAGACTAGCTGTCTTAATGCTGGCTTAAGAAGAGGGTTAAACCAGGTTCGGCGCTGTAATCCGTTAATAATATCTGCATTCGGTAAGTATCGATGATGTAAAGAAGTCTTACATTTAATCGCTTAATATTTATCAGTATTTCTGCCAGTCTGGTATTAAACAAAGGGCAGGTAAGGATGCATAAATGCGCAACAATACCCGGTTAAAGTCAATAAGCTTTGGTGTGCTGATATCTACCGGCATGCTGACCGTTCCGGTTTCAGCAATTGTGACTCGCCATGACAAGCCGGCAGAGCAGTATCTTGCTTCTAAAACAGATTTTCCGCCGTTGGCGACGTTTTACAATATCGGCGTGCACGGCACTTTGATAGCGCCTGAATGGGTGTTAACTGCTGCGCATACCGTGTTTTGCCTGAGTCCGGGTCAGATAATTGCTGTCGGCGATGAGTCGGTTGAGGTAAAAGCGCGTTACAGTTACCCGTCTTATAAGTTAGGCGAGCAGAATGATTTAGCCCTGATCCAGTTGGCAAGACCGGTGCTAAGTGTAGAGCCCGCCAAACTCTACCGGCGACAGGATGAACGTGATCAGGAGCTGTGGTTTATAGGCAGCGGTGGCACAGGAACAGGCTTAACCGGTGAAACTATCGGTTACAAAGAAAACAATGGGGTGTTGCGTAAGGCCCAGAACAAAGTTGTGGCTGTTACACAATCTGATTTGAGGTTTGTATTTGAATCAGGTGAAAAAGGGCTTGAGCTGGAAGGCGTATCTGGCAATGGCGATAGCGGTGGCCCGGCCTATCTGAAAAAAGAGGATGGTTATTACCTGCTTGGCGTAAGTTCCAGGGTAGACTCATGGTTTAAAGATGTTGGCGAGTACGGCGTTAAGGAGCTGTACACCAGGGTGTCGAGTCATGCCAATTGGATCGATAAAGTCATGTCTGCTGATGATGCCGAAAGAGCCAAACTCGGCTCATCCGATGGATTTCTGCAACCTGGCATGACGGCAGAAAATTTGCCGGCTATTTGTGCATCAATCAGTTTGAAACCACAGTCTTGACGGGCCGAAGTTGCTGTTAGACTGATTTTTTCACGACATACCGATACGGCAATTCGGCCGTATCACTACCCACTAACTCATGCTCCATAAACCGGCAAAAGGCCGGAATATCTCGGGTGGTGGCCGGGTCGTCGGCAATAATCAGCAGGGTTTCGCCGACCTGCATTTTACGCATTTGCAGCCGTACCATCATTACCGGCTCGGGGCAGCGCAGGCCTAAAGCGTCCAGTGTTTGATCTGCGCTGTTAAAAATATCTTCCATTTATACTCCGGTAAAACTCTAACTTAACCAGTAAGGCCGCATCGGCACAATTCCCGCTGTACTCGCCACAGCGGGGCTTCAGGCAATCCTGCCTTTCAGCCGTGCGGCCCGGCTTTGCCGTACGCTGGCGTTCCAGACGCCAGCTTATGCCGCATTCGCTGCGCTCGTGGGTCTGTGGCTGCGCCAGCAGGACTTGCGCCTTATTTATTGCACCAATAAAAAGGGCCGAAAACGGCCCTTATTTTATGCGATTGTGTTACTTGCTACCAGCTTACGGCCGCTCAAACTATGGGCGTTCGAATACTGTAGCAATACCCTGGCCTAAACCGATACACATGGTCGCCAGGCCAAACTTGCCGCCTTTATCTTCCATCACGTTAATCAGCGTAGTGGCGATACGTGAACCCGAGCAGCCAAGTGGGTGGCCCAGGGCAATAGCACCGCCGTTCAGGTTTACTTTCTGATCGGCCACTTCCAGTAAGCCTAAGTCTTTCATTACCGGCAGCGCCTGAGCTGCGAACGCTTCGTTTAGCTCGGCGTAGTCGATATCGGCAATAGTAATACCCGCGGCTTTTAATGCTTTTTTCGATGCCGGTACCGGGCCGTAACCCATGATAGACGGGTCACAACCTGCTACACCCATACCTCGCACATAGGCGCGGATAGGTAAGCCCAGTTCTTTCGCTTTGTCTTCGCTCATCACCAGCATGCCTGAAGCGCCATCAGACAGGGCAGATGAAGTACCTGCAGTTACGGTGCCGTTGGCCGGGTCGAATACCGGGCGTAGCTGGCCCAGCGCTTCTACTGTGGTTTCCGGGCGGATAACTTCGTCGTAATCCATCAGCTTTAACACGCCGTCAGCGTCATGGCCTTCGGTTGGGATAATTTCGTTTTTAAAACGGCCTTGCACACTGGCTTCCTGCGCCAGGCGGTGTGAACGGGCGCCGAATTCATCCTGCTGTTGGCGGCTGATGCCGTGCATTTTGCCCAGCAGCTCGGCGGTTAAGCCCATCATACCGGCAGCTTTAGCAACTGACGTAGATAAACCCGGGTGAAAGTCGACACCGTGGCTCATTGGCACATGGCCCATGTGTTCCACACCACCGATTAAATACACCTCACCCATGCCGGTTTGAATAGCACGTACCGCGTCGTGCAGTGCCTGCATTGACGAGCCGCATAAGCGGTTTACTGTTACTGCTGGCACTGAATGCGGAATGCCGGCTAACAGCGCTGCATTACGTGCGATGTTAAAGCCTTGTTCCAGTGTTTGCTGCACACAACCCCAGATAATGTCGTCGATATCACTTGGGTTTAATGCCGGGTTGCGCTCAACCAGTGATGCCATGACATGGGCAGATAACTGTTCAGCGCGGATGTTACGGTACATGCCGCCTTTAGAGCGCCCCATAGGGGTGCGGATACAATCTACGATAACTGCGTTTTTCATCATTCAGCTCCTGCGCTTAAACCGGGAAGAAACGCTGGCCAGCTGCGGCCATAGCGCGGGTTTTATCTGTTACCTGGTAAATTTCGCCTAAATGGGCGTACTTATCAGCCAGGGCGACAAAGTTAGCCAGGCCGATGGTATCGGCATAACGTAACGGGCCGCCACGGAACGGAGGGAAGCCTAAACCATAAACCAGGCCCATATCCGCTTCGGCAGCGCTTTCGACAATACCTTCTTCCAGACAGCGGATGGTTTCGTTGATCATCGGCACCATCACGCGGGCGATAATGTCATCGGCACTGAACTCCTGCTTATCAGCCGCAATACCGGCTAACAGGTTAACAGCGGCAGGGTCGACATCTTTTTTCGGTTTACCCTTGGCATCTTTGCTGTAGGCATAGAAGCCCACGCCATTTTTCTGGCCGTAGCGCTCGGCTTTGTACATAGCAGCCACAGGGTCGTTATCCAGTTTTGCCATGCGGCTGGGGAAACCGGCTGCCATCACATCAGTACAGTGATAGGCCGTGTCTAAACCGACCACGTCCAGTAAGTAAGCCGGGCCCATTGGCCAGCCAAACTGCTTTTCCATGACTTTATCAATTTGGGCGAAGTCGGCACCGTCTAATACCAGTTTGCTAAAGCCAGCGAAGTAGGGGAACAGCACCCGGTTAACAAAAAAGCCCGGGCAGTCGTTGACCACGATAGGCGATTTGCCCATTTTGGCAGCATAAGCCACTACTGCGGCAACCGTCTCATCGCTGGTGTCTTTACCACGGATAACCTCTACCAATGGCATACGGTGAACCGGGTTAAAGAAGTGCATACCACAGAAGTTCTGCGGCCGGCTTAAGTTAGCCGCCAGTGAATCAATCGAAATGGTCGACGTGTTAGAGGTTAAAATCGCATCGTCTGCAATTAAGCCTTCCACTTCTTTTAACACAGCGCCTTTCACTTTCGGGCTTTCGACTACCGCTTCAACGACGATATCAACGCCTTTAACGGTTTCGTTACTCAGTGTTGGGGTAATAGAGGCAATGACTTTTGCCATGCCGATAGCATCAAGCTTTTTGCGCTCGACCTGCTTACCCAGTAACTTGGTCGCTTCGCCCATACCCAGTTGCAAGGCTTTGTCGGCGATATCCTTCATGACTACCGGTACGCCTTTTAGCGCAGACTGGTAGGCAATACCGCCTCCCATAATACCGGCGCCCAGTACGGCGGCTTTATTGACAGCTTTCGTGGCCGTTTTAGCGGCTTTTTTCGCTTTACCTTTAATCAGCTGATCATTTAAGAACAGGCCAATTTGTGCTGTCGCGGCATCGGTTTTGGCCAGTTTGGCAAAGCCGGCATTTTCCAGTGCCATAGCGCCCGTGCGATCTAAACCGGCAGCGGCTTCGATGGTTGATACTGCGACCATTGGTGCCGGGTAATGTTTACCGGCAGTGGCGAATACCATACCTTTTGCAGTAGAGAAGCTCATTGTCGCTTCGGTTTTGTTCAGTTTTAGCGGTGCTAACTTAACTGCGCGTTTTTTACGCCAGTTCAATTTTCCGGCAATGGCATCTTCCAATACGCTAAGGGCTGCGGCTTCAAGCTTTTCTGGCGCCACTACAGCATCAATTAAACCAAACTTTTGTGCTTGTTCGGCGCTGTGGTCTTTACCGGTGGTGATCCACTCCATTGCATTGTCTGCGCCGATAATACGCGGCAGGCGCACTGTGCCGCCAAAGCCTGGCATTAGGCCCAGTTTAACTTCTGGTAAACCTATTTTTGTGGTGGTATCGGCAACGCGGTAATCGGCAGTAAGTGACCACTCACATCCGCCACCCAATGCGAAACCTTTAAGGGCGACGACAGTAGGTACCGGTAAGTCTTCGGCCAGATCAAAGATATCTGATGCCTGTTTTATCCAGGGAATAAGTTCGTTTTCCGGGCGCTGAAAGGTGCTTAAAAATTCAGTAATGTCGGCGCCGACAATAAAGGTGTCTTTTTCACTACAAAAAATAACGCCTTGCAAGGCCTTGTCGGCGTGCAGTTGCTCTAAAGCTGTCTTACAATCAGACAGTGTCTGCTGATCAAACTTGTTGACTGAGCCCTTGGCATTAAAAGCAAAACGGGCGATACCAGGTTTCAGGTAAGCAACACTGATGTTGTCACTCTGGTAAATCATAACGGTGCTCCTTGGTCGCGTATGTTAGGGTTGTTCGCAACTGGTACGATGAGGTTGTCGCAGTCAGTGTGTCGCGGATCAGTAAAAAATTCAACCGTTATTTAAACGCGTGTTTGAATTGGCCGCGGTAATCAGCAGTAACTATAGGTGGTATTTCTTTCAGTTTAGAATTTTTGTCGGGGTTATCGTCGTGAAACGTATTGTTTTTATGCTGGCTAACCTGCTGTTGGCGCCGCTGTCCGCGGCGTCGGTGTCTTCTGAGGCAGCGTTACGTAATGAATTTCTGCAGGCCGAGCGTCAGATTGGCAGTTTAAAGTACGAACAGGCACAAAAGGTGCTGAAAAAATTTGCCGGCTATCCGCTGCAGCCGTATCTGGAACAGCGGCGCTTACAACAGTTTCTGACAGCTGATGAGCGTATTAGCGATTTTTTACAACAAAATACCGGCACGCCAATGGATTGGCCGCTGCGTAAACCCTGGTTACTGGATTTAGCCCGTCGTGGGAAAAGCCAGTTATATCTGGCCAACTACAATGGCTCTACGGATGCAGAGTTGGAGTGCCTGGCACTGCGGTTTAAACTGGCAGAGAAAAACGCTGATGCAGCGTCACTTTGGCCAGACGTCAGTCGCTTATGGGTGGTGGGTAAGTCGCAGCCTAAAGCCTGTGACCCCTTATTCAGTCTCTGGCGCAAAGCCGGTCAGCAGACACCAGAGCTGGTATGGCAACGGCTGATACTGGCAGCAGAGGGGGGTGATGCCAGCCTCATCCCCTATTTAAAAAACCAGCTGCCGGCTGCTCAGCAGTATCTGGCCGATATGTATCAGCAAACCCGGCGCAATCCGGCGGTTATTGCCAACAGCAAGTTCTTTGCGCTGAAAACAGTGCAGGAGCGTGATATCGCAGCCTATGGCATGAAGCGGCTGATCTGGCGCCATCCGGATCAGGCACTGCGGGTATGGCAGAAGTTTGTCAATGACCCCTATTTTAGTGCCGGGCAACGGCTGGATGTGCAGCGGCAGTTCGCTATAGCGCTTGCTAGTAAAGGGGATGAGCGGGCGGCGCAGTGGTTTGATGATTTGCCGCCCGAGCTGATTGACAGTACGCTGGCACACTGGCAGGTAAGCCATGCGCTGGCGCAGCTGGATTGGCCTGAAGTAGAAAAGGTGATTACGGCATTGCCGGCCGATATTGCCAAAGATGCCAGCTGGCAATACTGGCTGGCGCGGGCGTATCAGCAACAGGGGCAGGAAGAAAAAGCCAAGCCGATTTTTCAGCAACTGGCACTGCAACGGCATTTTTATGGTTTTATGGCCGCTGCAAGGTTAGGTTTACCGCCCAGTCTGGCGCATGCACCTGTGACCGTATCGGAGCAGGAACTGGCAGGCTTGCAACAACATCCCGCCGTACGCCGGGCGCAGGAATGGTTGGCGCTTGGCCGGTTAACAGAGGCCCGCCGTGAATGGAATTACCTGCAGGACAGCTCGGATGAACAACAAAAGCTGGTGTCTGCCAAACTGGCGTATCAACTGCGCTGGTATGAGCGCGCCATTTTTTCACTGGCCGATGTCGGCTACTGGGACGATGTAGAACTGCGCTTTCCGCTGGCATTTCAGGATGAAATCAGTCAGTCAGCTGCCAAGGCTGAGATTGAATCGGGTTGGGCGATGGCGATAGCCAGGCGGGAAAGCTCGTTTATGGCTGATGCTGCATCACCCGTGGGTGCGCGTGGCTTAATGCAGCTAATGCCTGCTACCGCACGGCAGATTGCGAAAAAACCGGTGCAATTGTCGCAGCTGAATAACCCGGCACTGAATATCGATTATGGTACCGATTATTTAAATTACCTGATGAAACGCAATGACGGTAATTTATTAATGGCAACCGCAGCCTACAATGCCGGTTACAGCCGGGTAAAACAGTGGGTGCCAAAAGATTATGCCATGCCGGCTGATGTTTGGGTTGAGACCATTCCTTACCGTGAAACACGTGACTATGTGAAAGCAGTAATGGCGTATTATCAGATCTATAATATCCGGCTGAATACCCCGACAGACGTATTTAAACCACTGACGACAATGCAGATTGGGGTCGTGGTGGATTAATGTTATGATGCCCCGCATATTTTTCAGCCAACAGGTCAGACACTTATGACAGCTTCTTATCAGAGCCTGTACCAGGCCCATATTACCGAGTTACAACTGCGCACCCGCCGTTTATTAGAGCGGGAAAATCTGGATGCACTGGTTATTCATTCCGGCCAGACCCAGCGTAAGTTTCTTGATGATATGGATTACCCGTTTAAAGCCAACCCGCTGTTTAAGGCCTGGCTACCGGTAATTGATAACCCACATTGCTGGCTGATTGTAGACGGCGTAAACAAGCCAAAACTGATTTTCTACCGGCCAAAAGACTTCTGGCACAAAGTACCGGATGAGCCGCATGAATATTGGGCTGAGCATTTTGATATCCAGTTGCTCGACAAAGCCAATAAGGTGGAAACGCTGCTGCCTTACGACAAAGGCCGCATGGCATATTTAGGCGAGTACCTGGAAGTTGCCCGTGCATTAGGTTTCAGTGAAATTAACCCCGAGCCGGTACTGAATTTCATTCACTTTTACCGGGCATATAAAACGCCATATGAACAGGCTTGCCTGCGTATCGCTAACCAAATGGCAGTGGCAGGGCATAACGCTGCTAAAGCGGCATTTTATGCCGGTGGCAGCGAGTTTGATATTCAGTTGGCGTATCTTGCCGCGGTGCGTCAAACCGAGAACGAAGTGCCCTATGGCAATATTATCGCGCTGAATCAGAATGCCGCTATTTTGCACTACACTGCACTGGAACGCACTGCGCCAGCCAAGCGCCATTCGTTTCTTATTGATGCCGGTGCTGAGTTTAATGGCTATGCGGCGGATATCACCCGTACCTACAGTTACGATACTCAGGACGAGTTTGCCAGCCTGATCACGGCTGTAAATGACGTGACGCTGGAGCTGGCTGCGGCACTAAAGCCGGGCCTGAAATACGGCGAGCTGCATGTGAAATGTCATCAGCGTATTGCAGAGATTCTGCAACGGTTTGATTTCGTCCGTATGTCAGCAGATGCGATTGTCGAAACAGAGATCAGCCGTACGTTCTTCCCGCATGGTTTAGGCCATCATCTGGGATTACAGGTACATGATGTTGGCGGCTTTATGGCTGATGAGCGCGGCACCCATGTGGCAGCACCGGAAAGCCACCCTTACCTGCGCTGTACCCGTACGATAGAGGCAAATATGGTGTTTACCATTGAGCCTGGTCTGTATTTTATCGACAGCCTGTTGGCCGATTTGGCAACCACTGAGCACGATAGCGCCATTAACTGGCAGAAAATTGATGCATTCCGCCAATATGGTGGTATTCGTATTGAAGATAACATCATCGTGCATCAGGACCGCAACGAAAATATGACCCGTGAACTTAAGCTGGCTTAACACCTAAGGACGCCAACAGGGTATGCAATACCGCTCGATAATCCGGATCCTGGGGCTGCTGATTGCGATTTTCAGCATTAGCATGGTGCCGCCGGCATTTGTAGCTTATTGGTATAAGGATGGTGCCGGCGTACCCTTTATTCTGTCTTTTGTGCTGTGCGTGGTTATCGGCTTTCTGATCTGGTATCCAAACCGGCAATATAAAGAAGAGCTGAAAGTTCGGGACGGCTTTTTAATTGTCGTTTTGTTCTGGATAGTACTGGGGGCGGTAGGGGCTATTCCGTTTATGCTGGCCAGCAATCCGCACCTGAATCTTGCCAGTGCGATGTTTGAAGCCTTTTCCGGCCTGACAACGACCGGGGCTACGGTGCTGACGGGCATTGAGTTTCTGCCAAAAGCCATTCTGTATTACCGCCAGCAGCTGCAATGGCTTGGCGGTATGGGGATCATCGTACTGGCCGTTGCCATTTTGCCGATGCTGGGTGTAGGGGGCATGCAGCTGTACCGTGCCGAAACACCGGGCCCGGTAAAAGATAACAAGATGACTCCGCGCATAGCCGATACAGCAAAGCATCTGTGGTATATCTATCTGGCATTAACACTGTCCTGCGCTTTGTCATTTTATCTGGCAGGCATGGACTGGTTCGATGCGATATGCCATGCGTTTTCTACTGTAGCTATAGGTGGTTTTTCTACATACGATGCAAGTATTGGTCATTTTCAAAGCCCGCTGATCAACGCTATCTGTATCTTGTTTTTGTTATTAGGCGCGGTGAATTTTCCACTGCATTTTGCTGCTATCCGTGGCAAAAGTGTCAGCACCTATTTTCGCGACCCTGAATTTAAAGCGTTTCTACTGATACAGGCCGCGCTGGTGCTGATTTGTTTTGCCGTATTGCTGTATACCAATGTCTACAGCAGTAGCGCCGAAGCCCTGAACCATGCTGCATTTCAGGCGGTATCGATATCGACCACCGCAGGGTTTGCTACCGACGGTTTTGCCGCCTGGCCCTTGTTTTTACCGATATTGCTGATTTTTTCCAGCTTTATTGGTGGTTGCGCCGGCTCTACCGGCGGAGGGTTAAAAGTAGTGCGGGTGTTACTGCTGTTTTTACAGGGGATCCGTGAGCTGAACCGGCTTATTCACCCCCGGGCGGTGTACGCCATTAAACTGGGCCGACGGCCAGTGGCAGATCGCATTGTTGAAGCCGTATGGGGCTTTTTCGCAGCTTATGCGCTGGTGTTTGTCGTCATTATGCTGTTACTGCTGATGACCGGCTTGGATAATATTACCGCCTTTACCGCCACGGCCGCCTGTTTAAATAACTTAGGCCCCGGCCTTGGTGAAGTGGCAGCGAATTTCGGCGCTATCCCGGATAGCAGCAAATGGCTGCTGATTGTTGCCATGGTGTTTGGCCGGCTTGAGGTGTTCACGCTGCTGGTGCTGTTCACCCCAGCTTTCTGGAAAGACTGACGCCGGCGGGGCCGGCATCAAGTGTCAGATAAAGATTGCACTGACCTGGAATAGTTTTTCTACTTCAACGATATGCTTCTTATCCACCATAAACAGGATAACGTGATCGTCTGTTTCAATTACCGTACTGTCGTGGGCAATTAATACTTCATCGCCGCGCACTATAGCGCCGATAGTGGTACCCGGTGGTAACTTGATTGCACCAATTTGTTTTCCCACGACTTTACTGGTGCTGCTGTCACCGTGGGCAATAGCTTCGATGGCTTCAGCTGCCCCGCGGCGTAGCGAGTACACATTCACGATATCACCGCGGCGGATATGCGTCAGCAACGCCGAGATAGTTGCCTGTTGCGGCGACACAGCGATGTCGACTTCGCCGCCCTGCAGCAAATCAACGTAGGCACCGCGCTTAATCAGCACCATGGTTTTCTGCGCGCCCATGCGCTTGGCCAGCATGGCCGACATAATATTGGCTTCATCGTCGTTGGTAACCGCAATAAACACATCGACCTGCTCAATGTTTTCTTCCTCTAGCAGCTCAGGGTCTGATGCATCACCAACATACACCACGGTATTATCCAGCGAGCTGGACAAAAATTCGGCGCGTTCTTTACCGCGCTCTATCAGTTTTACACTGTGGGTTTTTTCCAGCGCCCGGGCCAAGCCAAAGCCGACATTGCCGCCGCCGGCAATCATAATGCGACGGTAGCTGCGCTCAAGCTTTTGCAGTTCACTCATTACCGCACGGATATGTTTCGTTGCGGCGACAAAAAACACTTCGTCATCGGCTTCAATAATAGTGGTGCCAAGTGGCTTTATCGCATGACCGCGACGGTATATAGCAGCTACCCGGGTTTCGATATTCGGCATATGCTCTTTCAGCGCAGATAATGCGTGGCCAACCAATAGACCACCATAGTAGGCTTTGACTGCAACCAGGCTGACTTTGCCACCAGCAAATTCTACCACCTGCAAAGCGCCCGGATAGTCAATCAGCCGGCGGATATAGTTGGTAACCAAAGCCTCTGGGGCAATGAAGTGGTCAACCGGCATATCGTCTTTATGAAACAGCTGGTCTCGATACTTCAGATACTGGTTGGTGCGGATGCGGGCAATTTTAAGCGGAGTACTGAAAATACTGTATGCCACCTGACAAGCGACAATATTTACTTCGTCGCTGTTGGTTACCGCGACGATCATATCAGCGTCTTCTGCACCGGCTTTTTTTAAAATATCCGGGTGTGAGCTGTGGCCATGCACCACCTGTAAGTCAAATCTGTCCTGCAAGGCCCGGAGCTTGTCGATATTAATATCTACTACTGTGATATCGTTTTGCTCACCCACCAGGTTTTCTGCCAGCGTGGCACCAACCTGACCTGCGCCTAAGATAATAATCTTCATGCTTGCTCACTATCTCGCTATTAAGGCTGATAAATGTCAGCGTACCTGTTTAACCAGCCGGGCATAGAAAAAACCGTCCACATCGCGCTCGCCAGGTAGTATTTGCCAGCCGTAGTTCGCGTTGTCTGGCTGATGCGGCAGCGCGACTAAACTGGCATCACTGTTTTGCTGTAAGAACTGTTCAATCTGCATGCTGTTTTCCTGCGGTAGCACACTGCAGGTTGCATACAGCAGGCTACCACCCGGCGCCAGCAGGGCCCAGCACTGCTGCAGTATACGCTGTTGCAGTTCGGCAAGAGCTGGAATATCTGCCTTCTTGCGCAGCCAGCGGATATCCGGATGGCGGCGTATTACGCCGGTGGCTGAGCAAGGGACGTCCAGCAGAATCCGGTCAAACAGCTGGCCTTGCCACCAGGTGGCCGGTTCGCTGGCGTCGGCGGCAATCACCTTGGCAGTAAGGCCAAGCCTTGCCAGATTGTCATGCACCCGTACCAGACGTCTGGCGTCTTTGTCCAGTGCCGTTACGCTGGCATCAGGCGCAAGTTCAAGCAAATGGCAGGTTTTACCGCCCGGCGCGCAACAGGCATCGAGTATTTGTTGGCCGTTTTGCACATCGAGCAAGGTTGCAGCATATTGGGCTGCCGCATCCTGCACTGAAAACCAGCCATCGCTGTACCCGGGCAGGGTGGTGACATCCTGCGCTTGCGCTAATTTAATTGCAGCTGGCAGGTCCGCCAGTGGCCGGCTGTATTCGATACCGGCACGGGTTAAGGCTGCGGCATAATCGATGGCACTAACTTTGCTGACATTGACCCTGAGCCATAGCGGGGCCTTATGCTGGTTAGCTTCGAGTATCGCCTGCCACTGCCCGGGATATGCCTGTTGCAAGGCGGTGATTAGCCAGCCCGGGTGACTATATTTAACTGCGGTCGGTGCGGCATCGAAATTAAACAGGTCTTGCTGGCGCTGCACATTGCGCAGCACGCCATTAATCAATTTGGTTAACGACTGGCCTTTTAACTCGCGCGCCGCTTCTACTGTTTCACTTATCGCGGCATGATCCGGAATTCGCATAAACTTCAGCTGATAAATACCGACATACAACAAAAACTGCAAAGGTCGTAGTTGCTTTACCAGCGGTTTAGCCATCAGTTGGCTGCATACAGCCTCCAACTGAGGCAGATAGCGCATAACACCAAAACAGATTTCCTGCAGCAGCGCTTTATCCAGCGGGTTGTCAAGTAAAGCCTGAGCCTTAGGCAACACGTCGGACAGCGACATCCCCTGATCAACCACATCAAAACAGCTACGGGCAGCAAGGGCCCTTACACTTAGGTTCATTCAGGCTGACCGATAATGCTGCCTACGCTGAACCAGTCGGCGCGGCCATTCAGAAAGTCTGGCGCCGCCATTGGCTTTTTACCCGGTGGCTGCAATTGACTGATAATCAGCTCACCTTCGGCGCAGGCGATACGAATGCCATGTTTATCTGCTCCGGTTACTGTGCCAACTGGCGACGTGGTGGTGCTGTTTTGTGTGCGGGCCTGCCACACTTTAACGGTACCCTGTGGCAGGCTGATATAGCTTACCGGCCAGGGGTTGAAAGCTCTTATTTCACGTTCCAGTGCAACAGCACTTTTCGCAAAATTGAGCTCGGCTTCGTCTTTGTGCAGTTTTTCCGCGTAGCTGGCTAAATCATCATTCTGAGCCTGCGCCTGTTGTTGCAACCGGGGCAGCTCTGCCAGTGCCTGCAGTAGGGCACCCGGGCCAAGCTGTGCCAGTTTTTCATACAACGATGCGCTAGTATCTGTATTGCTTATTTCACAGCTGACTTTGCTCAGCATGGCACCGGTATCCAAGCCGGCATCCATTTGCATAATGGTAATACCGGTTTGCGTATCGCCAGCCCAAATGGCCCGCTGAATTGGCGCTGCACCGCGCCATTTGGGCAATAAAGAACCATGCACGTTAATGCAGCCCAGCTTAGGTGTATCCAATACAGCCTGAGGCAGAATAAGCCCGTAGGCGACAACAATCATTAAATCTGCATTTAAAGCAGCAAGTTCGGCTTGTGCAGCGGCTTTTTTCAATGATTTAGGCTGGTACACGCTGACATTATGCTGCATTGCCAGCTGTTTTACCGCACTGGGTTGCAATTGCTGGCCGCGGCCAGCCGGGCGGTCGGGTTGGGTATATACAGCAACAACATCATGTTCAGAATTTAACAGTGCTTGCAGGTGGCGCGCCGCGAAATCGGGCGTGCCTGCAAAAATAATACGTAAAGGAGTGGTCACAGTCGTTCCTGCTTACAGCGCGTGGCGCTGCGCCATTTTGGCTTCTTTTTCCAGCTTTTTCCTGATGCGATCCCGCTTTAGCGGAGACAGGTAATCGATAAACAGTTTACCGAGTAAATGATCGAGTTCGTGTTGCAGACAAATAGCCAGCAAGCCGTCAGCGTGCAGTTCAAACCAGTTTCCGTCCCGGTCTTGCGCTTTTACGGTTACTTCAGCTGCCCGCTCAACTTTGGCGTAGTTCTGTGGCACAGACAAACAGCCTTCTTCATAGCTGGTTTCACCACTACGGGCGGTAATTTCCGGGTTAATAAACACCATGGGTTCATTACGCTCTTCAGAAATATCGATCACCACAACGCGCTGGTGCACATCGATCTGAGTTGCTGCCAGCCCAATGCCGTTCTCGTCATACATAGTGTCGAGCATATCAGTCACTAACTGCTGAATCTCGGGTGTAATATTGTCTACCGGTTTTGCTACTGTACGTAGCCGTTCATCCGGGAAATGTAAAACTTGTAAAACTGCCATAACACCTACAAAAATATGCTTTGTTTCAAAGGTTGTGGTATGTTTTAATTTTAGCCATTAATCCGCTGTATTAACAGCTTAGTGTGCAATAATTACAACAAGATCGAGCTCAAGGATGCAGGCATGCTGAAAAAAATTGCAATGATTGTCACTCTGATTGTATTGAGTGGCTGTTTTAACGTGTTTGCGGACGTACTAAAGATCCGTGACGATGCTCCTGCAAACTATGTGGTGAAAAAAGGCGACACGCTGTGGGATATTTCTGCACTGTACCTGAACGAACCCTGGTTGTGGCCTCAGTTATGGCAGATGAACCCGCAGATTGATAACCCGCATCTGATTTATCCCGGTGATACGCTAACGTTAACTTACGATGCTCAGGGCAGGCCACGGCTGATAGTAAATGACAATGTAAAACGTTTATCTCCCGGTATTCGTAAAACGATGAAAGGCGGAGATGCTGTCAGTACGTTGCCGCTGAGTATGATCCGTCATTATCTTACGTTCGAACAATCACTTGATGATGAACAGATCAACGCATTACCTTATATTCTGGGTTCGAATGCCAATGTTAAGAACTCCGTCGGTGACCATACCATTTATGCCAAGGGCGTACTGGAAAGTGGTGCATCATATGGCGTGTATCGTAAAGGCAAGCCCTATATTGATTTAGAAACCGGCGATCTGCTTGGTTACGAAACTACGTTAATTGCAACTGCGCGCGCTTTCAGAAGTGGTCGCGAAGCGACAGAGGATACACCCGCAGAGGCATCGTCTTTGAATGTGCTTAGTGTTAAGCGCGAGATCAAACAAGGCGACCGGGTGATGCCTGCGCTGGAAGGGCAAGCGTTACCCGCTTTCTTTGTGATGCAAAAGCCGGAGTTTGATGTTACTGGTACTATTATCGATACCACCTCTAACCTGCGTGAGTTCTCTAAATGGGATATCGTGGTATTGAACCGTGGCACGCTGAGTGAACTGAAGGCCGGACATATGTTGGGTATTTACCGTAACTCTCCTACAGTGATCGATGGCAAAAACGGTCCGGTATATATTGAGGATGCAAACAAGCTTCAAAAGATGTTTAAGAATTTTGGTGAAGATACTATTACGCTGCCACGGGAGAAAGTGGGGGAGTTGATGGTATTTAAAGTATCCGAGCGCACCAGCTTCGCTATCGTGACCAAAACCCAACGGCCTATCCGTGTTGGTGACATGATCGCCAACCTGTAACAAATCTCAGGGAGCCGGTTTGTCATGGATGAACTCCATAACTGGCTCGCTTTAGCCTCTGTGCATGGCCTGGATGGCCTGAAGTACCAGCGACTTCGCGAGCACATCTCACTTGCTGAGCTGGTTCAACTACCAGCAAGCACGTTACGTAATATTGGTTTTACCGAGCGCCAGGCATATTTGCTGGCGCATGAAGCTATACCTAAAGCAGAAGCTGCGTTGCGCTGGTTAGATGCAGCACAAAACCATCATGTTATAACTTATGCCGATGCACGCTATCCGTCGCTATTGAAACAAACGAAACAGCCTCCATTATTACTATTTGTAAAAGGTGATCCGCAGCTGTTGTCGCAACAGCAACTGGCAATGGTTGGAAGCCGGCAGCCAACCCCAACCGGGCGCAAAGTGGCTTATAATTTTGCGGCTGAGCTGACGCAGCAGGGCTACCTGGTTACCAGTGGTATGGCCCGTGGCATTGATAGCGAGAGCCACAAAGGTGCACTAAATGCAGGTGGTCTGACAATAGCTGTACTGGGCCATGGTTTAGAGCAGGTGTATCCTTCGTCTAACAAGATATTGGCACAGACCATCGCTGAACAAGGCGCCTTGGTATCGGAGTATTTTCCGGATGTGCAAGCCAGAGCCGAGTTTTTTCCACAGCGTAACCGCATAGTAGTCGGATTAAGTATCGGTACTATAGTGGTTGAGGCGGCGCTGAAAAGCGGTACTTTGATCAGTGCTAACCTGGCAGCTGAGTACAGCCGGGATGTGTTTGCTGTGCCGGGCTCGGTATACAGCCCACAGTCTGCGGGCTGCCATGCGTTAATTCAGCAAGGCGCTAAACTGGTCACCGGTGTGGCCGATATAGTAGAAGAATGGAGCTTTTTCAGTCAAAGTTGTCTAAAAAGTAGCAATGAGCAAGAAAAAAGTACTGAAACGGACTTGTTTGCCTGTCAGTTGTTGGCTAACGTAGGAGATGAAGTTACCGCAGTTGATCTGATTGCAGAGCGCGCCGGTTTGGTGATAGCTGATGCAACAATAGCGCTGCTGCAGCTGGAGTTGGCTGGAGAAGTAGCAGCAGTTCCCGGTGGCTACATAAGAGTGAGGAGTGCCTGAGTATGTTTGATATCCTCGTTTACCTGTTCGAAAATTATATCCACAACGAATCTGACATTTACGTTAATCATGCTGATCTGACCAAAGAGCTAAGCCGGGCGGGTTTTCATGACGACGATATCTTTAAAGCGCTAAAATGGCTCGACAATCTGTCTGCGCTGCAGGAAAGTCACGTCAAGCCTTACTTATCAAAAGGAGCGTCCAACGCAACTCGTATTTACAGTGCGCCTGAACTGGCAAAACTGGAAGTGGAGTGTCAGGGCTTCCTGCTGTTTCTGGAGCAGATCAATGTACTTGATGCTGTTACCCGTGAAATGGTGATTGATAGAGTGATGGATTTAGATGGTAACAGTATCAGTCTGGAGGATTTGAAGTGGGTGGTGCTGATGGTGTTGTTCAATGTACCCGGCCATGAATCTGCCTATGCTCAGATGGAAGACTTAATTTTTGATGAACCCGAAGGGCCGCTGCATTAAGCGGCCTTTAACTTATGACTGACGACTCTGCGCTATTCTCGCTGCCGCAACAGCAGCAATTATGTCCATTATGTCAACAACCTTTGGCAATGAAATCCGGTAAAAACGGCCCTTTCCTGGGTTGCAGTGCTTACCCGGCATGCCACTATATCAAGGCGCTGCATCAGCATGAAACTGCTATTGTGAAAGTGCTGGATTCTGAGGCCTGTCCAGAATGCAGTGCACCTTTAGCGGTAAAAAATGGCCGCTATGGTATGTTTATCGGCTGCACAAACTATCCGCAATGCTATTTTATTGTGCATGAGCAGGATGATAAACCGTCAGCTGAGCGCCTGGCCTGCCCTAAATGTAAGGATGGCCATTTAACCGAACGGGTAAACAAGTTTGGCAAGCACTTCTGGGGGTGTGATAACTATCCAAAGTGTAAGTTTTTACTGAATGACAAACCTGTCGCCGGGCAGTGCTCAGATTGTGGTTTTGGTTTGCTGATAGAAAAAAAGGGCCAGCTGTTTTGTGCGGACAAGCGCTGTGCTGCAAAACAACCGGCGCCACAATAGCGCCGGTTTAAATTTTTAACTCAGCCTGGCTGCCATTTTTGCCAGTTCAGGAAACGCAGTTTCCGGTAGCAACCTTATTAATTTTTCAAACCGGGCTTTTAGCTCTGATGTCGTAGCGCCGGACAAATTAATGTGGCCCATCTTTCTGCCTGCACGTTTTGTTTTACCGTACCAATGCAGATGTAAGCCCGGTATTGCAAGGATGGCTTCTGGCACGCTGTCTTCGCCGAGTATATTTACCATCAGGCTTGGCCGCACTAATGCTGTGCTAGCCAATGGCAAACCGCAAACCGCCCGCAGATGCTGTTCAAACTGACAAACATCGGCACCTTGCTGTGTCCAGTGGCCGGAGTTATGTACCCGCGGTGCTATTTCGTTAACCAACAGTTCGCCGTTAACGTCAAAAAACTCGATCGCTAATACACCAACGTAATTGAGCTGCTCAGCCACTGCGGTAAACATTTGTTCAGCTTGTTGTTGCAATTGCTTATTACCGTCAACAGCCAGTGATACGCTGAGCACGCCGTTAACGTGGTGGTTTTCGGTCAGAGGGAAAACCTTTATATCACCGTTGGCTTGACGGGCACCAATCAATGAGACTTCGCGCTGAAACGGAATAAACTGCTCGGCGACGATGCTTTGGCTGGTATCGGCTGCGAGAAAAGCTTGTAGCTGCTGCCAAAGTTCCGAGGTATCTTCGGCACGCTTTAAGCGCCACTGTCCTTTACCATCATAACCAGCTAATGCACTTTTAAACACTAAGGGTAACCCTAGTTTGCTGACTGCCAGATGAAAATCTGCTTCGTTATTAACGATATGGTAGGCGGTTGAACGTACACCAGCGTCATCCAGCAGCTGCTTTTCTAATCTGCGGTCTCCGCCTGCTTTTATCGCAGTTTCGCCGGGCAAAAATTTACCACTTTGCTGGCACTGCGCCAATATTGGCAGGGGAATATGCTCAAATTCCGCTGTAATAACGTCGGCGTCGGCGATAGCCTTATCCAAACCTTTACCTAAGGGCTGCTGTGTTAACGGGTGCACTATATTGTCACTGTTAACATCATAGGCACTGATGGTGATGTTCAGCGGTGCTCCGGCCAGCGACATCATGCGGGCCAGTTGACCAGCACCCAGCACTAATACCTTCATAACTGTACCTGCGATGGATCTGGTTGGCTTAATACAGTGTCAGTTTGAGCCTGACGAAACGCATCAATTTTTGCCATCAGTTCTGGGTTGTAGGTCGCCAGAATTTGTGCCGCTAATAAACCGGCATTGGCTGCACCGGCATCGCCGATGGCTAAGGTGCCCACGGCAACGCCTTTTGGCATCTGAACAATGGATAATAGTGAGTCCAGGCCTTTTAGTGCTTTGGACTGCACAGGTACACCTAACACTGGCAAGCTGGTAAAAGCTGCCGCCATACCTGGTAAGTGCGCAGCGCCACCGGCGCCGGCGATAATGACTTTTAAACCACGGCTGGCTGCGTTGCTGGCGTAATCTGCCAGTAACTGCGGTGTGCGGTGTGCGGAAACAACTTTGGTTTCATAGGTAATACCGAATTTATCCAGCATATCAGCGGCGTTTTTCATAGTAGGCCAGTCTGAGGTGGAGCCCATGATGATACCAACTTGCATTGTTGTTTCCTTCTGAACGTGATGAACTAAAAGCGTGAAGGCGCTATTATAGCCAGTTGCGCAAGCGAAGAACATTTTAACTGTGAATTTCCGTTCGGATACAGGAGTAACTGTAATAAATGACGGCGTTGGAATCTGTAATTCAGGCCCTGAATAATGGCGGTGTAATCGCCTACCCGACAGAGGCTGTATTTGGTTTGGGCTGTAATCCTGATAATGAAGCGGCTGTAATGGCGTTACTGGCGATAAAGCAACGCCCGGTGGAAAAAGGCCTGATCCTGATTGCTGCCGATTATTCGCAGCTTTTACCCTATGTGAACGATACCGCTATACCACAGGAAAAGCGCGACGAAATTTTTGCAACCTGGCCAGGCCACGTCAGTTGGGTGCTGCCGGCCAGCACGACGGCCCCTCAATGGATTACCGGTCAGTTCGATTCCATCGCCGTTCGGGTCAGTGCCCATCCGGTTGTGCGGCAGCTTTGCCGGGCTTACGGTAAACCGCTGGTGTCAACCAGCGCAAATTTATCTGGCCAGCCGTCGATAACTGATCCGGTTGAGCTGGAGCAAAGTTTAGGTTCGCTGTTATCGGCTATTATGCCGGGCGCTTTGGGCGGCGCAACACAGCCGAGCCAAATCCGCAATGCGTTAACCGGCGATATTGTAAGGAGTTAAGGTGACACAGACACAACCGCATGAGCATTTAACGGCAGTACAACAGTTTCTGCAGCAGTTGCAGGACAGCATTTGCAGCAGCCTTGAGTCGGCTGATGGCAAAGCAAAGTTTGTCGAAGACGCCTGGCAGCGCGAAGAAGGCGGTGGAGGTAAAAGCCGGGTATTGACCGGTGGTGCCGTATTTGAACAAGCTGGGGTTAACTATTCGCACGTGTTTGGCGCTAACATGCCGGCCTCGGCAACTGCGCACCGGCCGGAGTTGGCTGGACGTAGTTTCAATGCCTGCGGTGTGTCTTTGGTTATCCATCCGAATAATCCTTATTTACCGACCACGCATGCCAATGTGCGGTTTTTTATCGCGGAAAAGGCAGGTGAGCAACCGGTGTGGTGGTTCGGCGGCGGTTTTGACTTAACGCCGTATTACCCGTTTGAAGAGGACGTGGTGCATTGGCACCAGACCGCCAAAGATGCCGTCGACCCTTTTGGTGAGCAGTATTACCCCGCTTATAAAAAATGGTGTGATGAATACTTCTATCTAAAACACCGTGGTGAAACCCGTGGTGTGGGGGGCTTGTTCTTCGATGACTTAAACCAGCCGGGTTTTGATACAAGCTTTGCATTAATGCGAGCGGTGGGCGAGGCCTTTGTTCCGGCCTATCTGCCGATTGTGGAAAAACGCAAAGCCACAGCATATGGCGAACGTGAACGGCAGTTCCAGTTATACCGTCGCGGTCGTTACGTTGAGTTTAATCTGGTGTATGACAGGGGAACCTTGTTCGGCTTGCAAAGTGGTGGCCGTACTGAGTCAATCTTAATGTCGATGCCACCGCTGGTGCGCTGGCAATACGGGTACCAACCAGAAGCAGGTAGTGCTGAAGCTGAGTTGTACCAGCGCTATTTAAAACCGCAGGATTGGTTAAAACTGCAGCCTTAACAGTTGATCATATGGCTCGCCAGTTGACCTATCGACTGGCGAATACCTTCGCGCAGCATTTCGTTTTCAACCACTTCATCCAGCGCCTGGTTCATACAGAACATCCATTGATCGCGCAGTTTTTCGTTCACGGTAAAGGGCAGATGGCGTGCTCGCAGCCGAGGATGGCCATATTTTTGCTCAAACAACCCTGGCCCACCCAGCCAGCCTGATAGAAATTCAAAAAACTTTTGTCGGATAGTATCAAGAGGTAATGGATGAATGGCATATAGCTCAGCGGCCTCTGGCGCGGTTGCCATTATGTCATAAAACCTGTTCGCCAAGCGACGCACTGCATCTTCGCCCCCCATAATCTGGTAAGGGGTTTGTTCCGGAGTCGGGTGTGCCTTGCTATTTGAAGTGGTTTTATTAACAATCATCTGCACTAACTTCTTAATGGGCATGTTCTGTGGATCGCTATGCTGTGTTCGGTAACCCGATAAATCATTCTAAGTCACCGTTTATTCATCGGCTGTTTGCTGCATCACTGGGTGAGCAGCTCGAATACGACGCCATTTTAGCACCGGTTGATGGCTTTGCCGACTGCTGGCAGCAGTTTGTTGCCGCTGGTGGCCGGGGCGGCAATGTTACCGTGCCCTTTAAAGAGCAAGCTTATCTGATGGCAGAAAGGCTATCAGTCCGGGCAAGACAAGCTGGTGCGGTAAATACACTTTATATAGATAGCGAAGGTAAATTGGCCGGTGATAATACTGATGGCGTTGGGCTGATCGCGGATTTGCAAAGGCTAGGTGTTGATCTGGCTGGCACCACGGTATTGCTGCTGGGGGCGGGTGGTGCCAGTCGTGGAGCAATAGGGCCGTTACTCGATACAGGTGTTGCAAAGTTGGTATTGGCAAACCGCACTGTCAGTAAAGCAGAAGCGATAGCAATTAATTTTGATCACAGAGTAGCAGTTTCCGGCTACAGCGACATTCCAAGCCAACCTTATCAGATTGTCATTAACGCTACCTCGACCGGCTTAACTGGTGAGCGTCCTGACATTGATGCTAAGCATGTTAAGCAGAGTCTGCTGGCTTACGATATGCTATACGGTGCTCAGCCGACGCCATTTTTGCAGTGGGCACAGCAGCAGGGGGTGCCACAGCAAGCGGATGGATTGGGTATGCTGGTAGCTCAGGCTGCAGAAGCGTTTTATATCTGGCGCGGTAAGCGCCCGAAAATAGATGGAGTATTAACAGCCCTGCAGGAACAATTAACGGCATGAACCAGCAAATCATTTTCAATAACGACTTTGATTATTGTGCGGATAAGCTGGCGGTAAGATTCAGCTGCCTGGTCAGCGGCCTCAAAGTTAACTGCTATATAAAGGTTGGTACAGCGCCGTGTGAAACAGCACTGTACCAAGTAAAGCAAGATGCGTTTATTTGGGAAGATAAGGCAGAGCAAGCCATCGCTGCCGATGAAATCAACAACGATGGCGAGGTCTGGCTTTAGCGCTCCAGCAGATATTCGTTTTTAAGCACAACGTAGTTGGCGGCCGATTCACTAAGAAAGAGGCGCTCCGCCTCTGTTAACAGCCGGGCTTGCTTCGCTGGACTGCCTACATATAAGTAACCACTTTGCAGATGCTTACCCGGCGGTACCAGGCTGCCGGCACCGATAATCACATCGTCTTCTACGACGACATCGTCCATCACAATAGCGCCCATGCCGATAAGAATGCGATTACCCAGTCTGCAGCCATGCAGCATCACTTTATGGCCTACGGTAACATCTTCGCCAATAATAAGTGGCGAGCCTGTTGGCTTTCCTTTACTTGGCCGGGACAAATGCAGCACGCTGCCATCCTGTACATTAGTGCGGGCACCAATGCGGATATAGTTAACATCGCCACGTGCGGCAACCAGTGGCCATATACTGACGTCTTCTGCTAATTCAATATCACCGACTAATACGCTGGAATCATCTACATAAACTCCTTTTGCCAGTTTCGGCGATACACCTTTATAAGCTCTTATTGTCATAATTCCCTCCAATGCTGAGTTATTATGCAGTAAATGTACTAAAAAAGCGCTTTTCGTGCGTTTTTTCTTCGAACGATCATAAAAAGCCAATTTTTCTCACTTAACCGCTTGCGCGTGTTTAAAAACGCCCTATAATGCGCGCCATGCCACGGGGTGCTGCGAAAACACAGTCTCCGAGGGGTTTAGAAAGAAAGTTAAAAATCTTAAAAAAGACGCTTGACAGACTCTCTTAAATCACTAAAATGGCGCCCTCGCTTCACGGTGGTGGTAAACACGGTGAAACGGGATAAAAAGTCTGGTGTGACGATAGGTTTTAAAAAAGAAATATCGTCACGCTTGACTTAAAATCTGGGAAGTGTAACATACGCCTCCCGCTTCTAAGCGAAGCACGCTCTTTAACAATTCGCAATCAATCATCTGTGTGGGCACTTATGATGGATTTCACAAAATGAAATTTATCGGTTGAGTGACTTACATAGAAATATGTTTTAAGTCAGTAAGACTGAGCAGTCCTTTATGGACAGCAAACACTTTTAATTGAAGAGTTTGATCATGGCTCAGATTGAACGCTGGCGGCAGGCCTAACACATGCAAGTCGAGCGAATGAAGGGAGCTTGCTCCTGGATTTAGCGGCGGACGGGTGAGTAATGTATAGGGAGCTGCCCGATAGAGGGGGATACCAGTTGGAAACGACTGTTAATACCGCATAATGTCTACGGACCAAAGTGTGGGACCTTCGGGCCACATGCTATCGGATGCACCTATATGGGATTAGCTAGTTGGTGGGGTAATGGCTCACCAAGGCGACGATCCCTAGCTGGTTTGAGAGGATGATCAGCCACACTGGAACTGAGACACGGTCCAGACTCCTACGGGAGGCAGCAGTGGGGAATATTGGACAATGGGCGCAAGCCTGATCCAGCCATGCCGCGTGTGTGAAGAAGGCCTTCGGGTTGTAAAGCACTTTCAGCGAGGAGGAAGGGTGTTGTGTTAATAGCACAGCATTTTGACGTTACTCGCAGAAGAAGCACCGGCTAACTCCGTGCCAGCAGCCGCGGTAATACGGAGGGTGCAAGCGTTAATCGGAATTACTGGGCGTAAAGCGCACGTAGGCGGTGTGTTAAGTTGGATGTGAAAGCCCCGGGCTCAACCTGGGAATTGCATTCAAAACTGGCACGCTAGAGTATGTGAGAGGGGGGTAGAATTCCAAGTGTAGCGGTGAAATGCGTAGAGATTTGGAGGAATACCAGTGGCGAAGGCGGCCCCCTGGCACAATACTGACGCTCAGGTGCGAAAGCGTGGGGAGCAAACAGGATTAGATACCCTGGTAGTCCACGCCGTAAACGATGTCTACTAGCTGTTCGTGGTCTTGTACTGTGAGTAGCGCAGCTAACGCACTAAGTAGACCGCCTGGGGAGTACGGTCGCAAGATTAAAACTCAAATGAATTGACGGGGGCCCGCACAAGCGGTGGAGCATGTGGTTTAATTCGACGCAACGCGAAGAACCTTACCTACTCTTGACATCTAGCGAAGATTGCAGAGATGCAGTTGTGCCTTCGGGAACGCTAAGACAGGTGCTGCATGGCTGTCGTCAGCTCGTGTTGTGAAATGTTGGGTTAAGTCCCGCAACGAGCGCAACCCTTATCCTTAGTTGCCAGCACGTAATGGTGGGAACTCTAGGGAGACTGCCGGTGATAAACCGGAGGAAGGTGGGGACGACGTCAAGTCATCATGGCCCTTACGAGTAGGGCTACACACGTGCTACAATGGTACGTACAGAGGGAGGCAAGCTGGCGACAGTGAGCGGATCTCTTAAAGCGTATCGTAGTCCGGATTGGAGTCTGCAACTCGACTCCATGAAGTCGGAATCGCTAGTAATCGCAAATCAGAATGTTGCGGTGAATACGTTCCCGGGCCTTGTACACACCGCCCGTCACACCATGGGAGTGGGTTGCAAAAGAAGTAGGTAGCTTAACCTTCGGGAGGGCGCTTACCACTTTGTGATTCATGACTGGGGTGAAGTCGTAACAAGGTAACCGTAGGGGAACCTGCGGTTGGATCACCTCCTTACCTAAAGTGACATGAAGTTATAAGTGTTCACACAGATGATTGATTGCATGAGATAGAGCACACGTACAGATTGGGTCTGTAGCTCAGGTGGTTAGAGCGCACCCCTGATAAGGGTGAGGTCGGTAGTTCGAGTCTACTCAGACCCACCAAATTCCGCGTTATACGGCGTTGCTTCCCTGCTTGCATACCTAAGTATGCTTCACAGGAAAGCGCCTTGTCTAAAGCGAAATTAACTAGATTGGGGTTATAGCTCAGCTGGGAGAGCGCCTGCCTTGCACGCAGGAGGTCAGCGGTTCGATCCCGCTTAACTCCACCATTCCTTTAGTGTGTTGAAATTCAAATGAAACTGTTCTTACGAGAATGATTTGATTTGAGTTTAATCTCAAACTGCTCTTTAACAATTTGGCAAGCTGATAGTAGTAAAAAACAAGCTAAGCAACCTCTCGAACTCAAGCGAGAGAGTGTATAGCAAAGCACACTGTACGATTCAAAAACATTTTTGGGTTGTATGGTTAAGTGACTAAGCGTACACGGTGGATGCCTTGGCAGTCAGAGGCGATGAAGGACGTACTAACCTGCGAAAAGCTGTGGGAAGCCGGTAAGAGGCGTTAGACCCGCAGATGTCCGAATGGGGAAACCCAGTGAGTTTACTCACTATCCTTAACTGAATACATAGGTTAAGGAGGCAAACCGGGAGAACTGAAACATCTAAGTACCCCGAGGAAAAGAAATCAACCGAGATTCCGTTAGTAGCGGCGAGCGAACGCGGAGTAGCCCTTAAGCTGGATTGGTGTTAGTGGAATCATGTGGAAATATGAGCGATACAGGGTGATAGCCCCGTACACGACAATGCCTTTTTAGTGAAAACGAGTAGGACGGGACACGTGGTATCCTGTTTGAACATGGGGGGACCATCCTCCAAGGCTAAATACTCCTGACTGACCGATAGTGAACCAGTACCGTGAGGGAAAGGCGAAAAGAACCCCTGTAAGGGGAGTGAAATAGAACCTGAAACCGTGTACGTACAAGCAGTGGGAGCACCTTCGTGGTGTGACTGCGTACCTTTTGTATAATGGGTCAGCGACTTACATTCTGTAGCGAGGTTAACCGAATAGGGGAGCCGTAGGGAAACCGAGTCTTAACTGGGCGAATAGTTGCAGGGTGTAGACCCGAAACCGGGCGATCTATCCATGAGCAGGTTGAAGGTTGGGTAACACTAACTGGAGGACCGAACCCACATCTGTTGAAAAAGATGGGGATGACTTGTGGATCGGAGTGAAAGGCTAATCAAGCTCGGAGATATCTGGTTCTCCTCGAAAGCTATTTAGGTAGCGCCTCGAGCGAATACCATTGGGGGTAGAGCACTGTTTGGGCTAGGGGGTCATCCCGACTTACCAACCCCATGCAAACTCCGAATACCAATGAGTACTACTCGGGAGACACACGGCGGGTGCTAACGTCCGTCGTGAAAAGGGAAACAACCCAGACCGCCAGCTAAGGTCCCAAAGTAATGATTAAGTGGAAAACGATGTGGGAAGGCATAGACAGCTAGGAGGTTGGCTTAGAAGCAGCCACCCTTTAAAGAAAGCGTAATAGCTCACTAGTCGAGTCGGCCTGCGCGGAAGATGTAACGGGGCTAAATCATTCACCGAAGCTGCGGACTTGTGCTTGCACAAGTGGTAGAGGAGCGTTCTGTAAGCCTGTGAAGGTGACCCGGGAGGGTTGCTGGAGGTATCAGAAGTGCGAATGCTGACATGAGTAACGATAAGGGGAGTGAAAAACTTCCCCGCCGAAAGACCAAGGGTTCCTATCCCATGCTAATCAGGGTAGGGTGAGTCGGCCCCTAAGGCGAGGCTGAAAGGCGTAGTCGATGGGAAACGGGTTAATATTCCCGTACCGGCCAATACTGCGATGGGGGGACGGAGAAAGCTAGGCAAGCGCGGCGTTGGTAGTCCGCGTGAAAGTATGTAGGTTGAGCGTTTAGGAAAATCCGGATGCTTAAGACTGAGATACGAGACGAGTCACCACGGTGACGAAGTTGCTAACGCTATGCTTCCAGGAAAAGCCTCTAAGCTTCAGGTATTGGTGACCGTACCCTAAACCGACACAGGTGGTCAGGTAGAGCATACCAAGGCGCTTGAGAGAACTCGGCTGAAGGAACTAGGCAAAATAGTACCGTAACTTCGGGAGAAGGTACGCTCTTTGCTGTGAAGGACTTGCTCCGTAAGCAGTGAAGAGTCGCAGTGACCAGCTGGCTGCAACTGTTTATTAAAAACACAGCACTCTGCAAACTCGTAAGAGGACGTATAGGGTGTGACACCTGCCCGGTGCCGGAAGGTTAATTGATGGGGTTAGCGCAAGCGAAGCTCTTGATCGAAGCCCCGGTAAACGGCGGCCGTAACTATAACGGTCCTAAGGTAGCGAAATTCCTTGTCGGGTAAGTTCCGACCTGCACGAATGGTGTAATGATGGCCAGGCTGTCTCCAGCCGAGACTCAGTGAAATTGAAATTGCGGTGAAGATGCCGTATACCCGCGGCTAGACGGAAAGACCCCGTGAACCTTTACTATAGCTTGGCACTGAACATTGACCCTACATGTGTAGGATAGGTGGGAGGCTTTGAAGCGGTAACGCCAGTTATCGTGGAGCCGTCCTTGAAATACCACCCTTGTATGTTTGATGTTCTAACGTAGGTCCCTGAACCGGGATTGCGGACAGTGTCTGGTGGGTAGTTTGACTGGGGCGGTCTCCTCCTAAAGAGTAACGGAGGAGCACGAAGGTTGGCTAAGTACGGTCGGACATCGTACGGTTAGTGTAATGGTAGAAGCCAGCTTAACTGCGAGACAGACACGTCGAGCAGGTACGAAAGTAGGTCATAGTGATCCGGTGGTTCTGTATGGAAGGGCCATCGCTCAACGGATAAAAGGTACTCCGGGGATAACAGGCTGATACCGCCCAAGAGTTCATATCGACGGCGGTGTTTGGCACCTCGATGTCGGCTCATCACATCCTGGGGCTGAAGTCGGTCCCAAGGGTATGGCTGTTCGCCATTTAAAGTGGTACGCGAGCTGGGTTTAGAACGTCGTGAGACAGTTCGGTCCCTATCTGCCGTGGGCGTTGGATGATTGAGTGGAGTTGCTCCTAGTACGAGAGGACCGGAGTGAACGAACCGCTGGTGTTCGGGTTGTCATGCCAATGGCACTGCCCGGTAGCTACGTTCGGAACGGATAACCGCTGAAAGCATCTAAGCGGGAAGCCGGCCACAAGATGAGTCATCCCTCAGACTTTAAGTCTGCTAAAGGGTCGTTGGAGACCACAACGTTGATAGGTGAGGTGTGGAAGCGCTGTGAGGCGTTAAGCTAACTCATACTAATTGCCCGAGAGGCTTAACCATACAACGCCAAAGATGTTTTAGGCTGAAAAGCCAACAGAAATACAGTGTGCATACTACAAGCTTGCTAAGTTAAAGACAGACAAACCGTTTTTGCCTGGTGGCAATAGCGCTGTGGAACCACCTGATCCCATTCCGAACTCAGAAGTGAAACGCAGCTGCGACGATGGTAGTGTAGCATTCGCTATGCGAGAGTAGTTCACCGCCAGGCGCCTCATAAAGCAGAAGGCCTACCTTAACCGGTAGGCCTTTTTGTGTTTGGCGGCCAGAACGTATCGTTCACCGCTGCTCGCCCCGCTGCAGCACAATACTCAACACCCTCAACAACGCGGCGGGTTTTACTGCCGACATAAAACTGCATCGAATGTTACCACCTGCTGGCCGTCCATAAAAAAGCCCGCTATGCGGGCTTATTAGATAAATTGGTGCTTAATTTCGATGTAACGCGCCATGTACATCATAGCGCCAGTCGGCATTTTGCAATGCTCTAATATGAGGTACTGCCTTGTCGGCCGCAATTGCTTTAATAAAATGGCCGTTTTTATCAAGAAATACCAACCACTGTTTGGCCGTTTTGTCGATATCGCCGTCGGCGACAAAAATATGCATGCCGAGATATTGCGACACAGTACTACGCCAACCATGCTGTACTTTAAAAACATAACGGCCCTGATAGTCCGGGTGCAGATGGTTTGCCTGCTGTACTGCATTTAGCTGTTGTTTATCGACTACGTTCACCAGTGCTATTGCATGACTCCGAGCAATAAGCTGCTGAATATCCTGTTGCTCAGCGTTAGATCTTGATTTATTTGCTGTGTTTTTTGCATTGAGCGGTTTTTCTAGCGGCATCGCTAAATCCAGCGTAAATAAAGCCATCTCATAGTTATCAACTAATGTCTGTAAGCCTTTACCGTCATCACAGCTTGCAGGCTTAATTATAGAAGCTGAAATCGTTTTGGTTATACGGCTATCTGCAGCCAGCAACTGTTCAATGTTCTGGCTGTGTATTTTTTGCTGCAACAGTGCCAGCATGCGAGCCTGATCTTTATCTGCAGTAGGTCTTTGCTGCTCGCCCTCAGCAGGCTGTTCTTTGCATAGCTGATAATAGCGTGTCAGCTCGGCAGAATGTAAAGCACTGCTGATCGCTGATTGCAAAGTACGCCTTTCTGAGCCGGAATAGCTGTTTGCCAAAGCCGGAGTGGTTGAGAGCATACTAATAAATGGCAGGAGTATTAACATAATTTATTACCGGAAAAATACTGGCCGCACCTTAGCCTGTGTGAGAAAAAAATGAAAGAAAATACTGGTTTGATCAGCCACGCGGTAAAAAACTGTCACTATTTCGTAATATTTGTGCCAGGTATTGTATTAACGCATTTTTACCGTCGAAACCCTGTCTTATCGTGATATCTGCTATTGGGTAGCGCTGCCACAGCAACGCAGCGAATAATACTTGCTGATTTAAAGGCAAGCCAGATTTGTGCAGGTTAAACCAACGTAGCAGCAGATGCTGAACAAGTTCATAGGGGCGCTGACCAAGGCTAAATAGTCGCAGTTGATCTATCTCTGCTGCTGTTAGCGCTATCAGGTTATCGGGCTCAGCCAGTGATACAGCCAGTTCTGTATCTAACAGCGGGTAAGTCAGTAGGTTCTGATACAGCACGGTCGCAAATTGCTGCTGCAGGAGGTCGACACCCTGCTTGTCGGACTTCACGGCCTGTAACATTAATACTGAATATTCTGAACTGGCTTTATCGGTGCTGCTACCCAGACGAACCGGTTGATAGCCGGCCCGGCGCCAGAAACCAAGTAACTCTGTTGTCAGGCCATAACTTGTGCCCAGGCAAAACACATCGTGCTGTACTGCCAGGTGCCTGATGTGCTGTAACAGCGCCATACCAAAGCCGCGCCGTTGTAATTCAGGTTGCACAGCTATACGCATTATCCGCCATAATCTCTGGCTGGCGGTATCTGGCCGGGCTACATGAAATGCCAGGCTTTGTGCCAGCAAATGGCCTTGTAAGCGGCGTTCAGAACTGTAGATCTGAGCGGCAAGCACTGCAGGGATTTCACCTTCTTTACTTATCAAAGCACATGCCAGCACCTTGCTATCCTGCTGCAGCGTGACGACAGCCAGCTGTGGGTTGTCTAGCAGTGCGGCTAAATCTCTTATCTGGGTTTGATAGTGTGCCAGGCTCAGCAGGCCAAATACCTGTTGTAACAGAGCGGGATGATTAACCCAGTCTGTGTAGACGAAGCACTGAAATTGCGTTGGCCTCTGGTGATCATATTCATTGGCACAAGCTGGCTGCTGCAACAAGAAACAGTTAAAAATCGTTTGCTCTAACGGATCATTCGCCTGGTAGCGCACAGGCTGTTGCATATGCAACTTTCGCCAGTTCGGGCTGTGTTCATTAAGATACTGCTGAAAACGCAGCTGAAAACCGCGACCGGTGCCTTCGTAACCATGCTCGGTAGTGGCAAATACAATACGGCTGAAACGGTGCAGTAATTGTTGTAATACCGGTGTTGGGATAGCCGCAGCTTCGTCTACCAGTAATAAATCGGCTTTTGTGTCACTGCGCAGCAGTGCATCAAATGGCATGAACTGCAATAAATGCTGCCTTTCAGGTGTAGTTAGTTGCCGGAAGTGCTGCAGCGCGGTTTGCGCTGCGTTCGGCGATGGTGCGGTAAGCAGAATGCGCTTTCCAGCTTCTGCCAGCTGCGCTGCCGCGATGCCCAGAGCTGCTGATTTACCCCGGCCACGGTTTGCCGTTAGCACCAGCGGCCTGCGGCGATGCCCGCTAACCACGCGATGTATCGCCGTAACAGCCTGTTGCTGTTCTGTCGTAATATAAGGCTGTTCAGGTTTTTCCCAGGTTGGCAGCTCAGGCCAACTGAGGTGTCGCAGCAGTTGCTGATCGCGTAACAGAATGATGTTCTGCTGTTGTAGCAGCGTAAGCCAGAACGACACAAACTGCCCCTGATGTGAGCTGGCGTCGAGCGGATAGGGTAAAAGGTGCTTATGTGCAGGGTTAGGTTGCTGCTGCCACAGCTCAAAATGTGGACAGAGTAAAAACCACAAGCCTCCGGCTTTTACACAACCGGCTGATGCGGCAACGAGGTCGGCATTAAAACCATCAAAAGCATTGATGACCAGTATATCGCACTCTGTGCCCAATAACTGATACGCCGCTTTTGCAGTAAGGTCGGTAGCCGCTGGCGGTGCATCGGCGCCTAACCAGTAAACCTTGCCTGCTTGTGCTTGAAGTAACGTAGCGGTTTGCGATAACAATGTACTTTTGTCACCCTGCCAGATCACAGGTAATCGGATATGATACTGTGCAGCGCGCTGCTGCCACTGCGCCAGTTGAGCCAGCGGCATCTGTTCAGTCATTAACCAATAGCCTGCAGACGGGCGTAGGCCGTGACCAACCATTTGCTGCCCAAGCCATCAAAGTTGACTTGAATACGTGACTGACTGCCGGTGCCTTCGTAATTCAGTACCGTGCCTTCGCCAAATTTATCATGCAAAACGCGCTGGCCGAGCTTAAAGCCAGTGTTCTCGAAAGCAACATGTGATGCCGCGCTGCCAAAGCGGTTAAACTGGGTGGGCCGGCTAACCTGAGTGGTCAGGCGGATTTCCTCCAGATATTCGGCCGGAATTTCGCGGATAAAACGTGATGGTTTGTGGTATTGCTCCTGGCCATACAGGCGGCGGCTTTCAGCGTGAGTTAAATACAGTTTCTTCATGGCGCGGGTCATACCGACATAACATAAGCGGCGCTCTTCTTCCAGACGCGTCGGGTCGTCGCCGCTTTGCTGGCTGGGGAACATGCCCTCTTCCAGGCCACAGATAAATACCAGCGGAAACTCTAAACCTTTGGCGCTGTGCAGTGTCATCAGTTGCACGGCGTCTGAGTGCTCTTCAGCCTGATATTCACCAGCCTCCAATGCAGCTTGTGACAAAAATGCCGCCAGCGGCGTCATATCTTCGGCGCGGCTTTCGTCGAAGTTCTGACAGGCGGTGATAAGCTCGTTTAAGTTCTCAATGCGCGTTTCGGCTTTTTCACCTTTTTCTGCCTGATACATCGCATACAGGCCGGACTGTTTAATCACGTGCTCTGCTTGTTCGTGCAGCGGCAATTCAGCAACCTGGCTATCCAACTGTTCAATCAGCTGCGTAAAGCTGTCGATGGCTGAGGCAGCGCGGCCGGTAAGCTGTTTTTGTGCCAGCATCTGTTGCAGGCTTTGCCACAGTGTTTGCTGCTGAGCGCGCGCAAACTCGCGCACTTTATTTAGCGTAGTGTCACCGATACCGCGTGCCGGGGTATTAATAACCCGCTCCAGCGCGGCGTCGTCCTGGCGATTACTCAGAATACGCAGGTAGGCCAGCGCGTCTTTAATTTCCTGCCGCTCGTAGAAACGCAAGCCTCCGTAGATACGATAATGCAGGCCTTCCTGAATTAATGCTTCTTCTAATACCCGTGACTGCGCGTTATTGCGGTACAAAATCGCCGTCTCAGATAAGCGATCTCCTTGCTTGTGCCAGTCGCGGATGCGACCAACGATAAAGCGCGCTTCATCCAGTTCATTAAAGGCAGTATATAACGAAATAACCTCGCCCTCGGCGCCGTCCGTCCAAAGATCTTTGCCCAGGCGGTCATTATTGTTGGCAATCACCGCATTGGCTGCTTTGAGGATAGTGGCGGTAGAGCGGTAATTTTGTTCCAGCCGCACTGTTTCTACATCGGGGAAGTCTTTTAAGAAGGTTTGTATGTTCTCTACCCGGGCGCCACGCCAGCCGTAAATAGACTGATCATCGTCACCGACGATCATTACTTTGGCGCTGTTGCCTGCTAATAACCTTAGCCACTGATACTGAATAGCGTTGGTATCCTGAAACTCGTCTACCAGGATATGGCGAAAACGCTGTTGATAATGGCCACGCACTTCGCTGTTTTGCTTTAGCAGCTCGAAGCTGCGCAGCAGGATCTCAGCAAAATCGACTAAACCGGCGCGGTCGCACATGTCCTGATAGGCTGCGTATATTTTTACCATCTGTTGCAGGCTGAAATCGCCAGCGGCATCTATCATGCCTGGCCGCAAGCCATCGTCTTTACGGGCGTTGATAAACCATTGTATTTGCTTCGGTGGCCAGTGCTTTTCGTCCAGATTAAGTGCTTTCAGCACCCGTTTTACCAGTCGGTACTGATCATCACTGTCAATGATCTGAAACCCTTGCGGTAAACCGGCTTCCTGATAATGTGCGCGCAGCATACGGTGTGACAAACCGTGGAAGGTACCCATCCATAAGTTATTCAGGCTAACACCTATGGTGCTCTCAATACGGCCGCGCATTTCCTGTGAGGCTTTGTTGGTAAAGGTGACCGCCAACAGGCTGTATGGTGCGACGCGCTCTACCTGCATCAACCAGGCTAAACGATGCACCAGCACGCGGGTTTTACCACTGCCGGCACCGGCAAGTACCAGCATATGTTGCGGTGGTGCGGCTACCGCATCGCGTTGTTTATCGTTCAGCCCGTCCAGCAGGTAAGATACATCCATCAGAAAGTCTCGCTAAGCACAATGCCGGCCATTATAACAGCCCGGTCGTGAAGGCCAAGCTTAGTTAGTGGATATATAACCAGTTAGTTGTGCTCTGCCGTATGCTGTTGTTGCACTGGCTGCTTTAGCTTGTATGTATTCGCGAACGTGAGAATGGCCATACTGATGCAGGCAAAAATAAAGAAACCTGCAGTTACCGGAATAAGGGTGCCGTTATACATCTGGCCTATTATGGTGCCGATAAACATCGACATTACGGACGACGTTGAACCGATAATCGCAGCTGCTATACCTGCGACATGGCCCATAGGTTCCATCGCCATGGCGTTGATATTGCCAAACACCAGGCCAAAACAGAAAAACAGTACTGCCGCGTAGAGTAAGAACATCCACAGCTGAATTTCCACGCTTAAATGCAACACTAAAAACAGTGCTGAGCTGGCAATAATGCCCCAGACAGCACTGCCGGATAAACGCTGCATGCCCCATTTCTGCACTAAACGTGAGTTCACCAGTGACGCTGCGCCAAACACTATCGCCAGAAGGCCAAAGTACAGGGTAAACAGCTCGCCTGTTTTAAATAAATCCTGGAAGATTTGTTGCGACGAATTCAGATAGCCTATAAAACTGCCAAAAAACAGGCCCATGCAGATCATGTAGCATACTGTCGGTATATTGCTGATGACTTCTTTAAAGCCCTCAGCAAAGCCTTTTTGGCTCATTGGGATCCGGTGTGTTTCGGGCAAGGTTTCTTCTAACCGACAGAAGATCCAAAGCACTATTAACAGCGCATAGAACACATACAGCAGGAAAATATCACGCCATGAGCCAACCCATAACACGGCTTGCCCAAGGCTGGGCGCTAATGCCGGTACCATGACGAAAATCATCATCACCAGCGACATAATGCGTGCCATATCATTGCCGGAGTATTTATCCCGCACTATGGAAATGGCCGACACATAAGGGCCAGAAACGCCTAAACCCTGAATAAAACGGCCTAACAGTAAGGTGTTGATATCTTTTGAAAAATAACAAACTGCCGTGCCAACCAAAAACAGAGCTATACCACCGTTCAGCACTTTTTTACGGCCGGTAGCATCGGACAAAGGGCCGCAGATCAGCTGGCCGACTGCCATACCAAAAAATAATGCACTGACCACCAACTGCGCCTGATTCGGATTACTCAGCACGATATCAGCACGAATAGCATCCAGTGCCGGCAATAATGCATCAATAGAAATCGCCACAATGGACATCATCAGCGCGACCAGCAAGGTAAATTCACCGGTAGAGATACGCGATTGTGGCGCATGGGTAGAATAATCAGACATTCAGGCTTTCCTTGTGTAAACCGTTCCGTAGCAGGCGAAGTCTGGCGCTGTTTTCAGGCCAGAGCTGGCGGGTACTATAAACAATTTTAACGTTAGTCGATTGGCATTGCGGCAAATCGACAGTGACAGTGGATGCTGTGCAGTGAAATATATCAGGCGTGTTTAGCTATAACAGGCCGGATAAGTCTTTAATATCAGTCAGCCTGATATGTGGCAAAACTGAAACCGGGCTTTGATAATGATCCAGCCAGGCCGCCTGACAGCCGGCGTTTAGTGCACCCATCACATCAGCACGGTGGCTGTCGCCAATATGCAGAATGTCAGCAGGTGATACCTGTAGCCGCGTTACGGCAGCATGAAAAAGGTCGGAATAGGGCTTCATTTTACCATCTGGCCCGGCTTGTAAGCTAAACTCGAACAGTTCTCCGATGCCCATTTTATCAATACAGGCATTGCCGTTGGTAATGGCTATCAGCCGATAACGGCTGGCCAGAGCCTGAAGTAGTCTTATCACATCATCTGTTAACGTAATTCGGGTACGCTCATGCAAAAACGCTGCATAGCCTTTTTCTGCCATAACCCTGGCATCAGCGCGGTTTATCCCCAGTTCAATCAGGCCGGACTCTATACCCAGCAAGCGCCAGCGGCCAATATCATGCCGTATTTCTGGCTCAACGTGTGCCAGTTTTACCCGTTGTTGCCACCAAAAGTGGCTGTCGGTGGCCTGACTTGCCGGCGTAAGCTCCGCCAGTGCTTCCAGCATTGCCTGCTCTGCTGCTTCAATAACGGGTTTGTTATCGTATAGCGTATCGTCTAAGTCAAACGATAACACTTTAAACGGCTGCAACGCTTTATATACCTGCATAAATGCTTACCATGTTGAAGGTTGAAATACCCGGGGCCAGTTTACCGCCGTTAATTGCTGGGCGAACCAGCTCAGTGCCTGACCCTGGCTTTGTTTGTGCCAGGCCAGGTAAAGTGGCAGCTTATCACGGGGAATACTGCTGGCTTTGGCAATCAGTTCACCGCGTGCCAGTTCATTACTGATCAGGTGGCGTGGCAGAAAGCCAATACCCAACCCCTGTTTCTGTGCTGCAATTTTAGCCTGCATATTATCGACAATAACACGCTGGCGTGTATCGAATAAACCTGATGAGCGCTTTGGTGCATCGATTGCCGAATCGGCAACAATAACAGCAGTGTGTTGCTGCACGTCTTCCTGCGTCACTATTCTGTCCAGTGCCGCCAGCTGATGATGCGGTGCAACCGCAAACACAAACTCTACCTCGCCCATAGGTAATACGGTGAACTGACCTTTAGCGAAGTCGCCGGACAGCCCGACAGCAATATCAGCCCGGCCGGTTTGCAGCGCTTCCCAGCCGCCCGCCATTACCTCTTCGGTCATCCGCACCTGGGTAATTTTACCCAGCTGCAAAAACTGCGTGATGACATTCAGCACCGGTGTATTGGGCACTATGCTGTCTTTGGCAATAACCAGTTGGGTTTCCCAACCTGTATCCAGCTGTTTCACGGCATTCTGCAGCTGGTTGGCCGCGTGCAGTAAAGCCCGGCCCTGATCCAGCAACAATTGCCCGGCAGGGGTCAGCTGAGCTTTTTGTTTACTGCGGTCAAACAATGCCACGTCCAGATCGGCTTCCAGTTTAGCTATGGTGTAACTTAGTGCAGAAGGCACTTTATACAAAGCTTCAGCAGCGGCCGCAAAGCTGCCTTTGCGGTCAATGGCATCCAGTGCCCGTAAGGCATCTAAACTCAAAGCGTTATGCATAATTCACCTATCTGATATTGATTTCAAAAATTTTGAATAGTGTAGTCAAAACATTGCGTTTTTACAGCACAAATTAACCCGCTATAGTTACTCCATCGACGGTCAGTTTGCTGTCGAACGGCAGTAAACTTAACTTTAAACAATTTGACAGGTGATTATTATGGCAACTTCATTCGTACAGAAAATTTTAACCTCAAATGCTGGTGTTGCAGCGTTGGCTCTGCGGGTACCAGTGGGCATTATCTTTGCTGCACACGGTGCACAAAAACTGTTTGGCTGGTTTGGCGGTTACGGCCTGGAAGGTACCGGTGGCTGGATGGACAGCATTGGTTTGTCACCAGGTATCGTGATGGCGTTTTTAGCCGGTGCGGCTGAGTTCTTTGGCGGTATCGCGCTGATCCTGGGCCTGTTAACCCGCCCGGCGGCGCTGAGCCTGGCAATTGCAATGGTAGTGGCTATTTTCTCAGTGCATATCCAAAACGGTTTGTTTATGGCTAATAACGGCTATGAGTTTGGCTTGGCTCTGCTGGCTGCCAGTGTGTCACTGCTGTTTAGCGGTGCAGGCAAAGCGTCAATAGACAGCTTACTGGCAAAGCGTTTTAACTAAAGTGAATGAGTGAATCAAACGCCCGGCTTGCCGGGCGTTTTCTTTATCTGTTAATCAGTACAGGTGAAACAGCCTTGCCCTAAGCCGACCGTTGAAGCCCAGGACGGGCGGAAACGGGCCTACAGGGACGTATTTACGGCGTGTCGGTGTGGGCAAGACTGTTTTGCTACAACGGCTAAATATTTATTGTTAATCAGAGCGCTTCTTCGCCCTTGGGTGAGCGTTATCGTACACCTTGGCTAAATGGGCAAAATCCAGATGGGTGTAAACCTGAGTGGTGCTCAGGTTGGCATGGCCTAACAGTTCTTGCACAGCGCGTAAATCCTGGCTGGATTCGAGCATATGGCTGGCGAATGAGTGGCGCAGCATGTGCGGGTGTACGTGTTGGTTCAGGCCTTGCTGTTTGGCCCACAGCTGCACCCGCTCGCGCACATGGCGGGTACTGATGCGCTTGTGCTGCTTGCTGAGAAACAGCGCCTGTTGATCAGCTTCACTCAGATTAGCGGTAAAGGCCGGCCGTTGTGCCAGCCAGGCTTTCACTGCGGCCAGTGCAATTTTCCCCACCGGCACTATACGTTGCTTGCTGCCTTTACCTGTTACCCTTAGCAATTGCTGTTTCCAGTCGATATCGCTGATGTTGGCGTTTACCAACTCTTCAAGTCGCAAGCCTGATGAGTAAAACAGTTCGAGTATAGCCTTATCGCGACAGGCCAGAATATCGTCCTGGCTGTCAAAACTCAGCAGATGTTGAAGCTGATCGACATTAAGGTTTTTCGGCAGGCTGCGCCCGGCCTTGGGAACGGTCAGATACTGCGCCGGGTTATCACTACGCAACCCCTGCGCCTGTAAGTAACGATAGAAACTGCGCAGCGCTGCTACTTTCAGTGCAATAGTGCGTGGCTTAGCCCCGCTGCGACGCAGGCCGATAATATACTGTTTTAACTGCGTTTCGCTAAGGTTCAGCCAGTGCGTGGCGTTATCGTCGATGCCCAGTGCCAGTTGTTGTAACTGCCGCTGGTAGCTGTCCAGTGTTTTCGGGCTGTAGCCACGTTCAAACTGCAGGTAGCTGAGGAATGCCTGCAATGGCTGCTGCCATTGCAGTGATAGCGTGATGTCAGGCTGCATAACCCGGTAACAACTGCGCCAGAATAGTTGCCAGATGGCTGATAAATAACTTGTCCATTGATGGCTGGAAGTGGTCGTCCTGTTCGCTGCCAAATGCCAGCAGTGCCAGTGGTTGCTCCTCGTTGCTGATCAGGATCAGCGCGACTGAATGTATTTGTGGTGGGAACAAGCCTTGTTGCTCTTCTTTGTTCAGCCGGCCAAGATAAATGCCTTGCTCGTTTAGCCGTCGTGACAACAACAGCTGAAACTCGCTGGCACTGTGGTGTTCGTTAAAGCACAGCAACCTGCATTGCTGAACCTGCGGCATAGCGGCAGTAAATTGCTGCAGGCTGTGCTCGGCCTGTTGCAGGTTTCCGGCCTGATACAGCTGAGCCTGTAACTGGTTAAACGCCAGAAACAGTTGTTCATTTTGTCTGGCCACAGACATCAGTCGGGTGATGTCATCTTCGAGGGCGACAATTTTCTCACGCTGCATTTCCAACTGACGCTCTACCAGCGAGACGCTGCCGCGCTGTTGATGCGGCAATCGCAGGCTGGCCAGCAGCTGCGGGTACTGCTGAAAAAACTCCGGGTGATCCTGCAGGTAGTCATACACCACGTGAGCGGCGAGCAGGTCTTTTTCCTTGATCAGGCTATCTGTCATAGCGATATTTGTCCGTCATATACATGTTCTGCCGGCCCCGTCATTTTCAGCGGTTGGCCTGGCCCGTTCCAGCGAATAAGCAGGCTGCCACCGGGTAAATCTACCCGCACCTGTTGCTGCAGTTTTTTTTGTAACTGGCCTACAACTACCGCAGCGCAAGCGCCGGTGCCACAGGCCTGGGTTTCGCCGGCGCCGCGTTCCCATACCCGCAGCTTGATATGGCCCGGGTTCAGCACCTGCATAAAGCCGATGTTGGCGCGTTCCGGAAAGCGTTCATGCAGCTCAAACAAAGGCCCCTGTACGGTGACCGGCGCTGTTAGCAGATCATCCACTTCGACCACGGCATGCGGGTTACCCATAGACACCACACCGCACAGTATAGTGTGTTCTTCGGCGCGCAGAATGTAGGTAATTTCCTGCTTCTGCGCTTTAAACGGCACCCGGGCAGGGTCGAGCTGTGGTACACCCATATTGACGGTAACCTGGCCGTCGGGTTCGACGTACAACACAATTTTACCGGATTTGGTGCTGACGCCGATTTTATGTTTGTTGGTTAAACCGCGGGCACGAACAAACTTGGCAAAACAGCGTGCGCCGTTGCCACATTGTTCTACTTCCGAGCCATCGGCATTAAAAATACGGTAGTGGAAATCCAGCTCCGGATCATAAGGCGGCTCTACCATCAGTAGCTGGTCGAAACCAATGCCGGTATGACGGTCAGCCAGCGCCTTAATCTGCTCTCTGGTCAGAAACACATTCTGGCTGACGGCATCGACCATCATAAAGTCGTTACCCAGGCCGTGCATTTTAGAAAAATGTAACAACATCAGCGCCCTTAATTAATCGGAAACGACCTGCTCGCCACGCCATAAATCCTGCCACTGCTCACGGGCGCGGATTAAATGCACTTTATTGCCGTCGACCAGCACTTCTGCTGCGCGGGGCCGGCTATTGTAATTCGAACTCATGGTAAAACCATAAGCGCCGGCAGAACGCACCGCCAGCAGGTCGCCCTGGCTAATCGCCAGCTCGCGGTCTTTGCCGAGAAAGTCACCTGTCTCACAAACCGGGCCAACGATATCGTACAGCGCGCTGGTTTTGCTGCTGTCTTGCTGTGCCGGCACTATTGCCTGCCAGGCGCTGTAAAGCGCAGGCCGGATTAAGTCGTTCATCGCGGCATCGACAATAGCAAAGTTTTTTTCCTGTCCCGGTTTTAAAAATTCTACTTTGGTCAGCAAAATGCCAGCATTGGCCATAATGGCGCGGCCAGGCTCCATAATAAGTTCCAGCTGCGGGTATTCTTTTAGCCGTTCAACAACTTTGCTGATGTAGTCGCCCGGTGATGGTGGGGTTTCGCTGTCATAAGTGACGCCTAAACCACCGCCAATGTCGATATGATGCAGCACTATGCCATCAGAGGCCAGCTGGTCGATTAAGGTTAACAGTTTTTCCAGTGCATCCAGAAACGGCTGGGTTTCAGTAAGCTGAGAACCGATATGACAATCTACGCCAACAACATTCAGGTGGCTATAACTGGCGGCTTTGCGGTAAATATCCCGCGCCAGCAGAATATCGATACCAAACTTATTGGCTTTTAGCCCGGTCGAGATATAGGGATGTGTTTTCGCATCGATATCCGGGTTTACCCGGATAGACACCGGCGCTTTGATATTCAGGCTGCTGGCAACCTGTTGCAACCTGTCCAGCTCAGCAATAGACTCAACATTAAAGCACTTAATGCCCAGTTGCAGTGCAAAACGCATTTCGTCTTCGGTTTTGGCAACACCCGAGAACACCACCTTTTTGGCATCACCGCCGGCGGCGATGACCCGGCGCAGCTCACCACCGGATACAATATCAAAGCCACTGCCAAGCTTTGCCAGCACATTCAGTATCGCCAGATTACTGTTGGCTTTTACCGCATAGCACACCAGGCTTTGCGGGTGTGCAGATGCAGCGCTGGCAAAAGCCTGGTAATGGCGCTCTATTGTTGCGCGGGAATAGACATAGCAAGGCGTGCCAAATTCGGCAGCGATATCACTAACAGCATGTTGTTCCGCAAACAGGCGGCTATTCTGGTAATTAAAGTGGTCCACGTTGTTCATCCGTTGGTTGATTAGCAGGAGTGTTGTTTTGCTGCGGTTCTGCCACTTCGGGTGCCGGTTGTGGTAAGGTAAGCGGGCCTTTTTGGCCACAAGCACTCAGCAAGCTACTTAGCAAAATGACGACAGCAACAGTTAACAGCGGACCTTTGGTTGTAAAAGCGTGCATGATGTTATTTTTTTATGGTGGTTGCGCTCTATAATCGCATCCTTAGCGATAAAAGCAAACAGGTGAAGCAGATGAATGACCTAGAATATGATGATTTGACCGACAGCGTATTGCTGGCTGTGGAGCAAGCAGTAGAAGACGCTGATGCAGATCTGGATTATGAGTCCCATGGTGGCCTGCTGAGTATCAGCTTTGCCGATGGCAGTAAGATTATTATCAACAAGCAACCGCCACTGCACCAGTTGTGGGTGGCGACCAAATTTAATGGCCACCACTTTGAATGGCAAAATGGCCAGTGGATTGATAACCGCACCGGTGCGGAGTTCTGGCAATTATTAAATGATGCTGCTTCCAAGCAGGCTGGTGTTGCGATTAATCTGGCGCCTTAAGCGTAAACGGACTGGAATGAGGTAATGGCTTTGCTTCCTTTTGTTGATGTAAAAGCGCAGGGCAATACCCGCGCTGCAGTAGTGTGGTTGCACGGGCTGGGTGATTCTGGCCATGGTTTTTCGCCAATAGTACCGGAGTTACGTTTGCCTGCTGATGCTGGCATCCGTTTTCTGTTTCCGCACGCTCCGGAGCGGCCGGTAACGGTAAATGGCGGCATGCGCATGCGCGCCTGGTACGACATTAAAACCATGGACCTGACAAATCGTGCCGATGAAGCAGGCGTGCGTGAGTCAGCAGCTGCGGTGCAGCAACTGCTGGACAAGCTGATTAGTGAAGGTATCAGCAGTGAGCGCATTATTCTGGCCGGTTTCAGTCAGGGTGGTGTTATTGCCCTGCATTTGCTGCCAAGGTTGCCATATAAACTGGCTGGCGTAATGGCATTGTCAACCTATATGTGCGCACCCGATAAATTAAAAGACGAGAGCAATAATCTGAATAAAACCACGCCAGTGTTGGTTGCGCACGGCAATCAGGACCCTGTGGTACCTATGTTCGCCGGGCAACAGGCGTACCATAGCCTGAAAAGTGCCGGCTTTAATGTTAGCTGGCATGAGTACCGCATGCCACACAGTGTTTGTGCGCAGGAAGTGGCAGATATCAGCAGCTTTATACAGCGGCGTTTACTGGCTCAGACAGAGAATTAATATGAAGACTATCCGAATCGCAACGCGCAAAAGTGCGCTGGCGCTGTGGCAGGCAGAATACGTGAAAGCCGAACTACTACGCCACCACCCTAACCTGACAGTAGAGTTGGTACCAATGTCGACACAGGGTGACAAAATTCTGGATACGCCGCTGGCAAAAATTGGCGGCAAAGGCCTTTTTGTTAAAGAGCTGGAACAGGCGATGCTGGACGATCGTGCTGATATTGCCGTACACAGTATGAAAGATGTGCCGGTAGAGTTTCCGGATGGCCTGATGCTGCATACCATTTGCCCACGGGAAAACCCGCAGGATGCCTTTGTATCGAATCAGTTTAAATCAATAGACGAGTTGCCTCCTGGTGCCGTTGTCGGTACTTCCAGCCTGCGCCGGCAGTGCCAGCTTAAAGCGCTGCGACCGGACTTAACGGTGCGCGACTTACGTGGCAATGTGAACACCCGTTTAGCTAAGCTCGATAACGGCGAATACGCCGCCATTATTCTGGCTGCGGCCGGGCTTATCCGTCTGGGGTTCGAGCAGCGTATCGCTGCTTTGATGTCAGTTGACACCAGTTTGCCTGCCAACGGCCAGGGTGCTGTCGGTATTGAGTGCCGAAGCGAAGACAAAGAGGTTCAGCAACTGTTATCCGCGCTGGAGCATAACGACACCCGCATCTGTGTGCTGGCTGAGCGAGCAATGAACCGTAAACTGCAGGGCGGCTGCCAGGTGCCGATAGGTGCCTTTGCCGTTATCGAAGGCGATACGTTATGGCTGCGGGGTTTAGTTGGTGCACTCGATGGTAGTGAAATTATCCGCCATCAGTTACGGGGGCCTGTAGCAGAGGCTGAGCAGTTGGGTGTGGCTCTGGCTGAGCATTTATTAAGCCTGGGGGCAGATCGAATTTTACAGGACGTGTATCAGGCTGCGCCATGACCAGTACCAGTGCAATACCATTTCTGATCACCCGCCCAGCCGGTAAAGCAGACAACCTGCTGGCATCGCTGGATGACGATGGCATTGCCTATCTATATCAGCCGCTGATTACCACAGCGCAGGTGGGGCTGAAAACGCAGGACATTCAACTTTTGCAGCAGGCTGACGCCATTATTTTTGTCAGTGTCAGTGCGGTAAGTTGTTTACAAAGCCAGGTTGAGGCGGCATTGCTGACTGCGCCACTTTTTGCTGTCGGGCAAACGACCGCTATGGCATTGCAGCGCTGGCTGGCGCGGGAAGTTATTGTTCCCGAAGATCAGCGCAGCGAGGGCCTGTTGCAGTTACCACAGTTACAGCAGGTTGCAGGCAAAACAGTAGCGGTGGTGCGCGGCAACGCCGGACGCGAGATGATTAAACAGGGCTTGGTATCACGCGGAGCAGCGGTGCGCTACATTCAGAGCTATAAGCGCTTGCCGCTGCCGCTGGATGGTGCCCTGTTGTGTCAGCAGTGGCAGCTTGCCGGCATTCGTTGTATTGTGGCAACCAGTAACGAAATTTTACAGCAGCTGTTCAGTCTGGTGCCAGCGGCCAATCAGTATTGGTTACAGCAATGTGACTGGATCCTGGTCAGCCCGCGAATGCAGGACAGCGCGCTGGCGCTTGGAATAGCGCCTGAGAATATTACACTTGCCGTGAATGCCAATGACAGCGCATTACTGGCTGCTATCAGCCAGCTTAAGAGGGAATATCAATGAGTGACAGCTTAGAGCGTGCATCAGAAATGGATGCACCACTGCAGCAACTGAAACAAAAAATTGATGCAGAGCCGGCGCCACGCAGCGGCGGCAGCGCTATAGGTGGTTTAAGTTTATTGCTGGTTTTGTTGCTGGCATGCGCGTTGGGCGCGGGTGGTTATTGGCTATGGCCTAAATTTCAGCAGTTGCAGCACGATACTGCAGTTACTCAGCAAAACCTGCAGCGTTTAACCGAACAGCAACAGCAGCAGCTAGATGCAGCGTCGCAGCTGCAGCAGCAAATACAAACAGAACAGCAGCAGCGATTGACGCAGCTGGAACAGCGGCTGCAACAGCAACAACAGCAGGTTCTGACGCAAAATCAGGCGCAAATGCAGGCACTGCGCCAGTTGGTGCAAGAGCGTGACAGCGCGCCGCCACGGCATTGGCTGTTGGCAGAAGTCGAATACCTGTTGCAACTGACAGCACAGAAAGTGTGGCTGCAGCAGGATTATGCGACTGCGATAGCTTTACTCGACAGTGCAGACGAGAAGCTGGCGAAGCTTGATGACCCGTCTTTGTTGCCAGTGCGCCAGGCGATTGCAGCCGATAGCAAACAGTTAAAACAGATCAATGTGCCGGACATGAGCCAGCTGTATATCCAGCTGCAGCAGATGCGTAAACTCAGCAACACTTTACCACTGAAGCAGCAACAGCAGGCTGAGCAGACAGTTGCAGCGCCTGGGCATCAGCTAAGCCAGTGGCGTGAAACGCTGAGTTATTACTGGCAGCAAAGCTGGAGCCAGCTTATCCGGGTGCGCAGCGCCGTGCCGGAAGACTACTTCAGCCTCAGTGCCGAGCAACAATTAATGCTACGAACCAGTTTACAGCAGCAGCTGTTACTGGCTCAGCTGGCAGCGATGCAGCATCAGAGCCAGGTATTTGCTGCTGCATTGCAGCAAGCCAGCGATCAGTTACAACGTTATTTTGATGCCGACAATGCAGAGGTACAACAACTCGGCTCAGAACTGGCCAGCCTGGCTGCAGTTGATGTTGCCCTGATGCAAGCCGCACCGCTAACCAGTCTGGCACAACTGCAGCAATACCAGCAGCAACTGACGGAGAGCAGCTTATGATACGTTGGCTGCTTCTGATCCTGGCTTTAGCGGCGGCTATGTTGTTTGGCCCGTCTCTGGTAAACAACCCGGGTTACATCAAAGTGATTTTCGCCGGCAAAGTGTTTGAAATGACAGCACTGGGCCTTATTGTCATGATACTGCTGGCGGCGGTTGTGTTGTGGTTACTCAGCGTTGTGTTGCGTAAATTACTGCGTTTGCAGCATGTCTCGTTTAATTTTTTGCGCTGGCGCCGTCAGCGTAAAGCCCAGCAGGCGTACGAGCTGGGTTTACAGGCATATGCCAAGCAGCAATGGCAACTGGCCGAACAATATTTAGCCAAAGCGTTACACGACGACTTTATGCAGGACGAAAAGCGCTTGTTCGCTGCCTACGCTGCCTTTTATGCGGGCGATGCCGCAAGGGCAAACAGCTACGTAGCGGCGCTACCGGAAGGGCATGACAGTACAGCATTTGTGCAGGCCGATATTTTGTTGCAGCAAGGTAAAGCCGGGCAGGCTTGTGTGTTATTAGCTGAACGCGTTAATGCCGACACGCAAGATAAAGGGCTGGGCCAGCTGTATTTATTCGCGCTGCAGCAAGCCGGGCAGTGGCAACAGTTACTGCAAATGGTGCCTGCGGCATTAAAACAGCAGTGGTTCGATAAAGAAAAGTGGCAACAGCAGCGCTTTAATATTTATCCGGCGGCGATAAGCCAGCTTAGCCAGCAGCAGAAGTTTGACGAAACGGCAGATTATTGGACTAACCTGCCGTCAAAAGAGCGCAAATCTACTGCTGCAAATATTGGCCGGGCCTGGGCGATGGCACAAAATGGCCAGAACGATGCTGCTGAAAAATTGCTACTCAGCCATTTGCAATTGACTGAGCTGCCAATGTTGCTGCCTTACATCCGGCAAATTCCGCTTGGCAAATCGGTGCTTAAATTGCGTAAGCAAGCTCAGCACTGGTTGCGGGAACACAGCAGTAATGGCTATCTATATGCGCTGTTAGCTTATCTGGCTGAACAGGAAGGTGAACTACAACAGGCTGAACTGGCATGGAGCAAAGCACGCCAGTATGAACCACAGCTTGGCTGATAGTACTCTGACCGGGCTGCCACCGCTTAGCCACAGCGGTGCCCGGGTGCTGTTGCTTGGTAGTATGCCTGGCACTGCCTCTCTCACGTTGCAGCAATACTACGCTCATCCGCGCAACTTGTTCTGGCCGATTATGGCTAACTTAGCTGGCTTTAATGCCGATTTGCCTTACACAGAGAAAACCCAGGCACTAATTAACAGCGGTGTCGCTTTGTGGGATGTGATTGGCAGTTGTCAGCGCAGTGGGAGCCTTGACAGCGCCATCCGCGACGAGCAGGTAAACGATTTCGCAGGTTTCTTTCGCGTTCATCCTGAGCTGGCGGCTATCGGCTTTAATGGCGCCAAAGCCTGGCAAAGTTTTAAACGCCACGTATTGCCGTTGCAGCTCGTGCCGCAACATGTTTGTTTTATTACTCTGCCATCAACCAGCCCGGCGCATGCGGCAATGAGCTTTGACGATAAACTGGAGCAGTGGCAACAGCTTAGACCTTTCTTGTCCAATTAGCGCAGTACGCACTCTGTGTTCGCTTGCGGTACTGATGACGGAAAACCATTAATTTACTTGACAGAATTGCCGTTGCCACCAATATTGATTATTCATTAACCTGTCACACGATAATGCTATGGCAACATGTTTATGCAGCGCTGAATATGCTCAGCTGTGGGTCGCCCGACCTGCTAATCTGCATGCCTGTGCCACCGATTACCACCTGTCTGAGTGGTTTGACGAGTAGAACAAATCCCCGCGTTAACTAACATCCGAATTTTTCGTCCGGCGTTTTGCTGTCCGAGAAACTGCGGCCTTTAGGCCATTTCCTATAACAATACAAAAGCAGGAAGTAAAAATGAAAGCACTAAGTCTGTTAGGCGTAGTTGCGTTATTGCTATGTGGCAATGCGCAGGCCTGTTTGCAACAAGAAAGCGAAAACAACAATAGCGAAAGCGGTGCCGATGGACCGTTGTGTAGTGACGTAGCGGTACAGGCAGCTATTGGCAGCCGTACCGATCAGGATTGGTACTACTTTGATACCACCGCAACCGGTGATATCAGCATCAGTTTAAGCCACGATAACAACGACGACTTTGACTGGTTTTTGTACCGTTCCAGTGGCAGCTATATTGCGTCGGGCCAAAGTAGTAGCAACCCGGAAACCGGTAGCTATGTTGCTTCACCGGCCGGGCCGCACTTTATTAAGGTAACCCGCTACAGTGGCACCGGTAATTATCAGTTAGCGGTTAATTTTGCCGGCTCGGGCAGTGGCGGGGGTGGCACCGATCCTGATCCGGAACCTGAGAACTGTAATTATGGTTCAAGACCGTCTAAACCCGGCGGTTTATCTGCAACCCTGGTGGGCAACAACAGTGATGTTTGTGTCAGTCTGAGCAATCCTGCCATACTGCTGATGGGCGGTGGCTCAGACGTTGACGCGGCTTTTGCTAACCGTATTAAACCGCATATCAAAGGTGGTAATGTCGTGGTGTTGCGCACCTCAGGCACCGATGCTTACAACAGCTACTTACAGGGCCTGACCAACGCCGCGTCGGTTGAAACCCTGATTGTGAACACCCGCACGAAAGCGAACAGTGACTATGTAGATTGGGCTATTCGCAGTGCTGAGTTTGTCTTTATTGCCGGTGGTGATCAGTCCGATTACCTGAACCAGTGGCAAGGCACGAAAGTGCAGGATGCGCTGATGCATGTGTACAACAAAGGTGGTGCAGTGGGCGGAACCTCGGCGAGTAACCATGTGCTGGGTCAGTTTATTTATGATCCCGACGGTGTATTAGGCGCTATCAGCTCTGAGGCGGTAACCGATTTTTGCCATGAAACGGTAAACATCAGCACTGACTTCCTCGATATACCATTACTAAGTGGCATTATTACCGATACACACTTTAAGCAGCGTGACCGTATGGGGCGCTCGGCGGTGTTTCAGGCTAAATTGGGCAGCACCGGCCGCGTTGTAGCGGTATCAGAAGCAACATCACTGTTTGTTACTGCTGATGGTAATGGTGTGGTTGATGGCAGCCATGAAGTTTATGTACTTCGGGCCGACAGCCAAACGCAGTACCAGCAAATCAGCTGTGGTCAGCCGGTAATCATTAACAACCTGCTGCGCTATAAATTAGTGCCGGGTCAAAGCTACAATCTGCTGAACAACGGCACGGCGGTAAACCCAATCCGTTTAAGCATTGATGGCCGTAGTGGCAGCTTCTACACGCCTGTCAGTCCTTACTAAGCAAGACTGCGGTGTTGTGAATTAGCAACGCCGCGGAATTTTTGGCTGTCCAGCTGGTCTGAAACACACTTTGTCGCAGGACTAGCAGGGACAGCCTTTCATTGTCTGGTGTTATTGGTAACGTCATATCTGTTGTGCGCGCTGGTGGCAGACCACTGCTGTTAGCGCTGCTAATACATTGCTTATTGCTGCTGGCTTTGCTAACAACGAGAATTCCGCAGGTAGCTCCGGCACCTGTGACCGAACCAATCGTATCCTATTTGTATCAGCCAGCATTGCCTGAACCATCTGACATAGCCCAACAATCATCTGAGGACATGTTGACAGAGGCTGACGCAGCTAAGCCAGCGCCGGCTAACGCGGCGCCTATAGCGTCAGTGCAAAAGCCTGCCAGCCAACCGCAACATTTAACAGAACCCTTGCCTGAAATCGCTGGCACGCAAGCGTCAGGCGATGCTGCGCTCGCTTCAGCGACATTGCGGCAAAGCTTAGTACAACGCGCGCTAAACCAGGCTGCCGCAGCCGACCCGTCAGCTATTGAACGCTCAGCTCAGGCCAGCTACCAGCAGTTTTTGCAGTCCCAACAGCAACCCAAAGCTACAGTGCATAAAAGATATCAGCAGTTAAGTCGCGATCCTGCCGGACAAGTGTTGGCACAGTTGGATGACGGCAAGCAGCTTATCCGCACTAAAGACGGTTGCAGGATAGCTGACCCGGCGAAAGATGGCTTTGAAGGATTGATGGCCACGAGGCCGGTGCCTTGTGGTGATGAAGTCAGTCGCAGCGCCTTATTACAACAGGCGCTGGAAAAACACAGTAAACACTGATCAGGCTTCGGTAAGATGCTGCTCCAGCCGGGCCTTCAGCTCGCCCTCTATTGATACTGCCTTGCCGGTTTTCTGGTCGAGACAAACAAAGGTAACCTGTGCATCAGCAGCAACAGCATCTTTACCGACGATACGCACTTCTTGCTGCACAACAGCGCTTTTACCACCTACTTTACTAAAGCGGGTATATACCTCCAATGTATCGCCCATTGTGGCCGCTACACGGTAGTTAATATTGATATTAACAATCACCCAAGCCAGGCCATGGCTGGCAAACCAGTCAATATCGCCGCTGTCTTCCAGATAACCCCAGCGTGCCTCTTCCAGAAACTCCAGATAGCGGGCGTTATTAACGTGTTGATAAATATCTAAATGGTATCCGCGGACTTTAATCAGGGTTTTATGTGTCATGTTAGGCTGTTGTCGCAATTTCAGGTGCGTAGATTGTGGCATAGGTTTACTGGCCAAACCAGTATGTTGTCTGCGCAAGCTTGATGCAAAAAATAAACAACTTTGCAAAATTTGAGCTTTTAAGTAAAGTTGGCCGCATTGGAAGGATAAAGGATATTCAGAATGAAAAATTGGCTGGGGTTGGCGTTACTGTGTTGTTGCACAGTGCAGGCCGATATGCTGGATGCGTTAAAGGCCTATGAGCAGAAAAATTATACAGAGGCGCAGCAGCAGTTTGCTGAACTATTACCACTGGGCAATGAGCTGGCTGCTTTTAACTTAGGGGTAATGGCTTATCAGGGCGAAGGACAAGATAAAGATCTGACCTCTGCACTGGCTTATTTTAAGTTGGCAGCGGTGCTAAAGCATCCTCAAGCCGAGCAGCTGCTGACACAGATTCAAGCTGAGTTAAATGCGGAACAACTCAGTCAGGTTGAAACGCAGTTTGCCCGACTGCAAAGGGTTGTGACAATACAGCCGATTGCACTGGAAGCCGCAGCTGACACTGTGCTACCAGAGCCGTTAAAGCGGGTCACGCCGGATTACCCAATAGAAGCGGCGCGTCAGGGCCTCTTTGGTTACGTTACTTTAAGGTTTTTGGTAGATGAAGCCGGCCAGGTCACCGCAATTGACACCTTAGACACTTATCCGGAAAAGGTGTTTAATAAGTCTGCTATGCGTGCGGTTAAACGTTGGCAATATGAGGCAACCGGTGCCAAGCACATGTTAAAGGTGCGACTGGATTACTCGTTAGGTAATGGCATCATCAAAGTATCTGAGATAGAAAAGCTGGAGCAAAAACACCAGCTGTGGCAATTTGCGTCGGCCGGTGCACCGCAGTATCAGTTTGTCTTAGGTACTTTACTGTCGTTGCTTGAAATACAAAGCAATAATGGTTTTTGGTTCGATCCAGACTTGCCATTGTCAGCACAGCCTGACTTTAGCATTTATAAAATCCGTGCCCATTTAAAAGCAGATTTAGAGGGCTTTTGGGGTTATGCCGTGGTTAGAGTAGATCAGCAGGGCGTTATTACCGAACAGCTCAGAACAGAGTTTGATAGCAAGAACACTGTTAAAAGCCTGATTGGGCAAAAGCTTGAAGGAAAAGTCGAGGCTGATGTATACCGCATGTACCGGCATGCGGATCAACGCTCCAGACGCGTTGATATAGTGCCATCCGTTAACGCTCCCGCCTCTATGTCGGCGATGTTTTGGTGGGAGCAGGCAGCCAAAAATGGCAACCTGGAAGCGCAGCGGGTGATGGCAGCTCATAACACCCAGTGGGAAAATTATCTGCTCAGTCAGCAAGACGGTGAGGTAATGGCCTGGGCTGGCACCAGCTTAATCCTTGAAGGCCAGCGTGAGCAAGGTATGCAATTGCTGGATCAGGCGATAGCAAAAAACTATGCACCAGCCAAAGAAATGAAACAGCAGTTTATGTAAAGGCGTTGTCTTTGCTGTAATAAAAAAACGCCCGTTAAGGGCGTTTTTGCTATCAGATATAAGCAAACGCATCGCCGAACAATTGTTTGCGGTGCGCGCCTTGTTCAATAAACGCATCCCGCACTACGCCGGCCATAGCAAAAGGCCCTGCGACATAGATGTCGTAAGCTTCAAGCGAAACAAAATCGTCCAGCACCGCCTGATGCACCATACCACTGCGGCCTTGCCAGTTGTCATCCGGATGTTGTACTACCGGGATAAAACGGTATTTGGCATTTTGCGCTGCCCATTGCTGCATTACGCTGGCGTGATATAACGCATTTTGCTCACGTACACCCCAGTAAACAAATACCGGGCGGTCAAGTGCGGCAGCAGCAATACTTTGTGCAATGCTGTAGATGTAAGAGAAACCGGTACCACCCGCCAGCAGAATAACCGGTTTAGTACTGTCTGCCCTGAAATGGGCATTGCCTAAGCCTACCTCTGCTTTCACTGGTTGTTTTAACTGGTATTGCTGCATCAGGTGCGCAATAGCCTGGCTGGCATATTGATCGGCAACAGCGCCGCCGATATGCAGCTCGATTTGTTTATCGCCCGGCATGCTGGCGATCGAAAATGGCCTTTTGTCGCTGTCGCTCAGGCAAAGCTGCAAGTACTGACCGCTGGCATAGCTAACCGGTTGCTGTGGCGTCAGCAGTATCCGGTTTACAGTAGGGGTTAAGGCTTCAATTAAATCAACGCTACAGGAAGTTATTGTCATAATGCTCTCAGCGATGGCTGTTTCGGTTTAGCCACGGATAAAAGGATGGTGTAACACCAGATCAGTACAGGGATAGGCAAGACAACAGTAAGTAAACTGCTGTTGCTTGTCCAGTTCAGTTAACGGCTGTGGCTCATCATAACGGACTTCACCACTTTTCAGTTTGCAGACACAACTGGTACAAACGCCCTGCCGGCAGCGATTGGGAAAGTCAATGCCACAACGCAGCGCGGCCTGCAGAATAGTTTCGCTCTCTTGTACAGCAAAGCTAAGCTGTGCCGGCGCTATGGTCACTAAATGGCTCACGGCTGCTCTTCCTTCAGTGGCAGTGTAATACCAAGACTGTCCCAGATACTGTCTACGCGGGCTTTTACTGCGGGGTCCATTACTATCGGTTCGCCCCATTCGCGGCTGGTTTCACCCGGCCATTTGTTGGTAGCGTCCATGCCCATTTTTGAGCCAAGGCCGGACACCGGAGAGGCAAAGTCCAGATAATCGATCGGTGTGTTTTCGATGAGTGTGGTATCACGTGCCGGGTCCATACGTGTGGTAATGGCCCAGATCACATCTTTCCAGTCACGGGCATTGACGTCGTCATCGCAAACAATCACGAACTTGGTATACATAAACTGGCGCAGAAACGACCAGACTCCCATCATTACCCGTTTGGCATGGCCAGGGTACTGCTTTTTCATGGTCACGACAGCCAGACGATACGAGCAACCTTCCGGCGGCAGATAAAAGTCGGTTATTTCCGGAAACTGCTTTTGCAGGATTGGCACAAAGACTTCATTCAGTGCTACACCCAGAATCGCTGGCTCATCTGGTGGCCGGCCGGTGTAGGTACTGTGATAAATCGGTGCTTTGCGCATCGTAATGTGGGTAACGGTAAATACCGGAAAGTCATCCACTTCATTGTAGTAACCCGTGTGGTCGCCGTAGGGGCCTTCGGGCGCCATTTCACCCGGCGCTATATAACCTTCCAGCACAATTTCGGCACTGGCCGGCACTTGCAGGTCGTTACTGATGCATTTAACAACTTCGGTATTGTCACCACGTAACAATCCCGCAAAGGCATACTCTGAAAGGGTATCGGGTACCGGTGTCACAGCGCCCAAAATGGTTGCCGGATCAGCGCCCAACGCTACCGAAACAGGATAATTTTGTCCCGGATTAGCTTTTTGAAACTCAAGAAAATCCAACGCACCGCCGCGATGTGAAAGCCAGCGCATAATCAGTTTGTTTTTGCCCAGCAACTGCTGGCGGTAAATACCTAAATTTTGCCGTTCTTTATGTGGCCCCCGGGTAACCGTTAAACCCCAGGTTATCAAGGGGGCTGCATCGCCAGGCCAGCAGGTCATAATGGGCAGTGTGGCTAAATCGACGTCATCGCCGCTTAGCACTATCTCCTGACAAGGCGCTTTTTTCACCTGTTTGGGTGACATATTCAGCACCTGCTTGAAAATAGGCAGTTTGCTAAAAGCGTCTTTTAAGCCTTTTGGCGGCTCTGGTTCTTTTAAAAACGCCAGCAGTTTGCCCACTTCACGTAGCGCCGATACGTCTTCCTGCCCCATACCCAGGGCAACACGCTGCGGTGTGCCAAACAGGTTGGCCAGTATCGGCATAGTGTGGCCTTTGACGTTTTCAAACAGCAACGCCGGGCCACCGGCCCGTAAGGTGCGATCAGCAATTTCGGTGATCTCCAGCACCGGGTCCACTTCAGCTTTCACCCGAACCAAATCACCACGCTGCTCTAACTGGGCAATAAAATCGCGTAAATCGTTATATTTCATGCTTGCCATCAGGCCTTGTCATTTAATGCCGCTATTATACAGCTCTGTGCCGCCCTTACCAGTTTTGGCCTGCTAAGCGGCTGGGGTGCGGTGTCATAGCGTTTTATACTATTGGAGTTTTAGTTACAGCAGGTTATACGATGACAGAGCAGGAAGGGGTCATAAAATTTCAGTTGGATTTCACCCGGCAATCGGTACTACAACCGTCGGATACTGCAGAAATTAGCAGTTGGCGCACTGTAATGCTGCAACTTGGTATGCTCGGGCAGACACCTTCGCGCTACGACAATTACGGCTTTGGTAATATCAGTCAGCGCTGTGGCAGCGGCAACCAGTTTATTATCAGCGGCACCCAGACGGGCGGCATTAATGCGATGACAGCGGCTGACTATGCCTTGGTGACTTGCTGTGAACCAGAGCGCAACTATATTGCTGCTGTCGGTGAAACCAAGCCGTCGTCAGAGGCGATGACGCATGGCCAGCTTTATCAGATCGGCAGTCGCATTAATTTTGTGATCCATGCCCATTGTCCGCAAATATGGCAGCAGGCCAACCAGTTACAGCTACCACAAACCGGTGCGGAGGTACCCTATGGTACTGTCGCCATGGCCGGTGAGGTCGCGCGATTATTTCGGGAAAGTGACGTCTTGCAGCAGGGCGTATTCACTATGGCAGGCCACGAAGATGGTGTGGTGGCTTTCGGCGCAAGTGCATCAGAAGCTGCCGGGCGGCTGATTAACTGTTATGCCAGAGCGCTCAGCAGGTAAAAACGTTATTTGAACGGCAAAAAGCTGGTATCTGGTGAATATCATCGCTAAAGTCGGTTACATCTTTGGTTAAAACTAACAATACCTTATGCAATTCCCTGAGACGATAAAACAGCAGACGTGCAGTGATTGTTTAAGCGGACAGTCATTGGGTTTTCAGATCCGTATGGCGTTTCAGCCGATCATCGACTGGCAGCATAAAAGTATTTACGCATACGAAGCTTTAGTACGCGGGCCACAGGGTGAGGGTGCTGGCTGGGTATTTCAGCATATCAACGAAGGCAATAAGTATTACTTTGATCAGGCCTGCCGGGTAAAGGCGATACAAACAGCTGCGCGGCTCGGCTGCAATAGCTTTTTAAGTATAAATTTCTTACCTAATGCTGTGTACAACCCTGAAACCTGCATTAAAGCCACAATTGAAGCTGCTGATCTGTATGGTTTTGATCTGACAAAGCTGATTTTTGAAGTGACTGAAGGCGAACAGATCCCAGATAAAGCGCATTTAAACCGTATTTTCCAAAGTTACTCTAAACGGGGGTTTCAAACCGCGATCGATGACTATGGTTCTGGTTTTGCCACTCTGGACTGGTTGATAGAGCTGAAACCGAATATTCTCAAGCTTGATATGCAGCTTATCCGCGACATTGACCAGCACCCGGCAAAACAGTTTATCGTGGAGCAAACTGTAGCCCAATGTGAATTGCAGGGCACCACCGTACTGGCAGAAGGTATCGAAACGCGCGCTGAGCTTGATTATCTCACAGCAGCAGGGATCCGTTATTTACAAGGCTATTATTTTGCCAAACCACAGTTGGAGGCTTTGGTGCAACCAGCACAACTCAGTGGTCTGTAATAAAGCGCATCTGATAATTAGTGCTGGCAACATTGTACTTGTTTGAGGTATTGTAGCCATCCAGATGGCTTAATATCTGTGGCATGTTCTTGTCAATGTGGAAACAATATGAAAAAAGATACCCGGCTTATCCATGCCGGCCGTGCTAAAAAATATACCGGCGCAGCCGTTAACCCCCCGCTGGTGCGTGCATCAACCATCGTATTTGATACCTTTGCTGAATTAAAACATGCCACCCTGAACCGCGGTAACCGGGTGCCGTTTTATGGCCGGCGTGGCACAGATACGCATTTTGCGTTGCAGGAAGCGATGTGTGAGCTGGAGGGGGGCGCTGGTTGCGCGTTGTACCCTTGTGGTGCGGCAGCGGTAAGCGGTGCTTTGCTGACCTTTTTGCAGCAAGGTGATCATCTGCTGATGGTGGACAGTGTGTATGAACCTACCCGGGCGCTGTGCGATAAAGTGCTGGCAGGTTACGGTATTGAAACAACCTATTATGACCCGCAAATGGGTGCTGCTATTGCCGGTTTAATTAGGCCTAACACCAAAGTCATTTTTCTTGAATCTCCCGGCTCTCTAAGCTTTGAAATGCAGGATATTCCGGCCATTACTACAGTGGCGCAGCAACATAATATTGTTACTATTTTAGATAATACCTGGGCCTCACCTATTTTATGCCAGCCGTTTGCGCTGGGGGTAGATGTCTCTATTCAGGCGGCAACGAAATATATTGTTGGCCATTCTGATGTGATGGTGGGTACGGCAACGGCTAATGAAAAGCACTGGCCGGCGCTTCGTGAACACAGTTATTTAATGGGGTACTGTACCTCGGCAGATGATGCTTACGCGGCGCTACGTGGCCTGCGAACTTTATCGGTGCGATTAAAGCAGCACGAAAAAAGCGCTCTGGCTGTTGCAAGCTGGCTGCTAAGCCGGCCAGAGGTAGAAACGGTGCTGCATCCGGCGCTGCCACATCACCCCGGGCATACCATTTTCAAGCGTGATTTCAACGGCAGTAATGGTTTGTTTTCCTTTGTGCTAAAGCATGGCAGCCAGCGACAGGTAGAAGCCTTTATCGAAGGGATGACCCATTTTAAAATGGGCTTTTCCTGGGGTGGGTTTGAAAGCTTAATTACCGCTACCATGAAAGTACAAAACCTGCGTAGTGCCACTGCCTGGCCCTATACCGGGCCGCTGATACGGCTGCATATTGGTCTGGAAGATGTAGAGGACTTAATTGACGATTTGGATGCAGCCTTTGTTCGTTTTGCTAACGTTGCAGACTAGCGGATCACGCCGTTAGCCTGCAGTTTTGTGCTTGCTATACAGATCAGAAACTACACTTATTCGCACCGGCATTTGCCAGTACATGTGCTTTTACCTCGGCGGTTGGCAGCAGGCTGAAACTGTAGGGTAAATTTAACACCGCTGTTGGCTGTACATTCGGCCCGGCGATAACACCATCGCTGGGGTAGTCCTGCCAGGTGATGTTGCTGAAACTGTTGCCACGGGTATCCCAGTAACCAATTGCATCAGAATAAAATGACACTATCGGATTTTTCGCATTTTCAAACACGTTGTTTTCAATGCGGATAACAGCACCCATCCGGCTGTTGATGCCGGTATCCTGAATGTCGTTGTAGTAATTGTTGTAAATATGCCCCTGACCAAAACGGAACAGCGGCAAGCGTGAATTTACCCGGTACCAGTGGTTATGGTGGAAGGTAATGCGGCGATTGTAGTTGTCAGAATCGCTGTTGCCCCACAGTGATGTTTTCCAACTGTCATGCAGGTAGTTATAAGAGACCGTGACATTATCAATATCCTTCTTACCGCTTATCAGTTCATCGTAGTAATCTTTGCCAACATTGAGGCTGTTGTAGACCTCGTTATGGTCAATCCAGATATTGCTGGCAGGGCCTTCAATGGTAATAGCATCTTTGTCACCGGTATTAACGTAGCGCAATGTCAGATTACGGATGATCACATTGTTAGCGCGGAAAATTTTAATACCGATACCATCAAACAGTGCATTGCTGCCAACGCCAATAATGCTGACGTTATCCATGTCTTTGATATCAAACTTACTGACGCCACCTGAGTTAGCCGGTGTAATAGTTCCGTTTACCCTTATGGTCAGCGGCCGGTTTAAATCGCGGTTCTGTAATGCTGACACCAGCTGGGCGCCTGTCGTTACCGTGACGGTAACGGCATTGCTGCCAGCACCGCCGGTAGTACCGCCGTTTAATGAAGCGTAACCTTGCGGCGAGGCCGCACATGACGTTACTGGCCCCGGTTCAACGGGATCGACCGGATCGGTAGGGTCTGTCGGGTTCGTGTCACCTTGCTGATAAATTTCAAACTCGGCAATTCTGGCGGCGCTGCTGGCGCTGACGATATTCAGGTTAAGTTTGCTGGTGCTGATGCTGGCGAAATCGATAGTTTTAGCACTGCCCAGAGTACTGCCGCTGGCCAGCACGGTACCGTTGTCATTGTTAACCAGCTGCCAGCTGTTAACAGCATTACCGAGCTCGCGCACTACAACGCGGTTGACGCTTACTGGGTTGCTCCATTTTACGGATACGCGCTGGCCATTGTTGGCTGGCGCCTGCCAGTAACTTTGCATGTTGGCATCTTTCACATTGCCATAGCTGGTGCCGCTGGCTTTGCCTGAGCCATCAGCGCCGGCTCCGGGTCCGGTGATGGCCAGATTATCAGCCTGTGCCTGAATGCTGAACGCTATTGCGGTTGCCAGCAACGAATAACCTAAAGTGTTGCGATATTGCATTTGCCTTATCCTCTGTTGATTTGTCGTTATAGCGCCCCGGCTATTGGGGCTCACTAAGGCTGCTACATCGTCAGACGACAGGCTATTCCATATCTGGAAGCTGCAACAGATATCAGGTTTTATCAGGCTGAAATTTTTATAGCTTTGTAATCATTGAAGAAAATTTATCCGGCTAGATGATTTGTAATAACTTTATCAGTGGATTTTTTGTGACAGGATAGTGCTGTAGTGCATTGATCCGTTATTGTACTGCCTTACAATAGCGGGCGCATATCTTTGTGGGCGACAGTTCTGAGGGCAGTATGAACAGTGATACCATCGTAACAGCAGTGCCTGTGCGGCAACGTTTACAGCAGTTTATTGAACACGGTACGGTGCAGCGTATGCTGCTGGCGTTAATCCTGCTTAATGCGTTTACGTTGGGCCTGGAAACATCAAACGCAGTAATGTCGCTGGCCGGAACAGCTATTCATCTGCTGGACAAAGCCATTCTGGCCATTTTTGTGCTGGAAATACTGGTACGGCTTTATGTGCACCGGCTGGCATTTTTCAAAGATGCCTGGAGCATATTTGATTTTGTGGTGGTGGGTATAGCATTGCTGCCAGCCAGTGGGCCATTCTCGGTATTGCGGGCACTAAGGGTACTGCGTGTGCTGCGGGTGCTTACTTTTGTTCCTTCGATGAAGAAAATTGTCGGCGCACTGATGCAATCGCTAAACGGCATGCTGTCGATAGCAATGGTGTTGGGTCTGGTGTATTACGTGGCAGCCGTCATGGTGACTAAGTTGTTTGGCGCTGCCTTTCCCGAATGGTTTGGCAGTTTGGGTGCGTCGCTGTATACACTGTTCCAGATCATGACACTGGAAAGTTGGTCAATGGGCATAGCCCGCCCGGTCATGGAGCAGTTCCCCTATGCCTGGTTGTTCTTTGTACCTTTTATTCTGATTGCGACTTTCACCATGCTGAATTTATTTATTGCAGTCATTGTGAATGCCGTACAGAGCATGCATGACGCAGAGCATAAAACAGAGCTGGATGCCGAAAAAGCCACACAGCTGCAGCTTTTGCAGCAAATGCAACAACTTAAACAGCAATTGTCAGAGGTGCAGCAACAGCTGCGTGACAGGAGTAATTAACACTATATTTATATTCCAAAAAATTATAAAAAAAATAGGTGAATACACGGTTGTTTTTGTTCAACTATTTTTATCCGCACTGTTGTGGTCTATTTTTGCTCTTTTTGTCTAAAATTTATTCAGTATACTTGCCGCCCACCCCGAACCGGCCCTGCAGTCTGAGCTGGTTCGGGATGTCGTTTTTCATTAAAGAAGGAGGCAGATCCTGTGATAAGAGGCTTGCTGCTGACTGCAGTACTTTTGTTATCAGCATGCGGCGGTTCCGATACTGCTGCACCTACCAGTGTGACACCACCTCCGGCGTCTCCCGCTCCTGTTGAGCCGGCGCCTACGGAGCCGGTAGACCCTGTCCAGCCACCACCGGAAACGCCAACGCCGCCGGAGCCTGTTGATCCGGTTGAACCGCCACCTGAAACACCGCCGCCCGCGCCGCAGCCACCGTTGCCTGAAGGCAGTATGTCAGCTCAGCAAGCCGCGCGGCTGCTGCAACAGGCTACTTTTGGCCCGACAATGGCAGATATCAATTACGCAACAGGTCTGACGGTGCGGCAGTGGTTAGATAAACAATTAGCGCTGCCGGCAACACTGCATATGCCGAATGTGCCTGACGTGATAGAAAAGAGCCACCCGTCGCATTACACGCGGGTCGAAGCCTGGCTGCAAATTGCACTGACCAAACCGGATCAGCTGCGTCAGCGCGTCGCCTTTGCGCTCAGTGAAATTCTGGTGACTTCCATGCATCATCCAAACCTCGATACAGAGCCGCTGGAGCTGGCCAATTACTACGATATCCTGGTGCGTAATGCTTTTGGCAATTACCGTGACATGCTTGAAGAAGTGGCAAAATCGCCGGTGATGGGGGTTTACCTTAGTCATATGAGCAATGAAAAGCCTGACCCGGCACGCAATATCCGCTCTGATGAGAATTTCGCCCGTGAAGTACTGCAATTATTCACTATTGGTCTGGTACAGCTCAATGAAGATGGTACAGAAATACTGGATAAGCAGGGTAATACCATTCCCAGTTATGACCAGGACACTATTGAAGCCTTTGCCCGCGTATTTACCGGCTGGAGCAGTCCGGGTGAATACTGGAACCGTAAGAAAAAGGACCTGCTCAATCCTATGCAGGCGTTTGAAGAGTACCACGACACCGCACCGAAAAGGTTACTTAATAATGTGGTGTTACCGGCTAACCAGACTGCGCAGCAGGACTTGACAGCAGCGCTGGACAATATCTTCCAGCATCAGAATGTGGCGCCTTTTATCAGCAAGCAGTTAATTCAGCGTTTGGTGACGTCAAACCCGTCAACTGAATATGTCGCGCGGGTCAGCCGGGTGTTTAACGATAACGGCCAGGGTATAAAAGGTGATCTGGCCGCCGTGGTGAGCGCAATTTTACTGGATGATGAAGCTCGTTACAGCCGGCCTTATCAGCAGGCTAATTTTGGTAAATTACGTGAGCCACTGCTGAAAACGACGCACCTGTGGCGTGCACTGGGCGCAGATTCAAGCAGCGGCCGGATCCGTACAGTGACGGTTGAAGATACGCATGGTCAGGCGCCGCAGCAAGCGCCATCAGTATTTAACTTTTTCCGGCCCGACTACTCACCAAGCGGTGACTTACAGCAACAAGGGCTTAGTGCACCTGAAGCGCAGTTACTGACGGATGATTTGCTGCTGGAAACACAAAACCTGTTTCATTCGGCAATCAACCTCAGTATCAAAGAGCAGGTAACGGAGCCTGACGAGCGCCATATGCTGCTGGCTTTTAGCGACCTGGCGCAGCTGCTTACCGAAGAGGGGACTGAGGCATTGCTGGATCGCTACAGCCTGTTATTTTTTGCCGGCGACATGCCAGTGCAGTTGCGGGACTTGCTGCGGGAGTCAGAAGCACAATTGCAGCAGCTTAGCGCTGAGCAGCGTGCGGCAGCATTATTATACCTGGTGTTTATTTCACCAGACTACGCAGTACAGTTATAGAGGAGATGTAGTATGACTTTAAAGACCAGACGTCAGTTTCTCTCCCTGTGTTTGCGCGGTTGCCTAGGTGCTGCATCGTTATCAGCGTTACAGTTGCGGTTTATGCAGTCTGCGCTGGCAGCAGAGCAGCAACCCTTTACCGACTACAAAGCATTGGTATGTATCTTTCTGGTTGGGGGCAATGACTCGCTGAACATGCTGATCCCTATGGGCGGAGACAGTCTGCAGTTTTATCAGCAAGCCCGGCAGGATTTAGCCGTCGCAGATGCGCTGCCACTTAAACCCTTACGCGAGGTGGAAGATGGCATTGGCCTGCACCCATCTATGTCTGCGCTGCTGCCTCACTTTGAGCAGCACAAGCTTGCGGTTGTGTCGGCTGTAGGATCACTGGTACAGCCTACCACTAAGGCTGAGTATTTGTCGGGCAGTATTATTAAGCCGCAGCATCTGTTTTCGCATAATGACCAGCAGGATACCTGGATGCGGGGCCGTGAACCGCAGATCATCAGTCGTGGCTGGGGTGCGCAAATGCTGGAGCTGCTGTATCAGCAACCCGACTTTGCCAGTTGTATCAGCCTGGCGGGTAGCAACCTGTGGCAAAGCGGTGAGCTGATTAGCCCGTTTGGGCTGACACATGGCGGCGTACCTGAGCTACAGGCTACGCGCCGCAGCGATGTTCGCTCAAACGTATTGCGTCAGGCCACACAGGCACTGTTGACAGGACAGACACACCCTTTAGGCTCGCACTATGCGCAGCTGAACAACAATGCTATTGAACGCAGTGCCATTATGCGCCAGGCGCTGAAGCTGGCGCCGGATTTCAGTGATGTGTTCCCATCAGGCAATACGCTCGCGGCGCAGTTGAGGAAAGTGGCACAAATTATCAGCGCGCGGGATAGCCTGAATGTTGGCCGGCAAGTGTTTTTTGTTCGTATGGGCGGTTTTGACACCCATGGTGACCAGCAGCGCTTACACCCGATTTTACTCGGCCGGGTGGCAGAGGCTATGGCAGCGTTTCAGCAGGCGATGGATGACAGTGGCAACAGCAACAATGTGACCAGTTTTACCATGTCGGATTTTGGCCGTACCTTGAGCACCAACGGCGACGGCACCGATCACGGTTGGGCGGGCCATCAGCTGGTGATGGGCGGGGCCGTCAAAGGCGGTGATATTTTCGGTGCTGTACCGCAGCAAAAATTGGGCGGTGAACGTGATGTCGGTGCCGGTCGGATTATTCCGGAATTTGCCAATGAGCAATATTTCGCTACGCTGGCGCAATGGTTTGGTTTATCAGCAGCGCAATGCCTGCAGTTGTTCCCTAACCTGAAAAACTTTAATCAGACAAATCTGCTATTTGTCTGATTAACCTACTGCAACATGAAGTCTTCCAGCGACTGGCCGGTCAGCTTACTTATTTGACGGAACATATAGATAATAGCGCCAAACAGCATCACCATACTGGGCAGCACTATGACCGGGTAACTTAACCAGGTCATCCTGCCCAGTTCTTCGGCGTATGCTGTAGTACCCGGTAGACTGACCACAATGGCTTTGGCCAGTATATAGTTCAGCGCAGATGACAGGAAAAATGATGCGGCAACAATGTAGCCGGCGCGGGCCATCCGTTGTTCAAAGGCCGTGCTGTTATTCCTGTCTGCCAGCACCTGGTACAGCTTATCGGTATCCAGTAATTCGGGGTTTATCAGCAGCTTTTTTACAAACGGAAAGGGCGTGTACTGGCTTACCAGTACTATGATACCTATCAGGCCGGGAATTAACGCTTCTTTGATAGCAATATAGGCCGGATCCAGCTGCAACAGGCTGATGCCGCCCGTCAGCAGTACACTGACAATACCCAATATTGAGAAAAAGTTCACTTTACCTGATTGCAGCAGCTCCCACAGCCCAAATAACAGCGGGAACGCCAGCGCCACCACTACCGCCCATACCGGCCCCAACGCGTCGGGTCCGCTCAAGCGGCTAAGAATGACAGCAGGAATAATAACATTTAACAGCAGGTTGCTGATAAAGCCTGATTTCTTGGGTTTGGCTGCTGTGCTTGCCTGCTGCTGTGTCATACGGTTTCTACCTCTGCATCGATGCTGGCAGTATATCAAATATATTGGCTATTGCGCTGCACAGTCAGGCGAGATGACCAAACAAGTCGGCAAGCGCATTACGGTTACGCCGCGATAGCGTCAGCACAGTACCACATTTGAGAATCACTTCGGCATCGCCTTTGTCTCCGGGTCTGAGCTCAACAATATCGCTTTTACGCACTATGCTCGAGCGGTGAATACGGGCAAATTGTGCCGGATCCAGTTTTTTCTCAATGGCAGCCATAGTATCGCGCAGCAAATAACTTTTACGCTGTGAATAAACATGGATATCGATATAGTTACCAGCGCTTTCAATCCAACTGATGTCATTAACTTCAACAATACGCAGCCGGCCCGGATCGCGAATGGTCAGTCGGTCAATATACGTAGGGGTTTCTGCTGGTGTGTTTGAGCCACGGTTAAGTTTGTCGATAATTTTGCCGCAGGCTTTAAATAACGCCTGCTGAAACCGCTCTGCGCTAAAAGGCTTTAGCAGGTAATCTACAGCGCTCAGTTCAAAGGCTGCAACAGCATGTTCCGCATAAGCACTACAGAAAATCACTGCTGGCTTATTCGCCAGCTGCTTAAACACATTTAAGCCATCTAAACCCGGCATCTGGATATCGAGAAAAATGATGTCTGGCTGATGCAGCTCTGCCAGTCGCAGCGCATCAGTGCCGTTATCGGCTTCTGCCGCAACTTCAAACTGGTTTTGCTGATTAAGTAAATGTCTAATGCCAGCCCTGGCTAATGGTTCGTCGTCCACTATTAAACAACTTAGTTTCATATCCGACTCTAAAAACAATGCAGAGCAACTCTGACTTCATAGGATGCATTAAGGTTCCCGGGTCAGCCAAAGCCGTTTCGGGGCGCGCATTCTAGCAAAGTCGGACGAAAGCCGTTAGCGTTTTGCGGATAGATAACAAATTAGCACAGTTTAAGCGCTGACAGCGCAAATCCCCCGCTTTATCACAATAAAGGCCTATCTGGCGTATTTGGACTGGATTTGGCAACACAACAACAGTAGCGTCAGCGCCGGAAAAACCACCACTATAACAACGGCAGCCGTAAACAAAGGCTTCCAGGGGGAATAACATGCAAAACTCTTTCGTAAGCAAAGCGGTACGCTTTGCGCTGCTGGCGGCACCTGTTTCTGCCGCTGGTTTTAGTTCTGTCGCAATGGCGCAGGAAGAAGCCGCTAAAGTAGAACGTATTGAAGTAACTGGCTCGCGCATTCAACGCCAGGATATGGAAACGGCTTCTCCGGTCACTGTTATCGATGCTGCTGCCATCCGTGTTGAAGGCTTCACGTCAGTTGACCAGCTGCTGCAAGCGCAAACTTCTATGGCTGGCGCTGCGGTTGGTTCAACAACAAACAACGGTGCTGACGGTGTGGCGCAGGTTGATTTGCGTGGTATGGGCGCCCAGCGTACTCTGGTGTTGTTAAATGGTCGTCGTATGGTGAACTCAGGTTCAGGGGCTGACAGCGCGGTAGACTTAAATGCTATCCCTGTAGCGATGATTGCCCGGGTAGAAATTCTGAAAGACGGCGCATCTGCGGTATACGGTTCAGATGCTATTGCCGGCGTAGTGAACATTATCACCAAGAAAGATTTCGAAGGTGTGCAACTGGACTTAAATGGCAGCAGCACTGATAAAGGCGACGGGGAAACCGGTGAATTAAGTGCGCTGTACGGCTTCAGCACTGACCGCGGCAACTATACGTTTGGCGCGTCATTCTCTAAGCGCGAAGGTGTAATTCAGGCTGATCGTGACTGGACAAAACGTGGTAACAGTTCTTTTGTACCACAAGGTGGTATTCTGGGATTCGTGCTGGATGAAAATGGCCAGAAAGTGCCAACTGAAACAGGATTTGAGCAAGAAGTTAAATCAAACGTTGGTGGACAGTGGCTGGCTGGTAATGGTTACGACTTCACTAAAGACAGTTGGTATCAAACACCAAGTAAACGCTACAGCCTGTTTGCCAATGCAACACAGGAGTTTGGCAATGACCTGATGTTTACTGCTGATGTGTTATACACCAAACGTAAATCAGACCAGCAATTGGCGGCACAGCCTGGCGATATTATGCTGGACGTTTGCGGCGCACCGGGTGCTGACCTGGTGAACTGTATTACCTTAACACCTGGCATGATTGCAGGTGGTATTGAAGCTGATGACACCGGTCGTGTAAACTACCGCCGCCGTACTACCGATGTCGGCCCGCGTATTTATGCACAAGATACTGATACGTTACGTTTATCTGCTGGTTTAGCCGGCACGTTGGACGTACACACTGGCATGAGCTGGGATCTGTCTTACACTTTCGGTAAGAATGAAGCCGATACTTCAGTGGCAAATTCTATCAATGCCGTGAAGATGGAAAATTCTGTTTATGCTAATCAGGCCGCCTGGTTTAGCGGTGCGCCACTGACACAAGCGATCACTGATGACATAAGCTACTTTGAGCAGGCCTCTGGTGGTAACAAACAACATATCGTTGCCGGTGTATTAAGTGGTGACCTGTTTGATTTAGAAGCCGGTGCAGTTGGCTTTGCTATTGGTGCAGAATACCGCCGTGACAGTGGTTACTATAACCCGGATCCGGTAATTGTTGCCGGTGAAAGCACCGCAGCGCAGCAAGATCCAACCAATGGTAGCTATGATGTTGTGTCGTTCTATCAGGAAGTCAGCGTACCGTTCAGTGAGAAACTGACCGGTGAATTTGCTCTGCGTTTTGACGACTACTCAACCTTTGGTAAGGCCAGCACCTGGAAAATTGGTTTAACCTACGAAGCAACTGACGAGCTGATGTTACGCGCTGTAGCAGCAACCGGGTTCCGCGCGCCGAATGTCAGCGAGTTGTATGGCGGTAACACCGGCTCGTACGACTATCTGGATGACCCATGGGGCAACGAGCAAGACCCGCAAATTCTGGTGAATTACACGTCAGACTCAAACATTCAGCCGGAAGAGTCAGAGTCTTTCACTGCTGGTTTTGTATTATCACCATCACAGATCGAAGGTCTGTCGATGACGGTTGATTACTGGCGTTTCAAAGTATCTAACGCTATTACCCGTTTAGACGCGCAGGCTGGCCTTAAAAGCTGCTTCGACGGTGATGTGACCGCCTGTGAAACTTTTAGCATTACATTAGACGGTGACTTGTCAAACTTCACTAACCCGCTGACTAACGTGGGTAATCAGGATACCAGTGGTATCGACGGTAACATCAGTTACCGCTTTGACGGCCTGGGTTTAACCTGGAAAATCAACAACGATATTACCTGGTTACTGAAGTTTAAACAGGACGGTATCGAGTACACCAATACTATCGATGGTAACTTTGGTGGCTATGCTGAACTGCGTAATAACTTCAGCATTCAGGCGGGTATGGACGACTGGAATGTAACCTATTTCAACCGTTACATCGGCAAGAGCGAGTATCTGGCTGACGGTTCCCAAATTGACTCAGTGCTGTATCACAACATCTCTGCCAGCTATTTCATTACCGACGGTTTAAGCGTATCGCTGGGTGTGAAAAACCTGACAGACGAAGAGCCTTCACGCGTTGCGAACGGCAGCGATGGCGGCACCGTACCGGAAGTGTTTGACACTATTGGTCGCCAGTTCTTCGGTGGTATCAGCTACAAGTTCTAATTTGTTTGTCGAACTTTGACAAAACCCGCCTTGATGGCGGGTTTTTTTGTGCCAGTTTTGGTTATTTGGTCTTACCAATTTCGTTGCCCATTTTGTAATCAATCAGTGTTGAGTACTAACAGATAACGCGCTAGGGTGGTGCAAAATCCAGTAAACGAGGCAACGGAAATGGATCATTACGCAGCATTAAAATCGAATGTTGGCTTATTGGGTACTAAGCTGGGCGACACTATCCGCAGTCAGTTAGGGGATGCAGTGCTGGAGCGGGTAGAGCAAATCCGGCTGTTATCTAAAGCAGCGCGTCAGGGCGAAGAGTTACAGGCTGACAAACTAAAGCAGGTACTGCATAGTCTGAGTGACGATGAACTGTTACCGGTAGCGCGGGCTTTTGCCCAGTTTCTTAATTTGGCTAACCTGGCCGAGCAGCACCACACTATCAGCCGTATTGGCCATGCCAGCATTGAAAAGCCCGAGCCGTTACAAGAGCTGTTCAGTTTGCTCGAAAACAAAAAGCTCGACAATGCTAAGGTGGATCAGGCTGTGGCCAGTTTATCCATTGAGTTGGTGCTAACAGCCCATCCAACAGAAGTATCCCGCCGTACCCTGATCCATAAACTGACCGAAATTGCCGCCTGTTTGGCTGAGCTGGAACATGAGTTGAGCCCGGCACAGCATCAGGCTGTCGAGTTGCGTTTAAGTGAGCTGATTGCCCAGGCCTGGCACACGAATGAAATCCGTGAACAGCGGCCAACGCCGGTGGATGAAGCAAAGTCAGGTTTCGCTGTGATTGAAAGCTCGTTATGGCGTGCCATACCCGATTTTCTGCGTGAATTGGATGCCAAACTGTTAAGTGCCACCGGCAAAGGATTAGCGCTGGATGCGGCTCCGGTAAAATTTTCGTCCTGGATGGGTGGAGACCGCGATGGTAACCCCTTTGTTACATCGAAAGTGACCCGCCAGGTACTGTTACTCAGCCGCTGGAAAGCGGCGGATCTGTTTTCGCAGGATTTGGATTTACTCAGCAGCGAATTATCAATGTTTCAGGCCAGCCCGGCATTGCGTGACATTGCAGGCGACAGCAGTGAGCCGTACCGGCAGGTACTGAACACGTTGCGCAGCGGCTTGCTGCGCACCCGTGACTGGCTGACTGAAGCATTAAAGCATGATCGGTTACAACGGCCACAGGACCTGATTTGGCATAACGCTCAGTTACTGGAGCCGTTGTTGCTGTGCTATCAGTCGCTGCTTGATTGCGGTATGGCGGTTATTGCCAATGGTAAGCTGCTCGATACGCTGCGCCGGGCCTATGCTTTTGGTTTAACGCTACTAAAACTGGATATCCGCCAGGACGCAGGCCGTCATGCTCAGGTATTCAGCGAGCTGACACAGCATCTGGGCTTGGGCGATTATGCTGCCTGGGATGAAAGCGCTCGTCAGGCATTTTTGCTGGCCGAGTTGGCCAACCGTCGGCCGTTGTTTCCAAAGAACTGGCAGCCGTCAGCTGATGTACAGGAAGTGCTCGATACCTGCGACATCGTTGCCCGCCACGGAAATGAAGCGCTTAGCACCTATGTGATCTCTATGGCGGGTAAACCGTCTGATGTGTTGGCGGTACAGCTGCTGCTAAAAGAAGCGGGTATCAGCTTCCCGATGCCGGTAGCGCCTTTATTTGAAACCTTGAGTGATTTACAAAACGCACCTGACTGCATGCGTCGTTTACTCAGCATTGACTGGTACCGCGGCTATATCAACGGCAAGCAGGAGGTAATGATTGGTTACTCCGACTCGGCTAAAGATGCCGGGGTATTCGCCGCTGCCTGGGCGCAATACAGTGCACAGGAAGCGTTGGTTGCTATTTGTCAGCAGGCCAAAGTACAACTGACACTGTTTCATGGCCGCGGTGGCACTATAGGCCGTGGCGGCGGCCCGGCTCATGCGGCGATCTTATCCCAGCCACCCGGCTCGCTGGCTGGTGGATTGCGCGTAACAGAGCAAGGCGAGATGATCCGCTTTAAGTTTGGTTTGCCTAAATTAGCTGAGCGCAGCCTGGCGCTTTATGCCAGTGCAGTACTGGAAGGTATGTTGCTGCCGCCACCGGTACCGAAACAAAGCTGGCGTAGCCTGATGCAACAGCTGACAGATGACTCCTGTGAGGCGTACCGGGCTATTGTCCGGCACAATAAAGACTTTGTGCCTTATTTTCGTGCTGCTACACCCGAGCAGGAGTTGGGGCAGTTACCACTGGGCAGCCGGCCAGCCAAACGCAACCCCAGTGGTGGTGTAGAAAGCCTACGCGCTATTCCATGGATCTTCGCCTGGTCGCAAAACCGCTTAATGCTGCCAGCCTGGCTTGGCGCCGGTTCGGCACTGGCTAAAGCAGCTAAAGCCGACAACGCTAAACTGCTTGAAGAAATGCAGCAACAATGGCCGTTCTTCGCAACCCGGATGTCGATGCTGGAAATGGTGTTTCTCAAAGCAGACAGCGATATTGCCGCCTATTACGACAAGGTGCTGGTGCCGGACGAGCTGAAACATCTGGGTGAGAGCTTGCGTAATCAGCTGGCAGCCGATCGTGACCTGCTGTTAGAGCTTATTCACAGCGATACGTTAATGGCAAAAGAGAGCTGGATCCGAGAGTCTATTATGCTGCGTAACACTTATGTTGACCCGTTACATATTCTGCAGGCTGAGCTGTTGCACCGCGTGCGGCATCAGCCAGAGCGGGTAAACCCGATGATTAGCCGGGCACTGATGGTGACCATTGCCGGTATTGCCGCTGGTATGCGAAATTCAGGCTAATTGAATTTTTTAAATAAAAAACACTCTGTCTTTACTAAAGTCTTTTACTGACAGAGTGTTTTAGTTCAAGTTATTTGCTCTTTTTAGTTCTACGTTTGCAGCCTACTGCAAAGGCACCGCTTAGTAACAACGCTAATGTAGATGGTTCAGGAACTTGGCTTGGAAGTGCTGAGCTTGTCAGTTTGAAATTGCCAAAGACGACCTCGTCTGCGAGTTGCTCAGAGTTAGTACCTGTCGGTGACAACACTATGCCAAAGTAGTTTTGGCCATTGCTTAACGCATCGGTAAATAATGAAGAGGTTATACCAATATAATGCTCAGAGCCAACTAAAGAAAATGAATTTAATAAATCAGAGGTGTTGTAATAATCTGAATATGAAATTGTTGAGTCTGACTGGAAGAAATAATATACGTCAAAAGAATCATCGTATAAAGAGTCGTTGCCCCATACCAACTCAGCTGGAGAATAAAGATTCTCGAAGCTCAAAGTAATTTGCTCGTCAATCCAAGAATCATCAAATTCAAAAAGTGCTATCCCTCTTGTTATTTCAGAATACCAGTACCCCATTCCGGCATTTCCATTAGAGCTTGAAAGGTGGTTGTGATCACCATTTGCAATTGTACGTGTAATATTGCTTTCGATTATTGTTGCACTGCTAGAGAAAGACAATATAAAGATTAGTGTGGTTAACAATTTGTTCATTTTTGCCTCCTTGTGTTTTGGCGAAATTCCTATGAGCATTTTTTATGCCATCAAATTTAATTTTTGTAAACAAAGGCTTTGATGAGACACTTTATCTTGGTTGTATGAAATGCTGACATTTGGTTCTATTGTTTTGTTTCTTTTTTGTTGTTAAAAGTCGATTGGAGGTAATGTATACTTTGATCAATCCAGAGTTTGATTTTTTATGCCAAGTATTAAGTATATAGTTATGAATCCTACACGATCATTCACCAATTGTTCTATGTCCCATTAAGGTGATCTAAACGCCATGTTGCAATACGTAGTTTCCGCTTTATTGTCAGCAGTAGCTATGGCCAGTAGCGGTATTATTGCCCGCTTTAGCGGGTTGTCGGCTGCCGAACTGACCTTCTATCGGCTGGCGGTCGGCGCTTTATGTCTGCTGGTGTTTGTTGGCTGTACCGGCCAGATTAAAACCCTGAAGGGTATGCCTGACTGGCGGATGGCCGTAAACGGGCTGCTGCTGGTTGGCTTTATGCTGACCTTTTTAAGCGCCATTGAATATATCAGCCTGGCGAATGCCATTATGCTGGTTTATCTGGCGCCGCCATTGTCTGCCTTTGTTGCACACTGGCTGCTGGATGAAAGGCTGGACTTACCTGACAGTAGCCTGATTGCCTTGTCATTTTTCGGCTTTGCCATGCTACAGCAATTTAAATTCGATCTGGTGCTAAATGCCGACCAATTTCCGGGTTTAGTGTTTGGCCTGATGTCGTTACTGGCTTACAGCGGCTTTTTACTGCTGAACAGGCGCTCGTTGCCGGCACACTCGCAATTGCAGCGCACCTTTTATCAGCTGGTGATCGGTGCCTGTTGCATGCTGCCTTTTCTGGGAGCCATACCGGTACCGGACCAGCAGACGCTGATCTGGGTAGCGCTGGCTGGGCTCTTCCCCGGCTTTATGGCTATTTACTGTGCCATAGTGGCACTGCAGCATCTGCCAACCCGGGTATATGCTACGTTGGCCTATATGGAGCCGGTAACGGTTATTATTGCCGGTTGGTGGTTATTTCACGAAGCGCTAACTTTATTGCAGCTGGCTGGCGTGGTGCTGATTATGCTCACCGGCCTGGCGCTGGCCTTACGGCATAAACCGGCCAGAGCCGTGCAGCAGCTGCTTGAGGGAAAAACACCCCCGCTAATCAAAACAGCAGACCCCGATATTTAGCCCTTACTGTTGGTGTGCCTGGTAAGCAAATTTTCTTCATCTGAGGTCCGCAGCTCAGTCTGCAATTGCTGCTGCATAGTGTCGTCGGTGGTGACGTCCACGTCTTGCCGAGCCGCCTGCTCAGAAGACGATGTAGCCTCAGTGGGCGCAGGCGGTTCAGCATTGCTGATATCTGCCATATGAATACGGTAGATAGGTTCTGGCATTTCAATACCGGCGTCGTCAAATGCCGATTTAACCAGGCGGATGGCTTCGCTGCGGGCTTTTAAAAAATCGGTATTACGCTGATCTATCCAGCCAAAAAACTTAAGCGCTACTGCACTGTCGCCCAACTCGTTAATCAGGCAACGTGGTGGCGGGTCGGCCAGAATACCGGGCATGTTGGTCAGCGTGGCAATACCCAGTTGACGTACCTGTACTAAGTCCAATGTAACTGATACCCCGACATCAAACTGAAACCGCCGCAACGGATTACGGGAAAAGTTGGTCATTGCCAGCGTAATAATATCGCTGTTCGGAATGCGCAGGTGATTGCCGTCATACGTCATCAACACCGTGTCACGCGAGGTTAAGCGCACAACGCTGCCGGTGAAATCGCCCACCTGAATTTGATCGCCAATGGCAAAAGGGTTGCGGGTACTCAGCAGCACACCAGCCAGGTAGTTTTCGACAATATTGCGAAACGCAAACCCCAGTGCAATGCCGATAACACCAGCAACGCCCAGCGCCGCGCTGACCAATGCAGTTGCATCCAATAGCTCCAGAGCAATCAATACACCTATACCCGTAACCAGAACCCGGATAAAACGCACACCAAGATTTGAGGCCAGCTCGGTAAGGCCGAACCGCCGCAGCCAGGTACTATGCCGCGCCAACCAGCCGCCAAGCCAGGAAAAACACAGCACTGCCAGCAGCGCTAACACCAAAAGAGGTAGCATTTGCACGGCCTTGGTCAGCATCTGCTCAAACTTTTCAGCCGCCGGTGCTAATCTGGAGCGCACAGCCAGTTGTTCCTGCAGCATGTCCTGTACATACACCACACCGTCTAACCGGCGGGCGATGGCAAGCGCTTCGTCTTTAAGCTGTGCATTGGCAACTTCACCACTTAGCGTCAGCACTCCAGACTCCGTATTTGCCGTTATTTTTTCCATACCGGAAATAGCAGACGTGATAGCCAGCAGCCGGGCCGTTATCGCTTTGTCGCTGGTGGTGCCTTCGACTTTTATCGGTGTGTCTTCTGCAACACTAGCTTGTGCAGGAACCAGTTGGCTATAAGCAGGCAGGCAGATCAGTAAGGCAGCAATTAACAGTCGTTTCATTCAGGCTCCGGCTCTATGTCAGTTAACGGCCAGCTAACTATAGCAGCCATGCAATTATCACTGCACATCAGCTGTTTGCATTACCACCTGACGTTATTAATGAGCTGAAATATTGCCATAAAACAAAGCCGCCTTCTATTGGCGGCTTCGTTTTACACGACTAGCTGCGTGGCACAAAGTCCAGCACAGTGGCATTGATGCAGTAACGTGGTTTACCGTTTGGGCCATCGTTAAACACATGGCCTAAATGAATACCGGATACCTTAGCGCGGATTTCAGTGCGGCGCATGCCGTAGCGGTTGTCGGGTTTTTCAATGACCGCACCGTCAACCGGCTTGGTAAACGACAGCCAGCCCGTGCCCGAGTCAAAACGGTCGCGGGTGTCAAACAGTGCGGCGCCACTGAGTTTATCGACAAAGGTACCATCAGGTGTGTTTTTAAATATTTCGTACTGCTTGCAAAAGCGGCCGTCTGTGCCTTCGTCAAAGGCAACATTAAAGGCTTCGCTGTTGCCCAGCTTAAACTTACCCAGCAGCAGATAAAATTCTACCGGGCTTAAATAGCCCTGACGGCCAAACACTTCTTTGCCGTCCTGCAGCAGAATAATAGTTGGTGTGGCCCAGGTTGGGGTTTTAACTGTCAGGCCATCAAGATTACTGGCATAACGAAAATGCAGCGGTATATCGCCGCTGTATTTACTGGCAACATCGGCTTTGAATTTTTCGCAGTAAGGGCAATAGTTTTCCGAATCAATCACCAGAATGTGCTGGCCTCTAAGCAGGGCACTGTTGTCGGTAGCAGCAGTTTTCGTGGCGCTGTCACTGGCAAAGCGCACACCGGTGGAATGGTCGGGGCAATAGCCGTTGGGGTTTTTCGCAATATAGTCCTGATGGTAGTTTTCAGCCGGGAAGAACTGGCGCAAAGGTTTTATCACAGTGGTAATTTTACCAAAACCCGCCTTAGTCAGTAGCGGCTGATAAGCCGCCAGCACCTGTTGCGCAGTGTCATATTGTGCCTGGCTGTTAGTCAGGATCGTTGAGCGGTACTGGGTGCCGATATCATTGCCCTGGCGGTTAAGCTGAGTAGGGTCGTGCATTTCAAAGTAGCGTTTCAGCAGCGTATCGAGGCTGATTACGGCGGGGTTAAAACTGATTTTAACCACTTCGGCATGGTTATCCGGGTTGTGTTTGTTGCGATACTGCGTAATGGCGCGGTAAGTTGGCTCCACCCCATTACCGTCGGCATAACCTGAAACGGCATCTATCACACCCGGCATGGCTTCGAAGCGTTTTTCGACACCCCAGAAGCAGCCCGCGCCTACCACTATGCTGTCAAGATGTGAGGTAGCAGGCATGGTTTCTGCCTGCAGGGATAAAGTGCTGCCGGCAACTAACAGCGATAAGTAAAATGTTTTTAACCAGGATATTGTCATAACGGCCTCCGGTTGTCTGTGGTATGGGTATACTCTTATCAGACAGGCAAAAGGCCATTTTGCTTTCAGCGATGCTGCTTTATGTTCTAAGGATCATTGCTGGTGGGCAAATTCACTAATATGCTGCAGCGTTTTATCAATGTCAGCACTGCTGATATCTAAGTGACATACCCAGCGCACCCGCTTAATCGCACCGTTGGCGGTTTGGTAGTTGCTGGCAGTAAGCGAAATACCGCGCTCGGCCAGATATGGCAGTAACTGAGCGGCCAGTTCAATTTCAATATCGGTGAACAGAATATTAGTCTGCACCGGCAGCGGTGTCAGTTTACCCTGTAGTGCGGGTAACTGCGCTGCCAATACCGTTAAACCGTCAGCCAGGCGCTGGCAATTGGCATGATCCTGTGCCAGCCGGTCGATATTGTTTTCCAGTGCATATAAGCCTGCGGCTGCCAGAATGCCGGTCTGGCGCATACCGCCGCCTAACATTTTACGTACCCGCCGGGCGCGGGCAATAAACGCCTCTGAGCCCAGCAACAAAGAGCCAACCGGGCAGCCAAGGCCTTTGGATAAGCACAAGGATACCGAGTCATAGCCCTGACACAATTCGCGTGCCATTTGCTGTGGCGTGGTATTGTGCCGTGGTGCCAGTGCAACAGCGGCATTCATCAGCCTGGCGCCATCAATATGGCAGGCCAGGCCTTGTTTTTTTGCCAGTTCAGACACTGAGCGCATATATTCAAGCGACAACACTTTGCCACCGACCGTGTTCTCAATCACGATAAGCCGGGTGCGGGCAAAGTGTGGGTCGTCCGGTTTAATGGCGGCAGCAATATCACTCAGCAGCAGGCTGCCATCGCTTTGCAGCTCCAGGGGTTGCGGCTGGATAGACCCTAGCACGGCCATGCCACCAGCTTCCCATTTGTAGGTATGCCATTGCTGGCCGACTATCGCTTCATCACCGCGCTGGCAGTGGCTCATCATCGCAATCAGGTTGGTTTGGGTACCACTGGGTGCGAACAAAGCAGCGTCAAACCCAAGCAAGTCTGCGGCAAAGCGCTGCAGCTGCAGCGTGGTTGGGTCATCATTAAATACGTCATCTCCGAGCTGGGCGTTGAACATGCGTTCTTTCATTGCCAACGAAGGCTGGGTGACGGTATCGCTACGAAAATCGGCCATAAGAAATCCTTAACATCAAAACGGGCGGCTACTTACCATTAAATAGCAGCCTGAGAATTTTATTAGGTGCGATCAGATATTTGTGTATCGCCAGTGTCAGAGCCAGTGTTACGGCAACAATCAGACAAAACCCGACTAAGGGGGGTAAGCCAGCATTGATCAGCAGCAGCCCTAAGCTAATAACGATCACATGATGAAACAGATAAACACTGTAAGACGCCTCTGACAAGAAACGCCAGTATTGATGGCTGCGTGTTACAGCAAGATTAAACAGGCTGAAACATAAGGCCACACATATCCAGCGGATAAATACATCGCTGTAGAGCGTCAGCACCTGCCAGATACCTCCGGTGCCTTGCCGGGCCATATAATTTACCGTGCAAAGCAAAATCAGTACTGCAGCGCCATAAATAAGGTTCAGCTTGCTAAACTGCCTGAGCCATCCCGCGTTGCTGTATAGCATAAGGCCAAACACAAAGAATGGCAGATTATACAGTACCTCATATAAATCGGTGATCCCCAGCCAGCTGTGATACATCGGCAGGCCAAGCCTGTTAAGCGTTACCAGTAGCAGACCGTACAGCGGCAGCAATGCAATAAATAGCGGTAAAGGCAGCCACTTTACGGCAGCATTATTCAGGTATCGGCCCAGTTGTCGCACAGGTGCAATGCTGTATGCTAGGCTTAACAAAACAACAAAAATAAATAAATCGAGTAAAAACCACAGATGCTGCACCCAGCCGCCGTTTAGCAGGTAGGTCGTTACATCTTCAGTGATCCAGCCAAAATGGTGTAGCAATATTGCTTGTAACACATTGAGACTGAGCGCACAGACCAGCAGGGGCAGCAGTATCCGCTTAATGCGTGAGCGCAGAAAATACGCATTACCATAACGGATGACAAACATGGCACAGAAAAAACCGGATACCACCAAAAATGCCGGCATGCGAAAAGTAGCAATTGCCTTGATCAGATAATTAAAAAACGGGTGATGTTCCGGTGCATATACCAGCCATACCTGGCTGGGGTTGTACAAATGTGCAGTGTGAAGCACTATGCCCAGCATCATCAGTACCGAGCGCATCACATCAAGATAATCTATCCGTTTGTTGCTGCCTTGCATTGTAAAGTCACTCCATGAAGAAAACGCCGGTACCCTTCGCCGGTCAGGTGTATACCGTCTGCGCTGAAATCCACCCGCTGCAGGTTATTAGCGTAATAGTGCAGCTGTGGCTGCAATGTAGCATAAGCCTGTAATTTTGCATTAACTTCGTCAAATGTAAGCCAGTACTGTTGCCGCGCCGGGCTGTGCTTTATCGCCAGGATATGGATGTGCGCAGCAGGGTACTGCAGCATTAATTGTTTAAGCAGTGCCATATACTCGGCAGCAACCTGCTGTGCTGGCTTAGACTGTGCCAAATCGTTTTCGCCGGCATAAAGCAGAATATGTTGCGGGTGATGCTGTACCGGCGTCCAGCTAAGGTAGCGTGCGATATCGACTAACTGGCTGTTACCGATAGCGCGGTTAAGCCAGCTGCCACAGTGGTTAAATGTGGTGGTATCCAGCCGCGCCAATGTTGAGCTGCCCAGTAGCAGATTGGCAGAGGTTGCACCGGCTGTTTGCACATCATCGGCGATATGCCTCAATACAAGCCGGGTCGGCTTGCTCAGGCCTTGCCAGATAACAAAGGTTGCAACCAGCAGCAAGATGATGCCAGATAAAGTGCGTAGTAACGGTGTTCTCATAGCAACACACAAAAAACAAAAGGGCAGTGTAACCTGCCCTTATTATGACTTCAGTAGCGTTGATTAATAAAAACTGATTTTAAAATCAACACCGAAGGTACGGGGTTCGTTAACAAAACCGGTCAGGTTGCTGAAATCGATAGCGCCTTTCAGGTTATCCTCATCCGTGATGTTACGGCCAAACACACCCACTTCGTAGTTATTTTCGTAATTGATATAAGCTACGCGCAAGCCTGCTTCATAATTGTTGTTTGACTTAAACTCAGCCGATTCGTACAGGAACAGGTTTGTTTTACCCTGCAACTGATAGTCACCGTAGACATAGATTTCGCCACTGTCGATTGGGAAATCGTAACGGGCGTTCAGCGTCAGAATAGTCTCAGGTGCCTGCGGGAACGGGTTACCATTGATAAAGACGAGTCCGTTGCCTGCATCCGGATCCAATGCTGTGCACAAGCCAGAACCACATGGTTCTACAGCAAGATTGTTGTCTTGCAGCTCGGTTTTATTGTAACTGAAACCACCACCAACACTCAGGTTAGCCAGTACACGGTAGTCAAAGTCAAACTCGAAACCATAACCCACACCTTTGTCAGCATTGATTAACTGGTTGCCCTGCGTTTCACCACCAATTGCTGATAACTGAATATCGTCAATCACGTAGTAGAATACGGCGCCATTTAAGCGCAGGGTATTATCCAGCAGGTCTGACTTAGCACCAATTTCATACGACATAATAGTCTCTGAATCGGCAACTGAGGGGGCCTTTTCAAAGGCCACATCGCGGCCTTGAATCGACTGGGCGCGGAAACCATCCGCCACGCGGGCAAACAGACTGGTTTTGTCTGTCAGACGGTAGTTCGCGCTTAATTCCCAGCTAATGTTATCATCAGTAACTTTAATCGGTTCATAGCTCTGGACCTGGGCAAAGCCAAGGATCAAAGCAAGGCCATCGACATTCTGCTGGCCAACAGAGAAAGTCTTTTCATCGTCGGTGTAACGGATACCGGCAGTAACATCCAGCTTATCACTCAACTTATAAGATGTTTGGCCAAACAGCGCCCAGCTGGTATTGCCGTGAAATACTTCAGTAGCACCAAAGAAACCATCGATACTGTTGACGCCAAAGCTGGAGTCGAAGTAAAAGCCACCAACCTGCCAGCTTAACGGGCCGCTGGTATCACTGGCTAAACGGATTTCCTGTGTCAGTTGCTCCAGATCGCGCAGTTGGTCTTCGGTTACGGGATCAATTGGATCTGCCGGGCCAGCTTCTGCCGGGTTACCACCGTCGATATCACCGATACCGCCACCGTCTGCTCGCTCAATAGCCGAAATACTGGTCAGCGTCATGCCATCAAGGGCAAAATCAAACTTCAGTGAAGCGCCCCAAGAGTCATAACTTTGCTTATTACGGCCCGGTGCATCATAGGCTACCGTATCGCGGTCGTAGTTTTCGTTCAGGTTGTCACTGCCCGGCGTTAAGATATTCTTACGGAACAAGGTTGAAGTGCCATCGTAGTTACGTGAATGCACATTCAGTAATACATCAACGTCGGTAGTCTCGTACAAAAACTGCAAGCGGCCGGCTCGTTCGTTGTAGCCACCCATCACATCACTTTCGCCGGTAAAGCTGTTATCTACCCAGTCGCTTCGGTGCTGTGACAGTAATGACACCCGGGCAGACAGCTCATCGGTTAAACCACCCCCGACAGCGCCTTCAAAGTTCAGCATACCCAGGGTGCCGGCGGTAGATTTTACATAGGCATCAAAGTCCTGGCGTGGTTTTACACTGTCAAACTTGATAATACCGGCAGTCGTGTTACGGCCGAACAGTGTGCCTTGTGGGCCCCGGATCACTTCAACCTGTTGCACGTCAAATAACGGCGTACTTTTTAGGATCACGTTTTCCATTACCACGTCATCCATCACGATGGACACTGGCTGTGATGCCGCTAAGTCAAAGTCGGTGTTGCCCAGGCCACGGATATAAAACCGCGGCGCGGCGCGGCCGTTAGAGGTTTCCGCGTATAAACCCGGCACCTTTATCGCCAGTGCTGTAATGTCGTCACCGGAAGAAAAAATCGCATCAAATTTCTCGCCGGATAAGGTGGCAATAGAAATCGGTACTTCCTGAATACTCTGGCTGCGCTTTTGCGCGGTAACGGTAATGGTTTCCAGTTCCTGCTGCTTTGCATTCTGATCTTTGTCACTTTCCTGCGCTAACAGCACCGGAGAAAGACCAATAGCCGCACTAAACAGGCTGGCTTGAACAGCCACTGACAACGCTGACTTGGTAAATGGTTTCATTAAGGTGAACCTTTCATTGATAATTTACGAGAGTGTATGTGTTATGTAACGGTTAGTTTGCTGGAGTGACCACAGCAAACCGCTACGGATTAACGTTGGCTAATATAGCAGTTTGTCGCGAAAAATGCTCAACTTAGCGTAGTTTTGTGGTTAATTTGTCAGCAGGGTGAGCTAAAGCGGTGTAGGCTCGTATGCACAAATCTAGAATAACGGGAGCCTTATGCGTAGTGTGATGTTACTGCTGTTCTGTTTCAGTTGCTTTGCGCCGCTTTGTGCTGCGACAACCGGCTGGCAGACGGCGAAACATTTGCAGGCTGAATTGGTCAGTGAATACCAGCAGGTGCAGCCTGGTCAAACACTGCAGCTGGCGCTGCACTTTGTGCCCGATGAGCACTGGCACACCTACTGGCAAAACCCCGGTGATTCTGGCTTACCGACACAGTTAAGCTGGACATTACCAGAGGGGATTAGCGCCGGTGCAATTAAGTGGCCCACTCCACAGGCGATTGCAGTGCCGCCTTTGGTGAATTACGGTTTCGAAGGCCAGACCATTTTACTGTCAGATCTGACTGTTGCTTCCGACTATCAGGCCGACACCTTGCCGATAAGCTTAAACGTGGATTGGCTGGTATGCGAAGAGGTGTGTATACCTGCTGAAGCGCAGTTTAATCTGACACTGCCGGTGGCAGCTGAGGCAGTGTTGGCTGAAGACGCTGTCAGTTTGTTTCAGCAGGCGCAGCAGCAATTGCCGCAGCCGATTAATGTGTCAGGGCAGTTTGACGTATCTGGCGGCGCCTTTTCCGCGGTGCTGGATATACCAGCAATACAGCCCATTAGTGCTTTTTTCGTCGCCGCAACCGAATTGGTAGACCATGCCGCACCGCAGCAGGTTACGCTGAATGGCGAGCAGTTATTGCTGCAGCAGCCGCTAAATACCTATTTTTCTACCGCGCCACAGCAACTGTATGTCGTACTGATAACTGCCGATAACAAGGCCTATAGCCTGCAACTGCAGCAGGCACGCAGTGCTGGTACAGAAATTCTGATCACCCAGGGGCAGCAGGATCCGACAGCCTTTTGGCTGATACTTCTGCTGGCTGGCGCCGGCGGCGTTTTACTAAACTTAATGCCTTGCGTGTTCCCGGTGTTGTCGTTAAAGGCACTCAGTATTGCGGGTCATGGTCTGGTGCGCCGGCAACAACAGCTGCAGGCGCTATGGTACAGCCTGGGTGTGGTGGTGAGCTTTGTCACGCTGGCAATACTGCTAATTGTACTGCGCAGTGCCGGTGCCGCAGTGGGTTGGGGTTTTCAGCTGCAAACCCCGTACCTGGTGGCATTGCTGGTATACCTGTTGTTTGCGCTGGGGCTAAGTTTATCGGGTGTGGTGCAGTTTGGCCTTGGCCTGATGAACATCGGTAGTGCTGTGGCAGACAGCGGTGGTAGCAGGGGGGCATTTTTTACCGGTGTACTGGCAGTGGTAGTGGCTAGCCCATGCACGGCGCCTTTTATGGGCACGGCACTAGGCTATGCCGTCAGCCAGGAAACAGCGATAGCGCTGCTCATATTTGCCGCGCTGGGCTTTGGTATGGCATTACCGTTTCTATTGTTGGCATTTGTACCGGGTTTTTCCCGTGTATTACCCAAGCCCGGTGTCTGGATGGAAACGCTGAAGCAATGGCTGGCGTACCCACTGTATTTAAGCGCGGTCTGGCTGCTTTGGGTATTTGGCCGTCAAAGCGGTATTGATGCTCAGGCGATGTTACTGATAGGTGCCGTGTGTATAGCTGCGGCGTGCTGGTTGTGGGGGCGGCGCCAGTTATCGCTTGCCGGTAATGGCAGTGTCATACTGGCTGCGGTACTACTGTTGTTTGCATTAGCGCTGCCGGCGTTTGCGCCGTATCAGCCGCGCAACCAGGCTGATACGGCCGCAGCCGATCCATCCTGGCAAAGCTGGTCTGCTGATACGCTGAGCGAACTACGCCAGCAAGGTAAACCGGTACTGGTGAACATGACCGCAGACTGGTGTATTACCTGCCTGGTTAATGAGCGGGTAGCGCTGAGCAGTGACAGCACTAAAGCTGCGCTGGCGCTTTACGATGTCACTTATCTGAAAGGCGACTGGACAGTACGCGATGCGGCCATTACAGAATATCTACGCTTGCATCAGCGCGATGGTGTACCGCTTTACGTACTGTATTGGCCGGGGCAGCAGCCAGAAGTGCTGCCACAGATTCTAACGCCTGATACGGTGCCGCAAGCGCTGGCGCGGTTAAGCCGGCAACCCTGAACCTTAGTGAAAGTTGACAGCTTACAGGAGACATAAAGATGAAATTACATCGTTGGATATTGGCAGCCTCAGCTGCAGTGTTGTCGCTGGGCTTAACGGCTGCGCCGCAGATTGGTGCGCCGGCACCGGATTTTACGGTGGTTGACTCTAAAGGCAGTAGCCACAGTTTGCGCGACTTTGCCGGTAAAACGGTCGTGCTGGAATGGACTAATCACGACTGTCCGTTCGTAAAAAAACACTATCAGGGCAATATGCAGGCATTGCAAAAAGAGATGACGGCGCAGGATGTAGTCTGGCTTAGCGTCATTTCATCTGCGCCTGGTAAGCAGGGCCACGTTTCTCCGGCTGAAGCTGATGAGCTGACCGCAAGGCGCAATGCAGCACCCACTGCTGTAGTGTTTGATGAGTCTGGTGTGGTAGGGCAAGCATACGCCGCAAAAACCACACCGCATATGTATGTGATAGATAAAGCCGGCTTACTGCAGTATATGGGGGGTATCGACAGCATACCCTCGGCGAAGGTCGGGGATATTGCTAACGCTACGCCCCTGTTTGCCAATGCAGCTAAGGCAGTGCTTGCTGGCGAGACGCCTAATCCTGCAATCAGCAAACCCTATGGTTGCAGCGTGAAGTACTAAATACCAGTCGCGAGTGACACAACAGCAAGGTATATCGCTGTTGTGTCTTCATGCGATGAATAATAACTGATATACAGCGTATCACCCCGCAGCACCATACCGGCATAGCTGCAGTCACCGCCGGAGGGTAATACCAGCGCTTGCGTCAGCTGGCCGGTTTTTCTGTCTAACCAGCACAGGCTGGTGCGGACCTCGTTATCGTATAACCTGACACAACACATTAGCCTGCCATCAGGCAACTGCAGCCACTGCGGTCCGCCTATACGACAACCAATGTCCTGCCAATGCCAATCAGTGTAAGGCGGCTTGCTTTGGCCGAACAAGCCGTGCTCCGGGTCACGCCGCAGCAGGCTCAGCATGGTGCCGGCACTGTCAAACAACAGGCCGCTCTCATTGGCATAGCTGCCGCTGTAAATATCGGCCACTGCACTGAAGTTACATTGGTCTGCGCTATGGTACAGCCGGACAAAGTGAGGTTTGCCGATTTTATAGCCCAGTGCATAAAGGTTTTTGCGCTGCCATGCCATTCGCCACAGCCAGATATTGTGCTCTCCGACGGCTGTTGCCTCATACCAGTTAATGCCATCATCTGATTGCCATATATAAGATTGATGGCTATACCGGCTGCGGTCGAGCAGGGCGCCTGCCCCCAGCAATAACAGCTTGCCGTCCGGTGTCGGGCTGAGTTTTGCATCGCGTAAATCGGCCGCATTGTCCTGTATCAGGGCTACACTGTGCCAGGTAGTTGTATCTTCCGAGCGCAAAATACGCAGTGCACCATCGCCGGATACGTGAGTGCTACCCTCGCGGCAGACACACCATAAGGCGCCTTTGAAGTCGATCAGATCAGTAAAAGCGTTATGCGGGGCTTGTTGCCAGATGCGGTTTACCTGTTGTAATTGCAGCATCATCGTCTCCGGTTTGCCTGAGCAGACTACAACCATAGCTTGCCCGGCTTGCTATTTCAGCTGCTCCTGCGCTGCTGGCAGGAAAATTGCCGTAAATAATCGGCAAATTCTGTCAGCGGCATAGCCCTGGCAAAATGCCAGCCCTGGCCCAGCTCAATACCCAGCGAACGGAGCAGGCTGGCCTGCGCCAGATTTTCAATGCCTTCTGCAACGATGCGATAGTTCAGTAACCTAGCGATATCACGGATCTTTGGTATTAATGTGGATTTAATGCTGTCGGCTTCCATGTCCTGAATAAAGCTTTTATCAATTTTCAGATAGTCAGCATTTAATGAACGTAGTCCGGCCAGGTTGGAATAGCCGGTGCCAAAGTCATCAATCGACAGCAGTAAGCCCGCCGCTTTCAGTGAAGCCAGATGTTGCTTGGAGCTGCTAAAGCTCAGTTCTTGCTGCTCGGTAATTTCCAATACCAGTTTGATCTTACGCTGCTGCACTTCAGGCAATTGCAACAACTGCAGGATCCTGCCGCTGGCAATATCCTGAGGATAAACGTTCAATGACAGATAAAACTGCTCAGATAAGCCCGGCAAAGTGCTCAACCCGCTCAGCGCCTGCTGCGCGACAAAGCAGGTGAACTGACTGCTCAGACCAAGCTTACTCAACATCGGAATAAACTGCAGGGGGCTCAGTTGCCCAAGTGGGTCCTGATAGCGGGCCAGTACTTCGCAGCCGGTAACCTGATTTTGCTCTAAATCGATAATAGGTTGAAATACCACTGAAAAATGGCCGTGCTTTAAGCCCTTGCTTACCCGGTAGCGCAGGCTATGACGGCGCACAGCCAGTTGGCGCCAGCCGAACCAGGCCAGAATACTTAGTGCCAGCAGCGCCAGGATGACAGCAGTACTTTGCAGCGGATAATTTCGCAGCAATAAAATAAAACTAAACTGCTGCGCCAGACAAAAGCGGGAATAGGCAGAACACTGATGGTAATAATAATGCGGCCACTGCAGGGCGGCGAAGGTTTCAGGTTTAGCGCTCTGATAAACCCCGCGGTTGCCACTGGTATGAGCCACGGCTATACCGGCAATATTAACCAGCTGCCAACGCACATCCTGTCTTGGTGGCAGGGTATCTATATCGCTGACGATGCTGACGCTGTAATGGTGTTGCCGTACGACGGTGCCGGTGATTCGCTGGCTGATATCGCCAAGCGGCTGGTGCAGCCAGATACTGCTGTTACGCACAGAATAAAAGCTTGGGTCTTCACTTACCGGGTATTGGCTGAGCTTGCCGGCGCTGGCCGAACAGATGGCATCATTGCCGTTGTAGTAGGTAATATCGCGGATATAACGTGTCCCTAGCAGCAATTGCCGCATTGCGGCTAAATCGCCGGCGCTGCAACGCTGTGCTGGCATAGTATTGAGCTGATCCAGGGTGTGCTGGGTTTCTGTGGCGATGTCGTCGACGCGGCGTAGGTATTCCTGAGCACTCTGTTGCAGACTAAAATGCACCGAGCTGCTAACAGCTAAGCTTAACAAAGCTGATAGTATACAGGCAGTTAGTACTGCCACAGCAGCAGCGAAATATTTGTGATAAACCCAGAGCGCCAAATGTACCTCTATAACCAACGGCAGCCATGCCTTTGCAGCCTACAGCGCGCAGCAGCTTGGGTACAGTACGAAAGTGTAACCAACTGTTCACAGTCGCTTTAGCTGTGCGCATTGTCCATCAGAGGGTAAAGCGACACGCTGTTACCGTTTCTTTAATTTTTATTTCAGGTGACGCAGTAATGTCAGTACCTGGTCAATATTGCTCAGTTCACGGCGTTGCATAATCAGTTCACGGCCCAGCTGTAACGCTTTACGCTCACTTTTGGCACGCAGGTCGCTGTCGCTGATGCTGTCAAGGTCTGCGACATGGGCCAGGCCAACTGTGCGGCGGATCAGTTCGCAGCCGGCATAACCTAAAGCGTCGGCCAATATTTGTTGCACGAAGCGCTGCTGATACAGACTGTTTTGTAAGCCTGGCTCACGGCATTCAGTCTCCATTAGCTGTTTAAACTGCTGCGAAAATTGTTGCCACAGCAGGCGGATCTGCTGCTGCAGGTAGTCCTGATGCTGCTGGCGGGTCTCATTGTCAGCTGTTAAGCCAAAGTGGCCCTGGTAGTTAAGCAACAAATTACCTATCAGGCTGCCCACGTCGAAGCCAATAGGGCCGTAAAAACCAAACTCGGCGTCAATCAGCTTGCAGTTTTCGTCATTAATAAAAATGCTGCCCGTGTGCACATCGCCATGCAGTAATGCCTGTGGTTTAGATAAAAAATCGGCTTTTAACTGCGCGACTTCTGCCTGTAATGCTTCATCATGCCACAGCTGCTGGGCATCGCTGTTAATCGCGGTGTGAATGTTATTGCGCTCGTGGTTGCAGTAAGGGTCAGTAAAGAACAGATCTTCAGTAATCAGGCAGAGTTCCGGGTTCAAAAAGCGGCCAACCTGCTGCTTTTTATTCGGCCCGGTCAGCGCGAAATCACTGGTGAAATACAGCGTTTGTGCCAGATAGCTGGCCAGCTGTGGTGCCAAATGCGCAAACTGCTTGCCGCTTATCAGCTCTGTGCGCAAAATGCGGTAGTCTTTTAAGTCTTCCATCAGAATAGCGGCCTGCTCAGCATCATAGTGCAGCACCTCTACGGTGTGATCCGGGCACAGTTTACGGTGTTTCAACAGTACTTCGGCTTCAATCCGGGCGCGATCTATCGTTAACGGCCAGCTTTCACCGACACAGCGGGCGTAAGGCAGAGCCTGTTTGACAATCAGACTGGTGCCTTTGTCGTTAATGACACGGAAGACCAGATTCAGGTTACCGTCGCCAAATTCCTCGCAGCTTAACTTGCTGTGATCGCCGAACAAGCCACTATGCTCGTCGGCGAAGCGCATAGCGTCATCAGTGGTAAAGGTGCGGTATTCGGCCATAGTGTCGGTTCCATACTTGTGTTGAAAAAAGCAGGGCTGCATAATCGCAAACCTTATAGACGTCTGCAACGCCAAACAGGAATAAGCTATGAAAAACTTAACCTCTCTCAGCCTGAAAACCGTGCAGGGCGAATTATTTGTACTTGATCAGACCTTGTTGCCGCAGCGCCAGCTATGGTTGCTGTGTCAAACCGTGCCCGCTATGGTGGCGATGATTAAAGCGCTGCAACTGCGCGGTGCCCCCGCCATTGGCATCGGTGCCTGTTTGTTACTGGCATACCGCGCCAGTGTCGGCGACAGCCGCGAGCAGTTGCTGCGCGATGCTGAGGTGCTGCGTGCAGCGCGGCCAACCGCCGTTAATCTGATGAACAATCTTGATACTATGATAGCTGCGCTGGCGCAGGATGATTACAAAGCAGCCGCTATCGCCTGTGCTGAACAGTTATTCGCTGAAGACGTAGCACTATGCCAGCGTATGGCAGAACATGGCGCGGCGCTGGTACAACAGGGCGAGCAGCTACTGACACACTGTAATACCGGCGGCCTGGCAACCGCCGGGGTTGGTACGGCACTAGGTGTGATTAATCTGGCGCATCAGCAGGGCAAAAATATCCGCCTGTGGGTGGATGAAACCCGGCCGCTATTGCAGGGAGGGCGGTTAACCGCCTGGGAATGTCAGCAACTGGGTATTCCGTACCAGCTGATTTGCGACAATATGGCCGCTATGCTGATGGCGCGTGGCCAGGTCGACCGTATTTTTGTCGGCTCTGACCGTATTGCTGCCAATGGTGACTTTGCTAATAAAGTGGGCACTTACTCATTGGCGGTGTTGGCGCATTATCATCAGGTACCGTTTTACGTGGTCGCGCCGCATACCACGGTTGATTTAGCCTGTGCCGACGGCAGTGCTATCCCGATTGAACAGCGTGATGCCAATGAAGTGCGCGGTGTCAGCGGTGCCTTTGGCAGTGCCATCTGGGCGCCGGAGCAGGCAAATGTATTTAACCCGGCATTTGATGTCACACCAGCAGAACTGGTGACCGGTTGGGTACTGGATACCGGTGTTTACTCACAGGCTGATATTGCAGGTGGCGTACTGGCGCAATTCGCCAGGTAAAAACAAAATTGCAGATAAAAAAACAGAGTTACACCGGGGAGTAGTAACTCTGTGATACACACGGGGGAGTGTAATAGTCGAAGCAGTGAACAGGCGCTTACTCTGTTTACTGCCGGGTACTGCTATCAGACAAGGTGCAGGCGCTTACTCTGCACTAAGCTGATTTCAGTATCAGCAGTGCTTATTCTGCCGATACCATAGCTACATCTAAACCGCTGTTTGCTTTGTTCAGAGCTAACTCTAAACGCTGCAGGTTGTGCAGGTTAACATCGCTGCGGTTTAATTCCGCTGCGCGGCTGAAATCGGCCAGGGCAGCAAGGTTGTTGTTCTGCAGTAAACGCAGAACGCCACGGTTAGTCAGGGCATAGGCACGCATTTCACGTTTTTCGCCGCTGCTGACATAATGAAACTGCTGTGCAGCTGAAACGGCACTGTCACAGGCTGTTTCTGCTTGTTGCAGTTTGCCGCTTTTAGTGAAGCCAACGCACAGGCTCATCTGGCGTGAGAAGTTATCTACTTCTGCACTGTTGCTGGCTAAGGTTTCAGTAATACCCTGGTCGAACTGACCGGCCTGTAAAGCCGCTACGCCAGGTGTATCTTCAATTAGTACCATTTTATAGCCATTGGTGTTGGCTGATGCGAGAAATGAACCCGAGGCCATCAGCATCAACGCCAAAGAACTGCCTAACTTAATTGATCTCGCTTTCATAGTGTGTTGCTCCCAATTTCCCATCCAAGCAGCCGCTCTCGGTCTGCAGGAGTAATTTTGAGCAAAAGCACTAGAACTGACAAACGATAAAAAAAAACCTGACAAGTGAAAAAAATTCACCTGTCAGGCGCTACAGTTTGTCATGCAATGGTCGCAACAGGGCTGTTGGCCTTTAGCAGAAAGCTCTGCAGAACCCAGTCGATCAGCAGCTGTATCTCGTCCCGCGCCGGGTCGTTGTCGTGGCGCACCAGATAATAGCGATCGCGGCTTAGCAGTTCCTGTTCGAACAGGCGCTGCAGGCTGCCGTTGGTAAACCAGCCGTTACTGATCGGCAGAGGAATTAGCGCTACGCCCAGGCCCTGCTGGGCGGCACGGGCGACACTGAACATACTGTCCAGCTGAATAATCTGCTTCGGTTGGAAATTATGGTAGCCGACATGCTCTGCCCACTGGTGCCAGGCATGAGGCCTGGCCTGATGCAGGATCAGTGGCACCTGCTCCAGTACGCGGTAGCCTTTGCTGTGCCATTTATGGTACTGCTGCGTATTACAAGCGGGCACATAGCTGATAGGGAACAAATCGTATGCAACGATTTCAGTCGGTGTTTTGCCGGATAAGATAATCGATAAATCAGTATATTTTGGGCTTTCACGCCGCGATTTTACTGTTTCCAGCTTCAGGTTGATATTCGGGTATTGCTCTGCCCAGCCGATTAGCCGTGGCACAAACAGCTCGCTGGCAAAAAATTCCGGCATCGAAATACTGACTTCCAACATGCGCTGTGCCTGACTGAACTCACCGATTGTCATTGCCAGCTGGTGCATCAAGGGTTCTATCGCCTGATAAAACCTTTTACCGGTTTCTGTCAGAACAATAGCGCGGGTCTGGCGTTCAAATAACTGCAGGTTGAGGTTATCCTCCAGTTGTTTTATCTGGTGACTGACTGCTGAAGGCGTCAGGTACAGCCTTTTCGCAGTTTCTTTGAAACTTAAACAGTCCGCTGCGACGCAAAAACAACGCAGGCCGCGCATGGGGGTATGCATTGGCATTATATAGCACTCAGTCTCATGTATTAGCCGCTGGTTTTAGTCGACAAATATTGCATTATCATTAACAACGCTGAATTGATGCTTAACACTTTATAAATGAAGCAGCTGCATAAAATGCACCAAGGCTGATATGGCTATAAGCTCGCGGCTTATAGCAGGCTCATTAGCAGCGATTGCATCATTTTGGCGCAGGCATGCCTTAAAAAGTATCAGTTAAGGCGACATTTTCCAGTTAATAGCGATGTCGCGGGTATGGATGGTGGAGTTTCAGGCCAGCAACGGAAAGCGACTGGCGATGCTGCTGCCGGTAAAGTCAGCTACCCAACCCGCAGGGTCATTAAACAGGCGAATAGCGGTAAACTCCGGCTCGCTGCCCATATCAAACCAGTGCGTGGTGCCAGCAGGTACACTGATCAGGTCGTTCTGCTGACACAGTATCTGGTATACCTTGCTGTTAATATGCAGGCAGAATAAGCCCTGGCCGCGAACAAAAAAACGCACTTCATCTTCACTGTGGGTATGTTCTGCCAGAAATTTCTGTCGCAGTGCGGCTTTTTCCGGATGGCTGCTACTGAGTGATACTACATCAACAGTGATATAGCCGCGCTCGGTTTTCAGTTTATCGATATCGCTGGCATAGGCCTGCAGGATCTGCTCCTGGCTGCTTTGTGCATCAATCGGAGCTGTAGCTTGCCAGCGTTCAAAGCGGATGCCAGCCTGTTGCAATTGTTGCACAATGGCTGCGACATCGCTGCTGGCAAACAGCGGTTGAGACGGTTCATCAGCGCTGAATATGGTTAAATGACTCATCTTTACTCCGCAACCTGGTAAAAATCGGTGGCCGTTTTATGCTTTCCGACCGGTTGCCGTTCCCGGATCAACTGTACTGTGTCAATACCCAACTGGGCTGCAGCATCAAGCTCGGCTGTAACATCAGATAAAAACAGCACTTGCTTGGGCGGCAGCTGTAACTGTTGCAAAATGGCGGCGTAAGAGGAAATATCGCGTTTCGCGCCGATACGGGTGTCGAAATAGCCACTGAATAACGGCGTTAAATCACCGGCATCACTGTACTGAAACAATAACTGTTGTGCCTGAACAGAGCCGGAACTGTACACGTAGAGTTTAACCCCCTGACTGTGCCAGTGCTGTAGCTGCCTGACGACATCATCGTACACATGACCGGTAAAGGCGCCTGTCTGATAGCCATGTTGCCATACCATGCCCTGTAGTGCTTTGAGTGGTGTGACTTTCTCGTCAGCGGCTATCCATTGTAATAATTGCTGGCTGATCTGCTCTATGCTGGCATCACTTTGCTGCATCAGCGTACGGCATGCCTGCAGCTGAGCGGCGACGTCCGGATTATGCTGCTGTGTCTGGATAAACGCCGGCAATTCGCGTGCTGCATAAGGAAACAACACCTCGGTGACAAAACTGATACGGCTGGTGGTGCCTTCAATATCGGTAACAATAGCGGAATACTTCACGGTTTACCTTGCTAGTTTTAACCTTTCCAGTTCGCAGTTTATAAGAAATTCCCAGCCTTCTAAATGCCTTTTTGCCTCGTCGAGGCTGCGCCCCCAGACATAGAGGCCATGGCCTCGTACCAACAACCCCCAGTTCAGTGGTTGCTGCTGCCAGCGCTGGCGAACCTGAGCTGCCAGGGTAGGAATGTGTTGTGTATTGTCAAACACAGCCAAAGGGCAGGGGCCGTCGTGGCTAGTGTTGCCACTGATGGCTTTTTGCATTTCATAGCCGTTGAACTGATAGCTGTCTTCAGCAATCAGGCGTGAAAATACCGTAGCTTGTACAGAGTGGGTATGTAATACGGCCTTAATTTGGCCGTCTAACTGGTAAAGCTGCGCATGTAACGCTGTTTCAGCTGATGGCTTGCCGGGGCAGCTAAGCTCTCCGCCTTGCCAGCTGACGGGCAGTAGATCCTGTGGGCTAAGCTCGCCTTTATCCTTGCCAGACGCGGTAACCAAAGCACTGTGCTCTGAGCTTCTTACCGAAAAGTTTCCACCGGTGGCTGGCACCCAATGACGGCTGGCGATCCAGCGGCCTAAAGCGCACAGCGCTATAGCGTTAGGATTAAGCTGATGCAGCTGGGCAGTATTATTCATGATATTTGAACCTGTTGCTAAACGTTTAAGCGTTTAGATGTCTATACATAAAACGGGCTAAATGATAGCATTCAAGCCGGTTTTCGCAACTTTTTCTTGCCGCTATGACATTGCAAAGCAAACTGCCAAAGGTGGGCACCACCATTTTTAGCCAGATGTCTCAACTGGCTGCCAGGCACCAGGCCATTAACTTATCTCAGGGTTTCCCGGATTTTCCGGCAGATGCACTGCTACTGGATAAACTGGCTGAATATAGCCGGCAGGGGCTGAACCAATACGCGCCTATGCCCGGTATTGCTGAGCTGCGTGAACAAATCGCCGTACTGATACAGCGCTGCTATCAGCGCGATGTCAGTGCTGACCAGGATGTCACTGTTACCAGCGGCGCAACGGAAGCACTGTTTGTTGCCATCAGTGCTGTGGTGCAAGCCGGAGATGAAGTAATTGTATTTGACCCGGCCTACGACAGTTATGAGCCGGCAATTAACCTGTGCGGCGGCACAGCTGTGCACATCGCCCTGCAGGCCCCGGGTTATCGTATCGACTGGCAGCAGGTGGCAAAATCGATCACTGCACGTACTAAACTGATTATTGTTAACAGCCCGCATAATCCAACCGGCATGGTGTTTAGCCAATCAGACTGGCTGGCGCTGCAACAACTAGTGCTGCAGCATAATTTGTACTGCATAAGCGATGAAGTGTACGAGCATATGGTATTTGACGGCGTAGTGCAGCTTAGTGCGCATTGCCTGCCTGAGTTGGCGCAGCGTTGCTTTATAGTCTCTTCATTTGGCAAAACCTTTCATGTTACCGGCTGGAAACTTGGTTATTGCGTCGCGCCGGCGGCTTTAACTGCAGAGTTTCGTAAGCTACATCAGTACGTCACGTTTTCCAGTTTTACACCTGCGCAGTACGCTGTGGCGGCGATGCTGAAGCAGCAACCACAGCAGGTCGTTGGGCTGGGCGCATTTTATCAGCGTAAGCGTGACAGTTTCGCCGAACTACTGCAACACAGCCGTTTTAAGCTGTTACCTTGCCAGGGTACCTACTTTTTACTGGCAGATTACAGCGCCATCAGTGACATAGATGATGTGCAGTTTTGTCAGTGGCTGACCACAGAGCACAAAGTGGCTGCTATTCCGCTGTCAGTGTTTTATCAGTCGCCGCCAAATGCCCGGATTATCAGGTTTTGTTTTGCCAAACAAGACAGCACCCTGCAGGCTGCCGCGGAGCTGTTATGTCGGATTTAATCAACCCACAACAGGTTAAGCCATTGCGGGTCGCCTTGTTGCAAACAGAGCTGGTATGGCAGGACGCCGCGGCAAACCGGGCGCTGCTGGCGTCAAAAGTGGCGGCTTGTCACAATGCTGATCTTATTGTCCTGCCGGAGATGTTTAGCAGCGGTTTTTCGATGCAAAGCGACGCAATCGCGGAACCAGAAGGCGATACCCTTGCGTGGCTGATACAACAGTCGGCGCTAACCGGTGCGGCACTCTGCGGGTCTGTGGCAACCCGTAGCGGTGATGATTGTGTTAACCGCTGCTACTTTGTGACGCCACAGGGGCAGGTAAGCCGCTATGACAAAAAGCATTTATTCCGCATGGCGGGTGAGCATCGGGCGTACCGCGCCGGCACGGAACGGGTAATTGTTAACTATCAGGGCTGGCGGATATTATTGCAGGTGTGTTATGACCTGCGTTTTCCGGTATTCAGCCGCAGCCGCAATGATTATGACATAGCGCTGTATGTGGCAAACTGGCCTGCTGCCCGCTCACATGCGTGGCGCACGTTATTGCAGGCACGAGCGATAGAAAATCAGGCCTTTGTGCTGGGTTGTAACCGGGTAGGTGCCGATGGCAATGCGGTGGCATATAGCGGCGACAGCCTGATTGTTGACTATCTGGGGCAGCCCGTTGCAGATGTAAAACCTGGTGAGGACAGTGTGCTGCGCGCTGAGCTGGACTATGTAAAGCTGCTACAATGCCGGCAGCAGTTTCCAGCCATGTTGGATGCTGATGCCTTTATACTGTCTGCCCCCGAGGATTGTTAATGTCGCGTTTTCAGCCAACTGCCGCCATTTTCAGCGGTTTCTTCTTACTGGGTAACCTGATTATTTTATGGGGCATGCTGCTGCCTGATATGGCGCAGTCGCTGCAGATGGCGCCTGTGATCAGTGGTATGTTCTTCAGCCTGATGTCTGCAGGTACTATTGTCGGTGCTGTTATCGGTGGTAAATATGTACAGAAGTTTAACTTTCTGCATTTATTCGCCAGCCTGGCGCTGGCGGAAGCAGTGCTGCTGGCTTTGTTATCTTTTGTCAGCCATTGGCAGCTGTTACTGCCGCTGATTGTGTTGGTTGGCATGACATATTCTGTGATGTTCACGATCGGCCACACGCTGATCGCCCGTTTGTATGCCGACCGGCGGGCTGCAATGATGGGCCTGATGGATTTTATGTTTAGCCTGGGTACGCTAACGGCGCCTCTGTGGGTAGTTGTGTTGTACTGGTATGTTGCCGACTGGCGCTGGCCGGTTAGGCTGATTGCCCTGGCAATGGTGTTAATGGCGGCGTACAGCTGGCGGCTGGGTGCACACAAAGTGGTGCAGCATCATGCCGCCGGCAGCAAAGGTAAAAGCCTGTCATACACTGCAGTGCTCAGAAAGCCGGTGTTTGTTATTCTGCTGCTGGCGATGATTGGGTACGGCGCAGCAGAGTGGGGCCAGGGCAACTGGTTTGTCAGTTACGCGGTAAATGGCGCTGGTTACAGCACAGAAGACGCGCGTTTGTTGCTGGCCTGGTTTACCGGCGGTATGGTGCTGAGCCGTTTGGGTTTTGCCTTGCTATTACGCTGGCTGAGTGCGCCTGCGTTAATGCGCATTCTGTCTGGTTGTGCGCTGGGGGGCGGCTTGATGTTGATCCTGGCACACAGTTATCCGGCACTGGTGCTCGGCAACTTTGCGCTTGGTATCGGTATTGGTGGCTTATTTCCGCTGCTATTGTCTACAGCAATGGATCTGGATGCCGACAACGGCCCTGTGCTGTCCGGGCTGGCGAATATTGGCACCTCAGTGGGCTTTCAGTTTGCTGGTTTGGTTACCGGTTTTTGGGCGCAACAGGCAGGCATTTTGCAAGCCTTTATGATGGTGCCACTGGCCTGTGCCTGGTTATTGCTGATGATTTGGCTGTTCGCGGCAAAGCAACCATAGCCGGGTATCAAGTTCCAGCTGATGATAGTGCGGCTCCATATGCTGGCAAAGTTGATAAAACGCTTTGTTGTGCTGTTTTTCTTTAAAATGCGCCAGTTCATGCACCACTATCATCCGCAGAAATTCAGCAGGTGCCTGCTTAAACAGTGCAGCAATGCTAATGCTGTTATGGGCTTTTAATTTGTTGCCCTGCACCCGGGACTGAAAGGTATGCATACCCAGCGCCTGTTGCAGTACATTCAGTTTGCTATCATATTTTACCGACGCCAGTTGTGCCGAATGGCGCATAAACTGATTTTTCAGCTCGCAAATGTAGTTATACAGGGCTTTGTCACTTTGTACCTGATGTGTTTGCGGGTATTTCTGCCGGATATAACTGTCGAGCTGGCCGCTTTGAAGTAACGCTTCGGCCTGCTGTTGAATGGGCTTGGGATATCCGGCCAGATATTTTACCGACTGCATGCAACCTTCCTCTTCTGACTGTGCTGACATTATAAAGCGCTTGGCGGCGAACGTCATGCTGTGAACTGCCGGACTTGACCCGGAAGCTATTCGCAGTAACACTACACTCCCATAACTAACACGAGTTTAACCAGTGAGCGAAATTAACTGGGCTGCCCTGCAACAGGCAGCGCAAGATGCCGCGGCGCAGGCATATGCGCCTTATAGCAAATTCCCGGTCGGTGTTGCTGTGCTTGCTGCCAGCGGTAAAGTTTATACCGGCTGCAACGTTGAAAATGCCTCTTATGGCGGAACCGTTTGTGCTGAGCGCAATGCCATCGCGGCTGCAGTAGTCGCCGGTGAGCGTAAATTTGAGGCGCTGATGGTGTATACGCCCCAAACCATGTTAACGCCACCTTGTGGTATTTGCCGGCAGGTGATTGCAGAATTTTTCAGCCCGGACGCACCTGTGGCCAGTTGTAATCATATGCAGCAACAGCAGCAGTGGACACTGGGCGAGTTGTTACCTGCTGCTTTTACCCCAACCTACCTTGCCAATAGCACTAAAGTTGGAGCTTAATGCATGATCCCGCAGGAAATTATTAAAACAAAACGCAATGGTGGCAGTTTAAGCCAGGCTGAAATTAAGCAATTTGTAAAAGGCTTAACCGACGACAGTTTTAGCGAGGGGCAGGTCGCTTCGCTGGCAATGGCCATTTACCTCAATGGTATGAGTGTCGATGAAATTGTCACGCTAACCCTGGCGATGCGGGACAGCGGCACTGTACTGAACTGGCAAGGCAAACTGAATGGCCCCGTTGTTGATAAGCACAGCACAGGTGGTGTCGGTGATAAGGTGACACTGATGCTGGCTCCGATGGTGGCCGCTTGCGGTGCTTTCATGCCAAGTATCGCCGGCCGGGGCTTAGGCCATACCGGCGGCACAGTCGACAAGCTGGAAACCATACCGGGCTACAGCTGTACACAAAGTCTGGAAAAAATCAGCCAGTTGTTGCCCAAGCTTGGCTGTGTCATCGTTGGCCAAAGCAGCCAGCTGGCACCGGCAGATCGGCGGTTATATGCTATCCGCGATGTTACTGCTACCGTGGAGTCCATCCCGCTTATTACCGCATCCATTTTATCTAAAAAGTTATCAGAGGGGCTGGATGCTTTGGTAATGGACGTAAAAATTGGCAACGGTGCCATTATGCGCACCGTCGATGATGCCTCAGCGCTGGCCAACAGTATCGTCAACGTTGCCAATGGCGCCGGTGTGTCGACCCGGGCGCTGCTGACCGACATGAACCAAATTCTCGGGGCAACTGCCGGTAATGCACTGGAAGTTATGGAAACGCTGGATTATTTAACCGGTAAATACCGTGAGCCACGTTTACATCAGGTGACGCTGGAACTGGGCGCTAACATGTTAATGCTGGGTGGGTTATACCAGGATAAGGCCAGTGCAATCAAAGCGCTGGAGCATAGCTTAAGTTCAGGCAAAGCCGCTGAGATATTCGCCCGTATGGTATCGGCGCTTGGCGGGCCGGCTGATCTGATAGAAAAGCCTCAACAGTATCTGGCGTCGGCGCCAGTGGTGCAGGATGTCGTGGCATCTGTTGACGGTTATGTCAGTTACCAGGACACGGTAGCGCTTGGCATGGCGGTAGTGCGACTGGGTGGTGGGCGTTCACATCCGAGCCAGCAGATAGATCCAGCCGTCGGTTTTAGCCAGATTGTAGCCGCCGGCACTCAGGTGCGGCAGGGGGATGTTCTGGCCCGAGTGCACGCAGCAAACCGCGATGCCGCGCAGGTTGCAGGGGCAGAGTATTTAGCGGCGCTGCGCATAAACGCTGCGCAACAACCTGCCTTTCCGTTACTGCATCACACCATTGGCTAGCATCAGTTAGCACACACAAGGCACTGGCAGCACCAGATGTTTTTAGCTACAGTTAACGCAGTTAAAATTCAGGTGTTGCCATGTTAATACGTTGTCTTGCTCTGCTGTTTTGCTGCAGCCTTCAGGCTAAGCCACAGCTTATATGGTTACATACTGACTGGCCTCCACATCAGATCGTCAGCGGACCTTTCCAGGGGCAAGGCACTTTTGACTTGCTGCAACAACAACTTAAGGCAGCGATGCCGCAATTCGATCATCAACAGCGGCTGGTTAGCCTGGCGCGGTTGGAACAGATGTTTCAGCAGCAAGATGAAACGGTTTGTACCATCGGTACGCTCTATTCAGCCGAACGCGCCCAAACAAGGCTATTCTCCGCGCCAATAGCGGTGGGGGCAGCACTGGCGGTCGGTTACCTGCCGGGTAAGCTGACATTGCATCCTTCAATGCAAAAAGAGGGGGCGAATATCGCTGAACTTGCACAGGACAAAAGCCTGGTTGGTGCCTATCAGGCAAACCGGTTATATCCGGCACAGATGCAGCAGTTACTGCAGCAGGGGGACAGCAACCTCAGCAGTCAGGCCTTTACCAGCGAAGTTAATGCAGCAGCCTTGCTTGGCAGCAACCGTGTTGATTACGTGATCGAGTACCCTGAGCGGATGCAGTACTACAGTCATCTGTTAGTGCAACCCGTTGTACTGGAGTACCGGGCGATTGCAGGCGCTAATGTCGCCAGTGTTACGCATGTGGCCTGTACTTTTGGCGAGGTAGGAGAGGCCGCGATTGCCGCCGTTAATCAGGCTTTGCCAACGTTATGGCAAAGCCCGGCGTATCTGGAAGCAATGCACCGCTGGCACGACGACAGTAGCCGTCAGCGCTTACAGCCTGATGTTGCTGCGCAACAGGCGGCGTTAATGCAGCTTCAGCCTCGGGCGGACAATGCGGTTGATGCGCGCGACTAAACTAATCACCAGCATTTTTATCCAGCCATGCAGCGCAACCTGATGCATACGATATAAAGATATATAAGCCAGTCGGGCTATGCGGCCTTCAATCATCATAGCGCCGCCGACCAGGTTGCCCATTAAACTGCCAACGGTGCCGAAGCGGCTTAGTGAAATCAGTGAGCCATGATCGTTGTATTTGAAGTCTTGCAAAGGTTTGTCGTTAAGCTCTGCCAGAATATTACGTGCTACAGCACTGGCCATCTGGTGGGCTGACTGTGCCCTTGGCGGTACCCATTTACCATCTGGCAACGGGAAGCCAGCGCAATCGCCAATCGCGTAAATCCGGCTGTCGTGAGTGGTTTGTAGTTTTGCATTAACCAGTAACTGATTAAGCCGGTTGTTTTCCAGCCCTTCAAATGACGCCAGAAAATCAGGTGCTTTGATACCCGCCGCCCAGACCATCAGTTCGGCCTCCAGGTGTTCATCACCCAATTGCAGGCCGCTTGCATCTGCGGCAGTAACTTTTGTGCTGGTACGTACTTTCACACCAAGTTTCTGTAGTTCTTTTAATGCTGAATTGGCAATGCGCTCAGGTAATGCCGGCAGAATACGCGGCCCGGCTTCAATCAGGCTGATATTCAACCGATCTTTACGCAGGTCATCAAAACCATAAAGGTTGAGCTCGGCTGCGGCATGATACAGCTCTGCTGCCAGCTCAACCCCGGTTGCGCCTGCGCCGACAATAGCAATGTTTAGCGTATCTTTCGGATGACCGGGGGAGTTTAGTTTCAGGTAGGCGTCGAGCAGATGGCGGTGGAACCGGTTGGCTTGTGCCGGGCTGTCCAGAAAAATACAATGCTGTGCCACGCCGGGCGTATTGAAATGATTGGATACACTACCGATTGCCAGCACCAGATAATCATATTGCAGCGCTCTTGAAGCCAATACCTCTTCACCGTCATCACCTAATACCGGAGCCAGGATCACCTGCTGCTGTTCCCGCTTAATACCGGTTAAACTGCCAAGCTGGAAGTCAAAACCATGGGCGGCCGCATGGGCGCGATAGCTGAGCTGATCTATTTCAACATCCAGCGTGCCGGTTGCCACTTCGTGCAGTAGCGGTTTCCAGATATGGGTATGATTCCGGTCTATCAGAGTGACGCGGGCTTTGCCTTTGCGGCCCAGTTTATTACCTAAGCGGGTAGCCAGTTCCAGGCCTCCCGCACCGCCACCGATAATGACAATATGCGGCTGTGTCATCAGGTACTTCCTTCTGCTAAAAATAAAGCAATGTACTGTTTGCCTGCGTTAGGCTGCGGGCAATAAAAAACCGGCAACAAGGCCGGTTTTTCAGTTAACTTTTTTGCCGTTTCATGGCTTCAAAGAATTCGTCGTTTGTTTTGGTCATCAGCAGTCGATCAATCAGGAATTCCATACATTCGGTCTCATCCATCGGGTTGAGAATTTTGCGCAGGATCCACATTTTTTGCAGTTCTTCCGGCGATGCCAGCAGTTCTTCACGGCGGGTACCAGAGCGGTTAAAGTCGATGGCAGGGAACACGCGGCGTTCGGCAATTTTGCGCGATAAGTGCAGTTCCATGTTACCGGTACCTTTAAACTCTTCGTAAATAACTTCGTCCATTTTGGAACCGGTATCAACCAACGCTGTGGCGATAATAGTTAAGCTGCCGCCTTCTTCTACATTACGGGCTGCACCGAAGAAGCGCTTTGGCTTATGCAGGGCGTTGGCATCAACACCACCGGTTAACACCTTGCCTGAGCTTGGAATAACGGTGTTGTAAGCGCGCGCTAAACGGGTAATTGAGTCCAGCAGAATAATCACGTCTTTTTTATGTTCAACCAGACGTTTGGCTTTTTCGATCACCATCTCGGCAACCTGAACGTGACGGCTGGCTGGTTCGTCGAAGGTTGACGCGATAACTTCGCCTTTTACCAGGCGTTGCATCTCGGTTACTTCTTCCGGGCGCTCGTCAATCAACAATACCATTAGCACGCAATCAGGGTGGTTAGCCGCGATTGACTGGGCAATGTTTTGCAGCAAAATGGTTTTACCGGCTTTTGGTGGTGCCACAATTAAACCGCGCTGGCCTTTACCGATAGGCGAGGCTAAGTCCAGTACCCGGGCGGTGATATCTTCGCGGCTACCATTGCCACGCTCCATCCGCAGGCGGGAATTCGCATGTAATGGTGTTAAGTTTTCGAACAGGATTTTATTACGGGCTTGCTCTGGGCGACCGAAGTTAACTTCATTTACCTTAAGCAGGGCAAAGTAACGCTCACCTTCTTTCGGTGGGCGGATAAGGCCAGAAATACTGTCGCCGGTACGCAGATTGAAGCGGCGGATTTGACTCGGCGATACATAAATATCGTCGGGGCCGGCTAAGTAAGAGCTGTCACCCGAGCGCAGAAAACCGAAACCATCCTGTAGGATCTCCAGTACGCCATCACCGAAAATTTCTTCGCCGTTTTTGGCGTGGGATTTTAAAATGGCGAAAATAATGTCCTGTTTACGCAGGCGGGCCATATTTTCCAGGCCCATAGACTCAGCCAATTCAACCAGCTCGCTAATCGGCTTCAGTTTCAGTTCTGTTAAATGCATATTGATGGGTTTCTTGTTGATATATAAACAGGGTAATGCTTATCGGTTCGATAAAATAAGGTTTGGAAGTGGTTTTTCGACAGACAAGCGTGGTTTAGAACGTTTTACTGGCTACACAATAGCAGCTGACTACTGGTGCGTCCAGCGTTGAAACAGAAAAAGGCGTATAAAAATACGCCTTTTTGCTTAAATCAGATATTGCTGTCGAGAAATTCTTTTAACTGAGTTTTCGACAGAGCACCCACTTTAGTCGCGGCAACCTGACCATTTTTAAACAACAGCAGGGTTGGGATACCACGGATACCAAACTTAGGTGGAGTATTCGGGTTATGGTCGATGTTAACCTTCGCAACGGTAACTTTGCCCTGATATTCCGCTGCAACATCGTTCAGAATCGGAGCGATCATTTTACATGGACCACACCACTCTGCCCAGAAGTCGACTAACACCGGCGCTTCGGCTTTCAGGACGTCGGTTTCAAAGCTGTCATCAGAAACCTGTAAAATAAGTTCGCTCATTTGTATCTCCGCTAGTGCTATGCAGCCTGGCTGCAAAAAAGTGTTATCAATTTAAACGTGGCTGTTCCTTATTGCAAGCGTAACGGTTATGCTTAGCGCCGTATGAATAAAACACACTTAACTACACATAAATTCGCCGATTTTGCATTGGCACCACAGGTTCTTGACGCTTTAAATGCGCAAGGTTTCGGCTATTGTACGCCCATTCAGGCTCAATGTTTACCTCTGGCATTAGCCGGTAAAGATATTGCCGGCCAGGCCCAAACGGGCACGGGTAAAACACTGGCGTTTTTAACAGCAACATTCCACCATCTGCTGACGCATGAACCCAGAGGGTCTGGCCAGCCGCGTGCCATTATTATGGCCCCCACGCGGGAGTTGGCGGTGCAGATCCATCAGGATGCAAAAATGCTGGCAGAAAAAGCCGGCTTGCGCCTTGGCTTGATCTATGGGGGCGAAGGCTACGATACTCAACGTCAGTTACTGGAAAATGGCGTAGATATTTTAATTGGCACAACCGGCCGCTTAATTGATTACTTAAAACAAGGCCTGTACGACTTATCGCAAATTCAGGTTGTTGTGCTGGATGAAGCCGACCGGATGTTCGATCTGGGCTTTATCAAAGATATCCGTTTTATGTTTAATCGCATGCCACCGGCGACAGAGCGGTTGAGCCTGCTGTTTTCTGCCACTTTGTCTTACAAAGTGCAGGAGCTGGCATTTGAAAAAATGAATCAGCCGGAGCATATTCATATCGCGCCGGAAGAGATGACGGGCAGCCGGATCAGTGAAGAGCTGTTTTATCCGTCAGATGAGCACAAGATGCCATTATTGCTGACACTGATGGAAGAAGAGTGGCCAGACAAAGCCATTGTATTTGCCAACACCAAACACTGGTGTGAAGAAGTGCATGCCTGGCTGGAAGCTGACGGTCATCGTGTCGGTTTGTTAACCGGTGATGTTATTCAGAAAAAACGCCTGCGTATTCTGGAAGATTTTACCAGTGGCAAACTGGACATTCTGGTCGCTACTGATGTTGCAGCGCGTGGTTTACATATTCCCAAAGTCAGCCATGTGTTTAATTACGACTTACCGGACGATTGCGAAGACTATGTGCACCGTATCGGACGTACTGGCCGCGCCGGTGAAAGTGGTAAGGCTATCAGTTTCGCCTGTGAGCGTTATGCGCTGAACCTGACAGCAATAGAAGACTATATCCGTCATCCTATCCCGGTGACACAATATGATGCCAGCGCACTGCTGGACGATATTAAAACGCCGAAGCCGCGGGTTCGCCGTCGCGCAGGCCAGGCCAGAACCGGCAGCCGTAGCGGCTCAGGTGGACGCAGCAGTAATGGCGCAAGAGCCCCTCGCAACCGCCCTCGTTAATCCGGCGCAAGCTGCCGAGCAATCACCGCATCAGGATATCTATGCGGTGATTGACCTTGGCTCCAACAGTTTTCATATGCTGATGGTCAAAGTCGTTGGTGGCTCGGTGCAGGTTATCGGCCGGGTAAAACGCAAAGTACGCCTTGCCGCGGGTTTAAATGAAAATCTGGTATTAAGCCGTAAAGCGATGAAACGTGGCTGGGAGTGTCTGGCATTGTTTGCTGAGCGGCTACAGGATATTCCGCCACAGAACATCCGCATTGTCGGCACTGCCACCTTGCGTCTGGCCAAAAATGTTAAAACCTTTCTTAAAGAAGCCGAAGCCATTCTCGGGCAAAGTGTCACGGTAATAAGTGGCGAGGATGAAGCCCGCATTATCTATCTGGGTGTCGCTCATACATCAAACAGTGACAGCAATCGTCTGGTCATTGATATCGGTGGTGCCAGTACTGAGGTTGTGATCGGCGCTGGCTTTAATCCGGTGTTGCTTTCCAGTCTTAATATGGGCTGTGTCACTTACCTGGAGCGCTATTTCAGCGACGATGAACTCAGCGAAGATAATTTCAGCCGTGCCATTGCTGCAGCAGAGCAAGAGGCTGGCAGTATAGCCGATCAGTACAAACAGGCCGGGTGGCAGCTAGCAGTCGGCGCTTCTGGCACAGTGCAGGCGTTACAGGAAATTCTGGTGGCGCAAGGTAAAGATGAGGTTATCACCCTTAACCGGCTGGAAGATATTATGCAGCAGGCCTTGGCGTGCGGCAGGATGGAACAGCTGCATATCACCGGGCTGGCGCAGGAGCGCAAGCAAGTGTTTCCGTCCGGTCTGGCCATACTTATTGCCCTGTTCCGACAGCTGAATATTGCCGGTATGACTTTATCCGGCGGTGCGCTACGTGAAGGCGTATTGTACAGCATGCTGCCTCAGTTACAGCACACAGATGTACGTAGCCGTACCGTCAACAGCCTGATGGTGCGCTATTTTATTGACCAGCGCCATGCAAACCGGGTGGCGGAAATGGCGTGCGAGCTGGCAACGCAGCTGCAAAGCCGCTGGGACTTAAACAAGTTTGAAGGCCATAGCATGCTAAAAAGCGGTGCGCTGCTGCATGAACTTGGTTTATTGATCGAATACAAGAACCACCATCATCACGGTGCATACATCATTAATCACTCTGATTTACCCGGCTTTACCCGGGCGCAGCAACAGCTGGTGATGGCATTGGTATATAACCACAGGGCCGATATCAGCCGGGATATTATCGCCCGACAGACGATGACCTCAGTGTTGCTAACAGTGCGGTTGACGCGGATTCTGCGTTTGGCTGTCATCCTGTCGATGCGGCGGCGGCATGAAGTATTACCGCAGGTGGATATCAGCAGCAAAGGCGAACAACTGGTATTGCAGATGCCAGCAGGCTGGCTGGAGCAACATCCACTGATGCGGGCCGAGCTGGAACAGGAAGTACAATATCAACAGCAGGCCGGTTGGGATTTGCTGATTAAGTAGCCCTGCGATAACACCGGGTAAATATTACTGCAAAGTGTGTAATTCTTGCCCGGTAACCTGCCGCCACTGCATGAGGCAGCAGGTTGTCTTTGCCGCATTATCTGATCACTCCACAAGCGATAGGCGAGCCACTGTTGCCCGACGGCGAAGTGCTGTAATCGTCAGCTTGCTGATGCACGACCAAAGCATGATTTTTCACATCCTGCAGCTTCATTTCACTCATCGTAACAGCCTGCTGATTACCGTCATTATTGACGCGGATCATCGGTAGGTCACCTAAATGGCCATCACCATCAGGGCCGGCGTGTTTGCCGGTATCCGCCGGGTCTAAATGCCCACCAGCGCTGGCAGCAGGCTGCTGTGAGCCTTCTTTGATACTCGGCTCACAGCTCGGGTTCTGGTGCACATGGAAACCATATTCGCCTTGCTTCAGCCCCGTTAACGCCGGTGTAAATACCAGGCCATTAGCTGTTTCGGCTACCGTGATTTTGCCTGCGCTGTCGCCCACGCCTTCTGCGCTGACGTTGTTCATTTGCACTGTGATACTGAGTGTTTCTTCACGCGGCCCCACGTTGGCCGGTACTGAGGCCGGAGAGGTTTGCCCCTTCGGCGCGCCAGGCGGCGTGGGTTGAGGGTTACAGCCTGCCAAAAGTCCGGCCACGACGAACGGTAAAGATACGGTATGTAGTTTCATAATATCACCTCACGTTGCTGAGTCATTGAACATCGCCTGTCTGTGGTGCAAGTTCAGCGCCAGAAGCGAAAACAGCAAAATGGCATGAGCTTTGCGTTACGTCTTTTTAACCAGCCTTTTTAAAAAGCGCAGGAGGTGGCAAATGCCTTACGACAAATTAACTGAACTGCCCGGCTCGGTGAAAGACAATCTGCCGAAGCATGCGCAGGAAATTTATCAGGCGGCGTTTAACAGCGCATGGGACGAATATGATTCTGCCGATAAACGCCGCGGTGACGACAGCCGGGAAGAGGTTGCGCACAAAGTGGCCTGGTCAGCCGTAAAGCAAAGCTACAAAAAAAGCGATTCAGGCAACTGGGTTAAAAAATAATTCGCATTGTGGGGTAGCAAAATGCCGTATCTGGATGTGGGCTATGGTCATCAACTGCATTATGAAATAGCCGGCGACATAACAACCGAAGTGCCGCTGCTGTTTGTGCATGGTGGGCCGGGTGCCGGTGTCAGTGATACGGACAAAGCGTTGTTCTCAGGCCTGCAGCGGCCGGTAGTTTATTTTGACCAGCGTGGCTGCGGCCAGAGCAGGTTTGAGCAGCGTTTAAACGGCAACACAACCGAACAGTTGATTGATGATATTGAAAAGTTGCGCAAAGCCTTGTCGCTACCGAAATTGGTTCTGGTTGGTGGTAGCTGGGGCAGTACGCTGAGCTTGTTGTATGCGCTGCGTCATCCGCAGTACGTCGAGTCTATGCTGTTGTGGGGGATTTTTCTGTGCCGTCAACAAGAGCTGGACTGGTTCTACCTGAACGGCGCCAGCCAGTTGTATCCGGAAGAATATCAGAAGTTTATGCATCAGGTAGGCGATGCAGCTGATCCGGTGGCGGCATATTTTGACTTGTTATCAACCGGCTCTGAGGAGCTGCAGCAAGCAGCGGCGACCAGTTGGGCAAGGTGGGAAGCAGTTAACTCTTTTTTTGATACTGATGAGGCGACACTGCAGCATTTTACACAGGCTGACAGTAAGGTGCCTATGGCATTGCTGGAAAGTTATTATTTTAAGCATCAGGGGTTTTTACCGCCCGATTATATCTTGCGTCATTGTGAGCTATTGCGCGAGATACCTGTGGATATAGTGCAGGGCCGGTTAGACACTATTTGTCCGTGCGGCACGGCCTGGCAACTGGCAAAGCAGCTACCACTTTGCCGCCTGTATATTTCTCCGCGGGCATCGCACGCCGCCTCTGAGCCGGAGAATTTTTCAGCTTTGCGCACGTTATTACACAAACTTGAACCAGCGGCCTGAGTACAGAGGCCGCGCATGACAGGGGAAAATACAGTGACTTCTGCACAACAGGCTAAAAGCACCAATGTTGGCTCAGCTGAAAAAACACAATTACGACGCAAGCCTATGCTACTTGGTATGGTTGGCAGTCTGCTGTTTGTTGCCGCTTTACTCGCGGTGCTGGTGTATTTTGATGTGCACAAACAGGTGCTGCAGTTACTGGAGTGGTTCAAGCAGCAGGGGCCCTGGGCACCACTGTTGTTTATGCTGATTATGGCAGCCGTGGTAGTGCTATTGTTGCCGGGTGCATTGTTTACGATAGGCGCAGGTTTCGTGTTTGGTGTTATCCCCGGCTCGGTGTATGTGGTGCTTGGCACTACAGCAGGTGCGGCGGTCGCATTTTTACTTGCCCGCTACTGCTTTGGCCGACGCGCGCGCGAGTTTGTGCTGGCGCGGGCCAAGCTGCGGCTGGTGAATGACGAACTGACGCCAAACGGCTGGAAAATCGTATTACTAACCCGGCTGATCCCGTTTTTCCCCGGCAAATTATCTAATTACTTTTTTGGTTTAACCCAGTTTTCGCTGCGGGGTTATCTCGGCGGCTCGCTGCTGGGCTTTATCCCTTTTAGTGTACACAACGTTTATCTGGGATCCTTGATTGCTGACATCTCTAACTTTGATATTACCTCCAGAGAACGTTCAGTTTGGGAGTGGGGCTTATATGCTGCCGGGCTGGTTGCCGCTATCGCGGTGATTGTGTATCTGAACCGTCTGGCTAGCCGCGCGCTGGCCAAATATACCGACAAGGAGCAGCAACAATGACCTGGCTAAAGTGGTTGCCCTGGCGTTACGTAGTGCGTTATGTCGCACACAAAAATGGTTTTATCGACCCGGTTGCATTACTGGCGCGTTTACATAACTTTGCGCAGCCCTCCGAGGTAGGAGAGCCGATAGAGCTATTACGGGCTGGTGTAGTGTTTCATGCCCGCGGCCTGATCAACAGTCGGGTGATCCAGCATAATCTGGACTGGGTCTGGCCGTACTGGATTTCCCGTCAGTTTGACCCTTCAGATGCGTCCTTTATTCCGCGGGCTTTTTCTATAACGCATATCAATCTGACTCACCGAAACTGGACGGCTATCGGCTTGCCGGACTGTCCTGAGCTGCCGATAGTTGACCCCAGAGGGCTGTTGACGCCATTTTTGGATGGCTGGTCGCTCGATAGCTGGGTGGTACCAGAGCAGGGCGACTGCCTGTTACCGTCGCGCAGTTTGCAAAGCCAGCAGCAGTTGCTGTTATCGGGTAACGTCAGCGTCCGCACCAAAACGTCTGAACACGGGATGACACTGATAAGCGAAGCCTCGGTAGAGCTGGAAAACGGCGTAGCGGTATGTAAGCTGCGGCTGAAAGCAAAATCGGCTCAGTCAGGGCATCTGGTGCTGGCGTTGCGGCCGCAGAATCCGGAAGGCGTCAGCTTTATTCATCAGGTAAAACTGAACCCCGACCGCACGGCGTGGCAGGTGGATGACAATAAACAGGTCCGGTTCAGCCAGGCGGCACAGCGCCATCATGTGTCTACCTATCGTCAGGGTGATGTGTACATTCATATGCAAGATGCAAAGGAGCAGGCTGACGGTGTCTGTGATGTCGGCATGGTAACAGCAGCGGCGATGTTTGCCTTGCCGGCAGAGCAATGGCAGGAGCTGGAGGTGTCTGTGCCGCTGGCAACAGAACAACAAGTGCAGTACCAGCAGGATGCCTGGCTGCAGGAAAAGCAAAAGTGCTGCAAACTGGTGTGCCCGGATGAGCACTATCAGTTCTTATATGATGCGGCATTGGCATCGTTAATTCTGCACTCACCGGAAGATGTTTACCCCGGCCCCTATACCTATAAACGTTTTTGGTTCAGGGATGCCGCTTTCATTATTCATGCACTGCTTTGCGCCGGTTTAACGGATCGCGCCGAACGGGCATTAAATCAGTTTCCGCCACGGCAAACTCTGCTGGGGTATTTCAGGTCGCAGGAAGGTGAATGGGATGCCAATGGCGAGGTGCTTTGGATCCTCAAACGTTACTTTGATATGACCGGGCGGCAGCTGCCAGAGGACTGGCACAGTGCCGTACAAAGCGGCGCCCGCTGGATAGGGCGCAAGCGTCTGCCAGATAAAGCTGACATACCCCATGGTGGCTTGCTACCGCCGGGTTTTAGTGCTGAGCACCTTGGTCCGAATGACTATTACTACTGGGATGATTTCTGGGGCGTTGCCGGACTGCAGGCTGCCGCAGAGATGTTCGCGCCGGCTGATAAAGCGTTACAGCGGGAATTTACCGACGAAGCCGACAAATTCAGTGCGGCCATCGATAACAGCCTGGCGCATTGCCAAAAGCGGCTCAAACGCCCCGGTATGCCGGCGTCACCATACCGCAGGCTGGACGCCGGCGCCATTGGCTCATTGGCGGCTGGCTATCCCGCTCAGCTTTGGGCTGCGGATGATCCCCGATTACTGGATACCGTTGAGTTTTTACTACAGCGCTGCTTTGTCAAAAATGCATTCTATCAGGACATGATTCATTCAGGCCTTAATGCTTACCTAACCCTGCATGTCGCCCAGGTGTTACTGAGAGCGAAAGACCCACGGTATTTGACTCTGATGGATGCGGTAGCTGAACTTGCTTCGCCAACCGGGCAATGGCCGGAGGCGATACATCCTGCTACAGGGGGCGGCTGCATGGGCGATGGTCATCATGTCTGGGCCGCAGCAGAGTGGTTGCTGATGATCCGCAACTGCTTTGTACGCGAAGAGGGCCCGCAGCTGGTTCTGTGCAGTGGCGTGCCGCAGCGCTGGCTAAGTAGTGCTGACCCAGTGCGGTTTGGCCCGGCACCAACCAGTTTTGGTGCTGTCAGTATTGAAATTACCCTAACCGGGTCGGAGCAGGCGCGGGTTAGCTGGCAAGCCGACTGGCACGCTGCAGGGGCCGCGCCGGCACTCGAAGTGTGTTTACCCGGTTATCAGCCCGTCAAAGTTGCGGCGACGGATAGCACAGTTACGTTAACAAAAGCAGAGGCCTGACGGATGAACATTGCAATCTTTACCAACACTTTTACGCCTCATGTGGGTGGGGTCGCCCGCTCTGTTGAAGCCTTTGTCGCGGAATATCGCAAACTGGGGCACAGAGTGTTGGTGGTGGCACCCGAATTTGCCAATATGCCAGAGCATGAAACGGATGTCTTCCGCGTTGCCGCCATCCAGAACTTTAATGCCAGCGATTTCTCTGTGGCGCTGCCATTTGTTGATCAGTTGAGCGAAGTGCTCGATGAATTTTCGCCTGATATTATTCATTCGCAGCACCCGTTTTTACTTGGCATGACGGCGCTGCGTACAGCACGTTACCGTCAGATCCCGTTAGTATTTACCCATCATACGCTGTACGAGCAATACACCCACTATGTGCCTGGCGATTCTTCTACCATGCAGCGTTTTGCGGTGGAGCTTGCCACCCGTTATGCCAATTTGTGCGATCAGGTGATTGCTCCCAGCCAGAGTATCGCAGACTTACTGCAGCAGCGCGGTGTTAACACGCCGATAGAAGTGGTACCCACCGGCGTTTACCCGCAGCGCTTTGCCAGTGGTGACGGCGCAGCGGTACGCCAGCAGTATGCTATTGCCGCAGATGCCACAGTAATTGGACACTTAGGGCGGTTGGCACCCGAGAAGAACCTGGCCTTTTTGGCCCATGCTGTAGCAAATGTCGCCGTAGAAAAGCCCGAAGTGCACTTTCTGGTGATTGGTGCTGGCCCGTCGGAGCAGGAAATTGAACAAACCTTTACCCAGGCCGGCGTCGCCGACCGGTTACATATGACCGGTGTTTTACAACAGCAAGCCCTGATAGATGCGTTACACGCAATGGACATTTTTGCTTTCGCTTCGTGCAGCGAAACGCAAGGTATAGTGCTGACAGAAGCAATGGCAGCCGGGCTACCTGTGGTTGCGTTGGATGCCAGCGGTGTACGCGAAGTGGTGCAGCACGAACGTAACGGCCTGTTAATTCAGGAACATACAACAGCAGCCTTTACCGGCGCGCTGAAGCAAATAACGGCGGCGACAGCACAGCAACGTGAAACATTAAAGCAGGGCGCAAAGGCAACAGCAGAAGAGCATGCTATGTCGCGCTCAGCGGCAAAAGCGTTGCAGTGCTTTCGCGCCCTGGCTGAGCATCAGCCGGGTACACCAAAGGGAGAGCGGGACTGGGAAGATGCGCTGGCATGGGTAAAAGCAGAATGGGATATTCTGCGCAGCATGGCTGAAGCCGGCACGGCTGCAGTTGGCAGCACGTTATTTGCTGCCAGTGAAGAGTAGCGGCAGTTAATCACTTTTTACCGGGATAACGGTGTAAGGCGGAGGAGTATGATAATTCGGGTTTCAGTATGGCTGCGCTGGTTAAGACGGGCAGTAAGTCGCAGCCGCTGGCTGGCGAGGCTATTACAATTACCGGTTTCAAAAGGGTCAGCCGTGCGGCCGGGGCTGATTATGCTGCAAATAGATGGCCTGTCTAAAATTGAATTGCAGCGGGCGCTGGACAGCGGCGAAATGCCTTTTTTGCGCCGTTTGCTGCAGCGGGAACACTACAGCATGCACGCTCAGTACTCCGGCTTGCCGGCGACGACGCCAGCGGTACAGGCTGAATTATTTTACGGTATCCCCGGAGCAGTGCCAGCTTTCTCGTTTTGTGACCACCGTACCGGTAAGATAGTGCGTATGTTACAACCTGATACTGCGGCGCAGGTAGAACAACGCTTGGCCGGTCAAACCAAAGCGGCACTATTAAAAGACGGTAGTGTCTATGCTGACATGTTTACCGGCGGTGCTGCTGAATCGCACTTCTGTGCTTCTTCACTGGGTTGGGGCTCTGCCTTGCGTAGCGCTAATCCGTTGGTATTGTTGGTGCTGTTTATAACCAATTTGTACAGTGTGCTGCGTATTGCCGGTCTGTTTTGTCTCGAAGTTGGCCTGGCACTGCGTGATTTTTTTCGCGGGCAGGTAAAAGGGCACGATTTTTTTAATGAACTCAAGTTTGTACCAACCCGGGTTGCGATCTCTATTGTGCTGCGGGAGTTGTGTGTCATCGGCGGTAAGATTGACCTTAGCCGCGGTATGCCGATAGTACATATTAATTTTCTTGGCTACGACGAGCAGTCACACCGGCGCGGGCCCTCGTCCCGCTTTGCGCATTGGACGTTAAAAGGCATCGACGACAGCATCGCCAGATTATGGCGCGCTGCTCACCGGTCTGAGTGGCGTAATTATGAAGTCTGGATCCATTCTGATCATGGTCAGGCAAAAGTCAGTCAGTACAGCCAGCTACATGGCTATCCGTTACAACATGCAGTAGAGCAGTGCTTCGACAAGCTCTCCTCTGACTCACCTCTCGCACGGCCTGCGGCAAAAGGGGGGATCCAGACTCAGCGCGTAAGACTGCTGGGCGGTAAGCGGGTGCAACGTATCTTCGCGGTAGAACGCAGCGAAGATAACGATACAGATGACGTAGTCAAAGTGGCAGCTCTGGGGCCGGTTGGCCATATTTATGCACCGAGGCCGCTGTCAGAGCAGGAACTGCATTTTGTAGCTGCTGAGCTGGCAACACGTTATCAGGTACCGATAGTGCTAACGGTTGAAAGCGAGCAGTGTTTGCGCGCCACGACCAGCGATGGGGATTATTATTTACCAGAAGACGCTGCTAAGTTATTCGGTGCCGAGCATCCGTTTCTGGACAGCCTGAGCGATGATTTGCTGCGATTATGTCAGCATGCCGATGCCGGCGATCTGGTTGTGATGGGCTGGCGCGATGGGCTCACGCCGTTAACTTTTGCGGATGAAAATGGTGCGCACGCCGGTGCCACGCCAGAGGAAACCACAGGTTTCGCCTTGCTGCCAGCTGATGTTGCGCTGCCCCCGGCAGGCAGCCGCTATATGCGGCCGCACGATTTGTATCAGGCTGCGCTGCAATATATGCGCCGTACAACCAGTCAGCCGGTGTCGCGTGACAAAGCAAGAGCCAACACCGGTGACGGCCTGCGCGTGATGACGTACAACGTTCATAGCTGCATTGGGCTGGATGGTAAGGTTGATGTTGAACGCATAGCCCGGGTTATCGCGCAGGCCAACCCCGATATTGTCGCGCTGCAGGAGTTAGATCTTGGACGTGGCCGCAGTTTAGGAATGGATCAGGCCCGTTTAATTGCGCGCAAATTGGAGATGGAGTTTCATTTTCACCCGGCAATGCATCTGGAGGAAGAACAATATGGCGATGCCATTTTAACCCATCTGCCGCTGCGGTTGATTAAAGCCGGGCCATTGCCGGGATTAGCTGGCAAACCGGGGTTAGAGCCAAGAGGGGCTATTTTGGCTGAGGTAACTTATCAAGGCCAACAGGTGCAGGTTATTAATACACACCTTGGCCTGAACAGCCGTGAGCGGCTTGTGCAAATAGACAGCTTGCTCGGCGAGGATTGGCTTGGCCATCCAGAATGCAAGGGGCCGGTAATATTTTGCGGAGATTTGAATGCCCCGCCCAATTCAGAAGTATGTCAGCGGCTTGGCTCCCGGCTGCAAGATGCGCAGGTAGCTTTGGCCGGGCACAGGCCTGCCGGCACTTTCCCCAGCCGTTTTGCAGCAGCCCGCATCGACCATATTTTTGTCAGCAGCCAGCTGGCGGTGACGGCTGTAGAGATACCTGCTTCTGATCTGGTAAAGCGGGCATCCGACCATCTACCTTTGTTAGTGCAGCTACGGTTGCCACAGGCAGAAACTTACAGCACAGACGCGTAGCCAGCTAATGCCGGGCTGCCGCCGGTATGCACAAAGAGCTGGCGGCTTCCCTGTTCAATAATACCGCGTTGGCATAAATCCATCACGCCGGCCATTGCTTTGCCGGTGTAGACGGGGTCCAGCAGTATACCTTCAGCCCGCGCGGTTTGCTGCAGCGCATTGACGGTGGCAGGTGTCGTGATGCCGTAACCTGCACCATAGTAGTCGCCATTAGCATGCACTTTACCCTGCGCCTGATCCGGGTCGAGCCCAATCAGCGGTAACACCTGCTGTAACAGCTGCAACACCAGCTGCTGTTGTTGCACGGCCGGGCGACTGACAGTGATACCTAACACCGGAATATCAAGCCCGGCGAGCATCAGGCCAGCCAGTAAGCCTGCCTGGGTACCGGCGCTACCGGTTGCTACGACTATTTGCTGTGGTACTGTATTAAGCTGGCGTAGCTGCTCAGCCAGTTCAAGCGCACAGCGGACATAGCCTAGGCTGCCAATGGCATTGGAACCACCGATGGGGATCAAATAAGGCTGCTTGCCCTGGCGCTGTAACGCTGTCATTAACGTTGCCGCATACTGCTGACAATCGTCTGTCAGCGCCAGCTGATGTATGTTTGCCCCCAACAGATGGTTGAACAGCATATTACCGTTGCTGGCATAGTCTGCCGTTGGGGTACCGGCGACATCCTGCAGCACCAGCTCACAGGCGAAACCAAACCGCGCCGCCGCCGCTGCAGTCTGCCTAGCATGATTAGACTGCAAGCCGCCAATAGTAACCAGTGTATCTGCACCAAGGCGTTTTGCATCCGCGAGTAAATATTCAAGTTTGCGCGCTTTGTTGCCACCACCGGCCAGACCGGTACAGTCATCGCGCTTTATCAGCAGCTCTATCCCAAGCTGCGCCGATAAACGCGGTGCCTGTTCCAGTGGGGTGGGTAAATGCGCGAGTGTCAGGCGTGGTATCTGGTCAAATGCTGGCATAGCCTGCGGCCCTGTCGCTTATTTCTGCTGCAACCAGATGGCCACTTTCTTAGCAAAGTAAGTCAGAATGCCATCAGCGCCTGCGCGTTTAAAAGCCAGCAGTGATTCCATAATTACCGGTTGTTCTGCCAGCCAGCCATTTTCAATGGCGGCCATATGCATAGCATACTCACCACTGACCTGATAGGCAAAAGTCGGTACACCGAATTCATCTTTCACCCGGCGCACTATATCCAGATAAGGCATGCCGGGTTTAACCATGACCATATCGGCGCCTTCTTCCAGATCCTGCGCAACTTCATGTAACGCTTCATTGCTGTTGGCCGGGTCCATCTGGTAGGTTTTTTTATTGCCACCTTTCAGGTTGCCGGCAGAACCGACAGCATCGCGAAACGGGCCATAATAACTTGACGCATACTTTGCCGAGTACGCCATGATACGGGTATTAATAAAACCCGCGTCTTCCAGAGCTTCACGAATTGCGCCGATGCGGCCATCCATCATATCGGAGGGTGCCACAACATCAGCACCGGCTTCAGCATGTGACAACGCCTGTTTTACCAATGCGGCTGTGGTGATATCGTTCTGCACATAACCGTTGTCATCGATGATGCCGTCCTGACCATGTGTAGTGAACGGATCCAGCGCGACGTCAGTGATAACGCCAAGTTCTGGTACATGCTTTTTCAGTAAACGCACGGCCCGTTGCGCCAGTGCATCAGGGTTCCAGGCTTCTTCTGCCTGCAGTGATTTTTTCTCAGTTGCTGTTACCGGAAACAATGCAATGGCTGGAATTCCCAGAGCGGCCAGCTGCTTAGCCTCTTCGAGCAGTAAATCGAGGCTCAGTCTTTCAATACCCGGCATAGACGCTATGGCTTCGCGCTTATTATCACCTTCAATAATAAACATTGGGTAAATCAAGTCGTTAACGGTAAGCTGGTGTTCTGCCATCAAGCGGCGGCTGAAATCATGCTCGCGCATACGGCGCATGCGGCTCGCTGGAAAATAGCGGTTAGTATTCATTTACTTCTCCTGATGTTGCACTAAAGGCGGCTGCGGCCGGATAGCTGTGAACCTGATTACGGCCGGCGGCTTTGGCGCGATACAGCGCAGAATCAGCGAAGCGGATGTATTCATCGTTATCGCTTTGCACGCCTGGTACGGCGGCGTAACAGCCTGCGCTCAGTGTCAGATGAAACGCGGGCTCAGTTTTTTGCTCTGCATTTTCTAAACTATGGCGAATTTGTTCTGCTAACTGTCTGGCACCTTGTAAGGTGGTATTCGGTAGGATCAACGCAAATTCTTCGCCGCCGTAGCGGCACAGTTTGTCTGCCGGCCGCTTCAATTGCTGCTGTATCACGTTTGCAACAAACTTAATGGCATGGTCGCCGGCCAGATGCCCCAGATTATCGTTAATTCGTTTAAAATGATCGATATCCAGCAAGACCAGTGCCAGTGAGCGCTGTTCACGCCGGCTGCGTTTGAGTTCAGACCGCATGCGCCGGTCAAAGTATGCTCTGTTGTAGATGCCCGACAGCGTATCGGTTTGCGTTTGCTGCTGCAGCAAATGGTTTTTCTCTGCCAGTTCGTCGAGCGTTATCTGCAACTCGAAACTGTGGCTGCGTAGCTGGTTTTCCAACTCTGCTGCGGCCTGCTTCAAACGCCGCACCTTACTCAGGGCAAAGGCACCTGCCAGACAAGCGCCTGTTACGCTGCCGGCAATAAAGCAGAAAAGCAGCTCATTCATGATATTCCCCCGTCACCGGCAGTCTGCCTTCAAGCTGAAACAAGTTGCGGCAATTATCGACAGTTTGTCTTGCCAGCCGGCTGATGTCCAGTTGTAACATCCGTGCGACGGTAGCGCCAATGTGTGGTAACAGGGCAGGTTCGTTTCGGCGGCTGGCAGGTTTAGGCATAAGGTCACGCGGTAACAGATAGGGCGCGTCAGTTTCCAGCAGCAGCCGGTCTAGCGGAATATAGTGCAATGCCTGACGCAACTCAGATGCGCGGCGCTCGTCGCACAGCCAACCTGTGATGCCGATGTACAAGCCCAAATCAAGCCAGGCCTTTAACTGCGCGGTGTCGCCTGTAAAGCAATGGCTGACGCCGCGGCTGACTTGCGCCTCTTTCAATATAGCCAGTTGGGTCTCGAAGGCGTCGCGTTGGTGCAGGTATACCGGTTTAGCCACTGAGTTAGCAAGTTGCAACTGCTCGGCAAAAACCTGTTGTTGTACCGGGCGGGGGGAGAAATCACGGTTAAAATCTAAACCGCATTCGCCAACAGCAATAACCTTGGGGTCTTGCAGCAGCGTTGTCAGTTGTGGCAGGTAGTCAGCAGCAGCGCCGGCTGCCTGATGCGGATGGATACCCGCTGTAGTAAAGCAGCCGCTATGTTGGTGGCAAAAAGCGATATTCTGTTGGCTTTCTGCCAGGTCGCTGCCAATCAATATTAATTGGACGACACCGGCATCGGCGGCCCGTTGCAACACTGCCTCACGGTCAGTGTCGAACTGACCGCTGAACAGGTTTACTCCAATATCGCACCAGGCATGCATATTATTGTTCGCGCTTTACCCGTATAGTCCGGTTGTTATCGTCGTTACCAAGGAAAAACGACCCTAACACGCCGCGTTTAATATAGTGTTTTTCGCCAGCTTTTATCTGATAGTAGTCATTGCCGCGTTGGCGCCAGATCTGGCCATTGGTAAATTCCACGACTAATTCCCGCTGCTGGTTTTCGGAAACAGTTTTAACCGTGACATATATTTTATCTGTGGTCTGTTCTGATGACTTTTTGTGTTCAAGACCGAAACTGCTTTCAGCGGTAGCAGCAGGAGCTGGCTGAGCTGCAGGCTGAGGCCGGGGTGCCGCAGTTTGTTGCTGTGGTGCAGTTGTTTGTGTTGCGCGTACAGCCGGTTCAGCTACGCTGACAGTTGTGTCTGCGGTAATAGCGTCGTAGCAATTAAGGCGGCGCAGTGCATTCTGCTCTGCCCGACAAAGTTCAATTGCCTGCTCCGCTGGAATGGCAGCCTGAACCTGTGTGGCGGCACCTAGTAAGATCATCAAGGCAAATTGTTTCATTACTTCTGTTCCTGTTGTTCTGATTGCTCTGTTGTATCAGGCTGATAAAACCGGCTAAGTGCCAGGCCAAGCTCAAACAATAACCACATCGGCACTGCCAACAGTGTTTGTGACAACACGTCCGGTGGTGTTAATAACATACCCAGCACGAAAGCGCCAACGATAATATAGGGCCTTTTTTCGGCTAAATCGGCGCGGGTGCTGACACCTGTCCAAACCATCAGCAAAATGGCTACCGGAATTTCAAATGACAGGCCAAAAGCAAAAAACAGCTTCAGCACGAAGTCCAGATAGTTGCTGATATCCGTGGCAACGGTTACGCCTTCAGGCGCAACACTGGTGAAAAAGCCAAAGATAATCGGAAACACAACAAAGTAGGCAAAGGCTATACCCGAATAAAACAGCAAAGTACTACTGACGACCAGAGGCGCCATCAGTTTCTTTTCCCTGCTGTAAAGTGCCGGCGCAATAAATTGCCAAACCTGCAGCAGGATATACGGAATAGCAAAACAGATGGCAACGATAAAGGTTAACTTGAACGGTGCAAAGAAAGGTGCAGCAACATCTGTTGCAATCATGCTGCTGTTTTCCGGCAACACGGCCATTAGCGGCTTTGCCAGCAGATGATAGATATCCTGGGAAAAAGCAGCCAGTGCTGCAAAAACGACGATAACGGCAATGACACAACGTAACAGCCGGTTGCGTAGCTCAATAAGATGCCCCAACAGGCTGTCAGGATTAGCGTTCAGACTCATGGTTCTTTTCATTGTTGAGCAGTGGCGTGTTGACATCAGCTGCAGCCTGCTTCAGCTCGGCCAGAGCGGCTTTTTCCTGCTCAGTAAGATTAATCAGCCCTTTGGCTTCAGCATCTTTCAGTTTCTGATGCAGTTCGTGTGCACGTAAATCAGCATTCAGCTCGGCCTGCATCTGCTGACCGAACTGCTTGATGCTGCGCACTGTTTTATTGACGGAGCGGATCGCGCCGGGCAGACGCTCGGGACCCAGCACCAGCAGGGCAACTACACCAACGACAACCAGTTCCCAGAAACCCATTTACACTTTATCTTTTGAAGCAGATTGGCTCGTTTTAACTTGCTCGGCATCTGACTTTGCTTTGTCAGACAACTGTGCCGAGGGGTGCTCTTCGTCCTGCGGTTCATCTTTTATTGAACTGCGAAAACCTTTGATGGCAGAGCCTAAGTCAGAACCAATACCGCGTAATTTCTTTGTGCCAAACAGCAGCACGATAATGGCCAGTACAATAAGCAATTGCCAGATACTGATGTTGCCTAACATGGTTAATCCCCTTTAGTGGTCATGCAATGTGGTACTGCAATCAGTGTATGTCTTTATTGTGACAGTCTTATTATCCGCCGGTTCAGCGCCAGGCTCTGCTGCCGCATATCGCACTGGCTGCAAACAACAACGCCGAGGATACAAGGTTGTCAAAGCAGAGCAACATACTAGCACTAATCAATAGTGCTGCAGCAAAGGTCGCCGCAATAATTTGTTGTCTGGTCTTGCGCTGCTGTACAGCCAGAAGCTGCAGTTGTTGCAGCAACTGACGTTGTTGTTTTGGTCCCTGCTCCAGATACTGGTGCAACAGGTTTGGCATTTGCGGCAGCTTTTCCGCCCAAAACGGCAGGTTTTCTTTGACCTGACGCCAGATAGCCGGTAAACCGACCTGTTGCTTTACCCAGTTTTCCAGAAACGGCTTGGCAGTTTTCCACAAATCCAGCTGTGGGTACAATTGCCGGCCCAACCCTTCAATATACAGCAGGGTTTTTTGCAGCAGCACCAACTGCGGCTGCACCTGCATGTCAAACCGGCGTGCAGTATTAAACAGATTCAACAGAACATGGCCGAATGAGATTTCTGCCAAAGGCTTTTGAAAGATTGGTTCGCAGACAGTGCGGATGGCACTCTCAAACTCCTCGACTTTGGTGTGGGCCGGTACCCAGCCGGAATCGACATGTAGCTGTGCTACTTTCTTATAATCGCGGTTAAAAAATGCGACGAAATTCTCGGCCAGATAGCGTTTGTCTTCGGCATTCAGGGTGCCGACGATACCACAGTCAATACCAATGTATTTTGGGTTTTGTGGGTTGTCGCGTGAGACAAAAATATTGCCCGGATGCATGTCGGCATGAAAAAAACTGTCGCGAAATACCTGGGTAAAAAACACCTCAACACCACGTTTTGCCAGCAGTTCCATATCTGTACCCTGTGCCTGCAGGGCGGTGATATCCGATACCGGTATGCCGTAAATTCGTTCCATCACCATCACGTTAGAGCGGCTGTAATCGCTGTACACGAACGGAATGTATAACGAATCTGAATTATCGAAGTTACGCCGCAGCTGTATAGCGTTAGCGGCCTCGCGTTGCAGATCCAACTCGTCCAGTATGGTTTTACGGTATTCTGATACCACCTCGCGTGGGCGTAACCTTTTGCCGTCTGGTAAAAACCTGGCGGCGGCATCGGCCAGCGTTTCCATCAGAGCCAGATCAGCCAGAATTTGCTGACGGATATCGGGTCTGATGACTTTAATAACAACATCTGCCAGATTACCGTCAGGCTGGATCAGCCGGGCGCTGTGTACCTGAGCAATAGAGGCCGACGCGAGTGGTGTTTGCTCAAACCCAGTGAATAACTGCGCTATGTCTTCAAGCTCCAGCGCTTTTTCAATCAGTTTCTGCGCCTGGGCACCATCAAAAGGGGGCACTTTGTCCTGCAGTTTGGCCAGCTCATCGGCAAGGTGCGGTGGAAACAAGTCACGCCGTGTGGACAGCATCTGGCCAAACTTCACCCATACCGGTCCCAGGCTTTGTAGTGCCAGACGCAACCGCACGCCGACCGGCTGCTGTGGGTGGCGGTTACGCAGCCAAAACAGGCTGCGACGAAACAGCCGGGCGTACCAGGGTTGCCACTGTGGTGGAATAAGTTCGTCCAGCCCGAATTGCAACAGGGTTTTCTGAATATGGTAGAAACGGCTGATACGCACTAGGACTCCTGAAGGGCTTTGATTTGCTGCTGCAGCTTATCCACCCTCGCTGATAACTGACTGACCGTATCACTGAACTGGGCAAGCTCCGCTGGGGCTGGGCTGACTTTCAGTTCGTCTTGCGCCAGCTCTGTACCCATCTGGCTAAGCGCCTCAGCTTTGTTGCTGAAATAGGCGTGAGCCTGTTGCAGACTGCGGGCTATTTTGTGCGCCGGCGCATCGCCAACATAACCAGACAAGGCTTGTTGCCAGTCTGGGCTCAACTGCTGAAAAAAGTGGCTGTACTGCTGTGCTACCTGAATGTCACCGTCAATGTGTAATGCATCGGCTTTTATCAGACGGGTCAATTGGCTCGGATCACGCAGTAAACGCAGGCTGGCCAGGTCGGTCTGTATTGCGCAATCTACCGGGTTATCATGCTGGTTGAACAGGATGGCTCCGCCACTAACCGTCATCACCAGTGTTGTCTGCCATTCGCGCAGACGAAAAGACAGTTGCTTGTCGCTAAGCCGCGTTAACCGGGCTTTGGCCTGTGGATCCATTGCAATCAATCTGGCCAGCACTTTCTCTGCTACAGCACAGAATAACTGAGGCAGTAAGGGTAACATCAGAACTTATAACCACGGTGCAGGGCGACAATACCGCCGGTGAGATTGTGGTAACTTACCTCTGCAAAGCCCGCCGTCTGCATCATGCCTTTCAAGGTTTCCTGATCGGGATGCATCCTTATAGACTCTGCCAGATACTGGTAGCTTTCTTTATCATTTGCTACCAGTTGCCCCATGGCGGGTAACAGCTTAAACGAATATAAATCGTACGCTTTGCTCAGCCAGTCATGCTCAGGTTTAGAGAATTCCAGCACCAGCAAACGGCCACCGGGCTTTAATACCCGGAAAATTGAACGCAGTGCAGCATCTTTGTCGGTCACATTACGCAGGCCAAAGCCAATGCTGACAATGTCAAAGCTGTTGTCAGCAAAAGGCAGGGCCTCAGCGTTAGCCTGCACATACTCAATGTTGTTTACCAAGCCGAGATCGCGCAGTTTGTCTCGGCCCACAGTCAACATGGACGCATTAATATCCGCCAGTACCACTTTGCCGGTGGGGCCAACCCGCTTGGAGAATAATGCGGTGATATCACCGGTACCGCCCGCCAGGTCTAACACCTGTTGCCCGGCCCGCACGCCGCTGCAGTCAATAGTAAAGCGTTTCCATAAACGGTGAATGCCGAGCGACATTAAGTCATTCATTAAGTCATATTTAGCAGCAACCGAATGGAATACGTTAGCGACCATCGACACTTTTTGCTCGGCAGCAACTGTTTTATAGCCAAAGTGAGTCGTGTTGGAGTTTTGATCTGTCATGCGGCGCACCTGTCGGTAACTAAATGCGGCTAGTGTAAAAGATAACGGTGCCAAGGCCAACTTATCTGTTGGCTTTTATGCAAGAGCGCCGTCGGCAAGCATTAATTCGCTGGCTACCTGATTGCGGCCCCGTTTTTTCGCCAGTAACAGCACTTCTGCTGTGCGGCCAAGAAACTGGTACCAGTTTTCACTCTGTTGATATAAAGAAACGCCCAGTGATATGGTGACTTTAGGCAGTGTCTTCTTACTGCGTGAGGAGACAAACCGCAGTTTTTCGACCCCTCGGCGCACCTGCTCTGCTATTTCACTGGCGCTGCGCAGGTCAACGTCTGGCAATAGGATAAGAAACTCTTCACCGCCCGAGCGAACAGGTAAGCCGCTACTTTGAACGTAGCTGCTTATCTTGCGTGCGACTTTTGACAGGATAACGTCGCCAATCGTATTACCATATTCTTGATTGAAACGACTGAAATGATCAAGGTTGACCGCTATGGCAGCTATACGCCGGCCAGGTTGTTCACTAAACCAGAGATCCAGCTGATTTTGCATTGCAAGACGGTTATATAAGCCGGTAAGCGGGTCGAGTAAGCGCTGTTGTTTCAGTTGTTCTAATTCATGTCGCAGCTGGTGACTCTGCTGGTTTGCCAGCAGTAATTGCTGTTGCATTTGTTGCTGACTGAGCCTGAATTCGGCAGTCGTCTGTTGTAGCTGACTAATAATGGGTTGTAGTACCGGGTCTGGTTTGGTTTGCTGTATTTGTAGCATGCTGTGATCTAACTGCAGCAGATAGTCATCCAGCTGTTCTGCGGCAACGTCTGTGTAGGCAGCCATCCGGCTTACCATACCTGAGGCTTCCTGTAGCATCTGTTCCTGTTGCGGGTTGGCAGGTGCCAGAAAGCGGCTATACAGATCCGCCATAATAAAATCATCCAGAGGGGCTCTGGCTGACAGCTTTTGTTCAATAATTTGGCACAGCTGAGAGTTGTGTCCGCTGATATACTCATAACATACCGCGTAATTAACAGGATGAGCAGCAAGATTGGCACGCTGCAGGAATAATTTAACCTGCGCTGCTTTTTCGCCAGCCTGTTGTATCGAATCGTGATACTTCATGAGATCACACAAAACTCCGGTTATTGTTATTATTAATCCGATGCCAGATTGATGTTAACGCAAAAAATCCCATAGCCATAGTACGCGAATTTTATTAACTGGCAACAGCTCTGGCGCTATCGTCGTGCGGTGCGCAGAAAATAACAACACTTTGACTTATTTATAAGCAGTGCGCAGCTGATTTCACGAAAACGACTAAAGGCGGCTGCTGTCAGTTAAGCTAACTGTAAAGTCGGTATAAAGTCGTTACAATCGGGCTGTCTTTTATCTACGGTGGGAAAACCAGAATGACAATCACACCTACTATTAAAGTGCTGATGCTAAACATTGGCCTGACAATGATGTTGGCCGGTTGTGCAGCCACGCAACAACAACCTGATGCCGCGTTTTCTGAACTGGCGGCGCAATTATGGCAGGCAGAGCAACAACTTAACCAAGCGGAGCCAGGTCGGCTGACGGATATATCGCCTGAAGCACTGGCTATGCGTAATAAACAACGACTGGGCTGGCAAAAGAAATTGCAGCAGGTTGATGTGAACAGGCTGTCTGAGCAAAACCAGATTAATCATGCCATCCTAAGTTACCGTTTGGCCGACGATATTGATGAATATCGTTACGGAGCACATCTGATGCCGCTGACGTCAGAATCAGGCTTTCATACCAGCTTGGGGTTTTTACCCCAACGCGCAACCTTTGGTAGCGTGAATGATTACCAGCTGTATATTCAGCAGCTTTCCGCCATTCCACGCTATATGCAGCAGCAGACCGCCTGGATGCAGCAAGGATTGGCTACCGGGATGACTCAACCTAAAGCGGTGCTGAAAGGCTTCGAGCAAAGTATTATTTCATATATCACTGAACCTGAACAAAGTGTGTTTTTTAAGCCATTTGAAACTAAACCGGCTTATATCAGTGCCGAACAATGGCAACAGCTACGGCACGAAGCTGCAATGCAAATCCGCACTGCGGTGAACCCGGCTTATCAGGCGTTTTATGATTTTATGGTAGAACAGTATATTCCGGCAGCACGAGATACTATTGCTGCCAGTGCATTACCGCAGGGTGAAGCGTATTACCAAAACCGCCTGCAGCATTACACTACGCTAAACATGACGCCGGCTCAGGTGCATCAGATTGGGCTGGATGAAGTTAAGCGCATTCGTACTGAAATGCAGCAGGTTATTGCCGACACGGGTTTTCAGGGTAGCTTTGCTGACTTTATTCAATTTTTGCGCACAGACCCCCAGTTTTACCCAAAAACGCCAGACGAGTTAATGCGCTATGCCGCGTTTCTTGCCAAGAAATCTGATGCTCAATTACCTAAGTTGTTTAAAACCTTGCCTCGCACTCCTTATGGCGTGGTACCGGTGCCGGCGGAAATTGCGCCTAAATATACTACTGGCCGTTACTCCGGGCCGTCGCGTGATGACCAGGCTGGCTTTTACTGGGTTAATACCTATCGGTTAGACAGACGTCCACTCTATGAAATGGAGGCGCTGACTTTGCATGAGGCGGTGCCGGGCCATCATTTGCAAATAGCGCTGGCCCGCGAGCAGAAAGCCTTGCCTGATTATCGCCGTAGTTTTTATACGTCTGCGTTTGGTGAAGGCTGGGGGTTATATGCCGAGTACCTGGGGCTGGAAATGGGTTTTTATCAGGACCCATACAGCAATTTTGGCCGCTTAACTTACGAAATGTGGCGGGCGGCCCGTTTAGTGGTCGACACCGGGATGCACAGCATGGGCTGGAGCAGGCAGCAGGCGATTGATTTTCTCGCCAGCAATACCGCGTTATCAATGCACAATGTCACTACAGAGATTGACCGTTACATCAGCTGGCCAGCTCAGGCATTGTCTTATAAGCTCGGTGAAATAACTATTAAACGCTTGCGGGCCGAAGCTGAGCAGGCATTGGGTGAGCGGTTTAATATCAGGGAGTTTCACGATGTTGTGCTGAGTAATGGCAGCCTGCCACTAGCCGTATTGGAACAGCAGGTTCGGCGTTACATCGCAGCAGAAAAAAGATAATATGTACCGGTGTTAGAAAGAGGGCACTGACAGTGCCCTGATGCAGCTTGCAGGGAACAAATGCAGTATGGTCTGGATGTTGTTTATCGGCGTGTTAGTTGTCGTGATGTTGTACATTCTGTGGCAAATGGAACAGATTGGCAAAACCAATAAAGGATTGCAGCAAAAGCTAAACGCGCGCGAGCAGGAGCTACTGAAACTGCAGCAGGCAACCTATCAGCTTGCCGAGCAACAAAAAGCGGTATTAGAGCAGCAGGTATCACAGCAGCCGGTTAATCCGGTGTTGTCCGCAGATGAGATTCAGCTTGCCCGCCTGTTGTGTATCAGCCTGCCTGCCGTCGTTAAAGAATGTTGTAGTAAGTCAGTTACGCCGCATCAGGCCATGGCTGGACAGCTCAAAAAGCACAGCACCTTAGGTGTGAGTCAGCTGGAGAAAATGATGCAGAACCACAGCCGGTTAACATCACTGTGGCGTAATAACAGCCTGATGTCTCACCTGCAACTGTGTGTGGTCGTTGCGTTGTTGGCTCAGGAAGAGAAACAGGCAAAGGTCAGCAGCCTGTAGGCTGCTGTCAATGCCGTAGGACTACCTTAGGCTCAATATCAATTTGGCCTTCGATATCAATTGCCGCCACTTTGCTACCCGATGCTAATACTGCCATGCTGCCATTAGCGATGTGGCGAACGAAGAGTAAGTCATAACCAAACCGCTGCAGCTCAGCAACGGAAAATTTTTGTGCCAGATTCAGATCGTCCCAGAAAAAATGTATATCCTTATCCATCTGGCGCCTTTCATGTGACATAACAGGCTCCAACCATCAGGGATAACAGGTTTCAGGCTCAATCAATATGCCGTTAACGCTGCTGTAAAATACTCTGCCACTGCTCAGGCGTTACCGGCATAACAGACAGTCTGCTGCCTCGTTGAACTAAAGGCAGTTCACTTAGCTTAGCCAAGCTTTTAAGTTTGTCCAGTGGAATAATGGCTGGCAGCTTTTCTACAAAAACAAGGTCTACAGCGAACCAGCGAGGGGATGTCTGGCTGGATTTCTCATCAAAATAAACACTTGCAGTATCAAATTGACTTGGATCCGGGTAGCCGGCGCTCACTACTTGGGCAATGCCAGCTACTCCGATCAGTTTGCAACTGGAATGATAGATAAAAACCAGATCATCTTTTTTAACATCGTCGCGCAGCATATTACGGGCCTGGTAGTTTCGCACGCCTTCCCAGACTATCGGCGTATCCGGTGCGTTGGCAAAATCATCGATACTGCATTCTGACGGTTCGGTTTTAAATAACCAGTAGCTCATCTTTGCTGATCTCCTTCGTTTGCGGCAGAATATCATTATACTTCAGCCAAACAGAATAAAAGGGACAGCCATGAGTCAGGTTTTACAGAATTTACTGGCATTATTAAAGCTGGAAACCATAGAGCAGGGCCTGTATCGCGGTCAGAGCCAGGATTTGGGTTTCAAGGCGGTATTTGGTGGTCAGGTTATGGGGCAGGCGTTATCCGCGGCAAAAGAGACTATTGCTGAAGATAGAAAGGTGCACTCGTTTCACTCCTACTTTTTGCGTCCGGGCGATGCGGCTAAAGCCATTGTTTACGAAGTAGAAAATATCCGCGATGGCAAAAGTTTTAGCACGCGACGCGTTAGTGCTATTCAGTACGGCAAGCCCATCTTTTATATGACGGCTTCATTTCAGGCGGAAGAACAAGGTTTCGAACATCAGGATGTTATGCCGCAGGTGCCTGAGCCTGAGCAGCTGGTGTCTGATCTGGAATTTTATCAGCAGCATGCACAGTTAATTCCTGAGAGCTTACGTAGTAAGTTTATCTGTGAAAAACCGATAGAAATGCGGCCGGTGGACTTTCAGAACCCGTTCAAGCAGGAAGTCAGCCCGGCGCTGCGCTATGTTTGGTTTAAAGCTAATGGCCCCATGCCGGACGACTTGCGTGTGCACAAATATATGTTGGCCTATGCATCCGACTTCAACTTCTTACCAACAGCGCTACAGCCGCATGGTAAGTCATTTATGGCGCCCAATATGCAAGTCGCAACCATCGACCATGCGATGTGGTTTCATCAGGATTTTCGTTTTGATGATTGGTTACTGTATGCAGTAGACAGCCCAAGTGCATCTGGCGGGCGCGGCCTGGTGCGCGGCCAGTTTTTTAACCGGGCCGGCACCTTAGTTGCCTCTACCATCCAGGAAGGGGTTATCCGTTCGTATCCGACCAGCCGCTAATGGGTGACGGCAGCGGTGGCCGGGTTAACGGCAGGGACTATGCTGTGAATGCTTTGTAGTACATCGTTACGCAGTAATAGCCCTACCGTGGTATTTAACACCGGCAGTTGAGCCGTAGCCACCACCTGGCTGCGTTCATCTGTCTGCGTATAACCGCTGTCTTTTAACGCATTCACCAAAGTGGCAAACAGTTGCTTATCGTAATACTCCGGCGCGGTAATACCATGCAGGCTGAGCAGGCGCTGAGCCAGTTCGTGGCTGTGTTTTTCCAGTACAGCACGGCTTTGCGCGCCCTGACTTTCTATAAGTTGTAGCACCATTGCATAGCGCTGCAGCGTATGTTCAGCGTTATGCGCCAGCATGCTCAGCATAAAATAACCTTTACTGTTTTGTGCTGGTGTCCTGTAACTTTGCTCAACCTGTTCTGCCAGGCCTGTATCAGTCAGATGTTGCAATATTGCGTCGCAGTATGCGTTTACATCGCTGATACTCAGAAATAACTCTTGTTGCAACAGCGGAAACAGCTGCTGAACGATATGGCGTAATTGCTGCTGACTGATGTCGCGCTGATGCAAAATAGCGCTGGCGATAATCGCTGGCAGAATATACGCATGCAGCACATTATTGCGGTAATAACTCAACAACACTGCATTTTCTTCGCTCAGGCTCAGTAACTCGCCAAAACTGTCACGCTGCTGCTGCACTTTTTGTAATTGTATCGCATGGTCGATCAATTGTGCTGCCGACTCTGCAGGTAGTGTCATCTTTTCACTGTAAGGTGCAGTACGTTGCAGCTGCAGGTAAAAATCAAGCTGCTGCTCCAGCTCACGCCGGGTCAGCGTGTGTTTTTCGGTTGCCAGCAAACACAGTGCTATCAGGTTAATACTATTAAGCGCCGCGGCATGATTTATTCGCTGCATCAGGGTGTCAGCAAGCCTAGCCACTGTGGGGTTCAGCCATTGAGGCTTTTGCACCTCCATTGGGTGTAGATCCTGTTTCCAGTCTGGTACATGCTGGTTCAGGTAATTATTCAGTGTTATCGGCTCACCAAAGTTGACGTAACCATAACCATAGTCGCGTAAATTGCGGATTGCTTTAATGACACCCCAGGCAGACTCTTTCTGTTTGCCGGAACCCTTAAGTTCACGTAGGTAAGTGTTTACTTCCATTACGTGCTCATAGCCAAGGTAAACCGGTACCAGTGTTACAGGCCTTTCAATACCGCGCAGCATCGACTGCAGCGTCATGGCCAGCATGCCTGTTTTGGGCTGCAATAAGCGACCGGTGCGGCTTCGGCCACCTTCGGTGTAATATTTAACCGAATAACCCTTACTAAACAGCTGGCATAAATACTCGCGAAATACGGCTGAGTACAACTTATTACCACTGAAACTTCGCCTGATAAAAAAAGCGCCTCCGCGGCGGAAAATGGGCCCTGCGGGCCAAAAGTTCAGGTTAATACCGGCAGCTATATGCGGCGGCGCCAAGCCTTGCTGATAAATGACGTAGCTTAGTAACAAATAATCCATATGGCTGCGATGACAGGGGACATAGACTATTTCGTGCCCCTTTTGCGCCAGATCCCGCAGCATGTCAGCATTATTAATTTTTATACCCGTGTATAACTTACTCCATAACCAGCGTAGTACCCGGTCACCCACACGTAGCGTCGTAGCGCGATAATCTGCCGCTATTTCCAGCAACAGTTTTCTGGCTTCCTGCCGGGCATCACTGACTGATATCCGCTTGGCTTTAGCTTCATCTTCTATCGCTTTTTTAAGCGCAGGAGCCGCCAGTAGGGCATTAAACAACTGGGCGCGATTCACCAGCTTGGGGCCTGTTGCCGCCAGGCGTTGCCGGTAAAAATGGAATCGCGACATTCTCAGCAGCTTATGGGCTGTCTGCTGCTCGGCACCAAATTCTGCGGCCATTTGTTTCAGTGCTACGGCCCGGCTAAACCGAACCAGCGTATGGCGGCCGGATATCAGTACTATTAAGAGTTTCGCCAGCCAGTTTGGTGCATGTGCTTCGCCCAATAGCCATTTAATGCTATTTTCTTTACCCGGCGCCCGGCCCCACAGTAATGAAATAGGCACTAGTTGCGCATCCAGTGCCGGATCATCAAGATGAGCCTGCAACAAAGCCTGCCCTTGCGCCAGTGCAGTGGTTTTTCCGCGTTTCAGCCATAAAGTATGAGGTTTTTCAAGAAATAACGTCCGTGGATGCTCGATGCCATTTAGGCTGACATCCTCTGCCGGATCGGGTAGTCCGAGAGATCCACAAACACGGCGGATTGCTGCTAAATCTGCTGCTGACTCCGTAGCGCAAATGTAAAAGAATGGCCTGTTTTTATCTAACGCCAGTTCTGAAACAGCTTGTTCGGGAACAATTTTGTACTTCAGCAGCGGCCACATTGGCCATTTTAATAAGGCTGCAAACAATTTTACCGGCCGGAACATAGCCTACTCACCTCAGTTAAAAAGTCGCCTAGCATAGCACGTCAGTGTAGTGCAGAAAAATGTGCGTCAGCACAGATGCTTGCAATTGTAGCATGCCTGTATATACTCACAGTATTAACTGTACAGGTAACCAGCACTATGAGACCACTGACGCCACGCCAGGCAGAAATTTTGCAGCTGATAAAAGATTATCAACAAGATAGCGGCATGCCACCAACCCGCGCCGAAATTGCACAACAACTGGGCTTTAAATCGGCAAATGCCGCAGAAGAACATTTAAAAGCCCTTGCTAAAAAAGGCGTTATTGAAATGATGCCTGGCACTTCGCGCGGTATCAGATTGGTTGATACAGACGAACCGGAGCAACTGGGGTTGCCTTTGATTGGTAAAGTTGCCGCTGGCCAACCGATACTCGCAGCAGAACATGTGCAGGAGCATTATCAGGTAGACGCAAACTTGTTTAAACCCCATGCTGATTTTTTGCTCAGGGTGCAAGGTATGAGTATGCAGGACATCGGCATTCTCGACGGGGATCTGTTGGCGGTGCATAAAACCAGTCAGGTGCAACCTGGCCAGGTTATTGTTGCCAGGGTTGATGAAGATGTTACCGTAAAAAGATTTCAGCGTGATGGCAGCACTGTTTTTTTACATCCGGAAAATAGAGATTTTGATGTAATTAAAGTGGACTTACGCGTCCAGCACTTTGCCGTCGAGGGCTTGGCTGTAGGCGTTATCCGTAACGGAAATTGGTTATAATTTGTACTAACCTCAATAAGTTATTTTTACAAAAGCGCTGGTACGACCACCTAGGTTTGCCAGCGCTTTTGTTATTTAGGGGTTTACACTGAGTGTAATTTGGATAATTCTTAACCTGAAACTGATTAAAAAATAACAACAGGGTCAGTTCCGGCTTCTGCGCTAGCCCCGAAGCCGACGCTAACAATAAAAATAATAAACTGATGAAACTTCATACATAGGTTCGGGATGGGTGTGTAAGGACCGTGTAGTACTGTGTACTTAGTTTCTGCAGTTTGCTTTGCAAAATGACAGAGGAGAAGTCCAGTGACGAAAACGCGTAGTCTTCGTTGGTCGCTGCCAACCCTGCTTTTAGCTGCATCGGCTAATGCAGCAGATATGCCCCTGAATATGACCAAAGGGGTAACAGAAATCAGTCAGCGGGTATATCACCTGCACATGACAATTTTCTGGATCTGCTGCGTTATTGGTGCAGTGGTGTTCGGGATCATGTTCTGGTCCATCGTTCGCCACCGAAAAGCACGGGGTGTGCAACCCGCCCAATTCCATGAAAGCACCAAAGTAGAAATACTCTGGACCGCCATACCGGTACTTATTCTGATTCTTATGGCCATTCCGGCCACCAAAACCCTGATCGCAATGGAAGATACTACTGAGGCTGATGTCACAGTAGTCGTCACCGGTTCGCAGTGGAAATGGCACTACAAGTATCTGGAGCATGACGTTGAGTTTTACTCTTTACTGGCTACGCAGAAAGAGCAAATAGCCAATAGATTTGCCAAGGGTGAAAACTACTTGCTGGAGGTTGACCGGCCACTGGTTCTGCCGACTGGCAAAAAAGTACGTTTTCTAATGACGTCAGATGATGTGATTCACTCATGGTGGGTGCCGGCGTTTGCTGTTAAAAAAGATGCTAACCCGGGCTTTATTAATGAGGCCTGGACCCGTATCGACGAGCCTGGCATATACCGGGGCCAGTGTGCTGAGCTGTGCGGCAAAGATCATGGTTATATGCCAATTGTCGTTATCGCTAAAGAACCGGCTGAATTTGATAAATGGTTAGCCGGGGAAGCTGAGCGGATTGCCAAAGCGAAAGCCGAAGAACAGGAACTACTGGCGATGAATATGAGCTTGGAAGAGCTTATGAGCGTCGGTGAACGCACATACACGGCTTACTGCGCTGCTTGCCATCAGCCTAGCGGCGAGGGGTTGCCGGGTATTTTCCCAGCGCTCAAAGGCAGTAGCATAGCTCTGAACGATAAACCGGCGCACATTGATATTGTTTTGCACGGTAGAGCGGGCACGGCTATGCAGGCTTACGCCAAGCAACTTAGCTTAAAAGAAATTGCTGCGGTTATCACCTATGAGCGTAATGCCTGGGGTAATAGTACTGGCGAGTTGGTACAGGCTGCTGATGTGCATGCTGTCATGCAAGGTAAAGGGGAATAACGGATGAGTGCAGTAGTGACAGATCATGAGCATGATCACGAGCATCATGACCATAAACCCAGCGGCATAAAACGCTGGTTCTATACCACAAATCATAAAGATATCGGCACCATGTACCTGGTGTTTGCGCTGATAATGTTTTTTATCGGTGGCACCATGGCAATGGTGATTCGTGCTGAATTATTCCAGCCGGGTATGCAGTTTGTGGAGCCTAACTTTTTTAATCAGATGACAACTGTTCATGGCCTTATCATGGTGTTTGGCGCCGTAATGCCGGCCTTCACCGGCCTGGCTAACTGGATGATCCCGATGATGATAGGTGCGCCGGATATGGCGTTGCCGCGCATGAATAACTGGAGTTTCTGGATCCTGCCGTTCGCGTTTCTGATTTTATTGATTTCATTGTTTTTGCCTGGCGGCGGGCCTAATTTTGGTTGGACCTTTTACGCACCGTTATCGACCAAATACAGTGGCGACAGTACTGCGCTGTTTGTGTTTTCTGTTCACATCATGGGTATTTCTTCCATCATGGGAGCCATTAATGTGATTGTGACCATTTTCAACCTGCGTGCGCCCGGTATGACCTGGATGAAAATGCCGCTGTTTGTCTGGACCTGGCTGATCACTGCGTTCCTGCTGATTATGGTGATGCCGGTATTGGCTGGCGCCGTCACCATGGTGCTAACCGACAAATATTTTGGCACCAGCTTTTTTGACGCCGCCGGTGGCGGTGACCCGGTGTTGTTTCAGCATATTTTCTGGTTTTTCGGTCACCCGGAGGTGTATATCATGATACTGCCGGCATTCGGCATTGTATCCAGCATAGTACCGACTTTTGCCCGTAAGCCACTGTTCGGTTACGCGTCTATGGTATATGCCACCTCCAGCATAGCGCTGTTATCTTTCCTGGTATGGGCTCACCATATGTTTACCACAGGTATGCCGGTATTTGCTGAGCTGTTCTTTATGTACTGTACGATGCTCATTGCAGTGCCGACCGGGGTAAAAGTGTTCAACTGGGTAGCAACGATGTGGCGTGGTGCAATGACCTTTGAAGTGCCGATGATGTTTGCACTGGCATTCATAGTGTTGTTTACAATAGGCGGGTTTTCGGGCCTGATGCTGGCGATTACGCCCGCTGACTTCCAGTACCATGATACATACTTTGTGGTGGCTCATTTCCATTATGTACTGGTTACCGGTGCGGTGTTCTCCATCATTGCTGCAGCATATTACTGGTTGCCTAAGTGGACCGGCCATATGTATGACGAAAAACTTGGCCAGTGGCATTTCTGGTGTTCGTTAATCTCAGTCAACCTGCTGTTCTTCCCCATGCATTTTGTCGGCTTGGCTGGTATGCCAAGACGGATACCGGACTACGCACTGCAGTTTGCTGATTTTAATGCTTTTATCAGTATTGGCGGTTTCCTGTTCGGTGCGTCACAGCTTATTTTTGTCTGGGTGTTAGTGAAATGTGCCCGCGGCGGCGAAAAGGCGACTGCACAGGTTTGGGAAGGTGCAGAAGGCTTGGAATGGGAAGTGCCATCACCAGCGCCTTATCATACCTTCGAAACACCGCCGGTGATTAAGTAGGAGCAGACATGGCATTTAAGCATAAACCTCTGACAACGAAGCTGGTGTTTATTGCGTTGGCGATGTTTGGATTTGGCTTTGCCTTAGTGCCACTGTATGACGTATTTTGCGATTTGACGGGCCTCAACGGCAAAACGGCGTCAACTGCTGCCAGCGCCGAAGCTGCGATAGTTGATACCAGCCGCGAGGTTGTTATTGAATTTATTGCCCGGCCAAATAAACAAATGCCTTGGGTATTTGAGCCCGAAGTGACCCGCATGACGGTGCACCCGGGAGAAATTCATATTATGAATTACCTGGCGCAGAACCCGACCAGCAGGTTAATTGTTGGACAGGCTGTACCTTCAGTGTCACCCGGGCAGGCCGCATTATACTTCCACAAAATAGAGTGTTTCTGCTTTACCCAGCAACGGTTAGCGGGAGGCAAAGACATGCTGATGCCATTACAGTTTTACGTGGATCCGGCGTTGCCGCCTCAGTTCAGTACCATCACGCTGTCGTACACTTTGTACGATGTCACCAGTGCCAGTACCGACCTGACAACAACGTCATCCCAACTTGGGGAATAACATGAATAAGACTTATGAAAAATACTATGTTCCCGCTCAAAGCCCCTGGCCAATAGTCGGGGCCGTAGCGTTGTTTTTGATTGCGTTTGGTGCCGGGAACTTTGTCAACGAAGTCACAAAGCAGCAGCCCGGGTTTGGCGGTTATGTTTTGGCTGCTGGCTTTGCAGTATTAATTTTTATGCTGTTTGGCTGGTTCAAGAACGTGATCGATGAGTCGATGAGCGGTTTGTACAGTGCACAGATGGACCGCTCCTTCCGCCAGGGAATGAGCTGGTTTATTTTGTCGGAAGTGATGTTTTTTATGGCGTTCTTTGGCGCCTTATTTTATGGCCGGGTTATTGCGCTGGATTGGTTGAGCGGTGGCAGCAACAATGCCATGACGTTCGAGTTACTCTGGCCAGAATTTGAAGCGATGTGGCCGCTACTAAAAACGCCGGGTGGTATAGAAACACAGGCAATGCCAGCTTCAGGCTTACCGCTGATCAATACCGCTATATTGGTGACATCGTCTATAACGTTACATTTTGCTCATGTCGGTCTTGAGCAGAATAAACGCGGTCAGTTAAAGCTGATGTTACTGGTAACCATATTGCTGGGTTTAACCTTTCTGAGTTTGCAGGTGTATGAGTATATGCATGCTTACCATGACCTGGGTTTGACACTGGCGTCTGGCTTCTATGGCAATACGTTTTTCCTATTGACCGGCTTTCACGGTATGCACGTTACTTTAGGCGCAATTATATTGCTGTTTGTGTTCTTCCGCGTATTGAAGGGGCATTTTACGCCGGACAACCACTTTGCCTTTCAGGCGGGTGCCTGGTACTGGCATTTCGTTGATGTTGTCTGGTTATGTCTGTATGTGTTTGTGTATGTACTGTGATTATTAGTAAGGCCTGGGGTTGGGTTCGATCCATCCCAGCGCCTGTGCTAAAAAGATCAACAGCAGAACAAGGGCAGAAAACATGACACGACGGCCAAGGTAGCGAGACATCTTTACCTCTGGTTTGTCAGGGTTAAGCATAACCAGACCGGCTCTAACCAGATTTACAATAATAAAAAGCAGTAGCGCAATGACAATAAGTTTAATCAACATCGGTAACAGGCTCCGGGTCCATAATGATGCGCGTTAAGCTGGCGAAGCAGATTTTTGTATTTAATCCGCTGTGGCTTGTCCTCACTTTGACCGCTTTTGCTATTTTAATCAACTTGTCATGGTGGCAACTGAGCAGGGCTGCAGAGAAAACAGAATATCTGCAGCGTTTGCAGCAGTTAGCGGAAGATGGCGCACTTACTCCCGCCCAGTTGCAAACAATGGACGCAGCCAGTTTTGATGGCGCCCCTTTGGCGGGGGAAGCAAGATGGGTAGCACCTTATATCTGGTTGCTGGACAATCAGATAGTTAATGGTATACCGGGCTATGATGTGATTGTGCCGGTTCAGGCTTCAGGGTTGGCTCAGCCAATGCTGGTAAATCTTGGCTGGTTAAGTGGAACACCAAGCAGGGATATACTGCCAGTGCCTGACATCCCGGCAACGTTTAAACTCGACGGTCTGGTTCGGGCAGACGTTAGCGGCCTGATGTTGTTGGGGCAGAATGCAGAAGATACAGGCAACTGGCCGATGCGAATTCAGCAGGTGGACTATGCCGAATTGTCAGCGCTCAGCAACCTGAAGTTGTATCCGGCCTTGCTGTATCAGCTTCGCGCAAGCAACTATACACCACACTATAAAGCAGTTGTTTTACCGCCACAAAAACACCGGGGTTATGCATTGCAGTGGTTCTTATTGGCTGTCGCCGTTGTTGGGGTGGCGCTGGCGGCCAGTCATCGGGGGAAGGCAAACTATGAATAAAAAGAAGTTTCTGCTGTTGTTCATCCTGTGCTGCGCTTTACCACTGGCGGCCGCCAAGCTGGTTTTAGAAATGGGTTGGTTTAGCCGCGGAGCTTCCAGCCATGGCCAGTGGCAGCAGACCGAGGTGTTTCTGTTACCTGCAACAACGGAAAAAGCGCATTGGCGTCTGGCTGTTCCGGCGTCTGAGGAATGCGATAATCAGTGTCAGCGGGCATTATTTACTGTGCAGCAATTGTATGTTGGGCTGGGGCGTAAGCAACAGCAGTTGCAGCCGGTGTTGCTTGGTAGTGCTAAAGCACCAGAACAATTTAATGTATTCAGCAGGTTACAGCCTGAACGGTCAGTGCCGGAGACGCTTAACAAGCATATTCTTTTAATCGATCAGCAAGGGTTGGTTTTACTCAGTTATCCTGCCCCGGCGACAGATGCTGATATGGCCGGTGTTGCCAAAGCTATCCGCCAGGATTTACTTAAATTGTTTAATTACGACCGGACCAGCGCATGAAAAAACAACAATGGCTGGCGACCATCGCCATTTTTCTTACCATGGGCGTAATACTGTTGGGCGCCTATACACGCCTGACTGATGCCGGTTTGGGTTGCCCCGATTGGCCGGGTTGTTACGGGTTTTTAAAAGTGCCACATCAGGAACATCATATCGCCGCTGCAGAGCAGGCCTTTCCTGACAGGCCGTTGGTGCATCATAAAGCCTGGAATGAAATGGTGCACCGCTATTTTGCCGGTAGCCTGGGATTGCTGATCGCTGCCATTTTCTTCAGCAGCATGTTCAGCAGGCAAAGCCCCAAGGCGGTGCCGACCGTGCTGTTGTTGCTGGTAGTATTTCAGGCGGCACTGGGTATGTGGACAGTAACATTGAACCTGTTGCCTCTGGTGGTCATGGGGCATCTGCTTGGCGGGTTTACTCTGCTTAGCTTGCTGGCCGTGTACTGGTTAAAACTGCACCCTGATTACAAGGTGCAGGAGCCGCAGCTGGTTTCATTAAAACCTTTTGCTGTGCTGGCGCTCATTGTACTGGTTACCCAAATTGCACTTGGCGGCTGGACAGCGGCTAACTACGCAGCACTGGCGTGCATCGAGTTACCGGTCTGTGAACAAGGGTGGCTGGAACGGCTGAATTTTAGCGACGCTTTTGATTTGCACCTTGGGCATGATGATTATGAATACGGGGTGATGTCTGCTGAAGCCCGGCAGACAGTGCATGTGCTTCACCGCTTTGGTGCTTTGGTTACCCTGGTTATTCTGGCGTCCTTTCTGCTGCAGCTATGGCGTCGGGCAAAGGCACCGCTGATGCGAAAATTAACACTGGCAGCGGTGACACTGCTGTTCGTGCAGTTTAGCCTGGGGGTAATGAATGTTGCATTGCACTTGCCGCTGCTAAATGCCGTGGCGCATAACTTTGTTGCTGCTAATTTGCTTATGCTGATGGTGGTTATCTATATGCAACTGCGGCACAGCTGTCGCTTTTCAGCGGAGGAGGCACTATGACTGCCATTGTGAAAGCAAGGCCGGGACTAAACCGGGTTCGTGATTATCTGGAACTGACCAAACCTAAAGTTGTGGCTTTGCTGGTTCTGACGGCCTGGGTCGGCATGATGCTGGCGGTGCCTGGCATACCTGAACTGACGACGCTGGTCATGGCAACACTGGGCATAGGCCTGCTGTCTGCAGCTGCTGCAGCGATGAATCATGTTGTGGATAAACGCATTGATGCACAAATGGCCCGGACCTACAGCCGGCCTGTGGCAAAAGGCCGTATCAGCACAGTACAGGCTGCCAGTTTTGCCTTTACGCTGGCGCTGAGCGGCTTTATTTTACTTTATTTTGCCGTCAATGCCCTGACGGCCTGGTTAACGCTGGCCAGCCTGTTCGGGTATGCTGTGGTGTACACTATGTTTTTAAAACGTGCGACACCGCAGAATATTGTCATTGGCGGTTTAGCTGGTGCCATGCCTCCGCTGCTGGGTTGGACTGCTGTGACCGGTGAGCTGCATGGTCATGCTTTGCTGCTGGTCATGATTATTTTTGCCTGGACTCCACCGCATTTCTGGGCGCTGGCAATCCACCGGCGGGATGACTACGCCAAGGTGAATATGCCAATGCTGCCGGTTACCCACGGTATTGAGTTCACGAAGAGCGTGATCTGTCTTTATACAGTATTACTTTTTCTGGTGTGTCTGATGCCGTATTTAGTCGGCATGAGTGGTGCAATTTACTTGTTGGGCAGTGCTTTGCTTAACCTGCGGTTTATGCAGTACGCCTGGAAGTTGAAGTTTAATCCGGATGCCGGTACGGCGATGGCGACGTTTAAGTTTTCAATTGTGCATCTGATGGTATTATTCCTGCTGTTACTGGTTGACCATTACTTTAAGGTATCGCCTATTTATGTTTCGTAATCTCGGTTATCTGTTGTTGGCAATTGCTGCGTTGGCTGCGGGGCTGGTGTTTTATCAGGTATCACAGCTAAATGCCGAGCCGAAATTGGCCTTGGTATATCCACAGCCTAGGGCGTTAGCAGACTTTGCGCTGACAGATCAGCATGGCCAGACTGTTAACCGTGAGCGTCTATACGGCAATTGGACCCTGGCTTTTGTTGGTTATACGTCCTGCCCGGATATATGCCCGTTGACGCTGGCAAAGCTGGCCGGAGTACAGCCGGAATTAGCGGCGCTAACGAAACAACCACTTAAGATCTGGTTTATTTCGGTAGACCCCAAGCGCGACAGTATTGAACAGTTAAATAACTATGTCAGTTACTTTGAGCAGGCTGATGTGCTTGGCATGACCGCAGGGCATGATCAGTTATTTCCATTCGTACGCCAATTGGGGCTGATGTATGCTCTTAGCAGCACCACTGCGGAAGACTACCTGGTTGACCACAGTGCATCAGTTGCGCTGATTAACCCGCAAGGCCAGTTGGTAGCCATGTTCAAACCGCCGATGCAACAGGGTGAGTTGCCCGTTATCGACGCGCAACAATTACTGGCGGATTTCCCGTTGGTACTGAACAAGCTTAAGGCTGGTTAATCCAGGGCTGTGAATACCAGTAGAAGTAGCCTTTTTTACTGAGTGAAGGCGCGGTGCAGTTATATCGAGACCGGCTGCCTTGCAGTACCGAGCTTGCGGTAACACTGAAGGTATTATCGTTCTGCCACTGTGGTTTGATCACCTCGCTGCCGGCAAAGCATTGTAACTGCGCCGGGCGAAAATCATCAACCTTAAGCGTTAATGTCAGTGTTGGCGGGTTGGCTGGCGATACCGGATTAACACCATGATAATCAGTGATATTAAATGACAGCGTACGCAGCTTCTGGCTTAAGTCATCCATTTTGGCATAGCGACCCGCTGCCGGATAACGCGGAATGCGGCTAAGTACTGTGTTGCTACCGATAGCTCCTGATTGCTGGCCGATACCAATGAAACCAAGCTCTGTGACCAGTTGCTCCAACTCCACACTGTACTCGCCGTAAGGATAAGCCAGCCACTTATGGCGCTGCCCGGTAACCTGTTCAATTTTATCCTCGGCTGCCAGAATGCTCTGTTTCATGCGCTCACGCCAGGCTGACCGGCTTTCGCCCGGCTCTGGTTGTGCCATATGCTCATGCCACATAGCATGGTTAGCAACTAACACACCCTGATCAGACATCTGCTTTACCTGCTTCCAGTTCAGCAACGGGCCGTCACCTTTGTCGATGCTGCCTGGGCTGATAAAGATAGTGTAGGGAAAACCAAACTCCTGCAAAATCGGATGGGCAGCACTGAAGTTGTTCTCGTAACTGTCGTCGAACGTGATAACGACGGCATTATCAGCAAGCGGTTCGCCGTTTTTAAGTTGATGAATCAGCTTATCAAGGCCGATTACCTGAAAGCTGTTATCTTTTAAGTACTGCAGATGCTGGCGCAATTCATCTGGCGCGACACTGGTAACTCTGGGCGTATCGGTAGCAACGTGATGATAAATCAGCATGACGGCTGCCTGAGCAGGCTGGATGACCGTTAACAACAGCAGAACAAAAACACGTATCAACATTGCAGAGTCCGGGTATTAGCTGCACTTACTCGCGCCCCAATAGCGTTGCGGGCACGAGTAAGTATCACTTACGTTAAATCAGTAGTATGAGTGCTCGCCACGCTGGTGTTCGGTGATATCACGTACACCGCTTAACTCACCGCTAAAACGGTTCAGCAGCTCTTTTTCAATCCCTTCTTTCAGCGTTAAGTCGACCTGCGAGCAGCCATTACAACCACCGCCGAACTGCAACACTGCAACACCTTCGGTGGTTAGCTCGATTACTGATACACGGCCACCGTGATTGGCCAGCTGAGGATTAATTTCGCTGTCGATGACATACTGCACCCGCTCCATCAACGATGCATCGTCACTCACCTTACGTACTTTGGCGTTCGGCGCTTTTAATGTAAGCTGCGATCCCATCTGATCGGTGACAAAATCAATTTCAGCATCAACCAGAAAGGGTTTACTTTCGTTATCAACAACGGCGTCAAAACCGTTAAAGTTCAGTGTTAAATCTGTGTCTTCTACTGCATCAGGCGGACAGTAAGATACGCCACATTCCGCTTGAGCAGTGCCCGGGTTAACCACAAACACCCGAATATTTGTGCCTGCAGGCTGTTTCGATAACAGCTTGGCAAAATGCTGTTGTGCCTGTTCAGAAATCGTAATCATAAGAGTACCTGACTAAATTACTAGGTTAATGGTTATGATACTCCTCCTGTTTCTGTGATGCCAGCCCCGCTTGAGTTTTGCATCTGTTCTGGCTAACTTAGCCGCAGCACAGAGGAAATCAATAATGAAATATTACACTTTACTGGCGCTGCTTGCGCTTAGTGGTTACAGCTTCGCTCAGACTAAATATGTGCCCGCAGTACAAAATTCAACCCTGCCCGCACCAGAGCAGGTATTGGGGTTTCAGGTGGGAGACTGGCATGCCCGCCACGACCAGATCCAGCGCTATATGGAGCAGTTGGCAGCTGCATCACCACGGGCGCAGCTTGACATTATTGGTTATAGCCATGAACAGCGGCCGCTATTGCAGCTGGTCATTTCTTCTGAGCAGAATTTGCAGCGTCTGGAACAAATTCGTCAGCAGCACGTTAATGCAGCACGTGATGGCGAAGGCATAGCGGACGATGCCCCGGTCGTTATTTGGCTAGGTTATAGCATACATGGTAATGAACCCAGCGGCGCCAATGCGGCTTTGCTGGTAGCTCAGTATCTTGCAGCGGCAGAAACGGAAGAGGTTCGCAGCTGGCTGGACAAGGCAGTGATTCTATTGCAGCCCAGCCTGAATCCGGATGGTCATGACCGTTTTGCGCAGTGGGCTAACAGCCATAAAGGTATGATGGCTGTTTCAGACCCACAACATCGCGAGCACAATGAGCCTTGGCCGAATGGCCGTCCCAACCATTACTGGTTTGATTTGAACCGTGACTGGTTGTTATTGCAACACCCTGAAAGCCGGGCCCGTATCGCCCAGTATCAGCAATGGTTGCCCAATATTGTTGCTGATTACCATGAAATGGGTAAAGACAGCACTTTCTTTTTTCAACCGGGTATTCCAAGCCGCAACTATCCGCTGACTCCGAAGCGGAATTTTGTTCTGACACAAGAGTTAGCCAACTTTCATGCTGCTGCATTCGATCAGGCGAAACAGCTGTATTTCACCGAAGAGAGTTTTGATGATTTTTACGTCGGTAAAGGCTCAACTTATCCGGATATTCAGGGTAGTGTCGGCATTTTATTTGAGCAGGCCAGCAGTCGGGGCCACGCCCAGGACACCGACAATGGCTTGCTACTGTTTAGCGATACTATTCAAAACCAGCTGACGGCATCATTGTCGACGATCAAAGGTGCTGTTAGCAAACGCACAGAGCTACTGTCTTATCAGCAGGATTTCTATAAGTCTGCGCAGCAACAAGCCAGAAACAGCAAAACCAAAGGCTACATGCTGACTGAAACGGCAGACAGAAGCCGCTTTGCGGCCTTGCTGGATGTATTGCAACGTCATCATGTCGAAGTGTATCAGCTTAACCGTGATTGGCAGGATGGCGACACCAGTTATGCGGCCGGTGACAGCTATTATGTGCCGTTGCAGCAACCGCAGTTCCGCCTGGTTAAAGCGATGTTCAGTACTGAGAAGAATTTTGCCGACAACACCTTTTATGACGTATCGGCCTGGACACTGCCTTATGCGTATAATATCGCGTTTTCAGCAGTTAGCCGTGAGCCGGCCAAATCCCAGTTGACCACGTCCTGGCATAGCAGTACAGCAAAAAACCAAGCTCTGCCGGCAAATCAATATGCCTATGCGTTTAATTGGCAGGATCAACAGGCACCCTTATTACTGCAGGCATTATTGCGGGAAAAGCTGGTAGTCCGTTCTGCACTGGCGGCTTTCACTGCCCGCAGTGTTGATAGCGATATCAGCTTTAGCGCCGGGGCGATGGTCGTCGCCGCTGGTTTACAATCAGAAGCAGACTGGTTTAACCGCCTACAGCGTGTACAGCAGCAGTTCTCTGTGCCGGTATATCCGATTAGTTCTGGTTTAACTGCGCAGGGTAGTGATTTGGGTAGCCGGCGGTTTGCTGCGGTTATACAGCCAACGGTATTGGTGTTGGCCGGGCCAGATGTCAATTCTACTGAAGCCGGCGAAGCCTGGTATAACCTGGAGCGCCTGGCTGGCGTATCTCCAACGCTTGCCGAACCGCAGCGTTTGCAGCAGCTTGATTTGAGCCATTACAGTCATATAGTTTTGCCAGATGGTAATTATAACCAATGGCAAGAGAAAGAGATTAACCAGCTCAAGGAGTGGGCACAGCGTGGTGGCGTATTATGGGGCCATAAACGAGGTGCTGCCTGGCTGGCCAAAGCGGGTTTACTAAAAGCCGGCATCTGGCAAGGCGAAGAGATGAGTAGCCTTATCCCGAATCATGACCTGAGCTATCAGGACAAGGAAATGCTGGCGGGCAAGCAACGTATTGCCGGTGCTATATATCAGGCCGAACTTGACCTAAGCCATCCGCTGACATTTGGCCTGACAAGGGCTACGTTACCGGTATTCAAAAACAGTACCTTGCTATTGCAGCCCAGCCCAATGCCATTTGTTAATGTTGCACTTTACAGCAGCTCACCACAACTGGCCGGCTATACAGCGCCAGAGTATATACCGCGCATCAGCCAGAGTGCGGTGATGCTGGCGCATAATATTGGTAAAGGCAGGGTAATTGCGATGTCAGATAACCCGGTGTTTCGGGGATATTTCTACGGCTCCAGCCGTTTGCTGGTAAATGCTTTGTACCTGGGTACGGCATTTAGTACTGCAGCCGATTAATCCGCCAGGGTGACGGCTACTGACCACAGGCTGATATGTTTTGCTCCGGCACGGCGCAGCAATCGGCACAAGGCATCTGCCGTGGCGCCTGTAGTGATAACATCATCTACCAGAGCAATGCGGGCGGGTATGGAAACATTTTCAGCCAGCTTGAATGCTGAGCGAAGATTGTTAAGCCGCTGCCTGCGGTTCAGGCCAACCTGTGCTGTGTTAGCTTGTGGCCGCACCAGCAAAGGTAGTAGCGGTATTTTCAGTAGCTGTGAGGCCTGCTCGGCCAGCAGCTGAGCAGGGTTAAACCCGCGCTTACGTTGCTTGGCAGGGTGCATTGGTACATAGGTTATCGCATCTGGCAGCTGGGATTGTTGCAACTGATACTGCCGCAGCAGCGCTGAGAACTGTTGTAGCAGCAGATCGCCTGCGGCGTAGTCCTGGGCAAATTTCCAGCGTTGTAGCCAATGCCGGTAAGGCTGCTGGTAGTAACTGATACTAAGTAAGCTATCAAGCCTGGTGCCGGGTAATCCCCGTGCAACCTGCGGCAGCCATAGTAAATTGTAATGGCATAACTGATAGGGCATGGACGGTAATGCGTGCTGGCAGGAGTGGCAAAGCTGGCGCTGAAAGTGCTGTACCGGTAAACTGCACCACAGGCAGGGCGTAGGCAAAACTAAATGCCAGAGTTTGGCCAATAACGTTAGCATTTCCGCTGTACACCTATCTTTTATTTACAATTTTATAACTATGGCAGCTGATATGAAGTCTGACAAACCGACATTGGTTTTATTGCATGGCTGGGGCATGAATCAGGGCGTTTGGCGCGCTGTTGTCAGTCAGTTTGAACATAAAGTTTCGCTGCTGACTCCTGACTTACCGGGCTTTGGTTTAAGTCAGCAGTACCCTATGCCTTATCAGCTGGATGCCGTGATTGAGCTATTGGCTGAGCAGATCCCTGATGACAGCTATCTGTGTGGCTGGTCACTTGGCGGCTTGCTGGCAATAAGGTTGGCAAAGTGTTTTCCACACAAAGTGAAGCAGGTGGGGTTGGTTGCTGCTTCGCCTTGTTTTGTTGCTGACGCCCACTGGCCGGGTATGGCAGAGCAGGTAATGCAGCAGTTTGCACAGGCACTGAGCAATAATCTAACGCAAACGATAGAGCGCTTTTTGGCGATTCAGGCCATGGGTAGTAGTAACGCCCGTGAAGACATCAAAGCACTGCGGCAGGCAATCATGGCTTACCCCGCTGCGCAGCCGGAAGCGGTAGTCGGGGCGTTACAGCTGTTAAAACTCGATTTGCGAAGCGAGTTTTCTGCTTTGACACAGCCGGTAAGAGGCATATTCGGCCGGCTGGATGCGTTGGTGCCGGCTGATGTTGTTAAGCCGTTGCAGCTACTTAATCGCAATGCGCAGCTTTCAGTGGTCGAACATGCCTCTCACGCTCCTTTTATCTCCCACCCCGATGCGTTTAACCATTGGCTAAGTGATTGGGTCGGCGTCGAATTGTAACCAGCGCAGCAGGCCCCGCTTAGCAGAGCTTTCCTTTTTTTGCGTTTTGGTTAATAATTAGCCAGTATTTGCTAATGTCACCGGAGTAGTATCATGGACATTCAATCTGCATTTTATTCTGGGTTACAGGGCTATTCGCGTGCCAGTGCCGGTGTTACGGAAGCGACGGTCAATATTAACCGGCAGACCCAACTTAACAGACAGAATGAGACAGAACAGGCGGTGGCCCAGACTGAGGCTGCTGAGTCCTCCCAGCGCCTACAGGCGCCGGAACAACAGGTATCGCTGACAGACAGCCTGGTGCAGCTTGGCCAGGAAGAGCGGTTGGCTCAGGCAAATGTAAAAAGTATCCAAACTGCCGATGAAGTATTGGGCACTGTGATCGATATCAGAGTCTGACAGCATGCTGGTGTCAAATTACCCTAATGTCAGTATTAACACCGCCAATCCGCCAACTGAGATGGCGCGGCGTGATGCTGTGCGTCGGGATTTATTTGAACCGGTAAAAGAAGCGGAAAAATCAGGCGCGGAAAAGCCACTGGTTTCTGATGAGAAAGCCCGTACAGCTGGCAGCTCATCGACGGTAAACCTGTATGATGCCCGGGGTAAGGAAACTGAAACCCAGCAGGCGATTGAAGGGCAGAGTGAACGTGAGCCGGGGCAGGAGGGTGAAGCGGGCGGTGGTGAACAACCCTCGCAGCAAAATGCTGAGCAGCAGACTACGGCGCAGCAAAAGCAGGCAGAACAGCAAGAGCAAAAGCAGATCCAGGAGTTGAAAAGCCGGGATCAGGAAGTAAGGCAACACGAACAGGCGCATGCAGCAGCAGGTGGCAGGTACGCCGGATCGCCAAGTTACTCCTATGAGCAGGGCCCGGATGGCAAACAGTATGCTGTTGGTGGTGAAGTGCCAATAGATGTTTCCCCGGTGGCGGGCGATCCACAGGCAACAGTGCAAAAGATGAAGCAGGTCCGCTCTGCTGCGCTGGCGCCGGCAGAACCTTCAGCTGCTGACCGTCGTATAGCTGCCGAAGCCGCCCAGACACAAATACAGGCGCAAGCCGAGCTGGTTGAACAAAACTCCGCTGTTACACAAAACAAAGGTCCTGAACCGTCAGAGCAAGGTGGTAGTTTTGCAGAGCAGGTGACGCAAACTGAAATTAGTTACAGTGTGTCAGATACGGAAGGCAATACTGCTATTGTTTATCCACAGCGCGATACTTTGGCCAGCTCTGCCCAGATGCAATTGCGCCGCAACGTCATAGCCGGGTTTTATCAGCAAGCAACAGAACCTAATATCAAACAGTATTTGCAGCAGGCCTGAGTGGGCCACTGCCTTCAACGTTACGCCTTTCCCATAACATACTGAATTATAATAAATAGATTAATAATAGATACTAAAACGGCCTCAAATAGTGCTGGTATTGCCAGCGACTGATTGTTCCATTTTCTCTCTTACTTCATGCTGAGCAGCAAACTGCCTGACACAACCTGTTATGCAGTAACTGATTTATCTGAATAAATACAGGAAGAGATTATGGCGCGATGGCTATTAAGCTTGATATTAACTTTTGCAGCCCTGGCTAGTGTTACTGAAAGTATCGCAAACACAAAAACTGAAACAGCTATGCCTAATCATGCTGTTAACACTATTCCATCTAAAGATATTCAATCCTCTGTAGAGGACGGTCCTTATGCTTTTTTTAGTGATAGCGAACAGCAACTGCAGATTAAATGGCTATGTGAAACGGGCGTGATAGAGAAGACCCAATCAGTCACGGAGGCTATAGCTCCGGTTTGCGCATATCCACGTGAGATCACTCTTCATCATAATCAAACACTTGAACCACTGTTACGCTATCAGGCTGATACTGTTGCAGTGATCAGTGATATTCATGGTCAGTATGACCTGATGAAAAAACTCCTTAGTGCGCACGCAGTGGTTAATGCCGACGCAAACTGGTCGTTTGGTCAGGGGCACCTGGTTGTTATTGGTGATGTCATGGATCGGGGGGATAAAGTTACCGAAATACTCTGGTGGCTTTATCAACTGGAGCAGCAGGCTGAAGCGGCAGGCGGTAAGGTGCATTTATTGCTCGGTAATCATGAAACTATGGTGCTGTACAATGACCTGCGTTACATAAACAAAAAGTACCAGCTAGTCGCAGAGAAATTTGGAGTTGGCTACAGCAGCTTATTCAGCGAGAACTCAGTGCTGGGGCAGTGGTTACGTAATAAGCCTGTACTGGCGCAAATTAATGACATGCTGTTTGTACATGGAGGGTTGCATCCGGATTATCTAGCACTGGGAATGTCTATGGCTGAGGTCAATGAGCAGTTCCGTTTGTCGCTGGGCATACCCCGTGACAAGTTAAAGGAAGTTCCGGTTTTGAATTTTCTGTATGGCTCTTTAGGGCCGTTGTGGTACCGCGGCTATTTCCGGCCGGAACAGGCTATTACAGAACCTCTTTTGTCGCAGTTACTTACCACTCTTAATGTCAACCGTATTGTCGTAGGCCACACGTCCATGGATGGCGTTTACTCACACTTTGCCGGCAGGGTCATCTCTATCGACAGCAATATTAAGCGTGGTAAAAGTGGCGAGATAATGTTTTGGCAACATGGCAACCTTACCCGCGGCACTATAAGCGGCGAAAAGTTACCCATGCGTTCTTTGCCGAATACTGCAAATCCTGCAGATTAACCCTTCTGTTACCACATATTTAGCGCTGATTTTCAGCTGAACTTTTTTTATGTTATTGATTTATAAAAGATAGATATTAAATAGAGTTTGAACTGGTTAAGAAAGGAGTTAGATGTCATTGCAATGACATGTAACACAGCGATAAACCTGCAAGCAGTAAGCCGGAGGTATTTCCGCCCATACCGGTTTTTCTGCCTGGTTGCAGATCAGAAACGCCAGAGTAAATAAAAAACACTGATAAAACTTGGGAACAATAAAATGAATAAGAAATCAGCAGTGGCGCAGGCCGTCAAAACTGTAATGCTGACAGGCGTGTTTGGCGGTGTGTTTTTCACCGGCGCCAGTTACGCGCAAGATAATACAGCAGAGTCAAACGAAGCCGGTAAAGTTGAACGTATTGAAGTAACAGGTTCCCGCATCAAGCGCACGGATATGGAGGGTGTTGCTCCTGTTACTGTTATTTCTGCAGAAGAGATTGAAAAAAGCGGCTTTACCAGTGTTGAAGAGATATTGCAGGCGTCGGTAGCCAATGCCGGACGTACTGTTGAAGGCAATGAAAGTAGCTGGACTCAGGGAGCCAGTACGATCAACTTACGTGGTATGGGCGCAAACCGCACTCTGGTGCTGGTCAACGGCAAGCGGGTGCCGCAATATCCTGCAGCAACGGGTGGCACCACGAACTTTGTTAACACTTCGACCTTTCCTACCAGCGCAGTAGAGCGGGTAGAAATTCTGACCGGAGGCGCTTCAGCTATTTACGGTTCGGACGCGGTTGGTGGTGTAGTAAACATTATTCTGAAGAAGTCTTATGACGGGTCTTCGCTCGACGTACGGTATGAGAACCCTCAGCATGGCGGTGCAGACCGTCAGCGGGCTACGTACACTGGCGGCTTTGAAACCAAACTCGGCCAGACTGTGCTGGTGGTTGAGTATGCAAACGATGAAATATTGCGGGCGGGTCAGCGCGAAATGACACGTGTTGGTGGACCTGATGGCACCGATACCTACAGCTCTACTTCAGCTTATCTGCGTGATTATGATAAGACATTCCATAATATCGGCGTGTCGGGCTCTTCTGCATCTTACATTATGGCCAACCAACAGCAATGCGCAGAACTGTTCGGTGAGCGCGGTATTTGGAATGACGCTGAAAGCCGCTATAAATGCCGTTTCGATACAGTCTCGGACGATGGCCTGCATACAGGTAAAGAAGAATTTAATCTGGTATTAAGCCAACACGGTGACCTGACTGATAACTGGCAATACAGCGTATTACTGCAAGGCAGTGATAAAACAACCAAGCGGGGTAATGGCCAGAAAAGTATCAGCCCGTATATCTATATGGATGCAGATAACCCGGGCACTTACAGCTACGATGCCGCAGAATTTGCCAATAGCCGGGAATTCCGCGTGTACCGCCGCTTAGACGATTACGGCCAAATTCGTGATTACACCGGTAAAGAGAAAAACTTCAATGGCTCAATTGGTGTAAATGGTAGCGTAGGTGAATACGAGCTGGAACTGAACTGGGCTTATGGTAAAAGCTCTTTCAACCGCATAGGCCGCAATCAGATGCGTGCCGATCGTCTGCTGGATGTGATCAGCTTTGATCCTGCCGATTCAGCTAATCCGGAAAAATGGTACCCACTGGACAAAATGACGCCAGAACAGGTGCAGTATCTGTACGCCGAAACCCTGACTGATGCTGATTCAGGTATGAATCAGTTTTCAGCCGTATTAACCGGTGACCTGATTGACCTGCCTGCCGGCCCGGTGCAGTTTGCCGCATCTGCTGAATGGGCGCGTGATTGGTATTCAGATATCAAAGATGCCGATACGTTAAGTGGTAATTTACTTGGTCAGGGTGGCACACAAGGCCGCGGCTCGCGTAAGCGCTATGCCGCAGCGGGTGAACTTGCTATTCCAGTGCTTGACCGTGGTTCAGACTGGGGTGGGTTAGATGCCAGCGTTGCACTGCGCTATGACAAATACGATGACAAATCTAACGTAGGCGGTGCTTTTACGCCGCAGGCTGGCTTAGTTTACCGTCCGAACGAGAGTTGGTTGCTACGTGCCAACCTGGGCCGCAGTTTCCGGGCGCCAGATTTACACCGCATGTATGCCGGTGTCAGCCGTTCTTTTGGTGAAACCAGCCGTCGTGTTGATATCAACCACCCGATCGATTTGGATGACAGCTACGAATCCATCAGTGCCGGTAACCTTGACCTGACAGAGGAGAAAGGCAAGTTCTGGAACCTTGGCGCTGTGGCAGAACTGACGGATAACATTAGCGCCAGTCTGGATTTTTGGAACATCGAGCTGCGCGGCGCGGTGTATACCGAAAGCGTAGACCGTATTCTGGACAATCCGGCGTACGATATGACAGGCGTTGCCGCAAATTGTAATGAACTGGATACGCTGGGTTATATCATGCAGCAGCCATCAGGGCAGGCGTATAAAGACTTACTCTGTGTAAGGCGCGGCATTATCAATAGCGCCTATGAAGCGTCACGCGGTATTGATGGTGAGGTAAGCTACAGCCTGGATCTGGACACGCTGGGTAGTCTTAAATTCACTGCTGCAGCATCTTACACACTGGAAAAAGAATATCAGGCGTTTGCTGGTGGTGAGGTAGTTGAAGAGACTAAAGATGACTATCTGCCAAAGTGGAAAGGGAACTTATCAGCACGCTGGAATTATGGCGACCTGAGCATGAACCTGGCCTGGTATTACCTGGGAACCGGAGAAGGCCGCGACTTGTGGGAGCTAGTTGATGCAGAAGGTGAAGAGTATGAAGATTATGTTCATAGCAAGTTGGCACCGTTTAAGCGGATTAACTTCAACACCAGTTATCGCTTTAACAGCAGCAATAAGCTGACACTGGGTATTAATAATCTGGCTGATGAGAAACCTCCTGTCTATGTGCCAGGCCATCCTGAGCGCAACGAGCATCCGTACTATCCAACCAGCAGTGGATATAACATTTTAGGCCGCACCTTCTATGCCAGTTACGAGTTACGTTTCTGATAAAGCGGTAACTTAGTTGATATAGCCCCGATAACGGGGCTTTTGTTATTGCAAAGGAAACGCCATGCTACGTATTGGATTGTTTTTTTTCAGTTGCTGGATCTCGTCACTGCATGCGCTGACTTATCAGCAACCGGATGGCCGGCTGGCGCAACTGGTTGATGCTGCCAGCAGTGTCAACTGGCAGCTTTCGGCCAGTGAAAAATGGCTGCTTCAGACCGAAGTCGCTGCTTATCCTGAGCTACAAATGTTGTCCCGGCAGACAGCGGCTCTGGCAGGGTTACAAATCGATTTGTCTCAGCTAAGTGCTGGGTTGGGCCGGGGCTATCAGCGTATTAGTATAAAAAGCATGCAGCAGGCAACCCGGCATGAATGGGCTGCTAATACCGGACAAGCGCTATTTAGCCCGCGCTTATCACCGGATGAACAGTGGCTCAGTGTTGTTGTGGCAGAACCTCACGGGCTCTTTATTGAACTGATGAATTTGCAAACCGGTAAGCGTAAACGTATGCGTCAGCGTTTAAATGCTGTCCTGGGCATTCAGTATCAGTGGCTGGCAGACAGCTCAGGAGTGGTCGCAGCTGTTGCTACTTCGCCAGATACACCGTTACAGGAAGCTTTATCAATACAGCCTGTAGTGCGTGAAAGCACGGGTAAAGCTGCTAAATTGCGCACTTTTCAGCACTTGCTGCAATCGGATAGCGATGCTGCTTATTTTGAGCAGTTAGTTCAAAGCCGGCTGGTACGGGTGTCGACGCGGTTAGCCGTTAAAACAATTGCTGAACTGCCTTTGTATGCCTTCTCATTGTCACCGGACAACCGTTTTATCCTGACACAGCAGCTTAGCCGTCCATATTCTTTCCGTGTACGTTATACTCATTTTCCCCGCCAGGCCGCCATTTACGATCTGCGTGGACACAAACTATTTGATGCGGGTTCTCTAGATTTACATGAGAGCCGTAAAACCCGCAATGGGCCGCGTATTCTGAGTTGGCAACCACATCAACCAGCTACTCTGTACTGGATAGCAAAGCGTGATGATAAAGCCAGTAAAGATGAGATCTGGCAGTGGTCAGCGCCTTTTTCAGAGAAGCCACAGTTGTTGTATACAACAGCATGGCGCTATAAAAGGCTGCTTTGGTCAGACAGCAAACTTGCCATTTTGTATGAGACAGATGAAGACACCGAACAGGAAAGGGCCTGGTTGTTTGCAGCAGGGCTGTCTGACACACCTCAGCTTTGGTACCAACGGCATATAAAAGATCAGTATGCGTTGCCCGGTGAACCTTTACTGGCAAAAAACCGCTATTTCCGCCAGGTGCTGCAACTTAGTGAGTCTGGTGAGTTTTATATACGAAGCCGGGATAATACAACGCTGCAGGCCCGGTTGCTAAAAATTATGCCGGTAACACAGCAACAAACATTACTTTGGCAGTCGGCAGCTGATGCAGAAGAAACTCCTTTAGCACTGTTGACTGACGAAGCATTGCTGTTTACCCGGCAAACACAGATGCAGCCTCCAGAGTTGTATTTAAAAACTGCGGCAGGGGCGGTGCAGCAATTCACCGCCAGGCCTCATCCGGCTCCGGTTTTTGCACAGGTGCAACAGCAACTAGTTGAATATCAACGTAAAGATGGGGTTAAGCTAAGTGGGCGGCTGTATCTGCCTGGCGGGTATAAACCCGCTGATGGCCCATTGCCGGTATTAATGTGGGCCTATCCCCGGGAATATACATCAGTAACTCTGGCAGAACAGCGTACTGTACCCGAACAGCGGTTTGCCAATTTCAGGCCTAGCAGTGCACAACCTTTTGCTGCTTTAGGCTATGCTATTTTTGATCAGGTAACTATGCCCATTATCAGCACTGAAGGCGCTTTGCCAAACGACAATTTTTTACCTCAGCTTATTGCTAACGCAGAAGCGGCAGTAGACGTACTGGTAAACCTGGGCGTCGCAGAACGTGGTAATATTGCCGTGGCCGGACATTCTTATGGCGCTTTCATGGTTGCTAACCTTTTGGCGCATACCGATCTTTTTGCGGCTGGCATAGCCCGCAGTGGTGCTTACAACCGTTCATTGACGCCTTTCGGTTTCCAATCCGAAAAGCGCAGTTTGTGGCAAAATACTGCTTTGTATACCAAGATGTCTCCTTTTCTGCATGCAGATCAGATCAACGCCCCTTTGTTACTGATCCACGGTGAGGCAGACGCCAACTCTGGCACCTTCCCGCTGCAGTCTGTGCGTTTATTCGATGCACTACAGGGCTTGGGTAAGCAAAGCAGATTAGTTTTATTGCCTTTTGAAGGACATCATTATCAGAGCCGGGAATCGTTATTGCATATGTTGTGGGAGCAGCAAAACTGGTTGTCCCGCCACCTCAAAGCGACACCCGCTATGCATGCCGTGCACTGAGCAGAGAGTGATATGACGGCCTTGTTTGGCGGTGAAAAAGGCTTTTTGCCGCCGGGTTGTGTTAAGATTTGCCGGCGAAACTTCTTTTAGGTACACCTGTATTGGTAATGCATGATAACGCAGCGATCTTTTTATCTGGCAGAACTTCTTGTCAATCCCGCTGAGCTGAGCCTTTGCACAGCGGCAGGAGCCGGGACGTCAGTGCAGCAGAAGCCAATGGAAGTGCTGGCTTATCTGGCACAACAACATCCGGCCCTGGTAAGCAGGCAGGAATTGATTGACGTCGTGTGGGCTGGCAACAGCTATGTTGGTGAAAAAGCTCTGACCAATGCTATCTGGCAATTGCGAGCTTCGCTGCAACAACTTGCTGAATCAGAACTTATCAACACAGTGCGGAAAAAAGGCTACCGGCTGGCTGTGGCACCTGTGTATCTGACAGAGCAAAATGCAACGTCGCCTGCTCCGGTTGAACCTGCAACAAAGGCTGCAACGGCGCGACGAAAAACAGTACTGTGGTCAGTCGCAGGGGTAATGCTGATTACCCTTTTGGGTATCGTGGCTCATTACAATACAGCAGCTATCGCTAAAGACACTGCTGCGCATATAGTGTCACTGACAAAAGGCAATGGCCGTGCAATGTTCCCGGCCTTGTCGCCGGACGAGCGTTATCTGGTATTCAGCTGGCGAAAATTCGAAACGGCCAGCAATCTGTATTTGCTGGATATGCAGAATACTTCCGCACCTGCGCGACAGCTTACCTTTAGTGTGGATGATGAAAGCCGGCCTCTGTGGTCAAAAGATGGCCGGCATATTTATTACTCCAGCAAAACAGCAGTTTACGGCGAATGCTTTATTATGCAGCTGGATACGGTAACGCTGGCCAGCAAGCAATTAGCAGCCTGCAACCGCCACAGTACTGTGTATATGGATATTTCAGCTGATGGCCGATATCTGGCATTCAGTGGTCGTTTGCAGCCTGATGGCGCCAGTTTGTACCGGCTCGACCTGCAAAATCCTGAAGCTGAACCTCAGGCTGTGCCATGCCATCAATATTGTCAGTATCGGGTAAGAGACATGGCCTTTTCACCTGATGGCCGGTATCTGGCTCTGACCCGCCGAGCTCATCGTCTGTCTGAAGAAATATATTTGCACGATCTCGCGACCGGCCAGGAGCAAAAGCTGACAAGCGGTGAAGAGGATATTCTGGGGTTAAGCTGGCACCCGGATAGCGAGCGGTTATTGTTTTCGACGTTCAGGCATGGCAAACGTCAGGGCTATTTGTTGAATGTGACTGATCGGCAATTGCAGCCTCTGGAGCTGGAAGATTTTGCCTGGCCAAGTCGTATCTTGCCTAATGGTGATGTGTTTTATCATTCCAACAACAATGTGCCTCAGTTGGGTTACTTGCCATTAAATCAGAGTGTGACTGGGGCTGTGTTTCCGCTGACTGCTGCGGATGCCCGGTATGAAGCGCCGCACTACAATAAAAAGCAGCATGCACTGGCTTATGTCAGTAATGAGTCTGGTTATATGGAAATATGGAAAGCCGACCTGAATATGGAAAACCGGCAACAGCTGACGCAATTGCACGGTATGGTAAAGTACCCTCAATGGTCCAACAGCGGTCGCTACATTGCCTTTGTTGCCCGTCTGCCAAATGAGGAAGAAGACAAGCTTATGCTGCTGGACGTTAAAACTGGGCAGCTGACTCAGCTTAAAACCGGTGCACTCTGGCATGGAAAAATTAGCTGGTGGTATGATGACAGCGCGGTCATTTTTTCACACAACAGTAATCTTTTCAGTATTGATACCAGTTCAGGTGATGTGAACCAACTGACGTTTAAAGGCGGAGTATGGGGCCAGATGATGGCAGTAGATCGCTTTTATTTCAGCAAAGGCCGCAATCGTGGTTTGTGGCAGCTCTTGCCCGATGGTTCTGAAAAACAGCTACTGCCTGGCAGCATATTCAGCTCCCGCACAGCATGGACAATCACAGAACATGGTATTTACTTTCTGCAGCAGAAGCCGGGACAGTTGCTGGTCAGCTATTATGATACCAACGATGGCCGGCTGCAGGATCTTATTCTTTTGCCCCCTGATTTACTGCATTTACTCAGCGTGATGAGTTTTGATGAAGAAAATCAGCGCCTGCTGTTTGAGTTGTCAATGCATCCTAGAGCCGATATCCAAAGACTTAGCCATCCGCTACTGCAGTAGCGGATGGCTGCAGCTGACTGGCGGCTACTTTTTCATTTTAGCGAAGGCTTCAGCAAAGGCATTTCCCATAGCGGCATTGCTGTCTGCCGGTTTTGCCTGACGCGGAGCGGCTGCACTGCGGTTGTTTTGTTGCCGCGGCGCTGCTTTATCTGCTGTTTTGGGCTGGGGCTGTTCATCCATACGCATCGTCAATGCGATACGTTTGCGTGCAACTTCGACATCCAGCACTTTTACCTTAACCACATCGCCGGCTTTTACAACCTGATGCGGATCGCTGACGAACTTATCGGTTAACGAAGAAATGTGTACTAACCCATCCTGATGCACACCAATATCAACAAAGGCGCCAAAGTTGGTTACGTTAGTAACTACGCCCTCGAGCTGCATACCCGGTTTCAGATCTTGTAGCGTTTCTACGCCATCTTTAAAGCTGGCTGTTTTAAACTCGGGGCGCGGGTCGCGGCCGGGTTTATCCAGTTCTTTTAAAATGTCGCTAATGGTGGGGATACCAAAATGCTCATCAGCGAAGGCCTTGGCATCAACGCTTTTTAAGAAGCTGCTATTGCCGATGATCTGATCAACCGATTTTTGATGCGCTGCCAGAATTTTTTCTACCAACGGGTAAGCTTCAGGATGCACGGCCGAAGCATCCAGCGGGTTATTACCCTTACTGATCCGCAGGAAGCCTGCAGCCTGTTCAAAGGCTTTAGGGCCTAGCCGTGGCACTTTTAACAGTTCTTTGCGTTCATTAAAGCGACCATGGCTGTCACGGTAAAATACAATGTTCTGCGCCAGGGTTTTATTCAGGCCGGCTACGCGGGACAGCAGTGGCACTGACGCCGTGTTTAAATCTACCCCTACCGCGTTCACACAGTCTTCGACTACGCCATCGAGAGATTTGGTCAGCAGGCTCTGGTTTACATCGTGTTGATACTGGCCAACACCAATAGCTTTGGGTTCAATTTTCACCAGCTCTGCCAGCGGGTCTTGCAGACGGCGGCCAATGGATACCGCGCCGCGCAGTGACACATCGAGATCAGGGAATTCCAGTGCTGCCAACTCAGATGCTGAGTAAACCGACGCGCCAGCTTCAGACACCATGATTTTCTGAATTGCCTGCTCTGGCAGTGCTTTGATGACATCGCCGGCCAGCTTGTCGGTTTCGCGTGATGCGGTGCCGTTACCGATAGCAATAAGTTCTACTTTATGTTGCTGGCACAACGCCGCCAGGGTGCGTACTGACTTATCCCACATATTTTGCGGCGCATGCGGAAATATCGTAGTTTGTGCCAGTAACTTACCGGTTTCATCAATTGCTGTTACTTTCACACCTGTGCGCAGGCCCGGGTCCAGTGCCAGTGTTGTGCGCATGCCCGCAGGGGCTGCCATCAGCAAGTCTTTTAAATTGCGCGCAAATACTTTAATGGCTTCTTCTTCGGCTTTTTCACGCAGTTCACCCAGCAAGTCGTTTTCCAGGCTCAGGTGCAGTTTTACTTTCCAGGTCCATTGCACTGCTGTTCGTAGAAAGGTGTCGGCGGCGCGGCCTTCATCTTTGATATTAAAATGTTGAGCTACCATTTGCTCACACAGGCTGTGTGCGGTTTCTTCGTTTGCGTCCGGCACCAGCTGCAACTGCAGTACACCTTCATTGCGACCGCGCAACATCGCCAGTGCACGGTGTGACGGCGTTGATTTCCAGCTTTCAGAGTGACTGAAATAATCGCGGAACTTGGCGCCGTCCTGCTCTTTGCCTGCAACAACGGTGCTTTTTACTACCGCATGTTGAGCCAGATGCTGGCGCAACCGGGCCAGCAGGTTAGCATCTTCTGCAAAACGCTCCATCAGTATGTATTTCGCACCATCCAGGACGGCTTTTTCATCAGTAAAGCCGGCATCAGCATTAAGATAAGCACTGGCCTCGGTTTGCGGGTTCAAATTAGGGTTTTGCATTAACGCGTTGGCCAGTGGTTCAATGCCGGCTTCAATGGCAATTTGCCCTTTGGTGCGGCGTTTGGCTTTGTAAGGCAGGTATAAATCTTCTAAACGGGTTTTATTGTCGGCTGCCAGTATGTCCTGCTTCAGCTCTGGTGTTAACTTACCTTGCTCATCAATAGTTTTTAAAATTACCTGGCGGCGTTCTTCCAACTCGCGCAGATAGGTTAAACGTTGCTCCAGATGACGCAGTTGGGTGTCATCCAGGCCGCCGGTGACTTCTTTACGGTAACGGGCGATAAAAGGCACCGTTGCGCCTTCTTCCAGCAAGGTAATAGTGGCAGCAACCTGCTCCGGACGGGCAGCAATTTCTGCCGCAATCTGCTTAACAATAATAGACATAAACGAAACATTCCTGATTTTACGCACCCTGAGGGGTGAAAGACGTCAGATGAAAGACCACGAGATATGCCGATTGTCCCCTTTGTCAGACAAAAAATCCATTCTTACATGCAGGGTGGTCGCGCTCAGGTGTAACGGATGGCGTTAATAAACCAAAGTTTATCACCAGTCGGGGTGCGTACCAGGGCGTCGTCATCCACCGCTTTTTTTAACAGCGCGCGGGCCATAGGTGAGTCGATAGAGATATAATCTTTGCGGCCATAGATCTCATCCGGGCCGACAATTCTAAAGTTCAGCACGTCGCCGTCGTCATTTTCAATTTCTACCCAGGCACCAAAGAATACCTTTCCGTCCTGCTGAGGCGAGTAATCAACAATCTTCAGAACCTCCAGCCTTTTACGTAAAAAGCGGATGCGCCGGTCTGTTTCCCTTAGCAGTTTTTTGTTGTACTGATAATCGGCGTTTTCGCTGCGATCGCCGAGGCTGGCAGCCCAGGCCACTTTGGCCGTTACATCGGGACGCTTTTCACGCCACAGGTAATTCAGCTCCTGTTGCAGCGCGTCAAAGCCTTCGCGGGTGATCAGATCTGTGCGCATAGAGTAAGTTGTTATTGCTGGTTAAAAACGACAGCAAATGGTAGCAGTTTTTAGCTAATGCTGGCTATCAGATGGCCATAGAATTGCGGGATCAAGGTTGTTGCTGGCAAAGAAAGATATTTCTTTCCATTAAAAATAGCCGGACAAACTTTGTAACATAAAGAACTGCCAAGGTTTTTCGCCCTGGCAGTTTTTTCGTTTATAGTGAAGCAAATATTGTGGAGACTTCACTATGGCCAGTTCTGAAACCCCGAAAATCCTGGTTGTTGACGATGATATGCGTCTGCGTGCTTTGCTGGAACGCTATCTGGTTGAGCAAGGATATATAGTGCGTAGCGTGGCGAACTATGAGCAGATGCAGCGGCTGATGGAACGGGAGAACTTTCATCTGGTGGTGCTGGATTTGATGCTGCCCGGCGAGGATGGCCTGTCTATCTGCCGCCGTCTGCGCCAACAGGAGAACGAAATTCCTATTATTATGCTGACCGCTAAAGGCGATGAAGTTGACCGTATTATCGGCCTGGAAATGGGCGCAGATGATTATCTGCCCAAGCCTTTTAATCCACGGGAGCTGCTGGCGCGCATTCGCGCTGTGATGCGTCGCAAAAGTAAAGAGCTGCCCGGCGCACCGAGCCAGGCCGAAGGCGTGGTAGAGTTTGGCCCATTTAAATTTAATTTAGCTACCCGGGAGATGCGAAAGGGCGATGAGCTGTTGCCGTTAACCAGTGGCGAATATGCCGTGCTAAAAGTGCTGGTTAGCCACCCCCGCGAGCCATTATCGCGCGACAAACTGATGAATCAGGCCCGCGGCAGGGATTATTCGGCGATGGAGCGCAGCATCGATGTTCAGGTGTCGCGTCTGCGCCGTATGCTGGAGGATGACGCCGCCAACCCGCGTTATATTCAGACTGTCTGGGGGTTGGGATATGTGTTTGTACCGGATGGCAGTGTGAATTAAATGCGTATACTCCCGCGCAGTGCTTTTGGTCAGACGGTTTTTCTGATTGGCTTATTGTTGCTGATTAATCAGTTGGTATCCTATTTGTCGGTGGCATTTTATGTGATTAAACCGACAACTCAGCAGATCAATCATCTGATTGCGAAACAGATTAAAGTGGTTTTTATTGATGTCGGTCACACCCAATCAGTGCTATCAACCGAGCTGACAGCCCGCTTTCAGCAGGCGACAGGTATAGAAGTGTATACCGAGCAACAAGCGCTGCATCAGGGCCTTGAGCAGGCCATTTACTACGGTTACTTTTCTGACCTTATGTCACGCGAGCTCGGCGGCCCTGCTGAGGTAAGGGTGGCACAGGGCGATACTTATGCGTTTTGGGTCAGGCCGCCACAAGCACCGCATTATTGGGTAAAAGTACCGCTTACCGGCCTGGATGAAACTGATTTTTCGCCGTTGACGTTTTATCTGTTGATGATAGGCGTGCTGAGTGTCGGTGGCGGCTGGCTGTTTGCCCGGCAGCTGAACCGGCCGCTGAAAAGCTTACAGCAAGCCGCGCTGCAGGTTGGGCGGGGCGAGTTTCCGCCGCCATTGGCTGAACACAAAGGCTCTACCGAAGTCATTGCAGTGACCAAAGCTTTTAACTACATGGCCCGTGGTATCCGGCAGCTGGAGCAGGACAGAGCACTGCTGATGGCTGGTGTATCCCATGACCTGCGCACGCCGTTGACACGGATCCGCCTGGCATCCGAAATGATGCAGGAACCGGACAACTGGATCCGTGAAGGCATTATTAATGATATTGATGATATGAACGCTATCATCGATCAGTTTATTGATTATCTGCGCCATCATAAAGAAGAGCCCGGCCAGAAAGAAAATCTGAATACATTGGTGCGGGAGCTGGTACAGGCGGAGCATCTGCAACAGCGCCGAATTGTTACCGAGCTGGCCGATGATTTGCCGGATGTTATGTTAAGGCGCATCGCTATTAAGCGCTTACTGAATAATCTGCTGGAAAATGCACTGCGCTATAGTGACGGCGACATTGAAATCTCCACCGGCTTTGAACGCAACCGTAAGCGGGCTTATCTGCAAATCCGTGACCATGGACCTGGTATCCCGGAAGATCAAATGAAAGCGATGTTTGAGCCGTTCACTCAGGGAGATATCGCCCGTGGCAGCGGTGGCTCAGGCCTGGGTCTTGCGATCATTAAGAAAATTGTCGATATGCACCATGGCGATATTACCTTACACAACCATGCCTATGGTGGCCTAGTTGTAACGGTATACCTGCCACAGCGTTAGTCTGCCAGTCAGTTCATTGCATGGGCATTTTTGTTGTGCGCATGCTGTTAATCTCATTTCGTACTAACTCGGTTAGTTAACTTTACATTTTTATCGCTGCTCCATATAAAAACTTTACGTTAGGGCGTTACATTTATTTACAGGTGTGATAATAGAGTTATTGCGCTAGCAAAAATAATAAAGAGAGTAAAACGCTCTTAAGTTGAAGTATGGAGTAGAACGTTTTGAAACAGATTAATAAATCACTGGTCGCTATGGCGGTCACTATGGCTGTTGCCGGTACCGCATCGGCGGCAACCCTGGAACAGTTCCGTATGGGTGCAAAAACTACCGTTTATGGTGGTGAGCGTAATGCCACGTTGCAACAGGCGGACAAAGAGTTAAAACAGCCTTCTGCCTATCTGGTTCAGCTGAATGCGCAGCCAACCAGCTATGCATTGTCCGGCAACCAATATGACAGACAGCGGGCGCAGCAGCTGTCACAAAATATCGCCGAGGTGCAGCAGCAGGTTGCATCACAGTTACAGCAACTGGATAAAGACGCCGAGGTGCTGACAACAACCAAATATCTGGCCGCATCTATTGTGGTTAAAGCCAGTGATAAAGCGCTGGCTAGCCTGAGGAAAAACCCGGCAGTAAAGCAGATTTTACCGGTTTATGATAGCAAACCTCTCGTTGCTGCCAGTCAGGAATATATAAAAGCGACACCGGTTGTACAGTCAGGTGTAGCGACAGGCGCAGGCATTAAAGTCGCTATTCTGGATACTGGTATCGATTATACCCATGCAGCTCTGGGCGGGGCTGGTACAGAAGAGGCGTATACAGAAGCATTTGCTAACCAGTCTGGCACAGTCAGCTGGCCACAAGGCAACGTCGTGGGTGGTTACGACTTCGTCGCTGACGACCCAAACCCAATAGATGATGTAGCACAGGGGCATGGTACTTCAGTGGCTAACTCCGTAAATGGTATAGCGCCGGACGTATCATTTTATGGTTACCGGGTATGTGCTCCGGCTCCGGTAAACTGTACGGGTGTGGCACAAATCAATGCACTGGAAGCCGCGATGGATCCCAATGGCGACGGTGATTTATCTGACCGCGTTGATGTGATCAATATGTCGCTGGGTGGCGATTTCGGTTCCACAGATACCAGCGGTGGTACTCAGCTACTGATCCAGCGTGCGGTAGAGCTGGGCGTTAACATGGTAATATCAGCCGGTAACGATGGTCCGAACCCGTTTATTGTTGGTGGCCCAAGTACGACACCGAATGCACTGTCAGTAGGCGCAATGACACACCCGACGGCTGAAACCGCTCACATTACTGCCAACACGGTAGCGGGTGAGGCTGTTGAAATGATAGCCGCCGGGTTTAACCCGGTAACCGTATTCAGCTTTACCAGTGCAGAACACGAGCTGGTGTACGTTGCGGAGAATGGCCTGGCATGTGATGCCTTCGCCGACGACATTGACCTGACGGGTAAAACTGTTCTGGTCGATCGCGGTGCTTGTAACTTTACACAAAAAGTACTGAATGCTCAGGCTAAAGGCGCAGTGTTTGTTATCATTGCAAATAATGCGGCTAACGCCGGTCCGGTAAGTGCCGGTGGCAGTGCGCCGGGTATTACTATTCCTGCTGTCGGTATCTCACTGGAGCAAGGCGCGCGGATTAAAGCGTTGCTGGCCGAAGGCAGCGCTGTAACGTATTCGGTAAAAGCTGAGTCTTTTGCGACACCTGGTTCAATTTCAGATTTCACCTCTCGCGGACCTGCTATGGATGGCTTATTAAAGCCTGAAATTACTGCGCCGGGCACCGCAATTATGGTTGCTGACGTAGGCACAGGCACGGGGCTGGCACCCGCGACAGGAACCTCATTCTCAGGCCCTATCACGGCAGGTGCCGTCAGTTTGTTGCGTCAGGCAAGGCCGGAGCTGAATGCTTTTGAAGCTAAAGCGCTGTTGATGAATACGGCCAATCTGAATGTTACCGCGGAGCCTAAAGCGTTAAATGCTAATGCAGAGCTTGCACCGATAAGTGCGATGGGCGCAGGTCTGGTTGATGTACAAAAGGCGGTAAACTCACCCGCATTGGCGTGGGTGTATGACAGTAAATTTGATACTAAGCAGGCTGCGTTATCTTACGGTTTGCAAACTCTGACTGAAAAAGCGCAGTTTAATAAAACGGTTAGCCTGAAAAACTTCAGCGATGAAGCGCGTACCTACAGTTTGAGTGTGCAGCAGCGTTTTGCCAACGACAGCGCAACTGGCGCATTAAGCTGGGAGCTGCCAGAGTCGGTGACGGTTGGCGCGGGTCAAACGGTACAGTTTGTTGTAGCGCTGACGGTGGACCCGACTAAGTTACACGACTGGGAACTAAACAACGGTAGCGATGTTAATGAGAAGAATGATTTGCTGACCGTAGTTGAATACGATGGCGCGATTTTATTCAATGACAGTGCGACTGGTGAAGATATTGATCTGCACTTGGTCTATCACATTCTGCCTAAGGCAAATGCCGATCTAAAAATCCGTTCTGATATTACCGAAGAGGGTATTCAGTACATTGTACGTAACGATGGTGCAGTGTCAGCACAGCCCTTTGCCGCACAACTGGTGGCAACATCAGCAAAAGATGCTGTGCCGCAGGATCTCAGGGCAGCAACGTTGGACGTGATACCGGTCGAATACTGCTCATCCGGCTATCTGTTAGCGCCAAGCTTTACGTTGGATAAACCACTTAGCCATACGTTACAGGCAAACTTTGCTTTCCTGCTGGATGTTGATAACGACGAGAACTTCGAATACGAAGTGATGAGCTTGCTGTTATCCCGCCTCAGTGATGACTACCCAACCGGTTATGTCGGCTCTTTCGCAGTGCCGTTTGGTACCTTAAGTGGTATGGCCGGTGATGCTTATCATGTTTCAGGACAGCGCAATGTCACGCTGACGGCTTGTTTTGAAGACGTCGGCCTGACGGCTGCCGATATCGGTAAAGACATCAGCGTCGCCTACCTGAGCTTTAACGACGGTTACAACCTGGGCTTTGCGTCGGGTTCAATAGATTACGACGATCTAATTTACACCAGTGCTAAGCTGACATTATCGCCAGATGTAGCTCTGACAGACGCGGCAGGTGAAGCCGTTACAGAGCTGGCACCAGGGCAGTCGGCTGTACTGAACTGGAATACCACCTCAGGCTTCGTGTTACTGTCTGATGTGGGTGATGGTATTGCAGTGGCAGATCTGAATGCAGCTGATAAGGCGCCGGTCGTTACTGCCGGTCAGGTATTTAGCGTGGATGAAAACAGTGCTGATGGCACTATCATTGGCAAGGTTGACGCTGAAGTTGATTTCTCTTCACCGGTCTCTGAGTTTGTGCTGGCGGGTAGTAATTCTAATGCGGTAACTGTTGCCAGCAACGGCGATATCATGGTCAGCAATAGTGCGTTGCTGAACTACGATGCGGGCTTAACCCAGATACAGCTGGAAGTGATTGCGCTGGATACAGCCGGTAATGTATCGGCACCAGAGCAGGTCATTGTCAACGTAAACAACCTGGCGGATGAAAGCCCGGTGGTGTCGGTAACGCTGACCAAAACCAAGGTTGATGTTGGTGCTGCATCAGGCACCAGCCTGGGTAATGTGGCGGTAAATGTCACTGAAGCGGGTGCAACGGTAAACAGCCTGACAACTAGCAATAGCTTGTTTACTGTAGTAAATAACCAGCTGGTGCTGGCGCGTACGCCAACCAAGTCTGATGCTAAAACCCACAGCGTTGTTATTACCGCGACAGACAGCGCAGGTATGACAGGCACGGCAACGGTAAGTGTAACGGTAAATAAACCATCAAGTGGTAGCTTTGGCTGGTTTAGCTTACTGGCACTGCCATTATTGCTGCTGCGCCGCAAACGTAGTTAACCAGTAGAGAAAAACAGAGCCTTCGGGCTCTGTTTTTTTTAGTGCTATTGCTGATCTGAGGAGGGTAATTCTTTACCGTTAAATTGCTGAGTTTTCTCTGCCATTAACGCTGCAACTTGCTGCTCCAATTGCTCCAGCTTTTCGCGCGTGCGCAGTAACACCTGGCGCTGTACATCAAACTCTTCACGGCTGACAAAATCCATATCTGCCAGTTTATTTTGCAGCACCTGCTTTACCTTGGCTTCGACATCATCAGCGAACTGCCGTACTTGTGGTGGGATAGCATTGCCAATTTGTTTGGCGATATCTTCAATTTTTTTTGCATCTATCATTTCGTTCTCCTGTGTTACATCAGTAACTTGCGACCTCGTGCAAAACCTTCAGCGTTATTCTACAGGGCAAAAGCTGTCAGTCGAATGCTAATTAGCGGCAAATTTCGTTACAATGCCCGCCTTGGTATAAGGGTGTGTCAATGAAGTTAAATCCGCAACAAAATGCTGCAGTTAAATTTATTTCCGGGCCTTGTCTGGTGTTGGCGGGTGCCGGCAGCGGCAAAACCCGGGTTATTATTAATAAAATTGCGTATTTAATTCAGGAATGCAATTTACCTGCGCGCCATATTGCCGCGGTAACGTTTACCAATAAAGCAGCACGCGAGATGCGTGAACGTATTAACCACCAACTGCCTAAAACGGCAACACGTGGCCTGACAATTTCAACTTTCCACACACTGGGTTTGGAAATTCTGAAAAAGGAATACCGGCATATTGGTTATAAAGCCAACTTTACGTTATTTGACGATCAGGATAGCCTGGCGCTGTTAAAAGAGCTGAGTGAGCATGACATTCAGGGTGATAAAGATATCCTACGGGCATTGCAAAGCAAAATAAGTAACTGGAAGAATGAACTGACATTGCCCGCCAAAGCGCTGGCTGACGCTGCTGACGCGCAAAGTATCAGTTTCGCAAACTATTATCAGCAGTATAGTCAGCAACTTACTGCTTACAATGCATTAGATTTCGATGACTTAATTCTGATGCCAACCTTGCTGTTTCAGCACAATGCCGAAGTACGCGCCAAGTGGCAGCATAAAATTCAGTATCTGCTGGTCGACGAATATCAGGATACTAATACCAGCCAATATCAGTTAGTTAAGTGGCTGGTGGGTGAGCGGCAGCGCTTTACCGTCGTAGGCGATGACGATCAGTCTATTTATTCCTGGCGTGGTGCCCGGCCACAAAACCTGGTGCTGTTAAAAACCGACTTTCCCAGCCTGAATGTGATTAAGCTGGAGCAAAATTACCGCTCGGCCGAGCGTATTTTGAAAGCGGCCAATATCCTGATTGCCAATAACCCGCATGAATTTGATAAACAACTGTTCAGTGAGAATGGTTATGGTGTGCCACTTAAAGTTTTGCCCTGTAAGCATGAAGAAGACGAAGCCGAAAAAGTGGTCGCAGAGATAATCTCGCACCGTTTTATTAACCGCAGCCAATATCGGGATTATGCGCTGCTTTATCGTGGCAATCATCAGTCGCGCTTGTTTGAAAAAGCGCTGATGACCAACCGCATTCCGTACAAAATATCCGGTGGTACCTCATTTTTTTCACGCAGCGAAATTAAAGATGTAATGGCGTACCTGCGGCTGGTAGTCAATCAGGACGATGACAATGCGCTGCTGCGCATTATTAATGTGCCCCGGCGTGAAATTGGCGCGGCGACACTGCAGCAAATTGGCAATCTGGCGAATGAGAAGCAAATCAGTTTGTTTGCGGCTTGTTGTGAAAGTGAGTTATCGATGCATTTGTCTGCCCGTGCCCATAGTGCCGTAAAACAGTTTGCTCACTGGATAGTAGGTATTGCAGACAACGTACTGCGGGCCGACCCGGCTGAGGCTATTCGGGATTTGATCCGGCAAAGCCACTATGAAGCCTGGTTGTTTGAAACCAGCACCAGCCCGAAAGCCGCCGAAATGGCACTGAAGAATGTCAATGAGCTGTATCGTTGGATAACAGAGATGCTGCAAGGCAAAGACGATGATGAACCCATGACTTTGCCGGAGGTGGTGACACGCCTGACACTGCGTGACATGATGGAGCGGCAAGAGCAAGAAGACAATGCTGATCAGGTGCAACTGTTAACCTTGCATGCTTCTAAGGGCCTGGAGTTTCCTTATGTGTTTATGGTGGGGATGGAAGAAGGCATATTGCCGCACCAGAGCAGCATAGACGAGGATAATGTCGAGGAAGAACGACGCTTGGCCTATGTTGGTATTACGCGGGCTCAGCGAGAGTTATTTTTTACCTATGCCAAAGAGCGACGCCAGTTTGGCGAGACGATTCGTCCTGAACCAAGCCGGTTTTTATATGAGCTACCACAGGATGACCTGGAATGGCAAAATGCGGCACCCGTGAAAACCGCTGAACAGCGCCAGCAGACCGGTGCTGCACATATTGAGCGTTTACGCCAGTTGCTGAAAAACAACTGATGGCGCGTTAGCCAGCTCGTGGGCGCTGAGTAACTCCGCAACATATTTACCCTGCATAAAGCAGCAGCCCTCTGCCAGCAACAGGTTGAGCAAGTCAGCGTTGTCAACGCCGTCTGCCAGTAGGCGGAATTTGTAACTTAGCGCTAAGGTTTGCAGCATCTGAAGTAACTGACGCTTTTGCTCATTGCGTGGAAGTTGCCGACAGAAGCTCGCGTCGAGTTTTACAAATTCAAACAGCTGTTGCAACAATAAGCCCATCGGAGCCGTTTCAGCAGCGAACTGATGCAGTGCCAGCCTGATGCCCATTTGTTTTAGTTGTTTTAACGGCCCGTAAGCCGAGCTATCTGCCTGCAATAATTCACGCTCGGTAAATGCCAGGCATAGTCGGTGTTTATGCTCTACGACCGCAAGTTGTTGCTTTAATTTTTCGAACAGCTCGGGTTTTTGCAGGTGCGCTGTACTGAGTTTGACGGTCAGCAAACCGCTATCGTTACTGCTGACCGTCAGATGCCGGCAAGCCTGTTGTAACATCAGCTGTTCTATCTGTGGCGTCATGCCTGCATCGGCAGCATATTTACTGAAATCGTATTGAGTGCCAAGTTCAGGATGTTGCCATTGAGTGTGTACTTCATACCCGATAAGATCCCGGGCCTGACCACATAAAACCGGTTCAAATACCGCTGTAAACTGTTGTTGTTCCAGAGCTTGTTGTATCACTTGCTCCATCGTCAGTGCTTGCAGCATCCTCTCGCGCATAGTGTCATTAAATATGACAAAGCGGTTGCGCCCCATCGATTTGGCCTGATACATAGCGGCATCTGCATCACGTAAAATAGCCTCTGCGGCACTGTGTTCTTTCTGAAACTGAGCAATACCAATACTGGCACCGGAATGTACGGGTTGGCCTTGCAGCAAAAAGGGCTGACGGATCTTATCAATGATACGCTCTGCAATATCCTCAGCGTCAGTGTCATCCAGCAGACTGGTCAGTAATACAACAAACTCATCGCCACCCAGACGCGCAACCAAATCATGCTCGCGCACTGTGCTTAACAGGCGCTTACTCACTTCAATCAGAAAGGCGTCGCCAACATGATGCCCCAACGTATCGTTGATCAATTTAAAGCGGTCTAAGTCGATAAACAGCAGCGCCATGTTCAGTTGTGGCTGGCGTTTACTCAGTGCGAACTGTTGTTTTAACTGCTGTAAGAACATCTGTCGGTTAGCTAACCCTGTCAGTGCATCATGGTTAGCTTCATAAAACAGTTTTTGCTCGGCTTTTTTCCGTTCTTCGACCTGCAAGCGCAGAAACAGGTTGGTTTGGCGTAACTCGCGTGTACTTTCAAACACTTTGCGTTCGAGATCTTCCTGCTGGCGTTTTTGCTGTTCTGTCGCCAATTTGCGCTGGATAGCAACGGCAATATGCTGAGAAACAAAACGTAGAATATTCAGCTCGGTATCGCTGTAGCTGTAACTCTGTTCATAAGACTGTAAAGCGATAACCCCAATAACTTTCTGATCAATCAGTAGTGGCGCACCCAACCAACTGGTCGAGTAACGGGCCTGATGGTTCGGCGACGCCATACCCCGGCGTATCTCGCCGGCATTAACCAGCTCGGTAGCTTTTTCACTGCTAATTAATCTGGCATCGCCACAACGAATCACATATTCGGTAAAACCGCGGCTTAGTGGACGCTCTCTGGCCGGCGGAGAGTATTGATCAAGATAGAAAGGAAATGTCAGTTTTGCTTTGTCTGGATCTAACAGTGCGATATAGCAATTTTCTGCGGGCATCAGGCCGGATAGTACCTGGTGTACAGCGTGATAGAAGCTATTCATATCATGGCTGCTGGCTGTTAACTCTGAAATACGATAAAGCGCAGCTTGTAATTGTTCAGCGTTACTACGCTCTTTAATTTCTTTTTGCAGGGAACTGTTAATCTTCTGTAGCTGACGAGTGCGTTGTCGTACCGTGTCTTCCAGTAACTCGCGGCTTTTAACTCTGTCCAGCGCTGTAATAGTATGTCCACCGATGCTGCAGAACAAATCTAAATCAGACTCGGTGTACCGCTGCTTTTCGTTATATGACTGAATTGCCATGACGCCTATGACTTTACTGCCACGGCAAAGTGGAATACCGAGCCAGTGTGTACTTGGCGAACCCTGAGACTGGATATGGCCCCCGGCAATCAGTTGCTCGAACTGCTGATTATCGCAAAGTAGTGGCTTGGCGGTACGGACAACATAGCCGGTCAGGCCGCTGGAAAATGCGCTCGAAGGGACCTGCTCGATAATTTGCTGGTCTTTTTCATCAGAAAAATATTGTGGGGCATATAACTCGTTTTCGTTGTCATAGAACACGACGTAGAAATTTTCGGCATGCAACAATTCTGACACCATCTTGTGAATCGCAGGATAAAAGTCCCGCATGTCACTGATCGTGCTTGCTAATTCAGACAGCCGTAATAAGGCGCCCTGAGTAATATACGCCTGCTTATAACGCTGTGCCAGTAATGTTAGGCGGCGCAATTTGTTTTCCGCCTGTTTTTGGCTTTTGTTCAGCTTCGTTGATCCCTTCAACCCTGACTCTTATTTTTACAGTCGAACAGCTGCGACTTTATATTAACAGCGCATCATTATGCACAAAGTTTAACCACATGGAAGAGGGGTATGGCTATTATTTATACCTTTTCTTAGGTCAATTTTTTATATAAAACAACAAAGACAATAAAGGCCACCGTCAAGTGGCCTTTATTTAAAAGCTTTAGCTGTGCAATTTAGACACCTTCAGTCATAAACTTAATTGCTGCAGCCAGCTCGTCGTCGCTACAGTCACCACAAGTGCCGCGGGCAGGCATATTCCGAATGCCTTCAATCGCATGCTTCAGCAAGGTGTCATAGCCTTGCTCTAAGCGGGGTTTCCAGGCTGCATCACCTTTCTTTGGTGCATTCAGTGCCCCGGTACCATGACAGGCAAAGCACGCTGTTTGGTACACCTTCTCACCACTGCGCGGACCTGATGCGCCTGCTGCTGGAGCTGCTGCTGCACCAGCAACATATACTTGCCCAACCGGCGCAAGGCGCTTAGCCAAAGCTTCTTTGTCTGCATCAGCGCTGGCATGAATGCCAAATGTCGTTAACAGCAAAGCTATCGCTAGGGTGAATTTAGTCATGTTATAGATTCCTGTGGTAATGTCCGCACAAATTTTACGCCATTATAGCCTCCAAGCTGCGGCAAGGGGAAGCCCTATAGTCGCTGCTGATCTACCGATTAAGGCACAACGCGATAAAGTACAGAAGTAGGGAGGCGAACTAACAAAACCCGGCAATATAGCGCCAATACTCGCATATGCTTTTCATGTCAGTTTGAAGCTTTTTTAAAAGCAAAATTATTTAAGGGTTTTGCTTTGCATCTGCGTTCAGTGTGGTAGTCTACTTGACCGGTAGATACTCAGAGATTCAGAGTTTTCCGCCGGCGGAAGACATTAAAAAGAGTTTTCCACAAAAAGGAAGTACAAAAATAATAATATGGGCTCAGCAGTAACTCCCTTATTTTTTCTTTTAAAACAATGAATTAAATTTATTATAAACTGGGCTTTTAGCTAAAGCACCAGCTCTTCTGCTTTGGTTTTTCACAAAGTTATCCACAGCTTTTAGTATGGCTGCACCCGGCAGACTTGCTGGCAGTAAACAGGGTGCCTGTGGCATGCTATAGCCCATCGCTTTCTTTACTCTTCAGGACAATATTACTGATGGTTTCTATTCCTGGTACTCCGCTGATTCTGGTCGATGGTTCATCTTATCTGTTTCGTGCCTATCATGCGCCACCACATTTGACCAATTCCCGCGGGGAAGCCACTGGTGCAATCTACGGTGTGGTTAACATGCTTAAAAGCTTGTTACGACAGTATCAGCCAGAGCAAATGGCGGTTGTATTCGATGCCAAAGGGCCGACATTCCGCAACGATATGTACAGTGAATATAAAGCACATCGCCCGCCGATGCCGGATGATCTGCGCAGTCAGATTGAACCGCTGCATCGTATTATTGAAGCGATGGGTTTACCGCTGTTATGTGTCAGTGGTGTGGAAGCTGATGATGTTATCGGGACATTAGCGCGTCAGGCCAGCCGGCAAGGAAGACATACTTTAATTTCCACCGGCGACAAAGATATGGCGCAGCTGGTCGACCAACATGTCACCCTGATTAATACGATGACCAATACACTGCTGGATCCGCAAGGCGTAGTAGACAAGTTTGGCATTCCGCCGGAGCTTATCATCGACTACCTGGCTCTGATGGGGGACAAAGTAGATAATATTCCCGGCTTGCCTGGTGTAGGGGAGAAGACTGCTGCGGCATTATTGCAGGGGCTCGGCTCAATAGAGCAGATATATCAGCAGCTGGACAAGGTAGCGACACTGACTTTCCGCGGCGCTAAGACCATGGCAGCGAAGCTGGACGAATATCGCAGCCAGTTAGAACTTTCCTATCAGCTGGCCACAATTAAGACAGACGTTGAATTGCCATATCAACTGGCAGATTTGATGATTAAAACCGCTGATAATGAGCGCCTTGCTGAACTATATAAGGAATGCGAGTTCCGTCGCTGGCTCAGCGAAGTGTTGAGTGCAGGGGCAACTGCCAGTGTGGATACTGAAAACAACACTGGTCAGCATGTGGCGCCGCCAGAAGCTGGTACCGAAGAAGCTTCGCAAGATAGTGATAAGGTAAAGTCTGCGAACTATGTAACAGTTCTGGATAAGGCCGCGTTTAATAGTATGCTCGAACAACTTAATGCTGCCAAGTTGACTGCTTTTGATACCGAAACGACCAGTCTGGACTATATGCAGGCCGATTTGGTTGGATTGTCTTTTGCTATCGAAGCGGGGGTTGCCTGGTATGTGCCTGTCGCACATGACTATGTTGGTGCTCCGGAGCAACTCGAGCGTGACTGGGTATTAGCGCAATTAAAGCCCTGGCTAGAGAATGATAGTAAAGCCAAGGTGGGACAGAACCTTAAGTATGACCAAAGCGTGCTGGCTCGTGACAACATCGCACTGTGCGGTGTCAGATTTGATACGATGCTTGAGTCCTATGTGCTGAATTCCGTAGCCGCACGGCATGATATGGATAGTCTGGCGCTTAAATACCTCGGTTACAAAACGGTAAGTTTTGAGGATATTGCTGGTAAGGGCGCTAAGCAGCTGACATTTAACCAGGTAGAGCTGGAAAAGGCCGCGCATTATGCAGCTGAAGATGCTGACATTACGTTAAGGCTTCATCAGACGCTATGGCCGCAGCTGAAACAACATAACGGTTTGGTCACTGTACTGCAGGATATCGAAATGCCGCTGGTAGATATATTGTCCCGTATAGAGAGACATGGCGTGCTGATTGATTCTAAGCTACTGGCTAAGCAAAGCGAACAACTGGCTGAACGTATTGCTGAATTAGAGAAGCTGGCTTTTGAACAGGCAGGCAAGCCGTTCAATTTGTCGTCGCCTAAGCAATTACAGGAAATTCTATTCGAGCAGATGCAATTACCAGTGCTTAAAAAGACACCAACAGGCGCGCCTTCAACGGCTGAGGACGTGCTGGCTGAGTTGGCGCTGGAATATGACTTTCCCAAGCTTATCACTGAACATCGTGGCTTAACCAAGTTAAAATCTACTTACACGGATAAGTTACCGCGGATGCAAAATAAGCAAACCGGCAGAGTACATACGTCTTATCATCAGGCTGTAGCGGCAACTGGCCGGCTTAGCTCAACCGATCCTAATTTACAAAATATCCCCATTCGCACTGAAGAAGGACGCCGTATCCGGCAGGCATTTGTTGCTCCGGCAGGTAAGAAAATTGTGGCTGTCGATTATTCTCAGATAGAACTGCGGATCATGGCGCATTTGTCGCAGGATAAAGCATTACTTGATGCTTTTGCCCACGGGCGGGATATTCACCGCACAACGGCTGCAGAAGTTTTTGGTGTGGCGCTGGACGAGGTTACGTCTGATCAGCGACGTAGCGCCAAGGCTGTTAATTTCGGCTTAATCTACGGGATGTCAGCATTTGGCCTTGCCAAACAACTGGGCGTCAGCCGCAGTGAAGCGCAGCAGTATGTTGACCGTTACTTTGAAAGGTTCCCCGGCGTTCTGGATTATATGGAACGTACCCGTAAGCAAGCGCACGAGTCTGGTTATGTCGAAACATTGTTTGGCAGGAGATTATACCTACCGGAGATCAATGCGCAGAACATGGCACGGCGAAAAGGCGCCGAACGTGCTGCAATCAATGCACCAATGCAGGGTACTGCTGCAGATATTATCAAAAAAGCTATGATCGTCGTTGATAACTGGTTACGACAACAGACTGAACCAGCTGCGACAATGATAATGCAGGTTCACGATGAGCTGGTATTTGAAGTCGATGCAGATAAGGTCTCGTTAGTTAAGCAGCAATTGGTTGAGCTGATGGCCAAGGCGGCACAGTTAGATGTGCCGTTGCTGGCAGAAGCTGGCGATGGTGATAACTGGGACCAGGCGCACTAAATATTTTGAACTAACAGTATAAAGAGCGAGTCTGAAGAATTAGTAATGCTGTTAGTTTCTCTCCTGTACCCTTTTCTAACCCGCCTAAAAAGCGGGTTTTTTTTATTCTAGCTAATTTAATTTGGTAATTTAATTACTAAAATAAATTGATATTGTGCTTTTATCGGTATTTTGTAGTTTTATTACAGAAATGACTTGCATTCCGGCTCGGTCTGGTTAAAATTTGAGTTGTAGGGTACAGAGGTAAGATGTTCTATCTTTCAGTGTCTGAGCTCAATAGAGCTACAGTGCAAGAAAGTAGGCTTATTTAGCCGCCCCACTGCTTGCAGTGGGGCGTTTTTTTTTGCTATTTGAAATCGATGGCATAGCAGTTGTTAAAATACGAAATGTGGCTGTATGTGACAGCTGGCAGCAGAAAGTTGGCGGGGAAACTGAAAATTTATTAGATTTTTTAGAGTAAATACTTCAAACCGACAAGAATTGCTGTATAATGAACCTGTCTTAGCAATAAGACACCCTGTTGATTTGAAATTATAGCTTCTCCCCGTTTGCTATGACCGACACCTGAGTGTGTCGGTTTTTTTATGCCTGTTATTCAGCAACAGTTTGTTCCATTTCACTGGCACCAAACCAGAGATCAAGCACTTGTTCCAAATCACTCAATCCTTGTTTATTTAATGAACTGAAGCTATGCACAGTTACATCACCCATAAATGCCAATGCAGCTTCCCGGACTTCAAGTAAGGTCTTCTTTCTGGCGCCTGGGCCAAGCTTATCCGCTTTAGTCAGTAAAATGAGTACGGGTAACTCACTTTCCACTGCCCAGTGGATTAGGTCTTGATCGAGATCTTTTAGCGGGTGTCGAATATCCATTAACACAACCAGACCTTTGAGGCTGTCGCGTTTCATCAGGTATTCAGCCAGTGATTTCTGCCATTTTTGCTTTACCGCTAACGGTACTTTAGCAAAACCGTAGCCGGGTAAATCAATAAGCCGGCGTGTTGGGTCCAGACTGAAGGTATTAATAAGCTGGGTTCGCCCGGGCGTTTTACTGGTTCTGGCTAAGCTATTTTGCTTAGTTAGTGTATTTAATGCACTGGATTTGCCAGCGTTAGAACGCCCGGCAAAGGCAACTTCGATACCTTCATCAGCAGGTAAAGCTGCAATATCCGGTGCGCTGGTTAGAAATGCAGCACGTTGATAATTAATTTTTGACTTGTACACAGCCTTCTCCGGCGAATCGTTTGGTGCCATTGTAGCGGATCTGAGGGATCGGCAGAAGCTTTTGCGCGCTGTATGGGATTTTACTTTGACCAGTTTCGTGTAAAATAGGCATAAAAATTAGGGTTATTACACTTGGTTGCCAGTATGCTGGCGGTTTAATGCGGACAGAGACGGATAAAAAATGAAAAAAATTCTATTTCCACTGACGCTGTTATTCGGTCTTATCGGAACAGCTCAGGCGTTTGATGGTGATGCCGAAGCCGGTAAAGCGAAATCAGCAGTATGTGCAGCTTGCCACAGCGCCGATGGCAATAGTTTAGTGGATATGTATCCAAAGCTTGCCGGGCAGCATGCAACGTATTTATATAAGCAATTGAAAGACTTTAAAACCGGCATGGAAACTGGCGGCAAGCAAGGTCGTAACAATAGCATCATGTTTGGTATGGTTGCTTCGTTGTCCGATCAGGATATGAAAGACCTGGCAGCATATTTTGCTTCCCAAAAAATGAAAGCTGGCGCGACCCCTGAAAATGTCATAGCGCGAGGCGAAGAGTTATACCGTGGTGGTGACGCCAGCCGTGGTATTGCAGCATGTATTGCGTGCCACGGTCCGCGTGGTTCGGGTTTGAGTCTTGGTGGTTTCCCTAAAATTTCATTCCAGCATGCCACATATCTTAAAAAGACGCTGACGGAATTCCGTGAAGGTAAGCGGGCAAATGATTTAAATGGCATGATGCAGGATATTGCCAGAAAGCTGACCGATGAGGATATTGAGGTGCTTTCGCAATACCTGGGCGGTTTGCACTGATTATTTGTAGCGACTGCTGAAATTTATCGCGGAAAAACCGGCGTTCATCGCCGGTTTTTTTATTTTGGGGCCAGGATTTTGTGAGATATATCTCACAGCTGGTGTAGGAAAAAGGCCTTCCTTAAAATAAATTGAACTTTTTTTGAACTATGATTTTATTTTAATCTATTGATTTTTATAATTAATTATCCTGAATATTAAAAATAACGTAGTTTTTTTTGAGTAGTGTATTGCCATATAAACTCATCAGAGTAAATTAAGCCTCAGTTACATTTCGTAACGAATGAAAACAAGGACTATCCGCAGGGAAGTGTCAGTACCAGTACGTAAGTGCGCGGTGCCTTTGTTTAGAACACATCCGGATGATGTGCTGCGTGATTTCACGCTCAGGGAAGATTACGAAAGTATCAGGACGATCGTAAAGAATAAAATTACTCAGCCAGGAAGGCAACATAAAAACAGGAAGAGCAGACAGGGTGTCGTAACTTCATCAGGAAGATGGCAGCGAATGAGAGAAGTGTCCAGTTGACACACATATATCCAGGGCGATAAGGCGATCTTATCGCCTTTTTCTTTTAGTAGGTTAATCTTCTGTCTATGTTGAACTCCCCTTGCCCTTTGTGTTTGGCTGAGCAATGCCAGTTTTTCCATCAGGACAGCCGTCGCAGTTATTATCAGTGCCAACGTTGTAGCCTCGTCTTTGCCGACAGAGCATCAGTGCTTACAGCGCAAGAAGAGTTAGCACAGTACCAGCTACACCAGAATGATCTGAACGATAAAGGTTATCGTAACTTCTTACAGCGATTAGCGGGTCCCCTACTACAGGCGCTGCCTGCGAAGGGGTTATCCGGCCTGGACTTTGGCTGCGGCCCGGGACCTTTACTGGCAAAAATGTTAACGGAAGCCGGGCAAACGGTGGCGGTATGGGATCCGTATTTTGCCCCGGACGCGACAGTGTTGCAGCAGCAATATCACTTTATCTGCTGTAGTGAGGCGATAGAACATTTTGTGAACCCGGCACAGGAGTGGGCATTGTGGTTATCACTGCTGAAACCCGGCGGCACTCTGGCCATTATGACAAAGCGTTATACCACTTTAGAAGCCTTTACCGGTTGGCATTACAAACTTGATCCAACCCATGTCAGTTTCTTCAGTGAGAATACTTTTCGCTATCTGGCAGACCGAGATAATTTTGAACTGGATTTTGTTGCGCCAGATGTCGTGATACTGAGGCACCGAAAGCATTAGTGTTTCGCCTCAAATCTGGTTAAAATGTGCGCCCTTTTTTACAGGTGATAACCATGACTCGTCAGAAAAAAACACGTTCGGCTGGCCCGAACGGACAGCGGCATTTGTCGGCGGATGATATCCGTAAAACCCGGCAGCCAAAAGAACAGACCAAGAAAAAAGGCGCCGGTTTGAAATCAGGTAGCCGTAACAGCGTTGCTGTTGTTTCGTCTGTGTCAAAAGGAGAGTCTGTAAAAAAAGATAAGCGGGTTGGCAGTAAGAAGCCGATAGCCCTTGTGGTTGCAGATACACAGCAACCGGTATTACATACTCAGCCGAAAGCCAGTTTGGCTAAAGCGAAACCGCTAACATTGACACCGGAGCAGGAACTGGCTCTGATAGAAAATGATGGCTACCTGCAACAACTGCTTGAGCGGGTTGAGCAGGAAGAAATTCTGACGGGTAAAGATGCAAAATATTTTAATGCCAAAACAGCACGTTTAGAGCAGCTTCTGCAGCAGCTGGGATTAGCCGATGATGCAGATGATGAAACTTTAGATCCACTGGCAGCGTTTGAGCGTAAAGATTGGCGTAAAGATTTACTGGGTGATGAGGACTGATTTTGACTACAACACTGTGGGTGCTTTTTGTCGCGGCGGCGTTGTTAGTGGCAGGGTTGGCATTTTATGCCGGCACTCTGTTGTGGCGCTTGCAACAACAGAGTAAACAGGCGAAGCAGCAACTGGCCGACAAAAAACGCTATCTGCTCGATAGCATTGTACTGATATGTAAGGCAATGCGCGAAGAGCAATGCGAACTATCTGAAGGTGCTCTGCGGGTGTGGGTGTTGCTGGATCATCTGGTGCCGGAACATGAGCCAGACCCGGTAACGACTTACCCTGGTATACATCAGATGTATCAGGTGGTGAAAGATATGCCGACACATCAGGCGCGCAAAGCGCAGGATAAAGCTCTGACGCGGCAGCAAGACGATATCAGGCTGAAAGCTGAACAGGACTTGAAAGACTTCATTCTTGCCGATGCGAATGCATTGTTAAAGCGCTTCCAGCCTCAATAAAGCCGGAAGCGCGGCGTTATTATTGCCGGAAAATTTGGCCGGCTTTCATCACGAAGCTGATTTGTCCCATCAAATTTATATCCTGTAAAGGATCGCCCTGTACAGCGACGATATCTGCCAGTTTACCCGCTTTAATGCTACCCAGCTCATCCGCTACGCCCAGCAAGCGAGCCCCTTCGATCGTGGCACTGTGAATCGCTTCAAGTGCTGGCATACCAGCCTCTGTCATGTAAATAAACTCGCGCCAGTTGTTACCATGTTCATACACTCCCGCGTCGGTGCCAAAAGCAATCTTTACACCTGCCTTATAAGCTTCAGCAAAGGTCTGCTGAATTTTGCCACCAATAGTAGCGGCCTTAGGCCTGACCAAATCAGGGAAGAAACCGGCAATATGCGATTTTTCTTCCGCCCACTTACCGGCACTGATTGTTGGTACAAAGTAGGTGCCTTGTTTTCGCATCATCGACATGGTGTTTTTATCCATGTAGGTGCCATGTTCAATTGAATCAACACCCGCACGGATCGCCCGTTCCATACCTTCTTTGCCATGGGCATGTACGGCCACTTTCATGCCATAATCTTTTGCCGTACTGACAATTGCCGCCAGCTCTTCATCGGTAAATTGCGGATTGCTGCCACTTTTGGCAACACTGAGCACGCCGCCTGTGGCTGTAATCTTTATTAAATCGGAGCCTTCTTTATAGCGCTGACGCACGGCTTTACGGGCATCATCCGGACCATTGATCACACCTTCTTTCGGCCCCGGATCAGCCATCAGAGCATAAGCCAGTCCGTTAGTTGGGTCGGCATGGCCACCGGTTGTGGCGATAGATTTACCGGCGGCATAAATTCGTGGTCCTTTGATATACCCTTTAGCGATGGCTTTTTTTAGCGCCACACTAATCTGATTATTATCACCTAGCTCCCGCACCGTGGTAAAACCGGCCATAAGGGTTTTCTCAGCAAAAGTGGCTCCCCGAAGCGCGTAATCTGCTTCATTCATGGTGAATCCTTCGCTGTATACGGAAGGGCTAAATTGGGTGTAAAAATGCGTATGCATGTCCATTAAACCTGGCATGACGGTATGTTGTTTAAGATCGATCACAGTATCGTCAGCCTTGGCTTGGCGGAATCCGGCCTCCAGCGCTGATATTTTGTCCTGCTCTACTACGATGGTGTGGTCGGTAAGAATTTTACCGTCTTCGGCGGTAATAATTTTACCTGCATGGATCAATGTAGCGGCGTTGACGCTGCAGATGACTGAACTACAGATAAGAGCGGTGCTGAGTAAGGTTGCTATTGGCGTTTTCTTCATGTTGTTATGGCCTTATGTCATCAATTAGACACTAAGTGATAACACAGTCGGCTGATTCAGCAACCGGCTTTAGATAAAATGTCGTATTTCACCGACCAGCATCACAGGCGCCTATCGCGAAAGTGTATGGGAAACCGCCACTTTTTATCTGGTAATGCAACCGGGCATTACAGTATACGGCACTGACATGTTCCGCCAACTGATAATAGACATTGCGGTGTAACTTCGCGGTTAACCCACGCCATAATTGCAGATAGGGTAAAAGCTGTTGCTGCGGATCGCGCTGAAGTTGTAATGGATACTGCGGGCTAACAATGAGCTGCTGTTCTGTGTTAAGTGTCAGGCACAGCGCTTTGCCGTTATCCGTTTCATGCCAATGGTGTTGTGTCACGATAAGAGGCGCGTCAACAACGTCGATACGGACTTTTTCTACCGGCGTCTGTAAGTAATATGCATCGTCCTGATACAGCAACACGGATGCAAACAGCTTTATCAAAGCAGGGCGCTGAATTTTACTGTGCTGATATAACCAATCGCCATTGCTATCAATTTGCAATGGTATATCGCCGCAAAAAGGCGGATTCCAGGTTTCTACTGGCGGCAGGCTGGACTGTTGTAATTGCTGCTGTAACGCGGCAAGGCTCAGCATATTGTTCTCTGTGTTATTGTCAGAAGCACTTAGCTTAGCAAAAAGAGAAGAGTGGGGTGACTGATGGGGCTCGAACCCACGACAACCGGAATCACAATCCGGGGCTCTACCAACTGAGCTACAGTCACCACTTAGAAGAGGCATTTTACCTAAGTTTGATGTGGGTACCAAGCGTTTTCCGCTGCCCGGTTAGGTTAACAACTTGTAGGTTTTGCCTGACCAGGCCAGTGCTGCTGTGTTATTATCTGCGCTGCTTGCTAAACCGGATAATTCACAGGAGCGTGTTATGGAGAAAATTACTCAGTTATTCGAAGAAAATCACGAGTTGCTGTTAGCCTACCTGTTGCAGCTTGTCGCCGCGATAGTTATTTTTTGCGTTGGTCGCATGGTTGCCAAAGCTGTACGTCGTTTTCTGGAGAAATCACTTTTAAAGCGTGCGGTAGACAAGGCGGTCGTTTCCTTTGTCTGTGGCATCGTTTACGCCGTTATCATGATTGCGACGGTTTTAATGGCGCTGTCTCAGGTTGGTGTACAGACGACGTCATTTATTGCCATTTTAGGTGCTGCCGGTTTAGCGATCGGGTTAGCATTGCAGGGGTCTTTGGCAAATTTCGCCTCTGGTATTTTGATTATTCTGTTCAGGCCGTTTAAATCAGGCGATTTTATCGACGCGGGTGGTATCACCGGCACAGTAGATAAAATTGAGATTTTTCAGACCATCATGAAAACCCCGGACAACAAGCTGGTGATAGTGCCAAATGCACAAATCACCGGTAGTGCCATTACCAATTACTCAGCAGAAGCGACACGTCGCGTCGATTTGACCATCGGTATCAGCTATGACTCTGATCTGCGCAAAGCCAAACAAATACTGGAAGAAATTATAAAGAGCGATGAGCGCGTGCTGGCTGAACCGGCAGCAGCAATAAAGGTTGGCGCGCTGGCAGATTCCTCGGTCAACATTCTGGTGCGGCCTTGGGTAAAATCGGCTGATTACTGGGGCGTGTATTGGGATACGCTGGAAAAAGTGAAGCTGACATTTGATGAGCACGGTATTGGTATTCCATTTCCGCAAATGGATGTACATATTAAGAAAGATAAGCAGGAGTAAGTATGAAGGTTTATTCAGTTTTAGCATTGGCCGTGATTGCCAGCATGCAGGCACAGGCTAACGATACTGCTGCTACTGACAAAGTGTGGACAACATCGGCAGAGTTGGGGGCGATAACCACCTCAGGTAACACTGTCGGTACCTCCATTACCGGTAAGATCGATGCGAAGCAAGAACTGCAGCAGTGGAGCAATCAGTATATTTTCAGCGCTTTTTTTAAAGAAGATGAAAAAACCGATGACAACGGTGATAAATACACTGAAAAGTCTGCAGAAAAGTATCTGATCTCGGCAAAAGCGGCGTACAAGCTGGACAATGAATTTGATAAGTTATTCGCTTTTGGCTCGTACACTGATGATGAGTTTGGCGCTTATACTGAATACACCACTGTTGCTTTAGGTTATGGTACACGGGTGTACAATACCGAAGATAAATATCTGGACGTGGAAATCGGTCCGGGTTATTTCACCGGTAAGCGTTCAACAGGCGAGACAGAGAATGGCCTGATTGTGCGTGGTGCGGCTGCTTTTAACTGGACAATCAGTGAGTCAGCCAGCTTTGCTCAGACGCTCAGTGTAGAATACGGGGATGACAATACCCGTACTATCAGCGAAACGTCGTTGTTGGCAAAAATTAATGGTTCGCTGCAAATGAAAGCTGCCTTTGTGGTGCAAAATGACTCTTCTGTTCCGGAAGGAAAAAAGAGTACAGATACGCAAACGTCCCTGACACTGGTGTATTCTTTCTAATTATTCCAAGGCCTGCATCATGCAGGCCTTTTACTAAATACCTTTCAATTTAGCCATTTAGCTTGGCCTGCGACAAAAGTAGGCTATGCTGTCATTATCAATACATTAATAATATCTCTACTTTAGTGTCATGAATCAGGTATGGAAACCCCGCTTGCAGCTGCTGTTACAGCACCCCTGGTTTGGTGCTCTGGTGTATTTCCTGTTTGGTCTGCTGTGGATTACCTGCAGCGATAAAGTACTGGCCTGGCTGGTCACCGACAGTCATATGCTGACGCAGTATCAAAGTTATAAAGGCTATTCCTATGTCGCGCTGACAGCTCTGCTGGCGTGGTTTCTGTTAAAACAAAAACAGCACATAGCCCGCTCGCTTAACCAGTCTGAACAGGCTTTTATTGATACGTTTTCGCATGCAGCAGCTGGCATAGCGCATGTGTCGATGGATGGTCGTTTTTTACGGGTGAATCAGGTGTTATGTCGCATGCTGGGTTACACCGAAGCTGAGCTGATAAGAATGAACTTTCAGCAACTTACTTTCCCGGCAGATTTGGATACTGATATTGCCATGGTCAGACAGCTGCAAAATGGCCAGATAGACAATTATGAATTAGAAAAACGGTATATCTGTAGGGATGGTAAAGTGCTGTGGGCGCACTTGTCCGTCGCCATGATCCGCGCCCCGGCATTCAGTTACTTTATCTCAGTGATACATAATATTAATGAACAGAAGCAGGTCCAGCAGCAACTGGCGCAAAGCGAACTGCGCTTTCGTACTTTGCTGGACAACACGCCACAAATTGCTGTTCAGGGTTATTATGCTGATGGCTCGACGTTTTACTGGAATAAAGCAAGCGAACTGATTTACGGTTATAGCAGGGAAGAGGCAATTGGCAAAAACCTGCTGGAGCTGATTATTCCTGCACCGATGAAACCATTAGTCGCAGAAGCGATGACACAGATGGCGCAGACAGGTACGTCTATCCCTTCAGAAGAGCTAATGTTGCAACGCAAAGACGGCTCAATGGTGTCAGTATTTTCAGGTCATGCAGTAGTGAAACTACCGGAAATGGAGCCGCAGATTTTCTGCATTGACGTCGATTTAACTGAACACAAAAAGCAAGCAGCAGCCCTGGCATTTCTGTCTGATTTTGATGCTGTGACACAGCTACCTAATCGCCAGCACTTTACCCGCTGCGTTGATAAAGCTATTGCCCGTGCCCAACAGCTAGAACAGCAATGCGCCGTATTACTGATGGATTTGGATAATTTTAAAGATATAAACGACAGCTTTGGCCACAGTGCCGGCGATCAACTGCTGATGCAGGTGAGCCAAAGGTTGCAACAAGGCTGTGGTACACAACATGTGCTGGCCCGGCTGGGTGGCGATGAATTTGGTGTGTTGCTGCCAATTGTGCAATCTGGCGCTGAAGCTGAAGCGTTGGCAAGGTTACTGATGAAGCAGTTGCAGCAACCTTGTACGCTAAATAACGGTGCGGAAGTTAATACCGCGGTTTCCGTCGGAATAAGTCTGTATCCAGACCATGCTGCCAATAGCGAAGATTTGCTCAGAGCCGCCGATGCAGCAATGTATAAAGTCAAAGGCGAAGGGCGAAACCATATCGCACTGTATACCGATGCCTTAACTGCTCAGGCTAAGCAGCGAGTTATGCTTGAGGCACGTTTGCGCCAGGCAATTAAAAATAATATTTTGCAATGTTATTATCAGCCACAGATTGACATTGCCAGCGGCAAAATTGTTGGTGCTGAGGTATTACTGCGCTGGCATGATGACGAGTTAGGTGTTATCACGCCGTCAGTATTTATTCCATTGGCGGAAGGGTGTGGCCTGATCCACAATCTCGGGGCCTGGGTATTGCGCAATAGTCTCAGGCAGCTCAAGCATTGGCTTGATCAGGGTATCGCTTCGTTTAGCCTGGCCGTTAATGTGTCGGCACAGCAATTTAGCAAAGATCAGCTGCTTAAAGAATTAAAGCGGGCATTGGCAGAAACAGCGGTACCGCCTGAACTGCTTGAACTGGAGGTCACCGAGAGCGTGCTGATGACAGATGAAGAGCGGGTTATTGCTACCATGCATCAGATCAAAGCGTTAGGAGTCAGGCTGGCGATTGATGATTTTGGTACCGGCTATTCATCATTGTCTTATCTTACGCGCTTGCCATTGGACGTACTGAAAATAGACAGGCGTTTTATCGAGCATATTCCCCAGGCAAAGGATGACAAGCAGATCGCTACGGCGATTATCGCGCTGGCACATACGATGAATTTTAAAGTGCTGGCAGAAGGTGTGGAAACCGCTGAGCAACTGGCGTTTTTACGCCAACAGGGCTGTGACTTCTATCAGGGTTACTACTTTAGTAAAGCGTTACCTGCCAGCGAGTTTACTGAGCTGATACAGCGGTAATTAACCGCTGATCCGGATCTGGCTGTAGCCTAACCCTTGCTGCTTCTCTACTTTGATCTGCACACTAATACGCTGCTTTAACGCTTCAACATGGCTGATAATGCCGATCATTTTACCGCTGGCGTTCAGGCCGTCCAGAGCACTGAGCGCACTGTCGAGGGTGTCAGCATCCAGTGTACCGAAACCTTCGTCCAGAAACAGAGAATCGATACGCGTTTTATTGCTGACCAGATCGGACAGCGCTAACGCCAATGCCAGGCTCACCAGAAAGCTTTCGCCGCCGGATAATGTTTTGGTATCACGCATGCTGTCGGCCTGCCAGGTATCCAGCACAACCAGCTCCAACTCTGCTGCAGCATGCCGGGCCAACTGGTACCGGTTATGCAAAGTCTCAAGCTGCTGGTTGGCCAGTACAACCAATTGCTGCAATGTCATGCTTTGCGCAAACCGGCGGTATTTAGCACCGTCGGCAGAACCAATCAGGCTGTTTAGACGCTGCCAGTGTTCATACTGCTGCTGTTTCTGTGCAATATCCTGCAGTAACTGCAACTGATTGTTTTGCCGCTGTTCGTCGCTGCTGAGTTGTTGTTGTAGCTGCCCTTGTCTCGCGCTTAATTGTTGCATCTGCTGCTCATGCTGTTGCAGTTTTGCTGTAATCCCGGCCAGCGACTCCGTTGTTAGTTGTTGCTGCTGCAATTGCTGACAACGCTGTTGCCATTCACTCTGTAGCCGTTTTGCCGCAATGTCGGCCTGCTGTAGCTGCTGCTGTAATTGCTGCAAGGCCTCGACTTCTGTCTGCTCCAATACGGCCTTTTTGAATGCGGCTTCGTCGCTGAAACTGCTTGCTGTAAGAGCGTGTTGCCACTGCTCGTCATACTGCTTTACCTTAGCGTCCAATGCTTGTTGTCTGCGCAGCAGAGCCTGTTGCTGGCCCTGCGCCTGTTGGTTCTGTTGCTGCACTTGCTGTAATGCCGTGTTTAACGCTGCAAAGTTTGCTACCTGCGTCGGCTGTTGCGGCGGGTCTTGCCGGGTATCCTGCCATTGCTGCAGCCAGTCCTGATGCTGTGCCGCCACGGCATCATATTGTTCTTTAAGGCGTTGTATGTGTTGCTGCAGCAGCTGTTGCTGATGTTGATTTTGTTCCAGTTGCCGCTCTGCTGTTTGTAATTGTTCTTTTTGCTGCTGCAGCTGTTGTTGCTGCTGTTCTGATTGTTGCAGAGCATTGGCAGTGTGCTCCAGTTTGGCGGTTGTGTCGGCCAAAGCGGCATCTAAATCGGTTGGCTGCTCTCCTTTTAACCGGCTCGCCATATCTGCTTCAAGCTCAGCAAGCTCTTGCTGTTGCCGGCTGAGCTGCTGCTGTAACTGCTTCTGTTCTGCCTGCAAAGCAGATTGATTCTGATTAAGCACTTCTCCTTGTTTCTGTATTGCAGCCAGCTGTTGTTCTTTTTGCAGCAGTTGTTGCTCGGTAGCTGAGCTGCTTAATTGCTGATAACGCTCTACAGCAGGGTGGTCAGTTGCACCACACAGCGGGCAGGGTTGGTCGGGCTGCAAGCGTGAGCGGTGTTCGGATAATTGCATAATCAACTGCTGTTGCTGTAGCAACTGCTTTTTGTCAGTAATCTGTTCCTGCAGGGTTTTATATTGCTGACGCAGTGCCTGTAGTTGTTCTGCCAGCGGCTGCAGCTGTTGTGTGTTTTGCTGCAATTGCGACTCTGTTGCTGCATACTGCTGTAGCCACTTCTGCCGTTGCAGTTGCTGTTGTTGCACATATTGCAATAAGTGCTGCCTGGCCTGATGTCGCTGCAGCTGCTGACGCAATTGCTGAATATCGGTGTCTTGCAGTGCCACTGTCAGTTGTTTTAACTGGAGTTGCAGTGTCTGCTGCGTCGCGCTGATCACCGGTTGCTGTTGTGTCAGTTGCTGCAGTTGCTGCTGCTGTTGTTGCAGCTGCTGCTGGATTTGTTGTTTTTGCTGTGCAAGCTGCTGTACGCCATGCCAAAGTAAACTGGCTTGTTGCTGCTCGGCCTGCTGTTGCTGCTGTTGCAGTGCCAGTTGCTCCTGCTGACATTGTCTCTGCTCACTGAGCGCACTTTGACAGGCACTATATAACGGTAACAGCTGACTGGCCGGTTGCCATGCTGTTAAACGGGCCAGCTGTGGGCGGTGGGCTTCTATGGCGCTGTGTGCAGCACTAACCTCCAGTTCAGCCTGTTGTAGCTCGTACTGCGCTTTGTCCAGCTGCTCACGCCAGCTTTGCTGCTTACGCTGTTCTGACAGCGACAGTTGCATGGTGGCAAATGTAGATTGCACTTCACTCAGTTCTGTTTGCAGCTGTAGTTTCTGATCTTCGCTTAGCAGCTCTACTGCGCCAGCGCGCGCCTGCAACAATTCCAGCTGGCTTTTCTGTTCACGGCAATCGGTAAACACTTGCTCAGAAATACGGCCGTAGATATCGGTACCGGTTAGTTCTTCCAATAACTCGGCGCGTTCGTTAGCATCCGCATTTAAAAAAGCGGCAAAGCCGCCCTGAGCCAGCAGCATTGATTTGGTAAAACGGCCGAAGTCCAACCCGGTTATTTCGGTAACCAGCCGCAGTTTGTCACTGGTTTTTTCGGCCAGAATAGAGCCATCGAGCCTGGCCAGTTCGGTTTTTGCTGCTTGCAGGTTGCCATCAGATGCTCCTCTGGCACGGCGCTGACTCCAGAATGCGCGGTATCCAATGCCGGCAACTTCAAATTCAACCTCTGCCAGGCATTCGCTGCAGTTGCGCGTCATCAGCTCATTGCTGGTCGGTGATGTTTTTAACCTTGGTGTCTGGTGGTATAGCGCCAGGCAGATAGCGTCCAAAATAGTGGTTTTACCCGCGCCGGTTGCGCCGGTAATGGCAAAAATGTTGGTCTGGTTAAAAGGGGACTGGCGAAAATCAATTAACCACTCGCCACGCAGTGAATTCAGGTTTTGCAGCCGTACCGACAGGATCTTCACTGCGCCTCCAGTACGGTAGCTAAAACCTGCGTGTGCAGTTTGCTCAGTTGTTGTTGCTGTTCTGCGGTCAGTTCCTCGCCAGCAAGCCGTGCTTGCCATACCTGTTGCGGCGTTAATTCAGACAGTTGGGTGTCATTTTGGCCGGCTAACACGTTAGTTACGGCAGTGCGCTGGCGGCGCAAGCGTAGCAGGGCAACGGGCAGGTCTTGCAGCTGACTTTCTACTCTTTGTTGCAGGTCTGTCAGGTAGGCGTCGGTTTCGGTAATAACCAGCTCCAGCCATAAGGTGTCGGTTGCCGCTATAGCCGCAACTGCTTGTTGTACCTTTTGCTTTAAACCCACTAACTCGGTTTTTATACTCACAAGCGGCTGAAAGCATGGCACCGGTAGCGTCGAAACCGTTTTAACACCGTCTTTGAACTCTATCAGCCACAGCTGTTTTTGCTGCTTCGCTTCATCAAAACTCAGCGCTATCGGTGAGCCGCTGTAGCGGATATCGGTGTCGGCTTTTATCTGCTGGCTTTGATGAATATGACCAAGCGCAATGTAATCTGCCGGCGGAAAGGCATTTGCCGCAAAAGCGTCAAGTGTGCCGATATAAATATCCCGTACTGACTCAGACCGGCTGGCTCCTATTGTTGTCAGATGTCCCGTCATTACCACCGGCAGCTTTAGATTATGCTTGGTATTATATTGCTGTGCCAGCTCGTACAACTGCTGATAGTGCTGGGTTATCGCCAGTTGTAAGCTTTGCTGTTTATCGCTGGCGCTTTGTCCGGCCTGGCTTTGCAGCAGGTCACGGGCGCGCAGAAAAGGTATTGCGCAAAGAAGTGCAGCAGGCTGGTTCTGGTGATGTAATATCAACAGTTGCTGGCTTACATCTTCGCTGATATTGGCGATGACGCTGGTGTTTAAATGCTGCAGCAATGCTTTACTTTCATTTAATACCGCCGGCGCATCATGATTCCCAGCCAGCAAAACAAGCTGACACTGACAACTTTGCAGCTCAACGATGAATTGGTTATAAAGTTCACGGGCATAGCTGGGTGGGGTGGCAGTATCAAAAATATCACCAGCTACAATAATCGCATCAATCTCGAGCGCTTTTACCTGGGAAACCAGCCAGAGTATAAAGGCCTGATGTTCAGCGGCGCGGCTGCGGCCAATAAAATGCTGGCCAAGATGCCAGTCTGAAGTGTGCAAAATGCGCATAACAGCATGCTACTAATATCGTCAGTGGCGCCAGCATACCGGAATGGGTCTCTAACAGCAAAACGCCAGCCCGGGCATAAGGCCCAAGCCGGCGTTTAGGATAACGGCACAAGTTATTGTGCTACTTGCAGTTTATCGACGACTTTCGTTACATCATCGGTATTTTTGGCAATAGCAACGGCTAAGTCTTTTTCAGCGTCAGAATCAACTTCGCCCTGTAAAGTTACCACACCGTTTTCGGCGTCTACATCAATTGACGTACCGCTGACTTCTGACTCAAACAACAGGCGGGTTTTCACCACAGTTGCGATTTTCGCATCTTTCAGTGCACTGTTTTCTTTGTCGTCCCGCTTCATATTTTTGTCAGCCAGGACCGTCAGCTGGTTGTCAACGCGGCTAACACCGTCCAGATTTTCCAGCAGCTCTTCAGCCAGCGCTTTATCAACTTCGCTTTCTACTTTACCGGTCAGGGTAATAACACCGTTTTTTACATCGGTATTGATATCAAATGAATTTAAGTTGCCGTTTAACAACAGAGTTGTTTCGGCTTTACCATCAATCCACGCATCTTTTGCACCATCTTTCCAATCATTGGCAGCTACCGCTGTAGTGGTAGAAAGTGCCAAGGTCATCATCATTGCTAAAGTTGTACGTTTCATGTCTTCGCTCCTTTGTATTGAGACGACTAACCTAATGCTATTTCAATGCCACTTTTTAATTTGTTGTTTTTAATAGGTTTAATTTCTTATTTTACAATTCTGATAAAACTTTTGTTGTAGCTTTTGCCCGTTTGTCGGTAAAACTTTCAGCAGAGGTGATAACTGATCATAGGCCATCTGCAATGCGGCTGATAAATGCGCCAGCGTCACCTGTGCGGAGCTATTGCCAACGTGTTTGGTTAGTTGTTTCAACGCATGCAACTGTTGTTGCAGTAAGTCTGCTAATTCGGTCAGCATCAGCGGTTGCGGTCGTTTATTGTTTAAGCCTGCTTGCTGATGCAGATACCAGAACTGAACAGCAGCAAGCTCGCTATCTGGTATCTGTGGCGACGCGGTTGACGTTGCTGCTGGCAGCTTTCTGGCGGCATTGGCATGCAGTTTGGACAGCTCAAGGAATTTATAACGCAGGTTGCTGTCATCTACCTGATAAGCAGCTTGTTGAAAGAACTGTTGTGCTGAAACACAGAGCATATGAACGCCATGCAGCATTCTTAATTCAGTGTTATTATTTTGTGAAGCCGGTTCTGCATACCCCATAGTTACACCTCTTTTTCTATGCCGGTACTGGTTCATATTCAATTCATATACCAAAGTTTAAATTTATGATTTGCATGGTTATTTTTTGCAGAAGAGTACGGTGAACAGATAAGGCAGGTAAGTTTTACCAATGGGTATTGTTATAATTACAGTACCGACATAGGGTTAGAGCTCATAACTGAGTACTTATATATGACACAACCACGCTTATTTTTACATGTGCATGATCCTGAACTGAGCGCCCAACTATTGCAGTCAGAAATCGTACGGCGTTTTGTGGTTGTCAGAAGCAGCAATACGGCTCCCTGGTCAGAACAGCTACTACAACAACCCTGTGACGTGGCTTTTATTCAGGTAGATCATGAAAGCGAAGCCGACTATCAGCCGTTAATTAGCAGCCATTTACTGGCGGAAATGGATTTTATTTTTATCAGCGATGGTAGCGCAGAGCCGATGCTGGACGAATTGATGCGCTATGGTGCTGGCTATCATTTCAGGCAACCTATTGATATATATTCTATTTTAGAAACTTTGCAAGATTTTTATCAGCAGCTTAGCAATATACGTCAGCCTGCCGACACCAAAGCCAGTATGCTTGACCAGTTCGGCTTGCTGGTAGGTTCGTCCAGAGTCATGCTGAAGCTGTACCGTACGTTGCGTAAGGTCGCGGTAACGGATGCTAATGTACTGGTGATCGGTGAAAGTGGTTCCGGTAAAGAGTTGGTGGCGAATACGTTGCACCTTGCCAGCTACCGGGCAGAACAGCGCTTTGTCGCGATTAATTGTGGGGCCCTGAGCCCCGAGTTAGTCGACAGTGAATTATTTGGGCATCGTAAAGGCGCTTTTACCGGGGCATTACGTGATCACCAGGGGGTGTTTACCCAGGCTCAGGGCGGAACCTTGTTTCTGGATGAAATTACCGAGATGCCAACGGAGCAGCAAGTTAAGCTACTGCGGGTACTTGAGAGTGGTGAGTTCCGACCGGTAGGTGCTGACAAGGCGCATCAGGCCGACGTAAGGGTCATCGCGGCGACGAATCGCGACCCGCAGCAAGCCATTGCAGAGGGCTTGTTGCGCGAAGATTTGTATTTTCGTTTGGCCCAGTTTCCGGTGCATGTGCCCCCCCTTCGTGACAGAGGCAGCGATATCAGCGGCCTGGCGCAACATTTTCTGGCCTATCGCAATGCGCAGGAGCAGCAAGAGAAGTCACTTACGGAAGAGACGATGCAGCTTATTGCCAGCCACAATTGGCCTGGTAATGTCAGAGAACTTAAACATGCTATTGAACGTGCTTACATTTTGTCTGATAAGCAGATCCTGCCTGAGCACTTATTGCTGAACACTGAAGATACCGAGGCTGATGCACAATGTCTGGCGGAAGTGCCTTGCGGGGTGCCACTGGACGATTTGGAAAAGGCAGCAATTTTGAATACTCTGGAGCAAAACGCTGGCAATAAAACGGATACGGCGCAGCAACTGGGGATCAGTGTGAAGACGTTGTACAACAAGTTGGAAAAGTATCAACAGACTGACCAGTAACCCTGCTTAGCTGACAGGAGTGTCTTCTGTATCCTCGTCAGCCAGCATTACACAGAGCGACGCCGGGTTGATGCTAATATCCAGAGTTTTGGCTTCAAATAGCTCGCCGTCAATTACATAATGCAGTGGTTGGTCATCCTGGCGGCGCACTGCAACTTTGCTGGCCTGACAGCTCTGGCTGGCAACATTGGGGTTGATATTGGTTAGCCCGGCCAACGCCAGCTCAGCCAGACCCAGAAACTGGCTATCCTCGTTATCAGCCACCAGCCAGGTGATATCCAGTTTGCCGTCGGTTAAATCCGGGGCGCCACTGCCCTGTGCGAGAAGTGTTGTCAGCGGTGCTGCATTGGCAACAACCAGACTGGCGGTATCGAGTAGCTGCTCAGGTTGTTCATCAAATTTTACCCACAGTGACTGAATATGGTTGCTTTGCACTGCCTGCCATAGCCCGTTAAGGTAGGCCAACTGCCCGAGCTGGTTTTTTTGGTCCCGATCTGCAGCTGCAACCATCTGCTGTTCAAAACCCACGCCGGCCAGCAGCAACATTAATTTATCATTGCAGCGCGCAGTGTCTATCGCGCGGCTCTGGCCATCGAGAATATTCAGACAAGCTGAACGCACCGGCATCAGTTTGGCACTGATACCCCACAAAGCATGGCTCAAAGCATTAGTCGTACCCAGTGGAATAATGCCGAGGCAGGTATCACTGCCAACCAAAGCCGAGGCCACTTCGGTAACAGTGCCATCGCCACCGCAGGCAATAACCAGTTTGCAACCGGCTTGTCGGGCTTGCTGTGCCAATTGTTGTGCAGAGTTGATCTCGTTACTTAGTTTGATATCCAGTGTCATAAAAGGCGATAACAGACTAACGATTTCCGTTTCGGCTTCATGCCACTTACCACCGCCGGATACCGGATTTGCAATCAGCCAGACAGGGCTTGGATCCGGGCTGTCAAAGCTGGCGACAAACTGATGCAAGGCGGCAAGCTGGTGCCGGTTTAGTCGCGCAGTGCGTCTGACTTGTTTAATCAGCGCCAGTGCTTGCTCAGCTTTTTTGCTATTGTGGCGGCTTAACAGAAATGCAGCCAAAACCAGCACCGAGCGACCACGACCCAAAGCACAATGCACCAAGATTCTTCTACCGGCAGCGCGTTGCTGTTGTAGCCAAAGCACGCTTTGTTTCAACTGTGCTGTGGTCGGGCTGGCGTGATCCAAAACCGGCACATTCAGATACTGCATGCCCTCCATCTGGCTAAGGCCATCAAGTGCAGCAAACTCGGCCGTGACGTCCAATACTGCAGTAATACGGTTTTTCTGCAGGTAGGGTATATCTGCTGCAGTAAGGCGCGCGCCCAGAAACAGCCCTTTGGCTACCCGTTGCATGGGTGGCACTGTATCACGGCGCCGGGTCAGCCGATTATAGGCACCGGCACCGAATAAAAATGGAATAAACAACCAGTAGCTATACCAGGGGATGCTGCCGTCACTACGTTTACGAAATACACTGGCGCTATTGAGCCAGTAGGCTGAGCTGACGACAAACAATGAAAGTGCTACCCAGGCCAGCAATAGTTTTAACAACCAATAGGGCGCGAGCCAACTGGCAACAGTGAATAAAAGTGCAAGGAAGATATACAGTGCGGCTATGGTCATAATACAGAGTACCTTTTCAGAAAGTACCGTCTGGCTGAAGGGAGAAAAAGCAAAGCGGCAACAGTGTTAACTGTTGCCGCTTATAAATTAGCAGTCTTTATCTTCGGCATCTGCTTTATCTTTCACATCTTCGCAGACATCTTCGACTTTATTGCCGGCGTCAGTTACAACTTCATCTATTGTCTCACCGACTTCCTCTGCGTTGTTGTCTTCACAGGCAACAACAGACAGTGCAAGCATGGCAACCAGTGCGAAACGGCTCATCAGATTAGCTAACGTCATAATTTTTATCCTTCTGTAAATTAGTTAAATTAAAGCCTTGGCGATTTTCCCCGCAGCGCATTTACCAGCAGCGATATCACTAGCAACACGATGAAGATAAAGAAAATTACCTTGGCTATACCGGCTGCTGCACCGGCAATACCACCAAAACCCAGCACTGCTGCTATCAGTGCGATGACTAAAAATGTTAATGCCCAACCCAACATACTTTGCTCCTTAGTGCTTAATGCACAGATCGTAAGAAAACGATGTATTAGCTATAGCCAAAGTCATGCCAGATTGTTTTTTATGGATAACATTATGAATTATATTGCTATTTTTGTTTTGCGCTGGACGAGGGCTTGGCAGCTGGCGGCAAAAATCACGAAAAAGTTACCGGCAAGCCGGTAACGTTTTCATAGCAGTAGATAAGAGCTGGGTTTACAGCTGTTGCAGCAGTTGGGTTAAATCTTCGCGGCTAAAATGGTAGGTTTTATTGCAATATTCGCAGCTGATATCCAGTTTGCCTTCTGCAATATGCTCGTTGATGACATCACGGCCCAGACTGACAATAGCAGAACTGCATTTTTCACGTGAACAGCCGCAAACAAAGCTCACTTGCTGCGCCGGGAATAATTCTACCTGCTCCTGATGGAATAAGCGGTACAGCAGTTGCTCTGCAGGTAAGTCGAACATTTCGGCCTGCGTCAGCGTATCGCTTAGCATAACCAGATCATCAAAATCGGCTTTGGCTTTTTGCTGGTCAACCGGCAGAACCTGCAACATAAAGCCGGCCGCGCGACAATGCTCAGGTTGCAAGTCGGTATACAGGTACAAGCGTGTAGGTAACTGCTCAGATTGAGCAAAATAGGCCTCCAGCGTAGTCGTCAGGCTGTCACCACTTAGCGGAATAATGCCCTGATAACGCTCACCCTGTTTGGGTGTGATGGTAACCAGCAAATATCCTTCACCGATAAGATCGCGGAAACTGCTGCCGGTAATTTCTGCCTGCATCCTTACGACACCGCGAAACTGCTGCTGGTCTGTGCCGTTTACTGCGGCAAAACGCACCGGGCCATCGCCCTGAACCTGCACGGCGATATCACCTTCAAACTTTAGTGTGGCTGTCAGCAGGCTGGTCGCAGCCACCAGTTCTGCCAGTAGTTGCTTCACCGGCTGCGGATAACTGTGGTGCAACAGCATTTGGTCCAGGCTGGACGACAACTGCACTATCTCGCCGCGTACGTTGCGTTGCTGAAATAAAAAGCGGAATAAATTATCTGAATTCATGCTGTTCTCTTACTGCTGCGATTTTAATAAGAGCAGTTTACGCCGCTCTTTTTTGTCAGGTTTGGTTTCCGGGTGCGGGGCAAACAAGCTATTGGTTTTTCTAAGCTCAGCCCGCTTTAACCGCTGTTCAATACTCTCGGCGGTTTCTTCATACAAAGCCTGCGCCAGTGGCGCCGACAAACGTTTCTCTGATAAACCCAGCACAACAACGGTTTTTTCATCAGTGCCCTGGGCCAGTTTTACCGTAGCGCCCGGTTCCACCGTTTTACTGGCTTTGCAGCGCTGGCCATTATAATGTACTTTACCGCCTTCGATCATCTCTTTCGCCAAAGCACGGGTTTTATAAAAGCGGCATGCCCACAGCCATTTATCTAATCGTAATATTGGGCTGTCAGACTGTGCCGGCGTTTTTGCTGACGACATAAAATTTATCACTGCTGTTGCCGAACTAAGACCGCCATTATAGTGCCAAAGCGGGGAAATTGGCGGCAGAAAACAAAAAAACGTGGTTAATACCTTGTAAATGTTGGTGCTGACCTTGTTGGCTGCCAGACAACTGGGTAAGATAATTTTCTCTTTGAAAGTAGAAGTGTGCAATGAAGCCGTTAATAGACACGCAACAGCTAATGAAGCAATTACAAAAGGTGCCGCTAAAGCAGGTACAGCAAGGGCTGAATCTGATGTTAGTGCTCGCACTGGCGTGGCTGCTGGCCAGATTGACCTGGCAACTTCTGCCAGCTGACACACCGGCATTTTCCCCAAGGCCAAATACCACTGTAGCGGTAAAACAAAGTGGCGGCATTAGCCTGGCAGCGTTAACCGGTTTTTCGTTATTTGGTAAAGCTTCTGCAGAGCCGGTAAAGATGGCGGCACCGGTGGTGACCGAAGCGCCCAAAACCCAGCTGAATGTGAAGCTGACCGGCCTGGTGGCTGTTGGCTCTGAGCCGAATCAGGGCAGCGCTATTATCGAAAGCCGCGGCGTTGAAGCCACCTATGCGGTGGACGATAAGATAGAAGGTACCAATGCGGTATTAAAGCAAGTGTTGTCTGACAGGGTATTGCTGCAGCAAGCCGGACGCTATGAAACGCTGATGCTGGATGGCTTTGAATATACCAAAATTGCTCAGGCCAATGCCGGCCTTGGCCGGGCCGACGAGCCATCTAATGACGAGCCTGCGGTTGATATGGCACCGGTTGCCGAGCCAATGGAAATGCAGCCGCTGCAGGTCAATGAACAACTTGAACTGCGCCGCGAAGAGCTGATAGCTGAGCCGATGAAGTTTTTTGACTACATCAGGGTTTCGCCGCACAGGGTCAATGGGCAGCTGGCCGGGTATCGCTTAATGCCGGGTAAAGACCCCAGCTTGTTTACCCAGCTTGGCTTACAGCCAAATGATCTGGCGGTAGAGATAAATGGTATAGCATTGAACGATATGCAGCAGGCGATGAGTGTAATAAATGAGTTACGCGAAGCCAAAGAAGCGGCAATCAAAGTAGAACGCGATGGTGAGATCAGAGATATTCTGGTAAGTCTGTCACAATAATTATTAAAACTAATTGGTTATAAATTAATGAAATCAGGGCAATTTTCTCTTTTCTCCCGCCGGTCACTGGCCAGTATGCTGGTTGCCGCTGCGCTTAGTGCTATGCTGGTTCCGGCAGCTTCCGTTGTCGCCCAGGAAGAGGTGATGTACTCGCCAAACTTTAAAGGCACCGATATTAATGAGTTTATTAATATTGTTGGCATGAACCTGAAAAAAACCATTATTGTCGACCCTCAGGTACGTGGCCGTATTAATGTGCGCAGCTACGAAATGCTGAACGAACAGCAGTACTACCAGTTTTTCCTCAATGTGCTGGAAGTATACAGCTTTGCCGTGGTGGAAATGGACAACGGCGTGCTGAAAGTGGTGCGCAACAAAGATGCCAAAACCAGCAATATACCGGTAGTGACAGATGATTCCCCTGGGCAGGGCGATGAAATGGTCACCCGGGTGGTGCAGGTGCGTAATGTGTCAGTGCGCGAGCTGGCACCGCTGTTGCGTCAGTTCAGTAACCAGGCCGGTGGTGGCCATGTTGTCAACTACGACCCGTCTAACGTCATTATGATGACTGGCCCGGCTGCGGTGGTAAACCGTCTGGTGGATATTATTCAGCGCGTAGACAAAGCCGGCGATCAGGAGCTGGAAATTGTTAAGCTGCAGTATGCGTCGGCGCCGGAAATTGTCCGTATTCTGGAAAGTATTTATAAAAGCCAGGGCCGGGCTGAACAGCCTGATTTTCTGGTGCCGCGTATCGTCGCAGACGAGCGTACCAACAGTGTGATTGTCAGTGGCGAATTACAGGCGCGCCAGCGGGTAATCGAGCTGGCTAAGCGTTTGGACAGCGAACTGCAAACCAGCGGTAACACTCGGGTATTCTATTTAAAATATGCCAAAGCCGAAGAGCTGGTGCCGGTGCTTAAAGGTGTAAGTGATTCTATCGTTGCTGAAGTGCAGGGCGCAACAGGTGCAGCCGGTGCACAGGGTGGGCGCAGTGCGTCAGCCAATCAGGGCCGCGCTATCAGTATTGAAGCCCATGCTGACAGTAACTCGCTGGTGATCACGGCACAGCCCGATATGATGCGCTCGCTGGAAGAAGTGCTGCGTCAGCTGGATATCCGTCGCGCTCAGGTGCTGGTAGAGGCGATAATTGTTGAAGTGTTTGAAGGCGACGGTACCGATTTTGGTGTGCAGTGGCTAAACGCTAATGGTGGTGGTACTAACTTTAATAACGGCAATACCATTCCTATTATCAGTGTGGCAGGTGGTGCTGCGGTAGCGTCGCAAGTTACAAGGGGAACCACAACAACATCTATCGTTAATGGAACAACGGTGACGACAACAACGCCAGATTCTAATCGCGACTACTCCGTTCTGGCAGATGTGTTAAGTGGTTTAAACGGCGCTATGCTGGGTTTTTATAAAGGCGATTGGGCGGCAATCCTGCAGGCGGTACGCACCAGCACCAACTCTAATGTATTAGCGACACCGCATATTACCACCATGGATAATCAGGAAGCCTTCTTCCTGGTGGGGCAGGAAGTACCGGTTATTACCGGCTCTACCACAGGCTCCAATAACACGAACCCGTTCCAGCAGGTCGACCGGCAGGAAGTGGGTATTAAGCTTAAAGTGACACCGCAGATTAACGAAGGTGATGCGGTGCAATTAACCATCGAGCAGGAAGTGTCCAGTATCGGTGGCGCCACTGCGGTAGATATTACGATTAATAAACGCGAGATCAAAACCACTGTGATGGCCGATGATGGCGCCACTGTGGTGCTAGGCGGTTTAATTGACGAAGACGTGCAGGAAAGTGAGTCTAAAGTGCCGTTGCTGGGCGATATTCCAATACTGGGGCATCTGTTTAAATCGACCAGTGTCACCAAGCAAAAGCGTAATCTGATGGTGTTTATTAAGGCGACCATCGTACGTGAAGGCTCGGCTATCTCCGGCATTTCAAAAACCAAATATAACTATATCCGCGCTGAGCAGTTAAAACGGCAGGAAGAAGGCATCAGGCTGATGCCGATGACCGACCAGGTGGTATTGCCAGAGTGGGATGACAGCCTGGCATTGCCGCCAACCTTTGATGAGTATATGAATAAGCAACAACAGCCAGCTGCAGGCGCGGCAGAACCACGGAAGCAAGACTAATGGACGCGCTGGACGCAGAGCAGGTTGTACCTGCCAGCAACCGCATCCGGCTGCCGTTTGGCTTTGCCAAACGCCACGGCGTGTTGCTGCAGCAGCAGGATCACGGCTGGCAGTTGTATATTCACACCGCGACAGCACCGGCTGCCGTGTTAGAAGTGCGACGTATGCTGGCAGAGCCATTTCAGATAAAGCGCTTATCTGCCGTTGAATTTGAAGCCTTGCTGGAAGCCAGCTATCAGCGCGACTCTTCCGAAGCGCAGCAGTTGATGGAAGATATTGGCAATGAGGTGAATTTAGCCTCGTTAGCGGATGATATTCAGGAAAGTGAAGACTTACTGGAAAACGAAGACGACGCGCCTATCATCAAGCTGATTAATGCCATGCTGGGTGAGGCAATTAAACTTGGCGCCTCGGATATCCATGTTGAAACCTTTGAGAAAGCCTTAATTGTGCGGTTTCGGGTGGATGGTATTTTACGTGAAGTACTGCGGCCAAACCGGCGGCTGTCGAGCTTACTGGTGTCGCGGATTAAGGTTATGGCCAAGCTGGATATTGCCGAGAAACGCGTGCCGCAGGATGGCCGCATCAGCCTGCGTATTGCCGGCCGTGCGGTAGATGTGCGGGTGTCTACCATGCCATCCAGCCATGGCGAGCGCGTTGTGCTGCGTTTGCTGGATAAGAACAACTCACATCTGAACCTGGCTGACCTGGGCATGACACCATCCGTGCAGCAGGCATTTTCACAACTGATTTTAAAGCCGCACGGCATTATTCTGGTGACGGGCCCTACAGGTTCAGGTAAAAGTACCACTTTGTACGCTGGCTTAACCGAAATTAATACCAAAGATCGTAATATTCTCACCGTCGAAGACCCTATTGAATATGAGCTGGAAGGCATAGGCCAAACCCAGGTAAATACCAAGGTGAATATGACTTTTGCCCGTGGCTTAAGGGCGATACTGCGGCAGGACCCGGATGTGGTGATGGTGGGTGAAATACGTGACCTTGAAACCGCACAAATAGCGGTGCAGGCCAGTTTAACCGGCCACCTGGTATTATCCACGCTACACACTAATACTGCAGCCGGTGCTATTACGCGATTGGAAGACATGGGCGTCGAAGCATTTTTGCTGTCCTCCAGCTTACTCGGTGTGCTGGCGCAAAGGCTGGTACGCACACTGTGTCCGCATTGCAAAGCTGCACACGAACCCGATAAAGAAGAGCGTAATCTGCTTGGCGTTGCTAAAAAAGATGGCGTGCTGATTTACCGCGCAACCGGTTGCGAGCACTGTAACTTTAGCGGTTATCGCGGCCGTACCGGTATTCATGAGCTGCTGCTGGTCGATGAGCATATCCGCGAGCTTATTCACAATGGTAAAGGCGAGCAGGCGATTGAAAAATATGTGCGGCAGCACAGCCCAAGTATCCGTACTGACGGCTTTAGCAAGGTATTAAACGGTGAAACCACACTGGAAGAAGTGTTGCGCGTTACCCGTGAGGACGTGTAATGGCGGCGTTTGAATATCAGGCGCTGGATGCGCGTGGCAAAACCAGCAAAGGCGTGCTGGAAGCCGATAATGCCCGCCACGCCCGTTCGTTACTGCGTGAGCAAAAACTGACGCCGGTGAACGTAGTGTTGGCGTCGCAGCAGGAAAAACTGCTGGCGTCGGGCAAGCAATGGTTCAAACGCAGTATTTCGGCATCAGAGCTGGCACTGATCACTCGGCAAATAGCTACACTGGTTGAAGCAGCGCTGCCAATTGAAAGCGCGCTGCTGGCAGTGGCAGAGCAATGCGACAAGCCGCGGCTGAAAAATATGATGATGACAGTGCGCTCAAAAGTGGTCGAGGGCTACAGCCTGGCCGAAGGGCTGGCTGAGTTTCCGCATGTGTTTGATCATTTATTCCGTTCAATGGTGGCAGCAGGGGAAAAATCCGGCCATTTGGATCAGGTGCTAAACCGGCTGGCTGATTACACTGAACAGCGTCAGCATATGCGCAGCCAAATCCTGCAGGCGCTGCTGTACCCAATCATTCTTACCTGTTTTGCCATCCTGGTTATTTCCATTTTGCTGGCTGCTGTGGTGCCAAAAATTGTCGGCCAATTTGAGCATATGGGCCAGAGTTTACCCGGCACCACATTGTTTCTGATTGCCGCCAGTGATTTTTTGCGTGCTTACGGCATATTCGTGTTGCTGGGTATCATGCTGGCGCTGGTGCTGTTTAAACGGGCACTGCTAAAACCGGCATTTCGTTTTCGCTGGGATGCGCTGGTATTGCGTAACAGGCTGCTTGGTAAAGTAACTAAGGGGCTAAATACCGCCCGTTTTGCCCGTACCTTAAGTATTTTAAATGCGTCGGCGGTGCCGCTTTTGGAAGCGATGCGTATCAGTGCTGACGTGTTAAGCAACAGCTACATGAAGCAGGCGGTAACCGATGCCACCGCCAGGGTGCGCGAGGGCACGTCGCTACGCAATGCGCTGGAGCAAACTAAACTGTTTCCGCCGATGATGCTGCATATGATTGCCAGCGGTGAAAAAAGTGGTCAGTTAGATTCTATGCTGGAGCGTGCCGCGAATACGCAGGACCGTGAATTTGAAACCCTGGTTACAGTGTCATTAAAGGTTTTTGAACCGGTGCTGGTCGCGGTGATGGCCGGTATGGTGTTATTTATTGTGATGGCGATTTTGCAGCCCATCTTAGCGTTAAACAATATGGTAGGTGGTGGTTAGTATGAAAAGGCAACAAAACAACAAACAGCGCGGTTTTACCTTGCTGGAAGTGATGGTGGTTATCGTTATTTTGGGCATTATTGCCAGTATGGTCGTTCCCAACCTGATGGGTAATAAAGAGCAGGCAGACCGCCAGAAAGCGGTGGTGGATATTCAACAGCTGGAGAGCGCACTGGATATGTACCGCTTACGCAACGGCTTTTATCCGACAACCGAGCAAGGCATGCAGGCACTGGTTACCGCGCCAACATCACAGCCTGTACCACGCGCTTTTCCAGACGGGGGCTTTATCCGTCGTTTACCTAAAGACCCATGGGATGAAGATTATATTCTGATTAGCCCGGGCCAGGTAGGCCGTATTGACATTCTGACCAAGGGGCCAGATCGCACTGCAGGTACAGAAGACGATATTGGTAACTGGAATCTGGATGTTAACGAGGCGCAGAGCAACTAATGCCGACGCTGCCTGCTATGCCTTATCGACGCAACGGCTTTACCCTGGTAGAGGTAATGCTGGTGATGTTGCTGATTGGCTTGCTGGCAACGATGGTAGTGATGAATTTCAGTGGTGAATCGCGGGAAGACAGGCTGGAAAAAGAAGCCGAGCGGTTTCAGCAGATATTTCAGTTTGTCGCAGAAACCGCCATGCTAAAGCAGCAGGAATGGGGCTTGTACATTTTGCCCGACCGCTACGGCTTTCTGTACTACAACAATGATGATGGCAAATGGGCGGCGGCAGAAGAACCTGCCGGCGTCGCGCAGCACCGATTACCGGAAAATATTTCACTGCAATTGGAGCTGGAAGGGCTGCCGGGAGAGGAAACTAACCTGCTGAGCAAGCTTGAGTGGCAGTTAGATGAAGACGAGCAGACAGAAGAGGACAGTAAAATACCGGTATTGCCACAAGTGTTTATTTTGTCATCAGGTGAAATCAGCCCGTTTCAGCTGCTGTTGACTGAAAATTCCGACCTGACGCCGCTATACAGCGCTGTGTCTACCGATTTTGCCATTCCGCTAACCCGCAGTGCGGTATCGACGGAGCGGCCATGAAGCGTAATGGCTTTACTTTGCTGGAGCTGCTGGTGGCGATGGCGATTTTCGCCACTGCGGGACTGGCGATTATGCAGTCCAGTTCGGCGCATATCCGCAATCTTAGCCAGTTAGATGATTTAACCATTGCCAGTTATATCGCCGACAATCAAATGCAACTGGCGATGCTCGATAAAGAATGGCCCGGTAAAGAAAAAAGCCAGGGCGAAGTAAAAATGGCAAACCGTGACTGGCTGTGGCAGCAGCAGGTGAGCAAACTGGCCGATGAGGATCTGCGTCTGGTGCAAATCAGCGTCAGTTTGGCCGAGTCACCAGAGCAGGTGCTGTACCAGTTGCAAAGCTACCGGGGGAAGCCCGGTGGTTAAGCGCAGCGCAGGCTTTACGTTTATTGAAATGCTGTTGGCTGCGGCTATTTTTGCCCTGGTTGGTTTGGCGTCAGTCGCGATTTTAAGTAGTGTGACGCAAAGCGACGAGCTGTCGCAGCAAGAAAGTAAACGTTTAGTCGAGCTGCAGCGAACTATGTTGATGCTGGAACGAGATTTTATGCAGATCAGTTTGCGGCACGTGCGGCTTGACGGCGAGGCGCCCGCCAAATATCGGCTGTTTGGCGAGAAATTCTTACTGGAAAGCGAAGATCACGGTATCAGCTTTGTGCGCCAGGGCTGGCGCAACCCGGGCATGGTATTGCCACGCAGCGAGATCCAGGCGGTGGCTTACCGTTTACAGGACGGCACTTTACAACGCTTGTTTACGCTGTATCCGGATGCGGTTACCGGTACCGAGCCTAAAGTACAACAGTTACAAACGGGCTTAAGCGGGTTCGAGGTTCACTATTTACAGGGCGAGGACTGGCTGGAGCGCTGGCAGGATGCAAATTTTCCGCAGGCCGTGCGCGTGACACTGGTCGATGAGAACCTTGGTAATCTGGAACGGATTTTTACATTGCCAGATGCAGTAGTGGCACAGAGCGCGCGCGAATGAATGCATTTCGTTGCCGTCAGCAGGGTGTGGCTCTGGTTGCAGTGCTGATGATCATTGCCATTGTCGTGGTAATCGCAGTGAATATGACCGGCCGGCTGCAGCTTCAGCTGCAGCGGCAGCAAAATGTGCAACAGCAGCAGCAGGCATTCTGGTATGCGATGGGCGCCGAACAGTTTGCCAAAGTGCTGCTCAGCCGCACGTTGGCGGGTGAGGAAAGTGTTAACTTAGCACAGGACTGGGCGCTGCAGGGGGCAACTTTTCCGGTTGAGAACGGTACCATAGCCGGTGATATCAAAGACCTGCACAGCTGTTTTAATATCAATGCGCTACAAAATGTCAGTGCACAGAATGGCAATCGCAACGAGCCAAGCCCGGCACAAAAAGCCTTTTTGCGGCTGCTGGAGTTAAAAGGCAGCGAGCTGTCGATGCCTGCAGAGTATCTGGTGGCCCGTTTAGGTGACTGGTTAGATGAAGACAGCCTGCTAAGTACAGCGGGCAGCGCCGAAGATGACGACTATGCCGCGCTGCAGTTTCCGTACTATACCGCAAATGGTCTGATGGCCAGTGTGTCGGAGCTGAGGGTTATTCTGGATATGACACCGGCAGATTATCAGCTGCTGGCGCCCTATGTGTGCGTGATACCAGAAAACAGTGGTCTGGTACTGAATGTTAACACGCTGACTGAGGATACCGCGGTGTTGTTGGCGGCGCTTATTCCTGAGCTGACAGAACAAGGCGCGGCAGATGTGGTTGCCGGCCGGCCCGAGGAAGGGTTTGCCAATATTGAAGAGGTGTTTGGCAGCGAAGCGCTGGCAGGTATCACTGTGCCTGATGAGGTAAAAACAATGCTCAGCGTTAAGTCTGACAGTTTCCAGCTTACGGCAACCGCCGCCTATCTGGAGAGCGGGTTCATATTAACGTCGGTACTAAAATTAGATGAAAATAATCAGGTCAAAGTATTGGCCCGGCGATTTGGAGGCCAGGGGTGAGTGAACAGTTGGTGATCCGGCTAGGCAGCCGGGCAGATCAGAGCATCAGCTGGCTGGTGTGGGCCAGCCATAATCAGGAAGTGATTGCCAGTGGTGAAATTGCCGGTGCAGATCAATTGCCTGAGCTGGCTGTACGTCTGGGAGGCAGGCCGGTAGTGGCATTAGTGCCGGCTTCAGATGTGGTGCTAAAGCAGGTCAGCTTGCCAGCAAAGCCTAACCGGCAGCTGCTGCAGGCGCTGCCTTATATGCTTGAAGAAGAGCAAGCTGAGGATATTGAAAAGTTGTTTCTGGCGCTTGGCGCCACAGAGCAACACGATGGCCAGTATAGCCAGCAGGTAGCGGTTTGCCAGCATCAGCGCATGCAGCAATGGCTAAGCTGGTTGCAGGAAGCTGGTTTTAGTGTCAGCCGCATGTTACCTGATGCTTTGTTATTGCCAGAGCAACAGTTACCGGCGTGTATTCAGTTGCACGAACAATGGCTGTTAAAGCAAAGCCGTTGGCAGGTATCGGCTATAGATGCGGCCTGGTGGGGGGATTACCTGCAGCTGGCGGCGTTACCTATGCTAACCAGTTACAGCCCGTGGCCGCAGGAGCTGATGCAAAGCCATCAGTTGGCCGAACCCGAGCTACCGCTGGCTTTACTGGCAAGTCAACTGCAGCACAGCGACTTCACACTGTTGCAGGGTGACTACAAACCCAAACGTAAAGTAAACCCGCAGCTGCAGTTGTGGCGCAGCAGCGCTGTGTTAGCTGGCGCCTGTCTGGCGGTGTATCTGTTGCAGCTGGGTTTCAGCAACTGGCAACTGGCGAGGCAGAACACGGCGTTGCAACAGCAAAGCCAGGCGGTTTATCTGCAGGCTTTCCCGCAAGAGCGCATAGTGAACCTTAATTTGCAGCTACAGCAAAAGCTTTCAGCAGTTGGCGGCAATACCGATCAGAGTTTTCTGGTGTTGTTGGATAAACTACAGCAACAGCTGGCTGGTGTGCCGGATATTAGCCTGGAAAATTTGCGCTTCGATGGTAAAAGGTCAGAGCTACGTTTTCAGGCCAAAGGTGATGGTTTTCAGAGCTTTGAAAAGCTGAAATCTGCGCTGGAACAAGCTGGCTTTATTGTCGAACAGGGTGCGCTTAGCAACGATGGCGGCAAGGTTCAGGGCAGTATCGCGATGCGGAGCAGAATATGAAGCAACAATTCCTAAGCTGGTGGGCCGGTTTGCAGCAGCGTGAGCAGCGTTTGCTGACATGGGCCACTGTAGTGGTTGCTATCGGCCTGTTCTATTGGTTGCTGTGGCAGCCACTGCATCAGGCAAATGCGGCGCAGCAGCAAAAAGTATTGGCAGCCCAAAAGCAACTAAGCCAGTTACAACAACTGCTGCCACAACTAAAAGCCGCGGGTAATAAAACGGCCCGCAGCGGTGGTAGTATTCAGCAAATTATCAGCAACAGCGCGCGCAGCGCCGGAGTGAATGTCAGCCGGATGCAGCCGCAGAATGAGCAACTGACGTTAGTACTTGAAGATATCAGTTTTGAACAACTGCTGGGCTGGCTGCATACATTGCAATATCAGCACGGTGTTAAGTTAGTTAACCTGGATATTGCAACGGCAGATAAGCCCGGCATAGTGCGGGTGCGACGTATGGTAGTGGAGTAAGCAAACGGCATGACAAAAGCGAAACTGATCATTATTGGTGTTATCAGCTATCTGCTGTTTACCGTGCTGCTGACCCCGGCCAGCTGGTGGCTAAAGCTGGTACCGCTGCCGGCTCAACTGCAGTTTGGGGGGGTCAGCGGTACTTTGTGGCATGGCAATATTGCCGGAGTACAATATCAGAATTTACAGCTGACAGACGTGCAATGGCAGCTAAATGGCTGGCAGCTGTTTACCGGTAAGCTGCAGTTTGCGTTGCAAAGTGGCAGCGTGAAGAACCCGCAGCAACCCTATTTTAAAGGTAAAGCCAGCTATGGCTTCAATGGTGCAGCCCTGACTGACGGCCTGATTAAACTGCCGGTTACTCAGCTGATACCGATGTTACCCTTACCGCTGCCGGTGCAGGCTAGTGGTGAGCTGGTGCTGGATATTCCCTCTTTTCAGCAGGGGCAACCCCGCTGTGAAGTATTAAAAGGCAACGCCAGCTGGCAAGACGCCCGGCTACAGACGCCAACCGGCACCTGGCTTGAACTGCAAAACCTGTTTGGTGAGCTGGCGTGTGACAACGGCACCATAGTGCTGACGACAGACGGTGCCAACTTGCTTGGCCTGGATATCAAAGCGGTGCTAAATGCCGAGCAGTTACTGGTGAACGGTACATTAAAACCAGACGCCAGCATGCCCAAAGAAGTACATCAGGCAATGCAATTTCTTGGCAAGCCAGACGCGCAGGGCCGCTTCCCTATCAGATTCTGATGCGATAATCAGAGCGTAGCACGCGCGCTGCCTCTGATATCATCGAGCAGCACGCTGTAATCCGTAATGGCAGGAAACTCAGTAATTTGCCGGCTTAATTGCTGGCTATCCGGGTTAGCCACGGCCAGCAGATGCTTAATGCCAAAATCCTGTGCGGCTTTTAAAATTGGCAGGCTGTCATCAACGAATAAGGTTCGGGCAGGGTCAAACCCCAATCGTTGCTGCAGTTTTTGCCACAACGCCCAGTTTTCTTTAGTAACACCAAACTCATGAGTAGAAATGAGAGTATCAATGTAGTTAGCCAGTTCGGTACGTTCAATCTTTAACGACAGGCTGCCCGGGTGGGCGTTGGTCACCAGTACTATGTCACGCCCACTGTGTTTTAATGTGGTCAAAAACTCTGGCACGTCAGCGCGCATGGCTATTTTGTGCATCACTTCACGCTTTAGCTCGGTGATCGGTAGTTGCAGACGTTTGCCCCAGTAATCCAGGCAATACCATTCCAGCTTACCGGTCAGCTCAGCATACTCAGCCTTAAGCTGCGCTTGCGCGTCTGCCAGGCTGATACCGCTTATTTCGGCCCAGCGTTTGGGCAGATGCTGTAGCCAGAAATAATTATCGTAGTGCAGATCCAGCAGGGTTCCGTCCATGTCCAGCAATACGGTATCAATTTCAGCCCAGTTCAGCATAGGTTTTTCCTGTTAATCGTTTTATAGTAACAGTCTGGATTGTATCAGAGGTGGCAGCATGACGCAGCGGCAGCACGACAAACATAACAGCAAACAAAAGCCGGAAATACTCAGCGCCGATATCGTTGCCCAAAGCCGTCTGTTTAAAATTGAACAACTGGAGCTGCAGTTCAGTAACGGTGTGCAGCGCACCTATGAGCGCATGCGTGGCAGCGGGCGTGGAGCCGTAATGATCATTGCCTGCCCGGATGATGCCCACTTTTACCTGGTACGCGAATATTGCGCTGGCACACATGATTACCAGTTGGGTTTTCCTAAGGGCTTAATCGACCCGGGGGAAGATATTCTTACGGCCGCTAACCGGGAACTGAAAGAAGAGATTGGTTTTGGCGCGCGCCGTTTTGTACAGTTAAAGTCACTGGCGTTAGCTCCTGGCTATTTTAATGCTACAATGCATATAGTTCTGGCCTTTGATTTATATGCAGAAAGCTTAGAAGGCGATGAGCCTGAGCCGTTGGAACTGGTTAGCTGGCCACGCCAGCAAAGTACCGCCTTGCTGCAGCAGGCTGATTTTACCGAAGCCAGAAGCGTTGCCGCCCTGTTATTAGCACAGCAATATTTGGAAGTGAATCCGGATGTTTTTAAGCAGACTGCTTGATCCAGTTAAATCTGCGGCCCGGGAGGCTGGGGCAGAGTTATGGCGGTTGTATCAAAGCGGTGATTTTCAGCAGCAGCAAAAAGCTGATTTAAGCCCGGTAACCAGCGCAGATCTGGCCGCAAACCGGATTATTATCAACCACTTGTCTGAATTGACCCCTAACATTCCGATTATCTCAGAAGAATCACATTTAGTGCCGTTAGCCCAGCGTCAGGACTGGCCGCGTTACTGGCTGATAGACCCGATGGACGGTACGCAGGAGTTTGTCGCCAGAAGCGGTGATTTTGCTGTCAGCGTTGCTTTGGTCGAGTATGGTTGGCCTGCGCTTGGTGTGATCTACTGGCCCAAAGAAGACATTATGTACTATGCCAGCCGTGGTAATGGTGCCTTTAAGCAGCAGCGCAACCTGATTAACCGGATGAAAGTAAACCAGCATCAGGCGGGTGATACCCTTAAAATTGCGATTAGCCGGCGGCAGCCGCTGCAGCCAATAGTTGATTTATTACATAGCACAGAGCATGTTGAATATATTGCGCTGGGTAGCTGTTCGTTAAAAAGCTGTCTGGTAGCAGAGGGGAAAGCCGACTGCTATATGCGTTTGGGGCCAACCGGCGAGTGGGATACCGGCGCTGTGCATGTGATTGTTGAAGAGGCCGGTGGCAAAATTCTTGATAGTGAGTTTACCGCGCTCAGCTACAATCAGCGTGATACGCTGGCTAATCCTGACTTTATGGTGATGGGACAGGCCAGCATACCCTGGCAGCAACTCGTTAAATCACGTCCGACACAGCGTAACCTGACTGCCTGATTCTGAAAGTGTATTAACGAACTTTCAGGTTGGCTTTCATCTTGGTTTTAATTTCTTTCAATCCTTTCAAAGTCAGTTGTGACGCGCCTTTAAGGCCTCTCGCGTGTTTTTTTGCCTATCTTTTAAAACGGAAAAACGTTATTATGCGGCTGGGTTTTTGCACAGAGCAACAAACTAAGTGACAAAAATTCCTGAAAATTAAGTCCGCCAGAGACTGCACCCTTACCTACAGTACCCTTAGGAGTTACATCATGTCCGATCTGGATCTGAGCCAATACGGCATCACAGATGTCACGGAAATTATTTATAACCCTTCGTATGATCAGTTGTTTACGGAAGAAACCCGTGCTGGTTTACAAGGTTATGAACAAGGCAAACTGACCAAACTGGGCGCAGTTTCAGTCGATACTGGTATCTTTACCGGCCGCTCACCAAAAGACAAATATATTGTGCGTGATGACACGACCCGCGACACTGTGTGGTGGTCTGATCAGGGCAAAAACGACAATAAAGCTATAACACCTGACGTATGGGCAGATCTGAAGTCGCTGGTTACTAAGCAGTTATCGGGTAAGCGTTTATTTGTTGTCGACACCTACTGCGGCGCCAACGCTGACACCCGCCTGGCGGTAAGGTTTATTACAGAGGTTGCCTGGCAGGCGCATTTCGTTAAAAACATGTTTATCCGTCCGACGGATGCAGAGCTGAAAACTTACCAGCCGGATTTCATTGTAATGAATGGTGCCAAGTGCACTAATCCGGATTGGCAACGCCATGGCCTGAATTCAGAAAACTTTGTCGCCTTTAACCTGACTGAGCGTATCCAGCTGATCGGTGGTACCTGGTACGGCGGTGAGATGAAAAAAGGTATGTTCTCGATGATGAACTACTTTTTGCCACTACAAGGCGTCGCGTCTATGCACTGTTCAGCTAATGTCGGCAAAGATGGCGATGTTGCGGTGTTCTTCGGTTTGTCAGGTACCGGTAAAACTACGTTATCAACCGATCCTAAGCGGCAGCTGATTGGTGATGATGAGCACGGCTGGGATGACGACGGCGTATTTAATTTTGAAGGCGGTTGTTACGCAAAAACCATCAACCTGTCGCAAGAAAACGAGCCTGATATCTACAATGCTATCCGTCGCGATGCACTGCTGGAAAACGTGACAGTGCTGGCTGACGGCGATATTGACTTTAATGATGGTTCTAAAACTGAAAACACCCGCGTGTCATACCCGATTTATCATATTGATAATATCGTAACGCCAGTGTCTAAAGCCGGTCATGCCAAAAAAGTGATTTTTTTAACAGCTGATGCGTTTGGTGTATTACCACCGGTATCGAAACTGACAAAAGAACAGGCTAAATATCACTTCCTTTCGGGTTTTACCGCTAAACTGGCCGGTACTGAGCGGGGTATTACAGAACCAACACCGACTTTCTCCAGCTGTTTTGGTGCAGCATTTTTAAGTCTGCACCCAACCAAGTATGCCGAAGTGCTGGGTAAGCGCATGGAAGCTTCAGGCGCTGAAGCGTATTTAGTGAATACTGGCTGGAACGGCAGTGGTAAACGTATTTCTATTAAAGCGACGCGGGCTATTATCGATGCTATTTTAGACGGCAGCATTGAGAACACCGAATTTGTTCAGTTGCCGTATTTTAATCTGGCGATGCCAAAGGCGTTATCTGGTGTAGATGATGCGTCTATTCTGGACCCGCGCAATACCTATGGCAATGCCGGACAGTGGGACGAAAAAGCCAAAGATTTAGCCAAGCGTTTTGTCGACAACTTTGTTAAGTTCACCGACAATGCTGAAGGTAAAGCACTGGTTGCTGCAGGTCCGCAACTGTAATCAGCAATTCTGATAAAGAGGTCGCGTATGCGGCCTTTTTTATTGGTAGTTTCTAATGCTAATTCATGACAGAATTTAGCATTATTGCTGGCAAGCCCTGGTCTCTATGGCTAAAGTAAGTGCTGGCATAGCCGCTAAATATTGTTTAGTAAGACATTTCCTGCAACATAATGTAGTGTGAATGTAGCTTGGTGAAGAACCTGCAGGCAGAAAGAGGTGATAAATGTTACGGTCCATAACGATACAAAAACGTTTACTGGCGGCTTTTGGTGCTCTGGCACTGTTGCTGGCGATAACGGGCATATTTAGTGTTCAGAGTTTGTCTAAGTTTCGGGAACAGGCTGATCTGGTTGAATCCAACTTACTGCCTTCAATAAGTTATCTGGGGCAGGTTGAGGCGCTTGCTCACCGTTCGCGGGCAACGACACTGCGATTACTGTTGGCAATTGATATCACACAGGAAGGTGCAACGTTTGAGCAAATCAAACGCCTAAACAGTGAAAAAGTTGATATCAGTCAGAAGTATGAAGCAACCATTTATATGCCAGAAGAACGGACTTTGTATGAGCAATATAAAGACGTAGACCAGCAATATAGAGACTTACAGCAGAAGGCGCTCGACTTCTTACGCCAGGAAGAACTTGGCGCTGCGCAAGACTTACTGGACCAGATGAACCCGCTGGCAGACCGTATGGTCTCAGTTCTGGGGCAGTTATCTGAGTTAAATCAGAAAGCCGCATCTGATGCGCGTAAACAATCTATTTCAACCTATGAATCGGCAAAATGGGCTGTTGTGGCATTGATTATTGTCGCTGTCGTTATTGCTATCGCGATTGCTCTGTTGATTTCCCGCAGTATTAGCCAGCCATTATCGCAAGCTGTTGTTTCAGCTCAGTATATTGCCGATGGAGACTTGACCAGGCCGTTAACGGTAGAAGGTAACGATGAGTTAACTTCACTGGCTAACGCGCTGTCGCAGATGCAACAAAAACTGCGTGATGCGATCAGCCACATTTCCAGCTCATCCAGTCAGTTGGCCTCCGCTGCAGAAGAGCTTAATGTGGTAACAGACGAGTCTGCCAAAGCGTTGCAGTTACAAAATGACGAAGTACAGCAAGCCGCAACTGCGATTACTGAAATGAGCTCTGCCGTTGATGAAGTAGCAGGCACTGCACTTAAAACATCCGAAGCTTCTGTACAATCTGCCAGCCTGGCAAAAGATGGTACGCAAAAAGTGCTACAGACCCGCAGCGTGATTGAAAAGATGAATGGCGAAGTGCAGCAGAGTACCAAAGTCATTAATACGCTGGCGGATAAAGTAACGTCAATTAATCAGGTGCTGGAAGTTATTCGCAGTGTGGCAGAGCAAACTAACCTGCTGGCGCTGAATGCTGCCATTGAAGCTGCCCGTGCCGGTGAAGCCGGCCGTGGTTTCGCGGTGGTAGCAGACGAAGTACGTAGCCTTGCACATCGCACGCAAACCTCTACTGGCGAAATTGAGCAAATGATCCAGCAGGTACAGGGCTCAGCCAGTGAGGCAGTAAATGCAATGCAACTCATCAGTGGTAATGCAGACAATGCACAGAATGTTGTCGCCGCAGCTGCAGATGCGCTGGAGCTGATAGCCGAGAATATCACCGCAATCAGTGATCAGAACCATGTTATTGCCGGTGCAGCGGAAGAACAGTCTAAAGTTGCACGTGAAATCGACCGCAATATTGTCACCATCAGTGATCTGGCTGCGCAGACTGCAGCGGGCTCTAACCAGACGACAGCCAGCGCAACCGAGTTATCGCGCTTAGCGATACAGCTGAATGAACTGGTTGGCAGATTTAAGCTTTAACAACATTACAGAACTGCAAAAGCCCGCATTTAATGCGGGTTTTTTGTTGGTCAATGAAGAAAGTAAAATAAAAGTCAATTTAATGATTTATATGTTTACTTTTGAATTCATTTGAATACACTGGCTGTTAAGTGAACACCGCTTAATGGGAAGTATCTCTTTATGAGCTCAAAAACCGTGCCTTTCAGCGCCCGGATTAGCGTCGAGGATGCTGAGTTTATCAGTAGCCTGGAATTCGATGGCGCGCATACGCCGTCTGATAAATTAAGAGCTTTATTGGCCCAGACACGCCGCCGGCATGAAGGATTCACTGATTACGGCCAAAACCTGGCTCAGATGCAGGAATGGCTAGGACAGATAAAACGGCAGTTGCTTGTGCGTCAGCATCAGTTAAATAAGCACAGTGAGCTATTGATAAGAGTACTGGACGCGCTGCCGGATTTATTAGCTACATTGCAAACACTTTCAGCTAGCAGCGCGTCGTTAAATATTCGTGAGCTTCAGCAAGCAGAGCAAGAGGTCCAGTTGAAAATATGCCGCTTGAACGAACTGTTGTTGCCATTGGCTCTTACTGCAGACGGTGATGGTGCTTTGCAACATAGTATGTTTGGTTTAGCCAAGTTGTTACATGAACATAGAGTGGCATTACAAGGAGAAACACAATGAGTGAAAGTATAACCCGTCGTGTGGCGCGCTTAGTCAGTGGCAGTGTGAATGCTCTGGTTGACGCGGTAGAAAATAGCGCGCCGGAAACTGTTATGGAGCAAGCTATTCGTGAACTGGATTCTGCTATCACCGATACAAGAACCGAATTGGGCCAGTTGGTTGCGCAGAAACATCTGGCTAGTAAAAAGTTGATGGAAGAAAACAACCGTCATGATGCATTAAGTAGCCAGTTAGAAGTGGCTATCGCAAATGGCCGTGATGATTTGGCGGAGGCTGGCATTGCTGAGCAAATGGACATTGAAGCCCGCATACCGGTGCTTGAAGCCACGATAAGTGATAATGCCAACCGGGAAAAAGAACTAGAGGGTTTTGTGCAGGCGCTATTGGCGAAAAAGCGTGAAATGCAAGCCGAACTGCGGTCCTTCATTCAGGCGCAGCAAGCTACAACAGCAGCGGCCAATGCCACATCAAAGCAAGGCGACACGGCAGCAGACAAGGCCGGCCGTGCGAGCGATGCGTTTAGCCGGGTGATGGAAAATGCTTCTGGTCTGACCGGGCGTGACACCAATCTTGGCAATACTGCTAAGCTGGCCGAGCTGGATGAGCTGGCGCGTAAAAACCGTGTTGCCGAACGATTGGCTGCGTTAAAAGCAGGTAAGGGTTAATGATTGGTTTGATACTCGCCAGCGAGAATATGGCTTTTAGTATCGCGCTGGCATTAATGCTGATGATTGCTGTGCTGGAAGGCGTGGCCGCATTATTTGGCGCCGGTGTGTCGTCAGCCCTGGACAGCTTGTTACCTGATTCTGATATCAGTCCTCACACTGAAGTTGGTCAGATAGATGCTGATACTGCACTAAGTCGATTTTTAGGCTGGCTACGCATTGGTGAAGTGCCACTGCTGATGTTGCTAGTGGTGTTTCTGCTCAGCTTTGGTCTCTTGGGTCTGCTGTTACAAGGCGCGGTACAAAATACTCTGGGGTTTTTGGTGCCGGCATGGTTGGCAGTGCCAACAGTATTTATGCTCAGCTTGCCATTGGTGCGTCTCGGCGGCGGAGTGCTACAGGCAATTATGCCAAGAGATGAAACCAGTGCGGTAAGTGAAGACAGCCTGCTGGGCCGGATTGCTGTTATAACCCTGGGTAATGCCAGAGCGGGTTATCCGGCGGAAGCAAAGGTTAGAGACCAGCATGGTTACAGCCACTATATACAGCTGGAGCCAGACGGCCCTGATGATGAATTCGTTCAGGGCGATGAGGTGTTATTGTTATCGCGGCAAGGCTCGGTGTACAAGGCGATCCTTAACCCCAATCCACATTTGTCAGCGCAGCTTTAAAAGCCTGCCACAACGGATGTTATTTTAAAAGGAACAGTAAATGTTGGCATTAAATTTTATTGATATTTTGATCATTTCCGGCGCAGTGCTTGTTGGCTTGCTGATACTGGGGATGATATTGGCGCGGTTGTACAAAAGAGCGACGAAGGAAGTTTCTTTTGTGCGTACCGGTTTTCGTGGCGAAAAAGTGATCATGAATGGTGGCGCGCTAGTGCTGCCGGTGTTACATGAAATTATTCCGGTGAACATGAACACGTTACGGCTTGAAGTACGCCGGGCAAATGAACAGGCTTTGATTACCCGCGACCGCATGCGGGCAGATGTAACAGCAGAGTTTTATGTACGGGTTAAACCCACTGCCGAAGCCATTGCCAACGCTGCACAAACCTTGGGTTTAAAAACAATGAACCCGCACGAGTTGAAAGAGCTGGTAGAGGGTAAGTTTGTTGATGCTCTGCGCTCGGTGGCAGCTGAAATGGCGATGGAAGAGTTACATGAAAAGCGTGTTGATTTCGTGCAGAAAGTGCAGCATGTGGTGTCAGAGGATTTATTGAAAAACGGTTTGGAGCTGGAATCAGTATCTTTAACCGGTTTGGATCAAACAGCTTTTGAGCACTTTAACCCACAAAACGCGTTCGATGCCGAAGGTTTAACCAAGCTTACTCAGGCTATAGAGTCACGCCGTAAAATCCGTAACGACATTGAACAGGAAACCGACCTCGCAATAAAGACGAAAAACCTTGAGGCAGAAAGAGCCAAACTGCAGATTTCCCGGGAAGAAGAATATGCCCGCTTGGAGCAAGAGCGTGAAGTCTCTATCCGCCGTGCGTCTCAAATGGCAGAAATTGCCCGTGAGCAAGCAGAGAAAAAACGGGAAGCAGAAGAAGCTCAGATTGCTTCACAGCGTGAAATTGACTTAAAACGCATTATGTCAGAGCGTGATATCGATAACGAAACCATTCAAAAAGACCGCGCGGTGCGTGAAATGGAAATTGCTAAACAACGGGCGGTTGAGCAAGCGGAGATCGAGCGGCAAAAAGCTATTGAGCTGGCGTCGCAGGAAAAATCTATAGCAGTAGCGGAAAAGTCGCGTTCTGAGTCTGAAGCGAAAGCTGAAGCTGATAAAGCCCGCGCGTTAGCGGTGAAACAGGAAGAAGGCGTATTAACCGTGCGTCAGACGGAACAGGCTGAGCGTACTAAGCAGGTTGAGCTGATCATGGCGCGTCAGCAAGCTGAACGAGAGGCCATTCAGTTAATGGTCACTGCAGAGGCTGAGAAAAAAGCAGCAGAAGATCAGGCAGAAGCATTACGTTTGGCGGCACAGGGCCAGGCAGATAAGGAGCGTTTAACAGCAAAAGGTCAAGCCGACGCTGAGTTACTGTTGGCTGACGCCAAAGCGCGCAGTTATGCAGTAGAAGCCGAAGGTAAACAAGCGATCAATACGGCGGCGAATACACTTTCAGCCGAGCAGATAGCGATGCAGGTCAGACTGGCGTTGATAGAACATTTGCCAAATATTATTGCCCAGAGTGTGAAACCGATGGAGCAAATCAGCGATATTAAGATCCTGCAGGTAAATGGTATGGGAGCGCAAGGCGCTTCTGCCGATGGCTCAGCGATTGATGCAGGCAATGGCTCGTTAGCAGATCAGGTAGTAAACAGCGCGCTGCGTTACCGGGCTCAGGCGCCGATATTAGACTCGTTGTTATCTGAAATAGGCCTTAAAGCTGGTGACATTAATGGTATGACAGAGGCAATTAAAGCGCCATTGAAGCAATAACCTTTTGATAAAAGGCCGCAATAGCGGCCTTTTTACATACTACTTTTCAGTTACCTGATACACAGTTACGCTGCCGCTGACTTCATTGCCAACAATCAGCAGTGGGTTGCCGTTGGGGCTGTCACTGGCAGCAACAAACTTCACGCTTTCCGGCCCTAAATCGCCTGCCAATGGCACTTCGGTGCAGTCCATGCCTTCGTTGGTATCACATGGGTCGGCCAGTTCGTCGTCCAGTTCAAACTCAACATCGAAGTTACGGTTATTATAGTGGCTGACAAACGCAGCCTGGAACGGGTTGGTGACATCGTAGACAAACAGATCACCTGAACGCTCCTGCGCGATAAAGGCATAAGTGCGGCCTGCAATTGTACCTACGTCTACTGCCTCTGGTTCACCGCCTTTGTCGTCAGAGCGGTTGTCACCTTTGTTTTCGGTATGGGCGCTGTTGAAGTTATTACCTAAAATAGCGGCAGAGATACGGCCAAAATCATCACCTGAGTCATATACCTGATTTATGTTCTGATCCCAGATTGAGAATGAGCGGCCGCCGTAAGCATACAGTGATTCAACAACGCCGTCGTTGTCCGGGTCTACCAATGCTGCAGTGACTTTCAACCGGCCGAGGCCGTCATCGCCGCCTGTTGCATCGTACAATGCCTGTAACTCAGTGCTGAAGGTTTTGTTCAGTTCGTCCGGGTCGATAATATCTGCCGCGCGGATATCTTCGGAATAGGCATCCCAATCGCGTGAGTCACCTTCATTAGCTGACACGATAAAGGTTGCGCCGTTCCACTGATAGGATGCGATGGTATCCGGCTGATACAGGCCGTAGACACCCGGCAGCTTACGAAATGACGGCACTTCATCTTCATTGGTGTAATCCATGCTGTATTGTGACCAGTCTTTCAGCCCCAGCGCTTTTACCTCAATGGTCATATCGGTAAGATCCATAATACCGATGGCGTTAGCCTCCTGCAGTGACACCCAGGCTTTTTTGCTATCGGCTGATACTGTAATGTATTCCGGTTCCAGATCCTGCGCCACGGTGGTGCCCGCAGGGCCAGCAAATTTCACACCGGCAGCTTGCAACAAGGCGCGGCGTTTGGCATCAGTGTCGTAATCTGTTTCATCGAGCAAGTCGCTGCTAAACACCATGTCGCTGGTCAGATTTATGGTCGCTGCAACATCCGCCGGTACACCGTCGCTCAGGCTGATGACCGAAACAGAACCTTCAGGGTCTGCCAGATAGTCAGTATCCGGCTCACCTTCGTTTGCGACCAGTACTTTGCTGCCATCAGGCGTGAACGTAAGCATGTCGGGCAAAGCACCCACACTAACCGCTTTAACAAAAGTACCGACTCCTGTTGCACTTAAGCTGTAGAACAACACAGCACCATTGTCAGTTTTCAGCGGTGCAGCAACCGCTATTGCCAGCATATCAGCGTAAATGGCAATAGAGTTGGCTTCGCCAAGGTTGACGGTAATATCGCTACCGGCAGCGTTTTTCACTGTTACGTTGTTTGGAAAGGTAAAGGCAGCGGATGTCAGGCTGTCATCAGATACCGGGCTGCCGACAGACGTTACCGGTAATGCTGAAAGAGGGATGACCTCAATCCGGTTTTGCGCAGCATTGATGGCAAAAGCGGACTTGGATGCTTTGTGAAACTGTACAATCTCCGCCGCAGACTGGCCATATATGCCGGTGTTAAAACGGCCAACCACCGCTATTTCAAGCTCGCGCGGCAGGTTTTTACCGTCATCACCCGGTGTGCCGGGCGCGCCAACTTCACCTACAGGCCCCTGGGCACCATCATCGCCGTCCAGTGAACAGCCGCTCAAAGCTGCCAGTACCGTCAACGCCAGCAGAGATTGCTTCATCATTGTTATTGCATCCTTATATCTGATTGAAAAACCGTGTTAAACAATCAGTTTCAGTAAGCTGTATGACAATAACATGATGTTGGTGTGATAGATTTATGACGTACACTCCGCCGTTAGGCGGGCTGCTGTTCGAGCTGCTGCTGCAGAAACTGCTGTTTGGAAATAAGATTAATACTTTCATGCAGTTCTGAGTAAACAATCAATACCTCGCCACTTTTTAGCTGGCGTTTTACCATAGCAACCTTCTGCGGCAGTTCCACTTCCTGTTCGCCGTAATCTGTGCCTTCACGCAGCACAAAATACTCGATCAGGTTATTCAGCGTGGCGTCGCTAATATCGGTGTAGGGAATAATCATAATGCTAACTGGCTCCGGATAAATTCGGGAATGCGCTGATTCAGCCAGAAGGTTGGTTTAAATACACTGCCACTGACAAAGCCAACGTGGCCACCGCCACTGGTTAACTCGTAGTGGACACTGGGAGGGATTTCATCAGCGCTAGGGATCACTGCATCAGATAAAAACGGATCATCACTGGAGTGAATAATCAGTGTTGGAATATCAATATGCTGCAGGAAGGCTTTCGCGCTGGATTTCTGATAGTAATCCTGTGCGTCTAGAAAGCCATGTATTGGCGCGGTGTAAAGTTCATCAAACTGCTCTATGCTGCTCAGACGCCGCACTTTCCGTGGCGTAAGCGGAATAGGAAAGTCAGGAAACTGTTTTAATTTTAATAAAGTACTGCGTTTTAGCCTGCTTAGCAGGTAGCGTTGGTAGATCCGGCTGCTGCCCTGATTGATACGGCTGGCACAGGCGGATAAATCCAGTGGTGGGCATACTGCAACAGCCGCTGACAGCATATTCTGGCCATTGTTCTCACCGCAGTATTTCAGTAACACATTTGCGCCAAGTGAGTAACCCACCGCCACCAACCGGCGGCCGGGGAAACGCTGGGTTATTTCGTGCAGTACCGCTGCAACATCGGCTGTATCGCCACTGTGATAAGCGCGGGGCAGCTTATTGGGCTTACCATTACAGCCACGAAAATGCATCAGCACAGCAGGCCAGTGCTGTGCGCGGCACTGCGCCAGTATGCCCTGAATATAATGGCTGTGAATGTTACCGGCCAGACCATGCAATACCACAACCATGGGGGCATTCGCCGCTTCTTTTGAGGGCTGCATCCAGTTCAGTTCCAATTCGTCACCATCTGGCAGCGTATAGAGCTCGGCGACGGTTTTTTGCTTTTTCCGCGGGCTCAGGTATTTGGCGAAAATAGTCTGCAGATGCGCATGTTTAAGCCACCAGGCAGGTTTAAACGAAGAGGAGACAACTGGTCTGACTTGAGCTTGCAAATTAGGGTTCCCTGATAAACAATGCGTTAACGTTAGCTAACGGGGTTGTCGTAATGAACAGACGCCAATTTCTTTTCAGCGGTCTGGCCTTAGGCGCCAGTGGCAGCCTGTTGCTGGCTGGTTGGCAGTTTAGCCTAAACCCGGACGAAGATAACCGGGACTGGGTGTTGTCTGCCATTCTGCCAGCATTGTTGTACGGCGCTTTGCCTGAGGATGCGACCTTAGCACAGGCCGCACTGCAACGCAGCAAAGCCGCTGTAATTGATTTCACGGCTTTTTTACCGTTAAGCCAGCAACAGCAGTTGCATCAGCTGTTTAATCTGTTAGCAAACCGGCTAAGCCAACTGGCGCTAACTGGCCATATTACAGCTTTACCGGCGTTGAGTGTTACCGCACGGCTGGCCCTGCTTAACAGTTGGCGCGACAGTTACCTGCTGATACTGCAACAGGCTTATCATAGCCTGCGCGAGTTGCTCTATGGCGCCTTCTACGGCCAGCCACAGCATTGGCTACAACTGAATTACACCGCGCCGGAATTTCGCTAATGGTTGACCATATTAACGCTGCTTTGTTCAGTTCGGATCAGCAGTTTGATGCTGATATCGTTATTATCGGTTCAGGCGCGGGTGGTGGCATTGCCGCGGAGCAACTGACTCTGGCCGGTTTTAACGTGTTACTTCTGGAAGAAGGCGCCTGGTATACGCGTGATGATTTCGTGATGCAGGAGCGCTGGGCTTATCCTAACTTATATCAGGAAGGCGCTGCGCGTAAGACGCGCGATCAGGCCATTGGTATTTTGCAGGGCCGTACCGTAGGGGGGTCAACAACCGTTAACTGGACTACCTCTATCCGTACGCCTAAACCCACACTGGCTTATTGGCAAAGTGAGTTTGGCCTGACTTTTCAGGCACAGAACGACCTGACCCCATTTTTTACCAAGGCAGAACAGCGGCTGAATATCCAGCCGTGGCCCGTACCGCCGAATATGAATAACGCCAGGCTGCAGCAGGGCTGCGAAGTCCTTGGTTGGCATAGCAGTGTGATTAGCCGCAATGTTAACGGTTGCGCAAACCTGGGCTATTGCGGTATGGGTTGCCCGATTAATGCCAAGCAATCGATGTTGGTCAGCACTATTCCCGCTGCAATGGCAAACGGAGCCAGACTGATTTCGCGTATTTCTGTGCGCAAGCTGCGCTGGCAGGGCGAGCGGGTTACAGCGGTGGATGCTGTGCCGGTAGATCAGTATTTTCAGCCGCGCAGCGATGTACGCATTACGATAACCGCTAAGCATTATATTGTCGCTGCGGGAGCGATTGGCTCGCCGGCGTTGCTGTTGCGTTCGAAAGTACCTGATCCGTCAGGCCGGCTGGGCAAACATACCTATTTGCACCCTTCGGTTATTTCCGGAGCCTTGTTTGATGAAGCCGTAAATGGCCATAGTGGCGCACCACAATCGGTGTATTCAGATCAGTTTGTCTGGCCAGCGGATAACGATCTGGCCGGCTACAAGCTTGAAGTGCCGCCGCTGCACCCGGTATTAATGGCCACTAAACTTATCGGCAGCGGTGCACAACACGCCGCGCTGATGCAGCAGTTTAATCATCTGCAGGCAACGATAGCATTACTGCGGGATGGCTTTCACCCACAAAGCCAAGGCGGCAGCGTGATGCTGGATCAGCACCAACAACCAGTGCTGGATTACCCCATCACAGATTATTTATGGCATGGCATGCGCCGGGCTTTGCTGTCGATGGCAGAGCTGCAGTTTGCCGCTGGCGCGCGCCAGGTATTGCCTATTCATCATGATGCTCACTTATATAGCAGCTGGGCGGAAGCTAAAGCGGCTATAACCCAGTTGCCAATGCAGATACTGCGACAGACCATAGTGTCCGCGCATGTGATGGGTGGCTGCAATATGAGCAGTAGCGCTCAACGCGGTGTGGTCGATCCTTACGGCCGGCACAACCAGCTGGGCAACCTTTCAGTGTTTGATGGTTCAGTGCTACCCACCAGTTTAGGCGTCAATCCACAGCTGACGATTTACGCTTTGGTGTGGCGTAACTGTGAACAACTGATTGCTGAGTTGTCACCTTAGCAACTTTGCTTTAAAAATCAGCTGATACCGCCTGTTATAGTTCGCCGGGCGTGCTAAGGTTTAAACAGTTTTCTGCTGTATCCAATGCCGACTGATGAATACTGATAGTTATAAAGCCCTGAGTAATTATATCGATTTACTGCTGGATGCCATTTGTGTGGTAGATAAGTTTGGCCGCTTCGAATTTGTCAGCAAAGGTGCCGAACGCATCTTTGGTTATACGCCGGAGGAAATGCTGGGTCGGCAGATGATTGAGCTGGTACACCCGGATGATCGTGAGCGCACATTAAAAACAGCGGCAGAGATTAATGCCGGTGCCGTCAAGGTTGACTTTGAAAACCGCTATATTCGCAAAGATGGCCAGATTGTTCACCTATTATGGTCGGCACGCTGGTCTGCTACCGATAAACGCCGTGTTGCTGTGGCGAGGGATATCAGCCGCAGTAAAAAAATTGAAGCGCGTCAGGCAGCGTTGTACGCCATTTCTGAAGCGGCTTTTGCTTGTGATGATCTTGAAGCGCTTTACCAATGCATTCAGCAGATTGTCGCTGAGTTAATGCCGATGTGCCGTTTTGCTATAGTGCTGCCGGCTGAGTCTGGCACGGCGTTATATTTTGCTCATAACGCTGCCTTGCATAGTCGTAATGATGATCACTGCGGTTGTGATGTGCTGGCGCTGTGTGCAGAGGTGATGCATCGCTCTGAAACCATTTTACTAACCGCGATTAACCAGTCTGAATTATCAGCAAAGCTGCGTAAGCTTGTGGGTAGCGCAGCTATTAACTGGCTTGGTGTGCCACTGAAATCACACAGTGCAGTGATTGGCACCTTGATGGTGCAGAACCAGCCAGACGCTGCCGGTTACAGTGCCAGTGAAGTGGAACTGCTGGAATTTGTTTCGGTGCAGGTAGCGGTTGCGATTGAACGCAAGCAAATGCTGCAGCGACTGCAGCGCAATGCGTTATACGACCAGTTAACCCAGTTACCGAACCGCGAATTGTTTCAGGACCGGTTGCAATCAGCTCTGGCCAGAGCGCAGCGGGATGGCGAGCAGTTTGCTTTATGTTATCTGGATCTGGATAAGTTTAAACACATCAATGATCATTTTGGCCATCAGGCCGGTGACGAGCTGTTACAGCAAACCGCACAGCGTATTGTGCAGTGTTTACGTCATAGCGATACGGTAGCAAGAATGGGCGGCGATGAATTTGTGGTGTTATTACCTGTTGTTGAGCATAGCGACGCCGCACTGCAATTGGCAGAAAAAATTCGCCTGACACTGAACGCACCTTTTGCATTAACCGGCCAGTTGCTACAGGTCTTGCCCAGCATCGGTGTTGCTATGTTTCCGCAGCATGGGCAGGCAGGCGGCACTTTACTTCAGGCCGCGGATCAGGCGATGTATCTGGCAAAAAAAGCTGGCGGTAATCAGGTGGTACTGTCCGCCGCTGCGGGTAAACAACCTTGTGCTGGCTAAGGTGTACTAACATGGCACTGTAAGTTTGAGCTGCTATAGTTTCTGAGTTTATCAATTCAGAAAGGATGCTCAATGAAAATCCACGGCGTGATTTTGGCTGGTCTGTTGTTCACCGTAACAACGGTTGTCGCGGCAGACAAAACTGTTACCAACAAACTCTATTCCGAAAAAGGCGAGGCCGGGCAGCAGGTCGTCACAGAAAAAAGTGATGGCAGTTTTGATGCTTCGTTAAATTTAAGTTGGAACAACCGGGTTGTTACGATTAAAGAAAGCCTGAAACTGAATGACAAAGGTATACCAGTTGCATTCAGTGCTACAGGTACCTCGGCGTTTGGGGCGCCTATTGCAGAGGAGTTTAGCCTGGTCGACGGCGTGGGCCGTTGGGCCGGCAATAAAGATGAAGGTATGCTGCAAACGTCGCAGCCACGGTTTTACGTACCGGCTGATGAAGCCGGTGCTGCCAGCTATGCGCTGATGAAAGCCCTATTGGCCTCACCGACCGGTTCTGTCGATTTATTCCCCAGCGGCACAGCAAAACTGGATAAGCTCAAAACGGTTACCGTTAAAAATGGCGATAAGAGTGAGGACGTCAGCTTATATGCTATCAGCGGCCTGGCGTTTAATCCGTCTTTTGGCTGGTTTGATAAAGACGGCCATTATTTTGCCCAGGATTTCAGCGGCTTTATGCGGGTGATCCGAGATGGCTACAGCCTGGAAAATTTTGCTGAACTTACCACCATACAAAAAAAAGCTGAAAACGATTATCTGGCTGATATCGCCAAACATCTGAGCCACAGTTATGACACTGTGCTGCTAAAGGGCGGTAACGTCGTTAATGTGTTGGATAAGACGCTGCTGAAAAATACTGATGTTTTGCTAAAACAAGGCAAAATTGTCGCTGTAGGCACCGGGCTTACCGCACCCTCCGCTGCCAAAGTGGTTGATGTAAAGGGTAAAACTTTGGTGCCGGGTTTGTGGGACATGCACGGACATTTATCAAAGAACGATGGTTTGCTAAATATCGCAGCAGGGGTAACCAGTGTGCGTGATATTGGTAACAATCATGACAACATCATGGAAATTGACCGGCTGTTTAACACTGACGAACTGATAGGCAATCATGTATACCGCGCCGGCTTTTTTGATAAGCAAAGCGAGTACTCAGCTGGTTTGTCGGTAAATTCGTTGGCTGAAGCGCATGAGAAAATTGACTGGTTTGCAGATAACGGTTATCTGCAGATTAAGATTTACAGCTCTATTGATCCTAAGTGGGTAAAGCCGATTGCTGAGCATGCGCATCACCGCGGTATGCGTTTAAGTGGTCATGTACCGGCCTTTATGACAGCGCAGCAGGCGGTAGATGCCGGTTTTGATGAAATTCAGCATGTAAATATGCTGTTTTTAAACTTTCTCGCCGGTACTGAAGTTGATACCCGCACCCAGCTGCGGTTTTCTCTGGTCGGTGAAAAAGCCGCTGGCCTGGATTTAGCCAGCAAACCGGTAAAAGACTTTATTAAACTGTTGGCTGATAAGCAAATTACCATAGATCCGACTGTTGCAACTTTTCGTAGTTTGTTGCTGGGGAAAAATAAGCAGGTTGACCCGGAGTTTGCTATGGTTGCTGATCATCTGCCGCCGGGCGTAGTGCGCCAGTTAAAAGGTGCCGTAATGAACGTTTCTGCCGAGATGCAACCTGTGTATCAACAATCGGCCGATGCGCTGGTTAAAATGATTAAGGTACTGTTCGATGCTGGCGTACCTATAGTACCCGGCACAGACCATATCGCCGGTTTTACGCTGCATCGAGAGCTTGAACTCTATGCTAAAGCGGGTATACCGCCGCTTGATGTGTTGCGTATTGCCAGTCTGGAACCTGCCCGGCTGGTAGGCGCTGCCCATTACAGCGGTTCGATCACCGCAGGTAAAAACGCCGATTTATTGGTGATTGATGGCGACCCGACAAAAAATATCAGTGATATCCGTAAGGTGGCACTGGTGTTTAAAGGCTCTCATTATTACAAACCGGACGAGTTGTATCCGGTGGTGGGGGTGAAGCCGTTTACCACCTCACTGGCACTAAACTGACAATTTATGTGGGCGCTTAAGCGCCCACTTCCGACAGCATTGCCAATGCGACAGCTTCTGCCACTTTAATGCCGTCTATGCCGGCCGACAAAATACCCCCAGCGTAACCCGCGCCCTCACCAGCAGGGTATAAACCTCTGGTGTTGATGCTTTGATAATCAGCACCGCGTTTGATGCTGATGGGCGATGACGTGCGGGTTTCGACGCCAGTCAGTAAACCGTCTGCTTTGGCAAAGCCTTTAATTTGTTTATCAAATGCCGGTATGGCCTCACGCAATGCTTCAACAGCAAAATCCGGCAGTGCCTGGGCTAAGTCGGTTAAGGTAATACCCGGTGTATAAGATGGTTTTACCTCACCCAGTTCGCTGGACGCTTTACCAGAGAGGAAATCACCAATCAGCTGCGCTGGCGCGTGGTAGTTTTCACCACCCAGTTTAAATGCTTGCTCTTCCAGCTTGCGCTGCAGTGCAATGCCAGCCAGCGGATGGCCGGGGTAATCGCGCTCAGGGTCTATGCCTACTACTATGGCGCTGTTGGCGTTACGTTCATGGCGTGAGTACTGGCTCATACCATTAGTTACGACGCGGCCGGTTTCAGATGCGGCTGCTACCACAGTGCCGCCCGGGCACATACAAAAGCTGTAAACACTGCGGCCGTTAGTGCAATGATGCACCAGCTTATAATCGGCAGCGCCCAGAATAGGGTTACCGGCATTTGGGCCAAAGCGGCATTCGTCAATCATTGATTGCTCATGCTCAATGCGAAAACCAATCGAGAACGGCTTGGCTTCAACGTATACGCCTTTGTCGTACAGCATCTGGAAGGTATCACGGGCACTGTGGCCAACCGCCAGCACAATATGGCGGCTGTGCAGCTGCTCGCCGCTGGATAGTGTCAGGCCGGTAAGCTGGCCATCGGTGATATGAAGATCGTCAACGCGGCTACTAAAGCGGATCTCGCCGCCCAGCTCAATAATATTCGCGCGCATTTTCTCCACCATCGCGACCAGTTTGAAGGTACCGATATGTGGCTTGCTAACATACATGATTTCTTCCGGCGCACCGGCGGCAACAAACTCACTCATCACCTTACGGCCATAATGCTTTGGATCTTTTACCTGGCTGTACAGCTTGCCGTCAGAAAACGTACCGGCACCACCTTCGCCATACTGCACATTGGATTCGGTATTCAGCTCTTTGCCGCGCCAGAAGCCAAATGTATCTTTGGTGCGTTCGCGCACCTCTTTACCACGCTCAAGAATAATCGGCTTAAAACCCATTTGCGCCAGCAGTAAACCGGCAAATAAGCCGCACGGGCCAAGACCAATGACAATGGGACGCTCGGTCTGGTTTGCCGGTGCTGTCGCGACAAACTTATAGCTGGTGTCGGGCGCCGGCTTCACATGCGGATCTTTGGCAAATTTACTCAGCAGCACAGCGTCATTTTCTGTTTCAATATCCAGCGTATAAATGAGCTGGATATCTGATTTTTTACGGGCATCAAAACCGCGTTTAAAAACATGCACGCTAAGCAGTTGATCGGGTTTAATGTTTAACTTCGCAATAATGGCGGCATTAATGGCGCTTTCATCATGGTTTAACGGCAGTTTAATTTCGGTAAGGCGCAGCATAAGGGTTCCGTATCGGTGTCATAGCCGCCGGCGGCAGCTCACAAGATGGCCGCTATTTTACGTCAATTAATGCTGCAACGGCCAACTTGTTTTTTCAGCCTGCTGCAGTATGATCGCCAGCCTGAGCAACACGGAACACTTTTTACTATGGCCTTTGTGGTACTGGATAACTGTATTAAATGCAAATACACAGATTGTGTGGCGGTATGCCCGGTAGATGCATTTTTTGAAGGGCCGAATTTTCTGGCAATCAGCCCAACCATTTGCATAGATTGTGGTCTGTGTGAGCCAGAATGTCCGGCTAATGCCATAGTCCAGGAAGATAAAGTACCCGCTGAACAACAAGCCTTTGTTGCGCTAAATGCAGAGTTGGCTGAGCTGTGGCCGAATATCCGTGAAGTTAAACCGGCACCCGCCGACGCAGATGCCTGGAATGGAATACCGGATAAACTGCAGTATTTGCAGGTTGATTAGGCGCCCTGCTTATTTCTCGTCAGGTTCAGCGTGGCTCACTTTATACATAAAGTACCAAGCGTAAAACGCACACAGACCGATCACTATTGCCAGGCCGGTAAAAGAGATAAAGATTACCGGGTCGCGGGTAAATTCGTGCCACAGGTTCATAATATTGCCCTCATGCTGAACTGATGAGCCAAGTCTAGAACGAGGAGGTTGGTATTTACCTGACCCAGATCAAACCAGGCGTATGTGATTAGCTTAAGCTGACGAAGGCTTGACGCAGATCAAATATTTGCTGTTGATAGGCGGTGATGTCATTGGTTAGTTGTGCCAGATAAAGCTCCAGCAGCGGGGCTGCTGAGTTGGTTAATGGCGGGCAATGCTGCAACAACAACTGCTGCTCTAATTTCTCCAGCTGCAGTTCGGTTTGCAGCAAACTTTGTTTTAACAGGTGTTGCTGCTCTGTTGTCAGCATAGTGGTGTTGCTTTGTTTACGCAGCGCGCGCAGCGGCTGAGTGAACTGCACGCTAAAGCGCTGTAACGTGGTACTTAGCTGCTGCACGTGCGCTTGCGTCAGGCTAAGCTGGCGCTGCTCCAGCAAGCACAGTAGCAGCAGCAGGTTAACATTGGCGCCATGTTTATCCTGCAAACTAAGACAGGCTGATTTCACCTTTGGGTATAGTGCCAGGCTAAATTGCCACAGTTCGTCAGCGCTAATTCTGTCAGCCATTTTGCTGCCAGAATTGTTCGGTTTTTTGCTCCAGCTCTTCCTGAGCCATAAACCAGTCTTCTTCAATACTGGCAAGACTGCTGCTGGCACTGGCTTGTTTGGCTAATAGCTCAGTTAACTCTGCTTTACGTTTAGCGTCGTAAATATCCGGGTCTGCCATTTGCTGTTCGATGGCGGTAAGCTCTGCGGTCAGCTTTTCCTGTTGTTGCTCCAGCTTGTCAATTTTTTGCTTCACCGGGCGCAGCAAATTGCGCAGGTCCGCTTCGAGGCGCTTCTGATCTTTTCTGGGCGCATTGCTGCTGGCTGGCGCTTGTGTGGCAGCAGCATTGGCCGCTTTACGGGCATCCTGTTGCAGCCACTGGTAGTAATCGGCCAGGTCGCCATCAAACGGTGCAACGCGGCCATGGGCTACCAAATAAAACTCATCGGTACAGCTACTTAGCAGGTGGCGGTCGTGCGACACTATCACGATAGCACCTTCAAACTCTTGCAGCGCCATCACGATGGCTTCACGCATATCTAAATCGAGGTGGTTAGTTGGTTCATCCAGCAGCAGCAGGTTGGGGCGCTGATACACGATCAAGGCCAGTACCAGACGGGCTTTTTCGCCACCGGAAAACGGCGCGCAGGCTTCCAGCGCTTTGTCGCCATGAAAACCAAAGCCGCCCAAAAAGTCGCGTAACTTTTGCTCTGGAACCTGCGGGTCCAGCCGTACTAAATGCTGTAGCGGTGAGTCCTGTGGTCGCAGCGTTTCCAGCTGATGCTGGGCGAAGTAGCCCAGACTGACGCCGTTGGCAAACCAGACATCACCACTTTGCGGTGCCATACTGCCCGATAACAGTTTAATAAGTGTTGATTTACCGGCACCATTCCGCCCCAGCAGGCCTATGCGGCTGCCGGGTAACAGCTGGAATTTTATCTGGCTTAAAATAACTTTATCGGCGTAACCGGCTTGCACATTGTCCATTTTCAGCAGCGGGTTTGGCAGCGCTTTGGGTTCGCGAAAACTAAAGCTAAACGGCGAATCGATATGCGCCGGTGCCAGTATCGTCATGCGCTCCAGCGCTTTAATCCGGCTTTGCGCCTGCCGGGCTTTAGTGGCCTGGGCCTTAAAACGATCGATAAACTTCTGTAAGTGTGCCACCTGACGCTGTTGCTTTTCAAAGTTAGATTGCTGCTGTGCCAATTGCTCTGCGCGCTGGCGTTCGAACTGGCTGTAGTTGCCTTTATATAAGGTCAGTGTCTGGCGTTCGATATGTACAATATTATCTGTCACCGCATCAAGAAAATCGCGGTCATGGCTTATTAGCAGCAATGTGCCCTGATAATTACTCAGATATTTTTCCAGCCACAGCACGGCGTCCAGATCCAGGTGGTTGGTGGGCTCGTCCAGTAACAACAGTTCAGCGCGCTGCATCAGCGCCCGAGCCAGGTTTAACCGCATCCGCCAGCCACCGGAGAATGACTTTACCGCCTGTTGCTGGGCATCACCGCTAAAACCTAAACCATCCAGTAACACGCCGGCTTTTGCTTCAGCGCGGTAACCATCCAGAGCCTCTATTTGCAGATGTACAGCGGCCAGGTCCGATTCGCTGCAACCGGTGCGTACTTTCAGCAGTAGCGGGTATAACTGTTCATCGCCTTGTAGCACATAATCCATAGCACTGCAGTCCAGTGCCGGGGTTTCCTGCGCTACGGTAGCAATTTGCCAGCTGGCCGGAATACTGACGTTACCCGCATCGGCGTGCAGTTTATTTTGCAGCAGGGCAAACAGGCTGGATTTACCGCAACCGTTGGCACCGACAATTCCCACCTTTTGCCCCGGAAATACGGTAAGATCGGCACCCTGAAACAAACATTGAATACCACGGCGCAGTTCGACCTGTTGCAGCTGGATCATGTTTTTACCTGTGTAACTGAATTGGGCTGCTAATTTACCCGTATAAAGCCAACAAACCAAGGCTTAGCGCGTAAAAATGCCGCAGCAAACAGACGGGAAACCAAATGACAACACGTAAAAAGAAACGTTTTATTGCTGGCGCCAGTTGTCCGAAATGTAAGGCGACGGATACGATGATGCTGTTTTTGGAAAATAATGTCGAAAAAGTAGAGTGCGTAGCGTGCGGCCATCAGATGGTGCAACCGGAGGCACAGATAGCCAAAGCCAGCCGTGCTGCCGAGCAGGTAATAGGGGTATTTAAACCCGATTAATAGTGGGGTGGTGGCGGCTCTTCTTCCGGCCGCAAAATGCCTTGCTCATCCGGCAGGTTACGCAGCTTTTCCGCCAATAACATCACTTGCTGTTGCAGGCGGTCTATTTTCTTTTGGTGTTCCAGCAGTTCATTGCTCAGGCTGTTAACGGTGTCTTCCTGGAAAGCCAGTTTGCTTTCCAGCTCGACAATGTGCAGCTGCAGCTCTTGCTCATTTACTGTCATGTTTAATCTCCCATACTTCGGCAATGCCACTGGAGCTTTCGCTGATAAGTTGATTGTTGTTTAAAAACGCCACGGCATGCACCACGGCGCTGGGTGGTCTGCTATCTGCACGCACAGACACCTGCCAGCTTTGCAGTTCACGCCCAGTTTGTACATCCCATAAGGCCAGCTTGCGGGTCGGTGCGCCGGTCGTCAGATACTTGCCATCGTTACTGAAACGCACGGCACTGAACACCTGCTGACGTGCTGTGAATTGCAGTTTGCTGACTAACTGACCAGTTTGGATATCCCAGATTTGGGCTAAGTCCTGACTGTCGGCAGTAAAGGCGTACCGGCCTTGCGGATCAAGCGCTACCTTGGTTACCCGGCTAGGGTGGCTAAAGCTGTATATAATCTGGGCGCTTTGTGTATCCCATAAATGTGCTTTGTAATCGTTACCGCCGGTCAGGGCATAACGACCGTTAGGGGACATCGCAACGCTGTTAGTACGTTCTGTATGGCCTAAAAACTCCAGCCGGCGGCCACTGGCCAGCGTAATATGCTGCACGCCGCCATCACTTTTGCCAATCAGTAAGTGGGCGCCATTATCTGATACCGCGACATCCCGCACCGTGGCGGCGTCAATTTGCCAAAAACCGACGTTTTTGCCACTTGCTATATCCCATAGCGCAAAAGTGCTTTGATCTGCTGTTAGCACATGACTGTTGTTATGGCTAATGGCCAGGCTAAATACCAGGTTTTCCGCATCGTCGTGATGCTTCCACTGATATTTCAGGGCGTTATTTTGCAAGTCCCACAAAGCAACACCATCCTGAATAGACGACACCGCGCTGTAGCTGGCGTCGTCTGATAAGGCTGCAGCATAACTGCCTTGCGCAACATGCGGCAATTGTTTTACCGGGGGGGAAGTTGTCAGTTTTTCGCAGCCGCTGAGCAGTAATAGCAGAAAAAACACAGGATATTTCATGTCGGGTGTTAACCTCATCCGCACAAACCGTTAGTATAGGTCAGTTCATTGGACACTATTAAAACATACTTTTGCAGCCTGGCTGCGTAAATCTTGGAGAACCGAATGCGCTTAGTCACCAAAATGTCACTGGTCGCAGTGGCTGTTATTACCCTTACCGCCTGCCAAAAAGAAGCTGAGCAGAAGCCTGCAGCACTGGATACCGATGAAGCAAAACAATCATACAGCTTAGGTGTATCTGTTGGCCGGTATCTGGACAGCACGCTGGATGAATACAGCAAAATGGGCTTGTCATTAGATAGCGCATTAATTTTACGTGGTGTGCAGGATGCGGTGGCAGACAAAACTGCGCTAACCGAAGAAGAAGTGCAAACCATGATGACGGCTTTGGAAGAACAGTTCCGTGAAAAGCAAACCGCTATTGCTGAAGCAGAAGCAGCCCAGGCTGTTGCGGCAGGTAAAGCTTATCTGGAAGAGAACGCCAAAAAAGAAGGCGTAAAAGTGACTGAATCCGGCTTACAGTATGAAGTGTTACAAGCTGCAGAAGGTGCCAAACCTAAAGCTACTGATACTGTAAAAGTACACTATACCGGCACTTTAGTTGACGGCACCAAGTTCGACAGCTCTGTTGACCGTGGTGAGCCAGCGCAATTCCCTCTGAACCGCGTGATTCCGGGCTGGACCGAAGGTGTACAACTGATGAACGTGGGTTCAAAGTACAAGTTTACTATTCCGTCTGAGCTGGCTTACGGCGAGCGCGACATGGGTGTGATTAAGCCAAACAGCGTACTGGTATTTGAAGTAGAGTTGCTGGATATTATCCCTGCAGAAGCCGAAGAAAAATAATAGGCGACAACAATAAAAAAAGCGGCTTTCAGCCGCTTTTTTTATCTGAGCTGTTTACGCAGACAGACTGTTGTCAGTGTGTTTTTCATATAAGGTATGGATAAGCTCGTCTTCATATGCAAAACGCTCTTCCAAAGCTTGCCCCAGCTCTGACAATTCCCGATCAAAGGCGCCGCTATGACGGGTGCTCAGATGATCGGCATACAGGTCATTAAAATTCAGAGCCAGGTCGGTTGAGACTGCAATTTTTGGATAAAGGCTGTCGGCAAGTTTACGGCTGTCAGTGCCATTTATTGCGCATTCAGAGACAATACGTTCATAGACTTCAAAGTGGCCTGCTGATAAATAGTCTACCAGTAACTGGCAAAACTCCTGAACTGCAGACTGGGCAGGCAATGTTGTGCGCTTATCATCAAAGGGCGGCAGAGAAGCCAGTTTACAGTAACTGACGATAAGCTGCTGCCGTTCATCCAGCCAGTTATCGATGGCAGTTAATGAACCACCCCATTTTTGACGCGCTTTTTGCACACGGGTGTACATTGCCTTCTCCTTAAGTACAGCAACTACGCTGCGAATAGTGTCTAATTAAATGAATTTTGCAGTAAAGATCAACCGTTTTTTTATTGGTCAGCCCAGTGAACAGCATTATCATAGTATCGGACAACAGAGTACCGCAGAGGGCAACAGATGATCAAACATAGTCTCAATGTAAAAGCGCAATCTTATGGTCGCTGGTTTGTTGTCAACCGGGGGCGGATTTGGCTGAACAAAGCCGGGCAGGTGCCGGTTGGCGAATACCGGGACCTAACATTATCTGCAGAACCGGAGCAGGTCTGTTTCCTGGGGCAGGATAATAATGTCGATGCTTATCTACTGATCAACCACGACCAGATAACAGACGAAGAGCAATGGGTGTCACCGCGTGAGTTACTCAGTGCGGGCGAAAGTATTTTCGAGTTGGCAGCACGCGCAGTGCAGGTTGCTTTATTCTTGCAGACTCACCGCTTTTGTGGGCAGTGCGGCAGCGCTATGAATCTGGTGAACTGGGAACTGGCAATGCTGTGCAATAAATGCGGGCACCGCTGTTACCCGCGTATAGCGCCGTGCGTACTGGTGGGTATTTTACATGATGACAAAATTTTGCTTGCCCGCTCAAGCCGCCATCGGCCCGGTTTTTACTCTATTCTGGCTGGTTTTGTTGAGTCAGCAGAGACATTAGAGCAGGCAGCTGTGCGTGAAGTAAAGGAGGAAGTGGGCATTGATATTACTAATTTGCGTTACGTTGGTAGCCAGCCCTGGCCTTTCCCGCATTCGCTTATGACCGGCTTTATTGCGGATTATGCCGGAGGTGACATCGTCTGCCAGCCGCAGGAAATTGAAGAAGCAGGGTGGTATTCATTAAAAGCGCTACCGCAAGTGCCTCCGATAGAGACATTGTCTGGCCAAATCATTGCGCAAATACAGCAAATGGCAGGCAAATAAAGCATCTTCTATATAGCGAGGGTTTTGTCAGGAAATACAGCACGAACGGCAGAAAATAAAAAAGCCACATAAAGTGGCTTAACTAAATTTTTGCGAGGTCCCGTTTATACGGGCTTCTTACTTGTTATTCTTCACTAGCGCAGGACTGTTATAGCAAAACAATTTGCTGATGACAAGCACCTATCACAAAAAACATGAACCCAGCATTTACAGGGAAAAAATAGGCGTCACGCCTGCGCAGTGATAAAATAGCCGCAATTCTGTGAATGGCGGGCTAGATATGCAATTAAAAAATGATCGGTACCTCAGAGCTTTATTAAAACAACCGGTAGACAGAACACCGGTATGGATGATGCGTCAGGCTGGCCGTTATTTGCCAGAGTATCGTGCAACCAGAGCCCAGGCCGGCGATTTTATGTCGTTATGCAAGAACCCTGAATTAGCATGTGAAGTGACGCTGCAGCCTCTGCGTCGCTATGCGCTGGATGCAGCCATTTTATTCAGTGATATTCTGACAATCCCTGATGCTATGGGGTTAGGGCTGTACTTTGGCGAAGGCGAAGGTCCTAAGTTTCAGCGACCGGTGCGTGACTTTCTGGAGATTGCTAACCTGCCAATCCCGGATCCTGAACAAGAACTGCGTTATGTTATGGATGCTGTTCGTACCATCCGCCGTGAACTGGATGGCAGTGTGCCACTGATCGGATTTTCCGGCAGCCCGTGGACATTGGCAACCTATATGGTTGAAGGTGGAAGTAGTAAAACGTTCGGCACCATTAAAAAAATGATGTTCAGTGAGCCTGAAGCACTGCACCTGCTGCTGGATAAACTCGCCCAGAGCGTAGTGCTGTATTTAAATGCACAGATTGCAGCGGGTGCACAATCTGTAATGATTTTTGATACCTGGGGTGGAGTACTAACGCCGCGGGATTATCAGGAGTTTTCGCTTGGCTACATGCAGCAAATCGTCAATGGCTTAACACGCGAAGCTGACGGGCGTAAGGTGCCGGTTACCTTGTTCACCAAGAATGGTGGTTTATGGCTGGAAGCGATTGCAAACACAGGCTGTGATGCGTTAGGGCTGGACTGGACTATTAATATCGCTGATGCCAAAGCGAGGGTAGGTGACAAGGTTGCCCTGCAAGGCAATATGGATCCGGCAATCCTGCTCGGCTCTCCTGAGCGTATCCGTCAGGAAGTTCAGATGATTCTGGATGGCTTTGGCCAAGGCAGTGGCCATGTGTTTAATCTTGGCCATGGCATTACCCCTGATGTAGATCCTGAGCGGGTTAGCGTATTTATTGATGCAGTACACTCTTTTAGCCGTACTTATCATATGAGCGCAGACATCGCTGAGTAAAAAGAAAAACCCCGGTATTGCCGGGGTTTTCATCTTTCAGTTATTGCCGGCTGACGCGGTCTGATAGTCTGCCAGCAAATCTTCAAAGTTCTGTATTGTCCAGTTACGGCTGCGTGCCTCTTCTAAAGCCTGGCGCAGCATAGATTCTCCTCTTCCTTGCTGCCCTAGCTCAATAAAAGCTACACCCAGAGTAGACAGCAAATTCGGGTTATTTGCATCAATTGCCCGTCCTTGTTCAGCCAGGCGGATGGCTTTGTTCGGGTCCCGTAAAGTTGGATCATCTGACATGGCTAGCAAAGCAGCATATTCGGCTATCGCAGGCATATACTCTTGCAACGCCGCAACTTCGAGATAGCCAGCGGCTTTGTGCGGATTATAGTTTACGTTGTTGCTGTCGAGTAATTCCTGTGCAAGCAGATAAGCGGCCTTCGGGTCACCACTGTCTGCTGATATTGCTAACCAGTTTACCGCTTTATTTTGATCGCGGTTGCAACCATTACCTGTTTTTAAACACTGAGCAATTCTATATTGTGCTTTTGGATGTCCGTTTATGGCTGCTTTTAAGTACCAACTTATCGGATCTGATTCTGTGACGATATTATTCTCCGCAAGCACAGCAAAAAGGTATTGATTTTCAGCAGATTCATTTTCTGCAGAAGCAAGAATTCGCAATAAAAATTCTTCATTATCATTTATAAAGCGCCTGTTTTTACTTCCGGTGTCTGTTTGAACTAGAAAAGGATGAGAGCGCATTTCGAGTCTGATAGGATCTCCGTAAATATTCTTAGGAGGTTCAAATTGCCAACTGTTTACTGCATTAAGTACGTAGACGTCAATTTGATCTTGGGGAAATGCAGACGTGACCTCAGCGTTTTCCACTAATCCCTGTTCGTTTATATCAAAATGCACTACAGCCCAAGCAGAAAGTCCGGATCTAATGTAATGACTAGGGTAGGAAGGCTCTCTTTTGTGAATTGCTTTAGGGAGTTCGGTTGATTTGATAAAGCGGTTTAATGTGGGATGCAACGTGTCCTTCAACGACTTTTTTCCATACCTAGCGCTTAGATCGTGATAAACTTCTTTGCCTGCCAAACGCGACTTAAGCTTAGTACGTAATTCCTGGTACTGTCCTTCTGCTTGTGGGTGATTACGTTCCTTAGCGATCAGTGTCCAGGCGTAAGCAAGATTCATATCCGGGTCAACACCTAAGCCTTCAGCGTACATCCGGGACAATAGAAATTGTGCTTCAAGATGCCCTAATTCAGCCAGTGTTTCGAGTTGAGGTTTTGCCAGCGCATATTCCTGCTTTTCAAATAATGCTTTTGCTGTCGGAAAGTCTGCATGTGCCTGCCAAGATAGTAAACACAGCAGTGCTAATGCGTACTTAAGCTGTACCATATAAACCCCACCAAAACTAATTATTTAATTATTATGTAATTGAGTTTACAACGAAATATCAGGCAAAACAAAAATAAATGTTACAGCTCTACAGCCGCCATTATTTTATTTAAATTCAATAAATTAGCTTAGAATAATCTATTTAGTCCATTCAGAGCCGCTACCCGGTAGGCTTCTGCCATCGTTGGATAATTAAATGTTGTATGAACAAAGTACTCAAGCGTATTACCACCGTTCTTCTGCATCATAATGGCCTGTCCTATATGAACAATCTCGGCAGCCCGTTCTCCAAAACAGTGAATACCAAGGATCTCTAACGTATCCCGATGAAATAGCAATTTGAGGCTACCGACATTGGTATTGGCAATTTGCGCCCGTGCCAGATGCTTAAACTGAGCCCTGCCAACTTCGTATGGAATTTTTGCCGCAGTCAACTCCTGCTCTGTTTTGCCAACAGAACTCATCTCCGGAATGGTATAAATGCCGGCTGGAATATCCGCTATCAGGTGGCCGTCAAGATTACCTTTGACAATAGCCTCACCGGCTAATCGCCCCTGGTCATACGCGGCACTGGCCAGACTGGGATAGCCAATAACATCGCCTACGGCGTAGATGTTATTCACGCTGGTCTGATAATGGCTGTTCACTTTTACCAGGCCGCGGCTGTCTGCTTCCAGCCCTATCGCGGACAGGTTCAACATGTCGGTATTGCCAGTTCTGCCATTGGCAAATAAAAAGCAATCAGCCTTCATTTTTTTGCCTGATTTTAAATGCAGCACTACGCCATCTTCTTTGCCTTCAATCCGATCAAATTCTTCACCGTGACGGATTGTCATGCCGGAGTTCCAAAAATGGTAACTTAAAGAATCGGATATTTCGGTATCCATAAAAGATAGCAACCGGTCCCGGGTGTTGACTAAATCAACGCGTACACCCAGGCCGCGGAAGATAGACGCATATTCGCAGCCGATAACACCAGCACCATAAATAATAATATGCTTAGGGTCATGCTGTAGTGACAGGATAGTATCTGAGTCATAGATCCGGTTATGGTTAAAGTCGACTTCAGCAGGGCGATATGGGCGTGAACCTGTTGCGATAACGATCGTCTTTGCACTCAATTCAAAGCAACTGCCGTCATCACTGCGGATACTTAAGTGATGCTTGTCGATAAAACGCGCTTCTCCCTGATACATTCTGACCTGGTTGCGGTCATAAAAGCCGCTCCTTAACCTGACTTGTTTGCGGATCACACCCGCAGCGTGCTTTAAAATTTGTGAAAATGTCAGCTTGGTATGTTGCTCATCCAACTGAAACAGCGGGTTCTCATTAAATTCAATCAGTCGGCTAACGGAATGACGTAAGGCTTTGGATGGAATTGTGCCCCAGTGAGTGCAGCCGCCTCCCACAGACTGATAGCGTTCTATGGCGGCAACTTTAAGGCCGCTTTTAGCCAGATACATGGCTGCACCTTCGCCTCCCGGGCCGGTGCCGATAACAATGGCATCAAAATCAAAGTGGGCTTTCTTTGGCGACGTATTTTTTCCACTCACGCTATCAATCTCGCTGTTTTCATTGATTTATATCTGAGCATATCAGGTATCGGGCACAAAAAAAGAGACCGGAGTCTCTTTTTTCTGTTAGCTAAACGCGGTGACTAAGCGTTGCCAGTGCTGTTGTTGTTGCTGCAAATGCTGCTTAAACTCGAGATAACGATGCTTAAAATCAACCGCCTGATACTGCGCCATCAGTTGTTCTTTACGCTGTAAAAGCATTTGCTTTTTCAACTGATAATAGTCCTGCATTCTGGCAGACAATATTTCATATTCATGCTCAAGTAACTGCAGCAACTGTTCAGCGTTGGGGCGCAGTTTCACGTGTTCTCTGGCGCGCAGTAATTGCATCTTCGCCTTAGCTTGTTCAATCCGCTCCTCCGGCACAGTGCGAAGATTACTGGTGAGGCCTAACCATGACGCTGCTTTGATAAACCATTTGGTTGGATCAAACTGGTACCACTTAATACCGTTGCGATAATCAGACTCAAAAATATGATGAAAGTTGTGATATCCCTCGCCATACGTCAGTAACGCCAGTAAGCCATTGTCACGGGCAGAGTTCTGGTCGGTGTAAGGCTGCTTTCCCCATATATGCGCCAGAGAGTTGATGAAAAACGTAAAGTGATGGCTAAGAACCAAGCGTAATACGCCAGCAGAGAGCAGCATACCCAACACATTTCCGGTAAATAACCCCAACAGTAAAGGAATGCCGAAGTTAGTTAACACAGTAAGCCACAGATAATTGCGATGCTGCCACATTACAATAGGGTTCTTCTGCAGGTCCCGCGCATTGTTATAGTCCGGTTTTTCAACACCTGGGTAGTCACGCAACATCCAGCCTATGTGGCTGTACCAGAACCCGCGGCCTGCAGAGTACGGATCTTTGTCGTTGTTATCGACATGACGATGATGCACGCGGTGGTCTGCCGACCAGTGCAGAGCACTATTTTGCAGTGCAAATGCGCCGCCAATCGCATAAATCCACTGCAGCACAGGATGTGCTTCGTAAGTTTTGTGAGCCCAAAGCCGGTGATAACCTGCAGTAATCGACATGCCGCAATACCCCAGGCAAACAACAGTGGCAATAAGTTCTGACCAGCCAAAACCTACCGTCAGGGCATACCAGGGGACGCCAATGAGTGCGACCAGAGTAGTGATTGAAAACAGCAGGACATTGGTCCAGATGATCGGAGCTTGTTTCATAAATGGCCGCTTTAGCTTACAACTGTTCGCTCATTTTACTGGTCACAAACCGGTGGTCAAGGTATATGATAGGGCTTTTCGGTGAATAAAGGGATTTCTGTGTCAAGAGCAGAGCAAAAAGAGCGTACCAGACGGGCCATTATCAATGCCGCTTTTTCTCAACTGAGCGCAGACAAGAGTTTTGCCAGCCTGAGCTTACGTGAGGTAGCACGTGAGGCAGGTATCGCTCCAACATCATTTTATCGTCATTTTGCCGATATGGACGAGCTGGGCCTGACACTGGTCGACGAAGCGGGTTTAATGTTACGGCAGTTGATGCGTCAGGCCAGACAGCGTATTGAGAAAAATGGTAGCGTCATCCGCACGTCAATAGACACTTTTATGGAGTTTGTTACTGGCAATAGCAATGTGTTCCGGTTATTACTACGGGAGCGCTCCGGTACTTCTGCTGCATTTCGAAGTGCAGTGGCGCGTGAAATACAGCATTTTGTTGCTGAGCTGGCAGAGTATCTACGCAAAGAAACTACCTGTCCGGATGAGTTGGCCCGAGCACAGGCGGAAGCTATGGTGACCTTGGTATTTCACACCGGGGCAGATGCACTTGACGCGCCTTCAGAACAATATGCCTACCTGACCAGCCGAACTATTACGCAATTAAGGTGGTTAGCACATGGTGCGGCCAGTTATGGCCGCAAACATAAAGATTAACGTTTTCGCAGCCAAACACCGGTCTCTATATGGTGGGTGTAAGGAAATTGATCAAATACTGCCAACTTTACAATGTAATGGCTTTGAATGAGTACCTGTAGATTTTGAGCCAGGGTGTCGGGGTTACAGGAGATATAAAGAATATCATTAAATCGACTGACCAGCTGAACCGTGCCATCATCCAGCCCTGCGCGTGGTGGGTCAACTAACACGGTATCAAGCTGCATATCCTTCAAATCAAGCTGCTTTAATTTGCTACCATCTTGTAATGCCGCCGATACATCTTCTGCTGGCATCTGCAGCACCTGAAGGTTGGTGACATTGTTCAGTGTAATATTGTACTGGGCAGACTTAATTGAAGTCCGTGAGATCTCTGTGGCAACGACTCGACCGAAGCAAGGGGCTAAAGCAATAGAAAAGTTGCCATTACCACAATACAATTCAAGCAAATCACCGGATAACTGCTGTGATACAGCCTTTGCCCAGCCAAGCATTTTTCGGTTAACTTCGCCATTGGGCTGGGTAAAGCTGCCTTCAACTTGTTGGTATTGTAATTGTTGGCCGTCCAGCTCAAACTGCTCAGTGACGTAGTCATTAGTCACCATCAGTTTCTTTTTACGCGAGCGGCCGATGAACTTGACTTTGTGGTGGGGAGCTAAAGCTTCAGTCAGTGCTTTAGCCTGATCCAGCCAGCTATTTGTCAAAGGCCGCTTATATATAAGGGAGACCAGTAGCTCACCGGAAAGTGTCGCTAAATAATCTACCTGATATAACTTGTAACGCAGCTCATGATTAAACTGGATATTGTTTAATAGCACCGGCATGAAGTCGGCTATAGTGCGGCAAGCTACCGGGAAGTAATCAATCCTGACTTTATCCCGTGTTTGCGGATCAAACATGGCGTGATAAATGTCATCACCATTGTGCCAGATACGAAATTCAGCTCGTAACCTATAATGTTGTGGCTCAGATGCAAATATCTCGGCCGGCGGTGCTTTGAATTCGCCCAGCAATTGCTGCACTGTATTACTTTTATCAGACAGTTGTTGGGTATACTGCTCGGGGAAAACCTGACCTACGCTCATCGGACACTCTGCTAAACTAAAACGGCTATTTTATGCCAGAGTAACCCTTGAGCCAACAGCCAATCGGCTTAATGATAAGCTTCAAACAAAAAAGAGAGGCATTGCCTCTCTTTATCAACCTAACGTTATGGCGATACTATTCTTCGCTATCGTCGTTATCCTGGCGCTCTTTCGCTTCACGAACTTTTAATGTGCGTTCCTGGAAATTGAAGTCGTTAAGCTTTTGAATCATTTTACTGCCGTCTTTTGCTGCTACTTCAACGAAACCAAAGCCCCGGCGACGGCCTGTCTGCCTGTCTTTCATCAATCGAACATTAATAACAATACCAAAACGCTGGAATAACTCTTTTACTGCGTCTTCATTCGCACGATAAGGCAAATTACCGACATACAACGTTGTGGTCTCACCTTGATAGTCTACAGCCTTATTGGTCTGCAACACCGGGTCTGTGGTGCCGGCTTTAACATCTAATAAGACCGGAATCAGAATGCCTGCGAGAAGTACACCAATAACAACGAAGATTTCCTGACCAAGCCCCAGCACAGGAAGAAAAGCAAAGCTTAAATAAACCAACACAGCTAAAGCCAGTGTATATGGCAAAGAAGCACGAAAAGTGGGTAACATAATAATATCCTAAGCACTTAATTATATTTATCGGAATGCTTTAATCAGATAAAGCAGCCTTATCTTAGCGGTTAGCAGATAAACCGCAACCACTAACAATAGTACTCTGTATAGAACTTTGAGTTAAAAATGCACAGAAAGCTGGTTTAATAAGCAAACGAACCTAAAATCTGAATTTATTGCACTTTAGGTGTTGCAGGAGTTTAAAAACGCCCTATAATGCGCGCCATGCCACGGGGTGCTGCGAAAACAGAGTCTCCGGGTGGTTTAGAAAGAAAGTTAAAAATCTTCAAAAAGACGCTTGACAGACTTTCTTAAATCACTAAAATGGCGCCCTCGCTTCACGGTGGTGTTTAACGCGGTGAAACGGGATAAAAAGTCGGGTGTGACGAGTGTTTTTAAAAAAGAATAATCGTCACGCTTGACTTAAAAACTGGGAAGTGTAACATACGCCTCCCGCTTCTAAGCGAAGCACGCTCTTTAACAATTCGCAATCAATCATCTGTGTGGGCACTTATGATGGATTTCACAAAATGAAATTTATCGGTTGAGTGACTTACATAGAAATATGTTTTAAGTCAGTAAGACTGAGCAGTCCTTTATGGACAGCAAACACTTTTAATTGAAGAGTTTGATCATGGCTCAGATTGAACGCTGGCGGCAGGCCTAACACATGCAAGTCGAGCGAATGAAGGGAGCTTGCTCCTGGATTTAGCGGCGGACGGGTGAGTAATGTATAGGGAGCTGCCCGATAGAGGGGGATACCAGTTGGAAACGACTGTTAATACCGCATAATGTCTACGGACCAAAGTGTGGGACCTTCGGGCCACATGCTATCGGATGCACCTATATGGGATTAGCTAGTTGGTGGGGTAATGGCTCACCAAGGCGACGATCCCTAGCTGGTTTGAGAGGATGATCAGCCACACTGGAACTGAGACACGGTCCAGACTCCTACGGGAGGCAGCAGTGGGGAATATTGGACAATGGGCGCAAGCCTGATCCAGCCATGCCGCGTGTGTGAAGAAGGCCTTCGGGTTGTAAAGCACTTTCAGCGAGGAGGAAGGGTGTTGTGTTAATAGCACAGCATTTTGACGTTACTCGCAGAAGAAGCACCGGCTAACTCCGTGCCAGCAGCCGCGGTAATACGGAGGGTGCAAGCGTTAATCGGAATTACTGGGCGTAAAGCGCACGTAGGCGGTGTGTTAAGTTGGATGTGAAAGCCCCGGGCTCAACCTGGGAATTGCATTCAAAACTGGCACGCTAGAGTATGTGAGAGGGGGGTAGAATTCCAAGTGTAGCGGTGAAATGCGTAGAGATTTGGAGGAATACCAGTGGCGAAGGCGGCCCCCTGGCACAATACTGACGCTCAGGTGCGAAAGCGTGGGGAGCAAACAGGATTAGATACCCTGGTAGTCCACGCCGTAAACGATGTCTACTAGCTGTTCGTGGTCTTGTACTGTGAGTAGCGCAGCTAACGCACTAAGTAGACCGCCTGGGGAGTACGGTCGCAAGATTAAAACTCAAATGAATTGACGGGGGCCCGCACAAGCGGTGGAGCATGTGGTTTAATTCGACGCAACGCGAAGAACCTTACCTACTCTTGACATCTAGCGAAGATTGCAGAGATGCAGTTGTGCCTTCGGGAACGCTAAGACAGGTGCTGCATGGCTGTCGTCAGCTCGTGTTGTGAAATGTTGGGTTAAGTCCCGCAACGAGCGCAACCCTTATCCTTAGTTGCCAGCACGTAATGGTGGGAACTCTAGGGAGACTGCCGGTGATAAACCGGAGGAAGGTGGGGACGACGTCAAGTCATCATGGCCCTTACGAGTAGGGCTACACACGTGCTACAATGGTACGTACAGAGGGAGGCAAGCTGGCGACAGTGAGCGGATCTCTTAAAGCGTATCGTAGTCCGGATTGGAGTCTGCAACTCGACTCCATGAAGTCGGAATCGCTAGTAATCGCAAATCAGAATGTTGCGGTGAATACGTTCCCGGGCCTTGTACACACCGCCCGTCACACCATGGGAGTGGGTTGCAAAAGAAGTAGGTAGCTTAACCTTCGGGAGGGCGCTTACCACTTTGTGATTCATGACTGGGGTGAAGTCGTAACAAGGTAACCGTAGGGGAACCTGCGGTTGGATCACCTCCTTACCTAAAGTGACATGAAGTTATAAGTGTTCACACAGATGATTGATTGCATGAGATAGAGCACACGTACAGATTGGGTCTGTAGCTCAGGTGGTTAGAGCGCACCCCTGATAAGGGTGAGGTCGGTAGTTCGAGTCTACTCAGACCCACCAAATTCCGCGTTATACGGCGTTGCTTCCCTGCTTGCATACCTAAGTATGCTTCACAGGAAAGCGCCTTGTCTAAAGCGAAATTGACTTAGTCAGAAAGACTTAGAGCGAGAAGTTTAAGCTTAGGCGAGCCGATTGAGGAGCGAGTGAAGAAGTTTACATAAGTAAATGACTGAATGAGGGACGAAATAAGGCGAAGCATAAGGTTAAAATCCGAAGCTATAAGATGGGGTTATAGCTCAGCTGGGAGAGCGCCTGCCTTGCACGCAGGAGGTCAGCGGTTCGATCCCGCTTAACTCCACCATTCCTTTAGTGTGTTGAAATTCAAATGAAACTGTTCTTACGAGAATGATTTGATTTGAGTTTAATCTCAAACTGCTCTTTAACAATTTGGCAAGCTGATAGTAGTAAAAAACAAGCTAAGCAACCTCTCGAACTCAAGCGAGAGAGTGTATAGCAAAGCACACTGTACGATTCAAAAACATTTTTGGGTTGTATGGTTAAGTGACTAAGCGTACACGGTGGATGCCTTGGCAGTCAGAGGCGATGAAGGACGTACTAACCTGCGAAAAGCTGTGGGAAGCCGGTAAGAGGCGTTAGACCCGCAGATGTCCGAATGGGGAAACCCAGTGAGTTTACTCACTATCCTTAACTGAATACATAGGTTAAGGAGGCAAACCGGGAGAACTGAAACATCTAAGTACCCCGAGGAAAAGAAATCAACCGAGATTCCGTTAGTAGCGGCGAGCGAACGCGGAGTAGCCCTTAAGCTGGATTGGTGTTAGTGGAATCATGTGGAAATATGAGCGATACAGGGTGATAGCCCCGTACACGACAATGCCTTTTTAGTGAAAACGAGTAGGACGGGACACGTGGTATCCTGTTTGAACATGGGGGGACCATCCTCCAAGGCTAAATACTCCTGACTGACCGATAGTGAACCAGTACCGTGAGGGAAAGGCGAAAAGAACCCCTGTAAGGGGAGTGAAATAGAACCTGAAACCGTGTACGTACAAGCAGTGGGAGCACCTTCGTGGTGTGACTGCGTACCTTTTGTATAATGGGTCAGCGACTTACATTCTGTAGCGAGGTTAACCGAATAGGGGAGCCGTAGGGAAACCGAGTCTTAACTGGGCGAATAGTTGCAGGGTGTAGACCCGAAACCGGGCGATCTATCCATGAGCAGGTTGAAGGTTGGGTAACACTAACTGGAGGACCGAACCCACATCTGTTGAAAAAGATGGGGATGACTTGTGGATCGGAGTGAAAGGCTAATCAAGCTCGGAGATATCTGGTTCTCCTCGAAAGCTATTTAGGTAGCGCCTCGAGCGAATACCATTGGGGGTAGAGCACTGTTTGGGCTAGGGGGTCATCCCGACTTACCAACCCCATGCAAACTCCGAATACCAATGAGTACTACTCGGGAGACACACGGCGGGTGCTAACGTCCGTCGTGAAAAGGGAAACAACCCAGACCGCCAGCTAAGGTCCCAAAGTAATGATTAAGTGGAAAACGATGTGGGAAGGCATAGACAGCTAGGAGGTTGGCTTAGAAGCAGCCACCCTTTAAAGAAAGCGTAATAGCTCACTAGTCGAGTCGGCCTGCGCGGAAGATGTAACGGGGCTAAATCATTCACCGAAGCTGCGGACTTGTGCTTGCACAAGTGGTAGAGGAGCGTTCTGTAAGCCTGTGAAGGTGACCCGGGAGGGTTGCTGGAGGTATCAGAAGTGCGAATGCTGACATGAGTAACGATAAGGGGAGTGAAAAACTTCCCCGCCGAAAGACCAAGGGTTCCTATCCCATGCTAATCAGGGTAGGGTGAGTCGGCCCCTAAGGCGAGGCTGAAAGGCGTAGTCGATGGGAAACGGGTTAATATTCCCGTACCGGCCAATACTGCGATGGGGGGACGGAGAAAGCTAGGCAAGCGCGGCGTTGGTAGTCCGCGTGAAAGTATGTAGGTTGAGCGTTTAGGAAAATCCGGATGCTTAAGACTGAGATACGAGACGAGTCACCACGGTGACGAAGTTGCTAACGCTATGCTTCCAGGAAAAGCCTCTAAGCTTCAGGTATTGGTGACCGTACCCTAAACCGACACAGGTGGTCAGGTAGAGCATACCAAGGCGCTTGAGAGAACTCGGCTGAAGGAACTAGGCAAAATAGTACCGTAACTTCGGGAGAAGGTACGCTCTTTGCTGTGAAGGACTTGCTCCGTAAGCAGTGAAGAGTCGCAGTGACCAGCTGGCTGCAACTGTTTATTAAAAACACAGCACTCTGCAAACTCGTAAGAGGACGTATAGGGTGTGACACCTGCCCGGTGCCGGAAGGTTAATTGATGGGGTTAGCGCAAGCGAAGCTCTTGATCGAAGCCCCGGTAAACGGCGGCCGTAACTATAACGGTCCTAAGGTAGCGAAATTCCTTGTCGGGTAAGTTCCGACCTGCACGAATGGTGTAATGATGGCCAGGCTGTCTCCAGCCGAGACTCAGTGAAATTGAAATTGCGGTGAAGATGCCGTATACCCGCGGCTAGACGGAAAGACCCCGTGAACCTTTACTATAGCTTGGCACTGAACATTGACCCTACATGTGTAGGATAGGTGGGAGGCTTTGAAGCGGTAACGCCAGTTATCGTGGAGCCGTCCTTGAAATACCACCCTTGTATGTTTGATGTTCTAACGTAGGTCCCTGAACCGGGATTGCGGACAGTGTCTGGTGGGTAGTTTGACTGGGGCGGTCTCCTCCTAAAGAGTAACGGAGGAGCACGAAGGTTGGCTAAGTACGGTCGGACATCGTACGGTTAGTGTAATGGTAGAAGCCAGCTTAACTGCGAGACAGACACGTCGAGCAGGTACGAAAGTAGGTCATAGTGATCCGGTGGTTCTGTATGGAAGGGCCATCGCTCAACGGATAAAAGGTACTCCGGGGATAACAGGCTGATACCGCCCAAGAGTTCATATCGACGGCGGTGTTTGGCACCTCGATGTCGGCTCATCACATCCTGGGGCTGAAGTCGGTCCCAAGGGTATGGCTGTTCGCCATTTAAAGTGGTACGCGAGCTGGGTTTAGAACGTCGTGAGACAGTTCGGTCCCTATCTGCCGTGGGCGTTGGATGATTGAGTGGAGTTGCTCCTAGTACGAGAGGACCGGAGTGAACGAACCGCTGGTGTTCGGGTTGTCATGCCAATGGCACTGCCCGGTAGCTACGTTCGGAACGGATAACCGCTGAAAGCATCTAAGCGGGAAGCCGGCCACAAGATGAGTCATCCCTCAGACTTTAAGTCTGCTAAAGGGTCGTTGGAGACCACAACGTTGATAGGTGAGGTGTGGAAGCGCTGTGAGGCGTTAAGCTAACTCATACTAATTGCCCGAGAGGCTTAACCATACAACGCCAAAGATGTTTTAGGCTGAAAAGCCAACAGAAATACAGTGTGCATACTACAAGCTTGCTAAGTTAAAGACAGACAAACCGTTTTTGCCTGGTGGCAATAGCGCTGTGGAACCACCTGATCCCATTCCGAACTCAGAAGTGAAACGCAGCTGCGACGATGGTAGTGTAGCATTCGCTATGCGAGAGTAGTTCACCGCCAGGCGCCTCATAAAGCAGAAGGCCTACCTTAACCGGTAGGCCTTTTTGTGTTTGGCGGCCAGAACGTATCGTTCACCGCTGCTCGCCCCGCTGCAGCACAATACTCAACACCCTCAACAACGCGGCGGGTTTTATTGCGGTAAAAGTCTGGATTTGCGCTGATGTCTTAGGGTCATTACAATAGCAGCACTTTTACGATCTGGCTTGTCTATGCAAACCTTTACTAATCTCTCCGCTATTCCTTATTCAACTTTTCGTTTGAACGCCAAGCTCGTTACAGTTTACCAATGTGAAACTTTAGCGGATCTGCGTCGGCTCAGTTTTACGTCGCCGCCGGTAGTACTTGGAGAGGGAAGTAATACCATTTTTATGCAAGATCTGCTTGTTCCGGTCTGCCGCTACACAGCAGAGAGTATTACCGTTGCTGATACCGACACAGATCATGTATTAGTTCATGTCGAGGCTGGCCGCAACTGGCATCAACTAGTCAGTTGGTCGGTACAGAATCGATTATGGGGCATTGAAAATCTTGCATTAATCCCCGGTACTGTAGGGGCCGCACCTGTACAAAATATTGGAGCCTATGGTGTTGAGTTAGCAGACGTATGCAGTTATGTGGATTTTTACTGCTGGCAGACTAATACGATAGAGCGCATCGAGGCGGCCCAATGTCAGTTTGGCTATCGCGACAGTATTTTTAAAAAAGAACTGAACGGCAAGGGTATCATTGTCGGTGTTGGCTTGCGGCTTAGCCACATACCAAAACCTATACTGAACTATAAAGGGCTTGATCATTTACAGTCTGACGTTGATATCGAAACGGTATTCAATGCTGTCGTGGCGACAAGGAATAGTAAACTGCCCGATCCTAAAGTACTGGCAAATTGCGGTAGCTTTTTTAAAAATCCGGTAATTTCATTGGCACATTATCAACGATTACTACAATTATTCCCTGACTTGCCAGGCTATAAGCTAGCAGATAACAATGTCAAGGTGCCCGCAGCTTGGTGTATCGATAAACAAGGCTTTAAAGGACAGCAGCATGGTGATATTGGCTGTTACGAGTTACAGCCGCTGGTGTTGGTAAATAAAGGGCAAGGAACTGCTGCACAGTTACGCGAATTGGTCGCAGAAATTCAGCAGAAAGTGTTGAAAGCGTACGATATCAAATTAGAACCCGAAGTGCGTTTGTTAAACGCTGATGGGTGTGTAAATGTCTAGAACGGCACTGGTTACGCAGCGTCAGCTGCTGCAGCTTCTTAGTAAAGGCGAATTTGTATCCGGCCAAAAGGTTGCTGATGAGCTCGGACTAAGTCGTACTGCGATTGCAAACCATATAAAACTATTGCAAGAGATCGGGCTCGATGTCTATAAAGTGAAAGGCAAAGGCTACCGTTTGGCTAAACCGTTAAGTCTGCTTGATGCTTCCCGCATTATTGCGTGTAAAGAGGCTTTGACGCCAGATGTATTGGTGCAGAACATCACTGATTCTACAAACAGCCAGCTTATGCAGAAAGTGACAGATGGCAGTGTTAAAACGCCCGGCTATGTTATTGTTGCAGAAGCGCAAACGGCTGGTCGTGGCCGGCGTGGCAAGGTATGGTATTCACCGTTTGGTGCCAGCTTATACTTCTCAATGTATTGGCGGCTTGAACAAGGTGTACAGGCAGCTATGGGGTTGAGTCTGATTGTCGCTATTGCGTTGTCCCGCGTGCTTGAGCAATGCTATAAGTTGTCACCTACAGTGAAGTGGCCTAACGATGTTTATATAGACGGCAAAAAGTTAGCTGGCATTTTGGTGGAGCTTGCGGGCCAGGCTGATGCTGCATGCGATGTCATTATTGGAATAGGTCTGAACATTCAATTACCCACGCAGTCAGGTAGTTATATTGATCAATCCTACACCGATCTGTGTTCTGGTTTTGCTCAGCCTATCGACCGTAACAGACTGGTCGCTCAATTACAGCAGGAGTTAATTACTATGCTGCGTCAATTCAGCGAGCACGGGTTTACTGAGTTCGCCAGCGAATTTAACCGTCGGGACCACTTTTATATGAAGCCAGTAAAGCTATCCGGCAGCACAGAAACAGAGGGCCTTTGTTTGGGGGTAGACAAGCAAGGCGCTTTGCTAATCAAAACGAATCAAGCGATAAAAGCTTTTTATGGCGGTGAGTTAAGTCTGCGCGCGGGGAACTGACATGTACTTATTGTTGGACATTGGGAACACCCGAGAAAAAGCAGCATTGGTTAAACAGGGTAAAGTCACTGCTTTACCGCAGCTTGCGCCCGAGAATTTAGCCAAACTACCGCTGAAAGCAATTTATTATGCCAGTGTGGCATCACAGGAAAAGGTAGCTTTAATTAAGCAATTACTCGGACTGGAGCATTTACCCTGGCGGCAGGTTCACGCTGAAGCCCGTGCTTATGGTGTTAGCAGCATTTACCAGCAACCTCAGACTCTCGGTGTAGACAGATGGCTGGCTATGCTGGGTAGCCAGCTATTGCTTCCCTCCACCCAGGTTATGGTAGTGGATGCGGGCACTGCTGTAACGATAGATTGGCTCGGTGAAGATGGCCAGCATAATGGTGGTTGGATTATTCCGGGTCTTAAGATGCAGCAACATGCTGTGGTGAAAAACACCGCAAAAGTATTTAATTCCGAAATGTTTAATGGCCGTTTAGAGCCTGGCGAAGATACCGTCACCTGCTTACAAAATGGTTGCTTGGCGAGCGTATTAGGGGCAATAAGACTAGGGTGGCAACAAAACCCTTGCCAGAAGTTATTGTTGACGGGCGGTGACAGTAAATTTCTTAAACCTTACCTAACCGATTTACCGTTGATTGTCGAACCATTGCTGATCTTCCATGGTTTATCCCGTTATATTGATATGTAACTGCCCATTTGTGCACTTTATGAACGCTTAGGCAGGAAATTCCTGCTTTTTTGGTTTTTTCTATTGCACGGTTTAGGGCATTCCTCTAGAATTCGCACCCACTGACGTTGTGCCGCTTTAGCTCAGTTGGTAGAGCAACTGACTTGTAATCAGTAGGTCATCCGTTCGACTCGGATAAGCGGCACCATTAGTGGAGGGGTTCCCGAGTGGCCAAAGGGATCAGACTGTAAATCTGCCGGCACTGCCTTCGAAGGTTCGAATCCTTCCCCCTCCACCATCTTCGTCAGACGAATAGCTACGAGTAGGCCGCGGGCATCGTATAATGGCTATTACCTCAGCCTTCCAAGCTGAAGATGCGGGTTCGATTCCCGCTGCCCGCTCCAATCAAAGCGTTGCTGATATAGCTCAGGCGGTAGAGCGCATCCTTGGTAAGGATGAGGTCCCCAGTTCGATTCTGGGTATCAGCACCATCTTGACTCCTCTCTTGCTATCTAATACTTAATTAATTTAAACAACCGCCGTTTTGTTAAAAAGGGTCTATTCATGGCTAAGGCTAAATTTGAACGTAGTAAACCGCACGTAAACGTAGGCACCATCGGTCACGTTGACCATGGTAAAACTACCTTAACAGCTGCAATCACCAACGTACTGGCTAAGACTTACGGCGGTCAGGCGTTTGCTTTCGATCAAATCGACAAAGCACCAGAAGAAAAAGCACGTGGTATCACGATCAACACCTCACACGTTGAGTACGATACCCCGACTCGTCACTACGCGCACGTAGACTGCCCAGGCCACGCTGACTATGTTAAGAACATGATCACTGGTGCTGCGCAGATGGACGGCGCTATTCTGGTAGTAGCGGCAACTGACGGCCCAATGCCACAAACACGTGAGCACATCCTGTTATCACGTCAGGTAGGCGTACCGTACATCATCGTGTTCATGAACAAATGTGACATGGTAGATGACGAAGAGCTGTTAGAGCTGGTAGAGATGGAAGTACGTGAGCTTCTGTCAGACTACGACTTCCCAGGTGATGACCTGCCAGTAATCCGTGGTTCAGCGCTGAAAGGCCTGGAAGGCGATGCAGAGTGGGAAAAGAAAATCCTGGAGCTGGGTGAAGCACTGGATACTTACATCCCTGAGCCAGTACGTGCGATTGATAAGCCATTCATCATGCCAATCGAAGACGTATTCTCAATCGCGGGTCGTGGTACAGTAGTAACAGGCCGTGTAGAGCAAGGTATCATCAAAGTTGGTGAAGAAGTTGAAATCGTAGGTATCAAAGATACGACTAAGACAACTTGTACTGGTGTTGAGATGTTCCGTAAGCTGTTAGACGAAGGTCGTGCAGGTGAGAACATTGGTGCGCTGTTACGTGGTACTAAGCGTGAAGACGTAGAGCGTGGTCAGGTACTGTCTAAGCCAGGTTCAATCAAGCCACACACTAAGTTTGAAGGCGAAGTGTACGTACTGTCAAAAGAAGAAGGTGGCCGTCATACACCATTCTTCAAAGGCTACCGTCCACAGTTCTACTTCCGTACAACAGACGTAACGGGTTCAGTAGAGTTGCCAGAAGGCGTAGAAATGGTAATGCCAGGCGACAACCTGAAGTTTGTTGTTGAACTGATTTGCCCAATCGCGATGGACGAAGGTTTACGCTTCGCGATCCGTGAAGGCGGCCGCACAGTAGGTGCTGGCGTAGTATCAAAAATCCTGGCTTAATAAGCTGAGATTGAAAAAGGCCCTGCGGGGCCTTTTTTGTTTTGCTAAAAAAGTATGCAGGAAAGTGACGCAATAAGAGCAGCTAAGCTTGTTTTAGCTTGCTAAGACAGTATAATGAGCGGCTATTTGCAAACCCGGCCACGTGTCAGGTTTACAACCTTGTAGGGGCATAGTTCCAATTGGTAGAACAGCGGTCTCCAAAACCGATGGTTGGGGGTTCGAATCCCTCTGCCCCTGCCAATATTTTTCGGTCAAGTTTTAGCTTGGCCGGTAGTGTGTTGCTATAAGCAAGTCAAGGTGAAGTGAGTCAAAGCATGAACGCAGCAAGTGAAACCCCAAAAAGCGGATTTGATATAGTCAAATGGTTGCTGGTCTTTGTTATTTTGTCACTGGCAGTGGTAGGGAACTACCTTTATGAATTATCTGCATTAGAAAAAGCAATCGCTATCGTGGTACTGGTTGTGATAGCCGGTGCAGTAGCCGCACAGACGCACAAAGGCAAAACCTTTATCAATTTTGCTAAAGAGTCACGTACTGAAGTTCGCAAAGTGGTATGGCCAACCAGACAGGAAACGATGCAAACGACTTTGGTTGTTCTGGTTGCTACCCTAATTATGGGCCTGCTACTGTGGGGTTTGGACGCTATTTTATTGCGTGTTGTATCATTTTTAACAGGATTGGGGATCTAAACCATGGCAGGAAAGATGCGTTGGTATGTGGTGCAGGCCTTCTCTGGCTTCGAGCAACGGGTTGCCACCTCTCTGCGTGAACACATCAAAATCCATCAGATGGAAGATAAGTTTGGTGAAGTGCTGGTGCCAACTGAAGAAGTGATCGAGATGCGCGCAGGCCAAAAGCGTAAATCTGAGCGCAAATTCTTCCCGGGTTATGTATTAGTACAAATGGAAATGTGTGAAGAAGCGTGGCACTTAGTGAAAAGTGTACCGCGCGTTCTGGGCTTTATTGGTGGTACTTCTGATCGCCCGGCACCTATTTCTGAAAAAGAAGCGATGACGATATTAAATCGTCTGCAGGATAACGTTGACAAGCCGAAGCCAAAAACGCTGTTTGAAGCAGGCGAAGTGGTACGCGTTACTGAAGGTCCATTCGCAGACTTTAACGGTGTGGTAGAAGAAGTTGATTACGAGAAGAGCCGTGTGAAAGTATCGGTTCTGATCTTCGGTCGTTCTACGCCGGTTGACCTGGAATTTGCTCAGGTCGAAAAAGCTTAACTTAAAGATTGTAACCGGGCGCTGATTAAAATATAATCTGCGCCCTTTTTAACGTTGGGAAGCCGCTTGAGTAAGTGTCCTCGCACTTACAAGGCTATGACCCAAAAACAGAGGTGAAACATGGCAAAGAAAGTCACTGCACTTATTAAACTGCAGGTTAAAGCCGGTATGGCTAACCCGTCGCCACCAGTAGGTCCGGCACTGGGTCAACACGGTGTGAATATCATGGAATTCTGTAAAGGCTTCAACGCCCGTACAGAAAGCCTAGAGAAAGGCATGCCAATCCCAGTAGTAATTACTGTGTATAGCGATCGTTCTTTCACGTTCGAAACCCGCACTCCTCCAGCATCTTTCTTATTATTGAAAGCAGCTGGCTTAAAAGGTGGTTCAGGTCGTCCTAACACCCAGAAAGTGGGCAAAATCACTGCAGCTCAGGTTGACGAGATCGTTAAGATCAAGCAGCCAGATTTAACTGCTGCTGATCATGCCGCTGCGGTGCGTACCATCGAAGGTACTGCCCGTTCAATGGGTTTAGTGGTGGAGGGCTAATAGATGGCTAAATTAACTAAACGCGCTAAGTTAATCCGTTCTAAAGTGGATTCAACTCGTGAATACGACATCAACGAAGCTGTTGCTCTGTTGAAAGAATTAACTGCCGGCAAGTTCGTTGAGAGCGTAGACGTAGCAGTAAACCTGGGTATCGACGCCCGTAAATCTGACCAGAACGTGCGTGGTGCAACTGTACTGCCTCACGGTACTGGCCGTACTGTTCGCGTTGCTGTGTTCACTCAGGGTGCAAACGCTGAAGCCGCTAAAGCTGCAGGTGCCGACATCGTTGGTATGGAAGACTTAGCTGAACAGGTCAAAAAAGGCGTAATGGATTTCGACGTGGTTATCGCTTCACCAGACGCTATGCGTGTGGTAGGTATGTTAGGTCAAATCTTAGGCCCACGTGGTTTAATGCCTAACCCAAAAACCGGTACTGTTACTCCTAACGTAGCAGAAGCCGTTAAGAATGCGAAAGCAGGTCAGGTTCGTTACCGCAACGACAAGAACGGTATCGTTCATTCAACTATCGGCAAAATCGACTTCGATGCTGATAAGCTGAAAGAAAACTTAGAAGCGCTGCTGGTTGCACTGAAACGTGCTAAGCCATCAGTAGCTAAAGGCGTTTACATCAAGAAAGTCACTATCTCTTCAACGCACGGTGCGGGTTTAGCCCTGAGCCAGGCGTCACTGAGCGCAGTGGTCTAAGGCGTATTCGCTTTACAGGGCAGCAAGATTATTTTATAATCCTGCGCTCATTTTTAGGGTAGAAGCCGCATTTTTAACCAAATGACGGCTTCCGTCCAAGACCGTAGGTGTCGCAAATTTCTTTGGAAATGCGTGACTTAAAACAACAAACCTACGCAGACGGTGCAGGCCCCAGAAAGAATTAGATTCCTTCTGGTCTCACCGTAAATCGCGCGCCCTGTGGCAACGCAGGGCGATGTGTAGGCAAACGGGCAATCATGCCCGGATGAACCAGGAGTTAAGAGCCAATGGCTATTAAGCTTGAAGACAAAAAAGCACTTGTTGCTGAAGTCCAGGAAGCTGCCAAAGGTGCTTTATCTGCGGTAGTCGCAGACGCTCGTGGTGTCACTGTAGGCAATATCACTGCGCTGCGTAAGCAAGCGCGTGAAGCTGGTGTGTGGATGAAAGTTGTCCGTAATACACTGGTTCGCCGTGCAGTAGAAGGCACCGAATTTGAGTGTCTGAAAGACGCATTCGTAGGTCCGACGTTAATTGCTTTCTCTAAAGAGCACCCAGGTGCTGCAGCGCGTATCTTTAAAGATTTCGCGAAAGAGAACAAGAACTTCGAACTGAAAGGTGCAGCTTTCAATGGCGCCACAGTAAACATTGAAGTGTTAGCATCGTTACCAACATACGACGAAGCTATTGCACGTTTAATGAGCACTATGAAAGAGGCAGCAGCCGGCAAACTTGTACGTACAATTGCCGCGGTTCGCGACCAAAAACAAGAGCAAGCCGCGTAATTTTACGTTTGGTTTGAAAGTAAAGTTTAATCGGGATAAGTCCCCTAATTTAGGAATCTGAGCAATGTCAGTGACTAAAGATCAAATCTTAGATGCTATCGCTGCAATGTCTGTAATGGACGTAGTAGAGTTAGTAACTGCAATGGAAGAAAAATTCGGTGTGTCTGCAGCTGCTGCTGTAGCAGTTGCTGCAGGTCCTGCTGCTGCTGTTGAAGAACAAACTGAATTCAACGTTATTCTGGCTGGTGTTGGCGCGAACAAAGTTGCTGTTATCAAAGCAGTACGTGGCGCTACCGGTTTAGGCCTGAAAGAAGCGAAAGACCTGGTTGAGAGCGCTCCAGCTCCAATCAAAGAAGGCGTTTCTAAAGCTGAAGCTGACGCTCTGAAGAAAGAACTTGAAGAAGCTGGTGCTTCTGTTGAAGTTAAATAATCCGGCTTATACCGGATTATTCGCCTGAAGTTCAGGCTGGGCTGGTGATGAATTAATCACCGGCCTTTTTGCGCTGTGGGACAATGATTTCCCCACCCCTGTTGATACTATGGCTGGTATCAAACACGACCCGGAAGGGTTGTTGGGAAAAAAATCAGCAAGCTGAGGAACCCCATGACTTACTCTTATTCTGAGAAGAAACGTATCCGTAAGGACTTCGGCAAACGTCCGGAAGTATTGGATGTGCCATACCTGCTGTCGATCCAGATTGAATCGTTCAGCAAATTCATCGAGCCTGATCCGGAAGGAGATTACGGTTTAGAAGCCGCATTCCGCTCTGTATTCCCTATTAAAAGCTATTCAGGCAGTGCGGAATTGCAGTACGTCAGCTACCGCATCGGGGAACCCGTATTTGACGTAAAAGAATGTCAGATCCGCGGTGTTACTTACTCAGCGCCATTACGTGTAAAACTGCGCATGGTGTTATTCGATAAAGAAGCTCCAGGTACAATTAAAGATATCCGTGAACAGGAAGTTTATATGGGTGAAATCCCATTAATGACTGAAAACGGTACTTTCGTTATCAACGGTACTGAGCGTGTAATCGTATCTCAGCTGCACCGTAGCCCTGGCGTATTCTTCGATCACGACCGTGGTAAAACCCACTCGTCTGGCAAGGTGTTATATAACGCTCGCGTTATTCCTTACCGTGGTTCATGGTTAGATTTCGAATTCGATGCCAAAGATAACCTGTTTGTGCGTATCGACCGCCGTCGTAAGTTACCGGCAACGATACTGTTACGTGCGCTGGAATTCAGTACCGAAGACATTTTAAGCACCTTCTTTGAAAACACGAAGTTTGAAATCAAAGACGGCAAGCTGTTAATGGAAGTTGTAGCGAACCGCTTGCGTGGTGAGACTGCTGCATTTGACATTAAAGACAACGATGGCGAAGTCATAGTAGAACAAGGCCGTCGTATTACTGCACGCCACGTGCGTCAGCTGGAAAAAACCGGTTTGACCATGATGGAAGTACCACACGAATACGTGGTAGGCCGTGTGCTGGCCAAAAATTACGCTGACCGTTCAACCGGAGAGATTATTGCCGAGGCGAACGCAGAGCTCACATTGGAGCTGTTGGCAAAACTGGCTAAAGCCGGCTATGAGAGTTTTGAAACTCTGTATATCAACGATTTGGATCAGGGCTCTTATGTTTCTGAAACCATTCGTATCGACCCAAGCAGCAACCGTATGGAAGCGCTGGTAGAAATTTATCGCATGATGCGCCCTGGTGAACCACCAACGCGTGATGCCGCAGAAACGTTATTTGATAACCTGTTCTTCTCGGAAGACCGTTACGATTTATCGACGGTAGGCCGCATGAAGTTCAACCGCCGCGTAGGTTTTGACGAAGGCACCGGTGCCGGCGTACTGAGCAAAGAAGATATTCTGGCAGTAATGAAAGTCTTAATTGACATTCGTAACGGTAAAGGCGAAGTGGACGACATCGACCACTTAGGTAACCGCCGTATCCGTTCTGTTGGCGAAATGGCTGAGAACCAGTTCCGTGTTGGTTTGGTACGTGTTGAGCGTGCGGTTAAAGAGCGCCTGTCACTGGGTGACTTAGATGCTGTTATGCCTCAGGATCTGATCAACGCTAAACCAATTTCAGCGGCAGTAAAAGAGTTCTTCGGCTCAAGCCAGCTGTCTCAGTTTATGGATCAGAACAACCCGCTGTCAGAAGTAACGCACAAGCGTCGTATTTCAGCCTTAGGCCCAGGCGGTTTAACGCGTGAGCGTGCCGGCTTCGAAGTGCGTGACGTACACCCGACACACTATGGTCGCGTATGTCCAATCGAAACGCCTGAAGGTCCGAACATCGGTCTGATTAACTCACTGTCAATGTTTGCTCAGACAAACGAATATGGCTTCCTGGAAACACCATACCGTCGTATTGAAGATGGCGTGGTAACTGATGAAGTCGACTTCCTGTCAGCCATCGAGGAAGGCAATTTTGTTATCGCACAGGCAAATGCTGAATTAAACGAAGAGAATCGTTTATCAGAAGAGTTAGTACCTTGTCGTTATAAAAACGAATTTACTCTGATGCCTGCTGATCAGGTGCAGTACATGGACGTAGCTCCTCAGCAAATCGTGTCTGTTGCTGCCGCACTGATCCCGTTCCTTGAGCACGACGATGCTAACCGTGCATTGATGGGTTCGAACATGCAACGTCAGGCGGTACCAACATTGCGTGCTGATAAGCCGCTGGTAGGTACTGGTATTGAGCGCGTGGTAGCAAAAGACTCAGGTGTAACCGTTGTTGCTAAACGAGGTGGTGTAATCGATTACGTTGACGCCAGCCGTATCGTAATTAAGGTAAATGAAGATGAAATGGTGGCCGGTGAAGCCGGTATCGACATCTACAACCTGACAAAGTACACCCGTTCTAACCAGAACACCTGTATTAACCAGCGTCCTTGCGTAAACCATGGCGAACCAATCGAACGCGGTGATGTACTGGCTGACGGCCCGTCTACCGACTTAGGTGAACTGGCTCTGGGTCAGAACTTACGCGTAGCATTCATGCCGTGGAACGGTTACAACTTCGAAGACTCGATTTTATTATCAGAGCGTCTGGTACAGGAAGATCGTTTAACCACAATCCATATTCAGGAGTTAAGCTGTATCGCCCGCGATACCAAACTTGGCCCTGAAGAGATCACGGGTGACATCCCTAACGTGGGTGAGTCTGCGCTGAGTAAGCTGGACGAAGCTGGTATCGTTTACATCGGTGCTGAAGTGAAAGGTGGCGACATTCTGGTTGGTAAAGTCACCCCTAAAGGTGAAAGCCAGTTAACACCGGAAGAGAAACTGTTACGCGCTATTTTCGGTGAAAAAGCGTCTGACGTTAAAGACACCTCTTTACGCGTGCCTAACTCTGTAACCGGCACGGTTATCGACGTTCAGGTATTTACCCGTGATGGCGTAGAGAAAGACAAGCGCGCCCGTGAAATCGAGGAAATGGAAGTCAAACAGGCTAAGAAAGACCTGAATGAAGAATTCCGTATCCTGGAAGCCGGTATTTCTGATCGTGCCCGTAACCTGCTGGAGCAAAGCGGTATGGACCGCGCCAAGCTGGATACCATGAAAGGTGACGCGCTGTTTAACCAAAGCTTAAGCGATGAAGATAAACAGAACGATCTGGAACAGTTAGCGGCCCAGTACGAAGAAATTCGTGTTGAGTACGATAAGAAGTTCGAAGCTAAACGTCGTAAGATTGTGCAGGGCGATGACCTGGCACCGGGTGTACTGAAAATCGTTAAAGTGTACCTGGCCGTTAAACGCCGTATCCAGCCGGGTGACAAGATGGCTGGTCGTCACGGTAACAAGGGTGTTATCTCAACTATCGTTCCGGTTGAAGATATGCCATATGACGAACACGGTAAGCCGGTTGATATCGTACTGAACCCGTTGGGCGTACCTTCGCGGATGAACATCGGTCAGATCCTCGAAACCCACTTAGGCTTAGCGGCCCGTGGTATCGGTGACAAGATCGATGCGATGATTAAAGACCAGAAAGAAACGGCGGAAATCCGTGACTTCCTGAAGAAAGTGTATGCACTGGGTGAATCACGCCAGAATGTAGACGTTGAAAGCTTTACCGATGACGAAGTGCGTCGTTTAGCGGAAAACCTGCGTAAAGGCTTACCTGTTGCGACACCGGTATTCGACGGTGCTAAAGAAAGCGAAATCAAGCAATTGCTTGAACTGGGTGACTTACCGTCAAGCGGTCAGATCACATTATATGATGGCCGTACCGGCAATACCTTCGAGCGCAAGGTTACCGTAGGTTACATGTACATGCTGAAACTGAACCACTTGGTAGACGATAAGATGCACGCGCGTTCTACCGGTTCTTACAGCTTAGTAACGCAACAACCGCTGGGTGGTAAAGCTCAGTTCGGTGGTCAGCGTTTCGGTGAGATGGAAGTGTGGGCACTTGAAGCATACGGCGCAGCGTACACGCTGCAGGAAATGCTGACTGTTAAGTCGGATGACGTTAACGGCCGTACCAAGATGTATAAGAACATCGTGGATGGTGACCACAGAATGGAACCTGGCATGCCAGAATCTTTCAACGTATTGATGAAAGAGATCCGTTCGCTCGGTATTAACATCGAATTGGAAGAGGAATAAACCGACCTTGAGTTGGGGGGCAGGCAACTGCCCCATTCCGGTTTACCTCTTACAGGAGAGCTAAGGTGAAAGACTTATTAAAGTTTCTGAAACAACAAACTAAAACCGAAGAGTTTGATGTTATCCGTATCGGTTTATCTTCGCCAGACATGATCCGTTCATGGTCTTTTGGTGAAGTAAAGAAGCCAGAAACGATCAATTACCGTACCTTTAAACCAGAGCGCGACGGCTTATTCTGCGCCCGTATCTTTGGCCCGGTAAAAGATTATGAGTGTCTGTGCGGTAAGTACAAACGCTTAAAGCACCGTGGTGTTATTTGTGAAAAGTGTGGTGTAGAAGTTACGCTGACTAAAGTACGCCGTGAGCGTATGGGCCATATCGAACTGGCCAGCCCAACTGCCCACATCTGGTTCTTAAAGTCGCTGCCAAGCCGTATCGGTTTGCTGCTGGATATGACACTGCGTGATATTGAGCGCGTGCTGTATTTCGAAAGCTATGTAGTGACAGAGCCTGGTATGACGTCTTTAGAGCGTCGCCAGATGCTGACTGAAGAAGAATACTTAGACGTGCTGGAAGAGCATGGCGACGAGTTTGAAGCCAAAATGGGTGCAGAAGCCATTCTGGATTTATTAAAAGGCATTGAGCTGGCAACTGAAATCAAGCAAATGCGTGAAGAGCTGCCAACCATCAACTCTGAAACCAAGCGTAAGAAAATCAGCAAGCGTCTGAAACTGATGGAAGCGTTCCATACCTCTGGTAACAAGCCAGAGTGGATGATAATGACAGTGCTGCCAGTACTGCCGCCGGATTTACGTCCGTTGGTACCACTGGACGGCGGTCGTTTCGCTACCTCAGATCTGAACGATTTATACCGTCGCGTTATTAACCGTAATAACCGTCTGAAGCGTCTGTTAGACCTGTCAGCACCGGATATTATCGTACGTAATGAAAAGCGTATGTTGCAGGAAGCCGTCGATGCATTGTTAGATAACGGTCGTCGTGGCCGTGCTATCACTGGCAGCAACAAGCGCCCGCTGAAATCTTTAGCGGACATGATTAAAGGTAAGCAGGGTCGTTTCCGTCAGAACCTGTTGGGTAAACGTGTTGACTACTCAGGCCGTTCGGTTATCACCGTAGGTCCTACTCTGCGTTTACACCAGTGTGGTCTGCCGAAGAAAATGGCACTGGAACTGTTCAAACCGTTTATCTATGGCAAGCTGGAAGCGCGTGGTTTAGCGACCACCATCAAAGCTGCCAAGAAGATGGTAGAGCGTGAAGAAGGCGCAGTATGGGACGTTCTGGATGAAGTTATCCGTGAACATCCGGTATTACTGAACCGTGCACCAACACTGCACCGTCTGGGTATTCAGGCGTTTGAACCTGTACTTATCGAAGGTAAAGCGATTCAATTACACCCGTTAGTGTGTGCGGCCTATAACGCCGACTTCGACGGTGACCAAATGGCGGTACACGTACCGTTAACGTTAGAAGCACAGTTAGAAGCGCGCGCGCTGATGATGTCGACTAACAACGTACTGTCACCTGCTAACGGTGAACCTATCATCGTTCCTTCTCAGGACGTTGTATTAGGTTTGTACTACATGACGCGTGAAGCAATTAACGCTAAAGGCGAAGGCATGCTGCTGAAAAGCGCCAAAGAAGCTGAGAAAGCTTTCCGCGCTGGTGTTGCCAGCTTGCACGCTAAAGTAAAAGTACGTATCACTGAAGTAGAATTTGCTGAAGATGGCAGCCGTACAGAAACCACAGCGGTACGTGATACCACTGTAGGCCGTGCGATCCTGTATTCAATCCTGCCGGAAGGTTTGAGCTTTGATGCTATTAACCAGGCGATGGGTAAGAAGCAAATTTCTCGCTTGTTAAATGGTGCTTACCGTCGTATCGGTCTGAAGAAAACCGTTATTCTGGCTGACCAGATCATGTACACCGGTTTCCACTACGCGATGTTATCAGGTGTGTCTGTAGGTATTAACGATATGGTTATCCCTGCAGCTAAAACTGACATCATCAATGCAGCAGAAGCTGAAGTTGCCGAGATCCAGGATCAGTTCCAACAGGGTCTGGTAACCGCCGGTGAAAAGTACAACAAAGTTATCGATATCTGGTCAACAGCTAACGAAGCCTTGTCTAAAGCGATGATGGACAACCTGTCAAAAGAAGATGTGGTTGACCGCGACGGCAATACTGTACAACAGCAGTCATTTAACTCTGTTTACATGATGGCTGACTCAGGTGCGCGGGGCTCACCAGCTCAGATCCGTCAGCTGGCAGCAATGCGTGGTCTGATGGCAAAACCAGATGGTTCTATCATCGAGACGCCAATTACGGCTAACTTCCGAGAAGGCTTAAGCGTATTACAGTACTTCATCTCGACGCACGGTGCGCGTAAAGGTCTTGCCGATACTGCACTGAAAACAGCTAACTCTGGTTACCTGACGCGTCGTTTGGTAGACGTTGCACAAGACTTAGTCGTAACCGAATCAGACTGTGGTTCAGATCAGGGCATTATCATGAAGCCACTTATCGAAGGTGGTGACGTGGTTGAAGGTCTGCGTGAGCGCGTACTGGGCCGGGTGGTTATCGGTGATGTGGTTGCACCAACGACCGGCGAAGTGCTGGTTGCTGACGGCACCATGCTGGATGAGCAATTGTGTGATGCGTTAGAGCAAAACTCCATTGATGAAGTGCATGTTCGCTCAGTAATTACCTGTCAGACTGACTTCGGTGTGTGTGCCAAGTGTTACGGTCGTGACTTAGCGCGTGGTCACCTGATCAACGCCGGTGAAGCTGTGGGTGTTATCGCCGCACAGTCAATCGGTGAACCAGGTACACAGCTGACGATGCGTACATTCCACATCGGTGGTGCGGCATCACGGGCGTCTGCAGAAAACAGCGTACAGGTTAAAACGGCCGGTACCTTAAAACTGCAAAACGCTAAGTTTGTACGTAATGCTGATAACAAGATTGTTATCACCTCACGTTCTGCTGAAGTAACGGTATTTGATGAATTAGGTCGTGAGAAAGAGCGTTACAAGTTGCCATATGGTTCAATCCTGACCACTGACGACAACGCGAAAATCACTGCCGGTCAAATCGTGGCGAACTGGGATCCGCATTCACACCCAATTATCGTTGAGCGTGGTGCTAAGGTTAATCACAGCGATGTTGACGATACCAACACTGAAGTACAGACCGACGAGTTAACCGGCTTAACCCGTACCGTTGTTAAAGATTTGGCCAAAGCTAACGCGAAAGAGCCAAAACTTATCCTGACTATGGACGATGGCGCGCTGCAGGAAATTCGTCTGCCAAGCTTCACCACTATCGAAGTGACTGATGGTGCCACCGTGAAAGCGGGTGAAGTATTAGCGCGTATCCCGCAGGAAAGCTCGAAAACACGCGATATTACCGGTGGTCTGCCGCGCGTTGCGGACCTGTTCGAAGCCCGTAAGCCAAAAGATCCTGCCATCCTGGCGGAAATCTCTGGTGTTATCAGCTTCGGTAAAGAGACCAAAGGTAAACGTCGTCTGTTAATCACTCCGGATCAGGGTGATGTACATGAAGAAATGATCCCGAAATGGCGTCAGGTTAATGTGTTCGAAGGTGAGCGCATTGAGAAAGGTGAAGTTATTTCGGAAGGCCCGGAGTCAGCACACGATATCCTGCGTTTACGTGGTATCCACCATGTAGCCAGCTACATCGTGAACGAAGTGCAAGACGTTTACCGTCTGCAAGGCGTTAAGATCAACGATAAGCACATCGAAACGATTATTCGCCAGATGCTGCGTAAGTGCGTGATCACTAACCCGGGTGATAGCGAGTTCCTAGAAGGTGAACAGGCTGAAGTGGCGCGCGTTAACATCGCGAACCGTGAGTTGGAAGCAGCAGGTAAAATGCCAGCACAGTACGAGCGTTCGTTACTGGGTATTACCAAAGCGTCGCTGTCTACCGATTCATTTATTTCTGCGGCCTCGTTCCAGGAAACGACCCGCGTTCTGACTGAAGCTGCTGTTGGCGGTAAGATTGACGAACTGCGTGGTCTGAAAGAAAACGTTATTGTTGGCCGCTTGATCCCGGCAGGTACTGGTTTTGCGTATCACCAAAACCGTATCCGTCAGCGTCAACGTGCTGGCAATAACGAACACGTCGAACCGGCAATGAGTTCAGAAATGGCAGAGCAGGCATTGTCTGACGCGCTGAACATGGACTTATCCGGCAATGACGAGTAAACCAGGGAAATTGGCCTAATTGCTGCTTAAATTAGCAGCAATTGGCTTTGTTCCTTGACAGGTCAAAGCTTGACCATTAGAATTCCGCGACCCCAATTTTGGGGTGCGGAATTTTCACGTTTATTGGGTATATATTAACCAGGAGTATTTAATGGCAACAATCAACCAGCTAGTGCGTAAGCCGCGCAGCCAGAAGGTAGCCAAGAGCACCGTTCCGGCGCTTGAAGCTTGCCCGCAGAAGCGTGGTGTTTGTACCCGTGTATACACCACTACACCTAAGAAGCCAAACTCAGCATTACGTAAAGTATGCCGTGTTCGTTTAACCAACGGATTCGAAGTTTCTTCTTATATTGGTGGTGAAGGCCACAACCTGCAGGAACACAGTGTTGTTCTGATTCGCGGTGGCCGGGTAAAAGACCTGCCAGGTGTGCGTTACCACACCGTACGCGGCACATTAGACTGTGCTGGCGTTAAAGATCGTAAACAAGCCCGTTCTAAGTACGGCGCAAAACGGCCTAAGAAATAACGGTACTCCGTTAGTAAGGCCAAACTAAACAACTTTTTTTCTTTATGTATTAAAAGTTTTGGAATCACCTGAAGCAATCGGAGTTACGAATGCCAAGAAGACGCGTCATAGGTCAACGTAAAATTCTTCCAGATCCTAAGTTCGGAAGTGAATTACTTGCCAAATTTGTAAACGTCGTTATGGTCGACGGTAAAAAATCTACAGCCGAATCAATTGTATACGGCGCATTAGAATTAGCAGCTACTAAGTCTAAGAAAGAACATTTAGACATTTTTGAAGTTGCACTGGACAACATTCGTCCTACAGTGGAAGTTAAATCACGTCGTGTTGGTGGTTCTACCTACCAGGTACCATGTGAAGTACGCCCTGTACGTCGTAATGCTCTGGCAATGCGTTGGTTAGTTGAGGCTGCCCGTAAACGTGGTGAAAAATCAATGGCTCAGCGTTTAGCTGGTGAAATGCTTGATGCTGTTGAGAACAAAGGTTCTGCGGTTAAGAAACGTGAAGACGTTCACCGTATGGCCGAAGCGAACAAAGCGTTCGCGCATTTCCGCTGGTAAGCTTTGCTTAAAGAGGATTAATTGTGGCACGTACAACCCCAATAGAACGCTACCGTAACATTGGTATTTGTGCGCACGTCGATGCGGGTAAAACAACTACGTCTGAACGTATTCTGTTTTACACGGGCCGCTCTCACAAGATCGGTGAGGTTCATGACGGTGCTGCTACTATGGACTGGATGGAGCAGGAGCAGGAGCGTGGTATTACTATCACCTCAGCTGCGACGACGACATTCTGGGCTGGTATGCAGCAGCAATTTGAACAGCACCGTATCAACCTGATTGATACCCCGGGACACGTTGATTTCACTATCGAAGTAGAGCGCTCTTTGCGCGTACTGGATGGTGCTGTCGTTGTGCTCTGCGGTTCATCAGGTGTTCAACCGCAAACAGAAACGGTATGGCGTCAGGCCAACAAGTATGAAGTTCCGCGGATGATCTTTGTGAACAAGATGGACCGTACCGGTGCCAACTTCCTGCGCGTGGTAAAACAAGCGCAAACGCGATTAAACAGCACCATAGTGCCAATTCAGCTGCCGATAGGCGCTGAAGATGACTTCAAGGGCGTAATTGACCTGATTAAAATGAAGGCCATCAACTGGAATATGGAAGATCAGGGTATGACGTTCACTTATGAAGACATTCCAGCCGATATGGTTGACGAGTGTAACGAGTGGCGGCAGAACATGATTGAAGCGGCTGCCGAAGCCAGCGAAGAGTTAATGGAGCGCTATTTAGAGGGTGAAGAGTTCTCTGAAGAAGAGATCCGTCAGGCCCTGCGTGACTTAACGCTTCGTAATGAAGTGGTATTAGTAATGTGTGGTTCTGCCTTTAAAAATAAAGGCGTTCAGGCGATGCTGGATAATGTTATTTATTATCTGCCATCACCAACCGAAGTGAAAGCCATTACCGGTATCAATGAAGACGAGACAGAAGGTGAACGTCACTCTAGTGATGATGAACCTTTCTCAGCTTTGGCGTTTAAAATCGCAACCGATCCTTTCGTCGGTACTTTGACTTTCTTCCGAGTTTATTCGGGTGTCATCAATTCAGGTGATACGGTGTACAACCCGGTAAAACAGAAGAAAGAGCGCATAGGCCGTATCGTGCAGATGCATGCCAATGCACGCGAAGAGATTAAGGCAGTTTGTGCCGGCGATATCGCTGCTGGTATAGGTTTTAAAGACGTAACCACCGGGGACACCTTATGTGACCCAGAGCATGTTATTACACTGGAACGGATGGAATTTCCGGAACCGGTGATTTCTGTTGCAGTAGAGCCAAAAACGAAAGCTGATCAGGAAAAGATGGGGATAGCGCTGAGTAAACTGGCTGCTGAAGATCCGTCTTTCCGTGTCCATACTGACGAAGAAACCGGCCAGACAATTATCTCTGGCATGGGTGAATTGCACCTTGATATTATCGTCGACCGTATGCGTCGTGAATTCAAAGTAGAAGCTAATGTGGGTAAACCGCAGGTTTCTTACCGCGAGACACTGCGAGCAGCAACGGAAGTCGAAGGTAAATTTGTTCGTCAGTCAGGTGGCCGAGGTCAGTTTGGTCACTGTTGGCTGAAAATTGAGCCGCAGGAAGAAGGTGCTGGTTACGAGTTCGTTAACGCCGTAGTCGGTGGGGTAATTCCAAAAGAATATATCCCAGCTATCGACAAAGGTGTTCAGGAGCAGATGAAGAACGGTGTTCTCGCTGGCTATCCGGTAATTGACGTTAAAGTTACTGTGTTTGACGGTTCGTACCACGATGTTGACTCAAACGAAATGGCGTTTAAAATTGCTGCTTCGATGGGCTTCAAGAAAGGTGCACTGCAAGCTAAGCCGGTTATTCTTGAACCGATTATGAAAGTTGAGGTGGTAACACCGGAAGACTTCATGGGTGATATTGTTGGTGACTTAAACCGTCGCCGCGGTATTATAAACGGTATGGAAGATGCACCTGGTGGTATCAAAATCGTTGATGCGCATGTGCCGCTCTCTGAAATGTTTGGTTATGCAACCAACATGCGTTCGTTAAGTCAGGGTCGCGCTTCATATTCAATGGAACCATTGAATTATGCAGAAGCACCCAGCAACGTGACAGAAGCGATTATCGCTGCGCGTAAAGCATATTAATAACTTAGTTTGGCCTGCTAAGGCAGGCCGCAATTAAATAAAGAAGGGTCTATTCATGGCTAAGGCTAAATTTGAACGTAGTAAACCGCACGTAAACGTAGGCACCATCGGTCACGTTGACCATGGTAAAACTACCTTAACAGCTGCAATCACCAACGTACTGGCTAAGACTTACGGCGGTCAGGCGTTTGCTTTCGATCAAATCGACAAAGCACCAGAAGAAAAAGCACGTGGTATCACGATCAACACCTCACACGTTGAGTACGATACCCCGACTCGTCACTACGCGCACGTAGACTGCCCAGGCCACGCTGACTATGTTAAGAACATGATCACTGGTGCTGCGCAGATGGACGGCGCTATTCTGGTAGTAGCGGCAACTGACGGCCCAATGCCACAAACACGTGAGCACATCCTGTTATCACGTCAGGTAGGCGTACCGTACATCATCGTGTTCATGAACAAATGTGACATGGTAGATGACGAAGAGCTGTTAGAGCTGGTAGAGATGGAAGTACGTGAGCTTCTGTCAGACTACGACTTCCCAGGTGATGACCTGCCAGTAATCCGTGGTTCAGCGCTGAAAGGCCTGGAAGGCGATGCAGAGTGGGAAAAGAAAATCCTGGAGCTGGGTGAAGCACTGGATACTTACATCCCTGAGCCAGTACGTGCGATTGATAAGCCATTCATCATGCCAATCGAAGACGTATTCTCAATCGCGGGTCGTGGTACAGTAGTAACAGGCCGTGTAGAGCAAGGTATCATCAAAGTTGGTGAAGAAGTTGAAATCGTAGGTATCAAAGATACGACTAAGACAACTTGTACTGGTGTTGAGATGTTCCGTAAGCTGTTAGACGAAGGTCGTGCAGGTGAGAACATTGGTGCGCTGTTACGTGGTACTAAGCGTGAAGACGTAGAGCGTGGTCAGGTACTGTCTAAGCCAGGTTCAATCAAGCCACACACTAAGTTTGAAGGCGAAGTGTACGTACTGTCAAAAGAAGAAGGTGGCCGTCATACACCATTCTTCAAAGGCTACCGTCCACAGTTCTACTTCCGTACAACAGACGTAACGGGTTCAGTAGAGTTGCCAGAAGGCGTAGAAATGGTAATGCCAGGCGACAACCTGAAGTTTGTTGTTGAACTGATTTGCCCAATCGCGATGGACGAAGGTTTACGCTTCGCGATCCGTGAAGGCGGCCGCACAGTAGGTGCTGGCGTAGTATCAAAAATCCTGGCTTAATAAGCTGAGATTGAAAAAGGCCCTGCGGGGCCTTTTTTGTTGCCTGCAATCCATACCAGGTCCATTCAAACACTTGTTTGAATATTCAAGCTGTGCCATGCTCTAACTCATCCGTCCAGTTTCAGAGGCATTGAACATGAGCCAGTACACAGCACCGCTTAATGATATTTGTTTTAACCTATTTGATGTGTGGCAGCTAGATCAGTACTGGCAGCAGCAATCTCAGCTGGCAGATCTTATCGAGCCAGACACTGCCAAAGCTATTCTGGAAGAGGCAGCAAAAATTTGTGAGCAACAAATCGCGCCCTTTACCCGTGCCGCCGACGCCACAGGTGCTCAGCTTCGTGATGGCAAAGTCGAGTTGCCTGAGCATTATCATGCTGCTTATAAAAGCCTAAGCGAAGGTGGCTGGACCAGTTTAAGCGGCGCGCCGGAATATGGCGGTATGGGTATGCCAAAAGCATTGTCGATGATGGTCGATGAAATGCTCTGCAGCGCGGATATTGCCTTTTCACTCTATCCCGGCCTCACTGCCGGCGCCTGTGTTGCATTGCTGCAACATGCTGACGATGAAACTAAAGCACTGTATTTACCGAAAATGTATAGCGGTGAATGGAGCGGTACTATGTGTTTGACTGAAGCGCATGCTGGCTCAGATCTGGGTATTATGCGCACCAATGCTAAACCGGCATCGGATGGTAGTTACCGCATCAGTGGCAGTAAAATCTTTATCACCGCCGGCGAGCATGACCTCACCAGTAATATTATCCATTTGGTGTTAGCCAAGCTACCTGATGCACCGGCTGGCAGCCGAGGCATATCGCTGTTTTTAGTGCCGAAATATTTACCTGATGTAAATGGCGAACCAGGAGAGCGCAATACAGTATCAGTAGGGTCTATAGAGCATAAGATGGGTATTAATGGTTCGGCGACCTGCGTGCTGAATTTCGATGAAGCAAGGGGGTATCTGATTGGCGAGCCACACCGTGGTTTGGCCTGTATGTTCACTATGATGAATTATGAGCGTTTATCGATGGGTAGCCAGGGGCTTGGCGCTGCGGAGCGCGCTTACCAGAATGCACTCGTTTATGCTAAGGAGCGGCTGCAGGGACGTATTGCCGAAAAAGACGCTAATAAAGCCGAGCCTATTATTATTCACGCTGATGTCCGACGTATGCTGTTAAACGTTAAAGCGATGAATGAAGCCGGCCGTACTTTTGCTACCTGGGTCGCATCGTTACTGGACAGGGCCAAATACGATAATTGCGCGCAGTCGGCGCAGCGTGCCAATTTACTCACGCCAATCGCCAAAGCTTTTATGACTGACCAGGGTTTTGATGCCTGTGTTACTGCGCAGCAGGTGTTTGGTGGCCATGGTTACATTAAAGAGTGGGGTATGGAACAGCTGGTGCGCGACGTGCGTATTGCGCAAATCTACGAAGGCACCAACGGCATTCAGGCTGCCGATTTTATGTTGCGCAAAGTTGCATCCGATCAGGGCAATGCACTGTTCTCACTATTGGCAGACATAAAACAGGAGATCTCAACCAGCGGGATGTCAGAAGCACAGGTACTTGCATCTTACATTGACGAATTGATAGTAGTATCGCAGACGCTACTTGACTGTCATTCAACAACGCAGAGCGCTCAGGCATGTGATTATCTGGCAGCAGTGTCATATGTGCTGTATGGCTATATGTGGTATAAAAGTCTCTGTGCAATCAAAACTGCGGATTGCACTGATGTTTTCAAACAGAGTAAACAACATACCGCAGCATACTTTTTTCAGCGAATACTGCCAAAAGTAAAAGGCTTATTCGCATTGTTAAGCCAGGATACAGCAGTACTGGATACGATGACACCAGAGCATTTTTAAAAGGAACTACAGATGAGACTACTGTTCGGCATGTTGCTGTTATTCACTTTCGAAATGCATGCCGCTGATGCTTTAGACAAACGCCTCAAAGCCGAACAGTGGGACTCATACGCGCCCTTTACGTTACTGCCACACCACACTAATTATTTAATGCCAGTGACATATGTCGATGGTATAGCACCGACTATCCAGCGTGATGGCGTCACGGCGCGATCTGATAATGTTGAAGCGAAGTTCCAGCTCAGCCTGAAAACGCCATTATGGAGCAAAATCTATAACGACAATGGGTATCTTTTTTTTGCGTTTACTCAGCAAGCATACTGGCAAGCTTACAACAGCGACATTTCCTCACCTTTTCGTGAGACTAATTATGAGCCGGAGCTTATCTTACTGATCCCGCATTATAAGAATTATGAAGAGGCTGCCAGTCGAATTATTGGTGTCAGTCTTTCTCACCAGTCTAATGGCAGGGCAGGTCAATTATCCCGAAGCTGGAACCGGCTGAAGCTTAGTTGGGTGACCTCTGTTGGCAATGTGTTTATTAATTTCGAGCCCTGGTATCGCTTCAAAGAACAGAGAAAAGAAACACCTGAAGATCCAAAAGGTGATGATAACCCGGATATAACCGAGTACATGGGCTGGTTTGAACTATCAGCGGCTTACAAACAGGAGGACGCCACCTGGCGTTTAATGCTGCGCAATAATCTGCGTAGTGATAATAAAGGTGCTGTGAGGTTGTCTTATTCCCGGCCGTTTAATCAGCACATCAGACTTTATGTGGAGTTTTTTAATGGCTATGGTGAGAGCCTGATAGATTATAATCGCTCAGTCACCCGTTTTGGCATCGGCTTTGAGTTAAACGATATTCTATAGCGTAAATTTTAACCAATGCTTGCGTTATCTGTTGATTTCAGTATAATGCGCGGCCAGTCGATACAATTCTGACTGGCTCGTTAGTTAATCATTTGAATTAATTAACGCTTACAGTGCTCCCGATTGGGGAGCAAACGTAACTTAGGTGCATGGGCATCCCCACATTAGTGGTTGGATAGCTTGTGTGTATTTTTGCTCTTTTTGCTCTTTAGAGGCTTTGATACATGAGTAATCAAAGGATTCGCATCCGTCTGAAAGCGTTCGATCACCGTTTGATCGATCAGTCAACTATGGAAATCGTTGACACAGCTAAGCGTACGGGCGCACAGGTTCGTGGTCCTATCCCACTTCCTACTCGCCAGGAACGTTTCACTGTATTGATTTCTCCTCACGTAAACAAAGATGCGCGTGATCAGTACGAAATCCGTACCCACAAGCGTTTAATCGACATCGTTGAGCCAACAGAAAAGACTGTTGATGCACTGATGCGTTTAGATCTGCCTGCTGGTGTTGACGTTCAAATCAGCCTGGGCTAATCAGACAGGTTTATAGAGAGGTTTAGGAAATGGCTATCGGTCTAATCGGTCGTAAAGTGGGAATGACCCGCATCTTCACTGAAGATGGCGTATCAATTCCAGTAACCGTAATCGAAGCGACACCAAACCGTGTAACTGCAGTTAAAACTGCAGAAACAAACGGTTACAGCGCACTGCAGGTAACTGCTGGCACTGTTAAGGCAAACCGCCTGAACAAGCCAGATGCCGGTCACTTTGCAAAAGTTGGCGTTGAAGCGGGTCGTGGTCTGTGGGAATTCCGCCTGGCAGATAACGAAGGTGCTGACATTGCTGTTGGCAGCGAAATTACGGTAGAAATCTTCGCTGAAACGAAGAAAGTTGATGTAGTTGGTACATCAAAAGGTAAAGGTTTTGCTGGTGCTGTTAAGCGCTGGAATTTCCGTACTCAGGATGCTACTCACGGTAACTCTTTATCACACCGTGCACCTGGTTCAATTGGTCAGAACCAATCACCAGGTAAAGTATTCAAGGGTAAAAAAATGGCTGGTCACTTAGGTGCTGAGCGCGTAACCGTGCAGTCACTGGAAGTGGTTCGTGTAGACGCAGAACGTAACCTGCTGTTAGTTAAAGGTGCAGTACCTGGCGCTATCGGTGGTGACGTGATCGTTAAACCAGCTGTTAAAAGCTAACGTCTGAGGAGATAAGTGATGGAATTAGCATTACGAGACGCTCAGGGCGTTCTTGAAGTTTCCGAAGCTACCTTTGGACGTGAGTTTAATGAAGCTTTGGTTCATCAGGTCGTTGTAGCTTATGCTGCCGGCGCCCGTCAGGGTACCCGCGCTCAGCTGACACGTTCTGAGGTGCGCGGTGGCGGTAAGAAGCCATGGCGTCAAAAAGGTACTGGCCGTGCGCGTGCTGGTACAATCCGCAGCCCAATCTGGCGCGGAGGCGGTGTGACATTTGCGGCTAAGCCACAAGATCACAGCCAGAAAGTAAACCGTAAAATGTATCGTGGTGCGATCCAAAGCATCCTGTCTGAATTAGTGCGTCAAGAGCGTTTAATCGTGGTGGAAAATTTCGCCGTTGATACGCCTAAGACCAAAGATTTAACTGCAAAGTTAAAAGCTATGGACTTAAAAGACGTGTTAATCGTGACTAACGAAGTGGATGAGAACCTGTTCTTATCTGCACGTAACCTGTACAAGGTAGACGTGCGTGACGTACACGGTATCGACCCGGTCAGCTTAATCGCATTCGACAAAGTGTTAATGACTGCTGCTGCAGTTAAGCAACTTGAGGAGCTGTTAGCATGATCCGCGAAGAACGTTTACTGAAAGTTATTCTGGCACCACACGTTTCTGAAAAGAGCACTGTGTCTGCTGAAAAACACAATACAGTCGTTTTCAAGGTAGCCACTACTGCGACTAAAGCTGATGTTAAAGCAGCAGTTGAAAAACTGTTCGAAACAGAAGTAGTCGGTGTGCGTACTGTTAACGTTAAGGGTAAAACCAAGCGCACTGGTATGCGTGTTGGCAAGCGTAGCGACTGGAAAAAGGCCTACGTAACTCTTAAAGAAGGCAGCGAAATCGATTTCGTTGGCGGCGCTGAGTAAGAAGAGGAGTTAGGAAATGGCACTTGTTAAGTGTAAACCTACATCACCAGGTCGTCGCCACGTATTAAAAGTGGTTAACCCAGACCTGTACAAAGGTAAGCCTTATGCTCCTTTGTTAGAGAAAAATTCAAAAACTGGTGGTCGTAACAACAACGGTCGTATCACTACCCGTCATATCGGTGGTGGTCATAAGCAGCATTACCGTTTAGTTGACTTCAAACGCAACAAAGATGGCATTCCAGCCAAAGTTGAGCGTTTAGAGTACGATCCAAACCGTACTGCTAACATCGCACTGGTGTTATACGCAGACGGCGAGCGTCGTTACATTCTGGCCCCTAAAGGCCTGAAAGCTGGCGATACAGTGATTTCTGGTATGGAATCACCTATCAAAGCCGGTAACACGCTGCCACTGCGCAACATCCCAGTTGGTCAGGTAGTACACAACATCGAAATGAAACCAGGTAAAGGTGGTCAGTTAGCTCGTTCTGCTGGCGCATTTGTACAGATCCTGGCTCGTGACGGTGAGTACGTAACTCTGCGTTTACGCAGCGGTGAAGTACGCAAAGTATTAGCAGATTGTCGCGCGACTATCGGTGAGATCGGCAACGCGGAACATATGCTACGTCAATACGGTAAAGCTGGTGCTATGCGCTGGCGCGGCGTTCGCCCAACCGTACGTGGTGTGGTAATGAACCCGGTTGATCACCCACACGGTGGTGGTGAAGGTAAAACTTCTGGTGGTCGTCACCCAGTTACACCATGGGGCGTACCAACGAAGGGTTACAAAACTCGTTCAAACAAGCGTACTGATAAACTTATCGTACGTCGTCGTGATAAATAATTTGTGAGGAATTGCCATGCCACGTTCTCTCAAGAAAGGTCCATTTATTGACCTTCACTTGCTGAAGAAGGTAGAGAAAGCGTTGGAAAGCGGTGACAAGAAGCCTATTAAGACTTGGAGCCGTCGTTCAATGATCATACCTGATATGATCGGTTTGACCATCGCTGTCCATAATGGTCGTCAACATGTACCTGTGTTCGTCTCTGAAGAGATGATTGGTCACAAGTTAGGTGAATTTGCACCTACTCGTACCTACCGTGGTCATGCAGCCGACAAAAAGGCCAAGAAGCGCTAAGGGGTAAATGATGCAAGCATTAGCTAAACACAAATTTGCCCGTTCTTCTGCACAAAAAACTCGTCTGGTTGCTGACCAGGTTCGTGGTTTGTCAGTTGAGAAGGCGTTGAATGTATTAACTTACAGCCCGAAAAAAGCTGCACAGTTAGTCAAAAAGGTTCTTTTATCAGCCATTGCAAACGCGGAGCACAATGAAGGCGCCGATATTGATACGCTGAAAGTTAAGACAATCTTCGTTGACGAAGGTCCGTCTATGAAACGTATCAAGCCACGCGCTAAAGGTCGTGCTGACCGTATCGTCAAGCGTACCAGCCACATCACTGTGGTTGTAGCTGATAACTAGGAGAGAAGAGAATGGGACAGAAAGTACATCCTAATGGTATTCGCCTAGGTATCACTAAGCCATGGAGCTCTACCTGGTTCGCGAATACGAAAGACTTCCCGGATTTCTTAAACGGTGACTTTAAAGTTCGTCAGTACCTGACAAAAGAACTGAAAGCCGCGTCAGTTAGCCGGATCGATATTGAACGCCCTGCGAAAAGCATCCGTGTGACTATTCACACTGCGCGTCCAGGCGTAATCATCGGTAAAAAAGGTGAAGATGTTGAAAAAATCCGCAAGCAAGTAGCTGCCATCGCTGGCGTACCTGCGCAGATTAACATCTCTGAAATCCGTAAGCCTGAGCTGGATGCTAAATTAGTTGCTGATTCAATCAGCAGCCAGTTAGAGCGTCGTGTTATGTTCCGTCGCGCGATGAAGCGTGCGGTGCAAAACGCAATGCGTATCGGTGCTAAAGGTATCAAAGTTGAAGTTAGCGGCCGTTTAGGCGGCGCAGAAATCGCTCGTTCAGAGTGGTACCGCGAAGGCCGTGTGCCTCTGCACACTCTGCGTGCTGACATCGATTACAACACCTCAGAAGCACTGACTACTTACGGTATCATTGGTGTTAAAGTGTGGATTTTCAAAGGCGAGATCTTAGGTGCTCTGCCATTGAACAACAACACCAACAACGCCAACAATAACAACCAGCCTAAAGCGCCGAAAAAACCGGCACGTAAGGCTAAGTAGGGGTATTGAGCGATGTTGCAACCAAAACGTACAAAATTTCGTAAAGTGCACAAAGGTCGTAACCGTGGTTTAGCCCTGGTTGGCGATAAAGTATCTTTCGGTACTTACGCACTGAAATCTGTAGAACGTGGTCAAATGACTTCACGTCAAATCGAATCTGCACGTCGTGCTATGACGCGCGCTGTTAAGCGTGTTGGTAAAATCTGGATCCGTGTGTTCCCAGACAAGCCAATCACTGCTAAGCCGCTGGAAGTACGTATGGGTAGTGGTAAAGGTTCTGTTGAGTACTGGGTATGTCAGATTAAACCTGGCAAAGTACTGTACGAAATGGACGGTGTGTCTGAAGAATTAGCGCGTCATGCTTTCAGCCTGGCAGCTGCTAAACTTCCATTTAAGACAACCTTTGTAACGCGGACGGTAATGTGATGAAAGCCAGCGAATTAAAAGCGAAAAGTGTTGAAGAGTTAAACGCTGAATTACTGGGCTTATTACGTGAGCAGTTCAACCTGCGCATGCAATTAGCTACTGGTCAGTTAGCTCAAACGCATTTATTTAAGCAGGTGCGTCGTGATATCGCGCGCGTTAAGACCATCTTAACCGAGAAGGCAGGTGCGTAATGAGTGAAACTAATACTCGTACACTGCAAGGTAAAGTGATCAGCAACAAAATGGACAAGTCTATTACTGTTGCTATCGAACGTTCAGTGAAACACCCAATCTATGGGAAGTTCATTAAGCGTACTACCAAGCTGCACGTACATGACGAAACCAATCAGTGTAAAGAAGGCGACGTAGTCACTATCCGTGAATGCCGTCCGCTGTCTAAGACTAAGTCTTGGACTCTGGTTGCTGTAGTCGAGTCAGCATCTTAATTCGTTAAGATGTTAAAAAGCGGCTCCTTCTGGAGCCGCTTTTATTTTGAGCTACCTTTTTGCCAAGAGTGCTGTTATAATCACGCGCCCTCTTGTCAGGGGGTAGTTTTATATTTAAGCAGCGTAACCCGTGAGGGTTATTTAGTAGAATAGCGGAGCACTAAGATGATCCAGATGCAATCTATGCTGGAAGTCGCAGACAACAGCGGCGCGCGCAGCGTAATGTGTATTAAGGTCTTAGGTGGTTCGCATCGCCGTTATGCTGCAATTGGTGACATCATCAAAGTTACTGTGAAAGAAGCAATTCCTCGCGGTAAAGTTAAAAAAGGTGATGTACTGAATGCAGTGGTGGTGCGTACAGCAAAAGGCGTACGCCGTCAGGACGGTTCTTTGATCCGTTTTGATCGCAATGCAGCAGTGTTGTTAAACAGCAAGCTGGAACCGATCGGCACTCGTATTTTCGGGCCTGTTACACGTGAACTTCGTGGCGATAAGTTTATGAAGATCGTGTCTCTGGCACCAGAAGTACTGTAAGGAGTCACCATGGCTAGTAAAATCCGTCGTGATGACGAGGTTATTGTTCTTACTGGTAAGGACAAGGGTAAGCGCGGCAAAGTTACTAAAGTTTTAGTTGCTGAAGGTCGTGTTTACGTTTCTGGCGTTAACCTGGTTAAAAAGCATCAGAAGCCTGTACCGGCTCTGAACCAACCAGGCGGTATCGTTGAGAAAGAAGCCTCAATTCATGTTTCAAACGTAGCGATTTTTAACTCTAAAACGGGTAAAGCAGATCGCGTAGGTTTCCGCCTTGAAGATGGTAAAAAAGTCCGTTTCTTCAAGTCGAATAACGAAGTAATTTAATTGCTATTGGAGTAATACGATGGCGAAACTGCATGAAATTTATAAAGACACCGTAGTCCCAGAACTGTTTAAGCAGTTCGGCTACACCAGCGTCATGCAAGTCCCTCGGATTGTTAAAATCACGCTCAATATGGGTGTGGGTGAAGCCGTAGCTGATAAAAAGATCCTTGAGAACGCTGTAGCAGATTTAACTGCTATCGCCGGCCAGAAACCTCTGGTAACTAAGGCTCGTAAGTCAGTAGCTGGTTTCAAAATCCGTGAAGGCTACCCTATTGGCGCGAAAGTGACCCTGCGCGGCGAACGTATGTGGGAATTTTTAGAGCGTTTAGTCTCTATTGCTATCCCGCGTATCCGTGACTTCCGTGGTGTAAACCCGAAGTCGTTCGATGGCCGTGGTAACTACAGCATGGGTGTACGTGAGCAAATCATTTTCCCAGAAATCGACTATGACAAAGTAGACGCAGTACGTGGTTTAGATATCACTATTACGACTACCGCGCGTACCGATGACGAAGGACGTGCTTTACTTGCCGCGTTTAACTTCCCATTCAAGAAATAAGGTGTAGGGTCATGGCAAAACAATCAATGAAAGCACGTGAAGCAAAGCGTGCACAACTGGTAGCCAAATTCGCTGCAAAGCGTCATGAACTGAAAGATACCATTGCTAATCCAGCGACTTCTGACGAAGACCGTTGGGCAGCGGTTCTGAAGTTACAGACGTTGCCGCGTGATTCAAGCCCTTCGCGTCAACGTAATCGTTGTCGTGTAACAGGTCGTCCACACGGTTACCTGCGTAAGTTCGGCATGAGCCGGATCAAGGTCCGTGAAGCGGCGATGCGCGGTGAAATTCCTGGCCTTCGTAAGGCTAGCTGGTAAGAATCACGGGAGTAACGAGCTATGAGTTTGCAAGATCCAGTAGCGGATATGTTTACTCGCATTCGCAACGGCCAGTCAGCCAATAAAGTTGCGGTTAAGATGCCATCTTCAAAACTGAAGGTATCTATTGCGAAAGTATTAAAAGACGAAGGTTACATCGCCGATTTCGCAGTTTCTGGTGAATCAAAACCAGAACTGGAAGTTACTTTAAAGTACTTCCAGGGCAAATCTGTAATTGAAACTATCGATCGTGTTAGTCGTCCAGGCCTGCGCATCTATAAGAAGCACGGCGAATTACCTAAGGTAATGGGCGGTTTAGGTGTGGCCATCGTGTCAACATCTAAAGGACTAATGACTGACCGCGCAGCGCGCAAGGTTGGTATCGGTGGCGAAATCATCGGCTACGTAGCGTAACGGAGGTAGTAATCTATGTCTCGTGTTGCTAAGGCCCCAGTCACTATTCCAGCCGGCGTTACTGTTACGCAAAAAGGCCAGGTAGTGTCATTCAAGGGCAAAAACGGCGAGTTAGCACTAGATGTTAACCCGGCAGTTGAAGTTGTGGTTGATGGTAACGTTTTACGTACCAACCCACGTGACGGCTTCGACGGCGCTAACGCGCAAGCGGGTACTGCCCGTGCGTTAATCAATAACCTGGTTACCGGTGTAACTGAAGGCTTCACACAGAAGCTGGAGCTGGTTGGTGTTGGTTACCGTGCGAAAGCAGAAGGTAAAGTGTTGAACCTGAGCCTGGGCTTTTCTCACCCAGTGGTGTTCCAGGTACCTAACGGTATCACTATTGAAACACCAAGCCAGACTGAAGTCGTGGTAAAAGGTGCTGACAAGCAATTAGTTGGTCAGGTTGCCGCTAACATCCGGGCATACCGTAAACCAGAGCCTTACAAAGGCAAAGGTGTGCGCTATGCAAATGAAAACGTGCGTCGTAAAGAAGCGAAGAAAAAGTAGGGTAGGACGATGGATAAGAAACTTGCTCGTCTGCGCCGTGCCAAACGCACTCGCAGAAACATTATCGAACAAGGTGCGAATCGCCTGGTTGTACACCGTACACCACGTCACATCTACGCCCAGCTTATCGCACCAAATGCTGAAGTGATTGCTGCAGCTTCTACAGTAGAAGCTTCAATCAAAGACTCACTGAAGTACACTGGTAACGTAGACGCTGCTAAGGCTGTAGGTAAAGCGATTGCCGAACGCGCAGTAGCCAAAGGCGTTACTGCTTGTGCTTTTGACCGCAGTGGCTTCCAGTATCATGGTCGCGTACAAGCTCTGGCTGACGCGGCGCGTGAAGCCGGTCTTCAGTTCTAGGAGTAGCTCATGGCTAACGAAGAAACTAAACAACAATCTGATTTACAAGAGAAGCTTGTTGCAGTAAACCGCGTGTCAAAAGTTGTTAAAGGTGGTCGGATTTTCTCTTTCACCGCTTTGACCGTAGTTGGTGACGGTAATGGTCGCGTTGGTTTTGGTTATGGTAAAGCACGTGAAGTTCCAGCTGCTATTCAAAAGGCAATGGAAAAAGCACGTCGCAACATGACTCAGGTTGAGTTAAACGGTAACACGTTACACCACCCAACTCGTGGTGTTCACTCAGGTTCGAATGTTTACATGCAGCCTGCTGCTGAAGGTACTGGCTTGATCGCCGGTGGTGCAATGCGCGCCGTACTGGAAGTTGCTGGTGTACAGAACATTCTGTCTAAGTGTTACGGCTCAACTAACCCAATCAACGTAGTTCGCGCAACTATCAATGCTTTGGCGTCTGTAAAGTCGCCTGCACAGGTAGCTGCTAAACGCGGTTTACGCGTTGACGACATTCTGGGGTAATCTGCCATGGCGAAGAAGACAATTAAAGTAACCCAAACGAAGTCAAGCATCGGTCGTTTGCCGAAGCACAAGGCTTCGTTAACAGGGTTAGGTTTACGCCGCATCGGTCACACTGTTGAAGTTGAAGATACACCTTCAGTTCGCGGTATGATCAACGCTGTGTATTACATGGTTAAAGTGGAGGAGTAATTGATGTTATTAAATACTATTGCTCCGGCACCTGGTGCCAAGAAAGAAAAGCGTCGCCTTGGTCGTGGTATCGGCTCTGGCTTAGGCAAAACCGGTGGCCGTGGTCACAAAGGTTTGAAATCACGCTCTGGCGGTTCAGTTCGTCCAGGTTTCGAAGGCGGTCAAATGCCTCTGAAACAGCGTTTGCCTAAGTTCGGTTTCACTTCTCAGAAATCTCTGGTTTCTGCAGAAGTACGCCTGCACGAACTGGCTGCGGTAAACGGTGATGTAGTTGATCTGGCTAGCCTGATGGAAGCTAACATCATCGCTCGTACTGTTAAGTTCGCTAAAGTTGTGCTGTCTGGCGAGATCTCTCGCCCGGTAACCGTTAAAGGTTTAGGCGTAACTAAAGGTGCACGTGCAGCAATCGAAGCCGCTGGCGGTAAAGTCGAAGAATAATAAGGATAGTACGCGATGGCTAAACCAGGTTCGGACTCAAGAAGTGCAAAAGGCGGTTTCAGCGAGCTGAAAGCCCGTCTGTTATTTGTACTTTTGGCCATAATCGTTTTTCGGTTAGGCTCCTTTGTGCCAATTCCTGGAATTGACGCCGCCGTGCTGGCTCAGTTATTCGAGCAACAAAAGGGCACCATCGTTGAAATGTTTAACATGTTCAGCGGTGGCGCACTTGAGCGTGCTTCGGTGTTTGCGTTGGGCATTATGCCCTACATCTCTGCCTCTATTATTGTTCAGCTGTTAACGGTAGTTCACCCTGCCATGGCAGAACTGAAAAAAGAAGGTGAAGCTGGAAAGCGCAAAATTAACCAGATGACGCGCTACGGTACTTTAGGTTTAGCAACGTTACAGGCCATTGGTATTGCCACTGGCCTGCCTAACATGATGCAAGGGTTAGTCATTAACCCGGGCTTTGCATTTTACTTCACAGCGGTAATCAGTTTGGTTACCGGTACCATGTTCTTAATGTGGTTAGGTGAGCAAATTACAGAGCGCGGCATCGGTAATGGTATTTCGTTGCTGATCTTTACCGGTATTGTTGCCGGCTTCCCGTCTGCCATTGGTCAGACGATAGAGCAGGCACGTCAAGGCGATTTGCACTTTTTACTGTTAGTTGCAATTGGTGTTATCGTGGTTGCGATTACCTGGTTTGTGGTGTTCTTTGAACGCGGCCAGCGTCGTATTGTGGTTAATTACGCTAAGCGTCAGCAGGGCCGTCAGGTGTTTGCCGCGCAAAGCAGCCATTTGCCGTTAAAAGTGAATATGGCCGGTGTAATTCCACCAATCTTTGCATCTAGCATTATTCTGTTCCCTGGAACGATAGCCAGTTGGTTTGGTTCAGGTGAAGGCGTGGTAGCTAACTTCCTGCAGGAATTAGCGTTAACATTATCTCCGGGACAACCGTTGTATATGATGTTATACTCCGCGGCCATCATTTTCTTCTGCTTCTTCTATACCGCGCTGGTATTTAATCCACGCGATACAGCGGATAACCTGAAGAAATCTGGTGCCTTTATCCCTGGTATTAGACCTGGTGAGCAGACATCAAAATACATTGATAAAGTGATGACGCGGTTAACCTTAGCAGGCGCGCTGTACATTACCTTTATCTGTTTGGTTCCTGAGTTCATGATGGTAGCGTGGGACGTTCAGTTCTACTTCGGCGGTACATCATTGCTGATTATCGTTGTCGTTATCATGGACTTTATGGCACAGGTACAGACCCATCTGATGTCGCATCAGTATGATTCTGTGCTTAAAAAGGCAAATCTTAAAGGCTACAGCCGTTAAGATAGTTTGCGGAGTTAAGTTATGAAAGTACGAGCTTCCGTTAAGAAGATCTGCCGTAACTGCAAAGTGATCAAGCGTAATAACGTAGTTCGCGTAATTTGCAGTGAGCCGAAGCATAAACAGCGCCAAGGCTAATAGCAGAATAAAACTGATACTGCGGGCTGAACTTTTGGGTTTAGCCCCTTTATCGTTTGCAATGTAAGCGCCATTTGAGTATCCTTACGGGCTTTTCAAATTGGCATCTTTAAACTCTATTAAAGGAGAACGTTAGTGGCCCGTATCGCTGGCATTAACATCCCCGATAATAAGCATGCGGTCATCTCTTTGACCTATGTTTATGGTATCGGTAAAACCCGCGCTAAATCGATTTTAGCTGCAGTGGGTATCGAAGAAAGTACTAAAATTGCGTCTTTATCTGATGCACAGTTAGATACACTTCGTGACGAAGTTGCTAAGTACACCGTTGAAGGTGACTTACGCCGTGAAATCACATTGAACATTAAGCGTTTAATGGACTTAGGTTGCTACCGTGGCCTGCGCCACCGTCGTAGTCTGCCAGTTCGTGGACAGCGCACTAAAACTAATGCGCGTACCCGTAAGGGCCCACGTAAAGCGATTAAGAAATAAGGTGATTCGACATGGCTAAAGCACCAGTTCGTACTCGTAAACGGGTAAAAAAGCAAGTTTCTGACGGTATGGCTCATATCCATGCTTCTTTCAACAACACCATCGTGACGATTACTGATCGTCAGGGTAATGCGCTGTGCTGGGCGACTGCCGGCGGTTCAGGTTTCCGTGGTTCACGTAAATCTACTCCGTTTGCTGCTCAGGTAGCTGCAGAGCGTGCAGGTACTGCTGCGCTGGAATATGGTGTTAAAAACCTTGAAGTGTTTGTGAATGGCCCAGGCCCAGGCCGCGAATCAGCGATTCGTGCTCTGAACGCCGCTGGTTACAAGATCACAAATATCACCGACGTGACGCCAATCCCACACAACGGATGCCGTCCACCTAAAAAACGTCGCGTGTAATTACAGCGCTTCACGGATTATTGGAGAAAGAAGATGGCAAGATATTTGGGTCCTAAGCTCAAACTAAGTCGTCGCGAAGGTACAGACCTGTTCCTGAAAAGCGGCGTAAGAGCAATCGATTCAAAGTGTAACTTAACCACAGCACCTGGTCAGCACGGCGCACGTCGCGGTCGCTTATCAGACTACGGTTTGCAGTTACGCGAGAAACAAAAAGTACGTCGTATTTATGGCGTATTAGAGAAGCAGTTCCGTAACTATTACAAGGAAGCTGCTCGTTTGAAAGGTAATACCGGTGAAAACCTGCTGCAGTTGTTAGAGTCACGTTTAGACAACGTAGTATACCGTATGGGCCTGGCCAGCACTCGTGCAGAAGCGCGTCAGCTGGTGAGCCACAAGGCAATCATGTTAAATGGTCGCGTGGTTAACGTTCCGTCACATACTGTATTACCTGAACAAGTGATCTCTGTTCGTGAGAAGGCTAAAAAGCAAGCCCGTATCGGTGCTGCGCTTGAAGTTGCTGCACAACGTGAGAAGCCAACTTGGATCGAAGTAGACAACACGAAGCTTGAAGGCGTATTTAAGCGTCTTCCAGAGCGTTCAGACCTGTCTGCGGACATCAACGAACAGTTAATCGTCGAGCTTTACTCTAAGTAAGGCTAATTGTTAAGAGAGGATACAATGCAGGGTTCTGTCACCGAATTCCTTAAGCCGAGATTAGTTGGTATCGAAAAAATCAACCCAACTCGTGCCAAAGTTACTTTGGAACCACTTGAGCGCGGTTTCGGGCATACCTTGGGCAACGCGTTACGTCGTATTCTGCTTTCGTCTATGCCGGGTTGTGCTGTGACTGAAGTTGAAATTGATGGCGTTCTCCATGAGTACAGCGCCAAAGAGGGTGTGCAGGAAGATATTATTGATATCCTTCTGAACCTGAAAGGCCTAGCCGTTCGCCTGGAAGACAAAGATGAAGTCACACTGACTTTGACGAAAAAAGGTGCCGGCCCTGTAACAGCTGGAGATATCCAGCATGGCGACGGTGTGGTTATCGTCAACCCTGACCATGTAATCTGCAACCTGACCGGCGAAACTGAATTCAGTATGCGCCTGAAAGTGCAACGTGGTCGTGGTTATGTGCCTGCATCAGCGCGTTTGTCCTCAGATGATGACGAGCGTCCTATTGGTCGTCTGTTACTGGACGCGTCTTTCAGCCCGGTTGAGCGTATTGCTTATTCGGTTGAAGCGGCCCGTGTTGAACAGCGCACTGACCTGGACAAACTGATCATCGATATGGAGACCAACGGCACAGTCGAGCCAGAGGAAGCCATTCGCCGCGCAGCGACAATTCTGGCAGAACAGCTAGAGTTCTTCGTAGAACTGCGCGATAAGAGCGAACCGGAAAAACGCGAAGAGAAGCCGGAGTTTGATCCGATTCTGTTACGTCCGGTCGATGATTTGGAATTAACAGTTCGTTCTGCTAACTGCTTGAAGGCAGAGCAGATTCAGTACATTGGTGATCTGGTTCAGCGTACCGAGGTTGAGTTACTTAAAACCCCTAACCTGGGTAAAAAGTCGCTTACCGAAATCAAAGACGTGCTGGCATCACGCGGTTTATCACTGGGCATGCGCCTGGAGAACTGGCCGCCAGCGAGTCTGGTAAATAAAGACTAATCAGATACCAGTTTCTGGTTTAGTGAGAAGGAATAGATCATGCGCCATCGCAAGAGTGGTCGTCAATTAAACAGGAACAGCAGCCACCGTACGGCAATGTTCCGCAACATGGCAAGCTCGTTGGTGAAGCACGAAATCATCAAAACGACTTTGCCTAAAGCTAAAGAGTTACGTCGTGTGATTGAACCGTTGATCACACTGGCAAAGAACGACAGCGTTGCAAACCGCCGTCTGGCTTTCGCCCGTACTCGTGATAAAGAAGTAGTTGGTTTGTTATTCAACGTGTTGGGTCCGCGTTATAATGCGCGTCCAGGTGGTTACACTCGTATTCTGAAGTGTGGCTTCCGTGCCGGTGATAACGCACCTATGGCTTACATCGAATTAGTCGATCGTCCAGAAGTGGATGCACTGCCAGTTGAAGAAACTGCAGCTGAATAAGCTATAACCGAATAAAAAACCGGGCTGATGCCCGGTTTTTTTATGCCTGTTTGTTTTTCCTCCGTACTGCCCTTATGATTTGATTTCATTTTATCTATGGCAGTTATTTCGATGCGAATTCTCTCATGTCTGTTGTTGGCACTGACGATTAGCGCCAACGCCGAAGAAACCGGCTGTGCAAGTTCTACGCAGCCATCAAAAAATGCTGAACTGAGCGAGATTATTGGTGACAAGAAAATTGGCGCGAAGTACCCGACGCTGGCAGCTGTGCTAAAAGAACCAGATCGCTTTAAGCTTCAGATTATCTACACACAAATAGATAGAGATAAGCAAAACAATGCTGCTTTGAGCTGTTACACCTTGGGTCTGGAACCCGAACGTTATTTCTATCCAGCCAGCACAGTGAAGTTGCCAATATCGTTACTCGCTCTGGAGTGGTTGAATGAACCACAGCAAAAAGCAATTACCATGTTTTCACCAATGTTGACTGACACAGCATTTGACGGGCAGTCAGAGGCACATGTTGATACCAGCTCGGCTTCGGGTTTACCGAGTATTGCTCACTATATAAAGAAGATATTGCTAGTGAGTGACAATGATGCCAGTAACAGGTTGTATGAATTACTCGGCCAGGACAGGCTGAACGACAGATTACGTCAGCTCGGATTGAATCAGGCCTTAATAAATCACCGTCTGAGTATAGCTTTAACGCCAGCACAGAATCGTCAGTATAACCCTATTAGCTTCTTAGGTTCGGGCGGAGCCGTTGCTCTCGCGTTACCGGCTCGCATATCGCAATTAGAATACGTGAACATTGAACAGCCTAAGCTCGGCCATGGCTATATGTCTGACGGAGTACTCATTCAGCAGCCTATGGACTTTAGTATCAAGAACCGCTTGAGTCTGCAGGATCTAGATAGCATCGTAAAACGTGTAGTGTTTCCTCAGCTTTTTGCCATCAACAAGCAGTTTCAAATAACTGAAGAACAGCGTGCTTTTATATTGCGTTACATGTCTATGTTACCCGGCGAAAGTGAGTTTCCGCATTACAGTAAAGAGGAATATCCTGACAACTACTCAAAGTTTCTGATGTTTGGCGGTGGGGCACAGGCTTTACCGGCTAATATACGTATTTTTAATAAAACAGGCTGGGCCTATGGTCATCTGATCGATAGTGCCTACATAGTTGATCTGGCAAACAACGTAGAGTTTTTCTTGTCTGCAGTCATATATACCAATCAGAACGATATTCTGAATGACGACCAGTATGAAACAGAACAGATAGGCTTGCCGTTTTTAAATGAGCTCGGCAATTTTATCTACCAACATGAACTGAGCAGAGCGAAAAACAGAACGCCAGATCTTTCTTATCTGCACAGGATCATTAATTAATTACCGTGTAATTGGCTAATAAATAAACCAATTCAATGCATTTGAGGTTGTTTTGCTCAAAAAGTGCGCGGTCGATCATCTTTCTGTAAAAAAGATCTTGATCACTTTTCGATGATCTCTATAATGCGCACCACACAGACGGCAGCAAGCGAAAGCAAGCAAAGTCTGACTGAGGCGAAAGCCTCGCATCATTGAGCCAAGGCTCTGGTGCAACGCTCTTTAACAATTCGCAATCAATCATCTGTGTGGGCACTTATGATGGATTTCACAAAATGAAATTTATCGGTTGAGTGACTTACATAGAAATATGTTTTAAGTCAGTAAGACTGAGCAGTCCTTTATGGACAGCAAACACTTTTAATTGAAGAGTTTGATCATGGCTCAGATTGAACGCTGGCGGCAGGCCTAACACATGCAAGTCGAGCGAATGAAGGGAGCTTGCTCCTGGATTTAGCGGCGGACGGGTGAGTAATGTATAGGGAGCTGCCCGATAGAGGGGGATACCAGTTGGAAACGACTGTTAATACCGCATAATGTCTACGGACCAAAGTGTGGGACCTTCGGGCCACATGCTATCGGATGCACCTATATGGGATTAGCTAGTTGGTGGGGTAATGGCTCACCAAGGCGACGATCCCTAGCTGGTTTGAGAGGATGATCAGCCACACTGGAACTGAGACACGGTCCAGACTCCTACGGGAGGCAGCAGTGGGGAATATTGGACAATGGGCGCAAGCCTGATCCAGCCATGCCGCGTGTGTGAAGAAGGCCTTCGGGTTGTAAAGCACTTTCAGCGAGGAGGAAGGGTGTTGTGTTAATAGCACAGCATTTTGACGTTACTCGCAGAAGAAGCACCGGCTAACTCCGTGCCAGCAGCCGCGGTAATACGGAGGGTGCAAGCGTTAATCGGAATTACTGGGCGTAAAGCGCACGTAGGCGGTGTGTTAAGTTGGATGTGAAAGCCCCGGGCTCAACCTGGGAATTGCATTCAAAACTGGCACGCTAGAGTATGTGAGAGGGGGGTAGAATTCCAAGTGTAGCGGTGAAATGCGTAGAGATTTGGAGGAATACCAGTGGCGAAGGCGGCCCCCTGGCACAATACTGACGCTCAGGTGCGAAAGCGTGGGGAGCAAACAGGATTAGATACCCTGGTAGTCCACGCCGTAAACGATGTCTACTAGCTGTTCGTGGTCTTGTACTGTGAGTAGCGCAGCTAACGCACTAAGTAGACCGCCTGGGGAGTACGGTCGCAAGATTAAAACTCAAATGAATTGACGGGGGCCCGCACAAGCGGTGGAGCATGTGGTTTAATTCGACGCAACGCGAAGAACCTTACCTACTCTTGACATCTAGCGAAGATTGCAGAGATGCAGTTGTGCCTTCGGGAACGCTAAGACAGGTGCTGCATGGCTGTCGTCAGCTCGTGTTGTGAAATGTTGGGTTAAGTCCCGCAACGAGCGCAACCCTTATCCTTAGTTGCCAGCACGTAATGGTGGGAACTCTAGGGAGACTGCCGGTGATAAACCGGAGGAAGGTGGGGACGACGTCAAGTCATCATGGCCCTTACGAGTAGGGCTACACACGTGCTACAATGGTACGTACAGAGGGAGGCAAGCTGGCGACAGTGAGCGGATCTCTTAAAGCGTATCGTAGTCCGGATTGGAGTCTGCAACTCGACTCCATGAAGTCGGAATCGCTAGTAATCGCAAATCAGAATGTTGCGGTGAATACGTTCCCGGGCCTTGTACACACCGCCCGTCACACCATGGGAGTGGGTTGCAAAAGAAGTAGGTAGCTTAACCTTCGGGAGGGCGCTTACCACTTTGTGATTCATGACTGGGGTGAAGTCGTAACAAGGTAACCGTAGGGGAACCTGCGGTTGGATCACCTCCTTACCTAAAGTGACATGAAGTTATAAGTGTTCACACAGATGATTGATTGCATGAGATAGAGCACACGTACAGATTGGGTCTGTAGCTCAGGTGGTTAGAGCGCACCCCTGATAAGGGTGAGGTCGGTAGTTCGAGTCTACTCAGACCCACCAAATTCCGCGTTATACGGCGTTGCTTCCCTGCTTGCATACCTAAGTATGCTTCACAGGAAAGCGCCTTGTCTAAAGCGAAATTAACTAGATTGGGGTTATAGCTCAGCTGGGAGAGCGCCTGCCTTGCACGCAGGAGGTCAGCGGTTCGATCCCGCTTAACTCCACCATTCCTTTAGTGTGTTGAAATTCAAATGAAACTGTTCTTACGAGAATGATTTGATTTGAGTTTAATCTCAAACTGCTCTTTAACAATTTGGCAAGCTGATAGTAGTAAAAAACAAGCTAAGCAACCTCTCGAACTCAAGCGAGAGAGTGTATAGCAAAGCACACTGTACGACACAAAAACATTTTTGGGTTGTATGGTTAAGTGACTAAGCGTACACGGTGGATGCCTTGGCAGTCAGAGGCGATGAAGGACGTACTAACCTGCGAAAAGCTGTGGGAAGCCGGTAAGAGGCGTTAGACCCGCAGATGTCCGAATGGGGAAACCCAGTGAGTTTACTCACTATCCTTAACTGAATACATAGGTTAAGGAGGCAAACCGGGAGAACTGAAACATCTAAGTACCCCGAGGAAAAGAAATCAACCGAGATTCCGTTAGTAGCGGCGAGCGAACGCGGAGTAGCCCTTAAGCTGGATTGGTGTTAGTGGAATCATGTGGAAATATGAGCGATACAGGGTGATAGCCCCGTACACGACAATGCCTTTTTAGTGAAAACGAGTAGGACGGGACACGTGGTATCCTGTTTGAACATGGGGGGACCATCCTCCAAGGCTAAATACTCCTGACTGACCGATAGTGAACCAGTACCGTGAGGGAAAGGCGAAAAGAACCCCTGTAAGGGGAGTGAAATAGAACCTGAAACCGTGTACGTACAAGCAGTGGGAGCACCTTCGTGGTGTGACTGCGTACCTTTTGTATAATGGGTCAGCGACTTACATTCTGTAGCGAGGTTAACCGAATAGGGGAGCCGTAGGGAAACCGAGTCTTAACTGGGCGAATAGTTGCAGGGTGTAGACCCGAAACCGGGCGATCTATCCATGAGCAGGTTGAAGGTTGGGTAACACTAACTGGAGGACCGAACCCACATCTGTTGAAAAAGATGGGGATGACTTGTGGATCGGAGTGAAAGGCTAATCAAGCTCGGAGATATCTGGTTCTCCTCGAAAGCTATTTAGGTAGCGCCTCGAGCGAATACCATTGGGGGTAGAGCACTGTTTGGGCTAGGGGGTCATCCCGACTTACCAACCCCATGCAAACTCCGAATACCAATGAGTACTACTCGGGAGACACACGGCGGGTGCTAACGTCCGTCGTGAAAAGGGAAACAACCCAGACCGCCAGCTAAGGTCCCAAAGTAATGATTAAGTGGAAAACGATGTGGGAAGGCATAGACAGCTAGGAGGTTGGCTTAGAAGCAGCCACCCTTTAAAGAAAGCGTAATAGCTCACTAGTCGAGTCGGCCTGCGCGGAAGATGTAACGGGGCTAAATCATTCACCGAAGCTGCGGACTTGTGCTTGCACAAGTGGTAGAGGAGCGTTCTGTAAGCCTGTGAAGGTGACCCGGGAGGGTTGCTGGAGGTATCAGAAGTGCGAATGCTGACATGAGTAACGATAAGGGGAGTGAAAAACTTCCCCGCCGAAAGACCAAGGGTTCCTATCCCATGCTAATCAGGGTAGGGTGAGTCGGCCCCTAAGGCGAGGCTGAAAGGCGTAGTCGATGGGAAACGGGTTAATATTCCCGTACCGGCCAATACTGCGATGGGGGGACGGAGAAAGCTAGGCAAGCGCGGCGTTGGTAGTCCGCGTGAAAGTATGTAGGTTGAGCGTTTAGGAAAATCCGGATGCTTAAGACTGAGATACGAGACGAGTCACCACGGTGACGAAGTTGCTAACGCTATGCTTCCAGGAAAAGCCTCTAAGCTTCAGGTATTGGTGACCGTACCCTAAACCGACACAGGTGGTCAGGTAGAGCATACCAAGGCGCTTGAGAGAACTCGGCTGAAGGAACTAGGCAAAATAGTACCGTAACTTCGGGAGAAGGTACGCTCTTTGCTGTGAAGGACTTGCTCCGTAAGCAGTGAAGAGTCGCAGTGACCAGCTGGCTGCAACTGTTTATTAAAAACACAGCACTCTGCAAACTCGTAAGAGGACGTATAGGGTGTGACACCTGCCCGGTGCCGGAAGGTTAATTGATGGGGTTAGCGCAAGCGAAGCTCTTGATCGAAGCCCCGGTAAACGGCGGCCGTAACTATAACGGTCCTAAGGTAGCGAAATTCCTTGTCGGGTAAGTTCCGACCTGCACGAATGGTGTAATGATGGCCAGGCTGTCTCCAGCCGAGACTCAGTGAAATTGAAATTGCGGTGAAGATGCCGTATACCCGCGGCTAGACGGAAAGACCCCGTGAACCTTTACTATAGCTTGGCACTGAACATTGACCCTACATGTGTAGGATAGGTGGGAGGCTTTGAAGCGGTAACGCCAGTTATCGTGGAGCCGTCCTTGAAATACCACCCTTGTATGTTTGATGTTCTAACGTAGGTCCCTGAACCGGGATTGCGGACAGTGTCTGGTGGGTAGTTTGACTGGGGCGGTCTCCTCCTAAAGAGTAACGGAGGAGCACGAAGGTTGGCTAAGTACGGTCGGACATCGTACGGTTAGTGTAATGGTAGAAGCCAGCTTAACTGCGAGACAGACACGTCGAGCAGGTACGAAAGTAGGTCATAGTGATCCGGTGGTTCTGTATGGAAGGGCCATCGCTCAACGGATAAAAGGTACTCCGGGGATAACAGGCTGATACCGCCCAAGAGTTCATATCGACGGCGGTGTTTGGCACCTCGATGTCGGCTCATCACATCCTGGGGCTGAAGTCGGTCCCAAGGGTATGGCTGTTCGCCATTTAAAGTGGTACGCGAGCTGGGTTTAGAACGTCGTGAGACAGTTCGGTCCCTATCTGCCGTGGGCGTTGGATGATTGAGTGGAGTTGCTCCTAGTACGAGAGGACCGGAGTGAACGAACCGCTGGTGTTCGGGTTGTCATGCCAATGGCACTGCCCGGTAGCTACGTTCGGAACGGATAACCGCTGAAAGCATCTAAGCGGGAAGCCGGCCACAAGATGAGTCATCCCTCAGACTTTAAGTCTGCTAAAGGGTCGTTGGAGACCACAACGTTGATAGGTGAGGTGTGGAAGCGCTGTGAGGCGTTAAGCTAACTCATACTAATTGCCCGAGAGGCTTAACCATACAACGCCAAAGATGTTTTAGGCTGAAAAGCCAACAGAAATACAGTGTGCATACTACAAGCTTGCTAAGTTAAAGACAGACAAACCGTTTTTGCCTGGTGGCAATAGCGCTGTGGAACCACCTGATCCCATTCCGAACTCAGAAGTGAAACGCAGCTGCGACGATGGTAGTGTAGCATTCGCTATGCGAGAGTAGTTCACCGCCAGGCGCCTCATAAAGCAGAAGGCCTACCTTAACCGGTAGGCCTTTTTGTGTTTGGCGGCCAGAACGTATCGTTCACCGCTGCTCGCCCCGCTGCAGCACAATACTCAACACCCTCAACAACGCGGCGGGTTTTATTTTATTGCTTTCACAGATAAAAACTCGACAAATCCTCTGCAACGATTAACACTTGTAGGCAGTTACAAAAGGAGTTGGCTGTGTATTTACTACAGTTTCCCAGACAGCGGATGCGTCGCTTTCAGCTTTTGGCTTTATTGGCATTGCTGTTTGCCTTTAATATTTGTCATTTTGCAATGCAGTATTACGATGTGCGCCAGCAAGCACATGTTCTGTTTCAGTCAGCTCAAGGGGTAGGATCAACTGATGCTGCAGGGCCACGTTGGTTGACTTCGCATTTCGGCCTAACCTCCGAGCCGCAAGGCGCTGCAGATTATCTTAGTTTTCAGCTACAGGATACTTTGGTATTCGTTGATAAAGCATTGTTAGTTACATCTGGTTTCTGGGCTTATCTTGTCTCTAATCTCATATTTTTATTAATCCTGATGCCATTGTGGTGGTTATGGCTACGCCAGCTAAAGATGCTTGCTAATGAAGAGCTGGTTGTACATGGCTTACTAGAACAGCTGGAGACTAAACTGGAATTGCGCGTGGAAAAGGGTTCCCCATCCCATCAACGTTTGCATAAAGTAGTGCAAAATTTAGAGCAGTTATTACGACGTGATCAGGAAGTGCGGCATCTGGTGCGTGTGCAGGGATTGATCGATCATGAATTGGCGATTGGTAACCGGGTATTTTTTGAAAGCAAGCTACAGCACTATTTAAGTGATACCTCTGAGGTAGCGTTTGGCGCTTTGTTTATTATTCAGCTGGCAGCGCCAGAGCCCAACGCAGCCGGTGCAAGGCCGTTTTTAAGGCTGCGGGCTTGTGTTGATATTCTGCAAGGTGTTATTGCCAGCTACAGCGATACAGTAATAGCCAGGCTGGCAGATAATGATCTGGCCTTGTTAGTGGCAGGCCTGGCGTCTAAGGATATGGAGAAGCTGGGTGACAAGATCGCCGTATTGTTAAGCCGGGCCAGCTGTTTCAGTGAGGCCCTTGAACATGATGTTGTACATATAGGTTATGCCGGCTATCAGCGTGGCCAAACTTCTTATCAGGTTCTATCTGAAGCTGATATGGCATTGAAAACCGCCCAGCTGCACGGCCCAAATGCTGCTTATGGTTTCGTTCAACAAGACAAGCCGCAGGCAAAAGGCTCTGTGTGGTGGCGTTCAGAACTTAGTAAAGCACTATTGGAGCATCGCTTCAGCCTGAGTTTTCAGCCAGTATTTTCCTGGCAAGAAAGAGATATCTTGCAACATGAGGTGTTGATCCGACTGCAAAGCCGGGAAGCAGGCAGTGTGCCCGCAGCTATTTTCTTACCGATGGCGCATAACTGTGGCTTAGCCAGTGAGATTGATAAATATGTCTTGCTTAAAACAGCTCGTATGTGTGCTGTTGAGTCCCGCACTTTTAACCGTTGTAGCGTCAATGTCAGTGTTCAGTCTTTGCTTGATCCTGTGTGGTGGGAATGGTTGGAGCACATGGTGCTCTCGGGACAGATTGACCCGCAGCAGCTGGCAATTGAGATTGCAGAGCATCACTTGTTACGGCACTACAAGCCGTTGAAAAGCAAAATGTTAAAGCTGAACAAGACAGGCTTTGCCTTGGTTATCGATCAGGTGGGGCTGGTAATAGACAATACCGTCTATGTTGATGAGTTGCCGTTGGAGTCGGTAAAACTACATCCTTCAGTGGTGCGGAATATAGATCAACATCTGGAGCAACAACTCTTCGTCAGAGGCCTGATCGCGGGTTTTGCCGGCAAAGGCGTCAGGGTTATTGCCACAGGCGTAGAGTTAGAAGCGGAATGGCTTGCACTGCAAAAATCGGGCGTTGCGGGCGGACAGGGGTTTTATTTCAGTCAGCCACTGACCCAGATAATAGCGCAAAGTCAGTTGCAGTAATCAGATTACGATGGCGTAAGCCCTGTAGTCCCTGCAAACCACCGGTATGAAAAAAGCTCAACCGACTGCCGGGTGGGATCTGGTTATGCTCAGCCAGATGAATAGCTGCCGCCAGGGCTTTGCCCGTGTAAATTGGTTCAAGAAGTATGTTTTGTGCCGCCATGCTGCGGCAAAATGCCAGTAGGTTGCTATCAAACTGGCCATAGCCTTTACCGGTAAAGGTGTTGTCAATCCGCCATTGTTGTTCGGCGTTTTCTTTATTTATCAGCTGTTGTACCCGTAACGGCAAGGACGCATCTCTGACTACCGCGATCCCCAATACGTTGCAATCATGACCGTTAATAATGCCGGCCAGGGTTCCGCCACTCGCGGTCGCACAAAGGATAAGGTCTGCATTGCCATCTGGCGTACTGGCTAAATCCAACTCTGACACACCAAGGCTACCCGCAGCAGAAGAGCCACCCTCTGGTACCAGCAATAAATCCGGGTGTAAAGCGGTTATCTCATTAATGAAAGCGGGCTCGGAACGTTGGCGGTAGCGGCCACGCTCCAACGTTATCAGTTGCATACCCCGTTGCCGGCAAAATGTCAGAGTAGGATTTGTTGGATCCAGCTCGTCGGTTCTGACATAAGCTACACTTTTTAACCTCATTGCATGACAACAGGCCGCCACGGCACACAGATGATTAGAGTAAGCGCCGCCGAACGTCACAATCCCTGCATAACCGTGTTGAACAACCTGCAGTAAGGGGTATTTCAGTTTAAGGCATTTATTACCTGAGACTTCCGTCAAACCCGTATCAAGGTGGCATATCCACAGTTGAATGTTTTTTTGCTGCAGCACTGAATGGTGCACCACCTGCCAACGCTTCTGGGGAGTAATTAGCTGAATATCAGATGAATACAACATAGCTCAGCACATGACAGTAACTAAATTTGCCGCTAGTATAGCGTTACACTCTACGTTAATGGCAGCGCTATGCTGAGAAAAATAATAACAAGCATCAGTCGGGGAGCGGCGAATCATTCCGGATTGTTTGCGTTGTATCTGGGAAGCTCTACTGTCAGTCTGACTCAGATCAAAGGCAATAAAACGGTATTACGCCGGCAAACGGATTTTACCGGCGCTGACTGGCAGCCGGCTGTGCGGGCGATGTTATCGGTCATGCCGACCGGTAGTCGTTTACATCTGGTGTTAGCTGCTGATTTCTACCAGTTGGTGCAGTTGGATAAGCCTGAACTGTCAGAAGAAGAAATGTTGCAGGCATTACCCTGGCAGGTCAAAGATCTGGTTAGTATCAGCCCGGAAGACATTATTGCAGATTACATTGATTTACCCGTCCACAGCGCACAGCAAGCGAAAATAAATGTCGTGGTAGCCAGTCTCAGTTGGTTAAAGCAGCTGGTTCAACAGGTAACCCAATCCGGGCAGCAGCTGCTGACAATTCAACCTGAAGAGTGGCTGGCTTTACGATTAGTGAAACCAACAACGAGCGCAACTATGCTGGTGATACATCAACCAGAGCAGGAAGTACTGATCCAGATTGTACGCGAGGGGGTACTGTATTTTTCCCGCCGTACCCGTGGCCTGGGGCGCATGCATCTTTATTCGGAATCAGAGCTGCGCAACGGCGAGTTAGATCGTCTGCAACTTGAACTTCAGCGTTCTATGGACTATTTCGAAAGTCAGCTAAAGCAGCCTCCGGTCAGGGATATTCGTCTGCTGATGCCAAATGCAGAGATAGTGACAGAGGTATTGACGCAAACTGGTTTTAGCCGGGTTGAGGTATTAAGCAACGCAGTTGTTGATAATTCACTGAATACACAACAAATGATAAGCAGCTGGCCTGCAGTGGCGGCACTCAGCCCGGCCAGGGCGGAGCAAACCGTATGAAGCAGCAGGTAAATTTATATCAGGCTGTGCTGCAGCCAATACGTGAAAGGTTGGGCTTGAAGCGACTGCTGCAAATCTGGCTGTGTATCTTGCTGGTGCTGTTTGCAGCCTGGCTTTATCTGCAACAGCAGCAGGCTCAGCTTACAAAGCAGCTGGCATCTGAACAGCAGCAGCTGAATGTATTGCAGCAGGAAATGACTATGTATCAGCAGGCACTGGCGCAGCGCCAGCCGTCGGCTGAGTTAGTGAGCCAGTATGATACGGCCGCTCAGAGTGTGGCGCAAAAGCAGCAGCTGTTAAATTATCTAAGTCAGCAGCAACAACAGGCAACTCAGATATACAGCCCTGTTTTGCAGCATTTGCAACACATTGATCGACAGGACTTATGGCTAACGGGTTTCTCTTTGCAGCAACACTTTAGCAGCTTTAATGGCATAGCCCTGCGCCCGGACAGTGTTCCGCTGTGGCTTGAGAATTTGCGGCAACTGGCGTATTTCCGCGGTCAGCGCTTTAGTCAGGTTAATATGCTGCAGGTACCAGAGAAAAAAGCCGTGAGTTTTGAGCTGCGGGCCCGGCAAGGAGCAGAACAATGAACCAGTGGCAACTATTGTCGGAACGTTTTAGTCAGTTACAGCACAGGGAGAAAGTACTGATTTGGGGTGGCAGTCTTATCTTAACACTCTGGCTGGGGCTGGTGTACTTGCTTGAGCCAGGTTGGCAGAGTCTGCACAAAGGCAAATTGCAGCTTGATGCCATGCAGCGGCAACAACAGCAAACTCAACAACAAAGCGAGGAGCTTCGACAGCAGCTAAGCATTGATATTGATCGCGATTACCGCGAACGGCTGGCTTCATTGCAGCAGCAACAGGTACAGTTGAATGAGCAAATCAAACTCAGTGCCAGTCATTTTATTGGCGCCGAGCAAATGGTGACACTGTTGCAAAATATGCTGCAAAGCAGTGAGGGTGTTCAACTTAGCAGTTTGCGGACTTTACCGCCTGTGCCTGTCAGGTTGGAGGGGCAAGCAGACAGTGAGCCACCACTGATGTATCAGCACACGCTTAAGTTGGTGATGACAGCTAATTACGATAAGTTGTATCAGGTATTGCAACGTATCGAGCAACTACCCTGGCTGGTGAACTGGCAGGGGCTGCACTATAACGTCACGGAATATCCGTTGGCTGATATGACGATAGAATTAGGTACGGTGAGTGAAAATGAAGATTTTATCCGTCTGTAGCCTCTGTTTGTTTTGGTGCGCCGTTGCGCAGGCGGATCCAACAAAACCGGCTGCTGGCTGGCAGGCCGCTGGCGTTAGCAGTGCAGGTGCGGTAACGGCCACACTGCCTAAACTACAACTGATTAAACACACAGCCGATGGCCGCGTTGCAGTACTTGATGGCGTTTTGGTACGAAAAGGCCAGCGTTTTCAACAGTATCTGGTGCTGGATATTCAGCAAACAAAAGTGATTATGGATTTAAACGGCGAGCAGCTAGTACTGCCTTTACTTAATACAGCGATAAAACAATATGAATAATAAGCGTGTAAACAAGGTGTTGTGGTTATGCAGTGGTGTCCTGTTAAGTGGCTGCCAGGCATTTTCACCTACGCAGGTACCGGATAAAGCTCAGCAGGTGCTGCAGCAAGCGGCGCAGACGAAACCTGTTACGGTAGCAACACCGACAGTACCGGATGCGGTGACTCAGGACCTGATTGCCAGTAGCTACACGCCTCAGGCTGCGCAGTTACCGCGTTTTAATGTTGCAGCAGCTCAGGCTGACCTGGCTGACTTCTTTCAGTCTATTGTGGCTGATACTGCTTATAGCGTTGTTTTGCACCCCGGCGTCAGTGGACAGATCACGCTTCAGCTGAAGCAGGTTACCCTGCCGGAGACAATGGCAATTGTGCAACAGTTATATGGCTTTGATATCCGTCAGCAAGGCATGGTGTACAAAATATACCCGGCAGGCCTGCGCACCGAAACTATAGCTGTGAATTATCTGATGCTGCAGCGTCAGGGGTTTTCGTCTATTGCTGTCAACTCAGGCGGCGTGTCGCAGGATAACCAAAATAACCAGAATGGACAGAATAACCGCAACAATGGCTCATCGCAGAGTAATAACAATCAGGGTAATTTAAATAACCAGAATCAGCAGTATGGCCAGCAGCAGTTTAATGGCAGCACCATACAAAGCGAAAGCAAGACCGATTTTTGGAAAGATCTGGAGAAGGCCGTCAGTACTGTACTGGGTAATGGCCCGGATCGGATGGTAGTTGTAACGCCTCAAGCCGGGCTGGTAACCGTGCGCGGCATGCCGGACGAGATCGCAGCAGTAAAAGCCTATCTGGGGCAGTCAGAGCAGCATCTGCAGCGTCAGGTTGTGCTGGAAGCGAAGATCATTGAAGTGACACTTAACGACGAATATCAGCAGGGTATTAACTGGCAAAATGCCATTATGAACCTGCGAAACACCAGTTTTAACTTTAGTACCAGTGGTGCCGTTGCGTCTAACGCCATCAGTAGTTCGCTGGGTGGTGTGACTGCTATTTCCTTTAACAATGCAGATTTTAATGGTGTGATAAACCTGCTGGAAACACAGGGCAATGCGCAGGTGTTATCCAGCCCGCGGGTTACGGCAATGAATAACCAGAAAGCGGTGATTAAAGTGGGGCAGGACGAGTACTTTGTTACCAACGTCAGCAGTGATACCACCATTGGTGCAGGCGGCACGACCAGCACGCCTAATATTTCTCTGCAGCCGTTTTTCTCGGGTATAGCACTTGATGTTACGCCGCAGATTGATCAAAGTGGCAGTGTTATTTTACATGTGCACCCGTCAGTTACCGAAACTGCCGAACAAAACAAAACCATTCAGTTTAGTGATGAGCGCATCATTTTGCCTCTGGCGCAAAGTAATATCCGTGAGTCTGACACTATTATCCGCGCCCGTAGTGGTGAAATTGTGGTGATTGGCGGCCTGATGCAAACGGTTACCAGTGACAGTGAGTCACGTACGCCGGTGTTAAGTGCTATTCCGTTGGTAGGCAAACTGTTTACCAGCCTGAACAAAGTCGAGAAGAAAAAAGAGCTGGTGATATTACTGAAACCAACGGTTGTTGGTGAAGGCGTATGGCAACAGCAGATCCAGCAGTCGTCTGGTTACATCGGTGACTGGTATCCAAAATAATTATGTATCAGCAACATTTTCAGCTTAGCCGTATGCCGTTCGGGCTAACGCCCGATACGACATTCTTTGTGCCGCTGCAGCAGCACAATGATGTGCTGGCGGTGCTGAAAACGGCACTGAACGCTGGAGAAGGTTTCATTAAGGTTTGCGGTGAAGTGGGCAGTGGTAAAACGCTGCTGTGCCGGAAGTTGCTACAGCAAACCGAACCAGACTGGCAACTTGCCTATGTCCCCGATCCCTGCCTAAGCCCAATTGAACTGCGCTGGGCATTAGCGCTGGAGTTGGGCTTGAAACATTCCGCTAATATCGACCCGCCGCAGCTGCTGCAATTACTGCAGCGGCAGCTGATGTTGCTTGCCAGTCAGGGTAAAAAAACCATAGTGCTGATAGATGAAGCGCAGGCGCTGCCGGATGAGACACTTGAGGCACTGCGTTTGCTGACGAACCTGGAAACTGAGCAGCGTAAATTGTTGCAGGTAGTACTGTTTGGCCAGCCAGAGTTGGACAACCGGCTTAGCAGTTACCGCTTTCGCCAATTACGTCAGCGCATTTCGTTTTCCTGCCGTTTAACTTTGTTAAACCGACAGCAGGTGGGGGCTTACTTACAGCAGCGGCTATACCAGGCTGGCACCCAGCGCATGCTATTCAGTGAAATGGCGCTAAGGGCGTTGACGCGCTACAGCAGAGGGGTGCCGCGTTTGGTGAATATACTGGCACACAAAGCCTTGTTACTGGCGTTTGGCGAGGGCAAAGCGCATGCCGGTTATCAGCATGTACGTTTAGCTGCCTGGGACACCGAAGATGTGCAGCCTAAACCCAGAGCATGGTGGTGGTATGGGGTAGCGTCAGCATCATTGGTGGCGGCAACGTGCGCCATGGCAGCAGGCAGTCAGTGGCTAGCCGGATGGGTGACGCTATGAGTGTGCTGAATAAAATGCTGCGGGATCTGGAGAAACGCCAGCATGTGTCAGAGCGTGCAGTAACACCACTAAACGCCCGCAGTGATGAGCGGCCACTGTGGCTGAATCTGTTACTGCTGTTAAGCGCGTTATTGCTGGCATTTGCGGTCTATGCCATTTTGACGCGCGAGCCGTTACCTGACACAGGCGAAGCTGCATCGGTGCTTGTTAAACCAGTAAACAGCGACACAGCAGCTGCTGTGACTGCAGCAGATAACAGCGCTGAACTATCAGTTAGCACGAAAGCTGTACCATTGGCTTCACAACAAAGTGCCGCAGTTATCAATGCGGAGCCCGGCCTTGCTGACGCAGAGGCTGAACAAGTGGCTGACAGTGTTCTGGCCACAGGCACTAAGGCCGGGGATGATACCGTATTACAGCGCACCGCCAACGCACAGCCCGCAGCTGAGCCTGACGCAGTGGCGCAACCTCAGTCGTTGCCAGCAAAACATGACGCCGGCGCTTTGCATACGACCAGTGCTGAGGGTAATACCGAGCCCCGCACAGGTGCGAACGCCCAGTCTGAAACTGACGTGAAAGTGGTGCGCTCTGTAGCGACACCGCAACAACAAGCCGCGCTGTTACAACAGCAGGCTCTTACCGCGGCACAGGCTGGTCAGCTACAACAGGCGCTGCAACTATGGCAACAGCTGCAGCAACTAACACCACAAAATGCAGAAGCCTACCTGGAGCAAGCCCGGTTGTGGCATCAGCTGGGGCAGCCTCAACAGGCGCTTATGGTGCTGCAGCAGGCATTGCAGCAAGGTATAGTAAATGCCGATATTCAGCTGCTGCTGGCACAACAGGCTGCAGCTCAGGCACAGTGGCAGCGGGTTGATACGTTGCTACCTGCGCAGTTTGTATTAGCGCAACAGCCAGAGTACTACGGTTTAAAAGCGACTGCATTGCAGCAGCTTGGCCAGCCACAGGCAGCGCTTGACTGGTTCAGGCAGCTTATCGTGCTGCAGCCGCAGCAAGCCCGCTGGTGGTTGGGGGCTGCGATCGCCCTTGATGCGCTGGCACAACGTGAACAGGCGCAGCTGCATTATCGTCAGGCGTTACAATGGGGCGACAGCTTAACCGCGGCCAGCAGAAATTACATTCAGCAGCGTTTAGCTGCAACAGAGTGACCTTATGCAAAGACCTCGTTTAAAAATGCGTTTGGGTGACTTACTGGTACACGAGAATATTATCTCGGAGCCACAGTTACAGCAGGCATTGGCACAACAGCAGCAAAGTGGCCGTAAATTAGGCGCCACCCTGATTGAGCTGAAATTCTTATCAGAACAGCAACTGCTGCAGTTTCTGGCACAGCAACTGAGTGTGCCTTTTCTTGATATCGCGCAAAAACGCATAGACCCCAAAGCTGTACAGTTATTGCCAGAAGTGCAGGCCCGCCGGTTCCGGGCGTTGGTACTGGAAGACCACGGCAGTTCAGTATTACTGGGCATGAGTGACCCGGCTGATTTGGCTGCGTTGGATCAACTGGCTGATCTGCTTGCGCCGCGCCAGATTGAGCTGGCGGTAGTGCGCGAAAGCCAGCTGATTGAAGCCTTTGATACGCTGTACCGGCGTACTAAAGATATCGAGAGCTTTGCCTCCCAGTTAAAAGAAGAACATGGTGATGACCAGGGGCTGGATCTTACTGCGGTAGATGAGCAAACCGATGCCGATAACACCATTGTTAAACTGCTGCAGTCTATTTTCGAAGATGCGGTTCAGGTTAAAGCATCGGATATTCATATCGAGCCGGATGAAAAAGTGCTGCGTATACGGCAGCGGGTAGACGGCGTGCTGCAGGAAAGCATTCTGAATCAGGTCAGTATAGCGTCTGCGCTGGTATTGCGGCTTAAGCTGATGGCGAATCTGGATATCTCTGAAAAACGTCTGCCGCAGGATGGCCGTTTTCAGATTAATGTGAAAAAGCACCAGATTGATGTGCGTATTTCTACGATGCCGGTGCAGTATGGCGAATCAGTGGTTATGCGTTTGCTTGATCAGTCTGCCGGTATTCTGCACCTGGAAGAAACCGGTATGCCGGCGCCATTGCTGGCAAAACTTAGGCGTATTATCAAAAGCCCGCACGGTATGATACTGGTTACCGGGCCAACCGGTTCTGGTAAGACTACTACGCTGTATGGCTTGCTCAGTGAGTTAAACCAGGCCGGCAGTAAAATTATTACCGTGGAAGACCCGGTTGAATACCGCTTGCCGCGGATAAACCAGGTACAGGTTAACCATAAAATTGGTTTGTCGTTCAGTAATGTACTGCGCACCACATTACGGCAAGACCCTGACATTATTATGGTGGGTGAGATGCGGGATCAGGAAACCGCCGAAATGGGCCTGCGAGGTGCACTTACCGGCCACTTAGTACTGTCTACGCTGCACACCAATGATGCGGTAACCAGTACGCTGCGCTTAATCGACATGGGCGCCGCGCCTTATCTGGTGGCATCAGCGCTACGCGCTATAGTCGCGCAGCGGTTGATAAGGCGGTTATGTGAGTATTGCAAACAACCTTACCAGCCGGATGATATGGAGAGCAGTTGGCTTAGGCATAACAAAGCCAACGCTACAGCCAGCTACTGGCATGCGCCGGGGTGTCAGTCGTGCAACCACAGTGGCTATAAAGGCCGGTTGGGCGTATTTGAGTTGCTGGTTATCACCAAGCCGCTGGCAGATGCACTGCGCCGGGATGATACCTCGGCTTTTGCCGAGCTGGCGCATCGTAGTGAAGGCTTTACCAGCCTGGGCAATATGGCGCTGCAATATGCGCAGCAAGGGATTACCAGCCTTGATGAAGTGATCCGGGTGTCAGAGTTCCTTGATACCGATCCTGATTTTGATGCAGTGAGCAGCTAAGCCTATGCCGCAGTTTATTTACACCGCAAGAGACAGCACCGGCAATGCCGTACGCGGCGAGCTTGAAGCCGGCAGCGAGAGTGCTGCGGCCGATATACTGCGCCGGCGAAGTTACATACCGCTGACGATTAGCCGCAACGACGCCGCAGATAAACCCGGTTTCAGCAGCCCGGTGCTGTGGCAGCGAAAAGTGTCTCTGACTGACTTGATTATGTTTTCCCGGCAGATGTACTCGCTGATGAAAGCCGGTATTCCTATTATCCGGGCCATAGAAGGGCTGGCGCAAAGCACCAATTCACTCAGGTTGCAGCAAATATTACAGGAACTGGTCGATCAGCTGGAAAACGGCCGTAATCTGTCACAGGCAATGGCAGTGCATCCGGCGGTGTTCAGCCGCCTGATGGTCAGCATAGTGCACGTGGGTGAAAACACCGGCCGGCTGGACGAAGCATTTCTGCAGCTAACCTACTACTTTGAACAAGAGCTGGAAACCCGTAAGCAAATTAAACAAGCTACCCGTTATCCGTTTTTCGTATTACTGACGCTGATAGTGGCCATGTTTATTCTTAACCTGGCGGTAATACCCCAGTTTGCCAATATGTTTGCCCGCTTTAATGCCGAGCTGCCCTGGTCAACTAAAGCTCTGCTGGCCAGTTCAGAGTTTTTTATTGCCTACTGGCCGTTGATGCTGATAGTGGCAGTTGCCGCAGGCTTTGGTTTCAGGTCTTATATTAAAACCGATAATGGCCGTAAAGTTTGGGGGCGCTGGAAAATCCGCTTTCCTATTATTGGCAGCGTAATATACCGCGCGACGCTGGGCCGCTTCGCCCGCAGCTTCGGCATGATGCTTAAAGCCGGTGTGCCGATGACCAGCGCCCTGACACTGGTCGCAGACGCGGTAGACAACGATTACCTTGGCGATATTATCCGCGAGATGCGGCGCAATATTGAACGCGGCGAAAGCCTGCTGCGGGTAAGCCAGCAAAGCCAGATGTTTACCCCGCTGGTACTGCAAATGCTGGCGGTAGGGGAAGAAACCGGCGCAATGGACGAAATGCTGTCTGAGGTAGCCGGCTTTTACGAGCGTGAAGTAGCGTTTGATTTAAAAAGCTTAACCGCCAAGATAGAGCCTATCCTGATCTGTATTGTGGCAGTGATGGTGCTGATCCTGGCGCTGGGTATTTTTACGCCAATGTGGGATATGTTAAACGCTTACAAAGGCGGCAATGGTTAGCGCCAACAAGCGCCGACAAATAACGTGTAATTACAAACTTTAGCGATATACTAATGATAACAAACAGATGGGAGAAACAAATATGAAAAGACAATCAGGCTTTACGCTAATAGAACTGATTATCGTGGTAATTATCCTCGGTTTGCTGGCAGCAACAGCATTGCCGCGGTTTTTAAATGTCACTGAACAGGCGGAAGAAGCGTCAATCGAAGGTATTGCTGGTGGCTTTGCTGCTGCAGTGGGCCTTGTACGTGCACAGTGGGAAGTCGAAAGCCGGCCAGGTAAGGACTCCACCAGCGCACAGATTAATTATGACGGCGTACCCGTTGGGGTAGATGGCGGTACTGCTACCCGCACCGGTGGTTATCCAACTACTGATGCTGTTACAAGTAATACTCTAGCTACAACGATGACCAGCGGTGATTGTTTAGGTGTTTTAAATACTATTTTACAAGCCCCTCCACGGGCGACTAATACTGCTGCAGATTTTAACGACAGTGCTAATACTTTGTTTGTTCGTGCTGATGCAAACTTATGCTATTACCATCAGGTTGCGACTGTTGGTGCTGCCGCTCCTACGGGCACCGCTGCTCCGGGCAATGGATTTATCTACAATCCTGCTACCGGTCAGGTCAATGTATTCAAAAACTAAGTTTAGATAATTAATAGGTATCTTTATGACACGTAATCAAGGTTTTACATTAATTGAATTAATTATTGTTATCGTAATTTTGGGTATTTTGGCGGTAACTGCGGCACCACGGTTTTTCAATTTCGCCGGTGATGCCCGTGTTAGTGTGCTTACTGGATTAAAAGGCGCAGTGCAGGGGGCGACGCAAACCGTATATGCGAAAGCTGCAATTGAGGGGCAGCTAGGTGCTGGGCCAAATACATTAAACCCAAGCGGAATAACTATTGTGTATGGTTACCCAAATGCGACTGCAACAGGAATTATTGCCGCTGCTACGTTGGATGCCTCGGCTATTACAACGGCTGCGGCATCCACAGATTGGGTATATTTCATTGGCGCTGCAAATGATATTTACTTGGCACAGAGTTCTGTAATAGGAACTCCGGCGTCAGCAGATGCAGCGGGTATTACCGCTAAAAACTGTTACATAAGGTATGTTAATGCAACAAGCGCTGAAAGCCCTCCGACAATAGCTACAACCATAAGTGGTTGTGATGATTGATGTTTGAATACTCGACGCTGCCTAACGGGCAGCGTTACTTTTTTATTTAGTGGTTCATCGGATAACCCAATGCACGCTTTGCTAAAGAAGAAAGGTTTCACGTTAATAGAGCTGATAGTTGTGTTGGTAGTACTGTCCGTTCTGGGTGTCTCCTTAGCCTCGCGTTTTTTTACCATGTCCGGAACATCAGAATATTTATACCAGGATCAGATCTTAAATCTGCTGCGCCGGGCGCAGATGCAAGCCATGCAATGTACCGATTGCGTAGTTCCATCCGTTAGTCTTTCAGACAAAGAAGCTCTGCTTGGCACTGCAAGTTGTGAAAATGCAGACACAAGTATGGCGACAACTGTATGCGTTGCTGCACGTGACGCAGTAAGTTTTTCTCCCGCCGGTACAATCAGTTTTAATAGTCTCGGGCAGCCCACTTGTACTACGAGCTGTATTATTGCAGTTGAAGGCGAAACCACACTTCGTATCTGTATCGAAACCGAAGGCTATATCCACCCATGTTAAGGACGAGCCGTGGCGTCACATTGATTGAACTGATTATAGGCATAGTGGTGCTTGGGATCAGCTTGAGCCTTATTACTTCTATTTTGGGACCGTTATACATTAGATCTGTCGATCCATGGCATCAAATACGCGCTGCTGAGCTTGGCCATAGTCTGATGAATGAGATACTTGGTAAGGCTTTTGATGAGAACAGCAACCGTAGCGGCGGGCCTTTGCGCTGTGATGAAGATGGCGGCGAAAATTGTAGCTGCACTGCAACTGAAGTCGTGCTCACATTTTATCGCTGTACGGCCGGTTCTAATTATTCTGTTTTCGGGCCGAATGGGGAAACGCGTAGCCAGTTTAATGATGTCGATGACTATCACGGTCTTGTGCAAAGTGGTGCAGATATTTCAAATATATTTGGTTTAGGATTAGCTGACGCTTACCGGGAGTACACAGTAAGCGTACAGGTTGATTATGCAGGTGTTGAAGTTGGCATGGGGGGCAGCAACGAGGCTAATCGGTTAGTCAAACGAATCAACGTATCAGTAACAACACCTACCGGTGATGTCATAGATTTTGCTGCTTACAAGGGTAACTGGTAATGCGTTGCCGCGGCTTCACCTTGGTCGAGCTGGTCATTACGTTGGTAGTGCTGGCGATACTGGCGCTGGGTGTTACCAGCTATCTGGGTATTGGCTCGCGCATGTATGCCGATGCAGCGCTGCGTGAACAGGTGCTGGGGCAAAGCCGTTTTGTTGCCGAACGCCTGGTACGCGAGCTGCGAAATGCGGTGCCCAACAGTGTGTCATTTTCATTAAGCAGTAATTGCCTGCAGTTCCGGCCTATTTTATATAGCGGTGTGTATACCAGCTTGCCGTTTGAGCAAAACGGCAGCAGCATGACAGTGATAAGCCCCGGCCTGGCGTCAGTCAGCCCGGTAACGTACGCTTCTGGCAGTAAACCTCAGTTGGTGGTGTATCCTACTGCTGTAGCAAACCCCGGCGGCACTGTTGTGCTGAACAGCATCAGTACCGAGAATGCCGCTGCGGCGCGCTTTACGCTGAATTTTGACAGTTTCCGCTTTACCCGCCAGTCGCCGGAGCGGCGATTTTATATTGCCGATGAGAAAGTCAATTACTGCATTGTCAGTGCAGGCAGCGGGCGTTTTAACATGGAACGGCTGTATGCCGGCAACCGTGTGTTGATGGCAGAAGGGCTGACCAGTGCTCAGGTATTCCGTGTAACGGAGCCGGTGCTAACCCGCAATGCTGTGGTCAACATTCTGCTGCGCTTTGGCTATGATGACAGTGCAGATATGTTTTTAAATTACGAGGTGCATATCCCCAATGTACCCTAAACAGAATAAGCAGCGGGGCAGTGCTTTGGTGATTGCCGTCTTTATTATTGTCGTGATGCTGGCGCTGGTGCTGAGCCTGGCGCGGCTACTCACCAGCAGCAGTGAAGCCATAGTGTATGAAGTGCAGGGCACGCGGGCGCTGTTTGCCGCCCAAAGCGGACTTGAGCTGGCGCTGCCCAAGTTGTTCCCATTGGGGGCTTCAGCGGCAACGGCTTGCCCGGCGAATATCAGTAACCCGGTTAGTTTCAGCGATGCGGCGTTAAATGGCTGTAGTGTTACGGTCAGCTGCAGCGCCTACCCACCGGCGCAACCAGAGGTGTTTCGGCTTAGTAGCCGCAGCGAGTGCATTGCGAATGAATTTACTACCAGCCGCAGCGTGCAGGTAGAGGTGCGCAGATGAGGCTATTACTACTATTGTCCATTATGGCTCTGCCGTTACAGGCGGCAACTTATAATCTCAGCGGTGGGAGTTACCCGCCTTGCTCTACCAGCTGGAGTGTCAGTGGCACTACCTACACCTGTAGCGGTGATGGCAGAGTCACGCTAAGCAGCGGTGATAGCGTAGTGGCAAACAGCAGCGCTACATTAAGCGCAAATAACGGCTTTGATATTCGCGGCGCCGTTATAGGCACCAGCACCAACCGTATTAACCTGCAAAGTAACTATGGCAGTATTACCAGCACCGGTACGAATACGGTTTGGGGTAATATCCAGGCGGGCAGTGGTTTGGTGAACCTGGCGGCCACCACTGTAAATGGCAGCTTAACCAGCACCGGCGATATTACGCTCAGCGGCGGCAGTGTCTCAGGCAAAGTCACCAGCAGCAGTAATAAAATCACGACTAATGGTACTAATTTATTGGGCGGCGCCACAGCGCAGTCTGGTATGACGCTAACCGGTGGTACTTTGGCTGGTGACTTCGTTATGACGGCCGCGAACCCGTTAGTGCTGACGGGTGTCAGCATGACCAGTGGCAGCTTCAGTGGTGCTAGCCGTATTAGTATTGCCAGTAGTCAGTTAGGTAATGGTAATAATATGATTAATATTACCAGCACAACTGATGAAGTCGCTTTAACCGGCAATAGCGTGGTGTACGGTGTGTTAACTGCACCGAACTATTCGACCATCCGGGTGCAAAGCGGCAGTAATGTGTATGGTCAGTGTATTCCTAACTCAACGCCGACAAACGCCTGTACTGCCTATACTCCGCCGCCGCAGCCGCTGGCGCATTATCCGCTTGATTTATGCAGCGCTGTTTCTAATGGTGTGATAACCGATCTGACTGGCAATTACCCGGCAACCGGTATTAACGTGGGCGCAACCAGTACTGGCCAGGTACTGCAGGCTGCTAATTTATCTGCTGCTGGCAATGATTATGTCAATGTACCGGCCGCAGCGCTTAACGGCAGAACGAATTTCAGTATTTCGATGTGGCTCCGGTTGGATGCCGGCAGCGGGTTTAGAGAGCTATTTTCAGCCAGCAGCAATAGTTCAAATACCGAGCTGGAACTGTATATTAATGGCAGCAATGAAGTAAGGGCCGGTTTAAAAGGCAGTTATCACACCTTTAGTGGTGGCAGTATTAGCCCGGTGGTGGCCAATAATGTCTGGACACAGATTACCTTAACCCGCAGTGGCAGCCAGCTTTGTCTGTATCTGAATGACCAACTGGTAAATTGTGTTAGCAACGCCAGTAGCAGCAGTCTTAGTGTAGTGCGATCAGCTATCGGTATCTGGTGGCAGGCCAATGGTAACCTGACAGATGATTTCCGTGGTGATATCGATGAAGTATTACTGTTTAACCAGGCGCTGAGTAGTACTCAGGTGCGGCAGATGTATCTGAACCAGCAGGCCGGTACCAGTTATAACGGCACTACGCGCAGCAGCAGTTGTACTCAGTGTTTAAGTGACAGCTTCGCCAGCACCTTATCTGCTGACAGTTGGGTTACCAGCACCAGTAGCGGTAGCTTTACACCACAGGTAGTCAATGGCCGGCTAAGGATGACACAGGCTGTTGGCAATCAGGCGACATCAGCCACTTACCAGCGTTTATACCCGTCTGCCAGTAATCTGATAATCGTTGAGTTTGACTACTGGGCTTATGGTGGTAACGGTGCCGATGGCTTAGCAGTGGTGTTATCAGACGCCACGGTGACACCACAGCCCGGTTCATTTGGCGGGCCACTGGGGTACGGCTTTAAGCCGGGGATCCCGGGCTTTGCCGGTGGCTGGCTTGGTTTTGGTCTGGACGAATATGGCAACTTCTCCAATGAAGGTGGCAGCACAAATATTGGCAGAAGACGGCAAGCTGTAGTTGTACGGGGCTCCGGCAGCGGTACCTCCGGTTATAACTACCTGCGCGGAACTTGTAATAACGGCACAACCAATACCAACACCACCTGTCTGTCGCCTGCTGTTGATGGCAATCAGACAACAGCGCATCGGTATCGCTTTACCATAGATACCCGCACGGCTGGCAGCACGCTGGTATCAGTTGAGCGTAACAGTGGCAGCGGCTTTGTTAGCTTAATTGATGCTTTTAATGCGCAAAGCATCAATGGTCAGGCTGCGCCACCGGAAAATTTCTTTTTGTCTATTACCGGCTCTACCGGCGGCTCAAATAATATTCACGAGCTGGATAACCTGAGTATTTGTGCGCTGCGATCCAACCCTGTCGGCCAGCAAATCGATCATTTTGAGTTTGACTACAGTGGGCAGGCATTAACCTGTAAACCTGAAACCTTTACTGTACGGGCCTGCAAAAACGCCAGCTGTAGTGAACTGATCACTGAACCGGTTACCGCTACATTAAGCCCCACCAATAGCGCCACGGTTAACTGGCTGGGCGGCAATGTAATTAACTTCAGCGGTGGGCAAACCACAGTTAGCTTACGCCGCACAGTGGCTGGCAGTACCACCATTGGTGTTAGTGGCTCTGTGCCATCCACACGACCACTAAGCCAGACGTTATGCCGTATTGGCAGTGGTGGTTTGAGCACTGCAGCCTGCACCGTGAGTTTTGCTGACAGCGGACTGGTGTTTGATGTGCCTGACGGTATTTCAAACCTGCCACAGCAAAATATTACTATCAGCGCAGTGCGCAAAGACAACAGTAGCCTGCAATGTGTACCCGAGTTTGCTAATGTCAGCCGCAATGTAGCGTTCTGGAGTGATTATATTAACCCTGATGCAAATGGCCGGCCGGTGTCCTGGCCAGTGCAGGTTAATAATACCAATGTCGGCTTAAATGAGGCTAACCGGCAAGCGGTAGCGCTGACGTTTAATGCGCAGGGCCAGGCCAGCTTTACGGTAAATTACGCTGATGCCGGCCAAATGCAGCTAAACGCCCGTTATTCCGGCTCCGCTGCGACAGATGATGCAGGCCTGATGATGAACGGTGCCGATCAGTTTGTCCGCCGGCCGCTAGGGCTATGCATTGTTACCGGCGGTGAATGTGCTGGAGCTGATGCCAGTTGCACTGCTTTCAAACGGGCGGGTGAAAACTTTACGCTGACGATAACCGGCAGAGCCTGGCAAAGTGGCAGTACCGATATTTGCAGTAACCCGGTAACACCTAACTTTCAACGCGGTGCTATTACACTGAATCACAGCTTAGTTGCGCCAACAGGCGGCAATCTGGGTACTATCGGTACCACCAGTTACAGCCACAGCCGTAATGTACAGGCGCAAACTCAGGTAGTGCAGAGTGTGTCTGAAGTCGGAGTGTTCCGCTTTGGCAGTAGCGCTTTTAATTACCTGAGCATGACCGACCCGGTACCCGCAGCGACAAGTCAGGCGACAGGGCGGTTTTATCCGGCTGATTTCGAGCTGGGCAGCAACAGCGTCACACCGGCATGCAGTAGTTTCAGCTATATGGCGCAACCTTTCGCTACTCAATTTACGCTGACTGCCCGCAATATGCAGGGCGTGCGCACGCAGAACTACCACGGGGCTTTTGCCAGTGCTACCGCTGTGTTACAGGCCGAGAACAGCAATAACGGTGCTGCACTTGGTAACCGCTTAGCCGGCACGGTAAGTCCGGCCTGGGCGCAGGGTGTATTTAGTTATGCTGCGCCGGCGTTAAGCTTTAACCGGGCAAATCCGGCGCTGCCTGATGGCCCGTTTTTACAACTTGCGTTGGCAGCCAGTGTGGTGGAAAGAGACAACGTAGCCATTGCCAATCAGGATATCAACGTCAACACCAGCGCAGATTGTGTCGCCGCCGGCAATTGCACGGCAAAACTTTTTGCTACTACCGATATCCGCTACGGTCGTATGGTGCTGGACAATGCCTATGGCCCGGAAAATGAAAACCTGCCGCTGGTTTCCCGTGCCGAATATTGGAACGGAAGTGCTTTTGTCACTAACCCGCAAGATAATTGCACTGCACTCAGTGCACCAGCGGTAGTGCGGCCCGATAGCACTAACCCTGCGCTGGAGCTGAAAAAAGAGGCGCCTTATAGCGGCAGCGCAACGATGACGGTTAATGCTCAGGCCAGTGCTACTGCAGTGCAGCAGGGCAGTAGTGTGATCAATGGCTTATCGGCAATACTGTTGCCGGCTCCGCAGCAGCGCGGCAGCGGCAATATGGAGCTGCAGGTTGCGCCCTGGCTGCGCTATAACTGGCGCAGTGGCGGCAGCAATTATGATCAGAACCCGCAGGCCGAGTTTATTTTTGGCCGTTACCGCGGTAATCCAAGACAGATTTACTGGCGCGAACTTTTTCAGTAAAGGTTCAGTTTCACGGCTTAAGCTGTGCGGCATTTTCGCTATCGTCAGATAAATGCCGCCAGGGCTTGGTTTAATTGCATAAAAATGTAAGATAAAGCTATTCACATGGCAGCGACTTACTTAGAATAACCTCAGCTATGTTTACCACCACTGTCAAGCTGTGTGCAGCAGTGCTGAGTAATGTCTGGTTGCTCAGATTTATAAGGATCCGGTTTCTTCATGTTTAATAAATTACGTGGCCTGTTTTCAAACGATTTATCAATTGATCTGGGTACAGCCAACACTCTGATTTACGTTAAAGATCAGGGCATAGTGCTGAACGAACCCTCAGTAGTAGCAATACGGCAGGAACGTGCCGGTGGGCCGAAGAGTGTCGCCGCCGTAGGCCACGCGGCGAAGCGGATGCTGGGCCGTACACCGGGCAATATCAAAGCCATCCGGCCGATGAAAGACGGCGTGATTGCCGATTTCTACGTCACCGAAAAAATGCTGCAGCATTTTATCCGTCAGGCGCACAGTAACAGTTTCTTAAGACCAAGCCCGCGTGTGCTGGTGTGTGTACCTTGTGGCTCTACCCAGGTTGAGCGCCGCGCCATCCGTGAATCAGCTCAGGGTGCAGGTGCACGTGAGGTGTATTTGATTGATGAGCCGATGGCGGCAGCTATCGGTGCCGGTTTGCCGGTATCAGAAGCAACCGGTTCTATGGTGGTTGATATCGGTGGTGGTACCACAGAAGTCGCGATTATTTCATTGAACGGTGTGGTGTACTCCTCTTCTGTTCGTATCGGTGGTGACAAGTTTGACGATGCGATAGTGAACTATATCCGCCGTAACTACGGTATTTTAATTGGTGAAGCCACTGCAGAGCGTATTAAAACCGAAATTGGTTCAGCCTACCCAAGTGACGACGTACTGGAAATTGAAGTACGTGGCCGCAATCTGGCTGAAGGTGTGCCGCGCAGTTTCACTATGACCAGTAATGAAATTTTAGAAGCGTTGCAAGAGCCACTGGCCGGTATCGTCAGTGCTGTGATGGTCGCGCTTGAGCAGTCACCACCAGAGCTGGCATCAGATATTTCTGAGCGCGGTATGGTGCTGACCGGCGGTGGTGCCTTGCTGCGTGATCTGGATCGCTTATTAATGGAAGAAACCGGTATTCCGGTTGTCGTAGCCGACGATCCTTTAACCTGTGTCGCCCGTGGTGGCGGTAAAGCACTGGAGATGATTGATATGCACGGCGGTGATGTATTCAGTTACGACTAACTGAATCCGCTGTTGTGCCTGCATTTGTATGAACCAGATCTATAGTCGGGGCCCGTCACTGCCACTGCGGTTGTTTTTAGCCGTAGTATGCAGTGCTGGCCTGATGTTTCTCGACCGCTACACTGACAGTTCTACCCAATTACGCAGTTACCTCACTGCCGCCGCCAGCCCGCTGTTTTATGTTGCCAGCCTGCCACAGGCACTGTTTTCCGGTGCGTCAGAGCAATTGATGTCACAGCAGACGGTACTGGAAGAAAATGCCCGCTTAAAAGAAACCTTACTGCAACAAAGTGGCCAGCTGCAGTTGCTGCGTTTTTTGCAGCAGGAAAATGAAAAATTACGCGCTTTGCTTGGCTCATCAGCCGCCATTGAAGATAAATCCCTGGTGGCGGAAGTGCTGGCCGTGTACAGCCACCCGTTCAGTCACCAGGTGGTACTGAATAAAGGCAGCAATGATGGTGTGACAGAATTTCAGCCGGTTATTGATGATCAGGGTGTGGTGGGGCAAGTGGTCAGTGTTGGCCCATCCAGCAGCCGCGCTTTACTGATCTCCGATAACACCCATGCGCTTGCCGTACGGGCTGAACGTACCGGTGTACGCGCTATTGTCGAAGGCCTGGGACAGTGGGATTTATTAAGGGTTATGCATCTGCCGCACAGTACTGATATCCGCGAAGGAGATCGTCTGCTGACATCCGGCCTTGATGGCCGTTTTCCGGAAGGCTATCCGGTTGCGAAGGTGGTCAGGATAAGCCAGGATGCCAGCCAGCCGTTTATGGTGGTATACGCTGAGCCTTACGCCCGGCTTGATCGTATCCGCCACGTACTGCTGTTATCCGGCCGCAGTGAAGCAATGGCAGAAGCGGCTGAAATTCTGCCTCCGGAGCAACCCTGATGCGTAAACCTCAACGCCTTGGTTTTATTTATTTGTCACTGTTTGTCGCGTTGCTGCTGACGGTAATGCCGATGCCGCAGATAGTGAAACTGGCGCGGCCAGATTGGGCATTGTTGGTACTGATGTACTGGACGTTAGCTTTACCGCAACGCGTCAGCGTGATCACCGCATTTTTTACCGGCTTTATTGTCGATGTGCTGGTAGGCACTGTGCTTGGTGTCAACGCGCTGGCGTTTTCAGTGGTGATCTTTGTCGTCGCGCAGCATCATCTGAAAATCCGTAATTTTGCCGTGGTGCAGCAAGCGCTGCTGCTGGGGCTGCTGCTGGCGCTGTATCAACTGCTGTTATTCTGGCTCAGCCATTTTCTTACCGGGGTCTATTTCCGCCCGCAGTACCTGTGGCCGGTGTTGACAGGCATGCTGGTCTGGCCCTGGTTATTCTGGCTATTACGCCGCTACCGGCGACAATTAAAAATCCAATGAACACTTTTTAATGAATTATCCTGCCATTGCTTTAGCATCTTCTTCTCCACGCCGGCGTGAACTGCTGGCGCAACTGGGTGTCAACTACAAACTGGTCAAAGCGGATATAGACGAAACAGTGCTGCCTGATGAGGCGGCGGCTGTGTATGTACAACGGCTGGCGCTGGCAAAAGCACATGCCGGGCTGGCCAGGCTGCAGCATGACCTGCCGGTACTGGGCGCGGACACTGTCGTCGTCGTCGATGGGCTTATTCTGGGTAAACCTGCTGATTTTGAACAATTTCGCCAGACAATGTTACTGTTATCAGGTCGCAGCCATCAGGTGATGACGGCCATAGCGCTGGTGAGCGCTCAGCATCAGCTGACACAACTTGTCAGTACCGATGTGACTTTCCGCGTTCTGACCGAAGCCGAAATCAGTGCTTACTGGGCAACAGGTGAACCGCAGGATAAAGCCGGCGGTTACGGTATTCAGGGCCTGGCGGGGCGCTTTGTTCAGCGTATTAATGGCAGCTACAGCGCTGTGGTTGGCTTGCCACTGTGTGAAACTGAACAATTGTTACAACAATGGCAGGAATTATCATGAGCGCAGAATTACTGCTAAACGTCACACCGAGCGAAACCCGCGTTGCACTGATTGAAAATGGCGTACTGCAGGAGCTGCATATCGAACGTCAGGCCCGTTTAGGCCTGGTTGGCAATATTTATGTCGGTAAAGTAAGCCGTGTTTTACCCGGTATGCAAGCCGCCTTTGTCGACATTGGCCTGGATAAAGCGGCTTTTTTACATGCGTCCGATATAGTGCAGCACGACTCGCTGGCAGAGCTTGATGGCAAGCCTGCCGTCAGCAAAGATATCCGGGTGCTGGTGCGTGAAGGCCAGTATCTGTTGGTGCAGGTGGTAAAAGATCCGCTGGGTACCAAAGGCGCGCGACTGACCACCGATATTACGCTGCCATCGCGGTATCTGGTGTTTATGCCGGGGTCACCCCACGTTGGCGTATCGCAACGTCTGGAAACAGAGTCTGAACGGCAGCGGCTAAAAGATATTGTCAGCCAGTATCTGGACGACAGCGGTGGCTTTATTGTCCGCACAGCAGCCGAAGGTGCCGGTGAGGAAGAACTGGCGCAGGACGCCCGTTTCCTGAAAAAGCTTTGGGCTAAGGTGTTAAAACGTAAGCAGAAGACCCGTAAAGAGGGGGTGGTGTACGAAGACCTGACGTTGGCGTACCGTATACTGCGCGATTTTGTCGGCACTGAGCTGGAGCGGGTGCGGGTAGATTCGAAACTGACTTATCAGCAACTGACAGCATTTTGTGAAGAGTTTATTCCGCATATGTCGTCTTTACTGGAGTATTACCCCGGTGAGCGGCCAATTTTTGACATGTTTGATGTTGAAAATGAAATTCAGCGCGCGCTGGAGCGTAAAGTCCCGCTGAAAAGCGGTGGCTATCTGATCATCGACCAGACCGAAGCCATGACCACCATTGACGTCAATACCGGTGCTTTTGTCGGCCACCGTAATTTGGACGAGACGATTTTTAATACCAATACTGAGGCAACGCAGGCTATTGCCCGCCAGCTTCGGCTGCGTAATCTTGGCGGCATTATTATTATCGATTTTATTGATATGCAAAATGCTGAGCACAAAAAGCGGGTGTTTCACAGTTTAGAGCTGGCACTGGCACGTGATCGGGCGAAAACCAATATTCATGGCTTCTCCGCTCTGGGGCTGGTAGAGATGACGCGTAAAAGAACACGCGAAAGTCTGGAACATATTCTGTGTTCTGAGTGTCCAGTATGTGAGGGGCGGGGCAGTTTGAAAACGGTAGAAACCGTTTGTTTTGAAGTGTTACGCGAAATAGTGCGGGTAAACCGGGCTTATGCCGCAGACAAATTTGTTGTGTATGTGTCGCCGGCCGTCAAAGACGCGCTGACGAACGATGAGTTTCACAGCCTGGCCGAGCTGCAGGTGTTTATCGGCAAACAAATTAGTATTCAGACCGAACCGCTGTACACCCAGGAACAATTTGATGTGGTGATGATGTAGTGCAAAAGGCAAAGCTGGTTTGCTTTTACTGTTTACACAAAGTCTGGCTCCTCCTGGCCGTGGTGCTGGTGCTACTGGCTGTGCTGATTTCAGTGCTGCGTTATACCCTGCCTTACGCTGATGATTACAAACATCATATCGAACAGTTAATAGAAGACCGCTATGGCGCCAGAGTAGATATCGGCGAGCTTAGTGCTGGTTGGCAAAAGTTTGGCCCGGCGCTGTTACTACATGATGTCAGGTTATACAACGGTACGGAGCAATTGCAACTGAGCATTGCCGAAACCCGGGTCAGGCTGGATTTCTGGCGCAGTATCCTGAACCGCCAGCTGACGGCACAGCATTTTGAACTAAGCGGTCTTAACTACTATGTTGACGCAGCGAGTCTGCTGGCCGGCGATAGCACAGCAAAGCTCGACACGGCGCCGGTACTGGACGCACTGGAGCAGTTGTTTTTCCGGCAGTTAGCCTATTTCTCTGTTGTAGACAGCCAGTTGGTGCTGCAAAACGATGATGACCCCGATCTTATTGTTAATATCAAACAGCTGGACTGGGCCAACAGCGGCAACCGGCACCAGGGGTTTGGTGAGTTATCTCTGGCCGATGTTACCGCCAATACGGTGTCTTTTGTGCTGGATTTACATGGCGATACGCTCGGCGAAGCGCAGGGCCAGTTGTATCTCGACAGTGAGCAGCTCGACGTGCTGCCGTGGTTTGCCAAATTACTGCCGCAAAGCCGCAAATTGCAGCAAGCCAGTATCAATTTTAAAGCCTGGGGCAGCATAGAGCAGGGGTTACTGCGGCGTATTCAGGTAGAGCTTGCTGACAACAGCCTGAGCTGGCAGCGTGACGGCGAGTCACATTCGTTGCGGCTGGGGCAGGGGCAGCTGCTGTGGCAGCCAACTGCTGCCGGCTGGATCCTGTACTCCGGTGCCTTAACACTGGCCGCTGAACAGCAGCAGTGGCAGGATCTGCATTTGCAGCTTGAGCACAGTGACGACACCTGGCTCGGCAGTCTGAGTAACTTCCGGCTTGAGGCCGCTACGCCGCTGGCAAATTTACTGGCGGATGATATTGAACTGTTGAAAAAGCTGGTGGTGTATCAGCCGGGCGGGCATCTGCAACAGCTGCAGTGGCGGATAAAAGATCAAGGGTGGCAACTGGCCGGGCAGTTTGATGAACTGCAGTCGAAGCCAGCGGGTAATATTCCCGGCGTGACGGCGGTCAGTGGCAACTTCTTAGTCAGTGATAAAGTAGCGAAAGTCAGCCTGCAGGCAAAAAGTGGTGAGCTTAGCTGGGATGGCTTGTTTAGCGGGCCTTTCGCGTACGACAACCTTGACGTCACCCTGTATGCTCAGCCAGCTGACGATCGCTGGCGCATACTGATACCCAGTTTTAGCTTCAACAGTGCAGATCTGACGCTTGACGGCAGCCTGGCGCTGGATGAGCGGCTACAGATCCTGGCGCGGTTGCAGCAGGTTGATGCGGCGAGTGCCAGCAAGTATTTTCCGCAGCGTTATATGCCACAGTCTGTCAGGCATTATCTGGAACAGGCAATAACAGCAGGCAAACTTAACGACGCGACCCTGTTATGGCACGGCGTGCCGGCTGAGTTTCCGTACGCAGAGCAGCAGGGCGTGTTCCAGGTTCTGGCCAAATTGGAGCAGGGCGAATTCGTGTTTGCCCCCGACTGGCCAGCAATAAATCAGTTGGCGGCCACGCTGTATTTTGAAAATGCCAGTATGCTGATCCAGTCGCAGCAAGGTGAACTGGGCGGCTTGCAGCTGCAGCAGGGCGTATCTGCCAGCATAGCCGATCTGTTTCACGCCGAGGTAATCAATATCGGTATCCGCCAGCAGTTGCCAGCGCAGGATGTGACAGAACTGATGTTGCAGTCACCACTGCAGCACAATCTCGGTAAAACGTTAGCGCATCTGGGGTTGCAGGGTGAGGTGGCAGGCGATGTGAATCTGGCCATTGGGCTTAAGCAGCCATCAGTGTTAGCCAGCGGTGAAGTCCGTTTTGATGACCTGAGTATGGCATTGCAGGCGCCACAAATGCAGCTGAATAATATCAGCGGTGCTTTAGCATTTGAAAATGAACGCATCCGGGCGGATACGCTGACATTACACTGGCGGGGTTTACCACTAAGTGCTGCGCTGCAGGGCCAGCAAAGTGATAGCGGCTATCAGCTGGCATTACAGCTAAAGGGTGAGCATGATGCGAAATCCCTGCTGCAGGCCTTGTATGCGCCGGCAGCAGATTTGGTTGACGGCAGCACCGATTGGCAATTACAACTGGCACTTAACTTACCTCAGCAGGGCTTTGGCTATAGCGCCAAGCTGCGCTCAACACTGAATGACACCGCGTTATTACTGCCAGCGCCTTACAATAAGGCACCAGGTAATCAGGCTGAACTGCTGATCACCGCAACCGGTGATGCGGAGCGTTCATTACTGGCGGCGCACTATGACAAGCAACTGCATTTTCATGCTGAGCTTATGCATGACAGCCAGCAATTGAGCCGGGTACACCTGATTGCTGCTGAACAGGACAGCGGCCTGAACAGCACCGGCTTTAACGTTAGTCTTGATCTGAATGAGCTGGACTTTATTCCGTGGTTTGAAGTGCTGCAGCAGCAACTGGCGTTTGAGTCAGGTTCAGACCAGGCGCTGTTTCCGCCCTTGTCACTGGTAAGGGGTAAAGTCCGGCATCTGAATATGGCGCCCGGCGTAACGCTGAATAATACCGTATTCGAACTGAGCCAAATGCCGCAACACTGGCAGTTACAGCTTAACGGCACTGAGATTGCCAGCCAGTGGCAGTTTAGCAAAGACTGGCAGCAACAGGGCATCAGTGCGCAGCTGGATTACCTGCATTTACCCTGGCCTGAGCAACCTGCACCGAACAGCGCAGCGGCAGTTAATGCAGAAGCGCTGGCAAAAACAGCACAGCGCTGGCTACTGCAATTGCCGCCATTGACCATCAGCTGCGCAGATTGTGCGGTAGGCAGCTATCAGCTAGGGCAGGTTAGTGCGAGAGCACACAGCACTAACGACCAGTGGTTGCTGACCGAGTTCAGCGCCCGCTATAAACGTAATCAGTTACTGGCCAGCGGCGCCTGGCAAAATGATGCTGAGCTGGGACAAACCCAGTTCAGTGGTAAACTGACCAGCAATAATCTTGGTGCTATGTTGCATGAATACCAGATCACTTCGGCAATATCCGGTAGCAGTGCGGATATTAATTTTGCGCTGAACTGGCCGGGTGCACCGACTCAGTTTGCACTGGCGCATCTGGCCGGCAATGTAAATTACCGCCTTGGTGAGGGTTCGCTTAGTGAAGTCAGCGATCAGGGCGCGCGGCTATTTTCTATCTTCAGCCTCGACTCGCTGGTACGCAAGCTGCGCCTGGATTTTCGCGACGTGTTCTCTAAGGGCTTTTTCTACAACAATATGACGGGCAACCTGGCGGTATCGCAAGGTGTGGTGCAAACCAGCGATGCTGCTATCGATGGTGTGCCGGGTAGCCTGCAAATTCAGGGCTATGCCGATTTAGTCAGCCAAAAGCTGGATTACCAGATGGCATTCTCACCCAAAGTGACGTCCAGCTTGCCGGTCATTATCGCCTGGATGGTGAATCCGGCTACCGGTTTGGCTGCACTGGCGCTGGATGAAGTGTTTCAAAGTGCAGAAGTGATTTCAAAAATTAATTTCACCGTGACCGGCAGCTTCGATGAGCCGGTAGTGACAGAAGTAAACCGCCACAGCAAAGAAATACCGGTGCCGGTGCGGGTTGCCCAGCCTGAAACCATTATCGAACTGCCCTCGGCAGAAGAGGTGCCAGCAAAACGGGAGCCGCCGCATGGCTAAATGGCGTTTATCGGCAATACAGCTTACCAGCACGCCAGAGCCAGAGCAGAATCTGGCGCAGGTGCAGCACTATTTGCAGCAGCTGGCTCAGCAGTTTGGTAATGGTCTGCCGCATTTAGTCGCGTTGCCAGAGTGCTTTGCAGTATTTGGCGGTGGCGATGGTTTACAATTACAGCATCAGGCCCCACTGGGGCAGGGGTTTATTCAGCAGCGCTGTGCAGCGCTGGCGCAGCAGTTTGGCGTTTATCTGCTGGCGGGGTCTTTACCAACCAGCAGCGCGCAGCCTGACCGCTTTTGTGCCAGCAGTATCTTATTCGCCCCCGATGGCAACATAGTGGCCGACTATCAGAAAATGCATTTATTTGATGTCGAAGTCAGTGACGGCACCGGCAGTTACCGTGAGTCGGCATCGACCTGCCCCGGGCAGAAAATCAGCCTGGCAACACTCGGTGAGTTAAAGCTTGGCCTGTCAGTGTGCTATGATGTGCGCTTTCCTGCTTTGATGCAGGCAATGGCGGCGCAGGGTATGAATGTGCTGACGGTGCCGTCGGCGTTTACCCGGGTGACCGGTGCCGCACACTGGCATACGTTATTAAAAGCCCGTGCCATCGAAAACCAGTGTTTTGTGCTGGCGCCGGATCAAACAGGTATACATGCCAATGGACGGGAAACCTATGGTCACAGCTTGATCATTGACCCCTGGGGCACCGTATTAGCGGACGCCGGCACTGAGCCGGGCTGGATCTCCGTTGAAATAGATTTAACAGACTGTGCGCGGTTGCGGCAGAAAATGCCGGTGGCGCACCATAACCGATTTAACAGTGAGCTCAAACCATGACTGCACCCGAGCAGAACCTGATCACCGCTTCCGAGCTGACCGCTGACGATTTGCAGCAAACGCTGGGCTATTTATTCGACCATCAGCTGGATTATGCTGACTTATATTTTCAGTCCAGTGTGCATGAATCCTGGGTACTGGAAGACGGGCTGGTAAAAGACGGCTCTTTCAATATTGAACGCGGTGTCGGTGTGCGGGCCATCAGTGGTGAAAAAACCGGTTTTGCTTATGCCGATACCATTAGCGGCGCGGCGCTAAAACAAGCCGCCACTGCGGCCCGGGGCATCGCAGCGCAGGGCCAGCAGGGTAGCGTCAAAGCATTCAGTAAAAGCGGTAATAGCAACATTTACCTGCCATGTGAGCCGCTGCAAAGCCTGAGCAATACCGACAAAGTGGCGATGTTGCATCAGATTGAAGCCTATATCCGTACTTTAGACAGCCGTGCCGAGCAGGTGATGGTTAGTTTATCCGGTGTTTACGAAGAAGTATTAGTTGCGGCCAGCGATGGCACCTTTGCCAGCGATATCCGGCCATTAGTGCGGCTGAATTGCTCGGTGTTGCTGCAGCAGGGTGACCGGCGTGAGCGCGGCAGCGCCGGCGGCGGTGGCCGTACTGACTATCAATATTTCTCTGAGCTGGTGGACAATGCACCACGCTGGCAGCATTACGCCCGCGAAGCAGTGCGTCAGGCACAGGTTAACCTGACGGCGATAGATGCCCCTGCCGGCACTATGCCGGTGGTGCTGGGCAGTGGCTGGCCTGGCGTTTTACTGCACGAAGCGGTTGGACATGGCCTGGAAGGTGATTTTAACCGCAAAGGTTCGTCTACCTTCTCTGGCCGTATCGGCGAGCAGGTAGCCTCTAAGCTGTGCACCATTGTTGATGACGGCACGCTGGCACACCGGCGGGGTTCACTGAACGTTGATGATGAAGGCGTACCCAGTCAGCACAATGTGCTGATTGAGAACGGCATTTTAAAAGGTTACATTCAGGATAAGCACAACGCTATGCTGATGAAAGTGCCGCCAACCGGCAATGGCCGGCGCGAGTCTTTTGCACATTTACCCATGCCGCGGATGACGAATACTTATATGCTGGCAGGACAGCATGACCCGGAAGAGATCATCGCCAGCGTGAAAAAGGGCATTTACGCACCAAACTTTGGTGGTGGCCAGGTTGATATTACCTCAGGCAAATTTGTGTTTTCAGCGTCAGAAGCCTATCTGATTGAAAACGGTAAAATTACTGCGCCGATAAAAGGTGCAACCTTAATTGGTAGCGGCCCAGAGGCTATGCAGCAGGTGTCGATGGTCGGTAACGATCTGGCGCTGGACGCCGGCGTTGGCGTTTGTGGCAAACAAGGTCAGAGCGTACCAGTAGGCGTTGGCCAGCCAACGTTGAAGCTGGATGCAATGACGGTAGGCGGAACGCAGTAGTTTTTGAATTATTTAGAATGTGAGTTAACCGGATACCCACACCAACACGCCGTAAATACGTCCCTGTAGGCTCGTTTCCGCCCGTCCGGGGCTCCAACGGTTGGCTTAGGGTAGCCGGTTAACGCACAGTGCGGCTTATTACGAATATCAACAGGAATAATTAGCAAGATGGCAGCATTTGGTACCGTATTTACCCCGGAGATGATTATCTCCCATTTTCACAATAACAGCTGGAGCCAGCCTGAACTGGTGGCAACGGACAGTATCAGCCTGCATCCTGGTGCACACGTACTGCATTACTCCAGCACCTGTTTTGAAGGCTTAAAGGCATTTCGTCATGCTGATGGCGGCATCTATGTATTTCGCATGGACAAAAACGTCGCCCGCTTAGCACAGAGCAGCCAGTTACTGGCGCTGCCGCAAATCGATGGCGCTGTGTTACAGCAGATGATCCTGGATATCGTGAAGCGTTACGCAGCAGATGTACCAAACCCACCGGGTTCTATGTATATCCGCCCGACCCATATCGGTACCGAAGCCTCTATTGGCAAAGCGGCGGCACCAAGCCTGGAGTCAATGCTGTATGTATTGTTGTCACCGGTTGGCGACTACTTTGCCGGTGGCGCCAAACCGCTACGTTTATTACTGGAAGACAGCGCCCGTTGTGCTGCCCATATGGGAATGGTAAAAAGCGGCGGTAACTACGCCAGTGCATTACAGCCGATTATGAAAGCCCGTGCCGCGGTGCAGGCTGATCAGGTGTTGTTCTGCCCTAATGGCGATGTACAGGAAACCGGCGCAGCCAACTTCCTGCTGATTGACGGCAACGAAATTATCACCAAAGCGCTCGATAGCTCATTCTTGCACGGCGTAACACGTGACTCGATCTTAACGCTGGCGCGTGATCGTGGTATGAAGGTATCAGAGCGTGAGCTAACGGTAGATGAACTGTTAGAGAGAGCGCAAAAGCCAGGCACAGAAGCGGCGTTGTCGGGTACGGCTGCGGTATTAACCCCGGTAGGTACGCTGATCCACGCCGGTAAAGAGTATCAGGTAGGCTCTGGTCAGGGCGGCGCGACAACTGCAGCTTTACGTCAGGCACTGAATGATATTCAATGGGGCAAAGCGGAAGATAAACACGGCTGGCTGGTTAAGGTCTGCTGACCGCATCGTGGTAGTCCGGGCGCTTGGTGACAAGCGCTATTGTGCTCGCCACAGCGGAATTCGGGGCAATCCTGCCCCTCATCTGGCGGGCCAGCTTGGCTGACGACATTCGTTCCCGACGAATGTCTTACCCGCCTTCGCCAGCGGCGAAAATATCTGTGGCTGTGCAAATAGCGTTGTCACCCGCCGGGTAACCAGATTATTCCTCTATAATCAGAGGCTTAATTAGCTGAAACAGCTCGCGGTAATACTTCGGCGGTTGTTGTTTTTCCTGTTCTTTTTTCGCATTACGAATAAGCTGGCGTAACTGCTGAACATCGACCTCTGGGTAAGCGGCGATAAATTCAGTCACTGCGTCACTGTCTGTAATCAGCTTATCGCGCCAGTTCTCCACTTTATGAAACTGCCGGGTGGCCGCCTGATTGGTATTGCGCAGCAAGGCCAGTGCCTGCTCTATCGGCTCTAAATCACGGGTGCGCATCAAACGACCAATAAACTGAATATGGCGGCGCAACGCTTCGCGTTTGTTACCAAGCTTGTCTGCCAGCTGCAGGGCGTCCTGCATTTCGTCATCCAGCGGTATCTTGGCCCGTGCCGCAGCGCTTAACGCCACCAGCTCTTCGCCTAACTTTTGCAGCTCGTGCATTTCACGCTTTATCTGCGATTTACTTTTGCCTTCTTCTTCGTCCCAGGTATCGCCGTGGATAAAATCGGTCATCTTGTTTCACTCTTAACAGTAATGTTGCTAAGTATACATGATAGTGCTGCCTGGCAGCAGCCAGCTTTCGCAGACTATGATAAGCTTGTGGCAAATTCTTTGGCTGAACCATTATTATGCAATCAACACAACCGACAATCTGGCAGGAAATTGACGAAGTTAAACAGGCCGTAGCCGAGGTACTGGCGCATGCCAAACAGCTGGGCGCCAGCAGTGCTGAAGCGTCAATGAGCCGTACTAAGGGCCTGAGTGTGGAAACCCGTCACGGTGAAGTGGAAACGGTCGAGTTCAACCAGGACGGTGGTCTGGGTATCAGTTTGTATTTTGGCCAGCGCAAAGGCTCGGCATCCACTGCTGATTTAAGCCCGCAGGCGCTGCGCCGCACGGTTGAAGCCGCTGCCGATATTGCCCGTTACACCTCGGAAGACCCACATACCGGTATTGCTGATGCAAGCTGGTTGGAAATGTCACCGCCGGATCTGGATTTATACCACCCGGAAACCATAGGTACCGATGAGGCCATTGCGTTATGTGCCGGTGCAGAACAAGCTGCTTTTGATACCGACAACCGTATTACCAACTCTGAGGGCGCGTCGTTTTCATCACATACCGGCTTAAAAGTGTATGGCAATAGCCATGGCCAGCTGGTCGGCCACCCCAGTTCGCGGCATAGCTTCAGCTGTGTGGTGATCGGCGAAGAGGGCGACGACATGCAGCGCGACTACAGTTTTACCGTCGCACGCCAATACAACAAACTGCTAGACCCGAAACAAATCGGCCGCGAAGCCGCACTGGAAACGATAGCGCGGTTAAATGCGCGTCAGGTGCCGACACAAAAGGTGCCGGTCATTTTCCGTGCCGATATTGCCAGCAGTTTGTTTGGTCATTTAGTGTCGGCCATCAGTGGCGGCAGCATTTACCGTAAATCGAGCTTTTTGCTGGATAAAGTCGGCCAGCAAATTATGGCGCCGGGTATTACTGTTCTTGAGCAGCCCCATTTAAAGCAGGCGCTGGCATCCAGCCCGTTTGATGGTGAAGGCGTGAAAACCCGCGATTTAACCGTGATTGACAGTGGCATACTGACAACCTATCTGACAACCAGCTATTCTGCCCGTAAGCTGGGCATGGCCAGCACAGGTCACGCTGGTGGTATCCATAACTGGTTGATAAGCCACGGCGATGAAGACTTACTGCAGTTATGCCGCACTATGGGTAAAGGCTTGTTAGTGACTGAACTGATGGGGCAGGGCGTGAATACGGTAACCGGTGATTATTCACGCGGCGCCGCCGGGTTCTGGGTAGAAAACGGTGAAATTCAGTTTCCGGTATCCGAGGTCACCATTGCCGGTAACTTAAAAGACATGTTTATGCAGATAGCTGCGGTTGGTAACGACATTGACCGCCGTGGCGGTGTACTGACAGGTTCAGTACTCATCAGCCAGATGCAGGTAGCAGGGAGCTAGTTTAGCGAGCGCGCTGTGAGGTAGATAAAAACACTGACCACCTTAATGGTCAGTGTTTGTCTTCAAGTATGCTCAGATAAATTAGGCTTGCTTCTTAAATTTACGAGAAGCCAAACCCATTACGCCAAGGGCTAATATTGCAAGTGTCGAAGGTTCTGGAACATTTGCGATCTCTCTGGCAGAAAAAGAGCTCACCTGAAAATTCCAGTTAGAGGATGGCTGATTATTATTGAACTGAATATAAGCTACATTGGTAGCTGATAGTGAGAATGTTCCACCGCCTGATGAGAATGACCCCGTTTCCAGTGCTGAATTATCAGCACCAAAAGCAGTCCAGAAACTACCATTGCCTGAACCAAAGTTATCAAGAACGAAGCTGATTTCTTCGACTAAATTTGAGAAAGAAAATTGTAAAATTTGTGCTGTTGGATACCAGCTATTGTTTGAGTTATGAATGCCGCCCGTCGTCACAAAAGGATCACCTGAGCTGTCTACACCGCCAATCAAGTCGAACTCGACACCGGCATAATTAGCATATTGGGTGTTTTGAGTAAGGTCTGCAAAATTGATCTCTATCCATGCGGCGTTAGCAAATCCACTTACCGCCAAAGCAAAAGCCGCAACTACGGTTTTCAAAAATTTGTACTTCATTTGATGTTTCCTTTTCATCCCTTGCCATCGACCTCGGAAGGTCTTTAATTTGAATTAACAGTAAATGTCGATCCCGCCTATTCAAATAATATGCCAATAAATAAATTTTATATAAAACAATGCATTGAAAAGATTTTTCAATTTTTATTGCACCAGGTGTAAAATAAATAGACATTAATGAATCAGTGGCCGTTCTTCAGGCAATCTTATTTTGAAAGCAGGTTGCCGATATATTGCAGGGCCGGTTTAAAAGCAGAAGCCCGGCTTGCTGCCGGTTCGGTTCGTTGTCACAGTGAAAAGGCTATTACTAAAAAATAGTAGCTTCAGATGAGAGAAAACCCGGTTATATAAACCGGGTTTTGGTTGCAGTTAGTGAGAACCGGGTTGCTTTAAGGCAATCGGTTCGACACTCAATGTGCTTAATCTACCTTAGTCTTCAGACCACGACGGATTAACAGCGCATCTGTCGTTGGCTCCTGGCCACGGAAGGCTTTGTAAGACTCCATTGGCAGGCGTGAGTTACCGACAGACAGAATGTTTTTGCGGTAGCTCTGGCCGTTCTCCAGTGTTAAACCACCTTGCTGCTGTACGTAGGCAAACGCATCAGCCGCCAGAATTTCACTCCACATATAGGCGTAGTAACCGGCTGAATAGCCGCCGCCCATAGAGTGTGAGAAAAACGCTGACTTATAACGAGGTGGCACAGCCGCTAAGTTAACACCGTGTTTTTTCAGTGCTGCCGCTTCAAACTCATTTACATCCTGCAGTGGCTCGTCAGCGCTTAGTGAGTGCCACTCCATATCCAGCAGGGCAGCAGACATATATTCCAGTGTGTCGAAACCCTGATTGAAACTGCGTGACTTCATCACTTTGTCCAGCAGTTCAGCCGGGATGGGTTCACCGGTTTTATAGTGCTTGGCGTAGTTTGCTATAACGTCAGGGTGGGCGGCCCAGTCTTCTTCAAAGGTAGATGGGAACTCAACAAAATCGCGCGATACAGACGTACCGGCCAGCGTTGGGTAGTTTACGTCAGAGAACATGCCGTGCAGGCCGTGGCCCAACTCATGGAACATAGTGGTAACGTTATCGTAGCTGACCAGTGTCGGCTCACCTTCCGGTGCCTTTGGAATGTTCATCACGTTAACCACCACCGGCTTTTGCCCCAGCAGTTTAGACTGACCGACAAAAGAGCTCATCCAGGCACCGCCGCGCTTGCCTTCGCGGGCAAAATAATCGGCGTAGAAAATCGCCAGGCTGCTGCCGTCAGCGTCAAACACTTCGTATGCTTTTACATCCGGGTGGTAGGTTGGTAAATCCGGGCGCGGCTCAAAACGGATACCATATAAGCGGTTAAAGGTGTAGAACACGCCATCTTTTAATACCCGGTCAAATTCGAAGTATTGTTTAACTTCGTTTTCATCCAGGTCGTATTTCGCCTGACGTACAAACTCGCCATAGTATTCCCAGTCCCACGGTTGCAGTTCGAAATCACCGCCTTTTTGCTTGATCATTTCCTGAATCGCTGCCGCTTCTTTATTGGTGTTAGCAATAACCGCCGGCACCATAGACCCTAACATATCAAACACGGCCTGCGGTGTTTTCGCCATTTGCGATTCCAGGCCATAGCTGGCCCAGTTGTCGTAACCTAATAACTTGGCACGCTCTGCACGCAGTTGGGCTAAACGGGCCACGATAGGCCGGTTGTCGGTTTCGCCGCTCTGGTTACGGTTAGCCGAGGCTTCCCAGACACGTTTACGCAGCTCACGGTTGCTCAGCTGACTTAATACCGGCTGACGGGTGGTGTTGGTGATGCTTAGCAGATACTTGCCTTCATGGCCGGCTTCTTTAGCGGCATTGGCAGCGGCAGTGATTTGCGAGTCTGATAAGCCGTCTAACTCTTCTTTGGTATCAACGACAACGGCAATTTTTTTGGTTTCAGCCAGCAGGTTTTGCGAGAACTGGTTGGTCAGCTTTGAGTGCTCTTCGTTCAGGGCACGGATAGCCGTTTTCTGCTCTTCAGTCAGCTGGGCGCCAGCGCGGACAAAGCGGTCGTAATACACTTCAATCAGGCGTACAGATTCTGCGTCCAGGCCCAGGTCATTACGCTGGTTGTACAGGCTTTTAATGCGGGCAAACAGCTGTGGGTTCAGGTTAATGTTATCTGAGTGCGCGGCCATTTTCGGCGCCAGCTCAGACTGAATTTCACGCCGCTGCGGGTGCGAACTGGAGCCCGCCAGGTTATAGAAAATACGCGACACACGGGTTAACAGCTCGCCGCTTTTTTCCAGCGCCACCAGCGTGTTGTCAAAGGTTGCCGGTTCCGGGTTGCTGGCAATGGCCAGGACTTCAGTCATATGCTGCTTCATGCCTTCTTCAAATGCCGGCAGGAAGTGCTCATCTTTTATTTCAGTAAAATTCGGCGCTTCGTATTGCAAGGTACTTTTCACCATTAATGGGTTGCTGGAAACCACTTCAGCTGCGGTTGTTGCTTCAGCAGCAGGTTGCTGAGCCGTGGTTTGTTGTGGCGCGCTGTTATCAGAACAGGCGGCCAGCGCGAGCGCAGCGGTCACTGTAGTGGCAATAAGAGTTTTACGCATGAATATCTCCCTGAAAGAGGCTGTCGTTACGGTATGTCGTTATAGTAATTGCCGGCGCTTAGCGCCGGGTTAACCCGAGTATGCCAAAATACTGTGCATACGCACCCGGTTTGCAGCGAGCAGCCAACAAAGTAAGATAAAAGCCCGCTCAGGGCAACTATTGTGGCTGTAATGTGGCGATATAGGGTAAATCAATGTAAAAACAGCTGCCTTGTGGCTGTGCAGGTTCGTAGCCCATGCTGCCCTGCATCTGGTTTATCAGGCTGCGGCTTATTGCCAGGCCAAGGCCGGTGCCTGCATGTGTTCGGGTGTCTGAGCTGTCTGCCTGGCTGAAACGGCTAAACAGCTGTGGTACAAAATGCTCAGCTACGCCTTCGCCCTCATCTTTTACCTGAATACGTACCTGTTCGCCATGGAGGCTGATGCTAACGCTAACCAGGCCTCCGGTAGGGGAGAACTTAACCGCGTTACCTAACAGGTGCTGTAGTACATGTTGCAGGTGCGCAGCATCGGCATTTACCACTAAAGCCTGCAGTCCGGCCGGGCAATTCAGTTGCAGCTTAATACCCGGGTGCAACAGCCTTACCTGCTCCAGGCAGTGGCTGATCAGTGGCTGCAGTTCAACCGGGCGCAACTGCACCGACAAGGTGCCGCTGGCAATACGCTCAACATTGAGTAAATCGTTCACCAGTGCAGTAAGCTGCTGGCAGTTGGTTTGGGCCAGTTGCAACATGCGCTGCTGCGAACCACTCAGCTCACCTAAGGCACCGGATACCGCTAATCCCAGCACACCATTAATCGACGTAAGCGGTGTACGCAGTTCGTGACTGACGGTTGAAATAAACTGTTGTTTTAGCTGCTCTGTCTGGTGCCGGTCTGATAAATCACGCAGTACCAGCAGCTGTTTAGTTTGTTGCTGCAGCCTGATATGGCTGCGGTTAACCGCCATTGGAAACAGGCTGTTATCGCGGCGCCGGCCCTGGGTTTCGTATTCGGTTTTTGCGCTGGACGTGGCACTGTACAGCTCATCCAGCCGGTGCGGTTCGGCCAGTAATTCCGACCAGTGCATACCTGGTAGCGTATTGGCGGCATAGCCAAACATCGGGTAGCACGACAGGTTCACCTGTTCAATAATGCCGTCCTGGGTGGTGGTAATGATGGCATCGGTAACGTTGTCCATCATATTGCGCAGGTACAGTTTACTCTGCTGATGCGCACTGACGCTGTTACGCAGATGCTGGCGCGAGATCAGCAGCCAGGTTAGCAACGTTAGCAACAGCAAAGACGCGCTGTATGCCGCCAGGCGGATTTCGCCGCTGTTATCACGTGGTTTGGCAACAGAGCGCACCGCCATTTGCCATAAAGCCCCGCGCAAACTGATGCTCAGTAGCAGGCTGTCGTCATAAAACAGGCTGCGATCACCATAAAATACCGTGCCGCCGTGGCCCAGTTCGGACAAATTGCGAATGGCAACCTGCACTTCCTGCTCTGCGGTCTGGGTTTCCAGCATATTCCACACCGAGCCGATATCAACCACGGTGCTGACAATACCCCAGTAGTTATCCGCCCCCAAATACACCGGTATCCGGTAAATAAAGGCTGTACCGCCCTGAATCAGATCAATAGGCCCAACCAACCGGGCTTCGCGCTGGGCAATAATGGCGGCAATTTCCGGCCATTGTTCGGTTAAATCAGGGTAGTACAGGCCAATGGCCTGTTCGTTGCCTTTTAGCGGGTACAAATAACGCAGTGTATTATCCGGCGCCACACCAATATTACGGATATGCCGGGCCTGATGTGCCAGCTCTGGCAGCAGCATTTGCATTTCTGTTTCAGAAATTTTGCCGTTATTGGCCTGAATATGGGCAGTCAGGCCAAGTGTAAGGTAAAGCGGAATATTCAGTTCCGACTCAAGCAGTGCCCTTAACTGGCCGGCACTGGCAATTTCGTGGCGAAACTGCAGGCTGCGGGCGTACTGATGCTCGTTCTGCACCAGAGTTTCGGTAGCAAAAACCGTACACAGCAGCAATACCAGTAACAGCGTCCATTGCCAGAACGACAGCAGAAATTTATTCTTCATTCGCTAAAAATAGCACCGGAAATAACATCAGCCCTCACTCTAGCGTTAAGCTGCCGGTGTTGTAAATAAGCTACTGAATGCTAAGTGTTGAAAAAACGCGCAGCCAGGCGATAGACACACACCACAAGGCTGTCTATAATGCGCAGCTTCTGCATAACTGCAGATTGCGCACCCGTAGCTCAGCTGGATAGAGCGCTGCCCTCCGGAGGCAGAGGTCATAGGTTCGAATCCTATCGGGTGCGCCATAAACGTCAAAACCGCCATTTCGGCGGTTTTTTGTTTTGTGTACCCGTGGATTAGAACCTACGTTCGAAAAATCGGCAGGACAGCCGATTTTGACGTCGTGTAAGCGACGCCCGGAGGGTGAGGTGCAGGAAGCACCGAATCAATCCTATCGGGTGCAACCACCGCAGGGTGGTTTTTTTGTTTATGCACTCCGAAGGAGGCGAACCGTTAGGTTCGACACACTAATGTGTCTGGATCACATTAGAACAGCTTTAGCTGGCCCCACTGGGGCGAGTATCAGGATGATACGAGTAAATAAGTCTGGAACGATTTGGAACAGCTTCAGCTGGCCCGGAGGGCGAGGGCAGGACAGCCCGAGTAATCCTATCGGAAACAACCGCCATTTCGGCGGTTTTTGCGTTTATAGTGCCCGTAGATGAGAACCTACGTTCGAAAAATCGGCAGGACAGCCGATGTTGACGTCGTGCAAGCGACGCTCGAAGGGTGAGGTACAGGAAGCACCGACTCAATCCTATCGGGTGCGTCATATAAATCAAGGCTTTAGCTGAAAAGCGAGACTTTTTTATGTCTGAAAGAAAATTTTATAGCGTATTTATAGCAAAGCGTTAAGGTTTATGATCATTCAAACTTACTGCGTGAATATTTGTTTCAAGGTCATAAACTTCTCTAAATCTATCTAGTGCGTGAACCAGCTTCACTCATGAGATTCTGCCTTATTGCCCCCCATTGCTGATATCTTCTCTTTCAGGAATGACGGCAGTGTATTAGTAAGCTGAGCTGATGATGCATCTTGCAGCAGTGAAATCCACAAATAAGGGTTAGATTCAAATAGCTGCCCTTTGACCAGCTGTTGTAGTAACGACTTAATGTAATCAGAGTCAGAGTTTCTGGTGACGGCGGTTACTGTTTGCTGCTCAGTTTCTTTAGGCTTGGCGTCGCCGGCATTTTCATCCGGGTTATGTACTACCCAGGTTGTACCCGAGTTTATTTTTGCCTCTATAAACCTGGATCTGGCCAAACTGAATGCGGCAGTACGTACATCGTCCAGGCTGGTATTGTTATCCAAAGCATACTGATAAGCGTCTGCTAATTTTGCTTTATCAGAGCTGCTGAGAAACGCGTATACCGAGCCGCTGCTGGCATTGACATCAGCTCGTGGCATTTGCCGGATATTTGTTTCTTTAGCAACGTCCTCTACTACCCGTTTTATTTGCTCAGGTGTGTACTCGTAACCTGACTGTTTAGCCAATTCATTTACTGAATCGGCAAGTAATTCAACCCGCTTTTCTGTGGCAATATAAACCGGGCTGGGGTTTTGCTTGGCGTAACTGAGAGACAGTTGGTACAGAGAGTTCAGATGTTGTCCTTGCTCACTTAGCCCGACAGCAACAGTTTTGGCATCTTTTGCTGTGCTGCTATCTGGTGAGGATTTGGCAACCGGATCTTTAGCATTGGTTTTTCCCGCTTCAAAATTCATCTTCTCACTATTAACCAACATTCTTCTCACCTAATTGTTTTTTGCAGCCTTAGTTTACTTTTATGGTGTTTATTAAATGGGGTCAAGCTAAGTTTGTTAACACAAGGTGAAATGCTCTGTTGTTTTTGCACTTTGCCGAACGTGACGGCACACACCAGAATCAAACTGCTTTGCCAGACAATCCCCTTCACTTATGCTACTTTCTGCTCAAACATCTGCGGAGTGCGTTATGGCCTCATCACCTTTTTACTTCTTTCGGCAGCAGCGGTTAACACTGCAATGCGGTAGCCGTTTACCGGCGGCTCAGTCGTTGCTGCAACTGGCCGGGCAAGGCGATTTAATGTCGCAACTGGCAGCTGAACCCACGGCGCAGCAACTGCTGGAGGCAGCCGAGCAGGCTTATCAGGCTGGCTACGAGCAGCAGGCTTCTACCGAGTTTGAATTACAGGGCCTGGCGCTGGGCGGTATTGGTGACCCCTTGCTGCACGCCGATGTACTGGCAGAATTTTTACCGGCCTTTAAGCAAAAACGCCATGGCGTGCCGGTAACGCTGGTTACTTATGGTTTAGTGGCGCCGGGTGATGCGCCGGCATTGTGCCAACAGCTACTTGAGTTGGAAGTTGAAAAGTTAGACATTTACCTGCCAGCCGCTAACCCGCCAGCCTATCAGCAAGCGGTTAAGCCGACGCAATATGGCTTTAGCGAGCTGTGCCAGTTTATCCACACCGCCGGTGAAGCCGGCTTGCAGGTTATTTGCTTTGCTTATGCGCTGGTAGCACAGCAAAGCGAGCTGCGTGCGTTGGCGTTGGATTTAGGTGCCAGAGAGTTTGTGGTTAGGCCGTAAGCTGTCGTTTGACCAATCTTCATACGCGTGGCGTACACGAAAAGGTCGGGTGGCCTATTTTGCCAGCGAGTTCTTCATCATGTTGTTGCGCCGACCCCGTAAGTGAAATCACATGACATATGACCCGGTGTTGTTTATTCAACTACACCTTTTAGTCTGGCGAAAGTGCGCATATTTTCATCTGCTGTCAGTGGTGAATAGTCAGTATTTCTGGCATTTAGCTGGTACTTTCCGTCAGCACTCTTTTTAACGTCACGCAGCAGGTATTGGTTATCACCACTTATATCCTGACGCTCTATCGCCACAGTACAGTTTTGTAATGAACCGGCGCTGGTGGGGCTAATTAGCTCAAGTAGCAGTAGCTGGCCATCTAATATCGGATTTTTACCACCATTCATTGAGTTGCCGCTGGCACGGGCCAGAAAGTGCTTGTCCGGGTTTAGGTTGCCGAAGCTGGCAGGGGCGTCCACATACTCAACCTGGCTGGCATCGCCGGTTTTAAAGTGGCCGCAGGCGATTTTGATATTCGGAAAGTAACGCAGCTGTGTCAGGGCCGTGCCTGCAACCGAGGTTGTCTCATCATTGGCGGCGTTGATGGGGCTTGCTGAAACCCGGGTGACAGTAGGTTCTGTGGTGCCAGCGTAAACAAACTCATCTTTACTTAACCACAATTTAGCGCCATTAGCTTGTGCAACGCCGTAAGCCCAATCACTTACTGCACGCGACTTTGCCGCATCGCAATAAAAATAAGCGCCCAGTTCGTTGCTTAGCAGTTGCTCGTGAAGCACCAGGTTTTGTTCTTGCCAGTTGTCCCGATGCTGCTGCGCCGCCAAATGATCGCGTTTGCTGTTATTGCAGGCGCTGTGAGTGGCGACAAAGTTATGGCCTAAATCGCTAGAGTAACGGGCAAAGGGAATAAAGTGATCAACATCGGCGCTGCTTTGGTCCTTCAACGGTTTATTGCAGTAAAAACACAGGCCTCGCTGAATTTCAATTAATACCGGGCGCGCTTTATTTAAGGCATTGCGGTCAACGCCAAATAAAAATTGCTGTAACTGGCTTTGCGGGCCTATCAGCAATTGGTTGTCTTTAATGTTCTGAATTTTCTGCAGCCAGGCATTTTTTGCCAGATACACCACCAGATCGTAAAAGCGGCGGAATGAATAGGCGATGCCTCTGTTCAGCTTAATAAATTTGCCGTTATCAGTGTGCGGATATAAAAAGCACTCCGCCTGCTTGGACAAAATTTGCAAGCGCCACAATGGGCCGTCTTTTAGCGTTGCCAGCGTAGCGCGGTAAATTTCTTTCCAGTATCGGCTTTGTTTTAACTGGCGGATGTTACGGATATCATTTTGCTGACACTGATACAAAACGCTGATCACTTTCGATTGTTTACCGGTGTTTTGCTTTAGCAGTGCCGCATCACCGTTACTGCCGCTGGCAAATGGCACTGCATGGTGCCAATACAGCAGAATAAATTTATCCACCAGCTCATCCAGTGTGATCACCAGTTCGCTGTCCGGTTGCTGTAGCGGGTGTTCTACACAGACATCGGCAATAGCATGCAACAGTGCAAACTTATAAGTAGCGCTAAAGTCGCCTTCATTTAGCATGCGCTGGATATAAGCGATAAAATCAAGTTGCTGCTGCATACCTGCCATAACTAAACCGCGGCCTTTGTCAGTAAGGCGTTAAGCCAGGTTTCGTTATTACGCTCTGGCCGTTGATCGCACGTAAGCCAGGTTTTGTTGAGTGTTAGCCCCGTTATATCAGCGACCAGCGCTGCTAATGTTTGCTCGTTCATATCGGTAAAACGTCTGCCATTTAGTTCACGCTCTGAGACACCGTATTTAAACGACACATACAGCACTGCACCGGGTTTGAGTGCACGTTGTAAGCGGGTGAAAACATCAGGCAAGGTTTGGTTGGCAACATGCAGCAAGCTGGCACAGCACCAAATGCCATCATAGGTTTCTGCTTCATCCAACTGCTCAAGGGTACACACTGCAACAGTTTGTTGTAAGTGCTCACTGGCAATTTTCGCCATTGCTGCACTGGCATCAAAAGCACTTACGGTAAAACCCTGTTGTTTAAAATAGCTGGCGTCGCGGCCACTGCCGCAGCCAGCATCAAGAATATGGCCGCCGGGTTTTACCATAGGCAGAAACTCAGCATACAGTGCAGACATATCGACGTTAACTGTCCCCTCCGCATATTTTGCTGCATGCTGGTTGTAATAATCTATTGTTTCAGATGACATTTATCTGGCCGCGATTTCGCTACAAACGTCTTGATACTACCTGTGTTCTTTATTATTTCAAAGCGGTACATTTTTGTATTGCTAATGCAGGATCAGTGTATAAGTTAAGTATTAGCAGAGTTGTCTTGTTTGTTTGTTACAGAATCAATGATGCTATAACAGACTTATTTTTAATATCTTTTTAAGCAAGGTCGCAATTTCTGAAGGGGAGAGTAGTTAAGGTAACTATTGCCGCTGCAGAAGCCTATGCCGATAGTTTTGGTGCTGAACAGATCAGAATCAGGCGCCCGGTGAATCTTGATGCTATCCGCTATTATGAAAAGCATGGTTTTACGTATTTTAGTGGTAAAAATAGCAATGTACCGTCCCATCTATAGCGAAATCTTTAGGAGCTATTGGATATGACTAAGAGCAAAAGACCTTCACCAGATTCGCCAGAGTTTGAACAGTGGTTGCTGGAGCGGGCAAAGGAACGGGCGGAAAAACTGTTTACCACAGAAATCCCGGAAGAGCTGGCCGATGTTGGCAGCGGCTTAATTGCCGGCCCTCGCAGTTGGCGGATGTCATGCCGGAAAAAACCATTGCCGAAGATATTGCCATTGATAAGGCGCATAAGCGAAAACATCTTAACACCATTAAATAGCTGCTAATGAGATTGGGTGCCAGAGAGTTTGTGGTTAAAGCTCTGCCGGCGGTTTAAGCAGGCTTTCCAACTCGGTGCGCTGGCGCGGTAACACCGCCAGCTCTAGTCCGAGCAATTTAAAATAACTGCGTAAGCTATCTAACCGCGGATTGCCACTGTCATTTTCTATATCGCTTACAACCTGGCGGCTTAAGCCGGTAAGTTTGCATACTTCAGTTTGCGACATTTGCAAGCCTTCGCTACGCAATACTTTACTAATCTGGCCCAGCGTGGTGTTACCTGCCAACATTTGTTGCACCAGACGCTGCTTTAACGCAAAGCGGTCTGCTGTGGTAATTGTTTTTGCTTTTGTCATGGTAATAACCCCCACTTCTGCAGCCTGGTTTCCAGATAGGCAAAACCCATTACCGGCATTTGCATAATACTGGCAGAGACGCCTCGCTCTGTTAGGCGTTTAGGCAAATTTTGTAGTTTGGCGGCCAATTGGCGCAATTCGGTTTTAAACAATTCAGGTTCTCCATAACCACTCAGATTGTCGCATAAGGACAGCCAGTCAATATCACCGCCGCGCTCAAATTCATTGCTCCAATAGGTTGTACGCATGACGACTTCCGGGTCTGCTTTCATTGGTGCAAAATCATAAATAGGCGCCAGTGAAACCTCTGTCGCATGTTTTAGTACCGCCTGGTTTCTGCCATGGTTGTCAGAATTACCAAACACTACGTTCAGTAAATCACGTTTCAGATATTCTGTGGTTAGCTCTGCTGCAGTTTGGTTATTAACCACCTGTATTAGTGCCTTTAAAACCTCTTCGTGTTTCAAATGGCTGCCTGCTGGTTTATTTAACAGCGAGAATACAGATTCCACACCGTAACGTTGTATAGCGCCAGAGCAAAATTCTCTATCAAAGCGTGGCAACCACAGTGATGGCTGTTTACTGCCTTCGTGTAGCCGCAATTTGGCGATGTCCATACTGGCGAACCCCAGCTCTGCTAATTCACAGTAGTAATGGTACTCTGCCCGCAGAATGTCCTGATCTATTAAAGTGTTACCGCGAGGAAATTTCACCAGATAATGTGCGTCAGCACTATTATCATTTTGCAGGGTGTCTATCCATACCTCGCGCTGCTCGGTTAGCCTGACCAGCAGTTTGGGGGCGGCGCCGCCAGCGCCGGTCGCGCCGCCTGATAATGCACCTCGTTGTCTGGCATAGTTTAAAAAGTCATGGTTGCGTTCTATAACCTGAAGCTGGTCAAAGCGCATCTGTTCCAGTGCAGTTCCCTGATGCTCTGCCGCCATTTCAACAGACTCTTTCAAGCGCAAGTTCCCTATAGGTGCAATAGTGCCGGCTTGCAATAAGGTTAAGTCCTGCACCGCAACGGGCTGTTGCTGCAGGCCCAGCATTTCTAGCCATAGGCTACGGGCATAGCCCATTGGCATAATATCTTCAAACACTGCAGGCCAGCTGTTAAAGCTGTAAACATCCATTGGGTTAACCGGATAATTAGCAGAAAAACTGCGCGAACCTGATTCATCAAAATAGGCTGCTGCATAGGGAGTTAGCGCTTGTAATGCCACTCTGCCAAGCTTGCCGGCATCAGGGTTAGCCAGAGTGATAACAAAAGCATCTTGCCAGAGACCGTCATTAAAGGCTTGTAGTGTAAGCTGCATAAATGTCCTTCACATTGCTATTTATGTCTAATATAGCGCACAAAAAAGCCAAAAGAGACATTTTTTGTCTGATATAGGGCACAATTGTCATTGATAAGACAGTCTTGTGTCTTATATATCAGACGCCGTGAAAAGAAATTTAGCGTTATTTAGTTATTGCTACTTAGTTGCTATCTTTGCCAAATCTTCTGCCAGTGACTGCTGCGGCCGCTCGATAATGCGGCCTAGCTCTTTGCCATTTTGCAGCACTATGATTGTCGGCGTGTACTTTAGGTTGTAGTGGCTGTGCAGTTGCTGCGGATGCTGTTTTTGCCGGTTTACGGCCTGTAACTGCAGGTTGTCTGTGGCGATATTGGCTTGTTGTAGTAGTTTTAACAGCCGTGGTACTTCGCGCTCGCTGTCATGGCACCAGGTGCCAAACAATACCACCAGTTGTAAGCCTTGCAGGTTTTGCATTTGCTCAATCGCTATGGCGTCAGGCTGATAACGGGCGTATTCGGCAGCAAATGCCGGATACTGCTTAAGCAAAGCGCCTGTACTGATGATGCCTTCGGCATCGAAGGTGGCTGTTTCAGCCGCGTTTGCCTGGTGGGGAAGTTGGCTGGTGCAGGCTATTAGTAGTAACGGCAGTGCTATTAGCAGGTATTTCATTGGCTGGCTCTTATGCATCGGTTTAGCTGGCTATCTTAGGTAAGCTGCGCTTGGCTTACAATATTTTACGTATCCCCATGCTGACAAAACATAGTAGTGCCAGATGCTGTTGAATCAACTTTTCCGATTACCTCAATCTGTTTATATCACTGCAATTAATCAGGGGTCAGCTTTAATTTATCAGGCGGATTGATGCTACGGCGCCGGGGGGATTACCGGCGTTGGTGTCGTTCTTTGTTACATCCTCCGTGTGGATGCTGCTATCAACTCGGTAGCAGTGTGTAAACAACCGGGTGCAGTAAACCGATGGCACCCCTTCGGACAAGTATAGAACCATGATAAAGAAAACCGTTCCTATGATTTCAGCGCTGGCACTGGCGATATCACTCAGTGTAAATGCAGCCGGTACCGCCACTACTACCACTAACAGTTTCTGGTGGCCGGATAAACTGGATTTAACGCCGCTTAGGCAAAATGCCGTTGAATCTAACCCTTATGGCGCCGACTACGATTATGTGCAGAAATTTAATGCGCTGGATTTAGACGCGTTAAAGGCCGATATCAAAGCAGTGATGACCCAATCACAGGATTGGTGGCCGGCAGACTATGGCCACTATGGGCCGTTTTTTATTCGTATGGCGTGGCACAGCGCCGGTGTATACCGCATTTTTGATGGTCGTGGCGGTGCCAACGGTGGCCAGCAACGCTTTGAACCGCTGAACAGCTGGCCGGATAACGTTAGCCTGGATAAAGCCCGCCGCCTGTTATGGCCCATTAAACAAAAGTACGGCAGCAGCATTTCCTGGGCCGATTTAATGGTGTTAACCGGTAATGTTGCGCTGGAATCCATGGGCTTTAAAACCTTTGGTTTTGCCGGTGGCCGCACCGATGACTGGGAAGCCGAAGTGGTGAACTGGGGCTCCGAAAAACAGTGGCTGGACAACAAGCGCCGTAATGAAAAGGGCGAGTTGGCGAAGCCATTAGCCGCGGTGCAGATGGGCCTGATTTACGTCAACCCGGAAGGCCCGAATGGTGTGCCAGATCCGCTGGCCTCAGCGAAAGAAATCCGCGATACCTTCGGCCGTATGGCAATGAATGACGAAGAAACGGTAGCATTGATTGCCGGCGGCCATACCTTTGGTAAGGCGCATGGTGCCCATGATGCCAAAAAATGTGTCGATAAAGACCCGGCCGCTGCCGGTGTGGAAGAGCAGGGTTTTGGCTGGAAAAACAAATGCGGTAAAGGCCATTCCGAAGATACCATTACCAGCGGTTTAGAAGGTGCCTGGTCGGCCAACCCTATTGCCTGGACCTCGCAATACCTGGATAACCTGTTTGGCTTTGACTGGGTACAAACCAAAAGCCCGGCCGGCCATATTCAGTGGGTTCCGGCCGATGGCCAGGCTGCCAACCTGGTACCGGATGCGCATATCGAAGGTAAGCGCCATGCGCCTATCATGTTTACCTCGGATCTGGCATTAAAAGAAGATCCGGCATATCGCGCTATAGCACTGCGCTTTAAAAGTGACCCGAAACAGTTTGAACTGGCGTTTGCCAAAGCCTGGTTTAAGCTGACCCACCGCGACATGGGGCCGCAGGCGCGTTATCTGGGTAAACTGGTACCCACCGAAGCGCTGATCTGGCAAGACCCGGTACCGGCTGTTGATCACCCGCTGATTGATGCCAGCGATATTGCCAGCTTAAAAAGCAAAATTCTGGCGTCTGGCTTAACCGTACCGCAACTGGTACGTACTGCCTGGGCCGCAGCGGCCAGCTTCCGTGGCACCGATATGCGCGGCGGGGCTAATGGTGCGCGCTTACGGCTTGACCCGCAAAAAGACTGGGCGGTAAACGACCCGAAAGAGCTGGCCAAGGTGCTGAAAACGCTTGAAAAAATACAAGGCGATTTTAATAAGTCACTAAAAGGCGGTAAAAAAGTATCGCTGGCCGATGTCATAGTACTGGCAGGTGGTGCGGCGGTAGAAAAAGCAGCGAAAGATGCCGGTTACCCTGTCAGCGTACCTTTTACACCGGGCCGTACAGACGCCACCCAGCAACAAACCGATGCAGCGTCCTTTGCGGTACTGGAATTAAAAGCAGATGGCTTCCGTAACTATTACAGCAGCGACGCCGCGTTGTCGCCGGCCGAAGCGCTGATTGACCGCGCTAATATGCTGAACCTGAGCGTGCCGCAAATGACAGCACTGGTGGGCGGCATGCGCGTTCTGAATGCCAATAGCGGCGGCAGCAAACATGGCGTTTTTACTGATAAGCCAGGCAGCTTAACTAACGATTTCTTCGTTAACCTGCTGGATATGTCGACGAAGTGGAGCAAGTCTGACAAAGAGCCTGGGCTGTATGAAGGACTGGATCGTAAAAGCGGCAAGCTGAAATACACCGCCACACCGGTCGACCTGATGTTTGGCTCGCATGCCGAGCTTCGTGCGGTGGCGGAAGTTTACGGTGCGAACGACGGCAAAGAAAAGTTTGTACAGGACTTTGTCAGCGCCTGGACCAAAGTGATGCAGAACGACCGCTTCGATATCTGATAAAGCGGTAAAGCTGGCTTGCAATTAGCACCTGTTTACAACTTGGTGCTAATTGCGATTACCTCACCATTGGCAGCGGATTGCTCTGCCAATTGCAGCAGATACATCACATCACAGGCTTGTTCTGCCGGTACCGGGTTTGGCCCTTCGCCACGCAGCGCAGTGGCAATAGCGCTGTAGTACTGCTGATAACAGCCGGGTGCTAATATCTGCTCTGTTACCGTATCAGCGGTGTACAGCCTGGCAGCACACGGATCCTGGCCCCAGCCGTTACTTAATGGCGTTAACCCCTGTTTTAGCTGCTCTTCCTGCACATCCAGGCCAAACTTTTGCCAGCTGCCCTGATGGCACTGTAAGGTAAAACGCGGCGAGGGCGCGGCGCTTAACATAGAGGCACCAAGGGTTACGCCAAAATGGCCGTAATCCAGGTAGACACTAAACCAGTCATCGGTGGTGGCGCCGGGGCGTAGCTGTTTTAGTGTGGCCTGTAACTGCCGCGGCATACCAAACAACAGCAGGGCCTGATCTAAAAGGTGCGGGCCTAAATCGAACCATAAACCGGCGCCGGGCCCGGCCTGTTCGCGCCAGCGCTGACGCACCTCTGGCCGGAAGCGGTCAAAACGGGATTCTAAATGGGCAATATCGCCCAGTGCCTTTGATGCCAGCAACTGCGTTAGCGCGATAAAGTCGGCATCAAAGCGGCGGTTATGAAACACCGACAGTAACAACTGCTTTTGCTGCGCTAAGGCTGTCAGCTTTTGGGCCTGCTCAAGGCTTAAGGCAAAAGGTTTATCTACCACCACATGCTTACCGGCCTGCAGCGCCAGTTCAGCCAGCGGGGCATGGCTGTCGTTCGGGCTGGCAATGACCACCAGATCAATATCAGCGCGGTGGATAACCGCCTGATAATCAGCGCTGACATCAATGGTGTTGCCCAAATCAGCCTGCACAGAGGCCTGTTGTGATGAACCCACCGCCACCAGCGTTAAACCTGGCGTGGCGTTAATCAGCGGTGCATGAAAGGTTTTACCGGCGTAACCATAGCCAATCAGGGCAACGCGAAACTGAGTTGTGGGCATAAGCGTAATATCATCGTTGTTATACGGGCGCTGGTAATACTATCACAGCAACAGCTTTCTACTTTTCATTCTAATTATGAGAACGAATCGTGCTTAATTTGCAAATTTTAATTCTCTTTGAACGGACTAGAATGATTCACATGGATTGGTTAAGCGGTCCCGTCCAGAAACCGAAACCACTATATTAAACATTATTGAGGATAAAAAAATGTTCAAATTAAATACAGCTGTTACCACCTTAGTTGCGTCTGTTTCTCTGTTAGCCGCAGCTACAATGCCTGCTTTCGCCGGAGCACCGGGCAAAGGGTTATTAACACCGGATAACCATACGCTGATCCTGATTGACCATCAGCCGCAAATGGCCTTTGCCACCCGCTCGCACACCATTGAGGAAGTGCGTAACAATGTCACCGGCCTGGCAAAAGCGGCCAAAGTCTTTAAGGTGCCAACCATTCTGACTACCGTTGCCGCCAAGTCGTTCAGTGGCCCATTATTCCCTGAGTTGCAGGCGGTGTTCCCGGAGCAGACTCCTATCGACCGCACAACCATGAACACCTGGGAAGATAAACGGGTAACGGACGTGGTAAAGAAGTTTAAAAAGAACAAAATTGTTATCGCAGCACTTTGGACAGAGGTATGTGGCGTAGGGCCGGTGCTGTCGGCGATTGATGAAGGCTATGAAGTATACTTTGTTACTGATGCGTCAGGTGGCGTAAGCAAAGAAGCGCACGATATGGCAGTACTGCGGATGGTGCAGGCCGGTGCACAACCTATTACCTGGTTACAGTACATGTTAGAGCTGCAGCGTGATTGGGCCCGCACAGGTTCTTATGCCGACGTCACAGGTATTGCCAAGCAACACGCTGGTGGTTATGGCCTGGGCCTGATTTACGCCACGGAAATGTTTAATGCCAAAGAAGGCCAGTAAGTTCAGCTCAGTCATTCTCATTTAATCACAGGGCCACAGTAGTGGCCCTTATTTCAGGGACACTATGATGAAATATATTGCTAAGACGCTGACGGCCATTGCCGGCATGCTGTCACTCAATGTGCTGTCAGCTGACATGATTGTGCACAACGCGAAAATAGATACCTTTGATGGCAAAAGCTACACCGCGTTTTCTGTCACCGATGGCCGCTTTGAACAACTCACCAATGATGCTGCCGCACTGCTGGCGCAAAAAACTGATGACACCCTGGTAATAGATGCCAAAGGCCGCCGCGTTATCCCGGGTATGAATGACTCGCACCTGCATGTGGTAAGGGGCGGGCGTTTTTATAATCTGGAAACCCGCTGGGAAGGCTTAACCTCGCTGGCCGATGCGCTGGCGCTGATAAAGCACAATGCAGCCAAGACGCCAGCCGGGCAATGGGTGCGGGTAGTTGGCGGCTGGAGCCCGTATCAGTTTGCGGAAAAACGGATGCCGACCTCCGACGAGCTAACCGCAGCGGCACCGGATACGCCGGTATTTGTACTGCATTTATACTCCGGCGGTGTACTGAACCGCAAAGCGATAGACGTGCTGGGGTTAACTGCCGATACTGTTGCGCCCAAAGGCAGTTACTATGAAAAAGATGCCGACGGCAAGCTAACCGGCAGGTTGATTGCCGATCCAAACCCACAGATTTTGTACCAGACCATTGCAGCTTTGCCGCAGCTGTCTGCTGCTGAGCAGTTAAATTCAAGCCGGCAGTTTTACCGCCAGTTACTCAGCCTGGGCCTGACCAGCGTGGTAGATGCCGGTGGGGGTGGCCATGCCTTTCCTGATGATTATCAGGCGTCGACAACTCTGGCAGAAACGGGCGAGCTGCCGCTACGGGTAGCGAATTTCCTGTTTCCGCAAACGCCGGGAAAGGAAATGCAGAGCTTCGAAAGCTGGATGCAGCATTATCAGGCCAATCAGAATTTGCACCTGCATATGGATAACGGCTATGTGATAGAAGGTGGTGGCGAACTGCTGGCGTGGAAAGCATCCGATTATGAAAACTTCCGTGCAGCACGGCCGGAACTGGATAAGGCCGCTGATGCCGAGCTGGAGCAGGTGGTAAGGCTGCATTTGCGCCAGCGCTGGCCGTTTCGGATCCACGCTACTTATGATGAGTCGATTACGCGTATGCTGAATGTGTTTGAGCGTATTAATAAAACGCAGCCACTTAACACAGTGCGCTGGATTATTGACCATGCTGAAACCGTATCTGACGCTAACCTGCTGCGGATTAAACAGCTTGGCGGTGCCATAGCCGTGCAGGGGCGAATGGCGTTTGCCGGTGAGGATTTTGTCCAGCGCTATGGAGCCGGGCAGGCAAAACGTACGCCCCCACTGAAAAAAATGCTGCAGCTGGGTATACCGGTAGGGCTGGGTACTGATGGCACCCGGGTCGCCAGTTTTAACCCCTGGGCCACCTATTACTGGGCTGTGTCGGGTAAAACCGTTGGTGGCTATCAGTTGTATGGCGACGATAACCGGCTGGATCGTTTGACCGCGCTACAACTGTTCACCGCTGGCAGTGCGTATTTATCTGGTGAAGAGCAGTATAAAGGCCAGATAAAACCGGGCATGTATGCAGATTTTGCCGTGCTGAATCAGGATATTCTTACTGTACCTGAGCAACAACTGTTGCACACCCGATCTGAGCTGACCGTGGTGGATGGCAAAGTGCGTTACGCCAGCCAAACGCCGTTCCCGGCCTTGTATCAGGCCGCAGAGCCGGCATTACCTGCCTGGTCACCGGTAAACCAGTAAGGAGGAACTCAGATGAAACTCGTTTTTCCCACTTTACTGCTGGCGCTGCTAAGCCCATGGCTGGCAGCTGATGAGGCCGATTACCGCCGCGGGCAAACGCTGTCGCAGCAATGTTTGGGTTGCCATGGTGAGACCGGTATTGCACCGGTGACGACGAACCCGAACCTGGCCGGACAAAATGCAGAATACCTGCAATATGCATTAACGGCTTACCGCGATGGTAACCGTAAAGGCGGCATGGCGTTTATCATGCAGGCCAATGCCAGTAGTTTGTCCGACAGCGATATTACGGCGCTGGCGCTGTACTTCTCATCGCAGACAGGACGTGATGGCAGTAAACCCTAGCACAGCTCACAGATCGGCAGAGGTTGGCAGGTTGATACTCTGATAACGCAGCTCGCCTAAAAAAGTGCGGGCTGCCGGCCCCAGTTTATCGGCGTCGCTAAACAGCAGGTACAAACTGACTTTGCGGCTGGCGCCGCTGCACAGCGGCAGCCGTTGTAGCCGGCCTTGTGTCAGGTCATCCAGAATGGATGTCAGTGGTAGCCAGGCAAACCCCAGCCCTTGCTTAATCATATCGATAGAAGTGCGCATATGGCTGACGGTCCAGCGTTGGTTAGCGCCCAGCCAGCCTTCATCGTGCCGGTTATGGTGGGCCGAGTCGCGCACTACTATCTGCCGGTAGGATTTTAAATCTTCCAGATTCAGCTCTCTGCCAAGCTGCAATAGCGGGTGCTGTGGGCAGGCAACCGCGACAAACTCTATCTGGCACAGTTCTTCGTTAAACAGCTCTTTTTGCACCACCGGTGATACCGCGATGTCGGCTTCAGCGTTTTCCAGTAACTCTTTCGCGCCGGTCAGAATAGACTCCATCAGCTCAATACGCAGCAGCGGGTACTGCTGTGAGGTATTTTCCAGCGCCTTATACAGCATCGGGTGCGGGAAGATCTCGTCCACCGCAATACGCAATCTGCTTTCAATGCCTTCAGCCAGCGTATGCCCAACCTGTTCCACCCGGGCCGCTTCCTGCAGCAGGTAGTTGGCGCGGCGCAGCACTAACTCACCGGCATCAGTCAACAGCGTTTTACGGCCTTCAACCCGGAATAGCTTAACGCCAAGGCTATGTTCTATTTTCTGAACGGCATTATGAATGCTGGACTGGCTTTTATAAATGGCTTGCGCTGCCTGATTAAAACCGCCGTGCTCGGCGACCATAATAAACATACGCCACTGCTCCAGCGAGATCCTAAGCATAGTGCTTGTTTACCTTGTGCGGCGGCTCAGCTGATGCTGGCATGAATTTCAGTGCTGACGGCTGTCATCAGCTTATGGATGGGACATTTTTCCGCAATGGCACCAAGCTGCTGTTTTTGCTCGCTGCTAAGCGCGCCTTGTAATTTCAATTGCACATTCAGCACATAGACACCCTGGGCTTCACGGCTGTTATCACGCTCTATAATAACGTCAATATAATCCAGCGGCAGTTGCTTACGTTTGGCGTACATCATCACCGTGATAGCTTTACAGGCAGCCAGCGCGGCATCGTATAAATCATGCGGGTCCGGTGCGCTGTCGTCACCACCGAGTTCTTTGCCAACATCAGCAAATACGGTGTGCTGGTTGATACGGATAGTCTGGCGGTAGGTGCCGCTGTCACTTTTACGCAGTTCAATACTCATATATCACCCTTCTGCTGCCGGTATGAATTAATTTCCGTATCCGTTGTAATTACTACACAAGTATACAGCACTAAGCAACAGATATCTCTATAAAAAACAATGACATAGTGTTGGCTTGGTTCTTGCTGTACCACAGCTGAACACCTTGCAGATGCCAGTGTACGCTTTGCAAGTCCTTAGGATCAATCGGGAGGAGCAGTCTGATGAACAGTTTTACTCGTGAACATAGTCGTTTTAATGCAAAGCGTTGCCTGGGTTTTATGCTGGCTGCGCTGCTGAGTATCAGTGTGGTGGCGTGCGCCACTGTTGAAGGTGCAGGCAAAGATATCGAATCGGCCGGTGAAGCCATTCAGGATGCAGCAGACGATAATTAACTTTTAAACAGGAACTTACATCATGTATCGCTATATGAAACCAACATTTATGCTGTCAATGCCCATTGTAGTGTATCTGACCGTTTATGCTGTGGGGATCGCCATGGACAACGATCTTTTCCATTATCTGGCGGTGTATATGGCAGCCTGCTGTGCCATGTTAATGTTGTTTGTTGTTGCGCGTGAAAGTGATGATTATAAAAGTGCACTGGCGGCGGTCGCTTTTGGTGCCAGTGTCTTCTTCGCGTCATCTTATTTTATTCAGATGCTAAGCCAGCCAGCTTATCAGCGCCCCAACTATGCTGCCCCGGTAGCGGTATCGCCAGCGGCGTCGGTTATTCAGCGCTGGTTAGTCGGCCAGGCTCAAAGCCAGCCGGAGCTGATATCGGCTGAAGACACAGAGCCGGCATTGGCGCAAACGCTGGAGCATACTAATGGCTGATACAAAAATGCAGTGTTAACACCCGGCGCTGGTGCCGGGTGTTAACCTGTAATCAGTTTACCGGGTAGGGAATAAACTCTTCTTCATCGCCAACGACTTTGGCGAAACGATCGGCCATCCAGTCCTGCTTCGCCTGCTCAATACGCTCTTTGCGGCTGGAAATAAAATTCCATTCTATAAAACGCTTACCCATACTCTCGCCGCCTATCAGTGCGATACGGCTATCAGCGGTGGCTTCAATTTCTACGCCAGCGGCCTGATGCAGCACGACCATTGCGTGTTCGGGTACTACAGTGTCTTTTAGCCGCAACCCGCCTTTGGCAACGTACACGGCACGTTCAGCACAATCGGGCAGGGTTAAACGCTGACCTTTTTTCATAAAGGCTTCAACGTACAGCGTTTGCGCATAAGTTTTTACCGGTGATGTTTGGCCATAAGCGCTGCCCATCAATACCCGAACGGCAACACCGTCAACGTCGACAGCTGGAATGCTATGGTTGGGGTAGTGATAAAATGCCGGGTCTGTTTCTTCATCCTGTTCCGGTAACGCTAACCATAGTTGCAGGCCATGCAACGTATGTGCGCTGGCGGTCACTTCAGACCGCTCCCGTTCGGAGTGCACTATGCCACTGCCGGCAACCATCAGGTTAATATCGCCCGGTGTAATGGTCTGGTAACTGCCCAGCGAATCGCGGTGCAGAATTTCACCTTCGAACAGATAGGTAACGGTAGCGAGGTTAATATGCGGATGTGGCCGCACATTAATGCCTGAGCCTGCGGCAAATTTGGCCGGGCCCATATGATCGAAAAAGATCCACGGCCCGACCATTTTGCGCTCTTTGGTTGGCAGTGAGCGGCGCACAGAGAAGCCGCCCAGGTCTTTGTCTCGCGGTTTAATCACGATATCAACGGCGCCGCAGCCGCTATCAATGTCACAGTCCAGTTCATCTGTTTTGGTTTCAGTGCTCATGTAGAAGCTCCACGGGTTGCGCTGCATTTTTTGCAGCGTATTAAAATAAATCAACAGTATAGGACAATAGCTGCGAAATAAAGCACGCATAAAACCGGATAAAAACAGTGGTTTTTTTCACCTGTCAGATCACTGTAGCAGCCTGGTCTCTGACAGCGGCTATACTGGTTTCTCTGGTTACTGAACAGCTTTTTTATGGCGTTGGTCGCGCTGGTACAGCTGGATTATTGATTACATACAACCTTGTATGTATATTGCCGTTCTTATTCTGCCTGAACTATACCCGGGATTTTCAGGCAGCCTCTCACAGGAGTTTGTATGCGTGTAAAAATGAAGCTGTTCACTGCACCGGTAGTGGCATTGTTAATGGTGGCCTGCAGTGAGCCCCAGCAGGCAGGTGGTCAGGCTGCGCCTCAGGCGCCCGAAGTAGCCGTAGTGACACTGAGTACCAGTTCGCTGGCGTTAACCACTGAATTGCCCGGCCGCACCACTGATTTCCGTCAGGCTGAGATCCGTCCGCAGGTTAGTGGCATTTTACAGCAACGTTTATTTACCGAAGGCCAGCAGGTTGAGGCCGGCCAGGTGCTGTACAAAATAGACGCCGACCCTTATCAGGCTGCGCTGGCCAATGCCAAAGCGAATTTAGCCAGTGCCAAAGCGGTGGCGCATAACGCCCGTTTAAAAGCCGATCGGCTCAAAGGCTTGCTGGGCAATAAAGCGGTAAGTCAGCAGGATTACGATGATGCCCAGGCCGCGCTGATGCAGGCGGATGCCGCTATTGCCAGCAGTGAGGCCGCGCTGCAGACAGCACAGATAAACCTGAACTATACCCAGATTAAAGCGCCGATTTCCGGCCAGATTGGCCGTTCAGCCGTTACCGAAGGTGCCTTGCTGACGGCTAACCAGGCGCAGGTGATGGCGACAATACGCCAGCTCGACCCGATTTATGTCGATTTAACCCAGTCGAGCAGTGAGCTGCTGAAACTGAAAAAGCAAATGCAGGGCGATGCGCGTGACAGCGTGACGGTTGATTTACTGCTTGATGATGGCAGTGAGTACAGCGAGCAGGGCAGCCTGCAGTTTTCCGAAGTAAATGTTGACCCGAGCACCGGCATGGTAACGCTGCGGGCCGTGTTCCCGAACAAAAACGGCGATTTGCTGCCGGGTATGTTTGTGCGTGCCAGGCTGCATCATGGCACTGACGATCAGGCGCTGCTGGTGCCGCAGGCTGCGGTTAGCCGCACACCCAAAGGCCAGGCTTCGGTGATGCTGGTTAACAGCAACAACGAGGTAGAAGCGCGTTTAATTGAAACCGGCCGTACTGTTGAGCAAAGCTGGCAGGTGACGTCCGGCCTGAGCGCCGGTGATACCGTTATCGTTGCCGGTCTGCAGAAAGTGAAACCCGGTGCCAAAGTCAGAACGGTACAAGCGCAGAATTCTGCTGACAGCAGCAAAAACAGCCCTGCTGTTTCACAATAAGCAGGAGTAGAAACAGATGGCAAATTTCTTTATCAGCAGGCCTATTTTTGCCTGGGTCATTGCGATAGTGATTATGCTGGCCGGCCTGTTGTCAATTAAACAGTTACCGGTTGAGCAGTATCCACGCGTTGCACCACCAGCAATCAGTATCAGTGCCTCTTACCGCGGCGCATCAGCCAAAACGGCAGAGGATGCGGTAACGCAGGTGATAGAACAGGCCATGAATGGCCTGGATAACCTGATGTATATGTCTGCTAACTCAGACTCTTCGGGTAACGTTAGCCTGACGCTGACCTTTGAAACCGGCACAGATGCCGATATTGCGCAGGTACAGGTGCAAAACAAGCTGCAGCAGGCGCTGCCGTTATTACCGCAGGAAGTGCAGCAAAACGGTGTGCGGGTAGCCAAATCTAACGGTGGCTTCCTGATGGTGGTGGGCTTCTTATCAGAAGATAACAGCCTGGCCCGCGACGACATTGCCGATTATGTTGTGGCGAACGTGAAAGACCCGTTAAGCCGCACTGCAGGTGTCGGTAATGTGCAGGTATTCGGTAGCCAGTATGCAATGCGTATCTGGCTTGATGCCAACAAACTGAATGAGTACCAGCTGACACCGGCTGATGTGACCGCAGCTATAGAAGTGCAGAATAATCAGGTCACCGCGGGTCAGTTAGGCGGGGCACCGGCATTGCCCGGCCAGCAGTTTAACGCCGCGATACTGGCGCAAACCCGTTTAACGTCAGCAGAAGAGTTTGGCCAGATCCTGCTGCGCGTTAATGCTGATGGCTCTATGGTGAAATTATCTGACGTGGCCCGCATTGAGCTGGGCGGCGAAGATTATTCGGTAATTGCGCGTTACAACGGCAAAATGGCCACCGGTTTAGCCATTGAGCTGGCCACCGGCGCCAACGCGCTGGATACTGCCGCCGCCGTTAAAGCCAAGCTGGCTGAACTGGAACCCTATTTTCCGCAAGGGCTCAGTACCGTTATTCCGTATGACACCACACCTTTTGTCGAAATATCCATAAGCTCAGTGGTACAAACGCTGATCGAAGCCATTATTCTGGTGTTCCTGGTGATGTACCTGTTTCTGCAGAACTTCCGGGCAACGTTAATCCCAACACTGGCGGTGCCGGTGGTGTTACTGGGTACCTTTGGTGTGATGTCGGCGTTTGGCTTTTCCATTAATACCCTGACCATGTTCGGTATGGTACTGGCCATCGGCTTGCTGGTAGATGATGCCATAGTAGTAGTGGAAAACGTTGAGCGCGTGATGAGCGAAGAGGGGCTGGGCCCGGTTGAGGCGACACGCAAATCGATGGGGCAGATCACCGGCGCGCTGGTCGGTATCGGCCTGGTATTGTCGGCCGTATTTGTCCCTATGGCGTTCTTCGGTGGCGCGACCGGTGCGATATACAAGCAGTTCTCGATTACGATTGTAACGGCAATGGCTCTGTCGGTGCTGGTAGCGCTGATCTTTACCCCGGCGCTGTGTGCCACCATGCTTAAACCGGTTAATGGCGATCATCACAGTAAAGGTGGCTTCTTCGGCTGGTTTAACCGTGGTTTTGATGCATCAAACCGCAAATACCAGCGCGGTGTGGCGGGCATGCTGGCACGGCCTAAGCGCTCTATGCTGGTGTACGGCGCTATAGTCGCTGTGATGGCGGTAATGTTCCTGCGTTTGCCAACATCGTTCCTGCCGGAGGAAGATCAGGGCGTGTTCTTAACCATGGTGCAGCTGCCAACCGGTGCCAGCCAGCAGCGTACCGAAGCGGTGATGGATAAAATTGCTGCACACTACGCGACGGAAGACGCAGTGCAGTCAGTGTTTACTGTGTCGGGTTTCAGTTTTGCTGGTCGTGGCCAGAATATGGGCCTGGCCTTTGTGCGTCTGGCCGATTGGGGCGATCGAGATGCCGCTAACAGTGTGCAGGCTGTTATAGGCCGTGCCTGGGGCTTTTTCGCCACGGTAAAAGAAGCGCAGATTTTTGCCTTTAACCTGCCGCCTATTGCCGAGCTTGGCCGGGCGACGGGTTTTTCACTGTTTTTACAGGACCGCGGCGGTTTGGGCCACGAAGCGTTATTAAATGCCCGTAACCAGCTGCTTGGCATGGCAGCGCAGCAACCTAATCTGGTCAGTGTGCGCCCCAACGGTATGGAAGATGCGCCACAGCTGCAAATTGATGTCGATCAGTTAAAAGCCCAGGCCTTAGGCGTGTCACTGCGCGATATCAACCAGACATTAGCGATTGGCTGGGGTTCCACCTATGTGAATGACTTTGTTGACCGTGGCCGGGTGAAAAAGGTTTATGTGCAGGCAGAAGCCGATTTTCGTATGACGCCGGAAGACATTAAACGCTGGCATGTGCGTAACAGCGATGGTGACATGGTCAGCTTTGCCTCGTTCTCCAGCAGCCGCTGGATCTATGGCCCGCAGCGTTTAGAGCGCTACAACGGTGTGTCAGCGATGGAGATCCAGGGTGAACCGGCACCAGGCACAAGTTCTGGTGATGCGATGGCGACGATGGAGCAACTGATCAGTCAGCTGCCGCCGGGTATAGGTTTTGAATGGACGGCAACCTCGTATCAGGAAAAGCTATCCGGCTCACAGGCACCTGCGTTATATGCGTTATCAATTCTGGTGGTATTTCTGTGTCTGGCGGCGCTGTATGAAAGCTGGAGCGTGCCTTTTGCCGTTATTCTGGTGGTACCGCTGGGTATTGTCGGTGCGTTGACGGCCGCTTATATGCGCGGCCTCGGTAACGATGTGTATTTCCAGGTCGGTCTGTTAACGACGATGGGGCTGGCGGCAAAAAATGCCATCTTAATTGTCGAGTTTGCCCGTGAGCTGCAGCAGCAGGGTAAAGAGTTAACGGCAGCCATTCTGGAAGCAGTAAGGCTACGGCTGCGGCCAATTATCATGACATCTATGGCGTTCTCGCTTGGCGTACTGCCGCTGGTTATCAGCTCGGGCGCGGGTTCAGCCAGCCGCAATGCAATAGGTACCGGTGTACTGGGCGGGATGATTTCAGCTACGGTGCTGGCGGTATTTCTGGTGCCGGTGTTTTATCTGGTGATCATGAAGTTGGTTGGCGCGAAAGCGTCGGATATTAAAACTGTGTAACACGCATTAACGGCAGCAGTGATGCTGCCAAAAGGTTGTACCTTTACCGGCTGTCTTAACCCCACGCGAGCAGCCGGTTTTTTTATGCCTTTTTCAAACCCTGCAGCATCACATCTATCAAAGCGCCAGCGTGTTTATGCAAATCACACTGCTGTGGTTTCAGTAGAAAGTTGCTGATAATACCACCGATATACATATGCAAAGCAAAAGCTGCCAGCCGTGGTGATATGCCGTCGCGCAGCAAGCCTGCCTGTTCTGCCCGTTCCAGAGCCCGCTGCAGTACGGCGACGGTCTGCTCATCCAGCTCATCCTGCTTGGTAACGGCCGGGTTTAGCTCGTCAATATACTCGCAGCGGTGAAACACTATTGTCAGTACACGCAGGTGCTGTTCACTGCTGGCAATCAGCTGCAAGCCATTGGTAAACAACTCAAGAATTTGGCTAAAAGGGTCGTCAGACGGGTTGTTGTCAACTTCGTTCAGCAAATGATGAAAGGGTAGCCGTACCCGCTCCAGCATGGCGTTAAATAAATCGGCTTTATTCTGAAAGTGCCAGTAAATGGCGCCACGCGTGACATTCGCGGCCAGCGCGATTTTTTCCAGCGTAGTACGGGAAACGCCATGCTGAAAAAACAATACTTCAGCGGCATCTAAAATAGCAGCTCTGGTACTTTCGGCTTCGGCTTTGGTGCGACGCGCCATCTTGCTGATTTACACCTGTTATCTGTTTAATATGGCGTCGATTTTAACATAAGCTGACAGTTTCAGCCTAACCATAATCAAATAAGCTGGCGCTGCCATAAGTTCGCGGCTTCAGGTTTGCTAAAGCCGCGGAATCTTGGTTTAACTACGTCTTTTGTTGCTACGGTTTAATGCGATTAACGCCAGTAAACTCAGCAGCACCCAATGCATGCTGCCGCCTGAGCTCTCCTCTGGTTTGGCCGCGACAGCCAGTGTAATGACATGATCAGCTGATGCACCAGCTGTATCACTTACCGTGACACTTACTCGCAGCTCGCCGTTTGTATTCAGTTTGCCGGTAAGTAAACCGTTATTTGATACCGTTAATCCAAGCAGGGCAGACGATAGCCTGAATTGCAGTGCCTGGCCTTCCGGATCGACGAAATACTGAGCCAGCTCTATATGCATAGCTTCGCCCTGAACCACATTGAGTGTTGGCACCTGAGCTTTAACAACGGGCGCCAGGTTCATTGTATATTCGAACGTGAACTTAGCTACCAGATCAGACGGGTCTGCAGCTGTAATGTCGATATAGCCCGAATCAGTTACGCCTTGTCCATTAAATTTCAGTTGATTGTCGCTTAAACTGAAATCAGCAGTAGCGGTCAAAAGGTTGAATGATAATGCAGAGTCTTCTTCATCTGCTATTACAGAGCTTAGCTCCAGTTGAAATGGAACGCCTTGATTTAGTTTAAGGTTTAGCTTGGCTGCGCTAGTTGCATAAGGTGCACTATTGTGGGCCAGACGTACGAGTTTTTTGTTCTGCCCGTCATATACGCCAATAGTGCGACCCAACGCAAGTAATGCCGGGCTGGCTAGCTGGAACTGTTGTTGTAATTGTTGATTATTGAGCTCGAGCTGCTCTGACCATAAGCCTGTAACAGAGTCCTGCTCGAGAACCCGGAGGTCTTGCCAGCCTTGCACGGCTGCAAATCGTTCACCGACCGGAGCCCAACGAGCAATGTTACCCGACAGATACTGGGTGGACAGCAGAGTTAATGATCCATTATCTGCCATCCGGTAGTTTAGCAGATAATTGTCACTGCGCAGCGTGAGTAAATCATCGCGGATATAGTAGCCTGACAGCTGAGGAAAGTCATAACTGCTGTATTGTTCTTGTTGTTGTAGCCGGTTTTGACTGACGATAAATTTACTCATTACACTATTGTATTGGTCAACAGCATAAATATATTCGCCAGCGGCTACTAACATTTGAATCTGTGCAATACCAGACACACCCGAGGCACCATTCACCGCAGCATCTGCAAAACTAAAATGGTAATCTGCGCCAAGAGTCAACAGATTGAGCGTGTCATTATTGGCAATTACCAAAGCTGAGCCAACGCTGACGATATTATTATCAGCGGTATACAAGCTATTGCCATTACGGTCATACAGAGTGCCTGAGCTAAATTGCAGCAATTTGTCATTCGCTTCATCCAGTTGTATGACTGAGTAACGATCGCCCTGGAATAACGCATAGAGGTTATTGCTGATATGCAGTAGCTTACGGGGGTAATAGTAGTTTTGCTCGCCCAGTAGTTGTTCTGGTGTGCTGATTTGTGTCAGCTGCGGCATACCTTGTTGGTCCAGCTTATATAGCCTGTAGTGCTTGCTGCTGCGGTGTAATAGATATTTGTCATTTAAGATCATTACATTACTGGCGTCAGCAAAATCAAAATAAATCTCTTGCTCGCCCGGCGTTACGGTAATATTTACCGTCAGCGAATGTGCAAATAGTTGCAGCAAACCGTTTTGGCCAAGCACAGTAAGCTTGGCACCATTTGCCAGGCTTAAAGCATAATCTTTAACACTACTGCTGAAGCTATCCAGGTTCATAATGGCAAATTGGGTTTGCTGTTGGCTGTTAAACAGAGATACCTGATTGCTGGCCAGAACTAGCACATATTGGTTGTCGATGAAGTGCACTTGTGAGTAATAGCTGTTCAGGTAATTACCGTTCGCTACTTCCGTCAGTTGCCCGGCTACAGTATCCAATTGCAAAATGTAATCTTGCTCCCGGCTACCATACATAACCCTCTGGCCATCGGGGCTAAGTGCCACATAACGGACGTATTGAGAACCAGAACCGTTCACAGCCATACTGTGGTCAGTGATAAACTGCCATTGACCGTTATTATCAAGCTTATACACCATCAGATTTTTTTCATCGTTTTGCCAGCTTGACTGCGCCGCCAGTAAAATGCCGTTTGCAAATGCAATGTAGTCTGGATAAGTAGAGAGCTGCATGGAGCTAAGTACTGCCATAGCCCCGGAGGTTTCATTGATTGTAAACGTTGTGACAATATTGCCATTGCGTGATACGGCAGTTCCGTTATTGATTACCAGCTGCTGACCGTAGCCGACTGTCAGTTCACTGCGGGTTTCAAGAGACGGATTAAATTCTTGATCCAGCACAACAGTGAAAACTTTGTCATTCACCTGGTATAAAAACCAGTTATCTGTGCCAGAGACGTACATCTTAGCAACGGAATCGTATTGCTGCAGACCCAGCTCGCTATTTTTAATTTCCCGCACCAGCTGATAGAAATCACCAACCTGGCTATAAATCGCTATGCCGTGTTGACTACTGACGACTGTAACTTTGTCGCCATGGGCGACGTGGTTGGCATAAGCCAAAGCACCCTCATCGAGCTGACCATCTTTGTGCAATGTGATTGCAGAGGTTATATATTCTTGTGTCTGTTGAATATGGTTATCGTTATAGAGCGGGCTCAGCGTTTGCTCCGCATGCACAGATAACATCGTCAGCAATAAACTTGCTAAAAAAGCGTTACGCATTAGGAATGATTCCACGTAGAAAGATTTATATTTGGATAGTCAGAGTAGAAAGCCACTACCATCATTGGTAAGGGGTAGACAGTCCGTTGTATTTTTAACTGTTTTGAATACAAAACGGCGGGAGTTTATCAATAGGATAATTTTAAGTAAACAGGCTGCTTGGCCGCCAGTCTTTATTCTGGCTGTACTGGAAGATTGTCTTGCTGCAATGTCTGCTACCGGAATATAGCCAAGGGAAACGACCAGTAAGGCAGGGGGAAGGAAATGAGCGGTTTAAATCGCATATTACGGCTAATACCGGCCTCCGGTCAGAATCTTTGGGCAAAGAAGGTGATAGAAAGTCAGCAGCGTTATGAGGGATAACCATATTGGTCGTTTACACTACATTGATAAACATATTAGCTGGACAATTCAACTATGAGATATTGTATTAATAGGTTGGTAGTAGTATTCGCCATCGGTATTTTATATTCGTGTTCTACACAGGCTGAGTTTGTGAATTACATAGGATGCGATTGGGTCGTCCCGTCAGGGTTTGAAGGGGTAGCTGAGAATGAATTTACTAAGTTAGATGATTTATCTAATTTTTCCTCAGTTGACTTTCGCTTGGATGATGACCCTGAAGAAAGAGGAACTGCTAGGATACTAAATGACCCGGCTTTTATTGTAAAACATGAGAAGTATGATATTGGACGCGGAATGGAAACCACTAATTTGTTTATGCATAGGAGAGGTTCAGATTCCTATTCATTTTCTTTTTTTATAAAAAAGGATGGTCATGTTGTGTCTTTGGTTGGTGTTAGTTATGACGATGCCGCTACTTTATCTCAATACTGTATTGAACGATCTTATTTGCGTAGCTTTTATGATGATTTTGAGCAATGGAAACAGGATATTAAAGCGCAATAACTATTACCAGTGTTTTGAGGATATGACAGCTTACCGTGCGACAGTATGGTGGCAGCCGAAATGTGATGAAGTAACATGTTACCAAACAAAGCTTCCGCATCCTGTTCATGCCCTTTACCCATATCGATGTAGGCAAGGCGGCACTAAAACCATTTACCAGCAAGGTGGAGTCGAGGTAATCAAGGAAGGTACAGAAGTATCGTCTGGAGATCAGTAAGGTACGGTTATACATTTTGTGGTGACTAGATGATAAAAAGAAAAAATAAGAATTCAGGAATTGCTATCTGGCTCATCTGTTTATTGGCCCTCCTAGGGGTATTCATATTTAAAGAATTTGTACCTAAGGATTGGATAAAACATTTAGGGCTATTTTTCGTTTGTGTGGGGGCTTTAGGCTTAATTTGGTTTGCCGTAAAGGGCTCTGCATCTAAAACAGATAAATGATATCGATAAGGTGTCTCGGTTTGTGGTTTGGCAGCTCTGTTAACTCACACTTTACGTTGCGAGCGCCACCCGATCCCCAGCTGGCATTTTTCGAGACAGAAGGTCAGCAGCGTTTTGAGGGAATCAATGACTCTGGTCCTATTAGCCGCGGGCTTCAAATCAAATATACCCCAATCAATCGAGAAATAGATATTCACTTTGATAGATTACAAAGAAGTAGTGATCTGCGGGACTTGAATTCTTATTACTAGAGGGCGAAGCATGGTGATTATTCGAATATTACTGATTAGTATGATTGCTTTTTGTGCATCAGCAATTTCTGAAGAGCTGCAATTGTCTCTGGAACAGAGTCAGCAGCGTATACAACTAACCGTATTGAATAGCAGTGAAACGTCATATCAGATTGATGAAAATTCTTTTCGTTTATCATCAAACGGCAGATTGTACTTAGAAATCAGATCGAAAGGCGTAGAGTATAAATTAGCGGTGCTCAAGAATGATCGACAAAAACCGTTCAACTTACCACTATATTGGGGAGACTTTATAGGTCGAATATTTTACTTAAAAAGTGTAAAGCGGGATTATGCCTTGAACGATGGCGCTATTTATACCATGACGGCGTTCCTGTGTAGTCGTGTTAACGCGGATTATGATGACCTAGTGCTCCAAAGAGATCCATCGAGTTGTTTAATTAGTAATTCAGTAGAGTTTCAACTTGAATGAAAGTTTTAGCCTAAGGTTTCGCTTTACTCCCTACTTTGCAAAAGTCATCTGATTCCTGACGGCTTTTTTCGCACTGTACAGCGCTTCGTCAGTGAGTTTTAGCGGACATCAGAGAGGCTTCAGGGGCAGGTCTTGCTTTTTGAGAAGGACCTCAGGGCCTGACCCTTAGCGTTAAATTCAGAATGGTGGAAGAATAATGAATAAGTTCTTTTTATGTGTGCTTGTTTTTGCATTGATAAGCTGTAGTAAGAATGAAGAAGAAAATATTAACTGGACAATTACAGATTGTGCTGACTACAAATCAGTTGAGGGCACATTTCTCAGAAAGCCAGAATTAAAGAAAGACCGAAGTTCGTTGGCTTATTACCTTTTTGTCAAAGGCAAGTGTGAGTTATCGAAGTCTCTATTTATCGACGCAGAGACATCGCTAACTACATCGGCTTTACTGGGTGAGGATTCAGCAACTTTTGAGTTGGCTCGGTATAAATTACTTGCTGAAAGCGATTTATCTTACTTGCCAATTATGCAGAAATTGACTCAATCAAACGAAAGTAACGTTAGTAAGAATGCTTCAATGTTCGTCGGGCTGTTTCTACTCGTAGATATAAGAGCAAAAGGAGTTATGCATGTTTCCGATGATATATTACAAAGTATAGGTTTAGAGCTGATTGAAAAACATAAAGGGTCATTGAGTGGATTTTACTCGTACTACTTTCAGGCAATTTACAAAGGAAGTGATTTAACTCATTTGCAGCGACTTTCCTTGATTCAGGAGGGCGATAAACTGCAAGAGAAAAGTTTGGGTAGCATACAAGTGGGGTGCTCGGATATTTATCGACAGTTTGCCTATTTTGATATTGATAAAAGCAAGTTGTTGAAAAAGTGTCCGGTGTAGTTAGCTGAGCTAAAGTTTGGTGAGGCAAAACAACAATGGGCTTAAGCAATATAGCAAGACCATTGAGACTGGAATACGCTGGCGCGCTGTATCATATCACCAGCCGGGGCAATGAACGCAAAGCCAGTAGGATAAATGGGGTCAGACACTGACCCTATTGGTCCGAACAAGTTTGAGAGGTTGAGGAATGGTGGATAATATGAAATTATTTGTGGGTAGCATTTGTTATCTATGGCTTTTGCCATTTTCTCTTGCTGTTCTCTTGATTTCAGCATTGTTCGTACCAATTTATGAATCAAGGGTTAATTATTTTATCTCGATATTTTCATTTATTTTCTTTTTTATAAATGTTTTCTGGTCTTTTTTGAACTCATTTGTTTTTTGTCGTGGGTTATATCAATCTGGGTATAATGTCAAAGGTGTTTCTTGGGGGTATGCAAAGGCCTTTACGTTTAATATATTCGGTGGATATCATTTTATTGGGTTGATGAAGAAATATGCTGAAGATAAAGGAATAAATTTAGAAATTTTATACAGGTGGAGATTGTTTGATTTCTATTACGTATTTTTCTGTGTTATTGCAGCCGTAGTTTCTTTAATGATGTCAAAGGTTGTTGTTTAGAGTCATATAGGTCAATAGGCATTGATTCTTCGTCATTCGGTGGCTAGTTTTTTATCAGGTCTTTCTAGGAGGAAACCTAAAGTTCTGCTTGCTCCCACCTTTACTTACATGATTGTGCACAGCATCTTACTCCGCGTTTGAAGTCTGCTTACTCTGAAGATTAACTTTCGCTTTACTCCCTACTTTGCAAACGCCACCTGATTACGGCCGGCTTTCTTCGCGCTGTACAGTGCCTCGTCGGCGCGTTTTAGCAGTTGTTCGGTGCTTTCGCCGCTTCGGCGGATAGCACAGCCCAGGCTGATTGTTACGTGCACGGTTTTGCTGCCCGCATTACTGCCGCGTTGCTGTTTGCCGCTTTTACTGTCTTTCGGCCTGTCCTGCTGGCGGATCACCAGTGGGTAGTCGGCTACCCTGGCACGTACCTGTTCCAGCTTTTCTGCCAGTGTTTCGGTTTTATTGTGGCTGAACACCAGCGTAAACTCTTCACCGCCATAGCGGTAGGCGGTTAAGCCGCGTTCGCTGGCCAGCACTGAGCCAAGCAGCTTTAGCACCTGATCACCAACATCATGGCCGTAGGTGTCGTTAAACTTTTTAAAGTGATCAACATCGAGCATGGTGATCGCGCTACGCCGGCCCAGCCGGCTTAAATGGCTGAGCAGCGCGCGGCGCTGCGGCAGTTGAGTCAGCTCATCAATGTAAGCCAGTTGCAGCATTTGGCTGCTCAGGCTTAGCAGCAGGATTAAACAGGCGGCGAGGGTCATCCAGCCCGACATATCGGGCTCTTGGATAAACAGGTAGAACGCCATTACGGCCAGCCAGGCACCAAACTGGCCCCAGCGCTGGCTATTGGCCGCGTAAAAGTTCAACAGGCCCAGCCAGCAACTGGCGACAACGGCTATCCACCATAACTGGCCCCACCCTAATAAAAAGCGCTCAGACACCGGCTGAAAAAACGCCGCCGGCAATGGCAGGGTGGCCTGCCAGTTCGCCAGCGGTAACCACAGCAGCGTCAGTGGCGCCAGCAGCACCACCGCAAGCAGCGCCAGGCCACGTTTGGTCAGCAATTGCGGTTTATGCTGCAACTGTAGCAGCAGCGCGATAATGGTAAAACACAGCGGCAAAAAAACACTCAGCGCCAAAGTGCGCTCGTCGCTTAACGGGCGTTGCAGTGCCTGCTGCACCACCAGATAATGGCTGCCAAGCAAGCACAAACTGTATAACCAGTGCCATTGGCGCATCAGGCTGGCCAGTGCCGCTGTCAGCCCTATGGCCGCGTAAACCAATGCAGGAAATAACGCACTGACAGCCGTCAGCTGCGCCGGAAACTGCCAGTACAACAGTAAAATAAGCGGTAAGGGTAATAAAACGAACAGATGCACCTGAACCTCAACGTTGACTGCCTGGCATACTGCGGCGGTGCGCAGCTGAATATTGGCTGGTAACCTGACTGAGCATGCCATTGCCAGGCTGCAGTGGCAAGCCCGTTATAGGGTTACAATGGCATAGCAGGGTAGCTGGTACGGCTTTGCAAGCCGGTCAGTTTCTGCATCAGCTGGCGCTGGCTGGCCAGTAATTTACCGCTTTTCTCATTTTTTGCCTGACATAAGCGCGATTTTAATGTCAGCTCCTGCAGCAGTTGGCGGGTACCGTGCTGCAGCGGTGCCGGTAAACGGCTGACTAACTGGCGTAAACCGGCAGCGGTGTTAGGCAGGCCAAACTGCTGCAGCAAGCTATCACGCGCACTATGGTTATGTTGCACCGCTGTCATCAGTTCTAATGCTTGTTGGTTCAGCTGTTGCAGTGGCTCACTGCTGCGCCGGCTCATCAGCTCATATTGCTGATCCAGTAACTGGCTAAGGGTATCCAGCCGTTGCACGTCCTGTTGCAAACTGCTGATAAAATGCTTCAGCAGCTCGGCACTCATTTTTTATGCATATCCACAATAGCGTTGACCAAGGCGTCTTCATCCAGTACCAGCTCACCACGGGCAATGGCCTGTTGCAGCTGACGCACTTTATTCATATCGACACCGTCGTGGTTGGCCATATTGGCAAAGCTTTGTTCCAGCGCGCGGCTGGCACCACTGACATTACTGGCCGGGGTGTCGGCTCCGGCTGGGCTGGCTGTTGCTTTGGCCGTGCCCGGGTTTTGCTGCTCTTGTGTCAGGCGGTTTACCGGGTTCACCTGCAAGCTGTGTTTTGGCTCAATTTTCATACTGGGGTTCCTGCAATTCTGCTCTGTTAATAATAAGCGGCGTGCCGGCGCTAAAACTTAAATTTATTTCTGTGCAGATTCGACGTTATTTTCTGCGGTAACGATGGCATCCAGCACCTTACCGGAGCTGATATTCTGCACGCTGATACGCTCGCCCAGTACACCGTCGCTAAGGGCGATGGCGCTGGTACTGACGGCGAAGCCATCGCCACGGTAATGCAGCGTCACCTGAGCACCTTTTTGCACCAGATACGCCGCTTGCAGTAAGTGCCGGCTAACCACATCACCGGCGCTGATACGGCGCTTTACTGTCATACCCAGTAAAGGCGCGGCAGAGAATTCCAGCCCGTGGCGTAGCACGCTGACTTCCTGCGGTTGTATGCTCAACATATCGGCGCTGAGTACTTCGCCGCGCTCCAGCGTTCTGGTTGCCACCACCAGCGGCAGCCACAGTTTAACCTGTGCTACAGCACGGCTTTGCCAGCGCTTGGGGGCCGTGCAGGCCAGGCTGTAACTGAGCCGGCCCAGTGGTGGCTCGCTTTGCTGCGGCCTGTTAATGTCAAGTTCGCTGCAGTTTCGCTCAGCCAGTGAGCCGGGCAGGCTGAGCTGAATGTCCTGCTGTTGCGCTTTTACCCCTAACTGTTGCAGATACTGCGCAAGCTCTGCCTCAACCTGCTGTTGCAGCGCGGTTTCAACCGGCATTGCCAGCAGCGGGCCGCTACACAGGCTTAGCACAGTAAACAGCATAAACGCCAGGAAAGGGCCACGCTTCCGCTGCGGAAGTAATGCTTCCGCTTTTGGCGGCAATATGGCTGAAAAAGCAAAATAATTCATTGATAAATATCACTTTTAAAATGTGGCACAGAGCTTGTAAAACCCAATGACAGCAATGGCAACCTGTTTCTAAGTGAGTAATCTGCACATGTTTGATAAAGCGCTTGGCGTCCACCCGTTTTCACTTCAGCTGCGCATGGACAGAGCCGAAATTATTGCAGGCAATCTGGCCAATGTCGATACACCGGGTTTTAAGGCGCGGGATATCAATTACAAGCACATCATGCAGGACGTAGCGTACCGCGTAGAGCACGGCCAGAACCGGCCGCTGACGGCAGCCGAAGACGGTCATCAGTTGCTGTACCGCACGCCTTATCAGGCCTCAGCTGATGGCAACACGGCTGAACTGAACGTTGAGCAGGCCAATTTCGCTGCCAACACTATGGATTTTCAAACCAGCCTTACATTTTTAAATATGAAAATCAGCGGCTTGCAAAAAGCGATTAAAGGGGAATAAGGATGTCTTTTAACAGCATTTACGATGTCAGTGGCAGCGCGATGCGCGCCCAGGTGATGCGGCTGGATACCATTGCTTCCAACCTTGCCAATGCCGATACCGCCGCGAGCACAGAAGCCGGCGCTTACCGGGCGTTAAAGCCGGTATTTGCCGCGCTGTACAAACAAACGACTGAGCAGCAAAGCCTAGCAGCTGAAGTGCAGATGATGGGTATTACCAGCTCCAGCCGGCCGGTAGAGCAGCGCTACGAGCCTAACAACCCACTGGCAAATGGTGACGGCTATGTATTTTATTCTAACGTCAACGTGCTCGAAGAAATGGCTGACATGATGTCTGCATCGCGCAGCTATCAAACGTCGGTTGAGGTGATGGGCCGGGTGTCCAGTATGCAGCAAAGTGTGCTGCGTCTTGGCCAGCAGTAAAGGAGTAGCAGCGTGAGTGCAATCAGTGGCTTAGGTGCCAGTAATAACAGCGCCGCCAACAACGCTATCGCCGGTAATGGCAATAATGCTGAAGGCTTATCAACCATGTTTCTTGAGCTGCTGGTGGCGCAGATCAGCCATCAGAACCCGCTGGACCCGATGGACGGCACCCAGTACGTCAGCCAGTTAGCTGAATTTGCCAATGTGGAAAGTCTGCAAAGCCTGAAAATTGACTCGGGCAAAAACCTGGAATTGCAGGCCAGCCAGCAAGCGTTGCAGGCTACAGGGTTAATCGGCCAGCAGGTGGATGTCGCAGCTGAAAGCATAGTGCTGGAGCAGCGTAGTGAAATTAAAGGTGCTATTAACCTGGGAGTCGACGCTGATGCTGTTGAGCTGCGGCTTTACAACGCTGAAGGCGAGCTGGTACAGCATCAAAGCCTGGGCTACAGCGGCGTGGGTACGCTGCGTTTCGCGTTTGATGAGCAGGCCGCCGGCGGTTACTACGTGCAGGCTGATGCGGTTATCGCTGGTAAGCCTCAGCCGCTGACCACCCTTCTTAGCGGTGAAGTGGAACGGGTATCGCTGAGTAGCAATAAAGACGACATTATTTTACAGATTAATGGTTTAGGTAATCATTCGCTGCTGGATACCAACCAGCTGGCGCTGGGTGGAAACAGCTAAGGATTTTACTATGTCTATGTTCAATATCGGCTTAAGCGGCCTGAAAACGACACAGAAAGCACTGGAAGTAACCAGTCACAATATTGCTAACTCTGGTACCGCTGGTTTTAAAAGTGGCAGCGCCGAGTTTGCCGCCGTCTATAACGGTGGTCAGCGTGGTGGCGTTGATGTCAGTGACATCAAAGAAAACTTCAGCCGCGAAGGCGGTGTTGTCAGCACAGGTTCGGCGCTGGATTTAGCCATTACCGGCAAAGGCTTTTTTGTGGTTTCAGAAAACGGCCGTATGGCCTATACCCAGGCTGGCCGCTTTGATCTGGACAAAGATCAGAACATCATTAACAGCAGCGGCAACCGCCTGCAGGGTTACGGCATTGATGCGCAGGGTAATCTGGTACCGGGTGTGTTAACCGATCTGAAAATTGAAGCGGCCAATATACCGGCAGAGGCATCTACGGAAGTGGCGTTTTCGCTGAACTTAAGCTCGGCCAGTGACGTGCTGCCCGCAGCCGGTTTCGACCCGGCAGTGGGTAGTAGCTACAACTATTCGCAGTCGAGTGAAATTTTTGACTCGCTGGGCAACAGCCATACCTTAACGCAGTACTTTATCCATACCGCGCCTAATACCTGGGAAACCCGCTACTTTGTTGACGGTGCTGATTTAGCGACGCCGTCGACGCTGACATTTGACCCCAGTGGCCAGCTGTTAACCCCGGCCACACCGTCAACGGTGGCGCTAAGCTATACCCCGACCACCGGCGCCGCTGTGATGAATTTTGGCGTTAACCTGACCAACAGCACCCAGTTTGGCAGCGGCTTTAATATTTATGAAAACGACGCTGACGGTTACACCGCCGGTGAGTTTGCCGGTGTTGCTATTGCTGAAACCGGTGAAGTGTTCGCTACCTTTACCAACGGCGAAACCAAGCTGCAGGGCCAGGTAGTGCTGGCTAATTTTGCCAATGTAAACGGCCTGGAAACCGGCAACAAAACCGTATGGTACGCCACCAATGAATCGGGTGCTGCGCTTTACGGCACACCGGATGCCGGCAGCTTCGGCGCACTGCTGTCCGGTGCCTATGTTGGCTCTAACGTTGATATCAGCGAACAGCTGGTCGATTTGATGGCGTTTCAGCAGAACTATCAGGCCAATGCCAAAACCATCAGCAGCGCTGATGAGATGATGCAAATTCTGTTTAGTGCCACCTAAGGTACCGCATTATGGAACGCTTAATTTACACCGCCGTTTCGGGCGCTGAGCTAAACCAGACGGCACTGCGTGTCAGTGCGAACAATCTGGCCAACGTCAATACGCCAGGCTTTAAAGCCGATATTGAACAGGCGCAGGCAATGATGGTGGCTGGCGATGGCTTTCGTAGCCGTTATCAGGCGCAGTTGCTGCCGGTATTTACCAGCCTGAGTAACGGCCCGGTACAACAGACTGGCCGTGATCTGGACGTGGTATTAAGCGATGGCGGTTTTCTGGCTGTAACCGACGCCGATGGTAACGAAGCCTACACCCGGGCCGGTAATCTGCAGGTTGAGGCCGATGGCCGCCTGACATTAAACGGTTACACCGTGCAGGGCGAGCAGGGCGATATCGTGCTGCCGGAATTTGGTGCTATCGACATTGGCGCCGACGGCACCATTAACCTGCTGCCGGTGGGCGGCGGCGTCATTGAACAGGAAGGCCGGCTGAAACTGGTCAGTGCCGGTGATAACACCCTGGTGAAAGGGCTGGACGGTTTACTCAGGCCACAACAGCAGGACGAACTGGCCGCCGATCTGGCTATTACGCTGCGTACCGGTGCACTGGAAGGCTCTAATGTTAACGCGGTGGAAGAAATGGTCAGCACCATGAATATCAGCCGTCAGTTTGAAATGAATATCCGCATGATGAAAACCGCCGATGAGCTTGCCGTGTCGGGTAACAAATTAATTAGCGGCAACAGCTAACAGGAGCAGCGCAATGAATTCAGCTTTATGGGTAAGTAAAACCGGTTTAGCGGCGCAGGACATGCGCATGACCACTATTTCTAACAATTTGGCCAACGTCAGCACAGCCGGCTTTAAAAAAGACCGCGTGGTGTTTGAAGATTTGTTTTACCAAATTCAGCGCCAGCCAGGCGGTCAGGCTGATGAGCTGAATCAGGTGCCGTCCGGTATTCAGGTCGGTACCGGTGTGCGCGTGAACGGTACACAGAAAATCTTTACCGAAGGCAACTACGAAACCAGTAACAACCCGCTGGATGTCGCCATTACCGGCCAGGGTTTTTTCCAGATGGAAAGCCCGGACGGTGAAATTCTGTATAGCCGCAGCGGCCAGTTTCAACCCAATGCTGAATCGCTGATGGTAAACGCCAATGGTTTGCCGCTGCTGCAAAATATTGCCATTCCGGAAAACGCGACCAAAGTCACCATCGGCAGTGATGGCACGGTAACAGCGGTGCTGGCCAATGAAATTGAACCGGTAGAGCTGGGCCAGATATTAACAGTGAACTTTGTTAACCCGGCCGGCCTGGAAGCGCTGGGCGGTAACCTGTTCCGTGCCACTGCCGCTTCTGGCGAGCCGATTGAGGGCGTGCCGGGTGAAGAGGCGTTTGGTGCGCTGCAACAGGGCGTGATTGAAGGTTCTAACGTTAGCGTGGTGGACGAGATGGTTAGCATGATTGCGGTGCAGCGTGCTTATGAAATGAACGCCAAAGTGGTATCGGCGGCAGATGAAATGCTGCGCTTTATTAACCAGAGCCTGTAACTGATGAAAACCTTAACTGTGCTGTTGTTGCTTAGCCTGCTGGCAGGTTGTGCCAGCCCGTCTGAACCTGTGCACCAGGCTGACTGGGAGCAAGTGGTGGCAGCGCGCAGCAGTAACGAGGCCGAGCCTGGCCTGACAGAGGGTAGCCTGTACAGCGACCGTTATATGTTTACGCTGTACGAAGACAAACGCGCCTATCGCGTGGGTGACATTCTGACGGTCGAGCTGAACGAGCGCACCCAGTCGAGTAAAAGCGCCGATGCCAGTGTTGATAAAAATACCGGGATCAATGTGGGGGTGCCGCTGGTAGGTAACCTGAATACATCTGAGCTGGCGATGGAGCTGAATTCGCGTTCACGCTTTGACGGTGAAAGCACCGCCAGCCAGCAGAACTTTTTGCGGGGCTCCATTACTGTGCGTGTTACCGATGTACTGCCAAACGGCGCACTGGCTATCCGCGGTGAAAAATGGATCAAGCTGAACCAGGGCGATGAATATATCCGCTTGCAGGGCCTTGTGCGGCCGGAAGATATTGATGTCACCAACCGCGTGTCGTCACAGCGCATTGCCGATGCCCGTATCAGTTATTCCGGTAAAGGCGAAATGGCCCGCGCCAGTCAGGCTGGCTGGTTCACCCGCTTATTTAATTTACTGAACCCGTTTTAACCGAGGTGTTATGAAAACGCTTATTGCCGGTTTGTTATCAAGCTTACTTGCTCTGCCCGTTGTGGCCAGGCCGCTGCTGGATCTGGTGGATATTCAGGGCGTACGCGATAACCAGCTGGTTGGCTACGGCCTGGTGGTGGGGTTGCCCGGCTCGGGTGATAAAACGCAGATTAAATTTGCCGCCCAGTCACTGAACAATATGCTGAAACAGTTTGGTGTGCAGCTGGACGAAAGCAGTTTACCTAAATCGAAAAACGTCGCCGCGGTGGCTGTTACCGCCACGCTGCCGGCTAATGCCAGCCCGGGTCAAACGCTGGATGTGACCATTATGTCACTGGGTGATGCGAAAAGTCTGCACGGCGGCAGCCTGATGCTGACACCGCTGCGCGGTGTTGACGGCAAAGTGTATGCATTGGCGCAGGGCAACCTGGTGGTAGGCGGTTTAAATGCAACCGGTCAGAGCGGTTCATCAGTCACGGTAAACGTGCCGACAGCTGGCATCATTCCGTCCGGGGCTATTGTCGAGCGCTCAGTTGCCCAGCTGTATCAGCCGGACAGTGAAATTACGCTGAATTTACGCCAGCCGGATTATCAGACGGCGCGCAATCTTGTCACCGCCATTAACGACGTGTTTGGCCCGGATGTGGCGCGTGCAGAACATAAAGGCAAGCTGAAAGTCAGTGCACCGGCCGATGCCAACAGCCGCATTACCTTTATGTCGATGTTACAGGATATTGATGTGCAGGAAGGGCGGCAGCGGCCAAGAGTGGTGTTTAACAGCCGCACCGGCACTGTGGTAATGAATGATGTAGTACGGGTTAAACGCGCTGCCGTCAGTCACGGCAGCTTAACGATAACCATCAGCGAGCAGCAGGGTGTCAGCCAACCTGGCCCGTTTAGCAACGGTACCACCACGCCGGTGCAGAACAGTGCCGTCAACGTGGAAGAACGTGCCGCCAATATGATGCTGTGGCCTGAAGGCAGCTCGCTGGAAGAAATTGTGAAAGCCATAAACGCGCTGGGGGCAACGCCGGCGGAACTGATGTCTATTCTGATTGCGCTGGACAACGCCGGCGCACTGGATGCTGAACTGCTGGTGATTTAAATGAATATAACCCCGTTATCCGGTTCATCGTTATCTGGTCTGGCGATAGACCCTCGTGCAGTCGCTGGCATTGACGCCAGTCAGGACGCCGCCAGCCGGTTAAACCAGGCGGCTGAGCAGTTTGAAGCCATCTTTTTGCAGTTAGTGTTAAAAAATATGCATGCCGGCACGGATGCCATTGCCGGTGAACACGGCATGTTTGCCAGCAATGAAGCGCAGACCTTCCGTGATATGCACGACGCGCAGCTGGCACAGTCGCTGGCGTCGAACCAGCAGCTTGGCTTGTCAGAAGCCATAGTAAAGCAGCTTGGTGCCGGCCTTTCGCAAAGCGAAAATAAATTTAAGCAACTTGTCGATGCTGTCGCTATGCCTGATAAGGGGGCGTTGACTCTGGTGACGCCGCAATACAGCAATAATGCGTTCAGCCAGCCATTATGGCAGGCAGATCCAAGTGGGAATTCCGGTTTATGAGCATGCTTTTAAACGGCGTATCAGGCCTTAATGCGGCTAACAGCGCGCTGGGTGCTGTCAGCCAAAACGTCGCAAATGCGGCGGTTAAAGGCTACAGCCGGCAGACGGTGTATCTGGAAACTGCGGCTGGTGGCCTGAACGGCGTTAAAGTGACCAAAGTTGACCGTATTGTTAACAGCTTTTTGAATGATGATATCTGGCGTACCAGCGCAGACACCGGCTATTACGAAGGCTTTCAGAACTATATTGGCTATCTGGAACAAATTCTGGGTACCGAATCGCTGAACCTGAATGATGCGGTCGCCGGTATCCGCGCGTCGTTTAACGCCGCTATGTCTGCACCGGATTCTGCCGCTTACCGCCAGCAGGCGTTATCGTCGGCGCAGTCGCTGGTACAGGATATTGCGCAGATCAACGGTGCCTTATCTGATCAGCAGGCCAAGCTGGGTAAAGAGCTAAGCGATCTGGCAGATAACAGCAGTTCTTTGTTACAGCAGATTGCTGAAATGAATAGCAAAATCAGTAAAGCGATGGCGCTTGGCCAGCCGGTGGCAGAACTGTCTGATGCGCGCGAGAATCTGGTGACCGAGTTATCCGGCTATCTTGGCGTAGATATTACCGATGTCGGTGACGGTAATCTGAATATCAGTAGTAAAAATGGCGCACCCTTAGTGGTGGGCAGCAAAGCCGCTGCTGTCAGCGTGACCGGCACCAGTGTTGATGTCAGTTTTAACAGCCAGAACTTCGCGCTGAACGAATTTGTTGGCGGGCGCATCGGCGGTTTGCTGAATGTCGATGCCACTGTGTTGCAGCCCAGTAAATTACAGCTCGAAACTATTGTTAGCAGCGTTGCTGACTCGGTCAACACGGCATTGTCGGAAGGCTTTGATTTAAATGGCTTGCCCGGTGAGCCACTGTTTGTTTACAACCCGGCCGATGTATTGGGCACCTTTGGTGTTAACGCCGCGCTGGAACCTGATGATCTGGCCTTTACCGGCCGGGTGGATGATGGCTTTGGCAACTGGATCCCCTCGGGTGGCCGTGGTGACAACGGCAATATCGCCAATCTGGTGTCAGCACTAAATGGCTCTATGACCGGTTATGACACCCTGATTGGCGACCTGGCGATTCAGAGTAAGCAGGTGCAAAGCAGCGTAAAAACGGCGCAGTTGTTAAAAGACAATGCCTTAGCGGCGCGCGACAGCGTCAGCGGCGTCAATCTGGATGAAGAGGCCGCCAACCTGATGTTTTATCAGCAGTTATATGATGCCAACGCCAGAGTGATCAGTACCGCAGATCAACTGTTCAAAACCCTGATTAATATTTTCTGAGGTCGCTGAAATGCGTGTAAGCAGCAATCAATATCACCTGACAACGATCCGCAATATTCAGCAGTCAACGGCTGAATACAGCAAGCTGTCTACCCAACTGGCGACTAATCAGCGTATTCAGAAGCCCTCAGACGACCCGCTGGGCTCGGTAATGTTGCTGACACTGAACAGTGAGCTGACCAAACTGGATCAGTACAAAAGCAACATGAATGCGGTGCATTTTACTCTGGGGCAGCAGGAAACCCAGCTTAGCAGTATCGTTAATACGCTGTACTCTATTCAGGAAATTGTCACCACGGCAGCCGATGGTTCGGTCGGGCAGGCTGAGATGGAAGCTTACAGCCAGGAACTGTCAGTGCTGTTTCCAGCCATTGTCGATTTACTCAATGCCAAAGATGGCAACGACAACTATTACTTCTCCGGCAGCTTAACCGATGTTAAACCTTTTGAGCGCGACGGCGCCGGCGTGTATCAGTACTTAGGCGATGACAGGGTGCGCGATGTTGCCGTGTCAGATAATTCCAGCGTGCCAGCCAACATCACCGGCGATAAACTTGACCCCGGCGTCACCTTTTTAAATGAAATGCAAACCTATCTGGACCTGATCGCTACCGCGCCGGCTGCTGGTGTAGGGAATGAGTCGCGTGACCTGTTAGGCCATATCAGTAATTTTCTGGCCAGCGTCAGCGGTGAGATTACCCGTATTGGCGGCACTTTAGCGTCATTGGATGAAATGGCACTGGGTAATGATGATATAGCGCTGTTCACTGAGAATCTGCGCGATGACATTAAAGAAGTGGATTACCCCGAAGCGTATGTGCAGATGAATCAGGCGATGGCATCGTATGAATCATCACTGAAGGTGTATTCCAGCGTGTCACAGCTGACATTGTTTTCCTATGTCTGATGCTGATATCTGAGCGTATTTGCCGGTAGGGAGACGATAATGCAGCTGTCAAATGCGGTAGAAAAGGTAAACAACAGTGCACTGACCCCACTTAGTGCAACGGACAAAGCTGCGGTAGTAAAAGCGGTGCAGCAGGATGATGCCGGGCAAAAGGTGCCGCTGTCACGCCAGTCCCGGCAAATTCAGGTATTAAGTAAATGGGCGCTGGCCGCTGATGTGTCTAAACAGCTGAGCCAGACTGATCAAACTGAGCGTAGCATCCGGCTGGCTTATCAGGAACTGGAAAACCTGCGACGGCAGCTGAATTCGCCTGCCGCCGCCAGATTATCCGCCGACCAGCAACAACAGGCGCAGCAAAAACTGCAGCAACTGGAGCAAAAACTGGCTCGCAGTGATTCCGGCCTGAACGCCCAGCTGATGCCGGCCGGCACAGCCCCGGCGCCGGTAAGCGCCAGCTTAACTAACAACATTGATCTGTTGTCTGAGCGACGCCAGGGCGAGCAGGTGAATATTCTGCTTGGCCGCAGTGGCGGTGCGGTCAGTATCAGCCTGCCTGCCGGGCAAAGTGTCAGTGAAAACCTGCAAAGTGTGCAGCAAGCCTTTGCACCGCAGCAAATCAGTGTCAGCACAGATAATCAGCAGCAACTATATTTTTCAACCGAAGCCCGTAATGCCCGTAAGTTGCAGGAACCCTGGCTGTTAACCGGCCAGGGTGTGCGGGTGGCGGCCGGCAACCCGGTTAGTGTCGCGTTGCAACCGGCCGACAGTGCGCTGACACAACTGAGCAAAGCGGCTGGCAAGGCGGACAACGTGCAGGCGTATCAGCAACAGATCCAGTTAGTACAGCAGCAGTTAAAAGATGCACTGGGCAAAGTGCAGGCGCAGCGCGCCGCGTTACAGGCTCAGTTAGCGGCGATATCGCAGCAGCAAAGTGATACGACAGAGTTAAATGCGTTAAGCCAGCAGCTACGGCTTAACATGCAAAGCGGCAGTAAAAGCGCGGTATCGGTAGTGATGTCACAGGCCAATATCACCCGTAGTCTGGTTGAATTTGGTTTGGGATAAGTCTGAGTGTCTGATTCGTGTTTTTCCGATAATCTCGCAGTTATCAGCCAGCGCTGGCCGGCGCTAACATCGGTAATACTGCAGGCGGCTGACGAGCAACACCGGCCGCAGGTGCAACTGGCACAAGGGCGCGACAGCACCTTGCTGATTAACGGTGTTCAACTTACCAGCCGGCACGACCGGCAAAAAGAAGCCGGCGAACTTACCGCCAAACTCCCTGCTGATAGCTGCAAAATTACCCTGTACGGTACAGGCCTTGGCGATGTACAACAATTGCTTTTGGCATCAGCTCAGTTGCAGCAGCTTAACGTCTGCATTATGAACGAATGTGTGTTTGCGCTGGTGCTGCAATTGCTTGACCAACGTCACTGGCTTAGCGATGACAGGGTAGAGCTGCAGTTGGCCAGTGCACAGCAGGATATTGAATTGCCCTTTGTGGTCTCGCCCTCAGAGCTGGTGCTGGTCAGTGATAGCCAACGTGATATAGCCAACCAACTGACCGCTGAGCGTGAAGCCGGGTATGTGGCTGCCCAGGTGATACGTGCTGCCGAGCCTTATATGCACCGGCTGACAGAAAACAAGCGCTACTGGCAAAATGACAGGCCGGTACAGCTGCTGTTTAACTCTGTTAAATCACAGCAACAGGTATTTGTCATAGCGTCTGGTCCGTCACTGGAGCAGCAGTGCCACTATCTTTACCAGCGTCAGCAACAACACGATGCACCGCTGTTAATTGCGGTGGATACGGCAGTAAAAGCGCTGTTGTCGCATCAGGTGGTACCTGACATCGTTGTCACTATGGACCAAAAAATTGACCCCTGGCATTTGTCTTGTGCAAGCCTGCCATCAAAAACAGCACTGGTGTATTTCCCGTTAACACACTTGCAGTTGCTGACAGACTGCTCCGGCCAGCGCTATGTGGCGATGAGCCAGAGCAAATTGTTTGACAGCATCCGCCCTGAAATTAATGCAGCTTCGCTGTTTATCCATGGCAGCGTGCTGCACCCTGCAGTGGACTTAGCCGTGAAAATGGGGGCGAAGCAAGTGGTGCTGTTCGGTGCCGATTTTGCGTTCAGCGCCAACAAAACCCATGCCGGTTGGCAGGATAAAATGCTGGGACCGGGTTATGCCAGCGCCACCGATTGGGTAGAAAACGTGCAGGGTGAAAAAGTACCCACGCTGCGTAATTTACTGACATACCGCCTGGGCCTGGAGCGCTTTATCCGTGCACATGCGTCAGTGCAGTTTTTTAATGCATCTAAGGTCGGTGCGGTGATCGCAGGCACTAAGCCATTTGATGAGGCTGGGCCCGGTAACGTTGTGGAGCAGGCTGAAAAATGAGCACAGAAATAACCTCGCTGGCTGAGTATCAATGTCAGGCCACTGAACTGGCACTGCAGTTTCGCTGTGGCAGCCATACCCAGGCAGCTGTTGAACTGGCGGCTATGGTGGCGCAACTGGTGCAGGCATTTTCATCACAGCCCGTCCAATATGCCACTGAGCTGCAGAATATTTTGCAGGCGGTGCTGAATTGTCAGGCACAACGTGACTGGCTCGGACTGGCGGATTATCTGGAATATGAACTGCAGGACTTGCTGCACCTGTGTAACGAAAGCTGAACTGTTCAGCTCTGGTAAATTTCTAAAAAATTTTTTTAGTTTTGACAGCACAGCGCCGCTTTATATCTGTGAGCATCATTCACAGGAGATTCCAAGATGGCTTTATCAATTCAATCAAATATGGCGTCAAAAGCAATCCAGAACCAGCTGGGTCGTACTAACAACGATTTATCAGTAGCGCTGGAGCGTTTAGGTTCAGGTTTCCGTATTAACTCTGCTAAAGATGACGCAGCTGGTTTGCAAATTGCTAACCGCTTAAATGCCCAGGTACGTGGTCAGGAAGCGGCAATTTATAACGCTAACAACGCCAACTCTATGCTGCAAACTGCAGAAGGTGCGTTTGAAGAGATGACCAACATCGCTTACCGTATGAAAGAGCTGGCAACACAAGGTGCTAACGGTACCAACAACACTTCTGAATACACTGCATTAAGCTCAGAGTTTGATGCCCTGTCTTCTGAACTTGATAATATCATGAGCAACACTTCTTACGGTTCAGGTACCACGTTGTTAGACGCTGCCGGTAAATTCGGTGCCGGTCCTGTAACCTTCCAAATCGGTTCTACAGCAGCTGAAACGCTGGATGTTGATGTATCAACTGAACTGGGTGCTATCACTACTACTTTAGGTGCGATCACTGGTCTGACTGATCAGGCTGATTCAAGCACTACTATGGCTGAGATTGATACGCTGATCGACAATATCGGTGCTGCCCGTGCCAACCTGGGTGCCAGCATGAACCGTCTTGATCACACCATCAACAACTTAACTAATATGACTGAGAATACTCAGGCGTCAGCATCGCAGCTGATGGATGCTGATTTCGCCAAAGAAACCTCAAGCATGACTAAACAGCAGTTGCTGATGAACTCAGGTATTTCTGTACTGAGCGCATCTAACAGCACCACTCAGATGATTGGTTCTTTACTGCGTTAAGTTAAACGGCAGGGCACTGCTCTGTCTGGCACTCTGTCAGTATTACGCTGGCAGAGTGTTTGTTCTCTCCGTTTCTACCAGGGTATAGGTTATGGCATCGTCATTTTTAAGCATAGATCCGCAATATCTGGCCAGTCAGTACACTCAAATTGAACGCGCCGGCAAAGATCAGCTATTGGCAGGTAAATCGAAACAATTTACTGCCCAGTTAGATGCAATAAAAAAACTGCAAACATCACTCAGCAGTTTCCTTACCCAGATTAAAGATTTTCGCAGCGCCGACAAAAGCATACTGGCCAATACCGCAACCAGCAGCAGTGAGTCGACGCTGAGTATAAAAGCCGGCGGCAATGCCGTGGCCGGTAACTACGAGATTTTTGTTGAACAGCTGGCGCAGAATCATCAGGTCGCCCTGTCATTTGACCCGACGGCAACACTGGCGACAGATGGTGAATTGAGTATCGACCTGGCTGGCAGTAGCTTTTCTGTCGATTTAGCCAGCTTACCGGCTAACGCCAAAGTCAGCGACCTTGCCGCAGCAATTAATAACCACGCCGACAATGACGGTGTCAGCGCGACGTTAGTGCGTAGCGGCAGTGAAACTTTTCTGGTTATTTCCAGCGATGAAAGCGGCGCCGCCAATCAGTTGAGCCTGAATTTTACGCCCGGAGCCGACCCTGCCGGTGCCGATATTACGGCTGCACTGGCCGGGCAAAAAGAGTTAAAAGCCGCGCAGGACGCCATAGTGCGGCTGGGTAGCGACACCGCTATCAGTGTGACCGGCAGCAGCAATACGCTGACCGATGTAATTGAAGGCGTCACGCTGGACTTGTTAAAGGCGCAAACTGCAGGCGACAGCCCGGTATCGGTCAAAGTTGGCCAGGATGATGAGGCGATTAAGCAAAACCTGCAAAGTTTTATTGATGGCTATAACAACATTGTTGGCAGTATCAGCAAAGATACTAACCTGAAAAACGACAGCATGGCGCGCAGTGTACAAAACCAGTTCCGCGCTATTTTTCAGGGTACTTTTGAAGGCAGTACCCTATACAGTGTCGGTATTGAGTTCGACCGTAACGGTAAACTGAACATTGATACCGAACGTTTTGAAGCTGCGCTGGAGAAAGACCCGGCCAAGCTTGAGGCCATGTTAAGTGGTGACAATGGCATGCTGGCGAAACTTGAAACCACAATAGAGCCGTACAGTAAAAGCTTTGGTTTGCTCGGCGACAAACAAAAAACTATTCAGGCCAGCCTGGATTTAATCACCGAAAAGCAAAAGCGGCATGATTATTCCATGGAACTAACCTACAAGCGTTACCTGAGTCAGTTTACGCAGATGCAGGTCACCATAGCGCAGCTGGAAAGCTCGATGGGACAATTTTAATTAGCAGGACACACCTATGTTAGATTTTGCCAATGGCTATCAGGCCTACCAGAACACCTCGGTTGAAGGTAAAGCCGCCGGAGCCGATATTCACAAGCTGGTGCTGATGTTATTCGATGGTTTTCTCGATGAGCTGGCCCGGGTAGAGGGCCATATTCAAGCCAAACGCTTTGATAAAAAGGCGGCCGGCACTGAGCGTATGCTGAAGATCCTCGGTGGGCTGGAAGCCTCGCTGGATCAGGAAAACGGCGGCGAAGTGGCTGCCAATATGCAGCGGCTATACCAGCACTGTGGTCAGGCTGTGTTAGCGGCCAGTCTGAAAAACGATTTAAGCCAGCTTGATACAGTGCGCGTTATTATGACCAATCTGCAGGAAGGCTGGCAGGGGCTGGCGCAAAACGCCGCCTGAGTTTAGCAGTACCTTTTCTTCCACTGTTACATTTGTACCTGATGTAACCTTTTACCGCTGCTTTGGCAGCGGTTTTTTTCACTCTGTACCAGCTGTTGTTACTTTACCCCGGGTTGGCGGCAATGCCGTTGTGCCCTTACTTCCGTCAGGCGGAAGTAATACTTCCGCTTTAACGGTTTCTTTGCTTTTATTTCTATGTAAATCAGCAAGATAAAACATGGCCTGACAGTTGCTATCTCAGTTCGGATAAGCCGTTTTCCCGAGGTCGTGTGTGTCGCTAAGCTACTTAAACAGTACTGATATCGCCAGAGCACTTACGCAGTTGCAGCATGAGCTGCTGCTGGCTGCCCGTGCACACGACTGGCAACGTCTGCGGGCGATGGACCGTCAGCTACTGGCGCTGGTACAGCGTATAACCCAGGCCGGTGCTAAAGACCAGTTCAGCGCTCAGCTGAGTGCGTTGCAACAGAATTACCAGCATGTGCTGCAACTGGCAAAGAACGAACTGCAGCGTACCGAGCTGCAAATGGCACAGTTTAATAAAAACCGCCCCGGCGTTGTGGCCTACCAGCAAACAACAGAAGGGAAGACGCAATGATACCTGTAGTGCGTCAACCGACAAATCAGCCCGCCGATACGGCGGACACCACCGTCGGCACTAACCTGACTGATGATGGTGTAACAGCACTACCTTATCAGCAGCTGCTGGCACAGCTGGCACAACAAAGCGCGGAAAATCCGCAGACGGGCGAGGCAGATATATCTGACGATGACACTGTACCGCCAGAGCCGGCAACCGATAGCAGCCCGTTACCCGTGCTGCCGCAACTGCTGATGCCGCTGCCGGCAGACAGCAGCCTGTCGTCACCGCTGACAGAGCCTGCGGTGACGCTGGCATCATGGTCGCTGTTGAGCCAGCAATATAGCACTACTGCCACCGCGGCAGAGCAAATCGACACGACAGCAAGCAATAGCGCGCCGGCTGGCAGCATGCTTCAGCTGACAACAGCTGCCAGTATGGTGCTGCCAACAGGTACAACAGGAGCAACAGCTGATGCAGCGCCAGCGCCTGGAGCAGTGCTATCGGCATTGGTAGCCAGTAGCGCTGCGTCGCGGCTGGAGCCTTTGCCCGCTACTTCGGCCACCGCTCAGGCAGTATTACCGTTAGCAGATGGCGACAGCATTGAACTGCCGCAACAGCCGGTGCAACAGAGCGTAAACGCTGGTGCCACATTGCAGCAGTTTATTCGCCAGGCGCTGTCTGCGCGCCAGGCCAGCGATACCACACCGGTAAGCACTGCCACCGCCTCTGGCGTCACAAACAGCAGTGACACAGTGTTTAGCTGGAAAGCAGAACTAACAGGCCAAGCCAGCACTGCGCATAACAGCCAGTGGAGTCAGAAGCTGGTGCATCTGCTGGCCGACAAAATTAACTTGCAGCTGGGCCAACAAATCCAGCGTGCGCAAATCCGGCTTGACCCGCCCCAGCTTGGCGTCATTGAACTCAGTGTCAGTCTGGATGGTGAGCGTACCAATGTGCAGCTGTATGCCGCCAATACACAGTTACGTGAAGCGATGCAGCAAAATCTGGATCAGCTGCGCCAGCAACTGGCACAGCGGCTGGGTAATGAGCAAACGTTAAATATTGACGTGCGCCAGCAATCACAGCAGCAATCTGGCCAGCACAACAGCGCGCAGCAGCAGACTATTGCTGTACATTTTAATGAGGTACCAGATGACGCGGCAGAGTCTGCAGCAGTGTCTGGCGAAAACGCGACAAACTGGCTGAACCGGCTGGTATAGGAGAGCAGTAACAGATGAAAGCATTAGTGTTAGTGATTGCAGCCGTGTTGCTGCTGGCTGTCGGCGGCGGTGCCGCATACTTCTGGCTGAATGCACAGCAAAGTGAAAGCAGCGTAGTGCAGAATAAACCGCTGTTTTATCCGCTGGAACGCTTTGTGATCAGTGTCGACTCGGCGCAGCATTCACGGTATCTGGTACTGGAGCTGACGCTTATCAGCCATAGCACTGATGTGATGGCAGCACTGCCGGATGCCTCACCGCTGCTGCGTAATGCGCTGGTAGAGCACTTTAGCAATATCAGCCATGCCGATGTAAAAACCAGCTTTAAAGACATTCCGGCAATTCAGACCCAGCTGCTGGACAAATTTAACCAAACCCTGAACCAGAATGCGTTTAGTTACCAGATTGAACAGGTGCTGGTAACCAACGTGTTTATTCAGTAAGGCCAATTTATGCTGGCAACCACTCAATGGCCTGAGCCGGAGCAAACTGGCAACTTCAGTTTCAGCCCGGCACAGGAAAGCGCACTGTTAAACCGTTACAGCTATATCGTCAAACGTGCCGCAGGCCACTTACGCAGCCTGGTTGGCAGCATGGTTGATAAAGACGATTTACAGCAGATAGGCCTGATGGGGCTGCTCAGCGCTTTACGCCGCTATGGCCGCGATGTTGATGAGCAATTTGAATCTTATGCGTTTAAACGGGTACGCGGTGCCATGCTGGATGAGTTTCGTCGCATCGACTGGCGGCCACGGCAACTGCGCCAGCAATCACACCAGCTAAGAGATAAAAGCCGCGAGCTGACGCGGCAGTTGGGCCGCATTCCGACCGATGATGAGTTATGTGAAGCCATGGGCATAGACAGCGCCACCTTGCTGGAGCTGCAGTACGTCGGCCAGGCCGAAGCCATGGAAAGCCTGGATTTATTGCTGGAACAGCAGGCTGATGCCCAGCTTGGCAGCACCAATTTAAACCAGCTGGAGCTGAAGTTATCGCTGAAAAAAGCCATGTCGTCGTTGCCGGAGCGCAATAAGTTATTGCTGCAGCTGTATTACGCCCATGAGCTGAATATGAAGGAAATTGCACTGGTGCTGCAGTTAACGGAATCGCGGGTATGTCAGCTGCACAAACAATCGGTGGAGATGCTCAGCAAAAAGCTGGCGCAGTGGTAAAGGTACAGGAAGCAAAGCAATGCAGAAAATAGTAGGTTTTATCATCGTTCTGGGTACTGTGGTTGGCGGCTTTATGTTTGCCGGCGGCAACGTGGCCACTTTATGGCAGCCGGCTGAATTTCTGATCATCTTCGGCGCCGGCTTTGGCGCGCTGATTGTTGGTAACTCTAATTACGTGCTGAAAGAAATGTGGTTTCAGGTGAAATCACAGTTTGGCAAGCATAAAGACAGCGGTGCTTTGTACCGCGAATTGTTGCTGTTGATGTACACGCTGTTGGACCTGGCAAAAACCAAAGGCCTGCGTGAACTGGATGAGCACGTAGAAAACCCACAGACCAGCTCGGTATTTCTGGCTTACCCGCTGGTGCTGGAGAACGAGGCTCTGGTGGTATTTGTTTGCGATAACCTGCGCCTGATGAGTATGGGCAAACTCAGTGCCCACGATTTCGATACGCTGCTGGAGCAGGAAATTTATACCATAGAGCAGCAAAAGCTGAAGCCATCCTCGGCGATGTACTCTGTGGCAGAGGCCATGCCTGGCTTCGGTATTCTGGCGGCCGTTGGTGGCATCATCATTACCATGCAGCATCTGGATGGCCCGCTGAGCAATATTGGTTACCACGTTGCGGCGGCACTGGTGGGAACTTTTATCGGTATTTTTGGCTGCTATTGTCTGATGGCACCGCTGAGCTCCGCGATGGAGCAATATGTGAAAAAGCAACTGGCGCTGCTCGATTGTGTGCGCGCTATTTTGGTGGCGCATGCCAAAGGCCATGTCGCGATTGTGGCGACCGATTCCGGCCGGCGCATGATCAATGAAGAGCAGAAACCATCGTTTACCACGATGGAGCAATGGATTAACGATAAGGCCGCCTGATGAATAGCTCGCCCGTAATTATCAAGCGTAATCTGCGTAGCAGTGGCAAAGCCAAGGCCGGTGGCGCCTGGAAAGTCGCCTTTGCCGACTTTACGCTGGCGATGATGGCATTTTTTATGGTGCTGTGGATTTTAGAAGTATCTAACGTCAAAGAGCGTGCTGAAATTGCTAACTATATGCGCACACACTCTATTTTTGATGGCAGCCCGGATCCGTTTAAACCCGGTAACAGCCCGTTTCCGGTCGATTTGGGCGGCACACCGTCGATAGTAGATAAAAACTCGGCTAATGCCTTGCCACCGGACAACCCGCTGCCGGGTATGTCGGAATACCTGCAGGTGCCATCCGGTGACGAAAAACCGCTGGCTGGCATGGGCGACAAACTTAATTCGCTGATTGATGGCCAATTCGATACCCCGGCCCAGCTTAGCCTGCTGCTACAGGCGTTTGAACAGCTGGCCGCACAGCAGCTGGCACAGGAACATATTCAGGTCGATATAGTGCCTTCCGGGCTGCGTGTGATTATCCGTGACAGTAAACAGCAACAGATGTTTGTTCGCGGGCAGATCCGTATGACGCCGTTTTTTGAAGACTTGCTGTTAAGCCTGGGGCCGGTATTTAAAAAGGTGCAGAACAAACTGATTATCTCAGGCCACACCGACAACACGGCTTTCAGTGGCAGCCAGTACAGTAACTGGGAGTTATCGGGTGACAGAGCACTGCAGGCGCGTCAGGTGCTGGCAGCCGGTGGCATGCCGGTCGAGCGGGTCGCGCAGGTCGCGGCGTTTTCGGCAAACCGGCCTTTGAACGAGCAGGATAAAGGTAGCAGTGAGAACCGCCGTATTGAGCTTTTGATCCTGACCTCGGCAGCCGAAGCAGAGCTGGACCAGCTATTTTCTCCTGGCAGCAAAGACAATGCCGTGCAACAGGCCGCAGCAGCGGCAAGTTATAACCAGCCTGTTGGCCGCAGCGGAGTGAAGGTTACCGATGCCAGCAACTAAGCCCGATATTGCAAGACGTTATCTGCGCTGGTACTTCAGCACCGCCAATCAGCCGCACGAAACCCAGACCAAAGGTATTGCCGTCAAACTGAAACAGCCGGGCCTGTTTGGCTCGCAGCTGTGCCAGGCGGTGGTGAAAGATATCAGCCTCGGTGGTGCGGGTTTACTTGCGCCGCTTAGCAAAGCTGTGCCGGATATGCTGGTGGTGGAGTATGACAGTGAAACCCGCATTAAAGCTGAAGTGATCTACCGGCGGGCAGTCAGCGACAAGCTCGAATTTTTGGGCATCAGCTGGCTGGATACCAAACGTGAACAGCGGCTGCGTCTGCTGCGGCGTTTAAGCAAAAAAGCGTACCGTGTATCCCGTGATGCCGGTGCAAACCAAGAAGTAACAGCAGATGAATAAGCACAAAAAAACCGGCGTTATTATCGCCGCCGATGCCGCTGGCAGTTATCAGCCGTTCGCGCTGACGCTGGATCAGCGCCGTTTTAGTCAGGCCAGCTTGGCCGCTAAACAGCATTTGCCTGAACTGGCTCAGGCCGTAGAGACCGAACTGAGCCGGCTTTTAACCGATGTGGAATTTAACATTGAGCTGAGCTTATGTCAGGGCACGGGTCTGGACAGCTGGCTGGCAGAGCCAGGCCGGTTACTGTTGCAATGCCCGGTATTGGTGCCAACCGACAGTTATTGCTACCTGGCGCTTGATTATACCGGGGTGCACCATCTGGCTGACTTATCGCTGGGCGGCCAGCTCAGCAAAGTGGTGGCGCTGGAGGAGAAAACTGAGCTTAGCGCCTCTGAGCTGCGCATCTGCAGCCGTATCGCCCAGCGGCAGTTGCAGGCAATACAGCAGTTTTTATTTAAAGAACAATCAGCGCTGCCAGCCACTGCGGTTAAGCAGCAACTGGAACCCGCGCGCTTTCAATACCTGCCGCTGAAGGTCCGGCTACTGCTGGATGCTGAAGCCATCAGTTGGTTTCTGTGGTTGCCGCTGACCTTCTTCAGCAGCCAGCAGCAGGACACTCCTGTCAGCGTCAGCGCTGTTGATATGTCGCCGTGGCCACAGGTGCCGGTGCAGTGCCGGGTAGAAATGGCGCGGAAAAAAGTCAGCTTACAGCAACTGCAGCAGGGCCTGAAAGGCGAGATCTTACCGATAGAACTGCACAGTGACATGAGTTTTATGCTCAATAACCGCAGCTTATTTTCAGGCAAGGTAGCAGAGGATGCGAACGGCCTGGTATTTCAGATCACCGATATAGCAACTAAAGAGACACTAGCATGAGCGAAAACCCGAACAATGGTAATGGCCTGGATGCGGCATTAGCCGGATTAGACATGATGGATATGGATGACATCTTTGAGCAGGGTACTGACAACGCAGTAAAAACGGATGGCTTGTCGATGTTTCGCGATGTGCCGCTGACGGTAACCCTTGAGGTCGCCAGTGCAGAGGTGACGCTGGGCGAGCTGAGCCGCGCCAGTGTTGGCGACGTGTTGCCGCTGGACAAAGCCGTTGGCGAAGCGCTGGACGTTAAAGTAAATGGTGTTTTGTTTGCCAAAGCTGAAGTGGTGATGGTAGATGGCAAGTATGGCTTAAAGTTTGTCAACCGTAATACGGCAGCGGAGCATCATGCGTAACGCTGGGCTGCGTCAGCTGCTGCTGGCTTTGGGGTTACCGTTGCTGCTGTTATTGCTGCCCGTAATGGTACAGGCACAGGACATGACAGTGTTGTCGGTGCGTGACGCTGACGGCGGTCAGGATTACAGCGTTAAGCTGCAAATTCTGCTGCTGATGACGGCGCTTAGCCTGATCCCGGGCATGCTGATGGTGCTGACGTCTTTTACCCGTATTGTCATCGTACTGGCGATACTGCGTCAGGCGCTGGGGTTACAGCAAAGCCCGCCAAACCGCGTACTGATTGGTATAGCGCTGATGCTGACATTGCTGATTATGCGCCCGGTATGGCAGGACATTTATCAGAATGCGTTTAAGCCTTATCAGGCTGAAGAAATGACACTGGAGCAGGCATTAGTGCGGGCCGAGCAGCCGCTGCGGCAGTTTATGCTGGCGCAAACCCGCGAAAATGAGCTGCATCAGGTATTACTGATCGCTAAAGAACCCACGACAATGGCCGCTGCAGATGTGCCGCTGGATGTGCTTATCCCGGCGTTTGTGCTCAGTGAACTGACCACAGCGTTTCAGATTGGGTTTATGTTGTTTTTGCCCTTTCTGATTATCGATATGGTTGTCGCCAGCGTGCTGATGTCGATGGGTATGATGATGTTATCGCCGCTGATCATCAGTTTACCGTTTAAACTGATGATTTTTGTGCTGGCCGATGGCTGGTCTATGGTCGCAGGTACTTTGGCCGCTACGTTTGGAGCCTCGCCATGAGCCCGGATCAAAGCACAGAACTGGTTGCTCAGGCTGTTTATACCATTATCAAAATTCTGCTGGTGATGGTGGTGCCCAGTTTGATCCTGGGGCTGATTATCGCAGTGTTTCAGGCCGCGACGTCTATTCAGGAACAGACGCTGACGTTTTTACCGCGTATGGTCCTGACCTTGCTGATGCTGGTGTTTGCCGGTAACTGGATATTGCAGACGCTGATCGACTGGTTTCGCAACCTGATGCTGATCATTCCCGGAGTATTCGGGTGAACTCGCTGATTTCACTGAGCAGTGCCGAACTGATGAGCTGGATAGGTGCTGTCTGGTGGCCGTTCGTGCGCCTGTCGGCATTGCTGTGGGCGATGCCGGCGTTTGATAACCCTGGCGTACCGCCGCGCGCCAGAATATTGCTGGCAGTATTTATCAGTTTTTTACTCAGCCCGATCCTGCCTGCCATGCCGGCTGTCGATCCGTTTTCGCTGGATGCAGCGGTAATGACGTTTGAGCAGATTGGCTTTGGCATCATGATGGGGCTGGCTGTTCGTATGCTGTTCGAAGTGCTGATGATGGCGGGCATGATGCTATCAATGCAAATGGGCTTGTCGATGGCGACGATGATGGACCCGGCCACCGGTGACTCTGCACCGCTGCTTGGCCATTTATTCTGGATCATGGGCGCTTTGTTGTTTTTTGCGCTGGGCGGCCATTTGCTGGTAATGGCTGCGCTGGTCGACAGCTTTACGCTGTGGCCGGTAGGCAGTGGCCTGTATCAGTTAAACATCACAGTATTGTTGCAAATGTTCGGCTGGATGTTTGGTGCCGCCTTGCTGGTTGCACTGCCTGGTATTATTTCCATGTTACTGGTCAACCTGACATTTGGCATCGCCACCCGCTCTGCCCCCTCGCTGAACATTTTCGTACTGGGCTTTCCGATGAATATGGTGCTCGGCTTTGTTTGTGTGTACCTGACTGTGGTGCAAACCGGCCAGCGTTTCTCCGGCATGATAAACGACATGCTGAATAACCTTTACCTGTTGATGAGATAAGCGATGGCAGAGCAAAGCAGTTCTCAGGAAAAAACCGAACAACCCACGGCGAAACGGTTAGAGAAAGGCCACAAAGAAGGCCAGATTGCCCGCTCAAAAGAGCTGAATACCGCCGTACTGCTGATTTTAGGCATTGCCGGTTTGTTATGGTTTGCCCAGCTGTTTCTGACGTTGTTTATGCAATTGATGCAGCGCAGCCTGCAACTGAATAAAGCCATGCTGGCAGACGAGAAGCTGATGCCGGTTGCTGTAGGGCAGGCGTTCGGCGATATGCTCGGTACGCTGTTGCCTTTTCTGTTTTTACTCTTTATCGCTATGGTGATTACCGGCGTGTTACCGGGCGGTTTTATCTACTCTGCCAAATTATTCAGCCCGCGGTTTCAGCAGCTTAACCCGTTAAAAGGCCTGGCACGGATGTTTAGCCTGAATGCACTGGTAGAGCTGGGTAAATCCATCCTGAAAATTACGTTACTGGCCGGCTGTCTTTACTTGTTCTTAAGCCAGCTGTGGCAGCGCTTGCTGATGTTGCAGCGGCTGGACCTGAATGTTGCGTTGCAGGAAGGCATGGGGCTGCTGGCACTGTGCCTTATGCTCACCGCCTGTGCCTTGTTATTGATTGCGGCCATTGATGTGCCTTATCAGGCGCACAAAATTGCCAAAGAACTGAAAATGACCAAACAGGAAGTGAAAGAAGAACGTAAGTCCGCTGATGGCAGCCCTGAGATAAAAAGCCGTATCCGCCAAATCCAGTTTCAGATGGCAAACCGCCGCATTGAAGAGCGGGTACCAAAAGCTGACGTGATCGTGATGAACCCGACGCATTATGCGGTGGCAATCCGGTACAGCGAAAAAGATGCCCGGGCCCCATACGTGGTGGCCAAAGGTATTGATGAAATAGCGTTGCGTATTAAAGGCGTGGCGCAGCGTCATCAGATAGAAGTGCTGGAAGTGCCCGTGCTGGCCCGGGCCATTTATTACTCGACCCGTGTCGATCAGGAAGTACCAAAAGGCTTATACACCGCCATTGCCTATGTGCTGACCTATGTTATGCAGCTAAAAGCCTACAAGCATGGCCGCGGTCAGCAGCCGGCGCCCTTACCGGCGCTTGAGATCCCGAAATCTTTGTTAGATAAAGCTAAAGTCCGAGGTAGTTAAACAGTGAACTGGCGCATACTGACCCAACCTTACACCGCTATTCCGGTATTGCTGCTGGCCATTCTGGCCATGGTAGTGCTACCGCTGCCAGCCTGGATGCTGGATGCGCTGTTTACTTTTAATATCGTGCTGTCGGTCATCGTGCTGCTGGTCGCGGTATCCAGTAAAAAACCGCTCGATTTCTCGGTATTCCCCACCGTGCTGCTGGTCGCGACACTGATGCGGCTGACACTGAATATTGCCTCAACCCGGGTGGTGTTACTGCACGGCCATGAAGGCTCTGACGTTGCCGGCCGTGTCATTCAGGCGTTCGGTGAGGTGGTTATCGGCGGCAATTACGTCGTGGGTATGGTGGTGTTTGTTATTCTGATGGTGATAAACTTTGTAGTGATTACCAAAGGTGGCGAGCGGATTTCAGAAGTTGCTGCCCGTTTTACCCTGGATGCGTTGCCCGGCAAACAAATGGCAATAGATGCCGACTTAAACGCCGGTTTGATTGGGCCGGAGCAGGCAAAAGATCGCCGGTCAGAAGTAGCAAGAGAGGCCGATTTTTACGGCTCAATGGACGGTGCGTCCAAGTTTGTCCGTGGCGATGCTATTGCCGGTCTGATCATTCTGGTGATCAACCTGCTGGGTGGTATCAGCATCGGCGTGTTCCAGCATGGCCTGAGTATGGGGGAAGCCTTTCAACGCTTCGCTCTGCTGACGATAGGTGATGGCTTAGTCGCGCAAATCCCGTCATTACTGCTGGCGGTTGCGGCGGCCATTATTGTTACCCGGATGAACGATGAAGGCGAAATGTCTGATGAGGTCGGTAGACAGCTGTTGGCCTCACCACGGGTGTTGCTGACTACCGGCGGCATTATGCTGATTCTCGGTGCCGTGCCCGGCATGCCGGCCATGGCTTTTATCGGTTTTGGTCTGCCACTGATTTATGTCGCCTGGCGCTTACAGCAAAGCGTGGATAAAGGCGAACTTATTCAGGCGGAACGACTGACTGAAACCATCGCGCAAGCGCCAAAAACACTGGGCTGGGATGATATTCCCCATGTGGATCGGCTGTCGATTGAATTGGGGTTCCGGCTGGTTTACCTGGCAGACAAAGAAAAAGGCGAAGAACTGGTGCAAACGCTGCGCGGTATTCGTAAAACGCTATCAGAGCAAAGCGGCTTTTTACTGCCAGAGGTAAGGGTGCGCGATAATCTGCAGCTAAACCCGCAGGAATACCGTATCAAACTCGCCGGCGTGCCGGTAGCGTCGGGGCGGCTGAACCCGCAGCAATTACTGGCGCTGAATACCGGTGAAATCTACGGCCAGCTGGACGGTGAAATTACCCGAGACCCGGCCTATGGTCTGGAGGCGGTGTGGATAGATACCAACAGCCGCGCTAAAGCGCTGAACCTGGGCTATTCGGTTGTTGATCTCGCCACAGTGATTGCGACCCATGCCGGTAAGCTGATTAAAGAGCATTTGTCTGAGCTGTTTGTCTATGAAGATGTAAAACAGCTGAATAAACGGCTGGCGAATGTGGCGCCGGTGCTGGCCGAAGCGCTGGATAAAGCGCTGAGTGCCACGGTGCAGCTGAAAGTGTATCGCTTGCTACTGCGTGAGCAGGTTAGCCTTGGCGACATTTTAACCATTGGCAGCACCCTGCTCGATAGCAGCGAAGTGACGAAAGACCCGTTGCTGTTAACCTCAGACGTACGCTGTGCGTTGCAGCGGGCGTTGGTGCGGCAAATCAGTGGCGACAAAGATGAACTGGCCGCCTTTACGCTGGATGAAAAGCTGGAGCAAACGCTGCAAAGCGCGCTGAATCAGGCGATGCAGGCTGGCAAAGTCACACTGGACAGCTTCCCGGTGGCCCCCAACCTGCTGAGCCAATTCCAGCGCAATATGCCGCTGATTTGCAGTCAGATGCAGCAGCAGGGCCATACCCCGGCGCTGGTGGTGATCCCACAGCTGAGGCCATTACTGGCGCGCTATGCCCGTACTTTTACCCAGAACTCGCTGGCGGTGTTGTCGTATAACGAAATTCCGGAGAATCTGCGGGTAAATGTTATCGGCGCGCTGGGCTAGCACGCAGGCTGTCATCATAGCGCCATAATATGCAGAGACAATACAAGCTGGCTTGCTGTGTTCGTTTAAATAGTTTTGCAGTTTTTCTCACTGTTTAGTCAGTTTATAAGCACAACAGGTCAGAGCAGTGTTGGAATTATGTTAGTGGTTGGCGAAAAAATATGCAGTTGCAAATATGTGATTTTAAACGTCATATTAGATATTGTTAAAAAACACTCTTGCTAAGCCAACGTAATTTCGATATCGTTTGTGTTATTCAGTTTCAGTTCATAAATCTGGTCGGATTTGTGAGCTTGTTAAGACAATTAAAAGGCAAACTGCACCGAAAGGGCAGGACGCAAAGCTTCCGGTCTACGGCGTGTTAAAACGCTACGACAGCGGGGCCGCATTAGCTTAGCGCCATTCACTGGTGTTAGCCGTTTCACTATGGCTAAAGCATCAGTGTCCTGTGCTGTTCTATGCCGTTTGCTTTTTATTTTGCTGCGCCAGGCTGATTTGCCCGGCGTGAGGGTAATGACAAAATAAAAGGTGTATAAGGTGTCTGTATTGTCTTTCAGTTTGTGGTTAAGCGCCAGCCTGCCAGGGGCACTGGCGACGGCAGCACTGCTGACGCAACCGGCAGAGCAGGCCAAATGGCAGCTTAACAGCGATCCTTTTTATTGCCAGTTACAACAACAGGTCAGGGGTTTAGGGCAGGTCAGTTTCGCGCTGGAGCCTGGTCAGCCACTGCGGCTTAATCTGGCGCTGGCTCAGCCTCATTCAGAATTGCAGCAGGTCAGCGTGATGGCCCGTCCTGCCGACTGGCAAACCACACAAGCCGTTGCGGCAGAGCAGTACGTTGCCGAGTTATATCAGGACAGCGAAGTCAGTTTTCTGCAAGCGGCTTTGCCGCTGCTGCATCAGCTGCAGCAAGGCGCCTGGTTACAGTTTGATTTGGGTGATGCACAGCAGCAGTTAGTGCTGACCAGTGTGCGTGCCGCTGATGCAGTGGACAAGTTTCAGGGCTGTGTTGCGCAAATGTCACCATTGTCCTGGCAGCAGGCCCGCGACACCGAAATCTATTTTGCCTCCGGTAAACGTCAGGTTGACCGCCAGCAATTACCCAGCTTACAGAAGCTGGCGCGCTATCTACAGCTGGATAACAGCATCAAAAAAATCCTGATCGATGGCCACACTGATGATGTCGGTACCCCTTTAGCGAACCGTGTGTTGTCGCAGGAGCGTGCCGATGAAGTGGCGTCCAGACTGATCGAGCTGGGGGTAAAAGCCAGCATGCTGGAGATCAGAGCCCACGGTAACCGCTATCCGCTGTTGCCGGCGCAGGGCAAAGCCGAACAATCTAACCGCCGGGTGTCTATCCGGTTAATCCGAACCACTTCCTGAGCAGGATCTGACGCCCGATGAAATCACCTTATGTGTTATGGATAGAGCAGCAAGCGCCCTGTAATGAGGTGCATCAGTGCATCTGCGCTGAAGGATACCAGTTGCTACATGCCGCTGATGTGACGCAGGTTGTCAGCCTGTGTCAGGATTACAAACCGGCACTGGTTTTTATCGACAGTGCTATGGCGCAAATGGCGTTACCGGATCTGGTTGCTCTGGTACACCGTAAGCTGCCGGGGGCGCAAATTATCAGCATGGTTGACTCAAACCAAAGTGCGCTGGCGTCTGAAACCTTACAAAGCGGCGCTATTGATTATTTACTTAAACCTTTTTTTGCGTCTCAGGTAAAAACCTCAGTGCGTAACGCCACTGCCATGAGCGCGGGGTTAAAAGATCTGGTGGCAGTGTCGCACGCCAGCCGGCAGATTTTGCAGTTGGCCAACCGCGCCGCGCAAACTGAAGCCAGCGTGCTGATCCTGGGGGAATCCGGTACCGGTAAAGAGCGGCTGGCGCGTTTTATTCATCAGGCATCAGACCGTGCAGACCAGCCTTTTGTCGCGGTAAATTGCGCTGCTATTCCGGAGCATATGCTGGAGGCTATGCTGTTTGGTCACAACAAAGGCGCTTTTACCGGCGCAGTGAATCAGCAAATCGGTAAGTTCGAAGCAGCCAATGGCGGCAGCATCTTACTGGATGAAATTTCTGAGTTGCCGCTGCCCTTGCAAGCGAAGTTACTGCGTGTGTTGCAGGAGCGAGAGGTAGAGCGTCTGGGCAGCAATAGCCGCATTAAGCTGGATATCCGTGTCATTGCCGCCAGCAATAAGAACCTGCGCAGTCAGGTAGAGCAAGGCTTGTTCCGCGAGGATTTATTTTACCGCCTGGACGTTTTGCCACTGAGCTGGCCGGCGCTGCGCGAAAGGCGGGATGATATTTTGCCACTGGCAGACTTTTTTATTACCAAATACGGCAACGGTAAGTACCGCTTAAGCCGGGACGCTGCCGACGTAATGCTGCAGTACAACTGGCCGGGCAATGTGCGCGAGCTGGAAAACGTGATGCAGCGGGCGCTGGTGATGGCCCGGGGTATCGAGCTGCAGGTTGCAGATCTGAATTTACCCCGTTGTCATCCGCAGGCAGCGGCCATTTGTGCCAGCCTGCTCAAGCAAAGCAAACAGAATGCTGAGTTTGATTACATTCTGGATTTGCTGCAGAAATTTAACGGCCACCGTACCCGTACCGCAGAAGCACTGGGTGTCAGTACCCGTGCACTACGTTACAAACTGGCTGCCATGCGTGAGCATGGTGTCGACATTGACGCATTAGCTTCTTAAGGATTTTATGATGATTTCACCAATAGACAGCCAGAGCCAGATGCTGGAAATGATGACCAGGTTACAACAAACTGCCAGCAGTGAGCGCATAGCGCCCGCCAGCAATAGCGTTGGTATCAGCGAAGACTTTTCTGCCGTGATCCGCAACATCAATCAACAGCAGAATATTGCCGCAGACATGATGACGGCGGTTGATACCGGCAGCAGTGACGATGTGATTGGCGCCATGGTAGCCAGCCAGAAGGCGGGTTTAAGCTTTTCGATGCTGCTGCAGGTGCGTAACAAGGTTATCAGCGGTATTGATGATGTAATGCGGATGTCACTGTAAGGACAAGGCAATGAAAGGCGAAGTGGTAAAGAAAATGCCTGCGGCAGCGATTGAAGGTAACTTCCGCGAGAAAGTGATTAATCTGTCCAGCCGGTTCAGCTGGTTACCCGGTGGTGACCGCAGTATGGCGTCAATTGCCTTGCTGGCGACACTGGTGGCTGCAACCATAGTGCTGATTTTATGGACCTCGGCGAAAAACTATGTGCCGCTGTATGGTAACCAGGAACACTATGATAAAGCCGGTATTCTGGAGATCCTTGATAAAGAGCAGGTCGCGTTCCGTATCGATACCGACACCGGCAATATCATGGTACCGCAAGACCGTCTGGCCGACGCCCGTATTACCTTAGCGGCCCGTGGTATAAAGGCAGCAATGCCGGAAGGTTTGTCGACAATAGGTGACAAGGTAACCATGGGTACCAGCCAGTTTATGGAGTCGATGCAGTATCAGCATGCATTGGAAGGGGAACTGGCCCGCACCATTATTACCATGGACGGTGTGCGTAACAGCCGTGTGCATCTGGCCGTGCCAAAGCGCAGCGTATTTATTGGCCGGCAGGAAGAGAAATCAGCAGCGTCGGTGATGGTTGATCTGACCCCGGGTTATGAGCTTAAAGCCACCCAGGTTGAAGCCATTGTCAGCCTGATTGCCGGCAGTGTACCGGGGCTGGACCCGCGTAAAGTATCAGTGGTCGACCAAAGCGGTAAGCTGCTGACCGGCGATTTGTACGATGAAGCGCCAATTGGCAAAGAAACAGATAAAAAACTCGCCTTTATTCAAAAATTTGAGCGCAATATTGAGCAGCGTGCCGCCATTATGCTGCTGCCAATTCTTGGCGAGGGTAACTACCGGATCCAGGTATCGTCTGATGTTGATTTCAGCGTAGTAGAAGAAACCCGTGAAGCGATAGATCCGGCTTCGGTAGTGCGTTCTGAATCCGTCAAAACAGACACTATGCAGGACCAGCTGGCAATGGGTATTCCCGGCTCGCTGGCCAACCAGCCACCGTTACCGGCAGATCAACAAGGGGCGGATGACAACCAGCGTACGTCCGAGCGTAATGAAAGCAGCCGCCAGTTTGATAATGGCCGTGCGGTAACTCACACCAAGTTTGAAGTTGGCCGGTTAAAGTCAATGAGTGTATCGGTGCTGGTTAATGAGGCGGCAGCGGGCGATACCGGCTGGAGCCAGGCACAGTTGCAACAGCTGGGTGAAATGGTCAAAACCGCTACCGGTTTTCAGGCCGAGCGTGGCGACCAGTTTAATATCACCAGCTTTGGTTTTGTTGCCCCGGCAGAAACGGCGGGCGTACAAAGTGGCTTGCCGTGGTGGCAACTGCCGGAAGTAAAAGAATATGCCCGCTATGTGTTTGGCAGCTTAATTGCGCTGGCGCTGATTTTATTTGGTGTAAGGCCGCTGGTTAATCACCTGATTAGCGGCAAAAAGCAGCGTGAACCTGACACCGCTAATGCCTTTGCCGGCAGTGCGGATGACAGCCCGTCTTTACTCAGTGCCAAGGCTGATGCCAGAACAGTGGAAGAGGCTGCGGCTGCGGCCGACGACATGCCGCAACCGGGCTTTAACGCGATTAACCTGCCGCAGGTCGGGTCAGAGTTTGCTGAGCAGATTTCACATATGCAACTCCTGGCCAGCAAAGAATCTGACCGGGTAACCGCGGTGATTAAATATTGGGTAGAGCGAGGAGTCAGCATTGAATCAACTAAAGCCTGAACATAGCCGCACTATTACCGATTTGGATCGGGCGGCCATTTTACTGCTGAGCATGGGTGAAGAAAATGCGGCCGGCATCATCAAAAAGCTGAGCCGGCACGAAGTGAAAGCTTTATCCGAGCGGATGGCAAAAATTACCAACGTTACGCAGGACGATGTTGCGCTGATCCTGACCGATTTTTTTGACTGCTACCGCAGTGAAAGCGGCGTCAGCGGTGCTTCTCGCTTATATCTGGAGCGGGCACTGGATAAAGCGGTCGGCCGTAAACTGGCCCGTGGCATGCTGGACGATATCTACGGTGGCGCACTGGCAGATGACTTACGCCGGCTGGAGTGGGTGCCTGCAGAGTTACTGGCCCGCTTCTTAGAACAGGAGCATATGCAAATGCAGGCCCTGATGCTGGCTTTTTTGCCGCCGGAGCAGGCATCGGCGGTTATCGCCTTGTTCCCGAAACAAAAGCACGACGATATTCTGTTTCGCATTGCCAGCCTGCGCGAGGTCAGCGAACACGTGATGGATGACTTGCGCCATACACTGGAAGCCTGTATCGAGTTTGTCGGTGAACAGGTCGGTGCCCGGGTCAATGGCGTGGAGAAAGTGGCTGAAATCATGAACCGTTACAACGGCAATAAGGCTGAGGTGATGGAACTGCTGAAACAGCATAACGCGCAGACTGCAGAAGCAGTACAGGACAAAATGTATGATTTTGCCTCACTGGCGCGGCAAAGCGAAGATGTACTGGCATATCTGCTGAACGAAATCCCGGACGAGCTGTGGGTTGTAGCATTAAAAGGCTGCGAACCGGCCATGCTGGACAGCATCATGTCGGCGCTGCCAAAACGGCTGGCACAGGTGTACCGTCAGCAGATTGAAAACACCAAAGCACAGGCGGTTAGTAAGGTAGAAGCGGCACGGGCCGAAATTATGCGAATGATCCGCCAGATGATGGCGAAAAACGAAGTCGATTACCGCTTATACGAAGAAGCGACACTGGGGTAAGCTATGGCCGATCTGTATCGCTTTCCCGGCGTGCAGCGCGATTTATCATCGCCACCCGGTATCGAACTGCAGTTACAGCAGGCATTTGAGCGCGGCCTGGCTGAAGGCAAGCGGCTGGGCGCTGAAGCTGCCGAGCAGCAGCTGAAGCAGCAAGCTGAGCAGGTTGCCCGTGCTGAGGCCGAGGCTAAACAGCACAATACGCTGGCAGAGCTGCGCCAGCAATTTGAGCAGCAATTGCTGCAGCTTGAACAGCAGTTGCAGCACCATCAGCAACAGCAGGAACAGCAGCTGGCACAGGCCATATTTGAGTTGGTCAGGACACTGGCGACGCTGACGCTGGACGCTGAACTGGCTACCCAGCCAGCACATTTACAGCAGGCAATCAGCTTACTATTGCCGCTGCTGCAGGTTAATGAACACATCAGCGCGATAAGACTGTCACCGCAGGACCTGGCCTGGTGGCAGCAATTACAACAAACGGCACTGGGCGCAGTGACACTGCAGGCCGACGCTAAGCTGGCCGCAGGCAGCGCGGTGTTTGTTGGCGCGTCGCAGCTGCATCTGGCCGATTTTCGTCAGCGTTTAGACAGCTTGTTACCGCAGGTACAGCAACAATTACTGGGCAACAGCCATGACGGTACTTAACCGGCTACAGCAGGCTGCCGGTCAGCTACAACCCGGGCCTTTATATCAGAGCTTCGGCACTCTGGTACGGGTAAACGGTATGCTGCTGACGGTAGCGGGCGGGCAATACACGCTGGGGCAGCGTTATCAGGTTGAAGGTCAGGCCGGGCACTGGATAGAAGCCGAAGTAGTCGGCTTTGACCGTGAGCAGGCATTTTTGATGCCGCTGACCGATGCCAGCGAACTGACCACCGGTGCCCGGGTGCGGCCACAGGCCAAACAGGCGCTAACGGTTAGCCATGCCCTGCTTGGCCGCGTAGTCGATGGTTTACTACAGCCGCTGGATAATGGCCCGCCGCTGCAACGCGGTGAGCAAATCAGCAGCCAGAATGTAGCCGTTAATCCGATGCAGAAAAAAGGTGTCACGACGCCTTTGGATGTGGGTATTAAAGCTATCAACGGCCTGTTTACCGTGGGGCAGGGCCAGCGTCTGGGGTTATTTGCCGGCTCTGGCGTGGGTAAAAGTAAATTGCTTGGCATGATGACCCGCTTTACCAGTGCTGATGTGGTGATCGTAGGCCTGGTGGGCGAGCGTGGCTGGGAAGTAAAAGATTTTATCGAGCACAGCCTGGGGCCGGATGGCATGAAAAAAGCCATAGTGGTGGCGGCGCCGGCCGATCAATCACCGCTGCTGCGTATGCGCACCGCCGAGCTGGCGCACCGGCTGGCAGCCTGGTTTCGTGATCAGGGCCTGCATGTGTTGCTGCTGGTTGATTCTCTTACCCGTTACGCCCAGGCACAGCGCGAAATAGCGTTGTCGGTGGGGGAACCACCGGCCACGCGTGGTTACCCGCCTTCGGTGTTCAGTAAGCTGACGCAACTGGTAGAGCGTGCCGGAAACAGCAGTGACAGCAGCGGTAGCATGACCGCCATTTATACCGTACTGGCAGAAGGCGATGATCAGCAGGACCCGATAGCCGATGCTGCCCGCGCTATTCTGGATGGGCATATTGTATTAAGCCGGCAACTGGCCGAGCGCGGCCATTATCCGGCTATTGATATAGGTGCGTCGATAAGCCGCGTTATGCCGAATATCGTGTCAGCGACCCAGCTGAAAAGCTGTTACAGCTTAAAGCGGCTATACAGCCGCTATCAGCAAATTCAGGAATTGATCCCACTGGGGGCTTATCAGCCCGGTAAAGACACTGAGCTGGATAATGCCGTGGCAATGTACCCTAAAATAGAAGCATTTTTGTGTCAGGGCCTGAACGAACAGGTCGATTTTGCCGAGACTGAACAACAACTGACGAAGCTGGCGGTGTAGCATGCTAAAGAAATATTTGCAGACGCAACAGGATAACTTCGACATTATGCGCAGCCGCCATGGGCAGCTGCAGCAGAAAGCAGACTTTGAACAGCAGCGTGCACAGTTACTGGCACAGCATATTGATGCAATGGAAAGTAATCAGCAGATGCGCTGCAGTCTGAGCTTACAAAACCTGTCTGGTTTAAAACACATTTTGCAGGATATGGCGCAACAACAACAGCAGCGCAGCGCTCAGGCCGAGCAGGAAGCCAGCCGGCAGCAGCAGGCTTGTAGTAAGCAGGCTGCCTATAATCTGGCACTGCAGCAAATTCTGGATAACCGCTTGCAACAACAGGTAGTGCAGTTGCAGCGGCGTGAGCAAAAGCAGCAGGACGAGCTGGCGATGCAGATGTTTCAGCGCCAGCGTCTGGCGCGGTAAACGGCTACTTTACAATAAAATCAAAATAGCGGTCGGTGTAAGCCGGTGGCTGGTGGGTAAAGTGCCACCATTCCATGTTGTATACCTTAAAGCCGCCGCTCAGCATCAGGCTTTCCAGCTGTTGCCGGTTTGCCTGCTGCTGCTTGGTAATACCCTCTGTACCGACATTCGATACCGGGTCAAACATATCAAACTTTGAGCCCATATCCAGTGGTTGCCAGTTGCCGGCAGCATCTTGTCTGGCCAGCGTTAAATCGACCGTGCTGCCACGGCTATGACCGGATTTTTCCGCGATGTACTCGCCCACCAGCTTGTCTTTAGACAGATTGGGGTAGTACTGTGCTTTGGTGCTGGTATCGCTTAAATCGCTGGCCCAGCGCATAAAATGGTTTACTGCCCGCTGTGGCCGGTAGCAGTCATACACCCAAAGCGTAAGCCCCTGCGCCGTAGCGGCCTGCTGCACCTTGACCAGTGCTTCGGCAGCGTCACGCTGCAGGTAACACTTATTAGCCTGATAGCCATCAACCCGGTTGCCAACAAAGTTATTAGTGCCCAGATACGCCATATGCACCTGAATATCGGCGCTTAACGTGCTGATATCGGTAAAATCTTCGGGTACCTCTGATACAGGTAGTGTTCCGCTACCGTTTCCGAGGAGCATAGCGATCAGTGTCAGAGTTTTCATATCATTAATACCCCGGCAGTTAAAAAGGCCAGCAATGCCAGTGCACCGCAAAACAATGCATAAGGTAGCTGGGTTTTTACGTGTTCGAGTAAATCACAGCCGGATGCGACTGAGCTGACCGCGGTACTGTCGGAAATCGGCGAGCAGTGATCGCCAAACACACCACCACTTAAAATGGCTGCCAGCACCAGTGACGGCGGCAGGCCCAGCAATTCGACCATAGGCATACCAATCGGGATCAGAATGGCAAAGGTGCCCCAACTGGTACCGGTGGTAAACGAGATCAGCGCACCGGCTAAAAACAACAGCGCCGGTATCAGTACCAGCGGCAAGCTGTCATTGACGATAGAGGCAATAAAAGTACCGGTACCCAGCAGTTTAAGGCTGCTGCCAAGCGCCAGTGATAACAGTACTATCGTCACCAGCGGCAGTAACTCGCTCATGCCTTTAAAGCCAATATCAACCAGCTGCTGATGCTTAAAGCGCTTACTGAACAACATCATAGAGTAGGCGACTAAACAGGCCAGCGTCGTGGCATAGAGCACCGATTGTGAACCCGAGCCACCCACCAGCCGGCCATTGCCGGTCATCAGCATAAAGCCGATCATGGATGCGACTAAGGTAAACAGCGGCACCAGCATAAAGCTGGCTTTACTCGGCGGTACGTCAATTTCGGTATGCGCTGCCAGCGTATGTAACTCTTGTTCGGCTTTACGCATTGGGCCATACACTTTGCCGCTGATAATGGTGTACAGCACCACGGTTAGCGTAAACAGCGCGTAAAAGTTAAGCGGAATAGTGCCGATCAGTACCGATACCGGGCTTTCCCCAAGGGAGTAAGTGCTGAGCAGGCCGAGAATATAGGCGCCCCAGCCGTTTAGCAGAATAATGATGCAGATAGGCGCGCTGGTGCTGTCGATAATATATGCCAGCCGCGCCCGGCTCATTTTGAATTTGTCGAACAGGCCGCGTGAGCTGATACCGGCTGTCAGCGAGCTGAGGTTAGACTCGATAAAGGTTACAGAGCTGATAAAAAATGTCAGTAAACCGGCCTGACGGCCTGATTTGGCAATGCCTTTATCGACCAGTAGTTTCACTGTGGCCGATACACCGCCCGAGTCACGCATATAGGCCAGCAGGCCGCCTACCAGTAACGAGAACATCAGAATACGGGCGTTATCGCCATCTTTGGTTACCGCAACAATACGTTCCAGCGTTTGAATACCGCCATCCAGCAGCAGACCTGGCCCGGCGCCCTGGCCGGCCTGCAGAAAAATCAGCAGTTCGGCGCTGCATAACGACAACAGTAACGCCAGGATCACTTCTTTGCGCCACAATACTACAACAATGGCGACCAGCGCCGGAATGAGGGTTAACCAATCAGCCAAAATGGCCTCCTGCTATTATTATTCTGTTTCGCGTAAATGCTGAATAATTTATACCGGTTGTGCTTTACTGTCGCAAGCACTGCGCAGGCTTTTGCGATGAAGCGGGCATTGCAGCCGATTGCGATAGATGGTGCTGTGCAGCAGTTTGCTGGCAGTCGCGTTACTTGCAATTGTTAACAGAATTGCGCGATGCTACCAGGCTAAAGCAGTTAAGCAGAGGTGCATTATGCAGCATGCGTTACGGTGGCTTCTGGCCGGATTATTCAGTTTAACCACGGCGGTACAGGCAATGACAACAGGCAGTTTGTCGGCAGACGATTATCAGCAGATAAAACAAACAGGGTTGGATAAACCTCAACTTACCCACAGCGACATTGCGCCGCTGCTGCAGCTGCATCAGCATAACCCGCTGTTCCGCTTTAAGCAGCTGGGGCAGTCGGCGCTCGGCACCCCAATCTGGCAGATTGATATTGGCACCGGCCCGGTCAAAGTGCTGGCGTGGTCGCAAATGCATGGCGATGAAGCCACAGCAACCGCCGCGCTGATGGATTTGCTGAACTTTATCAGTGCCGACCAGCAACAACAGTGGCGCGATAACTGGCTAAGTAAAGTGACACTGCGGCTTATTCCTATGGTGAACCCGGATGGTGCCGCCGCAAACACCCGTTTTAATAGCATGGGTATTGATATCAACCGCGATGCCAAAGCGCTGCAAAGCCCGGAAGGGCGCTTGCTGATGCAGGCAGCGAAAGATTTTAAACCGGATTTTGGCCTTAACCTGCATGATCAAAACCGCTTTTATGCGGCAGGTGACACCGATAAACAAACCACGATTTCGTTGTTGGCTCCGGCGTTTAACAACGCCAAAGACATCGACGCCGCGCGCAAAAAAGCCATGCAGCTGATTGGCGATATGGCCGACCTGATGGCGAAAGAACTGCCGGGCTATCTCGGTAAATACGATGATACTTTTTCATGGCGTTCTTTCGGTGACACCTTTGCTGGCATGGGTATCAGCACAGTGCTGATTGAATCCGGCGGCTATCCGAAAGATGACAACCGTCAGGTTGCACGGCGGCTGAATACGCAGTTGCTGGTAATGAGCATTGAAAGCATAGGCAGTGGTGCTTATCAGCAGCAGTCGCTCAGTGCTTATCAGGCTATTCCGTTTAACCGCAGCGGTGGTATTAAAGATGTGTTACTGAGCAATCTGAAGATCAGTGTCAACGGGCATAATGCCAGCATTGACCTGGCATTGGATCTGGGGCTGGAAAGCAATAAACAGGCGCGGATCCATGATATCGGCGATTTATCTATTTATGGTGCTTATCACCAGCTGGATGTTACCGGCTTAAGTTATCAGGCGCCTAAGGCGTACAGCCTGACCAAAGCGCTGACACTGGACAAAGCTGCTTATCTGGCACTGCTGCGCGAAGGCTACAGCCATTTCAGTGGCGATGCGGCTTTGCTGACCAATAACAGCGGCCTGCCGGTGGTGATAAACCCGAAAGGGCTCAACGGTAAAACGCCGCAGCGGTACCGGCTGGCAACCTTTTTACTGCGCAACGAACAGGGTGTGCAGCGGGCGCTGCTGAACGGTCAGCTGTTGGATGTCAGCAGCGGTAAGCTGTTAAACCCGTTGGGCACCTAGCATTTTGCAGCCGGAGCTAAATTGCCGGATGCATTTAGTTGCTGCGTTCTGTGGTTGTAGCGCCGAGTAAAAACGTCAGCGGCAGATGCAAACGCTCTGCCCAGGCGTGTTCGCTATGCTCTGCGCCGTCAAAACGCAGTGTTTGCCAGTCTGCTGCGGTGTAACCCTTGCTTTCAATAATGGCATCCGCCTGCGCCTGCAGTGGCGGGTACCAGGCGTCCAGCGTCGCTGTGCCAAAATCAAAATACAGTTTATGCGTGCCGGCAACTGGCAGCGTCTGGCGCATGTAAGCAAAAAATGCGGCCGGCACCGGGTTGTTATCGTTCTGAAATACGCCGGGCCAGTGCGTGGATAAACAGGCCGCGCCGCCGAATACGCCGGGGTATTCACTGATGGCGTACATCGATATCAGGCCGCCCATACTCGACCCCATAACAAAAGTATTGGCCGCATCAGGCAACACACTAAAATGACCGTCGATGTATGGCTTTAGCTCTTGCACCAGAAATTTCAGGTAATTATCGGAGTACACAGCATCAGCAAATAGCGGCTGTTGCTCGCCCTGTGTCAACTGATACAGCGCCTGTTGCTGCTCTTTCGATAAACTCTGAAACGGCTTTTGCGGGAAATACTCGCTGTGGCGGCGGGCGGCTGCATTAAAAATACCGACGACGATAAAAGGCCGGGTTTTACCTTCTGCCATCAGTGCGGCTGCCACTTCATCCACCCGCCATTCCTGCTGGTTCCAGCTGCTGCTGCCGTCAAACAGCATCTGGCCATCATGCATATACACCACGGCATAACGCTGCTGTGCACTGTAACCATCGGGTAACCAGATATCGATATTGCGCGGCGGAATAAACACCGAGCTAAAGCCTTGCAGGCGTTCAATACGGCCGCTTTTAACCTTAGGCAGGCTGGCAAATAACTGGCTGCTAAACAGCAGCAATAACAGCAAGGCAAGTAGCTTCATCTTAGATCCAAAACAGGTAAAAGGCAGCTGCAGTGCAGCATATGGCTAGTATGGCCGTATCTGAATATTAATGCAGGGTGTTTGCTATACTTTGGCGGTTTCAATTTTAAACCGGAGAACATTATGCGTCTAATACTACTGACAGCCTTAGTGCCTTTTATGTTGGCGGCAGCAGAAAATCAGGCCACCCACTGTCAGCTGGGTGATGCGGTGCGGGTTATTGAAGTGGTGTACCCCGAGGGCACAGAGCTACCGTGTGAAGTGCATTACGGTAAAGATGGCCAGAGCAGTGTGCTGTGGCGCGCCAGCAGCGAAGCGGGCTATTGCGAACAAAAAGCCGCAGAGTTTGCTGAAAAACAACGCGGCTGGGGTTGGCAGTGTGTTGCTGTTGCGCCTTCAAACTCTGACACGGCAGATAACAGCGACCAACCTGAGTTGTAACGAACTATGTTGCTGACAAGTTGGCAGCGTGCCTGATTACGCAGACTGCTATGTCAACTAATTGTCATATCAATGCCTTATGCTTCTGTTATGAGCATCAGCGCTGAGTTGGCATGTCAATACGTAAGAAGCCGGTACAACAGGCAACAGTCTTAGAAAATACGGAGCCACTGTTACGTTATCTGCAGAAAAACGCCAATAGTGCCGACGCTGCGGATATTTTCCAGGAAGCGGTGACCCGGGTGCTGGAGCAAACCAGGCAAAAGCCAATCCTTAACCCTCTGGCCTATGCTTTTACTGTCGCCAGGCACTTACTTATGCGAATAAGAAATCAGCCTGCAGAACAACCAGATGAACTCGTCTGTCAGAGTGCCAACCCGGAAGAGATGGCCAGCATGCAGCAAACTGTTGATTTGTTCGGGCAGACGCTGGCTGCTATGCCTGCATTGCGGCGCCAGGTGTTTGTATTGTACCGCGTGGAAGGCAAAAGCCGCAGCCATATTGCAGCCTTACTGCAGATCAGTGAAGAAGCGGTGTCTAAACATGTCAGCCGTGCTCTGGCTGATATTCAACGTCAAATTGACCAGCAGCGCGCTGTATGACATCCGCGATGTTGTAATAAAACCGGTTGAGTGAAAACAGTATATTGAATACAGCAGAACAAACAGAACAGGACCTGTATTTACAGGCCGCAGCCTGGCTGGAAAAGCTCGCTGCCGGTGAGTTGGACAGCCTGAGCAAAAGGCGGTTCAGCCATTGGCTGGATGCAGACCCAAGACATCAGGCAATATTGTTGGCGATGGTACAAACCTGGCAAAGTCCTGAACTGACGAAAGCGTTAACCGCATACAAGCCACATCTGTTAAAACGCTGGCAGCTTTCGCTATCGCGCTGGTGTTTCGCCGGCTCTGTCAGGTCACTAACCGTCCTCGCATGCACTGCTGCGCTGGGAGTGATGTTATATCTGGGACAAAGCCGTTTCTTAGGTACCGAAGCCCCCTACGAGCTAAAAACAGCACGGTCCAATACTATGCACCAGACGCTGGGTGACGGCTCAGTCGTTGATATGGCTGCGGCCAGTCAGCTAACGGTGTTTTTTACCGACGATAAACGTCAGGTTGTGCAGGGGGTGGGCGCAGCCTACTTTGCCGTAGCTAAAGATAAAAACAGGCCATTTGAAGTGCGTCTTGATCAGGCGACTGTAGTTGCCGTGGGGACGGAGTTCAACATCGACCGGGACCCGGACAACATTGATGTCACTGTGTACGAGGGAGCAGTGCAGGTGCAGGCAACGGCAACCAGTCCGCGGCAGCTGCTTAAGGCCGGAGAGCGTGTGCGCATCAGGCAACATAAAATGTCAGCAGTAGAGAAAGTCGACCTGCAGCAATTGGTTGACTGGCGCTCGGGCTGGATTGAAATTGAAAATGAGTCCTTAGCTTATTTATTGCACCGTTTAAATCGCTCTGCACCGGTGCCATTGAGCGCCAGTGCAGAAGTGGCAGATTTAAGAGTGGCAGGCCGTTTTGAACTGGGGAATACGGATCAGACATTGCAGGCACTCACTGAGGCCTATGGCCTGACGTTGCAGCAACACAGTACCGGTATCCGGCTAAGCCGGATATCACCCTCGTCACAGTAATAGTATGGTCTGGGTTCTACCGGTGCAGCCGCGGTTTTATTTTGTGCTGTTACTGTTGTTTAGCCCAGCGCTATGCTTTGCGCAGCATCACCCGGCTGAACGTCAGAAATATGAGCTGCCCGCACAGCCGTTAGCAGGGGCTTTATTGCAATTCGCCCGTCAGGTAAATAAACCCCTGCTGTTTGCCCCGTCAAAGCTGAACGGACTAAATGCCCCCGCGGTGGTGGGTAATTTTACCGCCGATGAAGTACTGCAGAAACTCCTGGCAGAGCAGCCGTTAGAAGCTATACCCCGCTTCTCAGGCTGGCTGATTAAAGCTAAGCCGGTAGCTGAACAGTCTGTAACGGCAGCTGTAACTCCGGTCGCACCGTCTTTGGTCAGTGCGCCAGCAATGGAGGTTATAGCTGTACGGGCAAATGGTGGCTTGTACCGGCATAGCAGCGCCACTGCACAGTTGCCAGGCGCTACCGCTTTGAAGCGCCAGACGCTGTTTGTGCAAGATTCGCTGGTGGCAGAAGATATTACCGACTTTCCGGCGCTGAATGTCGCCAATGCGATATCACGTGTGCCCGGTATCAGTATTACCCGCGAGTGGGGCGAAGGGCGGCAGATCTCGCTGCGGGGGCTAGCTGCTGATTTTACCCGGGTACAGATAAACGGTATGGAAACGCTGGGTACCACATCATCACCGATGGATGCACGCGGCGCGTTATCGCGCAGTCGTGCTTTTGATTTCAATATTTTTGCGGCCGAGCTTTTTAACCAGATTGATGTAAAAAAGTCTTACTCTGCCGAACAGGAAGAGGGGGGCATAGCCGGCACGGTAAATTTACGTACCGCCAAGCCCTTTGATTATCTAGCCGACAAAGCCAGTATCTCCGCTGAACTTAGCAGTAATAGTAACGCTAACCCCTTTAACAGCGCCGATCCACGCTTTTTCGCACTGTTTTCAAAGCGCTGGACCGAGCTTGGTGCACTGATCTCGCTTACCTACAGTAACCGTGCGACTAACGAATATGGCAGTAACACAACACGCTGGCGGCAAGAAAGCGCTAAGCAGGCTGCTGACCCTGCCAATAGCCAGTTGCAAAGCCTGCTGGATTCTGGCGAGTTATGGTTTCCACGTGGTCAGCGCTTGTCGGTTTGGGAGAATCAGCAAAAGCGCTTAGGGGTATCCGCAGCCTTGCAATATCAGCCAGAGCCAAGGTTAAATATGGTGTTGGAACTGTTGCACGGCAAGCTGCAAAATCAGCTGTCTGAACATCATCATGCAGTAAAAGATAATAATCTGGTGCAGGATCTGATGTGGCGTGACAGCAATGGCGATAAAGAAGTGCTTTATGCCAGCTATAAAAATGCCAGCTGGCGCAATGAAAACCGCCAGGACTATAACGAATCGGTATTTAATCAAATCAGCCTCAGTGCAGATTGGACAGTTAGCGACTCTTTGCAGTTACACGCTATGCTGGGCCATAGTTCATCCGACTACCGCCAGCCACTGCTGAGCAAATTGAATATTGAGGCAAAGCAACAAGCCAATATTGTGACCGACTTCACTCAGGATGCCTTTTACGGCCAGAGTTATTCCAGCAATTTTGATGTAACGGCCTTATCTGGCTATACCGTAAGGGATCTGTTTTTTCAGTCTAATTTTGTCAATTCCGACTTTAACAACGCCAGGCTGGATGCCACCTGGCAGCTTAGCGACAGCAGCAGTCTTAGCTTTGGTTTACACGCTAAAACGTTTAATAACTCTGGCTATCAGCAAGAGGCAAGCGGTTTTCCTCATGGTAGTACTACGCCACTAAACCAGGGCGTGGTAAGCCTGAACGCGGAACAGGTTCAGCTGTATAGCGGCCACCCCGAGCAAAATTGGTTGCAGGGCGATATTGCTGCGTTACAGGCATTTTATGGCCTGACCGGTTTTACGTTAGCCGATGCCGATACTATTGCCAGTTCGGTATATCGGTTGACCGAGCAGACACATGCCGGTTATCTGCAGTATGAGCAAAAACTAACGTTAGCCGGTGCACCACTGCGTGCCAGTCTTGGTTTGCGCTATTTTAATACCGGCCTTAGCAGTATTGCGCCGTCACAGAGCGGGGCCGGCATTCTGGCTGGGGGGGTAAATCGCCGTTACGACGGCTACCTGCCCGCGCTGGGTTTATCTTACGACGTTGCCGATGATGTGCTGTGGCGGCTGGGGCTCAGTAAAAATATTACCCGACCTTCGCTAAGTGATATAGCGCTGTTTACCAATGTTACCCAAACCTCGCTTGGGGAAACCGACATCGGTCAAATCAACAGCGGTAACCCACAGTTGAGACCATTTAACGCTAACAATCTGGATATCGCATTGGAATGGTATTTTGCTGATGGAGGGGTGTTTTCTGCAGCGTTGTTTTATAAAGATATTAACCACTTTATTGCTATCACTACCCAGCCAGTTATCTATCGTGATCTGGGGTTACCTGCCAACTTGCTACCAGAGGGTAAAACGCCAGATGATGTATTTAATTTATCTTTGCCGCAAAATGGCGGCCCCTCGTCAATAAAAGGCATTGAACTGGCGCTGCAGCGTAAGCTGGATTTTCTGCCAGCGCCGCTTAATCAGTTTGGTATAAGCGCAAATTACACCTGGGCCGATGGTAAGACGTTGTATCACAACGTGCAAAACTCGGGTGAAGCCCAGATTAAAGCCTTTACCGGCTTATCCAGACACAGCTACAACCTGGCACTTTATTACGACACCCCACGCTGGGGTGCAAGGTTAACCACTGCCTATCGAAGCCGTTATATCAGTGCGGTAGAAAGTGGTTCTATCGATGATGACGAACGCGGTTATCACGGTAGCACTAATATCGATTTCTCGGCTTTTTACCGGATAAACGACTACATAAAGCTCAATATCGAAGCGCTTAATCTGACCAATCTGCGTGAAGAGTTGTACAGCGATTCCAGCGACAGAGCCTATAACAGCACCTATAGCGGCCGCACTTATATCCTTGGTTTTACGGCAGAGTTCTGATAAGGGACTTCATATTCAGTCATGACAATCGCAAACCTTGGCTGTCACAGTACTGTCAATAAACCTTAACAATTTTTTTTGTCCGAAAATCACGGGTTGTTGCTCTTTAGGGGGACTGCTGTGCAATTACGCAAGCAGATTTATTCCACCCATTAGCGTAACTAACCAGGATTAACGGACACATTATGAAGACGACTCTTTGCAAGAGCCAACTGGCACTGGCTGTACTGGCTGCAATTCCGGCTTTATGCAGCGCCCCGTTGCTGGCACAATCTGCCGGGGCAGAGGCTGCAACAGAAACCGAAGTGATTGAAGTAAAAGGCTTTCGCAGCGCCATTATCAAAGCAAAAGACTTAAAACGCGAAGCGATGATAGCGCAGGATTCAATAGTGGCTGAAGACATTGCCGACTTCCCGGATTTAAACCTGGCTGACTCACTGCAGCGCGTGCCTGGCGTAACCATTACCCGAGAAGGCGGCGAAGGCCGGCAGATTTCTTTGCGTGGCCTGGGGCCAGATTTTACCCGGGTGCAGGTAAACGGTATGGAAGCGCTGGGTACGTCTTCATCGCCTATGGATGCTCGCGGCGGGGTGTCACGTAGCCGGGCTTTTGATTTTAATATTTTCGCCTCTGAGCTGTTTAACCAGATTGATGTGAAAAAATCTTACTCGGCCGATCAGGAAGAAGGCGGCATTGCCGGTACCGTGAACTTACGTACCGCCAAACCATTTGACTATGACGGCGCCCAGGCCGCCGTGTCTGCCCAGTTAGGTACCAACAGTAACACCGACAGCACTGATCCGCGGATTGCGGCGTTGTTATCAAACACCTGGTCTGATTTTGGCGCCCTTGTATCAGTCGCTTACAGCGACAGAGAAACCATGGAATATGGTACCAACACTACCCGCTGGCGGCGTGAGGGTGGCAAAACCGCTGCCGATGCCAGCAATACAGAGTTACAAGCAGAGCTGGATTCCGGCGAATTATGGTTCCCGCGCGGCCATCGCTATTCAATGTGGCAAAATCAGCAAAAGCGGCTTGGTGTTACTGCGGCGCTGCAATATAAACCGAGTCAGGATTTTAGCCTGGTGCTGGACCTGATGCATGGCAAGCTGGAAAACACTCTGTCTGAGCATCACCATGCGGTAAAAGATAACTCTGTAGTGAATGAGTTGGTTTGGCGTGAAAATAACGGTGATAAAGAAGTCATATACGCCGATTATAAAAATGCTACCTGGCGCAATGAAAACCGGCAGGATTTTAATGACTCAGTGTTTAACCAGATCACTCTGGCTGCTGACTGGACGCTGAGTGATACGCTGAAAATGCATGCTATGGTCGGACATAGCTCATCAGATTATGAACAGCCACGGGTAAATAAGCTGAATATTGAAGCGAAGAAAAAGGTCAATATTATTACCGATTTCACACAGGATGCGTTTTACGGCCACAGTTACTCACCGGATTTTGATGTCACCGCGGTGGAAGGCTATACAGTGAAAGATCTGTATTTTCAGTCGAATTTTATCTATTCCGACTTTGATAACGCCAGGCTGGATTTCGACTACTACCTGACAGACAGTTCCAGTTTGAAATTTGGTGCCAACTATAAGAAGTTCAGCAACAGCGGTTTTGAACGTGTTGCTAAAGACTTCCCAAGCAATGAAGCCACGCCACAGAATCAGGGCGTTAAAACACTAACAGCAGAACAAGCACAACTGTTTAGCGGCCACCCGGACAGAAGCTGGTTGCAGGGTAATATGGCGGCCCTGCAGGCTTTTTATGGCCTGACGGATTTTGCATTAACTGACGCGTACACGGTAGAAAGCTCGGCGTATGACTTAACCGAAGAAACCAACGCTGCCTATGTCGTGTACGATACTGAGTATGATGTGGCTGGTGCGCCGCTGCGGTTGAATCTGGGTGTGCGTTATTTCAATACTGAAATCACCTCCGCCGGTTTATCTAAAGGTGTGCCAACACAATTGGTACGCGATTACTCTGATTATCTGCCCAGCCTGAACATTGCCTATGAGTTTATCGATGATGTGATCTGGCGCACTGGTATCAGCAAAAATATGACGCGGCCGTCGCTGGGCGCTATGGCATTTTCAGCCAATGTCAGTCAGACGTCACTGGGTGAAAATGATATCGGCCAGATTTCTGTTGGTAACCCGAACCTGCAGCCTTTTGAGTCAACCAATTTTGATACTGCACTGGAGTGGTACTTTGAAGATGTTGGCCTGGCGTCGGTAGCGTTATTTTATAAGGATATCGACAACTTTATCGTTACGGAAACCCAGCAAATCGTATACAGCGAGCTGGGCTTACCAGCTGCGTTGTTGCCTGTGGGTAAAACAGTGGATGACATTTTTAATGTGTCTTCACCGCAAAACTCAGATTCCTCAACCATCAAAGGCTTTGAGCTGGCAGTGCAGCGTGATCTCGACTTTTTGCCGGCACCGTTTGACAACCTGGGCGTGATTGCAAACTACACCTGGGCAGATGCTAAAACCTTATACCGCAATGTAGAAAACTCAGGTGAAAATCAATTTAAAGCCTTTCCTGGGTTATCAAAACAGAGCTACAACCTGACGATATATTACGAAACCGAGCAATGGGGCGCGCGTATCGCCGCTGCTTATCGCAGTGACTATATCACTGGGGTAGAAAGTGGCTCTATTGACGATGATGAGCGCGGCTACCATGCCACGACCAATGTCGATTTCTCTGCCTTTTATCGCTTAACTGACAACATAAAGTTAAATCTGGAAGCAATAAACCTGACTAACGTCCGTGATGAGTTGTACAGCGACTCCAGCAACAGAGCGTACAACACCACTTACAGTGGCCGTACCTATATGGCTGGTGTAACAGTGCAGTTCTGATCATACCCTCGTACTTGAAGCTGCAGCTTTGCTGGCTGCGCACTCTCGCCCCGGTCACATAGGTTAACTATGCTCCCGGGGCCTCAAGCACTTGCCGCCTCGCTGCAGCACCAATTACTTTGGGTATAGGTACACTGTGTTATTAGGAAAAAGCCCTGAATTATTTGAATCAGGGCTGTTTTAGTAGGGCGTATTGAACGATGACTTTTGTAGTGAGTAAAAAGCAGTTGGGTTTAGCTGCTATTGTGACCTTGCTGGTCGCGTCTTGTCAGCAGGTGCCACAGGCAAAAAAACCGGCTCACGCTAAGCGTTGGCTAGCAGGAGACCACCATGTGCACAGCCATTACAGTGTAAAATGGGATACTTCGGTATTTCCCCCTGCGCCGGTGATTGGCGGCGATGCCAAATATTCTATCCCGTTAAATGCTCAAATGGCGGCGCACTATGGCTTGAGCTGGATGGTGATAACAGACCACGGTGGACCAAACCGCGCCAAATTGGCGCTGGAGCAGGCTTACCCGGAGCTGCTGGCATCGCGCAAAGCGCTGCCGGATACTTTGCAATTTTACGGCATGGAGTTTGATGTGCCTGGCAATAGCCCCGGTGGCCGGCATGCCAGTTTTATTATGCCGTACAGTGCCACCGAAGCGCAGCAGCTGTACCAGATAGAAAGCCGTTATAACGGCCGTCAGGGCGTGCCGCCGGGGCCGGAAAAGGCTGAAGATGCGTTTATGCTGCTGGCGCTTAAAGCCATGGATGCGCTACCGGATAAACCCTTACTACTGGCAAATCACCCTTCGCGTTTAGCTACCGGTTTTCGCCAGTATCAAAAAATTACCCCGCAACAATTGCGCGACTGGCAGGATACCGCACCGGAAGTGGTAATTGGCATGACCGGAGCGGAAGGCCACCAGGCCGCCACACTAAACCCGGATGGCAGTATCGACGCCAGTGCTATACGCGCTGAATATCCGCATTACCCGACGCTGGGTGGCTATGATCAGATGACCGCGCGCTTAGGTGGAGTATGGGATAGTTTACTTAGCGAAGGACGGCGCTGGTGGGTTACTGGCGTGTCCGATAGTCATGGGCATTACACCGACGGCTGGGCCGATTTCTGGCCAGGGCAATATGCCAAAACCTACGTGTATGCTGAAAAAGACTACCAGAGTATTTTTGCTGCACTAAAAGCGGGCAATGTATTTGTCACCACCGGCGATTTAATTGATGCCCTCTATATTGACGTCATGGTAAAAAAAACCGGTAGAAAAGCCACCTTAGGGGAGACACTCCTTGTGTCGGCTGACGATGAGTTGGTACTAAGTGTAAGATTCAGGGTTCCTGAGGGCCCGAATGGCGGCGGTTTCAAACCGCAGGTGCGGCGGGTAGATGTCATACAAGGTGTAGTGAGTGGCCCGGTGCAAAATCGTAATAGCGATGAAGCGCCTGATACCAATGTAGCAAAACGGTTTTATGCCGGTGACTGGCAAACTAAACAGGGTTATAGCGAGTTCAGGCTGGCACTGGGTAAAGTCAGCCAAAGTGGTTATTTGCGCCTGCGCGGCACTAATAACAAAGACGAACTTGAACCGGAAGCTGATGCCAAAGGAGAGAACCCATGGCATGACTTATGGTTCTATAGCAATCCGGTTTTTATTAAGCTAACGGACACAAAGCATTAAACCTATAAGCAGCCCTTACACCCGTTTTACGAGGCAGGGCTGCAGTATGCTGACTTAACGGCTGAGTTGCTGCTGCCAGCTTAACAATGCATCAAGCTGCTTGCGCACCAGGCCCTGTATTTTCTCGTCTATCAGGTTGCCGTCAGTATCAAAACTGCCGGCAAAGGCATTAGAGAACACTTCCGGCTGGTTTAGCGGGTGCAGGTTTAAGAATACGCATACCTGACGCAGGTGGTACTGTGACCGGCTGGTACCCATGCCGCCGCCTGCGCCCATAATAGCCACCGGTTTACCGCTTAGCAGGTGGTTATCCGGTTCGCGCGAGGCCCAGTCCAGAGCGTTTTTCAGTGCCGGTGCCAGTGAATAATTGTACTCCGGGCAGGCCAGTATCAGCGCATCAGCTTCGCCCATTTGTTGCAGCAACTGTTTGACGGCGGCAGGCTTTTCAGCCAGATCTGAGTTGTAAAAAGGCACTTCCATTAAATCGGCGATATGAATTTTCATGCCATCAGGCGCATGCGCCTGAGCGTAGCGCACTAAACCGCGGTTGGTGGATTTCGCTCTTAAACTGCCACAAATAGCCAGCACATTAATACTCATTGGTTGCTCCCTGGTTTGCTGTAACGATTGTTCAGTGTAGCTTAGGTTCAGCGCGTTAGCCTGAGTTCAAATTATTTGAACATGGAGCGCAAATTATTCCGCTTTTTCTGCTGTGGCTCCGGGACTACTCTGCTTGGGTAATGTGAACCTATTTGAGGAGATAACAAAATGTTTGAGATGAGATATGCAGCAGATCGCGGCAAAGCGGATTTTGGCTGGTTACAGAGTCAGCATACGTTTTCATTCGCCAGTTACTATGACCCGGCGCAAATGGGTTTTTCTGCGCTCAGAGTGATTAACGACGATAAAGTTGCGCCAGGTGCCGGTTTTGATACCCATGGTCACAAAGACATGGAAATTTTAAGCCTGGTACTGACAGGTAAAATTGCCCACAAAGATTCGGCTGGCAATACCGAAGTGCTGCCAGCGGGTGAGTTTCAGCTGATGAGTGCAGGCCGTGGTATCTACCACAGCGAGTTTAATGCCAGCAGCGCTGAAGAGCTGAAGTTTCTGCAAATCTGGATCCAGCCAAATCAGTTTGGTGGCGAGCCGGGGTATCAGCAAAAAGATTTCGGTCAACGAGAAGGCTTAACGCTGATCCTGTCGCCGGATGGTCGGGAAGGTAGCCTGACGGTGCGGCAAAATGCGTTTTTACACCAGCTGATATTGTCACAAGCAGGCCAGCAGCAGTTACCACTGGCTGCCGGGCGCAAAGTATATATTCACCTGATAACGGGTGAGCTGGATGTGTCTGGTCATAAGTTGCAGCCGGGCGATGGTATTAAAATCAGTGAACAGGCGGCATTGCAATTAACGGCTGCTGCCGACAGCAAAGCGCTGATATTTGACCTGCCGTAATCAGGTTTGTGTTATTCAGGCAAAAAGATGGATGGTCAGACTGGTATTTTGTTAACAGTCTGCCAGACTGAGACCAGATAACAACAGGATGTTGTAGATGAAACCTTATCTGGCCGCTGCACTGTTATTGGCCGCGTCAGCTCTGGCTGGCCCGGCCATGTCTGGCGCCGGCATGGCAGAGACTGAACCCAAGCCTGCTGAGCCAACAGCAGCAACCCCAGCGTCGGTGCTGCGCTTTGTTGTGTATTACCCGCATTTCCCCCCTTATATTTATACTGAACCGCCACAGAACCAGGTTATAGGTATTATTCCTGACTTGCTGGCACCGCTGTTTGAGCAATTGCAGATACAAACGGAATATGTGCTGGATAACCGTTCCGGCGCAGAGCAGCGGCTGTACAAAGGCGATGTGGATGCAATGATGCTAAATCCGGCCTGGGCCAGGCACCCGGACAAGCTACTGTTTTCCGATGGCATTATTCCATACAACGACTATCTGTTTGCCAGTTCAAAGCAGCAGCTGCCACTGCAGAAAGCTCAATTGCAGGGTTCAAAGATATGTACCCGTGAATACTACGTTTACCCACAGCTTGAGCCTTTGTTTAACAGCGATACCCTGCTACGGATAGACTCATCCAGCCAGGAAGCACAGCTGCGTATGGTGTTTAATAACCGCTGCGATCTGGTGTATATGAACGATTTAATCGCGCGCTGGCTGGTGCAGCACAACTTTTCAGATCGCAGCCTGTACCGTTCGGGCTTATATGTGGGTAAGGCTGCATTAACTATAGCGCTGCACCCGCGTTGGCAGGCGCTGTTGCCGAAGTTGAACCGTTTTATTGAGCAGCAACAGCAAAGCGGTGAAACACAGCGCATTATCAGCCGTTATGTTACGGCCGATAACCGATAGTCAGGGGTAAAGCAGATAGGGCTGGCGCTGACGTTTAAATTGTTCCAGCTCGGTTTGCCAGCCGGCACGGATACTCGCCTCACTCAGGCCCTGCTCAATTTGCAAACGCAGTTTATCAGTGCCGGCCAGCTTGTCCATAAAAGCAGGCGAACTGAAAAATTCCGTGTTGTGGGTTTTAAACAAAGCATGCCAACGTAACAGGTAACTCAGGTCTAAACCGGCTGCTTTTGCCCGGCGCAGGTCTTCACCAAGCAAGGCTTTATTCATCAGCGGGGGTGTTAGTGCGGCACCGGGCGTTGATACCGGCATAAACTGAAAATTACCCAGGCCAAACTTATCATAGCCAATTACCTGAAACGGAAAGGGCGTGCCACGGCCAATGCTGAGCGGTGTAGCCTCGAAAAAACCCAGTGAAGGGTAAAGGGCAATCGCCTGCGCATTAGGAAGGTTAGGGCTTGGTTTTACCGGCAAGGTGTAAGGCATGGCATGCTGGTAGGCCTGCATCGGTATCACGGTAAGCTTTAACTGCTCTGCTGCCGCTATCCAGTGTTCACCTTTAATCATCAGCGCCAGTTCGCCCACTGTCATACCATGCAACAGCGGGATCGGGTGCATACCGACGAACGAGCGGAAGTTCAAATCCAGCACCGGGCCATCTGTGTAGGCGCCGTTCGGGTTGGGTCTGTCAAGTATCAGCATCGCCACCTGGTGCTCAGCCGCGGCTTCCATCACATAGTGCATCGAACTGATATAGGTATAGTAACGTACGCCGGCATCCTGAATATCAAAGATGATGATATCCAGTTGCTGCATCTGCTCGGCACTGGGTTTTTTGCTGGCGCCATATAAAGACAACAGTGGCAGGCCGGTTTTACTGTCTGTGCCGCTGCTGACTTTAGCCCCGGCATCATGATCGCCGCGAAAGCCATGTTCTGGCGCAAAGATACTGACGACATTAACGCCATGCCTGAGTAATTCATCTACCAGATGCTGCTGACCAATCAACGAGGTTTGATTAACCAGCACGCCGACTCTTTTGCCCTTTAGCAAGGGTAAGTAAAGCTCTGGTTGCTCAGCGCCGGTTTTAAACGCGGCTGCGGCTGCAGGGGCGTCTGTCTGGCTTTTACTGTCAACCTGACATGCCAGCAGGCAGCAGCTTAACAACAGCAATACCAGCGGTTTCATGCCGGTTTATCCTGCTCTAACACTTTACGGATAAAGCCATGTTGCTGCTTAAGCTGTGTTTTGCAGTGCTCAATGCTCTGTCCGCTTAAAATATGCAGTATCGCCAGTTTGGCACTCATATCGGCCGCTTTTAGTGCATCGCGTGCAATTTGTGGCTCGCAATCGGTGGCCTGAATAACAATACGTACGGCACGGGCGACCAGTTTTTCGTTGCTGGCATGCAAATCTACCATCAGGTTCTGATATACCTTGCCGCTACGGATCATCGCGGTAGTCGTCAGCATGTTCAGAATAAGTTTTTGTGCCGTGCCGGCTTTCATCCGGGTAGAACCGGTAACCACTTCCGGCCCGACAACGGCACAGATGCCGGCGTCAGCGGCAGTCAGCACCGGCGCATTCGCATTGCAGCTGATAGCGGCGGTGAAACAGCCCAGGCTGCGGGCATAGGCCAGGCCACCCAACACATAAGGGGTGCGGCCACTGGCTGCGATACCAATCAGAATGTCATTTTTGCACAGGTCAATTCGCTTTAAATCGTCTACCGCCAGGTCAGGATTGTCCTCTGCACCTTCTACGGCTTTGTACACTGCACCGTTGCCACCGGCAATCAGGGCTACCACCTGGGAAGAGGGAACGCTGTAAGTTGGCGGACATTCTACTGCATCCAGAATACCCAGGCGGCCACTGGTACCGGCACCGAGATACACCAGACGGCCGCCGGCAGCAAAGGCCGTAACGATGCGGTCGGCAACGGCTGCAACATCGCTCAGACAGCTTTGCAGGCTGTGGGCAACGGTTTGATCTTCAGCGTTAATGCGCTGCACGATTTCCAGGCTCGATAACAGGTCAATATCCCAGCTGTCGGGGTTACGCGCTTCAGAGCTCATGGCGTCAAGCTGTTGTAATAAAGCGTCCTGTGGGTTATTCATCATGATGTTGTCCTGAAATGGTGTTGTTCTGTAATGGTGTCGTCAGAGTTGAAGCCAGAATTAATGCGCCATCCAGCGCACTGCCGCGTGCATTTTGCAGCAAAGCGCGGCTCTGGCTGTTTAGCAGTGGTGCAGTAACCTCTGCCAGGCCGCCGAGTAAAACAACCGGCAGCTCAAACTGTTCGCGGGCCCGCCACAGCAGTTGCTGTACCGCTTCTGTATGGCGTTTAAGCAGCATATCGGCTATGTCACAACGCCCGGCATGGCTGAAAACCAAAGGTGCCAGCGCAGCATAATCATTCGGGCTGGCGGTTTTTAGCCAGGGCAGTAACGTGGCGTCATCTTCACCGATTTGCAACGCCACGGCGTTCAGTAGCGGGCTGGTAATGCCTGCTATGCTATCCACCTGCCACAGCAACTCGCGTACGGCTTGTTTACCGAGCCAGGCTCCGCCGCCTTCATCGCCGATATTAAAGCCCCAGCCACCGACCTGGCGCTCGGTGCCGTCGGCCAGTAAACGCATGGCAACTGAACCTGTACCTAGTGCCACAACCAGTACCGGCTGGCCCAGATTAGCGCCGTAAAGTGAGGTTTTGGCGTCGGTGGTTAATAAAAAGCCGGCATAGTGTTTTGCCAGCTGCTGGCTGGCCTGTAAATGCTGTTGTGGATTACCGGCACCGGCCAGGCCCATTACTGCAATGGCCTGTTTGCTGCTGATACCGGCTTGCTGGCACAGGCTGTTACTGAGCAGGTTGATATTACTCAATGCCAGTGAAAAATCATTCGTCAGCGAGGCCGGGCCGGCCTGTTGCTGCCAGCTTTGGCTTGTTGCCTGGTTGGTCAGCCGGGCCAGAGTTTTGCTGCCACCACCATCGACAGTCAGGATCCACATATTGTTATTCCTCTTTCACAGCCGCTGTGCTGCTTGCTTTACCTGCTAAGCACACCAGTGTTGCGATAACAGTGCCAATACACAGCTGCCAGGTAAAACCCAGGTCAAGTGCGGCCAGCGTCGGGCTGAGGTGCTGTAAAATATAAGGTTGTAATACTAAAGTGACTGCAAAGCCACTCAGCAGCGCTGCGGTGACCGAGTAACGGTTACCGCGCTTACTGAACAGGGCGGTGAAAAACACTCCCAGTAAACCGCTATATGAAAACACCATCACACTCAGCGCAAATGCCAGCAATGGCATATCAGAATATTGCTGCCAGTAAAAACACAATACGGCCATCAGTGACAACGTAATAGCTGTACCGAGCATGCCAAACTGGCCGGCACGGACAAAATGTTGCTCGCTGGTACTGGCATCGCGCTTTAATTTCCACGGCTTGTACATATCGGCAACCAGAACCGACGACATAGAATTCAGGCCTGAGGTAATAGTCGATAAGGCTGCAGCTATAACGCCAACCACCACCAGCCCGCGCAGGCCTGACGGCATTTCATTAAGCACGTAATACATAAATACGGTTACTTTTTCACCGGCAAAGCTGTCGGCAAAACGTTGCGCCGGCTGATAAAGATCTGGCCGCTGGTAAAAAATGTACAGTAAAAACCCTATCAGAATAAATACCAGCATAGTGGGTATTACCATCAGCGCTGAACTTAACAGCGCCCGCGCACCGGCTTTGCTGTCTTTACAGGTCAGTACGCGTTGTGTCATGTCCTGATCCAGGCCAAAAGCGGCAATATTCAGTAAGATAAACCCGGTTAGCGCCGACCACATATTAAATACACCGCCGGAGCTGACATCAAAACGCCAGTCGAACAGCAGAAGCTTTGACGTACCACCCTCTACCGGCTGCTGCAACGCCTGTACCAAGGTAGCAAAGTCAACGTTGATACTGTAATACAGGTAGCCTAGTACCAGCAGTGCCGCCAGCACATAGACAGCGCACTGCAGCGCATCGGTATAGATAACAGAACGGATACCACCTGCTACAGTACAAGCCAGACCAATAACGGCCAGCAGAGCAATCGCTGCCAGCACACTGCTGGCCTGAATGTTGTTAAACAGCAACATCGCAACGGCAATGGCAGCCATATACAGCCTTGCACCGCTGGCAAAAATACGGCCGAACAGGTACATCTTGCCGGCATGATCTTTGGCACTGGCACCAAAGCGTTGCTCCAACAGTTCATACACTGTGGTCACTTTTAATTGATAATAACGCGGCAGTAAAAATTTAATGACGATAAACGTTGCAATGAGGGCGCCGATATTGGTAGCCAGGTAGCTGAGGTTACCGCGAAAGCCCATATCCGGTCCGCCCAGAAAGGTGGCGGCAGATTGCGAGGTGGCCAGCACCGACACGGCAACTACCCATACCGGCATACTGTTTGCTGCGAGGAAATAATCATTGCTGCTGCCGGCTTTGCGCCGGTTTACCGACCAGCCCACCAGCGCCAATAGCGCGAAGTAGCCAAAAAATACCGTCCAGTCCAGTACCGTCAGTTGCATGTCATACCCGTTAGCGTGAAAAAGTACTTAACCATACCATAATGTATAGTGCATGAGTAAAGTATTCATTTAGATTTTACTTGAATGAATAAATTATTTTTGTTGTACTGCATCCTGCTTTCGACACAATAACAGGATACCGCCGTGATGGTTCTCACTTTCAGGAATGCTATGTCATGCTTAAACCGCGCTTCACTGCTGTTACTCAGTCTCTGCAGTTTCACCTTACCGGCGTTAGCTATGGCTGCTGATAGCAACGTGCCTAAAGCCAGCGTTAAACAGATGCTGGGGCAGAAATTGATGCTTGACCTGCGCTATTACTGTGAAGAAGCGCCGGTTAATGGCCAGTGCCGCACAGCGATGACTAAACTGCCGGTTGAACTGGCGAACCTTATCCGCGACTACGATATCGGCGGCGTTATTCTGTTTGCGGAGAATTTGCAGGATGTCGCACAAATTGTGCAGTTAAACCGTGACATGCAAACCGCAGCGGCGGCGTCGGCTTTGAAACTACCACTGTTTATCAGCATTGATCAGGAAGGTGGCCGGGTCGCCCGCTTGCCACGCAGTCTGGCAACCTCTTTTGCCGGCAATATGGCGATTGGTGCAACTTATAGTGCTTTCGGCACAGCTTTCGCCACTGAAGTGGGCCGGGTACTGGCCGATGAACTGCTGCCGCTGGGTATAAACCTGAATTTTGCCCCGACCATTGATGTTAACGTTAACCCGCAAAACCCGGTAATTAATGTGCGTGCTTTTGGTGAAGATCCCGCCATGGTGGCTGACCTGGGAGGGGCCATGACTGCGGCGATGCAGCAGCGTGGCATGATAGCCGCACTGAAACACTTTCCGGGCCATGGTGATACCGAGGTAGACAGCCATCTGGGCCTGCCGCGGGTAGAGCATAGCATTGAGCAAATCCGTAAAGTCGATTTACTGCCATTTGCCAACATAATAAAGCAGCATAATCCCGGTATGATCATGACAGCGCATATTCAATACCCGGCACTGGATAACAGCACCTTTGTCTCCAAAGACGGTGAGAGCATGCTAAAACCGGCTACGCTGTCACGCAAAATTCTGCACGGCGTATTGCGCGAAGATATGGGCTATAACGGCGTTATCGTAACAGATGCGTTGGACATGGCGGGGATCAGCAAGTTTTTTAGCCACACTGAAGCCGTAGTACAAACCTTTGCTGCCGGTGCCGACATTGCACTGATGCCAGTTAAGCTGCAGCATCCGGGCGAGTTGCAGGCTCTGTCAGAGCTGCTGACTGCGCTGGAGAGCGCAGTGCAATCCGGTGCGCTTGATCAAACTGAACTGGCACAGTCTTACCAGCGCATTGTTGCGCTAAAACAGCAGTATCCATTGCTGCCAACTGAAAAAACACCTGCACAGCAAATTAAAAAAGCACAGCAGGCGCTTGGCAATGCAAAGCACCGCCAAGCCGAGTTAGCACTGGCCAAAGCGGCTCTGACACAGGTAAAACCCACCGCAGGTTACTTGCCGTTTAAACTTACCGAAACAAAGAAACTGTTACTGGTGATGCCGGATCAGACTAAAGCGAAAGCATTGTCGGCGGCCTTGCAGCACTACAGCAAACAGCATTTTTCGATAGACACGATAAGCCTGCAGCAAACCGATTTAACCGACGCTGGCGCTAAAATTGCTGCAGCGGATGTGGTGATTAGTGGCTTTATCGCACCGATGCAAAGCCTGGCCGATATTGGCGGTATGGATGACTTAACCGGTGTTGCTAACATAGCGGCGGCGTATGAGAGGCAGACGCTGCAATATGAAACCTTACTGCCGCAAATTAAAGCGCGGAAAAAGCCGCATGTCTTTTTAAGCCTGCGTGCGCCTTATGATATCAGCCGCTATGGCAGCTATGCAGATATTGTGCTGGCCAGCTACGCCTATAACACCGCAGAAGATGCCACAGCAATGAATGCCGGCAATGCGACCTATGAAGCGATTGCGCAGGCGCTACTTGGACAATACAGTTTAACCGGTGCTTTGCCGGTAACCGTATCGCAGGCCGCGAACTGATGCTGGCAGCTATCCGGCAGCATTGCCAGGCTATTTTAGCCGCGGTACCGGCTAACCGCATGCTTGCACTTGATGTGCTGCGCGGCCTGACCATTACCGCGATGATCCTGGTTAATAACCCCGGTAGCTGGAGCTACGTTTACAGCCCGCTGTTGCATGCCAAATGGCACGGCTGGACCTTTACCGACCTGATTTTTCCGTTTTTTATTGTCATTGTTGGCATGTCACTGCAACTTAGTCTGCAGCGACAGCAGACAGCCACAAAAGCTGCACTGTTAAAACACGCTTTACTGCGTTCGGTTAAGCTGTACCTGCTGGGGCTGTTTCTGGTGCTGTTTTACTATAATTTCCGCGACCCTTCCTACAATTACATCGAGCAGAAACTGATGGCAGTGCGGGCGCTGGGAGTATTGCAACGCATTGCGCTGGTGTACTTTTTTACTATGTTAATAGCGCTGTACTGCGCTACGCGCGGCCGCATTATTGCTATGTTAATGTTGTGTGCGCTGTATCTGGCCGCAATGTGGTATTTACCGTACCAGGACGCATACGGCCAGCAGTTTGTTGGTTTACTGGAGTTTGGCAACAGCTTTGCTGCCTGGCTTGATCATACTGTACTGGGTGCGCAGCATGTGTATTACCGCACCGCGACGCCCTTTGCGTTTGATCCGGAAGGCCTGTGGTCAACACTGCCGGCCATCGCCAGCTGTGTCAGTGGTTTACTGATAGCGCAGTGGTTGCAGGCGCAGCGCACACTGGTGCAAAAAGCCCGTGGTTTGTTGCTGTGTGGCGTGGTCGCCGTATGGCTGGCAGAACTGTGGCATTTCTCATTGCCGATTAATAAAAGTTTATGGACGCCGAGCTTTGTACTGCTAAGCAGCGGATATTGTGCCATTGCGCTGGCCGCCTGCCTGTGGCTGTGCGATATCAAAAAATACCGCTTATGGAGCGCACCTTTTGTGGTATTCGGTGCCAATGCCATTTTATTTTTTATGTTTGCCGGTATTGCCGCCCGTTTGCTCGGCATGATCCCGGTAGGCGATATCTCGCTGCAAAGCTGGTTGTTCAGTAACCTGTATCAGCCGGCTTTTGGCAACTATAACGGTTCACTGGCCTTTGCCATCAGCTTTTTACTGCTGTCGTATCTGCTGATGCACTGGTGCTACAAGCGTGGCATTTTTTTAAAGGTATGATGCGTTAAAAGCGGCATATTTTTAGTTCGGGCACCTGAGTTCTGGCAATTTTTATGTGTGCAGATTAAGGTACGATGAAGTAAAGCTAAAACGATACCAGCATGAGCACCATCAGGATTGTTTCCAAACTCGCCGGCGTATCTACCGCAACGGTATCGCGCACACTGAAAAACCCGGAGCTGGTATCGCCGGACACCCGGCAACGCGTTATGCAGGCAGTGCAAAGTGCCGGTTACCGGCCAAATCAGCTGGCACGTAATTTCAGCTCAGGTAAGGCTTATGCAGTGGTGGTGCTGGTGCCTAATGTCGCTAACCCATTTTTTTCCCGTGTGATCCGCGGCATTGAGCAGGAAGCCCAGGCCTGTGGCTATGCGGTATTGCTGGGGGATACTCAGGGCAGCGTCAGCCGTGAGCAGGAATATGCCCGCATGGGCCTGACCAGCCAGGCGGATGGCTTAATTCAACTTGATAGCCGTTATCCGTTTTCCGAGGAAGATCGCAAGCTGGCGGCGACAGTGCCTTTTGTTAATGCCTGTGAGCGCATCGATGAACCCGCCGGTTATCCGGTGGTTGAGTTGGATAACCGCGGCGCGGCCCGCGCCCTGACACAGCATTTGCTTGATCTAAACCTGAAAAGACTGGCGGTGATTACCGGGCCGGCGCATAGCCCCATAGTGCGTGACCGTTTAGCAGGCATGAAAGATGCGCTGCTCGGTGCGGGCTTAACATTAGCGGCTAATGCTGTGGTGGAAGGGGATTTCAGCATGCAATCGGGCCATGAAGCCGCACTGCGTTTACTACAGCAGCCAGAGCGGGCGCAGGCTATTTTTTGCATGAATGATGAAATGGCCATTGGCGCTATGCGTTGTCTGCGACAGCATGGGCTGCGTGTGCCGCAGGATATTGCGATAGCAGGTTTTGACAATATTGAGTTTGCTGCCTTCACCGAGCCCAGCCTGACGACTATCGATCAACCCGCAGAGCAGTTAGGCCGGCAGGCGATGCGCGCACTGTATCAACTGATGAGAGGCGAGCCTTTAGCCCAGCAGCATATGATGCTGTCATACAGGCTGGTGGTGCGTGACAGCACGGCAATAATCACGGATAAAAAATAACCAATCCCGCTTGACAAAATTCCGCCAGAGATTTAGGTTAAATGATGTAACCGGTTTCATTGGGCAGCCACAGAGTTGCCTGTATCACAATAAATATAACAAGCCATACCGGCCTGCAGTTATACCGGTGTCAGCAAGGGGAGAGTGAGGGTGAATAAAACCAACTCAGGGGCAGTTGTGCGTGCCGTGGCACAATGTCTGTTATGCATTGTGGTGGCTGGCTGTAAACCTGCCTCAACCAGTACTGAAAGCGCTGCAACCACTGCGCCTGTTACTGACACAAAAACAAGCACTGACGCACAATCTTCCGGCAGCTGGCAATGGCTGTTTAATGGTGAGTCTGTCGAGGCCTGGACAGGTAAAGACGGCAAAGCCATTGCTGAACAATGGCAAATAATTGATGACGCGCTGGTGCTAACTGCAGCTGGCGGTGGTGCCATTGTCAGTAAACAGAGTTTTACCGATTTTGAGCTGGAGTTGGCGTGGCAAATCGCTGCATCGGGCAACAGTGGTATCTTTTACAAAGTCGCCGGGCCAGACAGCGAAATACGTTCGGGTGGTTTAGAGTACCAGTTGCTGGATAATGATAACTATCCAGGTCACGATAATCCTGTTCATTTTACCGCTGCATTATTTGATATTTACCCGCCTGAGCTTGACGCCCATTTACCTGCCGGCAGCTGGAACAATACACGCATTGTCGTGCGCTACCCGCATGTCGAGCACTGGCTGAATGGCAAGCTGGTACTGCAGTTTGAATTAGGCTCTGCTGACTGGCAAAAGCGGGCGGCACAAAGCAAGTTTGCTCCCGAACATGTGTTGGGAGCCGATGAACCCGGACATATCATGCTGCAGGATCATGGCGACAGAATTGCGTTTCGCCAGATCCGTATCCGAGCGCTATAACAGGGACCCGCTATGCATTCTACTGACATTAAACGCCGCCAATTTTTACGCCTTGCCGCAGCAGCCGGTCTGACTTGCCAGTTGCCGCTTAGCTGGCAGCTGCTGGCATCTGAGCCATCTGAGCCGAAGATCTCGCTGGCGCAGTGGTCTTTGCACCGCCAACTGCGCGCCGGTCAGCTTAAGGTACTGGATTTTGCAGTAAAAACCCGGCGCGATTTTCAGCTGGGCGCAGTTGAATATGTTAATCAGTTTTTTGCCGACAAAGCGCAGGACCAGCCGTTTTTGCGCCAGTTAAAGCAGCGCGCCGATGACAGCGGTGTCCGCAGTTTGCTGATTATGGTCGATGCTGAAGGTGATCTGGCTGCTATAGACCAAAAGCAGCGGCAACAGGCGGTAGAAAATCATTATAAATGGGTCGAAGCAGCTGCTTTTCTGGGCTGTCATGCGATACGCGTCAGTATCGCTGATCACGCTACAACGGATGCTGAAAAAATGCAGCAGGCTGCTGTGCAAGGTTTGCAGCAACTGGCCGCTTTTGCCAAGCCTTTTGGCATCAGCATCATTGTTGAGAACCATATGGGGCACTCGATGCATGCCAGCTGGCTGGCGACAGTGCTGCAGCAGGCTGGGAATGCAGGCAGTTTGCCGGATTTTGGTAATTTCAGTGGTGACAAATATCAGGGTATGCAATTGCTGCTGCCCTATGCCAAAGGGGTCAGTGCAAAGAGTTATGCATTTGATGCCTCAGGTGCTGAAACCAGCATTGATTATCAACGCATGTGGCAGCTGATCCAGGCATCAGGCTATCAGGGCTATATCGGTATCGAGTACGAAGGTCAGAATGCTGACGAAGATGCCGGTATCCGGGCTACCAGAGATTTATTGCTGGCTGTCGCCAGCCATGCCGGACGTTAAGGCTGCCCTGAACGTCCGGTATTTTTGGGTTTTGCGTGTAACCGGTTACATGTGTAACCAGAGCAGGCAAAAACCGCACCGGTAAAAATATTATAACAAGGCACATTACTGCAAAGTGTGCAGACGAGGAGAGCGCAAGATGTCAGGACCGTCCGGACAACAGGAATATGATGTAATAGTGGTCGGCTCAGGGGCCGGTGGTGGTATGTCGGCATTGATACTCAGCATTGCCGGTTTAAAGGTGTTGATGCTAGAGGCCGGCCGTCATTACGACCCGGTAACAGAAACACCGATGTTTAATCTGCCAAAAGAAGCGCCGCTGCGTGGCGCCAGCACGCCGGATAAACCCTTCGGTTTTTATGACGCTACCATTGACGGCGGCTGGCAAGTACCGGGTGAGCCTTATACCCAGGCCAGCCGTGATCCACAGCAGCGTTTTGACTGGTGGCGCGCCCGCATGCTCGGCGGGCGCACCAATCACTGGGGCCGTATTTCACTGCGCAACGGCGAGTATGATTTTAAACCCTACAGCCGAGATGGGTTAGGGCTTGACTGGCCGATAAGCTATGCCGACTTAGCGCCTTATTACGATAAAACTGAAATGTTAATTGGTGTATACGGTGAAACCGGTCATGGCCTGGAAAACACACCGGACTCGCCAGAGGGCATTTTACAACCGGCGCCCAAACCGCGTGCTTATGAGCTGCTGGCAAAGAAATCCTGTGACGAGCTGAATATTCCGGTGATCCCGGCACATCTGGCTATTTTAAGTCAGCGCCAGGATCACACCCGCTTGCCTGCAAAATTGTTTCCAAACAGCGCGTTGGGGCAAAAAGTAGTTGCTGATTCTATGCAATCCCGCGCGGCCTGTTTTTGGGCGACGCCTTGTGGCCGTGGCTGTTCGATTAAGGCCAATTTTCAGTCGACCACGGTGTTAATTCCACCGGCACTGGCCACCGGTAACCTGACCATTATCACTGATGCCATGGTTCGCGAAGTGACCCTGAACAAAGCCGGTAAGGCTGACGGCGTCATTTATATTGATAAAAACAGCCGTCAGGAAGTGAAAGTAAAAGGCCGTGCTGTCGTTGTCGCGGCCAGTGCAGCTGAAACGGCGCGGATCTTTCTTAATTCACGTAGCCCGCTATTCCCCGATGGTATCGCCAACAGTTCCGGTCTGGTTGGCAAATACCTGATGGATACGGTTGGCGCGGGTGTCAGTGGGCAGATCCCGGCACTGGAAAACCTGCCTCCGATGAACGAAGACGGTGCGTCTGGTATGCATTTGTATCAGCCGTGGTGGCTATACAAACAACAAAAGGCAGGCAAGCTGAATTTTGCCCGTGGTTATCATATTGAAATGAGCGGTGGCCGGGGCATGCCGGGCGCGGGTGCTTTTGGTGGGCTGCAGAGCTTTACTGAGGGCGCATACGGCGCCGACTTTAAGCAGGCGTGCCGGCGTTATTACGGCACCTTTGTTCACTTTGCCGGACGTGGTGAAATGATACCGAATGAAAACAGCTACGCGGAACTGGATCCGACGGTCGTCGATCAGTGGGGGATACCGGTACTGAAATTTCACTGGCAGTGGTCAGAGCATGAGATCAATCAGGCCGTGCATATGCAAAAAACCTTTGCTGACATTATTACCGGTATGGGTGGCAAGGTAACCAGCAATATCGAAACCGATGGTCGTAAGGCTATTGCCAGCGGCGGCTCCATTATTCATGAAGTCGGCGGCACTATTATGGGCGCTGACCGCAGAAAATCGGTGCTGAACCAGCACTGCCAGGCCTGGGATGTGCCCAATCTTTTTGTTGCTGACGGTGCGCCTTTCGCGTCAAACGCCGATAAAAACCCCACCCTGACTATTCTGGCGCTGGCCTGGCGCACCAGTGATTACATTGTTGAGCAGTTCAAGCAAAGGAATATTTAACATGGCACACGACAAACAAACCCAGATCACTAATGTTAAACGCCGTGATGCATTAAAGCTGCTGGCAACGGCGGCTGTCGCTATGCCGGTAATGAGCATGGCAAGCCATGCAGCTGCGGTAACAGCGAAAACCAAAGGCGCCGAACTGATTTACCGGCCGACCGATCCTGACATGTTAAAGCCGATTGTACCCTGGTCGATGACGCTGACCCAGGCCGAGCTGGATGATTTAGCGGTGCTGGCTGACATTATTATTCCGGCTGATGCGCAGTCGCCTTCAGCTGCCAGTCTTGGTGCCCAGCACTTTATCAATGAATGGGTCAGTGCACCTTACCCGCAGCAGAAAGCAGATTTGGTATTGGTGCGTGGCGGCTTGGTCTGGCTAAACGCCGAAGCGAAAAAGCGGTTTGACAAAGCCTTTGCAAAGCTAAGTCCCGACCAGCAGCGACAAATTTGTGACGATATCTGTTTTGAACCCAAAGCTGCTGCCCACTTAAAACACGGTGCGCGCTTTTTTGCCAAAGTGCGCGACTTAACGGCTACCGCGTTTTACACCACTGAACCCGGTATGGCCGACATCGGCTATATCGGCAATAAACCCATGCCCAGTTTTGACGGCCCATCTGACGAAGTGCTGCGCAAGCTGAAACTAAAAAGTTAAATCTGGCCCTCTGCGTTCAGAGGGCTACTCAATCTGACACAAGTGATAGAAGACAGGGTTCTGATTGCGTTTAGGCAGTAAGAGAAACTCATTGCTCAGAACAATAGTTAAAACTAGAAAAATGAGAGCAACACACTATGTACAGTAAAAACGGGTACAACAAAACGGGGAATACCATGCAGCCGGTCAGGCTGCGCAAACACCGGTTAGCGCAGGCGGTAAGCCTTAGCCTGCTGTTAACTGCCGGCAGCAACCTGGCATTAGCGCAGGAAGCTGAGCCCACGGCAGAAACCAAAGCCGAAGCTGAAATTGAGGTAGTACAGGTTCGGGGGATCCGGGCCAGTATGGCTGAGAATATGGCGATAAAACGGTTATCCAGTGCGGTGGTCGATGCGATTACCGCTGAGGATATCGGTAAGTTTCCGGATAAAAACGTGGCTGATTCATTGCAGCGGGTACCAGGGGTTGTGATCCAGCGCGATGGTGGTGAGGGCTCAACAGTCAGTATCCGCGGCTTATCGTCCGATCTGACCTTTACCCAGTTAAACGGTAACTTTATTGCATCGTCACCCGGCGAGCCGTCACGTTCCTTTGATTACACCTTGCTGCCGTCGGCGATGATCCAGACCGTTGAAGTGTTTAAATCGCCCGAAGCCAGGCTGGACGCTGGTGGGGTCGGCGGTACGGTATTGCTGCATACTCGTAAACCGTTCGATATGGACGCCAATTCCGGTGTACTGAATATTGAATCAACTTATGCTGATGTTACCGACAAACATGAGCCACAGTTTACCGGCGTATATTCCTGGAAAAACGACGCTGAGAGCCTGGGGTTATTGGTGGGGTATACCCGGCAAAACCGCACCAGCCGGGTGTTGGCAGGCGGCACAGATTCAAATGTCTGGCGCTGGAGCGGCGTGGCAGACGCAGCCGTTGATGTGAATGGCAACCCGGTAGACAACAACAATAACTGGGCAGCCCTGACCGATGCTCAGGGTAATGTTTACAATGGTGTTTGGTTTCCACAGGTAGCGCGCGTTGGTGTTACCAAGGAAGAGCGCGAGCGCGAAGGTTTGCAGCTTACCGGGCAGTGGCGCCCCACCGACCGCATAGAGCTGGGGTTTAACTACTTTGGTTTTACCCTGGGCCAGGATAGAACCCGTTCAGTGGTGTCGATGCCTGAGTGGTCATTAAACCCTAATTTTCTTACCGGCGTTACGCTGGATGCTTCAGGTACCATTATCACCGGCATGGATTATACCGTCGGCGCCGGCGGTGCAGAAAATGACCTGCAGTTTCCCTGGATGAACGGCAGTTATGTGCGCGAGGAATCAACCTCTGATACCTTCGATTTTAACTTCAGCTATGAAGGTGACAGCTACCGGCTGAAACTGGTTGCCGGTAACACGGAAGCAAAAGGTGGGCCGACCGAAAGCTGGGATGTCGCGTATAAAAGCTCCAATTGGGGTGAAAACCAGCCCTTCATTGAGAATGCGGCGCAATATGCAGGCTGGTCGCTTGGGGATCGTATGTCAATGTATATGGACCCAAACACCCTGACCAATTTGCTAAACGGTGTTGGCGGTGGGCGTGATCCGGGTTCATCAAACTCCAGCTTTGTGCGCAGCACGCTGGAAGAGCGCTACTATCAGCTGGATGTCGATTTTGATGTCGAATGGGGCATTTTCACGCTGATCCGCAGCGGTTTAAAATTCCGTGATGCCAAGTTACACCGCGAAACCGGTAATAATTTCTTTCTGGCACCGGATTTTGATATCGAAGGTGCGCTGGCCAGCGGCCGTGGTATCGATCAGTTTGACAGTTATCAATGGAACGGCGGTATGCCGCTGGCAAGAGATGTATTAAAACCAGAGGGCGAAGGCAATATTGCCGGAGGCTTTGACATTAACCTGATGCCGGTTGTCGACTGGGATAAGTACCGCGACATTATATTAAGCAACTACAAACCCTATACCCGGATTGAAGACAATTTTGTCTACAATATCCGCGAAAAAGGCCAGGCATTTTACCTGCAGGGCGATTTCAGCTTCGGCGATTTTCGCGGTAATACCGGTGTGCGGATAGTCAAAACCAAAACCACCGGCGAATCGACCGATTTATACACCTATTTCCTTGATCACACCGACGATGTAACCGGTTTACCTGTTACCGGCGATGCCCGTTTTGTTGAAAACTGGCAGCTGATATCGCAAACCAGTGAAGAAACCTATGTGTTACCCAGCCTGAATCTGGTGTGGGACGCCAGCGAAAATCTGGTGGTGCGCGGTGCATTGGCCAAAGTGATGTCGCCGCCGGGTTACAGCGATCTGGGTAGCCAGGAGCGTATTAGTTTTGTTTCAGACGAATGGGCAGATGACCGTGCCGCTTTTAATACCCAACCCGGTTTTAGCGGCAGTGGCGGTAATAAAAACCTGAAACCGTTTGAATCGATGCAGGCTGACTTGTCGATAGAATATTACTACGGCACCGGCTCGGCAGTGGGCATGGCACTGTTTTACAAAGATGTAGATAACTTCGTGGTGCCACTGGTGATTGACTCGGTACGCGATTTTGCCGGTGAGCCAGGCGTAGTGGAGCCAGGACAGATCACTATCAGCCCTTACAGCACTGTTGGTAATGGCTCTAATGCCAAGTCGCAGGGGGTTGAGCTGTTTATCCAGCATGCGTTTGAGAATGGCTTCGGCATAAATGCCAACTACACCTACAACAAAACGAACCAGGCAGATGTGAACGTCGATGGCGAGAAATTCGGCGAGTCGCCGCTGGTAGGCAGTGCTAAGTACCAGTACAACCTGTCTGCATTTTATGAGACAGATGATTACAGCATCCGTGCGTCTTACAACAAACGTGGCGAAACAGTGCTGGGCATTAACAGCGGCTTAAACGTGTATCAGGACCCTTACGACCAGATAGATGTCAATGCTTCCTATGCCCTGACAGAGCGGTGGTTGCTCACGGCATCGGTTATCAACCTGACCAAATCTGAATCAACATCGAGGTTAGGTAACGATACCGATGCACGTTTTTTAAACAACAGCTACTCTGGCCGGCGCTACTACGCAGGTATCACGTTTAACTTCTGAACCAGGCAGATAAAGAGGCGGAATAAATAATGAAAACAATACAAAAACGTCAGCTGCTGTGTGCGATGACTGCGGCTTTAGCACTGTTAACCGGCTGCGATAGTGGCGACACGCCAGATGCAAATGATGCACCGGCACCGGTATCAACCTCTGCAGAGATTGACGCCAGTGCAGTAAAAGGCATTTTAACCGGCGCGGCAGTTAGTGTCAGTGCGTTAAACGGTACTACGGTAAACAGTACTGCAATTCAAACCGACAGCAGTGGCAAAGCGTCGTTAACGCTGACTTCTGCACCGGGTTATGCTTTTAGCGCAGTGCATAAACTCGCTGTTACTTCTAACGCTGACAGCCTTATGCTGTGTGATCTCCGTCTGTGTGGAGACACAGCTTTGGGCGGTGACGTCAGCGCAGACGCGCTTGGCGCTGTAACATTGACTAACCTGTTCTGGTTAAAAGCACCGCTTGGCGCTGCTGCCGATGGCACAGCGGAGGCTTCGGTGCAGGTAAATGCACTGACCACCTTTGCCAGCCAGTTGCTGGAAGCAGCAATTGCCGGTGGGCGCAATGTATCTGCTTTGGCGACGTTGGAACCGGCACAGCTGGAATACTCTGCTCAGCTGCTGCGTATTCTCGGTGTTGACATGCCGGCCATTAATTTGATGCAACAACCGCTGCAAAGTGCTGATAACGCGGAAAACTTTGCTCAAAGCAGCAACCAGCTGATAAGGCTGTCTTTTGTCAATGCGGCCTTCGCTCACATTGATGCTGATGCAACGCTGGCTGACAGTTTTGCGGCGGCGGCTACGCAGGTGGCGCTGGCGGCAGAGGGCGATGAAACAGCCGCCACTGCTTTGCGCCAGCAGTTGCTTGATGCGTTGCAAGGCCACCCGGTACTGGCACAGTTGGGATTAACCCCGGATAGCATTATTGATATTGAACTGCCACTGGTGGTGGCAGATAACAGTAGCGGGCCTATTCGTGAATACACCACGGCGGCTTATCTGGCCGGGGCACAAATAAGTTACCGCGGTGCTATCAGTGACAGTGAAAGCGGCGATCAGGCCTTTGACGGCAACGCCGAGACGAAATGGCTGGATAATACCGCTGTGCCTACTGCAGAAGCTCCCGCCTGGTTAACACTGCAGTTTGCCGAGGCGCAAGCCGTCAGCGTGCTATCGATCACCAGTGCTAATGATGCGCCAGACCGCGATCCGGAAAACTTCAACCTGCAGGCTTCCAATGATGGAGAAAGTTGGTTGACGCTTGGGCAATGGGCCGGTGTTAGCTTTGAAGGTCGCTTTACTGCGCAGGATTTTGCCTTTAATAACAGCCTGCCGTATCGCTATTACCGGCTAAATATCACCAAAAACAAAGGTGATACCAACTTAATGCAACTGGCCGAAATACAGCTGTTTGGCCCGGTTTATCCGGACCAGATCCAGCAAGGCGGTAGCATCAGCGCCCGAGGTGCTATCGGTGATGCAGAGCGTGCCGAAATGGCCTTTGATGGCTTGCTCAGCACTAAGTGGCTGGACAACACCGCAGTGCCAACGGCAGAACAGCCTTCCTGGGTGCAAATTCAGTTTAGCGACGCCACAGCTGTTAGCAGCCTGGCGATCAGTAGCGCCAATGACGCACCAGAGCGCGATCCGGAAAACTTTAACCTGCAGGCATCGAATGACGGTGTGAGCTGGCTGACATTGGGCGAATGGGCTGGCGAGAGCTTTGACAGCCGCGGCCAGCGCAGGTTATTCAGCACCACTAATAGCCTGGCTTATCAGTACTACCGGCTTAATATCAGCAAAAACAAAGGTGATAACAGCTTAATGCAAATTGCTGAAATTGAGCTTATCGGCCCGGCAGTACCGGCGTTGAATCACGCTTTAACAGCAACAGAGGTAACGTCAAGCGGCGCTATCAGTGATGCTGAAGCAGCTGACTATGCGTTTGACGGTGACAGCCAGACAAAGTGGCTGGACAACACGGCAGTACCATCGGCAGAAGCACCAGCCTGGGCTGCCGTTGTACTGGCAGAGCCGCAGGCCGTAAATATGCTGGCGTTGGTTAGCGCCAACGATGCACCGGAGCGTGATCCGGAGAACTTCAGCCTGTTGGCATCGAATGACGGCGAATACTGGGTTAGCCTGGGTCAGTGGGCCGGTATCAGTTTTAGTGAGCGCGCCGAGCGGCAAACGTTTGCGGTGGCTAATGCAATGGGCTATCACCATTACCGGCTGAATATCACTAAAAACAAAGGTGATAACAGCTTAATGCAGGTAGCTGAAATTGAGCTGATAGGCCCGCAGGTTCAAGCGCAGGATCACAGTGATAATGCTGCTGCCGGGGTGACAGAGCGCGCTGCAATAAGTGATGGCGAAGCCGGTACTATGGCATTTGACAACAACCCGGCAACCAAATGGCTGGATAATAGCGGCGTACCCTCGGTTGAAGCGCCCTCCTGGTTGGAAATCAGCTTACCACAGCCGGTGATTGTGAATACCTTTGCCATCACCAGTGCTAACGACGCGCCGGAGCGCGATCCGGAGAACTTCCGGCTGCTTGGTTCAAACGATGGTGAAAGCTGGCAACAGCTGGGAGACTGGGCTGGTGAAAGCTTTGCTGCCCGGGCTGAGCGGCGCAGCTTCAGCTTGCTTAATGGCCGCAGTTTCAGCCATTACCGCATTGAAATCACAAAAAACAAAGGTGATAACAGTTTAATGCAGGTAGCAGAGTTTGAGCTGATTGGGCCCGTGCTTTAAGCTAAAAGCAATGTTGGCACACAAAGGCGCAGCTTATGCTGCGCCTTTTCTGATAAAGGTAGTCTGACGGATGTTAAGTGAAAGCGCTGCGCTGTTCGCCGGTATTGATGCCGGCGGCAGTCATTGCCGGGTAAGGCTGGAAGATGAGAGTGGTAAATTGCTTGGAGAAGGCCACTCCGGCGCGGCAAACCTGGGGCTGGGTTGGCCACGGGTTGAAGCTAATGTTTGGCAGGCGCTGAATGCCGCTTTACAGCAGGCCGGGCTGGACAGCAATGCTTACGGGCGTTTGCATGTCGGCGCAGGTTTCGCCGGGGCGCATCTGGCAGTGTTAAAAACCACTGCACTACAGTGGCAGCACCCCTTTACCAGTTGGCATGTTACCACCGACTTACATGCAGCCTGTTACGGCGCCCATGGTGGTGGGGCAGGCAGTGTCATTATTCTTGGCACCGGTTTTAGTGCTATCGGGCTGACTGGGCAGGATGAAACCCTGCTGGGTGGCTATGGCTTTCCAATCAATGCGGTTTGTAGCGGTGCCGGCTTGGGCTTGCAAGCGGTGCAGGCCGTGTTGCTGGCGCTTGACGGTCTGGCGCCTGCAACCCGGTTAAGCGGCTTACTACAACAACACTTTGACGGTGGTGCGGCGCTGATGGCTGAGCAACTGCTGCAGGCTACCCCTCAGCAGTATGCTGAACTGGCACCTTTGGTGTTTCAGGCTGCTGACAGCGGTGATGCGGTAGCGCTGAATATGTTGCAACAGGCGTTAGATTTTATTGCCACGCTGAAGCGGCAGTTGCCAGCAGGGCGTTGTTGCCTGCTTGGTGGAGTGGGCCAGCGTTTACAGACGTACCTGCCCGCAGCACGGCACGGCAGCTTTGCGTTGCCGCTGGCACCGGCAACGGTAGGAGCGATTTATTATGCCCGTCAACAACTGGCACGGGCAGAGCAGGAGGCAAGGCTGCATGGCGCAAATTGAAATTTGTCTGGATAGTGACAGCCGGTATCTGACTACGAATATCCAGACAGTGTGTGCCGCTGGTATCGACAGCATTGAGTTGTGCAGCCAGATGGCGCAACAGGGGCTGTCGGTTGGCGCCGAGGCGTTAGCACAGGCCCGGCAGGCCTGTAATTCACATACACAATTATGGGTAATGCTCAGACCAAGAGCCGGCAATTTCATCTACTCGGTGACAGAGCAGCAGCAGATACAGGCGCAGCTACAGCAAGCAGCGCAGCTAGGCGCTGACGGCATAGTGGTTGGTGCACTTACAGCTGATGCTCAGCCGGATATGCCGTTTTTAACGCTGCTGCTACAGCAATGCCGGCAACTGGGCCTGGCGTGCACTTTTCACCGGGCTTTTGATGCCTGCAGCAGCCCCGCTAACGCAGTTGAGCAGCTGCTGGCCTTGGGTGTGCAGCGCATTCTCAGCAACGGCACGCCGTGGCAGCAACAACACAGCATAACGTTGGGCACACGGCAGTTGGCAGCTTTGCAGCAGTATATTGACCGCCGGCTGATGCTGGTAGCAGGTGGCGGGGTTACGCTGGCTAATTTGCCACAGCTGCAACAAACCCTTCAGGGCAATGCGCAGCTATGCTGGCATTTGCACTCCGCGGTTCTAACCGAAGGCAAAGTAGATGCGGCGAAGCTTGAACAACTGCAGCAGTGCGTAGCTAAGCCGGTAAACAAACAACATGGAGAAGCCGATGCTTAAACGGCGTTATTTTTTAAAACTCAGCGCGATGTTTGGTGCCGGTGTTTCGGCTTCGGCATTATTACCGGGGTGTGCAGCTGTGGCCGCACCGGCGCGAAAGCCCGTGGTGATAAGTACCTGGGACTTTGGCATGCAGGCGAACGAGGTCGCATTTAGGTTGTTGCAGCAAGGCGCCCGCGCAGTGGATGCAGTGCAGCGTGGCGTAATGCTGACAGAGGCTGACCCGACTGAGCGCAGTGTGGGTTATGGAGGCCGGCCGGATCGCGACGGAAAAGTCACTTTGGATGCCTGCATTATGGATGAATTCGCCAATATAGGTGCTGTCGCTGCCTTGCAGCAGATTAAACATCCGGTAGCCGTAGCGCGGGCCGTAATGGAACATACCCCGCATGTGATGCTGGTCGGCCAGGGCGCGCTTGATTTTGCGCTGACACAGGGCTTTACCGCCGAGAATTTACTGACAGCTGAGTCGGAGCAAGAATGGCGGCAGTGGCTCAAAGATGCCAACTACCGGCCAATTGTTAATATCGAAAACCATGACACCATAGGTATGCTGGCGCTGGACAGCCATGGCAACTTAGGCGGTGCCTGTACCACCAGTGGCATGGCGTTTAAAATGCACGGCCGGGTAGGCGACTCGCCCATTATTGGCGCCGGGCTCTATGTTGATAACGAAATCGGCGCAGCCACCGCCACCGGTCATGGCGAAGAAGTGATCCGGGTAACGGGATCTTTTCTGGTGGTAGAGCTGATGCGTCAGGGGTACAGCCCGCAGCAGGCATGCGAGCAGGCCGTGCAGCGGATCTACCACAAGCTAAAACTGCGTAACGGCAATATTGCTGACACTCAAATTGGCTTTATTGCGCTGAATAAACAGGGTGAATATGGCAGCTACTGCCTGCAGCCGGGGTTTAATTACGCTGTGCAGCAACCGGGCGGCAGTAAACTGTACCCAGCGGCGGCTTTGCTCAGTGGCTAATAAGCTGCTCAAGTCTGTTCCGGCAAAGCCTGCCGGCTTAAAGCGATCAACTGTTGTAGCGCAGCGGCTAATTCCACCTGGTTGCTGTTGGCAATACCGATCACCAAACCATAACGCGGCGTAGCACTGAATATATAGCGGCTCAGTGGCTGGGCTTTTATACCATGCAGGCTAAGCCCGGCCAGTAGTTGGCCTTCGTCAATTGGCTGTGGAAACTCCAATACCAGATGCAAACCTGCTTCCGTCGCGTGTAAGCGGCAATCTGGCAATCCCTGCTGTAATATGCTGATAGCTAACAGTTTATTTTGCTGATAATAGCGGCGCATTTTTCTCAGGTGGCGGCCAAAGTGGCCTTCGCTGATAAAATCAGCCAGTACCGCCTGCGTCAGCAGTGCCACATCACCATGTAATGCCTGCACTATCGCCGCAGCCTGTGCTATAACCGCACGCGGCGCGACCAAATACCCTAGCCTGAGTGCCGGGAATAACGTTTTACTGAATGAGCCGGCAAACAGTACGCCCTCTCCGCCCGCCAGACCTTGCAGGCTGGCGACAGGGCGGTGCCGGTATTGGAATTCACTGTCGTAGTCATCTTCTACCAGCCAGATAGCGTGCTGTTTTGCCCAGTCCAGCAATGCCAGCCGCTGGCTTAGTGGCATAATACCGCCCAGCGGATATTGGTGCCCCGGTGTTAGGAACAATGCTTTAGCCTGGCACGGCGATGGCAGAGCGTTGATGTTCAGCCCTTCAGTTGAAGCCGCATCCAGATGTGTTATGTGTAACTGACACAGTTGCAGCGCCTGTTTTAGCCTGGGATAACCCGGTGTTTCCATCAGCACACTATCACCGGCACGGGCCACCAGTTTAGCGGCGACAAACAGCGCCTGCTGCGCCCCGGCAGTGATCAGAATGTTGTGTTCATCACAGACAACCTGGCGTGACTGACGTAAATACGGCACCAAAGCTTGTCGCAGTGGCAAATAACCTAAAGGGTCGGCAAAGCCGTGCAGAGCGGCGCGGTTGCCATGTCGTTGCTGCAGCCGCTGCCATATAGCGTAGGGGAATAACTGCAGTGCCGGTACGCCTGGTTGCAGTGTACCGTTTACCGGCCCATGTTTTAGTGGCAGGTTGTAATGGTTTAATGACAGGCTGTGATCTGTATAAAGCTGCGTGTCTGCGGGCTGAAAATACTGTTCTGGTAACTCGCACACCCGGTAACCCCGGCCTGGCAGGCCCTCGATATAGCCCTCAGCGACCAGTTGCTGCAATACCTGATTTACCGTATTACGGCTTAAGCACAAATCAGCGGCCAACTGCCGGCTTGATGGCAGCAGCGCGCCGCCCGGCCATTGGCCGAATAACATGGGTTGTTTTAATGAGCGGTATAACTGCTGTTGCAGGCTACCCTCGCCATCCAGCAGCAGGCTGTCTGTCAGTAAACGCAACTGGATCTCCTATTTTGTAAAAACTGGTGCTTTTTAAAGTACCAGTTTACTCAGTAAGCTGTAAAAAACGCAATCAGGAGGCTAAGACGTGACATTACACATACAGCAGGAAACACACTTTAATCTGGATGAGATGCTGGCGCTTTATCAGGCATCGGGCATCAACCGCCCGATAGCTGACCGCGAGCGGATGGCCATTATGTTGGCCAGTAGTAATTTATTAATCACCGCCAGGCTAGACGGAAAACTGCTTGGCCTGGCGCGTTGTTTAACTGACCGGGCTTATGTGGTGTATATCTGCGATTTACTGGTCGATAAAACCTATCAGCAGCAAGGCATCGGTAAGGCATTACTGGCTGCGGTGCAGCAAGCTACGGGGCCGCAGGTACAGCAGCTTTTACGCAGTGCGCCTTCTGCCATGCAGTATTATCCCAAAGTCGGCTTCAGTGCTATTGATAATGCTTTTCATATCCAGCGTCAGTACTAAAGGAGCTGACAGTGTATCCGCCGCCATATTACCAAACAGACGACATTGCACAATTGCAGGCATTTTTGCAGCAGCATTACTTTGGCCTGCTGTTGAGCCACAGTGGCGGTATTGCATATACGCCGCTGCCGTTTTTATTTGACTGGCAGGGTGAAGCAGCTAAAGCTTACTGCCATCTGGCCCGCAATAACCCACAGCTTAACCATCTGGACGGGAAAGAGGTCAGCATAGTTATCCTGGGGCCGCATGCTTTTGTACCAGCCAGTTGCTACCAACAGCAACCTGCAGTCTCTACCTGGAATTATACTCTGGCAGAGCTTACAGGCACCGCACGGCTGCTTGATCATCAGCAGACACTGGCATTGGTACGAAAACAGGAAGCACACAGCGCTCCTGGTATGCTGCAGGCGGCTGATTATCAACAAAAACTGGTGCAGGCGATAGTCGGGGTTGATATCGATATAAGCCAGATGCACGGGCGCTTTAAGTTGTCGCAGAATAAATCGCCAGCAGAAAAACAGGCCGTGATGAGTTATTTACAGCAAACCGAGCAACCCGCTACCGTATGGCAGTTGATGCTGAGGGCCTGCGCGAACTAACTCTCATGTTTGTTTTATCTCTCTTAATAAGTGCGGGGAAGTTTGTCTAAACCCAGAAGTTGTTCAACAAAAAGCAGGTTGAGTAAGGTGCCTGCTGCAATGCCCAGAAGTATGCCGGCTGCTACTACGGTAATCGGCACGGGTATCGGTTGCTTCACTACCCAATGCATATTTAAGACGGCAAAGCTAACTACTATTAATCCAGCCGCTATTGAGTTAAATAGCAGGCTGGTTGGTATGTCAAACACCCACAAACTGGTTGCCGTTTTAAAACGGAAATAGATGTTTATTGTCGGCAGTGCAGCACAAATCAAGACACAGGTAAGCAGTATACCGAGGTATAACCCCGGCCCATGTAATGTCATTATTTTGTAGCCTCTAATCGTACCGTAAACAGCCGCTGCTGCATAAAACAAAAAAGCCGGTAAAAGAATGATGCCCAAAGTTTAATCCTTAAATACTTGCCACAGAACGGCATTGTAATTTGTTCTTAATCAGGCCAACGACAGGTACTTATCACGCCATGAGGAAAGTCAGATCTCTCTTCACCTGGCGGGTTCTCATTTCCCACAGACCTCCAGGTATACGGGAGCGGATATTTTTCTCTGTGAAGCGAAAATTGCCTTCAGCATCTGTCGTAGTTTTATCAACATACTCTTTGTCGTAATGAAGCTCACGAGACACAAGTACCTCCTCTAAAGGCTGCCCGTTTAGTAACACCTTGCCTCGCACTGCAGGTGACAATTACACATCGTATTTTTTTAACCAGCCAAACATATCTACCATTACCTGTCGCGGATAGATCATCGTCAGAGCTGACATCAACAAAATTGATCTGCATGAAACAGTGAGATTCATTAAATGACTCGGACCAGATAGTGCTCACTATCTGGTCCGTAAGTTCTATAAGACGCTATCAATTGCGTTTCGAGCACTGCGGTATAGTGTTCCGACAGTTTTTTCAAATACCCAACGGATAAATTTAAAGGAAAGATCTGTCACAGTGGTAATCGCCTGACGAGCAAAAACTAGCATATGTCCTAATAAACCTCGCACTTGTCCGGCGAATTGTGTAGTCGATTTAGCAACATCTTCCAGTGTGCGAGCCAACATGTCGTAAAAGGTTAAGCCGGTACTGATACCCGCTTGAGCGATAACAGCAGTTAATTTCCCCGCAGCTTTAAGCAAAGTAATCAACGCATCACCGATTTTATTGGCCCAGTAAGTGGTAAATGAAGCTTGGTGGCGTTTATCGTAGTCCAGCTCTACAGGTCTCACTATGTCTGCGGAGCGATCACCTAAGCTACCCCAGTCTTCGCTGTTTGCTGTATTAGCATAACCCGGTGTATCCGTGTAGTGCATTCCATGTGCACCAATGTTAATCCCCTGGCCTGCATCCAGACGATATTCCACGCCTTTATAAGGTGCATGGTGAAATGGCCAGAGCGGAACTAACGGCACCGGATCTGCACCATGTGTACAGCGATAAATACCTCCGTCCAAACTACCGGTGTGCTTTATGGCAAAACTTTCTAAGCCAACCCTCGGTGCACCAAAAGTGTAAAGATTTACTGGACATTTATAGCGTAGTTTGACCCAATCGGCAGTGAGTGAAGCCAGTGCGCCCCCTAAACTGTGGCCAACGCAATGTACAGTTGTGGAGCCTGACAAAACAGGAGTCAGGGTTCTCTCAAAAATTGATTTCATACTCTGAAAAGTTTTGTTAAATCCCGCATGCACCATACTGCCACTGTCTGAACCGGCGTAGCCAATATTTGCATTAGTAAGCCAGTCATTACCGCTGGTGAACTTGGTGCCACGTATCGCAATAGCTACGTGATTTCTGTAACGGTCTTTTCCCTGCCCGACGATGGCAAAGCCAGTCGTTTTATTGAACAACCCAAAAGGACCGCCACCGCTGACACCTTGCACTGGCCCGTTGGACAAGTCGAACGAAAAGTGTTTTGTGCTCTCCGAATCACGGCTAAACCGGTACACTCCTCGAGATGTTGGTGTACGGATGTCATAAACCAGACTAGCTAAGTCGGAGGCAATTTTTGGGGTGATAGTATTCATTTGGGTAAATTCCTTTTGTGAAAACTGACGTTATGAAGAGGTATCCAATTGGCAAATACTTACAACGCCATGAGGAAAGTCGGGGTACTCGATGTTAGGCAAACGGTATTTTTCTTCGGGTGAAGTTAAATCGCAATTTAATGCTTTCAGAAGATTTTTAAAGGTAGCATGTGGCTCAATACTCGGTGTTGAGGTATACCAAAGCACGTAAGTTTTGCTTTGATAGTCTAAAGATATAACTTGCCGAATTGTCGATTGATCTAATTTATTGCCTGGCAATCGGGATTTAATATTCTTCTCTGGAAAATAAAACTGGCCCTGCTCATTGGTGATAGCTTCATCGTTATAAGATTTGTCGTAATCAAGTTCCCTAAACACTTTTATGCCTGACAAAGGTTTACCATTTAACGTAATTTTCCCTTGCACTTCTGGCGACAAATGCACATCGTATTTTTTAAACCAAGCAAACATATCTGCTGTAACCTGTTGTGAAAAAACAATAAATATTAGAAAACTCAGTGCTGCCATTAGCAACGTAAAAGGCTTTTGCCTGAACATACCAGTCGTCATCCGATGGTTGGCTGAAATGGACGTTGCGAAAAGATAACCAAATAATAATTTTTTGTAAATTAATTATTTGTTAAAATGCGGAAAAAGTGGCTGAAATGCGCTGTAACGGACGTTACAGCGCGACATTGCTTAGTAGTTGAATTTGTAAAGGCTGAATAGCTGTTGTACCTGCAGCCAAACATCGCCAACTAAACCATCGCCTACCGGTTTATCGTTAACAAACAACACCGGTGCAATTTCTTTACTGGAACTGGTCAGCCAGATTTCGTCAGCCGCCAGCACTTCAGCTTCACTGATATCGCGCTCTTCTACTTTCAGTGAGCTGTGCGCTGCCAATATTGCCAGCAAAATGTGGCGGGTAATGCCAGGCAGTAATTTATGGCTCAGCGGCGGGGTGGCGATAACGCCGTCTTTGACAACGAACACATTCACTGCCGCGCCTTCGGTTAAGTTACCGTCTTTATCAAACAGCAGAATTTCCTGCGCGCCCTGGCTGTAGCCTTGCTGATAGTGCAGCACGTTGCCCAGCAGCGATGTCGATTTAATGTGGCAACGCTGCCAGCGTAAATCCTGCCCGGTCACAACAGCATAGGTTGTAGCTTTGGCTTTATCGGCTACCGGTTCAGGCGGAATAGCAAAGGCAAAGCCAAATACAGTTGGGCTGATATTAGCCGGGAAAGCATGGCCACGTTTGGTGTCTGTACCGCGGCTTACCTGAAAATACACGCCGATATTGTCTCCAAGCTCTGCGCGGTTGTCGGCCAGCAGTTGGTCGGCGATCTGCTGCCAGTCTGCCTGGCTGAGCTTGGGGTCAATTGACAGTTGTGCCAGGCCGCTGTGCATGCGGTCGATATGCGGGCCAAAACCGACAAAGCGTCCTGCATAGCTTGGGATCACTTCATAGATGCCATCGCCAAATAAGAAGCCGCGGTCCATTGGCGATATCTTGGCTTCACTGGCCGGTACAAAGGCACCGTTTAAATATACTGTTGTCATTGCGGTTCTCTTTAAAATGCTATTCAGATATTCATTCAGCAGAATCGATGTACCCTAAGCCAACCGTTGACGGCATGGATGCCGGAATCGAGCCTACAGGGATGTATTCACGGCGTGTTGGTGTGGGTATATCGGTTCGGCGGTTACATCATATTTTCAACACTTCAGTCAGATCTGTTATCAATTGCAGGCCCTCGGTATGAGGCAGGCCATCTTCGGTCAGTGTATTTAGCCGGGTAACACCATCCACACTGCCTTTGGCCGATAAATACTGCAAAATGGCCAGTGGGTCAGAGCTCGCTAACAGGTCTTCACCACGCAGCGCCGACACCATGGCGGCAAGGCCCCAGGCTGCCCAATTTGATACATCTGCCACTATCAGTTCATCACATTGTGTCACCGAAGGCGTAATGTTTAGCTGGCTGACCTGTTGATACAGGTTGCCCATACCAATTTCATTGCCGCCATCGCCTATACCAATGCTGGGGCAGGCCGCCAATGTCAGAAAATAATCAAAGCTGGCGCAGCGCAGTGATATATCTTCACCGCGCATATTGGCGTAGCGGTGCTGGGCATTAAACCCAGGGCGTTCAATAGAGATCACCAGCTGCGGCTGCAATTCGGCCAGCGCCTCACTGGCGACCACTGGCAGCGCATCATACTGATTAACGCTAATTTGGTAGCACTGATAATCTGCTTTAAGTGCGCTGTACAACGGGTCGCCACAGACAATAATCGGCCTGGCGCCAAGCTGTTTCAGCAACTGGTAAAGGCCAATAGCACCGACAGGGCCATCGGTTTCAAAAGTGTCTAATACCGGGAAGCCGGTGCCGATAAGCACAGTGCCGCGGCACTGATTAAGCAGTCTTGCTGCTCGCAGAATATAACCGGGCCGTAAATGAGGCTTAAGTGTCGCCATGCCGCGCAGGTTTTGCCGCACTAATAACTGTTCTATCTGCTGGCTGATGGCCAGAAAATCGGTATTTAATATCGTCATCTATAGTGTTACCAACTGGCTGGTGATGGCGTCGGTGCGTACTTTGGCCAGACACAGGGCATTATGGGCCTGCTCGGCGCTGATGGGCGTAAAGTATACCTCTACTCCTGCACCGGCTTGTGACAGCAGCGCGCAGTCAAGCGACAGCACAGAACCGATTTTCGGGTAACCGCCCAACGTTTGCCGGTCGTTCAGCAGTACTATTGGCTGGCCATCCGGGGGTATTTGCACAGCGCCATAACAGATACCCTCTGATAACAGCTGGCTTTGCTGGCAACGGATGGCGCCGCCTTTTAGCTTGTAGCCCATGCGGTCAGCCTGCGGCGTAACCTGATAGCTGTTGAGGTAAAAACGCTGGCGTTCGGTGCTGGCGAAACTTGCTGCCTGGTAACCCTCAATCAGTCGCAAGGTCAGAATACGGTTAAACTGGGGCCGGTATTGTGCAGGCAATTGTAACCTCGGCAGGCTTGTCACCTGTGCGGCAGGCAGGCTATCGCCGGCTTGCAGTTTGTTACCATTCAGGCCGCCAACGCCCTCGCGTAGCACTGTCGAGGTGCTGCCAAATTGCGGCTTAACGTCAAAACCGCCTGCCACCGCCAGATAGCAGCGCAGGCCCTGGCTTGCCATGGCTAATTCGATAACGTCGCCATTGCTAACTTTATGCGTCGTCCACGCCTGCGCAGCTTTGCCATTAATTGTTAAAGCGGCATTAGCCCCGGTGACGGCAATGTAGCTACTGCCATTGGCTTTTAACTGTAAACCGCCAACGCTGCACTCAATCAGGGTAGAGCCTTGTGGGTTAGACAGCAGCCGGTTTGCCCAGTACGCGGATTGGGGGTCCATTGGCCCGCCAGTTGTCAGACCCAGCGCAGCCTGGCCAAAACGGCCCAGATCCTGTAGCAGGCTAAGCACGCCGGGAGCCAGTACGGTAAAACTGCTCATACTTCGCCTCCCAAACGTATAAATTCAGCTTTATCAACAGCCACAAAGCGCACCTCGTCACCGACAGCAACCGGCATAACCGGTGTAGCGGCGGGGGTGAACATAGCTGTAGGGCACAAGCCAATCAGGTTCCAGCCACCGGGTGAGGGGGCCGGGTAAACTGCTGTTTGCCGGTCGGCTATTGCAACTGCACCGCGTGGTACTTTTGCCCGTGGTGAACTAAGACGAGGCATTTGAAGTATCGGGTCAACTTCACCCAGGTAAGCAAAACCCGGCGCAAAGCCAATGGCATAAACGCGGTAGCTGACGGCCTGATGACGTCTGATCACCTCTGCAATACTGATGTTTTTTGTACTGGCAATCAGAGCCAAATCCGGGCCGCTTTCTTCGCTGTAGTAGACCGGCAGTTCAATTTGCCTGCCGGTGGAGTCGTTACCACTTCGCAATTGTTGCAGGCAATGTTGCAACTGACGGCGTACCCGGTACAAGTCTGTACTGAAGGGGGCAAATACCACCAGTATTGACGCGTAAGATGGCAGTATATCAAGCAAATGTTCCGATAATTCTGCACGGATAAGTTCACAAGCCTGCTGTACCAGCGCGGATATTGCCGGATCAATGCGCTGCTCGAAATACAGCATCAAAGCGTTTTCCCCGGCATTACTCAGTTGATATTGCACCTGACTCATGCCAGCAGGGCCTTAATTTTTTCTACCTGAGCGATAGCAGCCTGATTATCGCCGTGCACGCACAGTGTATCTGCGCTAAGTTGCAGGGCTTTGCCCGAGGTTGTTGTTACCGTGCCCTGAGTCACCAGTTGCGATACCTGAGCCAGCATCTCGGCTTCATGCAACACAGCACCGGGCTCAGCCCTTGGTGTCAGTTTGCCATCGTCGGTATAACGGCGGTCAGCAAAAGCTTCAAACAGCAGGCTGACGCCTTTGGCATTGGCTAAGTCACGATAATGCTGTTGCTCTGCCGTGGCCAGAATCATTAATTTAAGTGGCCGGTAGTAGCCCGCCACTGCGTCCAGTACTGCGTCGAAAACACTGGCGCTGGCCATCATGTCGTTGTACAACGCGCCATGTGGTTTAACGTAGCTTATAGAGACACCAGCACTTTGTGCCATACCGTCCAGCGCTGCTATCTGATAGCGCATAGTATTAATAATTTCGCTGGCAGACAGCGCCATACTGCGCCGGCCAAAGCCTTGCAGATCCGGGTACGAAGGATGCGCGCCAACAGCAATGCCATGCTGCTTAGCCATTTTGAGGGTTTTGGCCATCACGTCGGCATCGCCGGCATGAAAACCACAGGCAATATTAGCCATATCAATGTACGGCATCACAGCGGCATCCAGTCCCATTTGCCAGCTGCCGAAGCTTTCGCCTAAATCACAATTCAGTTTCATCCTGCCCTCGTCGTCGCAGCTGAAAAATAATTTATTCATGTTGCGTTTAATTTTAGTAATAGTCTAGTCGGATGCGACCAAATTCTACAGTGAGACGATATCGGTTTAACCTATGGTATTGCATCTTTATCGCCATCAATCGTCTCCATCAGCAATTTTAACATCAACCGACTTTTGCTCTGCTGTGACTCATCTGAGCGGCACACCAAGTATTGTTCAAACGGATACTGATACAATGTTGGCTTTAAAAGCCGCAGCTGACCGCTTTTTTGGTAAGTTGCCGCTAGGGTATCAGGTAAGAAGCCCATATAACGCCCGGTTAAAATTAGTGCCAGTCGCAGATCAAAAGTATAAGCCTCAGCAGTGCAGTTTAGCTGTTGTAACAAGCGGCGTCCCTCAGGGTTAATATCCATACCCGGATGTATGGTTTGGTGCTGCCAAAGTTGTTCTGGCGTTAATTCCTGCTCTTTTACACTAAACAATGGATGTCCTGCAGCACAGCATAGATAAACCGGAGTGCGAAACGCCAGCTGATACTCAAGTTGCTCAATACGGCGGTAGCCAGGCATTAATGCTAGATCAGCTTGCTGCTTCAGTAATGCCTGCTCAATTTGGATAAGAGGTAAGAGTTCCAGCCGGATCTGCAGCTGTGGTGCTTTTTTTACCAATTTTTGTAATGCCCGTGTAAGCACCAGCTGCCTCGCACTTTCCAATTGATCTGCGAGGAGCAGCCGCAAAGTACCGCTATAGCTATCTTGTAAAGCATTTACTTGCTGACTAAACAGACGGTGTGCTTGCTGCAGCTGTTGCAGCGCGCTATAAATAGCCGAGCCTTGTTCTGTTAGCATAAATCCATGCCGGCCGCGGTAGCATAACTTAAGTCGCAGCCGCTGCTCCAGGCTGGATATATATAAGCTGATACTACTGAGACCGATGTTCAGTACCGGTTCTGCGGCACTCAAACCATTACAATCCACTACTGTCTGAAATACCTGTAATAACTTCAAATCGTATTGAGTCAGCGGTCTTAACGGTGTTTTTGTCATGTTTGAATTCCTTCAAACTAAGGTTCAGAAGTTTGATATTTAATGTCCTCAGCCTTTGCGGTGCAATTACCTGTATAGGGGGGGACTTATGACAATACCGTTTTTCTCACAGCCACCAGTTGGTAGCTATATTGCCGGTGAATGGTTTGCTGGTAAGAAAAAGTTTTTAGTACGTAATCCTGCTGATGACAGCACACTTGCCCAGTTAGCGGATGCAAATGAACAGCAAGCTTTACATGCGGTTAATGCAGCGACAGAGGCATTATTTGCCTGGTCAGCACTGCCTGCAGCGACCCGGGCCGCCATTCTTGAAGTATGGCACGACCTTATATTATCTAATCAAGACGAGCTGGCATTGCTGCTTACGCTAGAGCAGGGCAAACCACTAAAAGAAGCAAAAACTGAAATTGCCTACGGTGCCAGCTACATAAAATGGTTTGCTGCGGAGGCCATTCGGCTTTACGGCGATACCATACCTGCTGCGGCAAGCAACAAAGCAATTCTGGTGTTGCGCCAACCCGTTGGAGTTGTTGCTGCTATTACACCATGGAATTTTCCCAATGCAATGATTACCAGAAAGGCTGCCGCTGCCCTTGCCGCAGGCTGCACCTTTGTTGTTAAGCCCGCGGCGGAAACGCCATTATCAGCATTGGCCCTGGCAACTTTGGCGCAGCAAGCTGGAATACCTTCTGGGGTGTTTAACGTTGTGGTGGGTACTGATGCAAAAGCAATTGGCGAGGTGTTGACCGCTAATCAACAGATCCAAAAATTTAGTTTTACTGGCTCTACTGCTGTAGGTAAAAAACTGCTGGCTCAATGTGCCGCTTCGGTTAAGCGAGTCACAATGGAACTTGGTGGAAATGCGCCTTTTATTGTGTTTGACGATGCTGATTTAGATGCCGCCGTCAGCGGATTGATTGCGTCAAAGTTTCGTAACGCCGGGCAAACTTGTGTGTCCGCTAACCGTGTGTTTGTTCATAACTCTGTCTCAAAACAATTTAGCACCAAGCTTCTCGAAGCCGTCGTTGACTTGAAGCTTGCGCCAGGTTCAGAGCCTGATAGTCAGATTGGTCCACTTATAAGTGACAGCGCCGTAGTTAGGGTACAGCAGCTGGTAAATGCAGCGATTGAAGATGGCGCCTGTTTGTTATGCGGTGGCAGAGCAGATGTTGCAGGCCGTCGATTTTATCAACCAACCATCTTAGCGGACACTGACATGAGCATGGCTGTGTGTCAGCAAGAAATTTTCGGGCCGGTAGTTCCATTAATCAGCTTTGATAACGAAGAGGAGGTACTGGCTTTGGCAAATTATACCGATGCAGGCCTTGCTGCTTATTTTTACAGCCGCGACATCGGCCGTGTATTCCGGGTAGCGCGCCAGCTTCAATTTGGCATGCTGGGAATTAATGAAGGCATAGTGTCCAACGCTGCAGCACCTTTTGGGGGGATCAAACAGTCAGGGTTTGGTCGGGAAGGCTCAAAATATGGCTTAGACGATTATACAGACTTGAAATATATGGCCCTAGGAGGGCTGGATTAAGGAGGTTTTGTGGAAAATCAACAGTGGCAACACCGTAAAAATCGGGTATTCGCAAGAGGGCAGGGCAATTTATTGCCTGTGTATATTGAGCGCGCTGAAAACGCTCGGCTTTGGGATGCTCAGGGCAAGTCCTACCTAGACTTTGCTAGCGGCATAGCCGTGTGTAACACTGGGCATGGCAATGCGGCAGTATTGTCGGCAGCGATACAGCAATTGCAGAATCTGGCACATAGTTGCCTGATGATCACACCATACTCAGCTGCTGTAGAATTGGCGGAGCAGTTAGTCAGTCTAATGCCGGGTGAAGATGAAAAAAAAGTCATATTAGTCACTACGGGTGCTGAGGCAGTAGAGAATGCGATAAAAATTGCCAGAAGTTATACAGGCCGTCGGGGGGTGGTTGCATTTCAGGGCGGATTTCATGGGCGAACTAACCTTGCGATGGCGTTAACAGGTAAGGTTACGCCTTATAAAACAGGTTTTGGCCCCTTTAACGCTGATATTTATCATATACCTTTTCCGATGGCCTGCCACGATGTCACCACTGAGCATAGTCTGCTGGCGCTAAATAATCTGTTTAAAGCGACAATTGCACCAACTGATGTTGCCGCAATAATAATTGAACCCTTGCAGGGCGAAGGGGGCTTTTATCCTGCGCCAGCCAAGTTGATGCAGGCGTTACGTAAATGCTGTGATGAGCACGGTATAGTTTTAATTGTTGATGAAATCCAAACAGGTTTTGGCCGTACCGGAAAAATGTTTGCTATTGAGCATCATGATATTGAACCAGATTTGGTTACTTTAGCTAAAGGAATTGCGGGTGGCTTACCACTAGCCGCAGTTGTCGGTAAAGCTCAAATAATGGATGCGCCTGCTGCAGGCGGGCTTGGTGGCACCTACGGTGGTTCTCCGGTCGCCTGTGCTGCTTCGCTAGCGGTATTGAGGCAAATGACGCAACAGCAATTGCCGGCCAGAGCAAAAGAGCTTGGCCAGTTGCTGGTTAACGCATTGAATTCATTAGCTGTCACCTATCCTCAGTGTGTAAAAGATGTAAGGGGCCTCGGGGCAATGGTTGCGCTGGAGTTGGTTAATGCCGATGATAGTCCTGCCGTAGATTTGGTTAAACAACTGGTTGCAAAGGCACCAGATTATGGCCTGATCTTGCTGCCCTGTGGCTACTACAACAACGTGATCCGCTTTTTACCGCCACTTACCATGCCCTTTGCTGAAGCTGTGCAAGGCATGCAGCAATTTAGTCAATTGCTTAGCGATTGTCTGCTCGCGGGTAAAGCATTGGCAGCATCATGATGTAAAAGGTATTGCTCAGGTCAGCGGCGGGAAATACTTAGTGTAAAAGTCGCAGGCCTGGGTATCTGCCAAAATTTCTGCCACGGCAAATACATCTCCTTCCTGATATGGCTGACCGACGATCTGCACTGAACTTGGCACGTCGTTATCGCAAAAACCGTTGGGCATGGCCAGCACCGGGCACTGGCTTAAGCTATTAAACGGGTAAGTCATAAACCAGCCTTTATTGGCATCGACTGTCTTACCCTCTATGCTAACCTGATGCTGGCTATAGTCAAAGTCTGGCCTGATATCGCTGGTGGCGACGGTCGGGCACAGCAACAAGTCATAGTGTTTAAATACCCTGGCCAGCGCATCCCACATCTGGCACAGATATAAGTTGGCATCCAGCATTTGCTCCGGCGTTAAACTATCTACCTGCGCCAGATACTGCTGCATATAAGGTGTCATCATAGCGCGCTGCTCCGGCTTACCAAACTGCCGCCTGAGCAATAACCCCATCAGCGCGCGTTGCTGAATTTTGGCAGTGTCTATTACACGCTCATCCCAATTAAGCTCTACCTCGTCCACCTGCAAGCCCTGTGCGCGTAACGCGTCGCTGCTTCGCAGCAATTCGCGCTTAATATCGGACGCCAGCGGGTAAAAACCTAAATGAGCACAGACAGCGATTTTTAGCTGCTTAACCGGTTTGCGCGGCGCCAAGTCTGGGTTGGTATCCGGAATAAACGAATGAGAGTCGCGCCAGTCAGCACCGCGCAGCAAGGGGTAAACATAGCGTAAGTCTTCCAGACTGCGGGTAAGAATGCTGTGATGGCAATACAAATCAATGTTATACGGGCTGATTTCAGCCACCCGTCCATGCGGAGGCTTATAACCATACAGGCCACAAAACGCTGCCGGAATACGCACCGAACCACCAATATCGGTAGCATTGGCAAAGCTGGCCATGCCACTGGCTACGGCAATCGCTGAGCCACCGGACGAGCCTCCACAGGTGAAATCAGTATTCCATGGGTTACGGCTGACACCCCATAAATCTGACCAGGTAACGGCTGAGGTGGAAAATTCCGGAGTAGTAGTGCGGCCAAGCACAATAGCTCCGGCATCCAGCAAGCGCTGCGCTGCCGGATCGGTTTCTTTGGCGACAAAGTCCGCCAGGCAGCGAGAGCCATTGGTGGTGATTTGCCCCTTGATATAGGTTTCGTCTTTAATCGCCAGCGGCAAGCCACAGAGCGGCCCGGCCGAGCCTTGCTGGTAGGCCTTGGCGGCCTGCTCTGCCTGCGCCAGTGCTGTATCGGCAAACACAAAGTTAAACGCATTTAGCGCCGGGTTATGCCGGGCAATACGCTGAAGGCTTTGCTGCATTAGCGTCACGGGCGATAACTGGCCACTGTTAAACTGGCGCAATTGCTCGGTCAGGGGCAGATAAAGTGGGCTCAAGGGCAAACTCCGCTAACAAATAATACGCCATTGTGCGCACAGCCAGAGCGCGCAGAAAATGAATAACCATCGGTTTACACTATGGATGCAGGCGGGCTTAACCGCCAGTAAGCCAGTTTTTGTCCGGACATGACATATCGTGCAAACCGATAGTTACTAACATGCCAGTGCCAACGGCCACTGCTAGCATCGGTTGAAATTAGCGCAAAAAGGACGCCTTATGCGAGTCTATTCTCTATTGCTCGTTAGCTTGTTAACCGCCTGCAGTAGCGGCACTAAGTCTGTAATGCCAGCGCTGCCAGAGCAAACGGCAGCAGCAAACTTTATTCAACTGGATCAGAACACCGATTATCAGTTTGACCGGGGTGAGGGTACGCACCGGGTGCGTTTTAACTACAGCGGTAAAAACTGGACCGTGGCCGATGTGGCCGCCATTCGTATCGATACCAAAGCGCCTATTGCGATAATTCCGCAGCAATATACGACAGAAGGCAAGATGATGCCGGGCGCTGCGGTTAATGGCCGCAATGTGGGCAAGCAGTGGAATGAAATCACCCAGCAGGAGATGGCCTGGCGCTTACGGCAGCAAGGCTTTTTCGTGCTGACGCCCAGCATTCAGTACTACGGCGAAAACCTCGATGGTTATCAGGCGTTTGAGCATTTCATCGCCGCTATTCACAAGGGTAACCCGCATGTGCAAACCGTGCTGCTGACCGCCGATGCGCATAATCCTAATGTGCAAAACCCGCTACCGGGAGCTCAAATGCTGGTCACCGGCACTAACCCGCGTAATCCTCAGTGGGAAGCACTGATACAGCGCCATATCGCCTCGTTTTATCAGCAGGTTGGCCTCGGTAATCAGGGCGCCCGGGTACGCGGAGGCCATTCGGATGTCGAGGGCTCCTCAGCTGCCTGGCATCCGCTGATTGAGCGCGCTGCCGGCTTCGGCGCAACGGTCAGCATTATGGAGGTCAGCCGCGCTATCGATATTGTTGAGCAGGCTGGCAGTATCGACAACGGTCGGCAGTGGGCGGCCCCGCTGTTCGATGCGCTCACTGACGCGATGACCGAATGGGCCTGCCTGCAAGGATACCGCCTGAAACGCTGCGAGGAACTTAGTTATGTTACAACGCATTAATGCTCATTATGTTAACGGTCAGTGGCGCACCATTGCGGCGCCGGACTGGCATACACTGGTTAACCCGGCCAGTGGTGAAGCCTATGCCTGTGTTGCCCGCGCTGATGCCGGCCTGGTAAATGACGCCGTATCCGCTGCCAGCCATGCTTTTCCTGCCTGGGCTGCACTTAGTTTTGTACAGCGTGCTGAGTACCTGGCAGCCTTTATTCAGCAGCTACAACAGCGCCGTGACGAACTGGTCGAAGCCGTGGTGACAGAACTGGGTGCACCACTATGGTTTGCCCGCGAAGTGCATGTGGATGACCCGTTAGATGCCTTTGCCAAACATCTGGAGTATGCCCGGGTGCTTGAGAACGAGCAGTTGCAGCTGGATGCACGCTTAAAGCTACGTAAAGAGCCTGTAGGAGTATGTGCGCTGATTACGCCGTGGAATTATCCGCTGCATCAAATTATTGCCAAGCTGGCGCCAGCTTTATTAGCTGGCTGTACTGTGGTGTTAAAACCAGCTGAGCTAACGCCAAAAACGGCGCTTTGTGTTGCGATGGCTGCCGATGCCGCTGGTTTGCCAGCCGGTGTGTTTAATCTGGTGCTGGGTAGCGGTAGCCAGATTGGCGATATTTTATCAACGCATGCCGATATTGATTGCGTGTCTTTTACCGGCTCAACCGAAATTGGCCGGCATATTCAGCAGCAAGCGGCAGCTTCGGTTAAGCGGGTTTGTTTAGAGCTGGGCGGTAAGTCAGCCTTTATTATCAGCCCGACTGAGCAGCTTAGCGCAGCGGTAAAGCTGGGGGTAGAAGATGTAATGGCCAACTCGGGCCAAACCTGCACGGCGCTTAGCCGAATGCTGGTGCATCACAGCCAGTATGCCGATGCAGTTGCTATTGCCGCCGCCCATGCGAACAGCCTGACACTGGGCGAGCCGCATCAGGATGGGGTGTTTTTAGGCCCGTTGATAAGCGCAGCTCAGTATCAGAGCGTGCAGCGTTATATAGAGCTTGGGCTGGAAGAGGGTGCAGAGCTGGTAGCCGGCGGCGCTGAGCCGTTGCCTGAAATTGGCGCTGGCTATTACCTACGGCCCACAGTGTTTGCCAATGTTAATAATCAGATGCAGATCGCCCGTGAGGAAATTTTCGGCCCGGTGCTGTGCATTTTACCTTATCAGGATGAAGCCGATGCACTGCGTATCGCTAATGACTCGCCGTATGGCTTAAGTGGCCGTGTTTGGGCAGATGATGAAGCTACTGCGCAGCGCCTCGCTGAGGGCATTCGCGCCGGACTTATCTTTATTAATGCCGCACCCTGGCATAACGCTGCGCCTTTTGGCGGCTATAAGCAAAGCGGCAATGGCCGCGAGCTGGGTTTAAAAGGCGTAGAAGAATATCTGGAGCTAAAAGCCATTGTCACTGAGGGCTCAGCATGACTACGCATCGGCTGTTAAACCAACCCCTTGGCGGTAATGAGATGCCGCGCTTCGGTGGGCCGGCAACCTTTATGCGCCTGCCTACGGCGACAGAGCTAAGCGGTATTGATGTCGGTATTATTGGCGTGCCCTTTGATATCGGCACCTCTAACCGGCCCGGTGCCAGGCTTGCACCGCGGCAAATTCGTGACGAGTCACGTATGTTGCGCCCATACAATATGGCTACCCGCGCTGCGCCTTTTGATTCGTTGCAAGTTGCCGATCTGGGTGATGTAGCCATTAACACCTTTAACCTGAGCAAAAGCATCAATATTATCGAGCAGCATTACCGCCAGCTTACCGCAGCCAAAGTATTGCCGCTGACGCTGGGTGGTGATCATACTATAGTGCTACCGATATTACGGGCGCTGGCGGCGCAACATGGCCCGCTGGCGCTGGTACATGTCGATGCCCACGCCGATGTGAACGAGCATATGTTTGGCGAGCCGATAGCTCATGGCACGCCGTTTCGCCGGTCGGTTGAAGAGGGCTTGCTGCAGGGCGATAAGGTGTTTCAGATTGGCCTGCGCGGTACCGGCTATGCAGCTGATGATTTTGACTGGCCACGTCAGCAGGGTTTTACTGTGGTTACTGCAGAAGAATGTTGGGGCAAGTCGCTTGAGCCGTTAATGGCACAGGTGCGCCAAACTATCGGCGATACGCCTTGTTATATTTCGTTTGATATCGACGGTATCGACCCTGCCTATGCGCCCGGTACAGGTACTGTCGAAATTGCCGGTTTGACGGTGCCGCAGGCTCTGCAGATTATCCGTGGCACTAAAGGACTTAATCTGGTGGGCGGCGATCTGGTTGAGGTCTCGCCACCTTATGACACCAGTGGCAATACAGCTCTACTTGCGGCGAATTTAGTGTATGAAATGCTCTGCGTATTGCCAGGTGTACGATATCGTGAAGCGGGCAGGGATGAGTAAATGCAACTGGTTAACTGGAGCGAACAGTTACTGAGAGTACAGCAAGGCAAGGGAACTGAGCGGTTTTACCCGGCGCTGTGTCAGTTACTGGGTCAGTTGCAGCATTCGGATGAGTGCGTGGTACTGTTGTTTCGACCCGCTGAAAAACCACAATTGTTATATCAACGTGCACCTCTGCCGGGCGATAATTTTGCCTGTTATTTAAAATCGGCCTATGTGCTGGATCCGTTTTACCGCCTAGGGCTCAAGGGCAGTCATAAAGGTGTGTGGCGTTTAAGTGATATTGCACCAGACAATTACGCTGAGTTTGAACAATATTACAACAGCTATTTTCGTCATCTTAAAATTCAGGATGAAGTTGGCTTTATTATTCCGCTTGGCCTAAATCAGGGTTTCGTGCATATTGAACTGGCACAAATTGCTGGCAGCGAGTTGTTCAGGCTGGAAGTAATTGCCCAGTGGCAGGCGTTGTTTTGTCTGGTAGAGCAGTTAGTGCTGCAACACCAGCAATTGCAGGGCAAAGATAACCTCCGGCCGCAAGCGACAGGTTATCTGGTCGATGATTTTCAGCGTTGCTTTGGCAGTGAAGTCTGCACTGCACGTGAACGCGATGTACTCAATATGATGCTCGAAGGGCATTGCGTAAAAGCGATTGCCCGCCAGCTAAAACTCGGGCTGGAGACGGTGAAAATGCACCGAAAAAACCTTTATGCCAAGCTTGGTATCAGCTCGCACCCAGAGCTGCTGGCGTTGTTTATTGAGCTACTGGCTAACTCAGAAGCACCGGTATTGCGCGACCCGCTGCTGCCAGTCGCAGCTGCAGTAGAGTTAAAGCGTACGGGGTAAGGAAAGTTAATGAAAAACCGGTTATTACTCAGTGCTTTACTCGCATTTGGCACTGCATTTTCTGCTCTGGCCGATCTGTTTGCACCTTTGCCGCTACCGTTACCGCCAGGCAGTAGCAGTATTGGTGTGCCTGCAGCACAATACTGGCAACAGCAGGTCAATTACCAAATCCAAGCCGAGTTGTTGCCAGACACAGCTACGCTTAATGCCAGCGCCGACATTCAGTATCAGAATAACTCACCGCAGCCTTTAACCGAGCTTTGGTTTGAGCTGCCGCTAAACCGCTTTTTGCCCGACAGTATTAGCACCGCCCTGCATGGCGAAGGTCTGGGCAGCGCTGGTGTAACTCAGATTGCATTCTTTGCCGCGAAAAAACCGCTGCCGCTGTTACGTCAGGATACCTTTTACCGGGTAAGCCTGCCCAAGCCGCTGGCTGCCGGTGCCAGCATCAAATTAAACGTTAGCTGGCAGTTACAGTTGCCTGAGCGCACCGATCCGCGCCGGCCGCGTGCCGGTGTCGAACGATTTAGCGATGGCAGCAAGCTATTTGGCGTAGCGCTATGGTTCCCGCGTGCGGTAGCCTTTACCGACAAGGGCTGGGCGCTTAGCCCCTTTATTAAGGATGCCGAATTTGCCACCGAGCTGGGCGATTATCAGCTGGATATCACCGTGCCAGACGGCTATTTAGTGCTGGCAAGCGGTGAACTGCAAAATGCCAAACAGGTGTTAAGCAAAACGCAGTATCAGGCCTGGCAGCAACGAGACGCTGCACAGCTGGTGTTACCAGAGAGTGCGTTTAAAGCTGGCAATGAAAACCGCAGTTCAGGCAGAAAAAGCTGGCAGTTTAGCGCCAACAAGGTGCGTGACGTGGCTTTTGCCGCCGGCAATAGCCTGATTTGGGAGACTGAACAAATACAACTGAATGGTCACTGGCACAGACTAAATGTGGTTTATCCGGACAATGGTAGATGGTTGTGGCATAAGTTTGCGCTGGCAAGTACAAAACATTCTGTGCAGCAATTAGCGCAGTATTTCGGTGATTTTCCGTTTACTGTGATGAACGTGGTAAATATTGCCGGTATTGGTATGGAATATCCGGGTATCACCTTTGTTGGCTTTCGCGGCCCAAATGCCGCAATTAATGGCCCGGCACCGGCATACAGCCGCACCGAAAAGCATGATGTGCTTGGCGGCGTTATGCACGAAGTGGTACACAGCTATTTTCCGATGCTGGTAAATACAGATGAACGTCAGGAAGGCTTTTTTGATGAAGGTATGGTCAGCTTTTTGTCCTATTTACTGGAGCAGCGCTGGAGTACGGATTTTCAAAGCTTCTACGGCGACCCGGCTGAGGTTGGAGAGGTAATGAAGCAGGTTAGCTATGTCGAGCCTGCACGCCGGGCAGATCATTTCAACAGCAAACTCGACTCTCACTATCATGTGCCTGCAGTGGCTTGGGTGATATTACGCCAGCACCTTATCGGGCCTGAATTGTTTGATGAAACACTACGTGATTTTGTCCGCCACTGGCGCGGTAAAAGAGCGCAGTTTGCCGATATTATCCGCTTTGTTCATGCTAAAACCGGGCTGGATTTACATTGGTTCTGGCGCGGCTGGTTTTACAGCAATAACCATGTTGATTTAGCCATCGCTGGCATAGATGAGCAGCAAGGGAGCATAAGTGTGCGTATTGAAAACCGCGGCGGCATCGTTATGCCGTTTACGCTTAAGCTAAGTTTTGCCGATGGTAGCACAGTAGAGCGGCATATTCCGGTAGATAGCTGGCGGTTAAATAATCAGCAAGCCAGTGTGCAGGTGAAGCGCCCGGTATCAACTCTGCTGCAAGCGGAGTTAACTGCGTTAGCAGATGCCGATTTAAGCAATAACAGCCTGAAACAAACGAAGTAGAATGAAATGGCGAATAGTCCTTTAACTTATCGCCATTGTCACTTTTAGCCAACTTTCGCTGATGCAGTACTCTACTGCATCTAATCGACCGTTTGCGGAGCAAACAGGTGTAACCACAAATCATCGCCGGTGCCGTTATCGTTAATGGCATGCTCAAATTCGGCTTTCGGATAGCGGATATTTTTACCTGACACGCTGGTGTCGTAGCTGCCGAACTTTGTTAAATCCCACTTACCGTAAGGGTCATGTACCGTGTAGTACTTTCCGTCATAACCGGTGACCACCATAATATGGCCAGGTGGAGTAAACCAGCCATGCACTATAGCGGGCAGGCCTTTGCTGACATGCTCTTGTAACTGCGCAAAGGTGCCATTGGTAAGCCCGGTAGCGCGGGCCGTACTGCCGGCTTCAATGGCCAGTTGGTTAAAAGCGCCGGACAATACCGGCACATCCTGCAACAAGCCATAGCGTTGGTAAAGCTGATCAGGCACCCGCACAGTGTCAGACGGCTGCGTTATGCCAAAAAAGTCGGTCACCATCGCCAGTGAGGTGACACTGCAGGTTGATGCAGGCTTATTCTGGTTTTCCAGCTGACTGTAATAAGGTATCGGTATGGCACTGCTGGTATGGGGGTTAGTTGTAACGTTGGCGATAGCTGCCGTTGCCTGACGTGGCGCTGTATCAGCGTCCGGGCTACTACAGCCGGTCAGTGTTAAAAGCAGTAATATGTAGCCAATATTAAACGTGCGGATGATCTGCATACCAGGGCTCCTGAAAGTGTTTCAGTTACCCTAGTTGCAGAGGTTAAATAATTGAAATGATTTACTATCGCCTGTGGCGATAGAACAGCGGACAGGCGGTTACTGGCATAACTCTGGCTTTAAGCGCAGGCCGGCCTGAAAGTCGGCCTGGGGTATCGGCTCTATCCGCACATAGCCCTGATTAGAGGTCATACGGTGGATATAATTGCCATCGCCGGTGGCGATACCCACATGGGTAATTACGCCTTTGTTCCAGTTACCGTAGGTGTTTTGTAAAAACACCAAATCACCTGCTTGCAGCGCATCAATACGCTGAATTTTAGTGCCGAATTCATCGGCGGCGAGTGAATCGGCATGCTCAGGTTTTAACTCATCTCCCGGCCCAAGTTGGTCTAAATCCCATGGCTGTTGGCTTTGCAGGCTGGCAAACTTTACCCCACAGGCCTGCTTTAGTACTTCGCGGGTCCAGTTCATACACTGCTCGGCTTTGCCCTGCTCGAAGGCCTGGTTTTGCCAGGGCAGAGCCGCCTGCATTATCTTATCTGCAGGGGCAGCTACCGCGCAGCCTTGTTGCAATAAACAGCCCAGTAACAGGCCGCAAAATAAATGACTTTGACGCATAGTGCTCTCCTTAAGCGCAGATGCTTTTTGCTGGATGCGTATCATGCTGGCGAACTAAATGCCCTTCAGCATAGAGATCGTCGATGGTCAGTTCAATCGCTTTGCGTAAGGTCGCAACGATATCATCAATTTGTGATCGGCTAATGGTCAGCGGCGGTGACATCACGTTTAAATGCACTATCGGCCGCACAATCAACCCTAGCGTTTCGGCGTGATCGGCAATGCGTTTACCAATGTCCAGCTCTTCCGGGAATAATGCCTTGGTTTTTTTGCAGCTTACATTTTCCACACACACCATCAGTTGCATACCACGCACCTGGCCAACAATAGGTAAATCTTCCAGCGTTTTCATCTGCTGCTGAAAATAAGGCCCCAGCTGCTGCACGCGCTCTAGCAGCTGCTCACGCTGGATAATTTCAATGTTTTTTAGTGCTGCGGCGCAAGCCACCGGGTGGCCGGAATAGGTAAAACCGTGGGCAAAGCAGCGACCATGGCCGGGTTCACTTATCAGCTGGTGGATACGATCAGAGTAAATACAGGCGCCCAGTGGCTGGTAACCTGAGGTTAGGCCCTTGGCTGTAATGATAATATCCGGCTCAATATTAAACACTTCTTTGGAGGCAAACCACTGGCCAAGCCGGCCAAAGGCAGTGACAACCTCATCTGAGACATAGAGCACATCGTACTTACGGCAAATCTCAAAAGTAGCCTGATGATAACCTTGCGGCGGCACTATAACACCACCGGCACCAAATACTGGCTCAGCATAAAACGCCGCGACTTTGTCCGGGCCAATGCGCAAAATAGTTTGCTCCAGCTCATCAAGCAAAAAACTAAGATACTGCGCTTCAGTTAAACCCTGTGGCGCGCGATAGTAATTAGGGCAGCTGATGTGATGAATAGTATCACTGATAAAATCAAACTCGGGTGGATGATCGCCGGCCTTGCCACCAATCGACATCGATAAGTAAGTTGAGCCGTGGTAGGAGTTCTTGCGCGAGATAATATGTTTTTTCTCTGGCTTACCACGGCAATTTTGATAGTACTGAATCAGCCGGTAGGATGAATCGACCGCGGTAGAGCCACCGCAGGTGAATATAACATGGTTTAAATCGCCCGGTGCCAGCCCGGCCAGTTTGGCTGCCAATAAGGTGGCTGGCACATTGGTCATATCGACAAAGGGGTTGGCAAAGGCCAGCTGGCGGCATTGCGCGGCTATAGCGTCAGCCATTTCAGTGCGGCCCAGGCCAATGTTTGTGCACCATAATCCCCCAACAGCATCCAGGTAGCGGCGACCGTTTGTGTCTTCTATATAGCATCCGTCGCCATAACTGATAGGTAAGGCACCTTGCTCACTAAACACATCAAATACTGTCCAGGGGTGGGTAAAGTGTTGTTTGTCCAGCCGATTTAGTTCGGTGGTGTCAAAAGGCATGTTCATAGCGGACTCCTGTTTCGTTGTGACAGGTTGTACCGTAGTTCCGCCAAATACAGCCATTCCCTGTTCGGGCGGATGAGGGCGCCTTTACCCCCGTTTGTGGGTGCTCAGTTACCTGGCGTCAAATAAGCTAGCCCAGCTCGCCGCTTTGCTTGCTAAAGGCTATGCCCTGCTCGGTAAGCGCATTTAACAGCCATTGCATGCCTTGGCCAACCGGCGTTTCACTTTGCCACACCATATCTACACAATGCGGAAACGACACTGCCTGATGGCTGGTGGGTAGTTTAACCAGCTCACCACTTTGTAGTTGGCGCTTAATTAAATGCAGCGGCAGTTCAGCCCAGCCTAAGCCTGCCGTCACTGCGTCGATTAGTAATGTCGAGCTGTTGGTGAACCAGATATTGCTGGATAAATCTGAATCAAAGCGGCGAAAGCCACTATCGGCATCGGTAATACGTAAATGGCGGTGTTGTGATAAATCGTACGGTGTCACCTGACTTAGCTGCGCCAACGGATGCAGGCTGCTGACAACTGTGCCGTAATGCACATGGGAAATACCACGAAACGCCACGTTCTCCGGGTAGTCATCCTGGCTGATGGCGATCGCAATATCCACCTTTCCCTGTTTAAGCAGCTGATACCCCTGCTGATGGCTGGCTTTTAGCAGCATAAGCGAGGTGTTGGCAAAGTGCTGTTTAAATTCCTCAGCCACTTTTAGCATAATTGGCACCGGCAGCGCCAAATCATCAAAGGCCAGGCTGATTTCAGTTTCGACATCTTTATTTAAGTTTTGAATCCTGCTCAACAGGTTGTTGTAACTTTTCAATACAGACTTGATATCGTTTAACAGTGCTAATCCTTCAGCGGTAAGCGGAGGGGTACGTTTGCTGCGGTCAAACACTTCAAATCCGGCGTCTATCTCAAGATTGCTGATCAGACCACTTATCGACGATTGTGCCTTACCCAGTTTACGGGCCGCGGCTGAGAAGCTGCCGGTCTCGACTGTAGTTAAAAACGCCTGTAACTGTTCAAAGGATAATTGCATTTTTATCGCCTTAACCGATGGTTAGCAACTGTACTTAGCATTAAAAAGCTTTTATTGATGCTAGTGTACAAGTTCTGAGCAAATAATTTAGCAGGATTACCAGACTTGTAAATTAAAAATAATAACGGCAACAGGAAGGAAACTTAGCATGGTACCTTTTACTAAACACAGGTTAAGTCTGGTAATTTCAGCAGTGTTACTGAGCGGGGCAGCTTATGCTCAGCAAGCAGAGCAAAGTGGCACTGAGCAAACTAAGCAAGAAAAGCAAATTGAAGTGATCACGGTAACCGCCTCTGGCCGGCCACAATTAGCATCGGAAATTCCGATGAATATCAGTGCTATGACCGAAGCTGAATTGCGGGAAAAACGCATTGCAAACCTAAAAGATTTAATTGCCGACAGCGTCGAGATCAGCGCACCAGGTAACAGTGCCCGTTTTGCCGACTCAGTATCAGTACGTGGTTTAAACGTATCGGGCGTTAACGCCAATAACATTCAGCAGTTTATCCGCACTACTATGGCGTACTATCTGGATGCGACGCCGCTACCAAACATCAGTTACCGTATAAAAGATATAAACCGGGTAGAAACCCTGTTAGGCCCGCAGGGCACCCTTTATGGAGCCGGCAGTTTAGGTGGTACCATCCGTTATATCACCAATCAGCCGGTGCTGGACGATTTCCAGTTCGACTTCAATACCAGCCTGTATCAAACCAAAAACGGCGGCGTTAGTAACGATACCGATATCGTCGTAAACGTGCCTCTGGGCGAGCAGGTGGCGCTGCGTGCCTCCCTGGCTAACCTAAATGAAAAAGGCTACACCGACCGTCAGGTCAACCCAAGCTGGTTGGCTGACAGTGAAGGCTTTCCAGGCGACCCCAGTCCGAACCAGACTTTGTATAAAGATGATGATTACCAGTATGTTACCGGCGGCAAGGTGGCATTGTTGTGGCAGCTAAGTGATGATGTAAAACTGACCTTTAGCCATATTCAGCAGGATCAGCTGGCGCATGGTACTAACGGTGCAGCGCGCCTTCCGGTTGACCGTGCCTGTAAAGGCATTGCTGATTGTGAGCTAAGTTCCTTTGAAACGCCTTTTCAATACAACGACCACACTATCGTAGCCCGTTTTGAAGAATATGCCGACCGCGAACTGACCATGGATACACTGGATTTAGACTGGCAGTTATCGGGCATGAAACTACACAGCACCACCTCGTTTTACAAAGACAGCAGTATTGGCCAGGCCGATTACGCCTCACAGGGCGATGCCTATTACGGCTGGATCCCGGGTCTGGCACTGGATGATGGCAACGACTCGGCTTATATGACCTTTGATAACACTTACAAAGGCCTGACGCATGAAACCCGCCTAACCTCAGATAATGACAGCCGCTTTAGCTGGATTGCCGGGCTGTATTACACCGATCAAAAGCGCAATTTCCGATTTTCTGAGTGGTTTGAAAAGTTAGATGAAATTGCTGCTCAAACGGCATGGGCGGCGATTGATCGCGGTGCGGTCGGCGGAGTGCCCGGGCAGGGCTATGAGGAAGATTTAGGCAGTAAATACAAAGAGCTCGCTTTGTTTGGTGAGTTGGGTTATGACATCACCGACAAGCTAAATGTCACCGTTGGCGCCCGGGTGTTTAACTATGAAGATACCGGCCTGGCGCTGATTAAAGACTACTTAGGTACGACTGACTCAGACCGTGAATTTAGTAATAAAGAAAATGGCGAGAGCTTTTATAAATTTAACGCCTCGTACAAGTTCAGTGATGAAGTATTCGCTTATTTCACTTATTCGCAGGGCTTCCGTCGTGGCGGGACTAATGGCTTCCGCGATGAAGGCGGCCAGCTGGTGGCCGATGACGTGCAAAACTACGAGCCGGATTCTACCGACAACCTGGAACTGGGCGTAAAAGGTTATCTGGCCGATGGTTGGTATGTACAAACCAACGTGTATCAGATTAGCTGGAACAACGTACAAACCTATTTCTCGCAAACCATTGACGGAATTTTCCCGGTTAACGGCACTACCAATGGCCCGGATGCGGTTACCCGGGGCTGGGAGTTAAATACCCGTTATTATTTAACCGACAATATTACGCTAAGCTATGCCACTGCCACGACTGAGGGTAAATGGGATGAAACCTTAACCAAATGTGTGTATCAGGACGTGGCAGAAGATGATAATGAGTGCCGTACCTGGAACAAGGGCGGTTTGCTGGGCGGCTCGCCAAAATGGCGGCACAACTTTGGTGTGCGTTATGACACCGATTTTGATAACGGCATGACAGCTTATGCGTCGTTAAATGGCCGATATGTCAGCAAAGTGCAGAACGACCGCCAGGACGACCCGACATCACCGGTATTTGAATACCCGTCGTACACTACTTTTAGTGCCAACATTGGCTTTGGTAAAGATAACTGGGATGTGGCGATTTGGGCGCAAAATCTGACCGATGAAGATGCCATCGTATCAAACTTAAATGGCGGTGTACTGGGCCGGCGCACCATAGCGCTGACGCCACGCACTATTGGTGTTAATTTCTCCTACAAATACTACTAACAGTGATGTAGGCTAAATAAAAGTGAGCCGGTTCGCCGCGCTCACTTTTTTGCTTTAAGGAGCCGTAGATGCAGGAATTATCAATGGATACTGAAGTTAAACCATCCGGTTACTGGGCTGAATATGCCGGCCTGATGCTGATTGCCATGATGGGCGCGGCGGTGACCAATCTAATGCCACTAATTGTCGGTGCGTTTTCTGATAGTGGTTTATTCAGCACCCAACAGGTAGGTTATCTGGCCGCTGCCGATGTGGCTGGTATTCTACTCTCTACCACTTCCGCTTTTTGGTGGGTGCGCCGGGTGCCATGGCGACCAGCTGTGCAGCTGGGTTTACTGCTGTTTATTGGCGCAAATCTGCTTACCAGCCAGGCAGAGGGGTACAGTGCTTTGTTGCTATTACGCGTTGTTGCCGGTGTCGCCTGTGGTATTAGTTATGCCATAGCGTTGGCGGCATTGGGTGATTCTACCCGGGTAGATAAAGCCTTTGGCGTGATGGTGACAATACAGGTGGTGTTCGGCACAGTCGGTTTTATGGTGCTGCCAGAACTTATAACGCGTTTTGGTTACGGCGCGATTTACCAGAGTTTTAACCTGTTTTTGCTGGCAGCCTTGCTGCTTAGCTTTATCCGTTTTGCGCAAAACCAAAAGCCACAGCACAGTGTGCGCTTTGAACTTAAAGGCCGTTTAGCGCCTGCACTATGGGTGTTTTTTGGTGTGGTGCTGTATTACTTTGCTCAGGGCGGTGTTTGGGGATACCTCGAACGTTTAGGTGTATCTGCAGGGTTAACCATGGCTGAAGTCGGCTATGTATTGGGTTTAGGCTTTGCCATTAGTGCGGTAGGTTCAATGTTATCCGGTGTTTTTGTCAGCAAATATGGCCGCACCGCAGCGCTGTGGCTAACTGTAGCAATTCAGTTACCCTGTTTGCTGGCGCTGGGTTTGCTAAGCACAGGCCCGGCCTGGCTGATTTATGCTGCAGCGACCATTGTGTATCAGATTTTCTGGAGCTTTGTAGTGCCGGTAATGATGGGCATTTTTAATGATGTCGACCCGTCAGGCCGCTTAATTGTGTTTTGCTTAAGCGCCTTTAAAGTGGGCTTAATGCTGGGGCCGCCGATAGCGGCGCTGACTATCAGTACCTTTAGCCTGACGGCAGTGCTACCTTTGGGTGCTGTAGCTATTGTATTAAGTGCGCTGTGCCTGCAACTGGCACAGCGCAGGGTTTAGTTACTCAAACCGGTGCAGCCACAAGTCATTGCCGCTGCCATTATCGTTAATGGCATACTCAAATGCCGCTTTCGGGTAGCGCACGCCCTTGCCGGATTTACTGGTGTCATAGCTGCCCCATTTTTGCAGGTTCCACACACCGTAAGGGTCGTTTACGGTGTAATGAGTGCCATCATAACCGGTTACTACCAGTATATGGCCCGGCGCGGTAAACCAGCCGTGCACTATGGTAGGTTTGCCGGCACTGGCCAGCGCACGCAGTTGGCTGATGGTGCCGTTAGTCACGCCAATATCGCGTAGCGGGCTGCCTTTTTCCTGCGCTATGGTATTAAAGCCCCAGGCCAGTGAGGATACGTCCTGCAGAACACCAAAGCGGTTGTTTAAATAATCCGGTGTACGCTGGCCCAGCACTGCAGGATCGGTTAAGCCAAAGTAGTCGGTAATCATTGCTAGCGACGTAATGCTGCAGGTGCCATAAGGGTTAACGGCGTTAAGTTTCTGGTCCCAGTACGGCACAGCTTGCGGAGCCGGGGGCGGCGGCGTTGGGTTGCCGGTCAGATAGTTTTTAAAGGTGTTATTCCCGGCTGAGCAGTCGACATCAGCATCAAAGCTGCTGCGCTGCCAGTTAACATTACTCCAATCCTGCCACACCGCTTGCGGCACGGCGCCGCCAGGCACACGCCAGATACTGGCATTAGGGCCGGCTACATTTAAAAAGCTGTTTAATTGTGCCGGGCTGATAATATCGTACTCGGTAGAAACGATATGCCAGATCGGTTTATTGGCACCCAAAGCACGGTACTCGCAGTTGCCAGTTTCAATCCAGCGTTTCGGATCGGCCATATAGCTGCTGCCCCATACTTCAAGATAGGTTTGTGGCATGTGAAAATCGACGTACTGATCGATGATATCTACGCGCATGCCCTGATCAGCCGGATTACTCCAGGTAGTGGCTCCCAGCGGGAAATCACTCGTGGCGTAGCCATCGTTGATGGCGCGGGTACGGGCGGCGCGAAACGCCTGAAACAGGCTGTGCAGTTCAGTGGTTTTATTGTTAAATTCCACCTCAACGTCAGAGACAAAGCCAACATAACCATAGCGGGCGGCCTGATACAACGCATCGGCCTGAGCCGCATTGTTACCCGGATAATTGTACGACCATGCCCATGGCTCTATGCCTTTATTTTTGTATATGTTAGTGGTTGTGGTTGAGCACGCATCGACAAACAGTGAACAGGCGGCAGCATCGTCAGCAATTTTGATAAAGATGCGCTTTACGCCCATGGCGGCAAGCTCATTAGCCAGCTGGGTGTGGGTTTTGTTTACACCCGCTTCGTCGATATACCAGAGCCAGGCACCAAACTTGTTCACCCAGCTGCCAGGCAGGGCAGTGTTTTTTACACTGGTGTAAAACTGCGCCGACCAACGGGTAGTAAAGCAAGCCGTGCCGCCCTGCAAATACTGACATTTGGCTACTTCGTCAGAAGTAAAATTGCCATAGACATTATTTGGCGTGCCGTCGCTGCGCTGCTCATAGCAGTGATTACCATATTGCGCTGAGCGCACCGAACCATCGGGGCAGCTGCCTGTGCCGCGCAGGTTAGTGATAAAGGCACGTGACCAGCGTAGTACACTGATATTAGTTCCATTAACGCTTGCGGTGTGTGGTGTAGTACAGGCACTGCCACCACCAGCACTAACGCAGCGGTCGGTCATGGTTTTGGTAAAGGGGCCATATACATCGCTGCTGTTGGCACAGAAGCTTAAAGTGTTATCAAAGCTGCTGCCATCAGGGCACAGTGCCAGGGTGTCAAATGAAGCCAGTGCTGATAGCAGCAATAGGCCTGTTAGATATTTCATTGTTCTCTCCAACTGTTATTTTTTTGTAATCCGTATTGTTATCTCACTACTCCTTGTAGTGGCGCTGGCACGGTACAGCTGGGCCATCGACAGACTATAAAAACTGCAAAACAGCTTGGGAAAATAGATAGCATCGGCTGATACGATGAATTGTTTCATTTTTGTGAAAATAAAGAGGTGGGGAGACTGCTGTCCTGTGAAAGTTAAATCGGAACAGATAAAAAGAATAACTGTGGTCTGTCCTATTGGGTAGTAGTTACATTTTATGTTTCGCTTACATTTTTACACAACTGCCCACCAGTAAAGTGTCTACATTATTCGCTAATTATTTACATTTTAAGTGGCAACTAATAGGGAGGTGAATGATGCGTACTCTATATTCATTGGCAGTTTTAGTCAGTACGACAATACTGAGCGCCTGTGGTGGTAGTTCAGATAACGATAACACCACGACTGATTTATGGCAGGTTTCAACCGATAAAAGCAGTACTGCATCATTAACGCAGACCAATGCGCCAACACTGACACAGTATATGAAGTTTGGCCTCTATGCCCAAACTACCAGCGTGGGTGAGGAAAATCCTACACCCACTCAACCAGCCGATTCAGGTACCAACCTGATTACACCGGGTGTTGATGAAGCTGACAGGGTGAAGTTCAGTGACCGCATTTTATACGTAAGCGGCAAAGATGCGGACACTGGTAACCCCTACCTTAAACGTTGGTTCCGCGAAGCTGACAGTGGCTTGACTGCTATGGCAGCACTGCCGTTAGCGGATCCGCTAAAGCGGATAAAAGGGCTTTATGTAGATGAGGGGCAGTTAACGGTGCTGGGAGATGACCAGCAAGATTATATCGGCCTGCTGACCACGCCGGCAGAGAGTGTTAATAGCCGCACAGTTGTACAGTTGTTTGAGCAAGGTAATGCGGTATATCAGCTTGAGCTTGATGGTGCATTACTGGATAGCCGTCGGACGGATGATGCATTATGGCTGGTTTCGCGCTACCGGCCGCATGCCGCAGGTTTATTGGGATATGCAGCAACTGAGGCCGATAAGCGCCACAATATGGCAGTGTTACAAGCTGCCAGTCTGGCTGAGCTGCTACCAAAGCGCAGAGTCAATAATGCCGAAGCTGAACCCATGTTCAGTGCTGACCAGTGCTATCTGCCTGCAGATATTCAAAATAATGAAGGCAGCAGCAATATGGTGGTGATTACCCGGCTAAGTACCAGTGCGCCTTATCAAACGCAAAGTGCCTGTGTTGTCGGCGAAATCACAGACTTCTATATGTCAGCCCAGCATTTATACCTGCATGGTTTGGTACTGGAGCAGACCGGCGCGCAAACAGTAGTGCATAAGTTCAGCCTTAAAGATAGTGCTGCGGGCTATCAGGCAACTGGTGCGGTAGACGGACAGATAGCCGCCAGCCAGACCGATTTTATGCTGTATGAAAAAGACCAGACACTGCTGCTGTTTAACTCAGTTAGTGGTGAAGAAGGGCCTATGCACCGGCTTTGGGTGCTGCAGCAAGAGGGCGATACACTCAATACCGTGGCGCAACTGCCAAATCAGCAATACCCGAATGAAGTCATCGGCAAGCCAGGCGAGGCCATTTATGGTGTCAGGTTTACCGGTGACCGGGCCTATGTGGTGACTTTTGAGCGCACCGATCCCTTATATACCTTTGATATCAGTAACAAGTTACAGCCGCGGGTGATTGGCGCTCTGGAGATCCCTGGCTATTCAGCTTATTTGCATAGCGTCACTGATGATCTGCTGTGGGGTTTAGGCCAAAACATTACGTTTGATGAACAGGGCGAACCTGTCTGGAACAGCGCCAGTGCAAAAATTGCGTTATTTGACGTCAGTGCTGATGATGCCGTACTCCAGGATGATTTGCTGTTTAGCGGTCAGTATTCGCCGTTGGAATATCAGCATCATAGCCTGGCTGCGCTGCATCAATCCGGCACGACACGTATGGCCGTGCCACTTAGCCGTTTTGATGATGAGTTAGGGGAAATGGTCAGTTTGTTGCTGCTGGAAGTGGCTGATAACGGTGTTATGCAAAAAGTCGGCGAATTAATACCTGAATACAATCAGCGGGCAAACAGCTGGGAAGCGCGTACTGTGCTGGTCGAAGACGACATTTACTTTGTGCTGGGCGATACGGTGTATCACAGTGTATGGCAACAACCTGATCAGATTGCCGCACAATATTAAATGCTGCGGCAGGCTCGGGTTGCGGTGCGCCCAGATTGCAAGTGGACGCCGCGCCCACCTTGCACTAGGTTTATGCCAACGGGCTTAGCGGTTTAACGTCATTGTAAGGAGGGCAGCATGTCGGTTCAACGTCACGGCCAGTGTTTATGCGGTAAGGTTAAAATCAGTGCCAGCTCGGCAGGCAGCAAGGTGGGGGCCTGCCACTGTGGTATGTGCCGGCGTTGGGGCGGTGGCCCTCTGCTGGCTGTCGACTGTGGCAGCAGTGTCAGTTTCGACGGCGAGCAGTATATCCGGGCTTTTCGCTCGTCAGACTGGGCATCACGTGGTTTTTGCAGCGAATGTGGTACCCATCTGTTTTACCGTTTAAGCCAGAACGGTCAGTACATCATGCCGGCCGGGCTGTTCGAGCAGGCAGATGATCTGGTGTTTGATCATCAGGTGTGCATCGATAGCAAACCCGGCTACTACAGTTTTGCCGAACAAACACATAATATGACCTGCGATGAGTTGTTTGCCGCCTTTGCGCCGCCACAATAACCTTTACTCTGCTGTTGTCTGGCTGGCCTGCTGTTTTGCCAGCCTGATAAAGGTTTGCAATTGGGTATTGTGTTGCTCGTGCTTACGGTAACCAACATAAATATGTTTATTAATACCGCTTTTGCCAAGTCGCAGTACTTTGACCGGCAGCTTTTGGGCGTATTCCAGCGCTAACCATTTCGGCATCGCAGTCACACCACGGTTTGCCGCCACCATCTGCAGAATAATATCGGTAGCCTCCAGGGTTTTGTGTAACCTTGGCATGCATTGGGCAGGTAGCAAAAATTGCTGAAAAATATCCAGCCTGGCGGTTTCAACCGGGTAGGTCAGTAAGGTTTGGTCGCTCAAATCTGCCGGTGTTAACTGCGTTAACGAGCTGAGCTTATTCAGCTGGCCGACAACCAGCACCAGTTCATAAGGGAATACCGGCTCAAACAGAATCTGTTCTTTCAGGATAGGATCCGGCGTTATCAGCAAATCAATATCGTAGTTAAACAGCGCTGCCATACCGCCAAACTGAAAGCGCTGCTTAACATCAATATCTACTCCCGGTGATTGCGCCAGAAAAGGCTGAACCACCTTAAGCAGCCACTGATAGCAGGGATGGCATTCCATGCCTACCCGCAAACTGCCTCTTTCGTTGCCGGCAAACTGGCGCAGCGTTTCATCAATACGTTCAAACTGAGGCAACACACGATTGGCTTGTTCCAGCAGATAATTACCCGCTTCGGTCAGGCGGATCTGCCGGCCGTCTTTTAACCACAATGCGATGCCTGATTGAAGTTCCAGTTTCTTGATACTGTGGCTTAATGCCGACTGTGTCAGATTAAGGCTACTGGCCGCCGCAGTTAAAGAGCCCTGGCGGTTAATCTCGCGCATAATGCTCAAATGTATTTTTTCAATCACGCTGCTACCTATGACTAAATTTCATTGAATTTAGAAAATACAGCAATTTTTATCATGCGTACAGCGGTCAATATGCACTGTAAACCACTTGCAACCGGCATAAGCATGGTTAATGATGCAGTTGACCTTATTAACCAATGTTTATCTTTTAGCTAACGGAGCGCTGTTGTGACTTACCGGACATTCATCCGCTGTTTTTTCTGTCTGTTAATAATGTTGTTGGCTGCCTGCAGCAGTGTGCCAAAGACAGTAGCCAGCCCGCCGGTATCCGACTGGGTAGCGCGTTGCGCTGATTGGGATGACTGGGACAAAGCCGGCCCGCCATATCGCATTTATGGCAACAGTTACTATGTTGGTACCTGTGGGATCAGCGCTATTTTGATCACAGGTGATAAGGGCCATATTTTGATTGATGGCGCGACAGAAGCCGGCGCAGATGTTATTGCGAACAATATCCGCTCGCTCGGTTTTTCGCTGAGTGATATTAAATTGTTGCTGCAAAGCCACGAGCATTTTGATCATGTTGCCGGCTTAGCCAGATTACAGCAATTAAGCGGAGCAAAATTGCTGGCGTCGGCCGCCGCCGCGCCGGTGCTCGCAAGTGGAGTGGTTAGTAGCGCCGACCCCCAGGCAGGTATGCACAAGCCGTTTCCACCGGCAAGAGTGGATGGCCAGGTGACGGCGGGAACGGCGGTTAATCTGGGCGACTTGAGCCTGATGCCAATCGCTACTCCCGGCCATACGCCGGGTGCCCTCAGCTGGCAGTGGCGCAGCTGCGAAGCCGGGCAATGCCAGGTGCTGGTGTATGCTGACAGTTTATCGCCGGTCAGCAGTGACAGTTACCGTTTTAGTGAACACCTGAGTTACCTCAAGGCCTATAGAGCCGGTTTGAATACGCTTGCCAAACTGGACTGTCAGGTTCTGCTGACGCCTCATCCGTCAGCCAGCAACATGCGCACGCGGCTGCAAAGCCGTGACGGTTTATCTGACCCGCAAGGCTGCGTCAGCTACGCTGATGCTGTAACAGGGCGTTTAGAGCAGCGTTTAACAAAAGAAAAAACGTCAGCCGATAAGTAACGGCAACAAGGTGATAGATACAGAGTTAAATCATCTGAAAAAGGAATCTAGCATGCCGGTGTTCAAGTTTGCTGTGTTATTGGTCGTTGTCGCGTACTCACAGGTAAATCTAATGTCACTGTTGGATACAGTGACATTAGCCTTCTGGCTGATTCTCAATATTCTCTTTCTGACAGGGAGCGCATCGGTCAAGGACACCTTAAGTAACTTTTTTTCAGGCGGGTACTTTTCTGCTTCGGCGATATCTCAAAAACAGCTCGTACTAGCATTATCTGTCTCGGCAGCTATGTTGACATCATTGATGCTGATAACCAATCTGACAATTATGCAGCAGGCCACAACACCAGCCGGCTTGGCGTTATGTTTGCTGCCGGTGTTTTATTCAGCTGTTTACTTATTTATCAGAAAATAGCTGGCGTCTGCCTCAACGTTCAAAAGTAACGTACTACACAGTACGCTACAGCACTGACAGTTTACTGTTTGGGATATCGGTAACCAACATATGGCCAGGGCTGTGGGTTATGCAAAAATCCACTTTGGCGTTGGCTATGGCCACCTGAGGCGTTACGCCGCAAGCCCAGAATACCGGTACTTCGCCCGGCCGTATCGTTACCGCATCACCAAAGTCAGGTTTATCTATGTTGTTAATGCCAATAACTGCGGGATCGCCAAAGTGCACCGGTGCACCATGTACCTGCGGAAAACGCGAACAAATCTGAATCGCCCGTATCGCATCGACCGGTTTCATTGGCCGCATACTGACCACCATACCACCATGAAATACGCCGGCAGGGGAACAGGCAATATTGGTGCGGTACATAGGCACATTCACTTTCTCGGTAATGTTGCGAATTTCCAGGCCGTCGGCCAACAGTGATTCTTCAAATGAAAACGAACAGCCAATTAAAAAGGTCACTAAATCATCGCGCCAGATGCTTTTTACATCGGTAACTTCATCGGTAAGCTCGCCGTTTTTAAACACCCGGTATCTGGGCAGATCACTGCGGATATCAAGCTCTGTCGCCAAAGACGGCATATCGATAGCACCGGGTGCGGCCGCCATACCCAGCAGCGGGCAGGGCTTGGGGTTGAAATGGCAAAACTGCAGAAAATCGGCCGCATACTGTTTTGGCAGTATCGCCATATTGGCCTGGACAAAACCCGGCGCAAATCCGGAGGTATTGCCGCTGAACTGGCCGCTGCGGCACTGTTGACGTAACTGATAGGGAGTAAGCACTGACATAACGGGTTCTCTGCACTGTTGCACGCCAGCTTATAGTGCGTATTTGTGCTGATAAGGTAAAGCGGCTTGCGGCAGAATGAAGCGCAAGCCCTGTGAAACTCGTTATTAAAGCGTTTGCCTGATGGTTACAGTGTACTAAGCAGCTGTTCCAGTTTACGCTGATCGGCAGCAAACTTGCGAATGCCTTCAGCCAGCTTGTCACTGGCCATCACATCTTCATTCAGTTGCCATAAAAAGTCAGCTTCGGCCAACGCCTCAGGTTTAGTGCTGCTGGCAGCTTGTTGCGGTTGCAACATTCTGGTCAGTGGCTCAGATGATGTCTGTAACTGCGACAGCAAATCCGGCGCTATGGTGAGCAGATCACAACCGGCCAGCTGACGTATTTGTTCAATATTGCGAAAGCTGGCACCCATAACGACCGTATCGATGCCATGCTGCTTGTAATACTGATAAATACGTTTAACAGATTGTACGCCCGGGTCGTTTTGTCCGGCAAAATCCTGCTCTGGCTGGTGCTGTTTGTACCAGTCCAGAATGCGGCCGACAAAAGGTGAAATCAGTGTCACACCGGCATCAGCACAGGCCTTAGCCTGTGTCAGGCTGAACAGTAATGTCAGGTTGCAGTGAATGCCGCGCTTTTCCAGCTCTGCTGCAGCCTGAATGCCCTGCCAGGTTGCCGCAAGTTTAATCAGCACCCTCGCCTTATCGACACCCGCTTGCTGATAGCGTTCGATGATCCGCAGGGCGCTGTCGATGCTGGCACTACAGTTAAACGACAGATGGGCATCAATTTCAGTCGATACCCGGCCCGGAATATGGTGCAGAATCTCGACACCAAAATTTACCGTAACCTGCTCGCAAGCAGCTTGCAGGTTCGACGGGTAAGCAGATTGCGCTTTACTAAGCAGATGGCGGTACTGTGGTTGTGCGCCAGCCTGCAGGATAAGTGATGGGTTTGTTGTCGCATCTATAGGTTGCAGTTGGCGAATGGCGTCTATATCACCGCTGTCTGCGACCACTGTGGTCATCTCTTTTAGTTGCTCTAAAGGGTTCATCGCTTACTGTGCTCCGTTAATGGCCGCTGTGCCGTTTGTCAGGTACAGGCTTTGCGGCGGGCCGAGATAACTTGGTTTTACGCCGCCGCTGTCAAGCAGCAGCCTGTGCAGAACCACTGCCGGGTCGAGCAGGTAAATACGTAACCGGTGGGCACCGCTGCGTGTGATGTGCAGGGGTGTAGTTATGGTGCGGCTGCCATCCAGCACTGCGTGTTGCCAGGCGTGTTCGCTGCTATCGGGCAACGTATCAACAATGATCGGCGGCGCGTCATCCAGCGCCACGGCAAAGCGTAATTTTCGGCCGGGCAGCAGCTGTAGCGTAGGTGCCACGGTGCTGTGCAGCATTACCTGACCGGTACTGTGAAAATACAGCGGGTATTCCAGATACGGTGCCTGGCGGATATTGGCTTCGTCGGGCTGATAATCCCGTTCAGTCAATGCCACCATGGCGGCAGCGCTATGGCCAAAGCCTTCAAGCTTTTGCCAGCGGGCATGTGCAGAGCTACCGCCCACCTTAGCGCTGGCGGCATCCAGCGCTATATAGCCATCGGCTTCAACAAAACCTGTGGTGGCTGCTACAGCGGGCTTAAAGGCTGACACCTGCACTTTAGCGCCGCCCCAGCCGGTACCCTGAATATATACCTCTGCCTGGTTTAAGCCAGTTTGCGCTTTACGCCAGTCAATTGAGACTGCAATGCGCTGTTCTGTTTTTACTGCTCCCTGACTCTGGCTCAGCGTTACCCAATCGGCCGACGCCTTAGCGCTGAATTCAAACGGCTCGCTGCCTTTATTAAATACTTCAATCTGGCGCTGCTGTTGGCCATGCGGGTAAAAGCTATCGAGTTTCAGTTGTTCACCACGGTATTCACTTATCGGCCAGGACAGCTTTGAACCTTCTGCTGCCACGCCCATATCGGCCACCGGCATAGGGCTGGCTACGGATACCACCGGCATTAAATTGGCCGGAGGGTTACGCCAGTAGGTAAAGCCGATATGCGGTTGCGACATCATATGGTTCCAGCGGCCATTGCCCAGGCTATGGTACTGCGCTGTCAGGTTGGCGTCGGTGTCAAACCAATACTTTACCCGCTCTGCCCAGTAGTTAGTGCTGGCGCGGCCCTGCTGAGCATGTAGCTGGTTCATCGCTACGGCACGGTTTAGCTCAAATACCGCCCGGCTGGCTTTTAGCGGGTGGGCCACCAGCTGCACATAGGCATCCTGCAACTGCGCTGTTAACTGTTGCTGTACCTTGTCGGCAAGTGCTTCTGTCTGCGCCAGTTCAGTGCTGATACGCTCAGCTTCAGCGTAGTGCAAAATGCTGTAGCTGTCCGGCTCTATGGCTTCCGGTTTACGCCGGCCATTATGCGCAGTATAAGTTTGTAGTAACGAGGCAATAGCGGGCGCTTGCGCCGCACCAAACTGCTGGGCAGCCCAGTCGGTGGTAAATTGTTGCAGATTGTCTGCGTTAAAGGCGTCCGGGTTCCAGGCCATGCGCAAAAAGAAATCTGTTGGTAACTCCATTGGCTTTAAGTCGCCAACGTTCACTATCCAGATCCTGTCGGCCTGATACTGCCAGGCCAGGCTCATCTGCTGCCAGATTTTCGCCAGCGGCACGGTGTTAATCCAACGGTAGGATCGGGGCGCACCCACATAGTCAAAGTGATAATACACCCCGGCACCGCCACTGCGGTTACGCTCTGCCTTGGTCGGCAGGCGGCGGATATTGCCAAAGTTATCGTCGGCCCACAGCAGGGTAACATCGTCCGGCACCCGCATGCCTCGCTCGTAAAAGCCCTGTACTTCTTTGTACAGCGCCCACACTTGTGGCACGCTTGCTATTGGCCTGTCGTTGAAGGTTTTCTGCAGAATCTGCCGCTGATCGGCGACGATCTGCTGTAGCAGCTCAATATTGTCGCCTTCGCTCATCGGCTCGTCTTCCTGGCCGCGCATACCCAGTGTAAACAGACTTTCCAGATTTTTATGCCGTGTTGCACCCTGTTGCCAGAACTTATAGATGTTGTCGCGGTTGGTAGAATACTCCCACGGGCCTTCACCGTAGCGGTTCCACTCTTTGTCGGCGCGCATCATAGGCTCATGATGGCTGGTGCTCATCACTATGCCCATTTCGTCGGCCAGTACAGCGTTTTGCCAGTCATCGTCGGCAAAAGCATTGTTCCACATCGCTGGCCAGAGAAAATTGGCTTTTAACCGCTGCAGCAGTTCAAACACATGCAGGTAAAACCGGCTGTTGTAGCCGCCAAATTTCTCTTCGCTCCAGTTCGTCAGTGCCGGGTGCTCGTCGTTGAGAAAAATACCGCGGTACTTCACTTTAGGGGCATCGCTAAATGCGGTGCCAGCTTTGATATAAAGCTCAGCGCGCTGAACCGGTGGCACATCGGCCCACCAGTGCCACGGCGATACGCCTAGGGTTTCAGCCAGATCATAAATACCATAGATGGCACCGCGCTTATTACTGCCGGCGATGACCAGTGCCTGGTCAACACCGGGCAACGGTTGCGTGATCAGCTGAATTTGATACGCATCCCATTTGCCAGCAATAGCGCTGACATCCAGTTTACCGCTGCTTACCAGCTGATCCAGCAGGGCATTGTTACCCAGGCTGCCAATAATCAGCAGCTGTTTCGCCCGGCCCTGTGTCGCGATAGCAAGCTGCCTGCCGCTGACGCTGTTAATATCGCGCTGCAGGCTGTCTACCGCCCGCAGCACGCCTTTATGCTCGTGCTGATCAACCAGGATCAGCGCCTGGCTGCCGGTAGCGGCCAGTGCAAAATCACCGTCAGCGCGCTGCTGCGCCAGATAGTTGCCGGGTAACGCCTGAACCGCATGGCTAAGCAGCAAGGTGGCCAGTAACAGCAGTTGTCTCATGGCTGAGACTCCGCCTCCAGATGGCTATGCAGCCCCAGCATAGTGCCGACAAAGCCACCTGCTACCTGGGTGCTTAGCAGTAAGGCGTCCTGCTCAGTGGCAACCGGCTGCCAGTCGTTGTCTGCTACTGCGTAATAAAAGCTGATGCTGCCTGCGTTGCCGCTGATTTTTAACTGCACGCTGTTTGTTCCCTCTGGCAGAGGCATACTGGCAATATTTTCCGGCGTTGCGCCATTGGCCTGCTGCAGAAAAACCTCGCTGCCGCTGCTGGTTTGCCGAACACCCAGATAGTAATGGTATTGCTCGTTTTGAAAGGCGACGATACCGGCAGATACGGGTGCCGCTGGCACGCTAAGCGCGGTGCTGGCAGTAAAGTTTGTATGCTGCTGGCGGCGGCTGATAAAGGCCGGCTGTTGCATGCTGGCAAGGCTGTCAGGCTTGGCGGTTAACTGCAGATGGCCACTATTGAACGCAAGCCAGCTGTGGTCAAAGCGCCTTAGTGCATTCCAGTGTAAATTCAGCTCGTTACTATCAAACTCATCACGCCAGGTAAAATTGCCTGTCAGTGGCTCTGCAACCGACGCAACGTTAAGCTCTGGCGCCGACAGGCGATAGGGAATAGGTTGCCCGGCTGGCAGAATATGCGGCCAGCCATCCTGCCAGCTTACCGGTAATAAGAAGGTTTCGCGGCCGGTGTTAAAATAGCGCTCTTGATAAGCGCGGCTGGCCAGAAATACGGCCCACCAGTTGCCATCTGGTAGCTGCACAAAATCGGCATGACCGGCGGTGGTGATAGGGTCTGGCCGCTCAGGTGCTAAATTACGCTGGGTCAGAATAGGGTTGTTGCTGTAGGGCACAAAAGGTTCGGTCAGGCTGCGGCTGCGAAAAATAACCGCCGAGTGCTGGTCGGCTGTGCCACCTTCAGCGCACAGCAAATAATACCAGCCGTCGTGCTTATACAGATGCGGCGCTTCAATCCAGATCGGCTTAGTGCTCAGGTCAACACCGCCATTTACCAGCAGGCGTTTGGAGTCGGGCAGCACTTTCTGGCTTTTCGGATCATACTGCCATAGCCAGATGGCTTTGTGGCCCTCGTACAGTGATTCGACCGGGTCACCATTGTGGGCGATATACACTTTGCCATCGTCATCGAAGAAGATATCCGGGTCTATACCGTCTATTTCCGGTAGCCAGATCGGCTCCGACCACGGGCCTGCCGGGTCGGTGGCGGTCAGAATAAAGTTACCACCTCTGTCGACTACTGTGGTGATCAGGTAGTAAGTGCCATCGTGATAGCGCAGCGTCGGCGCAAAAATACCGCGTGACACCTGTAAGCCATCCATCTGCAGTTGCGACTGTTGTGTCAACGCATAACCTATGATCTGCCAATTCACCAGATCGCGGCTGTGCAGTATCGGTAAACCGGGCATATACGTAAAAGACGATACCGTCATGTAGTAATCATCGCCATTACGGGTAATGCTGGGGTCAGGGAAAAAGCCCGCCAGCACCGGGTTCTGGTATTGCCCGGGTTCTAACGGCGCCGCAAAAACCGCATCCTGGCCCTGATATTCAAACCAGTCAAACTGTGCCACAGTGGCCGCGCTGTTCTTTGTTGGTTCGCTGCTATCCTGTGCTGGCTTGCTGGTGTCGGGTGTAGTTTGCGGCTGGCAGGCGCAAAGTGCACTCAGTAAAGCCAGACCTGGCAGAGTTAACGAAAAGCGGTTTTGCATGGAATGTCACTCCTGTCGTCTTTGCCGTTATCGCTACGGCGTGCGAAAAAGTCAGTGACATTAAAAGTAAAAAGGCCATTGTCATCAATGGCCTTACTGTTATGAAAATGCGTCAGTGCTGTGCGTTTTTTTCATGGCTCAGCCTCAGCGCCTGGCTGGAAGCTTAATCATTCACTGCCATATCACTTGGCACGCCGGTATGTTCGGTGCGGTAATCTTTTGGTGTTTGGCCAAAATGGCGCTGAAACACAGCATACATATACTGCAATGACGGATAACCGCACAGCTTGGCAATTTCGCTGGGGTTAACCTGGGTGTCTTTCAGCATTTTGCAGGCTTTGGTCAGTTTCTGATTATGCAGCTCGGTGTGGATCGAATGGCCACGTTCAGCGCGAAAGCGCTGTTCCAGATTAGAGCGGGAAATGCCGACAAAGTCGGTGACCTGTTCTACCTTGGCACCCCGGGTGGCATTACGGCGGATGTAATGCATGGCCTGAATAACATAAGGGTCGCGCAGCGCTTTAAAATCGGTCGACTGGCGCGACGCTACCCCGGCCGGTGCTACCAAAATGCGTTTGTGACCAACATCAATGTTATTCAGCTGGGTGTGCAACAATTTGGCGGCTTTGTAGCCCATTTCAAAGCAGCCCTGGGTAACCGAACTTAAGCTGATACGGCTTAAGTAACGGGCGATATCGTCATCATCAATACCGATAATGGCAATATTGTCCGGCACGATAATGCTGACATGTTCACAGGCTTGCAGCAAATGGCGCGCGCGCGAGTCGGTTACGGCAATAATGCCAATAGGTTTGGGCAGGCTTTGTATCCAGTCGGTTAGCCGGTTCATCGCGTATTGCCAGGTTTCTGGCCGGGTGCAGTGGCCCTGATAAATCTGACAATCATAACCATCCTGGGCCGTCAGCTGGCGAATGGCATTCTCGCGCTCTCTTGCCCAGCGGTGATGTTCATCGGTAGGTACACTGTAAAAGGCAAACCGGTCGAGCCCTTTGCGCTTTAAATGCTCGTAAGCGCTTTGTACCAGTGCATAGTTATCTGTTGCAACATAAGGTACGGCCGGGTAATCGGCCGGGTCGCTGTACGAGCCTCCGACGCCAACGATCGGCTTGTTAGTGCCGGCCAGCGCACGCTGGATATTCATATCATCAAAGTCGGCGATAATGCCATCGCCACCCCATTCATGAATGTGCTCCAGGCGGCAGGAAAAGTCTTCCTCCAGATACAGGTCCCAGTCTACTTTGGAAGATTGCAGATAATGGCCTATGCCCTCTATTACTTGTCTGTCGTACACTTTATTAGCATTAAACAACAACGTAATGCTGTGTTTAGCTTTAAACATATCCCCGTCCTGTTGCTAAGTGTGTTGCTCATTATTGTTATATCAAGCTTTATTATTATTTTTCGCCTGTACCAAAATAGGGCAGGCGTGTTCAATATTAGACCAGTAGTTAACTCTGGCAAACGAAAAATGATAATTTTGCAACCCATTACGAATTTTCGTAATTGCTGCTGCCAGGTTGCTCAACAAAGATTGCCTGATAGCCGTCAATGTCAGAAAAGGGTGATGCATGTACATCGGTATAGACTTGGGAACATCAGGCATTAAAGCCATTTTGTTGGGCGATAACGCTGCAGTAATCGACAGCGCCAGCGCTGAGCTTGAGGTCAGCCGGCCGCAGCCTTTGTGGTCGGAACAGGCGCCGGATCACTGGTGGCAGGCATTGCAAAGCTGCATGCAGCAACTGGCCGCACGGCAAAGTTTAGCCGGTGTAAAAGCCATAGGGCTGGCCGGGCAAATGCATGGTGCTACTTTGCTCGATGCTGATAATCAGCTTATCCGGCCTGCCATTTTGTGGAACGATGGCCGCTCGTTCGCGCAGTGCCAGCAATTACAGCAACAGGTGCCGGCATTAACACAACTGACCGGTAACCTGGCGATGCCCGGTTTTACTGCACCAAAATTGCTCTGGCTGCGCCAGCATGAACCAGAACAGTTCAACCGCGTGGCCAAAGTGCTGCTGCCAAAAGACTATCTGCGTTTTTGCCTGACAGGCGATTTTGCCTCCGACATGTCCGACTCGGCGGGTACCTTATGGCTGGACATGGCAAAGCGCGACTGGAGCGATGAACTCCTGGCCGCCTGTGGTTTAAACCGCAGCCATATGCCGACGTTATATGAAGGCAATCAGATCACCGGCAGCCTGCTACCGGAACTGGCGCAGCGCTGGGGTATGCAGCAGGTGCCACTGGTTGCCGGAGGGGGTGACAATGCGGCGGGTGCAGTCGGTGCCGGTATTGTGAAACCGGGGCAGGCCATGTTGTCGTTGGGCACCTCTGGTGTGTACTTTGCTGTCAGCGACGGCTTTAAAGCTAACCCGCAATCGGCGGTACACAGTTTTTGCCACGCACTGCCTGGCAGCTGGCATCTGATGTCGGTGATGCTAAGCGCTGCCAGCTCGTTGCAATGGTATGCCGACAATGTCGCCAACACGCCGGTCGCGGCGCTGCTAGATGAGCTGCAGCAAGCCAATGTAGATGCTACGCAGGCACCGCTGTTTCTGCCGTATTTATCCGGCGAGCGCACCCCACACAACAACCCCGATGCCAAAGGCGTCTGGTTTGGTTTAAGCCACAGTACAACAAGGGCGGCGCTGACGTATTCCGTGCTCGAAGGTGTCAGCTTTGCCTTAGCGCAGGGCGCGGCAGCGCTGCATGACAGCGGCTTACAGCCAACAGAGATTAACCTGATCGGTGGTGGTGCCCGCAGCCCTTACTGGCGGCAGCTACTGGCCGATGTACTGCAGCGGCCGCTGAGCTTTCGTGAAAGTGGTGAAGTCGGGCCAGCGCTGGGTGCTGCCAGGCTGGCAGTGCTGGCAATTAATCCGCAGGCAACGCTGGATGATATCTGCCAGCAACCGCCACTGGTAAGTCAGCATCAGCCTTCGGCTGAGCGTTATGCGGCGCTGGCGCCCCGTTACCAGCGCTTTATCGCACTTTATCAGCGCTTGGCCGACCTATTCTGATAACTGGTGAAAAGCACAACTTGGCTCTGAAAAAACATAATTGTGTCATGCCGCCGCTATGCCCAACATTAGAACCATAGCATTTAGTGCAAAACCAAGGAGAGCAGCGTGGCTCAGTATTTCGACAAGATAGACAAAATCGCCTATGAAGGTGCCGACAGCACTAACCCACTGGCGTTCAAACATTACAACGCCAGTGAAAAAATCCTCGGTAAAACCATGGCCGAGCATTTACGCATGGCGGCCTGTTACTGGCATAACTTCTGCTGGAACGGCCAGGACGTATTTGGCATGCCAACGTTTAACCGCCCCTGGCTGGCATCTGGCGATGCGATGCAGCAAGCCAAACACAAAGCCGATGTTGCGTTCGAGTTTTTCCAAAAACTGGGTATTCCGTATTACTGTTTTCACGATACCGACGTTGCCCCCGAAGGCAGCAACATTAAAGAGTACGTTAATAACTTCTCGGCGATGGTTGATGTATTGGAACAAAAACAGGCTGACAGTGGCGTAAAACTGCTGTGGGGTACCGCTAACCTGTTCAGTAACCCGCGTTATGCTGCAGGTGCTGCGTCTAACCCGGACCCACAGGTATTCAGCTATGGCGCAACCCAGGTATTTCACGCGATGAATGCCACCAAGCGTCTGGGTGGCGACAACTATGTACTCTGGGGTGGCCGTGAAGGCTACGAAACCCTGCTCAATACCGACTTACGCCAGGAGCGCGCTCAGCTGGGCCGCTTTATGCAAATGGTGGTCGAGCATAAACATAAGATCGGTTTTAAAGGCACCTTACTTATCGAGCCTAAACCTCAAGAGCCAACCAAGCATCAGTACGATTACGACTCTGCTACGGTGTATGGTTTCTTAAAACAATTTGGCCTGGAAAAAGAATTCCGAGTAAACATTGAAGCCAACCACGCCACGCTGGCCGGGCATTCGTTCCACCATGAAATTGCTACGGCCATTTCGCTCGGTATTTTTGGCAGTATCGACGCTAACCGTGGCGATGCGCAAAACGGCTGGGATACCGATCAGTTCCCGAACAATGTCGAAGAGTTAAGCCTGGTGATGTACGAAATTCTCAAATCCGGCGGTTTCTCAACCGGTGGCTTTAACTTCGATACCAAGCTGCGCCGCCAGAGTCTCGACCGCTACGACCTGTTCTATGGCCATATTGGCGGAATGGACCATCTGGCGATGGCGTTAAAACGCGCCGCCGCACTGATTGAAAAAGACTTTCTCAGCAGCGCTGTGGCCAAACGCTACGCCGGCTGGAGTGACAGCCTGGGTAAAGCCATTCAGAGTGGTGAACACAGCCTGCAGTCGCTGGCTGACCTGACTGTACGCGAACAACTTGATCCACAACCCGTCAGCGGCCGGCAAGAGCTGCTGGAAAACCAGCTGAATCTGGTGCTGTACCGCTAACGTTTTAGCTCCCGTAGTCCTGTGTGTGATTGCCCGGCTTGCCGGGCTTTTTTGTGTTTTGCAGTTGTCGCTTTACACGTTTATTTATGTTGCCATTCAAACCTTTACGTTTAGCGTGACGACTAATCCATTTTTTACCATGGATCAACGTCATGAAAATATTTGTCGTAATAACAACTACAGCGCTACTGCTGATTTCAGCAATAATTTATGCTCAACCTGAGGTAGATTGTACTGTTTACCCGGATCAGCAAAGTTCTGCTTACCTATTACCTTATGAAGTTGGCCACGCTTTCAAAGTTGTCGTGTCAACAGGGCATTATCGCGCGTCTAATAACGGCGTTGGTCTCTATGCCGTTGACTTTGATATGCCGATAGGTACCAGAATCGTGGCCGCAAGAGCGGGTGAAGTGGTAGCGGTGCGGGAAGAATTTCACGATGGCAATGGCAAAGATCTGGAGGAAAACTATGTGTTTATCCGCCATAGCGACGGCACTATAGCAAGGTACTTTCACCTCACTCACAATGGGGTATTAGTCAGCGAAGGAGACAAGGTACAAGCCGGGGACGTTATAGCCATTAGTGGCGATACCGGGCAAACCCTTAGCCATCATTTACATTTTGATGTGCAAAGCTGTGGCCCAAACCTGCCGCCACACTACAACCAGCTGCCCTGCGGACAAACATTACCTGTCAGCTTTAAAAATACCGCCAGCCACGGCTGTGGTTTAGAGGCAGGTGTGACATACAAAGCGCTATAGCGTTTTAATGCCGGGAAACCAGCTGGATCTGGTGCTGTACCGCTAACGTTTTAGCTCCCGTAGTCCTGTGTGTGATTGCCCGGCTTGCCGGGCTTTTTTGTACTTGAGAAGTGAGATTTCAGCAGGCTACAGGGTAGGAACTGTGCCGCCGTCTATCCTGTACTCCGCCCCTGATATCGAAGCGGAGCGTGGGGACGCCAGAAAGGCGATTAGATCGGCAACCTCGTTTGGCTTGGCTGGCCGGCCAAGCGGGATCCCCCCCAGCCAGTCCATCACCAGTTTCTTGCCGCCCTCGTAGTCCGTTCCGGCTCCGGCAGCCATCCGCTCAACGAATGCTACGGAAGCCTCGGTCTCAATCCACCCTGGCGCCACGCTCAGCACACGAACGCCCTTTGGTGTCACTTCTCTTGCCAGCGATTTGCTGTAGGTGGTAAGGGCAGCCTTGGCTGCAGCATAGGCGGTAGTGGAATCAGGCAAAGGCAGCACACGCTGGATAGAGCTGACATGAATGATGACACCCGAGCCCTGAACCAGCATCTTCGGCAGCAGTGCGCGGTCGAGGCGTACGGCGGGCATCAGGTTCAGATCCAGCTCGGCGAACCAATGCTCATCGCTTATCGCAGCAAAACCGCCAGTGGGAGTTTTTGAGCCACCAAGCACGTTGATCAATATGTCCGCACCGCCCCAATCCTGCAGGATGGTCTGAGCAAGATGGTTTACACCTTCCGCCGTCGACAGGTCAGCAGCTATGTAGGTTACCCCCTGTAGCGGCTGCGCAGGCACCGTGCGGGCAGATGTCGCCACCCGGGCTCCGGCCTCCACAAGCGTTTTGACGACTGCAGCGCCAAGGCCCTGTGTACCGCCGGTAACAACGGCCCGCAGGCCATTCAGATGAAGGTCGAAGTTCATGCTGTTATCTCCAGTGATGCGATCAGGCCGCGTTCCAGGCGAAAGCGGTAGGACAGAACGATCGGGCTGCCGGGGAAGTTGCCGCTGACGTTAGCGCGCACGATTTGGCAGCCGTCCTCCCGCTCTATGGCAAACGGCACGCTCGTCGCGCTGTATTTAGCTGATGCCTCGGCCATAAAGGCCTTGATGGCGTTGATACCCATGTAGGTGTGACCCTCGTCTTTCATAACAGCTTGTGCTGTGAAGCAATGCGCCAGAGCGTCAGGGTTATGTTCGGCCGCAAAATACGCGGCAATGGGTTCGGGGAGAGCTAAAGCAGACATAATGACCTCCTTAGTCGGGAAAGATCACACTATGCGCCCTTGTGTTAGTTTAGTGAATACAGCACAATCAGGATGGGTTATGTAGGAAATTATATATAATGCGTGGATCAGATTTTGCTGAGCTTAAGGCCTTTGTCGCGGTCGTAGAGCGTAAGAGCTTTGCCCGGGCAGCAGAGCATTTAGGGTTATCGCCTTCCGCTTTGAGCCAGACCATCCGGCAGTTGGAAGGGCGCATGGGGGCGCGTCTTTTGAATCGCACAACCCGAAGCGTTGCGCCATCGGCTAGTGGCGAACAGCTATATATGCGCATAGCGCCTTTGTTTCGTGAGATAACAGATGCTGTCGCTGAAGTCAGTGAGGCATCAGGACAGGTTAGTGGCACGCTTCGCATCAACACGCTTGGGATCGCTGCAAGAACTATCATTGCACCAAAGCTTGCACGGTTTCATCAGGTACACCCTGACGTAATTCTCGACATCGTGGTCGACGACGCGCTGACTGATATTGTCTCAGGCCGTTTTGACGCGGGTATCCGCGTCGGTGGCAAGCTGGAGAAAGACATGGTTGCGGTGCGCCTGACACCAGATCTGAACATGGTGGCAGTAGCATCCCCCGATTACCTCGCGCGTTGGGGCACACCGAAGTCACCCGCTGAATTGCATCACCATGCGTGCATCAACTGGCGGTTGCAAATGGACGGCCGGCACTACCGCTGGGAGTTTCATAAGCAAGGACAACGACTCGAAGTGGCGGTGCAAGGCTCCGTCGTGACCAATCATGCTGACATCGGCATTGCAGCCGCGCTGAACGGGCTAGGCATTGCCTATCACTTTGAGCGAGACGGCGTGGCAGAGCTTTTAGCGCAGGGACGGCTGGTACAGGTCCTCGCAGACTGGTCGATTTCGCGGCCGGGGCTGTTCCTCTACTATCCAAGCAGACGACATCGACCGGCCCTCCTCGGTGCCTTTATCGACTGCCTGCTGGACCGGGAACCGTTCGATCAGCTTTAGATCCAGGCTATGTGGCGGCTGCGCTGGGGCTTAGAGACTTCATTTTGGTCTGACCCCATTTATTCGCGCATCTTCACAGATTAACTTGCCATACAGCACCGCATTATGAAAACCGCCCCGCTTAAAAAGTGCGTTTTCCAGCGTTGCTTCTAGTTTAAAGCCACATTTCTCCAGCACTTTACAGGAGGCTATATTTGTTTGGAAAACAGTCGCCTGAAGCCTGACAAACATAGCCGGTGGCAATTGTGTTAGTAACTGGTGTAGTGCTTGCGCTGCATAGCCTTTGCGCCAGAAATCTGGTGCTAACCAATAACCTACTTCACCTGTAAAAGCATGTTCGTGCTGGCCCGGCTCCGCACTGATGCAACCTGCAAAGGTACCATCTATTTCGATGGCTCTTACAAACCCTTGTTTGCAACCTGTTTCAAGCCACCAGTCTGCGTCATCAAGTGTGTAGGGGGACGGAATTCGGCTGGACAGAAAGCGGGTAACTTCAGGGCAGTTCAGAATAGTCACAATGCTACTGCGGTCTGCTTTTTCAAATTCTCGAAGAACTAACATATGCCTATCTCTATAGTGCTTGTTACCAGCCTTACTTATGTCCGTCGCCAGCTGAATATCTTCATCACGAAAAAAAGCAGGGTGTAGCCAATACCACCAAATAGCAGTGCCCAAATGGGCAGCCATATCAGTGCTAGTGAAGCCGTGGATGACGTGTGTTCCGGTGTAAATAGGGAATGTTGCATATTCCAGTAACCTAAAAGCAGATATGCGGCCAGAAGGAATGCAGTAAACCATATGGCTACTCTACCAACTCTGCTAGTGCTGACCTTGGGGTTTACTGCAAGAAGGGCCAGTGCTACGTAAGGAATGGCTCTGAAACCGGCAGAGAATATATAACTATCAACAGTGGCATAGCGGAAGGTGTGTTGATACGCATCAGCAAAGCTGAAATCGCCCACCCAAATAGCAAGCAGGAAATGGGACAAATGTTCATTTGCTATTAAAAACAACAGTGCCAACGCTAGCCAGAAGCTCCTTGTCATCGCTTGTTTCCCCTAACAATGCTAAAAGTGCCGACTGGAACATCAAGCCGGTTGCGATCGTAATGCTGGTAAAGAAAGCTTCGTCCCTAAAATACTGCAGGATCGGAGCAAACGCTTTTTAGTGCTATGTAAGTCCGGGCTTGGTGCCGCCAACTGTAAATTTAATGTTTTAAACATTACACCCCATATCCATAACTTACAACGGCTTATCGGTACAGCTGCATTCCGTCAGTTGTTGTTAGCCCCGTTCCAACTGATAACGGATATGCGCCACAAATGGCTGCTCCGGGCTGGTTAACCGCAGTGGAAACTGGCTGTGGTTTGGCGCGTCGGGGTAAAACTGCGGTTCCAGGCAAATACCCTGGCGTGGGGAAAAAGGCGCGGCCAGAAAATCGCCGGTATATACCTGCAGGCCGGGGTAATCTGAGCTTACCCGTAATTTAAGCTGCTGGTCCGGGCTGGTGAGGATTGCGGCGTTCTGTTGCATATCGGCTTTCACTGCCAGATTGTGATCAAGCTGTACCGTGCCGATAGTTTTGCAGTGGCGAAAATCCAGTATTGTTTCGTCCACCGGCAGTAGCTGACCGGTGGGGATTTTATCGCTATCGGTTGGGGTGTATTGCTCAGCGTTAAGCCATAGCTGATGCTGGTTTATCGGCTCTGCTTTGCCCGACAAATTAAAATACGGGTGCAGGGTGGGGCCTGCCAGTGTGAGTTGCGTTGCACTGGCGCTGAGCGTGACATCCAGTGAGCTGTCAGCATTAAGCTGATAAAGCACGCTGAATGCTGTCGGGCCGGGGTAGCCGCTATGGCCATCTGGTAAAATACAGCGCAACTGCACGCTGGATGATGTTTGCTGTTGCAGCTGCCACTGCTGACGGTGCAGGCCGTTGGCCCCCCCATGTAAGTGGTGCTTACCTTCATTTAACTGCAACTGATAATGCTGCCCGGCTAACTGCAATTTTCCATTACCGATACGGTTCGCATAGGGGCCGACTACAGCTCCCAGATAGCTGTTGTCCTGCAGATACTGCTGCGGGTTGGCGTAGCCGAGGATCAGTTCACGCTGCTCTGAGCCAATAGCAACCGACCAGCTTTGCATACTGGCGCCGTGCTCGAGTATCGTCAGGCGATCGCCTTTAAGATTAGTTAACGAAAATTGGCGCATAGGGTTACCTGCAGTGGCAAATAACCCAGCCTAACCTTGTCGGCGCAGCGGCTGTATTGCGTTAGCTGCCGCTGCTATTACGGAATTTAATGCCGCAGCGCTTGCGGCATTACCCCTGCATATCTTCCAGCTCTTTACCTTTGGTTTCATGCACCATACGGGCGACAAACCACACTGACAATACCGCCCCCAGTGTGTACAGGCCATAAGCACCGGCCAGGCCAATACTGCTAAGCAGCAGCGGGAAGGTCATGGTGATCAGAAAGTTACTGCCCCATTGTGCCAGGCCGCTTACTGCCAGGCCTGAACCGCGAATTTGGTTCGGAAACATTTCACCCAGCATGACCCACATTACCGGGCCCCATGACATATTAAAAAAGAACACATAGGCATTGGCACTGATAAGCGCCACGACACCCCAGTCACCCAGCAGCAAGCGGCCGCTGGCATCCTGTTCGGCATTGGCAAACGCCAGCACCATCAGTGCTAAGGTCAGGCTCATACCAACCGAGCCCCATTTCAGCAGTGGTTTGCGGCCAATTTTATCAATCACCAGCAGTGTAATGACACAGGCCGCTATACTAAGCGCGCCGCTGATCACATTAATCAGCAAGGCATCCGATTCGGAAAAGCCTACCGCCTGCCACAGCACAGCGCCGTAATAAAATACCACGTTAATGCCCACCAACTGCTGAAAGGTGGCCAGGCCAATGCCCACCCAGACAATGCGGCGCAGTTTGCCGCTGGGCTTATCCATTAAATCACTGAGCCGTGGCTGATGATTACTGCTTAAAGACTGCTCGATATCAACCTGCTTGCGCGCGGCTGCCGCATCGCCATACAGCTTACGCAGCACCTGAGCCGCCAGCACGGCTTTACCTTTTAGCACCAGAAAGCGCGGGCTTTCGGGAATAAACAGCAACATCAGCAAGAACAGTATTGCCGGCAGTAGCTCCATCCAGAACATCCAGCGCCAGGCGCTGTAATCCAGCCACAGTACAGAAGTAGACGCGCCGGCAAACTTTGCCAGCAGGTAATTGCTGATAAAGGCCATAAACAGGCCAAAAATAATGGCTATCTGCTGCACGGTAGTTAACATGCCGCGATAGCGCGCCGGCGCCACCTCGGAAATATAAGCCGGCGCCATTACCGATGCTGCACCCACGGCCAGGCCACCTAAAATGCGGTATAGCACAAACTCCAAAGAGCTTTCTGCAATACCCGAGCCCCAGGCGCTGATCACAAAACAGACGGCCGCGATTTGTAATAAGGTGCGCCGGCCCAGAATATCGGCTAAGCGGCCGGCAAAAAACGCCCCTACTGCACAGCCGAGTAACATGCTGGCGACATTAAAACCGGTACCGGCGCTTTCAGAGTTAAACGCCTGTTGCAAGCCATCAACAGTACCGTTGATAACGCCGCTGTCGTAACCAAACAAAAAGCCGCCCAGCGTGGCAACAACAGTAATAAATAAAATAAAGCCACGATTGTCAGCTTCTGCTGCGTGGGTGGCGGGGGTGGTCAGTGTTGCTGTGTCAGGCTGCAAAATGGTAACTCCTGTTGTTGTCGTTATCTTTAAGCAGCATAAAGTTTAATCGCCCGCTGTACAGTCTGCTTGTTAAAAAACATAAATCTTTCAGTACATTTCATTAATCCGCTTAACACTCTTGCGTTGTATGGTAAGGCCATTCAGCCATTTTCGTCGCGACGGTCAGCATGACATCAGCACTTAGCATTACTGCCTTCCTCAAGCCCTGCATGTTGGCCAGCATACTGTTATTCGCGCTTTGCGCCGGTGCAGCTGAAACAACCCAACAGCCACAGCAGGGCAGTGCCGTAAGCGGGCAATACCCTGATTTGTTTGCGGCCCAGGGCTACAGTGCACAGGCGGTGAATGCCAAAATTCAGCTGGCTTTTACGCAGCTGTTTTATGGCGATGCGGCAACTGAGGCGGTGTATTTTCCGGCGGGCAGCAATGCCGCAGGTGCCAAGGCGTATATTCTTGATATCAACAACAACGATGTGCGCTCTGAGGGCATGTCTTACGGCATGATGATCGCCGTGCAACTGAATAAACAAGCTGAATTCAATGCGCTGTGGAACTGGGCCAAAAGCCATATGTACCATGCCGATGCCACTCACCCGGCCTACGGCTACTTTGCCTGGTCGGTGCGCAGCGATGGCGTAGCACTGGATGAAATGCCGGCACCGGACGGTGAAATTTACTTTGCTACCGCCTTGTATTTTGCCGCGGTACGCTGGGGTGAAGGCGAGGGTATTTACCAATACAAGGCGCAGGCCGATACGCTGCTAAAACATATGCGTCACCGCCAGTTGATCACCGGCAATACACAGCGCGGCAGTCAAACCGGTACTAATATGTTCCATCCGCAGTATGCGATGGTGCGCTTTACGCCGGATCTACCCAATGCCGACCATACCGACGCTTCTTATCATTTACCGGCATTTTACGAAATCTGGGCCAGAGTAGGGCCAGAAGCTGACCGCAGTTTCTGGCACAAGGCGGCGCAGGTTAGCCGCGACTATTTTAGCAACGCTGCCCATCCGCAAACCGGCCTGACACCCGATTATGGCAATTTTGATGGCAGCCCCTGGGCCGCGCCCTGGCGGCCTGAAGCCGCCGACTTTCGTTTTGATGCCTGGCGCAGCGCAATGAACTGGTCGTTTGACTGGAGCTGGTGGCGTAAAGACCAACGTGCGGTAGAGCGCAGCAATCGTTTACAGACGTTTTTTGCCAGCCAGGGCTTAAATAATTATGGCGGCCAGTACAGTTTGGATGGTAAAAAACTCGATACAGATCAAAATGCTGGGCCAACAGCCGGTCTGGTTGCGATGAATGCGGTAGCCAGCCTGGCGGCAAGCAACCCGCACTCGGCAGACTTTGTCCGGGCCTTGTGGCAGCAGCCGATCCCAAGCGGCCAGTACCGCTACTACGACGGCATGCTGTATTTACTCGGGTTGCTGCATGTCAGTGGTCAGTTTCAGGCATGGTTGCCGGCTGCACAAGCAGCAAAAACAGAATAAAAACAACGATAACCAACAGGCAAATTTAAATGCAGACAGTAACGCATAAACTAAGTGTGACGGAGAAAATCGGCTACAGCCTGGGTGATCTGGCTGCCAATCTGATTTTTCAGACGCTGATGACTTTTCTGGCATTCTTTTACACCGATGTGTATCAGATCCCCCCGGCCGCCGCGGCTAGTATTATTTTTGCCGGCGGTGTTATTGGTGCCTGTTTTAACCCGGTGATGGGCCTGATAGCAGACCGTACCCAAACCCGCTGGGGTAAATTCCGGCCATGGATCTTATGGACTGCCGTGCCTTTTGGCGTCATAGCGTTACTGGCGTTTAGCACCCCGGATTTCAGCCCACAAGGCAAAATTATCTATGCCTTTACCACTTATGTGTTGCTGGTGCTGGTTTACTCTGCCAATAACCTGCCGTACTCGGCATTAAGCGGTGTGCTCACCGGCAATATGGCCGAACGTAACAGCTTGTCGGCTTACCGTTTTGTCGCTGTGATGATAGCGCAGTTTATTATTCAGGCCTTGTTGCTGCCACTGGTGCTGATCTTCGGCGAAGGCGATAAAGCCGCCGGTTTTGAAAGTGTGATGTTGCTGTTTGCCGGCACCGGTATAGTGTTTTTTCTGATCACTTTTTTCACTACCCGTGAGCGTGTGTTTGCACCACAGGCCGAAAAATCCAGTATCCGCCAGGACTTAACTGATCTGGCCGGCAACAAACCCTGGGCGATTATGCTGCTGCTGACCGTGCTGGTGTTTATTACGCTGGCACTAAAAGGCGGCATGTATATTTTTTACTTCGAGCATTACTTAAGTGCACCGGATATCGCGCAATTTTTGCAGGATATTGGTTTTAATGGCTTTATTAACGGCTTAAATGCACTGCTGAACAGTATTGGCTTAAACAGCTTTTTATGGCCTGAAGATGCGGCAACGTCCGGTTTCAGCCTGTTTAATGCCGGCGGCATTATCTGCATGATTATTGGCATTGGCTTTTCCAAGCCGCTGGCCGACCGCTTTGGCAAACGCGATGTGTTTGCTACAGCGCTGTTTATCTCGACGCTGTTTATTCTGCTGTTTTATTGGCTGCCTGCCGATGCTATTGGCCTGGTGTTTTTAGCGCAGATACTGCACGGCTTATTTTACGGCATTACCATTCCGCTGCTGTGGGCGATGATTGCTGATGTAGCCGATTACTCTGAATGGAAACATCACCGCCGTGCTACCGCCATTATTTTTTCGGCGATGATTTTTGGCCTGAAACTGGGCCTGAGCATTGGCGGCGCATTGGTAGCAGGCATACTGGCGCACTACGGCTATGATGCCCAGCTACCGCTGCAGGCCGCCGATACGGTGCAGGGTATTAAGCTGTCGGTCAGTATTTATGCCGCCTTGCCGTTCCTGCTTGGGGTTGCCTGCATGCTGGTATACGAAATTAATAAACGTAAAGAATCTGAAATTGAGCGGGAGTTGCAGCAGCGCCGCGCTGTTTCTGCTGCCGTGCAGGGAGACTAACACCATGGCCGACACTCTTCTGACCGACAACGAATGTGAGGCTTTGCGCGAGCGCGCCTTGTCACAGCCACTGGTCACGCATATTTATACTGCAGACCCTTCTGCCCATGTGTTTGAAGGCCGCATCTATATTTACCCGTCGCATGATATCGAGGCCGGTGTGGCCTTTAATGACAATGGTGATCATTTTGCCATGCAGGACTATCATGTGCTGTCGCTGGACCATCCGCAGGCACAGGCGGTGGACCATGGCGTGGCGCTGCATATCGATGATGTACTCTGGGCCGAGCGGCAAATGTGGGCGCCGGATGCCGCCTGCAAAGAGGGGCGCTATTATTTTTACTTTCCGGCAAAAAATGCCGCCGGTCGCTTTCAGATAGGCGTTGCCTGCGGTGACAGCCCGGCAGGGCCCTTTACGCCGCAGCCAGAACCAATACAGGGCAGCTACTCAATCGATCCGGCGGTGTTTGCCGACGATGACGGCAGTTATTATCTGTATTTTGGTGGTATCTGGGGCGGGCAGTTGCAGCAGTACCGTGACAATCAGTACAGCGCACAGTATGGCGAACCTGAAGCCTCGGCGCCTGCACTGGGGCCAAAAGTGGCCAGGCTGCGTGGTGACATGCTGGAATTTGCCGAAGCGCCGCGTGAAATTATTATTCTGGATGAGCACGGCAAACCCTTGCTGGCCGGCGATACTGAGCGGCGTTTCTTTGAGGCATCCTGGCTGCATAAATACCAGGGTAAGTACTATTTTTCTTATTCTACCGGCGATACGCATTTTATCTGCTACGCCACCGGCGACAGCCCGTACGGCCCCTTTACCTATCAGGGCCGCATTCTGCAGCCGGTCGTTGGCTGGACCAGCCATCATTCAATCTGCGAAGTGGACGGCAACTGGTATCTGTTTTACCACGACTCGGTGTTGTCAAAAGGCGTCACCCATCTGCGCTCGGTAAAAATGGCGCCGCTGCAACACGACGCCAACGGCCGTATTGTTACCCTGACGCCATACCGTGATTAACCGGGAGCCCCGTTATGCATAAAGCTTTGTTGTTTGCTGCGCTTGTATCTGCCGGTGCACTGGCCGCAGCGGAGCCTGCGGCTTTGCCGTATCAGGACAGCAGCCTGGCGGTAGATCAGCGGGTAGATGACCTGCTGGGCCGCATGACACTGGAAGAAAAAATTGCCCAACTGCAAACGGTATGGCAGCAAAGACGCACGCTGGAAGATAAACAGCTGCGGTTTGTTGCTGACGCAGCCGCTAAGCTGATACCGCACGGTATTGGCCATATTGGCCGGCCAAGCGAGTTTAAAACGCCTCAGCAGACCGCCGAATTTAATAATGCGTTGCAGCGCTGGCTAAAACAACACACCAGGCTGGGCATACCGGCGCTGATGCACGAAGAAGCCTTGCATGGTTATGCCGCCTTTGATGCCAGCAGCCTGCCGCAGGCGATTGCGCTGGCCAGCAGCTGGTCACCACAAATTATGCATGATGTGTATGCGCTAGCAGCGCAGGAAATGCGAGCCACCGGTGCGCACTGGGCGCTGACGCCAATACTGGATATCGCCCGCGACCCGCGCTGGGGACGGATTGAAGAAACCATGGGCGAAGACCCTTATCTGATGTCAGCACTGGGCGTGGCCGCCGTTAAAGGCTTTCAGGGCAATGCTGGCAAAGACGGCGCCTTTGCTGAAGATAAAGTGGTGGCCACGCTGAAGCATCTTACCGGCCATGGCCAGCCGCAGGCGGGCGTTAACATTGCACCGGCGCAAATCGGCCCGCGTGAGCTGCATGAAGTATTTTTACCGCCGTTTGAAGCCGCAGTAAAGCTGGCGCATGCCGGCAGTATTATGGCGTCTTATAACGAAATTGACGGTATACCGTCACACATTAACCAGCCGTTGCTGCAGGGCATAGTGCGCGGGCAATGGGGTTTTAACGGTGTGATTGTCAGTGACTATTTTGCCATTAAAGAGCTGAACAGCCGCCATCAGTTATACAGCAGTGATGCGCTGGCCGCTAAAGCCGCACTGCTGGCCGGCGTGGATATGGAAACCCCCGATCCGGACACCTTTTTGCACTTGCAGGCCTTGGTTGAAGGCGGCGAGTTAGCCGAAACGGCTATTGATCAGGCGGTGCGGCGCGTGCTGCGGGTGAAGTTCCGGCTCGGCTTATTTGAAAACCCTTATGTTGATGCCGCTTTGGCGGATGCAAAAGTGGGTGCTGATGCCAGCCAGCGCTTTGCGCGCGACGTAGCGGAAAAATCAATGGTATTGCTGAAAAATGACGGCACTTTGCCGTTAAATGCCGGCAAAATTAAAAAACTGGCGGTCATCGGGCCGCATGCGGATGAAACCTTACTCGGCGGTTACAGCAGTATTCCGCGCCAAACGGTCAGTATTTATCAGGGGCTGAAACAAAAACTGCAGGGTAAAGCTGAGGTGGTGTTCGCCCGCGGCACACTGCTCACCAAGCCCTTGCCGGCAGCACCGGCAAGCTCAGCCGAACAGGTCTTTGCATTGGCCGATGTACGCCAGCGTAGCGAGCAGGCCGGTACCTTTTCCATGCAGCGCTGGAACCATGATGATATAGCACTGGCTGACGAGCAGGACCGCCAGGGGTTACTCGATGAAGCCGTGACACTGGCAAAAAGCGCTGATGCGGTGGTGCTGGTACTGGGTGAAAACGAAGGGCTGTCGCGTGAAGCCTGGGCCGATAAACACCTGGGCGATCGCACCAGCCTGCAGCTGGTGGGTAATCAGCTGCAGCTGGCCAACGCGCTGCTGGCAACCGGTAAGCCGGTGGTGCTGGTGCTGCAAAATGGCCGGCCACTGGCGCTGGGCGAGCTTGCGCAAACCATGCCAGCCATTATTGAAAGCTGGTATCTGGGCCAGGAAACCGGCAGTGCAGTGGCGAATGTGCTGTTTGGTGATGTTAACCCCTCGGGTAAATTGCCGCTGACATTCCCGCGCAGTGCCGGCCATATTCCAAGTTATTACAACCATAAAGCATCAGCAAAACGCGGCTATCTGTTTGACGATATCAGCCCGCTGTATCCGTTTGGCCATGGCCTCAGTTACACCAGCTTCAGCTACAGCGACCTGAAAATTGATGCCAGCAGGGCTCAGGCCAATGGTGAGGTCGGCATCAGTCTGACGGTGCGTAACAGCGGCCAGCGTGACGGCACCGAAGTGGTGCAGTTATACATTCACGATCCGGTAGCCAGTGTTACCCGGCCGGTACAGCAGTTGAAGGGCTTTACCCGGGTTACGCTCAAACGTGGCGAACAAGCCACAGTCCGTTTTAGCTTGCCGGTTAACTTACTGGCATTTTTTGATCAGGCTATGCGCTGGGTAGTGGAACCTGGCGAAATCAGCGTGCAGCTTGGCAGTTCGTCAGCAGATATCCGCTTACAGGGCAGTTTCAGTATCGGCGGAGCGCTGACCGAGGTCAGTGACAACAAAGCCTACTTAAGTCAGGTTAGCGTCACCGCGCGCTGAGCGCAGATACAGGGTTCACAGGAGGCATAATGATGTCTGATAACACTAAATACCGCACGCCGTTACGCAGCTGCCTGCTGCTTGGCAGCGTTTTACTGGCTGCCTGCAGCCAGTCACCGCAGCAGGGCAGTAGCGACGCACAGCTGCAGCCGCGCATTGAGCCCGAGAACTGGCCAATGCAGGCCTCGCCGGTTGCGCGCTCTGCAGCCATAGAACGCAAAGTCAGCAGTTTGCTAAGCCAAATGAGCACCGAACAGAAAGTCGGCCAGATTATTCAGGCCGATATCGCTTCGGTTACGCCACAACAGGTACGGCAGTATTATCTGGGTTCCGTACTCAATGGCGGTAACTCGGCGCCGGGGCGTGATAACAGAGTGGGCGCTGCGGCCTGGCTTGAGCTGGCTGATGCCTTCTGGCAAGCCAGCACCGACACCAGCGATGGCCGGCCTTATATTCCGGTGTTCTGGGGCACTGATGCCGTGCACGGCCACAGCAACGTAAAAGGTGCGACGATATTTCCGCACAATATCGGCCTTGGTGCTATGCACGAACCCCAGTTACTGCAGGCTATTGGCCGGGCAACCGCGGTTGAAATGCAGGTAACCGGGCTGGACTGGACTTTTGCACCGACGATAGCGGTAGCGCGTGATGACCGCTGGGGCCGTACTTATGAGTCGTACAGCGAAGATCCGGCGCTGGTTGCCAGTTATGCGCCTTATATTCTGCAGGGCATTCAGGGCAAGGTTGGCGCAGAAGATTTTTTACGCGGTGAACATATGCTGGCCACGGTAAAGCATTTCCTTGGTGATGGCGGCACAGTGGCCGGTAAAGATCAGGGCGATAACATCAGCACTGAAGCTCAGCTGCGCGATATTCATGCCTTGCCGTATTACAGCGCCATTAAAGCCGGTGCCCGGGTGGTAATGGCGTCGTATAACAGCTGGCATGGCAGTAAAATGCATGGTTTTGCGCCTATGCTGACCGATGTGCTGGTAAAGCGCATGGGCTTTGACGGCTTTGTGGTAGGAGACTGGAACGGCCACGGCCAGGTTGCCGGCTGCACGCCAACTGACTGCGCCAACGCGCTGCTGGCCGGGCTGGATATGTATATGGCACCGGACAGTTGGCAAACGCTGTATGCCAATACGCTGGCGCAGGTAAAAGATGGCCGTATCAGCATGGCGCGGCTGGACGAGGCAGTAAGCCGCGTGCTGCGCATCAAAGCCGAAATGGGGCTGTTTGATCAGGTCAGGCCGTCACAGCGGCCGCTGGCCGGGCGTTATGAGCTTTTGGGGAACGCCAACCACCGCGCACTGGCGCGCGAAGCTGCGCGTAAATCGCTGGTACTGCTGAAAAATAATCAGCAACTGTTACCGCTGCGCGCTGGCAGCAGAGTGCTGGTAGCCGGTGACGGTGCCGATAATATCGGTAAGCAAAGTGGCGGTTGGACGCTCAGTTGGCAGGGCTCTGGCAACAGTAATCATGATTTCCCCAATGGTGAGTCTATTTATGCCGGTATTCAGCACGCTGTGCAGGCCGGTGGCGGTAGCACGGAGCTAAGTGAAAACGGCCGTTTCAGCGTTAAGCCCGATGTCGCCATAGTGGTGTTTGGTGAAGAGCCGTATGCTGAGTTTATTGGCGATCGCAGCCATCTGGCGTTTGACGATGGCCGGGCACTGCAAATTCTCAAACAGTTAAAAGCCCAGGGAATTCCAACCGTTAGTGTGTTTTTATCCGGCCGGCCATTGTGGGTAAACCCGGAGCTGAACCAGTCTGATGCCTTTGTAGCGGCTTTCTTACCGGGCTCAGAGGGTGGGGCTGTAGCTGATGTATTGTTTCGTGCCGCTGATGGCAGCGTGCGTTACGACTTTCAGGGCCGGTTATCATTCTCCTGGCCTGACAACGCCAAAGGCGAGCCGCTTAATGTCGGTGACGCTAACTACAACCCGCTATTTGCTTACGGCTATGGCCTGAGTTACCGCGACAATACTGTGCTGGCGCCTTTGCATGAAAATGCCGGCATCAGCGCCGCGGCAATGTTAAATACCAGCCGTTATTTGTATGCCGGTAAAGCCGTGACGCCGTGGCAGTTACAGCTGTCAGATGCAGGCACCATCACGGTGGTGGCGGATGCGCAGCAGCGCTCTGCAGCAGGGGCGGTTACCGCGCAGGCCACCGACCGGCTGCAACAGGAAGACTCGGTCACGCTACGGTTTGACAAAACTGCGACAGTACGGCTGGGCCACGCTGATGGCATAACACTGGATTTAGCCCGCCAGTCAAACGGTGATATGGCGCTGGAGCTGGAGTATCAGGTGGTGTCGGTTGCTGCAGGCACTAAGGTTGAACTGGGTATGCAGTGCGGCGATAACTGCGCCAGTATGCTGGATATCAGCAGCAAGCTGCAGGCAATGCAGGGTAAAGGTTGGCACAGTACGAAAATAGCGCTGCGCTGCTTCAGCCAGGCCAACGGTAACTTTGATATTAGCCGGGTAACACAGCCTATGGTTCTGCGCAGCGATGCTGGCCTGGTACTGCAACTGGCCAATGTGCGGCTGGCACAAAATGAAGGGAATGCCACCTGCGGGAATTAACAGCGGTGTCTGGTAGGAATGGCGCTGCTGGTTGAGGAGAACAGGTTTACCCTAAGCCAACCGTTGAAGCCCTGGACGGGCGGACAAATTCGCCGGGAACGAATTTGAACAGCTCTGCTGGCCCGTAGGGTGAACTTCATGGATGAAGTTCATAAACGAGCCCCCAGGGATGGGTTTACGGCGTGTTGGCGTGGGTAAACCTGTTCGGGTGGATACAGCTTTACTACGGCGTTCAGATTTACCAGTTAAGCTTTTTACCAATTAAATAAGGTGCCATCTTCCAGCCGGTTTACCGGCAGATAAGCCCGCTGATACGGGTATTTGGCCGCCAGTTTCTCGTCAATATCGACGCCATGGCCCGGGTTTTCACCGCAGTGCAAAAAACCCTGCGCAAAATGGTAGTCGTGCGGAAATACCGCATCAGTTTCATCCGTGTGGCGCATATATTCCTGAATACCAAAGTTAGGCACCCAGGTATCAAAATGTAGCGCCGCGCCCATGGTAACCGGCGATAAATCGGTGGCACCGTGAAAGCCGGTTTTAACGTGGTACAGCTCAGCCAGGGCGGCAATGCGGCGCAGGTGCGTAATGCCACCGGCATGTACTAACGTAGTGCGGATATAATCAATCAGTTGCTCGCTGATAAGCTGCTGGCAATCATGAATTGACGAGAACACCTCACCCACTGCCAGTGGCGTAGTGGTGTGCTGGCGAATGAGCCGGAAACCCTCCTGCAGCTCCGCCGGTACCGTATCTTCCAGCCAGAACAGCTTGTAAGGCTCCAGCTCTTTACCCAGCCTGGCGGCTTCTATCGGCGTTAAACGGTGATGTACGTCATGCAGCAGGTGCAGTTCATCACCAAATTGCTGGCGCAGCTTGGCAAACAATTTTGGTGTGTGGTTAAGGTACTTGCTGGTTGACCACAGGTTTTCTGTTGGCAGGCTGGCATCGGCCGGCTCGTAAAATAAAGTATCTTTAGACACGCCATAGGTAGAGGCTAAACCTGGCACGCCAGACTGGGCGCGGATGGCCTGATAGCCCAGCTCGCGGTATTTCGCCACGGCTTCTACCGTATGGTCGATGTCGTTACCGTTGGCATGGCCATACACCAGCACTTTATCGCGGCTGCGCCCGCCCAGTAACTGATACAGCGGCATACCGGCGGCTTTGGCTTTAATGTCCCACAGCGCCATATCCACCGCTGCCAGCGCCGTCATATTCACCGGGCCACGGCGCCAGTACACTCCGCGGTAAAAATACTGCCAGATATCTTCAATCTGGCTGGCATCCCGGCCAATCAGGCAGGGCAGCATGTGGTTGTTCAGTATACTGGCCACCGCCAGCTCGCGGCCATTTAGCGTGGCGTCGCCAATGCCGTACAGGCCCTGATCGGTTTCGATTTTCAGCGTGACAAAATTACGGCCGGGGCTGCAAACAATCACCCGTGCAGCAATGATTTTCATAGTGGTTACCCTGTTAGTAAAAACACAGGCTAACATGGCGTTATGGCAGGGCAATTGAGAAAGCCATTGCCAGTTTTACGTTTTTTTATTCGCTATTAGCCATTCTTAGGCAAAGGCTTGGCGCACTGATACAGCATGGTAGGCTGAAGCCATCGTATTGCCGGAGATACCCGATGACGAAAACACTATTACTGCTGGCCTTAAGTTGTAGCTTCTGTGCACAGGCCGCGATTACTTTGCCCAAGCTGCTCAGTGACCACATGGTATTGCAGCGCGGCAGCGCCATTACGCTGTGGGGTTACGCAGATGATACTGAAAAGGTGACAGTAAGCTTAAACGACACTGTGCTCGGCCAGACGCGCGCTAAAAACGGCCGCTGGCAGTTTACGCTGCCATCGCAAGCGCCGGGTTGTGGCCATAGCCTTACATTTGCCGCCTCAAATAACATTACGCTGACCGACATTTGTTTTGGCGATGTCTGGCTGGCGTCGGGCCAGTCGAATATGGAGCTGCCAATGGCAAGGGTAGCTGAGGCTTATCCGCAGGATTTAAGTAGCGCCAATTATCCGCAGGTTCGCCAGTTTACCGTGCCGCAGCGTTATAACTTTGATGCGCCGCAGCAGGATCTGAGTGGCGGCAAATGGCAGCCCGCTACCACAGAACATATTGCCGGTTTTTCGGCGCTGGCATTTTATTTTGCCCGCGAGCTGTATCAGCACAATGGCATCCCTGTGGGTATTGTAAATAACGCGCTGGGCGGCTCGCCGGTTGAGGCCTGGCTCAGCGAAGAAGCGTTGCAGGCGTTTCCGGATGCACTGGCACAAGGGCTAAAGTTTCGTGATAAAGCGCTGATAGCGCAGATTGAAGCGGCCGATAAAGCCAAAAATGCACAGTGGTATGGTGCTTTGGCCAAAGCCGATGCCGGTTTAACCGGTGATACGCCCTGGTATGCACCAAAGCTGGATGACAGCAACTGGCAAAGCTTCAGCGTACCGGGCTTTTTGCCCGAGCCCTTTACCGGCGTTTGGTGGTTGCGTAAAACCCTGCAGCTCACAGCGGCGCAAGCTGCAGCTGCCGATACCTTGCGGCTCGGTTCTATCATCGATGCCGATGAGGTGTACATTAACGGCGTGCAGGTTGGTCATACTACGTATCAGTATCCGCCACGGCGCTACCCTTTACCTGCAGATGTGCTGAAAGCCGGGCCTAACGTGATTGCCGTGCGCATTACCGCGACCACCGGTAAGACCGGCCTGATGCCGGATAAACCTTACTGGCTGGGTAACGATACGCAGCAAATAGCGCTTAGCGGCGACTGGAAAATGCGTACCGGTGGCAAAGCAGAAGTGTTACCGGGCGATACCTTTATCCGCTGGCAGCCGCTGGGTTTATATAACGGCCTCACGGCGCCACTGACCAAATTGCCGCTAAAAGGCGTGATCTGGTATCAGGGCGAGTCGAATGTCGGCCGCGAACAGCAGTATCTAAGCCGTTTTCGCGCGTTAATTCGGGACTGGCGCGCTAAGTGGCGCCAACCAGACCTGCCGTTTTTATATGTACAGCTGGCTAATTATCTTGAAAAGAACCCTCAGCCCGTCGACAGCGGCTGGGCAGCGCTGCGTGAGGCGCAGCGCCGGGTACAGGACGAGCCCAATACCGCCATGGTAGTGGCGATCGACGTAGGCGAGTGGAACGATATCCACCCGGTGGATAAAAAAACGCTCGGTCAGCGCCTGGCATTAGCGGCACGTGCGGTAGCACTGGGCGAAGATGTGCAATATCAGGGGCCGCAGCTGCAAAAGGTGCAAGCGCAGGGCGATAAGTTGCTACTCAGCTTTGACCTGCAGCTGGTGCTTAAACCCGGCCAAAGCTTTGCCATTGCCGGCAGCGACGGCCAGTACCGCTGGGCGCAGGTAAAATTACAGGGTAAACAGGTAGTGCTATCGCATGCTGATATTAAAGCGCCGGTGCAGGTGCGCTATGCCTGGGCCGATAACCCGGATGCAGTGCTGTATAACCAGGCAGGCTTACCAGCATCGCCTTTTGTTTATCCGGCAGATTGATGCCATTTGCAGACGTAGCAGAGTTCGCTGCGGGTTGTTAGCGGTTTTCAAGCATGTACGCGCGAAGCTGTCTTTCCTCCCGCATCACATGGAGGATAAACACCTGCTGCTGTTCCTGACGGTAAAAAATGCGACAGGGCGGCACCACCAGCTCCCGGTAAACCGAGTCAGGCAGTTCTGGTGGCATGCGGCCGGATTCGGGGAAGTTTTCCAAACGCCCGGTTTTATCGAAAACATCTTGTACCAGCTTGCTTGCGGCAGCAGGATTATCTAAAGCGATGTACTCAGCGATGGCGTCCAGTTCCAGAAGAGCGGGCTCTGTCCAGATTACTTCAGCCATTTACTCATTTTCTGTTTGGCTTCACTCTGGCTATAGGTTCTGCCTTCGAGTACCGCACGTTCTCCGCGTGATAGCCCCTCAAGCAGCTTAAGCCGATGCTGCATAAATTCATAATCCTGCACATCAACCAGATAGGCAGATGGCTGGCCGTGCTCGGTAATCAGCACGGGCTCTTTCGATGAATGTAGCTCCGCCAGAATCTTAGTAGCCTGGCGCTTAAGGTTGGTAACCAGCTCAACTTTCATAGGCTCACTCTGACCTGAATTAAAGTGATACTATAGTGTCACTTTGCCAGCGGGGCAATCTCAAAGCTTAAAGCAAGCGCGATAGATGTCGCTTACTCAATATTAGTAACTTGGTATTTTGCCCCAAAACTATTGCCTTGCTCCAATTCTCGTAGTGTTATTACAACACCATTTAAATCCTGTTTTAGCAAAGCATGTCGGCCATAAATAACTTTAAATGACGGGCTAGGTTCAGTACCAACGATTACTTTGTTCACATTCGCATTGAACAAGTAGAACGTAGACCAGGTCGAGCAATCGTTTTCACCAAAGCATAATTTTCCAGATTCCTTTTGGGTATCTAACAGAAACTCTAGATCGGCTTGCACTTTGATTTCATTCACCGCGAATGCACAACAAGGTAAAAGCAAAAAGATTAAAATGATTGAGTTTTTCATAAAGGCTTCTAACCCCCGGCTTGGATCATTTCGATCTGATGCTGTTTATTGGTCTATAAACCTTGTCTTGCTCTTTCTATTGCAGACGCGACCGCCGACAAGGCTTGAGGGCTGTTTTTCCAGCAAGTCGTTCTAAGCATAGACGCCACTCTTTCAGCAACTTCTTTTGGCTCATAGGTCGCTAACTCAGCAAATGAGTCTATACCTATTTCCTCAAAACGTTTCACTACCGTAGGCCCGACACCCTTCACGGCGAGTAGAGCGTTTTTTTCTGATTCACTAAATGCCAAACGAAGTTCCTTACGCCACATAGCTATAATTTTGATCTGACGCCGTTTATTACTGCTGGTTATACATTTTCTAGTTGATAGCAGATAACAAGTTATTGCGGTTCTGTTCTACTGCTTTTATATCACCACCGGCAACATTGACATACACAAATGATCCATTACCTTGAGCAAGGCATTGAATGCCAACTCTCATTTTTTCTTTTGTCGCGTAGAGAAAATTATACTCTTCATTCAACGAAATATTTTTATACCCATTCTTCAAAAGCGCGACTTGCGACTTTAAGACACACTTCTCAACATCGCTTGTCAAAGCTTCATGGCCCCACCACAAATGCGGAGCCTCGTCTTCGGCAAATGATAAAGAACTAAACAAAAGCCCAGCTACGAAAATTTCTGCTTTAAATTTCATATTCATCCTTAAAGAGTACGTATAACGCCGTCAACAGCAGCGGAGTGATGCTGACTAGTCTTGTTATAACTATTCCTATGCATCCCGAATTGGAGCCGTAAAATACGATGAAACAATGAAAAGTACCAGGCCAACAATGACGGAGATAGCCACGACAAAAGGGCTGAAACCACCTAACAGTTTACCCAAGATATAGCCGCCAGATGAACACATCACACACGGCACCCACAAGCTTGCTCCACCTTCTGCCGATATAACCGATTTGCATGAAGGACAAATTAACGGCTTGGTTTTAGACGATGTCATTCGTTGCGGAACAATGTTAAAGAACGGCAGCATCTTTGTGCAGTATGGGCAGGTTTTTATGGTTCATTCCTTTGATTTATAGGGCTTTCTGATTTACCCGCATTTAAATTTAAGTGCGGATTAACCCGCTTTTGGCTGTACCAACTTCTCATACACCGGGAAATTGCTACCTTCTTGCCGACGGCTTTGGTATACCTGTTTAAGTTCTTCTGCTGCATTATCCAGTGACAACAGCAATTCTTGGATTTCTTCTTTATCCCTTACGGTTTCAGAACTCAACAGACCTTCAAAATACTCAATTTGTTTGGCCACTGCCTGGATGCTTACCATCAGGGTAGCAAGACTAAGTTCAACCATTTCCCAGCTTCCTTCTTTGCGCTTCTGCATTTCGGGCTAATTGATCCAGCAAAGCGATAAATTGTGACTTTGGCATAGTGTAATTGGGGCTTATCGAATAATGCGTGGCATTAAAACGTCTGTTATAACTGTCTTTGGTAATGATTAATCCAGATGGAATCTGTGTGCCTTCCGGGATCTCAAAGTAAGTCCAGTTGCCTGCTCCGAACGCGCCGGGCTTATCGAATAACGATGTACCTTTACCAAGTTGCGATACGACCAATTCGTTGCCGCTTTTATCTTTTGTTACTTCTACATCTGGCGCTCGCAATACGCCAGCGCGAACTTCACGCTCCTCAAAATCAGGATATAGCGGATTATTTGCTTTGGTTGAGTTGTGAAGTGCCCGCCAAAGGTACAGATGTAACTGTCCAACGTAAATGCGCTCAAGCTCACCACGCGATATTAGTAGTTTTTCAATCGTGTTCATAGAGTAGTCCTTTATCTTATAGGTTTAACGTTTGGTTCTTACCAGAAGGCCTGAAACTGGATTACAAAATCAGATTCATAAGTGCTCAAAATATTAACCTATAAAACGATATTTTAACAATGAGTAAGACTGGCTTTATCAGAAGTGAAAAGGTAGGCAATTTATAAAGATGCTTTTACGTTTAACAACAAGGCTTTATAACAGTGGGATGGTCGTTTTATCTTGGTTTACGTTAATCTTGATTTGACCTCGCTTATTCTTCACGCGGGGCGCTCGGGTGCACTTTAGTGCATCCAGATGAGGCGAATGGCTATAAATTTTTTTGGACAAATTGCTCAATGCTGAGATGCTGTCCCTTGCTCTGGTAATGGCGTTCTAAGGCATAGGCCATTTTTTCTAGCGGAGCATTGTCATACTTATATTTATGAATCTCTTGAATATAGCGCTCTATGAAACCTTGAGGGCCTAGCTCTCGCCATTGCAACACATGAACCAATTCATGGAAGTGAAGCTGAAGATTGTTTGCGGCCTCTTTCTTTACGTAATAGGTATCGTTGTAAGTAATACCTCCAACATCCATGTCGATGAAGTCTCCTAAACCTGCTTCCCGGAGTTGTGGAAAATCAGGCTTTGGAATTTCGTCGGTAACAACGAAAAATGCTGTCTTGAGAAAGTCAGGCGAGTAAAAACCGTTAAAATGTTCGGCAAATACGGAGCAAGACCGACGCACTTTTCTATGTAAATAATTCACGTGTTGTATCCATTCCCAAATATCTCTGATCATTACTCCTCCTATTATAACGCTCGCAACACCGGACAATTTTTCAGCGCGGCGGAAACTCATTTGAAGGCTTGAGATTTTTATATTTTTGCTTGAATGTCGATATAACCAACACCCCAATCTCCATCATCTTGTTGCGTAAAAACTAAGTTCACTTTGGTGAGGAAAGAACTATTTGTACCCATCCATTTGACCAACTTTGCTTTCTCATCAGATAGCTGTACATTTTTCTTCGAAACTTCTCTTTGAAGGATTTCTTGTACAATACCAGCTGAAAAATCAGTCAAGCTGAGTAAGTCATTTGTTACTGCATCCTTTTCAAATGGCTTTGCAAACCCATATATTTTGTACAGATTATCGCTATACATTGCGAGGCATCGTCCAAATATCTTCTGTGTGTGGGTGAAATCCCGTTTTTTCCCGTCCACATTTATTGAATCGTGATCGCATAACCACAGTATTTTTTGGCCTGAGAAAGCAACAAGAGACATAAATATACTAATTGCATGGCATACCCGAAGTACTTTTTCTGACTCCTTGCCTTTCCACTCGCCTAAATCGTTTTTTAGAAATAGATCAACAATTTGACTTTGAGCTTCTTTTTTATCAAGACCAAAAAGACTCGGTATTTTCTGATCTATTGAAATAGTCACCAAGATTCCATGAATGAAATTATTAGCGAGACTAAGAAATTCATCTAATGACCTAGAGATTGGGCCATAAGCTAGATCTTTAAAACCAAATTCTTTCCATGGATTATCCAGACCATTTTTAGCTCTTAATTGTTTAGTTTTCTCTTCGAAAAAAAATCTTTTGTCAGCAGAGCAGATCAAGATTGAGTAGGTTGTAAAGTCAGCCCCTTTATGTTCACCACCAAAATCGGAAAGAATAAACAACCCTTTGTCATCAGAAAAATCAGGCAGGGAAGCCAACTTCTCTACTTCTCTAGCAAGCAATTGTCCATAAAATGGGTGATCATCTGATAATTTAGGAACCTTAAAGGGACCGCTCTTAATTATGTTCATACTTCCTCTAAAATATGACACTTATTCGGTGGGTCGAGCCGCTTTTAAATACGGATTAACCTGCTTTTGTAAATTTAGTTTACTGAACACTACACCGCTTATTTAGAACTTACAACAACTTACAGGAACAGCTGATAGTTGTGTTGGCGACAAATAAGGGGGTAAGCCATCTGACAAAGTATCAGTAGTGTTTAGCCAAGCTCTGGCTGCAGGTCAATAAAGCTGCTGATGGTTAGCCGCCCTTGTGCTGGATTGGCCGACAGGCTGGCGGTGGGCGGGATTATGCCGCTGTGCAGCGCATGGCGACGGTAGATCACCAGCCGGTTAAATACGCCTTCGGCTTCTGCTATCTGTGTAAATAAAGGCGTATCGCCGTGAATATAGCCGGCATCGCGGCCCGGCAGGTTGGGGCCGTCGTTTTCGGCTTCCAGCGAGCGGTAATACTGTGCAGCGCGGCTGTCATCTATGGTTTCAAAACCACTCTGGCGGTGGCGGTAAAAGGCGGTACCGCCCTGATTGCCGTGAAATAAGTAATGCACTGCCGCCAGCGCGTGTTTTTCGGTGGTGTCAAAGTGTGGAATGCGCTGCAGCAGCTTTAACTGCTCAGGCGCTGTGGTGACCAGTGAATAGTGGCAAACCGAAAAGCTCAGCGCGCCGGCGGGCAGGGCGAATATTTCACGCAATACCGGCGTCAGGCTTTGCAGCAGCACTTGCTGATACGCTTGCGGTGCCGGTGCACGCACGCCGGGGTAATAAGGCGAGTTAGCGCTAAAGTGTTGCTGACAGGCATCGGCGACTAGCAGCTCTGGCTTCGCCAGAAAGTTATCCACCAGCAGCAGCGGTGATTGCTCGTCGCCGGGGCGCAGGCATTGGATCTGCATAGCGGGGTTAGCAGCGAGCATAGCGGTTAGTCCGTATTGGCGGCACAGTACTGGCGGATAAAATCGCTGTGCTGTGGTAAACGCGCCACGGCATGGCTGATGGTGTCACGAATTTGCTGCAGGTGCGCCTGCAATTGCTGCGGCGGCAGGCTGGCGACTAACTGATGATAGCTTTGTGGCATCAGGCGCTGCCCCAGCATCACATGCGACCATGACTCCAGCCGGAACATTTCTTCCCCGGTTTGAAACGCATGCGCGCTGGCGCGGAACAGCTCGATGCGGTGTGCCAGTGAATCGGGAATGCTCATAGTGCGGCAGTAGTTCCAGAACTCGCTGTCGCTGCGCTCAGTCTGGTGGTAATGCAGAATAATAAAGTCGCGGATTTTTTCCAGTTCGCTGATCGACTGGTGGTTATATTCATCAATCAGTGGTTGCTGCACGCCGTTAAACGGGAATAACCGCAGCAGCCGGATCACGCCATTCATAAACAGATAAATACTGGTTGATTCCAGTGGTTCAATAAAGCCGCTGGATAAGCCCAGTGCGACACAGTTTTTATGCCAGAACTTTTTACGCCGGCCAGTTTGATAACTCAGCATTCGTGGCTCAAACAGCGCTGCTGTTTCCAGGTTACCGAGCAAGCGTTGCCGGGCTTTATCGTCTGACAGGTAGTCGGCGGCGTACACCAGGCCATTACCCACGCGGTGTTGCAGCGGAATACGCCACTGCCAGCCGCTGTCGTGTGCCATCGCCCGGGTGTAAGGCGGCAGGGTGCTGGCTGATTCAGTTTGTACCACCATGGCTTTATTGCAGGGCAACCAGTGGTCCCAGCGTTCAAAGCCGGTTTGCAGTGTTTGTTCAATCAACAGCGCGCGAAAACCGGTGCAGTCGATAAATAAATCACCGCTGATTTCAGTACCGTCTTCCAGTACCAGGGCGCGGATATCGCCGTTAACCTGTTGCTGCACCTGTGCAATTTTGCCTTCTATGCGCACCGCGCCCTGTGCTTCGCTAAAGGCACGTAAAAAGCGGGCGTAGCGTGTGGCATCCAGATGATAGGCATAGCTGATAACAGAGCTGTCGGTTTTGGCAAACTTGCCGGCCAACGCTGCCTGCAATTCGTAGCAGTAGTCGCCAAAAGGCGCCTCTATGCCAAGCGTGCGGCCATGCAGGTAATAATGCTGAAAATCAGCCAGAAAACTGCCTTTGCCGGTAACGCCAAAGGGGTGGATATAGCGGTCGCCCAGCTGACCCCAGTTTTCAAACGAAATACCCAGTTTGAAGGTGGCGTCGGTGGCGCGCATGAACTCCTGCTCGTCGATACCCAGCAGGTTATGAAACAGCTGCACCGGCGGTATTGTCGACTCGCCAACGCCGACAGTGCCAATCTCTGCTGACTCGACCAGCACGACGTCGATTTGGCCTTTCAGGCGTTTTGACAACGCCGCTGCCGCCACCCAGCCCGCCGTGCCGCCACCGGCTATAACCACTTTTTTAACCGCAGGGTGATGTTCAGTATCAGTGTGCACGGCAGAGTCCTTCTTGTTAGCGATTTAAACGGTTAAGCAGCATGGCTCTGAGCTGGCGGGCCTGCATATCGTCCAGCGGGCCAAGCACGCCTTGTGCCTCTGGCGGTAAATGCGCTGCTGCCTGCTGTGGGTCGTCAAATACGTAGTAATTCAGCAGTGCCTGCCAGGCCTTGCGTTCATGTTCAGGTTTATCGCGCAGGCTCATCAGCGCGTGATACAGCAGGTTCATACCCGAGCCGGTATAGCGCGGGGCGTTGCTCCACCAGTAATTAATCAAAACGTTAAAAGTGCCGCCCGCTTCTACCTGATGCCACCACATACTGGGCAGATACAGTGCATCGCCGGGTTCCAGTTCGGCAATGTAACCCTGGTGTATTGCCTCGACAAAACGCGGGTAGCGCTGCAGATCGGGCTGGTCAAAATTCACCATGCTGATCACCTGGCCCCCCGGTGTGGGCTGCAGTGGGCCCGGGTATAAATTAGCAACCTGATCCGGTGGAAACAGCGTAAAACGGCGCTTCCCAGCCACGCAGCAGGCTAAATTTTCTGACGCGTCATAATGGCAGGCGGCAACCGAGCGGTTACCCAGCCAGATACTGACCCTGTCCGGCTCGGTGGCATAGTATGGCTTGGGCCGGTTCAGCTGTAACGGCAGCTCAGCGCTGAGTGTCGGGAAATGGCTCTGGATCAGGTTAGAAGCGATATAGGCTGAAGGCGGCTCTGGCAAACTCTGCCAGGCCAGCAGCTGCTGCAGAACCTCGTCTACCTTGCCTGTGTCAACGGTGAAATTCAGCGCTGTGGCGTTTTCGTTGTAAAAATAGCGGCCATTCAGCCCTGGCCCGGCGCGGTACACTTGGGTGGGCTGGCCGTTGTAGTGGCCGGCAATATAACCGGCCAGTGCGCTGTTACCCTGTTGGCCTTGCTGCACTATCGGCCAGTGGCTAACCAGGCCTTTAAGCACCACAGGTTCGGCGGTGCTGAAAATATCCTGTGGCACCTCGCCGCTAGTACAGCAGTCAATAACACGGCATTGCCGGCTGATTGTCAGCGTTTGGGATGTCGTGCTTGCAGCGGTGTTATGCATGATGCCGCCTCAGGCCGTCGCGGCCAGGCGTTGCAGCAACTGGTTTTTACGCTCAATTAAGCCACTGATATGGCGCAACGAGCCTTGCATGGCAAATGCCAGTTGTAAAAAACCGGCCTGGTGTAATTGCTCCAGCTCTGGGCCACGCAGCGCTGCCAGCGCTTCTGTATTAAGGCAATAATTGCCGCTCAGGCGGTGTTTTTCGCCGTTTTGCAGGCTGTATTCAATATTGGCCGGCTGCAGCAATTGCAACTGGCGAAAGGCGTTAAACACAGGTTTAGTCAGCGCCATGCCCTGATGAATACGCTGCAGTGTATCCGTGATGTGCTGCAGGTAAGGGCTGTTGCCACCCTGGTCTAAAAACAGCTGCTGGCCATGTTGGTTATTAACCTTAGGATGTGCCAGATCGATATGCACCACCGCCTCGGGCGTGGCGTGTTGCTGCTGTGAAAAGCCGATACGAAACGGGCCTTTTTCCATTAGCGCCGGTATATAACGCGCATCCCAGCCATTACCGCTGTTGTTGCTCAGATACAGGTTTTCGTCTGGCGCTAAGCCCAGTAAGGCGATGGCGTGAAAGCTGTCGTCCTGTTCGTTATGGCGTGCCAGAATGGCGTATTCGTGTTGCAGCGCAGTAAATTCGGTGGGAAATACCGGTACCGATACCTGATTGTCGCCGTACTCAGCACTAAAATGGTGTAACACCCGGGTATGCTGGTGGTCGATATTGTTCAACAGTACGTGTTGTGTCATGTCTGTGTCCTGTCTCTGTTGTACAGCTGCTGTTGTACTGCAAAAACCACGCTGGTCAGTGAATGCTTCAGCTGCCATCGGTTTGCCCACGCCAACACGCCGTAAACCCTTCCGTGGGGGCTCCTCTCAGCCCATCCAGGGCTGAGACGGTTAGCTTAGGGCAAACCGACTCTGCTTGAGTTATCTTTATCCAGGTGTTGGCTTTTACAGTACAACGAACAGAGAAAAGCCGCCACTGTCAGTGGCGGCTAGCGCATCAGAAATCGTAGCGCAGGCCAATCTGGTAGCGTGGCCCCAGATCAGTCAGATACCACAACATGGCTTTGTTACGTGCATGTGAGCGGCTGTCTTCACCGGTCAGGTTCAGCGCTTCAGCAAATACCGTCAGCTGCGGGTTAATATCGTAGCTAACGTTAACATCAATTTGCCAGTAGGCTTCTTCAAACCGCGGGTTGTTCGAGCCACCCTTATTCACTTCTGCCAGATACTTGTCACGCCAGTTCCAGGCAATACGCGCCTGCCAGCTGTCTTTCTCGTATATACCAATCAGGTTAGCGGTATCACTAAGGCCGACCAGCGCAAACTGTGACTCATTCGGGTCAGCATTGGTGTCAAAACCGACATCGCCACGTACTACTGTGTAGTTGGCCTGGATACCAAAACCGCTTTCACCAAAGAAATGCTGAATTGCAAACTCTGCACCGTAGATTTTTGCGGCTCTGTTGTTATCCGGCGTACTGGTACGGAAAATAACTTCAGGGTCGGCATCGGTAGCGCGTAAATCGAAGCCCGGGTTATTGGCCAGGAAGTCTATCTGTGACGGGCTACCGGTAAACTGCGGGTTAGCACCAAACTCAGCAATCATATCCGGGTGGTTACGGTATTCATTAAATACCATCATCGCATACAGATAGGTATCATCCAGCGGGAAACCACCATCTTGTATTGCCTGTGCAGCGGCCAGCGCGCGTGGGCCAGAGGTAACATCACGGATGCCCAGTAACGGCTGATCAACCTGGCGGCTACCGATAAAATTAACCACGTCTTTCTGAAAGAAACCGGCCGACATATAACTGAACGGGTTGTAGTACCACTCCAGTGACAGGTCGAAGTTACTGGATTCCAGTGGCAGCAAACCAGGGTTTGAAGCCTCTGCGGTAGGTTTTGCACCCAACAGTGTAGAGCCGCCGCCGCCGCCGAAGTCAGATGCGGAAACCCCCAGGCTGCCAAGGCCGGCTCGGGCAATGGTTTTACTGTACGAGAAGCGGCTTATCAAATCATCTGTTATATGCAGGCTGACGTCTAAGCTGGGCAACAGGTAATCGTAGTCGTTTTTCGCAGAAACAGGCTCTGCCGGCACGGTGGAGTCGACATAGGCAACCACATCATCGTTATCTTCCCACTGGAAGTAAACCTGGCTAACCAGTGAGCTGGATTCCGTATCGGTTTTCTCGTAGCGCATGCCGGTTAATACATCAAACTGCATACCACCAAGCTCGCCTTCCAGTGCAACCTGGAAGTACACTGCATCGGTATCTTCTTTAACAATGTTGTCGTACGACAAAGAGCTTTCCACAGTGGTTGGAATGCCAGGGTATAAATCCAGTGCCGCGGTGTATAACGCGCGTGGGTCGGCGATAAAACCATAACCGCCTGGCAGCGCGCTGAAATCATCAAACTCGCCTGGTAAATCAAACGGCTGGATCAAGTCGCCAAACTCACCCGGGTTACCAACGTTCCAGTTACCCAGTGCGATATTATTACCGGCGGTTTGAATAGAGCGTGACTCCATCCGGCGCAGCTCGGCACCAAAATCAAAGCGGCCATCGTCAAACTCGTAGCTGCCGTCCAGTTTTACCTGTTTAATTTTACTTTCCTGGCTGGCGTTGCGGATGCGGGCAATGGATGAACCCACATCTCCGGCATCGACCATGCCGTTAGCATTGGCACCTTTATCCGGCAGGGTGTCGTCATACACGTTCAGGTAAGTGGGTAAATCAGCACCCCAGAACCATTCACGCGATGTCACTATAGGTGCACCCAAACCCACTGCCAGCTCGCCCGAGCCACGCGGGCCGGTACCACGGCTGAATAATTCAGAGCTATGCGCATCCAGTGCCAGTGTCAGGTTGTCGTTTACCTGATACTCCAGGTTTAAACCGGCAGATTTCAGTGTATTGGTTTGCTCACGCCATTGTTGCTCGTAGCCTTCATCAACGGCGCTGGCATAGGTTTCCTGAATGTAAGACGGGGTTTTTACCGTGTTATTGTCAAACTCTACTACCTTGGTGTTGCTGCCTCTTTGCACCCAGTTGGTAATTTCGCCGCGGTGTTCTACCAGGTTGTTTTCGGCAAAGGTGTAGTCGGCGGTGGCGGTAAAGTTATCGTGTGGCCTGAATTGTAATGTCAGTTGCGCATTGTCACGTTTACGCTCGGTGTTCGAAAACGCATAACGAATATCGTTTGGCCGCGCATAAAGCTGCCCTTGCTCCGGCGCGTTAATAACTTCGGTGTCGGCGTTGTTCCATAGCCGGTCAGCATCGGCGATATCATCCCAGTAACCGACTTCCCAATCGTTAACGGTTGCGCCGGTATAACCGGAATCACGTTGCTGATGGCTGGCTGAGATACTGACACCAAATTTGCCGTCGTCCAGTGCATGGCTAAAAATACCTGAGATTTCAGGCGTAACATCGTCGCCGGTGCGGTTGGTGGTGTCGTGTACGGCTTTTACCCCGACACTGGCTACCGTTTCACCGGTGTCCAGCGGACGCGCGGTTTTTACGTTAAGGGTGGCACCAATACCGCCGGTAGCGATATTGGCTTTACCGGTTTTATATACTTCTACCGCGCGGATACTTTCTGACGCCAGATTAGAAAAGTCAAAGGCCCGGGCGCTGCCGCCGCGGGTGGTGCCGTCGGCACCGGAACCTGCGCCATAAGTTGTGGCTGATGGCATGGTACGGCCGTTCAGTGTCACCATATTATTGTCGCCGCCAAAGCCACGCACAGTCACTTCAGAACCTTCACCGTTGGTGCGGCTTATTGACACACCGCTAATACGTTGCAGTGATTCGGCCAGGTTGGTATCGGGGAATTTACCGATATCTTCTGCTGAGATGGCATCGACCACCCCCATAGAATTACGTTTAATGGATGCGGCTTCCTGCATACTGGAGCGCACGCCCCGCACCATAATAACTTCAATGCCGCTGGCATCTGTTTCTTCCTGAACCGGTGCCTGCTGTGCGTATAGCGGCATAGCCGCCGCACTACCAAGTAACACTGACACTGCCCGGGCCAATGCCGTCCTGGTAAAGGTTTTCCTGTTTTCCATTTTCTCTACATCCCCTCGTGATTTGTTATAAGTCATTCAAATCAAACAGTCGGGCAGTATGGCTTTTAGTTATTGCATGAATCAGGCCCTGCCGGCATGTTCGTTTGTGCAGGTGCTGACTGTTACGGCTTCCTGCATGTCCATGCTGAATAGCCAACCCCCGACCCTCATTGTAGTAATGTTGTTACACAGGGGAAGTTGCCAAAATGCGTTACCTTTTTGCTTTTTTTATCAGGCGGTATAAAACCTGTTGTGCAATGCCGTAAAGACTGCACTTTAGCTAGCTATATATCCAGACGGCCGAATATCGTGATTTGATATAACTAATAGTTATCAAATCCTTCGGCTTGTGTTGCTACAGGCATAAAATGCCAGCATTGAGAATAACTGCAATGGTGAGTCTAATGAATGTCAACCTGCCTGTACTGGATCTAACCTTATGGTATGCCGGTGGCGAGTCTCGCCGCCGTTTTCTGGCCGAACTTGGTGCGGCCGCGCGTGATGTCGGTTTTTTCTATCTGACCGGCCATGGTATCGCGCAAAGTCAGCAGCAAGCCATACTGCAGCTGGCCGCTGATTTTTTTGCCCTGCCGCAGGCCGATAAACACAGTGTGCAGATGGTAAACTCGCCGCATTTTCGTGGTTACACCCGCTTAGGTGGCGAGTTAACACTGGGTAAGGCTGATCAGCGCGAGCAGTTTGATATTATGGCCGAGCACAGCGCACCGCAGGTGCAAAGCGCTGAACCGGCATGGTGGAAACTGTACGGACCAAACCAATGGCCGGCGGCCTTACCGCAAATGCAAAGCACGCTGTTACACTGGCAGGATCAGCTGACGGACCTTACCGTAACCTTACTGCGGGCCTTCGCGCTGGTATTGCAACAACCTGAAGACGCGTTTGACAGTACGATTAAAGATGGCCCATACCGCCATATGAAACTGATACGCTACCCGGGCCGCGCCACACAGCAGGCGAAGCAGGGTGTGGGTGCGCACAAAGATCCGGGTTATCTGACACTGGTGCTGCAAGACGGTCAGAGCGGACTTGAAGTACAAACCGAGCAGGGCTGGGTTAGCGCCACGCCTTTACCCGGCGCCTTTGTGGTAAACATTGGTGAATTGCTTGAGTTGGCATCAAACGGTTATTTACGGGCAACCTATCACCGGGTAAGCAGCCCGCCTGCCGGGATTGAGCGGTTGTCCTGTGCTTTTTTTATGGCAGCACAGCTTGATGCGACGGTACCCTTGCTACCACTGCCGCCAGAGCTGGCGCAGCAAGCTAAAGGCCCGGCCAGCGACCCGCTTAACCCGCTGTTTTATCAGGTGGGGCAAAATGTATTAAAAGGACGGCTGCGTTCGCACCCGGATGTGGCCGCAGCACATTATAATGCGCTACAACATGTTGTTTAATTATCCATTTTAAATCGCCGCTGTTGGCGGCGATGCTTATATAAGAGCCTGATAATGAAATTTAAAACCCAATTGTTGCACAGTAGCGGCGGCGATCAGCAAACCGGCGCTTTAACCACGCCGATTTATCAAAGCAGTACCTTTACCTATGGCACTGCCGCCGAAGGTAAAGCCCGTTTTGCCGGTGAGCACAGCGGCTTTATCTACAGCCGCATGGCTAACCCGACGGTGCAGGCACTGGAGCAACAACTGGCGGTACTGGAAGGGGCAGATGAAGCGCTGGTCGTTGCCAGCGGTATGGCGGCTGTCAGCAGTATTTTTTATGCGCTGGCAAGCGCAGGCGATGAAGTGGCGTTTATCGACCCGGTTTATGGTGGCACAGCGGCGTTTTTGGTGAATACCCTAAGCCGTGCCGGCATTAATGTCAGCCGTTATGCCAGTGATGACGACTTGCTGGCCAATATTCACCCGGCGACTAAGCTGGTGCTGTTTGAGCCGATTACCAACCCTAACCTGAAGGTAACCGACTATCGCAAGATCAAAGCCGCCGCGGCGAAAACCGGCGCCGTGACGGTGTGCGACAATACCTTCTTAACACCTTACCTGTTTAAACCGCTGGAGCACGGCATCGATTTAGTGATGCACAGTGGCACCAAGTATTTAAGCGGTCATGGCGATATTATTGCCGGCGTGGTAGCCGGGCGCACAGAGCTGATGCAGCCGGTGCGTACCATAGCACTGAAGCATATTGGCGCTGCGATAGGCCCGCAGGAAGCGTATCTGCTACAGCGCGGCTTGCGTACGCTGGCGCTGAGGATGGATGCACACCTGGCTGGTGCGGCCAAGGTGGCGGCGTTTTTAGCCCAGCACCCGGCAGTAAGCAAAGTGATATACCCTGGCCTGACAACCGATGCCGGTTACCCGGTACTGGCGGAAACGGTGGGCGCTTTTGGTGGCATGGTCAGCATTGAGCTGGAAGGCGGCTTTGCCCGCGCTGAGCGTTTTCTCGATAAACTGGCACTGTTTACTCAGGCCGTTAGCCTGGGCGATTTGGAAAGCCTTGCTTGCCACCCGGCCAGTACGACGCATGCGGCGATGGATGCCCCAAGCCGCTTAGCAGCAGGTGTAACCGATGATTTAATCCGCCTCAGTATCGGCGTAGAAGATCCCTCAGATCTTATCGCCGATTTAGCTCAGGCATTGCAGGTGTAATACCAAAGTGCATAGCGGCGTTAGCGTAAAAAATACTTTTATATTCCATAAGTGAATTAATATAACTATTTACCGGTTAAAAAGTCATATTAAGATGTTTGAGTAGGTTTTGCTTACTCCTGCTTGTCACCTGTCTTTCACGGCATCTTATGATGCCGCGTTTTTTACAGTGCAGGATAACTATCCCGTTTGTCCGGCACAGGAGAGGTAACATGGCTATCAGTTTGTATGACATGACCGTCCCGGTTTTTATTCGCAGCTTAACCAATCTGGCCAGTTTTTTACGCAAAGCGGGTTATCAGTCCACTGATGAAGCGCTACCCGGCAGCGCTGCTATTACGAAGCTGTTTGTACCTCGATATGTATGAAATATCGCGCTAGATGAAGCGATCAGCTGATATCGCCAGTGAAACCGTTGAGCTTTATAGCGGAATTAAAAGTGTAGCCTTTACCGAAGATGTGGGACGATTGAGCAGCGTATTGCGTATGTTAACCACAGTATCAGTTATCTTTTAACGATAGCACCGCGACAGTTTGAAGGCTTAGAGCAACAAAGTTTTAGCCTGCCGCCGCAGCACGAGGAGCGTTACAGTGCTTTAGGCTATGCTTTGTTTTATACCTACCCAACTTTTATTTTCACATTACTACGGCCGGTAACATTTTACGCCACCAAGGTGTGGAAATAGGTAAACAGGATTATCTGGGTCTGCACAATTATCAGCAAGATGGCTGGCACAGTGACGGCTCTGGTATCTGAGCCGTCAATATAGCCGGGCAGAATTCAGGCTACATATCAGGTTTTATTACAATAACAGCAACACTTACAAGGAATGACTATGGCATTGCAAACAAAACTGACCGTATCAATTGGGCTGGCACTGGCAGCAAGTTATGCTGGGGTAGCACAGGCACAACAGGAACAGGCTGACGTAGAGAAAATTTCGGTGATCGGCAGCCGTTTATCGGTGCGCTCGGCCACGGAAACCAGCGCGCCGCTGGATATTATCGGCGCAGACCAGTTAGTAGCCACTGGTGCACTGGAAACCGCAAAAGCGTTACAGTTGCTGGTGCCGAGTTTTAACTTTCCGACATCCTCTATTACCGACGGCTCTGATGCTGTGCGCCCGGCCAGTTTACGTGGATTATCGCCTGATCATACTTTGGTGCTGGTTAACGGTAAGCGCCGGCATGGCACGGCGTTAGTGCATCTTAACGGTACTATGGGGCGTGGCAGCTCTAATGTCGATTTGAACGCTATACCCATGTCGTCTATTAAACGTATTGAGGTATTACGTGACGGCGCCGCTGCACAATATGGCTCTGACGCTATTGCCGGTGTGATTAATATCGTACTAAAAGACCAGACACAGGGCACCGATGTGGCCATCAGCACCGGCCAAACCTATGAAGGCGATGGCGAATATTATAAAGCCAGCTTTAACTCGGGTTTTCAGTTTGGCCGCGATGGTTTTGTTAATTTCAGCGTAGAGCAACAACATAAAAATGCGACGAACCGCGCTGGGTTAGACCCACGCCAGCAGTATGCCACCATAGATGGCGAGCCTGATCCGCGTGAGGCTAGCTTTAACCGGCTGAACCATGTGGTGGGTGATGCGTCGTTTGAGCAACAGGCAGTATTTTTCAATGCAGGCTGGCGGCCGGACAATATACAGTTTTACGGTTTTGGCGGCATTAGCCACCGAGAGTCTTCATCGGGAGCCTTTTATCGACGCGCATTGGATGACCGAAATTTAACTGAAATTTACCCGGACGGTTATCTACCGAAAATTGCGCCGGAATCGACAGATTACTCTTTCACCGCTGGGGCCAGGTTCGAGCTGGCAGATTGGCAATTTGATGTATCGGCAGGTATTGGCGAAAGTGAGTTTGATTATTATGTCAATAATTCACTTAATGCCTCGTTTGGCCCGACCAGTCCAACCCGTGCCTATGCCGGTTCACTGGAAAACCAGGAACAAAACTTTAATATTGACGCCAGTAAGCGCTTTGATTTCGTCAACAATTCTGAACTAGTTGTATCGGCAGGTATCAGCCGCCGCCACAATGCATACCGCATCAGCGCCGGTGACGAGCTATCGTGGCGTAATTATGGTTATCAGGAGAAAGCAGGTGGCATTCAGGGCTTCGGTGGCTTTACGCCTGAGTCTGCAGTTGATGAGTCACGCCATAATACCGCAGTGTATCTGGAAGTAGAAAATGCATTAAGTGATGCCTTTACCTGGGGCGCAGCGCTGCGTCAGGAAGACTATTCAGACTTTGGTAACGACACCAGCTGGAAAATCTCGGGCCGTTATCAAATCAATGACCAATGGGCATTCAGGGCAACCGCAAACGATGCCTTCCGTGCGCCAAGTGTGCAGCAGCTGTATTTTTCTAACCTGTCGACCCTGTTTGTTGCCGACCCGCAAACCGGTGTGCTGATGCCTACCGAATCAGGTACCTTTAATAACGTGTCTGAGGTAACCCGTGCTATCGGACAAGGCCAACTTCAGCCTGAGTCTGCTATCAGTCTTAGTGCCGGTATTACCTTTCAAGGCGACAGCGGTTTAACCTTTACGCTGGATACTTACCGTATAGCAATAGATGATCGCATCATTCTTACCGGCAGTGTTAACCGTACCAGCAGCCCGACGCTTGACGAGTTGTTAGGTAACTCCGGCGCGAATGCTGTACGGTTCTTTACCAATGCCGTAGATACTACAACCGAAGGGGTTGAAGCTGTTGTGGCTTACCAGTGGGATACGGCGAGTTTAGGCCAGTGGAAAACATCGTTCAGCGCACAATACAACGATACCAGTATTGATCAGATTAAAGTGCCTGCTTTACTTGATGGCCTGCAGGACAGCTTGTTTGACCGGGTAGAGCAGGTGCGTTTAACTAAAGCTAACCCTAATAAAGGCGCAGTACTGAGCTTAAACCATCAGTATAATAAACTGACATCTGATATCCGGCTGAACTATTTTGGTGCTTACACCTTAGGTTATGCCACCGGCGATAAAATCTACAGCGGCAAAACCACGGTAGACATCAGCTTTAACTACGCCGTTACCGATGCACTGCAGCTAGGTGTAGGGGCCACTAACCTGTTTGATACCTACCCGGACAAACAGCCAGAGGTGAACAGCTTTAACGGTATTTTTGCCTACCCGAATACCAATGCCCCGTTTGGTTTTAATGGCGGGTCTTACTACGCTGATTTACGTTATTCGTTTTAAAAAAGCACGCTTAGCAACGGCAAACGTGTAGCTAAGCATAGTAGTTAAAACGTATTTTACGCCTGAAAACCGGCTTGCTCCATGCTTTGTAAATGTCATTTTGCAGGGTGTTGGGTAAGCCGGTTTTTGTTGCCTGCAACTAAAGGCAAATAGGCTGAATCATTAATTTTACTCATGTATTAATGAAATAATATCATTTTTATTCATGCAGCCCTGCGCGTATAACTATCTCGTGATTTTAGACGTCTAGATGCCTTTATGGCGGGTTGGCGAAAAAGGATACCATAGCATCATGAGTAACAATCTTAGCTTTACGATTAAAAGCATTGGTTTTGATGAGAATTATCAGCCAGCGGATAGTACGCGGCTTACTACCAACTTTGCTAATCTGGCCAGGGGCGAAAGCCGCCGGCAGAATTTACGCAATGCGCTGAACATGATCAACAACCGTTTTAATGCGTTAGCGCAATGGGACAACCCAAGTGCAGACCGTTACTCGGTAGCGCTGGAAATAGTGTCGGTTGATATTAATATCGAGGGCAGTGGCCATAGTTTTCCATCGATTGAAGTGCTGAAAACCAATATTGTCGATCACAAAACCAATACGCGCATAGAAGGTATCGTCGGTAATAATTTTTCCTCTTATGTGCGTGATTATGACTTCAGCATACTGCTGCTTGAGCACAATAAGCAGCAGGCCAGGTTCAGCGTGCCGGCTAACTTTGGTGAATTGCACGGCAAACTGTTTCAGCGCTTTGTTCACTCCGATACCTACAAGCAGCATTTTAGCAAGCTGCCGGTAATATGCCTCAGTGTGTCGGATGCCAAGGTGTATTACCGCACTGAGAATCAGCATCCGGTATTGGGGGTGGAATACCTGCCAAATGAATCCTCGTTAACCGAGCAGTATTTTAAAAAGATGGGTTTGCAGGTGCGCTATTTCATGCCGGCAAACAGTGTTGCGCCGCTGGCATTCTATTTCTTTGGCGACCTGCTGAACGATTACACCAATCTGGAGCTTATCAGCACCATCAGCACTATGGAGACGTTTCAAAAGATCTACCGGCCGGAGATATACAACGCCAACGCGGTGGCAGGTAAATGCTATCAGCCAAATTTAAAAAATCAGGACCATTCTATTACACAAATTGTGTATGACCGGGAAGAGCGCAGCAAGCTGGCGGTTGCCCAGGGCAAATTTGCTGAAGAACATTTTATTAAACCGCACCGGGCAGTACTGGAACAGTGGAGCTTAAGATGAAAAAACTATTACCAACCTCAACGGCGGGCAGTTTGCCTAAACCGTCCTGGCTGGCGCAGCCCGAAACACTGTGGTCACCGTGGAAACTGCAGGGTGAAGAATTGATCGCAGGTAAACAGGACGCACTGCGCCTGGCACTGCACGAGCAGCAACTGGCCGGGGTCGATATTGTTAGCGATGGCGAACAAACCCGGCAGCACTTTGTTACCACCTTTATTGAGCATTTAAACGGCGTCGACTTTACCAGGCGCGAAACGGTGCGCATTCGTAACCGCTACGATGCCAGTGTGCCTACTGTGGTTGGGCCGGTATCGCGGCCTAAACCGGTGTTTGTCGACGACGCTAAGTTTTTACGCCAGCAGACTAAACAACCGATAAAATGGGCTTTGCCAGGCCCGATGACGATGATCGATACTCTGTACGATGCACATTATAAAAGCCGCAAAGAACTGGCCTGGGAGTTTGCCAAAATACTGAACCAGGAAGCCAGAGAGCTAGAGGCAGCCGGTGTTGATATTATCCAGTTTGATGAGCCGGCCTTTAATGTGTTCTTCGATGACGTAAACGACTGGGGCATCGCCTGTTTAGAGCGCGCCATTGAGGGGCTGACATGCGAAACGGCCGTGCATATTTGCTATGGCTATGGCATTAAAGCCAACACTGACTGGAAAAAGACGCTCGGCAGTGAGTGGCGCCAGTACGAAGCAGTATTCCCCAAACTGCAACAATCGAATATCGATATTATTTCGCTGGAGTGTCATAACTCACGGGTGCCGGTTGAGTTGCTGGCGCTTATCCGCGGTAAAAAGGTGATGGTAGGTGCCATTGATGTGGCGACCGACAGCATTGAAACACCGGAAGAAGTAGCCGCTACGCTACGTCAGGCGCTGAAGTATGTTGACGCTGATAAACTATACCCCTGCACCAACTGCGGTATGGCACCATTAGCCCGGCATATTGCAAGTGGCAAGCTCAATGCGTTAGCCGCCGGTGCAGAAATCGTACGCCAGGAACTGCTGGCCGGGTGATCAGCGATACATTTACCAGGTTATCGGTCGGGCGAGTACGAACTGCCAATAAAAACCGGTAACCTTGATTTTATAAAGGCGGGCCATCCCCGGTTAATCTGGTAATTGATAAAACGCTTCGCGTGACTCAGCTATTTGTTGCCAGATTTGCAGCATTTCTGCGTGGCTCAGTAAATGCTGTTTCTGACTGAAAACAGTAAAGACAGGTTGTGAGTAGAAGTAGGGTTTGAGTTTTCTGATAATGCCTAAATTTTGCTCTTCCAGCAGTTTATCAGCGGCATTTTCGGGTAGCACCAAACCGTCCACCCTGTGATTTATCAGCAGATTAAAACCTGCTTCAATACCAACGTCGATATTGAGTAACACACTCATCTGCTGCAATAGCTTTTCAACAATATAACCTTTAGGTGCAGCAATACCGAACTCGACATTGTTAAATGCTGTACCATCCCAACTTAGCCGGCTATCTGCACGTACATACACCGGGTAATTTATGCTACTTAGCCTGAACGGAGCCTGGGTATCGCTAAGCGGAGGAAAGATATATTTTTTGCTGCGTTCAGCTGTCCATCCCATACCGATGGCGGCCGTGTAAACGCCCGTTTCAACCAGCTGGGTGCAACGGGTCCAGGGTAACTGGTCTATAACAAACTGGTATTGAAGTTGTGTCAGAGCCTGTGCTGTTATAGCAACATATTTGCCAACATAAGAGATATTGTTAACTGTGTAGTGGGGCAGTTTTAGCTCTTCTGCAATAAACTCCTGACACAGGCGCAGTGATTTGGCAGAGGCAAATAGTGGCAGCAGGCAAAACAGGACTATTATTTTTTTCATCATGCAGATCTGCCGTTTCGAGCGTGTTTGGTATTAAGCATTGCCGTAAACTTCTTTGTTTGCCAGCCAGCGTTTTATCAGCTGCAGGCTGGCGTTGCGATCCTGCTGCCATAACCGGGTAGCAAGTTGCTGCGCCTGCGGCAATAATTCGGCGTCGCGGCTTAAGTCGGCAATTTTAAATTGCAGTACGCCAGTCTGACGGGTGCCGAGTAATTCACCCGGGCCGCGTATTTCCAAATCGCGCTGGGCGATAACAAAGCCGTCGTTGCTGTCACGCAACACACCCAACCGGGCCTGAGCTGTTTTCGACAGTGGCGCATGGTACAGTAGCACACAATGCGACGCAGTGCTGCCGCGACCTACCCGGCCCCGTAGCTGGTGCAGCTGGGCTAAACCGAGCCGCTCCGGGTTTTCGATAATCATCAGACTGGCGTTGGGCACATCTACACCCACTTCAATCACCGTGGTCGCTACCAGTAAATCCAGCTCGGCGTTGCTGAACTGCTGCATCACAGCCTGTTTTTCGGCGGCTTTTAGCCGGCCGTGTACCAGCCCGATGCGCAGGTCAGGCAGCGCTTGCTGCAGCAGTACTAACGTATCTTCAGCGGCCTGATTTTGCAGCGTTTCTGACTCTTCAATCAGCGTACATACCCAGTACGCCTGACGATGCTCGGTTTTAACGGCACTGCGCACCCGCTCAATAATATCGTCGCGCCGGGTATCCGGTATCGCCACTGTTGTTACCGGTGTGCGTCCGGGAGGCAGCTCATCAATAATCGAGGTGTCTAAGTCGGCGTAGGCGGTCATTGCCAGCGTACGTGGAATGGGGGTTGCAGTCATCACCAGTTGGTGCGGATAGACACCGGCGATACCGCCTTTTTCGCGCAGGGCCAGTCGCTGGTGCACGCCAAAACGGTGCTGTTCGTCAATAATAATTAAAGCCAGCCGCTGAAAGCTGACCTGCTGCTGAAACAGCGCATGAGTGCCGACTATCATTTGGGCACTGCCATCGGCAATGGCAGCCAGCGTGGTTTGCCGGGCTTTACCTTTGGTTTTACCGCCAAGCCAGGCCACGCTGATGTCAAGCGGGGTAAACCAACGGGCAAAGTTGGTAGCGTGTTGCTCGGCCAGCAGTTCAGTCGGTGCCATTAATGCCACCTGATAGCCATTACCGATAGCGGTCAGCGCGGCCAGCGCGGCCACCAGCGTTTTACCTGAACCAACATCTCCCTGCACCAAACGTAGCATGGGCAGAGTCTGGCCTAAGTCATGGCGTATTTCTGCGGTGACCCTTTGCTGCGCGCCAGTGGGGGCAAAAGGTAATGCCGACAGAAAGCGCTGCTGCAGGCTTTGGTCGATCTGTAACGCTATGGCCTGTTGCTGCTGGCCCTGGCTGCGCAGTTTATACATGCTCAGCTGCTGGGCTACCAGCTCTTCAATAATCAGCCGCTGCTGCGCCGGATGTTTGCCAAGTTCCAGCAGCTGCAGGCTGGCATCCGGCGGCGGGCGGTGGATATAGCTAAGGGCTTGTGTCAGTGACCAGCTGTGCTGCGTGTGGTCAACGGGTAAATATTCATCGGGCTGGCTGCGCTGTAAGTGCTGTAAAGCGGCATCTGTCAGGCTGCGCCAGGTCGCCTGGCGTAAGCCTTCGGTCGTGGGATAAATAGGTGTCAGCGTTTCGCTGACTTCGGTCAGCAACTCGTCGTTAAGCAGCCGGTATTCCGGATGCAGCATTTCCAGGCCGCGCGGGCCGCGTTTGGCCTCGCCAAAGCAGCGCAGCAGCATGCCCGGTGTGACGGCATTTTTTTGCGCCGCACTAAAATGAAAAAATCGTAGCGTCAGATAGCCGCTGCCATCTTTAATTTTCACCAGCCAGCTGCGTCTTTTACCGAGCTGAATTTCACTGCTGACGACTTCTCCGAGCACAGTACCGTGCATCAGCGGCATTAAATCGGCGATGGCATAAATACGGGTACGGTCTTCATAACGCAGCGGCAGGTGAAACAAAATATCCTGTATTGACTCGATACCCAGCTTGCTGAGTTTCTCGGCGGCTTTAGCACCAACGCCTTTGATTACGGCGACCGGGGTTTGTTGTAGTGAACTGCTCACGCTTGGCTTGTCACTCTGGCTTTGCCTTTAACTGCTTGATCCTGGGGCTTAGCACCATATCGGTGTAAAGCCGCTTTACGGTACCATCAGCTTGCATGGCTTTTATATGCCGCTCGATGGTTGGCAGTAGCTTGATATACTGGCTTTGGCGGGATACGCCTATGTTGATATGGGCATTATTGCCGGCGCTGATATTCAGCGCCGCAATACGAAAGCGGTCCTGATAACTGCTGGTAGAAAAAATTGCATCGGAGGTACTGACCGTCGGCGAAATAAGCGCGTCTACTCTGCCGCGATACAGCATTTCCAGGCCAGACTCTATCGACTCCACCTCTGCTACATGCGAGCGGTTTTGCCGGATAAACTGCATAGTATTTTCGCTGTACAGATAGCCGCGGATGCTGGCAACGGTCAGGTTTTTCAACTGGCTGAACTGCGTCAGCGGCCTTTTGTCGCTGCGCAATAAAAACACACTTTCGGCGATGGTGTTTTCATAAGGCAGCAACACCATAATTTTTGCTCTGTCTTCGCTAAACTTCAGGTTAGACATTAAATCGACCTGGCCTTCTTCCATCAGGCGAAAACAGCGGTTTATGGTGGTTCTGGGCGTAAACCGCAGCGTAAAGCCGCTGCGCCTGGCCAGTTCACGCATCAGGTCGACCGATGGCCCATAAGGCTCTGTGACATCTTCATAGTGGTGAAAGCCTGAAAAGTGGTCCAGGCACCAGGTGAGTTCCGGCTGCTGCGGTTCGCTGTGGCTAACCGGTTCTTCAGCTTTGAGCACAGCGCTGAACAACGCTGTGCCTGCAACAAGCATCTGTAACAGCCGGTGGTTACGCATAAAACATCCTAGTGGGTGGACGGCACTTCCATCACGCCATCGATTTCAATCTGGCTGGCGCGCGGCAGGGCTGATACCTGCACTGCGGCACGGGCCGGGTAAGGCTCGGCAAAGTACTGGCTCATAATCTCATTGACGGTGGCAAACTGGCCTAAGTCGGTCAGGAAAATATTCACTTTTACCATATCGTTTAAGCTACCGCCGGCGGCCTCACACACGGCTGCCAGGTTCTTGAATACCTGATGTGTCTGCTCGGCAAAATCGTCTGACACCATTTGCATGCTGGATGGCACCAACGGGATTTGGCCTGACAGATACACGGTAGTACCAATTTTCACCGCCTGGCTGTATGTGCCTATGGCTTTAGGGGCATCATTGGTACGGATAATCACTTTTGACATGGGGGTTATTTCCTTCTGTATACTTTCTGTACATCCGGCATAACGCGTATCTTACGCATTACATTGGCCAGTTGTATTCTGTCGCGTACCGACAGTGTAATTTTGATCACGTACTCACCGGTGTCGCGATCGTCGGTTGCCAGATCCTGAATGTTTGAATCCTGCGAGGCAATAAGGGTGGTCAGTTTCGCCAGCACACCCTGACGGTTAACAATAAACACCCGGATATCGCACAGGAATTGTTTATCGCCGGTTTTATCCCAGCGCACCGGGAAAAACTTACCGGGTTCTTTGTCCCAGCCTTTAATGTTACGGCAATCTGCCCGATGCACATTCAGGCCTTTACCCGGTGTGGCATTGGCAACAATTTCGTCGCCTGGTATTGGCCGGCAACATTTGGCAAAGGTTAACAGCATACCTTCAGAGCCGATAATAAAGGCTTTGCTCTTCTGCATCGGGCCGACATTGTCTTTCTGGCTGCTTTCATCTGACTCAAATTCGCCCAGCAAGCGCCGTGCTACGGCAATGGCCAGCTGGTTGCCAAGGCCGATTTCGCTGCACAGTTCATCCAGCGATTTCTGTTTCGTATTTTGCAGCACCTGCTCGATACGCTCCGGCGCGATATCTTCCAGTTTTACTTCGCCAAGCGCTGAACTGAGCAAGCGCCGGCCCAGGCCAATAGATTCGTTTTGCTGCTGCTTTTTCAGATAATTACGGATACCCAGAATGGCACGGCTGGTCACCACATAGTTCAGCCAGTTGGCATTGGGTTTACCGCCCGGGCTGGTGACAATTTCTACCGTCTGGCCAGTTTCCAGCGGTTTATTAAGCGGATAGGGGCGACGGTCGACTTTGGCACCGACACAGCGGTTACCAATATCGGTGTGAACGGCATAAGCAAAGTCAACGGCAGTGGCGCCTATCGGCAGCTCAACAATTTTACCCTTGGGTGAGAACACATAAAGCTCATCCGGGTACAGTTCAGATTTAACGTTTTCGACAAACTCTGCGCTGTTGCCGGCATTTTGCTGCAGCTCCAGCAGACTTTGCATCCAGCGCCGGGCACGAATTTGTGCAGTGGTATCCTGATGCTGGCCGTTGGCTTTATACATCCAGTGCGCAGCAATACCTTTATCGGCCATTTCATCCATTTCGCGGGTACGCATTTGTATTTCAACCGGAATACCGTGCGGCCCAACCAGCGAGGTGTGCAGCGACTGATAACCGTTCTGCTTGGGAATGGCGATATAGTCTTTAAAGCGAATTTCTATTGGCTTGTAAAGGTTGTGCACCACGCCCAAAGTACGGTAGCAATGATCAATGCTGTCTACCACAACACGAAAGGCGTATATGTCCATTACATCGTTGAACATCAGCTCTTTGTTTTTCATTTTGCGGTAGATGCTGTACAGGTGTTTTTCGCGGCCACTGACATCAGCATTGATACCGGCTTGCTCCAGCCGGCCTAAAATTTCATGTTGAATTTTTTCCAGCAGCTCGCGCCGGTTGCCACGGGCCTGTTTAACGGCAGTCGACAGTGCGCGGTAGCGCATTGGGTATAATGCCTGGAAACCCCAGTCTTCCAGCTCGTTTTTAATATTGTGAATACCCAGGCGGTTAGCGATAGGGGCGTAAAGTTCAAGCGTTTCTTTGGCAATACGGCGGCGTTTCTCTGGCCGCAGGGCGCCCAAGGTGCGCATATTGTGGGTGCGGTCTGCCAGCTTGATTAAGATAACGCGGATATCCTGCGTCATCGCCATAAACATTTTCTGCAGATTGGTGACTTCAAACTCGTGATAGTCTTTAAACTTCACTTTATCGAGCTTACTGACGCCCTGTACCAGCTCGGCTACAGTGTCACCAAATTTACTGGCAAGTTCTTCTTTGCTAACCGGTGTGTCTTCAATAACATCATGCAGTAGCGCGGCCATCAGGGTTTCATGGTCCATATGCATATCGGCCAGAATACTGCTGACAGCAACCGGGTGGGTAATATAAGGCTCGCCGCTGGAGCGGATTTGCGGCGCGTGCGCGTCGCGCGCGACCACATAGGCCTGTTGCACTAGGGCAACCTGCTCGGGTGGTAAGTAAGCACTAATCTGTTTTTTCAGACCTTCAAATAAATACACCTGTGCTCCCAAACTGCGACAGCAAACAAAACACGCCCTTAAGCGCGGGATTTATTATGAATATACGTCTATTTGTTACAGTTGCCAACGGCTAATGCGCCGCTGGCCTGCAGATGGCGGGGGTTTTTAGTGGTCTGAACCAATAATAGCGGCTACCGCTGCCATTTCTGACGCTTCCTGCTGGATTTGATCGCGACGTTCCTGCTCATCCAGTACTGAGTTGGTGATCAGGCCTTTTTCGATTTCTCGCAGGGCAACAACAGTAGGTTTATCGTTTTCGATATCTACCATCGGCTCTTTGCCTTCAACGGCTAACTGACGGGCACGGCGTGCAGCCACCAGAATTAAGTCAAAACGGTTACCAATTTTATCTACTGCATCTTGAACAGTTACGCGTGCCATTTACCACTCCAGTGTTCGGGCCATCACAAGACCGCATAGTTTACGCTAGTTTGCTGTTTTCGCCAACAGTTGTGTAAGCAGCGTCTTATGCTTGCAGGCCTGGCTGCCAAAACCATTACGTTGCGCCAGCACTATTCGTTCAAACTCCGCCAGTGCTGTATCAAAGTTATCGTTGATAATCAGGTATTCGTATTCACCGGCATGGCTCATTTCACTTTGTGCCTGTGCCATACGTTTGGCAATAACCTCGCTTGAATCCTGGCCGCGGTTATTCAGCCGCTGCTCCAGCTCGCTTAAGCTTGGCGGCAGGATAAAAATACCCCTGGCTGAAGGCTCTTGCTGTTTAATCTGCCGCGCGCCTTGCCAGTCGATATCTAAAAACACATCAATACCAAGGCTTAAGCTGTCGCGTATTGTGCTTTTAGAGGTGCCGTAGTAGTTGCCAAATACTTCAGCCCATTCAAAAAATTCATTGTTGGCAATTAAAGCTTTAAACTCATCCACGCTGATAAAATGATAGTGCACGCCGTTTTGCTCTCCGGGGCGTGGCGCGCGGGTAGTGTGAGACACACTGACCTGCATATCGTGATGGCGTTTCAGTAATGCCTGGATCAGGCTGGATTTACCGGCACCACTTGGTGCGGAAATAATAAATAAGTTACCTGCAAGTTCCTGCATAGCTGTTCACAGTTGGCGGTTAAAGACAGCGGATTTTAGACGCTACCTGTTCGACGTGCAAATTTGCATTGATTTAGGTGAAGTTTGGCTTGTACTAAACCAACCGTTGGAGCCCTGGACGGGCGGAAACGAGCCCCCATGGATGGGTTTACGGCGTGTTGGTGTGTATAAGGTAAATTTCACCACTCGCTGATGCAACTAGCGTCGCTTTTTTGCCTTAACAGACAGTGTCAGGGTAAAGGTTGCCATGGCTTCATCACCATGCAGGCTGGGGCAGGTAACGACTACCGATACCGGCTTATTTATACGCTCGCCTGTAGCTAACGACTCGTCAATCATCGCATCAATAACATCACCATCGTGGCTGGTAAAGTGTACCCGCGCTTCAGGCCGTTTTAAAAAATGCCCTTGCACATCTTTAAAAGCAAAGTTGGCATTTACACCCCGTGCTTTGGCTTTGCTGAACACCAAAAAAGCACCGGCTAAATCAGCGCCTATCGCCAGCGCACCGAAATAAATGCTGCCCAGATGGTTTTTTGTACGCCAGCCATGCGGCATGGTGACTTCCAGAGTTTTGCTGTCCATCCGCACGATCCTGGGAGAACAAAAACCTATCAGCGGAATATAACGCCAGGCGAATAATTTCAGGCCCCAGTTGGCTTTGCGTAAAGAGATGGCCATTGCTCTGGCTCCTTGGTTAACTATGCAGGCGAGCTTACACTGGTAAGACCATTGCTGCAAGGCAACCGCTCGGGCGCTTAAAGATACCACTCGTCCGGATTCTGTTGGTTCGCCTAAAGCGAGCTATAGTAGAGTCTGAATACATAATAATTTCTAAAAGCAGGGTGTTAACGACGTGCGCTGGTATGTTGGCTTTTATGCGCTGATGCTGCTTGGTTGCGTTTGTCTGACCAAGTCGCAGGCTATGGTGCTGAGTCAGGATGAGTATCTGTATCGTGTCTGGTCGGTAGAGTCCGGCTTACCACAGATTTCGGTTACCGCTATTGCCCAGGATGCACAGGGTTTTCTCTGGCTCGGCACGCAAAATGGCCTGACGCGGTTTGATGGCGTGCACTTTGATGTATTCAATACCGCCAATACCCCTGCGTTGTCGTCAAACCTGATTACGGCACTGCATATCGATCAGCAGCAGCGGCTCTGGATTGGCACGGTAAATGGCTTGATGCGTTATCAGCAGGGCCAGTTTACCCGGCTGGATCAGCAACAACCGTTGCAAGGCAATATTACCAGTTTTGCTGAGCTGTCAGATGGCACTATGTATGTTGGTGGTGCCCAGTTGTATCAATGGCAGGAGCCTCAGGCTGAGCTGACACCGGTTGCGGCACATAACGGCGCGGTATTTCAGTTGTTTCAGCAGCAGGATACCGTTTGGGTTGGTGCGTTAAATGGTTTTGGTATCTTAACGGCTGGCGGTTATCAATGGCACAGCGCACCACAAAACCTTGCCGGGCTTCAGATAAGCGAGTTGGCCAGACAAGACAGTGATCTCTATCTTGGCTCGAATCTTGGCTTGTTCCGCTGGCAGCGTGGACAATGGCAGGCGATGCCGTTGCCGGGACAGCCGGATGAAACCCGGATTGAGCTGCTGTATCTCGATCCTCAGCAGAAGTTGTGGGTTGCCAGTTATGACAAGTTGTATAGCCTGCAGCAGGGGCAATTGCAGCTGGCAGACAGCGTGCAGGGGCCAGTGGAAAGCTTCTCCTGGATAGAATCGATGCTACAAGACCGGCACGGTAATATCTGGCTTGGCAGCCACTCTCACGGCTTGAAGCGGCTGCGGCGGCCACCGACCCAAAGATTTAGTAAAGAGCAGGGCATCGCCGACCCTTATGTCTGGGCAGTACAGCCGTGGCAACAACATTTACTGGCTGGCACCAGCGGTGGCTTGTCGTTGTTGCAGCATGGCCGGTTTCAGCCACTGATGGCGAATCAGTATCTGCCCAGTGTATTTGTTTACAGTATGCTGCTGGACAGTGAGCAAAGGCTGTGGGTAGGCACCCGGGCCGGTCTCAGCCGGTTAGACGGAAAAAATCTGGCCTGGCAGCGTAATTATGCTGACATTTCTCATTTGCTGGTGACCACGCTGGCGCAGGAAGGTGAGCGTATCTGGGTGGGCACTAATGGCGGTCTGTTTTATCTGCAGGATGATGAGTTACAGCAACAACAGGTGCCGCAAGCACTGCAAGGGGCCAAAATACGCATAGTGCTGCCCGACAGCCGGCAAAGGTTATGGGTTGGTACCGAAAATGGTTTGTTCCTGCGCGACAAGGAGAGTTTTGCCCGGCTTGATAATATGCCGCTATCCGGTAGCTTTATCAGCATGGTAAAAGAGTTTGCTGACGGCAATATTTTGGTTGGCAGTTTTGACCAGGGTTTTGTATTGGGGCAACCCGGGAACTGGCGTTGGTTTACCCAGTTGCAGGGGTTACCCGGTAATGGCGTAATGCACGCAGAGTTAGTTGAAAATCAGTTGCTGATCAGTAACTTTCAGGGCTTTTACCGGGTGAATTATCCGGCCTTAAAGCAAGGCAGCGTGGAACAGCTCTATATGCTGGTGGACGACCGCCGGCCCGATGCAGAAACTGATTCGCACCGCTGTTGCAACGGAGCCGGCAGCAGTAAAGGTGTGGTACATCAAGGGCGGGTGTGGTACCCAACATTAAACGGCGTGCTGTCTTTACCTTTGCAACAACTTATCCAGCATGCGCCGGTACCTGAGCCGGTAATCAGAAGTTTATCTGCTGGTTCAGAGACCTATCGCAGTAATAACGTGCGTTTAGCCCCGGAGCAGAGCGACTGGCATTTTCGCTTTACCGCCCCTTATTTTGTGCATCCTTCATCAGTGCAGTTCCGCTATCAGCTGCATGGCTATGACAGCAACTGGATTGATGCCGGTACCCGGCGCGAAGCCTTTTATACCAACCTGCCGCCGGGACATTACACTTTTAGTGTACAGGTGCGCCAGGCAGCCGATTACCGCTGGAGCGACACCATCAGCATGAACGTAGAGCTCAGGCCATACTGGTACGAAACTGCCTGGGCCAGAGCACTGTTTTTACTATTGTTTTTACTGGCGTTTTGGGGGCTGTACCGCTGGCGGCTACATGCGATGGCCAATGCGCAGCAGCAACTGGCTGATCTGGTTGCGGCCCGCACCTCTGAATTGCATGCTGCGAACGAGAAGCTGCAACAGATGAGTATGCATGATGCACTGACGGGTCTGCACAACAGACATTATCTGGACACGAACATCCAGCAAATCCTAGCACGGGCAGATCGCCACGGCACACCACTGATCTGGGCACTGCTGGATTTAGATCACTTTAAACGGATTAATGACTCTTTTGGCCATCAGACCGGTGATGCCATTCTAACCACAGTGGCCGAGCTGTTAAGGCTTAATAGCCGCAGCTCTGACCACCTGATCCGCTGGGGCGGCGAGGAGTTTCTGCTGCTACTGGAACACAGTGATGATGCATTACAGGTCTTGCAGCGTATTCATCATGCTATTGGTAGCTACAACTGGCAGAAAAATATGGCATTGGAACAGCCTTTAACCTGTTCAATCGGGGCCGTTGCGCAACTGCCTGACGGCAGCTGGCAGCAAAGCCTGCGGCTGGCTGATCAGGCGCTGTACTGGGTAAAAGAGCATGGCCGTAATGGTTACATGCTATTGCATCCTGCATCAGGCGGCGCTTTATCAGCTGAAAACACTGATATCAGCGTATTGCTGGCGCAAGGTAAACTGCACGCCACCAGTAACAAAGACTTTACTGTAGCAGAAGCCTGACAATTGACGGCAACAGAGCTGTGGCTGTAAAGGCGGCAGCGGGCTGTGCTAAAATAGCGGCCTTTAATTTGTTGCAGTTGTTTCAGGAGAGCGCAGTGTCAGCACCCGCAGAGTCAGTTTTAGCATCATTATATCCACAGCCACTGTGGCAGTGGTTCGCCCGGATTTGCGCCATTCCGCACCCCTCTAAGCATGAACAGGCACTCAGTCAGCATATTCAGGGCTGGGCCCGCGATAAAGGATTAAGCCTGACAGAAGATAAGGTAGGTAACCTGATTATCCGCAAAAGTGCTACTGCAGGCATGGAAAACCGTAAACCTGTGGTGATCCAGGCACACCTGGATATGGTGCCGCAAAAGAACGCCGATAAAGTACACGACTTTACCAAAGATCCTATCGACGCTTATGTTGATGGTGACTGGGTAAAAGCCAACGGCACCACACTGGGTGCTGATAACGGTATTGGTATGGCGTCAGCTTTGGCGATTCTGGGCAGTGATGACATTAAGCACGGCCCGCTGGAAGTGCTGCTGACCGTTGATGAAGAAGCTGGCATGACCGGTGCTTTCGGTGTTGAGGCGGGTATGCTGCAGGCAGAGATCCTGATTAATACCGACTCAGAGCAGGAAGGCGAAATATACATGGGCTGCGCCGGCGGTGTTGATGCCGAGTTCAGCGTACCCGTGCAGTGGCAAGCTACTGCAGGCGATGTAACTGCATTTAACCTAAGCCTGACCGGACTAAAAGGCGGCCATTCCGGTGTTAATATTCACCTGGGCCGCGGTAATGCCAACAAACTGCTGGCACGGTTTTTAGCCGATAACGTCGCAGCATTAAATATCGCTGTCGCCGGTTTCAACGGCGGTTCTTTGCGCAATGCGATACCACGTGAAGCGAGCGTCACGTTAACCGTTCCGGCGGCAAACCTGGCCCAGCTGCAGCTGCAGGTCGCAGACTTTGAAGCCTTACTGCGCCAGGAGCTGGCAGCCGTTGAACCAGCCCTAACATTAAGCCTGACAGAACAGCCTTTACCACAAAAGGTGCTGACAACGGCGACTCAGCAAAGGTTGATCAATCTGTTAAATGTCTGCCCGAACGGCGTAATGCGCATGAGTGATGAGGTTGAAGGTGTTACCGAAACATCGCTGAACATGGGCGTTATTACCACCAAAGACAACAGCGTACAGGTACTGTGTTTAATCCGCTCGTTAATCGACAGCGGCCGTGAGCAGGTACAAAGTATGCTGGATTCACTGGCGCAGCTCTCGGGTGCTGAAGTGACGTTCAGTGGTGCTTATCCGGGCTGGAAACCGGACCCGGCATCGCCAATCATGGCGGTGGTAAAAGACACCTATCAGGCCATTTACAATAAAGAACCGGTCATTATGGTGATCCACGCCGGTTTAGAGTGCGGCCTGTTTAAAAAACCGTATCCGGATATGGATATGGTGTCTATCGGCCCGACTATCCGCTTTCCGCATGGGCCGGATGAAATGGTCAATATCACTACCGTAGGGCAATACTGGGAGTTGCTGCTGGCAGTATTGGAACGTATTCCAGAGCGCAGCTGAGCGGTCCGTTGTTAAGCAAAAAGCTAAGTGGGTAAACCGCTTAGCTTTTTTCTTTTCAGCACGCGTCTATTTGCTTAACTCTGACAAGGCTGTACTGCCGTGCGTGGCCGCAGCAGTTTCAGCAACTGTGGCAGCATTAAACCGCATAATACTATTGCCATGCCGCTTACTTGCACTGCTGTCACGGTTTGTCCCATCATCACAGCCGTAAGCGCAGCACATACCGGTATTAAGTTAAAAAACAACGCCGCCGGTGCTGAGCCCAACCGCTGTACTGCATTTAAAAAGAACACATAGCCCACCACAGTGCCAAATACACCTATATAGACAACTGCCATAATGCCTTGTAGTGGCAGGCTCAGCAGCTCTGTCACCGGATGGATATCGCCGTGAAAGCTGTTAAAGGCCAGAATAAACGCATCGCCGGCTAGCATGCTGACCAACGTAAAGGGTAACAAAGGTAACCAGCCCGCCACTTTTTGTGAGGCTGTGGTGTAGGCGGACCACAATAACATGGCGGCGATAACCGTCAGATCGCCCTGATTAAACTGAAATTGTGCCAGTGCCTGCCAGCTGCCATTAGTAATAACCAGCAACACGCCGGACAAGCCGATCGCCAGGCTCAGCGCTTGTGTTCTGCTTAACCATTTACGCGACAGCGCAGCAACCATCAGTGCGGTAACCAAAGGGCTTAGTGCCATCACTAAAGCGCCGTTGGTCGCCGCCGTGAGTTTTACGCCTGTAAACAGCAGTAAATTAAAGCCACCCACGCCCGCTACGCTGAGTACCAATAACCAGGCGTACTGTTTAATGCTAAGCCGGGGCCAGTGCTGGCGTTTAACCAGCAGACAAATCACCAGACACAGAGCAGCGATACTAAACCGCCACACCACCAGTGAGTTTTCAGACATTTGGCCCAGTACCAGCTTGGATACCGGGAATACGCTACCCCAACAAAAAATGCTGAGTAATAACAGAAAGATAGTAACAATGGGTGTTTGAGGTTTCATAAACTTGACCAGCTGTTTTTACTTGCCGTATAGTTTATTTGTTTCAAAATTAAAATATATAACGATATTTAGCAGGTTAAATGCCATAAATGAAACCTAATTACTCACTGGACGATATGCGGCTGTTCTGGTTAGTGGCAAAAGCGGGCAGTTTTCGTCAGGCGGCAGAGGTGGTTGGCATTCCGCCATCGACACTAAGCCGGCGCATTAACGCACTGGAGCAGGCATTAGGGCTGCGCCTACTGCACCGTGATGCGCATCGTATTAACCTGACTGGCACCGGCCAGCAATATTTTGAGCGCTGCGGCCCGCTGTTTAACGAACTGAATGATATTTCCGGCGATTTGCACGCTGAGAAGCATGAGCCAGCCGGAGCACTCAGAGTCGCTGTGCCGGTGAATACTATGTACCGCTGGCTTGCCACAGCATTGAACCAGTTTCAGCTGCGCTATCCGAAAATTGATTTAGATATCCGCATGTCAAACTGGGTGATTGATGTTGGCGAGCAGGCAATCGATTTAGCTATCCGGGTCGGCGAGCCTGCGCTGCAGGGCTGGATAGCACGGCCGCTAACCAATGTGCAGTCATTGCTGTGTGCCAGCAGCCAGGCTGTGCAGTGGCATCAGATCACGCACCCGTCTGAGCTGGTGCATTACCCTGTGGTGGTAAGTAGCCCAATCAACGTCTGGCGGTTTGAACACCAGCACTCTGAGCAGCAATTTGAATTCCGGCCGCAGGGTAATGTGCGGTTGTCCGTTGATGATATGAACATTGCTATGCAAGCCGTAGCCGCCGGAGTAGGTATCGGCTACTTACCCCGACGGGTGGTATTTGAACATATGCAGCAGGGTGAGCTGACGGCACTTGCGCCAGACTGGCAGGGGCCACTGCGTAAAACCTATCTGTTATACCGCGACCGCGATAACCAGCCGCTGCGCTTGCGTTTGTTAATTGAGCACCTGCTGCAAGTCGCACCGGCTGAATACTAGTAACATTTAGTTGTAAAAACGGGTGCACTAGTTTTACATGGTGGCTGTGTTTCCTCATTAGGGATGATTAAAATTTGAAGCTCAAATATCTTTTGTTACTGTGTGTCAGCTGTAGCGTGTTGTCTCAGGAGTTTGTTGATAAAGATGATGGTGCTGCAATAGGTAACGGCGGTATTCCATGGGAACTGTTTGTCGATCGGGGCAAATTACTGGGTTGTATTTACGACAGCCGCTTCTATTCGCTTGGATCTATTTTAGTTCTTGAATCCCTGCCACGAAAATGTGAGCTGGCATCTGATCGCACCGGTATGTGGTCTCAACTGTCTGAAGCTGAATTATTGCTGTTCAAAGAGAATATTGAAACGCAGCAAAAGCTGGAGCGTGAGTCGACCTATATTGGTAAAGAGCCGATTAACGAAGAAGAAGCCCGGGTGATAAGATACCTACGCCGGGCAAAAGATTTTGCAGATAAGCAAAAACGGTAATCGTTATTATGCTTGCAGCAAATATTCCAGCGCGCCGGTTACTGCCGCTACCTGCGCCTGAATACATTGCTCGGGTGTCGCGCTTGGGCTGTCCGGATACACTTCTGTGGTGCTAACCAAAGGTGCGTCAGTTACGCTACCACACAGGCCCAGTGTGGCTTTGGCGTAGTTAATCACGCCCGGTTGCTGCATGGGCTCACCGATTAATTTACCCTCGTCATCCGGCTCGGCAATATGGGTCACGTTAGCCACGCTGCTGATAATGGCTTTTTGCAAGGCCGGGCACGGGTGCTCAGCGTCATCCACGGTGTAAAAGCCATCAGGAATATTCCAGTTCTTATTCACTGTGCCATCTTGTGCTGCTTTCGCCGGGCGAAACTCGCTGTTATCTGAGTCAGTGGTTTCATGCAGGTCAATATGCAACGCAAACTGGCTATTCAGGCTGGCCAGGTATTGCTTTACCTGCTGCGCTTCGCTGGCTTTGCCGGTTTCGCCAAAGCTGCGGTTTGGGTCTATCGCTTGTGGATTCCAGCGGTTGATCGTTTCATAGCCCCAGGGGCTGATACAAGGCAGTACCAGGATATTCAGCTCGTCGCTGTAAGCTTTGGCCTTGGTTTGCAAAAAACGCAGTGCGCCATGCACGCCGCTGGTTTCATAGCCATGCACGCCGCCTGTTACTAAAACGGTGGGTTTATCGCTTTGCCAGTTGCGGCTTTTTACCGCAAACAACGGGTAGCTTTGTCCACAGACATGCTGATAGTCCAGCTCGCCGTATTGTTCAACGTTGAAGTCGTTTTTAAGCGCGGCTATAGCCGGTAGTACGTCGTCGAAAAAACTGCGTTTTATCTGTTGCTCGCTCAGCCAATGTGCTTTTTCAGCGTCTCCCCAGGGTTGGCCGACAGTGCCGATATGGTAAATTTTGTCCATTGGTAATCCTGTATTGTTTGTTGCGACATAGACGTTGACCAGCACTATACCACTTAGGGTACCGAAGCCTCCAATTAAGGGCGTTGAGCTGTTCACCTTGCCGGATCAATACAACCAGAATGCCGAAAACCCGCGTGCAAGTGAAAAAATATGTTTCATACTGAGTTACCGGCAGTAAAAAACTGACAGCAGCAGAATGATAAGGGAATCGCGGCCAAATACGGATTTGATAAGTTCAGCCAATCCTTTACTGGCAGGTGAAAAGCACCTGTTGGAAATGACAGCTCGTAATGCACCTTTGCCACAGATCCTGAATGCTCTGTGCTATCTGGTTGAGCAACTTATTCCAGATTGCCATTGCAGTATTGTGATGTTGGATAAATCCGGCGGGCATTTGCGTCAGTGTATCGCCCCTAACCTGCCGCAAGCGTACAGCGAGTTTCTGGTGGGCCAGCAGGTACAGGCCGCCGCCGGGCCTTGTGCACTTGCTGCGAAGCTGAAGCAGCAAGTGGTTATTGCTGATGTGGCGGGTGAAATCAGTGCTTCATTGCAGGAATGGTGTCAGCATGCGCTGCTGCACAATCTGCGGGCTTGCTGGTCAACCCCTATATTATCTTCTGACAACGCTGCGTTGGGCAGTTTCGCTATCTATTATGAAAAGCCCCATCAGCCCAATGCACAACAACAATACCTGATTGAGCAGTTTGTGCACCTTGCCAGTATTGCGATTGAACGTAGGCAAGCTGCAGCTGCTTTGCAGGCTTCTGAAAAACTGGCGCGAGATCAGTTACAGGCGTTGACCAGTATGCTGGATTCAATGGCACTGGAGGCAGATCCTGACAAACTGATCGAACATGTGTTACGCACTATTACCTCCCATTTAGGGGCTGTCAGTTGTTGTGTCTGGTTGCAGGATACTGCTTCACCTTTGATGGCCTTTGCCTATGGTTTTGAACACGACAGATTACTGAACCGTAACGATGCCAGCCTGAGCAGCATTTTTCCAGTGCTGGACTTACAACAGCATTGGCCAAACCTGCGGCAAACCCGGCAGCCGTTGGTGCTGGCGGACATTCGCAGTGTACCTGACTTTCCATGCCGTCAGCGTCAGCTGGAGCTCGGGGTGCGTGCCATGCTGATTGTGCCGATACTAGTGTCAGGGCAGGTTGAAGGGATCCTGGCGGCAGGCTTTACCTCTTTGCGGCAGTTTTTAGCCGAAGAGTTAGTACTGGCGCAGGCTTTGGCACATCAGACTATGCTGGTGCTGCAATTATCTCGCCTGTCTTTACGAAACCAGCAGGCTGCTATAGTTGCAGAGCGATGCCGGCTTGCCCGGGATATACACGATACGCTGGCGCAGGGCATGACAGGGGTTATTCTGCAATTAGAAGCCGCGGCCGATGCCCTTGGTAGCGGCTACGCAGTGCAATTAGAACAACATTTGTTGCGGGCAAATAATCTGGCCAGGCAAAGTCTGCAGGAAACTAAACGTTCAGTGCAAGCGCTGCGGCCACTGGCGCTGGAAGATAAAAGTCTTGGCGTCGCACTACGCGAACTATGTGAAACGGTACTGGCCGGACATGCTATCCGGCTGCAATATACAGAGCAGGGCATAGCGCCTTGTTTACCTCAGATACAGGAGGACAATATTCTGCGCATTGTGCAGGAGGTACTGACAAATTGCCTGCGTTACGCCAGAGCCAGCGAGTTTGCCCTGAGTGCTCGTTATGCCGTCAGTGAACTTGAGCTAATACTGCAAGATAACGGCTGTGGCTTTGATCTGTTCAGTGCCAGCGATGGTTATGGCCTTACCGGCATTCGTGAGCGGGCGCAGCTGATGGGGGCAGAGGTGCAGATATATAGCTCCGCTGTCTCAGGTACGCGGTTGGAGTTAAGGCTACCGATACTGGACGTTTAGGAAGGAAGCACTTATGTCATCTGTTCAGTCGCATTTTGCTCAGCCAATAAAGGTATTAATTGCCGACGATCATGTCACTGTACTGGAAGGATTGGCAGCTATTATCGGTCGTCAGCCCGATATGTGTGTGGTAGCTCAGGCGTCAGACGGGGCTATGGCGGTTAGGCTGTGGCAACAACACAGGCCTGACCTGGCATTATTTGACCTGCGAATGCCGTATTTGGATGGCGCAGAAGCCATTGCCGAAATCCGCAGGTCTGACACTGCTGCCAGGGTTGTTTTGCTTAGCACCTTTAACACTGATAGTGATGTCTGCCGTGCGATTAAAGCCGGCGCCAAAGGATACTTGCAAAAAGAGGCCCGGCGCGAAGAGCTATTGCAATGTATCCGCACTGTACATGCCGGCCAACTGGTATTTCCGGCTGATATTGCCAGCAGGCTGGCCAGTGAGCTTGCTGAGCAGCCACTGACAGAGCGGGAGCAGGCTGTGTTGTCGCTTTTGGCATCGGGTAAAAGTAACCGAGAGATGGCGACAGCGCTTTATATCAGTGAAACAACGGTAAAAACACACCTGCGAAATATTTTCACCAAGCTCAACGTTATCAGCCGTACCGAAGCTATTGCTACCGCGTTACGCCGTGGGTTGATCCAACTTTGAACGGCTTCGAAACCTTTAAAATCAAGGCGACTCCGCCAAAAGAATGATATTTCACTCGTCCGATACTAGTAGCTAAAAAGCATTCTTTGGTGGCATGGCGTTCTGTTGCTTTTCGCCGGATGCTTAACAGGTGCTCCGTCTTACCTTGTTTTAGGTTTGCGTTAATAAGTCATTGGGTTGCCGTGTCGAAGCGCTGTTTTGTGGCAATGTTAACAAAGGAATGACTTATGAACGACAACGCTTTTACCGCTCAGCCTGCCAGTAAACCGCGGCGGCAATTTCTCAAAACCGGCGCTGGTCTGGCTGCTGCCGCCAGCCTGACAGCTGTCAGTGCAGCAGTACCTGTCGCTAACGCTTCCCAGAAAGTAACCTCACAAGGAAACCAGGCTATGAGCATGATCACCACTTCTGATGGCACCCAGATTTTCTACAAAGACTGGGGCAAGGGGCAGCCCATTTTGTTCAGCCATGGCTGGCCGCTGACCAGTGATGACTGGGACAACCAGCTGGTATTCTTTGGCAAGCAGGGCTATCGCGTTATTGCCCATGACAGGCGTAGCCACGGCCGCTCTTCGCAAACCTGGGATGGCAATCATATGGATCAGTATGCAGACGATCTGGCAGAACTGATTAACAAGCTTGACCTGAAAAACCTTGTGATGATTGGCCACTCTACCGGCGGCGGTGAGGTCGCGCATTATCTCGGGCGCCATGGTACTTCGCGTGTAGCTAAGGTGGTGCTGGTAGGTGCGGTGCCGCCATTAATGCTGAAAACTGCCAACAACCCCAAAGGTTTACCGATAGATGTGTTTGATGGTATCCGCAAAGGCACGCTGGATGACCGCTCGCAGTTTTACAAGGATGTGACCATTCCGTTTTACGGCTATAACCGGCCCGGTGCCAAGATATCTGAAGGCGTACGCGACTCATTCTGGCTGCAGGGCATGATGGGCGGTTTACAAGGTCAGCTTGATTGTATCCGGGAATTTTCCGAAGTGGATTACAGCGACGATCTGAGAAAAATCGATAAGCCAACGCTGATCCTGCACGGCGACGATGATCAGATAGTCCCGATAGAAGCGTCCGCACTAGAGTCGGCCAAACTGGTCAAAAACGCCACTCTGAAAATATACAAAGGCTCATCCCACGGACTGGCCAAAATTGAAGCTGACCGCTTTAACCAGGATGTACTGGCCTTTATTAAATCCTGACGGGCAAGGCGGTGACAGCATCCTGAACTATTTAGCCGTGGCTTGGTGGTTGAGCTTTATAGGTAATCAACATGACAGCACTTAAACTGACTCATGCTAACGGTGCGCCGGTAGCTGACAATACGAATATTCGTACCGCCGGTGCCCGTGGCCCGGCTTTACTGGAAGATATCTGGCTAATTGAAAAACTGGCCCATTTTGACAGGGAAGTTATACCTGAGCGGCGCATGCACGCAAAGGGCGCGGGTGCCTATGGCACCTTTACTGTGACTGGCGATATCAGTGCTTACAGCCGGGCTGCGTTATTCAGCCAGGTTGGTAAGCAAACGCCGGTATTTCTGCGGTTTTCCACTGTGGCCGGCGAGCGTGGTGCGGCCGATGCAGAGCGCGATATCCGTGGCTTTGCGGTGAAGTTTTATACTGAAGAAGGTAATTGGGATTTGGTGGGGAATAATACACCGGTATTTTTCTTTCGCGATCCGCTGCAGTTTTCTGATCTGAACCATGTGGTAAAGCGGGACCCTCGCACCGGCGTGCACAATGCACAAAGTAACTGGGATTTCTGGACGTTGTTGCCGGAGGCCTTGCATCAGGTCACTATTTTGATGAGCGACCGCGGCATTCCGCGCAGTTACCGCCATATGCATGGTTTTGGCAGCCATACGTTCAGTTTTACCAATGCTGCCAGGCAGCGACACTGGGTGAAGTTTCATTTTCAGTCACAACAACCGATTGAGAACCTGACCAATGCGCAGGCCGCTGCCGTTATCGGGCAGGATCGGGAGTCGCACCTGCGTGATCTGTACGACAGCATTGCTGCCGGACAATATCCGCGCTGGACCTTGTCAGTACAGCTGATGACTGAGCAGCAGGCCGCCCGCCATAAGCATAATCCGTTTGATCTGACCAAAGTCTGGCCGAAAGCTGATTATCCGCTGCACGAAGTAGGTGTGCTGGAGTTAAACCAGAACCCGCAAAACTATTTTGCGGAAGTCGAGCAAGCCGCGTTTTCTCCGGCGAATGTGGTACCCGGTATTGGCTTTTCGCCCGACAAAATGTTACAGGCCAGGTTGTTTTCGTATGGCGATACCCAGCGTTACAGGCTTGGCGTGAACTTTAACCATATACCGGTAAATGCGCCGCGTTGCCCGTTTCATAGCTACCATCGTGACGGCTCAATGCGCACAGACGGTAATCTGGGCGCTACCGTCAGTTATGCGCCGGATTCTGAGGCGACCTGGCAGGATACGCCGGCGCTGTCTGAGCCGCCGTTGCCACTAACCGGCGAGGCCGATCATTGGGATCACCGGGTGGATGAAGATCATTACGAACAGCCGGGGTTATTGTTCCGGCTGATGTCAGTAACCCAGCAGCAAGCGCTTATCAGCAATACTGTCGCCAGCTTGTATGGTGTCAGTGAAGAGGTGCAGCGCCGGCATGTAGCCAATTGCACAAAAGCAGATGCCCAATACGGCACCATGCTGCAGCGCGCGCTGGAGCTGGAAATGTAGCTGGCAGCAGCCAGCGGGGAGATGAAGATGGACACCTATTTGTTTATTCATGTGGTACTGAGTTTTATCGGATTGCTTAGCGGTTTGGTGGTGATGCTGAGCATGCTCAGCGGCCGGCATAGCCCGGTCTGGACGCTGCTGTTTTTGCTCAGCACCGCACTAACCAGCCTGACTGGCTTTATTTTGCCGGCAGACAAACTGTTGCCCTCGCATATTGTGGGTTTGTTGTCGCTGCTGGTGCTGGGGTTTGCTGTTCACGGCTATTACATCGAAAAACTGCAGCGGCGCTGGCGGCTGATATATGCCATCAGTGCAACTATTGCATTTTATTTCAATAGCTTCGTTGCGGTAGTGCAGGCATTTTTGAAGATACCGGCGTTGTATCAGTTGGCGCCAACGCAAACTGAACTGCCTTTTATAGTAGCGCAGGCACTATTGTTATTACTGTTTGTTATTGCCGGGTTATTAGCGGCAAAACGGCTGCCGGCTCTGGCCCCATCACGTATGGGCATGCAGCATATCTGAGTCAGGTACACCGTTGTTTTATATAACAAGGTCACCGTACAAGGAGAGCAATATGCAACTGAACAATGAAGTTGTCTTTATCAGCGGCGCTAATCGCGGTCTGGGGCTGGCGTTTGCCCGCGAGGCGTTGGCACGCGGTGCTAAAAAAGTCTATGCCGGCGCGCGCAAACCAGAAAGTGTCACGCTGGCAGGGGTGATTCCGCTAAAGGTGGATGTTACCAATCAGCAGGATATTGCAGATGCTGCCAGACAGTGCCCGGACGTAACTGTGCTGATTAACAATGCCGGCATTGCTGAAACCGGCAGTTTTTTAACTGACGGGGCTGAAGCAATGTTGCTGCGGCAGATTGAGGTTAATGTGTTAGGCCCGCTACGTTTAACCCGCGCTTTTGCGCCTGTGCTGGCCAATCAGGGTGGCGGCGCTGTGATTAATGTGCTGTCGGTTGCCAGTTGGATCACCGGGCCCTTGCTGGCTACTTATGCGGCGACTAAATCTGCTGCCTGGTCGCTAACTAATGCACTAAGGCAAGAGCTGGCCCCACAGCAGACTCATGTGCTTGGGCTGCACGCCGGCTTTATTGACACCGATCTCACCACGGAGCTGGATGTACCCAAAGCGTCACCTCAGTCAATTGTGACAGCTGCGTTTGATGGTCTGCAGCAAGGCGCTATGCAGGTGCTGGCCGACGATATCACTAAGCAGGTGCATCAGGCGCTGTCAGCGCACCCGCAGGTGTATTTAATGGCCGCGGAGTAAGGCCGCGACAGTATTGTTCCAGCTGTGGATGTTAAATAGCGCAACTACCACCCTGTTGCAACCAGATTGTCTGTTGCGGTGCGCTGGCATCCAGTACGTCAATGTGCTCAATCTGCAGCAGGGGGATTTCAATGCTGTCGCTGTCCTGCTGCAACAACAAAAACTCTTGTTGTGCATTGCTGCGGGTGTCGTATGCGGTGCCCTGAACGGTCGAACCGTCGAGCAGGTGTACAGCGACCGGGTAACGGCGCATGCAGATGATTTCTATATGATCATGTAAATCGCAGGCTAGAACATTGGGGGACATGTTGACTCCGGGTAAAGGTAACAGTAAGGGCGGTAGTCATGTAATAGCGCCGAATATTGTGCTCGTCAAATTCATCACTAAATGCTTAGCTTGCTAACTATTTAAAGGTTGTGTAAAATACTTAGCATGCTAACTAATTGCTGGGTGTATGATGACTGACACCACTGATCTGAATGATATGAAAGCCATGTTGCAAGTGCCGCTGGGCAACCAGATAGGCCGTGTGCACCGCTTATGGCGCAGTGCTATTAGCGCTGCCGTGCAATCACTGGATATGACCGAAGCCCGCTGGACTGCCATGCTGCACTTGCAGCTGTTAGGCGAGGGCGCAACGCAACAGGCGCTGGCGCAGGAGTTAGGGATTGAGATGCCGTCGTTAACCCGCACGCTTGGCCAACTGGTTGAACTGGATATGCTGGAGCGGCGGCCACACCCAACCGACAAAAGAGCACACTGCCTGTATTTTACGCCTGCCGGCCAAAAAACACTGACTAAACTGATTGAACGCACGATGCAGATAAGGCAGGCGCTGTATCGGGATTTAACACCGGCTGCCGTGCAGCAGCTGATGCAGGCGCTGGACCTGATGGAGCGCAACGCCCGAACGTTACTGGCCACAACAGCAGCAGCCACCGCAGTGGAGGATAGCCTATGACACCGGATCAGGTTTTTAAACGCTGGGTGCACGGTGCGATCGTCGTCTTTGTTGTCGCCTTTGTGTATTTTATTGTCGCCGATATCTGGTTACCACTCAGTGCCCAGGCCAGGGTGATGCACCCGGTCGTGGGTATTGCTCCGGACGTGAGCGGCCAGGTAACACAGGTGCTGGTGCAGAATAATCAGCAGGTAAAAACCGGTGACATTTTATTTAGTCTGGACAAGCAAAGCTACCAGTTAGCAGTGGACAAAGCTGAACTGGCGCTGGAGGGCGCACAGCAGGAAAATGCCCAGCTGGACGCCGCTATTGCTTCGGCCCAGGCCAGTGTCGCAGCGTATCAGGCTCAGGCTGATGAACTGGGGCTGGAGGTTAAGCGGCTGCAGCAGTTAATTGGTTCACGTAGCGTGTCGCAGCAGCAACTGGATAAAGCCGCTGCCAATTATCAGGCAGCGCTGGCACAAGTTGATGCGGCCAAAGCGCAGGCACATGAGCTGGTCGTGCGCCGGGGCGAGCAGGGCGAGGCTAACTTACTGTTACGCCAGGCCGCTAATGCGTTGGCGAATGCACGGTTAAACCTGCAGTACACCGATGTGCGCGCCAAGGTAGATGGTGTGATGACCAACCTGCAGCTGGTACCGGGCAATTACGCGACAGCAGGTAAAACGCTGGCTGCACTGGTGGCGAGTAAGGCCGATATTATTGCTGACTTCAGGGAGAAATCGCTGACTAAAGTTAAAGCTGGCACAGCAGCCAGTGTGATGTTCGATGGCTTGCCGGGGCAGGTATTTGCCGCGACGGTGCGAGCTATCGATGCCGGTGTCAAAGATGGCCAGCTTAACGCGGATGGCAGCCTGGCGAACCCGGAAAGTTCTGACCGCTGGGTGCGTGATGCGCAGTATTTACGCTTACACCTGACACTGGATGACAACGACGCGGTGTTGGCCGCGTTGCCTACCGGTGCCCGCGCGACTGTGCAGCTTTACCCTGCCGCAGGCCCGGCGCGTTGGTTGGGGCAGGCGCAGGCACGCTTTATCAGCCTGTTGCATTACATCTATTAAGGGGCAAAGCATGTCTTCGCCCGCCAGTATTACTCACCCAAAACTGCAGCTTAGCAGCAATGATGTCAGGCAGTGTCTGCGCATTGCCTTTGGCGGCACACTGGGCTTTGTTGTGTGCAAACTGATGGACTGGAATTACGGCACCTTTTTTGCCGTCAATCCGATGCTGTTACTCGGGCTGGTGCCGGTATTAAATGCGCATGTGGTCCGTCAGTTTATTGCCGGTATTTTGTTTGTCAGTGTCAGTGTGTTACTGGTACAGGGGCTGTTTGGCGACAAACCCGGCCTGATGACATTGCTGGTGGTTCTGCAGTTTGGTTTTTTATTCCGTTGTATGACACAAGGCGTATATTTTTTATTTGGTGCCACCACCCTGGTCGGCTTGTCGATGCAACTGCATTTTGCCAGTTATCCGGCACCGCTGACCCATGTTGGTGATATCGTGATGTCGAATCTGGTGGCCGGTGTCTTTACGTTGTTTGTTACCTTTTTGATGTATACCTTGTTTCCGGATACCTCACCGCGCGCTGCTCGCCAGATGCCGGCTAAGCCGCTGAGCAACCAACGCCATGAAGTGATCCTGGCAACAACGGTGGCAACCCTGTCGTTTATGGTATTTCAAAGCTTTGATCTGATTGATTCACTGTCGGCACAGATAGCATCGGTACTGGTGTTGTTTCCGCTAAACTGGCACGGCGCCGGTAAAGCAGGCTGGAACCGTGCGGTTGGTACCCTGGTGGGGTGTAATGTCGGTCTGGCTATTCAGCTGTTGCTGTATAGCCATTCGAATATTTTGCTGTTTGTCACGCTGGCGATGTGGGTCAGTATTATGCTGTTTGCCCGTCATCATATGTTTGAGGGCGGCCAGTCCGGTGCTGGTTTTGGCGCCATGACAACGATGGGGATTTTATTCGGCCAGTATCTGACGCCACAAAGTGATCTGGTGTACAGCGCTTTGTACCGCTTCAGTTCAGTCGCTATTTCGGTGGTTTGTACGCTGATTGCGGTGTATCTGATGCATCAGTTGTTAAACCGCTTCGCCGCCACACGCTTAGAGTTACCCTAGCCAGCGTTGAAACCGTCCGGGGGGAGCTGCAGCGTTTTCTGCCCTGCTGTGCTTTACTGTTGCTATGTTGCCGGTGTTTTTGCCCGGGCAAAGCAGTGCAAAGGACAGTATGATGACAAAAACAACCTTGTCGATTGACAGCGAGTTTGTGGTGTTAAACCCGAACCAGCAGGCATCCGTTGAGTTGGCTGACGGTGAGTTATATCAGCGGCTGGATTCAGCCTATAACGGCTTTGCCGGCCATCAGTTGGTGTCGTGTTACGCATTCAGTGCTAACTGGCCAAGCTGGGAGAGGCATCCGAACGGTGATGAAATCGTGATCCTGTTAAGCGGCCAGACGGAGTTTATTCTGCAAACCGACGATGGCGATGTCAGTATTAAGCTAAGCCGGCAGGGCGAATATGTGCTGGTTCCTCGTAATGTCTGGCATACCGCCAGAACAGAGAGCAGTTGTAAATTGTTGTTTATCACCCCGGGTGAAGGCACCGAACACCGGCCTGTTTAAATACTGCAACATGAGCGTAAATAGTAAAGCCCCATGTAGGGGCTTTATCCGGCACGGGGGCTTATTGCAGGTGGTCTTTTAACTCACGACCGGCCTGGTCCAGTGCGTCTTGCACTGCCGGTACGTCGCTTAGCACGTTCAGCAAGCCAAAGTCATGGATCATACCGTTGTAACGCACTGTGGTTACGGTTACACCCGCATCGTTCAGGTGGCGGCCATAGGCTTCACCTTCATCACGCAACACATCCATTTCAGCGGTCTGAATTAATGCCGGTGGCAAGCCTTGCAACTGGGCTTTGGTCGCACGCAGCGGTGAGGCATAAATCTCGTTACGCTGCTCCTGTGACGTGGTGTAGTTATCCCAGAACCACTGCATCATGTTGCGGGTTAAAAAGTGACCATCGGCATAGGTATGGTACGACGTATTGTTAAAGCCGGCATCGGTGACCGGCCACAGCAACAGCTGGAATTTCAGCGTCGGTGTGCCTGCTTCTTTCGCTTTCAATGCCACTACCGCCGCCATGTTACCACCGACGCTATTACCGGCGACGGCCAGGCGGTTACCATCCACACCAATTTTCTGACCATTTTCGGCGACCCATTTGGTGGCGGCATACGCCTGGTTGATTGCGGTTGGGTATTTCGCTTCCGGTGATGGGGTGTAATCAACGTACACTGCCGCTGCACCAGAGCGCTGCACCAAATCACGGATTAAACGCTCATGCGTTGGGAAATCCCCCAGTACCCAGCCACCACCGTGGAAGAACATAAAGGCCGGTAAGGTGCCGGTGCTGCCTTGTGGTTTAACGATAACCAGTTTAATGCTCTGGCCATCCACTTTGATAATTTTTTCGCTGACATCAGCAGCCGGTAAGATGGCACCTTGTTGTGCGCCGGTTAATACCGCACGGGCATCTTTAGCCGATAACTGCTCCAGTGGTTTACCGCCGCCCTGGGCTAAGGCAGTTAAAAAGCCCTGTGTTTTCGTTTCAACACCCGGTGAGCCGGCCGCCATGGCGTTACCGATACTTAATGCTAACAGGCTGGCAGTGATAACAGTGTTTAGTGTTTTCATGATGGTTTCCTCAATAATTCAGTTAATTTAGCTTCAGTTGGGTTTGCTGTTTACACAGCTGTTATTTGTTAGTCGCAGTTGCGGCTTCGGCAATTAGTGCGGCGACTTTGTCCGGGTGTGATGTCATCACCACATGGGAAGCGCCGGGTACTTCAACGATTTTTTTCGCTTTAGCACGCTGTGCCATAAACTTCATCGCAGCAGGCGGAATGTTCTTGTCTGCAGTACCATAAATTGACCATGACGGTACGGCATGCCAGGCAGGCAGGCCAGCGGGCTCAGTTAAAGCCAGCTCAGTGACCGGGCGTTGTGTCGCGGCCATCAGCGAGGCTTCTGCGGCGGGTACATCGGCTGCAAACTGTTCGCCGAATTTGTCTTGTTGGATATACAGGTCTTTATTGCCGTCTTTTAATATCACCGGCGTGGCCAGTGTCGGGCCTAAAGTGCTGCCCGGGTAACGGCCAGATAATTCCAGCACTGTCTCACCCTGTTCCGGTGCGAATGCGGCAACATAGACCAAAGCGGTAACATTAGTGTTGTTCTGCACGGCATTGCTGATTACCGCGCCTCCGTAGGAATGGCCTACCAGTACAACCGGGCCGCTGGTATGTTGTACGACACTAGCAACATAGTCAGCATCGGCGCTTAAACTGCGAAGTGGGTTGGCAACCGCTACAACCGGGTAACCCTGTTGCTGCAGGTTAGCCACTACGCCGTTCCAGCTGGATGATTCGGCGAAAGCACCATGTACCAGCACCACTGTTGGTTTTTCAGCAGCAAAAACAGCGCTGCTTAACGTTAATGCTGTGGTAGCAACAGCAGCGGCGATATGGCGAAATTTGAACTTAGTCATGTTGTATTCCTTTTCTGTTGATAAAAATGTTCGTTAGTTAACGTTATGCCCAGAGTGGCGTACTACTCAGCTGCAGTTCAGTTGCAAGCGTTGGGAGTATATTAGGGGGGCTGGTTTGACTTTTGGCGTCAAATTGTCTAAATTTTGATGCAGATAGTCTAATTGAGGTGGTTATGGACAGGCTTTCAACATTACTGGCGCAGTTTGGTATGCACGCCACTACCTTTTACGCTGGCTTGTTCAGTGGTGAACTGGCGTATGATTCACAGGATCGCAGTGGCAGGCTTTATCTGCTCAATACCGGCAAAGCCAGGTTGCATATAGCACGGCAGGAAATCGTCATTAGTCAGCCCAGCCTGCTATTTATTCCCAGGCCTTACAAGCACAGCTTGACTGCCATCCCAACGGACAATACTCAGCTGGTCAGTGCGACGGTAAGCTTCGATGGCGGACAGGATAATCCGTTAACCACGGCCTTGCCCGATTACATGTTAGTGCCAGTCAGTGAGTTACCTATTCTGGGCGATAGTGTTTTGTGGTTATTCAGCGAAGCTGCAGAGCAGAACTGTGGTAGAAATGCGGTGTTAAATCGTTTGCTGGAACTGGTGATGATCCAGTTGTTGCGCCATATCATGGCGAATAGCAGTTTATCTTCCGGTATGATGGCCGGGCTGGCCGATTTGCGCCTGGCGCGGGCCGTAACGCTAATGCATGACCAGCCGCAAAAAAGCTGGTCGGTGGCAGAGCTTGCCAGTGCTGCCAGTATGTCGCGGGCCAGTTTCGCCGCGCAGTTTCATAAAGTAGTGGGTAAAACACCGGCGGACTATCTGCTGAGCTGGCGTGTCAGCCTGACGCAAAAACGGCTGCGTGAAGGCAAACCCATAGCGCTGATTGCTGACGAAGTGGGCTATGACAGCCCGTCAGCGCTGGCGCGGGCGTTCCGGCGTAAAACCGGTGCCAGCCCGCGAGAGTGGTTACAGCAGCAGTAACCAGTACGCAGGCTGTCAGCGGTTTTCCAGCCGGTTATAGTCAAGGTAACCACTGTCTATCGGGTTGCGCTGCTGGAACACTGCGTTCAGCCGGTCGCTAAACTGCCAGAAATTCACATTACTGCGCCGTACACCAAACGCATTTAGCAAGGCGGTGTAATCCTGCTCGCTGTTAATCGCTCTGGCCAGCTTTACCAGCTGAGGTAAATCGGCTTCCTGCACATGCCAGAATGCATCGGGGTAACTGCCCAGAATGCCGCGCACCAAGGTGACATCGTCATTTTGTTTATCGCGGTTTTGCTCTTCAGAAAACAGGCTGTTGACATTGTAATGAGCGCTGTTGCGCAGCAAGGTAAACAGTTCAGGGTCTTTACCCTGCTCAGGCTCAACCACCAGCATGGTGATTTCTGGCAGTATGGCTGCGCTTTCACCTTTTATTTCATTAAGTTGCTGCAATAAAGCCAGGCTTTGCCTGCTCAGGTTACCGGCTGTTAGCTGATACTGTTGTGGTTGTACAGCAGCAAGATGCGTAGCAAAAAGATCATACAGCTCTTGTTTGGGGTTATCAGTTTGGTAATGAATTCCGCTTGGCTGATTAAAGGGATTAATATCGCCTTCAATAAATTGTGTCAGCTCCGGGCCGGCTTTCTGATACCAGGCATTAAACTCGCTGCGACGGCGCTCAGGTGGCAAAAACGCCAGAAAGTTAGATTCGCCTTCCATGCGTAAAAAATCCATGTACAGCCGGGTCATCAGCTGATGGCCATAATTGCCGTACACATCAAAGCCTGCCACCAGCAGGTAATGGATCCGTTCCAGCAGGCCGTAATCAATTACCCAGGCAGTTTTGGGCGCAGTGCCAACCAAACCTTTTACCACAGTGGCATTATCAAAGTGGCGAAACACCGTCAGGCTGGCATTCTGATTATCTCCGTCACCATCCCAAATGCCCTCCATCGTCAGGTGCTGGCCGCCTTGTAGTGATTCGTTTAAAAACCGGCTGCGGGCCCGCAGGTAATCGCCCTGACGTTTGGCAAACGCAACCCAGCTGACGGCAAAAGCGGTGCTGTCTTTTTCTGCCGGCATACGCAGGTTATTTTGCTGCGACAGGTAAAAGGCGTCTACATCAGCGGCTGTCGCCATTTCCGGTTGCACAAAATACACCCAGAACCTGTCGTTGATCACATTCAGCGCAACCTGTCCGCGGCATACCGGGCCTTTGATATAGCCCATGATGGTATTTTCGGCCCGTTCCAGCATAAAGCGGTAGCGGGCATTTACCGGTAGCCGGGCAAAAGCGGTAAGCGGATTGGCCGCGATTTCGCTGTCGTAGCTGGGCAAGGCCTCTACGCTGTAATCGGCGTCAACAAACCACTGCTGCCATTTTTTCAGTAAGTCGGCATTAATATCGTACGGCTGATGGGTTTTATTGACGATGGTCGACTGCATCGGCGTCAGCCGGTAGTACACCCGTTCAACACCGGGGTCATCAAAAGGCCTGCGACTGGCAATCACACTGACCGGCTGGCCGGGCGGTGTTGCTGAACGTACCAGCTGATAAAACTGTGGTGTTTGGCCCGCTTGGTTCAGTGCTGAAAAATACAGGTGCGAGGTAAATAAATGCTCATAAATATAACGGGCGCTAAGCTGCATTTTCAGGTTGTCGGCGTTTAGCCAGTGTTCAAGTTTGGCTACTTGCGCCAGCTCAGCCTCGGGTAGCACAGCGGCTGACGGCATAGCGGCGCCCTGGCTTAGCCAGTGCATTAACTGCTTATGCTCACTGCTGCTTAGCGCCGGTAAACCGTAAGGCATACCCGCCAGTGGTTGGTTGCGGGCGTAGTTTTCAAACTCTTCAATAGTGGAGCATTGCTGCTCGCGGTCCAGGCTAAAGTCGAAGCTGTCGGGTAAAATCGCGCCCTGTGGCAAAGGCTGTTGCTGCTTAAGCTGCAGCATTCTGGCCAGCACTGACGCCTGGGTATTGGCTTCTGTGGTCTGGCTGCGCTCATTCAACGCCGGGAAAAAGCCGCGCTGCCGCCATTGCTGCACGGTCTGGGCATCAATAAACAAACGGTTAGGCGTTGCTGCCAGTAATCTGGCGCCGTCATAGACTTTTTCTTTATGCGCGCCGCGTTCAATACCGGCGTTTGATGCCATATTCAGCTGACAGGGTGAGTCGTAACAGGCGTGGCATACCACGCAGCGCCGGTCGATTATCGGCCTAATCTGCTCGTTAAAGTAAGCGGCATCGCTGCCGGTGGCAGCTCTGTTATCTGGTGTTGCGCTGCCATACAGCTGGTTTAAATCAAACCGGGCCAGTGTCGCGCAACCTGCCAGTAGCAGTATCAGCACAAACAGCAGTTTTTTTCGGGTCAGGGCGGTGCTTAACATAGTCTTCCTTTGCTGCATGGCGCAATCAGTCATATCGCCAGCGGCAATGGTAGCTCAAAACTTGCCGCTTGTGGTACTCTGCCAGCATCTTGTTTTCGCTGAGAAATTGCATGCTACAGCCGGGTTTTGTTGTGATCCATAGCAATAAACTGGAGACGCTGCGCGAGTTGCTGGTGCAGTGGCTGGCAACGCATCCTGTATCGGTGCTGGGGACTGAAGAGATCCTGGTGCAAAGTAATGGTATTGCACAGTGGCTGAAAATGGCATTGGCCGAAACAGCAAACGGCCATCCGGGTATTGCTGCCGGCCTGCAGGTAGAGCTGCCGAACCAGTTTGTCTGGCAACTTTACCGGGCGGTGCTGGGCGACAGCATTCCGAAAAGCCTGCCGTATGACAAAGCTAATTTAAGCTGGCGCTTGCTGGCATTGCTACCCCAGCTTACCGCGCCGGTGTTTGCGTCGCTACAACGCTACCTTGAGGATGATGTCGACGGCCGTAAAGCCTATCAGCTGGCACTTCGGCTGGCTGATTTATTTGACCAGTATCAGGTATACCGTGCCGACTGGCTGCAACGCTGGCGTGATGGGCAAGACCTGCTGAACGGCACTAACGCTGTGCCCGCCGATCAGCTGTGGCAACCGGCGCTATGGCGGTTACTGCAGCAACAACTGGCCAGCGTCTGCGCTGAAAATGCCTATTCCAGCCGGGCCGATGTGCATAACACTGCACTTGCCGCACTGCGTGAAGGTAAGCTTGCCCGGCCTGATCTGCTACCCGATCGCGTCGTTGTATTTGGTGTGTCTTCTCTGCCGCAGCAAACTGTCGAACTGTTATCAGCCCTCGGGGCGCAGCGCCAGGTGCTGCTTACCGTATTAAACCCGTGCCGGCATTTTTGGGGTGATATCAGCAGCATTAAGGATGAAATGCGTGTTGCGCAAAAACGCCAGCAGCGCAAAAGCGGCTTACCGCCGGTGCTGGATGCCGATGCGCTGTATCTGCATGCGCCGGTATTGCTGGCCAGTTTGGGTAAACAGGGGCGTGACTATATCAGCCTGCTGGATCAGTTTGACCAGCCAGAGCATTATCAACACTGGTTTAATGGCCGTATTGACCTGTTTTCTGACCCGGTTGCCGATATCAGCGCTTTGCCGTTATTAACGCAGTTGCAGCAGGACATGCTGGAGCTAAACCCAACACCGGCAGTGCCGCGTATGTTGGCAGCTGCCGATAGCAGCATCAGTTTTCATATCGCTCATAGCCGCCAGCGGGAAGTGGAAATTCTGCAGGACAACCTGATCGCAGCGTTTAGCGCCGACCCGGCACTACAGCCACGCGATATTATTGTGATGACACCGGATATCAGCCAATACCAAAGCCATATTCATGCAGTGTTTGGCCGCCTGGCGCAGGACGACCCGCGCTTTTTACCCTATACGCTGGCCGATCAGAGCTTGCGCGGCAGCCAGCCGCTGTTGCTGGCGCTGGAATACCTGCTGGATTTGCCAAAACAGCGTTTTGCCTTAAGTGAAATCAGCGATTTACTCGATGTACCCGCTATTCAGCGCCGCTTTGGCGTATATGCTGACGCTTTGCCGCAATTACGGTTATGGCTGACCGAGGCCGGTGTGCGCTGGGGGCTGGATGGTGCGCAGCGTAGCACACTCGAGTTGGGTGAGTTGGACAGCAATTACAGCTGGATGTTTGGTATTGAGCGTATGTTGCTGGGGTTTGCCATTGGTGATGAACCCTTGTGGCAGGACACCGCACCTTATGCGGAGGTTGCCGGGCTGGCTGCAGCTGAGCTTGGGCCGGTGCTGCAGTTTATTCAGCAGTTAAAGCACTGGCACAGTGTTATAGCGGCTGGGCAGTCGCGCAGCCTGTTACAGTGGCAACAGCTGATGCTGGGTGAGAACGGTTTGCTGCTGAGCCTGTTTGATTTTAATGATGAGCAGGACCAGCTGGTTTACAGCCGGTTGAGCGACGCGCTGGACCAGCTGGTTGCCGCGGCAGACAGCGGGGATTTTAGCGGTGAAATCAGCCTGCTGGTGCTGCGCGAAGCCTGGTTGGAACAAGCGGCCAGTAGTGGTTTAAGCCAGCGCTTCCTGGCTGGCAGTTTAACGTTTTCGACACTGATGCCGATGCGCGCCATACCGTTTAAGCGTATTTACCTGTTGGGCCTGAATGATGGTGATTACCCGCGCTCCAGGATGCGTGATGACTTTGACCTGATGGCAACAGATTACCGCGCCGGCGATCGGTCGCGGCGTGATGATGACCGGTACCTGTTTCTGGAAGCGCTGTTAAGTGCGCGCGACAGCCTGTATCTGAGCTGGGTAGGTCGCGATATTCGTAACAATAGCGAGTTACCGCCAAGTGTGCTGGTTAGCCAGTTGCGCGATCTGATCAATAACGGCTGGACAGCAGAGCAACAGCCGGATACCGCACAAAGCCTGACTCACGAATACCCGATGCAGCCGTTTTCGGCGCAGTATTTCAATGGCCGCTACCACACTTATGCTTATGAGTGGCAAAGTGCGCACCAGCCTGGCAGCGCCCCGCTATTGCCAGAACCTGCAGCTATGCAGCCAGAAGCTGAGCTATTGCCTGTTCTGACACTACGCCTGCTGGACGACTTTCTGGCCAACCCGTGCCGGCATTATTTAACCCAGCGTTTTAAAACCCGGTTTTATCAGCAGAACGACGGCACAGAAGATGCTGAGCCTTTTGTGCTCAATGCGCTGCAGTTGTACCAACTGAAACAGCAAGTGCTGGACCAGTTATTACTTGATGCAGACACCGACATTGATGCAGCCGTACAGCAACTGGCGCGCCAGGCCAGGCTGCCGCTGGCGCTATTTGGGCAACTCAGTGCAGCCCAGATAGCGCGTGAAGCCGGTGTGGTGTTTTCACGCTACCGCGCTGACGGCACGCACTGGCAAAGACGCAGCAAAGCATTGAGCTTACAGCTTGAACCCGCTGGCATTGTGTTAAATGACCGGCTGGGTAATGTCTACAGTAATGATGCTGGCCAACAAGCGCTTATTTTGCTGCGGCCAAGTGCGGTACGGGATAAAGGCGGGCTGCGCGTGCATACGCTGCGCAGTAGCTGGCTGCAACAGCTGGCGGCAAACAGTCAGGGTGAGGCACTGGCGATTTATCAGTACGGCCTGGATGATGCGATACATATCCGGCCTCAGCCGCAGATACAGGCAGCAACAACACTGGACGCGCTGGTACAACACTGGTTGGCAGCACTACAGCAGCCGTTGCCGCTGATGCCGAAAACCGCGCTGTGCTATTTGCAAACCGGCGACGAGAATAAATGCCGCGACATGTTTGAAGGTGGGTATCAGCGCAGTGGCGAACGTGACAACGCGCCGGAGCTGACGCGCTACTACCCGGACTTTAACAGCCTGCTGGCAGCCGGTTTTACCGATTGGGCGCAGAAAGTGTATGGCCCTATGCTGCAAACTCTGACCGATAACGACAGCGGAGCCGCACTATGAGCCAGCCTGGCCTGCCAGCGATAGCTGCGCGCAACAACGATGTAAAACCGCTTGATGCATTAACTTTTCCGCTGCACGGTAGCCGGTTAATCGAGGCCAGCGCTGGTACCGGTAAAACCTTTACCCTGGCTGCGCTGTATCTGCGCCTGGTGTTGGGCCATGGTCAACGCGCAACAGACAGCGAACAAAACAGTGGCTTTGTCACTGCGTTAACGCCGCCACAAATTCTGGTCGTAACCTTTACCCGGGCGGCGACGGCTGAGCTGCGTGATCGTATCCGGTTACGGCTGGTTGAGGCCGCCACAGCATTTCGTGCCGGTAATACTGACGATGAGCTGTTAAGCCGGTTATTGCAGGACTACAGCAAAAACGAGTATCCGGCCTGTGCCGGTATCTTAGAGCGTGCAGCGCAATGGATGGACGAAGCGGCGATATTTACTATTCACAGCTGGTGTCAGCGCATGCTGTCAGAGCATGCTTTTGACTCCGGTATGGGGTTTGCTGAGCAGCTTAGTGACGATAATCAGCTGCTTTTGCACACGCTGGCGTGTGACTACTGGCGCCGCTTTTTATACCCACTGACTGATGCTGCTGTGTTACACGAGCTGGGGCGGGTAGCGCAGTCGCCTGAGGCACTGCTAACGGATGTGCAGCCCTGGCTGCAAGCCGATGCAGAAGATATGCAATTTAACGCCGGCGGCGAGCCGTTACCCGGGCCGCTAAGCCCACAGCAGGCCGCAGCACCGCTTAGCCAGTGGCAGCAGCAACTGACAGCGCTGTGCCAGCAGTTGCCGCCATTGCTGACCGAGGATGTACTGCCACTGCTGGATGATGCCTTTGACAACAGCTGGTTAAACGGCAACAAGTTCCGTGCCGCCAGCTGGCCGGCAGAGCGCCAGTGGTGGCTGGCGCTGCTGGCTGAACCTGAAAAGCTAAACAGCCAGGACGCTGACTTTACCAGCATGGTGCAAAAATACAGTGCGGCCAATCTGGCTGCTGCACAGAAAAAAGGCCAGCCGCTGCTACGCCATGCAGTATTTGAACATTTTGATGCGATAGTACAGTTGTTACAGGCGAAGCCCGAACTGGCAATGGCAGTGCGGCACCATGCGGCCATATGGCTAAGTGGCGAGTTTCATACCCGTAAACAGCAGCGCGGTGAGCTGGATTTTAATGACTTGCTGCTGCAGCTGCATAAAGCGCTGCTAAGTGACAGCGGTCAGGTATTGGCCGCCCGGATCCGCACACAGTATCCGGTGGCGATGGTGGATGAATTTCAGGACACCGACCCGCTGCAGTTTGCTATTTTCCGTGCCATTTACCCCGATGTGCAAAGCCGTGACAACGCGCTGATTATGGTGGGGGATCCGAAGCAGGCAATATATAGCTTCCGCGGGGCCGACTTACATACCTACCTGCAGGCCCGCACGTTAACAACTGGCCGGCATTACAGCCTGAGCACAAACTTTCGCTCGACCACGGCGCTGGTAGAAGGGGTGAACCAACTATTCAGTGCTGCTGAGAGCCAGCGTGGTGCTTTCGGTTTTGGCAGCAGTGATGTGACGGAGCTGCCGTTTTTGCCGGTACAGGCTAAGGGTAAAAGTACACAGCTGCAGCGTGGCAGTAATGAAGTCGCGGCCGTGAATTATTGGCTGGCGCAAGCTGAGCCAGGCGAACTGAAAAAAGGTGGCTATCAAAGCCTGATGGCGCAGGCGTGTGCCGATGAAATTACGTATCTGCTGCATCAGGCACAGCGCGGTCAGGCGCTGTTTAGCGGTGACGATAGTGGCGCTAAACCTCTGCAGCCATCGGACATTGCTGTTTTGGTACGCGACCGCAATGAAGCTGCACTGATCAGGCGTGAGCTGAGCGCGCGTAATGTGCGCTCAGTATATATGTCGGATAACGAGTCGGTGCTGCAAAGCGCTGAGGCCGCCAGTGTGCTGTGCTGGTTAAAAGCCTGTCATCAGCTGGAAGATGACAACCTGCTGCGCCAGGCGCTGGCATTACCCTTGTCGCAAAACAGTGATACCCAGCTGCAATACTGGCTGAACAACGAAATAGCCTGGGAGCAGCTGACTGATCAGATCCGGTTGTTTCGCCAAATCTGGCGTTACAAAGGCGTACTGGCCATGCTTACGGCCTGGCTGCATTACTTTGGTTTGCCGGCAAAGTGGCTGGCGCAGGAGCAAGGTGAGCGCTGCCTGACCAATGTGCTGCACCTGGCAGAATTACTGCAAAGTGAAAGCCAGCAGCGTGATGGTGAAAGCGGCCTGATCCGCTGGCTAAGCGAGCAGCTGGCAGGTAATGGCAACAGTGATGAGCAGCAGCTGCGGCTGGAAAGTGATCAACAGCTGGTGCAGGTGGTGACCATCCATAAAAGTAAAGGCCTGCAGTATAACCTGGTGTTCCTGCCGTTTATCTGTGGTTTTAAAGCAGCCAAAAAAGATCGGCCGCAGCGTTATTTTGATGGCCGCCAGCGGGTGCTGGATCTGACGCCCGATGATGCAACGCTGCAAAAGGCTGAACACGAGCGCCTGTTGGAAGACATCCGGCTGTTATATGTTGCACTGACCCGGCCGGTATACGCCTGCTGGCTCGGTTTGGCGGTGTTTAGCGAAGGCAACAGTAAAAAAAGCAAACTGGCGCAAAGTGCGCTGGGCTACCTGCTGAACTTACCGGATGACTGCACCCTGGCAGATTTAACCACGGCGCTTAGCGCACTGCCCTGGCAGCAACAGCCGCTGCCTGCAGTACAGCCACCACTTAGTGTGGCGGGCTTGCCTGAACTGATACCGGCGCTGACACTTACTGCACCGCTCAGACGCGAGCGCTGGTGGATAGCCAGTTATTCTGCGCTGCGTACCGGCAGCAATCAGGCGCCCGAGCTTAGTGATGCTGCGCCAGACAAGGGGGCCTTAGCGGCCGATACTGTGCTCGACAGCTTGTTGCAGGAGGAGAATAACGAGCCTTTGCTGCACAGTGAGCAGTACCAGAGCATGCATGATTTTCCACGTGGTGCTGTGCCCGGCACCTTTTTGCACCAGCTACTTGAACTGGCGCAACAGCAAGGGTTCGCCCGGTGCGATGATGTCTTTTGCGATGACATGTTAGCGCATCAGCTGGCGCGGCATAACTGGCAAAGCTGGCATCAGGTGCTGCGCAGCTGGCTGGGACAGATGTTACAGGCGCCGCTGGCCGGTGTGCAGCAGTCGCTTAAGCAGTTACAGCAGGTGCGATCAGAACTGGAGTTCTGGCTGCAAACTGAGCAGGTACCGGTATTAGTGTTAGATAAGCTGATTTGTCAGGCCGTTCTACCCGGTATGTCGCGCCCGCCGCTGTTACCCGATACGTTAAACGGTATGTTAAAAGGCTTTATTGACTTAACGTTGCAAGGCCATGACGGCCGCTACTGGGTGCTGGATTACAAATCAAACTGGCTGGGCCCGGATGACAGTGCCTACAGCGTTGAAGCGATGCAGCAGGCTTTGCTTGATAAGCGTTATGATGTGCAGGCCGTGCTGTATATGCTGGCACTGCACCGGTTGTTGAAGCTGCGCCAACCCGGTTACCTGCAGGCGCCAGAGCGTTATCTCGGTGGTGCGCTGTACTGGTTCATCCGCGCGCCAGAGCAGGGCCAACTGCTTTTACCCGCGCCTGTTACGCTGTTAACCCAGCTTGATGCCCTGTTTGCCGGCAAAGCCGTGCCGGAGGTTTCAGATGCAAATTGACTTATTTGCCAGTGAACATGAGCCAGAACCGCAAGCGGCGTTTCATCCGGCGCTGCAGGATCTGGCACAGATGCAGGCTATGTTACAGCGCTGGCAGCAGCGGCGCTGGCTGCGTGCTTTAGATGTGCAACTACCGCAAACCCTGCATCAGCTGGCGGCTGAACCAAACCCGCTGTTATGGTTGCTCTGTGCTTTACTGTGCCATCAGTATGGCCGCGGCCACAGTTGTATTTTGTTACAGGATTTACTGCAAGACCCGGACGGCCTGCTGAGCCTGCCGCCGCAAAACCAGTTTTTACAGCGCTTTACTGACCGCCCGGCAGTGGTGTTAAAAGGCCTTACGATCGGGGATTTCCGCGCGGCGCTGCAGGGCAGCAGCTGGCTGGCAACGGCAGGGGCAGCACCGCTGGTGCTTAACGAAGACAGGTTGTATCTGTACCGGCTATACCAGGCAGAGCAGCGCGTAAAGCAGCACCTCAGTTTAATGCTCAGCACCACGCTGCCGCTGGCCAACGCCGTAACAGCTGAGCTGGATATATTATTTGCCACACCGCAGCAAACCGAACCCGACTGGCAGCGGCTGGCCTGTGTGATGGCATTACAACGCCGGTTTGCCATTATTACCGGCGGGCCGGGTACCGGTAAAACGACTACAGTGGTAAAGCTACTGGCGTTGTTACAACACGGTGCCGGCGGCGCTCTGAATATAAAACTGGCTGCGCCAACCGGTAAGGCCGCTGTGCGCCTGACCGAGTCTATCAGCGGTGCGCTAACTCAGTTGCCGGCAGAGCGCGCCCGCACCATACCGACAGAGGTGACCACCTTACACCGGCTACTGGGGGCAGTGCCAAACCGGCGCAGCTTCCGGCATAACCGTGACAACCCGTTACAGCTGGATGTACTGGTGGTAGATGAAGCCTCAATGGTGGATTTAGAAATGATGGCGGCGCTGCTCGATGCCTTGCCAGAGCAGGCTCAGCTGGTGCTGCTTGGCGATAAAGATCAATTGTCGTCAGTTGAGGCCGGTTCAGTACTGGGCGATTTATGCCGGGGCGCGGAATTGGGCGGCTACCGCGACGACACCGTGGCGCTGTTGCAAGCGTTTAGCACCGTGGCGCTGGATAAATGGCGCGGTGAGGGTTCAGTGCTTAACCAGGCTACGGTAATGCTGCGCAAAAGCCACCGTTTTGATGCGCACTCCGGCATCGGTCAGCTGGCTGCGGCAGTGAACCGCGGCGATACCGGCGCGGTGGAATTGTTTGCGCAGTACACGGATATTGAACTGTTTGGCGCAAATCAGCTCAGTATACTTAAGGCCACCGTTGTTGCCGGTTACCGGCAGTATCTGCAGCAGGCGCAGCCAGGCCCCGCAGATGAGCGGGATAACTGGGCACGCAGCGTGCTTGGCAGTTATAGCCGGTTTCAGGTGCTGTGCGCGCTGCGCAGCGGTGACTGGGGCGTAGAAGGCGTAAATGAGCAAATCAGCCAGTGGCTGCACAGCAGCGGTTTAATTAACCGCCAGCAGCAGTGGTACAGTGGCAGGCCGGTTATGATGCAGCGCAACAATTACAACCTGGGGTTAATGAACGGCGATATCGGCATTACGTTAGTTGATCCGCTCAGCAACATGCTGCGTGTGGTGTTTCAGCTGGCTGATGGCAGCATCAAATGGGTATTGCCCAGCCGTTTAACCGAGGTAGAAACCGCCTTTGCCATTACGGTGCACAAATCGCAGGGCTCGGAATTTAATCATTGTTGCCTGGTACTGCCACCGGATAACAGCCCGTTGTTAAGTCGTGAATTGCTGTATACCGGTATTACCCGTGCCAAACAGCACTTTAGTTTGCTGTGTGCTGCCCCGGCACTGCTGCGCCAGGCTATAAGCCGCCGTGTGGCCAGAAGCAGCGGGCTCTAAGCCCGGCAAACAGAGGAGATCACTATGCTACAACTAGACGCGAGCGAATTGGTAAAGAACGGTAGTTATATCAATGGCCGCTGGCACAATAGCGATAATACGTTCAGCGTAAAAAACCCGGCTGATTTGCAGCCGCTGGCCGACGTTGCTGATGCCGGTAAAACGCAGGCCGAACAAGCGGTGCAGGCTGCGAGCGACAGCTTTGCCAGCTGGGCAGCCAAACCCGCAGCCGAGCGCTCAGCGCTGTTGCTGGATTGGTATCAACTGGTGATGAAACATCAGGATGACCTGGCGCGTTTAATGACGTTAGAGCAAGGCAAACCGTTAGCGGAAGCCAAAGGCGAGATAGCTTATGGCGCGTCCTACTTGCAATGGTTTGCTGAAGAAGCCAAGCGGCTGTATGGCGATACAATACCGGCACCATCTGCCGACAAACGTATCATTGTACAGCGCCAGCCGGTTGGCGTGGTTGCTGCCATTACGCCGTGGAATTTCCCGAATGCTATGCTGGCCCGCAAAGCTGCGGCAGCGCTGGCGGCAGGCTGCACCTTTGTGGTGAAACCTGCACACCAGACACCGCTTTCGGCGCTGGCGCTGGCAGAGTTGTCGCAGCAGGCCGGTATTCCGCCGGGCGTGTTTAATGTGGTTTGTGGCACCGATGCCAAAGCGATTGGTGAGGTGCTAACGCAGGACCCCCGGGTCGCCAAATTCAGTTTTACCGGCTCGACAGCGGTGGGCAAAGTGCTGGCAAAACAATGTGCTGATACAGTAAAAAGGGTCAGTATGGAGCTTGGCGGCAACGCACCTTTTATTGTGTTTGATGATGCCGATCTGGATGCCGCTGCTGAAGGCTTAATGGCTTCTAAGTTTCGTAATGCCGGCCAAACCTGCGTTTGCGCCAACCGTATTCTGGTGCAGAGCAGCATCTACGATGCCTTTATTGAAAAATTCGTTGAGAAGGTAAAAATGCTGCGCATCGGCGATGGTCTGGAAAAGGGCACCGATATTGGCCCGCTGATAGATGACAAAGCGCTGCAAAAAGTAACCGAACTGACCCAGAGCGCGTTAGACGATGGCGCGACGCTGCTGCTTGGCGGGCACCATCACAGCTTTGGTGAACGTTTTTTTCAGCCAACAGTGCTGGGGGATGTCACAGCAGAGATGACGATCAGCCAGCAGGAGATTTTTGGCCCGGTTGCTGCGATACAGCAGTTTGACACCGAACAGGACGCGATTGAACTGGCAAACGCTACCGAATATGGTCTGGCGGCCTATTTCTACAGCCGCGATATTGGCCGGGTGTTTCGCGTATCGCAGGCACTGCAGTTTGGCATGGTTGGCGTAAATGAAGGCATGGTATCTAATGCTGCGGCTCCGTTTGGTGGGGTGAAACAATCCGGCTATGGTCGCGAAGGTTCAAAATACGGCCTGGATGATTACACCGATATTAAGTACCTGTGCATTGCTGGTGTTTAGTGCGCTGCACATGCTAAAAAGCCGCCAGCATGATACATAAGTGCTGGCGGGTCTGATTGTCTTGATGTGCATTGCTTTGCACCGCTACTGGCGTTATAACAGATGCAGTAAAGCTAAAGGACAAGCGCTGTGGTAACTCAAGACATAGTAAAAGATGAGATCCAGCTGATCTACGTAAGTGAACGTTGCGCCAGCACCGATGACACCGCCATCAACAAAATAAAACTGCGTGCCGAGCCAAATAATCACCGGCGTCATATTACCGGTGCTCTGCTTTATACCGAGCATTACTTTTTGCAATATCTGGAAGGTGAAGCCGCGGTAGTTGATGCGCTCTATGCCAGCATCTGCCGAGATCCACGCCACACTAATGTGCGCCTGCTACTGCGCAAATCAATCACACAGCGCGATTTTTCACGCTGGAGCCTGGGCATAAAAAAGCTGCTGGATAACAGTGAAAATCAGGACTTTATCGCCGTGCTGAATATGATAGGCCAAGCCAGCAAGGTATCAGAAAGCCAGCTTGAATGGTTTAAACTGGCGTTAAAGTAAGGGGTACTTTAACGCCAGGCGCTGATTATTCCACGTTTTGGATCTGCTCGCGCATTTGCTCAATTAACACCTTAAGTTCCACGGCCGCGTTGGTGATCTCGGTGCTGATGGCTTTGGACGATAGCGTATTCGCTTCGCGGTTAAATTCCTGCATCATAAAATCGAGACGCCGGCCGCAGGCGCCGCCTTTTTTCAGCGTGTGGCGGGTTTCTTTGATGTGCGCATCGAGGCGATCCAACTCTTCAGCTACGTCGGATTTGGAGGCTAAAAACGCCATTTCCTGCTCTAACCGGCTTTGGTCTACATCGGCTTTAATCTCGTTTAAACGGTTTACGATACGGTCGCGTTGCCACTGCATAGCTTGCGGTAAATGGCTGCGGACAAACGCAACCTGCTCACCAATTGCCGTTAAGCGCTGCTGTATCATCTGCTCTATGGCTTCACCTTCGCGGCCACGACCGGCAAGAAAATCCTGTAAGGCGGCATCGAAACCGGCCAGTAACTCGCCCTGCAATGCGTCTAAATCTTCAGTCGGCGTTTCCATTACGCCCGGCCAGCGCAGTATGTCGGCAATATTTAACTGCGCTTGCGGCGCTTTTTGCAGTAATTGCTGGGCTTTTTGCAGCAGTTGCTCGGCGAAAACGTCGTTCATCGTCAGCTCGCCAGCTGCCTGGTTAGCGTGGTAACGCAGGTTTACCTCAATTTTACCGCGCTGCAGGTTATTGCGCAGTTTATCGCGCAGTATGCTTTCCAGGCCGCGAAACTGTTCCGGTAAGCGAAAATAGGATTCTAAATAGCGCTGGTTAACCGAACGGATTTCCCACTGGGCAGTGCCCCAGTTGGCTTTGGTTTCGTGACGGGCGAAGGCTGTCATACTGTGGATCATAAAATGCTCTCTGGCGGTAAATAAACACCGAGTATACCGCAGGCTAAGCGATTTTGGCGAATTGATGGCCCTAACTGTCCATAACACTTATAATGGCGAACATTGTTAATTTCAGGAGTGCAGCTATGCGTCCAAGTGGCAGAACCGCCAGTCAGATCCGTCCCCTTACGTTTACCCGTCAGTTTACTGCTCATGCCGAAGGCTCTGTGCTGGTTGAGTTTGGTAATACCAAGGTGATTTGTACCGCCAGTGTGATTGAAGGTGTACCGCGCTTTATGAAAGGCCAGGGCAAAGGCTGGGTGACGGCAGAATACGGCATGTTGCCACGCGCTACGCATACCCGTAACGACCGTGAAGCCGCTCGTGGCAAACAAGGTGGCCGCACCATGGAAATTCAGCGCCTGATTGGCCGTGCCCTGCGCACAGCGGTGGATTTAAAGCTGCTGGGTGAGAATACGATTACTATCGACTGTGATGTCATTCAGGCTGATGGCGGCACCCGTACAGCATCCATTACCGGTGCTTGTGTTGCCTTAGTCGACGCGCTGAACTTTATGCGTGCTAAAGGCATGATCAAAACCAACCCGTTGAATTTTATGGTAGCAGCGGTATCAGTAGGTATTTATAAAGGCACGGCGGTGGCTGATTTGGATTACGCCGAAGACTCAAACGCCGAAACCGATATGAATATCGTGATGACGGAAACCGGCAAAGTGATTGAAATTCAGGGCACAGCAGAAGAAGCGCCGTTTAGCTTTGAGGAAATGCAGCAAATGCTGGATTTAGGCAAGCACGCTATCCGCGAGATCATTGACGAACAAAAGCGCGTGCTGGCTTAAGACTGACTTAAGGTTTGAAGGTAAAAATACAGCTATGAAACCGTTTCAACGTGACTTTATTGAATTTGCGCTGTCGCGCCAGGTACTGAAGTTTGGCAGCTTTACGCTAAAATCCGGCCGTACCAGCCCGTATTTTTTCAACGCCGGTTTGTTTAATACCGGTAGTGATTTAGCCAAATTAGGCCGCTTTTATGCCGCCGCGCTTAACGATGCAGGCGTAGAGTTTGATGTGCTGTTTGGCCCGGCGTATAAAGGTATCCCTATCGCCACAACTACAGCTGTGGCACTGGCGGATCATTATAACCGCGACGTGCCGTACTGCTTTAACCGTAAAGAAGCCAAAACCCACGGCGAGGGCGGTAACTTAGTGGGCTCGCCACTAAAAGGCCGCATTATGCTGGTGGATGATGTGATCACCGCTGGTACGGCTATTCGCGAGTCGATGACATTGATCCAGGCGCAGGGTGCTGAACTTACCGGCGTGCTGATTGCGCTGGACAGGCAAGAGCGGGGCCAGGGCGAGTTATCAGCTATTCAGGAAGTCGAGCGCGATTTTAATACTAAGGTTATTTCGATTATCAGCTTGCCGGATTTAATCAGCTACTTAGCCGATAAGCCGGAAATGGCACAGCATCTGGACGCCGTGAAAGCGTACCGTGCGCAATATGGTGTGAAGTAGATAAAAACAGGACAGCAGTATGCTAAAGCCAAATGGCACCGGAGTTGGTCGTATTATTAAAGCGGCAAAGTGTTCGATGCAGGGCTTTGCTGCCAGCTGGAAGTTTGAATCGGCTTTTCGCCAGGAAACTGTACTGGCGCTGCTATCGGTGCCGGTTGCAGCCTGGCTGGCGACTTCTGTCAGCCAGTTTGCTTTGCTGGTCAGTGTCTGGTGTTTAGTGCTGGTGGTTGAACTGCTGAACTCTGCCATTGAGTCACTGACCGACAGGGTAAGCCTGGAGCGGCACGAACTGTCTGGCCGGGCAAAAGATATGGGCTCGGCAGCGGTGTTTGTCAGCTTGGTAATTGTTGCGCTGGTATGGGGCGCAGCGATATATGAGCGTTTCTTTTAAGCTAGTGAAATAAGCCGGACCTTATTAAGGAAGGGATTAGGTGTGCTTTCGCAGCAGCGGCATGGATGCCGCGCAGGCTGAGAGGGCACAGGGATGTGATCCTTGAAGCCGGCGCAGAAAGCATTTCCTAATCCCTGACGTTATCTCCTAACCTGCAATACCGTTCAGACAAACAGTGCCTGTTGCAGTGCAGCCCACTGATGTGCCCAGTACTGGGTTGGCAAACGGGTAAAGCCGGAGCGGACAAACTGGCTCAGCTTACCTTCCACCGTGGCCAGCAGCATATTGGCCAGCTCGCCTTCGTCGATGGTAAAGCCTTTGCCTTCACGTAGTTTACGTTCGCGCAGACACTGCTTCAGCTGGGTTTCCAGCTTTTCAAACAGCTGGGCAACACGCTCCTGCAAACGCTCTTGTTCGCCCTGTAAGGCGTCGCCGGTTAAAATACGGCAAATGCCCGGGTTGCGTTCGGCAAACACCAACAGCAATTGCAAAATCAGTTCAGTGCGGCTGGCCGTGGCTTTGTGCTCGTCCAGAATCACATTGATGCGTGATAACAGTGTATTTTCAATAAACTCTATTAAGCCTTCGAACATCCGTGCTTTGCTGGGAAAGTGGCGATAAAGCGCGGCTTCCGATACGCCAACTTTTTCCGCCAGCGCGGCAGTGGTGATACGTTGGCCGTTGTTGCTTTGCAGCATAGCTGCCAGCGCCTGCAGGATATCTTCCTTGCGATTGGTACTGCGGGGGGCCGGCATCTTAGGCTTTACCTGATGAACCAAAACCACCTTCACCGCGTTCAGTTTGCTCAAAACTGTCAACGATATTAAATTCAGCCTGCACCACCGGCATAAATACCAGTTGTGCAATACGATCGCCCGGCTCAATGGTAAAGCTGTCCGAGCCGCGGTTCCACATCGATACCATTAGCGGGCCCTGATAGTCAGAGTCAATTAAACCCACCAGATTACCCAGAACTATGCCGTGTTTATGGCCAAGGCCAGAACGGGGCAAAATAGTGGCGCACAGGTTAGCGTCACCGATAAAAATGGATAACCCGGTTGGGATCAGCACTGTTTGGCCCGGCGCCAGCACCAGCGTGTTATCCAGGCAGGCGCGCAGGTCTAAACCTGCCGAACCGGGGGTGGCATATGCGGGTAATGGGAATTCAGTGCCAATACGTGGGTCAAGAATTTTCAAATCAATAGCTTTTTTCATTTACGGCTAAACTCTTATTACTTATTAATTTTCTGAAGAAAAACGGGCCAGGATCTGCTGCACAATGGCATTTGCTAACTGCTCTTTGGGTTGGGCGGCTAACGCCTGCTCACCATCTTGCCACAGCAGCGTGACGGCATTGTGATCGCTGTTAAAGCCGACATCACTTTTAGATACATCGTTGGCGCAAATCATATCCAGCTTTTTGCGTGCCAGTTTATCTTTGGCGTACTGCAGCACATGTTGGGTTTCAGCAGCGAAACCTACGGTAAAGGGGCGCTTGTGGCTTAGCGCTGCGACACTGGCAATGATATCGGGGTTTTGCACCAGCTTTAACTCAAGTGCACTGTCGCCTTGCTTCTTCATTTTTTCATTGGCAACTTCTGCCACCCGGTAATCAGCGACGGCAGCACAACCAATGAAAATATCGCTGTTTACGGCCTGCGCCATAGCTGCTTCATACATTTGCTGTGCACTGGTCACATCAAGCCGTTTTACGCCGGCTGGCGTGGCAAGCTGTACCGGGCCGCTGATCAGTGTTACCTCGGCACCCATCGCCGCGGCGGCTTTTGCCAGGGCAAAGCCCATTTTCCCGGAGCTGTGATTAGAAATATAACGAACCGGATCAATAGCTTCGCGGGTTGGGCCAGCAGTAATTGTAATTTTAATGTTATTAAGTTTTTGTTCAGCTAAAAAATGTTCTTCTACTGCACTGACGAGCTGCAGCGGTTCAAGCATACGGCCTGCACCCACATCGCCGCAGGCTTGCTCACCGGCGCCTGGGCCATAAATGTAAAAATTATATGATTTTAGTGTGGCTAAATTTTTCTGGGTGGCTATGTTTTTATACATCTGCTGATTCATTGCCGGGGCCACAGCAACCGGTGCAGCAGTGGCCAGAATGCAGGTGGTCAGTAGATCGTTAGCCAGACCGTGTGCCAGTCGCGCAATAACATCGGCGCTGGCAGGGGCTATCAATACCATGTCGGCCCATTTAGCCAGTTCAATATGGCCCATGGCGGCTTCTGCGGCCGGGTCGAGCAGGCTGGTGCTAACCGGGTTTGCCGATAATGCCTGCAGCGTTAACGGCGTAATAAAGTGCTGGGCGGCGTCGGTCAGTATTACCCTGACATCGGCACCGCGCTCTTTTAGGCGGCGCACCAGATCAGCACTTTTATAAGCGGCAATACCGCCGCTGATACCAAGTAAAATGCGTTTTTGCGCAAGAGTTTGCTGCATAACAAAGCCGCCGGAACTGGAAAAATCTGGCGTTAAGATAGCATGGAAACATAAATTCAGCATCAATTCAGGGAGTGATTGCATGAGTATTCGCCATTGGCCTGCCGCCGAGCGGCCGCGGGAAAAACTGCTGGACAGGGGCGCTATAGCGTTATCTGACGCTGAGCTGCTGGCAATATTTCTGCGTACCGGTATCGCCGGCACCGATGCCGTGACATTAGCGCGCCAGCTACTGGATCAATTTGGCTCACTCAAACGGTTACTGGGAGCCAGTCAGGCTGACTTTTGTTCGGCCAAGGGTTTGGGCCAGGCCAAGTTTGTACAGCTGCAAGCGGTAATGGAGCTGAGTAAGCGCTATTTGCAGCAGCAAATGCAGCGCGAAACCATTTTTACTGAACCTGCCACGGTTAAACGTTATCTGCAGCATGCAATAAGTGCAGAGCAGCGGGAAGTCTTTCTGTTGCTGTACTTAGACAGCCAACACCGCCTTATTAAAGCTGAACCCTTATTTGCCGGCACAATAGATGCGAGTCCAGTGTATCCGCGTATTGTAGTTCAGCAGGCATTAGCGCATAATGCAGCCGCTGTTATTCTGGCACACAATCATCCATCAGGCGTTGCCGAGCCCAGCCGGGCTGACCGGGCAATTACTGAACGCTTAGTTCAGGCCTTAATGTTGGTTGATATCAAAGTATTAGATCATTTTATTGTTGGCGATGCCGATGTGATCTCCTTTGCTGAACGTGGCTGGCTGTGAAGATCGGGACTGGATCCCGCTCGGATCCTTGTGCGCGAAAAAAGATTTAGCTTGAATAGCGGCCTTAATTCGTGTATAAATTGCGCCCTCTTGTTTTGGGGCAACCTTCTTGGCCGGAAGGGTGATGACAGCTCGAGCTGATGTAATTTTGGAGAACTATTGACATGTCTAGAGTGTGCCAAGTAACTGGCAAAGGTCCGATGGTGGGTAACCGTCGTTCACACGCCAACAATGCTACTAAGCGCCGTTTCCTGCCTAACCTGCAAACTCACCGTTTCTGGGTTGAAAGCGAAAACCGTTTTGTTACATTACGTACTTCTACCCGTGGTATGCGCATCATCGATAAGAAAGGTATCGATGCGGTATTAGCCGAAGTGCGTGCTAACGGTCACAAGGTGTAAGGAAATAAAAAATGCGCGATAAAATCCGTTTAGTTTCTTCTGCTGGTACCGGTTTCTTCTATACAACTACGAAGAACAAGCGCACCATGCCAGAAAAAATGGAAATCAAAAAGTTCGATCCTAAAGTGCGCAAGCACGTGATTTTCAAAGAAGCGAAAATCAAGTAATCGAACACAGAAACCCGGCCAACGCCGGGTTTTTGCTTTTTAGGCCCCGCCTCGGCTACTATGCCTCTGTTGTTTAATCACGTTTGGCCCCGCGCATGCTTAAACTGTCCCGCCGCAACTGGAACAATGTGCTTATTTTCGCTGTTCTGGTGCTGATGTTTGTACTCTATGGTATTCCGCAGCGCCTGCAGCAACTATCTGCCGATGAGCATCGTTTGGTACCGGAAGATAGTCAGTTATTAATGGTGGCGCTGGGTGAGTTGCGGCTTATTCAGGCAGGCAGTGTATGGCGTTTACAGCCGGCAGCTGATAAAGCGGTAGATGCCGCCAAGCTGGCAATGGCCTGGCAGCATACGATCTTAACACCGGTTGACGTTGAGCATGACAGCAAAAGCCATGTTCCCGTTGCCCAGGCCAGTGTGCAGCTGGCAGGGCAAACAGCGCCGCTCATCTGGTTGTTATATCCCTCCGCTGAACCTGGGCAATATCTGCTACAACAGGCTGGGCAGAGTCAGTTTTATCTGTTAACTGCTGCACAGGCAGCTCAGTTGTTTTTAATCGATAGTGCGGAGTAACAGTGCCGGAATTACCAGAAGTTGAAGTCTCCCGTCAGGGTATTAGCCCGTATCTTGATAATCAGCGCTTAGTTAAGGTTGTTGCCCGTCAACGTCAGCTGCGCTGGTGGGTGCCGGATGAGGTCATAGCGCAGCTTGAACAGCCGATCTTGTCGGTCACGCGCCGCGCCAAGTACCTGTTAATTCAATTACCCGCGGGCGATATTATTTTGCATCTGGGCATGTCCGGGCATCTAAAAGTGGTGCCAGCTGATACGCCGGCGACGAAACATGACCATATCGATCTGTTGTTAAGCAGTGGCAAAGTGTTGCGGCTGAACGACACCCGCCGCTTTGGCGCTGTGCTGTGGCAAGCCAAAGGTGAAGTTCACCCGTTGCTGGCCAGCCTGGGCCCTGAACCGCTGAGCGACAGGTTTAACCTTACGCATTTACAGGCTGCTTTTGCCAAACGTAACAGTGCAGTAAAACTGGTGCTGATGGACAACCATGTGGTTGTGGGGGTGGGGAATATCTATGCCAACGAAGCGCTGTTTAAAGCCGGTATTTTACCAACGAAACCGGCTAAGCAGGTGACTGACGCTCAGCTTGCGAGGCTGTTGCCGGTAATAAAAGAGACACTGGCCGCTGCGATTAAGCAGGGTGGTACGACACTGAGAGATTTTAGCCAGGCAGATGGTAAGCCCGGCTATTTCGCTCAGCAGCTGCTGGTATATGGGCGTGGTGGCCAGCCTTGTACCAGTTGCGGTAAAGACCTGACAGAAATCCGCCTCGGGCAGCGCAGCACGGTATTCTGCGCCAGCTGCCAGCAATAGCTCAGAAACTCTTGGTGGCGGTAACCCGGAATTCAACAGAATTCAGATTATCGTTGTCAGTGAGGGCTTTGGTAATATCCATATGGATCATTGTGCCGCGGCTGGAGTGATTCGACAGCAAACGCACACCGCCGCCTATACCAACCAGGGTGCCGCCGGATGACGTATTGGCATCCTGCTCATCGGTTTGCCAGATTTTACCCGCATCCAAATAGCCGGCAAAAGCGACATCCAACAGCTGCCACAGTGACCAGTCGGTATAGCGGCGGTATTCTGCCGTGACAACGGTACGGGATTCGCCACTACGAAAGTATTCCGGGTAGGCACGAAGCTGATCGTCGCCGCCGATATACAGCGGCTCATCTCGAAACAGGTTTTCGCCTTTATCCAGTGCCAGTTTACCGACTAAGCTGCTGTAATCGCTAAGTTGTTTCACCAGTTGCCAATGGGTACTGAATAAATACTGCGTTTGCTCAAATTCGCGTTGCGTCCAGCTGACGTCAGATAGCAACCACAGATCATCTGCCAGTTGCCAGTTTTTTGCGGCGCTAAGCTGCCAGAATATCGCATTGACATCAGCACCAAGTGCTTTGCTGTGCTGTCCGAGCCGGGCATTGAGCTGCCAGCCAAAGTTAAAATCTTCTGTGCGGTTAAATGACTGGATATTAAATAGTTTTTTATAATCTGCCTGAATAAACTCGTACTCCAGCCAGTAACCGGTTAAATTGCGGTCTTGCGGCGCGCCAAATAACGTCTCACTGGTTTCATAGAACTTAAAGTTATCCAGCTCGAATGCTGCTTTTAGGCGGTGAATATTATTGCCGCTGATATTCAGCTTATAACCAAACTCGGCTTTGGCGTGATTATGCTGGCGCTGGTAGCGGTTATATTCATCACCGGCATCGTATTCGATAACATCTTCCGATACCCGGTTTATTTCAAAGCCCAATGCCCAAGGGGATGCTAAACGGTAAAATGGCCTTTGCACACTCAATTGATAGTTATTGCCGTCACTGTTTTTACTGTAGCCCAAGGCACTGTTCCAAAAGCTACCAAACATATTCGGCGAGAAGAACATAAAACCCAGGCCGGTGCGTTCACTTTCGTGTTTATATTCCAGGCTCAGGCGGTTACCGGTGCCAAGCAGGTTATCTTCTTCAAAACCGATAGCACTTTTACTGCGCCCGCCCTCGCTGGAAAAGTCCAGCGTGGGCAGTAACGACCAGTTATCCCAGGTGGCAACATTAACAATAACGCTGTTGCTGTCAGCGCAATAATGGCTGATGCGTACCTCAGCTTCGCGCAGGTAGCGCCGGCTGCGAAGTAAACGTTCTGTTTCAGCTAAATCGTCCAGATGCAGCTTATCGCCTGCCTGAAACAGCAAATCATCTGCCAGCACAGACTCGCGGGTAACGGTATGGGTGTAGTTAGCGAACTCATGCAACCAGAAAGAATCTTTGTCGGTCAGGTCAAATACATTATTGGGGCTGTAAGTGACGCTATGTATGGTGACGTCAGACTCGTTGACCAGAAACTGATTATCGGCAACAGCCTGACACTCTGCGCGGACATATCCGGCAGAGAGCAGCAGTAGGGCTGAGCTGACAGCTAATTTCATAAGTCACTCCATTGCAGGCATCAGTCGAGTGTAGTTTACTAACCTTAAGGTAACATTAACCTTGTTAGGCGTCAGATATTTAGCTTACGTTTTATCGGCTGCTTTATCGTTTTCCTGAGGTTGCGTTTTGTCATCTGTGGCGTGGTTCAGATACACCACACGCTGAGGAAAGGGGATTTCTATGCCGGCTTTGTCAAACGCCAGTTTTACTTCTTCCTGCAGGCTGTTGCGTAAATCACGGAAGTTCTCCCGTTTACTCCAGACCGAAAATTGGATATTCAGTGCAGAATCACCAAAACCAAGAAATAAGAACATCGGGTTGGGTTCGTCCAGGCACAACGGGTTTTTATCAGCGACATCCATTAGCACCTGGCGCACAACAGCGATTTGCTCTTTATAGGCAACACCTAATAGCAGATCAAAACGCCTGATTGGAAAGCGTGTCAGGTTTGTTACCTCGCTTTTAATCAGGGTTTCGTTTGGAATACGTACAAACAGGTTATCAAAGGTGCGCAGTTTTACCGACAATAAATCAATCGACAGCACTTCACCTGTGGTATTGCCTACCTTTATCGTATCGCCAAGTTTAAACGGCTGCTCACCAATCAGAAATAAACCACTGATAAGGTTTGACGCCGAGGTTTGTGATGCAAAGCCCAGCGCGACCGACAATACACCGGCCGCACCCAGTAGTACGCTTAGCGAAAAGCCAAGCTGCTTCAGAGCCGATGCGACAAACAACGCAACAATCAGCCAGTACAGCAGCCGTTTAAATAATACGATATGGTGCTGGGAGAAGTTTTTACTGAAAAACCGGCTGACGGCGCGTGAAGCCATACTGGCACAGATAAAACCGGCCAGCAGCAAAACAGAAGCTTTGATGATGTGGCCAATTTGTTCGCTTTGCCACCAATGTAAAAATGATTCTGTCATAAAGTCCCCGGATTAATCAGTGAATATATCGGTAAACGCGCGCACCAGACTGTGTTTTTCCGGTTTTTGTATCGGTTCTGACAGCAGTGTGGCGCCAATGGCTTCAGACGCTGATAACTTACCGGTGCGAAAATGCGCCAATGCCTGTAAACCTTCGTGGCTCAGCGTTACCGGGTCGGTCCATAAGCTGCCGTCAGGCAAGGCATACAATGCCAGAAAGGGTACCGGTATGCTGAGCTTATCTATCGACAGCATCTGAGTTGAATGGTTATGCACCGTAACAGGCGTGACCGCCCGGTGTGGCCGCACAGATAGTTCTGTTTTGGCGTGGCGGGCGTGGGTTTTATCGGCATAACATAGTTCCCCAATCTGAGTTGAAGGGCCAAACCAGGTGTCGGACAAACGCTGCACGGCTATATTCTGCAACAGTAAATCCGGGCCCTTCAGCATTACACTTAACGTAACCGGCGAGCTGATATACAAGGTGGTTTGCTCATTGGGTGGCAGGTTAACCGGCTGCAGTGTTTTGACCACAACCGGTCTGTCCATCAGGCGGGGTAGCAACTGATAGCCCGCCTGACTTTGATTTATCAGGTAGCGTTGGCTGGTCAGATGTACGGGGATCATGCTAACTTCAGCATGACACGGTACCTGTAACACCTCTTCTGTACTATATTCATGGGCCAGCAACCATTGCTGGCTCTGACGCTGTAAATAAATATTCAGTGGGCCCAGCCGGTAGTGGCGGCAGGCATTGATGGCAAGTTCTTGGGGTTGCCACCAGGCGCACCGCTCGTTCTGCTTGTTTGGCATTTGATCACACCTTTCATGCTTGATGGCGCTATCTTAGCAAGAAGCATCGTCTGTACCCAAGGTGATATTCAGTTGAGATTCACAGCAAGGCTTTATAAAATAGCGCCAATTTTTGCTTATTCAGCAATACGTTAATTTACAACTGCGGAGGGTGACACTGCTATGGAATTACCAGCACTAATCGCCACACTTCGCAATGCTCTGGAATCAGGCACTGTTGTGCAGTTGCGTGAGCAACTGGATGATGTGCACCCAGCTGACTTAGCCAGCGCGCTGGTGGAGTTTGCGCCAAACGATTTATGGACCTTACTGACAGTTCTGCCGCGCGCTGAGCAGGCAGAAGTGTTTGGCTATCTGCCCGCAGAAGAGCAGGTTAGCTTATCTATCAGCATCAGCCGGCGTAAGCTGGCACCCATCATCCGCCAGATGTCGTCAGATGAACGTGCCGATTTATTTAACCGCTTAAGTGACGAGCAGCGTGAAACGTTGTTACCGGCGCTGGCGCAGGCAGAACGCGAAGACCTGTTGCGGCTGACATCGCATGAAGAAGGTACCGCAGGTGCCATCATGACATCTGACTATGCCATTTTGGCGCAGGATCTGACGGTGGCCCAGGCACTGGATTCGCTTCGCCGTGAGGCGCCGGATAAAGAAACCATTTACTCGGCTTATGTAGTCGATGCAGCCCGTCAGCTGATTGGCGTAGTGTCGTTGCGCGATCTTATTCTGGCACCGGTCACAATGCCGATAGATGAGCTGGTTAACCATGATCCTATCTATGCCAGTGTCGATATGCCGCAGGAGGAAGTCGCGGCACTGATCGCTAAATATGACTTACTGGCGCTGCCCATTATTAACAGTGAAAACCAGATGGTTGGCATTGTAACTTATGATGATGCGATGGATGTCGCAGCAGAAGAAGCGACAGAGGATTTTCACAAAACGGCCACTATCGGTAAGTTGGAAAGCAGTGTTAAAGATGCCGGTATTTTCCTGCTATACCGTAAAAGGGTGCTGTGGCTGGTGATCCTGGTGTTTGGCAATATTTTCTCTGGTGCCGGCATTGCGTATTTTGAAGGTACTATAGCAACACACGTTGCCTTGCTGTTTTTCTTACCGCTACTGATTGGCAGCAGCGGTAATGCCGGCGCTCAGTCAGGTACGCTGATGGTACGGGCGCTGGCAACAGGCGACATTAAATTACGTGATTGGGGCTACTTGCTGGGTAAGGAGTGTCTGGTCGCAGGCCTGCTTGGCTTTACCATGGCGGCGGCGGTAGTTGGCCTTGGCTGGTGGCGTGGCGGCTATGATATTGCCATGGTGGTGGCGATGACCATGATGCTAGTGGTGCTGGCCGGCAGTTTAATTGGCTTGTCGCTACCGTTTTTGCTAAGCCGCTTTAACCTCGACCCGGCAACCGCCAGTGGCCCGCTGATTACCTCTATTGCCGACGTCGCCGGCGTGGTGCTGTATTTCTCCATCGCGACCTGGTATTTGGGTTTGTAACCGTTAGCTGTATGTCTGAAGCAAGGCCGGCAGTTTGTGTTCCGGCACTGCGGGCGACCAGTAATATCCCTGGCCTTCATCGCAGCCCAGCCGGGTCAGTAACTGCGCTGTTGCTTCATTTTCTATACCTTCGGCGACCGTTTTTAGCCCCAGCCCTTTGGCCATATTAATGATGGCCTGTACCAGCGGTTCATCGCGTGATGATACGCCAAGCGACGTGATAAAAGATCGGTCGATTTTCAGCGTAGTGGCATTAAAACTGCGCAGATAGCCCAGGTTAGAGTAGCCGGTGCCAAAATCATCAATAGCGAAAGTTACGCCCAGCTTGCTTAAGTTGTTGAGCTGCTTTTGCACCAGTTCGGTATCACTTATCAGTAATGACTCTGTCAGTTCCAGCTCTAACGCACTGGCTGGTAAACGGGCATCCAATAAGGCGTGCTGAATGGTCAGTTCCAGCTGCTCGTTTTTAAACTGTACATAAGATAAATTTACCGCGACCCGCAGTTGACCAAAGCCTTGCCTGCGTAAACGGGCGCAAGCCAGGCAGGCTTCGGCCAGCACCCAGTTACCCAATTCGCCGATGAGACCACACTGCTCCGCCAGTGGAATAAACTCTGCCGGGCTGATGAAACTGCCATCCTGCTGTGGCCAGCGTAGCAGAGCTTCAACCGAAATGATCTGTTGGCTGCGCAGGTCAACCTGCGGCTGATAGTACAAAACAAAAGCGCGTTGTCTGATGGCCTGACGTAAGTGCTGCTGCAGGTTAAATTTATCGGCGTTATCCTGATCCAGCTTGTCGTCGTACTGGCGCACGGTATTACGGCCATCCTCTTTTGCCTTATACATGGCTAAATCGGCCTTACGGCACAGTACGTTAAATTCATTGCCATCCGCCGGAGCCAGTGAAATGCCGATAGAGCCGGAAACGGTAACGCTGGTCTGCATAATATTGAAAGGTTTGGCAACTTCGGTTATCAGCTGTAACGCCAGCGTATTCAATGCGGTACTATCGGCAGCACAGGGCACCAGAAATAAAAACTCATCGCCGCCAAAGCGGATAACCTGCTGATCGGCGCTGAGCGCGTTTTTCAGTCGGGTTGCCAGTTCGCGCAGCAGAACATCACCGGCAGAGTGGCCTAATGAATCGTTTACCGGTTTAAAGTTATCCAAATCCAGAAACAATACTGCCAGCTGGCGCTGCTGTTGCAGGCAATAGCTCAGCGTCTGGTGATACAGCTGTTCACCTAATATCCTGTTAGGCAAACCGGTTAACGGGTCATGGTGGGCCAAACGTTCTATTTCACGCCGGTTGATCCGTACTTTAGCGTTTTCCAGCTGCAACGAATGCATCAGCTGGCGCATGTCTCTTACCATCAGAAACACACTGAAACCTGTTACCAGCATAATCACAGCGACAAACACCAGGTGCTGCCAACCCAGAGCCGGAATGAAGGGGTGCAGATAACCACTTAAGGTAAGCCAGGTTAAAAAAGTACAATACAGCATGACAAACAGCAGCAGCGAATAAAACAAACCAACGCTGCCCAGGATAGCGGCGTAAACCAATAAGCCGGGGTACCCTAAAAGAGCAAGGTCACGTAAGCCGCCCGAGGTATAAGCCAAAGCCGACAGCATTAACGCCATAGACCATAACAATATATAGGCGGATACCAAGGCTTGTTGCTTCAGCGCAAAACCGCCGGCGACAAGCAAAGCGATACAGCCTGACAGAATGAGTAATTGGGTTGCGCCTGATGACACCACCACTGCCAGTATCAGCCCCAGCAACGTGAAACCGATGATTTGCAGCAACCGGCGAATACGAAAATAACTGAACTGCCTTTGAAAATCGGCGCTATCTGTTATCGCATCGGTATACGTTATGGCTGAGAAGTTGTCTGGCATACTGCGTTGACGCCACGTTATTTTAGCTATGTCTGATTAACTGTAGCGCCGAATAGTAAAAAAACCAGCTAGCCGGTCAATGCCGGTTCAATGTGGACAACCAGTTCGATATTGAGCTGTTTGGCTGCCAGCTCTGCATCATCCGCCAGCTGATGTGCCTGCTGCACGCTCCAGCTGCCGGGAACCAGCATATCAACCTGGGCAAAACGCAGTGTGGCGGCGGCACGTGTACGCAGGTTAACAAACTGTACGTTGGCACTGGCAAATACCTGCAGGCTTTGTTCAAGTTGTTGTATGGTCTCATCAGGCAGCGCTTTATCCATCAGGCCATTGACGGCGCGATATAAGATACCGCCGCCTTCATACAAAATATGCAGTGCGACGGCAATCGCGACCAGCGGATCAAGCCAATGCATGTCTGTCATGGCTGCGAGGGCTACACCAACCACCACGCCAGCAGTTGTCCAGACATCTGTCAACAGGTGCTTGCCATCGCCTTCAAGTGCAGGAGAATGGTGCTGCTTGCCGCCTTGCAATAGTAGCAATGCAATACCCAGGTTAATCAGGCTGGCCAGAACGGTAAGCGCTGTACCAAGCCCTAGTGTGGCGAGGGGCTGAGGGTTAATCAGGCGCTCTGCGGCGGTAAACAAAATGGCCACTGCCGCCAGAAAAATCATGCCGCCTTCAAATGCAGCCGATAAATACTCGGCTTTGCTGTGGCCATAAGGGTGGCTGTCATCCGCTGGCCGGCGCGCTATGCTGACCATCAGCAGGGCAAAACCGGCACCGGCCACATTCACCAATGACTCAATGGCGTCTGATAAAAAGCCGACCGAGCCGGTTAAATACCATGCCAGCGTTTTCAATGCCATAGTGGCAAAAGCAGCCAGCAGAGACAATAACAGTAATTGACGCGGTTGCAGGCTAAACATAATGATATTCCAGAGTGTTATCAGCGGCTTATTGCAGTGTAGAGCAGGTGAAGAACAAAGTCATGCCTGGTGTTTGCTCAGCCTGGCAGAAACGAGCACTGTGGCTGCCAGCAGGGCAGAAGAGACCCATAAGCAGGCCGTGAGACCATAAGCCTGGTACAGCCAACCGGATAGCAAAGTTCCCAGTAAGCGGCCCATGGCATTTGCCATGTAATAAAAACCGACGTCCAGTGAAACGCCATCATTAGTGGCGTAGCGGATAATCAGGTAGCTGTGCAAAGACGAGTTAACCGCAAACACAGCGCCAAACAGCAGCAAGCCGCCAATAAGCGCAGCCTCACTGTGCCACTGCAGCCATAAAGCCAGTGCAATCAGTGCCGGTATCACGCTAAGCAATATTGCCCAACGCATTAAGCTGTGCCCGTCCGGCAATGTAGCAGATGGGCCTGACCTTGTCAGAGCCGGTGTGACGCTTTGCACCGCGCCATAGCCAATAACCCAAAGTGCCAGAAAACTGCCCACTGCCCAGTGGCTCCAGCCAAACTGGCTGGCCAGCGTTAGCGGCAAGGCAATCACAAACCAGACATCACGGGCGCCAAAAAGCAGCATACGCGCAGCCGAAAGTAGGTTAATTGCCCTGCTTTTTGACAGCAGCTCAGTAAATTTAGGTTTGGTTTTGCTTTTACCCAAATCGGCTTTAAGCTGCGATACGCTTAATAACCAGACTAAGCTAAGCATCAGTAACATAAGCAGAACTGCTGTGTTAAAACCATATAAACTCAGCAGTAAACCACCGACAAAAAAGCCTACCCCTTTCAGGGCATTCTTTGAACCGGTAAGAACAGCGACCCATTTAAACAAGGTGTGTTGGGCGTTGTCTGCCACCAGCAGTTTGATACTGCTTTTAGCACTCATTTTATTTAAGTCTTTGGCGATGCCTGACAGCGCCTGGGCTGCCATGACCCACGGCACAACTAAGTACTGTGCTGGCAGCAATAGCATGCCAAGTGCCAGGATTTGCAGCAGCAGGCCAATATTCATGGTGTTATTCAGGCCGATGCGGGCACCGAGCCAGCCACCAACTAAATTGGTAATGACGCCAAAAATTTCATAAAACAAAAACAGCATGGCAATGGCCAATCCACTGTAACCCAGGCTGTAAAAGTGCAGCACCACCAGCATACGCAGGGCACCGTCTGTCAGGGTAAAAGCCCAGTAGTTGCCGGTGATCAGCAAGTACTGCTTTAATTGCGGGCTCAGGCTGTTAAACATGGCTTAGTGCTGATCCAGCAAGCCAACCATTCTGGCCAGCTCGGCGGTGCGGTTGGCGTAGCCCCATTCGTTGTCATACCAGGCATAAATTTTTACCTGGGTAGCGTTAACCACCATAGTCGATAGTGCGTCAATAACGCTGGAGCGCGGGTCGGTTTTATAATCCACCGACACCAGCGGCCGGGTTTCATAACCTAAGATGCCTTTTAAATCACTTTCTGCTGCTGCTTTTAGCAGGGCATTCACTTCATCACTGGTGGTTGCGCGTTCTACTTCGAAGACGCAGTCTGTTAACGAGGCATTCGCCAAGGGTACCCGCACCGCATGGCCATTTAACCGGCCCTTAAGCTCAGGAAAAATCTCGGTAATGGCGCTGGCTGAGCCGGTAGTGGTGGGGATCAGGCTGCTGCCACAAGCGCGGGCGCGGCGTAAGTCTTTATGCGGTGTGTCCAGAATGCTCTGAGTATTGGTTAAGTTATGGATGGTGGTTATGCTGCCGTGCCGAATACCCAGTTTTTCATGGATCACTTTAACCACCGGTGCCAGACAGTTCGTCGTGCAGCTGGCAGCGGTGACAATACGATGCTGCTGTTTGTTGTACAGCTGATGATTAACCCCCATCACTATATTGAGCACACCCGGCTCTTTTACCGGTGCACTGACCACAACCCGTTTCACGCCTTGTGCCAGATAAGCTTCTAACAACGCTGTGCTTTTCATTTTGCCTGAGGCTTCAATCACCACATCACAACCTGACCAGTCGGTATCGGCAATGGCGTTATTACTGCTAACTGCAACCGCTTTGCCATTGATCACGATGTTATTGCCCTCTGCCACAGCAGTGTGATGCCAGATACCGTGCACAGAGTCAAAATTAAGCAAATGGGCCAAGGTGGCGGCATCGGCTGCCGGGTCGTTAATCTGTACAAATTCTATGTCAGACCAGTCAAAGGCTGCCCGCAGTGCCAGCCTGCCAATACGGCCAAAGCCATTTATACCTAGTTTGATAGTCATATCTGTGTTCCTTAGCAACAGTTGGCGGCTGGGTAGTTCGCCAGACTGGCGATATTGTCGCGGATAAATTCCGGGTTATGTGCCAATGTTTGGCGCAGTACCGTTTCTGCCCACGCCGGCAAGGCAGGATGTAAGCGGTAAAATACCCACAGACCCTGCTTTCTGTCCTGCAGCAGGCCGGCGTGTTTTAACAATGCCAGATGGCGCGACACCTTGGGCTGTGGCTCATCCAGCGCCTGCACCAAGTCACAGACGCACAACTCAGGCAGTTGGCACAGCAGTAACACTGCTTTAAGGCGGGTACCATCGGCAATGGCTTTGTAAAGGGTTAGGGGCTGCATGGCAAAATCGTTATATCTGTTTTTTCGTATGTAATTTTGCGTGCAAAATATGACACTTTGATGACGGTTAGTCCAGAGATGGCAAAAGCCTGCCTGTCACACAAATATCATCTGTGGCTTTTACACTGCGCGCGTCAAAGCCTTGCAAAGTGGAGCCGTTATGTTGTCGAAGCTGAAAATCTCATCCCGGATATTGCTGCTGGGTGTTATTCCTCTGATTCTGGTAGCGCTGGTGCTGATGGCAGCATTTTTCAGTGTGCAACATAAAGACCGCTTGTTTAACCGGCTTTACAGTGATCATCTGGCCATTTTGTCTGATGTGATGGCGGTGCAGCAGATCCTGCAACAAAGTGCATTGCAGGACATCCGTAAATACCGCACCGGCTGGGCGTCTGCTGAAGCAACCGAGCATGCCATCAAAAGCCAGCTGGAGCAAGCCACACAGCAGTGGCAGAACTTTGTGCAAAGCCGGCCGGTGATGGCAGATACAGAGTATTACACCGCGCTGGATCAGGCGTTTGAAAAAGCGGTTAAGCACTATCAGGAGTGGATAAGTTACGCTGGCAGTGATGCACTGTTAGTACGTATTTTGAACGAATCTACTGTTAACAACGAAATTGAATTGCGTATTACCGCTTTTGCCAAGCTTGCCGAAGGGTTTATTCAGCAGCAATTGGCCGCTGGCGCTGTTGTGCGGGATGAAGCGGCACATTTTACTGCACAACTGGTGCAGGCTTACCTGCTTGCGGGCATTGCGCTGCTGCTTATGATTAGCCTTCTGGTTTGGCGGGTGCAACGCTCGGTGTGCCGGCCGCTGTGGGCACTGCGTGATATGTTAAAGCAGGTGCAACAAAGCTCGGATCTAAGCCTACGCGCCAATGATAGCGGTAGCGACGAAATTGCGCAGGCATCGCAGGCGCTTAACCATATGATCAGTCATTTCGAACAGCTTGTTGCCCGTTTGGGCAGCAGTGCTACTGCCCTTAGCGAACAGGCCGAATCGGTGTTTCAGAGCAGTGAAGATGTCAGTCAGGGCGCCGGCCGTCAGGCACAGCAAGCCGGACAACTGGCTGCTGCAGTGGAGCAAATGACGGCAACAGTACAGCAGGTCGCGGCTAATGCCAGAGAAGCAGCTTCAGCTGCCCAGCAGGCTGAGCAGCTGTGTAGCGCAGGCAGTGCAGTAGCAACCGGTAGTGCAGAGGGTATTACCGCACTGGCGCAGCAGCTTAATCATAGCGCTGCCGTTGTGAAGCAGTTGCAGCAGGAGTCTGGCCAGATTTCATCTGTGCTGGATGTCATCCGCAAAATCTCCGAACAAACTAATTTACTGGCGTTAAATGCCGCCATTGAAGCCGCCAGAGCCGGTGAAGCCGGCAGGGGCTTTTCTGTCGTCGCAGACGAAGTGCGCACGTTATCGGCCAATACCAAGCAGGCAACAGAGTCTATTCATGCGATGATTAGTAAGTTGCAGCAGCAGGCCAGCAATGCGATGGATGCGATGCAGGACGCTCACGGCCAGGCTGAAAGCAATGTACAACTGGCTCAGGACGCCGGCCAGCGGTTTGCCGAGCTTTCCGGTGTTGTTGAACACATTAGCAGCGCAAACACTCGAATCCACACAGCTACAGTCCAGCAACAAGCCGTGTCAGAAGATATTGGCGCCACCATACATCAGTTGAACGACGAGGTAAGCCAGTTAAGCAAAGAAGCTAGCCGTTCAGCCATTGCCAGTGAGCAATTAACCCAACTGGCTGGCCAACTAAATAAGGACTGGCAAATATTTTCTCATTAAAACAGCCGCTTTCGCGGCTGCGGCTTGATAAATTACTGGGTACTAAATTGTACCGACACAGTACTGAATTTCGCCCATTCGCCGGAAAGTCGTTCATTGATAGCCATGTTGCTGCGCTTTACTCTGCTCGATAGATATTGCTGATAGCTTTGATTGTCACCATCGCGGATAACAGACGCTTCGAATAGTACCGCTGCATTGTCATCAAATTTATCTTCTATGTCGTAGTCGGCAGGTACAATTTCATCAGGGTAAGTACCCTGCAGCGGACCAAAGAAGCTCTGACTGTAATATGTACCGTCGGTCAGCGTGGTTTGAGCATAAAGGTAAAAGGTATTAAACCCATTTATTGCACCAAGATTATAATTGGTGCTATCAGAAGTCAGGTTAGTAACAAGGAAATCCTGCAATGCAAGCTGTGCGGTATTGTCCGGCACTGTCACCGATACTTGCTCTGTAAGTGGTAACTTATAGCTGGCGCGTTGTGATTCGCGTAGCCATATACTTATGCCGTCCACATACTCTGTATTGTTGCGCGATGCATTTACGGCAATTAGCTCTGCACCGTCAAGCTCATCGTAGACATAGATATCAGAGTACGGAGACTGCACAGCTGAGCCGATCGAACCATTTTCTGTATAGTGAGTTTGTCGCAATGAAACATTAAGATCATTTAGCATTATCGGATAAGAAACCGCATCGTGTTCTAAACTCAGTGAAACTTGCTGGCTGATATCATAATTACGTGAGCTACCCGCAATCATATTGTATGGTTCTGAGCTTGCGGCAACTAATACCGGCCAATCTCCACCTGTAGCACGGCATAGGGTAACGCCAGAAAATAAAACTTCATTGTAAGAAAGTGAAGATTTACTTTCTATCTCACCATTGTAGCCGGTAAGTTGGACATACTGCTGGTTTAATGAGCCAACTGGTGACGATACCACTACGTCTGTTCTTTGGCATTCACAACCCTGCTGGGTAAAACCAGGCACCGAGAAAGTACCAAGATCTCCGGTCGGATGTTGAGCATAAGAAAGCACTCTTATGGCGCGGTCAGCACCTGTACCGCCGCTGCTTATTAAGCTGATGTTTACATTGGGTTTGGCCGGTATTGTCGCTGAAATTCTCCCGTCACTATCGGCTTTATGCCGGCTGGATATGCTCCAATCATTGTTGTGCACCAGCAACTCCGCACTTGAAGCGCTGATGCTAGTACCACACACCGTTTCTTGAATAATGTTTGCTGTCAGATTTACTGTGGCTCCACCATTATTCCCGCCAGAGCTACCAGTTTCAGCGTTACCTCCACCACCACAAGCCGCCAGCAATGACACAGATAAAAATACACCTAACTCTTTAGTTTTTTTCATGGTAATCCCTTATTTTTACTGCGCGGGATAGTACCTATTTTTCATAAAATTTAGAAGAGGGTAAGTCCGGCATAGTTTGTCCTGGAGTTATTTTGCTATTGCAGCGCAATGATAGGCAATGCATTGCATGTCGAAATAAAACGCTTTACACTTGCCGCGCAACCAAGGGGTGCTTTTGCTGAGATGCCTGTATAGGCAAACCCTTAGAACCTGATCCGGATTATACCGGCGGAGGGATGGTGCTAACTCCTCAGGCTGGTGTGATCTCTGAAGTTTGGAGATTCATACAACAATGCGTTTACTTCCGTCTTTACTGGCTGTTGCCGTTGGCAGCAGTTTTACTATCAAGGCCAATGAGGCCGAATCATCCGTTGAGCGTATCACCGTACAGGGTGATTTTCGCCAGCAATCGGTGCAGCAATTATCCGGCAGCATTGCCGTTGTCAGCGAGCAGGATGTCAAGCGCACATCTTCGCAGCATCTTGACGATTTACTCAATCAGTTTGCCAACGTTAATTTCACCGCCGGTGCTTCACGCGGGCGCTATATTCAGGTGCGCGGCATTGGCGAGCGCAGCGAATTTGTCGATACCATCAACCCGTCGGTCGGCATTCTGATTGACGGTATTGAATACTCGGGGTTAGGCATCAGTGGCATCAGTGATCTGGCGCAGCTTGAAGTTTTCCGGGGCCCGGAAGCAACCCGCTTTGGTGCCAACGCGCTGGCAGGTATGGTGAATCTGACCACTAAGGGGCCAACTGCAGCACCTGAAGGTAAATTCAGCGCCACGTTAGCCAATTATGACAGCCGCCAGCTGGCCGCCCAATTCAGTAACAGCCTGAATGAACAGGTAGGCTACAGCCTGGCGCTGGAGCAGCAGTACTCTGATGGTTTTATTGATAATGCTTACCTTAACCGCGATGACACCAACAACATCGATGAGTTTACCGGCCGTTTTAAGCTCAGGTATCAAGCGACGAATACGCTGGCACTGCAGCTGGTAACACATATTGTTGATCAGGATAACGGCTATGATGCGTTTTCGCTCGACCGTAACCGCACAACGTTATCGGATGAGCCGGGGCAGGATCAGATCCGCAGCAAAGCCGTGGCATTGCAGGCCGATTACAGCGGTTTGCCGTTTGCCACCGTGCTGGCGCAGTTAAGCTGGCTGACAGCAGACAGTGATTACGGTTTTGATGAAGACTGGAGCTACGTCGGTATTCACCCCGATGAATATTCAACCACAGACCGCTATTTGCGTAGCCGCGATCAACTGACACTGGATTACCGTTTTGTTTCCACGCCTGAGGGCAAACTTGGCAACAGCGACTGGACTGTCGGCTTGTATGCTGCCAATAAAAGTTTCGATTTAACCCGTCAGTTCTGGAACTGGGATTTGTGGCAGGCTGACCGCTTTGTCAGTGCGTTAAACCGTACCAATGCAGCCTTGTATGGTGAGCTGTCCACACCATTAAATGCTGGCTGGACCCTGGTCTCCGGCTTGCGGTTAGAGCGCTATGATGATGATTACAGCGATAGCAGCGCTAATGCCATTAAAAATCACGACACAATGTGGGGCGCTAAGCTGAGCCTGAATTACCAGGTAAATCAGCAGGCGCTGGTGTATGTGCTGGCATCGCGGGGTTATAAAGCCGGTGGCGTTAACGGCGATGCGTTGTCAAAAGCGGCCGACGGCAATTTAACCGAACTGCTAACCAAGGCCAGTTTTAAACCGGAAACCTTATACAACGCCGAATTTGGCGTGAAAGGTAGTGCGCTGGATCAGAGTATTACAGCACGGGTTGCGGCCTTTTACATGTGGCGGGACGATATGCAGGTTAAAGGCTGGCTGAACCCGGAGAGTGGCCCGCAGTTTGCCGGTTTTATTGATAACGCTGGCAGCGGCCGTAACTACGGGATCGAAATGGAAAACCGGCTGCAGCTGAACCCGCAGTTGGCCGTGTCATTGTCTGCCAGCTGGTTGAAAACTAAGCTGGGCAGCTACATTACGTTAGAGGGTGACGATTTCAGTGGCCGTGAACAGGCACAGGCACCACGTTTTCAGTACAGCCTGGCAGCAGACTGGTATATCACTGATGCATTGCTGTTTAACATCAGCCTGCAGGGTAAAGATGCATTTTATTACTCTGATGGCCACAACGCCCAATCAGAGCGCTACGAATTGCTGGGTGCCCGCCTGAGTTATCAGCTGAGCAACTGGGAGCTGGCGCTGTGGACGCGTAATGCGCTGGATCAGGATATTGGAGTACGGGGTTTTTACTTCGGTAATGATCCGCGCGATGGATACGAACCTCATGTGTATGAGCAATTCGCTGAGCCGCGCCGTTTTGGCGTGAGCGCCAGTTATCAATTCTGAACACAATACTGATGACTCATTCAACAAGTATTGATAAGGAGAAAATTATGCAATTGTCAGTCGAAATAAGTAAGTACCCGTTGGCAGAAGACTATATTACGCCGATCAAAGGTTTTATTGCTGAACTGAATAAATACCCTGATGTGAAGGTGTTAACCAATACCATGAGTACGCAGCTATTCGGTGATTACGATGCGGTGATGCAAGCCTTGCAGGCGTGTATTAAATGGTCGTTTGAGCAATACGGTAAGGTGGTTTTTGTCTGTAAATTTATTCACGGTGACTTGCGGCCATGAATGAACTGCTAAGCCAGGCCATAGCACAGTGGCAGTTGATGCATAGCATTGAGCTTACTGCCACTGTGCTGGCGCTGGCTTATGTGATACTGGCTTTGAAACAAAGCTTGTGGTGCTGGCCAGCCGCACTGCTCAGCACAGTGTTGTTTACCCACGTTATGTGGCAATCAGCTTTGTTATCTGATGCGCTGTTACAGTTGTACTATGCCGGTATGGCACTGTATGGCTGGTGGCGCTGGCAACAAATACGGCAGCGTGCACCGGGCGAGCGCGGGCCGGTATATGAATGGCGCTGGCAATACCATGCGATACTTATTGGTATTACCGCGTTGGTGGGCTGGGGGCTTGGTGCACTGATGGCTGAGCACACCAGCGCAGATTTTGCCTATATTGATGCGCAAACCACAGTATTTAGCGTAATGGCCACCTTACTGGTCGCGCGCAAGCTGGTATCAAACTGGCTGTATTGGGTGGTAATTGATGCGGTATCAATTTATGTTTACGCCCAAAAACATCTGTATTTCCTCACTGGCTTGTTTATGCTGTATACGGTTATCGCGATTGCAGGATATTTTATTTGGCGCAGTCATTATCAGCAGCAGCCGGCAGTGAACTTGAGTCTGTAAGGCGGCTATGCCAGCGGCTGGAATTCTTTTTCAGTCAGCCGGTGTTACAGGTTCGGCCGTTATCCCACGGTGAAAGTAACCAAAGCTACTATGTCAGAACTGCGCGTGGCGAATATGTGCTGCGCTGCTATCCGGCTGAGTCAGCGGTGTGCCGGCAGCAGGAGCTGCGCTGCCAGCATGCGGCAGCAGCAAAAGGTTTGGCCCCGGCTCCGCTATGTCTGAATAATCATTATCAGGTGATGTTAAGCGACTATCTTGCCGATGGTGTCGCTTATAACTTTGGGGTACATGGGTTACCGATACTGCTGACTGCACTGGCCCGGTTTCATCAGCTATCAGTGCAAACACCGGTGCTGGAGCCTGGTGTTTATCTGCGCCAGTTAGCCAGGGCGGTCACACTATCAGAAGCTGATAATGTTTTAATGGCTGTGTTGCAACAGGCAGCTCAGCAGTTGCAGCAACTGCCGCAGGATACCGTGTTGTGTCATCTGGATTTACATAGCGGTAATTTATTGTTTGCTAAGAAAAAGCTCTGGCTGCTTGATTTTGAATACAGCCAGCTGGCCGACAGCAGTCTGGATCTGGCGGCGATAAGCCTGCATTTCGATTTATCAGCGGCGCAAGAGCAAGACATGCTGCTGCAATATGCCGGCTTGCGGCAACAGCCGGAACTGACAGAAATACTAACGGGCAAACTTAATGCGGCAAAGCAGCTGTATAGCGGGTTTTGCTGGCTGTGGTATCAGGCACAGCCTGTTTACGAAAAGCAAGCTAAGCGCTGGCATCAGCGCTTGCAAACCTTAGCGCTATAAGCCACCTAAGCGTTCGGCCAGGGTTTTGTAACGCTTTACATCGTCTTCATTGAACAGCGGCTTACCAGCGGCGTCTTTCTCTGCCGGTACTAACAGGTTCTCCCGTGCCAGACGTTCCACTCTGATCGTTTGTACACCCAGAAACTCTGCTACCTGCTCAACTGTCATTAACGCCATGTTGTTTTCCTTATACGTAATAAACCTAGAAGTAATAGCTTAAAATCAGCCATTTGTGAATAGGCTAACTGCTGTCGGTTATCATATCAGCAGACAAACATAACCGGTTACACTTTTTATTGTGCCTCAAATAGGCTAAGTGTAATTTTCATGTTAATTTCGCCAGCCTGAAGCGGAGAAATTAATATGCAAAAAACGATTATAAGCCTGTTGCTTGGCGTCAGTTGCCTCAGCAGCAACTGGCTAAGTGCCGAAGACTTTGCTGCCCCTGTGGCAGTACAACAACCTTACACTGTAAAGTCGCCTCATGGTAACCGCCAGGATCCTTATTACTGGTTGCGTGACGATACGCGCACATCACCAACGGTGCTCGATTATCTGCAGCGTGAAAATGATTATTTCAGCCATTACAGCAGTGGTTACCAGGCGCTGACGGATAAACTGACTGCTGAAATTATTGGCCGTATTAAACAGGACGACAGCTCGGTTCCTTATAATAAAGGCGATTATAGCTATTACAGCCGCTATGAAGCAGGCAAGGAATACCCGATATATGCCCGCAAGTCGTTAAAAGATGGCATCGAGCAGGTTATGCTGGATGTTAACCAGTTGGCCGCCGGTAAGGACTTTTATCAGGTAGCGAACATGCAGGTCAGCCCGGACCAGCAGTTGCTGGCTTACATGGAAGATACCAATGGCCGGCGTCAGTACACGTTAAAAGTACGTGATCTGCGCACCGGCCAGGATCTACCAGATCAGTTAACCGGTTTGTCCGGCAGCATTGCCTGGGCCAAAGACAATAAAACACTGTATGTGGTTAAAAACGACCCGACTACGCTGCTGAGCACCCAAGTTTTGCAGCATAAGCTGGGTAACGATGCTGCCAGCGCCAAACTGGTGTATGAAGAAAAAGACAACAGCTTTTACATGGGTGTGGGCAATACCGGTGACAACAATTATGTGGTTATTTTTTTAAGCAGCACAGTTTCGGGTGAAATGCGGGTGCAGGATGCGGCTAAGCCCGACAGCGCCTTTAACGTGCTGGCACCACGGCAGCGTGATTTTCAGTATTCAGCTGGCCACATTAATGGTCGTTGGGTTATCAGCACAGACTGGAATGCACCTAACTTCCGCCTGATGACGGTAGCTGATAACGATATTGGCGATCGTGAAAAATGGCAGCCTCTGGTGGCACATGACGACAAAGTGTTTATTGAAGACTTTGAGTTGTTTAACAACTATCTGGCCATTAACGAGCGTAGCGACGGCTTGCGCCGGTTAAAGGTTGTACCGTGGAACGCGCCTGATAAAGCATTTTACGTCGCTTCTGATGAGGCGGCTTATGTTACCGCCTTTGAAAGAAATGCCGAGCAGGATACAGACTGGCTGCGTTATAACTACACCTCGCTGACTACACCACAAAGCGTATACCAGCTGAATATGAAAACCGGCGAAAAGCAGTTACTTAAAGAAACTGAAGTGCTGGGCGGTTTTGATAAAAATGGCTATAAAACCGACCGCGTCTGGGCCACAGCGGCAGATGGTGCGAAAGTACCCGTGTCGCTGCTGTATAAAAAAGATTTTAAACGCGATGGTTCAGCACCTTTATACCAGTACGCCTATGGCTCCTACGGCAGTTCGATGGATCCGTCGTTCCGTAGCACAGTGTTCTCATTAGTTGACCGTGGTTTTGTATATGCTATTGCCCATATTCGTGGTGGCCAGGAAATGGGCCGGCAGTGGTACGAAGATGGTAAGTTGCTGCATAAAACCAATACTTTTACCGACTACATCGCGGTGACCGATTATCTGGTGGAACAGGGCTATGCGGCCAAAGACAAGGTGTTTGGTATGGGGGGCAGTGCCGGTGGTTTGCTGATGGGGGCCGTGGCCAATATGGCGCCACAAAAGTACCGCGCGCTGGTGGCGCATGTGCCTTTTGTTGATGTGGTCACGACGATGCTGGATGAAACGATACCGCTTACCACCAACGAATTTGATGAGTGGGGCAACCCGAAACAAAAAGCCTACTATGACTATATGCTGGCGTATTCACCTTATGATCAGGTAAGTAAACAGGCATATCCGGCGATGCTGGTGACCACAGGTTTACATGACTCGCAGGTACAGTATTTTGAACCGGCCAAGTGGGTAGCGAAGCTGCGTACCCATAAAACAGATAGCAACCCGCTGCTATTTAAAGTCAATATGGAAGCCGGCCACGGCGGTAAATCCGGCCGCTTCTCGCGCCTTACCGAGTATGCACAGGAATATGCTTTTATTCTTAACTTACTGGGCCAAAAGGACTAAAGCGAATACCGCTTTACTAACACTCTGAACAAGCCGGGCATCATTGCCCGGCTTTTTCTTTTCTGGGTAATGAAATTCCTTTTAAAGGTAATTAATTGCAAATAAGATCAATTATCATTTGCAATTGATGTGTGTTTGGCATAAAGTGCCGCTCCGAAGTTAATAAGAATTATTATCATTAAGGAGCCATTATGCTGTTGTCATTTAACCGGGCCGCTTTTGCCAGCGTGATGCTGGCGGGTAACTTTGCTGCCCAGGCGCATGTACCTTACTTGCAACCAGCCAGTTTTGAGCCTGTTCGCGGCGGCTGGGTAAGTCTGGATGCAGCTTTTGCCGATCGGTTTTTTATTCCTGAGGTGGCTTTTGACAACAGCGAGTTCAGTGTGCTGACACCCGCTGGTACCGCGCTTAAACCAACGCTGCTGCAGTACAGTCATACCCGCGCACTGGCAGAACACCAGTTAACAGATGATGGCACTTACCGTTTCAGCACCGGGCTGCGTTATGGCGCGGTGTTTCACACTTATGAGCTTAATGGTGAACGCAAAAGCAGCCGTGACAGTAACTTTGTGCTGCCAAAGGGGGCGAAATCCATTGCGCATTTTCAGGCGGTTACCCGGGCGGAAACTTATGTCACTAAAGGCGCGCCGGATCATACTGCGCTAAAGCCCGGTGGCACAGCGCTGGAGCTCGAATTTTTGAGTCATCCGAACGATTTGTATACCGACAGCACCTTGCGTGCCCGGGTGCTGTTTAATGGTAAACCCCTGCCACAGCAGGCGGTAAATGCCTACTTCATTGAAGCTGGCGCGAATGACGAAAAAATTACCCACCCACTTATCAGCGATGCTGCCGGCATTATTAGTTTTCAGCCGCAAAAAGCCGGTACCTATTTCCTGTTAAGCCGGTTCAGAACCGATGCCCCCGACACGGCTTCAGTGCCTACCTATAGCTACACCTACAGCGTGGTACTGGAAGTTACCCAATAGCAGTAAAAGAAGGTTGCGCTTTTAGGCGCGATTAAGGAGTCGCACAATGAACAAACAGCATTTATACACCACGTTATTTCTGGCGCTTAGCAGCGCTTACCTTAGTGCCTGCAGCAGTGTTGCTGCCGAAAAAACTGCCCTTAGCACAGAGCAGCAGCAACAACTGGCCGCTGAGCGCGCCGGGCATTTACGTCAAACACATGTTCGTTTTAATGCACTGGATAAAGATGAAGACGGTTACATCAGCCGCGACGAGTTTAATCGCTCCGGCGACAGCGCTTTTAGCCGTATGGATACGAATAAGGATGGTGTGATCTCAAAAGCAGACCCTAAACCTGCACCACGTGGCGAGGATACCCGCAGTGAACAAACCCGGTTGCAGCAACAGCAGGCACGTCAGCAACAGCCGCGGCCAGAGCGTTTACTGAAAATGCCTACCACCCATTCTGCTGACGGCATGCTGGCGATGTATGACCGCAACAAAGACGGTGTGGTCAGCCGAGAAGAATACCAGCAGGGGCGCGATGCGCAGTTTGCTGCAGTGGATAGTAACAACAATGGCGTGCTGAGCTACGACGAGTACGTCAGCGAGTTTGCCGGCCGTCTGGATCAGCAAATCGCCCGCACACTACGTCAGGATTAAACACGCGCGAAGGAGAGCCGTAGTTCATGAAAAATTATGTTATACAACGCCCGTCACTGCAAAAAACCGTATTAGCATTGCTGACCAGTGCCGCTTTCAGCCAGGCCGCACAGGCACAGAACACACAAACCACTATGCAAGAGCTGGCAACTGCAGAGGTTAGTGCAACAGAAGCCATTAATAGCCAGGCCAATACTCAAAACAGCCAACGCTTGGAAGCAACAGAGCTGCAGCAACAACAGGCACAGCATATCGCTGACGCGGTACGTTTTGTGCCGGGTGTAACGACCACAGATATGGGGCGTTTCGGCAGTAATGGTTTTAATATCCGCGGTTTGGATGGAGACAGGGTTGCGATTACGGTCGATGGCTTATCGCTGGGTGAAACGTTGGACCCGCCGACTTTTGTCGCCTACGAGTTTTTCCGCTCTGCCCGCGGCGGTGTGGATATAGACGCGTTAAAACAGATTGAGATTATCAAAGGTGCTGACGCCATAGCGGCAGGCAGCGGCGCCCTGGGTGGTGCGGTGTTATTTGTCACCAAAGATCCGGCAGATTACCTCGCAGCCAGCGGTGATGATACCCACCTTGGTATCACGGCGGGTTTTAGTGGTCAGAATGATGAGACATCATTCAGTGCCACTGTTGCCAACCGCAGTGGCAAGCTGGAATCGCTGCTGGTGTACACCCGTCGCGACGGCCACGAAACGGAAACCGCCATATCAGGTGACGACATTATTGGCGCAGGCCGCACTGTTGCCGACCCACTGGATTACCGCAGCAATAACGTGCTGGCTAAACTGCAATATCAACTTAGTGCTACCCAGCGTTTAGGCTGGACCGGTGAATATTTTAAACAAGACAGTGAGCTGAATAACCGTTCCAGGCTGGACAGTACTTACTTGTCGCGTATCGGCGATGATGAGATTGAACGCAAGCGCTTTGGGGTGCAGTACGAATGGCTGGCTGCCCGTAGCTGGGCCGACAGTGTAAATGCCACGGCGGATTACCAGTCAAATTATACCCATGGTGTCACAAAGATGCTGACCACCAGTTGTGCCGGTGCGACTAACGGCGATGTAGCGCCGTGTTTGCGCAGCGAAGATCGTGATTTTAACCAGCGTCAGCTAAAGCTGGCCGTAGCTCTGGACAAAGAGATATTCACTGATGCGTTGCAGCAGCAGTGGCTGTACGGCGCGTCGGTTGAACAGCGCGAAGTAGAATACTCGGCGGTAGACCGGCGCTATATCGGCGAAACAGACGAGTTGGCCAGCCCGCCGGTTATCGACCCTGATCAGGTGCCGCAAACCGATATCAACGCCTTTAGTCTGTACGCCCGCGATGTGATTAAGTTCGGCCAGGGCTGGACACTGAGCCTGGGCGGGCGCTACGACCGTCTGAAATACCGCCCGCAGTTTGATGACCAGTTCACTGACAATACGCAGACGGTAGCTGATGTTGATTTCTCCGCTTTTACCTGGCAAAGCAACCTGAGTTATCAGCTAACGACAACCCAGCAGGTATGGTTGCAGGCCGGGCGCGGTTTTCGCGCACCGACGGTTGCAGAGATGTATGCGCCTACGTCACTTATCAGCCGCACCGAGCAAGCGACCGGTACGGTAGTAGACGATTTATGGAGCAGCGTGGCGAACCCGGATTTGCAGGCCGAGCGCAGCCTGAACCTGGAAGTCGGCTACCGCTACCAAAACGACAACGTAATGCTGGGTGTTGCCATATTTAAAGATAAATACAGCGATATGATCGACACCGTCACCCGGTTACAAAACCCGGATATCGTGTACGAAACCTGTAGCCGCGGCGAATGCACTGTATCTCAGGGCAATCAGTACAACACCTTTGATAATATCGGCGAGGCCGATGTAAAAGGTATTGAGCTTGAAGCCGCCTGGCGTGTCACCGAAGCGTTCAGCTCGCGCTTGGCGTACTCGTACAACGAAGGCGATAAAGCCAATGGTGATCCGCTGCGCAGCATTAACCCGGCGTCTGCGGTACTGGGGCTTAGGTACGACGCAGCTAACTGGCAGGTGACCGCCAATATCACGCACAGTGCAGCCAAAAAAGCAGAAGATGCGTACGACTCGACAGAAAGCGATTTTGAAGCCAAACCTTATCTGACAGACAGCTACACCGTAGTGGATCTGATGGCCAGTATTGACCTGACATCGCAGTGGCAGCTAAGAGCCGGTATTTATAACCTGTTCGATGAAGAGTATTACCAGTGGCAGCGTGTGCGCTTTGTTACCAATTGGGTCGGCAGTGGCGTACGTGGCGGGGTTTTACCCGATGGTACCGGCTTGCAGCGTTACAGTGAACCGGGCCGCTACGCTAAATTATCGGTCAGTTACAGCTTCTGATGCTTTCCTCCCGCCGTTGTGCAACCTGCGCTGTGCGCACCCCCGGTTACTAAAACCGGGGGCTTTTTAGCATTAAAGGTGGTGGCGGCCTTCACGTACTTCTTCCACCAGTTTGCGGTTAAATGCCGCCAGATCGTCAGGGAAACGGCTGGTAACCAGGCCATTATCGACGACGACATCTTCATCTACCCACTGTGCCCCCGCATTTTTCAGATCGGTCTGAATGCTGGCATAGGATGTGACTTTACGGCCTTGTAAAACACCCGCTTCGGCCAGTAACCAGGGGCCGTGACAAATAGCTGCAACCGGCTTGTTGGCGTTGTCGCTGAAAAAGCCCTGAATAAAGCGGATCGCCTGTTTGTCCTGGCGTAGCGTATCCGGGTTAATTAAACCACCCGGCAGTACCAGGCCATCGTAATCTTTGGCATTGGCCTCCTCCAGCGTTTTATCGACACTGACGTCATTGCCCCAGTTTTTACCGGACCAGCCTTTAATGCTACCGCTTTGCAGAGAAATAACGTCTACTTCGGCACCGGCGGCCAGCAGAGCTTCACGTGGTGACTCCAGTTCACTCTGTTCAAAGCCGTCAGTTGCCAGTATTGCTACTTTTTTTCCTGAAAGTTTGTTCTGTGTGTTCATACTCAGTCTCCTCTTGGTGATTAAACCGTTTTTGTTAAATAAATAGCGTCCTGCAGGTTGGCTCAGAGGGTCTGAAAACCGCCATATTTACATCAAACCCTGTAAAACTTACCTGCATTTCAGCAGGCAAGCCGCCTGCTTCAGATATCTTCCAGCCGATTGGCGCCGTGCATCATCTGTTGTGATTCATTCACTTCCAGGTCCCGCACTTCCGCCAGTAATTCCTGCATTTTCGGTGGTTGGGTGCGGTCATACAGGTTCTGATACAGCAAGATAATAAGTTGATGCTGTTTTTCGACTTCAGTGATGATTTCAGTGGTGCTCATCAGCGCAAAGTCCTCATCACAAGCGGCATCCACCATCAGTGGGTGCCGGTCCAGATGCTCGGTACACCAGGTGTTAAGCGCTTTGTCTTCCCCCTGATGTTTGAAGCCCAGCACACAGGCTGCCAGGCGCAATTCTTTATCTGCCAGGTAGTCCAGTAACATACCCGAACGCTCATTTTTCTGCAGGTGGGCACATTGCCGGAAACACTGCGACAAGTGCAGGTGATAGCCCGACGTCCAGTCCAGTAAGTCCCTGAATGACTCAACGCGCATAATTCCTCCTTACCGTATTTGCCAGGGAAGTGCTACGTTAATGCTATGCAAAGATGGGGCCGGTATGTAAAGTGCCGCGTAAGCAGACGCTGTAGCAGGTTGTTAGTCGACTGTTTCTGTAGTCAGTGCCAGTTGTTCACGCAAAGCCGGAATGAGAGGGTAGAGAGACTGACTGACAACATGGCATATGGTGTAATCAGCGACTGTTTGCCAAACAACTTGAGCCTCGGGTTCTGAGTCTAGAAAACTCTCGGCGGTGCGGCTATCCTCCAGCACGATATCAACCCGGCCTTGCAGCATCAGCCCAAAGGCTTGCTCGTCATTGGCGACAGTGATCCTTTTGCCGGAAAAGTCCTGTAATTCTGCCATTTTAAAACCACGGATGTGGCTTATTAACAGGTCATGGCGTTCACGCCAGTTAGTCAAGGTAACTGCTGATAAACTGTATGCATTAAGGCTAAGTTTATCCAGTGCGACCGGCACTACCTGCAACAGCGGATCAGTATCATCCAGTTGGCAGATACGGAATAAGTCTGCCTCTATGTCGCCTTCACGCAACAAGTGCAAACGCCGCTGCGACGGTAGCTCAACAAATTGCGGTTGGTACCCCAGTTGCAGGTAGGCAGTATTTACCTGCTGCTGAATTTTCTGTCTCAGGGCAGTGTCACCTAATGGCATGCCAATTCGTACCGGTTGTGCAAGTGCACAAGCACAGATTACGGCTAAGGTAAGTAGTAGACCTGGCACTGTTATTTTCACATGAGAACCCGGGTACGACAGATATCAACAGTATAGCCAATAGATATTGATGCTCTGTAGTTTTGCATGCACAGGCCTGGCTTAGCTGTCGTGCTTAAGCAGGCCGGATGCAAGCAGTTTAAAAGCCTCGATGGCTTTAGGCATAACATCCTGCGGAATTGGGCTTGCAGCAATCCACAGTGCTGCATTGAGTGCGGCACCGCTGAGCAAGCGGGCTGCCGCTTCGGCATCCACTGGTTTAATCACACCTTGTGCAATTAAACGCTCCACTGTTGTGCGGGTAGCCTGCAAACAGCTGCTCTGGCTGGGCCATTGCGATGGATCGCCAAGTACTGCAGGGCCATCAAGTAACACAATGCGCTGCACTTCAGGTTCAAGTGCCATGCGTATATACGCAGCACCTTCTGCCAGCAAGCCCTGAAACTCATCTTGCTCTTTTGCGCCGATGGCATGCGCCCGCATTGCCATATCCGAGTCTATTTGCTCCACCACTGCCGCCAGCAAGCCGCGTTTATCACCAAAGTTATGGTACAGAGCGCCACGGGTTAAACCTGCATCGGCGGTTAGATCGTCCATCGATGCACCGGCGTAGCCCTTTTCTGCAAAGGCTTTTCGGGCAGCTGTTATTAACTTTGCCCGATTATCGGCCATATTTTGCATACGTTTATTCACATTAGCCCCCTCAACATTAGATACATACGGAGCGTATATTAAATTGACATACGTTCCGTATGTGGTTATCTTATATACGAGGCGTATGTATAGCAGAAAGCCATACCGCTTGTGAAGAGCAGCAACACACCGTTGTTGATATCTGTTGTAAAACACTAATTTGAGGTCAAATTATGTCTAAACGCGAAGTTATTTTCCCGGCCAACCGCCATGCATTGTACGAAGAGCATGGCTATTCAGCGGCTATCCGCTCTGGTGATTTGTTATTTGTCTCTGGGCAGGTTGGTAGCTTGCCGGATGGCAGCCCGGAGCCGGATTTTACCCGTCAGGTTGAACTGGCTTTTGATAATCTGAAAGCCACACTGGCAGCAGCCGGATGTACGTTGGATGATATTGTCGATGTCACCACCTTTCATACTGATCCACAAAACCAGTTCGATCGCATTATGCAGGTAAAGCAGAAAGTGTTTCCGGTTAAACCTTATCCAAACTGGACTGCTGTCGGCGTTACCTGGTTAGCAGGCTTTGATTTTGAGATAAAAGTGATTGCCCGTGTACCGCAATAGCTGCCGATGTAGCTCGGGTTAGGGTTAGTGCACAACAGCGATATTTAGTGATAGCCTGTGGTCGTTCAATCACTTACCGAGATATCTGATGTTGAATGTCCGTGCTGTGTTATTAACCACCCTGGCCTTACTTGCCTTTGCGGGTAATTCATTACTGTGCCGCATGGCATTGGCCCATACCGGCATGGATGCCGCCAGTTTTACAACAGTCAGGTTGATATCCGGCACTTTAGTGTTGTGGCTGCTGGTCGTGCTGCGGTCGGGGTCGTCACAAGTGCAGGGCAGCTGGTTGTCAGCACTGGCGCTATTTGTCTATGCCGCTGGGTTTTCCTTTGCTTATCTTCAACTGAATACTGGTATCGGTGCCCTGATTCTGTTTGGCGCAGTTCAAAGTGGCATGATTGGCTATGGTTTGTGGCGTGGCGAGCGGTTCTCTGCCCGGCAATGGCTGGGGTTGTTAATGGCTTGTGCGGGTTTAACCGGCTTATTGCTACCAGGGTTGTCGGCGCCGCCGTTAATGGGATCAATGCTGATGCTGACAGCGGGCTTTGCCTGGGCAGTATATTCACTGCGCGGAAAAGGTGCAGCCAATCCGTTACAGGTTACCGCCGGTAATTTTATCCGCACCTTACCGATGACACTGCTGCTTAGCGTCGTCTTTTTCGGGCAGTTGTCGTTCGGTAATAACGGCATCTTGTACGCAGTGTTATCCGGCGCGCTGACATCTGGCGTAGGTTATGCCATCTGGTATAGCGTTTTACCACAGCTCAAAGCCACTACTGCAGCTACGGTGCAGTTAACGGTGCCAGTACTGGCTGCGATTGCCGGCATACTGATATTGAGTGAACCGCTGACACAGCGTCTTATATTGGCGTCGGTAGCCATTTTAGGGGGTATAGCACTGGTGGTGTTAACGCCGGTACGGCGGATAAAATAAAAACCCCCGCTTTAGCGGGGGTTTTAAGTGTTTTTTAACGTTTAGTACTTAGCTGCCACACCTTCAGCAGGCAAAGCACCCAGAATAAACTCACGCAGGTCGTCGTTTGATTTTTTCAGATCTTCGCGGCGCAAGTACATCATATGGCCGCTGCGGTAGCCTTTAAAACTCAGGCGGTGTTTCATTTTGCCGCTTGGGTCTAACTGCCACATATTGTATTTGGCATCGAAATAGTTGGTCGCACCGTCATAGTAGCCAGATTGTGTCATCACTTTCAGGTAAGGGTTTTGCGCCATCGCCTGGCGCAGATTCTCGCCGGTATTGTCGTCACTTCTGTCCCACGGGTGTACCGGGCCGAACATGTTGTATTTAATGTCAGTTTTGTAGTTAAGTTCATCACGCAGGTAGTGATTAATGGCCGGTGTAAAAGAATGCAGCCAGGATGTCAGCTCTGCGTTGTAATCCGGCCGGTCACCGGCGTCGCTTTTGTCGATACCTAAATAGCGCGAATCAAGCCGGCCAACGGTCTGACCGCGGTCACGCAATAATTCTTTCCAGAAATAGCGGGTTGGAATATCCAGGTTATTTTGCAGTACAGCTTCTACTGACAAGCCTGAGTATGTGGCAACCTGTTGTGCAATGCGCTGTTTTTCGTCGCTGCTGATCGCGTTGCCTTTAGCCAATGCTGGCAGATACTTATTCAGCGTAAAGTCTTCCACCTCTGGCAAGACATCATACAAATCTTTTTGCTGCAGCTCATTAGCCAGTTTCTTGTGATACCAGGCGGTGGCGGCGAAATATGGCAGGCGGTTGGCTGCTTCTACGGGGCCTTCGCGCTTAATACCCAGCTCGGTCGGCGAGACCAGGATCACACCGTTTAAATACAGCCACTGCTGGTTTTGCAGTGCCAGTGCCAGGCCGGAAACACGGGTGGTGCCATAGCTTTCGCCAATCAAGAATTTGGGTGACTGCCAGCGCTCATTGCGGGTGACAAACGTATTGACCCACTCAGCCAGATACTTTACGTCGGCATTAACGCCGAAGAACATTTTTTGCTGCTGATCTTTAGATGGCATTTTACCGTCTTTACCCGGCAGAACCCGCGAGTAACCGGTATTGACCGGGTTAACAAACACGATGTCGGCGACATCCAGTACAGAATAAGGGTTAGTTTTTACGCCATACGGCTGCAGCGGGTAACCTTCATCATCGATGATCAGCGATTTCGGGCCGGTGTAGGCGACATGCATCCAGACAGACGCTGAGCCCGGACCGCCGTTAAATGAAATCAGCAGTGGCCTTTTGCTACGATCTTTAATGTCACTGCGCTGGTAATAGGTATAAAACAGCGTAGCGGTTGGGTTGCCTTCGTCATCCCATACTGGTTGCGTGCCGGTGGTGGCTGTGTAGCCGAAGCGTTTACCATTTACTTCAGTTTTGTGTTCGGTAACCACTTTACTGTCAATTTCTATCTGGCGCTCTGTCGCCAATACAGCCGTGCTGCTTAGCAAGAACAGCAGCGCGAACGATTTAAGTAGCTGCATAAGATCCTCGGATTTCTCTGGTTATTATCATTTTAGCCTGTTCTGTTTAACGTAAAAACGTACACAATTCAAAGCAGTTGAGACCAGCAAACGAAAAAACGCTGCCATGTACTGCTGCTAAAGCGGGAAGCGAAACAAGTTAATAACGCGAATTGTTATCAGTAGTATGTTATTGAAAATAAACAAATTTTTGCTTTTTATGCTGAGTTGGGCTACACTTTGCCGCATATTTTAAGCCGGACGAAAAGGGTCATGTTATGAAAGGTAACCCGCAGGTGCTGTCAAAGCTCAATGAAGTGCTGACAGCCGAATTAACCTCTATTAATCAGTATTTTCTGCATGCACGTATCTATAAAAACTGGGGCTTAAAAGCGCTGAATGATGTGTGTTACAAAAAGTCGATTAAAGATATGAAGCAGGCTGATGAGCTGATTGAACGCATCTTAATGCTTGAAGGGCTACCTAATTTACAGGCACTTGGCAAATTACGTATTGGTGAAGACACCCCAGAGATGTTGCTGTGTGATATGGAGTTTCAAACCGAGCAGCTGCCGTTGCTGAAGGCGACTATTGCGCTGTGTGAAGCCGAGCAGGATTATGTCAGCCGCGATATTCTGACTGAAATTCTCGAATATGAAGAAGAGCACCTGGATTGGCTGGAAACCCAGCAGCACCAAATCAGTACTATGGGGCTGGCAAATTATCTGCAAGCTCAGCTGGGAGGCGAATAATAATGAAGGGCAATAAAAAAGTCATCGATGCGCTGAACCTGTTACTGGCCAATGAATTGGCGGCGATGGATCAGTATTTTATTCATTCGCGTATGTACCACGACTGGGGCTTACATAAGCTGTTTGAACGTATTGATCATGAATTTGATGATGAAAAAGGCCATGCGTCAGCATTAATTGAGCGCATTATTTTCCTCGAAGGCGTACCGGATATGACCAAACGTGATGCTATTCACGTTGGCCATGATGTGCCAACCATGCTGCAAAACGACTTGCAGGTTGAATACACCGTACAGAAGTTACTGAAACAGACAATGGCACTGTGTGAGCAGGAACAGGACTATGTTACCCGAGCCATGCTGCAGCAATTACTGGACGATACCGAAGTTGATCACGCGCATTGGTTGGAGCAACAGCTTAACCTGATCAAACTGCTTGGTTTGCCCAATTACCTGCAATCCCAAATGTAAGCAGGCAACTGTTTTCAGTTGGTGTGAAAGCAGTATTTCAATTTAGCATGAAGCGCCGCCAGTTCGGCTTTGCCGTGCGGTTGGCGCTGATACAGCCTGGTCAGTGCCAGTAGCGGCATATATAACATATCCAAACAAATCTGTTTTTGATCAGCGCTGTGGGTAGCACATACAGCGCCTTCTGCCAGCGTAAACAGTGCATAACGTAAGCACCATTCCTGCAGCAGGCTGTTACGCTGCAGCTCAAGTTGGGTAGCCAGCCGGCAACAGCAACCACAGTAATCGGATATCAGCCGGTAGTAGTCGCTGGTGACGGTGCCGTTTTGCTTAAGGTGGCGGCTTAAACGGCTGAAATCCTGCCATAATGCAGTATCAAGCAACATAGATTCCTCCGAACCTGACTGATTAATGCACACTGGGTGATGCGGGCAGCATCGTTGCTCCGCCACTGGGTGGGGTAGGCTGTGCTGATAACTGGCTTAAGCGGCATAGTTCCCGTCGCAGGTTACAGCTTTCTTTTAGCAGGGCTACGTTGGCCGGATGGGCTGAGGGTATTGTCTGCTGCAGCTGCTGTACCTGCGTCAAACTGCGGTTTAATGTACTTAGACAACGGCGCCAGCGCTGCTGCCGGGCATAGGTTTCAGCCAGATTCTGAATGCTGATGGAAAAACAGATGATAAGCAACGTTATGCCGTCCTGGCCGTGATGACTGTCTGCAGCCTGAATTTGCTGCTGATAGTCTGGCCAGGCTTCGGCCAGCAACAATGCGGCTTGCTGATATAGCGCTGCCGCCAGCTGAAAGTGTTCGTGGGCAAAAGCACTGTTGGCTTGCCTGATAAGATGTTTCCACTGTTCAATCGTATCCATATATCACCTCGCGAAACGGTTTGGCTAAATATGGCTTGTTTTTTTTATCAATGCAAATGATAATGATTATCAATTGATTTATTGCGGGAGTGACACCTATGAACTTTACCTTACCGGCATTACCTTACGCTTATGATGCATTGGAACCGCATCTGGATGCGCTGACAATGGAAATTCATCACAGCCGCCATCATCAGACCTACGTGAATGGCTTAAATGCAGCGATAGAGGGCAGCGCTTATACTGATTGGTCGCTTGAGCGTTTACTGCGTGAAATTCAGAAGCTACCGTCTGAGCTACAACCGGCGGTGCGCAACCATGGCGGTGGCCATGCGAACCACAGTTTATTCTGGCAGGTGATGGCACCCGCTGGCGGCGGTGAGCCCGAGGGGGAGCTGTCAGAGGCGATAGCGCAATGCTTTGGCAGCTTTGAGCAATTTAAACAGCAGTTTATTCAGGCCGCACTTAGCCGCTTTGGTAGTGGTTGGGCCTGGCTGGTACAGGATGGCGAGGGCGCTTTGCAGGTGACCAGCAGTGCTAATCAGGACAGCCCGTTAATGGATGGTGTAACACCAATACTGGGGCTGGATGTATGGGAGCATGCGTACTACCTGCAGTATCAGAACAAAAGGCCGGAATATGTCGCCGCATTTTTTAACGTTATTAACTGGCAGCAGGTTGCTGCCTGGTATCAGGCAGGGGTATGAAGATAATAGCTACAACAGCGTCACCACTAAAGTGGGCTCGTAAGCTTGCTGGCGCGCTAATTGTGATCATGGGTGCAGCTTATGCTATGCAACAGCTTGTATTGTTACTGCAGCAACAGCCACAGGTAAAGCATGCGTTTTATGCCGGGCTGATGGCAGCAACAGCAACGGCTGCCGGCACCTTACCGGCATTGTTTTTACACCGGTTGTCACAGAAACTGCATGATGTGATGTTGGGATTCGGTGCCGGTGTGATGCTGGCGGCCTGCATGTTTTCACTGATTATGCCTGCTCTGGCGCTGCTGGCAGCCAATAATACTTCAGCGTGGTACGCGTCTGCGAATGTTGCCGCTGCAATTTTAATGGGCGCAGGTTTTATGTTGCTACTGGAGCGGCTGGTGCCGCACCGGCATTTTATTAAAGACGAAGACAGGACAAAAGGGCAGACGCTGCGGCGCAGCTGGCTGTTTGTGTTTGCTATCGCCCTGCACAATATGCCGGAAGGGTTGGCAATCGGGGCGTCCTTTGCCGGTGGCGACGACGGTGCCGCCAAGGCGCTGGCTATTGGTATTTCAGTGCAGGATATTCCGGAAGGGTTAGTGGTGGCGATGGCGTTGCTGGCTGTGGGCTACAGCCGCGTGTTTGCGGTGGGCATCGGCATGCTATCGGGCTTGACTGAACCTGTCATGGCACTGCTTGGCGCAACCGTCCTAACTGGCTCAGATCTATTGTTGCCACTGGGGCTGGCATTTGCAGCCGGCGCTATGTTGTTTGTGATAAGCCACGAGATGATACCGGAATCGCACCGGCAGGGGCATGAGCTGGCAGCGACCAATGGCCTGATATTGGGCTTTGTGTTGATGATGTTACTGGATACGGCGCTGGGTTAACGCCTGGCCCGACACATTTTATTACAATCCAATTCGGCCTTGTACTGGCTGGCGCTTTAGCATTTCACTAAAGTAGACGGCACAAAAACACTTCTTTATTCCCCTGGGTAATTACATGAAAAAGATATTTGTCATCAGCGCCATTACTCTGGCCGTATTGACAGGCTGCGCCGCAGAGCAGCGTGCAGCCGTGGACAACAGCGTAACACAACAGGTTGCCGGCGAGGTGCTGGCCAGCCCGAATGATAACCGGGCTTACAAAACATTGGTGCTACCGAACAAAGTTGAAGTGATGCTGGTGTCTGATCCTGATGCACAAAAGTCAGCTGCGGCACTCAGCGTAGGTGTCGGTTTACTGCAAGACCCGATGAGCCAGCAGGGCATGGCACATTATTTAGAGCATATGCTGTTTTTGGGCACCGAGCGTTACCCTGATACCAAAGGCTACAGCGAATTTATGACCGCCAACGGCGGTGCACAGAACGCCTATACCTGGCTTGATATCACCAACTATATGTTTAAGGTCAATAATAACGCCTATGATGAAGCGCTGGACCGCTTTTCAGATTTTTTTAAAGCGCCGAAGTTATACCCGGAATATACCGAAAAAGAAAAGAACGCAGTGAATGCGGAATGGTCAATGCGCCGTGAAATGGATTTTTTTGGCCAGTACAATTTGTCGCGCAGTATGATGGGCAGCCACCCGGCAAACCGTTTTCTGATAGGTAATCTGGAAACACTGGGTGACAAAGACAACAGCAAATTACACCCGCAAACGGTCGAATTTTATAACCGCTATTATTCAGGCAACATTATGAAGGTGGCACTGCTGAGCAACCTGCCACTGAGCGAAATGGAGCAACTGGCCCGCAAGCATTTCAGCAGTATTGAAAATAAGAACATTGAGCCGCCAAAGGTTAACGCTGAACTTGATTTTAGTAACCTTGGTGCCAAGCGTATTCATTACGTGCCGAATCAGGATGTTAAACAGTTACGGCTGGATTTTACTATCCGCAACAATACCGGGCAGTTCGCGCTGAAACCTAATGAATTTATTACTTATCTGCTGGGCTCAGAAATGCCGGGTACGCCAGCGGAACAGTTAAAAAGCATGGGGCTGATTTCTAAACTGAGCGCCTCAGCTACGCCAGACTTATACGGCAACTATGGCTCACTGACGGTAGACGTAGAACTGACCGATGCCGGTATGCAAAACCGTGAAGGTATCGTCGCCACTATTATGCAGTATATCGAGCTGATAAAACGTGAAGGTGTGGATGCGAAATACTTCAGTGAAATTCAGACCAGCCTGAACAACCAGTTCCGTTTTCTGGAAAAAGGCGATGAGTTTGGTTATGTCGCCAACCTGACCGATGCTATGCAGAAGGTGCCGGCCAGAAACGCCATTAACGCGCCGTTTTATTATCAACGTTTTGACGCCGCAGCGGTAGAAGACGTGTTGCAACAGCTGACTCCGCAACATTTACGCATCTGGTACATCAGTAAGCAGGAGCCGCACGACAGCAGCCTGCATTTTTATGATGGCAAATATAAAATTGCCGACATCAGCAGCGAAGAGCAGCAAAGCTGGCAGCAAAGCCCACAGCTGGCGCTGAACCTGCCAGCGGTAAACCGTTTGTTGCCGGAAAACTTTGATGTAAAACCGATGGTAACGCAGAGCAAGCCGGAAATTATTCTGCAGCAGGATGGTATCAGCGCCTGGTTATACCCAAGCCAGGAATTTGCCAGCCAGCCCCGCGGTGTGTTGGAAATCTTCTTCAACACCGGCGCGCCGCAGCAGGATATTAAAGCCCGGGTACTGCTGGCGCTGTGGCACGATCTGTTCAGCCTGCAGCAAAGTGCGCTGGCGACTGAAGCTGATATCGCCGGCATGCAGTTGCGCCTGACAGCAGGTAGCGGTATGGCGCTGACCATTGCTGGTTTTACTGACAAACAGCCGCAGTTATTGCAACAGGCGCTGGCGGGCTTTAATGTCAGCGTGCAGGAGCAAAGCTTTGCCCAGGCAAAAGATCGCTATATCCGCGGCTTACAGAACCAGGGCAAGCAGTTCCCGTTTTATCAGGCGTTCGGTGCCTTTAATAATCTTGTGCGCAACGGTAACTATGAAACGGATCAGCTCATTGCAGCAGCCAACAGCCTGAACAGTGACGACCTGCAGGCGTTTATTCAGCACACGCTGAGTAACAACCAGCTGCGCGTCTTTGCCTTTGGTAACTATGACAAAACCACCGTATCGCAGGTGTTGTCCGAGCTGAAGCAGGCGTTGCCGCCGATGCGTACCGAATTACCGTATCAACGCAGTGCTTACTGGAAGCCTGTCGCCGGCCAGACGCTGGTGGTACAAAAAGATATTGATGTCGCCGATGTGGCGCTGGTTGATGTGCATGTGCACCCAGAGCCCTCATATAACCAACTGGCCCGGGCTACCATCCTGAAAAGCCACTTCAGTAACGTGGCATTTGATAAGTTACGTACCGAAGAGCAGCTTGCCTATGCTGTAGGTGGTACAGCTATGCAGCTGGAAGATTATGTTGGCTTTGCCATGTATATTCAAACGCCGGTAAAAGGCGTTGCTGATATGCAGCAGAGGTTTGACCGCTTTAAACAGCAGTATGCTAAAGAGCTGGATAACCTGACAGAAGAAGCCTTTGCACAGTTAAAAGCCAGTACGCTGGTAACGCTGAAAGAGCCGCCGAAGAATATGCAGGATGAAGTCGGCCCGTTGCTGGGAGACTGGTACCGTGAAAGGTTCAGCTTCGACAGCAAGCAACAATTGATTGCGGCGGTGGAGCAGGTTACCTTGGCTGATGTAAAAGCGTTTTATCGTGAGACTATGCTAAACGACAAGGCACCACGTATCTCTGTGCAAATGCGCGGCACTAAGTTCCGTGACCAGCCATTTGCTGATTTAAAAGGCCAGATAAAAGTGGATGACGTCGCGGCATTCCACCGCCAAATGCAAAAGCAGTAATACGGTTTGTGGTAACCAAAAAACGCAGCGTTAGCTGCGTTTTTTATGTCGGTTAATGCGCTGCGCCGGGCGGTGCTGTTTTGCAAACTTCCGGTGCGTCGCTGCATTTTAGCTGGTTTTGCTGTTCTTTGTCCTTCATCAGCACCTGCTTTAAGTCTTCAGTGCGCTGGCGCATCGCCACGCCGTAGGAGGCATCATCGCCCCAGACATCAGCCAGAATTTTAAGTGACGCATTGTCGTGTGCGCGAAACAGCGTGCCGGCTTTTTCGGCACTCTCTTCACTGTTACCCAGCAACTTCAGCGCATCGACGCCCAAGTTTACTGCCGAGTCAAAGGTTTCGCGTTTAAAGTGCTCAACCCCTAACCGTAACAACTGATAAGCATGACGCCTGTCTATAGCACGGGCGGCAATACGTAGTTTCGGGAAGTGCTTATGCGCCAGCTCGACAATTTCCAGTGTTTTATCCGGCGCATCAATGGCAATAACCAGCAATTGCGCATCGCTGGCACCGGCTGCGTGCAGTAAGTCAAGCCGGGCGGCGTCACCATAAAACGCTTTGTTACCGAAGCGGCGCAGTACATCTATCTGGTCGGCGCTGTGATCGAGCACTGTCATATGGTAGCCCTGCGCTGTCAGCAGCCGGCCGACTATCTGCCCAAAGCGGCCGTAGCCGGCGATAATCACATGCTGTGTCGGCTCTATGGTATCAAACTCCCGTTCAGTGGCGCGGTTTTGCACTTTGGTCTGCCAGCGCTGATAAGCAATCAGTAGCAGCGGGGCACAGATCATCGATAACGTCACCACCAAGGTCGCTAGCTGCATTTGCCCGGGGCTGAGAATATTCAATGAGCCACTTAATGCCGCCAGCACAAACGCAAATTCACCGCCCTGAGCCAGTGCCAGGGTGAACAGCAGCCCCTGATTGTGCTGCATACGAAATACCCGGGCTAAAAACGCCAGCACTGTCATTTTTATGGCAACTAACAGCACGACCAACCCCAGTACCGGCAGCAGCTGAGCTTGTAGCAATGAAAAATTAATTGATGCGCCGACGGTGATAAAAAACAACCCCAGCAACAGGCCTTTGAAGGGTTCTATATCCGCTTCCAGCTCATGACGAAATTCGCTTTCCGCCAATACGACACCGGCCAGAAAAGTACCCAGTGCCGGAGACAAGCCAACGGCTTGCATCAGCAGCGCAATAGCGACCACCAACAGCAAACCAAAAACGGTGAATACTTCGCGCAAACGGGTGGCGGCAATATACCGAAACAGTGGCGCCGAGATATATTTGCCAGCGATGATGATGGCAATGATCACCGCTACAGAAATGCTAATTTGTCCATACAACGGCAAGTGGGCAATCAGGCTGCTGTCGCTATGGCCGGGATCAACAGCGGCGGCAGTGCTAAGCAGCGGCAGCAAGGCCAGCATAGGGATGACAGCAATATCCTGAAACAACAACACCGCAAAGCTATTCTGCCCGGCAGGTTGTTTAATCCAACCTTTCTCAGCCAGTGTTTGCAGCACTATTGCAGTTGACGATAACGACAGCATTAAACCAATTGCTAAACCTGCCTGCCAGCTTAGCCCTAGTGCCAATACGGCAACGGCAAAGATAAGTGCCGAGGTAAGAATAACCTGCAGTCCACCCAGCCCAAACACTGCGCCCTTTAATTGCCAGAGTTTTGATGGTTGCAATTCGAGGCCGACCAGAAACAACATCATCACAACGCCAAATTCAGCAAAATGCTGCACCTGTGTCTGATCGCCGACCAGCCCCAGCAAAAAAGGCCCTATCAGTACACCGGCAAAAATGTATCCCAGCACTGAGCCCAGCCCAAGCCGGTTAGCGACAGGCACGGCCACTACCGCTGCCGCAAGATATATCGCAATGGTTTCCAGCATCTGCTTACCTTGTTTTATTTAATTTTCACTAGCTTAAGCGAAGCAAGCGCAGGGCAAAACAAAAAATGTTGAAAATAGTTTGAGTGAAAACTTTAAACAGCGTTTTGCCGGTATATCCAGTCCAATTCGGTCAGTGTTCGCTGTCATGCGGGCTATCTCTGATATTACATTTTTCGCACTATCAGGTAATTCAAACATACAGCATGACAGGTTTTGCGTTTGTGGCGCTATGGCTGAAAAAGCCTGTATTGCGTTAAAAGTGAACTGGTCTATCTTGTTGTTGAAGTATTGCGTCGCTACACCGGTGCAGCCAAAAAATAATAAAAGAATCTCAGCAAGAACTCAGATTCAGCAGATAAAAAGACAGAGGACAATCCAATGAAAAAATCTACCCTGCTGCTACTGGCAGGCCTGCTAAGTGGTACTGCGCAGGCGGCTGTAGGCGGCTACCCCGTAGTGTTAGTGCATGGTTTTCAGCCAGACAACCTGGCCAGCCGGCCAACCGGTAATCAGGTCACCAGCAATGGTGCGGCTTACTGGGCACAGTACTGGCGTGATCGTTCCGACGTACGCATTGACTGGCCGTCACAGGAGCGTGTAGCCGGTAAAATTGCCAGCGATTACGTCTGGCCTAAGTTGCAGCAGATGTCGCGCAATGGCACCTGTGCCAGTGGCTGTATTTTTGTGTCGCATTCCACCGGAGATCTGGTGACCCGCTACATTATTGATAACCAGGCGCTGTGGCTGCAAAACGCTGGCTTACAACCGCTTAATATCGTCGCTACCTTTGATTTCGCCGGCGCTGGTGGTGGCGTCGAGCTGGCTGATTTAGCCGTAAATGTGGCAGGGGGTTCCGGCCTGATTGATACCACGCTAAAACTGGCCTTGTCGATGTGGCTGGGGCAAATCCCATCTCCTTCAAACATTGGTGTACTGAATGATTTGCGGGTAAATACGGCAAGGCAACTGGCTGCATTTCCGGACAGCCGGGTACCACGGCTAAGGTTTGTTGGTGCGGGGTCTGATTTTCTCGGCGCAACCGGTGCCTTTTTGCCGGGCGAGGATGATGGCGTTGTGGCCAGCCATTCCAGTTGCGGTGCGTCATCAGCGGCCAGTTTTAACAGTTGTTCCCGCAGTGTTGCCTTTGATGGCAAACTCACTTCAGTCAGTGGTCCATCTGCCTTTATGCCGTACCACTATCCAATGCTGATGAGTGAAGGTTACAGTCATAGTGACGTCATCGCCAATAGCGCTGCCGATGAAGTGACAGCCGCAAACAGTAGCTCCAGCTACCTCAATGGTGAGCGTTTGCAGTTTAACACTTATGATGAAACCCGTGGCTGGTGGATTTTCAGCTCACGTTATCGCGTAGTGCGTAATTCAGGCAACACCAGCATGTCTGCGCTGGTGTATCAGGCCGCGAACTAACACCGATGAAAAAAGTGTTATGGCTACTAAGCCTGTCAGCCATGCTGGCAGGCTTAGTCTATTTCTGGCCACAGCAGGTTGAAGTTGAGTCTGTTACAGAAGCATCAGCTAACGATGTAGCGCCAGGCAGTTTGCCAGCTGTAAACAAGCCCCCGGCTGCAGCGCCACAGATTACGGTGACAGAGAAGATACCTGAACCCGTGACCGAGAGCTTTAAACTGTTGGCCAGCGCTTATGCTGCTGAATTAAATACGCCAGCTTATTCAAGGCCGCTTAGTATTGACGATGAGCACTTGCTTAAACCTAATCAATACATAGTGCAAACTGTGCCGCTGCAAGGCGGGGCCAGTGCCGCCATAGTGCTGCCTAAATACCGTTTTAGTTATCCGGAGGCGGTGCCGGTAACATTGCAGGTAAGCGGCTTGCAGGTATCCGATATTAGTGTTCGGCTGCAACATGAGGCCGGTAGCGAACACAGTGCTGGCAAAGAGATGCAACGGACATCAGAGCATTACACTGCCACGCTCGATGCGGATGAAAGCTGGAATGGCGCCTTCGAAGTACAGGTTAGTTTTAGCGCTAACGGTCAGCAACAGGTGCTGAAAACCGGCATTGAATATTACAACCCTGTAGCCACTGTGACCGGTGTGGCTGAACCTTTCGGTATTGGCAGTGATATGCATATACCGGTGCAAATTGATGTCAGGCAAAGTGGCTTTTACCGGTTGCGGGCGAATTTATACACCGAGCAACGTCAGCCGCTGGCACTGCTGACGACAACTGAAAAACTCAGTGAAGGTGAGACAGAAATAACGCTGAAAGCTTTTAAAGCTGTGCTGCGCCAGCACAGCGGGCCTTTCATTATTGGCACTTTTATTTTGGAAAAACGCCCGGCGGTGCCGGGTGAGCTAACCCGGTACGGCGACAGTGAACAAGCACAATATCAGATTGATTATTTCTCGTTAGATCAGTTAACAGACGAAACCTGGCAACCGGATGAGCAGGAGCGGCAGCGGCTGCAGTTTTTGCAACAAATGGCCGGGCAGCAGTAGCTGTGTATCAGGGCCGGTGTTTGGCCAGTTTGCGCTGTAAGGTACGCCGGTGCATGCCCAGCAGCGTTGCCGTGCGGCTGATATTGCCATCTTGCTCAGTGAGCACGCGGTTAATGTGCTCCCATTCCAGTTGATCCGGTGATAACACTGACGGCGTGTCCAGTACGGCGGTCACAGCTGGTTGGGTTTCACCGCGCAGAGCCTGTTCCAGTTGCAGCAAATCGGCAGGCTTTGTCAGATAATCATCTGCGCCAAGTTTTACTGCCTGCACCGCGTTAGCAATGCTGGCATACCCGGTTAGCAGCACTATGCGGCAAGCTGGCAGAGCCTGGCGCAGTGGCGCAATAAAACTTAAACCTGACTGGCTGGCAAAGCGCAAATCTAATAGATAGCTATCGGCCTTTAGTGAAATCAGCTGTGCAGCAGTAACCGCCTCAGTAAAGCTAACGACCTCAAAGCCACGCTGACTGAAGCGGCGAGACAGTGCATTTAGCAACGCCACATCGTCATCTACAATCACCAACTTCATGCGGTGGTCCCGGTTGGCATTCGCGGCATGCTAATGATTGTCAGTGTGCCGTTGCCGGCATTTTGCCGGCGTACGCTGCCGCCCAAGCGTTCAATTGACATATTGGCCAGGAACTGGCCGATACCTAAGCCTTGCTCACTTTGTTGCGGTAACTTACCCAGCTCTGCCAGCCTGCCGGCAGATAAACCTTCACCAAAATCACGCACCTGTATTTTCAGGCCGTCTGCATTTAGTGTCAGCACGATTTCAAGCGTGTCGTGGTTATTTGCCAGGCTGGCTTCGGCGGCGTTGTCGAGAATGTTTAACAGCGCAGCACCAAATCCCTGGCTGTCTGATAGCATAAAATCCGCCGCCTGAACGCATGGTGTTACCTGCAGGCTAATATCGGGTCGGCTGTTGAGCCAGCGGGCTATGGCCTGCTCGGTTTGCCGGTACAGTGGCTGGCTTACCTCATCACTGCGCAGGCTGCCAGCATCGCTGCGCAGTTGTTGCACTATCTGCTGGCAGCGTTTTAACTGTTGTTGTAATTCCGTTATGGCCGCATTTTGCGTGTCGGTTGCTATTTCATCGGTTAATAACTGCATGGTCTGAATTGGGCTGGCTAAATCGTGCGCTGCATTGGCGGCAAAGGTGGCCAATGCCAGCATCTGCTCGTTGCGGATCTGTTGCTGCTGTAATTCACTGATCTTTTTGGATTTAACCCGGTTTAAGCTGGCCTGTGAGCTGATAAACCAGCTGATTAGCAAAGCAGAGATAGAGAAGGCCCACCACATTTGCTGCATATGCTGGCTAAAACCATTGTTATCTGTATGGTGCATAGCGTGATCAGTATGCGTAGTTAACGGCCCGGTTTGTTCCAGTAAGCTGTCGATGCTGGGGATCTGCAGATCGCCAACCTGCAGTAGCAGGCTGTAGCAGGTGATCGCCAATGCCGCCACTACATAGCCGCTTTTGCCAGCCAGCATAACGGCAGCAACAGCCACCGGCAGCAATAACATTGCCACCAGGCCATTGCTAACACCGCCGCTCATGGCCAGCAGGCAACCGAGCATTAATACATCCAGCATGCAACTGAACAGATAGATGTGCCTAAGTGCTATCTTGTTAGCGCTTAAAAAACGGGGCAGCAGATTGGTGCAGGTATGGGTAAGCAGCAGCAGTGCAATTAATGGCCAGGAACTAACCTGATACTGCAGTAGCCAGCCAGCGAATGCCGCCAGGGCTTCAAAACTAATCAGGCCCCAGCGAAAATGGATAAAATGCGCAAGCTGGTGCCGTTCAGATAATTCAGTGGCAATAATCAGTTTTTTAGCCATGGTACAGGCACTACCGGTAACAGAAAAAAAACGGCTGCCTGGCAGCCGTGTGCAAAATGTCAGAAGAGACTAAACCATTGCAGCAGTAATGTCATTCTGAGTGTGTGAAGTGTAACCTCATCAGCGGCTTGCGTCGCTGTGGCAAATTGTCGCAGGGTTATCATTGCTCAGCAAAGGGATGAGGTAAGTGTTGCCACTGTGCTTCCCCTAGAGCCAGCTCGGCGTCGGTGAGCAAGCAGGCGTTAAGCTGCGCCAGCATGGCCTTTTTATTTAGTCGCTGGCCAATAAACACCAGTTCCTGCCGCCGGTCGCCATAGGGTTCGACCCAGTTCAGGATAATCGCCTGCTGCATGTCGGCGTCCTGCGGCCATTGCTCCGCCGGTACAGCCTGCCAGAATAACCCGGCCATGTGATAGCGGGCGATACCGCCGGCCTGATGCCATAGCCAGGCATAGGCCGGTGTGCTGGCCAGCCAGAAATAGCCTTTTGAGCGTAGCAAACGCCCGTTTGGCCAATCCTGATGCAAAAACGCATGAAACCGGGCCGGGTGAAACGGCTTGCGGGCGGTAAAGCTGAAACTGCTGATGCCGTATTCTTCGGTTTCCGGCGTATGTTCACCGCGCAGTTCGGCCAGCCAGCCTGGTGCCTGCTGCGCTTTGTCGAAGTTAAACAGGCCGGTATTTAAAATCTGATTTAACGCTACTTTACCGTGCTCGGCTTCAATAATACGGGCGCTGCTGTTTAAACTACGCAGTATCGCCTGTAGTCGCTGCAGTTGCGCTTTGGTGACTAAATCTGCTTTGCTGATGATCAGCACATCACAAAACTCTATCTGTTCTATCAGTAAGTCGCTGACACTGCGCTCGTCATCTTCACCTAAACTTTCTCCGCGTTCGGTTAAATCCTGTGCGGCCTCAAAGTCGGTGAGAAAGTTCACCGCATCTACTACCGTGACCAGTGTGTCTAAGCGGGCAATATCGGCCAGGCTTTGGCCGTCTTCATGCTCAAAAGTGAAGGTTTCAGCAATCGGTAGCGGCTCGGAGATGCCGGTCGATTCAATCAGCAGGTAATCAAAGCGGCCGGCTTTGGCCAGTTTGCCCACTTCCAGCAGCAGATCTTCGCGTAAGGTGCAGCAAATGCAACCATTGCTCATTTCTACCAGTTTTTCTTCGGCGCGGTTAAGGCTGACTTCTTTATTCAGCTGGTTGGCGTCGATATTGACGTCGCTCATATCGTTAACAATAACAGCAACCCGCAGGCCATCGCGGTTATTCAGCACATGATTGAGTAAGGTGGTTTTTCCGGCACCTAAGAAACCGGATAACACTGTAACCGGTAAGCGGGTGTCAGAAGCGATATCAATTGGCAGCATGTTGAGGCTCTTGCAGTTTAAGTAAAAGTTTTCGGTTATATAAGTGAGCGCTGATTAACAGCATACCGCCCATAATTGACAGTGCTGCTTCTGCTTCATGGGGCCCGAACAGAGCCGTAATCAGCAGCAAAAAGCCGCCTAACCCCAGCACAAAAGGCGTTTTGCTGCGGTGTACACACCAGCCGCCAGGCAGGCTCCAAACCAAAAAAGTAGCAATAGGTAATAACATCAGGTAGTGAAACCACTCGGAACTGAAAATACCCAGTAATAAGCCTGAGCTGCCCAAAGCCAGCAATACCGGAGTGGCAAGACAATGCACAACACATAGGCCAGACAAAGTGGCTGCAATAAGATCTTTCATAAACCCTCACGTTAACCGGAATTGTGAATTCAACTTGTGTTGTTGTTTTCCTGTCGTAAGCATTGCCGGTGAATATAAAAATGTTATAACATCACAAAAGTTGAAATATGTTATAACGTAACAATTGATTCGTCAAATGCGGGCTTCGTGTGAAATCAGCGCACCTGTGGCACAGGTACGGAAGTAGGGAAGAGGGTATTTATGTTTAAGAAAGCAATACTGGCCAGTTTGGTCAGCGCAGTGCTATTCAGTGCTGCGGCTAATGCAGAATCAATATCTGGTGTGGTAACAGATAGCAATGGCAACCCGGTTGTCGGTGCAACCGTCAGTGTGGCAGGTGAAAACCAGCAGGCTGTCACTGATGCAGCGGGTCGCTTTGCGGTCAGCATGCAGGCTGAGCACGCAGAGCTACATGTAGAAGCGTCAGGTTTCGCCCACCGTAGTCTGCATTTTACTGTACCGCAACAAGGGTTGTCTGATGTCAATCTGGTGTTGCTTAACAGCACGATTGAAGTAATTGACGTAAAAGCCACTTTATTTCATGCCTCTGCAACAGAATCCGCTTTGCCGGTTAATGTACTGGCCGGTGACAAGCTGAAAATGCGCCAGGCCTCAACGTTGGGTGATACGTTAAAAAATGAAGTGGGTGTGCATTCTAACTTCTATGGCGGCGTTGCCAGCAGCCCTATTATCCGCGGCTTAGACGGCCCGCGGGTGCTTATTACGCAAAACGGTTTAGATGCCGGTGATGCGTCTCGTGTTGGCCCTGACCACAGCGTGGCCAGCGAAGCCAGCACCGCTACCCAAATTGAAGTATTACGCGGGCCTGCCACATTATTTTACGGCAGTGGCGCTATTGGTGGCGTAGTGAACGTGGTGGATGAGCGGGTGCCCACTGACAGCACAAGCCGTGCCGAATGGATGGTGCAACGTGAATCGGTTAACAATGAAAAATTGGTGGCGGGTTCAGCCGTAAGCGGCACAGATAACATCGCGGTATATGTAGATGGTTTCTGGCGCGACAGTGATGACTACAGTATTCCAGGGTTTGCTGAAGCTGAACCGGAAGAAGGTGCCCAAAAAGGCAAGGTGGCGAATTCTGCATCTGAGGCCAAAGGCGGTACTGTGGGTGCCAGTTGGTTGCTCAGCAATGGCTATGTCGGTATGTCGTATGGCCGTTTAGAGCGTGAATATGGCATACCCGGGCACTCACACGGTGGCTACGAGCATGAAGAAGGCGAAGCGCACGAAGAAGAGCAGGTGTATGCCGATTTAACGCAGAACCGCTACCAGCTGTTAAGTGAACTGAATTTCTCTTCTGGTCTTATCCGTGCGGTGAATACCCGGCTGGCCTTTACCGATTATGAACATGCCGAAATTGAAGCAGGAGTGGTAGGCACCACTTTTAAAAACCGTAGTCAGGAAGCGCGGTTAGAACTGTTGCACCGCACGTTCGAGCACTGGCGTGGTGGCTTAAGTTTGCATTATAAGTTCAGCGACTTTGAGGCAATAGGTGAAGAGGCTTTTACGCCGCCATCTGAAAGCCAGATGCTGGCTGTAGGCTTGATGGAAGAGAGGCACTTCGGTGACTGGCTGGTGCAACTGGGTGCCCGGGTTGAACGCGTGACGATTGATGCCAGTGATGTATTGCTGCCTGATATCGGTGCGCATAGCCATGGCGAAGAAGAGCACGACCATGATCATGACCACGGCGGTGGCATGATTAGGGTGTTCGATGTTAGCCAGAAGTTCACGCCTTACAGCTTATCTGCCGGTACCGTGTGGGATTTTGCTGAAGGCTATAACCTTGGCTTCTCAGTTTCACGTTCTCAACGGGCACCATCAGCGGCCGAACTATTGTCGTTTGGTGCACACATTGGTACGCAATCTTATGAAGTCGGTGCCATGTTTACGCTCGATGACGACGAGTTCGTGCTGAACACTCAGCCAATTGAACTGGAAACAGCGAACAACCTGGATGTCACGCTGCGTAAATTCAGTGGCAATACCGGCTTTGTGCTGAATGCGTTTTATAACCGGGTAGATAACTACTACTACCAGCAAAATACCGGTTTATTTGCCGAGTCTGGCCACAGTCACGACCATGGCGATGAGGAAGAAGGCCATGATCACGGTGGCGAACTGCCGGTATATTTATTTACTGCTGCCGATGTCACCCTGCACGGTTTAGAAGCCCAGTTTAACTGGCAAATCAACGATCCCTTTAAGTTAACCTTGCAAGGCGATTATATCCGCGCCCGTCTGAACGGTGGTGGCGATTTACCCCGGACACCGCCACTGCGCATGGCTGCGGAGCTGGCCTATGAGCACGATGCGATAAGCGCCGACGTGCGTGCCACCCGCTACTTTAAGCAAGACAACGTTTCAGAGCTTGAACAAGCAACCGCAGGTTACACCATGCTGGATGCCAGCGTCAGCTATCGGTTTGAGCTGGGCGCTCAGCTGCTGACGGCTTACATCAAAGGCCAGAACCTGACCGACGAAGAAGCCCGGGTGCATACCTCTTTCTTAAAGGATATTACGCCGTTACCTGGCCGCTCGGTTGCAGTGGGTTTGCGCGGTAGTTTCTGATTTTTGTGCGGCAGGGAAGCTATAGTTCCTGTCCTGCCGCACCTTTTACTTATAACAAGGAGTGACAATGTTAAAAACAAAACTCAGTCTGGCAGCTCTGCTGGTTAGCGTATCTTTACTCAGTGCCTGTGGTGACAGTACAACCAATATCGTGGAAAAAGACCCTATTGCAGATGACGGTGATGATCATGATCACGATCATGGCGATATTAGTGCTGCAGGCCGGTTGGCTATTTCCGCGAAAGATTCCAACCTGGTGTCAGTGTATGAGTTAGAAAACGGCGCGCTGTTAGATACCTTTGCGGTCGCTGATACGCCGTCAGCACTGGCCGCTTCTGCCAGTAAACGCTATGCGCTGGTTGTGCAACGCACCACCGACCGGGTTGAGTTTGTCGACGGCGGCCTGTTTCAGGAAGACCATGTCGATCATCTGCATGATTACCAGCAGGCACCGGCGCTGAGCAGCTTTGTATTGTCAGACAGCCGGCCCACGCACATTACCAGCAATGACAGCCAGGTAGCGGTGTTTTTTGACGGTGATGCGGCAAGTGGCACCCCGGCAGCACTTGCGGTGATCACTGACGCCGATATTACTACCGACAGTAACGGTTATCCGGTACTGCATTACAGTACCCATATGCATGGTGCCGCGCAGGCCCGTGGCGAGTATGTACTGTCGACTATCCGCGATGCCAACAGCGCGACGACACTGCCTGATAAAGTAGGGGTGTATCATGCGCATGATGATCACTTCCATGAAGAGCTGGTATTTGATGAGTTGTGTCCGGGCTTGCACGGAAGTGCACAGAACGAGCATGTTATAGCGTTTGGCTGTACCGATGGCGTATTGGTGATCAATCAGCAAGATGCAACCTTTACCGCCAGCAAAATTGCTAACACCGATGATTTTAGCGGCACTATGCGCATCGGCACCTTAGTGGGCGCTGAGCATGCTGAACATTTGGTTGGTTTTGCCGGCGCCAGCATGTTTGCTATTCATGCTGAAGATGGCGAAATGGAACTGGTAGACTGGCAGGGTACAGAAGGCGCCAGTCTGGTTGGTTACGGCTTTGCCGATGGCGGCGAAAAGTTTGTGCTGTTAGATAGCCTCGGGTATTTAACCATACTGAACTATCACGGACATGGGCATGGCCATGAACATGAAGGTGTCGCAGAGGAACCAGCGTTTGAAATTGCCGGTAAAGTGCAGCTAACCACGGCTGATGTATCGACTATGCCGGAGGACAGCCGCTTTGAGCTGGCTATTTCAGCCAGTGATGACAAGGTGTATGTGACTAACCCAATCGACAATACACTGCTGACGGTAGATATTGCTGACGCCGAAGTGGTAGCGACAAAACAGCTGAGCTTTGTACCGCATAAGCTGGTGTGGCTGGGTATTGCAGCACCTGCTGAAGCACATGATCATTAACTATCGTTTTTGTTTATAAGTAAAAGCCGCTAAACAGTGTTTAGTGGCTTTTTTCGTTTCAATACGTTATCAACACTATTGAGAGCAGAAACAACAGCAGCAGAATAACCAGCGCGAATATCACAGTTTGCAGTGGGCACTGTTTAACATCCTGCCAGCGGCTTTGCAGGCCGGTAATAATCATTGCCAGCATCAGACAGCTTTGTGAAAACAGCGCCGCCGCAGAGCGCAGTGCTTCTGGCACAGGCAGGCACAACTGCAGCAGTAACAGACCGACAAAAGCGATAATAAACCATGGCAACGGCGCCCGGTTGTTGCCGTGCTGGCAACGGTTCAGGCCGATTAAAAATGGTGCCAGCAAACATACCCGTGCCAGTTTTATCGTCACGGCCAATGCGGCTAATGGGCCAAGCTGACCGGCTGCGGCAACTGCCTGAGACACTTCGGGGGCGGTACTGCCTACCAGCCACGCCAGTTCAGGCGGGCTAAACCAACCGCTGAAAACCAGCGCATTATAGGCAGCCAGTGCCAACAGTCCCATCAGCATGACCAGTGCCAGACTCTGGCTTAATTGCGCCGGCGAGGCAGCGACATCTTGTTTACTGTTTTTTGCCGCAGACTGTAAGGATTGAGTAGCGAAGATGGCTGAAGTGCCGCAAAAACTAAAACCGGCACTGAGCAGTAACACCTGGGCTTTGGGTAAGCGAAAGTAGCGCACGCCCAGCCAAAGTGCAGTGAAAAGTACTACCGCAACCAAAAACACTAAACGGGCAAACAGCCAGGGATCTGTACTCAGCAGCAACTGAGGGTCAACTTTAAGCGCAAACAACACTATACCCAGGCGCAATGCCTGTTGTTGAATAGAATGAAATGTCTGGTTACGCACAGCTGCCTGCGCTATCTGGTGAGGCTTACGCAAAGTTGCGAAGTAAACCGATAACAGCAGACCTGTCAGCAGCGCCGCTAACACCGGGTTTACCGCCTGGTGCAGCTGCGGTTGGTAAAAGTACAGTGCGTGCAACAGTAATACAGGCAGGGCAATCCAAAACATTTTATCTGTCCGGTTGGCAGAGAACGCTGGCTATTTTAATCAATATAAAATATAAAAATAATGGATTTATTTTATTTAATAAATAGGATTTTTGAATGAATTATCCCAGCCCACGGCAGTGGTTATTGCTTGATGCGATTTGCCGTTATCACAGCCTGAGTGAGGCGGCACAGCAACAGGCACTGAGCCAGCCAGCAGCCAGTCAGGCGCTGAAGGAGCTGGAGCAACGCCTTGGTGCAACCTTGTTTCTACGGCAAAACCGGCAGCTGATCCCTACACAATATACGCTGGACTTACTGCCACGCTTGCGGCAGTTACTCGATTTACAGGCATCAATAGTGCAGCCGCAATCCAATAGCGGAGAGCTGCGGCTGGTCGCCAGTGAAACCATAGGTTGCTACCTGCTGCCACCGGTGATCGCCAAATTTCGCCAGCAGTACGCTGATGTTGAGATCCGGCTACAGATCTGCAATAGCAGTGAGGTGCAAAATCAGTTGCGGCTGCAGCAGGCGCAGCTGGGTTTTATTGAAGGGCCAGTGCTTAGCACAGAGTTCCTGCTCCAATACTGGCGCAAAGATACGCTGGTACTGGTAGCATCAGCCGGCCACGGGGTGCCGGATGATGCCAGCCAGCTGCAACAGCAAACCTGGATAGTACGTGAGCGGGGGTCGGGCACGCGGGCAGTGCTGGAGCATGAGCTGGCCCGCTGCGGTTGGTCACCGGCCACAATTATGGAACTGCAACGGCCTGAGGCAATTAAACAGGCGGTACGCCACGGTTTGGGCATTGGCTGCCTGCCACTATTAGCGGTACAGGATGAACTGGCGCAGGGTGTGCTGCGGCAGCTAGCCAGCCCGCTTAAGCTTGAGCGGCAGCTGAGTTTACTGCAGCATCAGCAGTATCAGGCACCCCTGGTGCAGCAATTTATCCGCTTTGTGCATCAGGCAGGCGCTGAATAAGGTTATTGCGGCGGTTGCAGAGGCAGCAGGGTTTGCAGGATCTGCTGATATTGACCCGAGTGGCGCAGCTCAGTTAAGCCGGTATTAAACTGTTGCATCAGCGCTTCGGAGCGGGGATCTTGTTTTGACAACAGCAGGTACATCGGTCGTTGCTCCAGCGCCGGTGTAAGGTAGTCTAGCCGGTCTGAATCATTTGGCAGCTTTTGCTGCAGCAAATATAAGCCATTAAGTTTATCTGCCGGTACCAGATCTACCCGGCCTCTGGCCAGCATCTGAAATGCCTGTTCATCCTGCGCGACTCTGACCAGATTAGGCTGGCTTTGCAACAGCCCTTCTGGCTGCAAATAGCCCTGTACTAATGCCAGTCGAAGCTGTTGCCGGGCGATGTCGGCGTAATCACGATACTGAATTTGCGCACTTTTACGCTTAAAAAACACGATTTGGTTGGCGTAGAGTGGTTGAGAGTAGTAAAAGTACTCCGCGCGCTCATCATCATACCAGGCGGCAATTAAACCGATGTAACTGGCTTGCTGGCTTTCACGGTAGGCACGGGCAAACGGCATAAACTCGACGTCTATCTCGACACCCTGCAATAAAAAAGCCTGGCGCACAATTTCGGTGACGGCACCTTGTTGTGGCAGGTCTTCTGCATAATGCGGGTAGTAGTTACTGCTGGCAAGTTTAAGGCGCTCTGCCTGTGCTGCTGTTGGCAATACAGCGAGTATTGCCATTAGCAGCGGGACAGTAAAACAAAGCGCTTTATGCATAGCGAGCCTTAGTCGCTGGCCGTTGATGGTGGCAGGTTGGCACTGGCCTCAGCGTCCTGTTGCGGGCTGGCAAGGCTGGCCTGATCTGCGGTCACCGGCATAGCGCGCGACTGCTGGTTAATCTGGTAAATTTGTTCGGTATTAGATAAATCCTGCTGGTTTTTAATGCTGGCGATGGTTTCGCGGTCAGAGAAGAAACTGCGGATATCGTCCAGAATAGCCTGCATTTCCTGCGGGTTGTCATTCATCTCCAGAATATGGCGTGGGTGCTCAACATTTTTTGCGCCGCTGTCGGCAAAGGTGCTGCTCATAATGCGGGATGTAATCACCCACGGCGTTAGCGATGAGCGCATGACATAATTCTCTGAGGCAGTAGAATCGTATATGCCTTTACCGGTAGTCAGTTTGCTTTCGGTGTAAGTGCCTTCGCATTTTAAATACACCAGTAACGAGTCAAAGTTCAGCTCAGCCCAGAAGGTATGGCAGTAGTTTTGTAGCAGACGGCCAAAACTGTGGCAAATCAGCCAGCTGAACAGCAGGCTTAATATAAACTGACTTTCGTTAAACAGCTGTACTGTGAACTGTTGTGTAGCGGCGTCAGTTGGCCGGGCTATCGCCTGAAACTCGCTAATTAACGCCAGTACGGTTCTGGCTTCAAACAACAGGTAAAACAGGATAAAAGGCCCAATCAGCAGTAAAACCTGGCCCAATACGGTTGCCCACAACCGCAGCTGCTTAAACAGCGCTGTATGTTCAAGCGGGGCATAGGCAGGTTGTGTTTCAATCATCATCTCGCCGCTGAAATTGCCTTTACTTTCTGACTGCTCATTCAGGTTAGGGTTTAACTCCCGGTATACCCGGTTTGGTATTTCTTTGTAGCGCCGGTTTGCCATCACAATATTATCGATATTGACAAACAACTCACGCGGGTGAATGTTTTCCTGCCAGTTTGCCCGGTATTCTGCCACTTTGGTTTGCGCCTTTACCTGTGCGGTACGCTGTTTTAGCAATAGAAATACTAAGGCGCCGCTGACCGCTGCTAACAGTAGTACCAGCAGCAGTTGTGGTGTTACCGCAAAGCTGTGGAGTTCCGACTGCTGCAGGTCAGCTACAAAGCGGGCAATATCACGCTGCTGTAACAGATAGTTGATCAGAAGCCCCAGCAATACCGGCGCTAAAATGGCAAAAGCCATAATTTTTGCCAGTTTCAGGTTGCCCTGGGTTTCAATGCTTTTCTCTGCCTGACGATACACAGCACTGGCGCTGCGCCAGCTGAGAATTAAATATACCACCAGCACAAACGAGAAAAACGGCAATAAAATTTCGCCGGTGTTGCCGGCTAAGCCAGTCAAGCAAACAAAAGCGGTTAACGCATAGGCCACCAGCGCGATAACAGTGGCAATCAACGCGCCGGAGAAGCGCTGCGCCAGGTTACGCATCGGGTAGGGCAGAAAAATTAATTTCGGTACCAGCGTATGCACCAGACGGGAGATAAATCCAACAGGTTCGACAAAGGTTTTATTTTTGCGGCCCATCAGCATTTCTTCCAAATCAATGCTTTTATAGTGTGGTTTTTCCAGTTGGGCCGTTTCACGCTCAGACTTGCTTAAATTGGGTGCCAGTGACGTAGGTACACTGCGGCCGACAAAAAAACGCAGCATCTGAAACAGTCCGCCACCAAGTGCTTTTAACCCTGATGCCAGCAAGATAAAGCCAATAGCGGCGTAAATCCAGGCCAGGGTTTTATCCTGTTGTACCAGGCTAACCACCTGTAATAGCGGGTAAATACCCAGCAGGGTTACTACTACACCACGTAAGGCCCGTAATAAACCTTCGGCTTTAAAAGGGTTACGGATCCCTAACGATTCGCTGCCGTAATCAAAGGCCATTGTTACTTCCTTATAAAAATCAGTTTGTTGAATGCAGCTTTATCTTGCCTGAGCAATATTAATTTGCAATCTATACCGATTATTTTTAGCTGAAAACAAACTTAAGCGCGAATAAATTATACGGATAAAAAAGGAGCCCGTTACACGCAGCTCCCACCAGGAAGAAACAGCTCCGGCATTACCGGTGTCAAGGTTGGTTCAGAAACGTTTCGATCAAGGGCGCAACAGACTGAATATTGACTAAACCGTCTAAATGGCCCCAGTTGCCCGGTATTTCGGCATACTGCGGTGTATTACCGGCGTTTTTCATCGCATCTGCACTTTGCTGGCTGAACGCTGGTGGCAGCAGTAAGTCACCGCTGGCAGGCAGAAATAAGGTTTTTGCTTTGATACCGCCGACAGCCTGCTGCCAATTGTCAGCCATACCGGCACGCCACAACTGGGATGCCCGCACCAGATATAAAATATGGTTGGCATCCTGATAGGTTGCCCTGACTTTGGCATGTTGCATCAGCTGCTCCCAGGCACTTAAGCTGGCGTTGATATCTTGCATGGCGTTTTTGTCACTAACGGGGGACGGATAACGCTGATTAAAGCCAAGTGGATGCACCGCGTCTTGTGTGATGTACGCCAGTGCTGTCGTAAGGCCTTGTATTGGCTGTCCTTTGTCGTAGTAATCACCGCCGTGCCAGGCCGGGTCGGTTTTAATCGGGTAAGCCCAACGCTCCAGCTTTACCGCGCCATAAGCATCCATAAAAGCGCCGCCAATCACCGGCACCAAACGCTGCACACGCTCCGGGTAGCGCACCGCCCATTCGATGGCCTGAAACGATCCCATCGAGGGGCCAATTACCGCATACAGTTTGTTAATACCAAGACTATCGAGCAGTGCCTTTTGTACTTCGACAAAATCGCCAATGGTCACCACCGGAAATGTCAGGCCATAGGGCTTCCCTGTAGCGGCATTAGTGGTTGCCGGACCTGTGGTAATAACATGTTTATCAAACACGTTCGCATTTACCAGCGTATCGCTGCTAATTACATAAAATTTATTGGTATCAATGGCTTTACCCGGGCCGATAATGGCGTCCCAGTAACCGGCAGCTGCATCATTCTGGTGGTATTTGCCGGCTGCATGACTGCTGCCAGAGAAATAGTGTGTGATCAGTATCACATTAGACTTATCAGCATTAAGCTTGCCGTAGGCTTCCCAGCCAATATTAACCGGTGTGATGGTCTGGCCGTTTTCAGTGGTGTAGCTGTCCAGGGTAAATTTTTGCTTTTGCACCTCTAAGCTGCTGGCTGCTGTACCAAAGCTTAAACCGGCAAGCAGTAATAATAGAATGATTACACGCATATCAGGTCCTTAAATCCACTGAAACAACAGTATTGCCAAAGCGGTGCCAATAACCGGCACCAAAACACTGACAACTGCCACCGGCCAGTACGCATTATGGTGGCTCTCGCCACAGATAGCACGAATAGTGGTAACGACATAACCGTTATGCGGCAGCGAGTCGAGTGCACCGGAAGAGATAGCCACCACGCGGTGTAGTTGCTCCGGGTCGACACCACGGTCCAGATAGTGCGGCGCTATCTCGGGCAGTGCAATCACCTGGCCGCCGGAAGCGGAACCGGTTAAGCCGGCTATAGCACTGACCGCCACAGCAGCACCGAGCAGCTCCGGCCCCGGCAGGTGTGTCATAAAGCTGACGACGCTGGCGAAGGCTGGTGTCAGTTTGGCAACAGAGCCAAAGCCAACAACCGCAGCAGTATTGCCGATGGCCAGCAGCGCACCCAGTACACCTTCATTAGTGGCTGCTGCCGGGTTATGTAAAAAGCGGAAATTGAGTAGATAAAGGCTAACTACGCCACCAGTCAGGGCAACAATCAGTGCAGCTTGCTGCAGGCTGTTGTGCAATAAAAATGATAACAGCAGCACGACACCCAGTGGCACTATACCCTTAAGCGGATGCGGCAGCGCACGGTCAGTAATTTCAGGGTCGCTGCTACGCTGGGTAAACTGTTCGCCCTGACTAACCGCCCGTTTTATCATCCACATCAGCAGCATATAGCCGCAAACAGCCATAAAAACCGCGACGATGATACTAACCTGCCAACCAGCGTAAGGTGTGGTTTTAAGGTAAGGAATAGGGATCCAGTTCTGAATTTCCGGAGAGCCGGCCGATGTCATGGTAAAGGTGACTGAACCGAGTGCCAGAGCCGCCGGGATAAAACGCCGCGGCAGATTTGCGCCTTTAAATAAGCTGACTGCCATCGGGTAGGCAGAAAATGCCACCACAAACACGCTGACACCGCCGTAAGTTAATACTGCGCAGGCCAGCACCACAGCCAGTACAGCTTTACCTTGCCCCAGTTTGTTAACTATCGCCAGTGCCACGGCATCGGCAGCGCCGGTATGTTCCATCAGCTTGCCAAACAGCGAGCCAAGTAAAAACATCAGAAACCAGGCAGCAACAAAGCCGGAAAACCCGGACATATAGCCGTTGACGAAATCCAGCTTGTCGCTGACCTGCCAGAAGGGAATGCCGTTGGTCACCGCGACCAGTAATGCACAAAGCGGGGCGGTGATAAACAGGTTAAAGCCCCGCATTGTCAGTACGATCAACAGGCCAAGCCCGGCCAGTAATCCGATAAGACTCAACATCTTGTTATCCTTATACTCATTTTCGTTTAGTCTGATACAGCTCGGCGGGCATCACCATAGTACTAAGGTACAGGTTAAAAAAAACGCATTTGCGCCTACAGTAAGGCTACACAAATAACAACAAAATGATGCGAACTCAAAACAGCAGGAGAGCCAAGATGGCCCATAACAATAATATTGATGCACCGCACAAGTATAGCCGTACCCTGATTAAGCCCAGCCTGCTGGCGCTGGCCATCAGCAGCAGCTTTGCAGGCACAGCGCTGGCGCAGGACGTTAGTGACGATACTGAAGCCAAGCTGGAGCGAATTGAAGTAACAGCGCGGCGCACAGTAGAGAATTTACAGACGGTGCCAGTGGCAGTGACGTCGATGGGCGAAGAGGAGCTGGCACAGCGCGGCCTTGATAACCTTACCGCCGTAGCGCAGTATTCGCCTAATACCACGCTGCAAGTTTCGCGCGGCACCAACAGCACGTTGACGGCTTATATTCGCGGTATCGGTCAGCAGGACCCATTGTGGGGTTTTGAGCCGGGCGTGGGTATATATATTGATGATGTATACATGGCACGGCCGCAAGGTGCTGCACTGGATGTATATGATGTAGAGCGCGTTGAGGTGTTACGCGGCCCACAGGGCACTTTGTATGGCCGTAATACCATAGGTGGTGCGGTAAAATATGTCACCAAACAGCTGACCGGTGACAACGAGTTTGCTGTTCGCGGCACTATTGGTACCGAAAACCAACGCGATTTAAAAGTGTCGGGCCAGACTGGGCTTACCGACAATGTGTTTATCAGCGGTGCTTTTGCTACGTTTAACCGTGACGGTTTTGGTAAGTTTTTAAATACCGGTGATGACAACTACAACAAAGAGTTAATGACCGGTCGGGTCAGCCTGCAGTGGAATGTTAACGAACGCTTTCGCGTGCTGTTAAGTGCGGATAAAACGGTAGATGACTCGAACCCACGCGGCGGTTTCCGCTTATTCCCCAGTGCTTTGGCGCCAACGGATACTGTACCGACCAGTGTGTATGATGCCAACATCAGCATGCCGGTAGAAAACAAAGTAGAAACCGAAGGTCAGTCGATTACAATGACTTTGGACCTGTCGGATAACTGGACACTGAAATCGGTTACTGCACACCGCGAAGGTAAAACCGACACCAATATCGATTTTGACTCGACCAGTTTCCCAACGCTGGATATTCCGGCGTTTTACGAAGATACCCAGGTATCGCAAGAGCTACAGTTACTGTACAGCGACGACAAGTTGAAATTTGCCTCTGGTCTTTACTACTACGACGGGGAAGCCTGTGGTGCATTCGGCCAGGTAGTGTATGGCGCCAGCACCACTGAAAACGGTGGTTGTGTACAGACCGATAGCATAGCGGCTTATGCCCAGGGTACCTATCAGTTGGACGACAAATGGTCGTTAACTTTTGGTGGCCGCTATACCCAAGACGATAAAGATGCCAGCGTCTATCGGTATGTTTACGCCGGCTATAAATTCCCACGCGACCCTGACGGTGAGTATTTATCTACCCAGACTGAGTTTACCGGCAGCGAAAGCTTCAGCCATTTTTCACCACGCGTTGGTGCAGAATATCAGTACAGTCGCGATTTGATGCTGTACGGCAGTTATACCAACGGCTTCAAGTCTGGTGGTTTTGATATGCGGGCAAACCAGTCAATTAACCCCGATGCTGACGAGCCGTATCAGGAAGAAACCGTTGATACCTATGAGCTTGGGATGAAAAGCGAATGGTTTGATCAGCGCCTGCGTTTAAATGCTGCGGTATTCATGTCTTCTTATGATGATATGCAGGTAACAGTACAGCGTTCGGTTGAGACATCACCCGGCGTCATCACCGTTGCTTCTCAGGTGTTAAATGCCGCCAGTGCCGATATTAACGGTGTCGAGTTGGAGGCGCAGTTTGCTGTCAGCCGCAGCTTCGATATCAGCATGATTGTTGGTTATGTTGATGCCAGTTTTAACAAGGTGGAGTTTTTCGACCCTAACCAGCAGCAGGTTGTTGATGTATCTGATGTTTGGGCGTTCGCCAATACGCCTGAACTGACTGCAACACTGGCCGGTAAATACAGCATCGCCACTGAAGTGGGTGAGTTTGTCATCACAGCAAATATGGCGCACCGCAGTGAAACGCAAATCTTTGAAACTCCCTCTATGCTGGATTATGGCGGTTATACGCTGTTTAATGCTGGCGTAAACTGGTATTCAAATGATGGTCACTGGGATATTTCGCTGCAGGGTAAAAACCTGGGAGACAAGCAAGCACGTATTGCCGGTTACAACTTTGGTGTTGCTGCGCTTGATACGTCAGTGCTGGGGTTCTACATAGACCCGCGCACCGTCAGCCTAAGCGTCGGTTACCGTTTCTAAACTAGATAGCCAAACTATCTGATGATGCAGGTAGGATGGGTATAAAACACTTGCCGGGGCGAAAGCCCCGGTTCATTATGAGCCAAAAGGCTCAGATCCGGATTTATGATTGCTTTAATTGCTGATGACCACCCGTTGTTCCGGGTTGCTTTATCCCAGGCGTGTGCCAACATTCTTGGTGCCGATGCCCTGTTGCTGCAGGCGCAGAATATGCAACAATTGTGGCCGCTGCTGCGCGCCCATCCCGACACTAACTTCATCTTTCTCGATCTTAAAATGCCAGGCTCAGACGGCTTTACCGGTTTAACAGCACTGCGCACTGAATACCCGGATGTGCCGGTGATCATGGTATCGGCGGAAGAAGACCCGGTCATAATTAAACAGGCGCTTACGTTAGGTGCCGCTGCTTATATCCCCAAATCTGCCCCACTGGAGCTGTTATCTGAAGCTATCAGTGCAGTACTAAACGGCGACAGCTGGTTGCCTGAAGAGCTGGTGGCTGATGTTAGCAATGCTAAATCATTGATTGATGAAGATTTTGCCAGCCGGTTGGAGCAGCTGACACCACAGCAGTTTCGCGTACTGAAAATGATTGCCGATGGTTTGCTGAATAAACAAATCGCGTATGAGATGAATGTGCAGGAAACCACTATTAAGCAGCATGTGTCGGCTATACTGCGCAAGTTAAATGTAAATAACCGAACGTTAGCCGGTATTATGTTTGAGAAATTACGTCTGCCAGAGCAGGTTTAACGCAGCAGGCGCTGAAACAATTTTTTCAGTGCGGCCGGTTTGAGTGGTTTTAGCAAAAAGTAATAGCCGGCATTTAACGCATGCTCACGTATTGCCTCGTTATGATCTGCCGAATGAATGACGACCGGTACATTGACACCGAAATGCGCGGCTAGCTGCTCTGCCACTTCAACTCCGGTGGCGTTATTATCCAGATGATAATCAAACAGCAGGGCGTCAGGTTTAAAGCCTTGCTGCAGCGCCTGCAGTGCTTCCGACGGCTGGCCGACAGCAATGACCTCTATTTGCCAGCTACGTAGCAGCTCGGCCACAGCGCTGCGTAATTGCGGTTCATTATCCAGCAGTAAAATAGCCTTGCCACTGAAGCTGGCCAACGTATCGTGTTTTGCGGCTACTGAGGTGGTTAACTCTACCGGGGCGGCTAGTGGCAGTGTGACACTAAAGCAGCTGCCTTTGCCGGGCACAGACCACAGTGTAAGCGGATGACTTAAGATGGTAGTAATGCGGCTGGCTATCGCCAGGCCAAGCCCGAGGCCACGTTGATCCTGTTGCTCACCTTGCTGGAATTCTTCAAAAATACGCTGCTGATCCTGCGCGGCTATACCAATGCCAGTATCCAGTACGCATATTTGTAGATTAGCGCCGCGACGCTTTACTCCCAGCACGACTTTGCCAGTCGCTGTGTAGCGGATAGCATTAGCCAGCAGATTCTGGATCACGCGTTTTAACAGTTTGCGGTCGGTCGTGACAGCCAGTTTTGACGGCACATAACGCAGAGTCAGGCCTTTTTCCTCTGCCAGCACGGCGGCGTCACGGGCAATATCATCGAGTAATGCACATAGGCTGACACTTTGTGGCTGCGCGCTGATAACGCCGGAATCCAATTTGGTCAGTTCTAAAATAGCACCCAGTAACTCTTCGGCCGAGTTTAATGAGCTAATCAGGTTCTGGCTTAGCTGTTTAAGTTCCGGTGTGGTTTGCTTATCGCGCAGCAAACTGGCAAACAGTGCTGAGGCGTTAAATGGCTGCATCAAATCATGGCTGGCAGCAGCGAAGAAGCGGGTTTTCGCTTGGGTGGTGGCTTCGATTTTTTGCTGTGCCTGTTGGAGCTGCTCGTTCAGCTGTTGCAAAGCCTGAGTGCGTTCAGCGACTCGTAGCTCCAGCTGTTGCTGCGTATTGATAAAAGCACTGACATCGCTGTAGGTGGTGACAAAGCCGCCGCCGGGTAGCGGGTTGCCCTGCATCTCCAATACACTGCCATCCTGTTGGCGACGCTGGAATTTATAGGCGCTGCCTTGTTTAAGATAGCTTAAGCGCTTTTGAATTTCTGCCTCGATATCTTCGCTGTCGATCAGGCCGCGCTGCAGGTTATAGCGGATCACATCAGCTACCGGCTTACCGACTTCGACCAGCCCGGCCGGATAGCTGAACATATCAATGTAGCGTTGGTTCCAGGCGATAAGCCGCAGGTCGGCATCTACTACGCTGATACCCTGGCTGATGTTGTCGATGGTTGAGCGCAACAACGCCTGATTAAACTGAAATACCTGGCTGGCTTCGTCAACAAAACGGGCTACAGATTCCAGCGGCAGGGCGGCATGGCGGCCACTGGCATCCATGATAAGCCGCATTGAAGCACCGCCCACCACGGCTGCTAAACTGCGCTCGGCAGCCTGCAGCAAATTCGCCGGAGCTTGTTGCTGCAATTCGTGTGGCTCTTTTAAATTACGTTGCAGCAGGCGCCGCGCTTCTTTTTCGCCGGCAAAGCGTTTTACCAACAGGTAGCAATCCTGCACCGATAAGTTAAGCGGCCTGTTGGCAGGGCTACTGAGCTGGGTGCGTAAAAAGCGGCCGCTTTCCAGCCATTCACCCACCCGGGTCACGCTGAACCGGCTGACCAGCAGTACCAGCAGGCAGTTCAGGCTCAGGCTGACCAGTGTACCGATGCTTATCACATCAGCATTAAAGCCAAACAGTTGCTGAGGGGAAAGCTGTGAAATACCAAAAGGCCCCTGTACCAGCCAGCTGCTGCCGATTAAGCCGGCACGGCTAAGCTCGGGTAACAGAATAATATAAGCCCAGGCCGCTGCGCCGCCGCACAAGCCGGCAATAGCACCCTGACGGTTAATGTTACGGCTGAGTAACCCCAGAATAAGCGCCGGGGCCAGCTGGGCTACCAGCGCAAACGCCATCAGGCCAAGCTGGGCAAGGCCAGTTGCGGTGCCAATCCAGCGGTAATAAACATAGCCCAGTGCCATCACGGTTAGCATAGCGATACGACGCAAGGTAGCGACTTTGATATGCCGCGTCTGCCCAGACTGTGGCGCAGCGGTGCGATACAGCAGGGGCGCTAATAGTTCGTTGGTGATCATAATACCCAGCACCACTGTCGCGACGACGACCATGCTGGTTGCAGCAGAAAAGCCGCCAAGGTAGGCCAGTAACGCCATGTCAGTGCGCTGTGCTGCCAGCGGCAACTGCAGGATCACCAGGTCGATATTGGCGTCGGCACCCAGCAACATCACACCCGCCAGCGCCAGTGGCAGGGTAAACATGCCCATTAACAACAGATAAAGCGGAAAAATCCAGCGGGCGCTGCGCAGATGCCCAAGATGCTGGTTTTCCACAAAGGTGACATGAAACTGCCGCGGTAAACACAAGGTTGCGGCAAAGCCCAGCAATACATGCAGCCAGTAGGTATGAGCTGGCAGTGCTTTTTGCTGCAGTTGCTGTACCGCCGGGCTGTTGGCTGAGAGCTGAAAAATCTGGCCTACGCCATCGTACATGCCCCAGAACACAAAAGCAGCAATAGCCAGCAGCGCCAGTAATTTCACCAGAGATTCAAAAGCGATCGCCGTCATTAAGCCGGGGTTTGGTTGATGCGCCTTGGCACTGCGGCTGACAAATAATAGCGCGAACACCGCCATCCACAAACTGACATAAAGGCCGGTGTCGGTGTACCAGCTGTCATTTGGCGTGCTGCTGACCAGTGTATTAATACTGGTCGATACCGCCTGCAGTTGCAGGGCGATATAGGGGATCACCGACATTAGCAGGATCAGTGTCGTTATCACGGCCAGTACACGGGAGTGGCCAAACCGGGTGGCAATAAAGTCGGCGACAGAGGTAATACGATAGCGCCGGCAAGCCAGCGCAATACGGGCAACCAGTTTAAAACCGAACCAGAACAGTAAAAAGGAACCAATATAGGTAGGCGGCATCCACCAGCCATTTACTGCTGCTTGTGCGGTAACGCCGTAAAACGCCCAGGACGTACAATAGATTGACAAGGCAAAGCTAAACACCCAGGGTGCCAACGGGTGCTTACTGTTTATGCGCCGGCCAAACACGCCGACACTGAACAGAATAAGCAGGTAGATAAGTGAAAGCGCAGCAATGGTGCCAAGACCAATGCTGCTGCCGTTTAATATCATAAGCTCAGGCGTTGTCATCATTATTATTATCGCTTGATTGTGCCTGAGTTTTTAACCAGCGGCTAGCGCGCTGTCCAGCCACCGTCCAGCACTAAGGTTTGGGCGGTAATATGACGGGCGGCACTGCTGCATAAGAACGTGGCGGTGCCAGCGATTTCATCCACGCCGATAAAAGCCTTTTGTGGCATTGGTGCCAGCATAATCTGCTCGACAACCTGCTGCTCTGTCAGATTGTGCTCTTTGGCCTGATCCGCTATTTGCCGCTCGACCAGTGGTGTTTTGACATAAGCCGGGCAGATAGTATTGATAGTGATATCTTTATCGGCATTTTCAAGCGCGACCACTTTGCTAAAGCCCAGCAGGCCGTGCTTAGCAGCCACATACGCCGATTTAAAAGGAGAGGCGACCAGTGCATGAATAGAACCAATATTAATGATGCGGCCAAAATTACGCTCGCGCATAGCCGGTAACATAGCGCGGCTTAACATGGCGGGTCCGGTCAGCATAACATTAATAAGCTGCGCCCACTTTTCCGGCGGAAAATCTTCCAGTCTGGCAACATGCTGGATACCGGCATTGTTCACCAGAATATCAACCTGAAACCTGTTCGCGCAGCTGGTGATGGATGCCGTATCGGTCACATCCAGCATTATGCCCTCGGCCTGATAACCTTGTTGGCGTAATTGCTGCACTTTGCTGTCAACGGCGTCCTGCTGCAAATCAGCAATGACGACATTATGGCCGTCTGCTGCAAATTGGCTGGCGATAGCAAAACCAATACCGCCAGTGCCACCGGTAATAAGAACCTGCATGTTGTTGTCTCCGTACAAAGCGTTTGTGGTTATGCTAGTGGCTACACCTAAAAGCAGCAACGGTACTTTAGTGCTATAACGAAGAGTTTTGCTTATATCAGTTTTTGGTATAGAAAACTGTGCTAAGCGCCTGAATGTGTCATCAACGTTTTGCACCCTATGCAGCCTATGATACAGTTTATCGAATTATAAAAAATAACTTCGCCTGGCCAGAGTTTTTTGTGGGTATAAATATAGACTTTCTGCCTGTTAAGTATGGAATTTATATTTGAACCGAATAACTGATGGTTACTACCGTTTTAGTTCTGGCTTGGCAGGATAAACATCTACCTCTGAGGATTTACAATGTCTGCTCCTGACAATGTATCAACTGAAAGTTCTGCTAAAGGAAGCTGGTTTAACCGATTTCTCGCCACTGTGGAGTGGCTGGGTAATTTACTGCCGCATCCGATCACGCTGTTTGCGTGTTTTTCGCTATTTATTATCATCTTAAGCGGTATTTTGGGTTTCTTTGGTGTCAGTGTCGAAGACCCCCGCCCGCTGGGCGCCGCCGGTCGTTCAACTGATGGCATTAATTCTGTGGTGTCACTGGTCAGTGCCGAGGGTTTACAGCGTATTGTCACTGGCCTGGTGACGAACTTCACCGGTTTTGCGCCGCTGGGTACGGTATTAGTTGCGCTGTTGGGTGTGGCCGTTGCAGAGCATTCCGGATTGTTGTCCGCAGCGATGCGGGCACTGGTATTAAAAGCGCCGGCAAAACTGGTTACGTTAACCGTTGTATTTGCCGGTGTGGTGTCCAATACTGCGTCTGAGCTAGGCTATGTGGTGTTAGTGCCAATGGCCGCAATGATCTTCCATTCGCTGGGCCGCCACCCACTGGCTGGGCTGGCAGCCGCCTTTGCCGGTGTTTCCGGCGGTTACAGCGCAAACTTGTTTTTGGGCACTATAGATCCTCTGCTATCGGGTATTACCACAGAAGCAGCGCATATGATTGACCCCGGCTATACCGTCGGGCCGGAAGCCAACTACTTTTTTATGTTCATCAGCACCTTTATGATTGCCATTTTGGGCGCAGTGATTACTGAAAAAATTGTCGAACCCAGGTTAGGCAAATTTAAGCCCGAAGATGCCGCGCAGGATATACCGCAACAAGATATGCAGTCGCTCAGTGCTGCGGAGAAAGCCGGCCTGCGCAATGCGGGTATTGCATTGCTGCTGGTAGTGGCAGTGTTGGCACTGACCATCATGCCTCCGCTGGGTGGCGTGCTGTTGCATCCTAAGACAGGTGAGCTGTCTGGTTCACCATTTCTAAAAGGTATTGTCGCTTTTATCTTTATCACCTTTGCAATACCGGGCTTTGTTTACGGTAAAACCGTGGGGGTAATGAAAAATGACAAAGATGTAATCAACGCGATGTCAAAAGGTATGAGTACCCTTGGCATGTATATCGTGCTGGTATTTTTTGCGTCGCAGTTTGTCGCCTTTTTTAACTGGACTAACCTTGGCACCGTGCTAGCGGTAAAAGGTGCGGCGCTGCTGACAGCGCTTGGGTTAGACGGGCCTGAAGTGTTTGCGCTGTTCATTTTAATGTGTGCGCTGGTCAACCTTTCTTTGGGCAGTTCGTCTGCGCAGTGGGCTATTACCGCACCGATATTTGTGCCGATGCTGATGCTGATAGGATTTGCGCCAGAGGTAATACAGGCGGCATACCGGATTGGTGACTCAGTGACGAATTTGATCACGCCAATGATGAGCTATTTTGGCCTCATTTTAGCAGTAGCCAGCCGTTACCAGAAAAACCTGGGTATAGGCACGCTGGTGGCAACGATGCTGCCTTACTCAATGTTCTTCTTACTGGGCTGGACAGTGCTGTTTTATGTCTGGGTATTTTTGTTTGGTCTGCCGGTTGGGCCGGGTGCGCCAACCTATTATCAGCCTGCAGGGTAATACTGTTACCCGAAATAAAAAAACCGCACTTTCGTGCGGTTTTTTTATTAACTATTGCTGGTAGTTGACTCACGTACCAGTAACTCCGGAATAAAGACCGGTTGTTTGTCAGTCAGGTTTTTACTGGCATTTGGTTTGGTATGGCGAAACAACAGCTCTGCCGCTTGCTGTGCTATCGTCACGTTTGGCTGATGCGCAGTGGTTAGCGGCGGCCAGGTTTGACGCGAAAAGGGACTGTTCTCAAAACCGGCAATAGCCAGTTGCTGCGGTATAGCAATGTTCATCAGCCGGGCACTGAACAGGGCACCTGCCGCGATCTCATCGTTACAGGCAAAAATAGCTGTTGGCTTTTTGGCCAGTTCCATCAGTTTTGTCGCGCCTTTTACACCAGATTCAAACGAGTAACTGCCGGGTACAATAAATTTGGGGTTGGCCGCGATACCGCGTTTGGCCAAAGCTGCCTGATAACCTGCCAAGCGTTCGCCGCTGGAGCTGTGTTCTTCATCACCACACAGGAATGCTATTTCGGTATGACCCAGTTCGAGCAGGTGATTGGTAATTTTAAATGCTGCGGTAAAGTCGTCGACCAGTACGCAGTTACTTAGTTTAGGTGATGGCGTTGAACCGGAAATGATCCGCACAAAATGTACGCCGATTTTTTCCAATGCTGCCGCGATGTGCGGCATTTCTGAAAACGGTGGTGTCAGCACCAAACCGGCCAGACGTGAATGCTGCACCAGATCGATGACTTCCTGCACGATATCCGGCGACTTGGCATTAGTAGGGTGGATAAGTAGTTCATAGCCGTGCTTGCGGCACGCATCAAGCAAGCCGCGCTGCATATCAATAACATAATACGCATTAGGGTTGTCATAGATGTAACCAATACTGAAAGAACGGCTGCTGGCAAGGTTACGGGCAGCAGCATTTGGCTGATACTGCAGCTCATTGATAGCTGCCTGTACTTTGTCTACCGTATCTTTTCGAACGGAAGGCTCGTTGTTCATGACTCTGGATACCGTTTTAATCGATACCCCGGCGTGACGGGCAACATCATTAATCGTGACTTTCATACTGTAAATCCGCCCCGGAAAATGGACACAGCGCTGAACAAACTCCCTTGTCAGCTACACCTTAGTATAAAAATGACAACGCTGGTCAATAATTAGATTGTTTTAAACTAATGGATACCTTTTTTTTGCTGCAACGGCAAATACTAATTTAAAAAATATCGGTTTATTTATACAACTCAAAGTTGAGTTTTAATGTTTTATGATTTCAATTGGTTGAAATTATTATATTTTTGCGGCTATTGCTTAGTGTGGGAAATTAACATCAACTTGTACACTTTATCATCAGTGGTCAAAGTCCTGTTCAGACTTACTTACAAAATTCGTTTAAATTTTCATCGAATCTGGTTTGCAAAGGGAATTTTTTTTGTGTATGTTGAAGTTTAATGACAGCGTTGTCATTGAGTGTCCGGGAAGTTCGACAATAAAATCAGAGAACAGGAATGGGAGAAGCATATGCAGCACAATAAAATAAATAAATGTGCCTTAGCAGTGAAATTGGGTTTGTTAGTTGGCAGTGCGGTGTTAACCATGCCAGCTCTGGCTCAGGAAGAAGTGGCTAAAGAAGAACAGGTAGAAGTCATTGAGATTCGTGGTATCCGCGCGTCTCAGGAAGCTAACTTAAATGCCAAGCGATTTTCAAATGCAGTTGTCGATGTAGTAACTGCGGAAGATATTGGCAAGTTTCCGGATAAAAACGTCGCAGAGTCTCTATCTCGCATTACAGGTGTGTCTGTTACCCGAGGCTTTGGCGAGGGCGAAAAAATTGCAGTACGCGGTACGGATCCGTCACAAAACCGAACGCTGTTAAACGGAGCTTCGGTTGCTTCTGCAGATTGGTTTGTTCTGGACAACCCTTCCAGAGCGTTTAACTTTACACTTTTGCCTTCCAACGTGGTATCTGATCTTGAAGTTTATAAGACGCCGCAGGCTGATATCCAAGAAGGCTCTTTGGGTGGAACCGTGTATCTAAAAACCCGCAAACCGCTCGATCTAGATGCAAATACTGTATCTTTGCAAGCTCAGGCGCAGTATAGCGATGTGTCCGAAGAGTGGGATCCTCAGTTGTCGGGTTTGTACTCGTGGAAAAATGACAATGACACCTTCGGTGTTTTGGTGTCTTTGACCCGTCAGGAGCGCTCTTTGGCGCGCAAAGGTAAAGAGGTCCTTGGTTTTTATCGGCAAGAAGTTAATGGCTCGGACTATTGGGCTCCACGTTTGATTGGTGATGCGTATTTCCAACAGCAACGCGAAAGAACGACCGCATTAGTTACTGCGCAGTGGCGCCCAACAGACAGTACAGATGTCGTGTTAAATATTCTTGATACAAAGCTTGATGCCAACAATATTAACCACAACTTATACACTTATTTCAATAATAACTTTGATCAAAGTGCAGCAGTTATTTCAGGCTCAGGGGTTGTTTCTGGCCAGACTGGCGTTACCAGTTCAGAATTTGCCGTTATTGACCGCATATCTTTTAGCGACTCAAAAGCTTATGACCTGGAGGTAAACCATACGCTGGACAACGGTATGGTTATAACCGGTAAACTGGGTACGACAGAGGCTGAAGGTGGGACATCACGTGATCGTTATCACCAATTTAATGGCACTTATACACGTTCTACCTACGATTCGAATCTGAACATACAAAATTATGTCGATGGCGAATTGGAAACTATGGAAGATATTGGCGCCCGCACACTTGACTATGCACAAGAAGGCTCCCGTCTGATGACCGATGAGGAAACTTATGCCGGCTTGGATCTGAAGTTTGATTTCAACAAAGGTATTTTTACGACAGTGAAAACCGGTGTTCTGTATCAGGATCATGATAAAGGGCAACGTCAGGATGGAACGCGTTTCCATTGGCTGGCAGATTCTCAGCATATTGACCCGGTAAATGGACCTTATGGCAGTGTTCGCCCAGGTGAGACAAGCTGGTCTTCCAGTTGGGGAACGACACCATTCTCATCATTTTCCAGTGGTGAAAATTATGACTACTATCCGCTAATGAGCAGTGGAAAATCTGCTGAATTGGCTTTCCCTGATGTAGCCTATGCTTCGCCAACAGCTAAGTTTTTATTCTTACCTAACACGTGGGAGGTGAATGAAAAAGTATCTGCCTTTTATGTGAAAGGTGATTTTTCAGGAGAGTCTGTTCGTGGCGATATTGGTGTGCGGGTAGTTAAAACTGACGTATCCTCGTCAGGTTACAGCTGGGATGGTGATTGGGTTGCCGCATCGATTTCGATGCTGGATGGCTATGACCTGCTGGCTGACGCAGTTGAAGCGGGCAGGAATGGTGATTGGAACATTCAGTACAATACACTGAAACACAGTTACACAGACGTTTTGCCGAATATCAACCTTGTGTTTGATTTGTCTGAAGACAGTTTGTTACGTTTCTCTGCTGCAAGGGTTATGGCGCGTCCTGATTATATCAATATCGCTAACCAGCAATCAGTGAATATTCCCACCCGCTCTGGTAGCCGTGGCAACCCATATCTGGAGCCAGTTCGTGCAAATCAGTTTGATATTTCGTATGAATGGTATTTCAACCCCAGTTCATTGATAGCTGTCACTTTTTTCCATAAAGATATTGAAGGCTCCGTACTGAACTCTGTAAGTACAGAGATTGCTTTTGACGAAATCAACAATGAGAATGTTGAAGTGACAATTACTGAACCTAAAAATGGTTTAGGTGGCCGCGTGCAAGGGGTGGAGCTATCATATCAGCAAGCGTTCGGTGACTTTGGGGTAATTACCAACTACACCTACACCGATGCAGAAAGTGAGCAGGAACGTGATGCTGTTAACAACCCGGGTTCAGGACTCATTGCTGGTAACTCAAAACATATGGCTAACGTTACAGGTTACTATGAAAACGATGTTATCAGTGCCCGTTTAAGTTATAACTATCGCACAGAGTTTTTCAATGGCGTCGGTGAATTTGGTAACGAAGTTTACACAGATGACTTCGGCCAGCTTGATGCTAGTTTGACATACAACGTTACTGAAAATGTGTCAGTGGTTGTAGAAGCGGTAAACCTGTTGGATGAGGACTTATATCAATACCATATTGACAAGGCCCGTCCAACATCATTGTATGAAAATGGTCGTCGTTTTACAGCTGGTGTAAACGTACGGTTTTAATTTATACAACTGATTTTATAAACGCCCCGCTTCGCGGGGCTTTTTTTACGCTGCACTAAGTAACTGATGTTGGAGAGCTTCCTGATAGAGTAGCTCGCCGCTCTCCTGCCAGTTTCGTTCCCCAGTGTCGAAGTCGCTCAAAACCCAGCAGGCACAGAGCTACCGCCAGCACTGACACTGCTATACCAGTAATGCCGAGCTGTGCGCTTTCTGAATGTATTGTCCAGACAAACTGCAGTACGCATAAAAACGCTACCACGACGAGGGTAGGCTTGCGGCCAATCAGCGCGACAATATAGGCACCCAATGGTGCGCCAAGTGCTACCACCGGCGCGGCAGCCAGCCAATTTTCAAACACTCCCGGTTGCATACCGGTTGTGAGGTTTTTTACCACCACGCCCAGTACTGAGGTAAAAGCCATTATAATGACCGAAGTTGGGATCGCGATTTTAAGGTCGGTGCGACACAGCAATACCAGGGCGGTGTACAGCACCATATCAATGCCAACGCCGGTAACCGATGCGACGGTCGCGCCCGAAAATAACCCAAGCCAGCAGCCTATTTTGAAGTCCCATTTTTCGTTAAATTCAGTCATGCCGCTGTGGCTGGCAATTTCATTGATACGGTACAAATGCAGAATACCGAAGCTGGCCCAGACAACGGCAAATATCAGTTTAATCCACAGCCCGGGAATGTAAGGTGCGATAAACCAGATCCCCAGTGGCGTGCCAACCAGGCTGCCCAATATTGCGCCGTTTAGCATGGCCCACGCCACAGGTTGGCGCCTTGCCAGGATGAAAATACTGGCACTTGTCATACCTATGGCTTGTACCGCGAAGCTGAAATCCCGGCCCAGCGTGGCCGGTTGCTCAAACAGTAAAACCAGAACCGGAAAACCGACTGTACCACCACCCATAGGGGTAGAGCCTGCAGCATAGCTGCCAATTGCCATTGCAGCGGCTATTGGCCAGTGTGCCTTAGCCTCAGGCCACAAACCTAAGCCCAGCACCAGATAAAGCCAGACGGAATAAAAGCCTGCTAGCCATAACAACCAAAGCCAAAGAAAAGTTCGCCGTTGTTGCTGCACTGCTTTTTATCCTTATTATTGTGTAAGACAGCGTTGTCACGAATTATTAATGCAGAAAAACCCTAACAGTTATAGTGTTTTGCTGCTGGCTGGCACATTCTGTGTTTTAACCTTGTTGATCCTGTTGTCAACTTAGCGCATGATAAGGCCGCACTGCTGATGGTACAAGGGGTGAGCAACTTGAACAACGGTGCGGCCATCAGCACTTTTCAAATTCCAGAACAGAACAAAGAGTAGTTTATGACTTCAACACCAAAAATTGTGCCATTAAATAAAGAACAGCACGCAGCAACAAAAATTAATAATAACAATGCCTTTTCTCATATCGACGGTGAGCACTTAGTGCCGGTTGTAGTGCACGAGTTTGTCGTAGCAGGTGCAGAGTTTCCTATTGTATTTGTAAAGAACAACGATAATTTTCAACCGGTTGCGATGCTCGGTTTAGCTGTAAAACAAAACCTGTTCCTGCAGGACAATCAATGGCAGGCCCTTTATGTGCCGCGTGCCGTTCGCAACTATCCGTTGATGCTGGTACAGGAAAAGCAAGACAGCGAGCGTTTGCTGTTAGCTCTGGACGAGAACTCAGAGCGCGTGGGTGAAAATGAGGGCCATGCGCTGTTTAATGAAGATGGCAGTGAAAGTGAGTTTTTAGCGCATCGCAAAAAACTGATGTCTGAATATGTTGATATGGGCGTAATTACCCGTAACTTCATTGCCAAGTTGCAAAGCCTGGATTTAATCACCGAGCAAACGTTGACCTTGAATATTAACGGTGAAGAGCGCCGGATTAACGGCATTCACCTGATTGACGAGAAAAAGCTGAATGAACTAAGTGATGAGGTGTTCCTGGAGCTGCGTAAGAGTGGTTACCTGACAGCTATCTACGCTCAGCTGATGTCATTGCAACACACGCAAAAGCTGGTTAAAAAAGTAGCTGAAGCCAGCTAATCACTAAGTAACATGGTAACGGTTATCTGCCGTTACCATATTCATTTCCCATCTCCTACCAGAAAAATTTCACAATTCAGTTGATTTGATTAAAAAATGTTCATAGTATAGAAAATGACAACGTTGTCATGATGGCGTTGTGCGGTTTTCATGTGACCGCCGGGATGCAGGCTCTGGCTGATGTCTGCGTATATCTCCCTATTTCAGGCAGCACGGTAGTTGTTGTGGCCTGAAGCAGCCGACAAGGATGTTGCTTTTATTTGCCAATCTTTAGGGTGTTTTGCCAGCTAACCCCGGTTAGCTGGCTTTTTTGTCTTCAAGGCGTTAGCGGCAGTTTTACCGTACGGCTGACAGTGTCAGCGTGGCGGCTTCGCAGCAACACGTTGTGTTCTGCAAAACCTGCAGAATTACAGGTTTGCCAGCTATTACCGTCATCTGTTGAACATTCGATGGTTAAATGCGGCAATATCGTATTAAATTGCCAGTCATTCTTGCTCAGTTGTGCGCCCGGAGGTGGCAAATAGAAGCTGCTACCTGCTTCGTTCAGCCGGCGCAGTTCGACATTACTTAACCGCTCTGCAAAGCTTTGCCAGTCTCTGAGTTTCCCGGCTTTATCGCCGGTATCTTCCCAGGCTGCCTTGTGCCATGCGCGCTCAGCCAGTGCCAGCATGCGTGGGTAAATCATTTGCTCCAGTTGTTGTTCAGTGCGTATGGTTTCACTCCATACCTGACCCTGAATACCCAGTATATTTTCCGGTTGTGTCAATTCAGGCAAGGCTCTGCCAACCAAAGCGGCTAAATCGGTAATGCTGGCACCACTGCGGGTTGTGTCGGCATTGGCGTAAAGGTTATCAGGCATAAAGCCAAACACTTTATCGATGCCTGTATACCGGGTTGCCCAGTAATAGCCACGCTCTTGCGGATGAGCTTCATGTGGGTGATCAAAATACAAATGCGTAGCCGGTGACAATATCACCTGATAGCCATTGTTCGCCAGGCGGTAAGCTCTGTCTGCAACTCCCCATTCCCAGATGTTGTCCCAGGCGTTGGCAATAATCTGGTTGTTTTTCAGTTTTTTACGCTCAAATGTATTTTGCTGATCATACATCAAACCATCTTCCCAGCCCGCTAACGCCAACTTATGTTGCTGCGTAAGCTCTGCCAGCCGGCTGACAAAATAAGGCTTTAAATCCGCGACTGTGCTGATATTGTTGCTGCTTTGTGCAAATAACTGCTGACAGGCTGGCGAACCTTGCCAGGAGCCTTTGGCTACTTCATCACCACCCATATGGAAGGTGCCTAGTCTGATGCCTGCTTGCTGATACATCTTCTGCAGCTCAGACAATACTTTTTCGATAAAGGCATAAGTTGAAGGCAGGCAGACATTCGCTGAGTTGTCGTTATAGTTCTGCACGCTGAGATAAACCGACGTATCGTCCGGGTCTGACAACAGATACTGTGTTGCTTCTTCGGCTTTCCCATCAGCCATCAGGCGGTTGTAACGGGCTTTCATGGCGACAATAGCCGCTCTGGCGTGGCCTGGCAGGTCTATCTCGGGAATGACTTCTATATGGCGTGCAGTGGCATAACGCAGTATTTCAATAAAGTCTGCTGTAGTGTAATAGCCATTGCCGCTGCCGGTAGCATCAGGCCCGGTGCCCAGCTGCGTTAGTAAACATTTTTGTTCGGACAGGTCAAAGCAACGCGTCGCACCTATGTTGGTAAGTTCGGGTAAGCCAGGGATCTGCAAACGCCAGCCTTCATCTTCGGTTAAATGCAGGTGCAATTTGTTTAGCTTGTAGCGGGCCATGTTATCAATAAGGCGCAATGTAACTGCTTTGCCATGAAAGTTACGCGCCATATCGTAGTGCATACCACGCCAGCCAGCCCTTGGTTGGTCAGTAATTTTCCCAGCTGGCAGCGTTAGCCCTTTGTTGCTGTTTTGCAGCAATGCGAGCAGGCTTTGAACAGCGTAAAAAGCACCGCTGCTATCTTTGCCGTTGAGGCTGATCTGTTGGTTGCTGATAATCAGTTGATAGCCTTCTGCGCCTAGCTCAAGCTCAGGTGTCATATTCAGCCGGATAAGCTGCTTTGCGCTGGCGTCGGTGTCAGCGAGGCTCAGCTGAATACCTTGCTGCTGCAACTGCTGCTGCAGGTAGTTAGCTTCAGGCTTTAAGGCGTCATCAAACTGTATCTGCCAGTCAGCAGTCAGCGGCACCCGTTGTGTAAGCAATTCAGCATGTAACGGGGCAGGAATAATGCGGGCACTGCTATCACTAGTTGTATCGTCTGATAGCAAGCTGGCATTGCGCTCAAACCGGCTTGACGGCGTCACGACGGCAACCTTATCGCCTTCGGCAAAGTTTCGCTGCAACTGCGCCGGTGAAATCAGTGGCTGCACAAAAGCGCTGAAATCTTCAGTATTGGTGTTTGCGAAAATTTCAGCTGTCAGGCCTTCGGCGGTGATAAAAGCCCGCGGCATAAAGTCGCTGTAGCTTACCATCCAGGGCGCTGAACTAAACGGCAAACTTAACTGTTGTGCCGGTGCTAAGCCCGCGAAGCGCTCCGTTGGGCTGATACGGTGTAAGTCACCCTGCACATGCTCTACTTTAACACCATGCAGTTCAATGGTATCGATATGCCGGATCAGGTGAAAATAGACCTGCCAGTCTGACTTACCCGCAGGCAACGCAAACTTTGAACCATTGTGCAGCGTAATGGCCGCATTGAACTGCATTGGTGTTGTAGGTTGCTGCTGCGCCACGGCAAAACTCAGCGTACTTTGGCTGGCAAATTGTGCTAGCTGCTGTTGGGTAAATGACGTCGCTGCCGACAGTTGTTGGCAGCTCAGTGCCAGCAACCCAAAAATGTATTGTCGCAAATCTTCTCTCCCCATTTTTGCTAAGCTGGTAAGGCTTAACGGTTATCAGCTCAGAGCTGTTATTCAAGCGGATGATAATAAACATCTTTATAATAATTTTTTGGTTGTGATACCAAACTTTTAGCTCGATTTTTAAACAAGACACTTGTTATTTGTCAGATTTATTATATGCTGGATTCTAAAAATGACAACGCTGTCAATTTGTGTCAGTCTAAACAGGCTAAAGCAAATATCAGTATGTTGCAAAGTCGCTGGCGTTACGGGTTATATCGTAAAGAGGTTGAAGAATGAATGGGATGCTGAAGGCCGATACGCCTTTGTATTTGGGAATTGATGGCGGCGGCAGCAAGTGCCGTGCTGTCATTGTATCGTCAGATCAGCGAATTCTGGGCGAGGGGTTATCGGGCCCTGCTAACCCGTTACGAGGTATGAAAATTGCCACGGATTCTATCCTGGCAGCCACTCAGCAGGCGCTTACCTGCGCGGGCCTGGCATTTAATGATATGTCTCGACTGGTGGCAGGGGCAGGCCTGGCGGGTGTCAATGTGCCACAGTATTATCAGCTGTTTTCGGACTGGCAGCACCCGTTCAAACAATTGTATTTGACCAGTGATTTGCACATTGCATGCATGGGCGCTCATCAGGGGCAGGACGGCGCTGTGATCATTGTTGGTACTGGGTCCTGCGGTCTGGCATCGGTAAATGGCCAGTTGGTTGAAGTTGGTGGCCATGGTTTTCCGTATGGTGATAATGGCAGCGGCGCCTGGTTTGGTATGCAACTGGTACATAAAGTTCTGTTAAGTCTTGACCAGTTGGCCCCTGCTACTGCTATGACTGAGCTGTTGATGCAGGAGCTGGCAGCTCGCGATACGATGGCGCTGGTCTCACATTTTATGCATGCCACCCCAACCACTTATGCTAAGTATGCTCCGCTGGTGTTTACTGCCGCAGAAGCGGGGGATGCGACGGCTCAGGCATTAATTGAGCAGGGCGCTGCCTTTATTACCGCCATTGCACAGCGTTTGCTTAAAGCAGGGCCGCCCAGGTTATCGTTTATCGGTGGTTTGGCACATAAGTTATTGCCTTATTTGCCGTTGGATATTCAGCAACAGGTTACACCGGCACAACAAACGCCGGAACTCGGAGCGATTTGGTTTGCGTTACAGCGGGACCAGTCGCAATCTATCGCACTATCGTTATAGGTAAAGAAGTAATGAGCAACAGTATTATGGCTCTGGAGGCCGCAGAGGCGCCAAAACGTATTGCAGAGCAATTGGCTGCTAATGCCGCCACGGTAGAGCAGGTGGTGGCGCAAATCCGCCAGCGTGCACCTAAATTTGTCTATATGGTTGGCCGTGGTTCATCTGACCACGCAGGTGTGTTTGCCAAGTATCTGATTGAAATTGAAATTGGCTTACCGGTAGCTGCAGCAGCGCCGTCAATTGCCAGTGTGTATAACAAATCACTGCAGCTAAAAGATGCTTTGGTGCTGGTAATCTCGCAATCTGGCCGTAGCCCTGACATTCTGGCACAGGTAGAGATGGCCAAACGCAGTGGCGCTATGGTGGTGGCATTGGTTAACGATACAACTTCACCGCTGGCTGACCAGGCGCATTACACGCTGCCGCTGCATGTAGGGGCAGAAAAAGCCGTGGCCGCAACGAAAAGTTATCTTGCTACCTTAAGTGCTATTTTACAGTTGGTGTCTGTCTGGTCTGGCAATCAACCGCTACAGCAGGCAGTGCAGCAATTGCCACAAAGCCTGGAGCAAGCAATCGAACTGCCCCTGCAACTTAATGCTGCAGCGCTGGAAAAAGTTGCGCATCTGGTCGTGTTAGGTCGTGGGCTTGGTTACGCTATTTCACGTGAAATTGCACTGAAATTAAAAGAAGTCTGTGGTATTCATGCTGAAGCCTTTTCCAGTGCAGAGTTTCTGCATGGGCCTGTGACGCTGGTGAAAAATCAGTTCGCCATTGTTGATGTAACAGTTGAGGATGAAAGCCTGGCTGCACATCGCAATCAGATCGAAGACGTTCGTGGTCGTGGTGCAGCAATAGTACAGTTGCACCATAAAGGGGTAGATGCACAGGCCAGGGTTCTGCCACTGTTGATTTTACAACGCTTTTATCTGGATGTTGAAGTGGTTGCGCGTAGTCGCGGGATAAACCCGGATGCGCCTCCCGGCCTTAACAAAGTGACAAAAACGGTTTAATGCAATTATACGGTAATAACAAATGCAGCAGTTAAGCGTCAGCCGATTATTCGACGGTGAGCAATGGTTTGAAAATGTCAGCGTCAGTATAAGTAATGGCGTGGTTCACGCTGTTGCGCCTGCCAGTGGTAAGGTACAGCCGGGGCTGCTGGTGCCTGGTTTTATTGATGTTCAGGTGAATGGTGGCGGTGGGGCATTATTTAACACCGCACCGAACCGCCAATCGCTACGCACTATGATGCAGGCCCACGCCCGCTTTGGTACCACCGCAATGCTGCCTACTGTGATCACTGACAGCGTCAGTGTGATGCAGCAGGCTGCCGATGCTATAGCATCGGCCATTGCAGAGAAAGAACCGGGCATTATTGGTGTGCATTTTGAAGGTCCTCATTTGTCGGTGCCGAAAAAAGGGGTGCATCCACAACAGCACATCCGCGGATTGAGCGATGCAGAAATGGCTATTTATGGCCGCGCTGATCTGGGTATTAAGCTGATTACAGTCGCGCCGGAAAATATTACGCCGGCCCAGATCCGTGAATTAACGGCACTTAATGTCATCGTTTGTCTTGGCCATTCTAATGCCGATGCCGCGACAGTGCAGGCGGCTCTGGCTGCGGGCGCCACGGGCTTTACGCATTTATACAATGCCATGTCAGCGCTTACGTCGCGTGAGCCTGGTATGGTTGGAGTTGCACTTAGCGACCCAGACAGCTGGTGTGGCATTATCTTTGATGGTCATCATATGCACCCGGTTGCGGCAAAAGTGGCACTGGCGGCTAAACCACGCGGCAAACTAATGATAGTGACAGATGCTATGTCACCGGTAGGAACTGATGACACAGAATTTGATTTCTTTACCGGCAAAGTAATACGTGAAGGCAGTAAGCTGACTAACGAGGCTGGCTCCCTGGCCGGTTCGGTGTTAGATATGGCAGCAGCGGTAAAGTATGCAGTCCAGGTGTTAGCTGTTGATCCGGCTGAAGCGTTAAGGATGGCGTCTTTGTATCCGGCACAATTTCTGTCTTGTCGTAATGGTGGCCGCATTGTCGCCGGTGCGCAGGCGGATTTAGTGCTGCTAGATGAAAACTGGCAGGTCCGGCAAAGCTGGATAAAGGGTGAGCCTGTCTTTAACGCAAAATAACAATGATAAAAACAAACGGGGAAGGAAAATGGAAATGACAGCTGAACAAGCCAAAAGTCGCAGCAGTGTGATACCTATGGCAATAGTGGCGATATTGTTTTTCGTGCTGGGTTTTGCCACCTGGCTGAACGGTTCGCTTATGCCGTATTTAAAACAAATGCTTACCTTGACCCCTTTTCAGGCGTCGTTAGTGGTATTTTCCTTCTACATTGCCGTAACCTTTACTGCGCTGCCATCGGCATGGATTATCCGTAAAGTGGGTTATAAAAGTGGTATGGCGCTGGGCATGGCAACCATGATGCTGGCCGGTCTGCTGTATATTCCGGCGGCACAAACGCAAACTTTTGCCCTGTTTTTACTGGCTCAACTGGTAATCGGTACCGGCCAGACATTGCTGCAAACCGCGGTTAACCCTTATGTGGTTAAAATTGGCCCGGAAGAAACGGCTGCCGTGCGTATCAGTATCATGGGTATTTTAAACAAAACCGCAGGTGTGGTTGCACCTGTGGTATTTACTGCGCTAATGGCCAATAGCTTTGTTGCCTCGCCGGATACCGCGCTGACGGGGGCGCAGATAGATGAAATGGCATCTGCTTTAGTGGTGCCTTATCTGGGGTTAGCGGCGTTTTTAGGCTTACTGGCTTTGGCGGTTAAGTTTTCGCCGTTACCGGAGCTGGAAAAGGAAAGTGCAGATAATAACAATGCGATGCAGATAAAAGCAGCGCTGGCAAGACCAAGCCTGGCTCTGGGGGTACTGGCACTGTTTGTTTATGTAGCAGTAGAAGTAATCGCCGGCGATACCATAGGGTTATTTGCGTTATCGCTGGGTGTTGAACGATATACCGTTATGACCTCTTACACTATGGGCTGTATGGTGCTGGGTTATGTACTGGGCATAGTGTTAATTCCACGGGTACTGTCGCAGCAAACTGCGCTGGCCGTGTCTGCCGTTTTAGGTGTGGTGCTGGTACTGGCAATAGTGCTGGGAGATACCTCATCTTATGCGTTGGCAAACAGTTTACTGGTGCCTCTTGGTGGCACAGCACTGCCGGATACCTTGTTGTTTATCGCAATACTTGGGCTGGCTAATGCCATTGTCTGGCCTGCGGTCTGGCCTTTGGCGTTGTCCGGTTTAGGTGCATTAACCAGCACCGGTTCAGCACTGCTCATCATGGGGATTGCCGGCGGTGCTTTTGGGCCCTTGTTCTGGGGGCTGGCCAGTGGCACCGGTTTAGGACAACAGGGTGCTTATATCGTTATGTTGCCATGTTATCTGTTTATTCTGTTTTATGCGCTTAAAGGCCATAAGATGACAAGCTGGAAATAATGACAGGCAGCTCACGTTTTTATGCATTAGATGCACTGCGTGGGCTGGCTATAGCGCTGATGATCCTGGTAAATACGCCGGGATCCTGGCAGCATGTTTATAGCCCGCTATTACACGCCTCCTGGAACGGTTTCACCTTTGCAGATATTGTCTTTCCGGCCTTTCTGTTCGTCGTCGGTGCAGCGATGTTTTATGCTCTGCGCCATGCCAGCCTGACACCGGCTACCGTGCAGCGTATTGTTAAACGCGGTCTGCTACTGGTGGCCATCGGCATTTTGCTGAACTGGTTTCCTTTTGCCAAACCTGTTGCCGAACTGCGACTGCCAGGTGTGCTGCAGCGTATAGGCTTGTGTTATATGCTGGCCGCGCCGCTGGTGCTGTTGATTAAGGTACGTTATGTACCGCTTCTTAGCATAGCGCTGCTTGTGCTGTACTGGATGTTACTGCTTATTTTTGGCAGCGGACAGCCTTTTAGTCTGGCGGGCAATGCCGTGTTGAAGCTGGATATGTTGCTGTTTGGATCTAATCATCTTTATCAGGGCTTTGGTATCGCTTTTGACCCTGAAGGGTTACTCAGCACTTTGCCTGCCGTGGTCTCAGTATTGGTGGGGTACTATGTCGCGGCTAACCTTGTTCAGCACAGTGCCAGAGCCGGTGCGCTTTGGCTGGTTAAGTTTGCTGCAGTGTTGTTCATTGCCGCCTGGTTATGCAGTATGTTCTGGCCGGTGAATAAAGCCTTGTGGAGCGGCAGCTACGTATTGCTTTCCAGCGCTATTTTGTTGTGGATACTGGCCTTGCTGGTGTGGGTTTCAGATGTGCTGGCAAAACGTGCGCTGGTACAGCCGCTTATTACTTACGGCACCAATCCTTTATTTATCTATATTCTGTCGTGGCTGTGGGCTGTCTGTCTGTCGCTTATCCCGGCAGGCAATAGCAACCTGTATCAATTTAGTTTCGAACTGCTTACTACCGTACTGGCACCAAAGCAGGCTTCGCTGTTGTTTGCAATGTTGCATGTGCTGTGGTTCTGGTGGTTGTCGCGGCTGTTGTATCAACGCAATATTATTATCCGCCTGTAGCCGGCAGGCAGATAATAATATTTAACCTATCAGAAACGGTATTCCCAGGTCGCAGCTATGCTGCCGCGTTTTATTTCCAGCTCTGGCTGTGGTGATTTGTCAAACACCCGGCCTTCAATACTGAGTAAACCATTAAAAAACGGTTGCCGGTATTCCAGCCGCAGCTGCCAGTTTTTCAAGGTCGAACTGGCGGCAAGGAATTCACCGCGCAGTACACTGACAGCCCAACTGTAGCCATCAAATGTCTGGTAACGGTAACCGGCAGACAATACACGTGCATCGCTGCCATAACCACTGCCTATTACTCTGCCGTAGCGCCGGTAGCCCTGAGGGTAAATATCGCCCTCGTAGGCACAATGGCCTGCGGTCAGCGCATCTTCGCAGCGAATATAAGTATCAGACCATTCAAGATTTAACGTGTGAACTGCGCTGGAATGACCAAAAAATGTTCTTACCCCATATAGCTGCAGCGGTTTACTTAAATTACCGCCGTTATTATCGTCTGCCAGTTCGGTGTAAAAACTGAACGGGCGGTCAAACAAGGTGGTATGAAATGTCAGATCAACCGCTGCCATATTGTCAGAGTTCATCTTGTCATCAAGCAGCAGCATGTCGGTAAAAGCATCTAAGCCGTTGTCCAGCGTATCACCGCCCCACTGGCTGATACGGGACAACCCAAGCTCCAGCTGGGGGTGCGGACGGGCACTGAAGCGGGCACCGAAATACTTGATTTGCCGCGGCAGGCTGTTGTGTTCACCCTGACCAATGAACGTGGTAAAACTCCAGGGCCCCAGCCAGCTGAACAGAGCGCTTTCGCTGGGCTGCCAGCTGTGCCGGCTTAGTCTTATTGATGGAATAGGGCGGGCGTTATTACTTACCAGCAAAGCGGTTTGCTGCCCCGGGCCCCACCACATAGGCTGCTGATCCAGCGCCAGCACCCAGTTACCGCTGAGCAGTGCTAAATAGCTGCCGTCATAAGTCAAATCCTGTTCAGTGCTGCCATTCTCTGTTTGGCGGTAATTAACCTGAGTTTTTGCTGCCCAACCATCACCAAGATACTCTTTGAACAAACTGACAGCACTTTTTTCAACATAGGTTTCGCCAAAGCTTTGAAACAATGACGGATCACTGCTGCCCCTTACCTTCATGCCGGCAATATAATTTTTCTGACTGGCGTTTAGCGCAGAACGTACATGCGCCAGCGCAAATTCTAACTCTGGTGTTGGCTGCTCCTGGGCGGATGCTAAATCTGCGACAATGTTTTTCCACATCAGCGGGTAGGTATTCACCGGGCCGGATATTACGCCGGCATGCGCCAGAGTCTGCAATGACTGGCGTAAGTAGTTATCTGTGGTATCAACCCAGGGCGCAGCCGCGGCTGGCACCGTGCAGAGCAAGGCTGCAGCCATTGAAAGTTTTTTTGTCATACGTTCAGTCTGGTTTTAAGCGCTGTTTCTACGTGGGCCGGGACAAAGCTGGAAACATCACCACCGTGACGGCAAACCTCTTTGACCAGAGTAGAAGAGATAAAGGTATTTTTTTCTGACGGCGTCATAAAAATGCTGTCCAGTGCGGGGTTAAGTTGCCGGTTCATACTGGCAAGCTGGAATTCGTACTCAAAATCAGCCACAGCCCTGACACCGCGGATAAGCACCTGGGCGGCGTTATCCTCGGCAAATTTTGCCAATAGGCCGGAAAAACCAATCACGCTAACATTGCTGATGCCGGTAAATGCCTGTTGTGCCAGCGCGACGCGCTCTTCCAGTGTAAACAGCGGTTGTTTGCTCGGGTTGGCGGCAACACCCACTATTACGGTGTCAAACATACGGGCGGCGCGCTGCACCAAATCGGCATGGCCGTTGGTCAAGGGGTCAAAAGTGCCTGGGTAAATTGCTTTTATTTTCATTATGTTGTCGGCATTCCTGGGTAAGGGCAAAAGCCTCGTACAAGCTGTGACTAGAGTTTTTAGTCAATTTGGCGTTACTATAGCAAATTAAATTCGCTAACCATAAGCCTGTTTCGCAGATGGAAAAGAAGTTAAGAACCAAAGATAAAATTCTGCAAGCCAGCATAGAATTATTCAATCAGGTCGGTGAACGTCAGGTTACCACTAACCATATCGCCGCTCATTTAGGCATCAGCCCGGGTAATTTGTATTACCACTTTCGTAATAAAGAAGACATCGTACGGCAGATTTTTAAAGAGTACGCCAAGTTACTGGAAACCAAAATCAAGCCGCCGTCTGATAAAGCAGAAGCTTTAGATACGCTGGCAAATTATCTGGATGCCGTATTTGAGCTGATGTGGCGGTTTCATTTCTTCTACGCCAATTTGCCGGATATTTTGTCGCGGGACCCGGCATTGCAGCAGGACTATCAACAGGTACAGCAAGGCGTGCTAATGCGTGTTACTGCAGTGCTTAAAGCTCTGAAACAATCCGATATTATTGATATTGATGACGAAGATATTACTGACCTGGCGCACAGCATTAAGTTGCTGGTTACGTTTTGGATCAGTTATCTGAAAACCCAGGCACCGGATAAAGATATTGATCAGGCCAGTGTTTATAAGGGGGTTTTAAAAGTACTGCTACTATTCAAACCATACGCCACCGTGCAGGCAAAACCGCGTATTACCCGGCTGCAACAACATTATGAGGCGCTCGCCGGCGACGTTCAGCTGCTGTAGGCTAAACTTGACAGCAGCAGGTCTGAGCAGCGGCGCCAATTGAGCAAAATCACTGCACAGCACCAACATAAGCTATACAATAGCGCCGTTTTTTCTGTTCTCTCTACCCCGTAACAGGAGGCTTTATGCGCAGCAGCGCTTTTCTGCAACACCTACAACAACAAATAGATGATGTTAAAGCAGAAGGTTTATACAAAGCAGAACGTATTATTACGTCGCAGCAGCAAGCCAGTGTCGATGTTGGCGGCGAGCAGGTACTGAATTTCTGCGCCAATAACTACCTGGGGTTAGCAAACCATGCTGATCTTATCGCCGCCGCGAAACACGGCCTGGACAGCCATGGTTTTGGTGTGGCATCGGTACGTTTTATCTGTGGTACTCAGGATATTCACAAGCAGCTGGAGCAGAGCATCAGCGAGTTTCTTGGCACAGAAGATACTATTTTATATTCCTCTTGTTTTGATGCGAACGGCGGCTTATTTGAAACCTTGCTTGGTGCTGAAGACGCGATTATCTCCGATGCGTTGAACCATGCGTCCATTATTGATGGCGTGCGGTTGTGTAAAGCCAAACGTTACCGCTATGCCAATAATGATATGGCCGAGCTTGAAGCTCAGCTAAAACAGGCTGATGCCGATGGTGCACGCTTTAAGCTGATTGCGACCGACGGTGTGTTCTCAATGGATGGCGTTATTGCTGATTTAAAAGCCGTATGCGATTTGGCTGATAAATATGGCGCCATGGTGATGGTAGATGACAGCCACGCTGTCGGCTTTGTCGGTAAACACGGCCGTGGCACACATGAATACTGTGGTGTGATGGACAGAGTGGACATTATTACCGGTACTTTAGGTAAGGCGCTGGGTGGCGCATCGGGCGGTTATACCTCTGGCAAGAAAGAAGTGATTGAATGGCTGCGGCAACGCTCACGGCCATATTTGTTCTCAAACTCGCTGGCACCGTCGATAGCATCGGCGTCGATCAAAGTACTTCAGATGTTAAAGCAAGGCGACGACTTGCGGGCAAAGTTATGGCAGAACGCCGATTACTTCCGGGAGAAAATGTCAGCGGCCGGCTTTACCCTGGCAGGGAAAGACCATGCCATTATCCCGGTGATGCTGGGCGATGCCAAAGTCGCTGCCGAGATGGCCAAACGTATGCTGGCAGAAGGAATTTACGTGGTCGGTTTCTCTTTCCCGGTGGTGCCTAAAGGCCAGGCCCGGATCCGTACCCAGATTTCTGCAGCACACAGTAAAGAGCAACTGGACAAGGCAATTGATGCCTTTATCCGTATAGGTAAAGACATGGGCGTGATCGCATAAGGGCGGGGCGTAAAGATGAAAGCATTAGCAAAATTAAAAGCAGAACCCGGCATCTGGCAAACCGAAGTCGAAAAACCGGAAGTGGGGCCAAACGATGTGCTTATCCGCATCAGAAAGACCGCTATTTGTGGTACCGATGTGCACATCTATAAATGGGATGAGTGGGCACAGAATACCATTCCGCACGGCATGGTAGTTGGCCACGAATATGTCGGTGTGGTCGAGGGTATGGGTTCTGAGGTGCGCGGCTTTAAAGTCGGTGACCGCGTGTCAGGCGAGGGCCACATTACCTGTGGTTACTGCCGCAACTGCCGCGCAGGTCGTGTGCATTTATGCCGCAACACCACCGGGGTTGGTGTTAACCGCCCGGGCGCTTTTGCCGAATATCTGGTGATCCCAGCCTACAATGCGTTTAAATTACCGGACAATATTCCGGATAATATCGCGGCCATTTTCGACCCCTTTGGTAACGCGGTGCATACTGCGTTATCGTTCGATTTAGTTGGTGAAGATGTGCTGATAACCGGTGCCGGCCCTATCGGTATTATGGCAGCAGCAGTAGCGCGGCATGTTGGCGCCCGCCATGTGGTTATTACCGACGTAAACCCGTATCGCTTAGAGCTGGCGCTGAAAATGGGTGCCACCCGTGCCGTGGATGTCAGTAAGCAAAGTCTGAAAGATGTCATGAAAGAGCTCGGCATGACCGAAGGCTTTGATGTTGGCCTGGAAATGTCAGGCGTACCGGCTGCGTTTCGCAGTATGCTCGATACCATGAACCATGGCGGCAAAATTGCCATGCTCGGCATTCCACCCTCTGATATGGCAATTGACTGGAACAAGGTTATTTTCAAAGGCCTGATCATTAAAGGCATTTACGGCCGTGAAATGTTTGAAACCTGGTACAAAATGGCCAGTTTGATTCAGTCCGGACTGGATTTATCCCCAATGATCACGCACGAAATGCCAGTGTCACGTTTTCAGGAAGGCTTTGACATTATGTGCTCAGGGCAGTCTGGTAAAGTGATACTAAACTGGTACTGACAACTAAATCCGCACGCTACACCGATGATAAAAAGGCGAACTGAGGTTCGCTTTTTTATTGTCGGTTTTTTTTTCAATCAAGATTGGGTTCTGACAGGGGATCTGAACTGAAATGGCCTAATGTGCTGATATAAAGCTGAATTTTTAGTTGGATTGGTTTATGCATTACAAATGTTGCAAGTTTTTGCAAAAACACAATCTATAACAATATTCAGAGGTATATCCATGTTGAAGTCCATACTATTTGCTGTTGCGACAGTAGTGTTAAGCAGTTTTGCTTTACCTCAAACCGCACAGGCCACACCTATTATTACGCAAGATTTTCTGCTTGAAGACGGTTCAGTCTTTGGCACCTTGTCAGTCGATATTAATGATATCGATGAGTTCGGCAACGTGCTTGAATGGGAAATGTTTGAGCTGTTCGGTTTTACTATCACTGATAATTTTCTGTTTGTAGCAGAGTTTGACCCGGCAGACCTGTTCGCTGGTTTCAGTTTCCTGAGTTTTGATGTTACAGATGCCGATGGTTTCTTTGCTTTCCAAGGCTTCTGGGATACTGACTTTGGCTATATGGATATCTTTACTACAGATGGTGACTTCGTTGTTGATACCAACTTTGCATTAAGCGCTGCGTCAGTCAATGTACCAGAACCAGGCACTATGTTTTTACTGTTAGCCAGTGTTGGTGGCTTATTACTACGTCGCCGCGTTTAAGCTGTTAACTCTGTTAAGCGCTAAAGTGTCAGCTTTTTTATCAATAACATTACAGCTGTAAATATTTGTTATCTATGTGCAGTGAAGGTTAAAGCTATGCTTTGGTCTGAGATGACTAAAAGAGGGTGTCTGATTTTTATACAGTGACGTAAAAACATACTGCCACTCTTTATCATTAGCCAGGCCGTGATGCTGCTTTGCAGGAAAAAATACGTGTTGCGAAAGATAAAAATAAACGGAGAACGAGCATGCAACTTACCAAAATTATGACCAGAACCGCCCTTGCGGTAGCGGTCGCAGCGGGCGTAGCGCACGCCCAGCAAATGAACAACCCTTATGAAATTCAGATAAACCCGGCATTATTAAAACAGGAAGCCGTTGATGCCACAGTCGCCCCGTATATTGTGCAGGTAAAAGGTAAAACCGGCATTGAGAAAGCACAGGAATTAGGCGAGCTGATGCCAGCGCGTCAGTCTGTTACCAGGGCGCTGAACCGCTATAACTCATCATCGTCAAGGCTGCAAACTTATACCAAGAGCCTTAAGGCGCTACATCAGAATCTGGCGGCGCAAAGCGGTGCTGATAAACTGATCTATTCTTACACCCACACCTTTAACGGCTTTTCAGCCAAGATGACAGCTGCTCAGGCAGAAGCGTTGCGTAATCACCCGAATGTGGCAGGTGTATGGCGTGACGAAGCGCAGCAGATGACGACGTCCAATACGCCGGCCTTTTTAGGGCTGACCAGCTCACCTGATGGCCTGCACACACTGGGTGTTAAAGGTGAAGATGTGGTTATCGGTGTTGTCGATAGCGGTATTTGGCCAGAGCATCCAAGCTTTGCTGATGATGGCTCTTACGCGCCGCTGTCAGGTTGGAACGGCACCTGTGACGTGGGCGAAGACCCGGAATTTAGCTGTAATAACAAATTGATTGGTGCGCGCTATTTCAAGAGCACTTTCGAAACTGTGTATGAAATTCAGCCTGGCGAATTTATTTCACCCCGTGACGCGGATAACCACGGTACTCACGTATCCTCGACTGCTGGCGGTAACGAGGGTGTTACGGCGGTATTTAACGGCACTCCGGTAGCAACCGTATCCGGCATCGCGCCGCGCGCGCGCATCGCTATGTATAAAGCCTGTTGGAACAGTGACTATGTTAGCCCTGAAGGCGTAAACGAGCGCGGCTGTTTCTACGGCGATACTATGGCGGCGATTGATCAGGCAGTGGCTGATGGTGTAGACGTCATTAACTATTCGATCGGTGGTGACAGAACCAACCTGACAACAGTATCTGCAGCCGCTAAACTGCGCGCTGCCCAGGCTGGTGTATTTGTGTCAGTGTCTGCCGGTAACGATGGTCCGACAGCAAGCACCATAGGTACACCAGCACCCTGGGTAACTACCGTAGCGGCGTCAACTTATGATGGTTTTAGTATTGCCAATGGTATCGAAGTGACTGCAGGCCCGCTGCAGGGCACATATATAGCGGTTGAAGGGGTAACCTCAGTACCACTGAGCCAGACTGGTGATATCAGTGCAGATGTTGTTGTCGCAGAGCCACTGCTGGCCTGTACTGAACTAACAAATGCAGCTGAAATTGCAGGCAAATTTGCCCTCATTCAACGCGGAACCTGTGGTTTTGATATCAAAATTGCTGCGGCAGAGGCAGCCGGTGCAACTGGCGTAATTGTGTATAACAACTCTGCCGTTGCACCTATTCCTATGGGTGGTACCGGTAGCTTTGGTATTCCTGCAGTGATGACAACACTGGCTGCAGGTAGTGCTTTTAACGCTGAAATCACTGGCGGCGGTGTAGTCAATGTCAAAATGAGCCCGACGGTGTTTGTTGATGATGTGGTTGAAGTGGGAAATGTTATGGCTAGTTTCTCGTCACGCGGCCCCAACCTGTCCACTTTTGATGTGATCAAACCAGACATTACCGCACCTGGTGTGAAAATTCTGGCGGGTGCGTCTTCTCAGCCTATGTTAGCTCCGCCAGGTAATAGCTTTACCTACCTGCAGGGTACGTCAATGTCCAGCCCGCATATTGCAGGTATGGCAGCATTGGTAAAAGAAGTGCACCCAGACTGGTCTGCTGCTATGGTGAAATCAGCGCTGATGACTACAGCGCGGCAAAATGTCACCAAAGAAAATGGCGTTACGCCGGCCGATCCGTTTGACTTTGGTGCTGGCCACGCAGTGCCTAACAAGGCTACGCAACCTGGTCTGACTTACGATATTGCCAATAACGACTACTTTGCGTTCCTGTGTGGTATTGGTAACAGTAGCTTTGTCGTTAATACCACAGGCTCTACCTGTGCCCAGTTTGAAGCCGCAGGCTACGATACTGACCCAAGTCAGCTGAACCTGCCATCTATGGCCATCGCTGAGTTAACCGGTGCCGAAACGCTGACCCGTGTGGTAACCGATGTTAGTGGCTCAGGCTCGGTATATACCGCAACTGTTGAAGCGCCTGCCGGTGTTGATGTTGAAGTTATTACCAACGACGGTGCTAACCAGATGACGGTGGCTGCTAATGCGTCAGTGGCTTATGGTGTGAAATTTACACCTAACGCTAACGCAACCATCGGCCAGTGGGTATTTGGTGCTATTACCTGGTCTAACGGTGTGCATAGTGTACGCAGCCCTATCGCTATTAAAGTAGAATCGCCGCAACTTATTGTTGCGCCTGCTGTAATTGGTGGTGAGGTTAAAGCGAAATCAGGTCGTTTAAGCTTCCAGGTTGATATGCGCTACAGCGGCACTACCAGTGCTTCTGTGGTGGGTGTTAGTGCGCCGTTTGGTTCTAGTGATACAGTCACACAAGACCCGGATCGGACCTTTAGCTTTAATGAACCTGGTTTAGGCTTCCATGCCTTCCTGGTGCCTGAAGGTACCCGTGTAGCTCGCTTCAGCCTGAATGAAGCTTTGGCTTCTGTACCGGGTGCTGACCTTGACCTGTATGTTTACCGCTGTATAGCGCTGTCGTGTTCAGCAGTAGGTTCTTCTGCTGCGTCAGGTGGTAATGAAGTCGTGACGCTACGCGACCCTGCTCCGGCAGCAAATGACGCCGCGGGTGATTTCTATCTGGTGTTTGTTCATGCGTATGACTTACTTGGCGCAGACTCAGCTGAATACACTATGCCGCTATGGATTGTGGATAGCCAGGAAAGCACTACCCGCATTGTTGCCAGCCCACGGGCTATTATGGGCCGGTCAAACATTGTTACGGTGATGACGTCTAACCTGACAGCCAGTCCATTGCCTTACCTGGGTGTGGCATCATTTAAAGATGCGGATGGTATTGAACATTCATCAACGTTGATTGAAGTCTTTGCTAATCAGTAACTGATGATATGAAGAATGCTGTGTGATGCTGCACAGTATGTGAAAAAAATCCGGTGGTTAACCACCGGATTTTTTATTTTCTGCTATCAGGGCTGATAAGTCGCCGTTAATGTTAAGCCACTTACCGCGCTGTAACCATATACTGAGATATACCAGGTTGCGGCCTGAGGGCTGGTGAAACTGCAGCTTTCAGTATTGCCGGTATTATAAGGCCGGCAATCATAGCTGGTCGTTGTAGGCTGGCTGCCACGTTTTACGTATAAGTCAGCATCACCGCTGCCGCCAGACGTATTAACGGTAAGGCTGCTCATGCCTGCCGGCACTGTTACGGTGTAGTGTTTCCAGCTGCGGCGTGCAATGCTGATGTTTGATTCCGTCATCGTTGCACCCTGGTTAGTGCCACCACCGCTTGCAGCAGTGTAATCAGCCAGTAGTGACACACCGGAATAGGCGCTGTAACCGTTTAACATGATGTAGTAAGTGCCGGCCTGAGGCGCTGTGAAGCTGCAGCTTTCGTTGTTGCCGGTTTTATAAGGCCGGCAATCATAGATGGAGCTGGTTGGCTGACTGCCAGACTTAATATACATGTCGGCATCGCCGCTACCACCGGACATGGTAATAGTCAGGTTAGAGGCACCTGAAGGAACGGTAAAAGTATAAATTGTGCTGCTACCTGCGGCACCGCTGATGCCAGTAGTGGCAACGCCTTTTACCAACTCATTGCCTGCCGGAGGAGGCTGTTCACCGCCATTGCCGTCACAACCATTCTGAGCAATATAATCGTAAGCCGCTTTGGTGCGCACCAGACCATAACCATATGAGTTGTCGCGTCCTGCCGTGCCTAAATCTTCGGCTGTTGTGGCCAGCACATTTCGGATTTGGGCGTTAGTACACTGTGGATAATGGCTCCACAGTAAGGCAGCTACACCTGCAACGTGGGGAGAAGCCATAGAGGTGCCGCTCATCAGGCCGTAGTTACTGGCACCTGAATTCAGGCTGGCAGTTTGGTTAAGTTTAGTCATCAATGCCTTACCAACAGCCTGAGTTACAGCCAACGCCGGAATGGTGGTGCCAGGGTTATCACCCAAAGTGCCGCCGAAATCGCCTGCTTCGTTATTATAGATAATTGCTGCCAGGCCACCGCCGGCTTCACAAGACTGTACTTTCTGCACGAAACTGACGTTACCACGCTCGATCAGGCAAATCTTATTGCTGACACCGGAGCAGGTGCTTTCTGCTAAACCACAACTGGCCAGAGGGGCATTGGCGCTGCCATCTGACGAGTTGGTCATAGGGCTGCTGTCGTAGCTGCTACTACCTACACTTAACGTGGCTTCAAGGCCTGTTCCTTCCGGGTATGTCGAGCGTATGTCTACTCCCGGGCCAGACAGTTCTACCTGACTATTACGCTGTGAGAAATCTGCCAATTGCTTATTCTTGTCAATTGCAGCAACGGATATGACAGAGTTGTAAGACGCCGGATACGACAGAGCAGTGTTACCGTCGTTGCCTGCTGCAGCAATCAGCAATACGCCGGCATCAAAGGCTGCCTGCATCGCATTGGATTCTGTGGTGCTGGAGCCTTCGCCACCTAGGCTCATGTTAATTACCGTGGCGCCATTGCTTACACAGGTATTAACAGCATTAGATAGGGTAGAGCTATAACCCCAGCCGTCATCATTAAACACTTTGATAATATGCAGTTTCACATTGGCGTTAGGCATAACACCGAGCATACCGGTGGCATTGTTAAGTGCCGCTATGGTGCCGGCAACATGAGTACCGTGCGGACCACCGTTGTCATACCAGTTACCTGTGCCAGAGTTATTGGTACCGGTGATGTTTGCGCTCAGAAAATCTTCATGCGGTAAGTCCAGGCCGGAATCGATCACACATACTTTTTGATTGGATGCAAAATCATCACTGACCTGATTCGCCTGTACCATGGTATAGCCGTATGGTATCTGCTGGGCCATCGGGTAGCGCTTATAGTCCTCTTCAATCAGCTCAATAGCGCTGTCGTGCGCCAAAGTGGCAAGCTCTGCTGCTGATAATTCAACGGCCAGAGCCGATTGGGCTGCAAGCACTTCTTTCACGCTGTTGCCACGTAACTCAAACTGAGCTTTGTAGTGTTGCAGGTTGTTCAATCTGCGCTGCGTCGCGCTGGTGTTAAATGTCCCCGGGCTGGCAAGCTCAAGTTGTTGCTGCTTATATTTCACGATGTAGCGCTTGGCTCCGTCCGCAGCGGCTTGCTGACTTTTAGCCGTAGTAATGACAGGACTGGCATAACGGCTGGCCTGATCTGCAGCTTGTGCAGTTGCCGTAACAGTCAGCAAAGTCGCTGGCAGGCAAAGTAATGCCAGCTTATTAAGGGTGAACTGAGGTTTTTTCATCTGTTTCTCGAATTATTTATTGTTGTATGTTTCCTGGATGATGACGACTTACTGCAACCTTGCGGTAACATCTATGACCCTTTTAACTAGATTGTAATTTTATGTAAATCTGCGAAATGGTGACATTTGTTACAACTTCAGCGCAGCAGTCGGTCTTGTCTGGAAAAAAGGTCTTTTTGCGATTCGCCCGGACAGAGACAGAGCAGCGAAAATCAGCGCTGTGATGCGGTTATGAAATGCGTGCCGGCTTTTTTATATGCTAAATAAGTATAATTTATAATGATTGTTGCTAAGCGGTCTGCGATTGCATCCGCCCGCAGAGTCGCCGACAATAGCGGACTTTGAGTGTCAGCGGGTAGAGCCCTAATGCAGCAGTGGGATGTAATTGTGGTCGGCGCCGGTGCAGCCGGACTGATGTGTGCAATAGAAGCCGGTAAACGCGGTCGCCGTGTATTGGTGTTGGATAACGGTAAACGGGTCGGGCGCAAAATTCTGATGTCTGGCGGTGGCCGTTGCAATTTCACCAACATGTATGCCGGGCCGGAAAATTTTCTGTCGCAAAATAAGCACTTTTGTAAATCTGCCTTAAGCCGCTATACGCAGTGGGATTTTATTGCGTTGGTGCAAAAGCACAGTATTGCGTATCACGAAAAAACACTGGGGCAGCTATTTTGTGACGATAGCGCAAAAGATATCGTCGATATGCTGTTAAAAGAAGCGAAAGTAGCCAATGTGCAACTCGCTTTGCAGCAAAATATTAGCGCTGTCAGTTTTGCTGACGGCCAGTATACGGTTAGCACGCCAGAGCTCAACCGGCAGTGCCAAAGCTTAGTCATCGCCAGCGGCGGCCTGAGCTTGCCGAATTTAGGTGCCACCGCCTTTGGTTTTCAGCTCGCTGAACAGTTTGGTTTAAAGGTGCTGCCACTGCGTGCTGCATTGGTGCCTTTAACCTGGCAACCGGCAGACAAAGCGGTGTTTGAAGAAATAAGCGGCGTATCGCTGCCGGTAACGGCAGAGGCCAATGGCACCGTGTTCCCGGAGGATATGCTGTTTACCCACCGCGGCTTAAGCGGGCCGGCCATTTTACAGATATCCAGTTACTGGCAGCCTGGCGACGACGTTACAGTGAATATGTCACCGCAAACTGACATCACTGAATTCTTAGCCACGCAACAGCAAGCTCATCCGGAGCAGGAGTTAAAAACCGCGCTGGCTAAGCTGTTACCAAAGCGGTTGGTTGAAAAGCTAATCGACATCAAGGCGGTTAATAATCAACCGCTGAAAACCCTGCACAGTAAAAGTATGCGCCAGATAGCGGATACACTGCATAGCTACGTGTTTAAACCCAACGGTACCGAAGGCTACCGCACAGCTGAAGTGACCATCGGTGGAGTGGATACTGATGGCTTATCTTCAAAAACCATGGAAGCAAAACATCAACCTGGTTTGTATTTTATCGGTGAAGTAGTTGACGTAACCGGCTGGTTAGGGGGCTACAACTTCCAGTGGGCGTGGGCCAGCGGCTGGGTAGCCGGCCAGTATTGTTAGTGTGGGGTTGCAATGAAAAAACTTTCTAAAGTACAACTAAAACAACAAGCAGCTGTGCTGGAAGCTGTAACAGCGCTGGAGCAACAAGCGCTCGAAGCATTGCCAGGTACTGTGCAGTGTTGGTTTAGTATGGAGTATGAGGCTTTCCCTGGCTCCTTACTGGTGCGGCTGCAGTTTAGCAGCCGGCCTTATCTGGATGACGCCCAGCGCCAACTGTTGCTGTGGCAAAAGAAGCTCAGTGCTTTGCTGCTGAAAAAGGGCGTAGTGCTAAAAGATATGCGTAAGCATCTGGTATTTACATTAAGTGGGCCGGACGACTAAGTGCGTTCAGCACAGATTCTGCAACAGGATAAAACTAGCAATGAAATACTATATTGGCGCCTATGCCGCCTCGCCTAATCAAACAGGCTGGGATCCGCAACTGGAAACTGCGTATTACGATGAGCTTAAGCAACTGCCTAACATTAAAGGGTTGGAACATCCATTTCTGGGCAAGTTACATGGCCATGATGACAACTGGTTCTTAGCCAATATCGCACCGCAGTGGGACTATGTGTTTACCTGCATTCCCGGCGTTATGAATGCCCTTGGGAGCAATCCGCAGTTTGGTTTGGCATCCTGTGACACAGCGGGTAGACAAGAGGCTCTGGACTTTATGCAACAAGCCTGCAATGCAGTTGCCAAACTCAATAGCCATCTTGGCCGCCAGGCCGTTAAGGCTGTGATGGTACAAACAGCGCCGGCACGTGACAAAGCCACCTCATCTGCAGATGCACTATATCAGTCACTAAGCTCCATGCAGCAGTGGGACTGGCAGGGTGCGCAGCTGTTAATAGAGCATTGCGATGCCTATGTGCCAGCGCATACGCCCTCTAAAGGTTTTCTGTCGCTGAGCGATGAGATAGCTGTGCTGAACAGACTCAATACGGTGTCAGACCAGGCGCATAAAATGGGTATTGTCATTAACTGGGGCCGTTCGGTGTTTGAAACGAGGCGGCCGGACGGGGCGCTGGAGCACATTATGGCTGTTCAGGCTGCGGGCTTGTTGAGTGGGCTGATGTTTTCAGGAGTCTCGGATCAAGATACTGAGTATGGCGCCTGGCGCGACAGCCATCAGCCACCGCAAAGCAGTGAGCTGGTACAACACGGCGAGCCTGGCAGCTGGATGAACGAGCAGGCAATACATCAATGCCTCGCTGCCGTTGAGGATCTGAGCCGGCTGCCGGTGCTCGGGGCTAAAATTGGTATTCGCCCTCATCAGGCATCAGTGGAACTGCGTATGGCCTATATCCGCGATATGCTCGCTATTTTAGATCGGTACTGTTAGCGCCCTACACAAAAGGCGCAAAGCCGCCTTTTGTGTCAATCTGAGATACATCGACATACATTCTTCCGCGCAGAGCCGTATGCACCGGTACCGGAGAGCGCAGGCCGGTAATGTTGAAGCGGTACAGTACCGACTCATCAGCAAGCCCGGTTAAATAATGGATATTGTCTTTTTCGTCATGGTTAGTGGTATAGCCACCTGCAGCCAGGTCTTTGTCGACTGTTTTATGACAGATTACGCCATCTTGCTGGTATTCCGACACATCATAATGGCGGATATTGACCAGACCATTCAGTACTAAAAAGCCTGACAGCACGCCTCTGTGGGCATGTGCCGGAATGCTATCGCCTTTTTTCAGCAGCAAAACATCAATTCTGATCCGGGCATGGCGTAACAGATAAAGCCTTTTTTTCCACAGCGAAAAAGGCCTGAATAATAAGGACGGCGACTGTGTCGGGATATCCAGAATATCTGTCTTATAGCCATGCTGTTTCAGTCTGGGGTAGACGTTATCAAAGTTAATCTCGTTCAGAAGTTGCGGTATATCCACATGCTGATAATACCGGTTTAGCTCAGCGTCTAAATGATAGGTGTCTGTTTTGTTGAGATACAGCTTAGAAGCCTGTCCCAGCAGTACATCCGTCGGGTTGCTGCTTTTACATAGCGCCGGCTGCATAAACCGGATGAGAAGCGATTTAACAAATCCTGTTGTTAACATACTGTGCATGGGATTGACTCTTAAGGGCCCAAAAAATGACACAGCTTATCCGGTTCGTCAAATTTCTGAGCGTAATTATTGGCAAAATAACCAGGTGTTTTTTCCTGGCGGTGGCGCCCCCTATCTTTTCTAACGGTTTGAGGGCTTTTCATCGTTTCGCGTTACGTCTTTATAAAATCTTTATACGCATGACTTAAATCTTTAGAAAAGCTTTACAACACAGCAGCAGCGAAAGCGTTAGGCTTTGCGGCATCTGAAACCAGGTTTGTGTTGTAATGTCTGATTACTCCTTTGTCCTCAATGTTAGTGCTGTCAATAACAAGCGTTTTTTTTACCGGGTGATTGGTTATTTGCTGGCGTGCCTTGCTGCAGCTCAGCTTGCTACGATGGCCATCAGTTTTATGCTGCACGACAAGGCGTTCTGGAACTTTTTGTTGTCAGCAGTCGTGACTGCCTGTGCCGGCGCGGCATTGCTAATGCGGTCAGACGGCGCTACAGAGCTGAAAAAACGCTATTTGTTTTTACTGACCACACTGTGCTGGTTGTCGGTGTGTGCTTTTGCGGCTTTGCCGCTGTATCTGAGTTTACCGCAACTGAGTATAACGGATGCCTGGTTTGAAGCCGTGTCCGCGATTACGACGACAGGCTCTACCGTGCTTAGCGGACTGGATACTATGCCCAAAGCTGTGTTGCTTTGGCGCGCTATTTTGCAATGGATTGGCGGCATTGGCATTATTGTGATGGCAATCGCGATATTACCTGCATTGAAAATTGGCGGCATGAAGCTGTTTAAAACCGAAAGTTCGGATATTTCGGAGAAAATACTGCCGCGCAGTAGCCATTTGTCCGGTTCTATTTTATTGGTTTATCTGGCTATCAGTGCCAGCGCCACGTTAAGTTACTATATTGGAGGCATGTCTTGGTTTGATGCGTTGACGCATGCCATGACATCGGCCGCGACCGGCGGTTTTGCAAACTATGATGCCTCTTTTGGTTATTTTAATGACAAACCCTGGTTGCTATGGTTAAGCAGTGTCTGGATGGCACTGGCCGCTTTGCCCTTTGTACTGTTTGTTGGCATGGCGCGCGGTGATAAATGGGCGCTGTTGCGCGACCCTCAGGTCAAAGCTTTTATTGCAATTGTAATGGTTGCCGCCATACTGCTGGCGCTATACCAAATAGCACATAATGACCGGGATTGGTTTTCAGCATTAACTCACAGTGTATTTAATGTGGTGTCCGTTATTACCACCTGTGGCTACGCCTCTGAGGACTATACGAAGTGGGGGGCGTTGGCGGTTGTACTGTTTTTTTACCTGACATTCAGTGGCGGTTGCTCTGGTTCAACCTCGGGTGGGTTGAAGATTTTCCGAACTCAGCTGGCGGGGTATTTGCTACTTAAACAGTTGAATTTACTTATACACCCCAACGCAGTATGGACGCGCAAATATGGCAGCAAAAAGCTCGACGATAGTTTGCTGGGCGCAGTATTAGCGTTTGCCTTTATTTATTTTGCTACAGTGGCCGCTTTAGCACTGATTTTGTCGATGTATAATCTGGACTTTGTAACAGCGCTGACAGGTGCAGCCACAGCGGTAGGTAACGTTGGCCCCGGGCTGGGTGATATCATCGGTCCGGCCGGTAATTTCTCAACCTTGCCCGATGGTGCCAAATGGTGGTTAACGCTGGGTATGTTGCTTGGCAGGCTTGAGATCCTGACGATGTTGTTATTGTTTACGCCAATGTACTGGCGCTACTGAGGTGGTTATCAGATGAAGCTTACACCGGCCAGACATTATGCGATATGGCAGTTGATGCTATTAGCCTTGCTTGTACCTGTATTAATTGCATTGCTGCTGTTGCCGGGGCGTGATTTATTAACCACCACCGACGTCGCCATGTTACAGCTGCTATGGGTAACCTGGATGGCGCAGCAAGCCGGACAACGCTGGGCCGTTATTACGACGGTAAGCAGTGTCTTACTGCTCGACTGGTTTTTTGTTGAACCCTATAACACCTTATATGTACACCAGATCGACTATCTGATCACCTTTATTGTGATGTTGCTGCTGGGTAGCTTTATTGGCCGGTTGTCCGGGCGCTTACGCATTGAACTGGCGCGTGCCAAAAAGCACATGCGCCAAAGGCAGCTATTGGCCAACAAAACCCGCCAGGCACGTTTTCAGGCGGAGCTGGAGTACAGTCGCGCTATGCTGCTAAGGTCTATCTCACATGATTTACGCACACCGCTGGCAACCATTATGGGGGCATCAAGCATGCTGGCTGACAAAGAGCTGGCACTGAGCCGTGAAGTGATAAAGCAGCAGGCTGAGAATATTTTTCAGCAAAGTAGTTTGCTCAGTCAGCACTTTGACAAAGTGATGGAGTTAAGTCGGGTGCAGCAGCCGCAACAGACGCTGGCGCTCGCTGAGCTGGACGTCGCAGACATTGTTTCAGCCGCGATAAGCCGGCGTGCACAGCTGTTAAACGGCTTGTCACTGCAGACAGAGCTGACGGGCTCCAGATGTATTGCCGATAGCACTTTGTTAGAAATAGCGCTGGCTAATATGCTGGAAAATGCGGTGCGCCACGGTGCTGCGCCGGTGATTGTCAGCTTTACGCTGAATGACGGTTACTACAATTTACAGGTCAGTAATGCGCTGGCGCCGCGGCAACACAGTCAGCGTGACAGTGGTACCGGTCTGGGTACCGCCATCTGTAAAGCGGTAATGCAGTTACACAATGGCCAATTTACGTTGCAAACCACAGCTGCCCCTACCATATTGGCAACGCTACGCTGGCCCACACGTATAGAGGAAACGGCGGAGTTACATCATGGCTGATACGATATTGGTACTGGAAGATGATCCGGCTATGCAAAGCTTCCTGACCACTTTGCTAAATAGTCAGCAATATCAGGTGCTGAGCTTTAGCGCAGGTCTGCCGGCGTTACAGTGCCTGGTTTCACAGCCGGCAGCGCTTATTTTATTGGATTTGGGGCTCTCTGATATGGATGGTCAGCTCTGGCTGCAGCAATTACGTAGCTGGTGCGATACACCTGTGATTGTGATCTCAGCCCGCCACAGCGAGCAGGATAAAGTTCAGGCGCTGGATAATGGTGCCAATGATTATGTCACTAAGCCGTTCAGCGCTGCAGAGCTGATGGCCAGGGTGCGAGCAAACTTACGTAAAGTCGCGCTGAGTCAGCAGCTGTTTGTGTTCGGTGATGTGCAGCTGGACCCGATAAGCCGTACGGTGCAGCGCGCAGGGCAGCAGGTTCACCTGACTAAAACCGAATATGACATTTTGTTACTACTGATGCGGCACTGCGACAAGGTACTGACACATAACCAGATTTTGACTCAGGTTTGGGGTAAGGCTTATGTTGACCGACCGGAATATGTGCGGGTGCACATGGCACAGTTGCGACAGAAGCTGGAGGCGAATCCTGCTGCGCCAAGTTACCTGAAAACAGAACCCGGTGTTGGCTACCGGTTGATAGCCAACACCGGGTCAGACGATTAGTTGGTTTGTTGCGTTGGTGTGCGGTACTTCTCAAACCAGGCCAACATGTATTCTACTTTCTCAATCATCCGGCTTGGCCGGTTAGAAATACCATGTGGCGAGCCCGGAATACGCACCATCGCCGTATCAATACGGCGTAATTTCAGCGCCTGATAGAACTGCTCTGATTCCGAGATTGGCGTACGCCTGTCGCTTTCACCTGTGATCAGAATCGTTGGCGTAGTAACGTTACCTACCAGGCTCAGCGGTGAGCGCTGCCAGTAATGCTCAACATTTTCCCAAGGTACACCCGGGAACTGATGAAAAGTCTGGTAGGTATAAGAGTCGCCGGTAAGCACTTTGCTTAGCCAGTTGATAATAGGTTTAACAACTGCTGCCGCTTTATATCTGTTGGTCAGGCCAATGGCATAGGCGGTCGCGATACCACCGGCAGAACCACCGCCGATAAACAGATTATTTTCATCGATAAAACCGAGTTTAAGCATCGCATTTACGCCGCTGTCGTGGTCGGCATAGTCTTCCGGTGAGCTGTATTTATTATGCAGTAACATCGCAAAACGTTCGCCATAAGATGAGCTGCCGCGGTGATTGTCGTAAAACACCACATAGCCTTCTTTGGCATAACGCTGCATTTCGGCGCTCCATTGCGGGCCGTACGCTAAATGCGGGCCGCCGTGAATTTCCAGCAGTAACGGATATTTTTTCGCCGGGTCGAAATCCGGAGGTGTCATATACCAGCCCTGGATCTCCTCGCCGTCAAATGAAGATTTATAGGTGATTTCATGTACCTGAGCCAGTTTTTTGTGGCCTAACAAATCTTCGTTAAGTGCCGTCAGCACTGTGGTTTTGCCTTTTTGCATTACAGCAACATCGCTTGGGCGCTGACTGGTACCATGGGTGTAGGCTATTACGCCATTGTCTGACACACTGTACTGGCCGCTCAGATAAGGTTGTGGCTGGCTAACGCCGCCTAAGCTGGCCGTCAGGTCGGTCAGTTTGCCTTTATTGGTTAAGCTGGCTAGTTTGCGCTGACCGCGATCATCGTACTGCACCACAAAGCTTGAATTGCTCAGCCAGTTGGGGCTATCAATACTGCGGTCAAAGTCTGGTGCGATATCAGTGATAGTATTATTACCCAGCGTAAGTACTTTCAACTTACTATTGCTGTAAGGCACCAGGTCATTGCTTTGCCACAGGAAAGCCAGTTGCTTGCCATCAGGTGAAAATACCGGTGACGACTCGTCGCCTGCCATGGTGGTCAGTGCTGTCAGTTGCTCTGTGGCTAAATCCAGCCGGTACAGGTTGCTGTCGCGTGGCTGAAACTCCCACTCAGCATCCAGATTGGCTGAGAACACCAGTGCTTTACTGTCAGGTGTGAACTGTAGATCGCTGCCATAGTGGAAATCGCCTTTGGTCAGCTGGCGCTCGGTGCCACCATTGGCTGGCAGAATAAAGATTTGCCTGAACTCGGGTTTAAGAAAACCCTGACCATCTGCCTGATAGCGCACTCTGTCCAGCACTACTGCCGAATCAGACCATTTTGCGCCTGCAGGCTTTTTCACTTTCTTAACCCGTTGTTTTACGTCGGCCTCGCTGGCCATCACGTTCATTGTAAACGCCAGGTGTTTGCCATCCGGTGACCAGGTCAGGTTGGATGGGCTGTTTTGCAGCGTTGATAGCTGTGCAGTTTTATTCTCCGCCAGCCAGTGCAGGTGAATTTGGCGCTTGCCGCTAACATCCGAGATAAACGCCAGTTGCTTACCATCGGCAGACCAGCGCGGCTGGCTATAGTTAAATTTATCAGCAAACAACGGTAGCTGTTTACCGGTTTTGACATCCAGCAACCACAAAGTGGTGTGCGTGCTGTCAGTCATGATGTCGTTGCTGGCGCGAACATAAACGATTTTGCTGCCATCGGGGGAAATTTGCACATCGCTGGCATATTCCAGCGCAAATATATCTTCTGCTTCGAAGTAACGGCTGCTGGCGCTGGCTGGTGTCTGGTTTATAGTATCAGCCTGCAACACACTGCTGCCCAGGATCAGACTGGCGGTAATGGCCAGTGCTGAGCGGGTAAAAGTAGACATAAATCCCCCGGATATTATTAATTTTGTCGTTTGTGCCGTTAAGCTATCCTGATCTGTTTGCCGTTACAAACCTGTTAGCGGCAAATTGAAGGTTTTAAGCGGCATAGCCCTAAATTTCGCTGCTCTTTCAGTATCAGAGTGTGGTTAATATTTGTACAGAACTGGTTCCGGTTGCCTATACTTAACGCCCTGTTGTTTATCTGTATGGAGGATGGCGACATGTTAAGGCATTACTTTATCAGCAACGACTTAACCGATTTTGTCAAAGTAGAATATGAACTGCAGCGCCAGGGTATAGACGCACCGCAAATTCATGTGCTGAGTGATAATGATGCAGCGATAGAACTACACCGTTTACATGAAGTTGCACCTGTTTTGAAAAGTGACGTTGTGCATGCCACGGAAGTTGGCGCAGTCATTGGCGTAATAGCAGCGTTGTTCATTCTGGCTCTGGCCTACATGATGGAGTGGACCGAAACAACCGCTGGTTGGATCCCGTTTATTTTCCTGGCTGTCGTGGTGCTGGGGTTCTGTACCTGGGAAGGCGGCTTTATTGGTATTCAACAACCCAATACCCACTTCAAGCGCTTTCAGGCAGAACTGCAGCAGGGACAACATGTGTTGTTTATTGATATTGAGCCAGCGCAGGAGGCGGTGCTTAAGGCAGTGATAAAACAATATCCGAAGTTGAAAAGTGTCGGCCAGGGCGAGGCTACACCGGCCTGGGTTGTGCGTAGTCAGCAGCTATTTCATCGTTTTGTCAAAGTTATGCCCTAACAGCGTCAGATCTTAGCGGCGACATATCCAAACGTGGAGTGATACAGGCTGGCTATTGCAGCCAGCCTGATCTGTCATGGTGTCAGGCACTCAGGCTGTCGAAGATATGCAGGAAAGTTGGCGTCTGCTGAATATGCAGATTTACTTTCAGCCGCCGTGCAATGTCTTGTGCGCTTATCACACCGCGGATCTGATGGCTTTCGCGGTCGATGACGACGCAGTGTTGTTCACCGCTGGATTGCAGCGTATTGACGACATCCGCAATACTGCATTGCTTTAACTGTTGGTACGCCAGAGCTTTGATACGTTCGCGTGGGCGCATCAGGTCTGCAACCAGGATATCATCACGGCTGTCGCCAAAAGCAACACGACGCATAATAGCCTGATCTGACAGCTGCTCCAGATGCAGCAAGCCAACCATCTCACCGTCGTTATCAACAACCAGTTTTAACTTACTGTGCTCTTGTTGCATCATTTCAAGTGCATCACTGGCAGAGCTGGTTGCACTGATCATATTAGGCAGGCTGTGTTTAAAGTCGGTGACAACTGACAGCGCCGGTGAACTCAGAGTTGTATCGTCAAAATCAGCTGGTTGTACTAAATGATCAATAGCTTCAACAGCATATAAGGCTAATGTTTTCATGGTATTCCTCACAAACCGACACGCAGAGGCCATGCCGGAAAAATAATTTATTGGTAAATAAACAGCCTGGCTGTTCAGAATTAAACAAATTGTGAGAAAAATACCGGTGGGGCGCGGGCCTGCTGCAGTGTCAGACTGGCTGTACGGCTACAAAGTATCCGTTGCTCAACAGCGTGATTGCGGTTGTAGGGCAGTTGTTTATTGCCTGCAACAGGCAAAACGGGTTGCGGCTCATCTGCGCCGTCCTGAGTGATATCAGAGGTACATTGTGGTATTTCAGGGGTAACAGCATGAAATTGTGTATCGGCCAGTGGTGATAGCCGTGCATCGTGCACTGCAAAGGCTTGTGGTGTACACAACAAGCTCAGATACAGCATTAAGGCAAAACTACTTAGCCAGCGCACAACGAATAACCTTTTTCAACCCACATTGATCTAAATCAAATATGCTGGCTGTTTACAAATTATGCAAGGCTGGCAGGCAGACAATTGCGACAAAGTGCACAATTTTACTGTTAAGAGGTTAGGCTATCAGGTTGTCTCTTGTGAGAAGCCATTACGACCACGCTGTTTGGTCAGGTATAGCTGCCTGTCAGCACGTTCTGTAATGTCTTTTTCATAGCCCCAGTGCAGATCAGCTGCAGCGATACCAATACTGACGCTGATAATGCTGAATTTAGACGCCGGGTGAGGAATGGCTAGCATCGTAATAGCCGTCAGGATTTTCTCAGCCACAATACGCGCCCCATCTGCAGTGGTATCGGGTAATACCGCGACAAACTCTTCACCACCATAACGGGCAATTAAATCGTTAGGGCGCAGACAGCAGGCTTTCATCGCTGCAGCAACCCGGCGCAGCGCGTCGTCCCCAGCTAGATGGCCCAGATGGTCGTTATAAAGTTTAAAATGATCAATATCAATAAGCAGCACTGCCAGCGGCATTTGATGGCGCTTGCAGGCAGCCAGCTGCTTTTGCAGGAACTGATCGAAGTAGCGCCGGTTGTAGACATGGGTCAGGCCATCTATAAATGCCAGTGAACGTAGCAAATCTGACTGTTTTTTCAGCGTCAGGTGCGCATTAACGCGGTGACGCAATGTATTGGCATTAACTGGCTTTTGAATAAAATCGACAGCGCCCGCTTGCCAGCAGGCATCTTCTTCTTCCTGCTGTTGTGCGGCGGTGACAAAAATAACCGGAATATCTGCTATGGTTTCCTGCGCTTTCATCTGACGGCAGGTTTCCAGACCATCCTGCTCGGGCATCAATACGTCCATTAATACCAGGTCAGGTAAACTCTCTGTACAGACTTTAATTGCCTGAGCGCCAGAGGTTGCCATCAAAATTTTATAGTTACTGCCCAGTATCTGGTAAATAACCTGAATGTTGATTGGCTGGTCATCAACTACCAGAATAACCGCCTGCTCAGAAAAAGCCGGGAAATCTGACAGTTGTATATCGGACATTAGGTTATTCTGCTCATTCATGTATCAGTGCCTGAAGTATCGCAGCTGCTTGATCAAATGCCAAGGCTGAAATGGCGTTGTCCAATTGCTCTGCAAGTTGTGGCGTCTTTTGCTGTAAAGTAGGGAGCAAAGCTTTGAACGTTGCCAATGCCTGCATATTGGCTGACGTCAGATATTTCATTAATAAATTCAACTGTTGTTGCAACTCTATTTCAGTGAGCTCAATGGTATCTTTCTCTGTCGCTTTCTGTGCCTGAAGAAGCTGTAGTAACTCTGTCGCCTGGCTTTGGCTTTCGTCCAGCAATGTAAGTATTAGCGGCAAGTCTGCTGAGGGTTGTTGCTCTGCCATGTTAAACCTGGCTTCTTCGGCAGCAGCTTGCTGTGCCAAAACACTGAAACCAACAGTGGCGGCTGAGCCTTTAAGGCTGTGAAACAATATTCTGGTATCGGCTTGCGCTAACTTATGCTGGCGCAAAGTTATAGCGGCCTGCTGCACATCTCTACTAAATTGCTGTAATACCCTTTGATATAAATCGACGGAGTTGCCTAATCTGGCGCAGGCCTGCTCCAGATCTATCTGATGTTGCTGACAAAATGCCAACGTGGTGCGGTCAAAGCTGGCGGAAGGGTTCTCTGGCAATTCAGTGTTTTGCAATACTCCACAGTAATGCAGGGTTTTCTGCACGACTTCTGCTACAGAGAAAGGTTTTGCGATGTGGTCCTGCATGCCAGCAGCAAAACAGGCTGCTTTATCGGTTGGCAGGGCGTTGGCTGTCATTGCTACTATGGGTAAATTGGTCAGTTGTAACTGCTGGCGGATAAGCTCAGTGGTTTGATAGCCATCCATCTCCGGCATCTGAATATCCATCAGGACTAAATCATAACGCTCTGGCTGCTCTTGTAGCATGGTCAGTGCCTGCTGCCCGCTGCCGGCAATATCTATGATTGCTCCTTGCTGCAGCAGCAGTTCTGTTGCCACCAGTTGATTAGTTACATTGTCTTCAACCAGCAGCAGTGTCAGCCCAGTCAGCGGTTTACTGTTTATTTGTATCGGGTTATCAGCCGGTAACACGGAATCTCCGGATAGAATAGCCTGCACCGTATTTAGCATGACATCGTGTGTTACTGGCTTCATCAAAAAACCATCCAACAGTTGCTGGTAACTGGCCGTGTGCTTGGTCAGCACCTCTTTGCCATAAGCTGTAATCATCACAACCAGCGGTGGCGTCTGAACCTGATTATCTTGCTTCAGGTAGCGAGCAAATTCCAGACCGTCCATGCCCGGCATACGCCAGTCGATAAACAAAATGGCATAAGGCTCTCCCGATGCGCTGGCCTGATTCAACAGAGGTAACGCTTGTTGGGCATCCTTGGCGGTATGGGCAAGCCAGCCAAATGATTCTGTCATTTCCCGCAAAATCAGCCTGGCATTATCATTATCATCCACAATCAATACTTTTAGGGCAGAAGGCAGCGTATCCAGAGCAGGATGCTGCGCCACAGCACTGTCTTCAGCTTGCTGCAGCAAAATGTCAAATTCGAAAGTGCTGCCACGACCAAGCTCGCTTTGTACTGTGATATTGCCGCCCATCAGATTGACCAGCCGCTTACTGATCGCCAGGCCAAGGCCTGTGCCGCCATAACGACGACTTATTGATGATTCGGCCTGATGAAAGCCACTGAAAATAGCTTGTTGCTGCTCTGCCGTCATGCCAATGCCGGTGTCTGAAACAGCACAGTGTAAAGTCAGCATATCGCCGTCAGCAGGTTTGGCCGCAATGCTGATAATGACCTCGCCGGTTTCAGTAAATTTAATGGCATTGCCGGCCAGGTTGAGCAATACCTGTTTAATTCGTAAGCTGTCACCAACAATAAGTTGGGGCACATCGGGTGCGATATGAAATAGCACTTCCAGTTCTTTATCGCAGGTGCCTGATGATAGAATGATGCCGATATCCTGCATCAATGTTGGCAAACTGAAGGTATGTGGATCGAGCTCGAGCTTGCCAGCTTCTACTTTAGAAAAATCCAGAATATCGTTTAATAGCAGCAGCAATGACTTAGCCGCACGCTGCGTTCTGTCTATGTAGTCACTCTGGCGTTTATCCAGATGTGTATTGGCGACCAACTGCAGTAACCCCAGTATCGCGTTCATCGGGGTGCGGATTTCATGGCTCATGTTGGCCAGAAAGTCAGATTTAGCTTTGCTGGCAATTTCGGCTTGCTCTTTAGCTGCTGCCAGCTCTGTTTCGCGTTTAAGTTGCTCGGTTAAATCAAAAGCAATGCCGAGAAAGCCGGTCAGACTGCCATTTTCGTCCATTAGTGCACTGACATTCAGCCTAACCTGCACTTGGTCCCCTGTTTTGGTGACGTAGGTCCAGCGGTTGATGTCTTGCAGGCCAAGGCGTGCTTTTGCCACAAAGGTTTCAAAACCCTCTGGTACTGTCCGTCCGAGCTCGCTGCTGAGTAAAGCAGCTCGTTTTGCCACTTCTTCAGGCAGGTGAAAGATGCCTGGTGTTTGCACATTGATTACTTCAGACGCCTGATAGCCGAGCAAGCGTTCTGCAGCCGGGTTAAATGCGGTAATCACACCCTTGGTGTCCGTTGCAATAATGGCATAGCCCGCACCTTTTAAAATGCTACGCTGTAACGTGCTGACGCGTGAGATCTCAGCTGTACGCAGGGCAACTTGTTGCTCAAGCTCTGCATTTGCTTGCTTTAGCAGTTTTTCTTCTATCCGTGCCAGCTCCATTTTGTGTTTTGCCAGCTGGCGGCGGCGTAACAGTAGCAACTGAGCTAAAAAAACAATCAGTGTCAGCAGTACTGTCATGCTAAGGATTTCGCGAAATAAAGCGCTGCCAGATGGCAGTTGCAGTGCTTTAATAAATGCCGGCGTTGGCACTAATGCCAGTTGCCACTGCCGGCCGAACAATTTCAGCTCCTGTTGCTGCTGATAAATAATCTGTTGCTCTGGTGCCTGGCCATACTGAAAAAACGTTAGCTGCTGATGGTCAGTACTGTCGGTGATCTGCAGCATCACATCATCGCGCAAACCGCTGACAGTGCTGAGTACTTCATCGATCAGAATAGGGGCGTAACTCCAACCGTATAGCTGGCGTAAGCGCTGTTCGGGCTCGGTTGCCGGAGTAGCTGACAGATATACCGGCATCAGAATTAAAAACCCCTGTTGGGTTTTCTGATCAGCTTGCACTAACGTGATGGGCGCTGTCAGGCGGATTTCATTATTCAACGCAGCGTCAAGAGCGGCTTTACGCCGCATGGGTTCTGATCCTATATCCAAACCAACGGCTTCACTGTTGCGCACTTCCGGTTCTATATACTGAATTACAAACAAACTATGTTGGTGAGGTTGTAATTGCTTAATGTTAAAGCTGTAATCAGGTCGCTCTTTAGCCATTCGCTGCAGGAAGCTCTCTTTTTGCTCGGGGGCAACATGACGGATAAGACCAAAGCCACGGGCACCGGGAAACTCCAGCTTATAGTCTCTGCTTAGAGTGTATGTTTGCATATCCTGGTAGCTAAACCGCTCTGGCGAGATTGTCATAACAGCACCGCGGGTGCCCCGTAAGCCATACTGGTACAAGGTAACTTTTTCGCGCACACCGTCAGTTATCAGCTGCAGACGTTGCATCACCGCTTGCTGAATTCGCTGCTGCTGCTCGGCTTTTTGTTGTGTTGCATAGTGAGAGGCGGCAAGGTAACCAGCAACGAAAATAGCCAGTGGCAGCCACAGCGACAGCAGCAGGCTACGCAGATTTAACGTACTGCGAATGGCAGTTTGCATCATTTTTGGGTCGACCTTTGCTCAGGAGGCAGAAACGGCTGCAGTATAACGGCCGCGGCGGTAAAGTTTAACGCAAACACGTGTTGGCTAAATTCGTCAGCGAGAGTGTTAGTCAGTAATTGTTTCAGCTGAGCCTGATTGTTTTGAACCAGTGTACAAGCCTGCATGTCCTGCCGGCGCAGCAAATAATACAATTGAACTATGTCCAGTGCTGTCTGCTCTGGTTCAATATCGCCTTGCAGTTTAGATATTTCTTGTTGTAATGCTACGCAGCTTTGGCGGTAAACTGAAATAAATTCAGCTAAATCAGCCTCAGAGAAGGACTGCTGCTGTTCCAATGCCAGTTCTAACGTTTTACTGATATGCGCCAAATCTTCAGCCCCCAGCGTAGCGTAGCCGCCGCGGATTTTATGCAGGGTTTGTTGTAATTCCTGTAGTTGCTGCGCCTGAGCATAGCTCTGTAACTGGCTGATATTTTTTTCAGCATCAGCCAGCAAGGTACTGATCATGCGAATAAGCTGTGGTTGATGTTGTTGTGACATAGACAGCACAGCATGGAGTCTGGTGTGGTTAATCAGTGCCATTGTTGTAATCCTGTTACCGGGCGTCATTAACAGTTAAGCCATTATTGGCATTTTTATCATACTTCGTCAGCGATTTATTTAATTTCCGTATAGTTTTTCTGTTACTACTGCACTATAACCAAAATCGGTAGGTGTGCAGGATGCAAAATATATGGCAGTAAACGACGCCGGACGGCAAGTAATTTTGATCGTTGATGACCAGGCAGGCAATATTGCGTTGCTCAGTGACATTCTGAGTGATCTGGGCGATATTTATTTTGTGGTAGACAGTACGCAAGCCTACGATAAAGCCTTGGAGTTACAGCCGGATGTCATCTTATTGGACATCGAGATGCCGCAACTCAACGGTTTTGAAGTATGTCAGCAGTTAAAAAACAGCCCTTTAACCCGCGACATTTCTGTTATTTTTATTTCCGCCCTGACAGAGGCTGAGTTTGAGTTTAACTCTCTTTCTTACGGTGCGGTAGACTTTATCGCCCGGCCGTTTAATCGTGAAATATGCCGCTTAAGAGTGCATAACCATTTAATACTGCAGCAACAGGCCAGGGCTTTAAAACTCAGCCAGCAGCAAATCTATGCCGAAAAGCAGCAATTGCAGGTTACATTGAATTCTATTGGTGATGCTGTGATCGCAACAGATGTTAATGGTTGCATCAGCTTTATGAACCCTATTGCTGAGCGGATGGCCGGCTGGCGGGCGTCAGATGCAAAAGGTAAGCATATTACTGATGTGATGCAGTTGCGGGATGCAGACAGTAAACAGTCAAGCACCAACCCGATAATGCTGGCTTTATCAGAAAAACGTATTGTCGCGATGGCGCTGAATTGCGAGTTAGTCAACCGTAATTCCGCTGAAGCTATACCGGTGGAAGACTCTGCCGCGCCTATTTTCGATATCAATGGCGATATGCTTGGCGCCATTATTGTGTTTCATGATGTCGGACAAGCCAGAGCTCTGGCGACCAAAATGAGTTTTCTGGCCAATCATGATCAGCTGACCGGCTTGCCAAACCGTGTATTGCTCAATGATCGTATTCATCAGGCTTGTCGCCTTGCAGCCACTATAGATAGGCAGGTTGGCGTCATTCTGCTGGATATTGATCAGTTTAAGTATCTGAATGACTCGTTAGGACACCAGCTTGGTGATGCATTATTGCTGATGCTGGTGAAAAGGTTGCAGTCAGTGCTGGAACCTGAGCTGACGTTGGCGCGTATTGGCGGCGATGAGTTTGTATTAATTTATCCTGACATAGCACACACAGAACAAATCAGTATTCTGGCGCAAAATATTTTACGCGTTATGCGCCAACCTTTTGATATTGATGGTAAAAAATACAACATGTCGCTCAGCATGGGAGTTAGCCTGTATCCTACTGATTCAGCGAGTGAAGAAGAGCTGATGCGTCACGCCGATGTGGCACTGTTTAAAGCCAAACAGGAAGGCCGCAACCGGTACTGCTTTTTCTCTGAAGAATTGGGCCAGCGTATGCTGCAGCGGCATCAACAGGAGCAACACTTACGCAGTGCGATAGAGCACAACAGACTTGAGGTTTATTTTCAGCCTAAAGTTGCGCTGGATACAGGCAGAGTGATTGGCGCTGAAGCGCTGGTCCGCATTCGCTCTGAAGATGGCAAAATCATATCGCCTGCTGATTTTATCCCGTTAGCAGAGGAAACCGGGCTGATTGTGCCGCTTGGTAAAGTCGTGCTGATAAAATCCTGTCAACAAGCGGCACTGTGGAAAAGTGCAGGCGTTACTTTACCTGTGTCAGTGAACATTGCAGCTGCCCAGTTCACCGATCCGGGCTTAATGGGGCTGATTGAGCAGTTACTAATGGAATGTCAGCTATCACCGGATTTATTAGAACTGGAAGTAACAGAAACAGCACTGATCCGGGACCCTGAGCGTACTGCAGAGATCCTGAAGAAATTCCGCGCTTTGGGCATTCGTATCGCGATAGATGATTTTGGCACCGGCTATTCCAGTTTGTCTTACTTAAAACGCTTTAAGGTGGATGTGCTGAAAATAGACATGTCTTTTGTCAAAGACATGCTACAAGACAAAAGCGATTATGAAATTGTGAAAACGATAATCTCGCTGGGACAGTCGATGAATATAGAGCTGATTGCTGAAGGCATAGAAACTGCCGCGCATCAGGCTAGCCTGCAAGCATTAGGCTGTCTGTACGGCCAGGGCTACCATTACAGTAAACCCTTGCCGCCAGAACAGTTTATCGAGTATCTACAGGCAAGTAAGCAGTGACGCTGTTACAGCAGGCCCATGGCAGCCTTTAACATGCCTGCTAAGACTGTCAGGGCGCTAATACCGCCCAGATACAGTGCTACAAACCACAGCAATTGGCTGGCTTTTTTTGGTTCAGCCATTAGTAGCCCTCCTCATAATCTTCTATTTTGCCGCGAAAGATATGATAACCCCACAGCGTATATGCCAGGATCAACGGCAGGAAAATCAAAATGCCGGGTAACATAAAGCTCAGGCTGCTGTCTGGTGCAGCCGCAGCATAAAAGCTTAGCTGCTGAGGCAACAAGTACGGATACAGCCCAACCACCAGGCCAGCAAACGCCAGCAGGAATAAACTGGCTGACAGCCAGAATGGCCGGCTTTCATGGCGGTTATTGATAGCCTGCTCGGCGCTGAACTGGCGCTGTACCCGGGCCAAATCGCGAAATAGCAAACGGGCAGCCAATACCGCCAACAGTGGTAACACCATCAATGCCAGACTATACACTCCGCCAAACCAACGGCTGCGGATAGCCGGTTGCTGATAAAGTGTCCACAGACTCACCAGTAACATTGCCAACATGACAAAAATCAGCAGTCTCTGGCCATAACGTGCCGCTTTTTGCTGTATGGCGCCGCGACTTTTCATGGTCAGATAAGTACAGGCCAGTAAGGCGTAGCCAGCCATAACCGCCAGAGCAGTGAATACGCTAAACGGCGTCAGCCATTGCAGACTGGACTGGGTCAGGCTACTGCCATCAACACCTTGTACAATCACGCCGAGCATTAGCCCCTGGCAAAAGGCTGCCAGGCTGGAACCTGCCGCAAAAGCACGGTTCCACCAGACCTTAGAGGTATGTGATTTGAAACGGTATTCAAAGGCTACGCCGCGGAAGATCAGGCCAATCAGCATCAGCATAATTGGCAGGTACAACAAGCTGGCAATACTGGCATACGCCAGTGGGAAGGCACCAAACAGAATTACTCCGCCAAATACCAGCCAGGTTTCATTACCATCCCAGACATGGGAGATAGATCGCATTAAATGATCATGCTCGGCGTCGGTATTGAACCAGGGGTATAAAATGCCCATACCCAGATCAAAACCATCCAGCAACACATACATTAAGATGGCAAAGCCAAGCAGCAGAAAATAAAACAGCGGTAAACCCAGTTGCAGTTCCATTATTTTTGCTCCTGTGCCGGGGTAAGTTGTTTGGCCAACGCGACGGCATAACCTGATGCTTTGACACCTATCAGTTGTTGATGCAACTGCGCAAGTGGCGGCGGGCCCTTACGAATAAGCTTGCGCATAAAATACAGATAAACGCCGAATAGCAGGCTGTAAGTCAGCACGAACAGTGTCAGCGAGAACAGCACGCGTTCAGCGGGGAGTGGCGTCACAACATCCACAGTGCGCAGCAAGCCATAGACAATCCAGGGCTGGCGACCAACTTCAACCACATACCAACCGGCAAGCACGGCAATGATGCCGCTGGGGGCAAGGTAACTGCAGAACGTCAGAAACCATCGGCTGCGGTACAGGGTGCCCCGCCAGCGCAGGTAAGCGCCAGCCAGTGCGACCAGGATCATTAATACGCCAATACCCACCATCACCCGGAAAGAAAAGAACACCACCGGCACATTCGGTCTGTCTGCTGCCGGTACAGCTTTTAAACCGGCCAGCTCGCCGTTTGCATCATGGGTTAGGATCAGACTGGCCAGTTTAGGGATAGCCAGCTCAAAGTGATTTTTTTCCGCAACTTTATCCGGCACAGCAAACAACAATAGGGGTACACCGGCTTCACGCTCAGGCCAGATCCCTTCCATTGCCGCCAGTTTTACCGGTTGATGCTGTTTGACATTCAGGCCGTGCAGGTCGCCGACAAAGGCTTGTAACGGGGTTAACAGCAATGCCAGCCAGAGTGTCATTGACAAGCCTTTACGCGCCATGGCCTTGTGTTCACTGTGACGCAGTTGCCAGGCGCTGGTCGCCAGCACGACAAAGGTAGCGGTGATAAATGCTGCCAGCAGCATATGGCTAAAGCGGTATGGCATAGAAGGGTTAAAAATCACCTGCCACCAGCTGTCTACCTGAAATATGCCGTCCACAATGCGGTGTCCGGCTGGTGTTTGCATCCAGGAGTTAGCTGCGATGATCCAGAATGCTGAGATCCAGGTACCTATGGCGACTACCACAGTGGAGACAAAATGTAGCTTAGGCCCAACCCGTTGCCAGCCAAATAGCATAATACCAAGAAAACCGGCTTCGAGGAAAAACGCGGTCAGCACTTCATATGCCATTAAGGGGCCAAGCACTGCTCCGGTAATACGCGAAAATTCTGAAAAATTAGTGCCGAACTCGTACGACAACACTATGCCAGAGACCACCCCCATACCAAAGGTAATGGCGAAGGGTTTGATCCAGAATTTGGCCAGTTGCAGATAAACCGGATTGGCCGTTTTTAGCCATAGCCCTTCCCATATCGCGATAAGCGTTGCTAAGCCTATGGTAATAGACGGAAAAATAATATGAAAACTGATAGTAAAAGCAAACTGTAAGCGGGATAACAGCGCAGCATCCAGTTCCATATCAGTTATCCTTACGCCGGAGAGTGGCAAACACAGCGGGTATCAGCGCTACGCTGACCATCAGTAACAGAGCTAACATTTCAGTCACCAGCAAACTACTATTCATCTTGAGTTCTCACACCAATTACTACAGACAGTTAAGTTACAGCAAGATACTGACCACTATTTTTTTGATAAGTTTTAATTATTGAATTTTAAAGAGAATTTTATTTCTATTGCGCCAGATGTAAACTGTGTTTACACTTTTGGTGGAGTGGTTTCGTAAACGAGGTTTACAGTGCCTTTAACGCTTGTATTTGAAATCAGCATGATGCTGACCAGCGGCTGTGCAGTATTATTAGCCGGCTGGCTGTTACTACAGGGCCAACGCCAGCCCGCTATGCCAGCGTTGGCGGGGTTCGCAGCGATGATGGCGCTGTGGTGTGGCGGGCACATTGCTATAGTGCAGAACTGGCACTCGGTAGGTGTGGCGCTGGTGTTGGCAAACCCGCTAATGCCGATGTTTTTTCTGCATTTTGCACTGCAGTTTGTCTCGCCAACTGCTGAAATACGACCGCGATGGCATCGTCTGCTGCCGGCGCTGTATGGTGTCAGTGTGCTGGTAATTGTGACCAGCTGGTTTGGTGCCGGCGGTGCTGTTACAGCAACAGCAGGTTTTGATGCCTTCTTTATTTTCGCCGGTATTGGTTGGTTGAACCTGTTTTATACCGTGTTGCTCGGTGTAGCCGCGCATGCGGTACTTTGGCATGGCTGGCGCATTCACAGCGGCAATAAACGCCGCTCTATTGTTGCAATGTTTCTGGCCGGTGGCTGGGGGTTACTACTGGCAACCAGTTTTGTGTTTCCGTCTTTGGGCCTTAACTGGTATCCCTATCCGATGCTGTTATTGCCAAGCTATTTGCTGTTTTTGGTATATGGCGTAGTGCGCTATCAGGTACTGGCGATTAATGCGTTTGCCAATAAAGCGCTACTGTGGCTCGGCATGCTGTTGCTGGTTCTGGCACTGATGGCTTTGGTCAGCGCCTTGCTCGGGCAGCTTGGCATGCAGGCACTTGCCGCTGTGCCTGCCAGTCAGCTCTGGCTGTATTCTGCGTTATTGTTGTTATTGTCGGCTGCCTGTTACCGGCCAATAGCGGCATTAGCCCGTCGTCTGATTTACCCCGGTGGCCAGTTAAGTGAACCTTTACTCGCGCATTGGCGCTCACAGCTTCAGCAGTGTGATAGCTGGCAGGCGCTGGCGGAGCTGGCGGCTGCTTTACTGTCTGCGCAGCTGCGACAGAAGGTTACGGTGCGTTTGCCTGATGCCGGCCAGCAAGGCAGCCAGCTGCATATTCAATGTCTGCGCACTGAGCAGGGTTGGTTTTATCAACTGACCGGCTGGGACGATGTTACACCCGGCTATCGGCTGCAGGGCGAGGTGTTTGCTGCTTTATTACTGAGTAACTGCCGTATTCTGGAGCAATCCCTGAAACTGGCGGAGGCTGAACGTAAGAGGCTGGACCAGCAACATCTAGTTGAACTGGGCGCCTTATCTGCAGCCATGGCGCATGAGTTACGTAACCCGCTGAATATCATTGCTATGGCCGCTGCAACAACTCTGCCGGATACGCGTCAGCATATTCAGCAGCAATTAAAGCGGGCTGACCGCCTAATCGCCGACTTGCTAAGCTACGCTGGTCAGCTGCAATTGCAGTGCAGCCTGGTGCCGGTAAAAGCCATGCTGCAAAGCGTGATGAGTCAGCAGGATTGGCAGGGCGTTGAGTGCCAACTCGATGTTTCGGATGAGTTATTGCTATGGGCTGACAGTTACCGCTTGCAGCAGGTTTTCGTTAACTTGCTCGATAACGCTCTGGCATTTTGCCGCAATCAGAGCGATGCAAAAATAAAGCTTTGCGCAAAGGTCGGGCAAAATAAGGTGCAACTATTCGTGCATAACAACGGCCCGGCGATTCCCGCCGCACAACTGCCAGGCCTGTTTCAGCCTTTTGTCAGTAAACGCGCCGGAGGCAGTGGCCTTGGGCTTGCGATAGTGCGGCGCATTATGCAAGCTCATGGTGCAACGGTACAGCACAGATCCGATTTAGGCTGGCCTGTGAGTTTTGTACTGCAGTTTTTTAATCAACAACAGGGTACAGAAAATGAGTAATGGCAAGATCCTGCTGGTAGACGATGAACCGGCTTTTCGCCAGCTGGCACAAAGTTGGCTGAATCAGAGCGGGTATCAGGTAGAAACCGCAGCCGATCTGAGCAATGCCCGCAGCAAGCTAGCTAGCTTTGATGCCGATTTGATTTTGCTTGACTTGTCATTGCCGCCCCAGTTTGACCCGCTGCACACGTTGGAGGCGTTGCCCGATTTCACCAGCCGCCCTGTTATTATTCTGACCGGCCACGCAGAGCGGCAGTTAGCGCTTGATGCGATAGCCAGTGGTGCCTGGGATTTTATTGCTAAGCCGGTTGACCCGGATTTGCTGGCGGTAGTGATTAAGCGTGCCCTGAATAAACATCAGCTTGATAATGAGCTAAAGCAGTTAAAGCAACAGGTTAGCGCTGGGGGCACTGGGCGGCTGATTGGTGTGTCGGCAGCAATGGATGCAATGCGCACACTGATCCAGCGTATAGCGCCAACCGATGTCAGAGTGTTGGTGACCGGCCCGTCCGGCACCGGCAAAGAGGTGATATCGCGCGCGCTGCATGAGCTAAGCCAACGCTCTGACAAGCCTTTTGTGTCAGTGCACTGCGGCGCTATACCGGCGGACCTGCTGGAAAGTGAGTTGTTTGGCTATGTCAAAGGCGCTTTTACCGGAGCAGATAAAGACAGGCCGGGATTATTGAAACTGGCTGACAGCGGTACCTTGTTTTTAGATGAAATTGGCGAGATGCCATTACCGATGCAAGTCAAGTTGCTAAGGGTGTTACAGGAAGGTACCTATTTCCCGGTAGGTGGCCGTGAGCAACATAAAATTGATATCAGACTGATTTCGGCGACCAATGCAAATTTACCTGATTTGGTTAAAAAAGGTTTGTTTCGTGAAGATTTGTATTACCGTATTAAGGGTATTACGCTTGAAACCCAGGCACTGAGTGAGCGCAGCCAGGATATTCCGTTATTGTTACAGTTTTTTCTGGAACAGCTGTCGAAGCAACATGGCCAGGCTGTGAGGTTGGATAGTATGGCATTGAGCTGGTTTTTGCAGCGGGACTGGCCAGGCAATATCCGCGAGCTGAAAAATACCCTGGAAAGCGTGGCGGCAGTGGCGCAGGATGGCGTGATCAGTATGGCCGATATCAGCCTGTTGCATCCGGACGCGTCAGCCGGGCAACTGCATCAGCTGCCGTCGGAGCTGGGGGACAGTCTGCTGCTGGATGAAGCGGTACAGGCGCTTGAAATCAGGTTAATTAAACAGGCGATGCAGCAAAGCGGTGGCAACAAAAGCAAGGCTGCACGTTTGCTGGGGTTATCGCGCCAGGGCTTACTTAAGAAAATTGACCGCTATCAACTTGCCGTATAAGGTGGGCGAAAAATCAGGGAGACACCAATGAAAGCAGTAGGTTATCAGCAGTCGTTGCCAGCAACAGATGACAAGGCATTGCAGGATATAGAGTTACCCCAGCCAGTGGCCAGTGGGCGTGATATTTTGGTGCGGGTAGAGGCGGTTTCGGTCAATCCGGTTGATACTAAGGTGCGCCTGCGGGCAGAGCCTGAAGCCGGTCAGTATAAAGTCTTAGGTTGGGATGCTGCAGGCGAAGTGGTGGCAGTGGGTGAAGATGTCAGCCAGTTTAAACCGGGTGATAAAGTATTTTATGCCGGTTCACTGACACGTCCGGGCAGCAACAGTGAGTATCAACTGGTTGACGAGCGTATTGTTGCACTGATGCCTGAATGCCTGACCTATGCAGAAGCGGCGGCCTTGCCGTTGACAGCCATTACCGCATGGGAGCTGCTGTTTGACCGGCTGGAAATTCAGCAACCCAGCTTAAAGCATCCGCGCCCGGTATTACTGATCACCGGTGCTGCAGGTGGTGTTGGCTCAGTGTTAATTCAACTTGCCAGGCAGCTGACAACAGCAACTATTATCGCGACTGCATCCAGGCCAGAAACCAAACAGTGGGTCACCGATCTGGGTGCTCATTATGTATTGGATCACAGCCAGCCTTTAACCGCTCAGTTAAAAGAGCTGGATCTGGATTGTGTGAGCCATGTTGCCAGTTTAACGCATACCGATCAGCATTATGCTGAGCTGGTGCAGCTACTGGCACCGCAAGGCAAGCTGGCGTTGATTGATGACCCGGCCGGTGGTATTGATATTATGCCGCTGAAGCAAAAGAGTATCTCTTTGCATTGGGAGTTTATGTTTACCCGCGCCATGTTTGCTACGCCAGACATGATTGCTCAGCATCAGTTATTGACGGACTTGAGCCGGCTGGTGCAGCAGGGGCAGGTTAAAACCACATTGAATCAGGTAGCGGGTACAATCAATGCAGCTAACTTGCGTAAAGCACATCAGTTACTGGAAAGCGGCAAAGCGATTGGTAAGGTAGTGCTTGCAGGCTGGAATTGATACAGCAATACCCCAGCCACCGCAGAAGGCGGCTGGGGCAAAACCATCAGGCGATTTGCTGGTCGTCATTAAAGCCACTATACCAGGCTTTAAACAGTACTTTTTCTAATGCTTGCTTTAGCGCGTCATTAATAGGCAGATGCTGTTTGCCCAGTTCATAGTCCAGCTCATTTACCTGCTCTTTCGCCATGATCATCATTGGCGGAGGATCAGACTGCATCGCGATCAGTGTGTCCTGATAAGGTTGTGGCCGGTCTGCCTTTATGACCTTACATACTGATAGCGACGTTTTTCCCTGCTTGTCACGATAACCTGCCGCGCCGAACAACCGGCAGATGCTTGGCCTGTGCTGATAAACGCTGCACTGGCCCTGTTTGCCGTCAAAAGACAGCTTCTGGTAAAAAAAACAGCCCTGGGGCTGTGTTAACTCTTCGAGTTGTGTCAGTGTTTGTTCCGCTTTACCTTGATCGAACAAGTGTAACGCCAGCGGGATCATTTCCAGTACCGTTGCTTCTATCGTCGGTTGCAAACAGCATTCACCGCATCCAGAACGACAATTAAGGCCGTACTGTTGTTGGTAAGCTGAAAATGTTTCCGCTATTTCGCCATACACAGCCTCAACACGACGCGATAACTCACGCAGCCGTTGCATAAAGACTCCGAACGAAATAACTATTAATTTAGGTTTGCCTGTTTAGAAACGGCGAGGTGCCGCTGCAGCATTCTACTGAGTTGATTAATCTGTCAGCAATAGGGCAGTGAAAATATATTTTTAATCCATCATATTTGTCAGCGGAGAGGGCCGGGCTATGGCATAGCCCTGGGCATAGTCGATACCGACCATCTTCAGCGCCAGCAAAATATCATCGTTTTCGGCAAACTTGGCAATAGATTGCAAGCCCATCGCCCGGGCGACTTCGTGTATCGACTTCACTATCGCTTTGTCATAGTGGTCATCGAGCAGATCGCGGACAAAGTGGCCATCAATTTTAATAAAGTCGGCCGGAAACTGTTTCAGATAGCTATATGATGAAAAGCCACTGCCAAAATCATCCAGCGCAATCAGGCAGCCCTGGCCGCGAAAGTGTTCAATAAAAGCCAGTGTGCTTTGCAGATTCACCAGCGCCACACTTTCACTTATCTCGAAACAGATACGGCTGAACGGAATGGCGAAGTGTTCAAACATTTGCTGCACGTCCTGCGTAAATGCCGGATCAAGCAAAGAGCTGCCAGACAGATTAATATGACACAGTTGCAGGTTATCTAAATGAGAGCTGTGCTGTTGCAACCAACGAAAATAATGCCGAATCACCCAACGGTCAATTTGTGGCATCAGGCCATATCTCTCCGCAGAGGCGATAAAACTGGCCGGTGGCGTCAGATTGTCGGTATCGTCTTGCAGGCGCAGTAGCAGCTCGTAATGTAAACCTGCTGCTGGCTGCGTCAATGCTTGTATCGGTTGCTGATAAATGACAAAACGGTCTTCCTGTATTGCCTGGCGCAGTTGTGTTACCCAGCTGACTTCAGCCTGATGTCGCTGCGTATCCTGATCGGTGCTGTCAAATAACTGTATGCGGTTTTCGCCTTTGTCTTTGGCGATATTGCAGGCGGTCTCCGCCTTTTTCAGAATAATTTCTGCAGAGCTATCTGTCGGTTGGATCTCTGCAATACCGATACAAATACTGATGCTGTGAATGCTATCCTGCCAGATAAAGCGAAATTCACGTACAGCATCCAGCAGGCGGTATGCCAGCGAAAACGCTTCGTTAGCATTTTTACCCGCCAGCAAAATGCCAAACTCATCGCTGTCGAGCCGCGCCAGCGGGCCATTGTGATGCGCGGCCTGTTTCAGCACTTCGCTCAGTTGTTTTAACAGCGCATCTGCCGCGCTGTGGCTGTAATTGCTGTTAATCAGGCGGAATTTGTCTACGTCGATATAGAGCACACTGCCTTTGCCCACCCCGGGCTGCTCGCACAGGCTCTGCAACTGCTGTTCAAAATAATAGCGGTTATACAGCGCAGTCAGCGCATCATGGTTTGCCAGATACGCCAGCTGTTCGTGCACCAGTTTCTGTTCAGTAATATCAATTACAGAACCATGAATAAAGGCTTGTCTATCCTGCTCAGACTGCGTCAGACACACCGACATCAGTGCCCAGAACGGGCTATTATCGGCCCGCAGACCATGTATTTCAAAACGCTTCCGGCTGCCCAGTTCTAACTGTTGCAACACATGTTGATACTGGCCGGGGTCGGCGTAGAAGCGTGCCATACCATCACCGGCGATGGCCTGCTTTAACTGTTCTTCGTTCTGATAACCGAGAATATGCAGTAAGGCACTGTTTGCGCTTAGCAGGCGACCATCAATTGTCGTGATGAACATGCCTTCAACCGCATTGTGGAAAATATCGTGATAGTTCTGCAGCTCAGCCAGTGTGGCTGATGACGCTACAGGTTTTAACTGAAATTTGTGCAGGTTGAAGCTGGTCAGTGCCAGACACAGCAAGACCAGTGAAAACAGAATATATGACCAGTTAAAATCGGCGTGCAGATATCCCGCCTGGCTCAGCGTCAGCAACAGCGCACAAATAATAATAAAGACACAGGCCCAAACAAAACTTCGTGCTTGCGGATGGCCTTGTAAGCTTAAACGAAATGCCAGCAGCAGGTTGCTGCCAAGCACCCAGCATATCGCAAAAAACAGCAGATACAGCCTGAGCTGGCCTCCGGCAAACAGCGGACTGAACAATAGCAACAGCGCAACGAAATTACTGATATGGTTACTCAGGTGCCACCAGCTGCCAGACAGCGTCTGCACTGCATAACGCACAAAAAGGTTCAGGCACAGTAAGTTTACCCCAACCACTATATATAAAATGGCTTGATTGATCTCCGGGTAACCCGGCCATAACAGCGCAAACGCCATGCCGTTAAGTACTGCTATTGTCAGCGCAAAGCTGACAAAAAAGCCGGCGAAATACAGATAGTGCCGTGCCCCGGTTTGTGCCAGCAGTATCAGGTTGTACAGCGCAAGCAACAGCAGAAAACCTTGTAGCAAGCCATCAACCATGGCCTGGCGCTGTTTAGCTGCGCTGAAGTGGTCTGCTTGCCATAGCCTAAGCTCGCTGGGTATTACTGCCGCATCCTGAATTTTAAAGAATACGTCTGCTTCTTCATCCGGCGCCAGTGTGATGGCGGCGGCAAAGCTGCGATAAGGCAGGGCACGCTCGCTGAATGGATAGTCGTTGCCTGTGCGGCTTAACAGCCTGACATCCTGATGTTCACGGTCTACCTGATAAATTTCAATTTTATCGGCCAGCGGAAATTCATACTCCAGCACAGTATGCAGTACTCGGTTGCCACTGTTTTTTAACCGCGCAAATAACCATACTGCCTGATGTTCGCTGAACAACAGACGCTGAGCAGGTGTCAATATCTGAAAGCTGTGGTGATAAAGCGGGTCGGCCAGCAGGTCGTCTATCGTTTTGTCAGCTGGAATTACCTGGAAATAGACCTGATGCAGTGACTGGCGCCCAAACGGCTTATCTGCTAAGGCGTTTACCTGTGCATGAAAAGCAAATACATTGCAACTGAGCAACCATAACAGCAGTAAAACTCCATGCTTGGCTACTCTCACGCGTTATACTCCCTGAAACACATTTAATTGTTAATGAATTGCTGGCTAAACAGTAACATACAGCCCGTTAAGGTGTCAGTAGAAAAAACTGCTCATTTTCACTGTCGGCTGCAAATAAGCGGTAGGATATTTATCCTGTATGCGGGATCAGTAACTTAGGGTATAACTAGAATAAACGATATTTACACCACACTACATTTTACGGGGAGTTGATATGAAAAATCTGATACTGGGATTAAGTTTGCTGTTGCTATCTGGCGCAGCAACCGCTGCAGATCTCGATGCCGGCAAAGCTAAAGCCGCAGTATGCGCAGCCTGCCATGGCGCCAATGGTATTTCTGTTATTCCTGATTATCCGAATCTGGCCGGCCAGAAAGTCAAGTATCTGCAAAGTGCTATTAAAGCGTACCGCGATGGTGAACGGAAGAACCCGATTATGTCGCCAATGGCCGCCGGCCTGACCGACACCGATGTAGAGAATATCGCGGCTTATTTTGCCAGCTTACCGGCCGGAGGCTGATTATCCGCCGCCAGATAATCGCTTATTTCTGCAATAAAATCTGCTCCGTAGCGTGCCAGCTTGGTCTGGCCGACACCGGAGATCGCCAGCAGGCTGCGGTTGTCTGTCGGTAACTGCTGACTCATCTCTATCAGGCTGGCGTCACTGAAGACGACAAAAGGCGGTACATCATCGCGCTGGGCAATGTGCTTGCGCAGGGCTTTTAGCTTTGCAAACAATGCCCGGTCGTATTGTTGCTTAGTCAAACGCTCTGGTTCACGTTTGACACTTTGTAACCGTGGTACCGCGAGTGACAGGGTATTTTCACCACGCAGTACTGCCCGGGCTGCCGGCTGCAGCTTTAATACCGAATGCGCGGTAATGTCCTGCTGCAGTAAACCGCAGTGAATAAGCTGGCGCAGTATGCTGAGCCAGTAATCGTGACTTAACTCTTTGCCAATGCCCCAGGTTGATAATTTGTCGTGCTTTAGCTCAGTAATTTTCTGGCTCAGGCCGCCACGCAATACCTCTATTACATGGTGCATACCAAAACTCTGGCCTACCCGATAAACACAGGACAAGGCTTTTTGCGCCAGCTCTGTGCCATTAAACTGCTGTGGTGGCTGCAGGCAGGTATCACAGTTACCGCAGGGGGTCTGGCGGGGCTCACCAAAGTAATTCAGCAGCACCAGTCTCCGGCATGTCTGGGCCTCAGCAAAGGCTGCCATCGCCAGAAAGCGCTGCCAGGTTACTTCGGCCCGCTGTATATCTTCTTCTGCATCGAGCAGGCGTTTCATCCGGCCGATATCTGCCGGGTCAAACAGCAGCAACGCTTCAGCGGCAACGCCATCCCGACCGGCACGGCCGGTTTCCTGATAATACGCTTCGATAGTGCGTGGCAGCTCAAAGTGCACAACAAAGCGGATGTTGGATTTATTGACACCCATACCAAAAGCAACTGTCGCCACAATAAATTGGTAGTCGTCACGCTTAAACGCGTCCTGTACCGTACCTCGCTCATCACTGCTCATGCCGGCGTGATAAGCTGCCGCATTATAACCACGTTGTTTTAGCTGCTCCGTCAGTTCATCAACTTTGCGTCTTGAACCGCAGTAAATAATGCCGCTGGTACCTTCCTGCTGCTGCAGGTAGCTGACCAGTTGCTCCAGCGGCCGGAACTTTTCCTGTACCGTATAGCGGATATTGGGCCGGTCAAAGCTGCCCTGGTAAATATAAGGTTGCTGCAAATTGAGCTGCTGTACAATGTCCTGCCGGGTTGCGCTGTCAGCTGTGGCCGTAAGGGCCATCACGGGAACATGGGGAAAACGTTGCTTCAACAGTGCCAGCGCCATGTAGTCGGGCCGGAAATCATGACCCCACTGCGAAATACAATGCGCTTCATCAATCGCAAACAGACTGACGCCAACATCTTGCAGCCGTTCAAGAAACTGAGGTTGCAACAGGCGCTCTGGTGCTACATACAGTAATTTGAGCTCGCCGCGCCGTAATCTGGCAAATACCTGCAGCACCTGCTCACGGCTTTGGCTGCTATTGACAAATTCGGCTGCGATACCGTTTGCCTGCAGTGAGTCAACCTGATCTTTCATCAGCGACATTAGCGGCGAAACAACAATGGTTACCTGAGGCAGCATCAGTGCGGGTAACTGGTAACATAAAGATTTACCACCCCCTGTCGGCATTAATACAAAGCTGTCCTGTCCCTGCAGCGCAACGCGGATGATCTCAGGCTGGCCATCGCGAAACTCACTATAACCGAAGGCTTGTTTTAGCAGGGGCAGTAAATCGTCTGTCACGTAAAACCAGTTGTCAGAAAAAATAAGCCGCCATTCTAAAGGGAAACGCAGGGTACAGAAACAACAAATTGGCGTAAATACTTGCCTGTGACGAAGCGTGCGGTAGACTGAAGCAGTCCGACCAAAGGTCTTACCAGTGAGAATTCCATGCATAACAGCCCGTTACTACCAATGATTACCCAGGCTTTTGATCAAATGCCGTTTAACCGTCTGCTCGGATTAAAAGTGACCCGTTTCGCAGAAGAAGGGGTCGAAGTGTGCTTTGACTGGTCTGAGCAACTGATAGGTAATCCGCTGCAAAAAATTCTGCACGGCGGCGTGATTGCCTCTGTACTAGATGTTGCAGGTGGCATAATGGCAGTGTCCAGCGCGCTGGGACGCTTAGCGGATGTTGCACCGGCAGAGCTTGCCGAGCGGCTTGGTAAAATGAGTACCATAGATATCCGCACTGACTATTTACGTCCGGGGCGAGGAGAGCGTTTTATTGCTACCGCCCGTGTTATCAGGGCAGGCAACAAAGTGGCAGTGTGCAGGATGGAGCTGCACAACGAGCAGGGCATGCACATTGCGCTGGGGACCGGCACTTATTTAGTTGGCTGACGCTTTTTTGCCGTTAAGTGCGCTGCACAGTTAATGGCATCAGGCGTATAATGGCCTCTCGTTTACCGGAGCCTGCCCGATGTCATTAAGCCGCGAACAAAAACTCGGTGGTATTTTTGCTGCCAGCGCCTATAGCCTGTGGGGCTTAGCCCCGTTGTATTTTAAACAGATCGATTTTATTCCGGCGACAGAAATACTGTTGCACCGTATTGTCTGGTCTTTTGTACTGCTGTTGTTACTGATCCTGGCCTTAAAGCAGTCAGCAAAGCTGATGGCTGTGGTCAGGCAACCTAAAATGCTGGCCTGGCTGCTACTTTGCGCTTTGCTACTGGGTGGTAACTGGGGGCTGTTTATCTGGGCGGTGAATAGTAACCATATGCTGGATGCCAGCCTGGGCTATTACATCAACCCTTTACTGAATGTCCTGCTTGGCATGCTGTTTTTAAATGAACGCCTGCGCAAATTGCAATGGGCTGCCGTCGCTCTTGCGCTAAGCGGTGTGCTTATCCAGCTGATCACTTTTGGCTCTTTACCCTGGATAGCGCTGACTCTGGCGGGCTCTTTTGCCATTTATGGCCTGATGCGCAAGAAGTTGGCTGTTGATGCCATCAGTGGCTTATTTCTGGAGTCTTTACTGCTACTGCCGCTGGCATTATGGTTCTGGAGTCAGCATGCTGACAGTAGCGCAGCAAATTTATTGCATAACAGCTGGCAGTTAAATGTTTATCTGGTCGCGGCTGGCCTGGTGACCACAGTACCGCTATTGTGTTTTATTGCTGGTGCACGGCGCTTGCAGTTATCTACCATGGGGTTCTTTCAGTACATTGGCCCAAGTTGTATGTTTGTATTTGGCGTTTGGTTATACCATGAACCTTTTGCGTCAGAGCGTTTGCTAACATTTGCGCTGATCTGGCTGGCGCTGTTTTTCTACACGCTGGATGCCTGGCAGTTCAATCGTTTTAGCCGGCGTCAGGCGCTGGCCAGAAGCGGGTAGTGGGTCGCGAAAACAGAAGGAAGTGACGGTGAGCTTAATTGATTTAATTGCAGTGATCTGGTTTTTCAGCCTCTGGGTAGGCTATACGCTGTTTGCCAAGCAACGGGCCAAGGTGGTCAGTTGTTTATCGTTTGAACTCAGACGCAAGCGTAATGACTGGATGCAACGCATGTTGCAGCGCGACAACAAAATGGCCGATGTCGGGCTTATTTCTACGCTTGAGCGTAATGTAACGTTTTTTGCATCCAGCACTTTGCTGATACTGGCAGGCTTACTGACCGCGATGACCTCATCCGAAAAGCTCAGCCTGATGTTATCGAATCTGGTGCCGTGGGCAACCTATACCGAAGGCCTGGTGCAGATAAAATTACTGTTGCTGGCGTTTGTGTTCGTGTTCGCCTTTTTTCAGTTCACCTGGTCGTTGCGTCAGTACGGTTTTTGCGGGGTATTAATCGGCGCTGCACCCGACGGGCGTGACATGGCCACCGAAGAGCAGCAACTGTATGCAAACCGCGCGTCAAAGGTGATTGATCAGGCCGGTCACTCGTTCAATTATGGTTTGCGTTCAATCTATTTTTCGTTATCAGCGTTGGCGTGGTTTATCGATCCGATTTTATTTATGGTGGCCGCGGTTGTGGTTATGCTGGTGATGAAGCAGCGCGAATTTCACTCTAAAGTGCTAAAAGCCCTGCAGGAGTGCTGATAATAACTGCAAAGAAAAACGCAGCCAGTGTTAAGCGGCTGCGTTGTTGTAGTCAGTAACGCCTTGCTCAGTTAGTTGCTGCGGATCTCAAAGGCTTTAATCACCCGTGATACACCTTCAACATGGCGGGTTATGTCAACTGCTTTAGCGGCTTCCTGCTCGCTGACGATACCCATTAAAAACACTTCGGCATTTTCTGTGATCACTTTGATATTCAGGCCACTCACCTGCTCATCGGCCAGCAACTGACTTTTCACTTTGGTAGATATCCAGCCGTCACGGGTGCGGGTGGTCATAGCGGTGTTGTTACCCAGCCGGATCTGGTTTTGCACATCACGCACACCATCAATACCGCTGACTAATGCCTGAGCCTGCTGGCGGATTTGCTCGCTGGCGGTCTGGCCGGTCAGCAATAGCACGCCATTATAGCTGGTGACGTTAATATTACTGCCCTCTGCAGTGGCAGGATGATCAGCCAGCGCGCGCTGCGCTTTTAACACGACGTTTTTATCGTCAATCTGGGCACCCAGTGTGCGGCGATCGTTCGCCGCTGTTACTGCCGTAGCGCCGCCGGCAACCACGGCTGCGGCGCAGCCTTGCAACAGTGCCAGCAGTGTGCAGGCGCAAATAAATTTTACTGTGTTCATAAGTCTTCCTGTTGTGGAAATAATGTCATATCAATCAGTTCGCACAAACTGTGCAGTAAAAAGGTGTAGCACTCGAAAATACGTGACTGGCGGTGCGCGGGCACTTTCAGCTCAACATCCTGCTGATTCAGCAAGCCCGACAGCTCACCACTGCCATCAACGGTCAGGGCAATAATTTTCATATCGTTGGTCAGTGCTGCTTCGACCGCTTTAATCAGCTCAGGTTCGCTGCCAGTTAATGAGATCACCAGTAAAACGTCATTGCTTAGGCCCAGCGCTTTAATCTGCCTGGCCAGATAATCCTGTTGATGGCTGTGTTGCAGGCTGTGATTATGGCTTTGCAACGCGACTGCCGGTAAGCACGGGCGCTCTGTTTCAAACTGGTCAAGTAACAATTGCGAGAAGTGCTGCGCCAACGCGTCAGTGGCGCCATTGCCACAACAGATGACTTTGCCGCCACTGACCAGGTTGTTGACAATAACAAAGGCGGCATTTTCCAGTGGCAACGCCAGACTCTCGCCTGCCGCGATCATGGTTTGGATATTTTCACTAAAAAGCTGACGGATATGCTCTTGCATCAGACTGTCCTGCGGGTTGTTCTACTGGGTAATGGCATTTTTTATCCATTGGTACTGATAGGGTGGCTGGCCTTCAATGGCCAGAACATCAAGCCGGCAGGCTTGTTCGGTCAGCCGGTGCTGCTGCAGATACCAGCGGCTGGTACGTAGCAGCTTCTGCTGTTTGCTAAAGGTTACCGCTGCTGCTGCGCCACCAAATGCACTGCTGGCGCGGTATTTAACTTCTACAAACACCAAACAGCCGCCATCTTGCATCACCAGATCAATTTCACCGGCCTTACACTGGAAGTTTTGTTGTATCAGCCGCAGCCCCTGACGTTGCAGATATTGCAGTGCCAGTTGTTCATACTGCTGCCCAAGGTTATTCATGCCGGGTTTAGGGTTCCTGTACCGGTCTTAACCGGTTGTTGCGATAGCTGGCCCAGCTAAGCTGACGCACTATGCTACCTTCTGGCGTAAGCCTTAACTGCCCGGTTAGCCCCGGAAACACGGTAGCGGGCAACTGCTGTTGCTGGCGCAGGCTACCAACCAGCTGATAAGCATCATACCCCATTGCAAACAGACGCTGCAGTGTTTCGTCCTGATCAGCAAATAATTGCTGATATTGCTGACGCAGTTCAACGCTGCCTTGCTCTGCCAGCATCCAAGGCATTTCAGTAAAGGTTAAACCGTTTAAATCGCGCTGATCGGTGCTATCCAGGCTGGTACTGTGGCTGCGCGAGCTGGCGTAAACCGGCAGCCTGGGGGCGGTCTGACTGACTGAAACGTCGACAAAGGGCTTAAATAGCCGGGTTTGCACCGGATCAGCAATCAGGTAAATGGCATCGATATCCAGCCGGCTATGCGGGTCGGCCTCCAGTTTCTGTGGCAGTAGCGAGCTTATTTGCTTTACCCTGTCGCGGCTGCGGTCAGTTTCCAGCAGGCTGTTAATCAGGGTTTCCAGCTCTTCTTTGCTATTGAACTGATGCATTTCCGGTGCGTCATTGCCCAGCTTGCGCCACTCGGCGGCAAAGTGCTGCTGCATGCGCACGCTGACATTGTTGGCAGAACTTATCACGACTGGCCGGCGGTAATTTTTCTGGGCAAACAGTTGAGCCATCTGACTGGCTTCGTCTTCCATGCTCAGCGCAAAATAGAATTGTTCAGCCTTAGTGATGTTATTGTCTTTACTGTTTAAAAACAGCGTTGGCCATGCCCAGTTATCGACTTTACTGACATTGTCTACCTGATCTTTTAACAGTGGGCCAATGACAAACTCGGCCTGAGCCTGCTCAATTTGTTGTTGCATGGCTTCTGGCGACTGCTGGCTGTCTATAAATACCAGCGAGGTCGCTTGCTTACTGCTTGCCGCTGCCAGAATGCCATACTGAATGGCCTGGGCATGTGGCCGGAATTGCCCTTGTAGTGGCAGTAACACCGCTATGCGTTTGGGCTGGTAAGGTGTCAGGTTGATTAACTGGCGCACAGCATCAGGCAGCTGCGACAGTGCCGGCAGCGTCGGATAGCGGCGTTGCCAGTCAGCGAAAGCTTGTTGTAAAGCTTCAGGCTGACCAATATAACGCCGGCTTAGCAGTGCCAGATTCAGCCAGCCAGCCGTGTTGTAATCGGCTCCTGTTCGTAAACCTTCTAACTGACTGTCGCTCAGCGCTGACAGGTTTTGCCACAACAGGTCCGGATATTGTGGAAAGTTCTGTAAAGCGCCGTCTTGCTGTTCCAGCAATAACAAGCTGCGGCAGGCAGCTAAGTAGCGTTGTTGCTGGCTTTGATACTGGCCGGCAAGCCACAGAAATTCAGCTCGGTCCGACTCGGCTATCTGATCCAGTTCAATCTTGTCCAACAGCTGCATCAGGCTGTGTTGTTGGCGTGTGGCAAGATAGGCTTTTAGCCTTGGCAGCATATTCTGGCGTCTGACCAATGGATAGGGGCTTTGTTTCAGGTTTTCAGTGATTGCCAACGCCAGCAGGTAATCTTCTTCTGCCAACGCCTGGCTGGCGGCTTTTAGCAGGTGGTAATGTTGCGGTTCAGCCTGATAATTGCGGGCTAGCTGGTACAGCTCTCGGGCAGAATATGGCTGCTCATCTGTTTTGTTCACCGCAGGTGTGTCGACTGACGACCGGGGGGCTGTTGCCGGGCCTTGTGCACAACCGGCCAGAATACCACTGAGGCAGAGAAATAAAGCGGGCTTAAATTTGCTGGAAGTCACAATGCACAGTACCATAGCGAAACAATGGTCTTATCTTACTGAGACTGCCGGTTAAGCTCAATTAAATAGCGTACATTAATCATAAAATGGCAAAAGATAACGGTTTTTTATATGTAGTGGCGACACCGATAGGCAATCTGGACGATATCAGCCAGCGTGCCATTGATACACTGAAACAGGCCGACTGGATAGCGGCGGAAGACACCCGCCATACCGGCAGGTTGCTGCAACACCTGGCCATTTCTGCCAAAACCATTGCGTTGCATGATCATAATGAAAAACAGCGTGCTGCCAGCATTATTCAAAAATGTCAGGCGGGCGAAAATGTGGCGCTGGTATCCGACGCTGGTACGCCATTGATCAGTGATCCGGGCTATAGCTTGGTGCGCCAATGCCGCGAAGCCGGGGTAAGAGTTATCCCCATTCCAGGCCCCTGTGCATTAATTACTGCGCTGTGTGCTGCCGGTTTGCCCACTGACAAATTTCATTTTATCGGCTTTTTACTGCCAAAAAGTCAGCAGCGACAAAATCAGCTGGCAGATGTGCCGGCCGGCGTCGGCACCATTATATGCTACGACACGGCACGGCGGATTAAAGACACCTTACAGGATGTTGCACTGGTGTTTGGCGCTGATCGCGAACTGGTGCTGGCAAAAGAGCTGACCAAAACTTTTGAGCATTTGGAATATGGCACAGCAGCACACATTACTGCCTGGCTGGATGCCGACCCGCAGCGCTGTCAGGGGGAAATGGTGCTGATGATAGCCCCCACGCCAAAGGCCGACAGCGAAATAAGCGATGCTGCCCAGACCACATTAAAATTATTGCTGGCAGAGCTGCCAGTGAAGAAGGCCGCAGCCATTACCGCAGAAATTCATGGTATGAAGAAAAATGCGCTGTATAAGCTTGCGCTGCAATTTACTGGTGAAAGCGAATAAAAAGCGTATAATCGCCGCCGTGAGTTGGCCAAGACAATCGCTGCCTGCGTAAGCAGGGGGAGGAAAGTCCGGGCTCCACAGGGCAGGGTGCCAGGTAACGCCTGGGAGGCGAGAGCCTACGACCAGTGCAACAGAGAGCAAACCGCCGATGGCCCTTTCGTAAGAAAGGGATCAGGTAAGGGTGAAAGGGTGCGGTAAGAGCGCACCGCGCGACTGGCAACAGTTCGTGGCACGGTAAACTCCACCCGGAGCAAGATCAAATAGGCCCCCTTTGGCGTGGCCCGCGTTGGGGGCGGGTAGATTGCTTGAGGCTTAAGGCGACTTAAGTCCTAGAGGAATGATTGTCACTCTGGCTACAGAGCACAGAACCCGGCTTACTGGCTGGCTCACCCCGAATTACAAAAAAACCGCAGCTTAGCTGCGGTTTTTTTGTTTTCTGCTAGCCATATGCAGAAAAAAGCCCGCACAAGGCGGGCTGGAAGTCACCAGGAACGGTGGGTTTAGAAATCAAAACCAACTGACAGCTGTAGACGACGTGGGTTGTAGTACTGGGTTGGTTCGCCATAGGTGGTTGATGTTGCTACCGGATCGATGCGGTAACCGGTTTGACGATCAAACACGTTAAACAGGTCAGCGCGGAAACGCAGCACATACTTATCAGCAAAGGTAAAGTTCTGGTTATAGCTCAAATCTAACTGCCAGTGGCTGGCACTGCGACGGCTTCCTGCAGGTTCTGCAAACTTGCTGGTACTTGACGCCGAACCGTAATAACTGCCATCCCAGGTCTCCCAAGGTTGACCTGACTGGTACACAAAATAAGCGCCAATATTGGCTTCCCAATCTGTGGTGTAGTAGCCAAAGGCTTTTAGCAGATGCGGTTTGTCGCCAGACAGTTTTCCATACCGATTGTCCCAAGGCATTAGCCCCGGGCCATCACCGTAGTTAGATGAACCAATGAACCAGTTACCGTCGTTATTTTTCGTGGTGTTATCCTGATCAAAGTTCCCGTAGTAATGGCTCCAAACGTATGAGACATTAAAGTAAGTGCGATCACCAAAATATTCGGCTTCCAGGCTAACTTCCCAATACTTGGTCTGGCCATCATCAACTTCGGCAACAACATAGGTGCCGCCTGATGGGTTACCAATACCGTCATAGCGGTCGGCTAAATCAGGAATATATAAGCCTTTATCTGCTATGTGAGCCGGCACTTCACCGTTACCATAAGCACCCCGTAGCCGGGCATTGTTTGGCATATCTTCCCAGAAGTGTGAACCATAGCGGTAACGGGTATGGCCGCGCAGTTGTAAGCGGTCAGTAATAGCCCGGGTGGTACCTACGGTAATCTCATCAATACGGTGTGGTTTCATATTATCGGCAAAAAGTTTACCTGATGAACCATTGGCTACGCCAGAGTCAAGATAATTACCGTCTTCATCAAAATATACATTTAACGTCCGATCAGCAGTGCTACGATCCCATGACGCAGCCCTGGCCAATGAGCTGGCTTCCGGGTTATAGCTGGCGTAGTTGGCAAATACCGAGTTTTGACCATCGTATTTCCAGTCAATGCCCAGGCGCGGCTGGATCATATCCTGCCAGTCAACCGAGTACATTTTGTATTTTTCGCCCATCGCCAGTTCCCAACCTGAACCGTTGGCAGAATTGGCGCGTAAACCCTGACCGTATAAGGTGTCTTTACTGATCAGCACACCGATATTGTAAGTAAAGTCACCATGCTCAATGGTATCGTTAATTTCCAGGTTCCATGATTCAGAGAACGAGTGGATGGCAGGTACGGCCTGACCTGATTCATTTAAGAAGCTCATTTGTAGTACAGAAGCCGTGTAGAATACAGATGTTGGATCAAGATCAGCAACAGAACTCTCTAATGTTAGATCTCTACCGCCATGATAACTGATACTACCCCAACCGTTTGATAGTCGACTTAATTCTTCTTCAGCTTCTGAGTATTTCAGGCCGATATGAATAGAGTGCACCAGTTCATTACCAATAATTTCATGATCCAAGGCCAGCTCGAAGCTGTCACGGAAGAAATTTTGGTTGCTGTACTGATAATAAGCACCGACACCGCCACCGCCGGTCAATACACCATTTTCGGTATAACCATAACGGTTAATCAGTGCTTGTGCGCCGGGGTTAAACGTGGCTGCATCAGGATCTGTATTATTCAACAAATCGGGCACATTAAAGTAGCCCATTTGTTCAAGGTTAGCGACATCAAGTGATGCGCCGATTTCTGGCACAACACTTAATTCAACGTCAGGTTTACCACCGGTCTTGTAATCAAACTTGCTAATGTTAAAGCTTAATGTGGTGTAATCACCCAGAATATAAGACCCATCAAAGGTAAAAATCTTTTGTGTTGCCTGGGAACCAGCTGAAACACTATCAGCTTCAAACTCACCGATACTATCACCAATGACGACGCGGTCCGAATCGCGGTAGCTAAGGTTTAACAATAAATCATCAGTAGGTGCCCAGGTTAATTTACCAAAGTACTCATCGCGATCGCTTTTGTAGGCTTTGGTAGGGCCGTACGCAGTCACTTTATTTGAGCCTTTTTCTTCCGGGCCATAGTAAGAGCCATAAAAGAACAGCTGATCTTCAATTAAAGGGCCAGCTACGCTGGCGGTGATCCAGGTTTTATCAACGTCCTCTTCCACACCATCTTCTTTAGAAGCAGAGAAGTTTTTATTTTCGATTTTGTACTCAACACTGCCTTTAAACTCGTTGGTACCCGATTTTGTTTTAGTATTAATAGCAAAACCACCTGAGCGGTTAAAGCCGACTGCTTTAGCACCGCCGCGCTCCATCGACACCATTTCGATATCGTGCGTTGACGGCTCAGACGCCAGATTACCGAACATTGGCAGTGAAACATCAACACCGTCGAAACCGTATTTGTTATGTGCACCGGAACCGCCAGCTGACGGGCCTAAGGTGCCGTTTTCGGTATACTGCACGCCAGGGACGATTTTCAGCATATCGCGGAAGGTTTGGCCGACAGGCAGGGCTTCTACCACGTCTGAGCCCAGAGAGTTACTCAGCGATGAATTACCCTGCTGAGCGAAAAATGGCGAGCCGACAACCTGAATAACTTCTATATCACCAGTCTGACTTTGTAATGCAACATTAACGTTGGAGGTTTGATCCAGCAGAACATCGACTTCCATCTGTTGCACGCTGCCATCAGCAGCAGTGATGGTCAGTGTGTAGCGGCCCGGGATCAGCAACGGCAAATTGAAGCTACCATCTTCACGCGTATGCACTGTGCGTGGCTTTGGCATCACCGGGCTGGTTGCTACGACGGTGACACCTGAAACAGAACCTGTTGCCTGTTCAGTCGTTACTTTACCGCGGATACCACCTGCCTGTTGCGCCAGCGCCGGTGTGCAAAGCAGCATACCGGCCAGTACTACGGCTGAAACTTTTGCGGGTTTAGTCAAGGCTGTTTGCACAGCATCGACTAATCGATGTTTATGTAAGGTTTGCTGTTGAGACTTCATTGCTCTCTCCTGGAGTTGCGTTATTTTGTTTTATTCAGTGCTATCCGTTATTCGGGTCTGCGCGCCCGTTTTTTTAGTAGTGTTTGTTTTCTGCACAAAATTAACATAGCAATATTTCTTTCCTTTGGAAAATAATTTATGCTCAATTTTGTAAATTATTGGAATATTTGATTCCTTTACGTTGTATTGTAGCGCTGTTGCTGCTATTTAACGTAATGAAATGAAACAATTATTCAGGAGTCGGCATGAAGAATATGGTGCGGTTGCTGTGCGGTTTTTACCTGCTGGCACTGACCACTGCGTCTGCTAATCAGTTTAGTTCTGACGTGCCATTAATACAGCCGGAACAGATGAGCCGCCAGTTCTGGCAGATGAAATTAACCGACGGCGATAAGACATTACTGACGCCAGAGCAAATAGCCAGCCGCAATAAACAGACCTTTGCATTGCAAAGCGAAATGCAATCGCTTGACAGCTTGCCGCAAACACTGAGTAAAGCTGAGTTACTCAGTGTTATTGCTAATGTCAGCCCGGTGCCGTCAAGTGCGAGGTTTTATGCCGATGGCCGTGAAGTCAGTCAGCAGCAATGGCAACAATACCGGGCATTACTCGCCATCGATAAGGTGCAGCTGCAAAACACGCTGCAATTTGCTTTAGTGGTAAAGCGTACTGCACTCAGGGCTTTTCCTACCGAAGACAGGGTATTTAACAGCGAAGCCAATCTGGATTTGGACCGCTTTGCTGAAACGGCGCTGTTTCCCACAGATGCCGTTGTAATACTGCATTACAGTGCAGATAGTAACTGGGCACTGGTGCAGAGTTTTAACTACACCGGCTGGGTCAAGACAAACGACATTGCCACCGGCAGCAAAGAACAAGTACTGGGTTATGCCAGCAGGCAACCGTTTTTGGTCATCACCGGTGCGACAGTGCACACAGCTTACACGCCAAACCGGCCAGACATATCAGAATTGCAGCTGGAAATGGGCTTACGTCTGGCGCTAATGGATGCAGCAGATACCGGTTTTAGTGTGCATGGGCAAAACCCGTTGGCCAGTTATATAGTGTCCTTGCCGGTGCGCAGTGAAGAGGGTTCACTGGCATTTGTGCCGGCGCTGATCCCGCGCAGTGCCGATGTCAGGCTGGGCTATCTGCCGTTTACTGCCAATAATATTTTGCAGCAGGCGTTTAAGTTTCTGGGTGAACGTTATGGTTGGGGCCACGACTACAACGGGCGTGACTGCACAGGCTTTATCTCAGAGATTTTCCGCAGTTTTGGCTTTGTTATGCCGCGTAACTCGGGGCAGCAGGGCAAAGGCGCCTATGGCGATAATATCCGCTTTGACCAAAACAGCAGCGCGCAGGACAAACTTAGCGCCATACAGAAAGCCCGCGTAGGGGACTTATTTTATTTTCCGGGTCACGTGTCTTTGTACCTGGGTATGCTGGATAACCAACCTTTTATGATCCATGACGTTAATACACTTATCTATCCGCTGGAAAACGGTCAGCTATATCGTGGCACGTTAAATGGCGTAGTGGTAACACCTATGCTACCACTGAATGCCAATACTGAGCAGTCGTATTTCGACGCGCTCTATGCTATTAAATCATTGCGTTAACAGGGGCAACTATGAAAATTACAGACATTAAACTGGGTATGTTGCGCGTGCCTCTGAAAACACCGTTTAAAACGGCATTGCGTACGGTAAACACCATTGAAGATATTATTGTGATGGTGGAAACCGATACCGGTCATGTTGGTTATGGTGAAGCGCCGGCAACAGCGGTTATTACCGGCGATATCCATGGTTCCATTATCGAAGCCATCCGCACTGTGATAAAACCCAAGCTGCTTGGCCAGGATATCGCTGATTTAAATCATATCGTACGGCTGATACAGGGCTGTATTATGAAAAACTACAGCGCGAAAGCTGCTGTCGAAATAGCCGTTTACGATTTATTCGCTCAGTTATACAAGGCGCCGCTATATAAAGTGCTGGGCGGCGGCGTGCCTAAAATAACTACTGATATTACCATTAGTGTGGACTATATCGATAAGATGGTTGCCGACTCGCTGCAGGCGATAGACCGCGGCTTTGAAACACTGAAAGTTAAAGTGGGCAAAGATATTGGTGTCGATATCGAGCGGGTAAAAGCCATTTATGCGGCGGTGGAAGGCAAGGCACTGATCCGGCTTGATGCTAATCAGGGCTGGACAGCAAAAGAAGCGGTATATGCGCTGCATAAGCTGGAAGATGCGGGCGTGCGGCTAGAGCTGGTAGAGCAGCCGGTTAAAGCCTACGATCTGGAAGGGCTGAAATACATTACTGAACGCGTACATACGCCGGTGATGGCCGATGAAAGCAGCTTTGGCCCACGCGAGGTTATTGATCTGATAAAGATGCGGGCTGCCGACATTATCAATATTAAGTTGATGAAAACCGGTGGTATTGCCAATGCGATCAAAATTGCTGATATCTGCTCGTTTTACGATATGCAGTGCATGATTGGCTGCATGCTCGAAGGCAGTGTCAGTGTGGCGGCGGCAGTGCATGTGGCGGTGGCAAAATCAGATGTGATCACCAAAATAGACCTGGATGGGCCTTCATTGTGCCTGTTTGATCCGGTAAAAAGCAGTGTGAAGTTTCATGATGCTGATATCACCATTGAAGATGCGCCGGGGCTGGGCATTACGGCTATCGAGGGCCTGGAGATGTTGCCGGGTAACTAAAGTTGCTAATTAGCTCGCACAACCCTGAACGAATAGCTCAGGGTTACCTTGTTCAGCTCAGGGCTGTCTCAATTCGCTCAGGGCTGTTTCAATCCGCTCAAGGCTGTTCCAATATATGTAACAGCTTGCTGCTTTCTTCCAACTGGTGATCGCTGTTTTGTCGCTGACACAGCAGTAAATACAGAATATGGCATAGGTGCTGTTGTGCCAGCTGCACCAATATAGGGTTTACCCGCACGTTCTCGTCACCACTTAATGCGTATAACGCTGTGTTTGCGGCCATACTCAGCGCATTGGCTTTGAAGCTGGTCAGGCTGATCAGCGGAATATTTTTATTCTTAGCGTAACGTGCCAGTTTCAACAAGTCATTGTTCTGGCCTGATTCGGATACCAGCAACATTACGCTATTACTGCTAAGTGTGCTGGCGAGCTGCAGTGTCAGGGCCGGATCACTATGTTGTAGCGCCAGTTTACCCAGTTGCAGTAAGCGAAATTGCATATCGTGGGCAACAATAGCCGAGGTGCCATAACCTGCCAGCAGTATTTTGTCGGCCTGGCTCAGGTGTAAGGCGGCATCGAGCAGTGATTTTTCTTCATTAATCTCTAAAATACCACGTAAATGGCTGGTCAGACTGAACTGCAACTGTTCTACTAAGTTCACCAGACCGCTTTGTACCGGGTTTTGCTCCTGATTGTCGCGGTTTAGCGTTGAAGCGGTGATCACCGCCTCACTGACGGCTAGCTTCAGATCGGGGTAACCTTTATAACCCAGTTTCTGGCAGAATTTCACCACGCTGGATTGGCTGGTGCCGACAGCATCAGCTAATTGCTGGGATGAATAATCCCGTAGCAAATTGGCGTTATCGAGAATAAAATCTGCCAGCTTGCGTTCGATAACGGACATTTGCTCCAGCATGCCGCGGATCTTCAGTAAACACACCATAGGGCTTTAATCCTTTTATCGCTGCTGCGCTATTGTGGAATTTGTTATTAGCTTGATGCACCAGTATTGAATAATTTATTCGGCCTTGGCAAGCAACTGCAAAAAAAAGCAGCCTGATCCAGGGTGCTGTACATAAAAACAGGACTATTTAGTATCGCTTTTGATCTGCCTCCACTTTTTCCCACCAAAATCATCACCGTCGCTGCAGAGCTTATTTTTACTGTGATCGCAAACGGTGATTAGCTTAGTTTTTGCCTTGACAATGGTCAAACCTCGACCCTAAACTGTATCGTTGTGGGGATTTGTGGGTAAAAGTGGATCATTTTGGATTACCTGCGAACAAAGAACAAATAAATAAACTGCACAGGAAGCTTATGTTTCGTGGCTCATTTACGTTGACACTGGACGAGAAAGGACGGTTAGCGCTACCTGCACGCTACCGTGAATTTCTGCTGTCTGATTGTCAGGGCCACATGATCTGCACCATAGATTTGCATGATCCCTGTTTGTTGTTATATCCGTTGGCTGAGTGGGAAGAAATAGAAGAAAAACTCAAGCGCTTGTCCAGCTTAAACCCACAGGAACGCCGCTTACAGCGCGTGTTACTGGGGAATGCGACCGACTGTGATATGGATAAAAGCGGGCGTATTTTACTGCCTGCGCCGCTGCGTCAGCATGCGGGTTTGAATAAAGGTATCCGTCTGGTGGGTCAGTTAAATAAATTTGAAATCTGGGATGAGACAACCTGGAATGAGCGTCTGGCGGCTGATATCGCGCTGGAACAGGCTCAGGCCGGTGATGTTGAACTGTCAGAACGATTACAGGATTTTGTACTGTAAATGAATGCACCGGCGCATATTTCCGTTTTGCTGCAAGAAGCAATCGATGGCTTAGCTATTAAGCCCGATGGTTGCTATCTGGATGGCACCTTTGGCCGTGGCGGCCACAGCCGGGTAATTTTATCCAAACTTGGCCCTAAGGGCCGGCTGTACGCAATAGATCGCGACCCCACCGCGATAGCTGCAGCTGAACCGCTAAAAGCAGACCCCCGTTTTCATATCACCCACAGCCCCTTTGCCGCCCTGGCGTCTATTGCTGAACAGCAGCACATCAACGGTGCCCTGGACGGTATATTGCTTGATCTTGGTGTGTCCTCCCCACAACTGGACGATGCCGATCGAGGCTTTAGTTTTATGCGCGACGGTCCGCTTGATATGCGGATGGATCCAAGCTCTGGTATCAGCGCTGCAGACTGGCTGGCTCAGGCTGATGTTGAAGATATCAGTTTTGTGCTGCGGGAGTATGGCGAGGAAAAATTTGCCTGGCGTATTGCGCAGGCAATTGTTGCCACCCGTACTGAACAGCCGCTGACACGCACTGCGCAGCTGGCAAAGCTGATAAGTGACAGCGTGCCGAAAAGTAACAAAGAGAAAAAACACCCGGCTACACGCAGTTTTCAGGCTATCCGCATTTATATCAATAGCGAGCTGGAGCAGGTTAATCAGGCGTTACATGCGGCGATGCAGGTACTCAAACCGGGTGGCCGGCTGGTGGTTATCAGTTTTCATTCACTGGAAGATCGGCTGGTCAAACAGTTTATGCGCCGGTTCTCTAAAGGCGAGCCTGTGCCACGCGGTATTCCGCTGACGGCGGCGCAAATGAATCAGCGTACTGAATTGACACTGATTGGTAAGGCTATCATGCCATCAGAAGCGGAACTGCAGGCCAACCCGCGGGCTCGCAGTGCAGTGCTGCGCATCGCACAAAGGCAGCAGCATGAATAACATTAATCTGCACTGGCTTATCGTACGTGACTGGCACCAGCAAAAATGGCTGGTGTTGCTGTTATTGGCGTGTATCGCTTCTGCGCTGGTGGTGGTGCACTTTGCGCATTTAAACCGTCAGCTCACTATTGCCCAGGATGCGCTGTATCAGCAGCGTGACCAGTTGGACATTGAATGGCGTAATCTGGTACTGGAGCAACGCGCTTTATCGGAACACAGCCGGGTTGAAGATATCGCCCGCAGCCGGTTAAACATGGTTCGTCCATCCGGCGAGCAGGATATTGCGGTGACAGTGCCATGAGCAAGACTAAAAAAGCACCTCAGGCAAAAGCAAGAACAGCCCCATCGGTAATCGGCTGGCGTTTTGCTTTTGTTTTAGTCAGTCTGGCCGGGGTATTCACCGCCTTGATGGTTCGGGCGGCGTGGTTGCAGGTGGTAGAACCTGACATGCTGGTCAGCCAGGGCGATATGCGCAGCTTACGGGTTGAAGCCGATACGGTACTGCGCGGCATGATATTTGACCGCAATGGCGAAGAGCTGGCAATCAGTGTGCCGGTGGAAGCTATCTGGGCCGACCCTAAAGTGGTGATTGAACGTCACGCGGCGGCAGACGAACGACGCTGGCATGCGCTGGCAGATATCCTGCAAATGACACCGGCGCAGCTGCTGAACAAAATTGGCGATAACCCGCAACGGCGCTTTGTGTATTTGCAACGCCAGGTCAACCCGGCGGTGGTTGATTATGTGAAGAAACTAAAAGTGCCTGGCATCTATTTTCGTCAGGAATCGCGCCGCTACTATCCGGCCGGTGAGGTTACCGCGCAACTGATAGGTTTTACCAATGTTGATGACGTTGGTGTTGAAGGTATTGAAAAACGGTACGACGAACTGTTAACCGGCACAGCTGGCCGTAAAGTATTCCGTAAAGATGCGAAAGGCCGGGAAATCGAAGTACTGGAACGGGCGCAGGCTAAGGCCCCCGGCAACCTGCAGCTGAGTATCGATCAGCGTATTCAATCGGTTACGTATCGCGAACTGAAAAAAGCTGTGCTGTCGCACGGTGCTACATCGGGTTCAGCCATTGTGGTTGACGTGCAAACCGGTGAAGTGCTGGCAATGGTAAACAGCCCGTCATTCAACCCTAATAACCGTGGCAATGCGCCGGCTTATTTGTTTCGTAATCGCGCTATTACCGATACCTTTGAACCCGGCTCGACAATGAAGCCACTGGCAGTACTCAGCGCGCTGGAGTTTGGCAGTGCCAATCTGAATACTAAAGTTGATACCTCTCCCGGTTACTTCCGTATTGGTGGCAGTTGGGTGCGCGATGCTAACAATTACAATGTGTTAAGCCTGACCGGCATCATTCAGAAGTCGAGCAACGTGGGTGTCAGTAAATTGGTACTGGACATGCCGATAGAGCATGTTATCGGCTTGTACGCCAATATGGGGCTGGGTATTGATACCGGTCTTGGCCTGAATGGCGAAAGCAGCGGTATGTTAAGCCACCGCCGGCGCTGGTCTGATCATGAACGTGCGACCCTGTCGTTTGGTTATGGTTTGTCGGTAACAGCGGCACAGCTGGCACGGGCTTACGCCACTATGGCAAACGGCGGTGTGAGTCGTCCGCTGACGATACTAAAAGATGACCAGCAACATCCGGGCGAACAGGTGTTAGCGCCAGAGCATGCGGCAGCGATGCTGGAGATGATGGAAGCCAATATTATGCCCGGCGGTACGGCAACCAAAGCACAGGTTAAAGGTTATCGTGTCGGCGGAAAAACCGGTACGGCACGTAAAGCGATCGCCGGTGGCTATGGCGAGGATTATGTGGCGTCTTTTGCCGGCGTAGGCCCGGTATCTAATCCGCGTCTGGCGTGCGTTGTTGTAATTAATGAGCCTGCCGGTGATTTTTATCACGGTGGCGAAATTGCCGCGCCGGTATTTGCCAATATTATGGGTGCCAGTATGCAACTGCTGAATCTGACACCTGATGGTACAAGTCAGCCCAGACTTTCTGCTCTGACAGGAGGTAGCAATGCCGGTTAACGCACAACAGTGGCTGGCGCTTTACGCCAGTGATATTCCGCAGTGTCAACTGAATCAATTGCAGCTAGACAGCCGTAAAGTGAGCAGTGGTGATGTGTTTCTGGCCATCCCGGGCGTGCAGCAACATGGCAAACAGTTTATCGCGCAGGCGCTGGCGCAGGGCGCTGCGCTGGTGCTGACGGATGAAGGCCAGTACGACGACAAGCGTATTCTGGTGCTACCGGAGCTGATGCAGCTTCTACCGGCGTTAGCGGCCAGTTTCTATCAGCAGCCGGCACGATCGCTGCAGCTGGTCGGTATCACCGGTACCAATGGTAAATCCAGCACAGCCTTCTTTGTCAGTCAGCTGGCTGAGCAACTGGCACAAAAAGCGGCTGTCATCGGTACTCTGGGTTACGGCCCGTGCAGCAAGCTGACACCTTTACCCAATACCACACCGCATTATGTTGATATTCAACGTATTTTGTCACAAGCGGTGGCTGCGAAAACCCAGCTGGTTGCCATGGAAGTATCTTCGCATGCACTGGTTCAGCAACGCGTTGCCGGGCTGTGGTTTGACGCGGCAGTATTTACCAATTTAACCCGTGATCATCTGGACTATCACGGCTCTATGGCGGAGTACGGTGCCGCCAAAGCGTTATTATTTACACCGCAGCTTAGCCGCGCAGCGGTAATTAATGTGTCCGACGAATTTGGCCGTCAGCTGGCAGCGCAAAGTCAGTTACCGGTTTGGGCTTATGGTAAAGCGGCCGACTGCCGTGGTTTTAACCGCTATCTGGCGTATGACGATGTGCTTGCTACCGAAGACGGTTATCAGCTGCAGCTGAGCAGCCATGTAGCCGAGTACAACTTTTATTTACCGCTGCTCGGTGAGTTCAACATTCAGAATGTATTGGCCGCCATGAGCAGCATGCTGGTGCTGGGTTACGATTTAACTACAGTAGTGGCAGCATGCAGCCAGCTCAAACCAGTGCCCGGGCGCATGGAACAGTTTAAGTTTGCACAGAATTTTACTGCCGTGGTGGATTATGCCCATACCCCTGATGCGCTACAACAGGCACTGCAGTCGCTGCGGTTGCATTGTAAAGGCAAGCTGTGGTGCGTATTTGGCTGCGGCGGCGACCGCGACCGGGGCAAACGTCCACTAATGGGGCAGTTGGCCGAATTGCATGCTGATCATGTGATTATTACCGCAGATAATCCGCGCAGCGAAGATGTGCTGAGTATTTGCGAAGAAATTGCCGCCGGTATGAGCCCTGATGGCAGTTATACCATTGAACCAGACCGGCAAAGTGCGATTAAGCTGGCGCTTATCAGCGCGCAGGAAGGTGACGTTGTACTGGTCGCCGGCAAGGGGCATGAAACTATTCAGATCATTGGCTCAGAGCATCGGCAATACGATGAGCGGGCTTATCTTCGTCAACTGGTAGCGGAGATGTCAGCATGATAAAGCTTAACTGTGCAGAAATCGCATTGATGCTGGATGGCGCCCTGACCGGCCATAATGTCAGTATCAGCAATGTCAGTACTGACAGCCGCGTGATAGGCGAACACGATTTATTTATTGCGCTAAAGGGCCCCAATTTCGATGGCAGTGCCTTCGTGGCTGATGTAAAAGAAAAAGGCGCAGCTGCAGTGGTGGTAGAACAGGCTGTAGCCGTTGATATACCGCAGATCATTGTACAGGATACCCGTCTGGCGCTGGGCCAGCTGGCCGCTGCGGTAAAAGCGCGGCTGGCACCAAAAACGATAGCGGTAACCGGTAGCGCCGGAAAAACGACAGTTAAAGAAATGATGGCGGCTATTCTGAGCCGCCGTGGCACTGTGCTGGCAACGCAAGGCAATTTTAACAACGACATTGGTGTACCGCTGACGATGCTACGTCTGAGTGAGCAACACCAGTATGCAGTATTGGAGCTGGGCGCCAATCATCAGGGCGAAATTGCTTACACCACGTCGCTGGCCAAACCCGATGTCGCTATTATTACCAATGTCGCGCCGTCACATCTGGAAGGCTTTGGCGATGTCTACGGTGTGGCCCGCGCTAAAGGTGAAATTTTTAATGCGATAACAGCACAGGGGCTGGCCATTATTCCAGCCGACAGTGAATATCGCGACTACTGGCTACGCCGGCTTGAAGGCAAGCCCGTGCAGCAATTCTCAGCGACGGCCGTGGCCGATTATCACGCTACAGACATCATCCTGGATGCCAATGGCTGCGCAGGTTTTGAGCTACATTGCCCGGCTGGCCGCCAGTTTATTCAGCTGACAATTCCAGGCAAGCACAATGTTGCGAATGCGTTAGCCGCGGCAGCTGCCTGTATTGCCGTTGGCGCCAGCCTGGCCGATGTCCAGCTTGGGCTGGCACAGATGCAGGCAGTAAAAGGCCGCACCAATGTGAAAATGGTGACGCCTCAACTGCGGCTGATAGATGACACTTACAACGCTAATGTCGAATCAGTTAAAGCCGCAATAGACTTGCTGGCATCCTATAACGGTTATCGCGTGCTGGTACTTGGCGATATGGCTGAACTGGGCGCAGACGCCCGTTTATACCACGAAGAGATTGGTTTATACGCAAAAGAAGCGGGAATTAATCTGTTGTTCACCCTTGGCGTGTTATCACAGAGCGCCAGTGACTTGTTCAATGGACAAGGCGCTCACTTTAGTTCGCGTCAGGCGCTGTTACAGCGTTTGATGCCAGTAGTATCAGAACAACAGGAAGTCACCCTGCTAGTGAAAGGCTCGCGCAGTGCGAAAATGGAATTAGTCGTGCAGGACTTGCTAGAAAGATGTCAGCAGGAGAGTAGCCCATGCTAGTTTGGTTGGCCGAGTATTTAACGCAATACTTCAGCTTTTTTAATGTATTCAGTTATCTGACGTTTCGCGCCATTCTGGGGATCTTAACCTCGTTATTACTCAGCCTGTACCTTGGCCCTAAGCTTATTGCCCGCTTACAGCTGATGCAAATTGGCCAGGTGGTACGCGGCGACGGCCCGCAAAGCCACTTTTCGAAAAAAGGCACTCCGACCATGGGCGGCTTGTTGATCCTGGGCTCTGTGCTGTTAAGCACCTTGCTTTGGGCCAACCTGGAAAACAAATACGTCTGGGTCGTGATGTTTGTACTGGTCAGTTTCGGTTGGATTGGCTTTGTCGACGATTACCGCAAAGTGATCCGTAAAGATCCGAAAGGCTTAATAGCGCGCTGGAAGTATTTCTGGCAATCGTTATTTGCTATTGCCACTGCTGCTTTTTTGTATTTCACCGCAGAGCGCCCGGCAGAGACAGCACTGCTGGTGCCTTTTATCAAAGATGTGATGCCACAGCTTGGCTTGTTGTTTCTGGCGCTTAGTTACTTTGTCATCGTCGGCACCAGTAATGCGGTTAATTTAACCGATGGGTTAGACGGCCTGGCAATAGTGCCTACCATCATGGTAGCCGGTGCTTTTGCCATTATTGCTTATGCCAGTGGCAACGTGAATTTTTCTGCTTACTTGAACATTCCTTATTTGCCCTATGCCGGTGAGCTGGTGGTGGTATGTGCTGCTCTGATTGGTGCCGGGCTTGGTTTTCTGTGGTTTAACACTTACCCGGCGATGGTATTTATGGGCGATGTTGGCTCTTTGGCGCTTGGTGCAGTGCTTGGCGTTATTGCTATCCTGGTGCGGCAGGAAATCGTGTTGTTTATTATGGGCGGTGTTTTCGTTATGGAAACCCTGTCAGTCATTCTGCAGGTGGGCTCTTACAAGTTGCGCGGACAGCGTATTTTCCGTATGGCGCCTATCCACCACCATTATGAGTTAAAAGGCTGGCCAGAGCCCCGCGTTATCGTAAGGTTCTGGATCTTATCGATTATTTTTGTGCTGGTTGGCTTAGCCACCCTGAAACTGAGATAAGAATGCATATGACGCTGACACAGACTGGTATGACGCAAAGTTTGGCAAAGAAACGCATAGCCGTTGTTGGCCTGGGCCTGTCAGGCCTGGCGACAGTGCGTTTTCTGCTGAGCCTTGGTATCAAACCTGTGCTGATGGACAGCCGCAGCAAACCTGCCGGTATCGAGCATATTGCAGCTGACAAAGTTGACGGTATTTACCTTGGTGAGCTTGATGCAAACCGGCTGGCGAAAATGGATATGATTATTCTAAGCCCCGGCCTGTCACCGACTCATCCTGCAATTCGTTTTGCGGTAGCGCAGGGCGTTGAACTGCTTGGCGATGTGGAATTGTTCGCCCGCTACAATACTAAGCCTGTCGTTGCCATCACAGGCTCTAACGGCAAGTCGACGGTAACCAAGCTGGTTGAGGCTATGTTGCAGTGTAGCGGTGTAAAAGCGCTTGCGGCCGGCAACATAGGCTTACCTGTGCTCGATGCTATCAACCAGCAGGACACAGAAGTGTTCGTGCTGGAGTTATCCAGCTTTCAGTTGGATACCACAAGCAGCTTGCATAGTGTCGCCAGCACTATTTTAAATGTCAGTGCCGACCATCTGGACCGCTATCAGACTATGGCTGCTTACGCTGCGTCCAAACAACGGGTGTATCAGCACACCCGGTTAGCGGTATTTAATCTGGAAGACGCCGCTACTACGCCAGAAGGCTCCGCGTCTTTAGGTGTTAAGCTGGCCGACCCGACTTATGGTATTGCCGAATATCAGGGCAAACGTTGGCTGGTGCTGGATGCCGAGCCTTTGTTGCCTGTCAGTGACATGACAATATTTGGTGCCCATAACGAGTTTAATGCACTGGTTGCCGGCACGCTGGCACTGGCTGCCGGTGCCAGCCGCGAAGGTTTAATTAAAGCACTGACCACCTTTGAAGCCTTGCCGCATCGTTGCACCTTAGTGGCTGAAAAGCACGGCGTACGCTGGGTTAATGACTCCAAGGCCACCAATATCGGCGCAACCTTAGCGGCTATTGCCGGCTTACGGCCTGGCGTTTCTGGCAGGCTGATTCTGATCGCCGGCGGTGATGCTAAAGGCGCTGATGTAAGCGAACTGAAACCGGTTCTGGATACCGAGGTTCACCAGCTGATTACGCTGGGCCAGGATGGCCCGGCTATCGCCGCGTTAAAAGCTGACAGTGTGCAGGTCAAAACGCTGCAGGATGCGGTAAAAGCCGCAGCGAAAATAGTCAAACCGGGCGATATGGTGCTGCTGTCGCCAGCCTGTGCCAGTCTGGATATGTTTAAAAGCTACACTGACCGCGGCGAGCAGTTTGCCGCCGCTGTCAAAGCGGAGGTGCTATGAAGCAACTTGCGCTTAGTTTACTGAATATGTCCTGGCCGAACCCGTTGCAGGGTATCAGCAACTGGTGGAATGCCGAAGACGGTGCCGCGTACGACAAGCTGTTTTTAACGTTGCTGCTGCTTATTCTGGCGGTGGGTGTGGTGATGGTCACCAGCGCATCGGTGCCGGTAGCTACCCGGCTGTATGACAATGAACTGCATTTCACCATCCGTCACCTGGTTTATCTGGCGCTGGGTTTCTCTGTGGCGCTGTTGGTGCTGAATGTACCGGTACAGTGGTGGCATAACAGCAATATGCTGTTGTTATTCGCGGCATTGGCGCTGTTAGTTGCGGTGTTGTTGTTTGGCCGTAATGTCAACGGTAGTACGCGCTGGCTGGCAATAGGCCCTGTTGGTTTACAAGCGGCTGAGCCTGCCAAGCTGTTTTTCTTCGTTTATCTGGCCAGTTATCTGGTGCGCCGGCACGAAGAAGTGCGTGAAAACTTAAAAGGCTTTATCAAGCCGCTGGTGGTGCTGTTTGCTTTTGCCGTGTTGCTGCTGATGCAGCCGGATTTAGGCACAGTAATAGTGATGTTTGCTACCTCAGTCGCGTTGCTGTTTTTGGCAGGCGCTAAGTTATGGCAGTTCTTTTGTCTGATTTTTACCGGCCTGATGTCAATTGGTGTGCTGATCGTATACAGCGAATACCGCTGGAAACGGGTAACCGCTTTTCTCGATCCCTGGGCAGACCCTTTTGGTAGTGGTTATCAGCTGACACAATCGTTAATGGCATTCGGTCGTGGCGGTTGGTTTGGTCAGGGGCTGGGCAACAGTATTCAGAAGCTGGAATATCTGCCAGAAGCCCATACCGACTTCATTTTGGCCGTGATTGCTGAAGAAACAGGCTTCATTGGCGTCAGTATATTGTTGGCGCTGATTTTTATGCTGGTTTACCGCGCGTTATGGATTGGGCAGCGTGCGCTGGCAAAACAAATGAGTTTCCACGGTTTTCTGGCCTATGCGCTGGCTATATGGATTGGTTTTCAGTCGGCTGTCAATATTGGTGTCGCAACAGGAGCCTTGCCAACCAAGGGGCTGACATTACCTTTTGTCAGCTCAGGCGGTAGTAGCTTAATTATTATGCTCGCCGCGGCAGCGCTGCTACTGCGTATCGACTTTGAAGTCAGGCTTAAAGGTAAACATGCTATCAGTGGGGGCCGCAATGACTAAGCCCCGCATCATGATTATGGCAGGCGGTACAGGTGGGCATATTTTTCCGGCGCAAGCGGTAGCAACGGCGCTAAATGCTGCGGGCTGGCAAATTCACTGGCTGGGCACTGCGACAAGAATGGAAGCAACACTGGTACCGCAGTTTGGCTGGCCATTTCATACTATTGAAGTTGCCGGGCTTAGAGGCAAAGGTGTGTTGTCATTGCTAAAAGCGCCCTGGATGTTACTGAAATCTGTCTGGCAGGCCAGGCAGGTACTCAACACCGTGCAACCTGATGTGGTGCTGGGTTTTGGCGGTTATGCCAGTGGCCCGGGTGGCGTTGCAGCCTGGTTAAAGCGCTTGCCGCTGTTAATCCATGAACAAAATGCCGTTGCCGGTAGCACCAACCGCTTGCTGGCAAGGCTTGCCGATAAAGTGATGGTGGCTTTTCCGGCTGCATTTTCAGCTGAATCAAAGCAGCTGGTGGTGGGTAACCCTGTACGCTCAGAACTGATTAATGTGGCTGCCAAGCATGATTATAGTGGCCAGTTAAAAGTGTTAGTGGTCGGTGGCAGCCTGGGCGCCAGGGTATTGAATGACACTTTACCGGCTATTTTCGCCAAAGCGGCCGCTACAGGTGCTATTGCGGTTCGCCACCAAACCGGTAAAGCGTTGCAGCAGCAGACAGAGCAGGCTTATCAGCAGCAAAGTGCCACGCAGCTAACAGCAAATGTGAGCGCTTTTATTGACGATATGGCACAGGCCTACGCCTGGGCTGACGTTGTCATTTGTCGCGCGGGTGCGCTCACCGTTAGTGAGCTGGCCGCAGCAGGGGTGGCGGCTGTGTTTGTACCCTTGCCAACAGCTATTGATGATCATCAAAGCGCCAATGCACGCTGGTTGACAGAACAAGGTGCGGCACTTTTAGTGGTGCAGCAGGATTTGACAGAACAAAGGTTGTTACCACTGCTTAGCCAGTGGCTGACAGACAAAACACCGTTACAACAGATGGCCGCCAAAGCGCGTGCCTGTGCGCTGGATAACGCCACAGCACAGGTAGTAGCGCAGTGTCAGCATTTTGCCGGCCAACAGGCAGTAGGACAGCATTTATGATTAGTACACCGCAACAGAAAAAACTGGCCATGCGCCGCGTAGAACGTATTCACTTCGTCGGTATCGGCGGTGCTGGTATGGGCGGTATCGCTGAAGTGCTGGTGAATGAAGGTTATAACGTTACCGGCTCGGACATTGCACCTAATGCAGTTACTGAGCGCTTAGCGGGGTTGGGCGCCACTATTTATATTGGCCATAGCGCTGCTAACGTCGAAGCCGCCAGTGTAGTAGTGGTATCCAGTGCGATTAACAGCGCCAACCCAGAGGTTGCCGCAGCCCGCGAAATGCGGATCCCGGTGGTGCGCCGGGCTGAAATGCTGGGCGAGCTGATGCGGTTTCGCCACGGTATTGCGGTAGCTGGCACGCACGGCAAAACCACTACTACCAGCTTGCTGGCGTCTATTTTTGCCGAAGCGGGTACTGATCCAACTTTTGTCATTGGCGGCTTGCTTAACTCAGCAGGCTCTAATGCCCGTCTTGGGGCAGGGCGCTATTTAATTGCCGAAGCCGATGAAAGCGACGCTTCATTTTTGCATTTGCAGCCGCTGGCAACCGTGATCACGAACATTGAAGCTGATCATATGGACACCTATCAGGGCGACTTTGAAAAGCTTAAGTCGACCTATCTGGAGTTTTGCCACAACCTGCCGTTTTATGGCGTGGCGGTGGTATGCATTGACGATCCTGTACTACGTGCGCTGATCCCAAAAATTGGCCGCACTGTGCTGACTTATGGTTTTAGCAGCGACGCTGACTTTATTATCAGTGACTTTAGCCAGAGTGGCACGCAAAGCCGGTTTGTTATTACCGACAATACCGCGGGCGATAGCAGCGGCAACCAGCGCGAAGTGGTACTGAACCTGCCGGGTAAACACAATGCGCTTAACGCAACGGCGGCTTTTGCGCTGGCGCGCGATGAGGGGATCAGTGAGCAAGCGGTCCTGGCCGCTTTTAGTAAATTTGAGGGTATAGGCCGGCGTTTTCAGCAGTATGGTGAGTTTGATACCGGCAACGGCAAAGTGTTATTGCTGGATGATTATGGCCATCACCCGACCGAAGTCGCCGCAACGATAGCGGCAGTGCGCTCTGCCTGGCCAGAGCGGCGTTTAGTCATGGCGTACCAGCCACACCGCTTTACCCGCACGCGGGACCTGTACGAAGACTTTGCCAAAGTGCTGTCAACGGTAGACAAGCTACTGCTGCTTGAGGTGTACAGCGCAGGTGAAGCGCCAATAGCCGGTGCTGACAGCCGCAGTCTGTGTCGCTCTATCCGCGCCCGTGGCACGCTGGACCCGGTATACGTTGCTGAGCCTGATGAGCTGGCGCCCAGCCTGGCTGATGTGCTGCAGGACGGTGATGTCGTGCTGACACAGGGCGCGGGTAATATCGGCGGCCTGGTTAAAAAGCTTGCCGCAATGCAGCTCAATATTAATTTACTCAAAGCCAGTGCAGGAGAAAAAGCATGAGCAGTAACCCCAATGCTTTTGGCAAAGTTGCAGTTATGTTTGGCGGTACTTCTGCAGAACGTGAGGTATCGCTGCGCTCAGGTAATGCGGTACTAAAAGCTCTGCAGTCTGCTGGTGTCGACGCTTTTGCGTTTGACCCGCAAAGCCAGTCTCTGGCACAGCTGGCCGACAGTGGCGCACAGCGCGTGTTTATTGTGCTGCACGGTCGCGGCGGTGAAGACGGCAGTATGCAGGGCGCGCTGCAGCAATTGCAGCTGCCTTATACCGGCAGCGGTGTGCTGGGCTCAGCATTGGCGATGGATAAAATTCGCTGTAAGTGGCTATTCCAGGCGCAACAATTACCCACGGCACCCTTTGCTGTGGTGCATAGCAATGACACTGATTTTGCCGGTTTGTTGGCTGGGTTAGGTGGCAAGGTGATGGTTAAACCTGCCAATGAAGGCTCCAGCATAGGTATGAGTGCCGCCTCAAGTGCCGCAGAGCTGGAGCAGGCGATTCACGCCGCGCTGAAATACGACAGTGAAATTCTGGTCGAACGCTGGATTAATGGCCGCGAGTTTACCGTTGCTATTTTAAACGGCGAAGTACTGCCGGTAGTGGAAATGCGTACACCGCGCGCTTTTTATGATTACGAAGCGAAATATCAGGCCAACAGTACTGAGTATTTATGCCCGGCGCCGCTTAGCGCCGAGCAAACTGCCGCTATGCAGCACACTGCGCTTAAGGCCTTTAATGCCGTTGGTGCATCGGGTTGGGGCCGCGTCGATATCATGCTCGACCAAAGCGGCCAGCACTATTTGCTTGAGGTAAACACGGTTCCTGGTATGACAGAAAAGTCACTGGTGCCGATGGCGGCAAAGGCAGCAGGACTGAGTTTTAACGACCTGGTACTGGCCATTTTGACGCAGGCACAAGAGGCAAGATAACAATGAACTGGCAACTGCCCACCTTACAACTGAAACAACGCCCGGCTTTCTATGCCGGTGTGCTGTTTTTTGTTGTTGCTGTGGCAGGGCTGGTTTGGACCGGGCTGAAAATCAGCGACTGGGTGCAGAGTAAACAGAGTGCGCCGGTGCGTCAGGTTAAGCTGTATGGCGATTTTGTGCATATTGATGCCAGGCAGTTACACCGGCTATTGCAGCATGAGTATGTAGGTAACTTTTTTAGTGTGAACGTGGATCAGGTGCAGCAGTTCCTGTTGCAGCAACCCTGGGTATATCAGGTAGCCGTGCGCAAACAATGGCCTGATGCCCTGGTTGTGGTAGTAACAGAACAACAGCCGGTAGCGATCTGGAATCAGCAGCAACTTCTAAATACACAGGGTGATGTCTTTGTGGCGCCCTTACAGCAGCTGAAAACGGAACTGCCGATGCTAACCGGCCCCGATGGTAGCCAGCAGGATGCGCTGTCCATGTTCCACCATATGCAGGGCTTGCTGGCCCTGCATAAATTTAATGCCGTCGCGCTTGGCTTAACCGAGCGCTTTTCCTGGCAATTAAACCTCAGCAACGGTGTGGCACTGAAACTGGGGCGGGAAGATACATTAAAACGGCTACAGCGCTTTATAGAGCTGTATCCGGTGATCACTAAACACAAAGCAGAAGCCGTAGCCGAAGTGGACTTGCGCTACGACACAGGTGTAGCAGTGCGCTACAGCACTGAACAAAAGAGAAAAGCATGACAAAGTCGTTAGATAGAGATCTGATAGTTGGCCTTGATATCGGTACCGCGCAAATCAAAGCGGTGGTGGGCGAAATTACCGCCGACGACAAGTTGAGTATTGTCGGTGTGGGCACCCATGTCTCCCGTGGTATGGATAAAGGCGGCGTTAACGATTTGAACCTGGTAGTACAGGCGGTACAGCGGGCGATAGATGAAGCTGAGCTGATGGCTGATTGCCGCGTATCGTCAGTGTATTTGGGTATCACCGGTAAGCATATCCGCTGCCAGAACGAAAGCGGTATGGTGCCGATTAACGACACTGAAGTAACAGCTGAAGATGTGTCAAATGTTATCCATGCGGCTAAATCGGTGCCTATTTCTGCCGAGCGACGCATGCTGCATGTACTGCCGCAGGAGTTCTCGGTCGATATGCAGGAAGGCATTAAAAGCCCGGTCGGCATGTCTGGCGTGCGGATGGAGGCGCGGGCGCACATTATTACCTGCGCCAACGATATGGCGAAGAATATCGAAAAATGTGTCGAGCGCTGTGGCCTGCAAGTAGATCAGCTGATTTTTACCTCGCTGGCATCAAGCTTTGCCGTGTTAACTGACGATGAAAAAGAGTTGGGCGTTTGTGTCGTTGATATGGGCGGCGGCACTATCGATATCTCAATTTATACCAATGGCGCGCTGCGTCACACCGCGGTGATCCCGGTCGCCGGTAATCAGGTTACCAGCGATATCGCCAAAATTTTCCGCACCCCAATCAGCCATGCTGAAGAGATTAAAGTGCAGTACGCCTGCGCGCTTCGCAGCATGGTCGGTAAAGAAGAAAGTATAGAAGTACCCAGTGTGGGCGGGCGTCCGGCCCGGTCGATGTCGCGTCACACGCTGGCAGAAGTGGTAGAGCCACGTTATCAGGAATTATTTGAGCTGGTGCTGGAAGAAATTCGCAGCTCTGGCCTGGAAGAGCAGATAGCGGCAGGCGTGGTACTGACAGGCGGCACAGCCAAAATGGAAGGTGCCGTTGAGTTTGCAGAAGACATATTTCAGATGCCGGTGCGCGTAGGTCAGCCTATGCATGTTACCGGCTTAAAAGAATACGTACAGGACCCGGCGTACGCCAGTGTGGTTGGGTTGTTGTTGTACGGCAAAGATGCGCGCACTCAGCAGAAGAAAGTGGCAGATGTGCGTGATTCAGTAGGCAGTTTCGTCAAACGGATCAGCAGCTGGTTCAAAGGCGAATTTTAAACTAAGCGTAGAAACGGAGAGAGAGCTATGTTTGAACTAATGGAAAACCACAGCGAAGAAGCTGTAATTAAAGTAATAGGTGTTGGTGGCGGCGGCGGTAACGCTGTTGAGTATATGGTTGCCAGCAATATTGAAGGTGTAGAGTTTGTTGCGGCGAATACCGACGCTCAGGCACTGCGTAATTCATCAGCCAACATTACGCTGCAGTTAGGCGCTAATGTGACTAAAGGTTTAGGCGCCGGCGCTAACCCGGAGATTGGTCGTCGTTCAGCAGAAGAAGACCGCGAAACCATCAAGAAAACCATTCAGGGTGCTGATATGGTGTTTATCGCTGCCGGTATGGGCGGTGGCACAGGTACCGGTGCAGCGCCAATCGTGGCCGAAGTGGCGCGTGAACTGGGTATTTTAACCGTGGCAGTAGTAACCAAGCCGTTCCCGTTCGAAGGTAAAAAGCGTACTGCGTTTGCCGATGAAGGTATTCTGGAACTGAGCAAGCATGTTGACTCGTTAATCACTATTCCTAACGACAAGCTGTTAAAGGTATTAGGAAAAGGCACCAGCTTACTGGATGCATTCAAAGCGGCGAACAACGTATTGCTTGGCGCGGTACAAGGTATTGCTGAGCTGATTACCCGTCCGGGTTTAATCAACGTTGACTTTGCCGACGTGCGCACTGTTATGTCTGAAATGGGTACTGCGATGATGGGCAGTGGCCGTGCATCAGGTCCTGATCGTGCAGAAGAAGCAGCAGAGCAAGCTATTTCAAGCCCGTTGCTGGAAGATATCGACCTGTCAGGCGCGAAAGGCATACTGGTGAACATCACTGCGGGCCTGGATATCAGCATTGAAGAGTTTGAAACTGTCGGTAACGCGGTTAAAGCTTTTGCCTCTGAAAACGCGACTGTGGTTGTGGGTGCGGTTATTGACCCCAATATGCAGGATGAGCTGCGCGTAACTGTAGTGGCTACCGGTATTGGTGCAGACCGCCGTCCGGATATCAGCCTGGTACCAAACAGCCGCCCTGAGCCGATGCCTGTATACGTGCAGCAAGGTAACACTATGCAAAAAGCTGCTCAGCAGCCCATGCGTGATGAAGCGCCGGCAGTAACAGCTAAAGCGCAGCCAGAGAGCAAAGCGAATATCGATATTTTTGATATTCCAGCGTTTTTACGTAAACAGGCTGACTAAGGCTATACTGGGTATAGCTAAAATCAGCGGCATGGCCGGCAGCAGAGTTAAGCTGCTGTTCAGTGAAATTTGGCATAATTGCCACGTTATGCTATGCTTCGCCGCCATTTTGTGATTGCTTATTATTTGAGCAGGAAGAAATTATGATTAAACAACGTACCATCGACAAGACAGTCAGCTCCATTGGAGTAGGATTGCACAAAGGCGAAAAGGTTACGCTTACTCTCCGACCTGCGCCGGACAACACGGGTATCGTGTTCCGTCGTGTGGACCTGGATCCTGTGGTCGACTTCAAAGTAGCGCCTGAGTTAGTGGGCGATACCGTGATGTGTACCTGTTTAATCAATGAAAATGGCGTGCGGTTATCCACCACTGAACATCTGATGGCGGCCATTGCCGGGCTGGGTATTGATAACCTGGTCGTAGAAGTTGACGCTGCTGAAATTCCCATTATGGATGGCAGCGCAAACCCCTTTGTTTACCTGTTACTGGAAGCGGGGGTTGCCGAGCAGCGCTTAGCGAAAAAATTTATCCGTATCAAGAAAGCTGTGCGGGTAGAAGACGGTGACAAATGGGCCGAATTTAAGCCGCACCATGGTTTTAAAATTGATTTTGCCATTGAGTTTAATCACCCCGTTATCGCTGAAACCACGCAGCATATGCTGATGGACTTCTCTGCCGCCGGCTTTATTAAAGACATCAGCCGGGCCCGTACTTTTGGTTTTCTGCACGAAGTAGAATATCTGCGGGCAAACAATCTGGCACTGGGTGGCAGCTTTGATAATGCCGTCGTGCTGGATGAGTACCGGGTATTAAACCAGGACGGCCTGCGCTACGAAGACGAATTCATCAAGCATAAAATTCTTGATGCCGTCGGCGATTTATATATGGCGGGTTACAGTATTCTGGGCGAATTTAAAGCTTTTAAAACCGGCCATGCACTGAATAACCAGTTGCTGTGTGCGGTATTAGCAAACCAGGAAAACTGGGAATTTGTAACCTTTGAAGATAAAGCGCAAATGCCTATTTCTTATCTGGCGCCGCAACTGGCATAAAGTTGAAGGTTTAACGCAAAACCCGGTTATTACCGGGTTTTGTTGTTTTTAGCGTCTGCGTTTTGGGCCAGTTTCAGCAGCGCCTGTTTTAAGGCACCGTCGGTGTTTTGTGCTACAGACAGCAGGGCCGTCGCGGCAGAATCTGATAATTGATGGCTGTTTTTTTGCGGTATCGGCACATTCGGCTTGTTAATCTGGCCATTGGGAGAGGCTTCAATCTCAATTCCAGCCAAATCAGGCAAGATTTTTCGGCGAAAATTGTCTAGAATGGCGTCGCGCTGCAATTTTAAACGGGTTAGCCAGGGCGCAGAGGCAGATAAAATAACGGCCCGGCCATCGCGGATACAGCTAACCTGACAAAAACTAAGTTGCTCCAGTTGTAATACCTCAGCCAATACCTGATTCAACTGTTGCACCAGGGCAACCTGCTGTTGTTGCGACGCCAGGCTACTGTGCGACAGAACTTTGCTGATATCGAGCGGCTTCTGCGTATAGCGGGCCATTGGCGTTTACTACCTGCTGCGTTGGTAACATAAGCGCAGTGTAGCAGCTTATGTCTGCGACGAGAATGTTGCACCTTGAAAGCGTTAGCATCGGGCACCATATCTGGCGTAATATGCTGGGGTTTTAATATTTGTACTGGCTGAGCCAAGCGCCGCCGGGGCTGCACTGCAGTTTTAACTTAACATGGTATTTGGATAATGTTTGGAAAACTTTTTACCAAATTATTTGGTAGCCGCAACGACCGCTTCTTAAAAAAATTAGAAAAGCAAGTACAGCAGATCAATGCGTTAGAGGCAGAATTTGAAGCCTTATCCGACGACCAGCTGAAACAGAAAACCACCGAATTTAAAAGTATGTTAGCCAGCGGCAAAACGCTGGATGATATTCTGCCACAAGCTTTCGCAACCGTGCGTGAAGCCAGTAAACGTGTATTTGGCATGCGCCATTTCGACGTACAGTTGATGGGCGGTATGGTGTTGCACCAGGGCAAAATTTCCGAAATGCGCACCGGTGAAGGTAAAACCTTAACCGCAACCTTGCCGGCTTACCTGAATGCCTTAAGCGGCGGTGGTGTGCATGTTATTACGGTTAACGACTACCTGGCTCGGCGTGATGCGCAAACCAACGCACCGCTTTTTGCCTTTTTGGGGCTGACTGTTGGCGTTAACGTGCCCGGTATGGCGCACCCGGATAAACAGCAAGCCTATGCTGCCGATATCACCTACGGTACCAACAACGAATTTGGCTTTGATTACCTGCGCGACAATATGGCGTTTTCACCGCAAGATCGTGTCCAGCGCGACCAGGCGTTTGCCATTATCGATGAAGTGGATTCAATTTTAATTGATGAAGCCCGTACACCGCTGATTATTTCCGGCCCGGCTGAAGACAGCTCTGAGCTGTATAAACAGATTAACGTGCTGGTGCCGCAACTGGTAAAACAAGATAAAGAAGACGAAGAGGGCGCACATGGTGATGGCCACTTCACAGTAGATGAAAAGGCGCGTCAGGTATATCTGACCGAAAAAGGCCAGATCAAAGTTGAAGATATGCTGCGTGAGCATGGCTTAATTCAGGAACACGATACATTGTTCTCTGCAGCTAATATTACGCTGTTGCACCACGTTTATGCGGCGCTGCGCGCGCATCAGCTGTTCAAACGCGACGTTGATTATGTTGTTAAAGACGGTGAAATCGTTATTGTTGATGAACACACCGGCCGTACAATGGAAGGCCGGCGCTGGTCAGAAGGTTTACACCAGGCGGTTGAAGCCAAAGAAGGCGTAAAAATTCAGAATGAAAACCAGACATTAGCCTCTATCACCTTCCAGAACTACTTCCGTCTGTATGACAAACTGTCAGGTATGACAGGTACAGCTGACACTGAAGCCTTTGAATTCCAGCAAATTTATGGCCTGGAAACCATAGTCGTGCCTACCAACCGGCCTATGGTGCGTAACGATATGGCCGATCTGGTGTACTTAAACGCGGAAGATAAGTATCAGGCCATTATTGCCGACATTATAGCCACCCGCGATGCCGGCCGTCCGGTGCTGGTAGGTACAGCATCGATTGAAAGCTCTGAGTATTTATCAGGCTTGCTGAATAAAGCCAAGATCAAACATCAGGTGTTAAACGCTAAGTTCCACGCTAACGAAGCACAGATTATTGCTCAGGCCGGTCAGCCGGGTACAGTTACTATTGCCACTAACATGGCGGGCCGTGGTACTGATATCGTGCTGGGAGGTAGTTTGCAGGCTGAACTGGCTGCGCTGGGTGCTGATGCGACTGACGTGCAGAAAGACAAAGTTAAAGCCGACTGGAAAACACGCCACGATGCCGTAATTTCTGCCGGTGGTCTGCATATTATCGGTACCGAGCGTCACGAATCACGCCGTATTGACAACCAGTTACGTGGTCGTTCAGGCCGTCAGGGCGACCCGGGCTCAAGCCGGTTCTACCTGTCGCTGGATGATGCGTTAATGCGTATTTTCGCCTCTGACCGCATGGCCGGTATGATGCGCCGCTTAGGTATGGAAAAAGGCGAGGCAATAGAGCACCCATGGGTAAGCCGTGCTATTGAAAACGCGCAGCGTAAAGTAGAAGCGCGTAACTTCGACATCCGTAAGCAGTTGCTTGAGTTTGACGATGTTGCAAACGATCAGCGTAAAGTGGTGTACGAGCAGCGTAACGAGCTGTTGGATGCCACTGACATCAGTGAAACTATCACGGCTATCCGTACCGACGTTATCGATGGCGTGATCAGCCAGTATATTCCGCCGCAGTCGTTAGATGAAATGTGGGACATACCAGGGCTGGAGCAGCGTTTAAAAGCCGACTACACGCTGGATTTACCTATTTCGCAGTGGCTGGCTGAAGATAAGAAACTGTTTGAAGAGAAGCTGCGCGAGCGCATCCAACAGGAAGCTGAACAGGCCTACGCGCACAAAGAGCAGATGGTTGGGCCACAGGTGCTGCGTCAGTTTGAAAAAGCCATCATGCTGCAAAGCCTGGACACGCACTGGAAAGAACATCTGGCGGCGATGGATCACTTACGTCAGGGTATTAACCTGCGTGGCTATGCACAGAAAAACCCGAAACAGGAATACAAGCGCGAAGCCTTTGAGCTGTTCTCCGTTATGCTGGAAAACCTGAAGATCGATGTAGTTGGCGTATTAGGCCGGGTGCAGGTTAAAGCCGCGGAAGACGTGGATGCCGTAGAGCAACAGCGCCGTAAGGCCGATGCAGTACCGCATGATTATCAGCATGCCGAAGCTGAGCATGTCGGTGGCGACGTACCTGCCGGTATGCCAGCTGGCCCGGTGTTTCGTGACCACGACAAAGTAGGCCGCAATGACCCTTGCCCTTGTGGTTCCGGTAAAAAGTATAAGCAGTGTCACGGTAAGCTGGTATAGACCACTACCTTGTCGCAAAACAAAGTCAGCTTCGGCTGGCTTTGTTGTTTTAGCAGGAGACTAATATGAGTTCAGTTAAGGTTGTGCATGTTGCTGTAGGGGTGATTTTACGCGGCGCTCAGGTGCTGTTGGCACTGCGTAGCAGTAAGCAACATCAGGGCGGAAAATGGGAGTTCCCCGGTGGCAAGGTAGAACAGGGCGAAACGGTAGAGCAGGCGCTGCACCGGGAGTTGTACGAAGAGGTGGCTATTGAGGTGACGGCAAGCAGCGCTTTTATGCAGCTGGAATATGCTTATCCTGAAAAAACCGTGCTGCTGGATATTTATCTGGTGACCGGTTTTGATGGCGAGCCAGAAGGGCGCGAAGGTCAGCCGCTACGCTGGGTCGGCATTGCCGGGCTGGGTGATATTGAATTTCCTGATGCGAATCAACCTATCGTTGAGCGCATTCAGCAGCATTTTCTAACGTCACAGCCCGCTTAATGCGGCGGGCTTAGTGTTTAAAGAAGTCGTTATCCTGTGCGATAAACTCTTGCTCTAACTCAGCCAGGTACTCTTCAGACAGTGCAGTATCTATCGGCGTTGTGTCGGCAATGCGGTGGTTTTCTGCCGCCCAATCACCCAGGTCAATCAATTTACAGCGTTCCGAGCAAAACGGCCTGAACGGTGCGTCACTTGACCATACTACGTCTTTATCACAGGTGGGGCATTTAACTTTCATACTGTCCTCTCAACGGCTAGCAGCGCATTCTAACAGCTAGCCAGCTTAAAGCAGATCGTTTTTTCACTGCTGCAGCGGCCACTGTCATCGCTAAGCTGCATAAAGCGGATGGCATAACGGTATTTGTTGCCGCTGACGGTAGGATAAACGCCAGCCTCCAACGGGTAGCGGATGCGCAACAGTTCGTGCTGGTCAGTATTGCTCTGATAAAAGCCATTGTCAGCGGTAACATCGGTGAACTGGCCTTTTTGCCGGCTAAAACCCAGCACAAAACTTACTGCCTGTTGCAGTAAACTGAACTCAGCACACCACTGCTCAGCCATGTTGCTGCGCTCACTTTGTGGCAGGTTTAGCCAGTAATGCAGTTGTGGTACGTCGAAGTAACAGGTGCCGCCTGGTATTGCAAAGCGCTGGCGTAGCGGCGCTAAAAATTTATCGTCTTTTAAATTACCGACAAACTTATTGCTGCGCAGCAGATCACTTTGCAGCCTGACTGCCTGCTGCAACACTGGTTGGAGTTTATCGTCCGATACCGAGGGGTGATTGGCCCAGGCGACCAGTGCCGTTTCGCAGCGCTCGCAGTCTTTAATCAGGTCCGGGCGGATATCGTTGCGGTCCAGCACTTCAATTAAATCAAACAGCGTATTAAAAAATGCCTGCTGCTGCCATTCGCTGTCCAGTGCCTGCAAGCTGTATAGCTGCGACAGCAGATATTCCAGCCGCAGGTAGGTACGCAGTTTTTCATTTAACGGATGTTCGTAAGTCAGTTCAGTCATTTTTGGGTGCTTCACGCCTGTTACGACAACACACCCTATGCCTGTTAAGTTGCTATATTAGCCTGCTGCAAATATTGCTGGTGCAGTGCTGCAACCTGGGGGGCGAGATCTGCCGGGGTGCTGTCATTGGTAATAATATCATCGGCTTGTTTCAGCCGTTCGCTGCGCGAAAGTTGCGCTGCCATTATGGCTCTAATCTGTTGCTCGTCTGCGTTGTCACGCGCCATGGCGCGCTGCAGTTGCATGTTTTCAGGTAAATCTATCACCAATACGCGCTGTACATACTGGTTGAGCTTGTTTTCTAACAGCAAAGGTGCGACTAATAACGCATAAGGCGATGTCAGCTCCTGTAACTGGCTTAGTATTTGCTGCCGTATTGCCGGGTGTAATAGCTGTTCCAGCCAGGCTTTACTTGCGGCATGGGTAAAAATGCGTTGCCGCAGTTTTGCCCGGTTTAGCTCACCGCCCGGCAGCAGTATTTCAGCACCGAAATACTGCGTCATGGCTTGCAAGCAGGGCGTTCCCGGCATGACTACTTCGCGTGCCACGACATCGGCATCAATATGCTGTACGCCAAGCTTAGCAAATAACGTTGTGGCGGTAGTTTTGCCGCAGCCAATACCACCGGTTAAGCCTACAACAAAAGCCGACACTACAAGCCCAAGTAACGCAGGTAAGCATTGGTCAGTTGCTCACCCCATAGCAGTGCTATCCAGCCGGCTGCCGCAATATAAGGCCCAAACGGAATAGGTGTCGCTTTGTCTTTACCCTGCACACTCAGTAAGGTGATGCCCACTACTGCGCCAACCAGAGACGACAGCAGAATAATCAAGGGTAACTGCGAGGCCCCAAGCAAAGCGCCAAAGACAGCCAGTAATTTAAAATCACCGTAGCCCATACCTTCTTTGCCGGTTAGCAGTTTAAACAGCCAGTAAACGCTCCACAGACTCAGATAACCGGCAGCGGCGCCGACAATAGCCTGGGCGGGATTAACAAAGGCTGAATCGCTAAGGCTAAACAGCAGTGCCAGCCATAATAACGGCAAGGTCAGCTGATCAGGCAGCAGCATTTTATCTATATCGATAAAGGTCAGTGCTATCAGTACCCAGGTGGTAAAAATAATCACAGCGGCAGCTAAACCAAAGCCCAGTTTCCACGCTACCACCGCTGAAAGTACTGCGGTCAGCGCTTCAACTACAGGGTAACGCGCGCTGATGGGCGCACTGCAACTGCGGCATTTTCCCTTTAACAGCAACCAGCTCAGTACCGGCACATTGTCACGCGCCTGCACCGGCGCATTACAAGCCGGGCAGGCAGAACGCGGTACGGCCAGGTTAAACCTGGCAGGTGCTTCAGCCGTATCGGCATTAAAATAGGCCTGGTACTCCTGCTGCCAGTCGTTTTCCATCATTTTCGGTAAGCGGTAAATTACCACATTTAAAAAGCTACCAATCACCAGGCTGAAAATGGCAACCATCACAACAAATAACGCCGGGAAAGTGGTAAGTAATTCGGTAAACTGCTGCATTAAATAATAGAACCTAGCTGGAAGATGGGTAAATACATCGCAATAATTAAGCCGCCTATTACTACACCGAGCACCGCCATAATCATTGGTTCCAGCAGTGCAGTTAAGCCATCTACGGCGTCATCCACTTCCTGCTCATAGATATTGGCTACTTTGCCTAACATACTGTCCAGTGCGCCGGTTTCTTCACCGATAGACACCATCGAAATCACCATTTCCGGAAACTGGTCAGTTTGCTTCATTGCCAGGTGCATCTGGTTACCGGACGATACTTCTTCACGGATAAATAAAATAGCGTTTTTATATACTTCATTGCCTGATGCACCAGCAGCGGATTCCAGCGCTTCTATTAATGGCACACCAGCAGCAAAGGTGGTAGACAAAGTACGGGCATAACGGGCAACAGCGGCTTTATTTAAAATACTACCAATAACTGGCAACCTGATAATTAGTCCATCTGCCCAGGTACGAAATTTCAGGTTACTGGCATAGGTTTTCTTTATAACGAATAATGTAGCAATTATACCGGCCAGTACTACCCACCAATATTGCTGCATCATTTCGGAGATACCAAGCACAAACAAGGTGAAGGCGGGCAATTCTGCACCAAAGCCAGCGAATATTTCGGCAAATTGTGGCACCACAAAAATTAATAAGATTGAGGTTACTATCGCAGCCACGACCAATACAGCAACGGGGTAAAACATGGCTTTTTTAATTTTTGATTTTAGTGCTTCGGCTTTTTCTTTATAGATAGCCAGGCGGTCAAAAATTTGATCGAGCGAACCTGAGGCTTCGCCCGATTTAACTAAGTCGCAATATAACTCATCAAAATACTTCGGGTGTTCACGTAAGGTTTCTGATAGTGGTAAACCAGCCTGTACTTTTACCGAAATTTTCTGCATTAGGGTGCGCAGGCTTTTGTTATCGGCACCATTAGCGATTAAATCAATAGACTGCACCAGCGGTACACCGGCCCCTAGCATGGTAGCAATTTGCCGGGTAACAATAGCAATATCTACCGGTTTGATTTTTTTACCATCACCAAACAGCGATTTTGGCTTTTTCTTGACCCCTGATGGCGTAATGCCTTGCTGGCGCAATAATGCTTTAACCTCGGCAATACTGGTGCCTTTAATTTCACCATCTACCTTTTTACCACGCCGGTTTACGCCTTTATAGGTAAAGGCTTCGAGCTCTTTTATTTTAAATTGTTGTGCCTGAACCATGTGTTTATTTCCTGTTGTGCGCCTTAGCGCCTGCTTTAATACTTAACTTGGTTTAGCTGTTTACTGTCGTATTAGCCTTTTGTCACGCGGTTTACTTCGGCCAGGCTGGTTAAACCGGCGGCGGCCTTAATAAGCCCGGATTGCCGCAGGTTATTTACGCCTTCGGCCTGCGCCTGGGTGGCAATATCCAGCGAGTTACCGCCTTGCATAATAATGTCGGCCATTTTGCTACTTACCGGCATGACTTCATAAATACCCACCCGGCCTTTATAGCCATTGGTACAATGCTCACAACCCACAGGTTTAAACACTTTAATATTCGGCAGCTGTTGTGGGGTAAAACCTTGCCTCAGCAGCTCAGCTTCTGGCAGTACTTCGGGCTGCTTGCATTGGCCACATAACCGTCGCGCCAGGCGCTGTGCAATAATAAGGGATACTGAACTGGCCACGTTATAAGACGGTACTCCCATATTCAGCAAGCGGGTTAAGGTTTCCGGTGCCGAGTTGGTGTGTAGTGTAGATAACACTAAGTGGCCGGTTTGGGCCGCTTTAATGGCGATTTCGGCGGTTTCTAAATCGCGTATCTCACCGACCATGACCACATCAGGGTCTTGTCGCAGAAAGGCTTTTAATGCTGAGGCAAAGGTTAAACCGGCGCGCGGGTTTACCTGTACCTGGTTAACGCCGGGCAAGTTAATTTCTACCGGGTCTTCGGCTGTTGAAATATTGGTTTCGCTGGTGTTTAAAATAGCCAGGCCGGTATAAAGCGATACGGTTTTACCAGAGCCGGTAGGGCCGGTTACCAGGATCATACCCTGCGGCTGTGCTAAGGCATCCAAATACAACTGCTTCTGGTTTTCTTCATAGCCTAAAACATCGATACCTAGCATGGCACTGTCGGAGTCGAGAATACGCATTACAATTTTCTCGCCCCAAAGCGTCGGCAATGTACTTACCCGAAAGTCGATCGATTTTTTTGCCGACAGTTTAAGCTTAATCCGGCCATCCTGTGGCACGCGTTTCTCGGCAATATCCAGCCTGGACATAACTTTTAACCGGGCTGACAGCCGGGTAGACAGTGCCACCGGCGGGCTTGCCATTTCATGCAAAATGCCGTCGATACGAAAGCGGATGCGGTAGCTTTTCTCGTAAGGTTCAAAGTGTAAGTCGGACGCGCCTTTGCGTATGGCATCAAGTAGCATCTTGTTAATAAAGGCAATAATTGGCTGATCTTCTTTATCAACCTGCACGCCCTGGCTTTCTTCCTCTTCTTCCTGGGCGATGCCCATAGAGCCTAAATCCCAGTCGCTCTCGCTAAAGTCGCCACCCATACTGCTATCGAACAGCTTATCAATCAGTCTATGCAGCTTGTCGTATTCAACCACCACCACTTCAGCGTTTAGGCCAGTGTTAAATTCAAAATCTTCAATGGTTTGAATATTGGTCGGGTCTACCACCGCCAAAAACATGGTACGGCCGCGCTTGCCAAGCGGCAGCATATCGGTTTTACGTACCAGCTTTTCGTTGCGTAGCTCTTCCGGCACGTATTCGATATCAAAATGGTCTAAATCCAGGCTAATGGCATGGCTGATACCAGCCGCCGCACGGGCCAGTTCATCAGCTTTAATCAGCTTTTCAGTAATTAACAGCTCAGGCAGGTTTTTAAACTGACCACCTTTATCGGTGACAATTTTAGTGGCCTGGTCGCCATTTAACAGACCGAGCTGTACTAAACGTTTAAATAAGGTGGAGGTAGTGGTTACGGCCATTAAGCTGAAACATCCTGATTTTGCTAATAAGAATTCAATAAAGTTAACTGATTATGCCACTAACTGCTGGTTATTCAAGTTTAAGCAGGCTACCTGTTGAGAACCATTTAAAAAAATACTGACAATTCATGTTAGAGAAACATTTACTAAAAAAGCCAGCGTGGTTAGCTGGCTTTCAAAGCTTCTTTATAAACCTTACTCAAAAGGTCTAGAGCTTACTAATTAGCACAGGTTGGGGATACGTGTTTGTGATGAACACGTACCTGAAACTGCAAAAACATAAGTCGATGGCGGTGGAGCTGCAGGATCGATTGCTGGAGGAGTCAGGATATATGTATAACCTCCCGCGGCTGCAGTGCCAGTTGCTGTAATTGCGCCTGTACCGGCGTCAATTGTAACTGATGCTAAATTGTTGTTAGCTGCAGGGGCGCTGATACCTAATAAAGCATACGAGCTACAAGCTGCGATAGTATTATTGTTTTCCTGCAAACATTGCGCCATAGTCAACTTCACTGATGAGGCAGCTGTTTTAACTTCGGAAAAACGGGATTTTAAAGTGTAGTCTTGATAAGCTGGCAGTGCTACTGCAGCTAAGATACCGATGATCGCTACAACGATCATTAATTCAATTAAGGTAAAACCTTGTTGGTTACGTTTCATTTTAACTTCTCCTGATTTTTTTATTAGCCGCTCGGGCTGCTTATAATTTTGAACTTTTTAACAAGCGGCGCAAGCTAAATGTAACTAAATTTGCAGGGTAATTGCAACTATTTGTAATTTAACGCTATTTTTATCTAAAGTCGGGAATTTTGTTAGTGTTTTTATAGTAAAAAAGTACTAGATTAAGAGCTCTAATAAAGATCTAAAACAGAAACGCCATGTTATTTGTCGTAGCAGGGGTGGTGTTAAGCGCGCTTTTTGCGAGAGTTTAGTGGTAAAAAAATGGCGATTTTCAGGCTGCCCACAGCGACATGCGGGCTAAAAATGCCTGACCCCAGGGCGATAACAGCCAGATAACCAACAAGGCATTACCAAGGATGACAAAACCGAACTCACGGCGGAATGACATTTTGCTGCGCTTATGCGCCAGCTGCTGCTGGGCGAGGTAAGCACCGGGCCAGCCGCCTATTAAGCTAAATAATTGCAGCGTTTCTTCCGTCAGCCGGTTGCCATGGCGGGCTATGGCGGCTTCTTTATCGGCTTTATATAACCAGTAGGTAAAAATGCTGGCTTCTACGTATAGCAGCGGCAGTACATATAACAGCTTGCCAAACAGCAGGGCTATGACTACCGCGATAAAAAAGGCCAGCCGGAACAGCAGAGCAGTGTGGTTGGCATAGGCAATATCGGCAGCGCCCTGCAGCATGCGGGCTGACATTTTTTTAAACTGCGACTCTGCAGGGGCAGTGGCAAAGCGCCAGGGGGCGGCAATGTTGCGCTGCCGTTTGTCTTGGCTGAGGCTAAATTGCAGTTTATCGCCGGGTTTTGGCCGATCACCCACGCCCGCCATATCGCGGATATGGAAAAACAGTTTCTCACCGCTCTGATCGCACAATACAAAGCCAAAGCCTTTATCGTCACGCCAGAATACTACGGTACCGCTTAGCTGCATCGGTTGATCCTTCAGGCAAGTCTGCGATTTATGGTTATCTTCAGACTTAGCTGCGTTGGCAGAAGTTTAACCCGCCGCGCCAGGGCGGCGGTTAACCAGGATGAACTTACTGCTGAATGCTTAAACGCATCGATAAGTCTATCGCCTGTATATGTTTGGTTAAGGCACCACTGGAAATATAGTCAACGCCGGTGGCCGCAAGTTCCGTTAAACGCTCGCTGGTAATATTGCCTGATACTTCCAGCTTGGCTTTACCGGCATTCAGTGCTACGGCCTGCACGATATCGGCCAGGCTAAAGTTATCCAGCATGATAATGTCGGCACCGGCAGCCAGCGCTTGTTGTAACTCTGTCAGGTTTTCGGTTTCTACCTCTACCGGTTTGCCGGGGAAGTTTTGCCGGGCGGTTGCTACGGCATTAGTGATAGAGCCTGCTGCGGCAATATGGTTTTCTTTAATTAAGAAGGCGTCATACAAACCAATGCGGTGATTTTTACCGCCGCCGGTACTGACAGCATACTTTTGCGCGAAGCGCAGGCCCGGAATCGTTTTACGGGTGTCGAGTAAGCGGGTATTACTGCCTTGTAAAAACTGAACGTAGTGTGCTGTGGTGGTAGCTGTTGCACTTAATAGCTGCAGAAAGTTCAGTGCCGTGCGCTCGCCGGTTAGTAATATTCTGGCCGGGCCACGCAGGCTACACAGGGTGCTGTTTGCTGCTAACTTGTCGCCGTCTTCGGCTTGCCAGTTAATACTTACTTCGCCGCCCAGCTGGCGAAATACCTCATCAACAAAGGCACTGCCGCACAACACACACTCTTCGCGGGTAATTATAGTGGCACTGGCCTGCTGCTGTTGCGGAATTAATGACGCCGTAATATCGCCGTCGTTCAGGGCTAAAAAGCCTAAATCTTCGGCCAGGGCGCTGGCCACGGCGCGCTGTATTTCTTGTTGTAACAGCGTGGTAAAGTCGGTTTGCATAGTCATCTGGTTTTCGTCATTCAGTCTGGTTTGTAAGATGTATTAGTTGTGCTGGATAAGGGTAAGCTGATTGCCTTGCTGGTGGAATTCTAACTGTTTTAGCGCGCTCATGCCCAGTAATATCTCGGCGCTGCCATCCAGGTTACCCAGCTGCGGCACGATAACGGCATCGATGTTATACAGCCGGATGTCGCCCAGTTGCAGGCTGTCTACCTGGCTTTGATACGCCTGCGCTATGCCATTGGCGGTGCTTACCTGTACCTCGCGGCCAAAAGGTAAATTTAGCTGGCGTGCCGTGCCAGCATCAATTGCAATAGTGGTGGCGCCTGTATCGAGCATAAAATTAACCGGCGTATTATTAACCAGAGCCGTACCGACGTAGTGGCCGCTTTTGTTGCGGATAAGCACAGTGCGGGTTTCGCCGCTACTGCCGGTGACGCTGCGCAGTTGCTGGTTTGGGTTAAGCTGTTTGCTGATGGTGTCCTGAAAAAATAAAAACAGCAGCACCATCAGAATAAGCCAGGCAATAATAGCGAAGGTCTTACCATATTTGTTTGTTGGCTCAGGTGCTTGCATTAATAACCTCCTGCATTGACAATAACGCTATAGCTTACTGACCCTGCTGGTTAAAGGCAAAACATCATGACTGCTACTCTACCTGTTGTCACAGAGCGTCATAGCCCTCATTACGATGACCGCCCGCACGCGGAAATGGTTAGCCTGTTGGTGATCCACAATATCAGCCTGCCAGCCGGCGAATTTGCCAAAGTACCACAGCACAGTTCTGTTGATGCGCTTTTTATGGGTACGCTGAATTGCACGGCACACCCGAGCTTTGCCGGTCTTACCGGGGTAAGAGTATCGGCGCATTGCGTGATCTGGCGTGACGGCAGCGTTTTTCAGTATGTGCCTTTTGCCAAACGCGCCTGGCATGCCGGTGTCAGCAGTTTTGCTGGCCGCGAGCGCTGTAACGACTTTTCTATCGGCATAGAGTTAGAAGGCACCGATAATTTACCGTATACTGATCAGCAATATAAAAGCCTGATTAACCTGACACTAAATATAATGCAGCAGTATCCTGCCATTACGCCAGAGCGTATAGCCGGGCACTGTGATATAGCGCCAGGGCGTAAAACCGACCCCGGCACGGCGTTTGACTGGATGCGCTATCGCGCCGCAATAAAAAGTGCGCTAAACAAGCCGATTTAAGGAGTTTTCGCTATGACATTAATCAGTATGTTGCTGGCACTTATCATCGAGCGCCTTGCCGTGCGCAGTGATGCCTGGCAAGCCAGCCGCTATGCCCGCGCTTATGTGCGTTTTACCGCACGTTCCGGGCTGAGTAAGCTTGCCGCCAATAGCCTTGGCTGGTATTTGTGGCTGATACTGCCGGGCGCTGTTGTGGCTTTATTGCTGCATCTGGCAGACAGCCATTTGCTTAGCCTGGTGGTCAATACGCTGGTATTGTTGGTGGGCCTTGGCTGTTGGCATTACCGTCAGCTGTATAAGCAGTATTTGAATGCCATGGACAGGGGCGATGAAGAAGCGGCGTTTATTGCGATGCAGCAAATCCGCACCGATATGGGCAGCAACAAAGAGCAGCACAGTTATGGCCAGTTGCTGGTTTGGCTGAATTTTCGTTACTACGCTGCTGTAGTGTTCTGGTTTTTACTGCTGGGTGCTTTTGGTGTTATTACCTATGCCCTGGTGCGGCATTTACAGGAAGCGGTGGCAGAAGAAGATGCGGCCAGCTATGCCGCCTGCAGCAATAGCAAAGCTGTGCCATGTGCAGCGCATTGGGCGAACTGGTTTCCGGCCCGGCTGTTTGGCCTGGGCTTTGCACTGGTGGGGCATTTCTCGCGCGCCTCTACCGCGTTACTGGGCTACTTTCTTGATTTTACCGCCGACAACGAGCAGGTGGTAGTAGATGTAGCAACCGCAGCTGAACCCCTGCCGGCAGACAGTTTAAATACGCTGGAAGATACCAGCTATATGGTGCAGCTGGCTAAACGCAATATGCTGTTTTTCCTCGCCTTTACCGCCATTCTGACACTAAGCGGCTGGTTAGGCTGATGAGTGTTTTGCTATCAAGGCGCCGGCATGGCGCCTTTTTTATCGCTGCCTGTTATCGAGATTACCGCAGGCGGAAAACGCGTTGCCCGGCCTTGTTCGTTAGTGTGTTAAAATCTGGTCAGACCAATTCTAATGGTTTGTTTCATACACTTGTCATCCTGAGTTAATACTCTAACTATTTTGTGTTTTTGCCTTTGCCGGTAATCTCTGCTTTATTTACATGCCGGGCAGAAACTGCTACCTTATCGCCACTAAAATATAATTGGTAAGACCAATTTACAGCGGTGAGTTAACTCTGTAACGGACATTACCAGACAGCAAATTGGCAGCGCATGGCAGATTTTAAAATTAAACCGGCGAAACTCTCTGACCGCATTGTCGAGCAACTGGAAAACATGTTGCTTGAAGGCAGTTTTGCGCCGGGGCAAAAGTTACCGCCAGAGCGCGATTTAGCCGACATGTTTGCGGTATCGCGGCCATCGCTGCGCGAAGCTATTCAGAAGCTGGAAGCCAAAGGCTTAGTCAGCCGCCGTCAGGGTGGTGGCACTTACGTGTGTGACAATCTGGCAGTTGGCCTGACTGACCCGCTGTTTGCGCTGATTGCCCGCCACCCGGAATCACAGTTTGATTTACTGGAGTTTCGCCACGCGCTGGAAGGCATTTGCGCCTATTACGCCGCACTGCGTGGCACAGCCGCCGATTTTGCCCAAATTACCGCGCATTACGATGCAATATGTCAGGCGCAGCAGTTAAACGATATAGACCGCGAAGCCAAAGCGGTCGGCAGTTTTTATCTGGCGGTAGCTGAAGCGTCGCACAATGTGGTGTTGCTGCATTTGGTGCGTGGTTTAACGCCATTGGTGGAGCAGAATATCCGGCTAAACCTGGAAACGCTGCAGCAAAAGGAAGGCATTGTCAGCCAGCTGAATGCTCACCGGCAACGGTTGATGCAGGCTGTTATCAACGGCGAGCCGGAAAAGGCGCGTCAGGCCAGCAATGGCCATTTGGCATTTATTGAAGAAGCACTGCTGGAAGTGGGCAAAGAACGTTCGCGTATTGAACGCTCGTTGCGCCGTACCCAGCAGGGTTAACAACAATTTTAACGCACATGCATGTATAGCACAGGCGTGCATAACCAAAGGAAACCTCGATATGTCTGAAGTCAGTAAAGTTGACATCGACGCTCTGGAAACCAAAGAGTGGCTTGAAGCGCTGGAATCGGTAGTTCGCACTGAAGGGGTCGAGCGGGCACAGTTCCTGCTGGAAAAAGTGCTGGAAGAAGCCCGGTTAGAAGGCGTAGACATGCCAACCGGCGTCACCACCAACTACATTAATACCATTCCTCCGCAGCAAGAACCGGCTTACCCGGGCGATGTTAATCTGGAACGGCGTATTCGTTCGGTGATCCGCTGGAACGCCATCATGATTGTACTGCGTGGCTCGAAAAAAGAGCTGGATTTAGGCGGCCACATGGCGTCATATCAATCTTCTGCTGCGTTTTACGAAACCTGTTTTAACCACTTTTTCCGCGCGCCGAACGATAAAGATGGCGGCGACTTGGTGTATTATCAGGGCCATATTTCTCCGGGTATTTATGCCCGTGCTTTTATTGAAGGCCGCTTAACTGCCGAGCAGCTCGATAGCTTCCGCCAGGAAGTAGACGGCAAAGGCTTATCAAGCTACCCGCACCCGAAATTGATGCCGGAATTCTGGCAGTTCCCAACCGTATCAATGGGCCTTGGCCCTATCGCCTCGATTTACCAGGCGCGGTTCTTAAAGTATTTACACGGCCGTGGTTTAAAAGACACCAGCGCACAGCGCGTTTACGCTTTCTTAGGTGATGGCGAGATGGACGAGCCGGAATCACGCGGTGCGATAAGCTTCGCTGCACGCGAAAAGCTGGGCAACCTGTGTTACCTGATCAACTGTAACCTGCAGCGCCTGGATGGCCCGGTAATGGGTAACGGTAAGATTATCCAGGAACTGGAAGGCTTGTTCCGCGGTGCGGGCTGGAACGTGATTAAAGTGGTGTGGGGCCGTGGCTGGGATAAATTACTGGCTAAAGATACCACCGGTAAGCTGTTACAGCTGATGAACGAAACCATCGACGGTGACTACCAGACCTACAAAGCCAACGACGGTGCCTACGTGCGTAAGCACTTCTTCGGCCGCTACCCGGAAACCGCAGCGCTGGTTGCCGATATGACCGATGAAGAGATTTTTGATTTAAAACGCGGCGGCCACGAGCCTTCTAAACTGTTTGCCGCCTTTAAAGCCGCACAGGAATGTACTGACAAGCCGACTGTTATCCTGGCGAAAACCGTTAAAGGTTACGGCATGGGCGAAGCGGCAGAAGGTAAGAACATTGCGCACCAGGTGAAGAAAATGGACATGACGCACGTGCTGCAACTGCGCAAACGTCTTGGCCTGGAAGACTACATCAGCGAAGAGCAGGTAGCCGACTTACCGTACATCAAGCTGCCGGAAGGCTCGCCAGAGCTGGAATACCTGCACGCGCGCCGCAAAGCGCTGCACGGTTACACGCCGGTACGTCTGCCAAACTTTACTAAAGCGCTGACACTGCCAGAGCTGGGCGCCTTCGATGCCCTGCTGGAAGAGCAAAAGCGTGAAATCTCTACCACTATGGCGTACGTACGTGCACTTAACATTTTGCTGAAAGATGAGCATATCGGTAAGCAAATCGTACCTATTATTGCCGACGAAGCCCGTACCTTTGGTATGGAAGGCCTGTTCCGTCAAATCGGTATTTATAACCCGGGCGGCCAGAACTACACGCCGGAAGACCGTTCAGTAGTGAGTTACTACAAAGAAGACGTGGGTGGCCAGGTATTGCAGGAAGGCATTAACGAACTGGGCGCGATGTCATCCTGGGTGGCGGCGGCAACGTCGTACAGCACCAACGATTTACCGATGATCCCGTTTTATATTTACTACTCGATGTTTGGCTTCCAGCGCGTGGGCGATATGGCTTGGCTGGCAGGCGATCAGCAGGCGCGTGGCTTCTTATTAGGCGCAACTGCTGGCCGTACTACGTTAAACGGTGAAGGTTTACAGCACGAAGACGGCCACAGCCATATTCTGGCCGGTACTGTACCGAACTGTATCTCGTACGACCCGACCTATGCGTTCGAGCTGGCGGTGATTATGCAAGACGGTATCCGCCGCATGTACGGTAAAGATCAGGAAAACATCTATTACTACATCACGGTAATGAACGAAAACTACCACCACCCGGCCATGCCAAAAGGCGCCGAGGAAGGCATTCGCCGTGGTATTTACAAGCTGGAATCGCACAACGGCGATCGCGGCAAAGTACAGCTGATGGGCTCAGGCACTATTTTAAATGAAGTGCGTAAAGCCGCTGACATCTTAAGCAAAGACTACGGTGTAGCATCGGATGTGTACTCTGTTACCTCGTTTAACGAGCTGGCGCGTGATGGCCAGGATGTTGAGCGCTTTAACATGCTAAACCCGGACGCGAAAGAGAAAACGCCATACATTGCTACGGTAATGAACAGCGCACCGGCGATTGCCGCCACCGACTACATGAAAAACTACGCCGATCAGGTTCGTGCTTTCATCCCGGCTAAGTCTTACAAGGTACTGGGTACCGACGGCTTTGGCCGCTCAGACAGCCGTGAGAACCTGCGCCGCCACTTTGAAGTTAACGCCGGCTACATTGTTGTGGCTGCGCTTAGCGAGCTGGTGAAGCAGGGCGAGTTGAAGAAAACCGTGGTCAGCGACGCCATCAAGAAATTTGGCATCGACAGTGGCAAAACCAACCCGCTGTACGCATAAGAGGATTAACCATGACGATTGAAATTCATGTTCCGGATATTGGTGCAGATGAAGTAGAAGTCACCGAAATTCTGGTCAAGGCAGGCGACAAGGTAGCGGTCGATCAGTCACTGCTTAGCGTTGAAGGTGATAAAGCCAGTATGGAAGTACCGGCCAGCGAAGCTGGTGTGGTAAAAATCATCAACGTTAAAGTGGGCGATAAGGTAAAAACCGGCAGCCTGATCATGACCTTTGAAGGCGAGGGCGCAGCGAAAGAAGAAGCCGCACCTGCCAAAGAAGAAGCTAAGAGCGACGCCAAAAGCGAAACCAAAGCAGACAAGCCAAAAAGTGGCGGCACGGCAGTACAGGATGTAAAAGTACCGGATATCGGCGGCGACGCAGTAGAAGTTACTGAAATAATGGTAAAAGTTGGCGATACGGTAAGCGAAGAGCAATCTTTGCTTAGCGTAGAAGGCGACAAAGCCAGTATGGAAGTACCGGCACCTTTTGCCGGTAAGGTTAAAGAAATCAAAATCAGCGTTGGCGATAAAGTATCGACCGGCAGCCTGATCATGGTATTTGAAACCGAAGGCGACGCCAGTGCGGATGACGCCCCGGCAGCTGAGCCAAAAGCCGAAGCCAAAGCTGAAACAAAAACCGAGGCAGCCCCGGCCAAAACTGAAACAGCACCGGCAGCTTCTGCTGCTGCAGGCAGTGACGGCTTTGTTGAAAACAGCGCCTATGCCCACGCGTCGCCGGTGATCCGCCGTTTAGCGCGCGAGTTTGGTATCAACCTGGCGAAGGTAAAAGGCACCGGCCGTAAAGGCCGCGTGGTGAAAGAAGACGTACAAAACTACGTTAAGCAGTTAGTGAAGCAGGTTGAATCTGGCGCAGTAAGCTCTGGCGCTGGCAACAGCATGGGCTTTGACCTGATTGCCTGGCCAAAAGTCGACTTTAGCAAATTTGGCGAAGTTGAAGCCAAGCCACTGTCACGTATTCAGAAGTTATCCGGTGCTAACCTGCACCGTAACTGGGTACGCATTCCGCACGTGACTCAGTTCGATGAAGCTGACATCACCGGCCTGGAAGACTTCCGCAAAGAGCAGAACGCTATTGCCGACAAGAAGAAAATGGGCGTTAAGTACACACCGTTGGTGTTTATTATGAAAGCGGTGGCCAAAGCGTTGGAAGAGTTCCCAACCTTTAACAGCTCATTGTCTGATGACGGCGCAAGCTTAATTCTGAAGAAATACGTGCACTTAGGTATTGCCGTTGATACGCCAAATGGCCTGGTAGTACCAGTAGTGCGCGACGTAAACAAAAAAGGCATTATCGAGCTGTCACGCGAGCTGCAGGACATTTCGGTTAAGGCGCGCGAAGGTAAACTGACTTCCAGCGATATGCAAGGCGGCTGTTTTACGATCTCAAGCCTCGGCGGTATTGGCGGTACGGCGTTTACGCCTATTGTAAATGCGCCTGAAGTCGCCATATTAGGGGTGTCGAAGTCTGACATTAAGCCGAAATGGAATGGCAAAGAGTTTGAGCCAAAGCTGATGCTGCCGCTTAGCGTATCGTACGATCACCGTGTGATTGACGGCGCCCTGGCTGCACGTTTTACCGCCACGCTGGCAGGTTATCTGGCCGATATTCGCCAAATCATTATGTAACACCCTGTAGCTGAGCGAATTTTGTGTCCCGTGCTGAAAAGTTACGGGACATCGCTCAGGCAGAATGTTAAAATTCTGCCACTTTTTTCGCCTGGTAGCCTTGCCCTACATGCTGCTATCAGTCAACCGAACCGATGATAAAAGGTAATACGATGAGCAACGAAATCAAAACCCAAGTAGTGGTGCTGGGCGCAGGCCCTGGCGGTTACTCTGCAGCGTTTCGCGCAGCAGATTTAGGTTTAGAAGTTACCCTGGTTGAAGCGCGCAGCACCTTAGGTGGCGTATGTTTAAACGTAGGTTGTATTCCATCTAAAGCCTTATTACACGTTGCGAAGGTCATTGACGATGCCCGTGATATGGCATCGCACGGTGTTACCTTTGGTGAGCCGAAAATCGATTTAGACAAAATCCGCAGCTGGAAAGACAAAGTAGTTGGTCAGCTGACCAACGGCCTGGCCGGTATGTCGAAAATGCGTAAAGTGAAAGTGGTTACCGGTTACGGTAAATTCACCGGCGCGAACACCTTACAGGTTGGCGACACCACTATTACCTTTGAACAGGCTATTATCGCTGCAGGTTCAGAGCCGGTATCACTGCCGTTTATTCCAAAAGACGACGACCGTATTATCGATTCAACCGGCGCACTGGAATTAAAAGACATTCCGGGCGAAATGCTGGTACTAGGTGGCGGTATCATCGGCCTGGAAATGGGTACTGTATACCGTGCACTGGGTTCTAAAGTATCAGTAGTTGAATTTGCTGATCAGTTAGTACCAGCGGCCGATGCTGATATCGTTAAAGCCTACACCAAGTACAACAAAGACAACTACAACATCATGTTGTCGACCAAAGTAGTTGGCGTAGAAGCGAAAAAAGACGGCTTATACGTAACCTTCGAAGGCAAAAACGCCCCTGAGAAAGCCGTACGTTACGACAAGATCCTGGTTGCGGTTGGCCGTAAGCCAAACGGTAACCTGTTAGACGCGGCAAAAGCCGGTGTTAACGTAGACGAGCGTGGCTTTATCAATGTTGATAAGCAACTGCGCACCAACGTTGGCCATATCTATGCTATCGGTGATGTTATCGGTCAGCCAATGTTAGCGCACAAAGCGGTACACGAAGGCCACGTAGCAGCTGAAGTGATTGCCGGCCAGAAGCACTACTTTGACCCGCGCTGCATTCCATCAGTTGCTTACACCGACCCGGAAATGGCCTGGACAGGTGTAACCGAGAAAGAAGCAAAAGAAAAAGGCATGGCAGTAGAAACCGCTGTGTTCCCATGGGCCGCGTCAGGCCGTGCTATTGCTTCAGCCCGCACTGAAGGCTTCACTAAGCTGATTTTCGACAAAGAAACGCACCGTATCGTTGGTGGCGCTATTGTGGGTATCAACGCCGGTGAAATGCTGGGTGAAATCTGCTTAGCAGTAGAGATGGGTGCAGACGCAGAAGATATCGCGTTAACTATCCACGCTCACCCAACGCTGAACGAGTCTATCGGTTTAGCAGCAGAAGTGTACGAAGGTTCAATCACCGACCTGCCAAACCCGAAAGCGAAGAAGAAGTAAGCTTCTCTTTTCTGAATAAAACAGAAGGCCGCGAATGCGGCCTTTGTTGTTTTTAAATCCTGCACATTTATTGAACTGAGATATTACTTATACTGATAAGAGTTGGAATGTTGCCATATAGTTTTTAAAGTGTAAATATGAATGCCTGTTTGCGAGCTGAGAGATTGGTGCTGTTTTTGAAAACAGAAGCCTCCTTATTAAGAGGGGTTGCCCTGCGACTACTGCGCGATGGTCTAGTTAAGGCAGAAACACCCATTATTATCTCAGGCAAACCGACTGGTGCTGTTGGCATAGTTGCGAAGATATTAGGCCCAACTTTAGTAGCGAATTTCAGCTCAGTTGGAGCGACATTGTGGTGGGATTGTAAGTCTGACTGCCGAATCGAAAGTATTCACTTTACCGATAAAAAGCTAAACAAGGTTTTTAAACCATGAAAAGGATTCTTACCGTTTTAATGCTGATCTCTGCCTGCAGCACCTCAGCAACAACTTATCCTTACCTTGGTTGCGACTGGTTTATACCTTCTGACTACAAGAAAATTTCAGATAACGAATATCGTATTTTCCCTGAATCTGACGAGACAATACGTTCATTTAGCTCGCTACAATTTTCAACTGTTACGCCTGCTCATCTTGATACATATATTGAGATGAACCAGCAGCCTGATACTGAAGTAATGGCATTTTCGCATTCAGACAGCAATGGTTTAAGCTTGAAATCGCTATTTATTAATCGTAAAACCAGGCTTGGTGACACACTGAGCAGCGATATTTTATTGATATCAAAAGATGGATTAGCTGTGTCAATGTTGGACGTGACACAACCTGATAGTTTTCATATCACAAGTGCCTGCTTGCCTGCCCAGGTAATTGAACAGCATTATGCAGTGCAAAAGCAACTGGAGCAGGGGATTAGGCAGTTCCTCAGTACTGAGCATGGCCTCGACATTTTAATACCAGTACAAAAGGGAGACTGATTTAGGTTATACAGAGTATTTCGTCAAGGCTTTTGAACAAATATGCACGGTTCTGAAAACTTCTGGATAAATCGGTTTATCTTTCTAATTACCATTATGACTTTAGCTTCGCGCGCTCAAGCCGACGTAAGCATTAATACTGTGAATGAACGTTGTACAGTAACGAACACAGGCCAGAGTTTGATCCTGCAGCTTACGCCGCCATGTGAACTGGTTAAGGTTGATTATAAAGATCATGATTATTATCAGTACAATGAAGCAAGGTATACATTGTCGCCGGACAAGCTGCGTCTTCATCGCAATTAACAAAATGGTCAGTGACAGAAGAAGACCGCTGCTCATTGCAGTCGCAGGCGGTATTTGTGACTGAGGGGAAAATGCGGCTATCTGCCGTTCTAGAAAACGCATTAACCTGCCCGGACATTGGATTAGATGAAAAGATGTACCGCGATTTTTTTGAAAGCACCAAGGCTAACTAAGCATGCGTTACAGAGCAACTTTGATGTTGAGTGTGATGGTTTTATGTGGCGGGGCCAGGGCAGAAATGGCATTTAAACAGCAGACGGAATTAAAGTTGTTTCAACATTATGCCCAAGCCAGTTGTTTAGCTACCGCTTTCACCGAAGGCGAGATACACCAACAGGCGATAAGTGCATTAAATGGTTATCGCGAATTTGGCGCTATGCCGCTTGAGGCCTATGAAGCATTGATAGAGCCAATACAACAGTGGTTGCAAAAAGACTACGCTACCAAGGCGGGTAAGCAAAATAACCTAATGAAGTGCATCGATTTTGCCGAGTTAGAGCTAGTTACAGGTATTTATCATGAGCATAGCGCCGGATTAGACACCCAACGCTAAACGAGTCTATCGATTTAGTGGCAGAGATTTACGAATGTTCAATCACTGACCTATCAAAACCAAAGAAGAAGTAAGCTTCTTTTATTAAATAAAGAAAAGACCGCAATTGCGGCCTGTGAACCATAATCATTACTTGTTTAAAATAATGATTATAACGGCTCTCTAATACTCTTAGTCCAAAGTTAGGGGATTACGCAATCTTGGCAGGGGGGAATAGTTGCCCCGGGTACAACGATCGTACCAATATTCTCGCCATGAGAATATGTACCGTCATTTACAGTAGCATAAATAGTATATTCTCCGCCTCCGGTTCTTGGTCTTACACTCAGTGTTTGTTGACCACTTGTGGAGGGAGAGTTAATTGACTTCATGGCGAAGTCACTAGTCATCCAAGTTTGGTTTGTTACCGTTATAGCTACACGCAGCGCTGTTTGTGAGTCTTTGTATGCCCTTGAGTATTTATCTATAAGGTAATTCAGATTGACATGAATTTGTCCGCTTGACGTTGAGAAGGTCGCTCCTGCTACTTTAGGTGGTTTTTGCACCCAAACTGACTCTGCTGAGCACATGCCGCCAGCTCTATTTACCCACACCATGCCGACGCCATATGTTTTATCGAATGTCATGTTTAAATAAGCATTAGCATCAAGATTTGATTTGTCGGTACCAATATATCCTGACTCGGAATTATTAAATCGAATATTCGCATACCGATCAAAAAGGTTGGCTTTTGTTCGGAACTCAACTCCTTGCAACACATGCTTGGGTGTTTCTATTCTTAAATAATCGAAGCCTTCAAAGATCTGACGAATACCTTGCACTAATGAAATCCATGCAGAATATTGACTGGGACTAAAGTTTGGATCTTGATAAATATCATACCCAGCTTCAATTGCATTAGCTAAATCTTGACCTGCATGAACATCATATGATTTCACTCGACCATATTGACAGTTGGAAGGCAATTCAAAAGTGTTCGCAATGGAGTTAAACGATAGCACTGCACCGCAAGTTATAACCAAGTTTCTGAAAATTTTCATGAAATTCCCTTATTAATAATTTATCTTCACTTTTGCCCTAACAGGCAAGTTTTTGTAACACTTTTTGTCTTTGGTTTCGCTTTTTGATTGTGATTAATTTGTGATTAATTTGTGATTTTGGCGTGTTGTTTGGCTGGGTGAACGAAAATAATTGCTTCTTCAGACTATTTCTACATCTCTTAAATAAAACTCTTGCCGTTAATTGAAGTTTTAGTTTCTTATAGAATTGATACTTATTGGTTTTCTAGTAAAAACTATCGCTTTATCTTTGGAAGGTGTTTGCCTTGGATTGCACTCCGTGGTGCCAGTATAAAGTTATACTGGCTGAAAAATTTTTGTATAAACTGTGAGTCAGTTACTATCATTACCAGAACTTAGTTATATCGACTGAAAACGTGGTTTAACCGAGATAGATCATCTGGTGGTTAGCGCCTATGGCATTTTTGTGATTGAAGTAAAAAACTACCGTGGCTGGATTTTCGGTGGCGAGAAACAACCTCGCTGGACAGTACAGCGCTTTCGCAGCAAGCATCAGTTTATGAACCCGTTGCACCAGAACTACAAACATACCGAAGCGATAAAGCATGTGCTGGGCTTAAACGGTAAAGACAATGACGCAGTAGTGCATTCGATAGTGGCATTTAGCCAGCGGGCGGAATTTAAAACCGAGATCCCGCTAAATGTAATGTACATCGACTTGGTCGGCGATTACCTGCAGCAGTTTTATCAGCCATGTTTTGATGATGAGCAAATGCGCCAGTTTACCGCAAGGTTAACCCTTGCCCTGGCCAGCAGAAAAGCCCTGAGCAAGCTGCATTTGGCACAGGTTAAAACGCGAAATGCAGCTTAGCCTGTGGCCTGTAGCTTTAATTTAGCAGGGCATAAACCAGCAGTAGGGCTGCCAGAATAATAGCGGCCAACCGCAGCCGGTTAGTTGGTCTACCGACGAAAAACAACGGGTAGTATATAGCGGCAACCGGTATTGCCAGATAAACCAACAGCATCAGCGGTGAGCTGCCAAGCTCATTGCCTGGTTGATTCGCGATATGGTAACTGTAGGCATACAACAATATTACTTGCAGCAGGCCAGCCAGCATATAGCTTTTGCTGCGGCTTAATTTACTAAAGGCATTGATTACTGTTGCCAGCAGGGCCGGTAAAAGGCACCAGAGGCTGAGAAACCCTGCAACTAAGTACCAGTCGTCGCTCGCCAGCGGGTAATGTACATCCTGACTAACACCTCTTAGCAGAGCAATAACGGCAACAGCAACAAATAATATTGCTGTTGTTGAAACCGCGCGAATAAGCGTGTCAGAAACTAGCGATACGCAGGATTTTGTACTGTGCATGGATTGCATAGTCCTTTGAAATACATTTGATGAATACGAACATCGTGCGCCGCATCTGCGCCATTAAAGTCGGCGTGCTGCTGTCTGGCCTTTGAACCGTTGGGTAATTCAGCCGGCACTACGTCAAGTATCGAGTTGGTCCAACTATTACTGTTTTTGCCAAGCCACGGCGGCGGATATGCTATAGGTTGGTTGCTTTCATTAACGATATAGAAATCGATCGCGCTTAGAATAGCCAAGCCTAATTGTGTCTCGGTATAGCCATTTTTTGGCATAACACGCTTTGCTTCAGCCTTTTTATAACCAAATTGACCGGACAGAATTGATGGCGCGCCACCAAAGTACTCTATGGCACAGGAGAAATCTGCACGTTCAAACGGCACAAAGATTAAACGGTTAAACTTTGTTGATGATTGAGCGGAAGATTTTACGTTTTGTGCACCCAACACAAGGCCGTAATGCTGGCCTATTTTACGACTGACTAACGTTTGGTTTGAATGCTGCAGACGAAAGGCTTGCTGTGAGTTTCCTGTCAGAATTACGAAGAACTGATGTCTGCCCACCGGTACGCCGTTTAGATCTCGTGCTAACAAATAGGTTTCCAATGTGGCCTCCTTGCAACCATAAGAAAACATTTAAAGACCGGCAGAGAATAATTTAAGATTGCATAAATGTAAATTAAAGGTTTTCTTTGTGGGCGTGTTATAGAAAAACAGGTCAGATTAGGTTTCACGGAATTGCGATGCTAACGCTAAAAGGGGACTAAGGATGTGGGGTAAAAAGGTTGTAGCTCAGGCAATAGTTATGCTGATTATTTCTGGTTCAGCTCGCGCGGATATGGCGTTTAAGCATCAAAGTGGCGTCAGATTGTTTCAACATTACGCTCAAGCAAGCTGTTTGGCGAGCGCTTACACCAAAGGCGAGATACACCAACAGGCGATCAGTGCATTAAATGGTTATCGCGAATTTGGTGCAATGCCGCTGGAAGCTTACGAAGAATTGAGTACGCCGATACAGCAGTGGTTGCAGAAAGACTACAAAACCCAAGCGGGTAAGCAGAATAACCTGATGAAGTGTATCGATTTTGCCGAGTCAGAACGTGTCGTACAAATCTACCTCGAACATAGTCAAAGAATACGTAGCAAAAACTAAATGTTCGAGACTCGATAATTTGAGATTTTAGATATTTTGGTACTGCTTCAGGGAAATTGTTTTAAGAAAATCGAGTTATGTAACACTTTATCTGACTCGACAGCGTCGATATTTAAAAATTCGCAAATAGCGTTGGTATGAGCCTTCACACCGGATAATGTTAAAGCTGAAATACAGATATTTATTTTATCCTGAGAGCCGACTAATACTGCACAATAAACTGTTAATCCGCCACGATAGCCAAAATTAACTACCTTATAGATTGTAATTTGCCTGAATTTACCAAGTCGCCGACTCAGTCGCTTTGCGCCGAATTGGCGTTTAACTTCTCCATTTGAGCGGTTGAGGCGGATACCTGCAGTCCTAGATTGCCAGTATACTTTAGTCTGAATAAAGGTCGTGCAGCCAATCAGCAATAAAATACAGCCTAGTACGAAGAGAACGCCAGTGTTATCTCCCGGTCGCGCCCGAAATGCAAAGTAGATCAAAAGCATTATGGCAGTGCATATCCAAACTCCAACAGTTAAAAGTAACTGTAAGTTACTACTGAGGCCCCTGATCACTATAATATTATCCGACTGCTCTATTTTCATTTAAAGCTCTCTGTGACTGGCAATAACAGCTCTCAGCGATTATTGCTTGGCTTAGCGTCAGAATCTTCTTCTTACTCTTGTTTATTCTACAGCCAAATTTCTGAGGAATGGCCAAGCCTAACCAATTAATCTAGCTGCTAGGATCGACGGCACCGTTGTTGATACAACAGTATCAAAGCAACTATGGCGGCGCGGCATGTTATCAACACTGGCAAAATGTTGAATAGCTAGAGTCTCAGAACGTTACTGCTTTACCATTAAAATACTGCGGTAACGACTGGCATTTCTGCTTATCAGCATCGCCTTTACACTCTGCAATCGTCATTTCAATACAATGCTCCGGTGTGGCAGTAAACACCATTACTTTGTCGTGCATCCATTGCCGAGATTGCAGCGCGCACTCGGTATAACCTTTTGCTGTTAAATAGCTTTGGATTGGGTAGTGCAGTAACTGCGGCAGCACAATTGTGATTATCAGGCTGAGAACAAAGAACCGGCTGGCCTGTTTGTTCAACTGCGGTGTAACGGGCTTATTGCGAATTTTACGCACACCAAAGTACGACAACATAGCGCCCATCATTGCCGCACCCAAGCAATAAAACGCGCCTTTGTTTAGCGTAATATCTGCCGCTTTGGTGCCTAACCCTTGTAATAAAGCATACAGGTAATAGCTGAAATAGATAATGCCAAAAGAGGTAAGAGCGAAAATCGCCAACAGCCATATGACAAACTGCCACGGTTTTAACATGTCTTCATTTTGCTGTATTTCAAAGGCGGGTTTTTGCATTGGGTTATTACTTTATCCTTGCTGCAGCTTTAACCGTGCTTCGCGCTGTCGCTGCTGTGCCTGCCAGTACTGCTCGACTTGTTTGGTTTCTTCCGCTGTGCCACGGCTGATAATACGGCGGATATCACTGTTGTAACATAGCGCTTCATTCTTCACCCAGGCCGTATAAGTTACGCGGTTTAACAACAAAGTGCCGACCGGGCAGGGCTGGTAGCCTTTATTTATTGCCTGTTTATTCCAATTGTTCGCCAGATAAATTTCTCCGCCAAACACACCGCCTAAGCTTAACAGCACCGCAATGCTACAAAAGCGGATCAGTGCCGATTTGAGTGATTTTGCCTTTTCACCAGCAAACAGCAAAAAGGTGAGGCCAGAAAATAATAGCGCTAGTACCGCCAACCCGGCGATAACACCTGGAATATAGCCGGATGAGTAACTTAGCACGATAAGTTGTTGGCCACTTTGCAGTTGCTCCCGCTGGCTTTGCCAGTCGCTTTGTAAAATCCATAGCAATACTAATGCAAACACACCGCAAAATAGGGTAATGCCGACACCATAGGCGACTGCTTTGGGTTTATTTAAACGCATTGGTCCGTTATTCAGCGCAGTTATTCATAGTGCTGACATTCAAATACGAGCTGGCCCGTGGGATAGGGTCCAGTTTTATCGCCATAATGCAGTAGCTCCAGCCGTGCATGATGTTTACCTATGCCCGGACTGAAATAAGATGCACTGTAAGCTCTTACTGGTGCTGCAGGCGCCGGTGGCTGTATTTCCAGATAGAAATCCATAATAAGCGGAATATCTGTTATGTCTGTACGATTAACGCCAACGATGAAAGTATGATTTTTCAAAGAAAACGCTGATTTAGCAGACGGTGTCTTTGCTTGTAAGGTTGTAGAGTGTTCCTTTATGTCATCCAGACTAAAACCAGGGTAGTCGAGGGGAATAACGTTACAGTTCAATTCCAGCTCTATAGCGCCGCTGGCATTTACTGTCATGCTCAGTAAGCCCAAAAATGCAATACTTAAGATTTTGGACATAACGCAAACGCCCTAGTAAATTCAAAAATACCAAGCCAGATTACATTCTGGGACTAATCACACCTAAGCTCATTCTGCTTAATAAAGCTTTCAATATCGAAGTGATTAACTTCGTCGAGGATCTGGCTTTTGGTGCCAATATGAAAGCCCCTAAAGTGGATGTCGCAACTCAGCTCTGAACTGCTGTATACACCAGGGCCACCGCCAAAAATGTACACAGTATTATCCTGGTAAGCTTGCTCAGCATCGATGCTGGTTTGCCAGCGGGCTGTTATTTCAGTTAACTGCTGTGGCGAATCCTGACGGAAGAAACGTAGCTTGTCGCTGGCAATAATACCTTCGCTAATACTGGCCTGGGTAAGCAGCACGCCACTGTCGGGAATATGGTATTGGCGACTGTCTTGCTCAAACTTTAACGGTTCCCCCTGCGCCTGGTTAAATATCACATAAAAAGCACCGGTATAATTTGCAGGTAAAATATAACGCTCAGCTTCGCGTTGTTGCACAGTCTCACTGCAAGCGGTAACTGAATAACTCAGTATTAATACAGGTATACAGCTTAGCAGCAGCCTTTTGATACCAGACAAAATGGATATTGTTTTCATTAGTTAAAGCATCCGTCCAGCGAAAAGTTTTCTACCACCATACAGCGGCGGTCATTCGGATTCATTGCAAGAAATTTGTGATTCCAAGTGTTTATAGATTGGAATCGCAGAGTTTTACTATGGCTGGCGCGTCTGGCGAGTTCATCACCGACAGTTTCCATAAAGTTACCGTGTACATCAATCGGAATTCTCAACGCACAGACAATCATCGGATAGTCTAAATTTAGCGCCAACGTCACCGGAGCTGCACCTTTTCTAACATGGACACCAATAAAAATTTTTCGGCCGCTGGGGTCAGAAATAAAAGCTTCACAATTGGGGAAACCATCACCGGTGATATATACCACTAGGTCAACATGGCGGTTGAGTCGGTCTATATCCATTTTAATCTGATATTTAACGTTCAATTGAGGCACGTAAGATGTGCCAGTCGATCTCTGTAACTCTTTCGACAGTGGCATAGCGTGATTCACACCCCAGTAGCGACCAATTACAGAGTATTGTTTTACAAACTGGCTACGGTTGGCGTGATTAAACTCGCGCAACTCGTGACGTGGTGCAAGCTCACCTTGGTAATACTCTTTTTCGTTACTCCACGGCGCTTTAGAAGGGTCTGACCGAGTTGTTTGTGTATAGGATGAATTATGTGTATTTAATTGAAATATATGCCATATTCTTGAGGTTATTGCTCCAGTGCCACTAGGTTGTAGGGAGAAACCGCGACTGTCGCCGTCAAACATCATGCCGCTCCATCCAAACGTTTTCTCCGGATGGAATGAGCGAATGTTGAATTTGTATTCCGCTAAGCTGGCCACTGATTGATTTACCATGGCTAAATCCCTTTATGTTGGTAACTTTTGTGTGAATAAATTGTAATTTACAATGGTGGGGTAATTTTGTCTACGGAAAATCAGATGAACAGAATGTTTGTTTTCTCAATATTGCTTATCGCTATGCCATTAATCGATAGCCTGTTTCTGGGTAATGTTTTTGGCATTAACTGGCATAGCCCCAAGTTGATGTATCAGGTAAGTGTGTATCTGGTACCGATAAAGTTATTGTTAACTCTGTTTGGCATAGCGCTATTGCTCAGGGTCCAGACGCGAGCCTGGCGCAAAGCTGGCAAATATAGTGTTGTAACTGCCGGGGTTTTACATAGTTGCCTGCTGGCATTGATCTGTATGTCGTATCTGATTTTTGGTGATAAAACTAAGTTTTATCAGGAAAATGGCAATATTCACCTGTACACCGCGGATACTGGCGCTATGGGTAAGTCGTACCATTATTTTTATTTTATCTGCCGCGGTAAGTTTGGTTTTTTCACACCTATACCTATCAGCCGGGAAGATTGGCTCGGGCAGTTTAGTTTTGAACAAAGCGGTAATCAGTTAGTGATCCGCCAACTTAATAATGACCAGACAAATGTGATTACCCGCGATATACCCTCACAGAGTTGTGGATAAGCTGCGTCATGCTGTTGCCACATTAGACCTGTTGGCTAAGATGTTACAAATAGCCTTGCCCTGCGCTTATTGACGAACAAGTTAATTTACTGCATAAAACCCTACATGTTAGCGCTTACATTGTGGGGTTTTATGCGTTTTATCTGTTTAGTGATAATAAAAGCACTACTGGTATCGGCTGCGGTATCGCCTTTTTATTCTACCGCTGAGGCTGTACAAAGCTGTGAGCAGGTGCCTGCAGGTTTTGCACCGGTGTTTAAGCAGGCTTACGCTGACAAAGTGCATGGCTTTTGGCTTGGGCTGAGTATTGGCAATTGGACTGGCCTGGTTACTGAGATGGATAAAATTGGTGGCGGGGGCAGCGCCGGCGTGTTTTATACCCGTGCCGACTGGCAAGCAAAAGATCAGCCCAGTATCTGGGGCCAGGGTATTCCCAGCCAGTTATCTGACACCATTGACTGGGTGGTTGCAGATGAAGATGAGGTGTGGGGCTCAGACGATGACAGTGATATCGAGTACATTTATCTGCATTTGATGCACGATAGCAAACAACCCCTGCTTAGCGCAGAGCAAATCCGCCAGGGTTGGCTGAAACATATTTACTCTGATGCAGATACTCCGTTTAAAACTGCTGAGGGTAAGCCAGAAAACTTCTTATGGGTGTCGAACCAGCAAGCGTTTGATTTAATGCAGCAGAATATTCTACCGCCTGAAACGGGTATGCCTGCTTATAACCCGCATTACGATATGATAGATGCCCAGCTAACGACGGAAATGTTTGGTATTTTGGCGCCACACCGGCCTGATATTGCGTCAAGGTTAGCTTATTTACCTATTCGCACCACCGCTTATGGCGAAGCGGCAGATATTGCCAATTTTTATGTCGAAATGTATGCGCTGGCCGCCGGGGTTGATGTTAGCAAGCCGGTGCAGCCGCAGATAATCGATATTGCCAGGCAAGCCAGGGGCAATTTACCGCCAAACCAGTATCCGGCCAAGATGTTTGATTTTGTCTTGTCTTTATACCAGTCGGGTATGCGCTGGGAAGAGGCCAGAGATAAGCTGTATCAGCGTTACCAGTTAGACGAAGCTGATGGTTATGAAATAAGCCGAAAACAGCTGTACTGCAATGGCTGTTTCGCTGCAGGCATAAACTTTGCTGCCAGCCTGGTAAGCTTGTTTTATGGGGCAGGCGATATGCAGGAAACACTGAAAATTGCCGTATTAGCGGGCTGGGATTCTGACAACCCGGCAGCAACCTGGGGTGGGCTGTATGGCTTTATTTTAGGTAAAAGTGGTGTGGAGCAGGCGTTTGGCAAAACATTTTCATCAAAGTTTAATATTCATCGTACCCGTAAAGGCTTTGTTAATAATGGTATTGATAGTTTTGACAATATGGCGCAAATGACAACAGCAATTGTTGATCAGGTGGTGAGCCAGCAAATGATGGTGACAAGCGCGCCGGATGCTGCATGCTGGCTTATTCCGGCATGGGTAAAACCAGAGCCCAGCCCTATGTAGCACAGGCAAGCAGAACATTGACCAGCTGAATGCAGTGGTTGTTAGTCTTCGGCAACAGCTTGCCGGTGGTGAGTAATGCTGCGGGCTTCGGGGTTTAAACTAAGATAAGGGTAACCGTATTAATATGCTGAACTCAAAAGCGCTGTCTGCAGACACCTGGCTAGAGCGGCTGGAAAGCTCTAATTACACCTATTTGCTGTTGTTTGCGCTGTCGATGGGCGAAACGCTGATTTTACCTATTCCAATTGAGGCTATTTTAATTCCGTGGATGCTGCGCAAGCCGGAGAAACGCTGGGTGATTGCCGCTGTTGCACTGGCTGGCAATATTACAGCGGCGTCGCTTGGTTACTGGCTGGGGGCGCTGGCAATGGATCAATGGGGCGACAGCCTGATTGAACTGTTTGGTGGCAGCGGGGTATACGACAGTTTTGCCACTGAGCTAAAAGAGAACGGTTTTATGTCGGTACTGGCGGTCGGTATTACCCCGACACCGCTGCAAATTGCTATGCTGGCGGCCGGTGCTACCGGGTTTTCATTTATATTGTTTTTGCTGGCGGTCGCGTTGTCACGTTCGGTACGCTATTTTGGCCTGGCACTGCTGGTACAGTTTGCGGGGGATGCAGCAATGAAGCTGTGGCAACGTTATTCACGGCAGCTTGGCGCAGTGCTGCTGGTACTGGCCGGCGTCTGGGTCTGGTTTACCTTCTTCAGGTAAAATGCCAGTGAGTTCATAGCGTTGTAATATTAATTGATGTTAAATGCTGCAGTTGCTGCTAGCATAAGTTGTTCATAGTTCAGGGATGATTTATGCGCTACCTGTTGTTTACCATAACATTACTGCTAGTCTCATTACCGCTCGCGGCGCAGCAGCAATATACTGACGGTGCCTGTATTTTACTGCAGCAGCAAATAGATCGTTTTGATCAACAGCGGCAGAACAGCAACTACCGCAGTGCCAAACGCGAATACGACCGCTATTGCTTAAAGCCGGTTCAGGCCGTGCCCCGTGGCAGCCAGGCGCGCCAGGCTGTGCCGGTAAACACTACAACCACTGAGCCAGAACAAAACGCCTATACGCCGCCCGCGCCGGTTAAGGTTGTAACAGAAGCAGAAGCGGTGCCCAGCGCCACTGTCACGGCAGAGGCCGGTACGGGCAGTGCTGACAGCATAAAGCCCGCAGAAACCACCTCAGCAGACGTCTCAGCAATAGAAGTGAGCCCAGAGCCGGTGGTCAGCTTACCAGAGCCCGCCAGCAAGGCTCAGCCTGCTAAAGCAGAACCAGTGTCTGCCGAGCCTGAAGCTGAAACGCCTGAGCAGGTTTCGCCAGCTGCTGAAACCGCTGCGCAGCCGCATGCTACTGAGCCGGCAGCGCAGCAAGATATGCTGGGGTTGGTGTTAAACAGCATACCGCTCATTGCAGCCAATATTGTGGCGCTGCTCCTGGTGATATTTTTATTAACCTCGTGGCTTGGCTACAACCTACCGGGGTTTAAAGGGGTGTTTGCCGAATACAAACTAAACCAGCTGCTGCGCTGGCGTTTATCTAAACAGTACCTGCATTTTCGCAAGCTTAAACTGTTTACAGCCAAAGATGAACTCACCGAAATTGACCATCTGGTGCTATGCCCTTTTGGTATCTTTGTTATTGCCGTCAGAAGTAACCGCGGCCGTATCGGTGGCAGTGAAACGGCCGCCAACTGGAGCCAGCACTACTTTGGTGCTACCAAACCGCTGATGAACCCGCTGCATCAGAATTTTAAAAACGTTGAAGCGGTTAAACACCTGTTGCAGTTGCAGGGCACGGATACCGCACAGGTTGTGCATTCAGTAATTGCCTTTAACCGGGTAGCCCAGTTTGCCAGCAGCATGCCGGCCAATGTGATGTTTGTAGATGCGGCGGCAGATTACATAAAGCAATTTAGCGAAGTGGTGTTAACCGATGAGCAGGTAAACCGCTTTGCTGCCGTGCTAAAACAAGCCAGCACGGCATAGTGGTTATGTCAGTGCGTGCCGGCCTTTATCGCCAGCCGGCGTTTACGCGGCCTGAAACGTTGCCACAACAGGATAATGCCGCTTAATGTGAACAGCAGTGCAGAGGCTGAAAAGCTAATCAACAGCGGGTTATTAAAGTTGCTGCGGTCCTGGTAATCCATAATGTGTAACATCCAGAGAAAATCAAACAGCCGCCAGCTGTCGGTGCGAACCCGTGTTACCGCGCCGGTGGCCGGATCCAGATAAAAGCGGCTATGTTCGCTGTCATTAAACTGCAGTTGCCACAGCGGGGCATTCAGATGCTGCACTTCCTGCGGCAATTGCTGCAGCAGCGTAGCGGCGACGATTTCGCTATTGCCGCTGTACTGTGCCAGTGCCAGCTGCCGGATGTCCTGCTCGGATAAGCTTTCAAGCCGCTTACCATTTACCGCACTGTAGCGGGATAAGCTGTTGCCTTCTTCGACCAGATAAACCGGCAGGGCGCTAAGCTGATTGTTTTGCCAGGCTAGGCGCTGGCTTAAGCTTAGGCTGGCGTGTTCAGCATGCTGGCTTAGCACCTGTTGGGGGCTTATTTTTGCCTGCTGCCACTGTACTGCTGTGGTTTTTCGCAGGTGTTCACCGCGTACCTGTTCAATCGGTAAAATGGCCATCACCAGGCCGCTTAAAAACCACAGTGTAATTTGTAATACCAATATAAGGCCCAGCCAGTTATGCAGGGTACGGCACAGTTTTAACATGCGGGGTTGTTCAGCAGATAACAGATACGCTATCAAAACAGAAAAACGCCACCAGTGCAAAGCGACAAATTGCCGCACTGAATGGCGTAATAGGCTACCGAAAGGCTTAGCCGTGATGGCTGCGGCGGTTATCGCGTACCAGCCACCAGATCAGATACGCCAGAATGAGGTAAGGCAATACGCTGAACACCAGTGACACCCCGACACCGAACAGGGTACCGGCAATACCAACGGCTACACCAAAAGCGGTGGCAACCACACCTATTAAGGTGGGAAAGCAGTACAGGCCTAAAGCAATAACTAAGATGATGGCGATGGTTCTGTTCATAACGGGTTCCTTTTAAGTGACGCCCTGGGCGTTTACTTAACACCATCAAATGTTATGCCAGATTTTTTATTGCATTAAATCAATGCTTTGTGGTTTATCTGGGCGCCGACGAGTGTGCCAGCCCCCAGATATTAGTGTTTTTAACCATTAGTTGGTAAAAAAGTGGGCAACGCTGTCAGAGCGGTGTAAAACGCAGCTCCAGTTCGCGGTAATACAGCCGGGTTAAGCCTTCAAAGCCTGAGTCGGTGCCAAGGAATACCCAGATGCTGCCATCGGCATTGCTGGTAAACTGCAAAGGTGTATTGCCTGAGCCGCTGACAATTTTACTGGCAAATTTATCACCATCGCAGCTGATTTCGCCTGAAGCAATATTACCTATTACGCGGGCGTTGCTGCCATCCTGGCTTTGATTGCCTTTATCTACGTTCAGGTAGTAACCGGATTGTTGCGGCTCCTGGCTGGCATAACCAAATTTCAGATAGACTGATTCGCCCGGTGCGCCGCCTACGCCCATGCAGTCGGAAGCGGCATCAGTCAGAAACCGCACTGATACTGACAACTGATAGCGGGTTGCCGGCTCGAGCCCGGTAATTTTGCGTTTAATGTACATAAACAAGTCATCGCTGCGGTTCATGCCCTGCATATAAAAGCCTTGCCCGGTATAGCCTGTTGGCAGATTACGCACGCCGCTTTGCAGCTCATAAATAGTGGCGTTGTCGGTAGGGTAATCTGAAAAGCCTGCTTGCCACTGCTGGTTGCCCTGGCGAAAATCGTAGTAGTGCGCCGGTGAGGTGCCGGTATCTATTTCACAACCATTGAGTAATAACAGGCTGCTGGTTAGCAGCGCAAGCGCTGGTAGTTTCATGCTGCAGGTTTCCTTATTGCGGGTACTGCAGAAAGCTTAACGTTGCAGCAGGCGCCGAAGTGTAACTGATTGCAACCAAATTGAAGTTAAGTGTTAAATGCTGTGCTGATCGCGGCAGCGGGGCACAAAAAAGGCGCCACAGCACAACTGCTGTGGCGCCTTGAGGCAGAGTTACAATGCCAGGTTATTGCAGGATAACGCGGGCATTGACCGCTTGCAGCGGGCGGTTGTTTTCGTGGTGAATATGATGCACCAGCTGTTTCAGCTGAGCGTTGCTGGCGGTGACCGGTTGTTTTAACACTAACCAGCGCACGCCTTCAGAGCACGGCGGCGTAGTCAGCGAACCATTAAAGCGGTAGTAGTCACGGTCAGATGGTAACAGCGCAACGGCTGGCAGATCTGTCGTCAGTGATGCTTTGCCACCGATGTCAGGCGCTTGTTGCCACACTTTGTCCAGCAGCGCATTTGGCTGTCCGGCTTCAAACATTACAGCGACAACGGCCAGATGGTTGTCTTTATCTGCATGAACCAGGTGCGCCTCCATCGGATAAGATTTACCGTTGATATGGTTTTCGCTCGGTACATGAAAGTGAAACTGCTTCAATTCAAAGCTGACACCATCGACCACAATACTGTTGCCGGCTTTGGCATTGACCTGCACGGTGTGGCCATTATTAATAATGTCACTGCTACCCGTGTGGTAGTTAAAGCTGATGGGGGCAAGCTGTGCGTCAACCAAACCGGTCAGATCAACAGGTGACTGGTTACTGCCATTACACATACTGAATTCTGCGCTCAGTTGTGCCCAGTTCGCCGGGCCTTTATCGCCGCTGTAATCCCATTCAGTTGCCTGCACTGATGTTACCAGTGCCGCCGAAGCCAGTATGGCCATAAATGTAGAAGAATTTTTCACGTTGTGTTCCAGGTTGTTGATAGTGTCGGTCAGCAGCATAACGCCGCGGGCGTTAAGAACACGTTAAGACGATACCGGGCCTGATGCTGCAGGAAAAGTAATGACAAAACGACTGCCGCCACTATCTGCATCCTGCAGCACAATGTGCCAGCCGGCATGGTCTGCCACGCGTTTTACAATCGCCAGGCCGAGCCCTGTACCTTCGTGTGGCGGCTGAGTGTCGCCATGCACAAAACGCTCAAACAAACGTGCGCGGATTTGGACTGGTATACCACTGCCGCTGTCTTCAATAATCAGTTGCTGCTGGCTTAACTGCACGCTGATATAGCCCGACTCTGTATGCCGGCAGGCATTACGCAACAGGTTACCAATCATAATGGCGGCCAGTTCCGGGTGTACCGCGACACTGACATTGCTGGTGTCCTGCCGCTGCCAGCTCACCTCTTTTCCAGCCAGCAATGACTGACAACGGCTGATTTCGGCCTCAATAATGGCATTGAGCAAAGTTTGTGGCGCTGACACCGTGTCTGGCGCACGCGATAACAGCAGCAGGGCACTGACACGCTCAGCGGTTTCTGCGGCAACCCGGCGAATGCGCTCTGCCGCCGCATGTTGCATCGGCTGAGCGGCTGGCAATGCCGCGAGTAGTTCAGCCGCGCCTAAAATAATTGTCAAAGGGGTTCTCAGCTCATGGCTGACATCTGCGGTAAATAACTGCTCACGTGCCAGTACTTGCTGTAACGCGTCAGTTCGCCGGGCAAATGCACGTGATAGCACGCCAATTTCATCCGGCGCTTTTAATGATGGCAGGGCGGCAGGGGCAGTATCACGGCGCACGGCATTAGCCAAAGCGGCTACCGGCGCAATGATGCGGCGGCTGCTCCATCTCCCCAGACTAACCGCCAACAGTAAACTGGCGATAAAGCCGCAAGCCAGCGCAATAAAGGCGGCCCGTTCGGTATATTCCAGCTCGCCAAGATCCTGCACAATGGCGTAGCGATGGCCGTCCTGGTGTCGCAGCAGTGCATAAACCTGGTGCTGGTCAATGTCTACTTTGTGTAAGCCATCGGGCAGTTCGCGCAGCGCCGGGGGAATATTGCTATCAGCCAGTAAAGCCGCACCTGCCTGTTCAGCTCTGTGCGGTGCGGTGATCGGTTTGGGCAGTAACTGCCCGGCGATGTTATTCAGCCTGGCCTGAATCACCTGTTGCTCGAAGATATTAATCGTTGTGTACGACACCAGGCTGAACGTCGTAGCCACGGCGAATGCCAGTAGTAGGTAGGTAAAGGCAATTTGCTGCTTAAGTGTCAGTCTTGGTTTCATCGGCAGTGACCAGGCGGTAGCCCACGGCAGGTAAAGTTAACAGCATCGGATAGGTAAAAGGTTTATCCAGTACCCGGCGCAACGAATGAATATGGGTTCTTAACGCATCACTGTCTGGCTGGTTGTCGCCCCATACCTGCAGTACCAGTTCATCACGCGTCAATATCCGTGGTGCTACCCGTAACAGCGCCAGCAGAATTTTATAAGCAGTGGGGGTTAGCTCCAGTATTTGACCATCACGGCTGGCCTGACCCAGGCTGGTGTCCAGTTTCAACCCGGCAAACTGCAGTATGTTCTGCACATGTTCGTTGCGGGCGCGTCTGAGCAATGCTTTGAGCCGGGCATCAAGCTCGGGTAACGAGTATGGCTTTACCAGATAATCATCGGCACCGGCAGCAAAACCACTGACCTTATCCTGCACGGTGTCGCGGGCAGTCAGCATCAGCACCGGTGTGCTGATGTGGTACTGCTGGCGCAGCAGGCGACAGACATCCAGGCCATCGGTACCGGGTAATGACAAGTCCAGTACGATAACATCGTACGAAGCGGATGTGGCGCTACGTAGCCCGGCTGTGCCGCTTCGCGTGACATCCAGGGTGTAGCCGTTCGGCTCCAGATAAGCGTATAAATTAGCGATAATATCCGGGTTATCTTCAATGATCAGTATGTGCATTGCAGACTCAGTGTTGCGGTTGCCGGGTTGTTATAAGGTAAAAACCGGCTGCAGGCAAGGTGAGAACGAAGTAACAGTAGCTAATGCCGGCTTTTCGCTGTCGCAGCGGTACAGCAGGGGCCTGTGATTATGGCATACTGCCGGGCACGGATATCGCCTTAATATCAGAGACAGTTGCCGATGAAACACAGCCCGGATTTAAATGCCTTGTTGCAAAAATTGCTGACGCAATGCCAGCCACTGCACACGCAGGGCAAAGTGGCCGATTATATTCCTGCACTGGCACAGGTGGATGGCCAACAGGCGGCTGTGGCGGTGGCGACGCTGGATGGTCAGGTATTTAGTGCCGGCGCCGCAGAGCAGAGTTTCTCGCTGCAGAGCATCTCTAAAATATTTGGCCTGGTAATGGCGATGAACCGGCTGGGCGATGAGTTATGGCAGCGGGTAAATATGGAGCCATCCGGTCAGCCGTTTAATTCAATTGTGCAGCTGGAATGGGAAAAAGGTATACCACGTAACCCGGTAATTAACGCCGGCGCTATTTTGGTAGCCGATGTACTGGTCAGCCATTACTCAGCCAGTAAAACGGCATTTTTAACCTTTTTACGCCGCCTGACCGGGGTTGAAGCCATTTACGCTGACCCGCTGGTGTACCAATCTGAACTGGAGCACGGCAACCGCAATGCGGCGCTGGCCTACCTGATGAAAAGTTTTGGCAATATAGAAGCCGAAGTGCCGCAGGTACTGGAGCATTATTTTCATCAATGCGCCACAGCTATCAACTGTAAACAGCTGGCGCAGTCGTTGCTGTTTCTGGCCAACCGTGGCGTGCAGCCTGGCTGCAACGAGCAAATATGCAGCCGGCGTGATGCGCACCGCGTGAATGCGATTTTATCCACCAGCGGCATGTATGATCAGTCTGGCGAGTTTGCATTTAAAGTGGGGCTGCCAGCGAAAAGCGGTGTCGGTGGCGCCATAGTGGCGATAGTGCCGCAGTTTGGCGTGATTACCGCCTGGAGCCCGCCACTTAACCGCTTTGGTAACTCTGTGGTGGCGATGCAGCTTATCAGCCAACTGGCGGAGGAGCTGGGCTTGTCATTGTTCTGAGCCGGGAGGTTTAATCGTCGCCGAAGGTTGAATTTTTCTCGCTGTGCTGAATACGGTCTATCACGATAACTGCGGCCAGCAGTTGCGCTGTCCATTGCGGGGCGAAGATGTCTACGCCGTAACTGTCAGACCAGCTGAACCATTTTTTTGAGATACTGGCCAGCAGCTGATCCTGCTGACGGATCTGGTATTCGTGTTGCCAGAAATTGCCAGTCATTTCCAGCATGCCCTCTGGGGTACTGATGCTGAAACGGCTGGTCCAGAATGGCCAGAACTTCTTTTTAATCAGCCACTCGCTACCATCGCTGTTCAGCAGACGACAGGCTGGCATGATGGTTATGTATTTACGCTTTATTTTCAACAGCGCAGTGCCGGTCGCATCTGACAAGGTTTGGCTGCTGGATAAACTGAATAGCTTTCCGCTAACGCTAAAGGCGTTACGGCCATGTTCATCTTCAATTGAAAAGCTGTCAGTTAAGCTGAAAATTTTCTGTTTAATACGGTATTTCATCAGCGAATAGGCCTGTTAGTAATACTCTTTGCCTTCGTCATAGCATATACACCGGTTATTCTCTTAGCTACAACGAACTTTTAAGCAGCATTGTTACACCGTTTATACTCTTTGTTAAAGCGGTTCTGGCTCTAATAGCATACATGTATGCTGGCTGTGTCGGGTCAAGTGATTTTTCTGCACATAAGCGTTGGCATTGATGCAAACAAGTGATGGTGGCCGCTGCGTAAAGAACTATAGTTTAACTAAGTCCTGACAGGAGGTTGTGGCTATGGACAGCAATATTATGCTACAGCGCATATACCGGAGGATCTTTTGGCACAGCGCATTTTTACTGACAGCTTTGTTGCTAATGTTGTGTCAGCTGCAGGCTCAAGCACTGCGTGTTGCCATTTCGGCAGAAGATTACCCGCCTTTTTATTATCAGCATGGTGATACCCTAAGCGGACTTTCTGTAGAGGTACTGCAGGTTGTCGCCGCTGAGTTGGAACTAACGCTGCAGTGGCAGCCTTTGCCCTGGAGCAGGGTGGTACAGCATGTCGTCAGTGGTAAGGCAGACGTGATTAGCGTGTTTTATAAAACTGATGCCAGAGCAGAACAGTTTTATTACAGCAATGAAAGTTATTTACGTGACGCTATAGTGCTGCTGTGTGCCGAGCCTTGCCAACTGCATTTTGACGGCGATCTGTCCAGTCTGATGCAGGAGCCGGTTGCGGTAGTAAGGGATTTCTCGTACGGGACGCTGCTGGACCAAGCTGCATTTAGCAAAATAGCAGTGGCAGAATCGGACCCTATGTTGTTTAAATTGTTGCTTAATCGGCGCTTACCTTTGGGCATCGCCTCATTAACTACGATACAACACTCGGTGGAGTTGCAACAGGCTAAAGATAAGGTCCAGGTTTTGCACCCTCCGCTGGATTATGTCGATATCTATTTTGCTTTTAGCAGGCAAAGCGCGATCACGCCGGAATTTGTGGCTAAGTTTGATCAGGCGCTGCGTCGCTACAAAAGCTCTGCTGCTTACACTGCTTTGTTACAGCGTTATCAATTGCAATGAAATCATAAGGCCTTGTTCACCCCATCTGGTAAAGCCTCAGTGGCTGTTAATCAATAACAGTGTTGGCGGATAATTAATTCGCTGTCGCCTGCCGGTAAATGCCGCTAGGCTATTAATCATCTGGTTAATTAAGATGATGCTGCTATGAAAACTGTATCCGGACGCCCGTCTGCTGCTGATGATACGCAAAGCCGTGAGCGCTTGCTGAGTGCCGCACGTGGCCAATTTAGTAAACGCGGCTATGCGGCAACCACCACCCGTGATATTGCCAGATTAGCCGGCACCAACCCGGCGATGATCCGCTATTACTTTAATAACAAAGCCGGTTTGTTTCAGGCCGTGCTGCACGAGACTATCCAGCCGATGCTGAGCCTGATGCGCTCAGCGCCGATGCAAAGTGACAAGCCTGATATGTTGGCGCTGGTGCAGCAGTATCATCGCATGATGGCGCCGCATCCTGAGCTGCCGCGCATGATATTCCGCGCGTTACACAACCCGGCATCAGCAGAGTATCAGATGGTGAGCGACACCTTCAATGGTGTGATCCGCTCGGCAGTAGAGCATCTGCTGGCACAACTGGCAAAAGGTGCCGGGCAGGCCAGTGCAACCGAGCGCCAGGCGCTGGTTATCAGCGCGCTGGCTCTGGCGGTGTTTCCGTTTTTAATTCCTGATGTGGTGCGGCAGATCTTGCAATTCAGCGCTACACCAGACGAGCTGGCGGCGATAGCCAGCTGCGCCGTGCCGCTGTTTGCCGCCATGGGAACCGACACAGCCGGAGGTCAGCATGCGTAAACTCATTGTCCTGGCTGTTGTCTGCTGCCTGAGCGCTTGCCAGGGACAGGAACCCAAAGCTGCCTTTGGTACCGTAGAGCGCGAGGTGGTGCTGGTCAGTGCCGCCGTTGATGGCTTGATCACTGAGGTGACAGTGAAAAAAGGTGAACCGGTAACGGCAGGGCAGCTGCTGGTGCAGCAGGAAACTACTGAGCAACGGCTATTGCTGACGCAAGTACAGGCTGAGCTTGCGGCAGCGCAAGCGAAACTGGAACTGATGCAACTGGGTAGCCGCACAGAGCAACGTGAACTGGCTAAAGCGAACCTGGCACGGGCTGAGGCAAAACTGGTTGATGCCAGGTTAACCCAGCGGCGCCAGGCTGAGCTATTTGCGCAGCAGTTAAATTCGCAGGCGGCGGTACAACAGGCCGATGCAGCACTTGCGGTAGCGTTGGCGGAACAGCGGGCTGCACAGCAGCAGTTGGCTGAAACACTGGCCGGTAACCGGCAACAGGATATCGAGCAGGTGTCCTGGCAGGTTGCGCAGCTCAAGGCCAGGGAAGAGCAGTTGCAGTGGCAGCTGCAACAAAGCAGTACCTATGCTGGTCGGAATGGTGTTATTGACGATGTGCTGCGTTACCGGGGCGAGCGGGTGCAGCCAGGCAGCACCTTGATGACACTGGCGGTGTCTGATACTGCCTATGCCCGGGTGTATTTACCCGCCAGTGCCATTGCACACTGGCAAGTCGGACAGCAGCTGAGTGTCTGGTTGCAGGGCCGTGAAACTGCGCTTAGTGGTACTGTACGTTATATCAGCACAGAGGCCGCTTTTACGCCGCATTTTGCATTGCATCAGCAAGAGCGCAGCCGGCTGGTGTATCTGACAGAAATCAGCCTGGCAGACAGTAAAGATCTTATCAGTGGTACGCCGGTACGGGTTGAGCTGCCATGACTGATATCGTCATTGAAACCCGCGGCCTGACTAAATACTTCGGCGATTACTGTGCGGTAAATAACCTTGATCTAAGCATTCGCCGTGGCGCTATTTATGGTTTTCTCGGGCCGAACGGCTGCGGCAAGTCGACTACTATGCGGTTATTAACCGGGCTATTAACACCCTGCGCCGGAGAAGTGCGGGTGCTGGGCAATGAACTGCCACAACAGGCTGAAGCACTGCGGCGTAAAATCGGCTATATGACACAGAAATTTTCGCTATACGACAACCTGAGCGTAATGGAAAACCTGCAGTTTGTAGCGCAAATTTATGGCCTGGCAAAGCGGCAAAGCCAGCAGCGGATTGCACAGCTATTAGCGTTATATCATCTTGAAGATAAACAGAAAGTTCGTGCCGGTGCTTTAAGTGGCGGCCAGAAACAGCGTCTGGCGTTGGCTGCTGCCACCTTGCATGAACCACCATTACTGCTGTTGGATGAACCAACATCAGCGGTGGATCCGGAGAACCGGCGTGAATTCTGGGAGCGGTTGTTTGATCTCAGTGACGCGGGTACCACGATATTGGTATCCACGCATTATATGGATGAAGCAGAGCGCTGCCACGGCCTGGCCATTCTTGAGCTTGGCCAAAAGCGCGCTGATGCCAGCCCGCAGCAACTGATGCGCCAGCTTAAAGCCAGTGTGTTTTTATTGCAGGGCGACAACCTGCGCCAGTTTGGCAAACAGCTGGCACCAATGTCTGAGGTGATTTCTACCGCCCAGATTGGCAATACGTTGCGGGTGCTGCTGGCCCCCGGCCTGGCTGACCCCCTGCAGTGGCTGCAGCAGCAACTGCCGGAGACATCGCTGCAACGGGTAGAGCCGAATCTGGAAGATGTGTTTGTTGCGACAACCGGAGTGGGTTATGCCAAGTCTGCGCAGAATTAATGCCATTATGTTTAAAGAGTTGCGCCAGCTTGCCCGCGACAGAATCACCTTTGCCATGATAGTGATGATACCGCTTATTCAACTGGTGCTGTTTGGCTACGCCATTAATACCGACGTGCGGCAGGTACCGTCAGCGGTGGTCGATTTGGCAGGTACAGCACAAAGCCGGCAGCTGATATATGACCTGGAAGCGTCGCAGGTAGTGCAGTTTAGCCACCGCTTCGACAGCGTCGTGCAGGCTGAGCAGGCCATGACCAGCGGCGTGGTGGCCGCCGTACTGGTGTTGCCGGCTGATTTTCAACGCAGGTTGGCACTGCGGCAACAAGGCGTATTTATACAACCTGTTGCGCAGTGGATTACCGATGGCAGCGACCCACTGCTAAGCAGTGCTGTAAGTGCGCTGAGTCAGTTACCACTCACTCTGCAGGGAATCGACAGCAGTAACAATCCTGGCGCAGTCATGCAGGTGGTGCGCTACTTTAACCCTGAGCAGCGTACAGCGGTGAATATTGTGCCGGGATTAATTGCCGTTATCCTGACAATGACAATGGTGCTGTTTACTTCTGCGGCCGTGGTAAGAGAGCGTGAGCAGGGTAATATGGAATTTCTGATCACCACGCCGATGCAACCACTGGAGCTGATGCTGGGGAAAATTGTGCCTTATATTGCCGTGGGCTGCATTCAGACCGGCATTATACTCGGCCTGGGGCATATATTGTTTGCCGTGCCGCTGCCTTTGCACTGGCTGTCGTTGCTGGTGGTAACACTGTTGTTTATTCTGGCCAGCCTGACGTTAGGGTTGATTATTTCTACCCGTGCTACCACACAATTGCAGGCGATGCAGATGACGGTGTTTATTTTATTGCCGTCTATCTTACTGTCGGGCTTTATGTTTCCTTATGCGGCTATGCCGGTGGCAGCACAGTGGCTGGCGGAAGTACTGCCCGCGACACATTTTGTGCGGATGATACGCGCCGTAGTCCTGCGCGATGCACAGTGGTGGACACTTAGTTATGATGTGGCGTATCTGGCAGGCTTTACGCTGGTTGGCTTAATTATCGCTACGCTGCGCTTTAAAAAGCGCCTGGATTAGCCGCGCTGTTATTTAGCTGTGCTCTGGGGTGGCAGGCTATAGCTGGTGAAAACTGACGACAGCGTTACGGCCACTCTGCTTAGCCTGATACAGCGCGGTATCGGCCTGTTCAATCAGATGTTCTGGGTCAGTGAACTGGCTGGTACTGCTAACACCGATACTGACGGTCATCTTTATCGGTTGTTCGGCGGCAAGCGGGTTGACTTCAACCGCTTGCTTTAATCTGTTGGCGATCAGTAAGGCGGCGTCTTTTGATGTGTCCGGCAGGCAAATTAAAAACTCTTCACCGCCATAGCGAAACAGCAGGTCGTAATCACGTAATTGCTGGCTGGCAATGTCTACCACGTGCTGTATTGCTTTGTCGCCAGCTCTGTGGCCAAAGGTATCATTTACCTGTTTGAAATAATCAATATCAAACATCAGTACGCTTAAAGTGGTGTTGTTGCGCTCTGTCCGGTTAAGCTCGGCCGTTAACCGTGGTGATAAAGAGCGGCGGTTCAGCAATCCGGTCAGGGCATCGCGCTCTGAAACATGCAGTAAGGCCAGCCGCTGCTGCGAATGGCTTAACATAATAACGCAGCCAAACACCAGTATGGCAAAAGCAGTCAGGCTGAAATAGCCAATGCTATAAATAAGCGCACTGTAATGGGTCTGCACCAGTTCATAGTGTTCTGCCAGCATGTAAGCCGAGCGCAAAATAAACTGGATGATATTAAAGGAAAACACGCCGATAAATGCCAGATATACTGGCCCAAGCTCAGTATTGCGGTGCTGTGACAACATACGGATGCTCCACAGGTTCAGCATGATAACCGGCGGAATAGCCAACAGCATGCGATTGGCTATAGTTGCAGCGGCAAAGTCACTCAGCTGCGCCAGATAAAGCGGAATAATTGCCAGCAGCAACCACTGCCGTTTTCCCGGTAACTGTAAATGACGGTGAATGCCGCAGGCCAGAGCCAGATGGGCGCCAACACTGCTGGTATTAGACAGCGCCGGGCTAAGCCAGTACGGCACTGCGTGGGTTGTGAAGCTAAAGACACTGATCAGCGCGTTTAGAAGCATGAAGATAGCAGCCAGAATAAAATAACGCTGGTACCTCACTTGACGCTCTGCTTTGTATTGCAGCGCCAGTAAGATAGTAAAAGTGCAGGCAATAAACACATTTACACAGGTAAGCGTCAGTACATCCATTATTTTTTTTATTCTGGCACCGGATAATTGGGGGCAGAAAAATAGCACAAAATTTCAGCAGCGGCAATTACCCTGACAGGCAGTCAGACTGCCTGTCTCAAACCGTTCAAGCCAGAGAGTAGGGTAAACCGTCTTTGCAGGTAAACTGCTTATTACCTTTATGTGCACAGCTGACCTGACGGCCGGTAACCATGCTGAACCAGATGCAATCAGGTTCAGAGGTTTGCAATTGAATATCATCAATGCTGGCCTTATCCTGGCAGCCATTAATGCCGCTACGGTTTAAAATCAGCTCGACATGGCGGCCGTTATTGTTCAGCACGATAGAGCAGGGTGCTTCACGGTGGCCGCTTAATGCCACAAATTGGGCCGGATTTTGTAACCCGCTGGTGCTGCCGTCGGCAAAAAATGCCAGCAGTTGCTGGTAATACACCACGTAGCTGCATACATCTTTGTGCGAACCTTGCTGCAGTGGAAAGGTTTTATCTAAAAAGCCTTTAGAGTAGTCCATCACCTGCTTAACGTGGCGCTGATTCAGCTCGTTAATCACGCTAAGCTCGGTCGCCATCCAGGCGGTTTGGCTCTGTGATGGGGTGCTGTGTTGTTGGGCCAGTGTTGTCATGATGTCATCCTCGTTTTATCAACTCTTGTTGCCAGTAATGGTGTAATACTTCGGTTCGCAACTCCTGCTGTGCTCGCCACAGCAACTCGCTGCCGCTTGCGCGTTCGCTCAGACACTCTGTGGCTGCGCTATCAGGATTCCGAACCTTTGTATCTGCGCTCTGCTAAGAGCGCAGACCAGTTGCTATCGGTTAAAAACTAGTCTAGGCTAAAAATCAGCATAATTTCACAATAGAAATTTCACAGTGTGAATTTTACAAAATGAAACTAAACAAAAGTCTGCTCAGAAAGTCACATTTTCTCGGTACTAAGATCAGAAACCTGAGAAAACGTAATAACTTAACCATGGAAGATCTGTCGACACGCTGCATCAGGGTAAACCCTGAGCAGGCACCGTCGGTGTCTTACTTATCGATGATTGAGCGTGGCAAACGTACACCGGGAATTGAAATGCTGGAGGTCATTGCCGAAGTATTTCAAAAAGAGCTGGACTGGTTTTTAGACGGCGAAGATGCCGGTGAAGACTTAACACCGGAAAAAGGCAGCCGTGGCGGCATCAGCGGCATGGCACTGGAGCCGGGCTTTTTGTTTTCTAACGATATTTTGCAAATTGCTATTCCGGAAATGCTGTCGCAAACCGGTACCAGTGGTAAGCAGTTTGCACAGCTGTTAATCCGTGCCCATCAGGAGCACAACCAAAACCACTTTCCTGAGCTGGAACGAGCCGCTGAAGAGGTAGGTTTAAAGCGCATGCCGCTAAGTGTGGAAGAACTGCTGGCAATAGTGAAACAACTGGGCTTAACACTGCGTTGGTATGACGAAGCTCCCAAGGAGTTACTGGACGAGCTGGGTGTCTTGTCAAAAAATGTCTCAACATCGTTTTTCAGCCCTCCGGCAACATTGCACCTGAACAGTCTGCTAAAGGCTTATCCGACCCGGTTAAAGTATGAGCTGGCGGTACATATCGGCCATGCTGTGCTGCACAATAAAGATGGGGTGAAAAGCAGTATGACGGTGGGCGGCGCCCAGGATGACGAATTATCACAATCTACCGCGCTGCAGCCGCAGGATATACTTCATGCCTGGCGTGATTTTGAATCCAGCTTTTTTGCCGGTGCGCTGCTATGCCCCAAGTTACCGTTTCGCCAACTGCTGGACCGGCAGGGTTATGAAATCAGCTCTCATCTGCAAGCCGGGGTGTCGGCATCAGTCGCCATGCGCCGCATGACCGCTGTGTCGCCTTATACGCACTGGCATTATTTTGATGCTTACACGCCGGGGAAACTTAAAGCCGTGTACCGCGGCAATGGCATTCCGTTGCCGTGGGGTAATATGCGTAAAGTCGAAGATCCCTGCCAGCACTGGGCAGTGTTTCGCATGTTTGATGTTGAAGGCGTAAATAGCAGCGCGCAGTTATCCTTGCTGGATGTAAACGGTGCACCGCGTATTTACTGCTGTGAATCAACTAAAGTGCAGGACTTGGCCGGCAACACCCACGTGCTTTGCGCCGGCATCGACTTAAACCCGGCTTTGCTGGCACAGGGCGTAGATGCCGACAGTATGGCTGGCGAGCTAAAACAGTTATGCGTTGGCAGCAGCGGTGGTACCAAAGTGCCGAAAGCTATTCAAACGGCGCTGACCAGTGTGGCGAATATACTCAATATCAATTGGGTCGCCCGTAGCCTGCAAAAGCCGGCGCAGCTGATTTGCGCCCGTGGCAATAGCTGCCCGAGAAAGCCCAGCTGTTATCAGTGCGAGGGTTAGAATGTGTGCTCACCAGTGGGGCATCAAACCGGTTTACCCACACCAACACGCCGTAAATACATCCCTGTAGGCTCGTTTTCGCCCATCCAGGGCTTCAACGGTTGGCTTAGGGTAATCCGGTTTTCGCTGGGCGTCCGCTTCAGCGTACGTTCTCACCTAATAACTGCAGGTCTTCATCCAATAAGCCGGTCAGTAAGGCTTTACCGCTGCTATCTACCTTAAACTGCCCATAGCGCGCGGCTTCGTAAGCGGCAGCTGTGCCCTCAGCAAAGAAAAAACCATTTGGGGCAACACTGTAAATGCCGTCACGCTGGCGCAGTAACACACCAATCAAACCTTGCTGCTTTGGCAAATCGTAACTCAGGCTATGCAGGCTGGCAATACCCTGGTCAGACAGGCTAAACCAAACATATTTGAACTTACCGGCATCGCCCGGCAGTTCACGATCTATAGCATAAGCCAGCGCCATATAGTCACCCTGCATAATAGAACGCGGGTCTACCGGTGCCAGCTCAAGTATTAGTGTTTGCCCGCTGGCTAATGTTTGTTCAAAGCGCCAGATCGTCAGCGCGCTGACAGCCAGGATCAGCAATACTGCGGCGGTTATTGCCAATTGGCGGATACGGGCAGTCATACTAACCTCCGCTGATAGCGCTGCAGTAACAGCCAGGTAGACAACAGTGCCAGGCTACTTAATGCCAGAATGCCCGCTTTATGCAGCAGTGTAATGTTAAGGCTGTAATAAAACTGACTGATGCTAACCAGCATGCTAAGCAGGCAAACTGCATACCATAGCCTGCTACAACCATAAAAGCACACCAGCATTAATGCTGTGCTAACCAATAAGCCCGACGCGCTGTAAAGCACAACACTTAGTAGCAGCGCCAGGCTAAGCAGCGCCACCCGGCTTGGAACAGTAGCCTGGCGGCTTAGCCAGAATACCGTCAGCATAAACAAGGCTGCACCTGATGTGCTGTAAAACGTCACTGCATAGGCTGTGCTGGTATCAAACCACAACTGACTATCGAACCAGTATAGGCTCTGGCCTGATATTGCCAGCAACAGCGCAGCGGGGGTAACAACATCCAGCAGGCTTTTTATGGTTTGGCCGTAGTGCAAAGCAGCCCATTTAGCCCTGTTGCACCATAACAGTAACGCCGCAGCCGCTAATAGGATGCCACTGACGGCTAGTACTGCTGCCGAGCTGATAAGCGATAACAGACATGCCAGCGCAATACTGATACTCAGCCGCTGATGCAATGGTTTTAGCGGGCTGAACAGCAACAATACCGCGACGACGGCGCAGCTGTATCGTGCCACTTCATCATTAAATAAGTCATAGCTGATGAACACCAGCATGCCCTGACCGGCCAGCGCAACAGCAACAGACATCTGCTGCAAAAACTCCTGTGGTTTAACGGCCAGCCAGATAGCGGCGCTGATTAATAACACGGCAATGACAGCCCTGACCGCGTTGTGATCTGCCAGTGCCAGCACCGGGCCAATAAAAGAGCCGATAATCAGCACTGAGCCTATCCAGGCGGCAACAGCCAGCAAAATTTGTAGCCACCAGGGGCTGGCGCTGTATTGCAGTTGTCCGGCTGTTGCCTGGTCCACAATACCGGCGTGTTGTAACTGGGTTGCCAGTTCAGTCTGATTCATACTGACGCTCCCGTTTGCGGCTGTATTTGCTTTTTCAGCCAGATAGCGGCGGCAACGCTGCTGCCAATGACAAACAGTGCCAGCAGGTTCATCGCGAAAAAGCCATCTGCGAGTTCCAGCAGGCGCGCCAGAATACTGGTTGTTACCGCAATAGCGCTGTAGATCAGCAGCGCCAGCACAAAGATATCGCGCCTGTAGCGGTAGTATCTCAGCGCTAATGCAGCACTCAGTAGCAGGTAACACAGCAGGTTGGCCTGATAGTGGTTATCCCAGGCGCCGAGCATGCCGCCATAAGTATGTGGCACGATAAACATCACAGCGCTAACGCGCAGCAGCAGGTTGTCTGGCTTTACACCAAGCCGCGCCATAGCGAAATCGGCAAACACTAGTAATAACAGATTGAACAGTGTCAGGTTTAGCATCATGGCGGCGCTGGAAAATAGCCAAAACAATTCGGAGCGGGTATGCAGATAACGGCTGGCAGCCAGCTCTATCACGATAAACCACAGCAGATAGCTGGCGCGGCTTTGTGACAATAATACCAGTAGCGTCATCAGCGCAGCCCAACCAGCAAATAGCTGCCAGATATCGGCCCCGGTCTGGTAAGTCTGGCCGATTAACGCCAGCAAAGCGCCGGTTAAAATACTGGCAGCAAGCAGCGCTGAACGTTGCATCAGGCTTTGCGGTGCGCTGCAGACAGCGACCAGGCCAGAGAGTAAAACCGCTGTGCCTGCCAGTGCAAATTTGGCGAAGTAATGCATTAACGGCCAGTTGTAGGCGAAGAAGAAAATCACTGCTGTGCTTAACAATAGCACCGCGCCAAAAAGCAGAATAAGGTTTGCCTGTGCCAGCCAGTCAGCAGGGGCCGGTTGCAGCGGGTAGCGTTCAGAAGCTTGCTGCAACTGGCTAGCGCTTAACTGGTTCTGTTCGCTCCATTGCAGTAGCTGATTGGCGTTGCGCAAATTTTCCATTTACCTGCTCACCCGGATAACCTGAAGTTGGCTAGCATCATAGCGCTTTTATAACTTGTTACAACTTCGTCAGGTTTGATGTTTGTACTCGTGCTAAAGCTCAGGTTAGTATGTACAAGCGTTAAAGTTTGTAACCTTATCAGGAAAACTACAATGAAAAAGCTTACCCTGGCCGCTGCGTCTGTCGCACTGGCTCTTGGCCTTACGGCATGTAACAAGCAGGAACCCGTACAAACAGCTCAACAACCGGTCGCAGCGGAAGTCGCAGCACCATTGGTATCGGGCATTGACCAACAGTATTTCGACCCGGCCGTTAAATTCAGCGAGGACTTTTTCCTGGCGGTAAACGGTAAGTGGCTGGCCGAAACCCCAATTCCGGCTGATAAATCGTCTTATGGCTCATTTAACGTGTTGCGTGACAATTCGCAGCAGGCGGTAAAGGACATTATTGATGAAGTGTCTGCCCGCACAGATTTAGTGCCTGGTTCAGATGAGCAGAAGCTTGGCGACTTATTTAAAAGCTATATGGATGAAGCTAAGGTTGAAAGCCTGGGCCTGACACCACTGCAACCACAACTGGATGCAGTTAAAGCATTACAAGACAAAGAAGGTTTACCTGCATTATTTGCCAGCTTACAGCGCGACGGCGTTTCTATTCCGTTTGGCTGGTATGTAAACAATGATGCGAAAAACTCATCTCAGTACGGTGTTTATCTGTATCAGGCGGGCCTGGGTTTACCAGACCGTGATTATTACTTTAAAGAAGATGAAGCCGGCCAGAAGTTAATTGCTGATTACAAAGCGTATCTGACTGATATGTTTACCATGGCAGGCCATAAAGATGCCGCCGCCGCTGCCGAGCGTGTATTAAAGCTGGAAACTGCTTTGGCAGAACACCACTGGACCCGCGTAGAAAGCCGCAATGCTGATAAAACCTATAACAAAACTGCCGCAAGCGACCTGAACACGCAAATGGGCGCATTTGACTGGGCTACCTTTGCCAAAGGCGTAAAACTGGATGCGGTAAACGATATCATTGTACGTCAGCCAAGTTATTTAACCGGTTTTGCCAAGGTACTGGCAGACTCTGATCTGCAAAGCTGGCAGGACTACCTGACGATTAAGACCATCAGTGCTTACGCCGATAAGCTGAGCAGCAACTTTGCTGATCGCCAGTTCGCGTTTTATGGCACGACATTAAGCGGCACCCAAGAGCAGCAACCACGCTGGAAACAAGCCGTGGATGCGTCAGACGAAGTGCTGGGCGAGCTGACCGGTAAGCTGTATGTTGAGCGTCACTTTAAACCGGAAGCCAAAGCGCGGATGGAAAAACTGGTGGCTAACCTGATTAAAGCTTATGAAGTGTCTATCAATAATCTGGAATGGATGACCGAAGACACCAAAAAAGCAGCACAGGCTAAACTGGCAACCTTTACCCCTAAAATCGGTTACCCGAACAAGTGGAAAGATTATTCTTCGTTAGAAATTAAAGCTGACGATTTAGTTGGTAACTTTGTTCGTGCCACCCATTTTGCCTATGACGAGATGCTGGCAAAACTGGGGCAGCCAATCGATAAAGACGAATGGCACATGACACCGCAAACGGTTAATGCTTACTACAACCCGGTTAACAACGAAATCGTGTTCCCGGCCGCTATTTTACAACCGCCGTTCTTTAATATGGAAGCTGACGATGCGGTGAACTACGGCGGTATCGGCGCAGTTATCGGCCACGAAATCGGCCATGGTTTTGACGATCAGGGCGCGAAATACGATGGCGAGGGTAACTTACGTAACTGGTGGACTGAACAAGACAAATCGCAGTTCCAGGAACGTGGTGCCAAGTTAAGCGCGCACTACAGCCACTACGAGCCGCTGGAAGGCCACCATGTAAATGGTGATCTGACGCTGGGTGAAAACATCGGCGATTTAGGTGGTTTAACGGTAGCACTGAAAGCCTATGAAATTTCACTGGATGGCAAACCTGCGCCGGTGCTGGATGGCTTTACCGGTGAACAGCGCGTGCTGATTAGCTGGGCTCAGGTATGGCGTGCAAAATACCGTGATGAAGCGCTGAAGCAGCGTCTGGCGACAGACCCGCATTCACCGCCATATATCCGTGTTATTGGTTTATTACCGAACATTCCGCAGTTCTACACCGCCTTTGATATTAAAGAAGGTGATGCGATGTACTTAGCGCCGGAAAAACGCGTTAAGATCTGGTAATAAAACTCTGCTAAACTGCACAGGCTGAGTAGGGAACTACTCAGCCTTTTTATTTTCTGGGGTAGCTAACCAGATAGAGGTTGGAACCCCGTTTTGGTCGCCACAGAGTGTCTGAGCCCTGCCGCAGGCAGTAGGGCGAGTTGCTGTGGCGAGCCAGGGCGGGTGTTGCAACCGGTATCGTAGAGCAAACATAGAGTTGCGCTATAGCCGAGGTCTGACCACTATAATAAAGAATATATAACTCCGGGTTTTGTATTCACAAGATTTATACCCACTATAACTGTGGTGCTTAACGGCCCGATGTCAATTTGGCCCGAATTTTCATATAATTGTGCCCATTCATTCTGTTGAATGACGCCGCAGTGGCAAGACTGCAGCTAACGACCAAGAGGATCATACTGTGCTACAACAATATCGCGAACATGTGGCCGAGCGCGCAGCGCAAGGTATCCCGCCAAAACCGCTCAATGCAGAGCAGGTAGCCGCTTTAGTTGAACTGTTAAAGAACCCGCCAAAAGGCGAAGAAGACACCCTGGTTGATTTACTGGTAAACCGCGTACCGCCGGGCGTTGATGAAGCGGCTTACGTTAAAGCCGGCTTTTTAGCGGCAGTTGCCAAAGGTGAAACCAGCTGCAGCCTGATCAGCGCCGAGCGTGCGACTGAACTGTTAGGCACTATGATGGGTGGTTACAACATTGAACCACTGATCAGCCTGTTAGACGATGCTAAGCTGGCGCCTATCGCCGCTAAAGCCTTGTCGCATACCTTACTGATTTTCGATGCCTTCCACGATGTAACCGAAAAAGCTGAAGCCGGCAATCAGTATGCTAAACAAGTGCTGCAAAGCTGGGCCGATGCAGAATGGTTTGAAGCCAAACCAGCACTGGCAGAGAAAATCACTGTTACCGTATTTAAAGTATCAGGCGAAACCAACACTGACGATTTATCGCCAGCACCGGATGCCTGGTCACGCCCGGATATTCCGCTGCACGCCTTAGCGATGCTGAAAAATGACCGCGACGGCATTAAACCGGATCAGCCAGGTACAGTCGGCCCGATTAAGCAACTGGATGAGCTGAACAAAAAAGGCTTTCCACTGGCGTATGTCGGTGACGTAGTAGGTACCGGTTCATCACGTAAATCCGCCACTAACTCAGTGCTGTGGTTTATGGGTGACGACATTCCATACGTGCCAAACAAGCGCGGCGGCGGTTTCGTCTTAGGTGGCAAAATAGCACCTATCTTCTTTAACACCATGGAAGATTCAGGCGCACTGCCAATCGAAGTTGACGTATCTAAGCTGGAAATGGGCGATGTCATCGACATTCTGCCATTTGAAGGCAAAGTCGTGCGTCACGGCTCAGACGAAGTGCTGGCAGAATTTAGCCTGGCAACTGATGTATTAATTGACGAAGTACGTGCCGGTGGCCGTATTCCGTTAATCATCGGCCGTGGTTTAACTGATCGTGCCCGTGAATTCTTAGGTTTAGGTCATTCAGACAAATTCCGTCGCCCACAAGCTAAAGCTGATTCTGGCAAGGGCTTCACGCTGGCACAGAAAATGGTTGGTAAAGCCTGCGGCGTGAAAGGTGTGCGTCCGGGCACTTACTGTGAACCGAAGATGACCACTGTAGGTTCGCAAGATACCACTGGCCCAATGACGCGCGACGAGTTAAAAGACTTAGCCTGTTTAGGTTTCTCTGCCGATTTAACCATGCAATCATTCTGTCACACGGCGGCGTATCCGAAGCCGGTTGACGTTGATACTCACCACACGCTGCCGGATTTCATTATGAACCGTGGCGGTGTCTCACTGCGCCCGGGTGATGGTATTATCCACAGCTGGTTAAACCGTATGTTACTGCCAGATACCGTAGGTACCGGTGGTGACTCGCACACCCGTTTCCCAATTGGTATTTCATTCCCGGCCGGTTCTGGTTTGGTCGCTTTTGCTGCCGCAACAGGTGTTATGCCACTGGATATGCCAGAGTCAGTGCTGGTGCGTTTCAAAGGTGAAATGCAGCCAGGTATTACTCTGCGCGACTTAGTACATGCTATTCCGTATGCGGCAATTCAGAAAGGCCTGTTAACCGTTGATAAGAAGGGTAAGAAGAATATCTTCTCTGGCCGTATTCTGGAAATCGAAGGCTTACCAAACTTAACGGTTGAGCAAGCGTTTGAATTATCTGATGCATCTGCAGAGCGTTCTGCTGCAGGTTGTACCATCAAGCTGTCGCAAGAGTCTATCGCTGAGTACTTAGAATCAAACATCGTGATGCTTAAGTGGATGATTGCTGAAGGCTATGGCGATGTACGTACTATCGAGCGCCGTATCAATGCAATGCAGGCCTGGCTGAAAGATCCGCAGCTGATGTCTGCTGATGCCGATGCTGAATACACTGAAGTGATTGAAATCGACCTGGCTGATATTAAAGAGCCGGTACTGTGTGCACCGAATGACCCGGATGATGCGCGCTTACTGTCTGAAGTGGCAGGCGATAAGATTGACGAAGTGTTTATCGGTTCTTGTATGACTAACATCGGTCACTTCCGTGCAGCCGGTAAGTTGCTGGATAAATACAAAGGCCAGTTACCAACCCGTCTGTGGATTGCACCACCAACCAAGATGGACCAGGCACAGCTAACCGAAGAAGGTTACTACAGCATTTTCGGTAAAGTTGGTGCCCGCACTGAAATGCCAGGCTGTTCACTGTGCATGGGTAACCAGGCGCGCGTAGCCGAGAAGTCAACGGTAGTATCTACCTCTACCCGTAACTTCCCGAACCGTTTAGGTCAGGGTGCTAACGTGTACTTAGCCTCAGCTGAGCTGGCGGCAGTAGCGTCAATTATCGGTAAACTGCCAACCGTGGCGGAGTATCTGGAATACGCTAAGCAAATTGATGCGACCGCAGCCGATACTTACCGTTACCTGAATTTCCACCGTATGCCGCAATACACCAAAAAAGCGGACAATGTGATTATTCAGCAAGCAGTGTAAGTCAGTATCTGCTTAATAAAAGGCCTGCAAATGCAGGCCTTTTTTCTGCGTGCTAATAGCGTTGCAGCAGCTACACTTTCAGTTATATAACGCTAACGGAGCACTAGCGTGGAATACGATTTTACTTATGATCGCAATAGCAATAAATTCGGTATCCGCCTGGCGGAAGAGCATGAAGTGCTGGGGCGGTTTTTACTTGAAGAGTTTGGTCAGCTGGCGGGAGCTTATCAGCCGTTATTGCAGCAATTGTCTGCACTTAATTCGCACCAGAGTATGCAGTATCAGGGCCGCGAATATCTGTTAGAGATTGATGCCGGCGAGGTGACGTTAAGCCACAATACATTGTTTTACACCACAGAGCAGCCATTGCCTGAGCGGCAGCAGCATAAAGTGGCTGACGATGACTTGCAACTGGATGAGCAGGGCATGAGCATGCAATGTGGCCTGGAAGACTTACTAAAACTGCTGCGCGACTGGCAGCAGTTTCTGTCAGAGTAAGCAGTTTATATCTGAAGCGGCAGTAACAGCGTAAAACAGGTACCCTCATTGGGCGCGCTGGTCACGGTAATGCTGCCGCGCAATTTTTGTGTCACCAGGTTATAGACAATATGCAGGCCTAAGCCGGTACCGCCCTGGTGGCGGTTAGTGGTAAAAAACGGGTCGAAAATCCGTTCCAGATTATCTTTGCTGATACCTGCACCGTTGTCAGCAAACACAATTTCAACCTTGTCTTTTAACTGCCGGCAACTGATGCTGATGTTGCCACTGGCGCTGTCTTTAAATGCATGCACCACAGCATTCTGGGTAAAGTTGGTGATGATTTGGCCAATGCTGCCAGGGTAACTGTCCATTTCAATCTCAGGCGGGCAGCTGATATCGAATGTAATATCGCGGTGTTTCCACATCAGGCTAAGGCTTTCCAGCAGCTCGTCCAGATACAGTGCCAGTTTAAAACGGCGCTGATTGTCCGCAGTGCGGTCGACCGATACCTGTTTAAAGTTAGCCACTAACTGTGCTGCACGCTGCAGGTTGCTGTCGAGTAAGCGGGTAGCCTGTTCGAGCTTTTGTAAAAATGTATCCAGTTCCTGGCGGCGGATATTACCGCTGCTGAGTTTTTGTTGCAGTTGGCGGCTTTCTTCGCTGACAACACTGCTGGCCGTCAGCGCCACGCCAAGCGGCGTATTGACTTCATGTGCAACCCCGGCAACCAGTTGCCCGAGCACGGCCATTTTTTCTGTCCGCACCAGCTCTTTCATCGTAGAGGCGAGCTGTTGCAACGTTTGTTCTGCTTTGTTCTTCGACTCTTCCAGTGCACTGGTGCGCTCTTCAACCAGCATCGCCAGTTGACGCTGGCGTTTATGCAGTTGTCTGAGCTGAAATGCGGGCAAACCCGGCAGTAGCGCCACCAGCAACAGCAGTAACAATAATCTGGCCCACCAGGTTTCCCACCATAAGGGCAGCACTCTAACCGCCAGCTGGTATTCATCGCTCCACGGCGATTGCTGCACCCCGGCACGCAGCCGGAACAGATACTGGCCTGGTGGCAGGCGTTCAAAACCTGCTGTGCGTTTGCCGGGGTCCTGTGTGATCCAGTTGCTGTCTAAAGGGTCGAGCCGGTATTGAAATTGTACCTGAGCAGTTTCAATAAACTCACGGGTTGAATAGTGGAGCCTGATACTACGCGCACCCGCAGCTGGTACGGTAAGTTGATGTTTAGCATGTAGTATTTTTGCCAACGCTGCATCGGCCAGCGGGGCGACAGGATCTAGTGGAGCATTATTTACCAGTATGCTCTGAATATGAGGTTCGGCGACAGACGTGGCTTGATATGCTAATACCCGCTCAGGCTGAAACACAGTAAAGCCATCCATACCACCAAAGGCGAGGCTACCGTCGCTAAGCCGGGTAGCCGAGGCATTAATGTAATCGCGTTTTAAGGTGCCGTGGCGGTAGCCAAAGTTACGAAATTGCAAAGTGCCGGGGCTGAACACCGAAATACCAAACGCCGTGCTAAGCCACAGATTGCCTTGATTGTCACTGGCGATGCTCTTTAGCTGGCCACTGTTTAAGCCTTGCTGCTCGCTATATTGCACAAAACGGGCATTTGCCGGCTCTGCGGCATACAGCATTTCATATAAGCCGGAGCCATTACTGGCAAGCCAGTAGCGATTATCGGCGCTGGTGATAAAATCCATCGGTGCGGTTGGCAGGCCCGGCGCGCTCTGGTTGTCGCTAACGCCGGGTGTGTGGGTAAATAACAACGTAGCACTGGCACGATCAAACCAACTTAACCCCAGATAGCTGCCGACCAGTACTTTGTCCTGGCCGAGCGGGCGGATAAAGGTTACCGAGCGGTTCAGCGGGTGTATGGCAATCACCTCTGTCAGCTCGTGGTTGGTGACGACAATACCGAACTGCTCAATGGCCAGCCAGATATGTTGTTCATCGGCCCACATCCGCCTGACCGGGCCTTTAGCCACACTGTCAGGTAAGTGCAGTTGCTGACTGAGTCCTGTTATTTTATCCAGGCTACTGATGCCAAGGGTGTGCCCGAACCACAGCTGAGCCCCTCTGTCCAGTGTACTGTAATAGGTCAGGCTGTTTTGCATATCGCCGGCAGGCACAAAACCGCTTTGCTTCGCCGTTAGCGTAAACAGGCCGTCGGCGGTGCCGGCCCAAAGCTTATCTTGCCAGGCGGCCAGCGTGATTGTCGCCGGGTTACGCACTGCTGCCATCAGGGGCAGGTCGGGTGTAATGCTGGAAAACAGGTTATTTGCCTGGTTCAGCCGCGATACGCCGCCGTTCCAACTGCCAACCCAGATACTGCCTTGGGCATCAGCCAGCACAGAGACGACTTTGCCGCTGCCGAGGCTGGTGGGATTATGGCGCTGATGATAAAACGAGGCGTGCTGCTGCCATTTGCCCTGCTTTAACCTTAACTGGTTCAGACCATGCTGAGTGACAACCCAGATATCAGCGTTGTTGTCCATGGTGATACTGCGGATTTCACGGCTGATAAGATCCTTGTCGTAATTAACCAGCTCAACTGATTGCCAGTTTTGCTGCTCCGGCTCAAACAGCATTAACCCTTTGTGTTCAAGGCCAGCCCAGAGCCGGCCTGCCTTATCATGATACAGCGCCAGCACAGAAGCATATTCAACAGGAAAGGCCATAGTGTCACGTAAGGTTTTGCTGGCGATATCAATACGGTACAACCCCTGGGGTGTGCCAAACCACAGGCTGCCATCGTTGTCGGCAGATATTGCCGTGATATTCTGCGGCTGCGCTGACGGGCCGCTATACCACAGTTGTAATGTCTGGCTGGCATCCTGCCATAGCGCTATGCCCCTGTCAGTACCGACCCAGAGCCGGTTTTGCTGATCCAAATGCAATGACAGCACTATATCATTGCCAGAACTACGCTGCGGCAGTGGCCGAAAACGCTCGAATACACCCGCTTTAGGGTCATAACGGTTCAGGCCGTTCAGGGTGCCTACCCAAAGCACGCCATGCTGGTCTACGACCAGAGACGTAATAAAGTTGTCGCTGATGGTTGTGGCATGTTCACCGGGCATAAACACTTTTACATCGAAGCCGTCATAACGGTTCAACCCGTTCTGGGTGCCAATCCAGATATTGCCGTCATGATCCTGCACCAAAGCGGTTACAGTGTTTTGTGATAACCCTTGCTGAATATCGAGCCGGGAGAAGCGCGAGGTCGATTGGACAGATATTTGTGCTGACGCAGCCCAGGTTACAGTCAGCGTCAGCCACAGCACAGCATAAAGCGCAAGATGTTGTCTTACCTGGCAAAGCATAACGTAGATCCCTGGACACGATGCAGGAACGCCACTACATCTGTTGTAATAACCATAGTAGTACATCTGCCAGCTGCCGACAGTGCAAGCAAAAGTTTTGTTTTTATGCAGTTACTTATCAATCTATGGCAGTGAAAGCCGCTTACCGCTGCCGGGCTTTTAAACACTGAACCTGATGCGTCGCCTGATGAAGGTTAGCTGCACAGACTAAGTGAATAAACGCACCAAATAAGTGCATTTATTCTGTCCAGTATCGTCTAATTTTTATTAAGTTTATGATTTAAAACACTTTTAAAAAGTTGGCACAAGGTTTTCTTAATAAAAGCTGAATCGCTCAGACGACTACTATAGGGAAAACATCATGAAGCTTGTATGTGCCATCATCAAGCCGTTCAAACTGGACGATGTACGCGAAGCCATAGCTGACATTGGGGTAGAAGGTTTAACGGTAACAGAAGTAAAAGGTTTCGGCCGCCAGAAAGGGCACACCGAATTATACCGTGGTGCGGAATACCAGGTTGATTTTCTGCCGAAAGTAAAACTGGAAATTGCCACTTTGGATGACCAGGTTGACCGCCTGATTGAAGCCATCCAAAAAGCGGCTTATACCGGCCGTATCGGCGACGGTAAAATTTTCGTTTATGACCTGGAGCAGGCTGTGCGGATACGCACCGGCGAGTCTGACGCTGAAGCCATATAAGGAGCTGTTATCATGCAAGAGCAAATTTATCACTTACAGTATGCCATGGATACCTTCTACTTCCTGATGTGTGGAGTATTAGTAATGTGGATGGCAGCAGGTTTCTCGATGTTGGAAGCCGGCCTGGTACGGGCGAAAAATACCACTGAAATTCTGACTAAAAACGTCGCGCTTTACTCTATTGCCTGCATCATGTATCTGGTGTGCGGTTACGCCTTCATGTACGGCGGCGAGTATTTCTTAACAGGTATCGGCGCTGTTGATGTTGATGCCACCCTGACCAGCTTTGCCGAGCGTGAAGATGGCTTCACCGGTGGCGCTGTGTATTCAACGGCTTCAGACTTTTTCTTTCAGGTTGTGTTTGTGGCAACCGCAATGTCCATTGTATCGGGTGCTGTAGCAGAACGTATGAAGCTATGGGCATTTCTGGCGTTTTCAGTCGTCATGACCGGCTTTATCTATCCGATGGAAGGTTCATGGACCTGGGGTGGTAATGCGGTATTTGGCCTGTATTCACTGGGCGATGACTTTGGTTTCTCAGACTTTGCCGGTTCAGGCATCGTGCATATGGCAGGTGCGGCAGCGGCGTTGGCAGGTGTGTTACTGCTGGGCGCGCGTAAAGGTAAATACAGCAAAGACGGCAAAGTCAGTGCTATTCCGGGGGCCAATATGCCAATGGCCACGCTGGGTACCTTAATTCTGTGGATGGGTTGGTTCGGTTTTAACGGCGGCTCAGTATTAAAGCTGGGTGATATCAGTAATGCCAACGCCGTCGCTGTGGTGTTCTTAAATACTAATGCTGCGGCCGCAGCCGGCGCGATAGCGGCACTGGCACTGTCAGTGATTTTATTCCGCAAAGCCGACTTAACTATGGCATTAAACGGTGCTCTGGCTGGCCTGGTTGCCATTACCGCTGAGCCTTCAACGCCTACTGCGCTGCAGTCCACGCTGTTCGGCGCCATCGCCGGTGTATTGGTTGTCGCGTCTATTATTGGTCTGGATAAACTGAAAATTGATGACCCGGTTGGTGCTATCTCTGTGCATGGCGTGGTGGGTCTGTTCGGTTTGTTACTGGTACCGCTGTCAAAAGAAGGCACCAGTTTTGTTGGTCAGCTGGTGGGTGCGGCAACCATCTTTGTCTGGGTTTTTGTTACCAGTCTGATTGTCTGGTACGTACTGAAACTGGTAATTGGTATTCGCGTTAGCGAAGAAGCTGAGTACGAAGGCGTTGACGCCTCAGAGTGTGGTATCGAAGCCTACCCTGAGTTCGTCGCGTCGGTAAAGTAAGCAGCCTGGGAAGAGTTGGTGGAACTTCCCGGGAGCGAGTGAGCGAGGGTGAGGCAGTTAATGCCGCAGCCCACGCGAACTGAACGTCCCCACCAAACTACGTCTATCCTTGTCCTTTGTCTTTTTATCTGACACCCCGTGCTAATTAGCGCGGGGTTTTTTTATGGTTGATGCCGTCGCCCTTACTGCCCCTGATGTAGTTGCAGCAGCTGTGCCTGTGGTATATCAAGGCGCTGGTGGCTGACAATAACTAAGATGCCGTTACGCTGGCGCTGCAGTAAAGCGTGCAGCACCTGCTGCGTTGTGTCGGGGTCTAGCCCGGCAAAAGGCTCATCCAGTAACAGTACCGGCCGGTGTGTCAGCAGTAAACGCGCCAGCGCGATACGCCGGGCCTGGCCACCTGATACTGCCGCGCCATATTCCCCCAGTACCGTATCAAGCTGTTGCGGTTGGTTTTGCGCCCAATCTTGTAGCGCGGTGTCTTTAAGCACCTGCCACAGCTGCGCATCACTGGCATCAGGCGCGCCAAGGCGTAGGTTTTGCGCCAGTGTCAGATCAAAAATATCGGCCTGCTGGCTTAAATAACCCAGCGTCTTGCCAAGCTGCCATTCGCTGTAAGGCAGGCCATTCAACTGCAGTGTGCCTGTTACCGCTAGCTGATTGGCCAAGGCTTGCAGTAAGGTGGTTTTACCACTGCCGGAAGCGCCGCTTATCAGCAAAATGCTGCCGCTTTGCAATGTGAAACTGACGTTGTCCGGGCCATACAGCGCACCGTCTTGCCGGGCTGATAACTGTATTGCGGTTAAGGTTAATGCGCCTTGTGGTTCGGGTTTGCCACTTTGTGACTGAACGGCGCGCTCAGCCAGCTGATTTAAACGGTTGCGGGCCGCCAGGCTCATACCAAGCGCAATAAAACTCTGACACAGTGGCAGCATCACTTCGTACAACGCCCACAGCGCCAGGGCGGCAGCCAGCAGCAGAGGCACGGTCAGAGCCTGCGCTGCCAGAAGCTGCGCGCCCTGCCACAGTAGCAGCAGCAGGCTAAGTGCCAGTATGCTTTGCTGCAACAATGCACAGCGGCTACTAAGCTGCTGCTGTTGTAGCTGCAACTCTAGGCAGTGCTGATCCTGGGCGCTAAACTGGCGCGTTTTGTCCTGCCAGCGTTGCCATATCAGCAGTGCCGGCAACATCGTCAAAGGCTCCAGTAGCAGGGTGCGGCGTAACGCAGCAGCGCTGGTTTCGTGCGCCGCCAGTTTGATGGCGCGTTTAAAGGTCAGTACCGGAACAAACAGTGCCAGCAGCAAGGGTAAGCCTGCGGTGTAAAGTAGCGTAGGCGCCAGTAAATACCAGAACAGCAACAATAGTGTGCTCAGGCTCAGCGCCCATAACCAGGGCGCAATAACCTTTAATGGCAGCTGATCCAGTAAATCAATATCGGTGACCAGACGCTGCAGTGTGTCGGCGGAATGGTGGCCGCTGCGGCTGTTTGCTAACGCATTAAAGGTTTTTACCCGTAGGTCTTTTAACAGCCCAAGTGCTGCATAGTGCGAGGTTAAACGCTCGGCGTAGCGCCCGGCCGTGCGGCCTATGGCACACAGCCGGATAATGGCCGCCGGGCGAAAATAGTCAAAGCCATAGGCCGCCGCACTGGCTAAACCCGCCAGCGCAGCCGCGCTGATAAACCAGCCGGACAATGCCAGCAGTGTAATGGCGCATAACAGCGTGACAGCACCGAGCAGCAGTGCCAACAGCCAGCTGCTGCGGCGGCTGGTTAGCAGGGTACGTAAACGGACAACCGGCTCAGGCGCTGACATGCTGTGAACTCTCGTTAAGGCTGGCACTGGGTGCCGGTAACTTTACTACCTGATCAAGCCAGTTCAGGCCATGCAGCTGATGGCTGACAATAATCAGGCTTTTGCCCCGGCTCAGCTTGCCGATTAACTGGTGTAGCCTGTAAGCGGTGGCGCCATCGAGGTGTGCTGTCGGCTCGTCCAGCAGCCAGAGTTTGGTATCCTGCAGTAACAGTTGCGCCAGCGCCAGACGCTGCAACTGACCACCGGATAAACCCAGCCCGCGCTCGCCCAGTTGCGTCTCTAACCCCAGCGGAAGTTGGCACACCAGCGGCCACAGCTCAACCTGTTGCAGAATGTCGATAAGTTGCTCATCGCTGGCTGTGGGGGCAGCCAAACGCAGGTTATCAGCAATAGACGCTGCGGCAATGCTGCTGTGCTGCGCCATATAACCCAGCTGCTGCTGCCAGTGATTGCGCTCAAGCTGCAGCAAGGGGTGCTGATTAACCATAATGCTGCCCTGATAGGGCACAAACCCCAGTAAGGCATGTAACAGGCTGGACTTCCCGGTTCCGCTAGGCCCTTGTAGCGCGATACGTGTACCGGCAGCTAAGGTGAAACTCAGTGGTGCCAGGCGCTGGCGGTTGTCATCGCCGGTGATTTGCAGCTGCTCAATGCTTAACTGCGGGGCACTTTGCAGTATTAGTTGCTGCGTGCCCGGGTGTTGCCAGCTCTGGCTGTGCAGCACGGGTGTCAATTCGCTGATAGCGGCTTCGGCCTGTGCTTTAGCATGATAATCAGTGCCAAGCTGGCGCAGAGGCGCATAAAACTCCGGTGCCAGCAGCAGAATAAACAGCGCGCCCTGGTAAGCTACCGGGATCTCACCTTTGGCCCAGGGCAAAATACCCAATAAGCCAAGCCCCAGATAAAGCGCCAGCAAGGCAATCGCCAGGGCTGAAAAGAATTCCAGCACAGCCGTAGATAAAAATGCCAGTTTTAGTACCTGCATGCTGCTGTCGCGGTAGTGCCCGGCTGCATTGGCTACTGTCGCGCTTGCTCGTTCGGTGGCCTGCAGCTGCTGCAATGTTGGCATGCCGCGCACCAAATCGAGAAAACGGCCACTCATGCGGCTGAGTTTTTGCAACTGGCGCTGACTGGCGGCAGCTGCGGCATTACCGAGTAAAATCATAAATACCGGCACTAAGGGCGCGGTGATAAGCAGAATAACCGCTGCCAATGGGCTGTAAACAAAGGTGGCGGCAACCAGCAATAACGGTGTGATCAACACCAGATAACGCTGCACATAATAACGGCTGATAAAGCCATCCAGCGCATCTACCTGCTCCAGTACAGCACTGCTTAAGCTACCATCACTGCCATACCGGCTCTTACCCGGCCCGGTCTGCGCCAGTTTATCCAGCAAAGTGGCGCGAAGGTTAAGGCGTACCTGCTGACTGGCACGCAGGCTTAGTTGCTCGCGGCCGTATTGCAACAAAGGCCGCCCCAACAGGCATAACGCCAGCCAGGGCAACACTGTCGTTAAAAGTGCCACAGCGTCAGTCGTGCCGGTAGCAGATGGCTGGCTGTCGGTCAGCCAGCGGGCAAATAGCACTGATAGCAGATAACTTTGCAGAATGAACAGCAGGCCGGCTGACACAGCCAGTGCCAGAGCAGCAAACAACTTAGGCTGCTCTGGCCGCAATAGCTGCATCAGCTGTGCATTGGCAGGGGTTGAACTACTCAGCGTCGTTTTCCTCGCCTTCGTAGCCATTTAACTCCAGCCACATGGCATTGATAATGCCAAATGAACAGGCCAGTAATACCCCTAAAATCCAGGCAAAATACCACATAATTGGCTCCTTCTTTATCGGTTATCAGTACAACGAATGGCTGTTATCGCGTATGTGCTGCTCGTTTAAGCGGCCACGCATGACGAAATAACTCCAGGCGGTGTAAGCCAGAATAAGCGGCACAAATATGCAGGCCACCACAAACATGATCATCAGAGTGGTTTCACTGGCTGTTGCATCCCACATGGTCAGGCTGTGTGCCGGAACTGAGCTTGATGGCATCACAAACGGAAACATGCTGATACCTGCAGTCAGGATAACCATCGCCATCGCAAGCGCCGAGCTGACAAAGGCCAATACATGGCGACGGCCTTTACTTGCCAGCGCACACAGTGCAAAGCCCGCTATGCCAAGCGCGGGTACCAGCCATAGCAGCGGCCATTTGCCATAGTTGCTAAACCAGGCAGCACTGACCATTGCCACGGTTTTTTCTGTGGTACGGTTAGCGCCATTAGTATCAATGATGCTGTTTATTACATAACCGTCGATACCCATGTACAGCCAGACACCGGCTAGTACAAACACCACAGCACATATCAGCGAGGTTAAGGTTGCCAGCTTTTCACTGCGCTGTTTTAAACCACCTTCGGTTTTCAGTTGCAGGTAAGTTGCACCGTGATTCACAAACATCAGCAGGCTTAACACCCCGGCCAGCAGTGCGAACGGATTCAGTAGCGCCCAGAAGCTGCCGGTGTAATGCAGGCGTAAAATATCGTCAAAGTGAAACGGCACACCTTGCAGCAGGTTACCAAAGGCCACACCGAAAATCAGTGCCGGTATGGCCGAGCCGGCTGTTAAGGCCCAGTCCCAGCGGCTACGCCAGGTTTCACTGTCTATTTTGGCGCGGTATTCAAAGCCGATAGGCCGTAAGAACAGCGCAAACAACGTCAGCATCAGTGCCAGGTAAAACCCACTGAACGAGGCGGCATAAACGGTAGGCCAGGCAGCAAACAGCGCGCCGCCGGCGGTGATCAGCCACACCTGGTTACCATCCCAGTGCGGCGCTATGGCATTGATCATGACGCGACGCTCATCGTTGCTGTTGCCTATCACTTTGAGCAGCGCAGCAACGCCCATGTCAAAACCGTCGGTGACAGCAAAACCAATCAGTAATACACCAATTAACAGCCACCAGATAAAACGCAGTGCTTCGTAATCCATGTTATGCCTCCTTCGCGCCAGCAGGGGTTTCTAAGTCGTATTTACCGGTATGCAGGCTGGAGGGGCCGAGCCTGGCGTACTTGGTCATTAACCACATTTCAATGATCACAAAGATGGTATACAGCACCACTATAGTGCCTAAGCTGATCCAGATGTCGGTGACTGTCAGCTGTGACACCGCCATATGGGTTGGCAGAATTTCACCTATAGCCCAGGGCTGGCGGCCATATTCAGCAACAAACCAGCCTGCTTCACTGGCCAGCCAGGGCAGGGGTAGGCTAAACAACGCAAATTTGAGCAGCCATTTAGGTTTTTGCACTGTGCGCCGCGCACTGTGCCAGAACGCCAGCGTAAACAGTAGCAACATGGATACACCACAGGCCACCATCAGACGGAAACTCCAGAACAGCGGGCCGACAGCAGGAATAGAGTCTTCCACTGCCTGGGCAATCTGCTCGTTGGTCGCGTTGGCAACGTCGTCAGTGTAGGCTGTCAGTAACATGCCGTAACCCAAATCGTCGCTTACCTCATTAAAACGCTCGACTGTGGCAGGCGACTTATCGCCAGCACGGTATTGCTGCAGCAATACATAGGCTTCTTGGCCGCGGATAATGCGCTCTAGATGTTGCTTTTTCAGATCGGATAAACCGGTAACTTCTTCGTCCAGAGAACGGGTGGCTATCAGCCCCAGTACCGCCGGTATTTTTAACGCGTAGTTGGTCTGTTCGGCTTCGCGGTCAGGGATACCAAACACCGTAAAAGCAGCCGGTGCCGGATGGGTATGCCACTCGGCTTCAACCGCGGCCAGTTTGACTTTTTGCACATCGCCAAGCTCGTAACCGGATTCATCGCCCAGCACGATAACAGACAAGGCGCTGGCCAGGCCAAAAGCCGACGCTATGGCAAAGCTGCGCCGGGCAAAGGCTAAATCGCGGCCTTTTAGCAGATACCAGCTGGATATGGCCAGTACAAAAATGGCGCCGGTGACATAGCCAGCTGATACGGTGTGAACAAATTTCACCTGCGCTACCGGGTTAAGCAGTACATCAGCAAAGCTGGTCAGCTCCATACGCATGGTATCGACATTAAACACTGAGCCGACAGGGTGTTGCATCCAGCCATTGGCGATCAGGATCCACAGCGCAGACAGGTTAGTCGCCAGCGCCATCAGCCAGGTTACCGCTAAGTGTTTTTCTTTACTTAAACGGTCCCAGCCAAAAAAGAACAGGCCAAACAACGTTGATTCAAGAAAGAACGCCATTAGGGCTTCAATGGCCAGCGGTGCGCCAAAAATATCGCCGACATAATGCGAATAATACGACCAGTTGGTACCAAACTGGAACTCCATCGCAATGCCGGTGGTAACCCCCAGCGCAAAGTTAATACCAAACAACTTACCCCAGAACTTGGTCATATCGCGGTAAATGGTTTTACCGGTCATGACATAAACCGATTCCATAATAGCCAGCAAAAATGACAAGCCAAGGGTAAGAGGAACAAACAGGAAGTGGATCATTGCCGTAAAGGCGAACTGAAGTCGGGACAGGTCTACAATATCCATCTGCATACTCCGCGTGCGCAGGTTAATGGGAATCTGTACCTACAAAGTAGTACAGTGATACCACTATACAAGCTAACGCGGTAAACACTTATGCGCTGGATCAAGCTTTTACCGCATTACATTAGCGATTTTGCAAGTACTAGCGTTTTCTGGCTAAGAAGGTATCGACGGCTTTATTCGATGCCGCCAGCTTTTTACGGCCCTGCGGGCAGGTTTGGGTTAACAGAATAAACAGCGTATCGATAACCAGTTCCTGCGCATTGCGGGCCAATATTGACGATAGCCGGGCAGAGCTTTCATCCGCTACCGTATACAAATTCAGCCCGGCCAGTTTGGCCACGCTGTTGCTGCCATAAGCCGTAATACTGATGATTTGCACGCCGTTAGCGGCAGCCTGCTCGGTAATTTTCACACTATCGGGGGTTTCGCCGGATTCACTCAGCACCACCAGTACATCTTCATTGGTGTAATTGGCAATGTTGGCCAACTGGATATGGGTATCAGTTTCGGCCAGTGCCGCCGTGCCGAGCTTTTGCAGTTTGTACGAGAAGTCTTTTGCCACCAGCGCCGAGCCGCCTTTACCACACAATAACACCCGTTTGGCACTGCGCAGCCACAGTGCGGCCTGCTCATAACTGGTTTGCGAGTTAATGGCATGGGTTTTTTGCAGTACATTAATTTTACTGGCCAGCAGTTTTTCCCGCATGGTGCTGAAGGTGTCTTCCAGCGAAATCTCACCATGCAGCTTGTCACCGCTGATAGCAGGTACCTGATGATGCAGGCTGTCGCTTATGGCAAATTTAAAATCAGGGTAGCCTTTGTAACCCAGTTTCTGCGTAAAACGCACCACGCTTGCCTGGCTGATACCCACTGCTTTGGCCAGCATTTGCGAGGGCATATCGCGGATATGGTCCGGGTTTGCCAGAATATAGTCGGCCAGTTGCTGCTCTGCGCGCGGCAGTTTTTCACGTAACGCATTTATTTTATCAAGTACAGACATCCGTTCGTCCTGTGTAGGGTATCAGAGCACTGTTTTAGCTATCGGGCCTGATACAGTAAAAACGATATAGTCAGCAGCTTATTATGACAGGAGCAAATTGAAAAGCCCGGCCTGCAATACAGGCCGGGAAACACCGTGTCCGGGATTAGAACGCGGGGGTGTAGCGCAGTGAAATACCTAAAGTGCGGCCCAGGACCGGGTAGTCACTTACGGTATTAAAGTGGTTAGCACCTGAGGCCGGCAGTGGTGGCTCTTTGTCTAGCAGGTTATCAATACCGGCTGTTACGCTAAGCTCATCCGTTGCCTGCCAGGAGGCGGCCAGATCAATATAGTTTTGCGCGCCGATGCTGATGCTACGGTCTGCGGCATTTTCAACTTCGCCGATACGACGCCAGCCCAGCTGCACACCTACTGTGTCCAGATTCCAGTCCAGTGTCATGCGGTGCTTGTAGTCTGCCTGCAGCACGCTGGCAAAGTCACCCGAACAGGCGCTGCCAAAGGTGCCTTTACAGTCGATAGCCGCGACAGTGGCGTTGTTCTGCCGGGTTTGCTTGGTGATAAGCGTACCCTGGTAGCTCAGCTTCATGGCGCCGCCCATAATTTCAGGGGCGTTAAAGCGGTAGTTTACCGCTAAATCAATACCGTCCTGCTGTACCGCAGCCAGGTTAAAGTCGTTAACGATAGCAGTGCTGATTAAACCGGTTTGCGGGTCACGCAGCACAGCGTCACACAGTGGGTTACCGGCAACAGGGTTATCGATATAGCAGTTTTTCAGTGCAGCAGCTGGCTGGATTTGGCTAACGGCATCGGTAATTTCGATGGTGTAGTAATCCAGCGTAACGTCAAAGCCATTCAGGTAAGACGGTGTATAAACGATACCAACAGTGGTTGATTCTGCCTGCTCTGGTTTGATGTTAGGGTTACCACCATAGGTATAGCTGGCGGTTGAGGCATCAAACGGCGTGCCGACCGGGGCTGCACCATAACGGGCACATTGCTCGGCATTACCGGTACCCAGTAAACACGGGTCGCCATCAAAGCGGCCGGCAAAGCGCGGTACGAACTGATCGCTGGTCTGGTCAAATAACGCCAGTGATAACGCCGTAATCGGGCTGGCAAATTCGCCCAGGTTAGGTGCGCGGAAAGCAGTCTGGTGGCTGGCGCGAATACGCACATCATTGTTGATTGCCCAGTTCAGGCCCAGTTTGTAGGTGTTTTCGGCATCAGTGTTTGAGTACTCTGAAATACGGTAAGCACCTTCAAAATCTAACTGATCAAAGAAAGGCTGATCAAACAGTAACGGCACTAAGACTTCTGCATACACTTCTTTGCTGTCAAAACCGGCATCCATATCAAACACACCAACAGAGGCAAAGCTGGTACCGTTGCGGAACGCATCGCCCGGTGTTTGTTTACCGGTTTCTTTACGGTATTCATAACCCAGTGCATAGCTTACTGCACCGGCTGGCAGTTCAAACAGGGGTGCTGAATCGCCTGACAAGGTTGCCGCTAACACGCTTTGCGTACGTTCGCGGTTTGAATACAGCAATGGCGCACCGAAATTGGTTAAATCCAGCGCCGGGTCAAAAATGTCGCTGCTGTTGGCGATAGCGCCAAAGCGGCTGGCACCGCTGTTATTAATCTTGTAGGCATTGTTATAGATGGTTGAGGTTTCATCGGTACTGCCGTACTGCGCATACACATCGTAGCTTAAGCTGTCGGTTAAAATGCCTTTTAAACCCAGCTGGAACTGGCTGGATTCACGCACGGCAGCGGTGTACTGCAGGCCCAGGCCCAGATTACGCTCAACATTTACCAGTGCATTGCCGTTGGCATCAAAAGTGATCAGATCACGTGCCGCCGCCGGAATATAAGGGTTGTCAGCGGTCAGGGTTACCTGCTCGTTTACGGTAACCGGGGTTTGGCCTGCGGCACCGGCGCCATCTACTTTCACTTTGGCGTACATGCCACGGCCATACAGCTCTGCGTAGTCGCTTAATTCAACACCAAAGAATAAACCGGCTGATAAGCGGTCCATCGGTTGGATCAGGTTACGCTCTCCGGTCACGTTTACTGTGTTACGGCCGGCAGTAACAGCGCCGTTATCGTCGATACCAAAGGTATTGCCTGAGGCAACATCGGTATAAAAACCGCCGGTATTGATAATGCTGCCGCTGTTCTGCATGGCCCAACTACGCTCGCCTGCCAGCAGGTCTTTACGCTCAGAGTAGCCAACGTAACCGGTAATATGACCACGGCCACTGGCAATGTCGCCACCGAAAATCGCTTCGGTATTGAATTTCTCAGCGCCGCCATCTGCGGTTTCATAGCTGGCCGACAGTTCAACACCGTCAAACTTGTCGTCCATAATAAAGTTCACGACGCCAGCTACTGCATCGGCGCCGTATACGGCTGCCGCGCCACCGGTTAACACGTCAACGCGTTTAATCAGGCCGGCAGGGATAATATTCACATCAACTGAGTTGCGGAAACTAAACGGCACGGCGCGGGTGCCATTAATCAGCACCAGAGTGCGGTTCTGGCCTAAGCTACGCAGGTCAATAGTTGATGAACCTAAAGAGTCACCTACCGTTGCGCCTGTAGCGTTAGCACCGCCTGCTGCCTGTGGCAATTTGGCGGTAATGTCTTCTACGTTCACTGCACGGTCAAGCTGGATTTGTACTTCATCTACTGAAGCCACCGGGCTTGATGCTACCAGTTCAGTGCGTGCAATGCGTGAACCGGTAATGGTGATCACTTCGGTTTTTTCCGCACCGGCCTGGGCGTCAGTCTGCTGGGCCAGTGCTAACTGGCTGAATAGAGCCAGGTTTACCGCCAGAGCCAGCTTCGAAGCCTGGCGCAGGTTCAGCCGGGTGTTTTGTTTGCTGAGGTAAGGTGTCATCTGTGTATACTCCCTGTTGCTAGCGCAATAGTGTCGGTTAGGGTTTATGAATTATTTATACATTGTTGTTTGTATTTTTATGAATATATACCCCAGAGTTGCTGGCTTTGCAATTTTATTTAGTTAATATGTATGTATTGTCGGATAAATTATTCATGTTAAAGTCACTGCCCTATCGACAGCAGTGTTTAAGGAATTGTTATGCACAGCCATATTCAGCAGTTATTTGATATTGCCGCTAAACCCAGCCGCAAGGTAATAGGCCTGATGAGCGGAACCTCGCTTGACGGCCTGGACGTTGCCTTGTGCGAGCTTTGCGGTGACGGCCTGGATACCGGCATCAGGCTGTTGCAATTTACTACGGTAGATTACGCCGCTGATTACAAACAACGGGTTAAGGCGGTGTTTTCTAAACGCGATGTCGACTTACAAGCCGTTACGCTGTTAAACCCCTGGATAGGCGTAGAGCATGGCCGGATGATTAACCAGTGCTTAGAGCAGTGGCAGTTAAAAGCCTCAGATGTTGATATTATTGCCAGCCACGGCCAGACCATTTTTCACTGCCCGAAACGCCAGCACAATATCGCTGAATATGGCAACGCGACCTTGCAGATAGGCGATGCTGATCATCTGGCGGTCACCACCGGCATTACCACCATCAGCGACTTTCGCCAAAAGCACATTGCCGCCGGTGGCGAGGGCGCGCCACTGGCAGTGTATGGCGATTACTTGCTGTTTAGCAGCCGCGATGAAAACCGCATTATGCTCAATATCGGTGGCATAGCTAACTTTACCTGGCTGCCACAAACGCTGGACGCTGAAGCGGTATTCAGCAGCGATATCGGCCCGGGCAACACCATGATGGATGCCTTTATTCAAAAACATTACCCGGGTAAATATTTCGACAAAGACTCTGCACTGGCTAAAGCCGGTAGCGTGAGTGAGCCTTTACTTAATGCATTAAAACAAGATGGCTTTTTTGCGCTTAATTTCCCCAAAACCACCGGGCCGGAAGTGTTTAATCTGGGCTATCTTGCCAAAGCGCAGCAGCAGTCGGGCACAGAGGCGTTAAGCCACGGCGATATTATGGCGACGTTAAATCGTTTCTCGGCTGATATGATTATCAGCGCGATACAGCAAACCACCACTAAGCTTGATAACTTTGTGATTTACGCCAGCGGCGGCGGTATTCATAACCCGTTACTGATGAGCCAGATTCAGCAGGCCCTGCCGGATGTCAGCATTAAAACCACCGCCGATCTGGGCATTAACCCCGATGCCAAAGAAGCGGTGTTATTTGCGGTACTGGCTAATGAGTGTTTAGTGGGCGGTAAACAGAAATTCAGTAACGCCCGCGAAGGTATACCGGGTGTCACCATGGGTAAGATCAGTTTTGCGGATTAAGCGATATCGCTAACAGACGGGGCGGTTTGCCTGATATTGCAAAAGCAGCAAACCGCGAACGTTAAACTCAATATTCGAATAACTTAGTATTCGAACCAGCAGTCCTGCCACCAGGCCAGGAACTCCGCAAAGTCGATATAGCCATTATCATTGGTGTCGATAAGTTTAAAACCTTCTTCCACATGGCTGACTTTGGTTTTGGGTGCCAACGTGGTTAGCAGCTCAATAAACTCGGGTAAATCAATACGGCCATTGCCGTCACGGTCGAAAAACTCAAAATGACCTTTTATCTCTGCGATTTGCTGCTGCGACAAACTTTCAGTATTCACGCCTATAACCTTGTTTGTTAATAAATTTACCGCCCCAGTGTACTGCGCAGTGAAAAGCCTGTCTATGGTGCAGGCGGTCTGTTTAGTGTTACACCGGCAGGCGATAGCTTTCTCGTCTTTATTTTCACCCAACAGGTTAGTCACTCAGAGCTAGCGCCAGGGCCATGTTCAAACCAACGTTACTGTTAATTTCTTACTTGACTTAAAGTTAACTTGAAGTCGTATGCTCAGCTGGAATTCAAAATTGATGAGGTGATGATATGCAAAACACGGGATTAGAAATCTTTATTGCTGCAGTAAAGAAGTATTGGTCCGGGCTTAACACCGAAACCATAGAAACCGTTCGGCAGTTGTTAGTTGATTTGACAAAGTCTGCGGCTGATGAACTTTGGCTGAAAGAAATAATTGACGAAAGACCCGCAGCAAAAGAGTTATACAGAGATGCGGAACATGGATTTATTTTACTGGTTCACAGCGAAGATAAGGGCCAGTATCGGCACCCGCATAACCACGGAGCAGGATGGGTGTTCTATGCCGTGCTGTCCGGGGAAATCGAGATGACCACTTTTGCGCAGATCACCAATACTTCCGGTGAAACCAGGCTGGTTTCACGAGGTTCGGATGTAATGAGCGGTGGGCAGTGCAGGGTATTTTTGCCAGGTGATATTCACGATACCCGTTGTCTGACGGAAGGTTTCATTCAGTTTCGGCTGACGAGCACGGATTTTAAAAAAGAAATTCAGGAAGGCCGCATGGTCAGGTTCGGTTAGTAATAGCGCGGCTTTGATGCAGCCGGCGTTCCTAAGGGCGCTTGGCTGCATCAGTTGTCACGGTTTTATGCTTGCGGGCTTGGTCTTTACCAGCAATTCTTAACAGTTTTTGAAACTTGGGGCACTCGCTATGCCTTTCTGCTGTGCATTTTGCTGCATGCTCCAGGCATCTTTGTATTGCAACAAGTTGTTTAACACGCTGAGCAATTTCTTGTGCTCTCGCTGTTAAACTTTCCCGGTTTACTTCGAAGCGGCCCTTGGTTGTTAACATCGACTGTATTTCGTCAAGCGAAAACCCTGCTCTTTGCCCCAAAGCGATAAATTCCAGTTGTTCCAGAACATAAGTATCGAAAGTCCGCTTCAGGCCATTCCTGCCGATGGATTTTATAAGGTTTTTTTCCTCGTAAAACCTAATGGTTGACGCTGGCAGCCCCGACTTTTTTGATAGTTTCGAAATATCTATAGCACCCATTGTTCTGGCCTTGACTTCAAGTTTACTTGAAGTAGTACCTTACAAAAGTTGCCGCGACTGTGCAATGAGACTAAGCAATTGCTGATTATTTTGGAGCCGGAGATGACCGAAGAAACCGCCAATGCAAATGCATGCTGTGATGAAAATAGGAGCTTCTCAAAGGCAGCATTATTTAGCCTGGCTTTAGCACTGCTGATGCCAACGTTAGGCGTGAGTATCACGAATGTCGCCTTGCCTGAATTGGCCGCACGTTTTCATGCGTCGGTCGCGACAGTAAGCTGGGTGGTTATTTCATACCTGGCATCTGTCACAACTTTTATTATCGGTGCAGGCGTTTTGGGTGACATTTGGGGAAGAAAACCTTTGCTGTTGCTGGGAGTGGGCATCTTTTCATTCGCATCATTACTGTGTGCGACATCGGGTAACTTGTGGCTGTTGATCGCAGCACGATTGGTACAAGGCTTTGGTGCGGCATTTATATTGTCACAAACCTTAGCGCTGGCCAGTGCCGCTTTTCCAAAAGCGAAAGTAGGTTCAGCAATGGGGTTATTGAGCACGACTGCCGCGATAGGAACTGCGCTTGGGCCCGTTGTGGGTGGCGCCTTGCTTCATGTGTTTGGCTGGCAGTCGATATTTTGGCTGTTGTTTGTAATGGGCGGCGTTAGTTTTACTATTTGTGCGTTATTTATTCCCAATGAGCAGTTGAAGTTTTCCGCTACGGTTAAACAATACGATGTCATAGGTACGTTATTGCTTGGTTTATCTTGTCTGTTGTATGCGTTATCTGTGACGGCACACAGCACTAAGCTGAGTGTATCGGGCACCGTACTATTTCTGGTGGCGATAGCTGTTCTTAGCATTTTTCTGCTTAGCCAGCGCATGCGCCGATTTCCGTTGATCAATCTGGCTTTTTTTCAGCACAAACTACGTAATATGACATTAGCGACAAACTTTTTGGTTGATGCGGTGGCAATGTCAACACTGGTTGTCGGGCCTTACTATCTGACTTATGGCCTCGGCCTCTCTGTAATGGAGATTGGTATGTTGATGGCGGTAGGCCCTGTGGTAGCTGCATGTTCAGGCTATCCCTCCGGGAAACTTGTCGACCTGATAGGTGTGAAGCGGGTTATGTTTTTAGGGCTTTCACAGCTGATCGTCGGCTTGATGTGTTTTGCCTGGTTACCGGTGCAATTTGGCGTATATGGCTACATAGCCGCACTTTTCATTTTAACGCCCGGACGGCAGCTGTTTCTGACGTCAAATCACACTTTTGTTATGGGCAGTGCTACCAACCAGGAAAAAGGGTTGGCTTCAGGTATTCTCAATCTGGTTAAAAACTTAGGCCTGATGACCGGCGCATCAGTGATGGTTGTAGTGTTTGCCTCACAACTGAAAAATGAAAATATCGCGCTTGCGACGCAACAAGAACTAGGGGCCGCTTTTACGTCAACCTTTCTGTTAGCCGCCGCCGTTATTGGTGTATCCCTTATAAGTATTTATCTGTTTAGCGCGAATAATACTGAATTTAAATAATTGACTGCACTAGACAACATTGAAGTAAATCTTGATGCCAAACCTGCGCTGAGTCAGCTTTGTTTTATCTCGCTGTTTTAGCTTTTATAATCAGACTCTCATGTAAGGATAACGGATTAACAATGAGTGTAATTCTGGCAATACTGGGCGGTAGCGCCGTTGGCTATATGTTGTATAAGCTGTTGTTCGATACGCTGGATGAGTTTATGGACTGCGTCAGGTTTTGGTTTACGCCAGACATTATCAGCCTGTTTCGCGGGCAATATTATGAAGATGCCTGGGCAGAGATGAAGCTGATCCTGTGGCTGGCAATAAGTATCGGCAGTGGTTATGGTATTTACGCTAAGTTAGCGTAACGCTCGGGTGTGATTCATTACGGATAACAACATGGATGTAGTACTGCAAGAAGCCGCTATCAGCGGCAAAAGTAAGTTAACTAAAATTCTGCTGGTCAATATTCTTATCTTCATTGCCGCCTTTCTCGGTTACAAATACCTGCCAGCGATAATAGCGCTGGACCCGAAACACACCGGCCGGTTAATCGCTCTTGTCGGTGTGGCACCAGCAATGGCGCTGCTTGTATCTATTGCGATAGGCATAACCCAACCTAAGCGGTTTAGCGCGAATAATGACGGTATTATGTTTGGTAGTGCTTTAGCCAGCAGTGATTTATACAGCTGGAATGACATCAGCGAATTTAGCCTCAACCCGACAAGCAAAGTGCTTAAGTTTCAGGTTAACAGCCTGCAGTTAAAAGAAACCATACGGTTCAAGCAGTTTGGTATCACACCGCATCAACTTGAGCAGTTGCAACAGTTGACGAAGAATGGGTTGAAGAAAGAATAAAGAGCAGTTGTGTGCCAAAAGCAGACGTTTTGGCACTGTAAAAATATCCTGTCCGAATCAGGGCATCGCCAACGCTTGTTAGACGGATCAATCCGTATTTGTAGCAAAAGCAAATACTGGCTGTACCTAAAACCTATTGTGAGTTATAAAAAACATATGTAATGTTCCAAGCATTAAATATAAAAAGGCGGAAAAGCCCGTGTTTAAACATAGATCTTTCTGCCGAATAAGCGCTACACAATCAATACAAAGGAGAGTCAAAGATGTCAGACAATAAATTCAGCGCTGCTTATTCAGATGGTGGCTTTTGGGAGAAAGTTAAGGGCTATGCAAAAGTTGCAGGTGAAGGAGTCTTGGAGCCAGCATTAAAAATGTATTACGCAGCATTGGATTCAAATACTCCAGCTTGGGCTAAGGCAACAATGATTGGTGCTTTGGGTTATTTTATTTCACCGATTGATGCTATTCCTGATGTTGTGCCAGTAGTCGGCTATTCTGACGATCTCGGCGTTTTGGCGGCAGCACTTGCTACAACAGCTGCACATATTAAAGATGAGCATGTGAAAAGAGCAAAAGAAACATTGGCGCAATGGTTCTCGTAAAGCATCAAACGGCTGTTGTCGCCCCTTCGGGGCTGGAAAGATCTTTTCGCCGCTTCACGGCTACAAGTCCACCCCCAAGCTGAGCATGGCATGCCTAATAGAGTTTGGAGCATTTAGGGATAAATCATGGAAAAAATAGTTAAGTTGCAATTGGCTTTATTCTTTCAAAACCCGATTTCTAGGCCCGATCACCTCATGGGGTTAGTAAATTCATCTATGGGTAACTTGTTTGATGCGATGCCACAGATCTTACCGATTCCTGCAGATGCGCCAGCGGAAATTCCGCGAGTTCAAATGCGTTCTGAAAATGGAAAATACAAATGCAATATTGCATGCTCTAGGGTGGATTTCATACTGAATGGCGACTTTCGCGATGAAACAGTTTGGCTCGACTTAACCAAGGATTTCTTGGCCAAAGTAAAGCTCTTTATCGGAAGTATATTTGAGCAATCCAAAATTATTCGTTTTGGCCTCATTGGTAATTTCTTTATACCGGACAAGTCAGCTACTACTTCAATGACAAAAAAATATTTGAAGATCGATCTTAATTCGGCTGAAGAAATCAATCTACGATTCAATAAAATTACTTCTAGTCACGGATATAATCTTAACAATATTACTTCTATTAACACTGCATTGGCAGAGACTAACGGCCAAGCTGAAAAGGGTATATTCATAGAGCTTGACGTCAATAATATTCCGACCCAAGAGTTAATAAAATCTGAAGCTATGCTTCAGTTGATTGAAAAGCAAATGCCATTATTTTCTCCTGACAAAGTAAAAGGTATGGTGAAATAATGGGGGGGTCATCAACTAGTCAAACAACAATTTCTGCAAGCTCTTCAACACAACCAAATGAATTGCAGGCTTGGCAGCAAAAGGCTTTAGCTGAAGCCTCCAAGCCCAAAACGCCTGCACAAATACGAGCTGCAGGTGACGTAAAAGTTAAGGTTGGTGTGCTTTGGTTGGTCGGAATTACATGCGCAATATTGTCTATCTTTGGCGGTGTTGTTTTTATAAATACCCCAGAACATGCAAAGGATTTCTGGGTAATAATTGCTCCAATTATTACTGCCGGTGTGACTGGTACCATAGCTTTCTTAACCGGAGAAAAAGCTGGTTCCAGCAAGTAAGCATGTAACAGATATGATCTTAATAGGTAAAACTACTCTTCTGGCCGCGTCAGCGGCCAGGCTGTTGTCCATCAGCAAGGCAGGCAGCTTCATCTGTCATCATGGTTGCCAGGCGATAGCCTGCGACAAACAAACATTGAGGCTCTCTTGTCTCATGCTCAATGAGTTTAAAGCCGGCTAGTTTCAGGCTCAAAACAGGTGCAAACCGTCTTACTTGTGGTGGGCGCGGCGACAAGGTGGCTAATCAAGGACTTAACTTTGCATTAAGTAAATTCATTGCAATTTGCGCAGAACATCGAGCAAGCCGCCTTCAGTGAGCAAACGGTCTGAAAACTCGATTTCTTGATAATCCTCGTCAAAATTTACACTTTTACGACTGGCGTTAATCAGTACAAAGCCCTTCTCGCGGGCATCGCCTAATGCCATGGTGCGACGCAAGGTAAGTTTCTCGTCTGCGACGACCTCTGTTACCGAGTTTTTACCAGAAGGCTCGCCGCCTTCGGCAGCTGAACGCCAAAGCCTGTTTTCAATAGTATTCACTATCCAGGCTGCGGCGGCTTTTGGGAATTCTGTTTGAAAAACCAGGAGCCCTGGCTCATGTTCATAATTAGGATAAGGCGAAGGCGTCTTTATAATAAAAACAACGCTATTTTCGGAGCCAACAATGAAGAGTCTTTGCTGCTCATAAAGTATGTAGTTCAATTCAGCGATTTCTTTGTAATCTGACGGTAAGTTACTTGTGTGTAATAACATTTCTTAGCCTTTCAAGGGCTTTGCCAAAAGCATTACCATAGAGAAACCCAGTTTGTTTAGGCCGTCCACCTTTCCAGTAATGCCTGCTGAATGCAGGGCGTCTTCCAAACTTCATAAACGTAAGCCAGATAGTCTTCATCTTTATCCATCTCTGGCTCTACCGGCACAAAATCAGGGATCTCAGCCCACCATGCCGGATAATCGATAGCAAAATCACCAGCCTGCGATGTTATGGCAAAATGGGTTTGCCGCTTTCTCACATCATGGTAAAAGTTTAGCTTTAAATGCGTTGCCGATAATGGCCAGATTTGACTGTCAATTTGCAGCATGAGCTGACCATCCTGTACATAAAGTGCAATCTGATGGCCTGCAACACAATCTGAATTGCCTTTTACAGATAAGTTGGTGGCGCTGAACTTAATTATGTTGTTGTCCACATTTGAAATATTTCACTATCATTCCGTTTGGCTGCAATCCAACTGAACAAGTCTACCGATTCGGCATCTGACCATGGATAGAGGTCGTCCGGTGCAGGTGGTTGATAATCAGCTTTGAGAAGTTCCTTACCATCTTGTTGTACGATAAATTTGTTACTGCCGTTAAGCTTGGCTAGTGTTACAGTCCATGACTGATTAACAAATGGCAGAACAGTTTCGTTAATAAACATGACAGGGCCTTTTCCCGAGGCATAGACACCAATAAATTTGCCTTCATGTTTAATATATGAGGCTTTCTTTCTTGGCTGCTGACCAGGTGGTAATGCATTCACCTCAGACACGGAACCATTAATATTGTCTCGTACTAGAAAGTGACCTGATAAATATTTGTGTTTGATTATTTGAGTGCTCATTTCTATTTTTTGTGCAGCAGCTTCGCTTTATCTATGGCAGCCGCCTCTATCGGATAGGCATGGTTCCCCATGTACTGCATCGCTTCAACAAACACCTCTTTCCAGTATTGTCCACATGAACATTGGTAATAAGCATCTTCAAACCAGCTTTGCCTGACCCCGATCAGCGTGAAAGTACAACCAAGGCTTGTTAATTGCTCAATGCTGCGCGGATACCCTTTGCGTCTGCCTGAAGCCCTGAGGGCTTCAAATTTACATTTACATTGCAGCTGCAAGGGGTTTATGCGCCCAAAGTTAAAGTCCCAGAGCTCATGCCAGTGCCATTCTGCTGATAAGTAACGTTCTAATTCGACAATATCAGTGCCCGTTGTCTCTTTAAACCGGGCAATATCTGCTTTATCTCGTGGTGTTAATTGCCGCATAGTTTGTGTTCCGTGTTCCGTGTTCCGTGTTCTGAGGTTTTGCTATGTGGCAGACTGCTTTTCGCGGATAAGATCTAAGCACTGTTGCAGGTAGTAAAGCTGCATGCCGATTGCCATATGATATTCGCCTGCTATACCGGAATTACCAGCGCCTTGCCGCGCTTTGGCTTCCTCAATTTGTAACTTAGGCATCAGGCTATCTATCGCCGAAATAACCTCATCACGGGTATAAGTTGTCAGCAGTACGTCAAATTCATTAGTAATTCTCTCGGGCAAACCTTCAAATTGCCATAATGAGATGCTGATAATGTCCTTAATTTTCTGTTCCAGCGGCTTCTGATCCATGTATATGTTTCTACTCTTGTTTTAAATGAAGGTTCTAATATCTCTGTACCCTTTCCAAAAGCGTATCTTACATTGTAAGAGTTTGATATTTATCGCATAAAGCTAGGTGGGGGCCAAACTGCTGACCTTTGCCAGAAGCTGTTTATCCAGTTCAGCCAGGTAGGCCAGACCGTATTGCGGCTCATTCAGAGTTTGTTTCAGGTGTTCGGGCAGATTTTTACTGTAACTGGTAAAGCAGCTGGCAATCCCTACAGCGATAGCTGCCACACTGTCGGTGTCCCCCGACAGGGCCACACAACTTTGCAGCAAATCGGCCAGATTATCATGGCGTAACAAACAACTTAATGCGGCGCTTACGGTATCAAAAGCTTCGACTGTGACAGTATGCTGCCAGTGGTAATTCCAGTCGCCAACCTCTTCACTTTGCAGAAAAGCTGGCAACTGTGAGACGTCGCCCAGCTGATACAGGCCAAAATGTGCTGATAAGGCTACGGCTCTGCTACTGGCAATGCCAATTGCCGTATTGTGCGTAATAATGGCTTGTTGCTTCGCATAAGCTAAAAGCTGATGCTTGTCAGCTAAGACTCCTAAAGGAACGGAACGCATGGCTGCACCATTTCGGGTACTGATAGCACGAATGCTATCTAGCAATTGCTGGCCATCTTCAACTTGTGTTAACAGGGAATAGAAACCTTTCGAATATCCCTGTCGAGGATCGCGCTTGAAGCATCTAACGAATTGGTTGGCTATATTCAGTGCTGTCCAATCAGAATTGCTGATTAGTAGTTCTGACAGTGCCAGACTCATTTGTGTGTCATCTGTGTAGTTGCCGAGCATGCCGTACAATTGATGTGGCACATAGTCGTGAAGATTATTATGTGTGGCTATTATTTCTGGTGCGGCAAATTCGAACCCTGCACCGTAGGCATCAGCTATAGCAATTTCTTGTAGCATCAAAACTCTCTTTTATACTAGCTCTGCCAGCTCAATCTTTGTTCTTGCACAGAATGCTGCAAAAATAGGAGTTGCTGCTGTCATTTCCATTCTTGCCAGTTCTGAAAGGATCTCTGGCAATAAATCTATTATGTTGCTATCAATCTCAGTCATGTGCTGTAGTAATTTTGTATTAAAGACACTGTCTAGAGATGCGCCATCTTCTCCGGCATGCCGTCTGATACGATAAAGATACTCGCTCCAATAGTTAATTTTTTCTTGTTTTGTCCAGGAACTGTACTGCATTGGAAATGCTGCTTTTTCCAGTAAATTGGCAATCTCTGTTTTTCTATCTGTTTTAAATGCATTGAAAACAACATATTTTTCATTGGCAACAGGCTCCCCAGTGAAAGAACTATAAACGGTCAGCTCTTCATGAAGTACATCGGTTTCAGGTTCTAACGCATATGAGACTTTAACTTTCACGTTTAAATCGTTGAACTCCAAGGAAAATGGTTTTTCCAAAGACTCCGCTCTCTTGGCGCGATTTAAAAAGTGCATAGTTTTAGTATCAAACTCTAGTTCCTGCTGGCGTTTCGTGGATTCGTTAACTATCCAAGCTATATAGTGTTGAGAGCCTGGTATAAAAAAGCATTTCAGCACTTTCTTATCCGACAGCGCAGTTTTCATTTCCTCAGGCAGGGCGTCAGCACTTATCCTTTTGAAGGAGTTTTTCATATTTTTTGTTCCAACCTCTGCACTCCTTAGATGATTTATATAACTTTTCTTCCCTCATTTTATGAGTAACCTTTCTATAAGCTAACCAGACAAGTTGGCGGAAAAAATTTCTAGGGCGATAGCTTTAACGATATCATCAGCAATACCTGATTTGTCCTGACCTGTTAAGTAAAGTGGTAGGGTAGCTGCAACGCAGGTCATGGTCACTCCCGCAGTAATAGCAGCAGCCCGATTGATGTCTGTTTGTTTATCAAATCCCGACTGGAGAGCAATCATGAGTTTTTTCGTTTTCCTTTCGACATCACGGTGAGTATTGGTTGTTTTAATCTCGGAAAGAAACGCTTCGACAAGATTTGGGTTTGTTGATTTTAATACAAGAAACCGTTTGTAATTGGGGTTAATACTTGTTGAGTCAAGTAGTCTAACAGTTCTAGTGGCAAGAGAGGATATAACGGAATCTTCTGACAGAAGCTCTTCTGTGATGCTAGCTTTAACAAGTTTTTCAGGAGCGTAAGCGCAATACTTGGCTTGGATGGTTTGAATATATGCAGTCTTTTCGACAATTTCATCAAGATTTCTAAAATTTGCAACGCCCTTCAAGTCTTGAGTAATAGCCGTGAAGTGCTCAGGGTCAAGATTGTCGAGTGATTCGACATTGCCACATCCAGCTAAGAAGAATGCGGCCGTAAATAAGAGATACTTCACAGTTATGTCTCCATACAAATGCCGTACATGGTTTGCGCGGCAGTTTGATGAAGATATCTCAGGATGGTTTACCATTCCATCATTAAGTTGAACAGTTAAGATAATTGACAGTAGATCGAATGCGCTAAACTTTAAGTAAAATACTCTGTAAACCATAAACTTGGCTATCATATTGAATGCAGCTAAGTTAGAAGCCAATGAAATGTTCGCAATTTGCTCTAAGCAGTCATTCTAACAGCCCTAAGTTAGCATTAAGAGTTAAGCCTCAATCAAGAGCCTGGTGACTTCGTTTATCTTAGCCTGCAATGTCATCTCATCCGGGCTTGTCAGCTCACGTGATGCCAGCACTGCATAAGTAAATTTAACGCCAGCTGGCAGTTCAACGGATGGGTTATTACCTGCCGCTGCATGCTTACAGATAAACTCCATCTGCCGTTTTATCGACGCCAGTATATCAACACAAATGCTTGCGGGAGCAATCTTATTGATTGCAGTAATAACTTGCTCTGCTGCGAGCTGCAGTGCTTGATAGTTCATAACTTCTCAAAAAAATAACACAAACATGCGTTCTTGTAGTTTTAGCATCAATATGGAATAACGGATATTGTTTAATTAAATGTTTAATTAATGTATATTTTAAGGCTGTTTGGGTCCTGCTGCTCTATATCGGCGGGCTAAACACAAAATCTTCGAGCTAACCTTAAGGACGAAAAATGAGCTTATTTCTTACGGACGGACTTATTATCGCAAATCCGGCACTTTCTGATATTCCCAAGTTTGCCAATATTGCTGGCAAGGCTATCTACATAATTGAACATACTAAGGCCGGAGCAATAGGTATCAGCCTTAATCAAAACTTCAGCAAGCCAATAGATGAAATAGCAGAGAGTTTACCGGTACTAAAGTTGTTAAACGTTGAGAACTTGCTAACCAATAAAGTTATTTCAGGTGGACCTTTGGCAAATGACATACCCTGGATCTTCAGCCGAAAAACTGGCGAATACGATAAACAAGTTTCTAATGATTATCTGGCATTGAATTTTTCAGATTCGGCTTTCGAGCAAAGCAAAAAGCAAGATCGGGTGGTATGTGGTATTGGCTCATTTGGGTGGGGAGCTGGGCAGCTGGAAAACGAACTGGCGAATGGATTGTGGCATTATTTCCCTACTACAGAGGCGGTATTAGATTCAATCCCTTTTGCAAATGCAGTTCGTGGTGCAGCGCAATTGCTATTAACAATGAAGTACTAAGTTTATTTATCAAGTGATTCCATGCTGGCGGGGCTGCCCGCCAGAATTGAATATTACTGGAACTCGCCCTTTTTCTGTCTACTCACGATATCTTTAAACATTGCCCTCGCGTAATCTTGCCAAATGCTTAGTGCAAATGAAAAAGTTTGTGCAGCTTCTCCGGGAAGGATGTAACAATCACGGTTAAAGTTTGTCAGTGTATAGCCACCAACACCCTCTCCGCCGACTGACACACCGTAACGTAATTCGATATATTCATCTGAAAATTGTTTATCAAGGTGTTGCACGTCCTTTGCCAAACCGCCTTGCGATGCTTTACGTTCAAACATGGTTTCTATACAGTTTACTACCCATCCTAGAGCATCTAGGGGCATTTCATATTGAGTTACGCTGTTTATTTTCCCATTGGCCAATCGGCCCTCTTTCCGTACGATGAACAGGTCTTTGGCTACAAAGATGTCATTCACTATTTCTCTCTTTGCTGTAGATAGTGCATTTGGTAATCTACCAATGTATACATAGTATTGGGGGATATTGGAGTAGTCGATTAGCCCCAGATGTTTAAATTTATTCAGCATTGTCAGCCGCCTTTTATAATCGGTATAACTTTTACGCGCCCTTGCTTTTCAAGCGTTGCAATAGTTGGCGGGTTCTTTTGTATTGTTAGCAATTCGGGAGTGCCGAGTTCGCCAGGCTTTTTGTTGAGCTTTATACCGTCAGCTTCTATTGCCCTGGCGTTAGCTTTATTCAAATTGAATTCTGTCGCGCCATTACCGGTAAAATAGGCGTTATTTCCAATTTGCGTTCTGTATAAATGTCTGGAGCGAAAAGTAGCTCTTTCTTCTTTGGAGAAGTTATTTTGACTAAGGAAATCATTGATATCATCATCATTAAATTCTTTCCAATCATTATCTTCGGCCTGACTTCTAAACAGCGCGATATTTTTTGCATATTCTTTTTGCTGTTCGTCCGTCATAACAGATTTCAATAGCTCTTTGTCACGAGCAAGATCGGTAGGATCGTCTTTATGTAATTCTTCGGGCCCATACTTTTGCATATTTTCAAAAGTTGGAACAAAGCATAAAGCTCCATCTATATTGTGATTTGAACCCTGATCGAGAATATACAAATCATACTCTGCATTGGGTTCATAATCTGATCCTAATGCTGCCATAAGCAGCGGTGCAGATAAGTCCTTATCTTTCATCATGTCGAAAGTACTGACCCACATCGTGGTGCGCCCTGTATCCGGACGGCGATACCCAACAGACTCATCTATAGATTTTCTTTTTTGCACACTCACTAGATAGCGTTGATCACCGATATCTCCACTTGCTATGGCTTGCTGAATTTCTGCATCAGTTTTTGGGGTGTAACCGTTAGTCCTAATGTCTTTGCCAATAACTACAAGTTCGGCAGCTAGCTGCTCTAATGCATCATTAGTTGGTTTAAGAGCGGGCTTCGCCTCATGCACCGCTGTTTTAGCGGCAACTGGCTGTTCTGCTGTTGCTCCACCACCTTTTGGTTTGCTGGCCTTAGCCGCTGGTGCCGGGCTTGCGCTGCCGCTGCCTGCTGGTGCTAAGCCGCCGTCACCGATGCCGTTGCCTTCAGGGGCTTTACCCCAGCCGTCGGTTAACTGCCAAATGCGCATTTCGTCGCGGGCGAACATTTGCAGCAGGGCGTCACGTAGCTGAAACTTATTTAGTTTAGATAAATCGGTAGCCCAAGGGCGGGCGTGCTGGTATAGCTGGGCCCAGATATTACGCTGATCCCAACTGGGTTCTAAGTCATGCAGAAAATAACGGCCAAACTCGGTATCTTTTACGTCGCCAAGGCTGTCTTCGCCTAAATCAGCGTAGGCCAGCAGGCAACTGCTGCACAGATAACTTTTGCCCCATTTATCTTCCAGAACTACGCCATCATATTGCTGGTCTTGCATCCTGCCACCTTGTTTATGAAAAGCACTTTTTATAAACAACAAATTTACAACTTGCGCATTTTTACAACCTGGCTGGGTGTTGTCAAACAGTGTTTTGTTATTAGATGCTTTTATTGCAGTGGCAGCGCCCTTTATTAAGCTGCTGAGTTGTCAGCCGCAGTCATTTTTTCGACCAGATAATCAACAAACACGCGGATACGGGCGGGTATATTTTTGCCGCCGATAAACACCGCATGTATCGCTTCTCTGTCTTGCGGGTTGTAGTCTTCAAGCAGCGCAACCAGTTGGCCGCTGGCCAGTGCCTGTTGCACATGAAAGCGGCCAACGCGGGTAATACCAATGCCTTGCTGCGCTAGCTCGACCAGGGTTTCGCCATTGTTAGCAATAACGTTACCGCTAACTGCCATCATAAAATCTTCGCCGTTCTGGCGAAAGGGCCAGCCAGGCTCGAGCCGGCGAAAGTTAAAATCGAGGCAGTTGTGCCGGGCTAAGTCGGCTGGCGTTTGTGGCACGCCGGCTTTAGCCAGATATTCGGGTGAGGCCAGTACCACGCGGCCGGTTTCACCTAACCGGCGGGCATGCAAGCCGCTGTCTGGTAGCTGGCCAAAGCGGATTGCCACGTCAACCTGGCCTGAGGCAACATCGCGGATCTGGTCTGACACATCAATTTCCAGCGTAATGTCGGGGTAGCGCTGCAAAAACTCTTTTAACAGCGGCACTATTGTCAGCCGGCTATGCGCAGTAGCGGTGGTGACCTTGATATTGCCACTGGGGCTACCGCGGTTGGCGATGGTCAGCTCGGTATCGTCTAAGTCTTTTAAAATACGCCGCGCGGCTAACGCGTAAGACTCACCTTCGCTGGTTAACCGCAGGCTACGGGTGCTGCGCACAATAAGGCGCACGCCAAGGCGTTTTTCCAGCCGGGTCATAATGCGGCTGACAGCAGAGGGGGTAAGTTCCAGTTCACGTGCTGCCGCACTTAAACTGCCGGTGCAGGCAACCGATAAAAAGGTTTCCATCTCTGCCGCTCTGTCGGTTTTCGTTAAGCTCATCTGTGGTCTGCCTGTTGGTGATCTGTTGATTTTCGCTCTGGTTATTTGTGACGCAGGCGCAAAGCTGAATGTATCGCATGCTACTTTTTCTTGGTTTGTAACGTGAGTATATTCTGCAGCATCACAAATTGGCGAGATTTAAATCACGAGACACAGTATGAAAATCAATATTCCTTTATTAGCGCTGGCGCTGGGTGCCTTTGGCATCGGCGTGACAGAGTTTTCCCCTATGGGTATGCTGCCGGTGATTGCCACTGATCTTGGCGTATCTATTCCAACAGCCGGTATGCTGATAAGCGCCTATGCCTTTGGTGTATTGCTGGGTGCACCTTTGATGACGCTGGTATTTGCCAATATGGCGCGGCGTAATTTGCTGCTGTTATCGATGGCGATATTTACTGCCGGTAACCTGATTTCGGCCGTGGCCGACAGCTACAACGTGTTGTTGCTGGGGCGCATTATCACATCATTTAACCATGGCGCTTTTTTTGGTGTCGGCGCCATTGTTGCGATGAATGTGGTACCGCCGGAGAAGCGGGCTGGTGCTGTGGCCGCGATGTTTTCCGGCCTGACCCTTGCCACCATAGGGGGCGTGCCGCTGGCATCTTATATTGGTGAACTGATTGGCTGGCGCCCGGCGTTTTATGGTATGGCGGTTATCGGCCTTATTACCATGCTGGCGCTGCGGCTGTCGTTACCGCCTATGGCGAATAAACAAAAAGCCAATGTGCGTAATGAACTGCGGGTGTTGGGCAAAAAGCCGGTGCTGGTGGCGCTGCTGTTAACCGTGGTCAGCTCCAGTGCAATGTTCACCGTGTTTACTTATATAGTGCCTATTTTGCAGCAGGAAACCCAGGCTTCTACTGTGTTTGTTACCTCTATGCTGGTGTTGTACGGTATTGGCCTGGCAGTGGGTAATATTCTTGGCGGCCGCTTTGCCGATCGCTCAATGGATTTAACCCTTATTGCATCGTTAGTTGCGGTTATGCTGCTGCTGGTGGTGTTTGCTGTCACGGTTGCTTTGCCGGTCATGGTAGTGCCGCTGATTTTCCTCTGGGGTATTGCCAGTTTTGCACTGGTGCCACCACTGCAGGCCATGGTTGTGCAGGAGGCAGCAGAAGCGCCCAGCCTCGCATCTGCGATGAATATCGGTGCCTTTAATCTGGGTAATGCGTTAGGCGCTATGCTGGGGGCGCTGATGATCAGTGCTGGTTTTGGCTTAAATGCCGTGCCACTGGCCGGTGCTGCTACCGCTGCAGTGGGGCTGGTAATGGTATTGTGGTTCAGGCGTGGTCGGCAACAAGGGCCTGCGGCTGTTACCGCAGAGCAAAACGTTGCAGGCTAACAGTCATTGATTGTCTGAAAAAAAGCCCGGTGCATTACACCGGGCTTTTGGCGTTACAAAGACTGTAAAAATGCCAGCAGGGCTTCGCGCTCGTCGCTTGGCAGGTTCACAAAACGGTTTTTGATTATTTCGGCTTCACCGCCGTGCCACAAAATGGCTTCGGTAACAGTACGGGCGCGGCCATCATGTAAGTAACCTACCGGCACACCATCAGCAACGTACTCGGTATAGCCCAGCCCCCACAGCGGCGGTGTGCGCCACATACTGCCGGTTGCCAGGCCTTCGGCAAAGTTATCGGCCAGGCCTTCGCCCATATCGTGCAGCAGTAAATCAGTATAGGGCTTAATGCGCTGGTTACGTACTTCAGCAAACTCAGAGCGGTTGCTGGTTTGTACGTCGCTGATATGACAGGCATTACAGCGTATCGTTTTAAATACCTGCTCGCCCCGTGCAATTTTATCCGGTGCTACATCCAGGTAGGGTAGTGGCGATACACCGTTAGGAAAGCCGCTTTGCACGCTGCGCTGCGCCGGTACACCCAGCAATTGCAGGTACTGTGTCATCAGTTGCAGTGCTTCATCCGGCAGGCCGGGTTCGGCATTGCTGGCATCGCAGTGCTCAGGCCCGAACAGGCATAAACGGGTAGGGTACACTGATGAGGTGACAGACATATCCAGCAAGGCGGCATTAGCGACCTGATGGCGCAGGCTGGCTTTGCCGGCCTTCCAGCCGTAACGGCCCAGGCGCACGTCACCGGTTTCGGGGTCGTAAACGTAGTTGGCTGAGCCTACTACGCCATCGGCGTCGGGAATGTCGCGCACCCAGGATAAGATAGTGTCATCGTCAATTGCCTCCAGTAAGCCCATACCGATCAGCGGCTGTGCCGAGCGCACGGAGTAGGCGCCAGGCACGGGGCCGTCAAAGGCAATCTGCGGTTTACGCAGTTCTACCACAGTGCCATCGGCCAGCGTGACATCGTGGCTGTCAAAGCCTGACACCCAGGCACCGTTGCCCCAGTTTTGCCGCGCGCCAGTGCTGGTTGAACGGGCGTTCATTTGCAATGCCTGGCCGTAAACCGGGTGCGGCAGTGCGTTACCGTTACTGTCGGTGCCGGTTTCACCTACCCGCACCGCCATTGTATCAAGCCGCTGGTTTAATGTGGTTGGCGCCACACTGCGGCCATTACCGATATGGCAGTTAAAGCAGGATGACTGGTTAAAATGTTCGCCCTGCAGATGGCGGCCAGCATCATTACGATCATTACCGGACTCGTTATGTTCACCGGTCCACAGATTGGTGTGTAACCAGCGCCGGCCTTCCATAAAGCGCTGAATATTCTGCATGCCGATGGTGTTATGTGGTTGCTGAAACATAAAACCAGGGTTGTCGGCGTAATCATATGAGATTGACCCCAGCCCACCTTGTAAGGTGCTGTCGGGTAGCGGGGCATTCATCAGGCGGGGCTGCACACCGTACCAGGGGCGCAGGCCCTGGCCCATCACATAGGTTAGCTCGTTGGTGTAATAGCGCACACCACCATTGTCACCAATGGCATCCATCACCTGACGGGTAGAGAAAAATGAGCTGGTAAACTCAATAATATCGCCTTTTTTCAGCGGCCGGGCTGCGATACTGCTGTTACCGGGTACCAATACACCGTCGGTATTAGCGGTAAGTGCTCTGTGCCCCGGGTAGGTGTCAAAAACCACGCTACAACCATCATTAGCACCGATTACACCATTAAAACCGCTGTCGGGACGTAGCAGCACGCCATTAGCGGGTTTGTTTATCACCGGGCAGGGAGCGCCGTCACTGAGATAAGTTGAGTCGTCCAGCAGGTCGCCCGGGCTCATCCAGCCAAAGCCGGTAACCCCCGGGTCATCAAAGCGGCGGACAAATGCATGGCCGCCACCTTTTTGCGCTTGCTGAAAATACTGGTTCACAATAATGCGCGGTGCGCTGACACCGGCAACATTGCTGTTATCAATAAATTCGACACCCCAGGTGCGGTTTTTAAAGTAGTTGGCGACAAAGTTTAAATGCGCGCCCGGGCCTTTATCCGCCGGGTTGCCCTGTGCATCCACTGTGTCGTTGGGGCCAAAGCCTATTTCATTCCAGTCTTCGCCGCGCTCGCGGGCATGACGGGAGCGACCTACCATACCAAAGCGGGTCACCAGGGTGCCGTCGGCCAGCGTAAAGCTGATGCTTTCCAGCGGCTCTGCCGGGGTTGGCAGCGGCACACGGCCATTACCACTTAACGGGTATGGAATATAAGATGTAGTGTGCGCCGGCATAACGGTATCGCTGCCGGGAGTTTTAAACTCAACTTCAAACAGTGAGTAACCATACTGAGTATGGCGGCGGATTCCCTGCAGGCGCAGGTAGCGTGCATCAACATTAAGGTTGAAAAACTCTTCTGTGCCACCTTTAGCCGCTGCAACATATCTTAGCTGATACCAGCTTTGTGCATCATCAGACACATACAGTGCATACTCGTCGGCGTAGGCATTTTCCCATTGCAGTTTCATATAACCGATGGCGGTTTTGCTGCCGAAATCAAACTGCAGCCAGGCGGCGTCTGCAGAGGCTTTGTCAGTGTTGCTCCAGGCGCTTTCCCAGCGGGTGTTCAGGTTGCCATCCAGTGCTTTGTCTGCGGTGTTGCCGGCGTTTTCATCACCCGATGAGCTGGCTGTGATATTGCTGATTGGCACCGCGAGGCTTGCCCGGTTGAATGGTGTTTGCAGCATTAACTCTGGCGGTGGTGCCGGAACCCGCGGGCCCTTGGTTGTTGGCAACGGCGCGACGGCGGGAGCCGGTGCGGTTTCAAGCTCTGGCTCGGGCAACTCTGGCGCCGGTGCGGGTTCCGTAACCGGTGGCACGGCGGTATCCGGCAGTGAAACAACCGGGGGAGTGCTGCCCTGAGCATTGTCAGGTGAATCTGCGCTACCACCGCAGCCTGATATCGCTAATGCCAGCAATAGCACTACAGCGTTACTTATCTGCCTGACAGCGCCAGAACCCGCAGCGGGAAGATGATTTATGTAGTAATAATTCATAATGACCATTCCAAATGGATAAAAAAGATGCCATTTATTGATTAAGCGACAACAACTTGGCTTACTATGAGGCAGTAATTGACTATTTTATGTAATTAATTGTTTACCAGATAACAGAATAATTACAATGGCGGTGCGGTTGTACTGCTTCACTGGCTAACTTTTCAAATCTGTACTGCTTTTTTTGTGCCTGACTGTGTATATTTCTATAACATGGTGCGCGTTATTGTCTGCTCTGATCTTTAGCTGATACGGAGTAGATGAGATGGAGCTGTTCTGGACTTTAGTGTTTTTTGCCTTTGCCACCAGTATTACACCGGGGCCGAATAACATTATGATAATGTCATCCGGTGTGAATTATGGTGTGCAAAAAAGCTTGCCGCATATGGCGGGTATCCAGCTTGGTTTTTTACTGATGTTACTGGCGGTGGGGGCCGGTGCCGGTTTGATCCTGCAGCAACAACCCATGTTGCATACGCTGATTAAATTGCTCGGTTCTGTATATCTGTTGTATCTGGCCTGGAAAATTGCCACGGCCAGACCGCAGCAAATTGAAACCGGCAGCAGTAAACCACTCAGTTTTGTTCAGGCGCTGGCGTTTCAGTGGGTTAATGCCAAAGCCTGGGTCATGATTACCGGTGCTATTGCGGCTTTTACCAGTTTACAGGGCGTGTACTGGCAACAACTGGCATTAATTGCGCTGGTGTTTTTGCTGGTTGGTCTGCCTTGTACCGGCAGCTGGTTATTGTTTGGTGCTGCGTTAAAGCGGTTGCTGACAGCACCAGAACACCGCCAGCTGTTCAACCGGGTTATGGGGGCGCTACTGGCATTGTCGGTGTTGCCGCCATTGTGGCAAGCCCTAACTGCGCTGTAACACAGGAGGCTAATAGTGAGCTTTCGTTACCAAAAACTGGCTTCTGAGCTGCAACAGCAGATAGAGCAGGGCCATTACGTCTGTGGTGAACGCCTGCCTGGTGTGCGTGAACTGGCAAAGGTAAGCTCGCTCAGTATTTCTACCGTGGTTGCCGGTTACCGCCAGCTGGAAGCTGATGGCTACGTGCAGGCCAGCCACCGTAGCGGCTATTTTGTTAAAAGCCGGTTTCAGCCCCCGCCATTAAGTAAAGATAGCGCCCCGAAAAGCCTGACGCCGGAGCAGGTGTCTGGCCAGCACATGGCATTGTCACTGTCAAAAGCGGCCGCAGATCCGGGCTACATTCGCCTTGGCGCTGCCGTGCCTGCTGCGCAGTTTTTACCCCAGCATGCGCTGCAAAAAGCCATGCAGCAGGTGATAAAAATGCAACCGGCGCGGCTGATGCAATATGAAGCCAGCCGCGGCGCCTTAGAGCTACGCACGGAAATTGCCAAGCGCATGGCGCTGCAGGGCGCTCTGGTATCGCCACAAGACATTATTATCACCAACGGTTGTCAGGAAGCGCTGATGCTGAGTTTAAAAGCAGTAACAGCGCCCGGTGATATCGTCGCCATTGAATCACCGGCTTTTTATGGTTTGCTGCAGGCGTTGGAGGCAGCCGGTTTGCAGGCGCTGACACTGCCGACAGATCCGCAAACCGGTGTTGTGCCAGAGGCGCTGGAGCAGGCGCTGCAACGCTGGCCGGTAAAAGCCTGTGTGTTGATTAGCAATTTCAGCAACCCGCTTGGTAGCCTGATACCCAACAAAGATAAACAGCGCATTGTGGCGGCATTAAGTGCCAAAGGCGTGCCGCTGATTGAAGATGATACCTATGGCGACCTGGGGTTTACTGTGCCAAGGCCAGCCAGTTGCTTCGCACTGGCACCACAAGCGGATATTTTTTACTGCGGCACCTTTTCTAAAACCATCTCGCCGGATTTACGGCTGGGCTGGGTGATCGCACCTAAGCATACCGCTAAACTGGAATACCTGAAGTTTATCAGCAATATCAGTACTGCAGCGCTGCCACAGTTAGCCGTTAGCCTGTTACTTAAAAGTGGTCAGTATGAGCGGCACTTGCGCCAGGTCAGAGAGCAATACCAGCTGGCGGTAGCCCGCATCAGTAACCAGATTGGACGGATATTTCCTGATGGTACCCGGGTCAGTCAGCCCCAGGGCGGCTTTGTGCTGTGGCTCGAACTGCCGCCTGCTATCGACGGTTACCTGCTGGCTCAGCAGGCCATGGCGCAGCATATCAGTATTGCACCCGGAGCGATTTTTGCGCCGACTCCGGCAGCCGGTAAAGCCGGTTTTAGTCATTTTATCCGGCTTAACTGTGCGGTACAGCAGGATGCCAGGTTGGATCGGGCACTACTTACGCTGGCACAACTTTGCAATGAGCAATTAATGAAAAAGTCGCTTGACTAAAATTTGAACATGTGAAAATATGATGACCATAATATTTTATGGTAATGGCAATGAAAAGCGTAACCACAGGTGATAAAAAAGCCCGCACACATGATTTGATTTTGGACACGGCAGCCAAGGCAATCCGCCGCGGTGGTTATGCCGGCATCAGCGTGGCCGATCTGATGAAAGAAGCCGGGCTGACCCATGGCGGCTTTTATGCGCATTTCGCCTCGCGCAATGCCATGCTGGCAGAAGCGATGGACAGAGCAGCTAAACGCAGCGCTGAAAGCATAGCGCCGAAATTACAGCAGGCCGTAACGCAGGGTAAAACACCGTTCCGTGCTCTGGTAGAACAATACCTCAGCGATGAGCATCTGGCAGATGCTGAGCAAGGCTGCCCGATCGCTGCTCTGGGGTCAGAGATTTGCCGCCAGCCAGATGAAGTCAGAGCAGTGGCAGTGCGGCAGATGCAAAGCTTGCGCGATGCGATTTCGCGCGCGCTACCTGCTGATATCAAAGCAGAGCAGGCAAATGTAGTAATGGCAACCTTGGTGGGCAGCCTGCAGCTGGCGCGCGCTTATGGCGATACGGCAGAAGGGCGCAGTATGCTGGCACAGAGCCGCGCATCATTGCTGCAGCAGTTTGATCACGTTAAGCAGTAAAGCTTCAACAACAGAATGACGTAAACAATGGGCCGGCCCCGGCTTTTTTATTAACAATAAATATGATGACTATCATATTTTGTGGAGATACGATAATGTTATTAACTGATGCAGTTGTGTTTGTTACCGGTGCGAACCGCGGTATAGGTTTAGAATTCGCCAAGGCAGCGTTGGCAGGTGGCGCACGTAAAGTGTACGCTGCCGCGCGTAACCCTGACACTATTACGCTTGAAGGTGTGGTAAAGGTCAGACTGGATGTTACCGATCCGAAACAGGTGGCAGCAATACCGGCGTTGTGCCCGGATGTGACTTTGCTGATTAATAATGCCGGTATCGCCCGTTTTGGTGGTTTTATGGACGACGGCAGTGAGCAAAATGCTTATGAGCATTTTGAAACCAATTTCTTCGGCCCTTTACGCTTGACCAAGGCATTAGCACCGGTGCTTGCTGCGAATGGTGGCGGTGCTGTACTGAATGTGTTATCGGTTGCCAGCTTTTTGAATGGCCCGGCGCTGGCCACTTATGCCGCCAGTAAATCTGCCGCCTGGGCGCTGACTAATGGTTTACGCCAGGAGCTTGCTGCACAGAATACTTTGGTAAGCGCGTTACATATGGGTTTTGTTGATACTGACTTAACCACCGCTATTGATGCCCCCAAAACCAAACCAGCCGATATTGTTGCCCGTGCCTATGCAGGCCTGGCGGCAAGCCAGCTGGAAATACTGGCTGATGAGCTAACGCAGCAGGTGAAAGCAGCCTTATCGTCAGACAAGGCTCACTATCTTGCCGGCGGCCGCTAAGCCGCAATAAAGTTAATAAGCAGGCGGGCTTAGTGCCCGCCGCCAAGTGATTTGATGGCCTGGATCATCGACACCATCACCTTTTGCGCATCGCCATACACCATCTGGGTGTTGTCGGCATAAAACAGCGCATTTTCGACACCCGAGTAACCTTTACCCTGGCCACGTTTTACCACATATACCTGTTTGGCCTGGTCGACATTCAGCACCGGCATGCCATAAATTGGCGAGCTTTTGTTGGTGCGGGCTGCCGGGTTGACCGTGTCGTTGGCACCAATCACGATAGCGACATCGGCTTCTTTAAACTCGCCGTTAATGTCTTCCATGTCATAAATAATGTCATATGGCACACCGGCTTCGGCTAACAGTACGTTCATGTGGCCCGGCATCCGCCCGGCAACCGGGTGAATAGCAAATTTCACCTCAACTCCGGCGTCCTGCAGCAGTTTTACCAGCTCGTATAACTTATGCTGGGCCTGCGCTACCGCCAGGCCATAACCCGGTGCGATGATCACTTTGCCGGCATAGTGTATATTAATACCAGCGTCCGAGGCATCGATCGGCTTTTGGCTGCCGCTGATCTCGCCCTGGGCATCATCGCTGGCGGCACCAAAGTTGGAAAACAACACATTAGCCACAGAGCGGTTCATCGCTTTGGCCATCAGTAAGGTCAGCAAAGAACCGGCCGAGCCAACCACCATACCGGCTATCATCAGCGCCGGGTTATTCAGTACATAACCTTCAAAGCCAACTGCCAGGCCGGTAAAGGCGTTATACAATGAGATCACGACCGGCATATCGGCGCCGCCAATCGGCATCGTCATCATCACGCCGTACAGCAATGCCAGCGCGAAAAATACGGCAAACACCGGCCAGGCGACAGCACCGCTATGCCAGACAATATAAGCACCCAGCGCCAGCAGTAACAGTAACAGGCTGCCATTGACGGCCTGCAGGCCTGAGAAGCGCAATGTTGAGTTGATGCGGCCATCCAGTTTCGCCCAGGCAATCAGTGAGCCTGACAACGACACGGCACCTATCACACCGCCCAACACCGCTAAGGTAAGCGACACGCTGCCATGCGTCTTGTAGCCAATCAGCTCGATGGCGGCAATAGCGGCCGCAGCACCACCGCCCATGCCGTTGTACAGCGCCACCATCTGTGGCATTTCGGTCATCGCCACTTTTTTGCCACTGCGCCAGGCCCAGCCAAGGCCCAGTGCTAATGCAATGACCGCCAACACCAGGTTGGTGGTTAGCTGTGGTTTGGCCGCCGGGCTAACATCAAGCGTATATAAAAAACTGGCCAATACCGCCAGTACCATACCGGCACCGGCAACGACGATACCGGAGCGGGCGGTGAGCGGTGACGACATCCGTTTTAAGCCATATATAAACAAAAAGGCAGCAATAAAGTAGCTGGCGTCTATCAGCAGAGCAGCGTTCATCCGTTACTCCTTATTGCTTTTGTTTGAGGGTTTAAACATCTGTAGCATCCGCTCGGTAACAACATAGCCGCCGGCAGCGTTGCCAGCACCGAGCAGTACGCCAATAAAGCCGATAATTTGCTCCGGCAGCGATGCGGCATTGAGCAATGCCCAAAGCGCACCTACCACAACAATGCCGTGAATAAAGTTGGAGCCTGACATTAGCGGAGTGTGCAAAATAGCCGGTACCCGGCCAATGATTTCAAAACCGGTAAAGGCGGCCAGCATAAAAATATACAGCGCGACAAAGCCGGTCAGTACAGTAGTGGTGTAATCCATGACTATCCCTCAAATCGGTAGCAATATTATTGTTGTTCCAGCGCCGTTTTCACTGCCGCGGGTTTAATTTCGCCGTTATGGGTCAGCACCGTTTTAGCCAGCACTTCGTCGTCCCAGTCAGGCTTGATTTCGCCGTCACTGACAAACAGCTGTAGTAAATTCAGCAAGTTTTTCGCGTACAGCTCAGAGGCATGCTCTGCCAGCATGGACGGCACATTTAATGGTGCAGCAATAGTGATTTGACCCTGGCTGGTGGTTTCGCCCGGTACGCTGTATTCGCAATTACCACCGCCTTCTGCAGCTAAATCGATAATTACAGCACCAAGTTTCATACCATCGACCTGCGCCTTACTGATCAGTTTTGGCGATGGGCGCCCGGGAATGGCTGCAGTAGTAATAACAATATCGGCCTGCTGAATATGTTTGGTTACCACAGCGGCAATTTTGTCTTTTTCATCTGGTGTCAGTTCGCGGGCGTAGCCGCCTTCGCCCCGGGCATCCACGCCGGTGTCGACAAACTTTGCGCCTAAGGATTCTGCCTGCTCTTTGGTTTCAGGCCGCACATCATAGCCTTCGGTAATGGCTCCCAGCCGCCTTGCGGTAGCCAGTGCCTGCAAGCCAGCAACACCGAGGCCCATTACCAGACAACGCGCTGGCCGGATAGATCCAACAGCGGTTGTCATCATCGGTAAAATACGCGACAGTTTCGTGGCACCTAACAGTGCAGCATAGTAGCCGGCCAGAGCCGCCTGGGATGATAAGGCGTCCATCGCCTGGGCGCGGCTGATGCGGGGCACCTGTTCCATTGCAAAGCAGGTAATTTGCTGATCACGCAGCAGCCGGGTAAGTTCAGGTTCTTTATGCGGATAAATAAAACTCAGCAGTATGCTGCCTTTGCGCATCAGCCGGATATCGTCAGCGGCAGGTGGCTGCACCGACAATACGATGTCGGCATCGGCCAGCAAATGTTGCTCGGTGCCGGCAATTTCGACACCTGTGTAAGCGTTATCAGGTAGTTTACTGCCAAGCCCGGCGCCGCTTAGCATGCTGATATTACAACCCAGCTTAGCCAGCTTGTCCGCCACGGCAGGCACCATGGCGACCCGTTTTTCATTTGGCCGGCGCTCCATCAGCACAGCAACCTTTATCGGCATGTCCTTTACTCCTTTTTATAACTGTTTGAGGAGTATAGTCTTTATTTTTCAACTTATTGGATTAGTGCCGGTGATGTCTGGCATTTTTGCCGGTTATTTCCATAGCTGGCATAAAGTGGGTTGTAGAGTCGGTGTATCGCGTCAGGCTTAGCCTGCAATGCTTGATTTGCAGCAAGCAGGCCAGTCTGCATCAGTTTTTTTTGAACAGGAGAATGTTGGATTAAGCCTGTAGCTGGCTGTTATCCAGCGCAAGCTGCAATGTCTGCAGTATTTCCGGGCTTTTACGCAGTATACGCAGTTGCTGGAATAGCTCTGCCGCTTGCGGGTACTGCAGCTTCAGGTAGCTAAACCATTGTTTAATGCGGTTCGCATAGTACTGGCCTTTGTCGCCAGTTATCTCAAACTCTGAATACTGCATCAGCAGTTCAAGCACCTGTGCCCAGGGCATTACTGCACTGCCATCACGTATCGTTTGGGCCAGATTGGGCATCGCCAGCGCACCCCGGCCCAGCATAATATCAGTACAATCTGACTGTTGCTGGCAAAGTAACGCATCGGCGGCGGTCCAGATTTCACCGTTGGCAATCAGCGGGATTTTAACCTGTTGCTTAATTTTGGCTATCCAGGGCCAGTAAGCAGGCGGGCGGTAGCCGTCGCTTTTGGTTCTGGCATGCACGGTGAGCATACTGGCACCGGCTGCGGCAATGGCGGCGGCATTGTCGAGAGTCAGGCTGGTGTCGTCGTAACCGAGACGGATTTTAGCACTTACTGCTACTTCGGCAGGCACAGCGTCACGCACGGCTTTAACGATACGGTATAGCTGCTCGGTTTCTTTTAGTAATACTGCGCCACCGCGGCTTTTATTGACTGCCTTGGCCGGACAGCCAAAGTTTAAGTCGACGCCCGGCGAGCCCAGCTCAACCGCGCGTACAGCATTTTCAGCCAGCCAGTGCGGTTCCTGCCCGAGTAGCTGTACCCGTACCGGGGTACCCGAAGCTGTCTTGCCTGCGTTTAATAATTCCGGGCAAATGCGGGTAAACACCCGTGCTGGAAGTTTTTGATCCACCACCCGGACAAATTCGGTAATACATAAATCGTAACCGCCAATCCGGGTTAACATATCGCGCATCAAGTGATCGACGACACCTTCCATCGGTGCCAGAATAATTTTCATCCGGGAGTTACTCAGCGTTTTTATTGCGGCGGCAGCGCTCAGAGCAGTACAGCACGCTGTGCCAGTTGCGTTGCCATTTTTTACGCCAGCTAAACATCAGGCCACATACCGGACAGCGTTTTTCCGGCAAATGTAGCTTTTGGTGTGCCATGCTCAGACAGAGTAAATGGTACTGATTTGTTGGCGGTGTAACAGCTCGGCCAGTTCTGGCAGCTGCAAAGGCTCAATGTCCAGCACTTCCAGAATGGCGCTTTTATGTTGCTCCCATTCCGGATCCAGGCTCAGCTCAAACAGCTGACGGCTTTCGCCGCTGAAATGCTCGGCCAGTTTCAGCAGCGCAAACAGCTGTTTTTCTGCATCGCTGTCAGACTCCAGCATTAAGGCCGGGCTATGGTGGTATGCAATGACATTACATAATTCCGGGGTCAGGCCCCAGGACTCTGCAATCAGGTAGCCGAGCACTTCATGACAGGTTTGAAAATGCTGCTCTTCAATTTCGCTGTAACCATACTGTGCCAGTAAGCCCTGTTGCATGATCTGCTCGTAGTTCGGCGCCTGTTGGTGTATCAGCGCGATACCGGCGTTATGAAACAGGCCCAGACTGTAACAGTCATCCTGTATCGCCTGCGCAAAGTTAAAGTGCTTTGCCAGTGTCATCGCAATATTGGCCGTTTGCAGCGCGCTCGACCACAGCTTTAAACTGAACTTATCGTCACGGCCTTCGGCCAGTGTGAAGCGCAGCAAAACACTGCGCACCAGTTTCAGTACCCGGTTCACACCAAGAAACTTACAAGCATGCTCAACCGACGTAATTTTTTGCCGCAGGCCAAAAAACGCAGAATTCACCACTTTTAAGGTAAAACCGGCAATGCCGATATCGAGATTAATCAGGGCCGCAATGCGCTTAATATTGGGCTGAGGGGCGTCAAGCTGCTGTTGGATGTGCTGCAGAATTTCCGGCTGTGGCGGAATGGTAAAGCCATTAAGCGCCTGTTCTATTGCTGACATGTCAATGGCCTGCGCCATAAGGCTATCTCCGGAATAAACTGCACAACTGCCCGCTAATAGTAAAGGGCGCCAGCGTGAAATGTAAAACAGTTTTACTGAATAAAATGGCCAGCCAAGCGCCGGTTATGAATCCAGATAGGGCCGGCCAGACATTAATTGCTGCGCAAGCTGTTGCTCGTTTTGCTGTTCATTCAGCTGTAAATCATTGAATTGCACATCAAACTGGATTAACTCTTCATCGTCCAGATGTTGCGCTATCAGACGGTCCGGCACCTGGCTGACCTGACGGTAAGCATTAATAGCAACCTGTGCCGCCTGCTCCATCAGTGACAGAAAATGCCCAAGCGGGAACTGCTGGAAAATGTCGGCGTCCAGGTGTGCCCAACCCAGCAAGTCGCCACTGATACTGCCATCTGCATGGTCGGTGAACAGCATTGACACTGCGGGGCAGGTCGGGTTCTCACCCGCCTGAAACTGTTCGGCATCCTCACTGTTAAATACCAGCACATAACCAAAACCCGGGCTGCCTTCAGCATCCATTTCGTCAAACGATGTATCGTACATCAGAAACAAGCGATTATCAGTCATGACGTTTTCCTGCTGAAAAAATGGGCGCTAATTCTACCTGAAATTCCACCGATGCTAAAGCGCCAAAGGGCAGCTTCTGCAGATTATTGTCAGGTAAACAATATTACCGGTTATATCTCAGGCTGATAGGGAATTTCCAATAACAGCGCCAGAGCGAGCAGCAGTGCCTGTTCGGGAATTTGCAGCAGATTATCTGCCCGCACACAGGCATCAATTGCTTGCCACAATTGTTGCTTTTGTAACGGTGCCAGTGCCAATAGCCGGGGTAAATGTTGCGTTAGCACGGTGAAGTCAACATCAGGGCGCTCGGTAGCTGCGGCAAAAGGTAGCTGTTGCAAGGCTGCATTCCAGGCTTGTTGCTGTGCGTTGTCGTCGCCGGCGGCACTGCTCACTAATGCCAGCAGGGCGCTTACAGCCGTTGCCTGCTGCGCCAGGCCTTGGGTGGAATGGCGGTGGGTGATCCGGTTTGCCTGATAATGCACCGCTACGTTGTGTTCAACAAACTGGCAGCAAAGCCATTGCGTCGGGCCCGGCGAGGCAGTGGCATCACGCAGAGCATGAATGAGCTGCTGAAACTGGACAAAACGCTGCTCCGACAGGGTTTTTAGTGCCGGCATTACCCGTTGTAGTAACTGCACTTGCTGCAGAGCATTAAGGTTGTCGACACTGTCACATAGCTGATCAACCTGCTGCAACAGCGCTGCTGAGCCCATTTCTTTAATCAGTTGCAGTTGACGGCTGCGGGTATCATCTTGTTGGCGCAATAACAGGCAGCAAATCAGCGCGATAGCCGGTTCACTCTGGCGGCTGCTGTGTAGCAGTAACAACGGCAACGCCTGTTGCAAGCGTTCAGTGGTGCTGGCGGTTTTAGGGGTGTTATCAGGCTGTACCACATTGTCTGCCACTGACTGAGCACTACGTGGGGTAGGGAATTTACCGTTCCAGTTTGGCTCAAGCCGCTTAATTCGGGTGGCTAAAGGCGGGTGCGTGGCAAAAATAGCTGCCCAGCGGCTAATGGCTTCAGCAAAAAACAAGTGACTGTTTTCATCAGCATTGCTGTTGCCAATTTTACTGCGCTGATTATGACTGCCTATGATCTTTAGTGCACCGGCAATACCGCGCGGGTTACGGGTAAATTGCACGGCACTGGCATCGGCCAGAAATTCGCGTTGGCGGCTGACGGCGGCTTTAATTAAATTACCAAAAAACGAGCCCAGATAACCAATAATAACCAAGCCCAGTGCCAGTAATAAAATACCACCAGCACCGTTTTTATTATTACCTGAGCGGCTTGAGCTAACTCGCGCGGCACTGGCACCGCGGCTGCCGCGCAGCATGTAATAGCCAATATGGCCAAGAAACAGGATGCCGTTGAGTATCGCAATCAGGCGGATATTCATCCGCATGTCACCGTTTAGGATATGGCTGAATTCATGTGCGACCACACCTTGTAATTCATCGCGGTTTAGCTGCTCAATACAGCCTTGAGTAACGCCTATTACCGCATCTGATGGGCTGTAGCCTGCTGCGAAAGCGTTGATACCGGTTTCCGGCAGCAGATAAACCGGCGGCACAGGGGTATTGGCAGCCAGGGCCATTTCTTCAACAACGTTTAGCAGCCGCCGCTGCAGGGGATCCTGACTGTCGGGAGACAGTCTTATACCACCAAGAGACTCTGCTACTACTTTACCGCCAGCGCGTAACTGCAGCCATTTTATCAGCACAGCGATACCCACCGCACTGAGGACGACTGCGCTGACCGCAACAACCAGATCCCAGGGCAGGGCTTGCCAATGCCAGGGGCCGGATAACTGCTGCGGGTCAACAAAACCCAGGCTGATTAACGCAATGATGTTGGTCAGCAGCAAAAGTAACAACACAGCCAGAGAAAACAGCAGCACCAGAATACGGGTGTTGCGCCGGGCCAAATCCTGCTGCGAGAAGAAGTTACTGCTCATCTGGTGTTAATCAGAAACTGACTTTGGGTGCCGCCTGAATGGCCGCACTGTCGGAAAACTCCAGCAGTTTGGCATCTGCAGCGTGGCCAAAACTGGCAGCGAAAATCACCGGCGGGAAACTCTGCTTATAGCTGTTGTAGTCAGTTACCGCATCATTAAACGCCTGACGCGCAAAGGCAACCCGGTTTTCAGTGCTGGTAAGCTCTTCTGATAATTGCATCATGTTCTGATTCGCTTTTAAGTCAGGGTACGCTTCCATCACCACATTCATCCGGCTCATGGCACTTTGCAATGCACTTTCGGCTCCGGCCAGCTGGCTGATGGCACCCGCATCGCCGGGGTTATTCGCCGCCACTTTCAGGCCAGCCAGCGCGGCATTACGTGCGCTGATCACGGCTTCCAGCGTATCCCGCTCATGTGCCATATAGGCCTTGGCGGTTTCTACCAGGTTCGGGATCAGATCGTAACGGCGTTTCAGCTGTACTTCTATTTGGGCAAAGGCATTCTGAAAGCGGTTTTTCAGTTTAACCAACTGGTTAAAGATACTGATAACCCAGAATACCAGTACAACGAGAATAGCCAGAATAATCAGGCTGGTCATAGTAGCTCCGACAAAACGATATATTTGGTTGCCATTGTTAACAATAGTTTAAACACTGTCCAGCCTTTATTCGCTGAACTCACACTAAAGTACGCTGGCCTGAAGGCTGTATGGTTCGGCTGGTAATTCCCGCTTGCTGAGGTATCATAGCCGGCAGCATTAAACGAGGTTTGTATGAGTGAGTTTCAACATATTTCTGTAGCAGATACCGCTAAGTTGCTGGCAGATAACAAAGTGGTGATTGCTGATATTCGCGATGAGGGCAGTTTTGCCGGTGGTCACATAGAAGGCGCTTATCATCTTACCAACGGCAGCCTGAATAGCTTTATGCAGCAGTTTGAGTTTGACCAGCCTGTGGTGGTGGTGTGCTATCACGGTAATTCGAGCCAGGGCGCAGCGCAATATCTGGTGCAGCAGGGGTTTGAGCAGGTATACAGCATGGATGGTGGCTTTGAAAGCTGGCGTACCCAGTTGCCGTTCGTGAGCGGCGACAGTGCATAAGTTTGCTGAGCTGAATTCAGCGCAGGCGGCACAGCTGTTTGCCGGCTACTGTATGGCGCAGGGGCTGAATGTCAGCGTGGTAGTGCAACGGCATGACTTTGCAGAGCTTTACGGCGACACAGAGCAGCTTGGTGCTATTGAGCAAGAGTTTAACCGGTTTATTCAGCAACCCGGGCACCCGCGTTATCAGGCGGCAGCCTGGCAGCTAAGCCAGCCTTCGGCGACAGCAAGCTCGGCAGCGTTACCAGCACTGAATTTAAGCAGTTGGTGGCAGCAGGCCCCTGTTACTGTCGTGATCTGCGTGTTGTGTTTACTGGTGTCTGTCTGGCAGCAAATTGACTGGCGCAGTAGCAGCGCATTATTGCAACTGACAGAACCTGCACAATTATGGCGTTGGTTTAGCCCGATGCTGCTGCACTTCTCGCTGACCCATCTGGTATTTAATCTGGCATGGTGGCTGTATCTCGGGCGTCAGCTGGAACAGCGGCTCAGTAGTGTCTTGTTGTTGAATATTGCACTCACAGTAGCGTTAGTGTCGAACGCAGCACAGTATTTTATGGTCGGGCCGCATTTTGGTGGCTTGTCCGGTGTAGTGTATGGGCTGTTTGGTTATTTCTGGCTGGCAGGACGGTTAAACCCGGCGCAAGGCCTGCATATCAGTAATGGCCTGGCCGGTTTTATGCTGTTGTGGCTGTTACTGGGCTTTTTTGACCTGTTGTGGGTCAGTATGGCGAACTGGGCACATTTAGGTGGTCTGCTGGCTGGGTTAGTCTGGGCGTGGTTGTTACGCCACCAGGGTGCACGCAGCGCAGCACCAGATCATTGATACAGATATTTGGTAAACAAAATATCGCGGATCATTGTTTCGCCGGCTTCTTTTTTCATCGCCTGCTGCAGCTTTTCCAGAATTGCCAGGCGGATTTCTTCGCGGCCTGTTAATGATTTGATTTTATCTTCCGGCTGTTTGGTAAAAATACCGATGATGATATCGAGGATCAGGGGTTCATGGTGTTCTATTGCCGGTAAAAACGCTTTATCTTCCAGCATCAGTTCTACTGTCACCCGGATGTAGCCCAGGCTGCGGCGATTACCCGAGATATAGTTGGTTACAATGTCCGGGTCGAAGCCGTAATAGACGACTTCCTTTGGCTGTTCCTGTGCGGCGGTATGCGCGGACATCAGTAACAATGGGGCAGAGAATATCAGCACAAGCAGCAGGCGTTTTATCATAACTATCACTTTTGGTTGGTAAAAATAGGCCAGCAGGGACACTAACCATAGCGTCATGGCCGCTATTTTACCAGCTAACATGCTCTGCAGTAAGCCGTTTTTCTCAGCGGATAGCAGCTGAAAATTCAGACGTAACTTGTTATGATGCCGGCAGACTCCTTGCTGGTAGAATTTTCGTTGTGAGCACTCCCGTTATTTCGCTTGATGCACACTGGTATCAGGCTCAAAACTTTTCTATGCCATCTGCGCTGGCGCCCTGGATCCTTGAGCCTGCTTCTCTGACAGCAAGGTTAAAGCGCCACTGCGATAAGTTTCGGGTTCAGGTGCTTAATGAGCAGCGTGCAACTTTGCCTGCATTTCTGCAGCCATTGCTGCCCGGCACTGAGCGGGCACAGCTGCGTGAGGTTATTCTCTGGTGTGATGGTAAACCCTGTGTTTATGGCCAGAGCTGGTTGCCAGAGCAGACAATTAAAACCTTGCGGCCTCTGGCCGATATGGGAGAGCGCCCGTTAGGCGATTATATCTTTCAGCAACCAGGGTTACAGCGTGGCAGTATTGAGGTGACGCAACTACAGCTGACATTACCTGATACCCTTACAGCGCAATGCTACACCCGCCGTTCAGTTTTCAAACTGAATGATTTACCGTTGCTGGTCGCGGAAGCTTTCTTGCCTGCGATGACTGAGCTTAAGGTGTTTGCCTGATGCTGGCACTGAAACAGGCACACTGGCGTTACTATTTACAACTTATGCGGCTGGAAAAGCCGATAGGTACCTACTTGCTGTTGTGGCCAACCTGGTGGGCGTTATGGTTGGCTGCAGAGGGTGTGCCGCCACTACACTTACTGTTGGTGTTTACCGCCGGCGTTATTCTGATGCGGGCGGCGGGTTGTGTGATTAATGACTACGCTGACAGGCATTGGGATGGCGCTGTTGAACGCACCAGGCACAGGCCGCTGGCCAGTGGGGCTGTTAGTGGCGCAGAAGCTATACAATTGTTTGTGCTGTTGCTGTTGTTAAGTGCCAGTCTGCTGCTGTTTTTAAACTGGCAAACGGTGTTGCTGTCATTAGTCGCGGTGGTACTGGCGTCAGTTTACCCCTTTATGAAACGTTATACCCAGTTACCACAGGTGGTACTGGGCGCAGCGTTTAGCTGGGGTATGCCGATGGCCTTTATGGCCATTCAGCTGCAGCTGCCAGCCATACTTTGGCTGTTGTATTTTGCTAATCTGCTCTGGACGGTGGCTTACGATACTTATTATGCGTTGGTAGACCGGCCGGATGATTTGAAAGTAGGCATTAAATCTACCGCCATTTTATTTGGCCGCTATGCATTACCGATTATTGCCTTACTGCAGCTGGTCAGTTTAGTGTTACTGACGTTGGTTGGCATGCTGGCTAAGCTGCATCCGATGTTTTATGCTAGCCTGGCGTTAGCTGCGGGTTGCTTTGTATATCAATATGTTATCGCGAGGCGCAGCCGCGAGGGCTGTTTTGCGGCATTTTTGCATAACCATTATGTCGGCATGCTGGTGTTTGCCGGTATTGCCCTAAGTGACTTGCTCAAAGGATAAATGATGATGAACCTGAACCCGTTGCATAAAGGTGTCTTACCACTGGTATTGAGCCTGCTGGTATTGTGTTCTGTCAGCCAACCGGTGATGGCACAGCAGCCGCCTGAGCAGTATGAATTGGAGCAGTTTGAATTGGTGCCGCTGCAGTTGGCACAGCAAAGGGTGCAGGTGCAACTGGCAGATACACCACAGAAGCGGGCACAGGGCCTGATGTTTCAGCAAAGTGCAGAGCCAGGCATGTTCTTACTGTATCAAAAGCCAACGGCTATTTCGTTGTGGATGGCGAACACCAGTATGGCGCTCGACGTCGCTTACATCACACCTGATTGGACCATAGCTCAACTGGTGCAGCTGCAGCCTTTTGACCAGACACCGGTGCCATCACCGGGGCCGGTAATAGCAGCGCTGGAAATGCCGCGCGGCTGGTTTGCCAGCCACGGCATAAAAGTTGGCGCTAAAGTAGCGATGCCTGATACGAAAACCACTGGCACTGAATAACGATTGCAGCAGCGAATAAGCGCACCGAGCCTCGGGTGCGCTGAAGTTTCTCCGCTGCTACGCCGGCAGACGGCGACGCAACAACAGAAAGTACAACACTGGCATCAGCAGCATAGATACCAGAGGGGCTGCAACCATACCACCGAGCATCGGGGCTGCTATCCGCTGCATCACTTCGTTACCGGCACCGCTGCCAAGCATAATGGGCAACAGGCTGACAATAATCGTCAGCACGGTCATGGCTTTGGGGCGCACCCGCTGCACAGCGCCATGCATAATAGCCTGCCACAGCTGTTCGTGGTTTGCCGGCTTCAGCTCTTCTACCGCCCGTTTTAAATACAGCAGCATGACTACGGCGAATTCCGCCGCCACTCCGCTTAGCGCTATTAGCCCTACCGCGACCGCGACTGATAACTGATAATCCAGCAGATACAGCAGCCATAAGCTGCCACTTAACGCAAACGGCAACGATAGCAATACCAGGGCGACATCACTGAACCGATGGAACGTCAGATAAAGCAGCACGACTATTAGTAACAGGGTGACCGGCACCAGCTGTTGCAAGCGCTTGTTAACGCGTTGCAGGTATTCATATTGACCACCAATACTCACGGTAACCTGAGCGGGGAATTGCTGTTGCGCCAGTAATTGCTGCAAATCATCCAGATACCGGCCAAGCTCGGTGTCAGTCAGCAGGTCGATAAATACCCAACTGGTCAGGCGGGCATTTTCAGCCCGGATCATGACCGGGCCATGATCTACGCTGACATTGGCAACCTGCTCCAGCAATATAAAAGCACCATCCCGGCTTTGCAGTGGTAGTTTGGCAATATCATCGGGGTGGCTACGCAGTTCGCGTGCAAAACGCAGGCTGATATCAAAGCGTTCGCGGCCCTGAATGCTTTGTGCCACCGGCGTGCCGCCAATCGCATTGGCGACATACTGCTGCAGTTCAGTCAGTGTTATGCCATAGCGGGCTAACTGAGCCATGTTTGGCGTGATGTTCAGATAAAGCCCAGATTCTGCGCGCTCGGCAAATACCGAGCGGCTGCCGGGCAGGGTTTTCACTTGCTGTTCCAGTTGCTGTGCGACTTGTGACAGCACCTCCAGATCCGGCCCGCTGACACGAATGCCCACCGGTGTTCTGATACCGGTAGACAACATATCAATGCGGGTTTTAATCGGTGGCAGCCAGGCGTTGGTGAGACCCGGTACCTGCACGACTGCATCAAGTTCAGCAATAATGTCAGCCAGGGTGAAACCGTCGCGCCACTCGCTTTGCGGTTTTAACTTCACGCTGGTTTCAAACATGGTTAGCGGGGCCGGATCGGTAGCCGAATCGGCGCGGCCACTTTTACCCAGCACTGTGTCTACCTCGGGCACGGTTTTAATCAGCCGGTCAGTTTGCTGCAGTAACCTGGCGGCGGTTGCCGGGCTTAGCCCGGGTACTGTAGTAGGCATATACAGCAAATCACCTTCAGCAAAGGCCGGCATAAACTCGCTGGATAAGCGTTGCCACGGCAGGGTTGCCGAGATAAGCGCCAGCAATGAAAGCAACACCAGCGTTTTTGGAAAGTGTAAACACAGGCTAAGCACTGGCCGGTACATGGCAACTAACAAACGGTTAAGCGGGTTAACGCGTTCGGCGGGAATTTTACCGCGCAGTAAGTACAACATCAGCACTGGTATCAGCGTGACTGCCAGTACTGCGGCGGCGGCCATGGCAAAGGTTTTGGTGTAGGCCAGTGGCGCGAACAGCCTGCCTTCTTGCGCCTCAAGCAAAAACACCGGCACAAAGCTAACGGTGATCACCAGTAAAGAGAAAAATAACGCAGGGCCGACTTCGGTACAGGCATCAAGGATCACCTGGCGAAACGCGCTGCGGCTTAGCGTGGCATTGCCCGCACGAGCCTGTTCCAGTTTTTTATGGCCATGCTCTACCATGACAATGGCGGCGTCCACCAGAGCACCAATGGCGATAGCAATACCGCCCAGGCTCATGACATTGGCGCTGATGTTTAGCTGGTTCATCAGTAATATACTGGCCAGCAATGCCAGTGGCAGACTGATCACCGCCACCAGGGCCGAGCGCACATGTAGCAAAAAGGCCAGACACACCAGCGCGACAACGGCCATTTCTTCCAGCAACTTGTCGCTAAGGTTACTAACGGTATTTTCAATCAGTGTGGCGCGGTCATACACCGTAACCATAGCCACACCTGCTGGCAGGCCGCTTTTCAGCTGCGCTATTTTTTGTTTGACGGCGGCGATGGTGCTTAACGCATTTTCACCGTGGCGCATCACTATGATGCCACCGACAACTTCGCCTTCACCGTTTAGCTCCGCTATACCGCGCCGGGCCGCCGGTACGGTTTGCACTGTACCAACATCTGCCAGTGTCAGGGGGTAATCGGCACTGTTGCGCACCCCCAGCGGTACCGCCGCCAGCTGCTGTAGCGATTGAATATAGCCAGAAGACTGCACCAGTAGCTCTGTCTCTGCGACTTCTACCACACTGCCACCTTGCTGCTGGTTGTGGCTGTTAATGGCGCTGATGACCTGCTGCAATGTGATGTTAAAGGAGCGCATCAGCCGCGGATCCAGCTGCAACTGATAGGTTTTTTTCATACCGCCTATGCTGGCTACTTCCGCCACCCCAGGTACGCTTTGTAGCTCTGGCGTCAGGTAAAACTGCTGTAGACTGGTGAGCTGTTCCAATGACTGGCTACCGCTGCTGTCGGTCAGCGCATACTGAAATATCCAGCCAACGCCGCTGGCGTCCGGACCAAGTGTTGCTTTGGCGCCTTCGGGCAGCGTAACCGTTTGCAGGTATTCCAGTACCCGTGAACGGGCCCAGTATGGATCTGTACCATCTTCAAAAATAACGTACAGGTAACTGTCATTTGGCATAGAGAAACTGCGCACGGCTTTGGCTTTGGGCACCGCTAACAGCGCTGTCGATAACGGATAGCTTACCTGTTCTTCTATGGTTTGCGGCGTTTGGCCGGCAAAGCTGGTTTTGATAATAACCTGCACATCAGACAAATCTGGCAGCGCATCCAGTTTGAGCTGCTGACTGGCCTGATAGCCGAACAATGCCAGTGCCAGCGTGCTTATCAGTACCAGCAACGGATTTTGCACCGACCAGCGGATAATAGCTTTAATCATTGATGCGGCTCCTAATGCTGATGCGTAGCGGTGCTGACGGGTAGCTGGCTTAAGCCTGCTTCAGCATCAAGCAGGAACTGACCGGAAACCACCACCTGCTCGCCCTCAGCCAGGCCGGATAATACCTGCACATAGCCCTGAGCGCTGTTGCCGGTGGTGATCTTGCGCACACTGAAATTGTCGCCTTCTTGCACTATCACCCGGCTGCCAGTGCCGGACAGCAGCACTGCGTCACGTGGCACGGCCAGTACATCTTTCAATGCCCCGCCATACAGTCTTACCGGCAGCAACATATTCGGTTGCAGCTGTTGCTGTGGGTTGTCCAGCGTCATTCTGACTTTGCTGGTGCGGCTTTGCGCATCAAGCGCCGGATAGATAAAATCGACCTGAGTTTCAATACCTGAGATATGCTGCGATGGAATATCCACTTCAGCCGCCATACCCTGCCTGAGCCAGCTTTGCTGTGCCTCCGGGACATCGGCCGTGAGCCAGACTTGTTGCAGGCTGGTGATTTCCATCAGGGTATCGCCCGGGCGGATATACATGCCGTCGCGCACATTCAGCATGGTAACAACTCCGTCCTGATGCGCATGTACCGTGATTTGGTATTGGCTCTGGCGGCTTTGCTGCAGTTGTTTAATGTCTTTGTCGGTAAGCCCCAGCAGACGCAAGCGTGTCTCAGCCCGTTGTAGCAGGTTAGCGCTGCGGCTGCCATTTTGCTGGCTAACCGATAAGGCCTGCAGGTAGTCATCCTGTGCCACCAGTAAATCTGGCGCATAGTAACTGAACAGCTTTTCGCCGGCCCGAACACGCTGCCCCAGGCTTCGTACATAAAGCTGTTCTATCCAGCCTTCAGCCCGGATATGGCTGTGGTGAATAGCATCTTCCGGGTACTGCACCTGAGCGAAGGTTTCAATAAAACGCCATAAGGTTCTTGGCCCGGCCGTCGCAGTGCGGATTGCCAGAGCCTGTTGCATGGCGCCGTTCACCTGTACCTGTGCATCCCTGGGGGCTGATTTAGCTACCAGTGTCATACCACATATCGGGCAGCTGCCCGGCTCAGGCAGCTGAATGTGCGGATGCATCGGGCAACTGTAAAGCGGTATTGTTTGGGGTAATACACTGTCAGCTACAGCAGTCTGCTTTGGAGCAAGGCTTGTAGACCCGATGTCCTGTGCAGTATCGAAGTGTGTATCATGTTGATGGTTGTCATGTTGCTGTGCAGACAGACCAATGGCTGACACTGACAACAGCCAGGCGAAATAATGTGCGCGCATAATGTTTCCTGAAACAAGTTAAAACGACTGTGCAGACTGCACAGCGAAACAGAACTTAACGGGATCAGGCGTTTATAGGGGGAGGGGACTCTTCGGCAAACAACCAAAGCGGTAAATCGGCCGTGTGGCGGCTAATGACATTGTCAGGGCGGATATAACGGAACAGCTCGGCGGCGAGCAAAGCACCTGACGTAGCGCAGTGTTTAGCACAACAGTCTGCGCTGCATTGGTGTTGTGTTTGTTTGCAGCAGTTATCGTCATGCGCTGTAGCGACTGCTGCACTGCTGTGGCAGGGCATGTCAGTATCGTCAGCTTCATGCTGTTGCATATTTTGCAGCACTATAGCATCTGCCAGGCTGTCAGCATGCGCCTGCTGCACCGATCCGGTCAGGCCGGATAGTGCCACAGCTAACAGTAACAAATAACACAGTACGCTACGCATGGCGGCTATCATAAGTGTTTTAACTGGCCGGATCCAGCACGCCGTTGATACTGGCATTTTTACGAAACCAGCCAGCTATGCTGTAACGGGTGTCCACAGCGGGCAATACCGCATGCGGGAAGCGTTCGCTTTCAAAGATGATCAGGCTGCCAGCCGTGGGTAAAAAACGATCTATCAGCTGGTCGTGCTCGTTGTACAGCTCGAGTTCGCCACCCTGATTAACGCTGTTTAGGTAGCTGACCGTTGTCAGCACCCGGTTCGAGCGGCCACTGAACGCATCAACATGCTTTTGATAGTAGTCGCCGCTGCGGTAGCGGGCAAAGTGACATTCAAAATCAAATAAGCCGAGAAAACAGCGCCGGTTAAAGACTTGTTGTAACTGTGCCATCAATGCCAGATATTGCTGTTGGGCTGTGCTTTGGCCATCAAACCATTGTGTGGCGTCGCGGCGGATCTGCTGATTAAGCTGAAAATCGTTCTGACGGCCTATACCTGCAGGTGTCAGCTCTGCTTCATACTGAGCCTCATGTAACAGGGCGTTGTTCAATTCCGGGCGCAGGAAGTCAGGTAGCCAAACCCAGCCATGTGCGTAAAAGGCATCGATGATAGTATCGAAATTGAGCATGTCAGAGGTTGGCACAGAAGCTGGCATAAAAGTGTCCGGGTGAAGGTTCCGAACTGGAACCGCGCTATTGTCGCCGAAAAGCTGATAGCAACAAAGTAGAATTTCACTACGCGGCTGGTTTAACTCAACCGCGTAGTGTGATGTCCGCGCTATCTCAGAACTGATAGGTGCTGGCTTTGGTCAGCAGATCTTTGGCTTTGATTTTGCCGGTCATACACTGGTTAATATCCGATTTTCTTACCACCCAGTAATAACGGCCGTCGCTACCGCGGTTGTTAACCTGCAGGCTGACATATTCGGTGTCTGGCATATCGCGCAGGCTGGCGCCATAGTCGCACAGAATTTGGCTGAATTTCTCGCCGACCGTTTTTACCATGGCAGCGGTTTGCTTTTGCTGCTCAGCCAACTGTTTGCTGCGCTGTTCTTCCAATTGTTTACGGCTGGTGGCCGCTTCTTTTTCAACTTCGGCTTGCTTTTCTTTTAATACCTTCGCTTTTTGTTGCAACATGGCCAGTTCCTGTTGCTGCTCTTTGTCCAGTTTACTCATCGATTTATTAAACTCGATGTCCCGCAGGTCACGCTCAACATCGCGTAGCTCACGTTCAATCGCGCGTTGTTTCTCAGCAATGCGGTACGTGTAGCGGTGTTGTTGTTTTACCTGCTCGGCCATCTCCTGAGCCGCTTCAGTCAGCCGTTCAATGTCTTCGTGGTCAACATCAAATTCAAAATCAAAATCAAACTCGCCGTCTGGTTGTGGCGGTACCGGCGGAACGGGTGCTACCGGCGGTATACCTGCACCGCTAAAATGAAATACATGGCGGCCACTTCTCACTGCATTTGCCTGAAACAGTAACCCCTGGCCGGTCAGGTAGCTGTACTGCATTGATGTCAGACGGCTGTTTTCATCTTCCTTAAACGCGGTTTGCAATATTGTTTGCAGGATATCGGCATTTTTCTTCAATGCCGGGCTGATATCTGCTGCCTGGGCCGGCAATATAGTCAAAGCTGCTGCGAGGGCTGTCAGATAAAATGAGGTACGACGTAATGCTTTCATGGTTTTACCGCTCCGGTATTAGTTGGGCTTAAGTAATAGCTGTCAGTTGGGCGATAGCCCGCCTGCATGGGTTGATAGTTTTCCTGCCAGTATTGCCAGTCAGCCTGACGTTGCTGGTTCAGATATTCCACCAGTTGCAGCATGTCGCTGCGCTGATCGCGTTGCAGCTCATCCTGTAGATAGTCTTTGAGCAATATTAATTGCGAGCTGGTGTTCTGTTGCTGAAAATCCAGCTGTTGCGCCAGCCACTGCTGTTGTTCCTGCTGATAACTGACCAACGCTTTGTTGACTGCCGAGTCTATCTCCTGCTGGCTGTTATGCCAGCTCAGTGTCAGGCTGCCATCTTTCAGTTGCAGTTGCGCGGGTGACAGGCTTATCAGCATCGCTGCGCAAGACAGTGCCAGACTTATTTGTGGCCACCAGCTACGCTGTGGTTTTGATCTTTGCCACTGGTTGGCAAAAATGCTGCTGGTATCCACTTGTGGCACCGCATCAAACTCTGGCCTGGCGGCATCTGCACGCAATGCACTGGCGTTATGCATCCGGGCCAGCCAGGTGGCATCGTGCTGTAATAATTCTGCACATTCACCGGTACTGATTTTACCAGCGAGCCAGTCTTCAAAAATTTGCTGATTGTTCGACATGGTCGTCCTCCAACTGCAGGCGCATTTTATCCAGCGCGGCATAAAAACGGGATTTGACGGTATTGCTGGAAACGGCCAGTTGGCTGGCAATTTCGTCAAATGTAAACTGCTGATAAAATTTCAGCTCCAGCACCAGACGTTGCTCCGGCGGCAGGCTACGTAACTGCAGCTGTACCTGACGCTGTTGCTGCTGATTAACCAGCTGCTCTGCCAGAGCAGGGGTTTCGTCTGCGACTTCAGCCAGCGCATCGTCACCATCGCTGTACTTTCTGCGGCGCAACATATCCATGGCGCGGTAATTGGCTATGCCAAACAGCCAGCTTTTAAAGCTGCTGTCGCCCCGGTACTGGCCAAGGTTACGGCAGAGCACCATCAGCACATCCTGTAGCAGGTCATTGGCATCTTCTTTGGAGCCCAGCAGTCGCAAACCAAAATAATACAGGCTGCTCTGGTGGCGGCTAACCAACTGTTGCCAGGCGTGCTGGTCGCCTTGTAGCGCTTTGGCTATCAGGTTTTCATCACTTCGTTTAAACACGATATTGTTGTTCTCTGTGGTATTTGTCTGTTAAGTCGTAGTGGTAGAGAAATTAGTTTGCCAGATTTGAATATTTTTTATTTTATTTGAGCCGGCCACCACATAAATGCGTAGTGTTGATGAAAAGCGGAGGATTTATGCGGAAAAAAACCAATTTAGCGGCGATATTGACATTGCTGCTCAGCGGCTGCAGCCAGTCAGTCACAGAATACCAGAATGAAACCCCGGAGCTTAAGCTGAATCAGTTCTTTCAGGGGACAGCTAAAGCCTGGGGGGTATTACATAACTGGCAAGGTAAACAAAGTGTCCGTTTCAGTGCTGAACTTTGTGGCGAATGGCAGGGCGGGCAAGGCAATTTATATGAGTTGTTTTATTTTAGCGATGGCCGCATAGAACAGCGGCACTGGCAGCTGCAGCAGCAATCCGATGGCAGTGTCAGCGGTACTGCCGGCGATGTGGTTGGGCAGGCAACAGGGCAGTTAGCGGGTAATACGCTGTATTGGCAGTACACATTACGCCTACCCTATGACGGAGATACGCTTGATGTAGCGGTGAAGGATTGGATGTACCTGATAGACGACGACAATCTGATTAATCGAAGTACGTTACACAAGTTTGGCCTGCAGGTGGCTGAACTGACATTATCAATTCAGCGGCAGGACACAAATGCCAGCTGTGGGGCATTACAGCAAAAAATTCAGCAGCAGGTGCCTCAGTCTTAATAAAACTGAGGCAATACGCTTTCAATATCAGGGGTGAATTGTTGCTTTACGGGTAGGGTATTGCTGGAAAATTAACCCCACTACCTCTGAGATAGCCTGTTTAGGGTTATCCAGATCTGACTTTTTCAACGTACCTTCAGAGATCCCTTCCCAAATCAGTTGTTTTTTTGCTGCGTCTACTACGTCAATATTTACCGTGCCATATTTGTAGCGAATGGTGTCTACATCACTGGTATATAACGGGAAACCGGCATAGATACCGCGGCGGTAGCCATAATACCCATACTGGAAAGTGGCACTGGGAGTTGTACGGACATCCGTTCTTGTTTCAACGTTAGAATTAAAATTGATCAGTAAATCAGCGTTATTCTCGCTGTACTGATACCCCAATGCTGTCATCTCTGCACTAATCGCATCTTTAAAATGTTGTGTAACCAAAGTGGCATAACCAGCCTTGTCCGTTGCCGGTTCTGCCATAAAAGAAAAGGTTTTATAGGCTGAAAAGTTGGTATTGGCTGCAGCGTCAGAACGTACTTTAGGCCCTGTTGCACAACCGGCTAACAGCAATGCCGCAGCAGCAGTACAGACCAGTAGTATTTGCTTGATATTTTTGCGTAACATACAGATTTTCCTGTGTTTAATCCGGGTAAGCATCGCGAATAGCGAGAAAAGCATCCAGATTGTTTAACAATATATCCGCCAGAGCCGGGTCAAACTGTTGACCACGTTCCTGGCGAATAAGTTCGATAATGTCTGGTAAAGGCCAGGCTTTTTTGTAGCAGCGGTCACTGCCCAGCGCATCAAATACGTCAGCCAATGCCGTAATACGCCCGGCGATATGAATGTCGTCTTTGGCAAGCCCTTGCGGGTAGCCTTTGCCATTCCACTTTTCATGATGTTGGTGTGCAATGATGGCACCCATCTGCATAATTTCGTTAGTGGAATGTTGTAAAATCTGGTAACCCAGCTCGGCATGTTGCTGCATGATGGCCCATTCCGCAGTGTCATGTTTGCCTGGTTTATTCAATATATGATCCGGAATAGCAATTTTACCCAGGTCGTGCAGTGGTGATGCCAGCTTGATTTTTTCGGCTTCATACTCGGTTAAACCGTAGTGTATCGCCAGTAAGTAACTGTAGTTTGCCACTCTTTTGACGTGACTGCCGGTTTCTTTCGAGCGTTTTTCAACGGCTTCACCGAGTATGTAAGCCAGCTCACGCTGAGATTCCCGCATCAACTCACGCAAACGGATATTTTCATAGGCAATGGCGATATTGTGCGAGAAGTAGCTCAGCAGTTGGTGATCGGTTTGCTCCAGTTTGCTGCCTTTACTGACATACAAAAAATTTTCACTGCCGTTTTGAGTGCTGAAGTAGCCAATAAAACAGTCATCAGCGTAGTAAGATTGTTTATCCCGTTGTACCTGCTGCATTTTTGCCACTATGTCATCTGGCAGGGTGCCACCTTTTACCGGGTTACTGCTGGCGATGACATCCAGCATTAACTGATCTTGCTGGGCAGTATTTATCGCGGCACAGCAGTATATTTGTTCCCGCTCCAGCCCTAGCAAAAAAGCCACTTGCCCAAGGATTAATGACGCAAATTCCCGTAAGGTGCTGCAACGCAAAAAACTGGTCGTACAGCCGATAATTTTTTCCAGGCCGGCCCTGTGCTGTTCAATAAAGCAGATATCACGGTACGATCTTAGCCCGGCATACAACATGGTCTTGAGCTTAATTGCGGTAACTTCAGTTTTGTTTTTATAGTCGTTGATATCGTAGTCACGGATCACATGTTCTTCTGGCGCTTCCCCGGGTTGGCCGGTGCGCAGAATAAGCCGCATACGCTGATTTTTAATATGTTGGCGAATCGTTTTAACCAATTCTAAGCCGGCATGTTGGGTTTCCATCACGACGTCGATAATGGCCAGTGCTATATCAGGGTGTTGCTCTATCAGTTGCTGAGCTTCGCGGGCACTTTTGGCATGCAATAGTTGTAAGGGCCGTTGTTCAAACTCGAAGTTATTCAATACCAGACTGGTGATCTGGTGAATGCTCTCATCATCATCTACCACCAATACCTGCCATGGCACAGCGTTATCATTAGTGCGCAGACTGCTGGTGTCAGCGGTTTCGTCATTGAATAAAAAGTCATTACTACTCATACTTCCGCCCGCCACTCTGTCAGCCGTTTTGTAGTGATTCAAGTTCTATATTTATCGCATCACAGGATATCTGAATTTCATATAAAGAATAGAGCAGACTGACCAATAAGCTAATCAGGCTGATGACAAACAGCAACTGACCTGCAGTCTGCCATAACATAAACAGACAAAACATTGCAGCGGTGCACAACACAAAGCTAAACACACCAAAAGCCTGCATGGTTTTTATCAGCACAATACGTTTGCGCAGATTGGATATCTGCCTTTTCGCCATCTCACGCACGTTTTCGCCTTCGCGTTGATTTAATTCACGAATCAGCTGCGCCAACACCAGAAAGCGGTTGGTGTACGCCAGCAGAAGCAAAGATATTGCCGGGAACAACAGTGCTGGGGTGGTCAGGTTCATCATGTTTAAGTTCCTGTTATGAGAAATTAAATTGCGAAAAGCTCAAAAGTATCAATAGCGTTAGCTATCAGTGACAACTCATATTACACTAAACATCGGCATAGTATGCTACAGCCTGAATAACTGCTAAGGTAGGGCTGTTGACGTACTAATCTGATCACATGTAGCGCCTGTATTTACGAAGCAGAGCCGCTGCCGCAGTATAGCGAGAGCTGATAATGAATGCAGTGAAGAAAAACAATAATAAAAACGAGCAGCAAGTTATTGCCGATCTAACACAGGCGGCACAGCAGCAACTGGAAGCGAGTCTGGTAGACTTTTCCAGCCAGTTATTAAATTTACAACAACAACAATTGCAACAGTTTGCAACCAGTGTGCTGTCTGATTCGCAGAAGCAGTGGCAGCAGCGTTTAATAGAGCAAGAACAGGCTTATCAGAAGCTGTTTAAGGATTGGCAGCAAACTAAACAGCAACTGGATTTGGCAATACCTGTCGCTACTGCTGATAACCAGGAGTTATCTAAGTTACGCCAGCAACACAGTGTAATAAGTGCTGAGCTGGAAAATGCTAACGCGAAACTCAATGCTGCGCAGCAAAACGCCAGCGTACAATCCGAACAGTTGGCAAAAGTGCAGCAGCAACTGGCTGAGCTTCAGCAAAGCGCAGGCACAGATCCCGATGCAGAGGCAATGCTGCAACAGGCCACGCAGACTATTAATCAGTTACAACAAAAATTAGCTGAAGCTGAAGCCGATGCCGAGCAGGCGAAAGCCGCAGTACACGAAATGAAACTGCTGTTGCAGCAAAGTAAAACTGAGCTGAAACTGGCTACTGAGCAACAACAGAAGTTATTACAGCAAGTTAATGGTGTGCAGGCCGACCACGAACAACAATTAACGCAGCTGCAGCAACAACTGGACGCACAAACACAGGCGCTGACAGACGCACAGGAACAGACTCAGGCAGTTGAATCAGCGCAGCAGGAAAAACTGCACGTTATCGCCCAGTTACAACAGGAACTGCAGGACCGTAAAAAAACACACGAGTTACAGCAACAAAAAATTCAGCAGCTGCAACAAGAGCTCGCTACTCAGGCTGAACAGCAGAAAAAATGGCAAGAACAGGTTCAGGCGTCGGAGCAGCAACTTGCTGAAGTGCAGCAACAATTAGCAGCCATGCAGGATGAAACCGGCGGCTTGGGTTCTGAGCTGACCAAACTGCAGGCAGATTATGTCAATCTGAACGAGCAGTATCAGCAAAGCCAAAGCAGGCAGCAGAAGCTTGAGGCCCAGCTTGAGCACGCGCAGAACCGGCAGTTTGCCGCCGAGCAGAAACAACAACAGGAAGCTGACAGCAGCCGGGAGCTAATTCGCACCCTGCGCACCGAGTTGCAGCAACAGCAGGAAGCGCATCAGTTGCAGTTGCAGAGCATGGAAGAGCGTATGATGGAGTTCAAACTGAAGTTTGAATATGCGCAGAAGCAACTGAAGGTTACCAGCTAAATTGGAATTGCTACACCCGTCTGACGTTCAACAATGGCAGCGGGTGTACCTTGCTGCCAATAGTTTTGAAGCCGGTTTGGTAAGAGGCTTGCTGCAAAGCGCAATCATTCTGGTTGATACGCGGGGCGAGTACCTGGCTGGTGCCGCCGGCGAACTACCGTTAAATGATATCGGCGTACAACTTTGGGTGCCACAGCAGCAATTTAGCGCTGCACAGCGTATAATCGCGCAATATCTACAACAATTACAGCATGAACCTGCGCAGTGGCTTTGTCGTTGTGGCGAAGTGAACTACCAGAGTTTTGATATTTGCTGGTCATGCCTTCAGGAAAAAGATGAAATCAAAAGCGAATAACTTTCAGACTATGCGCGAGCTGAGCTTTTATCAGCAAGCTGCGATTGCTGCAACGTTGCTGGAACGTATGCTGCCTAATTATCAATTGTTTGCTGAGGTTACCCAAAGTGGCGATGCTGAACTGCCACGGCATATTCTGACGTTGATTTGGGAGTGGTTGACCGTAAAAAAGGCGAAAATAAACTTCGCCAAGTTGTCAGAAGAGCTTGAGGTTATTACGCCGGAAATCAGCCACTATGACATTTTTGGTGTTTACCCGGCTGTTGATTGCGCCACCGCGCTGGATATGATGTTAAGTGGCATTTCGCAGCAGGATGCCGGCGAGTTTGTTAATGTGGCAAAAATCTCCCAGGCCTCTGTCGCCCGCCTTATCGAGCACGAAAGTATCGATGATGATATTACAACCGAGGCAGAGCTGAAGAAAATTGTGCGTGAGCATCCGCTAATGCAATACGAAATGGATTGCCTAGCTGAGCTTATAGACTTGGTGACACCCCTTAAGCAATTTGGCCGTGAAGAACGACAATTACTGCAAGGTTGGGTAAAAGAGCAGGGACTGACCAATTTGGGCATGGAACTCGAGCAGGATTAACCCAAACGGCGCGGCAGCTAGCCGCGCTGATACAGCCTGTACGCCAGTTGCCCGGCAACTTTCTCCTTCAATAATCGCCAATTAGCAGGCAGTTGCGCTATTGGCAGTTCTTTTTCTGTTTCCAGATAAATCAGCGCATTGTCTGTCAGCCAGTTATATTGTTCCAGTAACTGGCAGCAGGGTAAGGCCAGATCCTTACGAAAGGGTGGATCGATAAAAACCACGTCAAACCGGGCAGAGGCCGCAGTGTTTAAGTAGCTTAAACTGTCCTGCTGAATGACGCTGGCATTATTGCAATTGAGTTTGCTGATGTTGTGCTGCAGTTGTCTGGCCTGCGCCGCTTCACGTTCAATCAGGGTAGCACTAATTGCATGGCGCGATAGCGCTTCAAATGCCAGGCTACCGCTGCCGGCAAAGCAGTCGAGCACCGCTGCGCCGTCGATATCATGCATCAACCAGTTAAACAGGGTTTCTTTCACCCGGTCAGTTGTGGGTCTTAGCCCTTCTGCGTCCAACACTGTTAACTTTCGCCCACGCCATTGCCCGCTAATGATTCTGACTTCGCCAGGCGCACCTGACACAGCGGCCTGCCGCTTGCCCGGGGTGCCGGAACGTTTTGCTGCTGATTTTAGCTGTTTCATCTAATCCGTTTTGCCTTTAACACAAAGGTGTTAGTATAACGGCCAAGTTTACCTGAGTTTTTATCTGCATACACTTGGACTTATGAGCAAAAAAAATAAACTGTTTTCCTGGCTAGGTCTGGGCAAAGACGAACAGCCAGAGCAAACGCCTGCGCCTGAGCAAAATGAACAAGTTGTCAATCCGGTTGAAGAAGCCGCGCAGCATGCTGCTGAACCTGAAGTCACTGCGCCTGAAAGCCCGATTGTTACCACTGAGCCGGCAGAGCAAATAATGCCCGTGGCTGAGCCGGTAAAAAAGGCAGGTTTTTTTTCCCGCTTAAAGCAGGGCCTGGCGAAAACCAGCCTGAACCTCGGCGCCGGTTTAGCGGGCTTGTTCAGCGGGCGCAAGATAGATGAAGATCTGTACGAAGAATTGGAAACCCAACTGTTGTTGGCAGATGTCGGGGTGGACACGACCCAGAAACTGATCCGCCAGTTAGAACAACATGCTGACCGTAAAGCATTAAAAGACTCGGCAATGCTGTTTGATAAGTTGCAGCAAGATATGGCGACACTACTTAATGATGTAGAGCAGCCGCTTACTCCGGTAAACCCGACAGGCCCTTTTGTGATTTTAATGGTTGGCGTAAATGGTGTGGGCAAAACCACCACTATCGGGAAGATGGCACAGCAGTTCAAGCAGCAGGGAAAATCGGTAATGCTGGCAGCCGGAGACACTTTTCGCGCCGCAGCGGTCGAGCAACTGCAGGTATGGGGCGAGCGCAATCATATTCCGGTGATCGCCCAGCACACGGGTGCTGATAGTGCATCGGTGATTTTTGATGCTTACCAGGCGGCTAAAGCGCGTAAGGTTGATGTGTTAATTGCTGATACAGCGGGCCGTTTGCAGAACAAAGCGCATTTGATGGAAGAGCTGAAAAAAATTGTCCGGGTACTGCAGAAAATTGACCCGGCTGCACCGCATGAGGTCATGCTGACATTAGATGCCGGAACCGGCCAGAACGCGTTAAACCAGGCTAAGGTGTTTAATGAAGCTGTACAACTGACCGGTATCAGTTTAACCAAGCTGGATGGTACGGCAAAAGGCGGTGTGATTTTCGCGATTGCTGATCAGTTTAAATTGCCACTGCGCTATATAGGCGTCGGCGAAGGTATTGATGATTTACGCGTATTCAACAGTCAGGACTTTATCCGCGCGTTGTTTAGCAGGGAAGTATAAAGATGCTGGAGTTCGATCAGGTCAGTAAAAGTTATCCGGGTGGCTTTGTTGCGCTGGACAGAGTGAGTTTCAAGCTGGAGAAAGGCGAAATGGCTTTTCTGACCGGGCACTCTGGCGCCGGTAAAAGTACCTTACTTAAACTGATTAGCCTGATTGAACGGCCCAGTGTCGGTAAAGTGTTAATCAATGATGTGGACCTTAGCCGTATCCGTCGCGCGCATATCCCTTATGTGCGTCGGGATATTGGCATTATTTTCCAGAATCACCGCTTATTAATGAACCACACCGTATTTGATAATGTTGCTCTACCGTTGGTGATTGAAGGCTTCAGCGGTAAGGATATGGTTAAAAGGGTACATGCGGCGCTGGATAAAGTGGGGCTGCTGGATAAGGTGCGCTGCCTGCCTCATACTTTATCGGGCGGTGAACAACAGCGTGTTGGTATTGCCCGCGCGGTGGTAAATAAGCCGCCTTTATTACTGGCCGATGAGCCCACCGGTAACCTGGACCCGGATTTATCCAAAGACATTATGCAGGTATTTGAAGCTTTTAATCAGGTTGGGGTGTCGGTATTGGTAGCGACGCACGATTTAGGACTGGTCGCCCGCATGAAGTACCGTACGCTGACACTGCGGCAGGGAAAAATGATTAATGATGGCTTACTGCAGTACGAGGAAGCCCCATTATGAGTATTTTGTTTTCTGGCCGTGTTAGTAGTGGCGCGTCAGAGCATAAAGTAGGGCTTGGCCGGCGCTTTATTATGTTTTGGGTTAACCATGTGCGCCAGGCACTCTTCAGTTTAGGCGAGCTATGGCGTACACCTTCGGCTTCAATACTGACCATAGGCGTACTGGGGGTGAGCCTGACCTTGCCGGCTACGTTGCATTTGCTGGTAAAGAATGTGCAGCAGGTCAGCGACAGTTTTACGCAGGCAGCTGAAATCAGCCTGTTTATACGCGAGGGTACCAATGCTACTCAAATCAGCAGCCTGCAAAAAATTCTGCAGGCTGACAGTGATATTGCCCGCGTAACTCATGTCAGTAAGCAGCAAGCACTGGCGGAATTTGGTGCTGTAAGTGGTTTTGGCGCGGCACTTAATTACCTGACTGACAACCCTTTACCTGATGTGCTATTGGTACTGCCAAAAAATACCAGTGCAGACAGCGCACGTCAGTTGCTGGAGCGGTTATCAAAAGAGCGTATTGTAGAATTTGGCAAACTTGATATTGACTGGCTGACGAGGCTTGATGCGATTGTCAGCCTGTTACGGCAGGCTGTCTTAGTCATAGCAGTGTTGCTGTTAGGAGCAGTGCTGTTAATCATCGGCAACACCATTCGCTTATCTATCATGAATAAGAAAGACGAGATAGAGGTGATGAAGCTGGTAGGCGCAACCGATGCTTTTATTCAGCGGCCCTTTTTGTACAGTGGCATCTGGTATGGCGTGTTTGGCGGTTTACTGGCTTTCCTGATTGTTGAAGCCATGCTGTGGTGGCTGCAGGGCGCTATTGCCAGTGTTACATCGCTGTATGACAGTGAGTTTAATCTGATGTCGCTGAGCATGAGCGAGTTTTTTAGCCTGATGCTACTGGCGGTGCTGCTTGGCCTTTGCGGTTCATACCTGTCAGTGCGGCGCCATATCAGTGCCATTGAACCTACCGGCCCTTAATAGCATTTAATTATTACATCTGAATTTTTAGAATAAGCAGATCTAAAAACTGCCGCAACTAAAATTAGCACTCTCTGTCAAAGAGTGCTAATATCGTTTCACTTAGTTTAGGACAGGACACAAAAATGAGCGATTCAGCAGAAATGATGTCGTTACCGGTAGCCGCCAGCAGCAGTCTGGAAGCTTACACTCATGCTGTCAGTTCCATTGCTATGCTCAGCGCAGAAGAAGAGCGTAGCCTGGCCGAGCGCCTGCATCAGAATGGTGATTTAGAGGCCGCCCGTCAGTTGATTATGTCGCACCTGCGTTTTGTCGTACATATTGCCCGCAGTTATTCTGGTTATGGTTTGCCGGTGAGTGATTTGATTCAGGAAGGTAACATCGGTCTGATGAAAGCGGTTAAACGCTTCGACCCCAGCGTGGGAGTGCGCCTGGTATCGTTTGCTGTGCACTGGATCAAAGCTGAAATTCATGAATATGTGTTGAAGAACTGGCGCATTGTTAAAATTGCCACGACCAAAGCTCAGCGCAAACTGTTCTTTAACCTGCGTAAAGCGAAAAAGCACTTAGGCTGGTTTAATCAGGAAGAAGTGAAAAACGTAGCTGAATCACTGGGTGTGGCAGAGCATGAAGTACGTGAGATGGAAGCACGTATGAGCAACTATGATATGCCGTTTGATGCGCCGGACGAAGATGACGAAGCAGCCTACACTGCACCGGTATATTATCTGGAAGATAAAGCCTCAGACCTGGCGCACCGGGTAGAGGAAGATCAGTGGGACAATGCTGCAACAGACAGGCTGCAGGCGGCTATGCGTACGTTGGATGACCGTAGTCAGGATATTATCCGCGCCCGCTGGTTAGATCATAACAAGTTGACCCTGCAGGAGCTGGCAGATCGTTACAATGTGTCTGCAGAACGTGTGCGTCAGCTTGAGAAAAACGCCATGAAGAAGTTACAAGCGGCGATGAGCTAACATTAATTTATAAAATAAAAAAACCGCCTTCAGGCGGTTTTTTTATGCTCGGTTATCAGCTTATTCTTCATCGCTGTCAGCTTCGATAATAACCGGGATAGGTTTCCCCATACTGGTCAGGATCTGCCGCACTTCTGTCGGAATTTGATGTGGATTGTCTTTGCGTAAATCTTCATCGGCGGGCAGTGGCTGGCCGGTAAAGGCGTGTAAAAACGCTTCGCACAGCAATTCGCTGTTAGTCGCGTGTCGCAGGTTATTTACCTGGCGGCGTGTACGTTCATCGGTCAGTACCTTTAATACGTTCAGCGGAATAGATACGGTGATTTTTTTTACCAGCTCTGATTTTTTACCGTGTTCCGCGTACGGGTGAATATATTCCCCATTCCACTTAGCCATATGGTTACCTTGTATTTAGTCATTATGTTGTATTGCTTGCGCAAGTGCCGAAATTCTATCTTGTTATGCCGCTCAGTCAAATAGTGTGCAGTAAATAATCATTATAGACGGCTAAATGGTTTGACATCTTTATTTCTATCATTATACTTTTAGACGTCTAAACATCTAAATGAGGTTTCCCATGTCAAAGCGTCAAGCCGCGACCATTGCTGCCCGTGCCGGCATAGCCCAGGACACTGCTTTTAGCGCAGTGACGCCGCCACTGTATTTAACCTCAACTTATGAATTAAAAGCCTTTAAACAGCCGGGTCAATATGATTACTCGCGCTCAAATAACCCAACAAGGGATTTACTGGCCGAGACTATAGCTGAACTGGAAGGTGGGGCTAAGGCTATCGTCACCAGCACCGGCATGTCAGCCTGTTTACTGGCGCTGCAGTTGCTGACCCCGGAGGATACTTTGGTTATCCCGCATGATTGCTACGGCGGCAGTTACCGGCTATTTACTAATCTGGCGCAGCGCAAACACGCCTTCAAATTGGTTATTGTTAACTTTCAGCAGCCTGGCTGGGCAGAGCAAATCCGGGCGACAGGGGCAAAGATGATTTGGCTGGAAACGCCATCAAACCCTCTGTTGCAAATTACCGATATTAAAGCTGTCTGTGAACTGGCAAGAAGTTTAGCGGCGCTGGTGGTGGTCGATAACACGTTTTTATCGCCGCTGTTGCAGCAACCGCTGGCGTTAGGGGCTGATATTGTTGTGCATTCAACTACCAAGTATATCAACGGCCATAGTGACATTGTTGGTGGTGTGCTGGTATGCAAAGAGCTGAAACTGGCGGATGAATTTAAGTGGTGGGCAAATTGCCTGGGGATCACAGGTGCACCTTTTGACTGCTATATGACATTGCGCGGTTTACGAACGTTGGAGCCGCGTTTGCGTTTGCAGCAAGATAATACTGCCAAAATTGTGGCGTTTCTGCGCGAGCAGCCGCTGGTTGCCAGAGTGTATTATCCTGGGCTGCAAGATCATCCCGGTCATGCTATTGCTAAGTCTCAGCAAAGCGGTTTTGGTGCTATGTGCAGTTTCGACCTGGCTGCAGATGCCAGTGTGTTACCGGTATTCTTTTCTGCGTTGCGGCTGTTTACGCTGGCGCAGTCATTGGGCGGCATTGAAAGCCTGATATGTCATCCTGGTACTATGACACATGCATCTATGGACGCTGAAGCTCAGCAGACAGCGGGTATTGGCCCGACATTAATCCGGCTTTCTGTCGGGATTGAAAATATCGATGATTTGCTGGCTGATTTACAGCAGGCATTTAATGCGGTGGCCAGCGCTGTCGCGAACACAGCTAACCAGGCAGCGCCTGTCGCAGCAAACTCATCTAATGAACAACAGCAGTTCCGGCTTAATCCGGCACTCAGTGCTTTCTGGTAAAAAACGATGCTTAAAAATGCAACGCAAACGCAGCTAAATACTACGCAGGTTCATAAATTCGGCGGCAGCAGTTTGGCCAGTGCAGCCCGGTTTAGTGCGGTGGCTGATATTATTCAGCAACAGGGAACCGCGCAGCCGTTGTGGGTTGTTGTTTCTGCCCCTGGTGATACAACAGACGCTTTACTGCATATTATTGCCTGTGCGGATGATACTGTCTCACGTGATCAGGCACTTACTGCATTACAAAAACAGTTGCGGCAACTCATTACAGATGCCTTACCTGCTGCTGATGGCGCAGCGGTAAGCCTTAAGCTGAACCATTGGTTAGCCGAGATACCTGATGCGCTGACACAGAAACGCTTTAACGATGTACTGGCGATCGGCGAGCTGGTATCTGCCACGTTATTAAGTGCTGTTTTACAGCAACGGCAGCTTAGTGCTACTGCACTGGATGCTCGTGATTTTTTGCGTTTAAAGCAACATCAGCCAGACTTAACACAATCAACAGCTTTGCTGAGTACATTAACTTTGCCTGGGCGTATACATGTTGTGACCGGTTATATCGCCCGGGATGACAAAGGCCGCAGCATTACCCTCGGCCGCAATGGCAGCGATTATTCCGCGACCCTCGTTGGTGCTTTGGTTAACGCTGCTGAAGTGACTATCTGGACAGATGTGAAGGCTATTTACAGTGCCGATCCTCGTAAAGTGGCTTCAGCCATACCTTACCAACAGGTGAGTTGGCATCAGGCGTGTCAGTTAGCCCGGCTGGGCAATCCGGTTTTACATGCGCGAACGTTATCTCCCCTTAGCGGCACGCAAACAGCGTTAAGGGTTCGCAGTAGCTATGAGCCACAGCTATCAGGTTGTCGGGTAGTGCAACAACATGATGTTAAGCAGAGCTTTATCACTGAACTTAGTAATGTCACCTTGCTGACATTGCATTCCGATGTAGCATTCACTGCCGAACAACTGGCACTTGAACTGCAACAGCCGGTAATCGCATTGCCGCAGCAGGGAGATAATGTCTGTTGGCTGCTGCCTGCTGCATATGCTGAACAAGCACTTAGCTGTTTATCCGAAGCGGATGTTCATGCTGTGTGGGATACGCAGCGCTACTATGCTTTGGCATGGTTAAAGGGTTCAGAATCATTCGCGTCTGCCCAGACAGATAGCATCTTGCAGCCGCATGGCGTGCTGCATCGTTATGAAAATGACCAGCAAGTGATTTGGTTACTGGCACAACCGCTAAGCAGTGATGTATTGCAAAACGTACATCAGCAGCTGAGCAGCCATATCCCGGCATTGCAGATTGTGGTAGCCGGTACCGGCAATGTGGGCGCAGAGTTTCTCTCAATGCTGGCCGGGCAGAAAAGTCGCCTCAGCAACAAGGTAACATTGCAACTGGCTGGTGTACTAAATTCAAATCAGGCGTTGTTGGCAAGTAATCTGGACGTCAGTCAGTGGCAAACGCAGTTGGCGCAAAGTGACAGTTGGAGCCCGGAGCACTTGTCCGCCTATCTGGCTGCTTTATCAGAGCCAAAAGTGTTGATAGATATTACTCCGAGTCAGGACTTCGCCAGGTTGTATCCTGCTTTTATTGCTGCCGGCTGCGACATTATCAGTGCTAACAAACAGGGCGTTACTTTGCCTGAAGCAGAATACCAGCAAATCAGACAAGCCGGGCAGTTACACAACAAGCAATGGCTAACCAATACTACCTGTGGTGCCGGTATTCCGGTGCAACGTACTTTACAGGAACTGATTAGTGCCGGTGATAACATTACTGAAATCAGCGGTATTTTCTCCGGTACGCTGTCCTGGTTACTGTGTCAGTTTGATGGTAGCAAGCCATTTTCTGATTTCGTGCTGGATGCCCGTCAGGCTGGCCTGACAGAACCCGATCCGCGCGATGATTTATCCGGAAAAGATGTGCAGCGTAAATTGCTGGTGTTGGCCCGCGAGCTTGGTATTTCGCTGGAGCTGGATGATATCCGGCTGCAACCTTTACTGCCGGTAGGGCTTGAAAATGGCAGCTGGCAGGACTTTTGGGCCCGGCGCAGCTTACTCGATGCTGAGCTGGCACAGTTGCTAACCCAGGCTAAGGCAGGCGGCAAAGTGCTGCGCTATGTAGCTTGTTTATCGATCCGCAACGGCAGTGTCCGGGCGGATGTTTCGTTACAGCAGGTATCAGCCGGGCATGCACTGGCCGCTATCGCGCCTTGTGACAACGTTTTTGTTATCCGCTCTGACTGGTATAACGACAATCCGTTGGTGCTAAAAGGACCTGGAGCAGGCAAAGTCGTGACAGCCGGCGGTTTGCACACCGATCTTGCTGTGCTGGTTAATCAACTTACTGGCAAAACTAAGCTGCCAGCTGTACTGACGTAAAAAGAGAATGACTATGGCATTTGCAAATGCACAATATTTAGAAGCAATTAACCGCAACCTGCAAGATATCGATGGCAAGGTTAACGTCAGTTTCGAGTTTTTTCCGCCTAAGACCGCACAGATGGAACAAACATTGTGGCAGTCTATTGAGCGCTTAGCACCGTTAGCGCCGTCTTTTGTATCGGTAACCTATGGTGCAAACTCCGGTGAGCGGGATAGAACCCATGACATTATCAAATCAATAAAGCAGCGTACCGGCTTAATTGCCGCGCCGCATTTGACATGCGTCGATGCAACGAAAGAGGCTCTTACCGACATAGCCAAAGATTACTGGCAGAACGGTATCCGGCATATCGTAGCGCTACGTGGCGACTTGCCACCGGGCAATACCGAAAAGCCGGCGCTATATGCCGCGGATCTGGTAGAAATACTGCGCTCTGTCGCTGATTTTGATATCTCGGTGGCAGCTTACCCTGAAATACATCCGGAAGCGCCGAATGCCCAGTTCGATTTGCTTAACTTAAAGCGCAAGGTGGATGCCGGCGCGTCGCGTGCCATTACGCAATTTTTCTTCGATACAGAAAAGTTTTTACGTTATCGCGATCGCTGTGCGGCAATTGGCATTGATGTCGACATTATTCCGGGCATTTTACCCGTGACCAATTTTCAGCAGCTGCAGAAGTTTGCCGCATTGACCAATGTGGCGGTGCCGCAATGGATGCACAAAGCCTATGAAGGGTTAGAGAACGATGCGGCTACCCGAAACCTGGTGGGGGCTAATATTGCGATGGAAATGGTGAAAGTGTTGAGCCGGGAAGGAATAAGTCACTTTCATTTTTATACGTTAAACCGCAGTGAGTTAAGCTACGCTATCTGTCATTTGCTTGGTGTCAGGCCACAAATCGCCGTTTAAGGTTTATCAGAACAGTAAATGCCCGCTTTATTGCGGGCTTTTTTGTTAGCAAGGCGACTTTCGTCGACTTGGCGCTTAAACATATTTCGGGTAATCTGGGCAATGATATTGCTTTAGCAATTGCTTAATCAACAGGGATGCGTTGCAATGTTTGAAGTACCGGGACGCGGCTTTTATCTGCAGAATTACTCGAGCCTTGCGCTAAAGCGCAGGCAACTCATGGCAGTTCTTAATACATTTCTGTTACTGATCGCGTTTAGCAGCAGCGCCGGTCAAGCCAAACTCAGCCATTATTTCCAGGAAAGCTGGACAACCCGCGACGGCTTGCCTCACAACACCATCAATAGCATTACCCAAAGTAAAGATGGCTACTTGTGGCTCGGAACCTGGGAGGGGGCAGTCCGTTTTAATGGACGCAAGTTTGATGTGTTTGGCCGCGGCCCCCTTACGGGGCTGCCTGACTCTGGTATCCGGTATCTTGATACCGACAATGCAGGCAACGTGTTGCTTGCCGGTGCAAGAGGTGGCGTAAGTAAACGCACTGAAACCGGTTGGCTTAGCTGGCCGCCCTACAACGTGCTGTTAAATGCGATAACGGAAGATCAGCACGGCGCTTTATGGCTGGCCAGTGAAGGTCAGGGCTTGTTCCGGCAACAGGTGGATGGCAGTCGCCAGCAATATACTCAAGTGCAAGGTTTGGGCAGTGATGTCGTACATAGCCTTCTGCTTGATGAGCAAGGCCTGCTGTGGGTAGGAACCGGCCGCGGGTTATTTTGGCTGGATACAAATTTGGCAGAGCCTCAAATACATAAAGTTGCAGATTTGCCTGCTGTACCGGTATTCGTATTGCGCCAGTATGACGACAGCATGTTGATCGGCACAGAGCGCGGATTGTTTACTCTGAATCAGGGCGCGACCCGCCTTTTCTCTGCGGCTTTGGCAAATATGCCGGTATCGGCGCTACTGGTACAAAATAAATACGTCTGGATAGGTACCACCGATCGCGGGTTGCTGCGCTTTGGTGAACAGGGGCTTGAAACACTGAGCATGGCGGGTGGTTTACCCAATAACCGTATTTTGTCGTTGTTCCTCGATCGTGAAAAAAGCATTTGGGTTGGCACCAATGGTGGTCTGTTTCGTCTCAGAGACGCCCCTTTTGTTACCTACACCGCCGAAAATGGCCTGGCAGGGGATTATGTCAGGGCCGTGCTGGCGCACTCTGATAACACCTTATGGGTTGGCACTAGTCAAGGACTCACGGTACGTGATGAAACGGGTTTTACCACTCTGGACTTGACCGGATCAAGCAAAGGACAGTCTGTGCTGAGTCTGACAGAGGCTCAGGATGGGGCGGTCTGGATTGGGACTTATACGGATGGTGTGCTGCGCTACCAGAACGGTGTTGTAACGCACAAGTATGACCGTAACACGGGCTTGCTGGCGAACGAGGTGCGGGCAGTTTTACCTGAGACAGATGGCAGTCTCTGGGTAGGAACCGGGCAGGGCCTAAACTTCATCAGTGCCAGTGGAGTGCGTAGTTTCGCAAAAGAAGATGGCTTACCCACCCCTTTTGTTATGGCGCTGTATAAACACAGTGATGGCAGACTGTTTATCGGTACCGGCGGCGGTGTCGCAATAATGCAGCCTTCTGGCACGATCAGCGCGCTGGATTTTAGCGGACTGGACGGTGCTGAGTATGCTTTTGGCTTCGCCTCTGATCCGCTAAGCGATATTTTGTGGATGACAACAGATAGAGGGTTGGTGGCTTATCATCTTAACTCAGGACGGCTGCAAATCATCGGACGCGAAGCAGGCCTACCCTTTGATAAGGTGTTTCAGGCTGTGGTAGACCGCGATAATAACATCTGGCTTAGCAGCAATAGGGGCGTGATACGGCTGTTAAGGGCGAAAGTGGACCAATTTCTTGCCGGTGAGCGACCGACGGTGGATTACGAGTTGTTTGGCGAAAGTGATGGTATGCAAAGTGCCCAAACAAATGGTGGTTCGATGCAGGCTGCTACGTTGTCAGCCGATGGCAGCATTGTGTTCGCGACATCAAAAGGTGTCAGCGTTATAAAACCAGATGATTTAAAGCGTTTTGCTGTCAATGTTCCTCCTGTTGTCGTTGAAGGATTAAAAGTCGATGGCAGTCCGGTACCACTGCAGCAGGAAATACAACTGCCTGCGGGTACCCACAGGCTGGAGCTGCAGTTTGCCGGCCTCGGATTTATCATGCCGCAACGTATACAATACAGCACTAAGCTAAATGGCTTTGATGACAACTGGGTCGAACGGGGCAGTAACAATACAGCTGAGTATACCAATTTGCCTCCCGGGCACTACCGGTTTTCCGTAAGGGCTGCATATCCACAAGGCAGCTGGAGCGAACATGACGCCAGGTTTAGCTTTGTGATCCTGCCACACTTCTGGCAACGGGCAGATTTTTGGACTGTTGCTATTCTGGCCGTCATATTACTGACCGGGCTTTTAGTGCGCTGGCGCTTGCAGGCTCTGCGCAGGCGTGAACAAAGGTTGCTGTGGCAAGTGGCAGAAAAAACTGTAGAGTTGCAGCAGCAAACTGATCATCTGCGCGCTGTGGACAAACAACGTTCTGAACTAATGCTGCAAATTAAGCAGCAGGCCGAGGAGTTTGAACAGCAGGCACGATTGGATGCGTTAACGGGGTTAGCAAACCGCAGGGCTTTTGATGAAGCGCTGACAAGAGAATGTGCCCGCTCACGCAGAAGCGCCCAGCCTTTGTGTCTGGTGCTGCTGGACATCGATCACTTCAAGTTGGTAAATGATACTTTTAGCCATAGCATTGGTGATGAAATACTAAAAATGGTCGCCCGGGTAATATGCGGGCTTTGCCGGGCAAATGATACTGTTGCCCGGTGGGGAGGGGAAGAGTTTGCTATTTTGTTGCCAGACACCGACCTAAAAGCAGCGGCAGAGATTTGTGAACGGATAAGGCTGGCAGTCATGCAAATAGATTGCTCTGAGTTTTCCGCCGATTTACATATTACCGCCAGCATGGGCATTGCTTGCTACGCCGGTGAGGTTCATCACGATAAATTATTGTCGCGTTCCGATGCGGCTTTGTACTGTGCGAAGCAAGAAGGCCGAAACAGGATAAATATCACACAGCAATAAATTTCTGTATAAAAATTCACAAAAACAGAATAATAATTCTTGAAACTGCATGAGGGCCGTTCTACACTAGCGGCTGTTTCGTGCTATACCTATAGGTTATTTAGTTCCTGAGAGTCGTATTCAATGTTATCAACTGATAAATCTGTTTCTTTAGTTCGTAGTATCGTATTGGGCGCAGCAGGCTACAGCGGGGCTGAGCTGGCTGTGATATTGGCACGTAACCCTTATTTTCAGCTGGTCGGGGCTTATGCATCTGCAGGCCGCACCGCTGAGCCGTTTTCCGCGTTATATCCACGTTATAAGCAGCAGCTCGATATGTTGGTGCAGCCCTGGACTGATGAACTCGCACCAGGGTTAAAAGATAAAGTAGATGTTGCATTTCTGGCGTTACCACATGAGGCCAGTGAGGCGGTGACGCCATTATTGTTGGCGCAGAATATCGATGTTGTCGATTTATCCGGTGCCTTTCGCCTGAAGCAACCGCAGCTGTACCCTAAATATTATGGTTATGAACATCAGCACCCAGAATTGCTGGAAGAAGCCGTTTATTCATTGATGGAGTGGCAACACACGCCATTGCCGCGGTTGATTTCAGTACCAGGTTGTTACCCTACAGCATGTTCACTGGCATTGCTGCCGTTGATTAAAGCAGGCTTAATTGCAGACGGCTGTGTTCCGGTAATTAATGCTACCAGCGGTGTATCAGGCGCAGGCCGTAAAGCCGCACTTAACACCTCATTTTGCGAAGTTGGCTTAAATGCCTATGGTTTTTTTAAGCACCGTCACCGTCCGGAGATTGAACAGAACCTTGGACGCAAAGTTGTATTTACGCCACATCTGGGTAATTTTAAACGTGGCATTCTGGCCACCAGCGTGGTGACGCTAAAAGCGGGCGTTGACGCCGCTCAGGTGAATGCGGCCTTTAACGATGCTTATACCGGTAAACCTCTGGTCAGGCTGGTGTCGCACTCCCCGAATGTCGCAGACGTTGCCGGTACGCCATATTGTGATATTTACTGGCAGCAGGACGGTGAGCAATTAGTTGTTGTATCCGCAATTGATAACTTACTTAAAGGTGCCGCCGCCCAGGCGATGCAGGCCGCCAACGTGCGATTTGGTAAGCCTGAAACAGCAGGTTTATTCAGCGGGGTGGCACATGAATAAGACGCCACTGGTGTTAAAAATGGGTGGTCGCCTGTTGCAGGATGACACAGCACTGGATGCATTATTGGCAGTCTGCGCTGAACTTAAACAGCAGTATCCGTTGGTGCTGGTGCATGGCGGTGGTGATCAGGTTGATCAGTGGTTGGCAAAATTTGGGTTTCATACCGAGAAGCTCGACGGCCAGCGCGTGTCTCCGTCTGAACAAATGCCGGTTATTGCCGGGGCACTGGCCGGCGCAGTGAATGCACATATGGTGGCAAGAGCTTCATTACAGGCGTTGAACCCTGTTGGCCTGACTTTGTCGGCGGGTAACAGTTGTCGTTTTGAACTTAATACGAAGTTAGGTGCCGTTGGCGTAGCAAAACCACAGGATGGCACTTTACTACAAAGCCTGTTGCAGGAAGGGTTTACCCCGGTATTTTGCTCTATTGGTCATGGTGAAGAAGCGCAGTTACTTAACGTTAACGCTGATTTAGCCGCCGCTGCGATTTGCCAGTTGGTGCAAGGTCAGCTGGTGTTGTTAACAGATGTTCCTGGCATTCTCGATGGTTCAGGTAAGCTGATTAATGAACTAAATAGCGCCCAGGCTGCTGAATTAGTGCGGCAAGGCGTGATAAAAGGCGGTATGAAGGTAAAGCTTGATGCCGCTTTGGACACCGCGCAGGCGCTGCGACGAAGTATTACCGTAGCGGGCTGGCAACACCCGCAGGATTTGTTAAATCTGATGCGACAGCAAGCAGTAGGCACGCGCATCGTCTGTTAGTCCCTTAAACAAGGATGCCGCACTGGCGGCAGGTCGATCGAAAAAATGAGTAAACTGAAACAACTATTGAGTCTGGCTGAATTAAGCCCGGCAGCGTTAAATGATTTACTGAATTTAGCGCTGGATGTAAAACAACACCCGGAAAAATACACTCAGGCCCTAGCGGGTAAAAGTATTGCGCTGATTTTTGAGAAGCCATCACTTCGTACCCGTGTCAGTTTCGATGTTGGTATTTATAAACTGGGTGGGCACAGTGTTTATCTGGACCAACAAAATGGCGCCATGGGAAAACGCGAAACGGTTGCTGATTTTGGCCGTAATCTGGCCTGTTGGACTGACGCTATCGTCGCGCGGGTGTTTTCTCAGCAAACACTGGAACAACTTGCGCAAGCCAGCCATAAGCCGGTGATTAACGCGTTAAGCGATTTATATCATCCGTGTCAGGCGCTGGCCGACCTGCTGGCATTAAAAGAGCGCTTTGGTGAGTTAAATCAGGTGCATCTGGCCTATGTCGGTGATGGCAATAATGTATGCCACTCGTTAATGATTGGTGCTGCGCTTAGCGGTATGCGCATGACAGTGGTGACACCGCAGGGGTTCTCACCGGACGCACAAGTATTGCTGCAGGTACAGAAAATAGCGGCAACTACCGGTGCTGTGCTGGAACTTAGCCCGCACTTATCTGCCGCAGCCGGTGCAGATGCAATTTATACCGATACTTGGCTATCAATGGGCGATAAGGCTGATCCTGCCGAAATAGAACGTATATTCAAACCATACCAAATTAACACTGCCGTTATGCAGCGCCTAGCAGTGAGGTATTTTATGCATTGTTTACCCGCGCATCGTGAGCATGAAGTGACCAGTGAAGTGCTCGACAGTGACGCGTCTCTTGTTTTACTGCAGGCGGAAAACCGCATGCATGCCCAGAATGCCGTATTAATCAGTTTATTTGCGTGAGGATATCATGAGTATTAAAAAAGTTGTTTTAGCCTATTCCGGCGGTCTGGATACTTCGGCTATCGTGCCTTGGTTAAAAGATAACTATAACTGTGAAGTTATCGCCTTTGTTGCCAACGTTGGCCAGGGAGATGAAGAGCTGGCAGGTGTAGAAGAGAAGGCCATCAAGTCTGGCGCCAGCAGCTGTCATATCGTCGATTTACGCGAAGAGTTTGTCAAAGAGGTTATTTACCCGACATTAAAAACCGGTGCTGTGTATGAAGGCCAGTATTTACTGGGTACCTCAATGGCGCGTCCTGTTATAGCTCGTGCTCAGGTAAAGCTGGCGCTGGAATTAGGTGCTGATGCGCTGTGTCATGGCTGTACTGGTAAGGGTAATGATCAGGTACGGTTCGAAGGGGCTTTTGCTGCTTTGGCTCCGCAGCTGAAAGTGATTGCACCTTGGCGTGAGTGGCAATTTAACTCCCGTCAGTCACTGCTTAACTATCTGGCAGAAAAGAACGTGCCCACTACAGCATCTGCTACCAAGATCTACAGCCGAGATGCGAACCTGTGGCATATTTCGCACGAAGGTGGCGAGTTGGAAAACCCATGGTGCGAGCCATCTGAACAGGTTTGGATGTGGACTAAATCACCAGAGCAGGCACCGGATCACGCGGCCTATGTTGAACTGAGTTTTGTTAAAGGTGAACTGACTCAAATCAATGGCAATGCCATTGCGCCTGTCGCTGCTATTGAGCTGCTGAATGAGATTGGCTCGGAGCATGGCGTCGGCCGTATTGATATCGTCGAAAACCGTCTGGTTGGCATGAAATCACGCGGTTGTTATGAAACACCCGGTGGCACTATCCTGATGGCAGCATTAAAAGGGCTGGAAGCGTTGGTATATGACCGCACTTCTTTGAAATACCGTGAAGAAGTTGGTCTGGAGTTTGCCCAGCTGGTCTATGACGGCCGCTGGTTCACACCGCTGAAAGACGCGTTACTGGCAGCCGCCACCTCGTTAGCAGAACAGCTGACCGGTGATGTAGTGATCAAGCTGTATAAAGGCAATGTGGCTGTAGCTAAACGCCGCTCTCCTAACTCACTGTACTCAGAGGCCTTTGCGACTTTTGAAGGTGATGAGGTGTATAACCAGAAAGATGCAGCAGGCTTTATCCGGTTGTACAGTCTGGCCAGCCGGATCCGCGCGCTACACCAGCAACAAAAGGATTAATGTTATGGCGATGTGGGGCGGACGTTTTCAGGAAGCAACACTGGCTGAGTTTCGTGATTTTAACGACTCACTTAGCTTTGACTATCTGTTGGCGCAGCAGGATATTCAGGCATCGCGTGCCTGGGCGCAGCAACTGGCACAGGCCGGCATCATCTCTCAGAGTGAAGCTGACCAGCTGGATTCGGCGCTGGCTGATTTAGCGGTTGCAATAGATGCTGATCCTAAACTACCGCTGCAAACCAGCGAAGAAGACATTCACAGCTGGGTTGAGGCTCAGCTGACAGCCAAGCTCGGGGCGGTTGCCAAGAAATTGCATACCGGGCGTAGCCGTAATGACCTGGTTGCAACAGATTTACGCTTATGGAGCAAGCTGAATGCACAAACCGTGCGTCAGTCATTGCTTGGCGCTATTGCTGCGTTACTGAGTTTTGCCGAACGTGCCGGCACTGATGTCATGCCGGGTTATACCCACCTGCAGCGGGCGCAGCCAGTGCTGGTTGCGCACTGGGCATTGGCGTATGTCGAAATGTTCAAGCGCGATGTGAGCCGGCTGGACGACGCGCTAGCACGTATGGATGTTTGTCCATTGGGGTGTGGTGCTTTAGCCGGTACAGGTGTTGCGGTTGACCGTGTGGCGTTAGCGCAGAGTTTGGGGTTTGCCAGCGCGGCATTAAACAGCCTGGATGCGGTGTCTGACCGCGACTATGTAGTAGAGTTATCGGCTGCGGCCAGTATCTGCATGACGCATTTATCACGCTTATCTGAAGATGTGATTTTTTTCTGCTCAGGCGAGGCGGGCTTTTTTAAACTCGGCGATGCAATAAGCTCCGGCTCGTCGCTGATGCCGCAGAAGAAGAACCCGGATGTGTTCGAACTGCTGCGCGGTAAAACCGGTCGTGTACTGGGCCATCTGGTTGCTATTTTACATGTACTGAAAGGCTTACCCTTAGCTTACAACAAGGACATGCAGGAAGATAAGCAAGGCTTTTTCGACCTGATGCTAACCTGGCAGAAATCATTATTGGTGCTTGCGACTGTACTGCCGCATTTGAGTATTAATGCTCAGCAGTGCCGTCAGGCCGCCGAACTGGGCTACAGCAATGCAACCGATCTGGCAGACTATCTGGTGAGCAAGGGCATGCCATTTCGTGATGCGCATGAAGTGGTAGGTGAGTTGGTGGTGTATGCGGCAAAACAACAGCAGGCACTCGAAGCCTTAACGCTTGATGAGTTTACACAGTTTAGCTCGCTAATCAGCGAAGATGTTTACCCGGCGTTACAACTTGATGCGGGTTTACTGAAGCGTGCCGCACTTGGTGGTACCGCACCACAACAGGTTCTGTCTGCGTTGCAGCAGGCTAAACAGTGGTTCGAATCTGTTTAAACAATGAGTATGCTTAAACAAAAAAGCCCGCTAAGCGGGCTTTTTTATCAGAATAATTCGACTTCCTGTTGTTTCTCTTCAGGCTTTTTTTCCTGAGCTTTGTCGAAACTTATCTGCTGAACATCAGTGCCAGCATATTGTGTGGGCTCAGTGCCTGGCTTGAAGTATTCAAAGGTGCTGGTGTAATCAGTACGGCGGCTGAGTAAACCACTTTGTAAATCAATCCGCACCGATGCCAGACCAACGGGTGGTGGCACTGGCTGTTCCGGTATATTCTCTAGCGCTGTCTGCATATAATCAAGCCACGCCGGTAAAGCGGTGCGGGCACCGGATTCAGCACCGGCACTTTGTTGCTGACCCATATTAGCATGCCACTGAGCGCGGCCAAGGCTGCGGTTAGCATCATCAAAACCAACCCAGACAGTTACGGCCAAATCAGGTGTAAAGCCGGAAAACCAGGTATCTTTTGAATCGTTAGTTGTACCGGTTTTTGCCGACAGATCGCGTCGTTTCAGTTTTTGCAGACGCCATGCAGTGCCGTTCCAGCCGGTGCCATGCTGCCAGCTGCCTCCACCCCAAACACTGCTTTTAAGGGCATCAGCAATCAGAAAACTATTTTGCTGTGAGATCACCCGTTCAGCCTGGCGCGGTTCGGCTTGGGTTAACGAAATATTATTCTCAGAAGCTGATTTATCCTGTGCCAGCTCATTAAACAGCTGCCCCAGCTGGGCTTCTGCGTCTTCGGCAACGGGTTCAGCTGCTTTTGGCTCAGAAGCCATACAATCCTGGCATACTGTTGCCGGATTATGCTGATACAGGACATTTTGCTCGTCATCGACGACTTTATCTATCACATATGGTGTCACCAGAAAACCACCGTTAGCAAAAGTGGCATAGCCTGTTACCAATTCCAGTGGGGTCAGTGATGCAGACCCTAAAGCTAAGGTTTCATTGCGTGGCAAATCGCTGGCAGCAAAACCAAAGCGCTGAAGATGCTGAATAGTATTGTCAATACCGACTCCGCGCAATAATCTGATAGACACTACGTTTTTAGATTTAGCCAGCGCCTCTCTGATGCGAATTGGACCATCGTAAACAGCGGGCGAATTCTTTGGCCGCCAGGCAATACCGGCGTTGTCGTCCCATTGATGGATGGGAGCATCGTTCATTATTGAAGCGAGGGTGTAGCCGTTTTCCAGTGCCGCTGAGTAAACAAAGGGTTTTATGTTAGATCCAACCTGACGTTTTGCCTGGGTAACCCGGTTAAACTGGCTCTGACTGAAGCTGTATCCACCTACCAGCGAGCGCAGTGCGCCATTATGTGGATCGATAGCAACAATGGCACTGCTGGCTTCAGGTATCTGGGACAGGCGCCAGTCATCATTGTGCTTACGGACCAGTACATGCATGCCGGGTGCTACAATGGCAAATGCTGCTTTAGGTGCCGTACCCTGACGTTCGTCATTGATAAAACGCCGCGCCCACTTGAGGCCTTCCCAGTTCAGTGTTATTTCCTGGCCACCTGCCATCAGTAAGGTGGCACTTTGCGCTTGAACAGCCGTGACAACAGCCGGACGCAAATCTTCCAGGCTGCTTTGTGTATCCAGATACGCGAGTATCTCTTCACGTGACAGGGGATCTGTTTCGTTAAACCGCGGTTCTGCGTCTTCAGCTTCGTTGAGCTGTGCCTGCCACAATTGTGCGACTGGTCCTCGGTAGCCGTGGCGTTCATCATAGTCGTACAGGTTTTGCTGTAACGCCAGCTTTGCGGCAGCCTGCTGCTTACTGTTGATTGTGGTATATACTTTCAGCCCGGCTGAATAGGCTGTTTCTTCACCAAACTGGTTAACGACTTCCTGCCGCACCATTTCAGCGATATAGGGCGCAGATGCGGTTATCTGAGCACCGTGTAACCGGCTGGTAACAGGCGCCTCGATAGCCTGCTGATAAGCCGCTTTATCAATAACGCCTATATCCAGCATACGGCCAAGTACGACATTGCGTCGGGCGCGGGCGTTGCTTGCTGAACGAACAGGATTGAGTGTCGATGGGGCCTTAGGTAAACCGGCTATAATGGCTATTTCGTCGACTGTCAGGTCATGAACCGTTTTGCCAAAGTAAACCTGAGCTGCGGCACCAACACCGAAAGAGCGTTGCCCCAATTCGATTTTATTTAGATAAAGTTCGAGGATCTGATCTTTCGTTAACAGCTGCTCAATATGAATTGCTAGAAATATTTCTTTGATTTTTCTTACAATTTTTTTCTCACGGCTTAAAAAGAAATTACGGGCCAGCTGCTGCGTAATGGTGCTGGCACCCTGACTGAAATCGCCTGATGAGGCTACGACCGTCATCGCCCGGAAAATACCAATAATATCGATGCCGGGGTGTTCATAAAATCTAGTATCTTCAACAGCTAAAAATGCCTGAACTAATAAAGGAGGCATTTCTTCCAATTTGAGAGGGATACGGCGTTTTTCACCAAACTGAGAAATAAGTTCTCCATCAGCGGTAAAAACCTGCATTGGCGTCTGCAATCTGACATCCAGTAAGGTTGTAACGTCTGGGAGATCATCTTTCAGGTAAAAATAGATCCCAGAGATCGTTACTACACCAAGAAGGATCATGGATAGACAGAGTATTAAAAGTTTTTTAACCCAAGACACTGAATAACCCCAATTTTTACTCCCAATTCCTTTACAACGCTGCTAGTATATATTTATTAGCTTTAGATTAAACGCTTTTTCTTGCCAAAAATTAGCGACTAAGCTATCAATGAGACAATAATCATAACTATAAAATGGCCGCAGGAAGCTATGATAAATCGCCTGTTCAGTAAACAAACACCGATGATGGTGGGGATCGATGTCGGTGCACACTCTGTGAAGGCTGTATTACTCAGTCAGCACAGCGGCGTATGCAAAGTTGAAGCATTCGCTGTAGAGCCCATGGTCAAGGGAGCAATGTCAGATCGTGAGATCCAGGACATTGAAGCCGTTGGTAATGTGCTCAGTAAGATCCGTAAGAAGATCCCCCGCTCAGTTAAATTCGCCGCCGCTGCTGTTTCCGGATCTACCGTGATCAGCAAAGTCATTTTCATGGATGTGTCCTTAACCGATGCTGAACTTGAAAGTCAGATTGAAGTTGAAGCAGATACGCTGATACCGTATCCGCTGAACGAAGTCAGTCTCGATTTTGAAAAGCTTGATGTTAACGATGCAGATCCCTCAAAAGTAAATGTATTACTCAGTGCAGCCCGCACTGAAAGTATAGAAGCCAGAGTTGCATCGCTGGATAACGGTGGTTTTACGGCCAAGGTCGTTGACATTGAAAGCTATGCGTTAAGCCGTGCAGCCGAGCTATGCCTTAAACAGTTACCAGATGATGCAGCAAATAAAGTCGTAGCGATGGTTGATATCGGTGCTACGATGACTCTGCTTAGTATCATCGAAAATGGTAAGACCCTCTACACACGTGACCAGGTGTTTGGTGGCGATCAATATACCCGCAGCATTCTGTCTTATTACAACAAGAGTTATGAAGAAGCGGAGTTAGCTAAGGTAAATGGTGATTTACCGCCTAACTATACCTTTGAAGTATTGGCGCCTTTTCAGACGATGCTGTTACAACAGGTTCGCCGTGGTATTCAGATGTATCTAACCAGTAGCGGTAGAGACGCTGTTGATTATCTGGTTATTTCCGGCGGCACTGCACTAATTGAAGGTATTGATAAACTACTGATTGACGAGTTGGGTATCCATACTGTTGTTGCCAATCCTTTCAAGTCGATGGAGGTGGCTACGTCGGTTGATCGTGAGCAACTCAATCGCCACGCTTCACAGTTGATGGTTGCCAGTGGTTTGGCGTTAAGGAGTTTTTCGTCATGGCATATATAAACCTACTGCCGTGGCGTGATGCTGCGCGCAAAGAACGGCAGAAACAATACCTGACAATACTCACCGCCACGGCTGTGCTGAGTTTTTTACTGGTTTTTCTGGTGAATATGGTATATAGCGCCCGTGTTGAAGGGCAGCTACAGCGTAATAACTTTCTGCAAAACGAGATCAAAATTCTCGATCAGCGTATTGCTGAGATACGCACGCTAAATGATACGAAAAAGAGTCTGCAACAGCGCATGGCGCTGATTTCTCAGTTACAAGGCAGCCGGAATCTGGGTACTCAGATAATGGACGAAATTGCCAGCGCTGTACCGGCCGGTGTGTATCTGACTCAATTAGAGAAAAAAGGTACTTCTTTGCTGTTAATCGGTAAGAGTGAATCGAATAACCGTTTGTCGAATATGCTGAGGGAAGCGGAAGAGTCTGAACTGTTATCAGAGCCTTATCTTGAGTTTATTGAAGCAGGTAAAGATTCTGTCAGTTTACTCAGTAATTTTAAAATGCACCTGACTGTTAAAGGCTATGAGGCTGTGCAGGGAGCTGATACTCCGGCTAAACCTGCAAACGGAGGTGCAAAATGAGTTTGAATATTAATTTGTCCGAGATCGATATTAATGATCTCGACCTCGAGAATATGGGGTCTTGGCCGGCGGGCGCAAAGATTATATTCGCAGTTATTCTGGCGATTTTGGTTTCTGTTTTAAGCTATTTTATGCTGGTCGATAGCAAAATTGATGAGCTGACTGTGGCCGAAAGTAAAGAAGTTGAGTTGCGCCAGGTGTATCGCACTAAGTATGCCCAGGCAGTAAATCTGGATTTGTATAAACAGCAAATGGTCGAAATGGAGCAGACGTTCTCATTTTTACTGAAACAGCTGCCAACAACCCATGAAACCCCGGGATTACTGGATGATATTACCTATGTTGGTACAACCAGCGGTTTAACTTTCATCCGTATCAACTGGGAGCCAGAGATTGAGAAGGAGTTTTATACCGAGCTGCCAATAAAAATTGAGGTAATTGGTGATTATCACCAGTTCGGTAATTTTGTTAGTGAGGTAGCCAAACTTCCACGTATTGTTAGTTTGCACGATTTTTCTATTACAACCGAAAAAGATGAACGTCTTCGTTTCAATGTTGTGGCCAAAACCTACCGCTACAAGGAGGTTCAGCCATGAACAGGCGTTTAACTGTAATTGCACTGACGTTGATGTTGACCGGTTGTTTTAACGATATAAGTGATGTGCAGAATTACATCGCTGAGGTCAAAGCGAACACCAAAGCTCGCGTAGAGCCTTTACCCGAAGTTCAGGAGTTTGAGCATATACCTTATCGCTCTCAGGATGCCCGCAGCCCATTTTCAGCTCCGCGGCCAGAAGCGATACAGGATAAATTTTTACAGGTGCAGGATTGTTTACACCCTGATCCTCGTCGCAGGAAGGAACCGCTGGAAAAGTACGCCGTTGATAATTTAAAGATGCGCGGTACTTTGGGCGATATAGGTAATATCTGGGCATTGATAGAAGCATCAGATAAAACATTGCACAGAGTAACGCTGAATAATCACGTTGGGTTATTTCATGGCCGTGTTATTAACGTAGAGCCGACTCATATAGAGTTACTTGAGTTAATTCCGGACGGCGCGGGTTGCTGGAAAGAGCGGACGACAATGTTGCAGATGGCCGATGCGTCTTCTGCTGCAAGTAATTGATAGGTATGCGAGTAAATCATGGATAAAATAATCAAAATAATGTCTGGCACAATCCAGCGCACAGTACTGTGCTTTGCAGCCTTAATGCTATATTCAATACCTGCGTCAGCAGTACCACTGTTATACGATGTGCGGTATAACCCGTTATTAACTGGTGAGACAGAAATAGAGTTCATCTTTGATGAAGAGCTGTATGCTGACCCGAGCATTCAGGTGTTTAATGAACCTGCAAGGATTGAGCTGTTCTTTAACGAATCTGATTATGAAGAAAAGCTGAGCGAGGTTCTGATCGATAAATCCGGTGTAAAACGAGTGACTTCAGAGTTTGAAGGTGATGGTTTTAAAACTGTGATCTATCTGGATTATCTGAAAATTTACCGTACCCGGGTTCGTGGTAACGTGTTTTACATCCACATATCAGATAACCCCACGTCTGATGCGGTAGGCCAAGCCGCAGACGTTAAACCGACTTACATCAACCGTGTCAACGCGATAGATTTCCGTCGTGGAGATAAAGGTGAAGGCAGGGTGCTGGTGTTTCTGCGCGACAATACCGCAGCGGTTGACGTGAGCGAGCGTTTAGGCAAGCTAGAAGTTGAGTTTCACAATACAGACATTTTGGATGAGTTATTGTATCAGCTTGATGTTGTTGATTTCGGTACCGTTGTTAAGGGAATTGAAACCTTTAAAGAAGGGGCTTCAACCAGGCTTGTGATAGACACAACAGCTGAATTCACTTTTACCTATCAGCAAATTGATAATATTTTCACGCTGAATGTAGAACGCGACACCACAAACCGCAGCATTTTGGGCGGTGGTAAAGAGTATAAAGGCCGCGCGATATCGCTGAACTTTCAGGATATCCCTGTCAGGACAGTGTTGCAGATTATCGCCGACTACAATGGTTTTAATCTGGTGACCAGTGATTCGGTAACCGGGAACATTACTCTGCGGTTAGACGGTACGCCTTGGGACCAGGCACTTGACATTGTTCTACGCGTCAAAGGTCTGGACAAGCGGATGGAAGGCAATATCCTGATGGTTGCGCCGACAGATGAACTGGCAGCCAGAGAAGCCCGGGAATTGGAAGCAAAGCAAACAGTTGCTGACCTGGAGCCGCTGTATTCAGACTTCCTGGCGGTGAATTATGCTAAAGCAGCCGATATTACCAAACTGCTGAGCAATAAAGATGCAACTTTGCTGTCATCACGTGGCTCAGTTAACGTAGACGACCGTACCAATACTATTTTGATAAAAGATACTGCGGCGAATATTGAGAACGTCCGTAAACTGATTGAAAGACTTGATATTCCGGTACGTCAGGTGCTAATAGAATCGCGCATGGTTACCGTACGTGACAGTGTTGCGGATGAATTAGGCATTCGGTGGGGCTTTAGTGATCAGCAAAGTAGCGGTAGCTCTAATCAGGGGACATCTGGTACCGCGGGCGGCGCCAATACTATTGCTAATGGCTCAATACCATCTTTGGATGATCGCTGGAATGTTAATTTGCCAACCACAAGTGCTGCGGCAGGTAGCATCGCCTTTCACATAGCCCGTTTAGCCGATGGTACCTTGCTGGATTTAGAGCTGTCAGCATTGGAGCAAGAGAATAAAGGTGAGATTATTGCCAGCCCGCGTATTACCACCGCTAACCAAAAAGAAGCCCGTATCGAGCAAGGTGTTGAGATACCTTATGTTCAGGCGGCATCCAGCGGTGCAACAACTGTTGAGTTTAAAAAAGCTGTACTGAGCCTGACGGTAACGCCACAGATCACACCTGACAACAAGATTATTCTGGACTTGGTGATTACTCAGAACACCAAAGGCGAAACGGTACAAACCCCTACGGGGCCCGCTACAGCAATTGATACCCAACAGATCCAAACTCAGGTTCTGGTTGATAATGGTGAAACCATAGTGCTTGGTGGTATTTACCAGCAGCAGATACTATCGACAGTGACTAAAGTACCTTTCTTTGGCGATATCCCCTATGTTGGAACGCTATTCAGAACTACCCGTGATGTGAATGAAAAGAATGAATTATTAATTTTTGTCACACCGAGAATTATTTCTGACGGGCTTTAACATCTATGGCAGTGGTTGCTGCGTTCGCTGCAGCAACCACTGGTTCAGAATTAGCTTGCCAACAAAAGGCTATTCCTGACATAATTCAGCGCTTCAAATTTTCGTGGGAGCCTTTTGGTCCTTGAATTTAACTTTTCACTGAGTTAGCTGATTAGTAATACAACTTATGGCAGAAAAACGTAATATCTTCCTCGTCGGCCCCATGGGTGCTGGTAAAAGCACAATAGGCCGGCACTTAGCAGACATGCTTCACCTTGAATTCTACGATTCAGATCAGGAAATTGAACGCCGCACTGGTGCAGATATAGCGTGGGTGTTTGATTTGGAAGGTGAAGAAGGCTTTCGCGTACGTGAAGAAAATGTCATCCAGGATCTGACAGAGTTGCAAGGTATCGTGCTCGCAACAGGCGGTGGTTCTGTTTTGAGCAAGGAAACCAGAAATCGTCTGTCTGCCAGAGGTATAGTGGTTTACCTGGAAACACCGATAGAAAAACAGGTAGCACGTACACAGCGCGATAAAAGACGCCCTTTGCTGCAGACTGAAGAAGCACCGAAAGAAGTACTGGAAAGATTGGCTGCAGAGCGTAACCCACTGTATGCTGAGATAGCTGATTTTACTGTGCGCACTGATGAGCAGAGTGCACGTGCTGTAGCCAGCCAAATTATCGACCAACTGGGTTTTTGATTTTATTTCGACAGGGGGCTGCTGATGCAAAAAGTTGAAGTACAACTTGGCGAACGCAGCTATACCATCTCTATAGATGACAACTTTCTTGGCCTTGACCCTGCGTTGGCAGCAAAGCAGCAAGTTGTCATTATTTCTAACCCAACAGTCGCTCCTCTTTATTTATCAAAGGTTGAGGCGTTGTTTCACTCAGCTTCTGTACAACACTTTCTGCTGCCCGATGGTGAAGCATACAAAACACTAAGTTCTTTTGAACAAGTATTAGGTTTTCTGCTAGAGCAGCGGATGTCACGTGATGTACTGCTGGTCGCCCTTGGTGGCGGTGTAATCGGTGATCTGACCGGCTTTGTTGCTGCTTGTTATCAGCGAGGCGTAGCGTTTCTACAAATCCCAACGACATTGTTGTCTCAGGTTGACTCTTCAGTAGGTGGCAAAACGGCGGTGAACCACCCGCTTGGCAAAAACATGATTGGTGCCTTCAAGCAGCCGGCACAGGTGCTGATTAATACAGCAGCTTTGTCGACGCTGCCACCGCGCGAGTTTGCAGCAGGCATGGCAGAAGTCATTAAGTACGCCCTTATCAGTGACGCAGCCTTTTTTGACTGGCTTGAACAACATCAGAAAGATATCGTCGGGTTGAACCCTGAGACGCTGGCACAGATGATACAGCATTGCTGCCAGATGAAGGCTGATATCGTCAGTCGGGATGAGACTGAGCAGGGTGATAGGGCGCTGCTTAATCTCGGGCATACTTTCGGCCATGCTATCGAAGCATGGCTGGGCTACGGTGAATGGCTACATGGAGAGGCCGTATCGGCAGGTATGGTGATGGCTGCAAAATTGGCATTATCCCGTGATTCCATTAATGAGCAGCAGCTGCAGAAAATCTGTGCTTTGTTAACTGCATTTGATTTACCGATAGCGCCACCTGCCAATATGAAAATTGATGATTTTATGCCTTTTATGAAGACAGACAAAAAGGTACGTAACGGCAGTATGCGATTCGTGTTGCCGACGGCTTTCGGTAGCACGGCGGTAGTAGATGATGTATCTGAAGCTGAACTAATAAGGGTGTTTGCCGATGGATATAACTGATTTACAGGCTCGTCTGGCGCAATTGGATCATTTATTACCGTCACAGCGTGAATGGTTGGACAGGCTGCTGTTCCAGTTGGCGTTTAATGATAATCAGCAGATCAATATACTGGGGGCTTCCGGCAGTGGAAAGTCAACCTTAGCACTTGCTATCGCCGAGCTACTGTCTGGGCAGTACAACATTGCTTTACTTGATGCCTCGGTTAACACAGCTTCAGTAATTCAGCAGCTAATGCAGCAGTGGTTTGGGCAGCCTGGTGATGCTTCGATCCCTATCACTGAGCAAGTTGCTCTTACTGAAGATCAATCGCCACTGGCCGTGATCATCGACGATGCAGAGCGTTTCCCGCCAGAGCTTATTCAGCAGTTAAGTTCATTACCAAGCCTGGTGCTGTGTTTCTCAGCCCAGAGTTTAGATGCAGCCGGGCTGACGTTAACATTGAATCGTATAACCACAGATGATGCTGAGCAGTTGCTGCGCCATGACGCCTTAAACAGCATTGAAATAACCGAGCGCCTGGCAAGGGCTGACGGTAATATGCATCAGCTGCTACAGCCAGTCGAAATTGAGCACCGAGATGAAACAACGGATGTTGTGGCTGAAAAGCATACAGCGCTTAAAAAGCCGGTTCTTTTGGCATCGTCAATTGCCGTGTTGCTGGTGTTGCTGGTAATTGTTTTCTGGCCATCACAGAGACAACCTGAGTCGCCGGTACGTATGCCGGTAGAACGTGCGCCGGCTCCAGCATTACCGGTTGAACTTCCCGATTCAGAAGCGAATATTGAACGTACTGCTATAGATAGCACAATTAACCCTGACACAGAGCAAGCTGAAGCTGAAGTTTCTGCTGAAACTACCACTGAGCAGGGCTCTGATTTAGGAACGCCAGCGTTGCAGGAGCCTGTGGTTGATACTACACAGAACCAGACTGCGGGCACAGCGATAGCGTCAGCAGAAACAGTCTCTTCGCCAGAAGTACCTGACACAGAGGGTTCTGACAGCACGACATTTGCGTACGATGAAGATACATTGTTGTCGTTACAAAAGTCGGAAGTTGCAGTTCAATTAGCTGTGCTGTCCAGTGATGCGGCATTAGCTCGCTTTAAACGTGCATACCCTACGCTTGAAACATTAAGCTACCAGCGTAGCTGGCAAGGTAAGATGCAGCTTGTCCTGGTATTAGCCCCGTTTGATAATGCCTCGGAAGCCAAGGCTAAAATGTCGGAGTTGCCTGCTGCACTGCGTGCATCGGGTCCTTTTACAAAAACAATTAAAGCCATTCAAAGTGAAATTAACGCCAGGCAGTTAAGTTTGCAATCAGGCCAACAGGATTGATTGCTTAGGATGGCAACTGGACAGAAGTGTCGTGCCTTTTTGAAGTGGGCAGGCGGCAAATATAATCTGGTACAAGCGATATCGGCTCACCTGCCGGGCAGTTCCGTATTAATAGAGCCTTTTGTTGGAGCCGGTTCAGTGTTTCTAAACACTGATTATCCCCGTTATCATTTAAACGACATCAATGCAGATCTGATTGGCCTGTACCAGCTGTTGAAAACAGAGCACAATCGTTTTATTGCTGACGCCAGAAGTTTGTTTTCGGCACAGACTAACCAACGCGACGCGTATCTGCAGTTGCGTCAGCAGTTTAACCAGAGTTCCGACAATTATGAACGGGCTTTATTGTTCCTATATTTGAATCGGCATGGCTATAACGGTCTGTGCCGCTACAATTTGTCGGGAAAATTTAATGTTCCGTTCGGCAGTTATAAAAAGCCTTATTTCCCAGAAGCAGAATTATTGTTTTTTGCTGAAAAAGCACAGAAAGCTGAGTTTAGTTGTATGAGTTACCAGGAAGTTATGTTGCAGGCTAAAGCTGGCGATGTAATTTACTGTGATCCACCTTATGTGCCTCTTAGCAAAACGGCTAGTTTTACCAGTTACGCCAGCCAGGGATTCGATTTGAACGATCAGGCTCAGCTGGCAAATCTGGCAGAGCAGGCGCAAAACCGCGGCGTGGCTGTGGTTATCAGTAATCACGATACTACCTGGACCAGAAAAATATATCAGCAAGCGATACTACACAGTGTGCAGGTTGGCCGGTCTATCAGCCAGAAAGGGTCAAGCAGAGGCAAGGTTGCTGAGTTGTTTGCAGTTTACCAGGCTATGCCAGTGCCCAGGTTACAACAGCTAGCAGTAACGCCACAAAAAGCAGGGTGAAGATTACACCAGCTATAATAAAGGGTAATGGCGAAGTGGCAGAAAAGTCGCGCTGACGCTGTTGCTCTGACTGTACACCCACCATAGCGCCTAACACTGCTTTAATGACTTGTATCAGACCAGGCTTATGCTCAGGCATTAGCTTTTTTGCGTTGGAGATAGTCTGCTTAGCAGTTCAAGCAGATCAATAAAATGGAACTGAGTAGAACGGCTTTTGCCCTGAAACCAACTGTACCAGTTTTGCTGGCCAGAACTTATACATTCCTGTATTGATGCCGTTTCAGCATGACACTGACTACCGTGCAATGCGGAGGGTAAGACAAAACAAATGGTACCGGCGGTGAAACCAGCTGAAATAAATACTGCTTTTAATAGCTTGGTAAATTTCATGTTAAATCCATTTGTTTTTTAAAACGCTTAAATAGTAAAACAATCAGCTTGTTGATACAAGCTGATTGTTTATTAAACAGATAAAAATGTTCTAGCCGGTACAAAAGCTCTTTAGATCAGAAACTTTTTGAAATAGAAAAGATAACGCGACTATCTGCCAGATAAGAACCGTCGATATCGGTATCTACATAGGCAAGACTTAAGCCGGCGCCTAGAACTTCAGTACTGACACCTACACTCCAGTCCAGATAACTGGCGCTGCTGTCATCATATTCATTCTGACCAACATGCAGATCAAGGCTTAGATTATCCATTAACGCATAGCTGTAGTTTGCATAAATATAAAAGAAGTCTCCGCTGTTGGCATAGTAATCATCGCTGTATGCCAGGCCGAAAGTGAGGTCTTTGTATGACAATGAACCATACACTTCCCAAAAGTTCGAACCATCGATTTCAGTGTTGGGGTAACCATAACGCATAATACCGACATCGGTTGACCAGTCTTCGTTGATAGAACCGCTCCAACCCAGCAGAACATCCAGCTCCAGGGTGCCTTCAGCAAGAAAATCTACGTTAGAACCCCATACCGAAAGATAAAAGCCTGACTCATCGGTCAATGACAAACCGCCTTGCAGCGCAGGTGCTTCTTCTGTTTGAGAAATACCGCGGAATGCATAATCTGAGGTAATCGTTATGTCTCCGCCCAGTTCAATGGCACTCGCAGTAAAACTGCTGACTGACAGTCCAAGTAAAAACATACTACTTACTAACGTTTTCATTTTTGTTGATGTTTTCATTTTATTTGCCTTTTTCTCTGTTCCCTGTCGATCGTATTCCAAGATATATGCCAGCTGAAATACTATAGATTAATCATTTACTTATGATTATTGACTACGTTCGTTACAAATAGGTTGGGCTGAGTTGGTGCGGTTTTGCTCGTTTTTTGTGCAGGGGGCGCAACTAGTGTCTCCGTGCTTTTTTATGACAAATTCAGTACAGTCTGCAGCTGGCTAACTATAGGAAAGACGCTATGCAACCGTATCTAATTGCCCCTTCGATTCTGTCTGCTGATTTCGCCCGGCTGGGAGAAGATGTTGCCGCAGTTATACAGGCTGGTGGTGATGTAGTGCACTTTGATGTCATGGATAACCACTATGTGCCTAACCTGACCATGGGGCCTATGGTATGCCAGGCACTGCGAAACTATGGCATATCAGCACCAATAGACGTACACCTGATGGTGGAGCCGGTGGATACGCTGGTGCCACAATTTGCTGCGGCCGGAGCGAATATCATTAGTTTTCATCCGGAGGCTTCGCGCCATGTTGACCGAACTTTACAGCTTATCAGACAACATGGGTGTCAGGCTGGTCTGGTGTTTAATCCGGCAACGCCACTTAGCTATCTGGACTATGTACTGGACAAAGTTGATGTAGTGCTGTTGATGTCGGTCAATCCTGGTTTTGGCGGGCAAAAGTTTATTGCACAGACTCTCGATAAAATTGCCGCAGCACGCAGCATTATTGACCGGAGTGGCTTTTCTATCAGACTGGAAGTCGATGGTGGTATTACTGCTGATAATATTGCAGATATTGCCGCCGCGGGGGCTGATATGTTTGTTGCTGGCTCAGCCATATTCAATGCTGATAATTATTCGGTTGCAATAGATGACATGCGGCAGCAACTGGCAAAAGTCGTCCGCTGAGCTGCTTTTTTACTGTTGCAAAAGAATGATGTGGTTATAATGCAGCACTTATTCCCGGCTGCTGCCGGCTAATCGATATAAATGTCTTAAATGGATACAACTATGAGCAACAAGCCAATTGTACTAAGTGGCGCACAGCCGTCCGGCCAACTGACGATAGGAAATTATCTGGGCGCTTTGCGGCAGTGGGACAAAATGCAGGATGACTATGATTGCTTATATTGTATCGTTGATTTGCATGCCATTACGGTGCGCCAGGATCCGGCTGCGCTGCGCTCAGCGTCACTGGATAGCCTGGCACTGTATTTAGCTTGTGGTATCGATCCTAACCGCTCAGCAGTATTTATGCAGTCTCATGTGCCGGAGCACAGCCAACTGGCCTGGGTGCTGAACTGTTACACCCAGTTTGGTGAGCTCAGCCGGATGACGCAGTTTAAAGATAAGTCCGAGCGTCATACGCATAATGTTAATGCGGGTTTGTTTACTTATCCGGTGTTAATGGCGGCAGATATTTTACTGTATCAGGCGAATCAGATCCCGGTTGGGCATGATCAAAAACAACATCTTGAATTAGCCCGTGATGTGGCCATGCGTTTTAATGCACTGCATGGCGATATTTTCACAGTACCAGAGCCGTTTATTCCACCAGTAGCCGCGCGGGTGATGAGCTTGCAGGACCCGACCAAGAAAATGTCAAAGTCGGATGAAAACCCGTGGAACTTCGTCGGCTTGTTGGAAGATCCGAAGATGATCAGCAAGAAGTTTAAAAAGGCGATGACAGATTCCGAAGATCCACCAAGGGTACGTTTTGACCTGGATGCGAAACCGGGTGTAGCCAATCTGCTTAGCATTTTAAGCGGTGTAACCGGCAAAACTATTGCCGCATTGGAAGCTGAGTATGAAGGAAAGATGTACGGCCATCTAAAAGGTGATGTCGCCGATGCGGTAATTGCTTTACTGGAGCCGGTGCAAAAAACCTTTGCAGAATTACGTGCCGATCAGACGACCTTAACCACGGTTATGCGCGCTGGTGCGGATAAAGCCCGTAGCCGCGCGGCAGCCACGTTGGCACGTGTTAATGAAGCTGTGGGTTTTGTTCTGCCTTGATAAAATATCATGTTGTTATTGATTGATAATTACGATTCTTTTACCTACAACCTGATGCAGTACTTTGCTGCATTAGGGCAGCAGGTTATGGTGAGGCGCAATGACGATATCAGCATTGCACAGATAAAAGCATTAGCTCCGCAATATCTGGTTATTTCTCCGGGCCCCAAGACACCTGACGCCGCCGGTATATCACTGGATGCGATTGAACAGTTTGCCGGTAAATTACCTATTTTGGGTGTTTGTTTGGGGCATCAGGCTATTGCACAAGTGTTTGGCGCAAAAGTTGTACCTTCCAACAAGGTTATGCACGGTAAGAATAGCCTGATAAGGCACAACAATACGTCAGTATTTCAGGGGCTTGCCAACCCGTTGGATGTGACCCGTTACCACTCTTTGGTTGCCGAGCGTCACTCTATACCTGCAGAGCTTGAAATGACGGCTTGGACGGTCGCGGATGATAACCCTGATGAAGTGATGGGGCTGAAACACCGGACCATGGCGTTGCACGGTGTACAATTTCACCCGGAAGCTATTCTCAGCCAGCAGGGCAAACAATTGCTGGCAAATTTTCTGCACTTTGCTAACTGACGTCATGCTGTTATTGACTGCATGTGCAAGGCACCGCAGTATGACGCTGTATTTGGTAATAAACTAACGGAACTAACTGAACGTGATACCTTCTTCAATGCCAGTCACTGATAGCCTCGTGCAACGCTTTTTCGATCAGCTCATTGGCGTTAACCCGGAAAAAAAGCGGCTGGGGTACCAGATCCGGGCGGGCCAGCCGCAATCCGGGCGTACCTTATTGGACATTGAGGCTCAGGCCCAAAAGCAGCGTATGGCAGGTGCTCAGGCCAAAGCACAGTTTACTGAATTTGCCCAGGCTCATTTGCACGACGAAGTATCAGACGAGTTGGTGCGCCGTTTACATAATATTGAACATGTAATGGCGTCGTTGTTTGACCCGACAGATGCATATTATCAGGTGTTGGATGTACTAAGCGGCAAAGCAGTCACAGTAAATAAACTGGATTCTCTGGTGAGTCGGGTGCCATGGTTAGTTGAAGATTTGCTGCGCTTGGTTAATCAGCCTCAGTACCGTAACCGCACGTCGTCAGGCGCAATGGTGAAGGATATTAAAACAGCATTGCGCTTTCTCGGTGTTGAAAGTTTGCAGCTTATTTTACCGGTGTATGCCATGAAACGTATGATGCCGCACTCTACTGACCCTTTTACCGGCCTGAAAAGCCGGTTATGGGATTATTCACTTGCGGTGGCGATTGCTGCTAAGCGGCTGGCAGAAGACAGCCCGGAGCATCCTTATAGCGCTTTTTGCGTTGGGTTGTTTCATACACTGGGACATGCGGTTGTGACCCGTAATTACTTACGCACCTACCAGCAGGTCAGGCAGCAGCAGTTATTGCACGCTCGTGAAAGTCGGGATGTACAGCTGACCGATGCCCTTGACAGTCTCGAACCGGATGGCAGTTTTTTGTCTGAAAGCTTCCATGAGTTTGCTGCGGTACTTAGCGCGGACATCACTTCGCGTTGGCAGCTCGACACGTTGCCGCTTTGCCAGACCCTGGATCAGCTGGCAGAAGGGGCCGGTTTTGCTGGTAGTAGTCCGCTGGCGCGTCTGGTGCAACAGGCTCAGGTTTACGTGCAATGCCGTGATTTAAAACAGCGCCAGCAAGTCAGTGAGGATGAAGCTAAAGTCTGGTTTGCTAGTGTGCAGCTTAGTTCCGACAGTATTCAGATACTCAGACAGACTAATCTGAAACGGCTGGGCGTTGAAATTTAATAAAAAAATCTGTGCCATAAACATGCAACTGTCAGTGTTAACCAGTTAATCATCATTTTACGGCTAAATGTCGGGTGAGGTATCACTTCAGAGAGGCTTGGCAAAAAGCTGGAGTGTATTGTTGCTGCGTACTTATTCAATTCACATGCAAATCTATCTGTAGCCCTTGTTTTTTCAGGCTTTGGGCACTTTTTATCCGCAAGACAACATCAATTTAATCTGCAATAATGCTGTTCACTTAGGTTTAATAAACAGCTGATGATTCAGTTTAGAACAATATCCCAGGCGGGGAAGAGGAGTGAAAAATGACCGGTGAGCTACAGGTAAATCGCGCTTTATTTGATGAGGTAATGGTTCCTAATTACGCCCCTGCAGGGGTTATCCCGGTTAAAGGTAAAGGCTCCCGTGTATGGGATCAGCAAGGCCGTGAATATGTTGATTTTGCCGGTGGCATTGCAGTGAGCAGCCTCGGGCATTGCCATCCGGCTCTTGTCGGTGCATTAACGTCTCAGGCCGGCAAGCTGTGGCATTTAAGTAACGTCATGACGAATGAGCCAGCGCTGCGCCTGGCAAAAAAGCTGGTTGATGCAACGTTTGCTGAAAAGGTCTATTTTGCCAACTCGGGGGCAGAGGCCAATGAAGCTGCATTTAAACTGGCCCGGCGTTGGGCGCTGGAGCAATATAGTGCAGAAAAAGACCAGATCATTTCGTTTGGTAAAAGCTTTCATGGCCGCACGTTTTTCACCGTCACAGTCGGCGGGCAAGCTGCGTATTCAGACGGTTTTGGCCCTAAACCCGGTGCTGTACTACATGCAGAGTTTAATAATCTGGATAGTGTCAAGGCGCTGATGTCAGATAAAACTTGTGCCGTGGTATTGGAACCTATTCAGGGGGAAGGCGGTATTATTCCCGCGACAAAAGAGTTTATTGAAGGGGTACGCGCACTTTGCGACCAGCACAAGGCGCTGCTGATAATGGATGAGGTGCAGACGGGTGTTGGCCGCACGGGTAAGTTGTATGCCTATATGCATTATGGTGTCACGCCCGATATTCTGACGACAGCAAAATCGCTTGGTGGTGGTTTTCCTGTCGGCGCCATGTTGACCACTACAGATATTGCTAAGCATCTTAAGGTTGGCACCCATGGCAGTACTTATGGGGGAAACCCTCTGGCCTGTGCGGTAGCAGAGGCGGTAATTGATACTGTTAATCAGCCGGAAGTTTTGGCTAAGGTGCTACAAAGTGAAAAGTTATTCCGACAGCATCTGGCGGCAATAAACGAGAAATACCAGGTGTTTAGTGAAATTCGCGGCCAGGGGATGCTGCTTGGTGCTGTGCTGAACGACAAGTTCAAAGGCCGTTCACGTGAGTTTTTCCTGGCATCAGCGGATCAGGGGCTGATGGCGCTGGTCGCTGGCCCGGATGTAGTGCGCTTTGCACCGTCTCTGGTTATTACAGAGGCTGATATTGCTGAAGGCATGCAACGTTTTGAGCAAGCGGTAAAACAGGTCGCTGCTGCGTGATTTAACAGAAGTTAAGCAGCGTTAAGACTGCATAAAATGAAGCTACGGGGCGAAAGCCCCGAAAAACTATAAAGCAAAAATGGAGTAAGCGACGATGATGGTGATTCGCCCAATCCGTGCGGATGATTACCCGGCGCTGTATGATATTGCAGTGGAGTCAGGCCACGGTTTTACTTCACTGCCGGTAAACGATGAGCTGCTGATGCGAAAAATCAGTCGCTCAGAGCAGTCATTCAGTAAGAATGTCAGCGGTCCCGGTGATGAGGGTTACTTATTTGTTCTTGAGGACACCGAAACCGGCGAAATTTGTGGTACCAGTGCCCTGGAAGCAGCGGTAGGTCTGGATGACGCTTTTTATCATTATCATTTGGGCAAGGTTGTTCACAGTTCACGTTCCCTTGGTGTGTACAAAACAGTAGACATTCTGACGCTGTGCAATGATTACACTGGTGTTAGTGAATTATGTACATTGTTCCTGCGTGAAAAGCGCCGGGAAAAAAACAATGGCCGCTTGCTGTCAAAAATGCGTTTTTTGTTTTTAGCAGAATTCTCACAGCGTTTTTCTGAGCGGATCATTGCCGAAATGCGTGGCGTATCAAATACCGATGGCAGTTCGCCATTCTGGCAGTGGTTGCAGGAACACTTCTTCAGCGTCGATTTTCCTACCGCAGATTATCTGACTGGCATTGGCCAGAAGGTATTCATCGCGGAGCTGATGCCGAAGTACCCTATTTATGTTAGTTTGCTGAGCAAACAGGCACAGGCCGTTATTGGTCAGGTACACGAAAAAACAAAACCTGCGTTGGCCTTGTTACAGGCTGAGGGTTTTTCCAGCCGGGGATATGTTGACATTTTTGATGCCGGCCCGACGGTTGAAGCGCGGGTAGAGCATATTCGCTCAGTGCGAAACAGCAAGCGTTTACAAGTGCTTATCGGTGAAGTGAAACCAGGCCAACCTTATATGATTAGTAATACGCAACTTGAAGGCTTCCGGGCAACCTGGCTGGAGCTGGATATTAACGAACATAGCGAGCACGTCACTTTACCTGCTGCAGTTGCTGCTGCACTGGATGTTAATGCGGGTGACTGGGTGAGGGTGAGCCGTATTTGAGCGGTCAGCCAGGGTTTAACAGGGGTATATAATGAAACACGCGGAACAGTTTATTAATGGTCAATGGGTACACGGAGATGGCGCGCAATTTAACTCCCTTGACCCGGCAAAAAATGTACAGATTTGGCAGGGTAATGCGGCGACCGTGCAGCAGGTTGAGCAGGCCGTCGAGAGTGCGCGTCAGGCTCAGTACCACTGGGCCGGCTTGAGCTTTGAGCAGCGCGTTGACGTGGTTAAAAAGTTCGCCGGGTTGTTAAGTGACAATAAAGAAGCCATGGCACTGTCAATTGCACAGGAAACCGGTAAAGCACTGTGGGAAGCCCGCACGGAAGTGGCGGCTATGGTTGGCAAAATAGATATATCTGTACGGGCTTATCAGGAAAGAACAGGTAATAAAGAGAATCCGATGCCACAAGGCCGGGCTTTTATCCGCCACAAGCCACACGGCGTAGTGGCCGTTTTCGGGCCTTATAATTTTCCTGGCCACCTGCCTAACGGTCACATAGTACCCGCCTTACTGGCAGGTAATGCTGTGTTGTTTAAACCTTCAGAGCTGACACCTAAAGTGGCTGAAGATACAGTGAAGCTGTGGCAGCAGGCCGGTATTCCTGCCGGCGTGTTAAGTTTGTTACAAGGTGAAGTTGACACCGGTAAAGCCATTGCAGGCCATGACGGAATTGACGGTATTTTCTTTACCGGTAGCTCCCGCACCGGACATTATCTGCACCAGCAGTTTGCTGGCCGGCCTGATAAAATCCTGGCGCTGGAAATGGGCGGTAACAACCCACTGCTGGTACAAGATGTCAGTAACATTGATGCAGCTGTACACGATATCGTGCAATCAGCGTTTATCTCTGCTGGTCAGCGCTGCACTTGCGCACGCAAACTTTATTTGCCTGTTGGTGAGCAGGGCGACGCTATTCTGGCGCGGTTACTGGAAGTGAGCCGTAATATTAAAGTGGGAGTGTATGACGCGCAGGAGCAACCTTTCATGGGTTCTATGATTTCTGTCGCCGCAGCCAACGCCATGTTGTCAGTGCAGCAGCAATTGGTTTCGCTTGGTGGCAAGGTGCTGCTGGAAATGCAACAGCCCAATCCGGAAACTGCGATGGTGACGCCTGGCATTATAGAATGTACAGCAGTAAAAGATTTTCCGGACGATGAACACTTTGGCCCACTATTGAAGGTTTTCCGTTTTAGTGACTTTGATCAGGCTATCGACAGTGCTAACAGTACTAAGTTTGGTTTGTCTGCGGGCTTGCTCAGTGACAGTGCAGAGTTGTATCAGCATTTCTTCCGACGCATTCGTGCTGGTATTGTTAACTGGAATAGACCTATTACCGGAGCCAGCTCTGCCGCACCTTTTGGTGGTATAGGTGCCAGCGGCAACCACAGAGCAAGCGCATATTATGCTGCCGATTATTGTGCGTATCCGGTTGCTTCAGTCGAACTGGAGCAGGTGGTGATGCCGGAGCAATTGTCGCCCGGGTTAAGTTTCTAAGCAGACTCAAAATAAATCTTATCGGGGCTTTCGCCCCGATTTGTTTTCTGAGCTGCTTTTTGCTTAAATAACTAAAACTTATTGGTGTTCCTACCAGCAGCCAGGTGTAAAACAACTTATGGTCACAGACAAACCCGGATATGAGCATTTGATCCAGTTTCTGACAGAGCATTTATCGTTGTTTGAGCAAAGCGGTAGTGGGGAAACGGATAAGACGATAGGTGTGATACTCGAAGAATCTATTGCCGAACAGATCATTAATCTTTGTACGCAGCACACTGAGCTGGAAATGAATCACCGCAGTATGATTATCCGCGAAGTTGATGGCATCATGTATGACTTTCAGGAGGTATTGTCGGGCGTGCTGGAAAAAAAAGCTACAGTCCAACAAGCTGAACTCATCAACGAAATTTCGCTATTAATCAAAAACCTGTTTGATAACGCCATCGCCGATTTACTCGATTAACCACGATACATCAGCAAATTTGCTAGATACCTGCCTCGCTTTTACGTAGAATGTCGGCCTTATTTTTCTGGCCGGGGGCTATGATGGAAGCGAAAGTCAAGTGGCACGACAATAATACCTTTATCGGTCATTCTGGTAGCGGGCACGCTGTCGTTTTTGACGGTAATAAAGATGACAGTGTTGCGCCCAGCCCAATGGAAATGGTGTTAATGGCTGCCGGTGCCTGTTCCTCAGTGGATGTGGTCAGTATTTTACAAAAAGCCCGGCAGCAGGTAGTTGATTGTGAAGTGCAATTGCGTGCGGAGCGTGCTGAAACCATACCCAAAGTGTTTACCAAGTTGCACCTGCATTTTGAGGTAACTGGCTTTGGCGTCAGTGAAAAACAGGTCGAACGTGCGGTTCAGCTATCTGCAGAAAAGTACTGTTCGGTATCTATCATGTTATCTGGCAGTGTTGCGGTGACGCATTCTTTTAGTGTGAAAGAATCAGCGCTAAAACCAGCAGCACAGCAATAGTTGTTATTTAGTTTACAACCGGCAAGCGGTTTTTTGCGGAGACAATGTTAAGTGGTTAAACCTTTTGAAAAATTGAAACTACACGGGTTCAATAACCTGACGAAAAGCCTGAGTTTCAGTCTTTATGACATTTGCTATGCTAAAACTGAACAGCACCGGCAAGAGTACATTGAATACATTGATGAACAATATAATGCAGACCGCCTGACGGACATTCTGACTGAGGTGACCGATATTATCGGCGCTAACATTTTGAATGTGGCTCGACAGGATTATGATCCGCAGGGTGCGAGCGTAACAATACTGGTTAGTGAAGAGCCGGTATTGGTTGATCCGGATAACTCTGAAAACCCGGGGCCGCGTCCAGATGCTGTTGTTGCGCATCTGGATAAAAGTCATATCTGTGTACACACCTACCCTGAAGTGCATCCACATGATGGCATCTGTACTTTCCGGGCTGATATCGAGGTATCAACCTGCGGTATTATATCGCCCCTGAAAGCACTGAACTTTTTGATCCACAGTTTTGAGTCTGACATTGTTACTATCGATTATCGGGTAAGGGGCTTTACCCGCGATATCAGCGGTACCAAGCATTATATCGATCATCCTATTACGTCGATACAGAACTTTATGGATGACGATACCAAGCGAGCGTTCCAGATGATCGACGTTAACGTTTATCAGGAAAACCTTTTCCATACCAAGATGATGCTTAAGGAAGCCGATCTGAATAACTATCTTTTCGGTATGGGCACGGATTCGATGACGGCTGAAGAGCAGAAAACGATCAGTAAAAAAGTGTTCCGCGAAATGCGTGAGATTTTTTACGGTCGCAATCTGCCTGATATGAAGTAAATTGTGTTTATGGGCAGCTGTTTTAAGGCAGCTGCTCTTCTGCCCACTGCACCGCCGAGTTATAGCACTGGGCGATCGAAATTTCCTGAGTCGTTGTTAGTGGAATACAGTCCTGCCAGTTGCCTTTTTCATAGTTATTAACCATCGTAAGAAAATTAGCCAATAGCCCGCAATTGTCATTCAGGGCTTGCAGTATTTCGTCAGACAGCGGCAGCTTGGCGGTGATCTTTGCCATAGGCATATCGAAAATGGCATCTAGTAGTGACAGTATGCCTGTTAGAAATGCAGCGTCGCTCAGTTGCGGGTAAGCGTTAATACACAGTAGCTCGCAAAACCTGCCGCGTACCAGCGACAATCTGGCCAGCTCCAGTGGTTTGTCTTCACTCATTTGTGTGACAAATAGCAATGACATAAATTTATAAAGCTCTTTTTTGCCGAGTAAGACGACCGCTTTCTTAATTGAATCAATAGGTTTTACCCGTTTAAACTTTGCTGAATTCGCGTAATGCAGCAGCCGGAAAGCCAGTTTGATATCATGCTCAAGAATTTTTGTTACTTTGTCAAAGTCAGGTTCTGGTACCATCAGTGTCTGCATTAGCTGCAGTACAACCAGCTGCGGAGCAGAGAAAGCTCGGCTTTTCAGAACTTCAGGTCTGGCAAAAAAGTAGCCCTGAAAATAACTAAAACCCAGTGCTTTATAGTGTTGAAACTGTTCATGGGTTTCAACCCGCTCAGCAAGCAGTTTAATCTTTGGATAAGGCTGTATGGCTTTTATCAGCTCGGCGATATGTACGTCACTGATTTGCTGAATATCTACCTTTATAATGGCGATGTACGGAAAAAAATTTACCCAGTCCGGGTGTGGGATATAATCGTCCAGCGCAATCTGATAGCCCTGTTTATGCAACTCAATACACTCTGCCAGCAGTTTTTTACCAGGGCGTAGCGTTTCCAATACTTCAATTACCAACGTTTCTGTAGGTAGTAAACTTGGATATTTTTTTACCAGGCTGTCGAAAGTGAAGTTGATAAAGCACTTTTTACCGGCTGTCAGGTCTTCTACTACCCCGCCGATGAAACTGCCATCAATTAACCGGCTTGTCGCTTCATTAGGGCACACCTCCGGAAAGACGTTTTCCTGGCTATCACGAAACAGTAGTTCATAGGCGAACAGCGTGTTATCAGCATTGAAAATCGGTTGTCTCGCAACGTAAAAGTCCCGCATTCAGGCCTCACATATTTTGTCTTGTCTGGCACTAATTAAAGCAGAGATTTCTTATATAACATTAAAACAATATGCAATGAGCCTGATCATACTGAATAAGCTGATATAATGCCGACTTGGTAAGTCGACGTTGTATATCATGGACGGTAGGGGCTGAGCTCAGATGCCGTTAGATGCTAAAGGTAATAATAGATTTGAATAATACAGTGCTGGACCACAAATTTTCGATTGCGCCGATGCTGGATTGGACTGACAAGCACTGCCGTTATTTCCATCGCTTGCTGACTCAGCATGCAGTGCTCTATACCGAGATGGTCACAACCGGTGCGATCTTGCACGGCAGTGGCGATTATCTTGATTTTAATCAGGAAGAGCATCCCGTTGTACTGCAGTTGGGAGGCTCTGATCCTCTGCAAATGGCGCAATGCGCCAAACTGGCAGAGCAACGTGGTTACGATGCAGTCAATATTAATGTTGGCTGCCCGTCAGATAGGGTACAAAACGGTATGTTTGGCGCTTGCCTGATGGCCCAGCCTGCGCTGGTAGCCGACTGCATTAAAGCGATGCAAGATGCAGTCAGTATTCCTGTTACGGTGAAAACCCGTATTGGTATTGACGACTCTGATGATTACCAATTTTTACAGGACTTTGTGCAGGCCGTAGCGGATGCCGGTTGTACACAGTTGATTGTGCATGCCCGCAAAGCCTGGTTAAAAGGGTTGAGCCCAAAAGAAAACCGGGAAGTGCCGCCGCTTAACTATCAGCGGGTACACCAGCTAAAACGTGAATTTCCACAACTGGATATTAGTTTAAACGGTGGTGTTAAAAGCCTGCAGCAGGCAAAAGAGCAATTAAATTATTTGGATGGCGTGATGGTTGGGCGTGAAGCATATAGCAATCCCATGCTGTTAAGCGAAGTTGATCATTTAATTTATGCGCAAACAACAGTATCACGTACGGCTCAGCAGGTGGTAACCGAAATGCTGCCGTACATTGAACGGCAGATGACGCAGGGCACGCGGTTATGGCATATCGTACGTCACATGCTTGGTCTATTTCAGGGGATGCCCGGTGCCCGGCAATGGCGGCGTCTGCTCAGCGAGCAAGGCCACTTACCTGATGCTAAACCTGAACTACTGTTGCAGGCAATGGCAAATATTCAGCCAGTTGATAAATTGACCATTTGATTAGTTAATTTCACTATTTTTTAGTTTTTGTAAGGGCGAACACGGTTAACTGTGTTCGCCTTTTTTTGATTTTTTTATATTTATCAACACCATACGCTTTTGATTCTAAATGGCATAGCACTTGTAATAGGTTTAGCGACGTTGTAGTACAGACTAACTAACTTCAAGGATATGATCATGAAAACACTTACTGCATTTGTTGTAACTGCTGGCCTGATTGCCGGTTTACATACCACCGCTGTTAACGCAGATGAATTAGCCGCACAACTACGCTCAGATGCGCAAACCCAGTTGGCTGTTTTAGCTGAACTCAATCAAATACATGCCAGAGAGGCGTTGCAGAAAACCGTCATTGACCTGATTGCCAAACAGACTGCGCAGCAGGATGTTGCAGCTTTAATAGCATTTCGGCCAACCTCACAGCTTGTTCGCGAGGCGGAGTAAATGATGTTTGTGTCTTCAGCCTGGTTGTTGCTGGCGTATCTGAGCCCGGTACTGAGTATGGTGCCAGTGATGTTGATATGGCAATGCCTCAGCCCGCGGGTGGCAATGTGGCAGAAATAACGTTTCAGACATAAAACGGGGAAAAGTTTTTATGAGCTGGGTAGGTAGCGAAATTTTGGCATTTTCAGTATTCAGTATGCTGATACTGATAGTAAAGCAATACGTTTGTAAACATGACAACAGAGCAGGAGATTAGATTTATGGCCACTTATGACACCGATCGTTGGTACTGTGCACGGGCATACCGCAAAATCTCTGGGGTATGTGCAGGTCTTGCCGGTTACTATCAGCAGCCACGTTGGCTGGTTCGTTTACTGGCAGTGATTTTGCTACTGATGTTTCCGTTGGCGGTGATAGTCGCCTACTTGGTTGCGGCTGCCGTTCTGCCAGATCGTTAAGCTGACACCTGTAAAGTTACAGGCTGTGAACCAGATGAAACTGGTGTAAGATAACGCTGTGACTTTAAAGGAGAAACAGAATGAAATGGTTTTTTACTGCTTTAATGCTGCTAAGTGCGCAGCTATTTGCAGCTCAGGCTGTAGTAACCTTGGATAATGGGCAAATCCGTTTGCCAATGCCCGGACGCTCTGTCAGCGCGGGGTATTTCACGCTAAAAAACAGTTCTGAGCAGCAAATGGTACTGACGGCGGTAAGTAGCGATGTGTTTAAGCGTATTGAATTACATCAGCATAGCCATAAGGATGGCATGATGCGGATGGAGCAAATCGAGCAAATCGTTATCGCACCAGGAGAAAGCACTGAGCTTGCCCCGGGTGGTTTACATTTGATGCTGTTTGAACCGACAACAGCGCTTCAGGTTGGTCAATCGGTAGAGCTGATATTACACTTTGCTGATGGGCAGCAGCTGGCAGCATCACTGCCTGTCGTGGCGATGCCAAAACGCTAAGGGGCAAAGATGTTAAATACAAAGTGGATTAGCTCATTATTGGGCCTGGTGCTATTTGTTATGTATCTGACGGGCTGGTGGGTTAGCCGTGAGCCCGATCTGCTGGTCGCCGAGATAAAACAGAGCCGGCAGCAGCTTGGAGATGCCGCTATCGTCGGTTACAGTACAACGACGGCATTAATCCGGGTAAGTGAAACCTTGCTGGACAAAAGCGGCGGTTATTTAGCCAATGATATTATGCCCCCCTTTGTGATGCTGGATAACATGCCGGCATGGGAGTTGGGGGTGCTGGAAATGTCACGTGATTTAGCGCTGGCACTTCGCAAAGACTTTAGCCGATCGCAGTCTCAGTCTACCGAAAACACTTATCTGAAAGTTGCCCAGCCGATGTTCAACATTGACCATCGTAGCTGGGCAATCCCTAGCGCCGAATCTGAATACCGTAAAGCGATAGCACAGTTATATCTGTACCGTGCTGAACTTATGGACCCGGCAAAACCTGACAGCCAGTTTTATGCCAGAGCAGATAACCTGAGGGACTGGCTCAAGGCTGTAGAAAAAAGGCTGGGCAGTTATTCGCAGCGTTTAAGTGCCAGTGTGGGACAGGATAGGGTAAACACTGACCTGGCAGGTGATGCTTCCGCCCGGCAGTCAACTGATTCGCCTGGCAGTAAAGTGATAAAAACCAGCTGGTGGAAGCTTGATGATGAATTTTACGAGGCAAGAGGTGCCAGTTGGGCATTACTGCATTTTCTCAAAGCAGTTGAGGCTGACTTCGCCGATGTGTTGAAACGAAAAAATGCGATGATTAGTTTGCGGCAAATCATCCGCGAACTGGAAGCAACGCAGCAGGCCGTCTGGAGCCCTATGGTGCTCAATGGCAGTGGGTTTGGTTTAATGGCGAATCATAGTCTGGTTATGGCAAATTATATTTCGCGGGCAAACGCAGCATTGATAGATCTGTCAGAATTATTAACTCAAGGGTAAAACGCATGAAAAAAACAGCATTGTTGTTATCGCTAAGCTGCGCAATATTAAGTAGCGCAGCTCAAGCTGATACTTTGCTTGGCCTCTATTTAGGTGCAGATGGTTGGCGCACCTCCGTCGACGGAAGTTTTGCTAATACTGATCAGCTGCAGGCATTCAATTTTGATGATAAAACGCAGACGTCATATTACGTGGCGTTGGAGCATCCGTTACCACTAATCCCGAATATTCGCATACAGCGTAATAAGCTGGAGTCATCGGGTAGTACTTTGCTAGGCGATGACTTTAGTTTTGATGGCAGTGTTTTTACAAATGGCACTCAGGTGCAGAATCAGACCGATATTACCAGCACTGACTATGTTCTGTATTACGAAGTTCTGGACAATGAATTATTTAGCGTGGATCTTGGCATCAATGGCAAATATCTGGACGGTAGTATAGCGGTGTCAGAGGCGGCTATCGCCGATGGTATTGCTGTTCAGCACGACTTTTCTCAGTGGGTACCTATGTTGTATGGCGCTGTACGAGTCGGGTTACCACTTACTGGCTTTGATGTATTTGCTCAGGGTAGCTTTGTTTCTTATGACGGTAGTCAGTTATATGATGCTCAGGCGGGTATTGCATATGCACTGCTGGACAATCTGGCAGTCGATATGACACTGAAACTAGGGTACCGCCAGGTAGACTTGCAAATGGATGATGTTGACAACGTGTATACCGATCTTAGTTTCAAAGGCCTTTTTGCCGGCGTCGAAGTCCATTTTTAATGTTGTCTTGCGATGCCGTTGCTGGCATCGCCATTAATGTTATTCCTCTGTTGTATCCTTGTTAGCCGGATAGAATAGCTTTATAGTTACCGTACCTTTAAATCAGTCTGGGCTCGCTTTTGACAAACTATTTCAGGCAGTTAACGTTGCCATGGCTGATAGCAGTGATAGTGATGATGGCGTTCAGTGCTATTTGGTTCCACCTTGAGTCAAAAGCACAGCAACGTATTCAGATTGAACAGACCGCAACCATGTTGCAATTTAGCGTTCGGCCTATACTAAAAGATAAAGATACCGACGTTTTAAAAGCACAGCTAAACAACATACGCTTAACCAGCGTAGTGCCTTTAGCTGCTATAGCGGTTTATTCCCAACAACACCGCTTGTTGGTTGTTGCCGGCGCGGCAGAGCTGGTAGCTGAAGGCAAGCCGGAGAACGCGGTAACCAGTTACACCGCACAAGTGCAGACTGACGGGATATTGGTATATCAGCCGTTAACTGCTGATAGCAGCATGCAAGTTGCGGCGGAACAGCAATATTACATGGCGCTGCTGTTCACGCCTGTTAATGGTATCAGTGAATGGTTTTTACCCGCAGTAATAGTGGGGCTGATTGGTATTGTTGTGCTGATGATATTGCATAATAATCTACAGCATGTTGCACAGCGGCAGCATACAGATGTCAGCTTGCTGACACATAAGCTGAATCAGCTACGTCATGGTCAGTTAAATGTCAGTATTACCGAAGAGCTGGTGCCAGAGCTGCAGCCTCTTAAAGCGGCATTGAATGAACTTACACACTATTTGACAGAAAATGCCAACCAGCTCGGAACAGAGCTACAGCAAATGCAGCAGAAGACAGCACAGCAATTACAGCAGTTGTCGGAATTGCAGCAACAGTACAATAAGTCTGAGTTACGCCACACGCAGTTCGCCCAACTGGTACAAAGCCGCCTGACTAATTTACATCAGATGCAACAGCAGCAGACAGAGCTTGAAGAAACCGAATTTTTATCTGCGATGGAGGCTCAGATAGCGTTGCTGAAGCTGGAGCTTGGTGGCGCTGACGATGTGCCAGCTTCGCTTAATTTAACCCAGTGGTTTTCAGAACAGCTTCCACAGATACGGCAGTATTTTAAAAACAAAGATATTGAATTGCAGGTGTTTGAGGGCGGCGATAATATCTGCCATGAGGTTTGTTTGCCAGCGCAGCAACTGTCGTTATTATTGCACACAATAATGCAGGTTGGCGGGCGGGTGGGCGCTGTCTCTGAACTCACCTTGCGACTGGCGTTGAATGTACGTCCGTCAGAGACCAATCTTCAAATCAGTGTCACAGGAAATGGTGATGGCATTCCACCTCGGGTAAAGCAGCTTTTAAACAGCGACGACACCAGAACATTACAGTGGCATGAGAGTGATATTGGCATTCTGCTGGTATTAAAACGCTGTTTGCAGGGCGTTTTAACTGTACAGTCACTCGACGGGCTTGGCTGCACCGTAACACTGACATTACCTGTGGCAGAGTGTTTGCCGCTTGTGGCGCCCAGAAAGATGCCTCATCTACTGCTATTTGACAGTCAGTCAAATAGCTTGACTGAGCGTAGCCAGGTGCTAAACACACTGACAGATTACCTGGCTAAGTGCTCAGATCTGAACGAGCTGGCAAGAAAAAGTAAGCAGTTTGCCTACGATGTGGCGATAGTGATGTTACCCGAGCCGGCAGATTTAGCTAGCTGGTGCAGCGAAATACAACACTTAAAGGCGCGAAGCAGGGTGCTGTGTTATGCAGCAAAAAGTCAGCAGGCGGTGTGGCAGGAGGCACTCCAGTATACCGTACATGAAATGCCTTTTTGCCTGAACGATATGTTATCTGAGGCACCGGCGCAGGCTGAACTACCGCAGTTGCTGGTTGTTGATGATAACGCAACTAACCTGGCTTTTATTCAGGTACTGCTAAAGGATCAGCCGGTAAAATTGCATACTGCAACCTGTGGTGTCGAAGCGTTGAAGTTGTGCCAGCAGCAGACTTTTGATGTGGTTTTACTGGATATTCAGCTGCCTGACATCGCAGGCACTGAAGTGGCCAGGAGATTACGTCAGTTAACGGAGTATCAGCATATACCTATTCTGGCGTTTACTGCGCATGCCCTTGATGAAGAAGTCAGTAGCTTCCTCAGTGCAGGAATGAATGACGTCATCTTTAAACCATTTGAAGCTGCTAAGCTGGATATCATTCTGCGCTGGTGCTCTTCAGCCAAAGCTGATCACATCAGCCAGTAATAGTTTCAGTGCGTCCAGATATTGCTGGTTTGGCTGGGTGCTGAGCAGAGGCAGCAACTCAGCACCGCTGGCTGTGTACTTGTAATACTGCAGCACAACATTTTTGCTGGTTATACTTCCGTTTACACTCAGTTGTTGATATTGCCAGTTTATTTGGTGACCCGCCGGCAATTCTCCGCTTTCTATTTCTGAGCTATGTAACAAACCAATGTCTACCAGGCTGAGTATTTGAGTGTAACTTAGCCCAAACTGGCTTAGATTCAGCACTGCCCTGTTGCGGCCTGTCAGGACCCGCCACAGTGAAGGCCGGTGGATGTAGCCAAAGTATATCCTTGCTGTAGGGTCCTGGCGCGGGCGGCAGCTCAAATTTGCCGCCTGCTGCAGTGCCATTGCTTCTTTGTAGCTCATACGCTTTAGTGTGTGTAACGTTTTAAGAGAAAATTTTCCGGGCGTGGCGATTTCACCGGCCAAAATTTTTGCCCACAGTTGTTGCATACTGTGATTGGAAATATCCAGAATTAGCTCACAAAACTGTTGAAACCAGTCTGGATCAATATCCTGCGCAGAAACGTGCTCCGGGCAGTACTCAAGTGCCAGCGCCATGACCCGCTCAAGGTTGTGTTGCTGACGTTCACGCTGCATCTGTAAACGTCGTTCTGCCCGCTGAGCCAGCGTTAATCCAGCTTGACCTGATGCAGCACCTGAGCGGGCGGCTAACTGTTGGTGCTTGTCTGCGAAGTGACCCTGCTGCTGATTGGTATTGCTAGCGGGAGCATTGTCAGCAGGCATGACACCGGAGCCAAACTGATTTCTGGCAAGTTGCAGTAATCGTTGCTGGCCACTTAATGAGTGAATCTTGGTCATGGGGTGCATTGCCAGTTGTAATGAATGCCGTTATCTTGGCATCTGATAAAATTTGCGGCAAGTCGGCCGATAACCTTTGCGCAAAATAAAATCTGTTATAACTTACTCTTATACATATTAAGCATGTATATTTAAACGGAAACATTTAATAAGGCTGAGCGATGGTGTCAAAGGAAACAGATGAGGATTTTCTGTTTTTAGCAGAAGACGAGCCAGTAGGACCCGCTAAGGAAAACACGCTTGGAGAATGGCACCTGCTTATCGTTGATGACGATGAAGAGATCCATACCGTAACCAAGCTGGCGCTTAATGATCTGACTGTGATGGGGAAACAATTAGTATTCCACCATGCATATTCAGGCAAAGAAGCGGTAGAGTTTTTGCGGCAAAACCCACAAACAGCCTTAGTTCTGCTTGATGTTGTGATGGAGTCTGATGACGCCGGACTGAAAGTAGTGCAGCAGATCCGTGATGAGCTCGGTATGGATGAACTGAGGATTGTCCTGAGGACAGGACAACCAGGATATGCTCCCGAAGAGAGTGTCATCAAAGAGTACGACATCAACGATTACAAAACTAAAACTGAGCTGACCCGCAGTAAACTGGTCACATCGATTATTGCCTCCTTACGCTCTTATCAGCAAATCCGCACCATCAATCAAAGCAGGCGAGGTTTGCAGAAAATAATTAATGCCGGCGCGAACTTGCTTGAACAACACTCCTTGCATGAGTTTTCAGAAGGCGTTGTTACGCAAATCTCATCGTTGATCGGGTTGCATGCAGAAGGGGTGTTGTGTGCACAGATAGAAGACGATGGCAGTACCAGTGAGAATATTTATGTGCTTGGCGCGGCCGGGCACTATGCACCTTATATTAAATGTCAGTTAGAACGACTTGACAATCAGCGTATTGTCAGTCAGATCACGCAGTGTTTGCATACCAGAGAGCATCAGTTTACCGATTTGGATACTGTGCTGTATCTGGGCAATGACACACATAGCGCAGCGGTGTACATAGAAACAAACCGACCAATAGAAGCGTTGGACCGCCAACTTATAGAAGTATTTCTTAGCAATATCTCAATCGGATATGAAAACGTCACGTTATTTCAGCAGCTTAAGCATGCTGCCTATATAGATCCGTTAACCAAAACGCCGAATCGTAATGAATTCATCCAGATCTTACAGGATACGCGGCGCTACGAAGCCGAGCATAACGTCGCGGTACTTATTGATATTGATCACTTTTCTGACGTAAATGATGGCTTAGGGCAGGATGTCGGCAATGAACTGCTGATCGCTGTCACCATGCGCCTGATTGAACATTTTGGTATATCGGCGCAGCTGGGGCGTATTGGCGCTGACGTTTTTGGCTTGGTCGGGCCGGAGAGCGAGCTGACGCCAGAGCGCTTACAAGCTGTGTTTGAAGAGCCCTTTCATGCTTCTGAGCATGCGCTGCAGGTGAATGCAACCTTTGGTCTGTGTCGCCTGACTGACACAGCGGAGCAGGGGCTGACGATTCTTAAACATGTTTATATCGCACTTAATAAAGCGAAAAAGCAGCTAAGCCAGAACTACCAGTACTATAAAGCTGATATGGAAGATGAAATGTCAGAGCGGCTTGCAATGTTACGCATGCTGCGACAGGACTTTTCTCATGACCGCCTCGAGCTGTGGTATCAACCCCAGATATCTCTGGCTGACAAGCGCGTTGTCGGGATGGAAGCGTTATTACGCTGGCCACTTGGTAACGGGCAGTTTGTCTCGCCTGCAGTTTTTATACCCTTGGCTGAATATTCCGGCCTGATTGTTGAGATTGGCAGCTGGGTGCTGGAGCAGGCCTGCTTGCAGATTAAAAAATTAGAGAAACAGGGCTTCAGTGGTTTAAGGGTGGCAGTTAACGTGTCTATGCCACAGTTCAGGAATCATGGCTTTGTGCAATCAGTGATTGATTGTGTGCGGCAACATCAGATTAGCCCGCAACTATTGGAGCTGGAAATTACAGAATCTGTTGTAATGGACGAGCCAAAGATAGTTATCGAAGCCCTGCATAAGCTGAAAAGCTTTGGTATTAAGGTTGCTATCGATGATTTTGGTATTGGCTTCTCCTCTCTGAGTTATCTGCAGCAATTGCCGCTGGACAGGATAAAAGTCGATCGGGCATTTATACGTGACATTGATAAAGCCGCGGGTGAGGTGATAGCAGAAACTATCATCAACCTCGGGAAACGACTGCATTTATCGACCATAGCAGAAGGGGTTGAAAACGAAGCTCAGGAGTTAGCTGTGAAAGCCATGGGCTGCGACGAAGTGCAGGGCTTTCTGTATGCTAAACCTATGCCGCAAGCAGAGCTGTTAAAGTATTTACAGCAGGCTTCTGCATAACACATCAACTCGCCCGGCACAGTGGCTTTGCATGTTTTATTCTTGTGGAGCCGACACTGCCGGGGCGGTAAAACCTGCAGCTACAACATCATGGTTTTGTGGCAGCAGCTCAGTGATACCTACTAGAGCGATACCTTGTTGCTGCAACTTAGGCAGGTACTTATATAGAAACTTATAGGTTTCCGGGTAGGGGTGAGCTATGGCAATGGCGGTTTTGCGTTTTCGCGCAATGCGTAGCAAGGTGTCGAGCTGTTTGCTCATTGCCGCTTCCGTTTGTTCGTTATCCAAAAATACCTGGCGGCTCAAGTTAGTCACACCAAATTGTCTGGCATACTTGCCTGCTTTGCTATGCGCCGTGGTTAAGCTATCAACAAAAAACAAATGCCTTTTGCTCAGGTATTCCATTGTCCATGCCATGGGCTCTTCCTGCTCAGTGTAAAAGCTACCCATATGGTTATTGATACCTATAGCATAAGGAATGTCGGCCAACGCAAGCTGCAACGTTAGTTGTACCTGTTGTTTTGACATATCACCGGTTAAAGCGCCTGGGCCTGGTGCTTTACCATTGCTGGCCTGCATTGGCATATGTAACATCACATCGCGCTGCAACTGAAAAGCATGACGTGCAGCGCGATTGCCATAAGGGGTATGAGGCAGCACGGCAAAAGTTAGTGCAAAAGGTAAGTCGATAAGTTTCAGATCTGATTTCTGGTAACCAATATCATCAATAATGATAGCGATACGTGGTTTGTCCTCACTGGCCAGCAAATTAACGCTGGTCAGCAGCAGACTTAGTATAAGTATTATCCGCACGTTTTTATTATTCTCTTTTATAGCGCTTAAGCACTGAGTAAATCAGTTGCTAAAAGTATAAACATAACAGTTTATGTCCGATATGCTTTTTAGCGTTTGTTCTGCATTAACCACTGCATGGGGTTAACGGCTTCGCCTTTTTCTCTGATTTCAAAATACAGCCCGGCGGACGCCTGGCCGCCACTCATACCCGCCAATGCAATCGTTTCCCCCGCGTTGATACGGGCTCCGGGTTGTTTAAGCAGGTTTTGATTGTGTCCATACAGGCTCATAAAACCTGCACCATGATCCAGTACAATAACCCAGCCATAGCCCTTAAGCCAATCAGCATAAATAACCTGGCCATCCGCAATAGCTTTTACTGCGTCGCCTTCACTACCCTGAATTAAGATGCCGCGTGATGATATTCCACCCTGGCGGCTTTGTCCGAAACGCTGCATCAGGCTGCCATTTAAAGGCCAAATCAAATGACCTTTTTGTTTAGCAAGGCCGCCCAGCTCACGGGCTTGCTCGGCCAGTTTTCGCAGGTTATCTAGCGTAGTTTGTAAACTTGCTTCGTTCTGGCGCAGGTAGTCGAGCTGACGGCCTTGCTGTTTTAACGTATCTTGTAACCGCGCTACTGCTTGCTGTTGTTCGGCTTTTGCCTGAACCAACAACTGCTGCTGCTGCTGTAATTTTTTTAAAGTCGCAGCCAGTTGCTGCTGCTTTTCTGTCAGCTCACTCAGCACTTGTTGTAACTGGGTAATGGTTTGATTCAATGCCGCAAGCTGACGTAATCTGGCCCGGTTGAAGTACTGATAATAACTTAGCACCCGTTCCAGCTTTGCCGCATCTTGCTGATTCAGCAGCATTTTGCTGTAATCGTGTTGCCCCAGGCTATAGGCGCTTTTCAGTTGTGACGCCAGCAGACTTTGTTGCTGTTGCAGCGTTTGTTCCAGTGTTGTTTGCTCTTGCAATAACTGCTGCTCTCTGGCTGCAAGCTGTTGCCTTTCCTGTTCAGTGGCGCGGGTTGCTGCTGACGCTTCTGCCAGTTCGCGGTCAGAGCGTTGCAGTTTTTGTTCTGCTTGCTCAAGTTGCTGCTGCTGTTGCTTAACTTGTTGTTCTGTCAGCTGGATTTGTTGTTTTAGCTCTGCCAGTTCCTGTTCCTGCTGTTGCTGAGCAGAGGCGGAAGATACACAGAGCAGCAGCAAGCATAACGCTGACTGCTGCAGTTTTTTACGAGACAACAGCTGCATTGTTATTTGGGCTGCATCAGAATTTTACCGGTCATCTCGGTTGGGATAGGCATGTCCATCAGGTGAAGCATAGTTGGTGCAATATCACTTAGCACACCGCCTTCGGTAACACTGGCCTGCCGGCCAACATATATCAAAGGAACCGGCCCGCTGGTATGGGCGGTATGGGCCTGACCGGAGTCGGTATCCAGCATCATCTCAGCGTTACCATGATCTGCCGTGATTAGGCACTCTCCACCAACTTGCTGTAGCGCGTCAATGACACGGCCAATACAATGATCAACGGCTTCGACAGCTTTAATGGCGGCACTCATCACGCCGGTGTGACCTACCATGTCACCGTTCGGGTAGTTACAAATAATCACATCAAAATCAGCGCTTTGTATCGCGTTAACCAACTTGTCAGTCAGCTCAGCTGAGCTCATTTCCGGCTGCAGGTCGTAGGTAGCCACCTTCGGTGAGTCAATTAAAATTCGTTGCTCGCCATCAAACAGTTCTTCACGACCGCCACTGAAGAAAAAGGTGACATGGGCATATTTCTCGGTCTCAGAGATACGCAATTGTGTTTTGTGATGCTTTGCCAGCCATTCACCCAACACGTTGTTCAGGCTCTCTGGCGGGTAAGCACAAGGTGCTTTTATATCAGCCGCATATTCTGTCAGCATGACAAAGCTGCTAAGGGCCGGGCGATGCTGGCGTGCAAAGCCACTAAACTCGCTGTCAACAAAAGCTCGGCTAAACTGGCGTGCTCTGTCTGCACGGAAGTTCATAAAAATCAGCGCATCGCCATCTTGCATCTGCACCGGTTTGTTGTGTTCAGACAGTATGGCAGTTGCTTTAACAAACTCATCATTTTCATCGCGCTGATACGCCATCTCCAGCGCCTGCAATGCATCTTGGGCCTGGAATTCAGCTTTACCCTGAGTTAGTAAGTCATATGCCTGTTGCACCCGATCCCAGCGTTTGTCCCTGTCCATTGCAAAGTAACGGCCGACAACAGATGCTATCTGGCCGCTACCTGTTTGCTTAAAGTGCGCCTGAATTTTTTCCAGTGAATTTTTAGCGCTGCGCGGTGGTGTATCGCGTCCATCGAGGAAAGCGTGCAGGTATATAGGGCTGGCGCCTTGCTGCTCTGCCAGTTTGATCATGGCCAATATATGGTCTTCATGGCTATGTACACCGCCTGGCGACAACAGGCCCATAATGTGTACCGCTTTTTGTTGTTGTTTGGCTTTATCTACTGCATTGACGAGTACAGGATTGGTAAAGAAGTCACCGTCATCGATCGCTTTGGTGATACGGGTAAAATCCTGATATACGATGCGCCCTGATCCCAGGTTAACATGACCCACCTCAGAATTGCCCATCTGGCCATCTGGCAAGCCCACATCAAGGCCTGAGCCTGAGATCAGAGTATGCGGATAGTCGCGCCATAGTCTGTCCATTACCGGCGTATTGGCCTGAGCAATAGCATTATTATCTTTTTCTTCCCGGTAGCCCCAGCCATCAAGAATTAACAATACCAAAGGTTTTTTGCGACTGGTCATGTGAGCTCCGTGTTTTAAGCGAGAAGGAGGAAAATGCAAGCAGCTATCTTACCGAAATTTGTGCAATTCTCCAGCCCTGATATTCATAGCTGCCAAGCACAGGGCTGCTTTCTGTTATGAAACTCAGTATACTCAGCGCGGAAATTTATCAGTGATAAGCAGAGTGAATATGCAGCAGTATATAGAGTTTGCAACAAACCATCCTATTTTAAGTGCCGTTTGGGTAGTGTTATTTGTGCTGTTAATCGCCAGCTGGGTGAAATCAAAGTTCTCGCCTATCCGGCAGATCACGCCAACTGAACTGACCATGCTGGTTAACCGGCAGAATGCAACAGTGGTTGATATTCGTACAGAAGCTGATTTCAGTAAGGGCCATATTACCGGTGCCCGTCATGTGCAAATGGCAGATATTGAAAAACAGCAGCTATCAGGGCTTGAAAAGCTGAAAGCCGAACCCATTATCGTGGTATGTCAGGCTGGTATGACGGCGCAAAAAGCGGCAGCCAGTTTATTAAAGCAGGGGTTTAGTTCGGTTTCTGTACTTCAGGGCGGTATGGCAAGCTGGACCGGAGCCAGTCTGCCTGTCGTTAAAACCAGGAGGTAATGATGTCGCAAGTGACTATTTACACCAAAGCATATTGTCCTTATTGTGTTCGCGCTAAGTCTGTATTGGACAACAAGGGTGTCAGCTATCAGGAAATCAGGATTGACGAGAAGCCAGAGTTGCGTCCTGAAATGATTGAGCGCGCAGGCGGGCGGAGCACGGTTCCGCAGATATTTATTGATTCCCGCCACATCGGTGGCTGCGACGATATGCTGGCACTTGATGCAAGCGGACAACTTGACCCTTTATTAAACCTTTAAATATTAGGAATTATCATGGCCGAACAACAAGCAAACGGCGTTGCAACAGAAGAGCAGGGCTTACATTTCGCTATTCAGCGTATTTTTGTGAAAGACATTTCTTTTGAAGCGCCAAATGCTCCGGCAATTTTCCGCAAAGAATGGAAGCCGGAAGTTAAGCTTGATTTAGATACCCGCAGCGAAAAGCTGGATGATAATGTGTATCAGGTTATTCTATCTCTGACAGTCACCACCACTGTTGAAGGTGAGACAGCGTTTTTATGTGAAGTGCAGCAGGCAGGTATATTTTCTATCGGTCCTATGGAAGATGCACAGATGGCACACATGCTGGCCTCATTCTGCCCGAATACACTGTTCCCGTATGCTCGTGAGGCAGTGTCTAATTTGGTTAACCGCGGTACTTTCCCACAGCTGAATCTGGCACCGGTTAACTTTGATGCCTTATTTGCCCAATATGTGCAGAAGCGTCAGGCTGAAGCTCAGGGCGTGAAAGCAGACGCTTAATCGATGCAGCCTTCTGCTATTGCTGTGCTAGGGGCGGGCTCCTACGGAACCGCTCTTGCTATTTGTCTGGCCCGAAACGGCAACACTATCAGTTTGTGGGGCCGTAACGCAGAGGACATGGCGCAAATGGCGCAGCAGCGCCTGAACCAAAAATATTTGCCGGATATCCGTTTGCCTGACACCTTACAGGTGACGGCTGATCTGGCAGAAGCGGTTGCAAGTAGCAGAGATATTCTGTTGGTTGTACCTAGCCATGCCTTTGCCGACACCTTACGGCAGATAAAGCCTTTGCTTCAACCGGATGCCCGTCTAGCCTGGGCTACAAAAGGTCTGGAGCCGGAAACAGGTCGTTTGTTGCAAGATGTTGCCCGGGATATTCTCGGTGATGATGTCTCGCTGGCAGTGTTTTCCGGGCCTACATTTGCCAAAGAAATGGCTGTAGGCATGCCGACCGCCATTTCACTCTCTTCATCTGACGCCGAGTTTATTAACAGATTGTCAGACTTGCTGCATTGTGCCAAAAGCTTCCGCGTCTATACCAACCCGGACTTTATTGGTGTTCAGCTTGGCGGAGCGGTCAAGAATGTGATTGCTATAGGTGCTGGTATGGCCGATGGCATAGGCTTTGGAGCGAATGCGCGCACGGCATTGATCACCCGGGGGTTGACGGAGATGTGTCGTCTTGGCTGTGCAATGGGTGCCAAAAAAGACACTTTCATGGGAATGGCGGGGCTTGGCGATCTTGTGCTGACGTGTACTGACAACCAATCGCGCAACCGGCGCTTTGGTTTGCTGTTGGGGCAGGGGAAAGCTGTCGACGCGGCAATGGACAGTATAGGGCAGGTCGTAGAAGGATATCGCAACGCCAAAGAAGTGTATAACCTGGCGCAACGTGTCGGTGTTGAGATGCCAATAACTGAACAGATCTATCAGGTTCTGTATCAGGGGAAAGACGTTAAATTGGCAGCTTTAGACCTGCTGGGCCGTGAAAAACGAGATGAGGTGAGCTGATTTAGCCCACCTCTTTGCGTAATAGCTTGTTTTCTCTGGCAAGAAGTGCTGGAATTTCCGCGGCCGGTAGCGCTTTGCTGAACATGTGCCCCTGCAGAATGTCACACCCCATTACATGAAGTAAGTAAGCCTGCATTTCGTTTTCAATACCTGATGCAATAACATCCAGTTGTAAGTACGATGCCAGCCTGATCAGACTGGCCGTAATGTTACGCTGTTGTTCGTTGTGTTCCATATCTTTGATGAAAGCAGGTGCTATTTTCAGACCATGTAGTGGAAAGCTCTGTAATGCAGACAACGATGACACCCCTGTACCAAAATTATCCAGAGTCAGATGAAAGCCTAACGCCGTAAGTTGCAGCAGTTTTTTCTCGGTAGATGAGTCTGCCTGTAACAGGATATCTTCTTGTAACTCCAGTTCGAACTGGTCCGCGTTAATACCAGACTTTGTCAGTTGTTCAGCTAACTGCTCGACAAAGTCGTTCTGTCTGAAACTCTCAATGGCGACATTTAATGAGATACGGCCCCGGTTCATTCCTGTTTGCTGCCAATACTGTAACTGGTCACAACACTTCTTAAATACCAGTTTGTCTAACTGAACACTAAGCCCGGTGTCATCTGCAACGCTGATAAAATGCTGTGGCATCAAAGTGCCCCGCTTAGGGCTATGCCAGCGCAGCAGCGCTTCGTAACCGATAACACGATTGCTTGCGATGCTGACTCTTGGCTGATAATAAACGTCAAACTCACCTTGTAGCAGAGCCTTTTGCAACTCTGTTTCAAGAGCAAGGTATTCGGGGGCTCTTTGCTGAATACTGACATCGGCAAATTGTAACCCGTTGTGGCCCATACGCGCTGCATATTGAAGCGCGTTTTGCGCAGCCAGCATCAGCTCGGCAGGGCTTTTACCATCGGCGGGATAAATGCTGATGCCAACAGTGGTTTGAAAAGTCTTTTTGTTACCGGCAGAGGGGACTCTGTCTGTCAGTGATAACAATTGGCAGCCAAGGCGGTTCAGGTTAATTTCTGGCTGGCGTTGGTTGCATAAATGCGGCGGCACTATTACGGCGAAAGTATCAATACCACAGCGGCCCAGAATATAGCCATTGTTAGTCATCAGTTTGAGCTGTTCGCTCAGCGGTTGGAGCAGGTTGTGCAAAGACTCTGCCGGTTTATCACTTTGCGAGGTTAATAACTTACTGAACTTCAACAGCAACAGAGCAAAGCGCGGTTGATGCTCATTACTGAAATCTATGCAGGTTTGCAGGTGCTCAGTTAGCAAAGCCTGGCTCTGCAAGCCGGTTTGCTGATCACGCATAGAGCCGTGCTCGGTTTGTTGCTGCAGTAACTGCCACTTACTGATATCCCTGCCTAGCAGTAAATAGCTTTGTTCATCTTGTTGCTGTGGGGTAATGGCAAGTGATAACGGTATACTGGTCCCATCTGATGCTTTTAGCCAGGCTTCGCCCTGCCAGTTCTGCGTCAGTTCCAGCTTCGGCAGTAATAACTGGGTACATTGCTTATCAAGGAAAAGGGGAAGCTGTTTTATATCCGTCAATTTATCGGAAAACTGCGGATTCAGATAAACAGCCTGGCGTTCGCTGTTTAGGATCGCGATCACATCGTCAGATTGCTGCAGAAAATGTTGCAGAGTTTGCTGTTCGCTTAGCAACATTGCATTATTGCGCTGCAGTTTTCGGCTATATATTGTTAATGCTATCACTAACAGCAGTAAACAAACTAAAGGGATCCCAGAGGTCCATATCAGATCTGCTGTACTGGCATAAACCGGTACAGCAGGGATTGACCCGGCCATCAGCAACCAGCTTAACGGGCGCATAATTATCAACATCCTTGTAATCAAGCTTGACGCTGTTAAATATAGTTGTATGTAGAACCTTTATGCAACCGGGAGTATACTTTTTAGCTTCTTGCTCCGCTGTAATCCAGTTGACGCCAGGACTCATAAACAAATACAGCAACAGCATTGGATAAGTTCATTGAACGGCTGTTTGCTGTCATTGGAATTCTCAGCCAATGCCCGGCTGGTAACTGCTGTAGTACGTCGGCAGGTAAGCCGCGACTTTCTGGCCCAAATATCAGGGCATCACCACTTTGGTAATTAACGTCACTGTGTCGTGTTTTCCCTTTTGTCGTGCAGGCAAACATTCTTACAGGTGCGACTGCAGAAACAAAATCAGCGAAACCGGCATGGCGTTGTACCTGGGCGAACTCATGATAGTCCAGCCCGGCACGCTTTATCCGCTTGTCATCCCAGGCAAATCCTAACGGTTCGATTAGATGCAACATGTAGCCGGTATTGGCACACAGACGGATAATATTACCGGTATTGGGCGGGATTTCAGGTTCAAATAGCACGATATGCAGCATAGTTTACTCCGTTCAGACAGCCAGCAAGTGTAACAAATCATTAGGCTGGCGGCAGCTGAGCAAGGAAATTATTCATGGCGAAGATAGCGTGTTGTCTGATGCTATCTTGCTCCATAAAAATTTCATGTCGGGCTCCTTGCAACACAAGTTTATGATGTAACACTGCAGCAGGGAGTTGCTGATACCAGTTATTTTGCGCATGGTTACTGACCACTTTGTCGCTTGCTGCCTGTAACAGCAAAACCGGCGTGTGCCATTTGGCCGCGTTTTGCTGCACTTTGCGCATAGCATAAATGGCTGCCTTAACCCAATAGGCAGTGACACCACCCAGTTGAGTCTCGGGGTATTCGCGGTAAAGCTGATTCAGCCACTGGTAGCGCTGTATGCAGCTAGTCAGAGGGTTATTGACGAAGTCTTTCTCTTTGTAGTTTCCCTGCCCGGGGAAATACCATGGTGTTTTGCTTAACCTTTGATTGATTGCACCAAACCCCAGCGCTATTGCTTCTGCCACTCTGGCAGGCACCAATCCTGTATAGATACCGAACATCGGTGACGCCAAAATAGCTGCTCTAAAAGGGTTAGGTTTTTGCAGATAACCGGCAAGAATGGCGCAACCCATAGAGTGCCCCAGCGCAATGTGGCTTTGATGTCCGGTTGGTAGCACAATTTGCTGCACAAACTGCGCTATGTCCTGTTCGTATAAGCTGAAGTCCAGGATATAGCCTTTGTGGGGGTTGGTAAGCTCGCGCTGCGATAGCCCCTGGCCACGATGATCCAGCAGGAATACACTATAACCGGCCTGTACCAGTTCAAAGCACAGCTCAGCATATTTGACGGCCATTTCAACTCTGCCACTACTAATAACTACAGCATGTGAGGCGCCTTCAACCTTATGGTATACATAGTGCAATGCAATATTATCAGTGCTGGTTAACACACCTGAATGCATGTTCTGCCAAAATGGCTTTAGCTGCGTTAACCAGTTAGCTGCTAACTCCGCAGCCTGGTTAAGCGGTTCTATTTTAGGATAGTCGGCGGTGGTCGCGGCCAAAATACACTCTGTGCTGTTATCGATAAAGCAGTTAGTTTACCGGTAAGTGCACAGTGATACAAAGTCCACCTTCCGGGCTGTTTTCTGCCCGAACCTTCCCCCCGTGTTGGCGCACTATCTGAGCAACGATTGCAAGCCCAAGACCTGTTCCGCCGGTATTGCTATTACGGCTGTTTGATACCCGGTAAAAAGGTTCGAAGATCGCCTCCAGTTGCTCAGGCGCAATACCCGGGCCCTGGTCCCTGATAGTGAGTACTAACTGGTTCACTTGTTGGAAAAGACTGATATTAATCAGGCTTGCTGCCGGGCTGTATTTTATTGCATTGCGTAAAACGTTTTCTACCGCTCTGGCCAGCAAGCGGCTATCAGCGCATATCTGGATGCCTGACGAAGTATGCAGATTGATTGTTTGCTGTCTGGCATCTGCCTCAACCTGGTTTACCTCAATGATGTCGGTTAACAGCTCCGGCAGGTCAAAGGGCTGTTTGTGCAGTTGGTACTGTCCTGCATCCAGTTTACTGAATGTTAAAAGCTCATCCAGCATTGCATCCAGCCGGTCCAGCTCCTGCTTTAACCGTGGCACTTGCTCCAGGTTTTGCTGCCGCTCGGCCAGGCCAAGCGCTAGCTGCGCCCTTGCCAGCGGCGAGCGAAGCTCGTGCGAGATATCACGTAGCAGGCGCTGCTGATTGGTCAGCAATGCACTTATCCGCTCCGCCATGGTATTGAAGCTGCGTCCCAGCTGACCAAGTTCATCCTGGCGTTGGCTCAGATGGGTTACCCGGCTTTGTAATTGCCCGTCGGCGAATTGCAGGTTGCGCTGCAGCAGTTCACGCAGCGGGCGGGATATAGACACTGCCAGTATAAAACTGGCAATCGCAGAAACAAGTAAAGTAAGACCCAGCAGCACATGCTGTGGCATTTCACTAAGCCGCCACCACGGCTGGGGCGGGCGCTGTCTTTTTTGATACAACGCCAGAGTTTCATTACCCAGTTGTAAGACAAAAGGCCCCGCCAGCGACATATTATGGTGTTTTAACCAGCGCGCGCGTGATAGCTGTGACAACTCGGTCAACCAGTGCTGATCAAAATCACGCGGCAGCAGCTCTGGGGTCAGCACCGTATTGGTGTCGGCATTAACCAATAACCAGCGGCCCGGTTTGTCCTGCTGCAGTCTGGCCAGTAATTGCTGGCTGTCTGTACTATTGGCAAATTGATCCACTTGCTGTTGCAACTGTTGGATAATACTATGAGGTAACCGGCGGATCTCCGTTTGCTCAACCAGCGCGCGCGACAACGCCAGTGTGCCAAACACTGCAATCAGTAATACCAGCCAGAACCACAGAAAGATGCGGCCTGCCAGATAATGAAACGGATTTAATCTGCTCAGCCAGCTCATATCTCACCTGTCAGAAACAAATAACCACTGCCGCGCAATGTTTGAATTTTGTCATCGGCACAGTAAGGTGCGATTTTCTTGCGGATATTACTGACATGCATATCCAGACTGCGGTCATACATTTGCAAGCGTTTTCCCAGTACTTCCCGGCTGAGCTCGTCTTTGGTGATGACTTCACCGGCGCGGCGCATTAATTGCTCAAGCAGTTGAAACTCGGTAGCCGTAAGGCTAACGGCTTGACCGTTGCAGTGCAGTTGCCGGTTATGCGGGTTAAGTTCAAGGCCGTTTACTAACAGCACTGTGTTTTGCCCGGTTTGCGGAGTTCTGGTGAGTTCAACACGGCGAAGTATGGCTTTAATTCGGGCTACCAGCTCGCGTGGGTTAAAAGGTTTAGCCAGATAATCGTCGGCGCCGAGCTCTAACCCCACTATGCGGTCGACATCATCGCCGCGTGCTGTCAGCATTAAAACAGGGCAATAGCGGCCACCGCGCAGTTCTTTGAGTACTGAAAGGCCATCCATACCCGGTAACATAATGTCCAGCAGGATAAGCTGATAGTCTCCCGACTGCGCCATGGCCAAGCCCTGTTTGCCATCATGAGCGGCAGTGAACTGATAGCCATCCAACGCCAGATACTCAGCAACGAGTTCACACAGGCCGGTATCATCATCGATCATCAGAATTGCAGGCATAAACACTCCTTCTTTAAGCAGAGTTTACCTAATGTCAGTGCTGTGCAATACACCTTTACCGAATCTTTACCCGGGCTTTGCGTTGCTTTGCATTCGCTGTTTTAAGCTTAGGCTGTCTCAAAACAGGAGAGTATCCGATGAAATTAGCTAAACTGATTTTCGCAATAAGTGTTATGACAATGAGCAGTCTTTCTGGCAACGCGATGGCACACGAGCATAAAACCGGCAGACACGATGGTGCGCGTTATGAACACCATCAGCCAATGAAGCGCATGCTGGCAGGGCTGGATTTGACTGACAGCCAGCGTGAGCAGATTAAACAGATAATGCAACAACAGCGCCAGGAAGCCAAAGGCAAGCGCCGGGATGGCTCAGCGCATCAGCAAATGCAGGCTTTATTAATGGCTGAGCAGTTTGACGAAAGTGCCGCCCGACAATTGTTGGAACAGCAGCAACAGCAGGCCCTGGAAAAAAGGTTGATGATGTTGAAGCTGCAGCACCAGGTATTACAGGTGCTAACAGAAGAGCAGCGCCAACAACTGGCTGAAAAACATCAGCAATGGCAGCAGAAAAAACTACAGCGGCAGTCTTCTTAATTGCCATGGTGGCAAATATAGAGTAGCGGCGTTATCGCTACTCTATATTTAACTCTTTGAGTTTACGGGTCAGGGTATTACGCCCCCAACCAAGCCGCTTAGCGGCTTCCTGCTTATGGCCATGGGTAAAATGCAAAGCCTGCTGCAATACAGTGCGCTCAAATTCCGGACCTGCCTCTGCCAGAATATTTTCTTCGCCAGCGTTAAGTTTATGGCTGATCCAGCCCGCCAGCATATCCTGCCAGCTACCATCTTTCTGGCTGATAGACAAAGCACTGCTTTTAGGTGGTGTGGTCAACTCCGGGGGTAAGTCTGTGACGACTATATGTTTACCGCTGGCCATTACGGTTAACCAGCGGCACGTATTCTCCAACTGGCGTACGTTGCCTGGCCAGTCAAGCTGTGTAAGGAACTGTTCGGCTTCTTTGGTTAATATTTTTGCTTCTACATTCAGTTCTTTCGCCGCTAATTGTAAAAAATGCTGCGCCAGTTTCGGTATATCTTGCTTGCGTTCTTTCAATTGCGGCAAATGTACTCTGATAACATTCAGGCGATGAAACAAATCTTCACGAAATTTACCTTCACTGACCAGTTGCTCCAGGTTCTGGTGTGTCGCAGCTATGATCCTTACGTCTACGCCAATAGCCTGATGGCCGCCGACCCGGTAAAACTGGCCATCGGCCAGCACGCGCAATAAGCGAGTCTGTACATCAAGCGGCATATCACCTATTTCGTCGAGAAATAAAGTGCCGCCGTCGGCTTGTTCAAACCTGCCTTTACGCAGATTATTTGCACCGGTAAAAGCCCCTTTTTCATGGCCAAACAATTCAGATTCAATCAGATCTTTAGGGATCGCAGCCATATTCAGAGCGATAAAAGGGTGCTCTGCCCGAGGGCTGTGCTTATGCAGTGCGCCGGCGACTAACTCTTTACCGGTACCGGATTGACCATTTATCAGTACACTGATACTGGAGCGGGCCAGACGGCCAATGGCGCGAAATACTTCCTGCATCGCTGGCGCTTCGCCAATGATTTCCGGCGACAGGGACGGCGCAGCAGATTTATGTTTGGGTTGCCTTGCCAGCGCATGTTCCAGTGCCCGGCTAATCAATGCAACTGCGTCATTGACATCAAAGGGTTTGGGCAAATATTCAAAGGCGCCACGCTTAAATGCATTTACCGCGCTGTCCAGATCGGAATGGGCTGTCATGATGATGACCGGTAGCTCAGGCGCCAGCTCCTGCAGTCTGCTCAAAAGTGCCATGCCGTCGGTGCCCGGCATCCGGATATCGGATACCACCACAGCAGGTTGATCGTATTCCAGCCTTTGCAGCATCAAATCTGCAGATGCATAGCTCTCGCATAAAATATCCGCCCGGGCCAGGGCTTTTTCCAGAACCCAACGGATGGAATTGTCGTCATCAATAATCCAGACAGTATGACTCATCAGTTCAATCCTCAGTGTCTGCAATAGGCAGGTATAAAGTAAATTCGGTGTGGCCAGGCCAACTGTCACAGTCTATCCAGCCACCATGTTGATGGATAAGGGTTTGCGCAATGGAAAGCCCCAGACCGGTACCGCCGGCTTTACCACTAACCATCGGGTAAAACAGCGTGTCTTTTATCTCTGTTGGTATACCGGGGCCATTGTCGATTACCCTGATCAGTGCCACCAGTTTATAGCGTTTACCATGCAGCGTATGCTGATGCAGTACTCTGCTCTGCAGGCTGATAACTGGGTTCTCAGTGTGATCCAGGGCTTGCTGGGCATTGCGAACAATGTTTAGTAGCGCTTGCTCCAGCAGCTCAGGGTCGAATGCAAAATCCGGAATGCTCGGATCGTAGTCCCGGTAAAATTGCACTTGTCCGGCGTTGTCCATAATAGCCAGTTGACGCACTTGTTCTATCATCTGGTGTAGGTTGCTGCGGGTTCTCTGAGCCGGGCGGTAGGGGCCGAGCAGGCGATCAACCAGGTTTCGCAGCCGGTCCGCCTGGGCAATAATTAACTGGGTATACTCGGTCAGTTCTTCCGGCAAAGACTCTTCCAGCAGCTGGGCTGCGCCACGTAAGCCACCCAGTGGGTTTTTTATTTCGTGGGCCAGGCCCCGTATCAACTCACGCGCCGCAAGGTGCTGATGCTGTTGCAAGTTTTCAAGGCTTATCTTGCGTTGCTGGTCTACCTGGCGTAGCTCTAATAACAGATGTTCCACCGGTGTTTCGCACAGTGTTACTGAGATATCCAGCAACAAATGGCGGCCATCAGCCAGTACGGCCTGCACATCGCTGACGCCAAACCCCTGCTTACTGCTTAATGCGCTGGTAAAGTGTTGCGCTGTAATATCGCAGTGCAAAAACAGATCCGGAAAATACTGCTCGCTAAGACGTTTTTCACCTAGTCCGAGCACAGCACAGCAGGCAGTATTGAAATAGCGTACGGTCAGCTGCGCATCGAGCAGCATGACCGCAGTCGTTAAATGTTCACTGATATGGATATGTAATTGTTCTGTGCTTATCACGGTATTGGCCACTGTTTTATCCTTTGCACCAAACTGGTGCGAAGCTAAAACAGTGTAATTCAGCTTAGACTGAATTGCATAGCGTATGCACTAATTTGGTGAAATTACCGAAGCTCTATGTAAATAGAAGGTCGTTACAGGACTTGTTGCAATAAGCTTGCCGCTTTGGTCAAAAAGCTCCATCTGCAGTTTATGTTCGCCACGTTCTATATCCCGCAAGATAAATACTGCGTTGTTCTGCGGCTCTGCCTGGGGTTTACCATCTAACAGTAAACGTACGCGCAAACCACGTTCGAACATTGGGCTGATTTTGCCAGATACGTACACTGAGCCAGTGTTGTCACGTACTGTACCCTGATCTTCGGGTTGTGCAATTTCAACCTTGAACGGCTCTTTCGCCGGCTGTTTACGGGAAGGAAGGGTTGGATCTGTTGCTTCCATGATATTGGCCCGGCTTGACAGGTTCACTTCTTCTGCACCGGGTTGTGGGCTGTCAGAAAACACCAGAACGCCGTTTGCATCCCGGGTGACGAAAACTTTCTTACTTTCCTGCGCTTGTAATAAGTTGGCTGAAAACAATACTAGCAAGGTAAACAACACTTTATTCATGCATTAATCCATTTATATTTTATTATTATTCTGTTGTTCTAAATGGCTACTCTAGCCTGCTTTGTATTGTTTTTCTACAAAAAAAAAAGCTCACCGAAGTGAGCTTTTATCAATCAGACTGTTGTTACACGCTGTAGTACAGTTCAAATTCAAGCGGATGAACAGCAACTGCAACCTTGCGGGCTTCAGCACGTTTAATATCGATGTAGGCATCGATCATCGCATCAGACATTACGCCGCCTTTGGTGAAGATTGCACGGTTTTTATCCAGCTCATTCAGTGACTCTTCTAATGAAGTAGACACCTGAGGAATATTCGCTGCTTCTTCAGCTGGTAAGTCGTAAAGATCTTTATCCATTGCATCGCCTGGGTGGATCTTGTTCTGGATACCGTCTAAACCCGCCATCAACTGAGCAGTGAATGCCAGGTAAGGGTTAGCTGCAGGATCCGGGAAGCGACATTCAATGCGGCGTGCTTTAGCACTTGGTACCAACGGAATACGGATAGAAGCAGAACGGTTACGTGCAGAATAAGCCAGCATTACCGGTGCTTCAAAGTGCGGCACTAAACGCTTGTACGAGTTAGTTGATGGGTTGGTAAAAGCATTGATGGCTTTTGCATGCTTAATGATACCGCCAATATAGTACAGAGCCAGTTCTGACAAACCTGCGTATTTATCACCTGCAAACAGGTTAACGCCGTCTTTTGCCAGTGACTGGTGGCAGTGCATACCTGAACCGTTATCACCAACCAGTGGTTTTGGCATGAAGGTAACGGTTTTGCCATACAGATGAGCTACGTTATGGATAACGTATTTTAACTGCTGAACTTCGTCCGCTTTTTTAGTTAAGCTGTTGAATTTAGTTGCAATTTCATTCTGGCCAGCGGTCGCTACTTCATGGTGGTGCGCTTCAACTGTCTGACCCATTTCTTCCAGCACCATACACATGGCGCTACGGATATCATGGCCTGAATCTACTGGTGGCAATGGGAAGTAACCGCCTTTGATGCCAGGGCGGTGGCCTTTGTTGCCATCTTCATAGCTGGTGCCTGAGTTCCAGGCTGCTTCTGTTGAGTTAATTTTGAAGAATGAACCAGACATGTTTGTTTCAAACCGGATGTCATCAAACATGAAGAATTCTGGTTCAGGGCCAAATAAAACAGTGTCCGCAATACCGGTTGATTTAAGGTATTCTTCTGCACGTTTTGCAATTGAACGTGGGTCACGCTCGTAGCCTTGCATGGTGCTTGGTTCGATAACATCACAAGTAATGTTTAGCGTTGTTTCTTCAAAGAAAGGATCCAGTACGGCAGTTGAGGCGTCTGGCATCAGGATCATGTCTGAGTCATTAATGCCTTTCCAGCCCAGAATAGATGAACCGTCGAACATTTTGCCGTCTTCAAAGAAATCTTCGGTAATCTGGTTTGCAGGAACTGTCACGTGCTGCTCTTTACCTTTGGTATCAGTAAAACGTAAATCTACAAACTTCACTTCATTTTCTTTAATTAAACTCAGTACAGATGATGCAGACATGCATTCCTCCAATTAATCTGTTTTGAACTGATTTAGCGGTGTTGCTCCAATAAATGCCAGATATGTGCCAAAGCTTTAACACCATGAAATATATGTACTTTACCTAAGTATATTGGGCTATTAATTTTGAAGTTGCACCAATTAGGTGCCTATGTGCATCTTGATGGTGCATTGGTTGCAGGGTTAAGTCTAGTCATTGATTTACTGTTCGCTAAAAAAATTTGCCTAATTCTCAGTTGCAGTTTTTCTTTCCTTGTAAAAACAGAGTAGAATGTGCGCCCTTTCGTTTCAGTTAGTTTTGCCTGGTGGTCATTATGGTCATCTAGTGCCACAGAGGATAGTTCACATGAGCGTCACTGCAACAAATTTAGATAAGCTGCGCAACGTTGCCATTATTGCGCACGTTGACCATGGTAAAACCACTTTGGTTGACAAACTGCTGCAGCAGTCTGGCACCTTCGATGCCCGCGCAAAAATGCAGGAGCGCGTCATGGACTCCAACGCGCAGGAGTCTGAGCGCGGTATTACTATTCTGGCGAAAAATACGTCAGTACGCTGGAACGGCTACCATATTAATATTCTGGATACGCCGGGCCACGCTGATTTCGGTGGTGAGGTAGAGCGTGTTCTGTCTATGGCCGACTCGGTGTTATTGCTGGTAGACGCAGTAGACGGCCCGATGCCGCAGACCCGTTTTGTTACGCAAAAAGCTTTTGCTCATGGCTTAAAACCGATTGTTGTTGTAAATAAAATTGACCGCCCGGGTGCACGTCCGGATTGGGTTATTGACCAGGTGTTTGACCTGTTCGATAACTTAGGCGCTACCGATGAGCAGTTGGACTTCCCGATTGTGTATGCCTCTGCGCTAAATGGCTGGGCAACGCTGGATCACAACGAGCCTAAAGCGGATATTACTGACTTGTTCCAGGCGATTGTGGATCATGTTGCACCACCAGCGGTTGAGCTCGATGGCGAAACGCAGTTGCAGGTATCGCAGCTGGATTACTCAAGCTATTTAGGCATCATCGGTATCGGCCGTATTAAACGTGGTGCCTTAAAACCTAACCAGCAGGTAACAATCGTCGGTGCAGACGGCAGCAAGCGCAACGGTAAAGTGGGTCAGGTATTTGGTTATTTAGGCTTAGAGCGTGTTGAAACAACAGAAGCTTCTGCCGGTGATATCGTTGCCTTTACCGGCCTTGGTGAACTAAAAATCTCTGATACCATCTGTGCAACCACTAAAGTTGAAGCTTTACCGGCGCTGCAGGTAGATGAACCTACTGTTACGATGACCTTCCAGGTAAACACCTCTCCGTTTGCCGGTAAAGAAGGTAAGTTTGTTACGTCACGCCAGATTTTAGAACGCTTAAATAACGAACTGAAACATAACGTGGCACTGCGGGTTGAAGAAACCGATGACGGTGACAAATTTAAAGTATCAGGCCGTGGTGAACTGCACCTTGGCGTATTGATTGAGAACATGCGCCGTGAAGGTTTCGAATTAGCGGTATCACGCCCGGAAGTGATCATGAAAGTGGTTGATGGCGTGAAAATGGAACCAATGGAGAACGTGACCATTGACTGTGAGGAGCCTCATCAGGGGTCGATCATGGAGAAAATGGGTGAGCGTAAAGCCGAAATGACCAATATGCAGCCAGATGGTAAAGGCCGTATCCGTATGGACTTCCTGATGCCAAGCCGTGGTCTGATTGGTTTCCGTACCGAGTTCATGACAATCACCTCAGGTACGGGTTTGATGTATCATAGCTTTGATCACTACGGTGAGCATAAAGGCGGTACTATCGGTCAGCGTCAAAATGGCGTAATGATTTCAAATGCGATGGGTAAAGCAGCGGGTTACGCGATTTTCTCACTGCAGGAGCGTGGCCGCATGTTTATTAGCCACGCAGAAGAAGTGTACGAAGGTCAGGTTATCGGTATTCACAGCCGCAGTAATGACTTAACTGTTAACTGTTTGAAAGGTAAGCAGTTGACTAACGTACGGGCTTCAGGCACTGATGAGGCGATTAACCTGGTGCCACCAGTTCGCTATACGTTGGAGCAGGCACTGGAGTTTATTGATGATGACGAGCTGGTAGAGGTAACGCCAAAGTCAATCCGTATCCGTAAGCGTCATTTAACCGAAAATGACCGTAAACGTGCCAGCCGTAGTGCTGACTGATACAGCTTAGATTAAAAAAGCCGGTAATTTACCGGCTTTTTTGTTTGTACAGACTTCCGTTCGGCGCTGGTTGCTTCTCTGCTTTTCTTGTATCCTCAAACTGTAAGCACTACTTGGAGACATTATGAAACCAGACTGGCGACATTATTTTGATACCGCAAAACGATTTATCAGGTTGTATGCTCAGCGCTGTCAGCAAGATCAGATCACTGTAATAGGTGGGTATCTGGCCTATATTTCCTTGTTGTCACTGGTTCCTTTTATCGCTGTCATATTTTCAATGCTGCGTGCATTCCCAATGTTTAGCCAGTTCAGACAAAGTATCGAAACTTTTGTGTACGCCAATGTAATTCCATCCCGTGGAGAGGAAATTCAAACTTATATCAGCCAGTTTATTGGTAATACCGGTGGCATGACGGCTGTAGGTATTATGGCGCTGGTGATAGTGGCGCTGCTGCTGATTTACAATATCGATAAGACGCTGAATAAGATCTGGCGGGTGACAAAACGGCCCAGGCCGATTATTTCGTTTTCCATCTACTGGATGATACTGACACTGGGGCCAATATTATTCGGCTCATCTATCGTACTGAGTTCATATCTGGTTGGGCTGACCCGTTTTGCGGAGAACTATACGCCGGGCTTATCGACATTCGCGCTGGGGATAGTGCCTTACCTTATTTCGATGCTGGCATTTTTTATCCTGTATGTTGTGGTACCCAACATTAAAGTGCGCTCACGCCATGCTTTTTATGGTGCGTTACTGGCAACTCTGCTGTTTGAGTTATCTAAACGCGGCTTCGGCTTCTACATCGCCCATTTTCCTTCATACGACACTATTTATGGCGCACTTGCTCTGGTGCCTATTTTATTTGTCTGGATATATTTGTGCTGGTTGGTAGTACTGCTGGGAGCGGAACTGACAGCGCTACTGCAGCAAATAGCCGCAGACACTGAACCTGCTGATGCCGATGATCCGGATCAAATCAGCCCAGAGCCAGAAGTGAAGACGGATTGATAATTTGAAAGCATTAATACAAAGAGTAAAGCAAGCATCGGTAAGTGTTGATGAGCGTTGTATTGCACAAATCGACAACGGCATTCTGGTATTGCTGGGGGTTGAAGCAGAAGACACCGAGGCAGACATAGGGAAACTGGCACATAAAGTGTGTCACTATCGGATGTTTGCTGATGCTCAAGGTAAAATGAATCTGAATGTGCAGCAAGCCGGTGGCAGCGTTCTGGTTGTGTCGCAGTTTACACTGGCAGCGGATACGCAATCCGGTCTGCGTCCGAGTTTTACGCCAGCTGCGCAGCCACAGAAGGCTCTGCAGTATTACCAGCAGTTTGTTGTTTGTTGTCAGGCACTGGGTATTAATACCGTTACCGGACAATTCGGCGCTGATATGCAGGTTAGTCTCGTTAATGACGGGCCTGTAACCTTTTTATTAAAGATTTAGTATCCGGAGTAGTACCTATGTGGCATTGGCAATTACGCTCGCCCGATACAGAGCAGGAGCGGAATGACTACTATCAGCTGCGCTGGCAGATACTACGTGAACCCTGGCAGCAGCCGTTAGGGTCTGAGCGGGATGATTTAGAAGATACTGCTTATCATCTTATGCTGGTTGATGAGCATAACACTATCGCGGCAGCAGGCAGGCTGCATAAAATAGATGTTACTACAGCGCAGGTCAGATATATGGCGGTTGCGACAGCGCATCAGGGAAAAGGAGCCGGCAGCCGGATCCTGGCTGGTCTTGAGGCGCAGGCGGCGGCGTGGGGCTGTACCCATGTTCAGCTGAATGCCCGTGATACCGCTCTGGCTTTTTATCAGCGCTCTGGCTATCACAGCATGTCACCTGCTCCTGAGCAGTTTGGCATTCGTCACTATGTTATGCGTAAAACGGTACGTCTGAGCAAAGACGACGCTCAGTTCAGATTATGGTGTGATGAGCTCAGCAAGACCTGGCTGCAAACTATCCCGGTCAGTCAGTTTATGCAGCTGAATATCGATAATTTCGATGGCAATAAATTTCAATGCACAGCGCCGATGGCGCCAAATATCAATCTGCATAAGACGATGTTCGCTGGCAGTATTTATACCTTGGCGACGTTAACAGGTTGGGGGATGCTGTATCTGCAATTGAGAGCGCTTGGTTTGCAGGGCGATCAGGTACTGGCAAATGCGGATATCCGGTATATAAAGCCGGTGACTGCTGAACCTGTTGCACGTTGCGTTTTGCAGCATTGCGTTGGTGATTTGATGCCTCTTGCGGAAGGACGCAAAGCTGTCCAGAAAATTAAGGTGCAGGTTCTGTGCGCCGGCGAGATTTGCGCTGAGTTTCATGGCCGTTATGCAGTGTTGCCTGTAACAGGCAAGGCAGATCATAAAGCGTGAAGATTGTAATAGTGGGCTACGGTTGGCTAGGGCGACAACTGGCCTTGCCGTTGGCGCGGGAAGGCCATCAATTGCTTGTTACCCGCCGTTCTTCTGACGTTCTGGCTAAGCTCCCTGCAACGATATCTGGCCAGGTACTGAACCTGGAGCTGTCAGATTTCACAGAGAATAAGCAGTTGCTTGAGTTATTCAATGCTGCGTTGGTGGTATGTGCAATCCCGCCTGGGCGCGGTGAGGCAGGCAATAATTATCAGACATCCCTGCAAAATTTGTATCAGTTGATGGTACGGGCAAAAAGTACGGCAGTAATTCATTGCAGTTCGACGGGCATATATCAGGGAAATACCGGACAGGTCGACGAGAGCAGTGAGTTATTTAGCCTGCATCCGAGAGTGCAGCTGTTATACGCTGGAGAGCAGGCGTTACAGCAATTTCCGCATTGCATTACGCTACGTTTGGCCGGATTGATGGGGCCTGGCAGACACCCTGGGCACAGCGTGGCAGGTAAAACGTTGTCCAACCCTAATGGTGCTGTGAATATGGTACATGCCTTGGATATTCTGTCTGCGGTTAAGACGCTGATAGCTGATAATGCCTGGTCGTCAGGGCTGTACAATCTTAGCTGCCCTGTACTGATAACACGTGAAGAATTCTATTTGCAGGCTGCAGAATTGGCGCAAACAGAGGTAACATTTGTGCAGGACGCTACGCCATCGCGCCATGTATTGGCAGAAGAGTTTTGTCGTAAGTTTGATTTCAAGTATCGCTTTTCGTCAGCCGCTGATGCTTTAACATACTGTTTTTGAGTGTTATTTGTTCTGTCATAGCTTTTATAAAGCATTTATCAGCTTCTTATTAAGAAAATATATTTCTGCCGCCTGATACTCTTCACTCAACAGATGGAGTTGAGGGTGTTATGAAAAATAAATGGTTGGTCATTTCTTCAGTCAGTACTGCCCTTGGTATTATTGCCGGCGCTATTTATCTACTGTTTGCCGAACATTCGTTACTGCTTAGCAATAATAACTGGGTGCTGTCGGCATTCTGGTCAGCTTTTATGCTGTGGACTTTTGTTCTGATGTTTGTTGTCGCGTTAATATTTAATGTCATGGCATTCTTTGAGCTAGACGAACAGCATCGCCTGTTTGGCTTTCCTATGCCGCTGCGTACTTTATTGTCATCTAAAGACAAACAGAATCAATTTTTGCAGGAGGCTGAGCAGTTTTTGTTGCGCCAGGGCAAGCTGTGCAATTCTTCCCGTGTAAGCCCAGAGTATAAATGCCTGCAAGGTACAGATACCGAAAAGTTGGTATTGCTACAACAAAAAGAGCAAGCGGTTGATATTAATCAGATAAGAGCGCTGTTTCAGCAAATGCTGGCTGCTGATTTTACCAGTGGTGTGGTGGTTAGCTTCGCTGGTTTTAGCAGCCAGGCCTGGATTTTCGCCCGTGAAGCCAATATTGAGTTACTTGATGCGAAAAGCCTGAAAAAGCAACAAAAATTGCAGCGTGTGCAACAATTTGCCATGGTTTGAGCTGATATCATATTTTCATCGGGTTTTTTTAAGAATATTTGGCACTATGAAGTGCGAAAGGAATCGATAAAAACAACAGGACATAAAATACTTCCTGCCTGGCTGGACATTGTCCAGCCTTTTTCTGCGTATAGGAATAAACCTGGCGGCAGGATGCCGCCACCTCATTTTACCTAAGTGTTAGTCAGGATATTTTAAATGCACTGGCAGCTTGCTGTAAGGCTGCTGCCAGCTCGGATACACCATCACTGTGCTGTAACGTGCGCTGCGCTTTCTCGCTACTGACCTGAGCTACGTCGATCATTTGCTGCATGTTATCGTCGATGGTGTTGCCTAGAGCAAGCTGAGTTTCAGTGGCAGCATGGACCCTATTGCTGATAGTTTGAGTTTGCGCGATAGCTGCTGTTACCAGGCTCAAGGCTGATACTAATTCCAGAGTTTGCGCAACACAGAGATCGGCATCTGTTTTACCGTCTGTTATTTCGGATACTGCCTGTTTGCTTTGCAATTGCAGAGTTTCAATCATCTGCCGGATTTCATCAGTAGCTTGTTGGGTTCTGCTAGCCAGAGACCTGACCTCATCTGCCACAACAGCAAACCCGCGACCTTGTTCGCCAGCTCGTGCGGCTTCTATAGCGGCATTTAGCGCCAGTAAGTTTGTTTGCTCAGCGATGCCTCTGATTGTCGCCAAGATACCGCCAATATTGTTAGCTTCATCATTGACGCGACTCATCGCATTACTGGTGGTGGTTAACTGCTGTGCCAGACGGTTAATCAGTTCATTATTTTTCCCGGCAATTAAATCTATCTGCTTGCCTTGCTCTAAGGCCTGGTGCATCGCAGTGGTCGATTCAGTAGATTGGCGGGCAATATCCCTTGTACTGTCAGCGAGTTGACGGGTGATGTGGTTAACTTCGGCAATCTGTTGTTGTTGATGCTGCAATGAATCATTAATTTCACCAACTTCATAAGCTGATTGGCTGGCGTTCTGACTCAGATCGCTGGCATTCTGCTGAATATTGACAATCAGCGCACTTAGCGAATTGATCAGGCTGTTTACTTTAGCTGCGAGGGCGCCAAATTCGTCCTGGTTTGTTATGTTGAGTTTACGGGTAAGATTACCGCCAGCGATGTCACCTAACACTTTATTGATGCCGGCCAGTGGGCGCAACATAGCATTAATGGTCAGGTAAGCGGCGGCCACTGCTAAAATAACAAGAATTAACATCAGACCGAGTGTGCGGGCGCTTCCTGAGCTGACGGTATCAGATACTTTTTGCTGTAGCAGACTAAACTGGGTATCAGCATCTGTCAGCAGTGTATCAAGCGCTGTTACCACTTGTTCAACCCTTGTCTCGGACAAATTAAGCTGTATCCGCGCGTCTTGTTGCGCTTTAACTTGTTGCAGTTTCAGTTGTGACAGGCCGGTATCGGCTTCTAATTTTTCTGTTAAGTTTGCTAATTGTTCAGTGACTGCCTGCCATAAGCCATCAGTATTCTGCCTGGCAACAAGATTAGCCATATAGTCAATATTGGCCTGCATATCACTTAAGGCAAAACTTATGTTTTCGCCTGCAGCTTCGGCTGCGGTCAATTCTGTATATCCGGCGACTTCTTTTAGCGTGTTGAGTAGCCCGAGCAATTGTCCGTCGATACGGTTTGCACTGCCGGCGATCAGTTCCATCTGTTGTTCGCCGCCAGGCAGCTCCAGATAGGAAATATCCAGTAAGTTTGCCCCGATATTGTCAATAAGCTGCTCAAGCTGTTTTAACTCATCACTGACCTGCCGCTGCAAAGCAATGCTGTTCAGATGACTACTAAACATACCACTTACTGCAGAAGCGTACTGCTGATAGTGATTGTCAATGGTACTGAGTGTTTGAGTGAAAGAAGGTTCGTTGCGGGTAAGCTGTGTCAGGCTGGCTAGCTGTACACGCAGAGCATCACTGCCAATGTTAAACTGTTGCTGATACTGGCTGATGGCAGCTGCATTGTCAGCGGTGTAACCTAACGCTGATAATTTTGCCAGTTTCAGCAGTTGTATCTGCGCCATATTGCTTTGTTGTTGCACCGGCACAGCCTGCTGATTTACCAGTTCACTGGACCGGCTAACTGCAGAAAAGCTGACTAATGCCGAGCCGCTGGAAAGTAACAGTAGCAGAGCAATAAAACCAAAGCCAATGATGACCTTATGGGCAACTTTTAATGTAAACACTCAGGCAAACTCCGCACTGTTACAGTGTCTTAAACATAGACACCAGACGCTTTGGAAACAACCTGAAATTAACAAAGAAAGTTATACTGGTCTAGCCAGTAAATCGGTACATGAACAAATTTGGGGCAACGGCACTAAAATGGTGCTGCGTTCTCGCAGCGTAAACGACTGTGTTAGTCAATCAGTTTGAGTTTCGCTGCAGAGACAAATTCAGCTGACCGCCTAAACGATAACGGCTACCGGGCGATGTTAAGTAAGCCAGGCTGACTGCGCCTTCACGGCTAAAAGTGCGGCGGGTGAGTCTAAGGCAGGGTTCTGCCTTTTTTAGCATCAGATGTTTACAGGTAAAATCATCTGGCCATATCGCTTCTACCGTGTGCTCGGCTTCTGTCAGTGGCGCAATGAAACTCAAATACTGGTGTGGGGTTTGTTGATTAAAGTCCTGCTTTACATAGTCCGGTATCAGTCGCGGGTTGACATAACGTGCTTCCAACTGCAGCGGCTGATTATCCTCCAGGTGCACAATCAACGAGAAGTACACCGCATCATTGCGGCGCAGCCCCAGTGCGCTTGCCACTATTGTCGGGCAGGGCAGTTCCGTAAGCTGCAGCAGGCGAGCACTGTAAGCATGCCCCCGGCTGTGTATTTCGTCAGCAATATTACGAATTTCCAGCAAAGAAGATTGAGATTTCAGTGCGGCCACAAAGCTGCCAACGCCTTGCGTGCGGTATAAAATGCCTTGCTCTGTTAGCTCCTGCAGCGCCCGACGCGCAGTCATCCTGCTTACGCTGAACTGTTCAGCCAGTTCATTTTCAGAGGGCACCCTGCTATGCTCTGGCCAGGCGGCTATTTCAATCTGGCCCAGTATGAATTCCTTTATTTCCGCAAATTTGGCAGTCGCCATAACACCTCCTGTTTGGTTGGATAAAAAATACTGCAGCTTTGTTGTATATACAAGTTGGTGGTGTAGAATAATTTTAATACCGCAGTCAGGAGAGCCGCTATGCAACAGTTCGATGCTATCTGGATAAATGCCAGTATTGCCACCATGACCGATAATGGAGAGCCTTATGGCAGTATTGAAGATGCCGTGTTGGCGGTAAAAGATGGCTTAATTGCTTTTGTCGGAAAACGTAACGACCTGCCCGCGTTCGACAGTTTAACTACCCCTATGTATGACGCCAGAGGGCAGTGGATATTGCCCGGCTTTATCGACTGTCATACTCATCTGATATATGCCGGTAGCCGGGCCAATGAGTTTGAAATGCGGCTAAACGGTGCTGACTATCAACAAATTGCAGCAGCTGGCGGCGGCATTAGATCAACTGTGGCAGCAACCCGCTTAGCCAGCCACGAGCAGCTGTTTGTGCTGGCGAAAGAGCGTCTTAATATGCTGTTGTCGCAAGGTGTGACGACGGTTGAGATTAAATCTGGCTATGGACTGGATTTAGCGACAGAGCAGAAAATTCTTGAGGTTGCAGCCGAGCTAGAGCGGTGTCACCCTGTCTCAGTGCAAAAAACCTTTTTAGGCGCACATGCGTTGCCTGCCGAGTTTACAGACAATTCAGATGGCTACATAGATGCAGTGTGTCAGATGATGCCGGTATTGCATAAGCAAAAACTGATCGATGCGGTAGACGTATTTTGCGAGGGTATAGGGTTTAGCACTGAGCAAAGCCGTAGAGTGTTTTCTGCAGCCCATAAGCTTGGGTTACCAGTGAAAGCTCACGCTGAGCAGCTGTCGAATATCGGAGGCAGCTCACTGGTTGCAGAGTTTGGCGGCTTATCAGCCGATCATATTGAGTTTCTGGATGAGGCTGGTGTTACCGCTATGGCAAAGGCGGGTACGGTTGCCGTATTGTTGCCGGGAGCTTATTACTTTTTACGGGAAACTCAATTGCCTCCTATTGAGTTGTTAAGGCAGTATCGGGTTCCGATGGCTGTAGCGACAGATCTGAACCCTGGCACATCACCACTATGCTCATTACCTTTAATGCTGAATATGGCTTGCACGTTGTTTCGCTTAACGCCACAAGAGGCGTTGTTGGGGGTAACCCGGTATGCGGCATTAGCGCTGGGGTTAAAGGATAGGGGGACGCTGGCTGTCGGCCAGAAAGCGGATTTTGTCTGCTATGGCATCAGTCAGCCTGCGGAGCTATGCTACCAGTTTGGTGTTAATCAACTTAAGCAGCTGATTATTAATGGTAAAGAAGTTAACTACAGGGTGTGAATTGCTTTACTTCGGGGTGATTTAGATTAAGCTATTAGCATAAATTGCACTGGAGTAACGCGGTGTCTTTTCGCTGTTGTAGTCTGTTTTTAATAAGTTTTCCGGTAGCTGCGCAAGCTGATCTGGCATTATACAGCGCTATTGGAATGCTAAGCATTGCATTAGCTCTGGCCGTTATCAGCATCTTTGCGCTGAAATACCGCCTGAGCAAACTGCTCAAGGCACACAAGGCTGCAGAAAAAGCCGTGTTGGGGTTTTATGCTTTGCATGATGATATCAGCGGCTTCCCAAATAAATTTTTTCTGCAGCAGCAGTTAGATAAACTGCTAAAAAGGGCACCTGAGCAGTCATTCTCGCTGTTGCTGATGAAAATCAGTCAGTTTGAGAAGGTTAATCAGCTGCTTGGACACAGCAACAGTAATCTGGTTTTAGCGCAATTAGCCCAGCGCATTAACGATCAGCTGAGTACGGCCGAAGAGGCACTGACATTCGAGTTTCGAAAGCAAATGCCTGTACGCCTCTGTCACCTGGGAGGTGTTGATTTTGCTGTGTGGATAGCGTGCAACGGCAAGCCCCATCTGGCAGAGTATCTGGCTGACAATCTGGAGAAAACAGTACCTGAGCCAATGATAGTGCATGGCTGCACTATTGATTATCAGTTGCATTCCGGTATTGCCCATTATCCTCAGCATGGCACACAGCTAAGTGAATTGCTGGAGCGGGCGTATCTGGCCCTGCAGCATCACAGTTGGTTACAAGGGCAGAGCCAGGTATTCAATGCTGAAATGCTGCACTATTCTACCGATAAGCTGACACTGATGGCGGAGCTGCGTCAAGCGATAGAACAGCAGCAATTGGCATTGTACGTGCAGCCGCAGGTAGACATGCAAAGCCGCGAGGTGCTTGCAGGAGAAGTGTTTGTAAGATGGCGGCATCCAAGCCGTGGGCTGATGACACCTGATAGTTTTCTGGCTCTGGCAGAGGAAACCGGAGTGATATATCCACTGACACAGTGGGTGTTGAGCGAAGCTATTGCGACAATAGCCCAGCTTAATAAAGCTGGCCTGGACGGTAAAATTGCGGTGAATATTTCCAGTCAGGATCTACTGCAGGATGAGCTGATTGACAGCCTGGATATTCTGTTTACAAAGCATCATGTCCAACCACAGCAGTTGATCCTGGAAATAAAAGAAGGTGCCTTTGCCGCTAAACCCTCGCAGTCTATCAGTATGATGCAGCGTCTGCACAAAATGGGCGTTGAGTTGATGCTGGATGATTTTGGCACTGGCTTATCCTCGCTATCACATTTACGGCAACTGCCTGTTCAGTCTGTGAAAGTTGACTGCTCTTTTATCAACGATCTGCATAAGTCTGATGTCCATACCGCTATTACGGGAGCTATTATTGATATGGCACGTAATCTTGGGTTGGGTGTCATAGCTGAAGGCGTCGAAGAAAAAGAGGTTGAGCAAAAATTGCTGCGTATGGGGTGTAACCTTGGGCAGGGTTTTTTGTATTCCAGGCCTTTTGAGCTAAGCGGTTTTGCTGTATGGCTGAAGCACTGGCAGCAGCAACATACTAAATCGCAGTAGCCTGATGCTGCTTGCCCTGAATAAACGCTACTACCAGCGCAGCCAACACTTGCCCGGCTTCATTAAGCCCGGCGGATAACCCTGCAGGATGCTGAACTGGCGCCGCCTCCGCCAGATGCAAATAACGGCTACGCGGCAGTTTGGCAAGCTTAAATACGAATTGCTCGGCATTGTGCACAGTTAAGCCGCAGTTGGTAAAGGCGCTGACGGGCATCAGGCTGATACTGTCGGTATCCAGTTCAATACCAATATCGCCCTGACCGCGTACAACGTGCTCAATGCATAAATCCAGCGCTTGCTGGTAGTGCAGTTCCTGCCGGACAAAGATCCGCTGATAGCTGCAGTATTCTGCGCCGGCGTCACGTAACTGTGTTAAGGTTGCGGCGGAGTTTTTCAGCTCATGCAACCCCAATACAAAATAGTGCTCTAAATAACCAGCATTATGGGCATAACTGAAGCCATTACCGCTGTGCCGCCCTTCCAATGGTCTGAAATCTGAATGAGGATCCAGATTAGCGCTGTTTGCCTTTTGTCCACTGCTTAAACTGAGTGCTTTTAACAGCGGGTAGCTGTTGTTATGGCCACCACCGATTACTAGCGGATACAAACCAGCGTCAAATATCGCCTGGACGACTGTTGCGACACGCTCATCTAACATAGAAACCAGCTGGCGCAACTGCTCAACTGATGCGCCCTCAGTGTTATTTACGTCGGCTTGCTGCTGCAGGTCTGTACATTCAATGTTACCAAGCAGCAGGATTTGCTTTGCCGGAATAAAGTCATTTGACTGCAGGTTTAAAAACTTAGTTAAAAATGCCTGCCAGCCTTTATCTGCGCCAGCCAGGCCCAGGTTCGCCCTCGGTCCGATATCTTCCGGTATGCCCAGTAATACATAACGGCAGCCGGCAACTGCAGCCTGATTAAGTTGCTGTGGCCAATCTGCGTCAGGGACGGGCAGAGTGATGCTCTGGCCTAAACGGGTTTCCCCGCTGCGAACGGAGCAAAAAAGAGATAATTGCGAACTGGTAAAAAGGTTAAGCATCAGGCTGTATCGTCTTATTCAATATCCAACGCATCCGGTGACATAATAATGCCGGTGCTGTCGGCGTAGAGATGGTCGCCCGGTAAAAAGGTCACACCAGCAAAATTGACCGGTACTTCCGTTTCGCCAAAGCCTTTATCATCAGCACCAACCGGAATAGCATTAACCGCCTGAATGCCAATGTCGAAATCTTCCAGTAAATCTAAATCGCGCACGCTGCCGTAGCAGACAATGCCTTCCCAGCCATTTGTGGCGGCTATTGAAGCCAGCTCAGCATCAATGATGGCACGTCGGGCAGAGCCGCCGGCATCGATCAGCAGCACTTTACCAACGCCTGGCTCACTGAGCATTTGCCTGACCAGGCCGTTGTCTTCAAAGCACTTAACAGTATGGATTTGGCCGCCAAATGACCGCCGGCCACCATAGCTGGCAAATAATGGCTCCACCACATCAACTAAATCGGCATAAAGATCACATAACTCTGATGTGTTGTATTCCATAACTGGCTCCGGCAGGGAAGAAACGTCTGTTCACAGTATAGCGCCGACTCAGGCAAGCTCAAACTATTATTATTACTGGGTTTTCGCAGATTTGAACGATGCATGTTGTCGAGCAGACAGGTTATTTGTTACTGTGTATTGAGACGACTCAACCGGTATATGCCGTGGCGCCAGAAATATTTTCCAGACTTGCTATCTACCTGACAGAGATGGGGGTCGCTTTACTGATCAGTTATCTGCTGTGGCGCCTTAGTCTGGTTTACAAACAAAGTTATATCCGGTCCTGGTTTTTTGCCTTACTGGCATTTGGCATCTACCAGTTGATGATTTTGCTGCAATGGGCAACGCCATCCAGCCTTGTGCCGACTTCAATTATGCAGTTTACTGTCGTGTTTTGCAGCTACGGTTTTGCCGTTTATCTGCTACGGGGGATGGTGCAGACACGGGGAAGTGAAGCACATTTACTGGGCCGGGTATCTAACACTACGCTGATAGTGCTGCTGTGTACCGCAGCGGTTGTTAGCATAGCGCCGTTTGGCTGGAGTGAGGCTATTGACGCCTGGCAGCGCTATTTTCAACTTTATTTCCGCTTATTACTGATGGGTATCTTGCTGCTAACTGCTGCAGTCAGTTTGTTGCAGCGCACAGATAATGCTCTGGGGCAACGCCTCGCGGTTTTTAGTATGTCACTGTGGGGCGTGCTTTATATTGCCTATACCATCTGGCAAGTGCTCAGTACGCGCCAGCCTGCTGATATCCAACTGTTACTGATTTATAAATGCATAGAGCTATTTTTATTAAGTTGCCTAGGGTTGGCACTGCTGATTTGGTTACATGAACACGAGCGAAATACCAACCGACAGTTAAGTGAAAAAGCGTTGTATCTGGATCGTTATGATCAGCTCACCGGCGCGCTGAACCGTGATGCGTTGCTTACGATGCTGCAAGAGAAACTGCAACAATCCGTCTCTGCTTCAACTTATTTATTGATGCTTGGGCTGGATAAATTCAAAACAATTAACGAGTCGGTAGGTTTAAAACAAGGCGATATTTTGCTGCGCCAGCTTAATCAGCGGCTTGAGGCTAGCATCTTAAAACCGGCTCTGGTTGCCCGCACCGGCGGCGATATTTTCGCGTTGGCACTAACCGACATCAAAACCGCTACTCAGCTCCAGTTTGCATTAAGACATTTACAGCAATTGGTTGAGAAAAGCTTTGATCTGGCGGGCGGCCCGTTGCAGCTTAGTTGCACTATAGGCATTGCCAGTGCACCGGAAGATGCAATTACTGCAGAAAGCTTGCTGCAAAAAGCCAATATTGCCTATCACCAGGCCAAAAGGCTGCAGCAGCGTAGCTTGGCTTATAAAGCCGGTATGGAAGATGAATCCGCCCGGTTGATTGGCTGGGAAACCGAGTTACTGTCAGCCATGCGTAACGATGAGCTGGTATTGTATTTCCAGCCTCAGATCAATTTACGCGACGATAAGCTTGAAGCTTTTGAAGTATTAATACGCTGGCAGCATCCGACAAAAGGCTTTCTGATGCCAGGGCAGTTTTTACCCTTTGTTGAACAACTGGGATTAAGCCGGCAACTTGATTTCTGGATTTTGCACAAGGCGGTGAAAACCATCAGCGAATGGCGCAAGCAGCAGTTACACATACCGCTGGCAGTGAATATGTCGCCATTACATTTTCAGCAGGATGGCCTGAAACAAAAAATTCAGCAGCTGTTGCTGCAATACAAAATCTCTCCGGATTTACTTGAGCTGGAAATCACAGAAAATACCGCAATGCATGATATGGAAAAAGGCTCTAACCATGTGCTGGAGCTGCAGCAGATGGGCATTCGGGTATCTATTGATGACTTCGGTACCGGCTACTCGTCACTGGCTTATTTACGTCGTATGCCGATTGAGAAAATTAAAATCGACCGTAGCTTTGTTATGGATATGGCAGGCAATGACTCAGACATGATTATCGTAAAAACAATGATTAAACTGGCGCATGGCCTGGGTAAACGTATTCTCGCGGAAGGGGTTGAAACGGCAATGCAACTGCAGTTGCTGCGCAACTTGTCCTGCGACACTGTGCAGGGTTACTACTTCGCTAAACCTCTGTCAGAGCAAGATGCGATCAATTTCGCCCGTCAGCCGGTGTCATTATAGCGTCATAAAGCAAGGTTAGTCTGAGTTCAGTCAACGCTGATGACGGGGCTGGACCATGTTACTAAAACGTCTTGAACAGTGGGATCAAGCGTCTTTCTGCCGGTTGTTTAACCGCAGCTCTTCGCGGTTTATGTTTACTACCAGTTACTGGCTGTCAAAAACGGCCGACGGTCCCTTGTATCTGCTATTAGCAGCAATGCTGTTGGTGCTGGAAATAAATGCGGCCCCTTCCTTTGGCCAGTTGTTGTTATACAGCTTTGCGCTTGAACTACCGCTTTATCTGCTGTTGAAAAACGCTATTAAACGTCCTCGACCTGCGGATGTACTCAGTGCTTTTATTCATGCGCATATTATTCCTTCTGATCGCTTCAGTTTACCATCAGGTCACACCGCGGGTGCTTTTGTAGTCGCGACGGCAGTCGCTATCTATTATCCTCTATTTTGGCCGCTGGCGTTAAGCTGGGCACTGTGTATAGGCCTGTCCCGCATTATGCTGGGCGTGCACTTTCCGCTGGATGTCATTGCCGGCGCGCTGCTGGGGACTCTGTGTACATTGTGTTCCTACATACTGTACATCTGAGATTTCTGTCGCAAAATTCCGAATTTTTATTTTGTAGTGCGCTATCCTCAAAAGAGTTGTTAACAAACGGGATTGCATTATGAGCCAGTTAAGAAAATTGTCGATAAAACAGCGGTTATTTATCAATGGTGGCGCTCTGGTTATCGCTATGGCGATAATGTTGCTTATTCTGTTTTATCAGGGCGCTCAGTTAACCAGTCTGGCAAGAACGCAGCAGTTGGTTGAGCAGATCAGCGCGGACGTGCTGATGTTCCGCCGCCATGAGAAAGATTTTATGGCACGCACTGAGCTGAAATATCAGCAGCGCTTGAATGACCATTATCAGCTGATGCTGCAGCATACCGAAGAGCTTGATACATTACTGCAGCGTCATGGTATAGACCAGACACCATTGCGCACTTTTTCGGGCTATACCTCAAGCTATCAACAAAAGTTCAATCAGCTGGTTGAGTCACAGCAGCGCCTGGGGCTGGATGCGCAGTCAGGTCTGATGGGAGAACTACGGCAAACGGTACAGCAGCTGGAGGAGCGGCTGGATCAACTAGGGCAGGATAACCTGACCATACTGGTGTTGCAGTTACGCCGTGCTGAAAAGGACTTTTTGTTACGCAAAGATATGGCTTATGCAGAGCGGTTTAATGCGCTGTTTCCACAGCTTTTGCTGCAGACAGGCTCAGATGCTGCCAGCAAAGCCCTGGCAGAGCGTTATAACCAGAGTTTCACTGCACTGGTAAATGCGATGCGCCAGATGGGGCTGAGCGAAACAGAAGGCGCCACCGGTGAGATGCGCGCCGCTATTCACAGCACCGAAACCAGCTTGAAGGAGCTGGAGCAGCAAACAACCAAGGCCATAAGCGACTCTGTCAGTGCTACTCAGCAGCTGGCACTGGCCATTTTTGTCATCGTACTTGCTACCGTGCTGCTGCTGGTTGCGCTGACCAGCCGCAGTATTTTGCGCCCTGTGATGGAGGTATGCCAGGCAATTGGTCTGATCCGTGCCAACAATGATTTTCGCATGCGTGTTGCGGTGGCTGGCAATGACGAGATGACCACGCTGGCGGTAGATTTTAATGCCATGTTAGGTGATTTTCAGGATTTGATCAAAACGGTTAATCAGGCGCTGGAAATGCTCGACACCGCAACCAATGAGCTGGCGCGCTCTACCGCTGATACCAGCCGGGGCATGCAGCAGCAACAAAACGAAACTGATATGGTGGCAACGGCCGTTACTGAAATGGGCGCGACCATTAATGAAATTGCCGGCAATACCGAAATGACAGCAGCAAAGGCCGAAGCGACAAATCAAAATGCCCAGAGTGGCCGAGGCGAAGTGCAGCAGACGGTGCAGCGTATTAATGCTTTGTCAGACCGCTTACAAGAGGCGACGAATGTGGTGGCTGAGCTGGAGAAAGACAGTAAAACGATAGGCTCGGTGCTGGATGTGATCCGTGGCATTGCAGAACAAACTAACCTGTTGGCGCTAAATGCGGCGATAGAAGCGGCGCGTGCAGGCGAGCAAGGCAGAGGTTTTGCTGTCGTTGCCGATGAAGTGCGTAACCTCGCGATGCGTACTCAGGAGTCAACCCGGCAGATCGAGGCCATAGTGCACGGTTTGCAGGGCCGGACGTCTAATATAGTGCAGGTAATACAGGGCTGCCGGCAGGATGGCAGCGACAGTGCGCAGCAAGCCAATGTTGCCATGCAGCTGCTAACTGAGATTACCCAGGATGTAACTAACATTATGGATATGACAACGCAAATTGCCGCAGCAATTGAAGAGCAGAGCCATGTAGCCGCCGAGGTAAATAAAAACGTAGTGAAAATCCGTGATTTATCAGACGAAACCTATGGTCATGCGCGGCATAATGCAGCCATAAGCGAGGAAGTTGCCCAGCAAGCCGCGAATCTGCATCAGTCAGTAGACCGGTTCCAGGCCTGAAAAATCGGCTTACGGTTGAATTTTAACCGCGATAAGACTATCGCGGTTAGCGTTAGCTTCAGATAGCTGCATAAGATACTGTTGCCACAGACTGTGTTGCTGCGTATGTAGCTGTTTTAAGTAAATCCAGCTGTAAATACCGCTGTCGTGGCCATCGTCAAACACCAGTTTCACAGCATAATGCCCAACCGGCAATATCTTGCTGATAGCAACCTGCTTTTTATTGCTGACCAGTTTGGGCTTACCGTGACCGCGTACTTCTGCAGAAGGTGAAAATACGCGCAGAAACTCCGCACTGAATACCGCCTTTTCGCCATCGCTGAAAACCACATCCAGTTCATGGCGCTTGCGGTGATAGTGCAGAGTACTGACTTTAACGTCAGTACCTGCAGCCTTTGCAGTGCGTAGTTCAGCCATTACAGAATAAACCGGCTTAGGTCGTCATCTTTAACCAGTGCGCCTAAATGTTTTTCCACATAGGCGGCATTGATTTCTATCTGTTCACCGGCATGATCAGCTGCATCGTAGGATATTTCTTCGAGCAGTCTTTCCATCACGGTATATAGTCTGCGCGCGCCGATATTCTCGGTGGTTTCGTTAACCTGCCAGGCTGCTGCTGCCAGGCTTTTAATACCATCTTCGCTAAAACTCAGGTTAACGCCCTCTGTTGCCAGCATGGCTTTGGCCTGCTCAGTCAGCGACGCTTTTGGCTCGGTCAGGATGCGCTCAAAGTCGGCTGCACTTAGTGCTTCCAGTTCCACACGGATTGGCAGACGGCCTTGCAACTCTGGCACCAAATCTGACGGTTTGCTCATCTGGAAGGCGCCGGAGGCAATAAACAGGATATGGTCAGTTTTGACCATGCCATGTTTAGTGTTTACGGTGCAACCTTCAATCAGCGGCAGTAAATCACGCTGCACACCTTCGCGCGATACATCAGGGCCACTGGTTTCGCCGCGTTTACAAATCTTGTCTATCTCATCCAGAAACACGATGCCGTTTTGCTCAACTGCTTCAAGTGCCTGGGCTTTTAGTTCTTCCGGGTTCACCAGCTTAGCGGCTTCTTCTTCGATCAGCTGCTTCATGGCATCTTTGATTTTCAGTTTGCGCTTTTTCTTTTTCTCGCTGCCAAGGCTTTGAAACATGCTTTGCAGCTGCGATGTCATTTCTTCCATCCCCGGCGGCGCCATAATTTCCACACCAATATTCGGCTGGGCTAAATCAAGTTCGATGTCTTTGTCATCTAACTGACCCTCGCGCAGTTTTTTGCGAAATACCTGGCGGGTATTGCTGTCTGATGCCGGTTTGTTATCAGCATCGCCCCAGCCATCTTTGGCAGGTGGCAGTAAGACATCAAGAATGCGTTCTTCGGCGGCTTCTTCAGCGCGAAAGCGGTTTTTCTCAATTGCCTGCTCGCGGTACATTTTCACGGCGCTGTCAGCCAGGTCGCGAATAATACTCTCCACTTCTTTGCCGACATAACCTACTTCGGTGAATTTTGTCGCTTCAACTTTGATAAAAGGCGCATTCGCCAGTTTTGCCAGACGACGGGCTATCTCGGTTTTACCAACCCCAGTGGGGCCAATCATCAGAATGTTTTTCGGTGTGACTTCCTGGCGCAATGCCGCGTCCAATTGCATGCGGCGCCAGCGGTTACGCAGTGCAATAGCTACCGCGCGTTTGGCTTTGTTCTGGCCGATAATATGGCGGTCCAGTTCATGTACAATTTCTCTTGGGGTCATATCAGACATAGGATACCTGCTTATAATTCTTCAATGGTCTGATGGTGATTGGTATAGACACAGATATCACCGGCGATAGTCAGACTCTTCTCAACAATGTCACGGGCGCTGAGGTCAGTGTTATTCAGTAAGGCGGTTGCAGCAGCCTGGGCATAAGGTCCGCCGCTACCTATAGCAATAAGATCCTGCTCTGGCTGCACAACATCGCCATTGCCGGTAATAATCAGTGAGGTATTGGCGTCAGCTACGGCTAGCAGGGCTTCGAGCTTACGCAGCATACGGTCTGTGCGCCAGTCTTTCGCCAGCTCAACAGCCGCGCGCATCAGATGGCCCTGATGTAGTTCTAATTTCGCTTCAAAACGCTCGAACAACGTAAATGCATCAGCTGTGCCGCCGGCAAAGCCGGCAATCACTTTGTTGTTGTACAGACGGCGTACTTTTCGGGCGTTGCCCTTCATTACGGTATTACCAAGTGAAACCTGGCCATCACCGCCGATGGCGACATGGCCATCGCGGCGAACAGAAACAATAGTAGTCATGAATTAGCCCTGTGGCGTGATTAACTTAGGGCATAAGTGTGGCTGCGTCAGTGCGATTTCAAGACCAGTTCCAGATCCGGCAGGTATTAATATTTTGCTGACGCAGGCGGTTGTTATCAGCCGTTGCTTGTCGCTTCGACTCATACGGGCCCAAAACAACCCGGTACCAGACACCATTGCTACCTTCAGTACGACGGATTTGCGAAGCAAAACCGGCAAAGGCAATTTGGGCTTTCATCGTTTCTGCCTGATGTTCGGCCCGGAATGATCCACACTGCATCTGATAGGGGCCACCTGATTTTTGCTCGGTCACTTCAACTTTCACCTCTTTGTTTTCCAGCTCTTTTATGTACTGGTACGGCTCGGTTGTCGGTTTGGCGGGCAATTCATCCTTCTTCACGGTTTTTTCAGGTTTAGCGACGGGAGTGGGGGCAGCAGGTTGCTGATTTAAAAACCACAAAAAGTAAATAAAGCCACTAATCAGGGCAAAGGTAACGATCAGCAGCAGCCACGGCTTAGCCGGCGCTGGCGCAGCGGCTTTACGACTGTTACGGGCATTACTGGCTCTGGCCGGCTTTGCTTTAGGCCGGCTGGCTCTGACATAGTCTTTCTGAGGCATAGATAGCGGGTACTGTTACTTCCTGATTGAGCGCTATTCTACAAGGTTAAGCAGAAAAAGAAACACAAGCAGCGGCGTCAGGTCAGATCTGTCGGGTCTACGTCGAGCTGCCATTTTACCTTGCGGCTAAGTGGCCAGCTGCTGACAAGGCGCAATATATGCTCTAAAGCCTGATGCATGCTGCTGCGGTTGGCGCTATATAATTGCAGCTGCCAGCGATATTTGCCCGCCCGCCTTTCCATTGGCGCAGGAATAGGGCCAAGTAATTGCACAGTGGCAAAAGCGGCTATGCCGTCGGCAACCTGTTGTAACCATTGCTGGCACAGGTCAGTTTGATGCGCCTCTGCGCTGAACATCGCCAGGTGCTGATACGGTGGTAAACAGGTTTGCTGGCGCTCCAGCAGCGCACTGCGGGCAAAAGAAGCATAACCGTTATTGATAATATCCTGTAGTAATGCGTGTTCAGGATAATGCGTTTGCAGCAACACTGTACCCCCGCTGCTGCCACGGCCTGCACGACCTGCAACCTGAGTCAACAGCTGTGCCAGCTGTTCCGGCGCGCGAAAATCGCTGCTGTATAAGGCACCGTCTACGTCAACAATCACTACCAGGCTGACATTGGGGAAGTGATGCCCCTTAGCCAGCATTTGGGTACCGACTATCAACCTTGCACCGCTGCCGTGGATATCCTCCAGCGCTTGATGCAATGCCCCTTTACGCCTTGTACTATCCCGATCTAAGCGGGTAATAGCGACATCGGGAAAGAGCTGCTGTAGATTTTCTTCCAGCTGCTCTGTGCCCTGACCCAGAGGCTTGAGTTGGGTGCTGCCACAACCACCACACTGACGCGGTATGGCTTTACTGGCACCGCAGTGGTGGCACACCAGCTGGCGGCTTTGTTTGTGGTAGGTGGTAAAAGCGCTGCAGCGGTGGCACTCTGTCAACCAGCCGCATTCCTGGCAGCTGAGGGCCGGTGCAAAACCCCGCCGGTTTAAAAACAGCATTACCTGACTTCCCTGAGCAAGCTGCTGTTTAATTTTTGCCAGTGTCTGGCTGGCCAAACCAAACTGCAACACCTGCTGTTTTAAGTCGACCAGCTCAAACTGAGGCAAGGCTTGCCCGGCAGCGCGATCCGGCAGAGGTAAGTGGATAAAGCGTTTGCTTAGCGCGTTATGCAGGCTTTCCAGACTTGGAGTGGCAGAGCCAAGCAGAATAGGGCAGTGATGCAGTGCTGCTCTTTTAATGGCTAAGTCACGGGCATGATAACGAAAGCCATCCTGCTGTTTAAGAGACTGATCATGTTCCTCATCAATGATAATCAGCCCCAGGCGCCAAAACGGCAAAAACAACGCAGAGCGGGTGCCGATAATAATGGCAGCTGCACCGGTACTGGCCTGCAGCCAGCAATGTAACCGCTCGCTATCTGTTAGCGCTGAATGCCAGCACAACACCGGTACATCAAAACGGGCTTGAAAGCGTGCCAGCGTTTGCGGCGTTAAGCCAATTTCAGGCACTATTACCAGCACCTGTTGTTGCTGACTTAGCAGGCTGGCAATACTCTGCAGGTACACTTCTGTTTTGCCAGAGCCGGTGACCCCTTCGAGCAGCAAACGTTCAAAGCGACCAAAGGCCTGGGTTACCGCAGTTACGGCCATGGCCTGCGCAGCGGTTAGCTTTAAGCCTTTAGCTGCTATTTGCGGGGCTGAAAAAGGTTGTGGAGGGACTATTATCTCTTCAGCCAGTTGTTTGTCGATAAGTTGCTTTAACGTGGCGCGACTGTATTGTTGTAGTAAGGCCGATTCGGTCAGCTGATGGCGCAGCAATGTCTGCCATAATGCCAGTTGTTTCGCTGAGCGCTTTAATGTGCTGGCATCAAGTTGTTTACCATTATCGGTCAGCTGATAAGCCTTTGGCTGATAATCCGCCAGGTTACGGCCTTCGCGCAGCAAGGCTGGCAGGGCACTTATCAGCACTTCGCCCAGCGGGTAATGATAATAATCGGCTGCGAAGCTAAGTAGCTGGCACAGCAATGCCGGTAATACCGGGTTGGTATCAAGCACTGCAACCACGGGCTTTAGCTTATTGCTGTCAAAACTGTCGTTTGGGTCTAATTGCCAGACGATACCCACCAGTTTGCGGTTACCAAAAGACACTAACACGCGGCAGCCAACCTGAACCTGCGCATTAGCCTCAATAAGATAGTCGAAATGTTGTCTCAGCGGCACCGGCAGGGCCACACGCACTACAGTCACAGCAGAATTCCAGTTAAAAGCAGTTTTCAAGTGTAAGGACAGGGTACAAGAATGCCAAGCAAAACAAAAAATATCAGCATAAAGGCAGAAGCTGTTGCAACTTAAGCGGCTATCAATTAAGCTACGCGCCCTAAATTAACTGTAATTACGTATGGTGTCTGGCAAATTGTTTGACCAGATAGCGATACGGCCTAACGAGGTAACCCATGAAACCAGGTATTCACCCAGAATATAAAGAAATTACGGCAACCTGTACTTGCGGTAATTCTTTCAAAACTAAATCTGCACTGTGCAAAGACATCCACCTGGACGTTTGCTCAGCTTGCCACCCTTTCTACACCGGTAAGCAGAAAGTGTTGGACGTAGGCGGCCGTGTAGATCGCTTCAAAAAACGTTTCTCTGTTCTGGGCAGCCGTTAATCGGTTTTACCAGGTTCAGCAAAAAAGCACCCGAGGGTGCTTTTTTTGTTTCTGTGTTTTGAGTGTTTTTTGTACAAATAGCCGTTATTTAGCGAAAAAATATTTTTATGAGTTTTCCTCTTTAGCAGTGCGGTTGTCAGGCTGCCTGTTTAATATGAGTTTTTAGTTTTATTTCATGGGTTTATCTAAAAGCATTCATCAATAACCCTATCGCCAGGCTGCTGGCAGTGCACATTGCGTGGCATCTTTATGCGTAGGATTACGCATTGGTATGCAGTAACAGCGCTCATTTGTTATTTGGGTGGCCGGACGTCTCTTGGCTGCACTCTGTTTAGTTGTTATAACGAACAACGTTACGACTAAAGTGTTATGGCATTACAAGCAGATTTGCGCTGGTACGATCAGACTGATTCCGTTTCTCTTATCGGTTGGTGCTCATTAGAATAAGCCTCTTTTGCGTAACGACATCACAATAAAAATACGCTTAGCCCTACAGACAGCAGGATAGAACCGATGGCAGATTTCAAACAACAGGCGCTGCGTTATCACGCAGAACCCACCCCCGGCAAAATCAGTATCGAGATCAGTAAGCCGGCAGAAACCGTAACCGACCTGGCGCTAGCGTATAGCCCGGGTGTTGCCGAGCCCGTGCGGGAAATTGCTGCCGATGTCGACAATGTCTACAAATACACAGCTAAGGGCAACCTGGTGGCGGTAATCAGCAATGGCACTGCTATTCTGGGACTGGGTAATCTGGGGCCTATGGCGTCCAAACCCGTGATGGAAGGCAAGGCTTTGCTGTTTAAGCGTTTTGCCAATATTGACTCAATTGATATCGAAGTAACACACCGCTCAACAGAAGAGTTTATCAACACCGTTGCCAATATAGCTGATACCTTTGGTGGTATTAATCTGGAAGATATTAAAGCGCCAGAGTGCTTTGAGATAGAAAAAGAGCTGATTAAGCGCTGTAAAATACCGGTGTTTCATGATGATCAGCACGGCACAGCCATCGTGACGGCTGCAGGGATGTTAAATGCGTTGGAAATCCAGGGCAAAGACATCAGAAAAGCGATTATTGTTTGCATGGGCGCTGGCGCAGCAGCGATTGCCTGTATGGAACTACTGATTAAATGCGGCGCTCAGCGCGAGCATATCTACATGCTGGATACCAAAGGGGTGATCCACACCCGCCGTAACGACCTCAACCAGTATAAACAGCTGTTTGCCAACAATACCGATAAGCGCACGCTGGAAGATGCATTAACCGGGGCTGATGTATTTGTTGGTGTATCCGGGCCGGACGTATTGCCTGCCGAAGCATTACAACTGATGGCTGAAAAGCCGGTTATCTTTGCCTGCTCTAACCCCGATCCGGAAATTAAACCGGAGCTGGCGCATGCAGCCCGTCATGACATCATTATGGCTACCGGTCGTTCAGATTACCCGAATCAGGTGAACAACGTGCTGTGCTTTCCGTTTATCTTCCGCGGTGCGTTGGACGTACGCGCCAGCGTAATTAATGATGAGATGAAACTGGCAGCAGTGCATGCCATCCGTGCTATCGCGAAAGAGCCGGTACCGCAGGAAGTGCTGACTGCCGCTAAAGTCGGTGAACTGAGCTTTGGTAGCAGCTATATTATCCCTAAACCGATGGATCCGAGATTACTGCCAAGGGTTGCCCGTGCTGTGGCAGAAGCCGCAGTGGCCTCGGGGGTGGCGAAACTGAACGTGCCGGATGGATACTACGCTGAGTAATTAATAAAAAGCCGGCTTAAGCCGGCTTTTTCCTGTCATCAGACCCGGAACAGGCGGGTGATGTTTTCCAGATTATGTGCAAGTGTCGCCAGTTCACTACTGGCTTTAGCAATATGGCCAGCGCTCTGTGAGCTGTGCTCGGTATTTTTGAAAATCGCATCCACATGACCAACAATGTCGCTGGCCATTTTTTGCTGGTCGTCTGTTGCATCGGCAATTTGCTGATTCATCAGGCGGATTTGGGCAATGCTTTGTGTGATTAGCTGCAGCGCATCACCGGCCTGATTGGCCGATTGCACACTATTGCCGGCCTGGGCCGTACTTTGCTGCATTTTCTGCACTGACAGGCGTGCGGCCGATTGCAGCTGTTCAATCGTGCGTTGTATTTCTTCGGTCGATTTTTGCGTCCGTGATGCCAGAGTGCGCACTTCATCCGCCACCACTGCAAAGCCGCGGCCCTGTTCACCGGCACGGGCCGCTTCTATGGCGGCATTTAATGCCAGCAGGTTGGTTTGTTCAGCAATCCCTTTGATAACACTTAGCACAGTGCCAACCTGATTGGCATCTTTTTCCAGCTGGGTAATGACTTCAGATGCTTCCTGCACGTTGCCCGCCAGCTGCTGAATGTTCTCTACCGTCAGTATCACCGTTTTCTGTCCCTGATCGGCTGCATCGCTGGACTGGTTTGCTGCGGCCGCGGCTTCGTTTGCGCTGGCTACTTCAGCGACGACACTGGCACTCATATCATCTACCGCATGTTTAGCATGGTTAGCTGCACTGCGCTGGTCTGAAATAGTTTTGTTGGTATCGTCAGTAAGCTGGTGCAGGTCTTTTGCCAGTTTTGACAATGGCACCGCAGTGTTAATGATGTCTGTGACTACATGCTGCAGCTTTTGCATAAATGTATTAAACCAGTGTGCCAGATCACCCAGCTCATCTTTGCTATTGGTATGAATACGGGCGGTTAAATCACCATCCTCTTTTGCCAGGCTTTGCAGCGAGCGAATCATACTGCTCAGGCTATTCTGAATACCGCGTGCTATTGGAAAAGCCGTACCAAATAACACCAGTGTGGTAATAATGCCCATGACAATACCGACAGTGATCAGGGTGCCGGCTTGTTCACTGGCATCATCAATTGATGTGGTAAATTGGCTTAGCTTGGTATTGCTGAATTGGCTTAGTAAGCGGGCGGTATTGTCATAGTCTGAATTCATTGCGGCAGAGCGCTGGGCCAGTGTGCTGAAGTCTGCAGTGTTATTAATCATTTGCTCAGAAACACTGTAAGCAGCCTGATAATAAGCATCAAAACTCTGCTTTATGTTGTTAATGTCACTGGCGTAATCATTATTTAACCGGCTGATGTTGTTCAGTGCTTCGGTCAGTGAGCCACGAAAGGTAGCTGCGCCAGCCAATGCCTCGCTATCTCCGGTTGTTACAGCGCTGGCCAGTGAGTCTTTTACCCGCTCAAGCAGTACCTGCGCATGCTGGGATGCCTGTAACACCGGAAACTGAATGTCACGGGTTTGTTCCAGCGTTTTAACGTTATTGAGCGCAGTTATGCTGGCGAGTATAAGATAGATAACGAAACTGAGAGTACCAATGACAGGGATTAAATAGATTTTTTTCGCGATAGACAGACGTCGTAACACATCCATACAGCATGCCTCTGTAAGTTTGAATAATTATTATGAGAGTATGTTTTGCGCAGTATAGTGCTTTATTAATGTAAATGCTTGTAGTTGTTGGCGTTCATAAGGGTAAAAATAAAAGGCCCGGCTAAGCCGGGCCTTCATGTATGTTATTTCTTCGCACGTTCAAATGAGGTCATGATTTCAGCTTTGGCGGCTTCAGCATCACCCCAACCGTTTACTTTCACCCACTTACCAGCTTCCAATTCTTTATAGCGTTCGAAGAAATGCTGAATTTGCTTTTTCAGCAGTTCGTCTACGTCGTTAATGTCTTTAACATGGTCATACAGTTTAGTCAGTTTGCTTACCGGTACGGCAATGACTTTAGCATCTTCGCCTGACTCATCAGACATAAACAATACACCAACCGGGCGGCATTTGATTACTGCGCCTGGTACCAGCGGGTATGGTGTTGGTACCAGTACGTCTACCGGATCACCATCAAGCGATAATGTCTGGTTAACAAAGCCATAGTTACATGGATAGAACATTGGTGTTGCCATAAAACGGTCAACCCACACGGTGCCGGTGTCTTTATCCACTTCATATTTAATCGGGTCGGCATTGGCCGGGATTTCAATAATGACATTGATTTCTTCTGGCAGGTTCTTACCTGCCGCTACATCACTTAAGCTCATGGCCTGGTCCTTTAGTTCGTTAAAATCGCTTCGAAAAAGTGGCGCTTATTATAGCGCCGCAATTAAAAATGGCTATCGCTGATGATAAGCGACACAGCTTTCTACTTCATGTTTTGAGCCCAGAATGACGGCAATGCGCTGATGTATGTCAACCGGCACGACTTCCATGATACGCTCATAGCCGGTAGAGCTTGCACCACCGGCCTGCTCTACCAGAAAGCTCATTGGGTTGGCTTCATACATTAGCCTCAGTTTATCCGGTTTGTTTGCATCTTTGGTATCGCGCGGGTAAGCAAAGATACCGCCACGGCATAATACACGGTGCACATCACCCACCATGGCGGCTATCCAGCGCATGTTATAGTTTTTACCACGCGGGCCATCTTTACCCAGCAACAGATCACTAATATACGCCTGCATCGGTGCCTGCCAGAAGCGTTGGTTGGACATGTTAATGGCGAACTCGGCGGTATATTTCGGTATGGTGGCTTGCTCTTCGGTTAACAGAAAACCACCATAGGTTTTATCCAGCGTATAAATGCGGGTGCCTTTGCCAGTAGTTAATGCCAGCATAGTTGACGGGCCGTAAAGCACATAACCGGCTGCCAGCTGTGCGGTGCCGGGTTGCAAAAACATGCTGGCATCGGCGGCGTCTTTATCAGCCGGTGCAGGCAGAATCGAAAAAATGGTGCCGATTAAACTGTTGATATCAGTGTTAGACGAGCCATCAAGCGGGTCAAACGTCACCAGGTACTTACCATTTGGATTACCGGCGACGGTGTCATCTTCTTCTTCCGAGCTGATGGCTTTTACCACGCCGGTTTCCAGAATGACTTCTTTTAGCAGTTCATTAGCAATAACATCGAGTTTTTTCTGCGTTTCCCCTTGAATATTCTCGCCAAGGGTAGAACCTAATACACCAGCCAGTTCTCCCTGACTTACGCGGAACGAAATTTCCCGGCAGGCTGCCAGTATGGTCTTAATCAGTGATATCAGGTCGCTGTCGACTCCATCCTGCTGTAGTACTGGCGAGATGCGGCGCATGTGATAGGTTCCTTATCTGTTATTGTGTTACTTAAGCTGCAGAGGCTGGCGTAGTTTAATGAATTTCTGTGTAAATTGCAGTTGTTACTGCCAACAAGTTCGCATTTGCTACAATGGCGGCGGTTAACTTTCAGGATTTGATATGCATATTCATATTCTCGGTATTTGTGGCACCTTTATGGGTGGTATTGCGGCTATTGCCAAGGCGCTGGGGCATAAGGTAACAGGCTCAGATGCAAACGTTTATCCGCCGATGAGCACCCAGCTTGAGCAGCTGGGCATCGAGCTTACACAGGGCTGGGATCCGGCACAGCTGGAGCCGGCTCCCGATCTGGTGATTATTGGTAATGCCTTATCCCGCGGTAATACCGCGGTAGAGCATGTGCTGAATACTAACTTACGCTATACCTCCGGCCCGCAGTGGCTGGCCGAGCAAGTGCTGCATGACCGCTGGGTGCTGGCGGTGTCGGGTACTCATGGCAAAACAACTACCAGTACTATGCTGGCATGGATCCTGGACTATGCCGGGCTCAAGCCCGGTTTTTTAATCGGCGGCATCCCACAGAATTTTGACTGTTCTGCCCGGCTTGGTGAATCGCCATTCTTTGTTATCGAAGCCGATGAATACGATACCGCATTCTTTGATAAACGCTCTAAGTTCGTGCATTACAGGCCACGTACGCTGGTAATTAATAATCTGGAATACGATCATGCAGATATTTTCCCGGATTTAGCGGCGATTCAGCGCCAGTTTCATCATTTGCTGCGGATGGTACCGGCAAATGGTCTGGTGCTGGCACCTGAAGATACACCGGCAATTAAACAGACACTGGATATGGGCTGCTGGAGCGAACGGCAAAGCTACGGTAATGCCTGGACAGCAGAGCTTTTGCAGACTGATGGTAGCCGCTTTGCGCTCTACTATCAGCAGGAAAAACTGGGCGAGCTGAGCTGGCAGTTAAATGGCCAACACAATGTTGATAATGCGGTGATGGCTATCGCCGCGGCAAGGCATGCAGGTGTGCCGGTGGCAATTGCACTGGAAGCCTTGGCGCGTTTTGTCGCGCCGAAACGGCGGATGGAGCTAAAGGCAGATATCGCAGATATCAGGGTATACGACGATTTTGCCCATCATCCTACGGCAATCAGCACCACTTTACAGGGCATCCGCAATAAAGTGGGGGGTAAGCGTGTACTGGCAGTACTTGAACCACGCTCCAACACGATGCGTATGGGCGTACATCAGGCGGCACTGCCACTGGCGCTGGCGTTGGCTGACCAGGTTTATTTGTATGAGCCGGCGAATGCCAATTGGTCGCTGGACGCTCTGGCCAGAGCCCTGGCGCCCAAAGCCAGCTTAAGCCGTGATATTGACGCACTGGTGCAGCTGCTGGCCGAACAAGCTATGCCCGGAGACAGCATTGTAATCATGAGCAACGGCGGCTTTGGCGGTATTCACGACAGGCTTATCGGTGCGCTATCGGCAAAATGGGAGCACAAATGAGGAGCGAAAAACAGATCACGCTGGCATTTAGCGGAGCCTCTGGGGCTCCCTATGGCTGGCGTTTGCTGGAGCTGTTGCTGGCGCAGGGCATAAAAGTACATTTGCTTATATCCAGCGCGGCCAGAGTCGTGTTTGCGACTGAGCACAATATTAAGCTACCTGCAGCACCGGAGAAGTGTACTGAATTTCTACAACAGCATTTTGGCTGTGATAAAACCTTATTAAAGGTGTATGGCAAAGACGACTGGTTCTCACCGGTGGCGTCGGGCTCTGCGGCGCCACGGCAGATGGTGGTATGCCCCTGTTCAACCGGCACAGTGTCGGCCATTGCCACAGGTGCCAGCGATAACTTAATCGAGCGGGCGGCGGATGTGGTAATAAAAGAAAAAGGCCAGTTAATACTGGTACCACGGGAAAGCCCGCTCAGTGCCATTCATTTGGAAAACATGCTGAGTCTGGCCCGGCTTGGCGTCACTATTATGCCAGCAGCGCCTGGTTTTTATCATCAGCCACAGCAAATCAGTGATTTAGTCGATTTTATGGTGGCGCGTATTTTAGATCATTTACAGGTGCCGCATCAGTTACTTAACCGCTGGGGTTACAGCGGTGAAACAACACAGACAGGAGAGTAACATTGAGTTTAGCCTTGGATATTACCGGCCTGCATAAGGTGTATAAAAGCGGAACAGTTGCGCTTAGTGGTATAGATTTACAGGTCAGGCAGGGCGATTTCTTTGCGTTGCTGGGGCCAAACGGCGCTGGTAAAAGTACCACTATTGGTGTGATTAGCTCATTGGTCAATAAAACCCGTGGCAAGGTCAGTGTTTTTGGCTTTGACATCGACAGCCAGCTGGAGCAGGCCAAAAGCCAACTTGGGTTGGTGCCTCAGGAGTTTAACTTCAACCAGTTTGAAACGGTGCTGCAGATAGTGGTGAATCAGGCTGGTTACTATGGTGTACCGAAGAAAATAGCCATTGAGCGTGCAGAAAAGTACCTCGGTCAGCTTGGACTGTGGGAGAAACGTCACGCCAGAGCCCGCGAGCTCTCCGGCGGCATGAAACGGCGGCTAATGATTGCCAGGGCCTTAATGCATGAACCTAAGCTATTGATCCTTGATGAACCTACCGCAGGCGTAGATATTGAGCTTCGCCGCTCGATGTGGGAGTTTTTGCGCACCATCAACCAGCAGGGTGTGACCATCATTCTGACAACGCACTATCTGGAAGAGGCAGAAATGCTGTGTCGCAATATCGCTATTATCGACAAAGGTCAGATCATTGAAAACACCACGATTAAAGCATTGCTGGCCAAGCTGACGGTGGAGACTTTTGTGCTGGATTTAGCTGATGTGCCGGCTGATCTGCGTTTAGATGAGTTCAACTGGCGGGCGCTGGATGACCATAGTATTGAAGTGGATGTACAGAAAAGTCAGGGCTTAAACCCCATTTTTAGCCAACTTAGTGAGCAGGGTATAAAGGTGTTATCAATGCGCAACAAAGCAAACCGGCTGGAAGAATTATTTGTCACCCTGGTTGAACATGGCCGCGGAGGTGCAAAATGATCAAAGCCAATTACATGGTGGCGCTAAAAAGCATTCTCGACAAAGAGACCAACCGTTTCTTGAGAATTTGGGTGCAAACCCTGGTGCCACCTGCTATTACCATGACACTGTACTTTGTGATTTTCGGCAGCCTGATTGGCTCTCGTATCGGCGACATGGGTGGCTTTAGTTACATGGAGTTTATTGTTCCCGGCCTGATTATGATGTCGGTGATTACCAATTCGTATGCTAACGTGGCGTCGTCTTTTTTCAGCGCTAAGTTTCAGCGTAACGTAGAAGAGCTGCTGGTGGCACCGGTACCTAATTACATCATTGTGCTGGGCTTTGTGGGCGGTGGTATGGCGCGTGGCATGCTGGTGGGGCTTATCGTGACAATACTGTCGCTGTTCTTCGTGACTATTCAGATCCATAATCTGGCGGTGATAGTGATTACTGTCACGCTGACATCTATGTTGTTTGCACTGGGCGGCCTGATTAATGCTGTATACGCCAAAACTTTCGACGATATCAGCATTATTCCGACCTTTGTGCTGACACCTCTGACCTACCTCGGTGGCGTGTTTTACTCATTAACACTGCTGCCGGGCTTCTGGCAGCATGTTGCCGCGTTAAACCCGGTGGTGTATATGGTAAATGCGTTCCGCTACGGCTTTTTGGGGGTGTCCGACGTCAGCCTGGCATTGGCGTTGACGGTCGTTGTTGGCTTTATCGTTGTATTATTTAGTTTTGCCATGTATTTAATCAACCGTGGTATAGGTCTGCGCAGCTAACTGGCACTACGTTCAGGTATCACTTGCTTGACTATTTTTTTGCAGACATTTTTCGGCGCTTGCAGTAAAGTGAGCGCCTTTTCCCGGCCGTTTTAGTAACTGCTAAATCAGTTTGCAGAGTAATAACAGCATGACAGAATCGAGTAAAAGACAGGCAACCGCATCAGAAGAGGCGCTATGGCGCATCTTTACTGTACCTGAAGCGCCTGATTCTACGCTGAGTATCATCGAGCAGAATTTATCGCAGAACCTGGCCGGTTTTCTGCGCGAAAGTATTGTTGCGGTTGAAAAGCCATTATGGCAAATCGAACGTGATTTTCAGGCACATCAGATCCCACAGATGCCTAACTTTGTGTCAGATTATGCCGAAAGCCTGATGCAGAAACTGGTCGCGCATTCGGTACATACCGCCGCACCAAGTTTTATTGGCCATATGACATCGGCGCTGCCGTATTTCGTACTTTCACTGTCGAAGATGATGGTGGGGCTGAACCAGAATCTGGTAAAAATTGAAACCTCAAAAGCCTTTACGCCAATGGAACGGCAGGTACTGGGAATGATGCACCATCTGGTGTATGGCGAGGGCGAAGGCTTCTATAAAAAGTGGATGCACAGTGCGAATCATTCGCTGGGGGCTTTTTGCTCCGGCGGCACTATTGCCAATATCACTGCACTTTGGATAGCACGTAACCGCCTGTTAAAAGCCGACGGTGACTTTAAAGGCATTGCCCGCGAGGGCCTGTTTAAAGCGATGAAGCACTATGGCTATGATGGCCTTGCTGTACTGGTGTCTGAACGCGGCCACTATTCGCTGGGTAAAGCGGCTGACGTATTAGGTATAGGCCGCGAGTCGCTGATTTCTGTAAAGACTGATGCCAACAACAAAATTGACACTGCGCTGCTGGCAGAAAAAATGGCTGAGCTTAAAGCGGCGAATATTCGCGTGCTGGCCATTGTCGGTGTGGCGGGTACTACCGAAACCGGTAACGTTGACCCTTTGCATCAGCTGGCCGACTTAGCAGAACAGTATCAGTGCCATTTCCACGTAGATGCAGCCTGGGGCGGTGCGACCTTATTGTCGGACAAATACCGTCACCTGCTAAGTGGTATAGAGAGAGCCGATTCCGTAACTATCGATGCTCACAAACAAATGTATGTGCCGATGGGGGCTGGGATGGTGGTATTTAAACACCCATCAGCAGCACATGTGATTGAGCATCATGCAGAGTATATTCTGCGTAAAGGCTCAAAAGATTTAGGCAGCCAGACGTTAGAGGGCTCGCGCCCGGGTATGGCGATGCTGGTGCATGCCTGTTTGCAGGTTATTGGCCGAGACGGCTATGAAATACTGATTAACCGCAGTCTGGAAAAAGCCCGTTATTTCGCCACGCTTATAGCGCACAATATCGATTTTGAACTGATCACTGAGCCAGAGCTGTGTTTATTGACATACCGCTACGTGCCGGCTCAGGTGCAAAAAGCGATGGCGGCTGCTGATGCGGAGCAACTGCAGCGTTTTAACGAATTGCTCAATGGACTGACCAAGTTTATCCAGAAACGCCAGCGCGAAGAAGGTAAATCTTTTGTCTCCCGCACCCGCCTGACACCTGCTCGCTACAACCGTCAGGAAACAATAGTATTCAGGGTGGTACTTGCTAACCCGCTGACAACAGAGCAAATTCTGCACGATGTATTGGTCGAGCAAGACCAGATAGCGCAACTGGACAAAGAGTTTTACCCCAAGTTGCTGCAACTGGCGAAAGAGCTGGCCGCGTAACGCTATGATAAGCAAAGCACAGCTGTTTTCTGTTGCCGTTGTGCTCTGTGTGGTGTTATCAGGCTGGTTTTGGCATAACAATACCCCGCCTGTCAGTTCAATTGATGCTGACATAGGCAAAGATACCGCTGACCTCACTCTTGATGTTGCCGATGACGTTGCTGAACACGGCGAGGCCCCGGTTACTCCGGCAAATGAAGAACCAGCTCTGGCAAACGACATATCTTCTGACTCTGCGCAACAGTCTGTACAACTGGAATGTGAAGATATCCAGCAGCAGATTAACTCCCACCCGGCAGCAGAAGAGTTTCGGCAGTTTAACCAGAGTTTATCGTCCGAGTTAATTGACAGTTACTACGAGCAGCTGAATATGGACGAGCTTTTGGCAGAAGCCCAGACCGCGAATGTATCGGCCATGCGGATGTTGTCTGAAAAGTATCTTCGGTATGCTCAATTTCAGAGTTATAGCGAACCGGATAAAAATCTCTTTGATGAAAGACTTAAAGACAGATCGGCGCTGGCCCAGTCGCGTTATTGGAATGAGCAGGCCGGGTTACATGGTTACGTCGGTGCTTTTTTCGGCTTTGCTTTCACCTATGGCATTGAAATTTCTGAATTAACACAGCAGCTAAATGAATCACCCGAGCTCGAAAGTGAGCTGGCAGTACAGATAAGGGATTTGGAATATCAATTAGCGGCTTATATGCAGTTAGCTTTTGATGTGATGCCGCAGTTAACCGAAATATTGTTGCCGCTGGAAATGCAAATAAAGCAGTTGCAGGCCGGAGGCGCCAGCGGTCCGCCATTTGAGCCACAGGAATATGAGCAGAGATATCAGGATCTTTATGCGCAGTGGCAGTACAAACGGGCACAGCTTGGCTTACCTCCTCAGTTTGAGTTTTCATTGACGCCGGGTGTCAGGCAACTGATGGCGTTGGAGAAACAGTTGTACAACTGCTATCGCTAGTTTGTTCTGAGCTAAGTAACAGGCTATTATCCAACCACACTGTTACAACAGCGGACTCTTTTTATGCGTAATTTATTGTTTACCCTGCCTTTACTGCTGGCACTGACTGGCTGTCAAAGCGCCTACTATTCAGCAATGGAGAAAGTTGGCGTACATAAACGTGACATTTTGGTCGACCGGGTAGAAGAAGCCCAGCAATCGCAACAGGATGCCCAGCAGCAGTTTAAATCGGCACTGGAGCAATTTAGCAGCCTGATCAAATTTGACGGCGGTGATTTACAGCGTATGTACGAAGCGACCGACAGCGAATATCAGGCATGCAACAAAGCGGCTGAAGACGTCAGCGCCCGCATTGACAGCATAGAAGCGGTAGCGGATGCGCTGTTTGATGAGTGGGAGGATGAGCTTGAGCAATACAGTAATGCTAAGTTAAAGCAAGACAGTGCCAAAAAGCTTGCCGAAACCAAACGACAATATGCCAGCTTGCTAAAAACGATGCGCCGTGCAGAGCAGACGATGCAACCTGTGCTGTCATCACTTAAAGATAATGCTCTGTACTTAAAACATAACCTGAATGCTAAAGCGATAGGGGCGTTAAAAGGGGAGTTTAATTCAGTGCAGAAAGACATTAACCTTCTGATCGCTGAAATGAATAAAGCGATTGCACAGTCGGAGCAATTTGTTGCAACGTTAAAGCAATAGTGAAAGTGATTTGGAATACCGAAAGTAACATAAAAAATGCTGATGGAGGAAAGCTTATGTCAGGTCAGGGGTCAGGGGGCAATGTTATTGCCGCGCTATGTAATGTATTTATTCCGGGTTTAGGACAACTGGTACAGGGCCGTATACTGGCTGCTATCCTGTTCTTTGTAGTTTGTGCTGCAGGTTATGCGTTGTGGTTTCTGGTGGTACCGGCGATCGTTGCCGCTATCGCACACTTATGGGCCATTATTGACGCGGCAAAATTCAGAGCCACCTTATAACAGGTGGCTTTTATTATCTTACAGCGCTGTTGTCTCTGCGGTTAAGGCCGCTGACAGTGCTTGCTGCGCTGCCAACTCGTCCTGTGATAATGCTGTATGCTCAGTGCTGTGATGATTTAATTTCTGCAAAAACTCATTAGCCAGCACCAGGTTAGCGCTCAATAATAATAACGTGGTTAATACTACTTTTTTCATTAGTCTGCCTCCTGCAAAACGCAGTCTCATTGCACTGGTAATACAGTTAGCAGTAGTCGTGCCAAAAATAATAAGTTATAAATATCAATAAGTTGGCGTGTTCTTGCGGATGGCGCAGCGTCTCGGTAGGCTGGCTGCTGTCGCTAATTGGCGTCACTTAGCGACAGATATTTAAGAATGTTATTTATATCAAAAACTTAGGCTGTCACTGTTTAGCGACAACCTACATTGTTTAAACCTCAAGGTTGTCTATCAGACGCGTTGTTCCCAGCCAGGCAGCCGCCAGAATGACTTTTTCCTGCTCTGCTTTAGTGGCCAGCGTTAAATCATGCCGGTCTGAAATATCTATATAGTCCGGAGTAAAGCCAGCCTGTGTCAGTTGTTGTCTGACCTCAAATTCCAGCGCACGGTAATCGTGATTACCGGCCAGAATGGTGTTACGTAGCTGTTGCAACAATTGATACAGCTTCGGTGCCATCGCACGTTGTTCAGCGTTTAAATAACCATTACGCGAACTCAGTGCCAGACCGTCACTGGCACGCTCTGTTGGTACACCGATAATATCAATAGGTAGTGACAAATCCGTCACCATCTGGCGGATAATGGCCAGTTGTTGATAGTCTTTCTGACCAAAACAGGCAACATCAGGCTGTACCAGGTTAAACAGTTTACAAACAATCGTAGAGACGCCTCTGAAGTGGCCGGCCCGGCTTGCACCACAATGCAGATCACCAAGTTTGGGTACTTCAACAAAGGTCTGAGCGTCCAGACCCCGTGGATACATCATTTCCGGGGTAGGGGTAAACACGGCATCTGCACCATGCTGCTGCAAACCAGCACAATCTGCTTCCAGCGTGCGCGGGTAGCTGGCTAAATCTTCGTTTTTGCCAAACTGCATCGGGTTTACAAAAATACTGACAATGACTTTGTCGGCGCGTGTTTTAGCCACATCGACCAGTTGCAGATGGCCGTTATGCAGGTTGCCCATAGTGGGCACGAACGCAATGCGCAGGCCATTTCGACGCCAGCTGTTAATTTGCTGGCGAAGTACATCGATACTGGAAATTAAGTTCATGGGTATTAAAAGCTATGTTCGTTAGCAGGGAAAGCCTGGCTTTTTACTTCGCTGACATAGGCTGCAATGGCACTTCTGATCTCGCCGGTTTGCGCCAGATAGTTCTTCGAGAACTTAGGTATATAGCCGCTGCTGATGCCAAGCAAATCGTGCATCACCAGTACCTGACCATCAGTGACGTTGCCGGCGCCAATACCAATAACAGGTATGTTCAGGGCCTCGGTAATACGTTTAGCCAATGCAGTTGGAATGCACTCAAGAACCAGCAGCTGGGCGCCAGCCTCTTGCAGGGCTTTTGCCTGCGCTACCATAGCATCGGCAGCTGCATCAGTTTTACCCTGTACTTTATAACCACCAAAAACATGCACTGACTGTGGTGTCAGCCCCAGGTGACCGCATACCGGTACGCCACGTTCTGTCAGGGCCTTTACTGTGGGCAGCAGAAAATCTCCGCCTTCCAGTTTAACCATGTTGGCGCCGGCCTGCATCAAAGGTACAACATTCTGCAACGCCTGCTCCAGCGTGCCGTAACTCATAAACGGCATATCGGCAATCACAAAGGCATCCGGTGCACCTGAGCGAACTGCACGGGTATGGTAGGCGATATCGCGCACTGTTACCGGTAACGTATCGCCATGCCCCTGTAGCACCATGCCAAGAGAATCGCCGATTAATAAAACTTCAACGCCTTGCTCGGCAAATAATTTAGCGAAACTGGCATCATAAGCTGTCAGCATGCTGATTTTATTACCTTGTTGTTTCATTTTCTGTAATACAGCAGTGGTGATCTTAGCCATTTTTATCTCATCTGACCATTAACGCAGGTGGCGCAAGATGGCACAAAGTGCCCTCAGCTGCAACTGCTTGGAAGTTTTTGCAAGCCGTTTAACGGAACTTGCGCAAGTAAAGAAGATAGTACAGTACCATCGGGTAACTGAAGTAGTGGTGCAATTTCATAAAGCGGATACAGCACAAATTCACGCTGATGCAAGCCGTAATGAGGCACGGTTAACCGCGAGCTGTTAATTACCAAGGTGCCGTACAGCAGAATGTCTAAATCCAGCGTGCGTGGCCCCCAGCGCTCAGCTTTACGCTGACGGCCGTGCAGTTGCTCTATCTGCTGTAGCGCATCTAACAAAGCTTCGGCTTCAAGCGTAGTATCCAATGCGGCAACAGCGTTGACGTAGTCGGGCTGATCCTGCGGCCCCATCGGTTTAGAACCGTATAAGGAAGATACTGCTATCAACTCAGAGCACGGTAGCTGCTGCAGCGCCCTGATAGCCTGCTGCAGTTGTTGTACCGGTTGGTTCAAATTGGCACCCAGGCCAATATATGCGCGTACTGTATCCATTACTCGGCTGTACGTTTGCGTTTATAGCTGCGCCGGCGCCGCGGGCCTTTATCTATGCCTTCTTTACCTAACTGGCTGATCAGTGCCAGGCGGTCGTTTTCATCCGCAATCTGGAAACGCTCCCACCAGACAGCAAGCTCTGTCAGGCTGCTGTCATCGGCCTGAGCCAGAGCACGTAATTGCAGAAAGTCAAAGGCACCACGAAATTTCGGCTGCTCAAGCAGTTTGAACGCCCTACGGCCAGCACGCTTAGTCAGGCGGTTTTGCAGGGCCCAAATATCACGCATTGACAGCGTAAAACGCTTAGGAATGGCGATAGTGCGTGTAACATCGTCCAGCACTTCTGTCATTGCAATGTTCATGGCGTCTATTTCGCTTAACCCGTCAGTCACCAGTGCCTGGCTACGAAGTTCTACCGGATACCACAGCAAAGCCGCGAAAATAAACGCTGGTGTGACGGGTTTATCTGCGTCGACTCTGGCATCGGTGTCCTGCAGAGCTTTGGTTGCCAGCTGAAATGCTTTGCCTTCGGGTTCTTGTTTTAATAGCTTATCCAGTTGCGGCAGTAATTGCTTTAATACGCGCATATCACGCATCAGCATAAAATTATCAAAGGCTTTACCGGCAAGCAGCAGTTTCACCAGCTCATCAAACAGCCTGGGCGCCGGAATGTTTTTCAGCATTACGGCCAGCTGTGGTATTGGCGCTGCAGTGGGTGGGGCTATATGCATATTCAGCTTGGTAGCAAAACGGATAGCACGTAAAATTCGCACCGGATCTTCACGGTAACGTGTTTCCGGATCGCCAATCAGTTCTATTTTGCGCTCAGCTATAGCCTGGGTACCATTGGCAAAATCGTATACAGCAAAGTCATTTACTGAGTAGTACAGCGCGTTAATGGTAAAGTCACGCCGTTCGGCGTCTTCTTCAATAGTGCCATATACGTTGTCGCGTAAGATCTGGCCATGGTCACTTAAGCTGGCAGTTTTTAGCTTAGGTGCAGTATCTGCTTCGTCATCGGCACCGCTGTGGTGGCCCCGGAAGGTTGCTACTTCTATAATCTCACGGCCAAACACCACATGAGCCAGACGAAAGCGACGGCCAATCAGCCGGCAATTACGAAATACCTGCTTTACCTGTTCCGGGTGGGCATTTGTTACCACATCGAAATCTTTAGGCTTAATACCTAGCAGTAAGTCACGGATACAGCCTCCAACCAGATAAGCATCAAAACCGGCATCTTTGAGGCGATACAGTACTTTTAACGCATTGGGGCTAATATCTTTACGCGAAATAGCATGTTGGTCACGGCTTAAACGCTGCACTGCTGGCAGTAAGCTGGCAGACGGAACCTGACGTGGCGCACGCTGCACTTTGCCGGCAACAGCATTCTGATGTGACTTTACAGTTTTACCTGTTTTGGCCTTACCGCCAAAAGTGCGGCGGCAAAAATCTAACACTCGCGAAATAATGATAATTCTCCTGCACAATGCTGCTGGGTGCAGCATAAAAAAAACGGCTAATAATACCGCAGCCGCAATTAAAAAAGAATGAAACCAACCGGGCTTATTAAAATTCTGTACTGTTTATTTCAAGCCGGGCTGGTACTTTTGCCAGTTGCCAGTGCGTGATAGCCCAGCTAAGCAACTCATCAACTGTTAGCCGGACTAATTCTGCCGGTGGTTGCTGGCCGAGAAATCGCAGTGCCTTATACAACGTTTCGGTAACATGCCACTCGCTAACAGCCGCGGCATGGTTTTGCTTGCTCAGTTTAAAACCCGGCTCTGTCACCGCTAATGGCAGGTGCCCATATGCCGGTGCCCTGGCACCGAGCAGGTTACATAATGCCTGCTGGCGTGGTGTCATCTCTAGCAAGTCGGCGCCACGTATCACTTCTGTTACCGCCTGATCAATATCATCAACCACTACGACCAGCTGATAAGCAAATAAACCGTCGCGCCGCTTGATGATATAGTCTTCATCTGCCAGCGCAGCAGGTATGGTCTGGTGGCCAAATACTAAATCGGTAAATGCGGTGTTAACACCCTGGCTGCGAAGGCGCCAGGCCACAGTGCCTGATTGTTTGTTAAGAGACGCGCAATGGTTGTCATACACACCACCAAGCTCACTGACCCGTTTACGGTTACAACTGCAACCATACAGCAGGTTTAGCTGCTGTAAATGCGCAAATATCTGCTGATATCGCTCCAGGCGCTGGCTTTGATACAACACGTCGCCGTCCCAGTGCAAACCAAATTGCTCCAGCGTGCGTAAGATGTCGCTGTCGGCACCCGGTACCATACGGGGTGTATCGATGTCTTCCATCCGCACCAGCCAGCGGCCTTGTTGGCTTTTTGCCTGCAGATAGCTGCCCAAAGCAGCGATGAGAGAACCGAAGTGAAGCGGGCCGGAAGGCGAGGGCGCAAACCGGCCGGTATAAGCGGGGGAGAGTCCGGGCATACTAGCCGCCCAACTGCTTTTCCTTTATTTCTGCCAGGGTTTTGCAGTCAATACACTGATCTGCTGTTGGCCGGGCTTCCAGACGTCTGATACCAATCTCGATACCGCAGGTATCACAGTAACCGAAATCTTCGTCTTCAATCTTCTGCAGAGTTTTCTCAATTTTTTTCAGCAGCTTGCGTTCACGGTCACGGGCACGCAGTTCTAAGCTGAACTCTTCTTCCTGTGCCGCACGATCGACTGGATCAGGGAAGTTTGCGGCTTCATCAGCCATATGGTTCTTTGTGCGATCAACTTCTTCGCGCAGCTGTTGACGCCAGGCGTCCAGAATGCGGCGGAAATGTTCCAGTTGCTTCGGGTTCATGTATTCTTCCCCGACAGCTTCCTGATATGGCGCTACGCCTGCAAGGGCCAGTAAGCCCAGCGTTTTGGTAGTATTGCCCTCTGGCATAATCATCTCCTGTATAATGCCAAGCAAAAAAATGTGGCGGCTATAGATAGCAGAATATTGCTGGCATCGCAATCAGATTTAAAAGACGCGGAAGTATACAGATTGCTTGCAGCAACGTCATCTTTTTTCATCTGGCTAACATCACTTAGTGTTGGCCGTGCTGCAGAGGCAAAATAACGTAGCGGTGTTTTGTCGCGAAAACCTTGTGGTACACTCAGCAATATTCCTTTAACGACAGTAATAAAAGGGCAGGTTATGTCAGATGTGGTGCAGATCACGCTGCAGCAAGGTGGTGCTGCAGAAAAGTGGGGTAAAGCCTTACTTACTCCGGTAAATGACGGTTTTCAGATCCATTTGAATCAGCAGGACGCCCTGCGCAGTGTGCAAAAAGCCAGCCGTAGTTTAGATAACCTGGGATTAACAGAGGTTAAATTAACCGGCGAGCTGTGGACACAAGAGCTGCAGTGGGCATTCTATCAGGGTTTCTGTTCAGCCAGGAAAAGCGGCACGGTACATTTTTGCGGTGACGACAACACAAAGATGCAGCTCGGGCATTTAATGCGTTGTTTTAGCTGGGCCAAAAAAGTGACTAATCAATCACCAGATGATTTATACCCCGAGCAACTGGCTAAATCTGCTGTGGCATTTATCGAAAGTGTCGCCGCTAAAGGCACAGTAAATAGTGAGATTTTACTGGACCAGCAACTGCTTACAGCAGGCTGGAATGGTTTACATGCCGTTGGCCGTGGCAGCGCCAGAAAACCAGCAATGCTGGTGCTGGATTACAATCCGACCGGGGATACTTCAGCTGTTGTCAGTGCTGCTCTGGTAGGTAAAGGTATCACGTTCGATAGCGGTGGTTATTCTATTAAAGCTACTGAAAGTATGCTGACGATGAAATGCGATATGGGTGGTGCGGCAACGGTAACCGCGGCCTTAGCCCTGGCAATATTGCAAGGTCTGAATAGACGGGTGCGGCTGATTTTATGTTGCGCAGAAAACCTGATCAGCAGCAATGCCTATAAGCTTGGCGATATTATTACCTATAAAAATGGTACTACAGTCGAGATTGTTAATACCGATGCAGAAGGGCGTCTGGTGCTGGCTGACGGATTAATGTGTGCTGCAGAAAGCGGTGCCGGGCTTATTATTGATGCAGCGACCCTGACCGGAGCTGCTGTTACAGCGGTAGGCAGTGAGTACACAGCTTTATTTGCATTGGATAAAGCGCTGGCACAAAAGGCGTTGTCTTATGCTGAAACCGTGCAGGAGCCAACCTGGCAGTTACCGCTTGAGCTTTGGCATCAGCAGCAATGCCCTTCAGCTTACGCCGATACTGCAAACAGCCGGCCGGTGAAAGGTGGTGGTGCTGGTGGCGCCAGCAATGCAGCCGGCTTTTTAAGTCGCTTCGTGCCTAATGAAGGTAAGGGGTGGCTGCATTTTGATTTAGCCGCTGCTTTTAACAATACCAACAATGCCTATTGGGCGGCCGGCGCCACCGGACAGGGTATCCGGACCATCAGTGCAACTTTACTGGCTGAGGCCTGAGTTGGCTGCAATTTGCCGGTTAAACATGATGATGGTCAGCCTTAGTGTGTAAAACGGGTTAAGTTGTGTTACCTGTCACGGAAATACTGCCACAGCTGCTGACTTTACTGCAGCAGCATAATAAGGTTATCGTGTCGGCGCCGCCAGGTGCCGGCAAATCGACCTACCTGCCATTGTATCTGTTACAAGATGCTGCTCTTGCGGGCAAAAAATTACTGATGCTGGAACCGCGCCGCTTAGCAGCGAAAAGCATCGCCAGTTATCTCAGTGCGCAGTTAGGTGAACGGGTCGGTGATACTGTTGGTTATCAGATCCGCCAGGAAAAGCGCAGCAGCAGCCAAACACGTTTACTGATTGTCACTGAGGGCGTGCTGACGCGCAAGTTACAGCAAGATCCAGAGCTTAGTGATATCGATCTCATTTTGTTCGACGAATTTCATGAACGCTCGTTACATGCTGACCTGGCACTGGCGCTTTGTCTGGAAGTACAGCAGTTACGCGATGATCTTAGATTGCTCATCATGTCTGCCACACTGGATATGGCATTGTTGGCAGAAAAGCTCGGTGCGCCCGTGCTGGAAAGTGCCGGCCGCAGCTATCCGGTAGAACAAGCATACGTTACACCTGAAAACCAGCCACTTTCGACACAAATCTCCCGCATGGTGCAGCATGCGCTAAACCGGCACACTGGCAGCGTACTGGTATTTTTACCCGGGCAAAGTGAAATTCAGCAGACATTACAGCTGCTGCAACAGCAGGATTTAGCTGCTGATGTGCAGCTGCATGTATTGCAAGGCAGTCAGTCGCTTGAGCAACAACAGCAAGCCATAGCACCGCCAGCTGCTGGCAAGCGAAAAGTAGTACTGTCGACCAATCTGGCCGAGACCAGTTTGACGATAGAGGGCATCAGTATTGTTATTGACAGTGGCCTGTGCCGGCAAAGCCGGTTTAACCCACGCAGCGGTGTCAGTATGCTGGAAACCTGCGCCATCAGCCAGGCAGCAGCGATACAGCGAGCCGGTAGAGCTGGCCGATTAAGCGCAGGCATCTGTTACCGGTTGGATACGGCAGAAAAATGGCAACGCCGGGCCCGGTTTACAGCGGCAGAAATTGAAACCAGCGATCTGAGCTCGCTGCGGCTGGAGATTGCCGCCTGGGGCTGCAAAGTTGAAGATTTGTTCTGGCTGACTGCGCCGCCCTCAGCACACCTTGTTGTTGCAGAGCAGTTGTTGCAACAGCTGGGTCTGATAGACGATAACCTTAACATAACCAGCCGTGGCCGACAGGCACACAGTCTGGGCACTGCCCCCCGTTTTGCTGCTATGCTGCTGCACAGCCAACAGATGGAGCGACAAGGTCACCAGGGCGCTACAGCACTGGCGTGTTTGCTGGCGGCAGTATTAGAAGACACCCGTGTATTACAAGGCGACATATACAGTTTACTCGGACGGCTAAAACATACGCTGCCGCAACAGTGGCAGCAGGCTTGCAGTTTTGCACGCTTGCTGGATGTTGATTTGGCCGTAGCATTGCCGCTTGAACTTGCGCCGTTACTGGCTTTGCGGGCTTTTCCTGACCGGCTGGCTAAAAGGCGTGGTCAGGGTTACCAACTGGCAAATGGCAGTGGCGCTGTTTTGCAGCATAACCACAGCCTTAGCGGGCAGCCGTGGCTGGTTGTATTGCATTTGCAGCAGTTTGGTCGAGAAAATCAGATTTATCATGCGTTTAGTATTACGCCAGAGCAAATTATGCAAGACTGGCAGGCGCAATTGCACTGGCAAACTAAAACCTTCTGGGATGAGAGAAGTGGCAGCTTTATCAGCGAACAGCAACTGAATTTTGGGCAGTGTGTGCTGGCAAGCAAGCCCGCCGCATTGCAGCTAACGGCAGAGCAGAAACAGCAAGCCTGGCTGCATTATATCCGCAGCAAAGGCCTGGGCTGCTTAACCTGGCCGGAAGCTGCTTTGTCGTTAAAAGCGCGGGTTGCGCTGCTAAGGCAGCATCAGTGTGATGCAGACTGGCCGGATTTTTCTGACCCGGCATTGCTAGATGGCCTGGAAAACTGGCTTGGGTATCAACTGTCGCAAATAAGTAAAAGTGCAGCGCTGGCGCAGTTGCCTCTGTACGATGCATTATTGCAGAAACTCAGTTATCAGCAGCAGCAACAATTACAGCAGTTGCTACCGAGCCACTGGCAGGCACCTACCGGGTCACGTTTGAGTATTGACTATCTGGCAGAGGGCGGGCCGCGGCTTTCAGTGCGTGTTCAGGAAATGTATGGCCAGATGCAGTCTCCGACGGTACTGCAAGGCCAGATTAATATTACTGTCGAGTTATTGTCGCCATCACGCCAGCCGTTGCAGGTGACACAGAATTTAGCCAGCTTCTGGCAAAATGCCTGGCAGGAAGTAAGAAAAGAAATGCGTGGGCGTTATCCGAAACACTATTGGCCGGAAGACCCGGCACAGGCAATGCCAACAACAAAAACAAAAAAGGCGATGCTGAAATGAGTAAAACAAAGAATGCTGGCCAGGCGAAAAAAGGCCGCTCTAAAGCGGCTTCGCAAAACAGCTCTTCCTCTACCGTGATCCGTTTTTTCCGTCAGACAGCAGTACTGCTGCTGAAGGTTCTTTGTGTGCTGGTACTGATCCTGCTGTTTTATCTGGTGTATCTGGATAGCAAAATCAGCAAGAAGTTCAGTGGCCAGAAATGGCAGGTACCGGCACAGATTTATGCCCGCAGTACTGAGTTACTGCCGGGAGCAACGATCAGCCAGCAGCAGCTTATTAACCAGCTTAACAGCCTGCAGTATCAACGTAATGCCGCTTTGTCTGCGCCTGGCCAGTACAGTGTTTCCCGTAATCATGTCACTGTGTATCGCCGGTCTTTTACCTATATAAACGGTTTTGAAGCTGCGCAGTTATTCAGTGTTGAATTTAATCGCGGCGGCATTAACCGGATCACCCAGCGCCAGCAAAAAGAGCCACTAAACTTCGCCAGATTGGAACCGCAGCTGATAGAGCATCTGGTCGCGGCGCAGCAGGAAGACCGCGAGTTGGTCCGCTTGGAGCAGGTGCCAGAGCTATTCAAAGACACGTTATTGCTGGTGGAAGACCGGGACTTTTATCATCACCACGGCGTATCGCCGTTGTCGGTGCTACGTGCTTTGTGGGTCAATGCGCTGGCCGGGCGCACCGTACAGGGTGGCTCAACGCTGACGCAGCAGCTGGCTAAAAATATGTACCTGAGCAGCGACCGCACCCTATGGCGAAAAATAAATGAAGCCATGATTGCGCTGGTACTGGATTACCGTTTCAACAAAGACCAAATTCTGGAAGCCTACCTGAACGAAGTGTTTGTCGGGCAGAATTACGCCAACGCTGTTCATGGTGTTGGGCTTGGCAGCCGGTTTTACTTTGGGAAACCGGTAAGTGAACTACAACCGGCAGAGTATGCGTTGATGATTGGCTTGTTAAAAGGGCCATCTTATTTCGATCCGCGTCGTTACCCCGAGCGCGCCCGGCAGCGGCGAGATCTTGTGCTGAGGTTAATGTTTGAACAACATCTGCTGGACAAAGCGCAATATGAAAGTGCGGTAACTCAACCGGTTTCTGTTATTCCGCGGGCTCAGTACCTCAACAGCGGTTATGCCGCTTACATTGACGCAGTAAAAAAAGAGCTACGTCAGCTGAATATTGATGCCGCCGACAAAGAGCAGGGCATAAAGGTATTCACTTATCTGGATACGCAGGCACAATATGCTGTAGAAACGGCCGTAAAAAGCCAGCTAGCAAAACTAGACCCGGAGCTGCAGGCGGCAGTTGTAATGACGAATTATCAGCATGGCGAAATAACAGCCATGCTGGGCAGCAAAGATGCGGTTCAGGGCGGTTTCAACCGGGCGATAGATGCTAAACGCCAGATTGGCAGTATTATAAAGCCGGTTATTTATCTTGAAGCGTTGGCCCAGCGCGGCCGTTATACGTTGGCATCAATATTGGAAGATGTGCCAATCAGACTGCGCAGCAATGACCAGGACTGGCAGCCACAGAACTTTGACAAGCAGTTCCGTGGGCCTGTTATGTTGATAGATGCACTGGCTAACTCACTGAATGTTCCAACGGTGCGCCTTGGGCTGCAACTGGGCTTGCCTGCCATCAGTGACGGGTTGCGCAGGCTTGGCCTCAGACGAAAAGTAAAACTGCATCCAGCGGCCTTATTAGGTGCAGTTGAGTTAAGCCCGCTTGAAGTCACTCAGCTGTACCAGACTATTGCCAACAATGGTTTGCATCAGCAGCTGGCAACCATTCATGCTGTAGCAGGCTATGACGGCCATGCTTTGTATTTACGCGAAGATGAATTAACGCGGCGTTACAACGAGCAGGAAGTTTATCTGTTGCAATATGCATTGATGCAGGCGACAAAAACAGGTACCGGCAAAGTACTGCAATCAACCTTCCCCGGGCTTAGCATTGCGGGTAAAACCGGCACCTCCAGTGATTACCGTGATAGCTGGTTCAGTGGTTTTGATCAGAACACCCTAACAACGATTTGGTTAGGGCGGGATGATAATAAAGCCATCGGGCTGACAGGCTCTACCGGTGCTCTGAGCGTTTTTAGCCGTTTATACAGTCAGTTAGGTGTAAGCTCACTACTGCGGCCTATGCCTGAACAGGTATCTTTACAGGCATTTTCGTTAAAAACAGGTTATGCCCAACCACAAAATTGCTTTAACGTATTGTTATTACCAGCGATTTCGGTTGAAATGCCTGTAATGTCCGAATGTACAGAAGAATAACAGCACTTGTCTGACACTATGGCGATAAAACTAGATAAACCATTGCAGGTTGGCGATTGGCAATATGTACCAGAGCAGGACAAGCTGGTGCAGCTGGCTGCCGATGGTAAAATTGCCGTTACCGCTGATCTGGATAACCTGTCGCAGAAAGTAGCGAATTATTTTATTGCTAATGCGGGCAAGCTGATTACTAAAGACGAACTGCTGCATGATGTCTGGGGTATCCGGGATGTATCAGACGGGCGTGTTACCCGGGTAATTAGAGTGCTACGTGTAGCGCTTGGGGACGATACCCGCGAGCCTCGTTACATTGAAACTATTCCTAAACGAGGTTACCGTTTTATTGCCCCTGTAACGGTGCTGGAGCCTCAGGTTACGTTTGATAAAAATGACCCACCAGCTCAGGTGGGGATTAACCGCTCTGAACAGAAAAAAGTACACTGGCCTTGGTATCTTGGCTTTGCGTTCATTTTTATTGCGGCTATTACCTGGTGGTTATGGCCGGCGACGCCTGATCTGCAGGATAAAGCGGCGTCAGATATTCCCATGTTGCGGTATAAGCCTGTCACTGCACTTGATGGTCTGGAGTTTTATCATAATGTGTCTGAGGATGAGCGGTATCTGGTATACAGCTACGCCAGCCCGGAACAGGAAAACGTAACAGTGCTGATGTTACAGGACTTAGCTGAGCACAAACGAATAAAATTAACCGAGTCGTCCTATAACAGTTTTGGTGCGGTGTTCAGCCCGGATGGGAAGCAAATTGCTTATCACCGTATGTACGAAAATGGGAATTGCGAGATACGGCTTATTTCGTTGAATTTGTCCTCGTTCTCCGCTGAGAGCGATGACTTGCTGACGGTATGCGGTACCAACTCGGTCTCATCACGTATTTCATGGTCACCGGATGGAAATTATGTAGTCTATCCGACCATGAGTGCGCAGAAGCAGATGGTCATAATGTTAACGTCATTGAACGGCGAGCTGACTGAGCAGCTTGCCGTGCCACCACCGAGTAGCTTTGGCGATTATGTCGCGCGGTTTTCAAACAGTGGCTCTAAAATACTCTTTTTAAGAGATGCGGCGGGGTCTTCCCAGCTCTGGGTGCTGGATTTATCCAGTCGGGAAACTAAAATGCTGGTCAATATCACTGACAATATTCCGGGCAATGTGGATTGGACCCCTGACGACAGCTCTATCATCTATCCTTCAACACCAACAACGTTAAGCAAGGTAAATGTTTCCACAGGACAAACAGCCATTATTGCCTATACGGATTACGCTGCATTTGAGGTTCAGGTTGCTAACAGTGGTAAGGCCTATGCCAGTGTGGGGAGTTTTTCCCACGTGAATATCCGAAAGGTACCTAATATTTTACGAAATAAGACAGGTACTGCTGAAACGGTATTCAGTTCAAACCGCAATGAAACTATGGCTGAGGTCAGCTCTATACCCGGCAAGCCCATAGCTGTTGTTTCCAGGCGCTCAGGCTTGCCACAGGTATGGTTGTTTTATCCGGATGGAAATCAGAAGCAAATTACTTTTTTCCCAGGCAGCGAGCGCTTTCGCAGCCTAAGCTTTTCGCCAGATGGCCAGTTTTTGATTACTCAGGTCAATAATGACATCTGGTTATTATCTGCAGATGAGCCGGCAAGAAAGATTGCTGGTGGTGCTGATAATTTAATTTCATATCCGGTTTGGAGCAGTGATGGCCAGGCCATTTACTACGCTGAGTCCAAAAATGCGCGCTGGAATATTATTCGCTTAGCGCTGAAAGACAGCGCACCAACAGCACAGGTAGCTTTTGAAAACCGTGAGTTATATATCGAGAGCTATGACGGTGAATATAATATATGGCGCGATGCAAACACGAAGAAATTCTATATTAAATGGCGCGACAAACCTGGAGCGGAAGAGTTACCCATTCAGCTGCCTGAAAATCAGGTTTGGCTCAAGTTTCAGCTGAAAAAAGATGGGCTTTATTTTACTTACCTATTGGATGATATTCATTACAGGCTGAAGTATTACGATTTTTCAAAAGGAACCCTGACAGATGCTGTAGCGTCAACTCTGTATCACAGCAGGTTTAGCCTGTCACCTGACGAAAAGTCTGTTTATATTCTGGAATCAGTAAGAGGGGATCTTGATATTGCGCAGCTCGAACTGCCGTAGAGGTTTTATAAAGATTTTATAATGAATTCATAGAGATAAATCAAGAGCTTGCACCTAGTGTTGATGGCGAATCGTTATCAACTTCTAAGGTGAAAACATGAAAGTAAATTTACTCGTTGCGGCAGTAATGACAGTATGTGTGTTTGCAGTATCAAAAGCGGATTCAAGCAACATACTCGAGCAAAACGCTTCCGGAGACTTGTTAGCATGTGGCTGGTATCCATTCTGTGGCGATCCGGATGTTTATAGCCCATTAGCAACGCCCAAAGATTCAAAATCTAAAACAGAAACTCAGGATACCAAAAACGAAAAACTAGCCTGAAATACTGTCTTACAAATAGAAACGCTAAACATTTCCAATAGTTAAGGTATACTCCGCCCAGATACTTTGAAGTCGGGCGGACCTTAATGTCAAATCTGGACCCTGTGGTACAAATTGGCGACTGGTACTATCAGGTGATCTATGGTCAGCTGTGGCCTGCTGGTGCACCGCCATCTGCAGAGAATATGATCCGACTTGAACCCCGCTTGCACAGTTTACTGAATTTCTTTCTGCAAAATCCTGATGTATTGCTGGCAAAAGATACCCTGATAGAGAAAGTCTGGCCAGCTGATGAAGGCACAGATGCGGCTGTGATGCGTGCAGTCGGCGCACTGCGTAAATTACTTGGTGATGATGTCAGGACGCCCAGTTATATCGCCACAGTGTCCAAAAAGGGATACTGCTGGCTAGCGAACATTCAGCCTGTTTCTTTGCCTGTTTCGTTGCCTGCCACTACCGGCTTACCTGCGGATGAACAGCAACAGTTAGCAGCTGTCGATGACAATGTTACCCAGCAGCGACCTTGGCGGTTCATTGCAGTGACTGCTTTATCAATACTGGTTGGCTGTGCAAGCCTGGCATTTATTCTGGCAAAGTATACCGCTGCACCTTTGGTTAAATTGCCGGATACCATTGCGCCGATTAGTGCGTTGAGTGGCCAGGAATACTGGCCGGTGCTTAATGCCGCCCAAACTCAGGTGATATATCAGCACAAGGCTCCCGACAGCAAACTGTCGAACTGGAGCATACAAGACTTGACCGATTTGCGTGTGACACATCTACCACAGCTGTATCAGCAGATTTCTCAGGCTTTATGGCAGGACGAGCAGCGCATTTTGTTCAGGGCCAATAAGCCGGGGCAGGGTTGTTTTTTTTATAGCCAACAATTGCTGCCGGTTGTTTCTGAGCCTATATCATTGTGGCCTTGTCATAAGGTGCTGCCGCAAGCGACTGTTCGTTGGCAGGATAGCTGGTTATGGCTCGATACTGACCTGAAAAACCAGGTTCAACTGTGGCTTGCTAAGCCTGGCTCTGAAGCACAATTATTGCAAACCTTGTCAGGCGGATGGCGTGCGGTGCAGCACATACTGATATCTGATGACACGCTTTATCTGTTAGCGCAGGAAACTCAGAATAACAGTATCTTGCTGAAACTGGCATTACCTGATGGTGCGCTTGAACAGGTTATGCGCTTCCCCTTTATTGTTAGTCATTTTTCCTGGTGGGATGAGACGCAGTTGTTGTTGGCCCCACAAAGCCAAGAGCTGCAGATCCTTGATATAAACAGCCTGAACTGGCAGGGGCTTGGTGCGCTGACACGTGATTTAACTCAGACCGTAAGGTACCCGGGACAAGTGCTGGCAACGCAGTTTCTCGACTACACAACAGATATATTTCAGCTTAAGCCTAAAGCCTCTGATGACAGTAATGCGATTTTTACGCCCTGGCATGTCAGCAACCGCAGTGAGCGCTTACTGGCGGTGGCCGAACAACAAACGGCTTTTGTATCGGAACGGGCAGGACACAGCCAGATTTGGCTGGAGCAGGGCCGGGACAGTGTACAACTGACGCGTTTGAACGAAGATCAGCAGGTGCAGCAGCTGTTATGGCATGGTAAATCATTGTTGGTACTGATTAACAGTGAACTGTACCGGCTTGAGCCGCAAAGTAGTGCCCTGACACTGTACCCGCTGCAGCCTGATAACCCGGGCCGTTATGCCAGCTGTCAGGGAAGGTTGTACTGGACCGAACTTACAGCTGATGGTTGGCAGTTGTTTACCGAAACCGACAATAAAAAGCAGCTTATACACCAAGGGGCCGTTGATGTACGCTGTGCACCACAGCAAGCGTTGGTATTGCAGCTAAATGAGAGTGATAACCTGTTGCTGCGCAGTGCAGACGGTACTGTGACAACACTACCTGTATTAATTGACTGGCGTAAGCAAACCGCTGAGCAATGGTTTGTTGATGACACCGGTATTTACTGGCAAGACAATGAAAACAGAACAGTAAATGCGTACTCCTGGCCGGAAGGTATGATAATGCGAGAGGCCTGGACATCGGCATGGCCGGTCGCTATATATTCTGGCGGTCATGGTATCGGCTATGTCGTGCGGCCGAGGCCACACGACACAGATATCGTTTGGTTGCAGAACCGTCGTTAAAGCTGTTTAAAGCTCTGTTCTGCCGCCTGTAAAGTGTATGCCAGGTCTTCGGCGCTGTGGGCGAGTGACAAAAAGCCTGCTTCATAAGCTGATGGCGCAAGATATACGCCCTGATCCAGCATCAGGTGGAAAAAGCGTTTGAAAGCATCAATATTGCATTGTGTCGCCTGAGCAAAGTTACTGACATGTTTCTCGGTGGTAAAGAAGACCCCAAACATGCCACCGACCTGATTTGTCGTTAATGGAATGCCATGCCTGGCGGCGGCAGTACAGAAGCCGTTAAGCAACTCTGTGGTTTTTGCCGTCAGCGCCTGATAAACCCCTGGTTTACTGATTTCAGTCAGGGCAGCTAAACCCGCCGCCATAGCAATAGGGTTACCTGACAAGGTGCCTGCCTGATATACCGCACCCAGTGGTGCTATATGCTGCATGATTTCACGTTTACCACCGAAGGCGCCTACCGGCATACCACCACCGATAATTTTACCTAAAGTCGTTAAATCAGGTGTGACATTGTATACCGCCTGAGCACCGCCGAGGGCAACACGAAAGCCGGTCATGACTTCATCAAAAATCAGCACTGCACCATACTGATCACACAACTGACGCAGGCCTTGTAAAAAGCCCGGTGCAGGTGGAATACAGTTCATATTGCCCGCTACCGGCTCGACGATAATACAGGCTATATCATCGCCATGCTGCGTAAACAGCTGTTGTAACTGCGGCAGGTTATTAAACTCGCTTGTCAGCGTGTACTTGGCAAAATCAGCCGGCACACCGGGGGAGTTAGGTACGCCCAGTGTTAAGGCGCCAGAGCCGGCCTTTACCAGCAGCGAATCAGCATGGCCATGGTAGCAGCCTTCAAATTTTACTATGGTGTTACGGCCGGTATAGCCGCGGGCTAAACGGATAGCGCTCATGGTAGCTTCGGTGCCTGAGCTGACCATACGCACCATTTCCATACTGGGTACCAGTTTGCTCACCAACTCTGCCATCGTCACTTCAGCCGGGCAGGGCGCACCAAAACTCAAGCCTTTTTGCGCCGCTTCAATAACAGCATTGCGGATAGTTGGGTGATTGTGCCCCAGCAACATCGGTCCCCAGGAACCTACATAGTCGATATAACGCTTGCCATCGACATCAAACAAATAAGCACCATCAGCACGGTCGATGAAGACTGGTGTACCACCGACACTTTTAAACGCCCGCACTGGCGAGTTCACGCCGCCGGGAATGGTGTGCTGAGCCCGTTGAAATAATTCTGCAGATAAAGACATAAATCAAATTCCGGTTGTTAAGGAAACACAGGTCAATGAAAGATTAACCGCTGTGTTTATTGCTGTACCATGGCACAGCGCATTCATAATCGCTGACGATGTTCTCTACCCCCAGCGTAAGTGCAAACAGGGCCATCCTGACCAGAATGCCATTATCAGCCTGGCGAAATATCGCCAGATTAGGGTTTAAGTTGAGATCGTTGTCGAGCTCGTTCGCTTCCATTCGAGAGTCCCGTGGCAGCGGGTGCATAATGACGGTGTTCGACTTGCAATAACGGGTGTAAATTTCCTGATTAAGCCGGAATTTACCGCGGTATAAATTGGCCTCTGCCTTGGAAGGGAAACGCTCTTCCTGTATGCGGGTTTGGTACACAATATCCGCGTTCAGGTGGCCCTCAAGTACGTCGGTAACGGTTACCTGATGCCCTGCATTTTCAATAGCGCTGACGATATCATCTGGCATTGCCAGTTCACGTGGCGAAATAAGCGTGAAGCGCAGGTTTTTATAAAGCTTTAGTAGCTTAGATAATGAGTGTACTGTTCTGCCAAATTTTAAATCACCCACCATCGCGATATGCATGCCATCGATAGTCTGCCCAGACGCGGCCAGCTCCCGCTCAATAGTAAACAGATCAAGTAGTGCCTGAGTTGGGTGTTCATTTGCACCATCACCGCCGTTTAATACCGGTACGCGGCTGCCTACTGCGAACTCGGCGACAGAACCTGCCTGTGGGTGGCGCATCGCAATAACATCACTGTAGCTGCTGATTACACGTGCCGTATCGAACAGTGACTCGCCTTTTGACAGTGCTGATGACTCCATACCGGTAGTCTCGCGCACTTCACCACCAAGCAAATTAAAGGCACAACCAAAACTGACACGGGTGCGGGTGCTGGGTTCAAAAAACAGGTTACCCAAAATAGCGCCCTCTAATACTTTAGTTCGTTTTTGCCGGCTGGCGTAAGGCTGCATATTGCGTGCTATCTGAAAGATCTGCTGAATGGTGTCGCGATCAAACTGGTTTACCGAGAGGATGTGTTCGCCTTTAAAGCTCATAGTCTGTGCTCTTTACGCTGAGATTAACAGAGGCCGGAACCGGCTGTGGACCGGCGTATTATATGCTAATTCAACGTATAAAAGCGAATACCACACTACATAGGTTTAAGATAGGCCAGTAAAATGATGGTTAGCAAAACCAGTACAGGCAGCTCATTGAAAATACGATAAAAACGGGGGCTACGCCGGTTACGGTTGTGTTTAAAATCCGCCAGTAATTTGAAACAATAACCATGATAAACGTACAGTAGGCTAACTAACGCCAGTTTGTAATGCAGCCAGCTGCTCACGTTAAACCAGCTACTGCCGTAGCTATAAATCAGCAGCAAACCAAATACTAATGTCAGGGCGGCAAAGGGCGTGACGAAATACAATAAGCGCCGTTCCATCACTTTAAATTCTTCATGACACTCGGTACTCTGGCTGCTGGCGTGATACACAAATAACCGGGGGAGATAAAAGATGCCAGCAAACCAGGCAACCATAAAAAATACGTGTAACGCTTTAAAAACGAGTAAAGTTGTCATAATAGGTTGTTCTGTTTAACTAATAAACTACGCACTTGATCCCAGCGGATAATGCCTATCAGCTGGGCAGGATCCTGCTCCCGGAAAACATACACTGCACCTTCACGCTTATCTTCCAGAATCGCAAACACTTCCGCCATCGTCGCCTGATGATTTACCCCTTGTAGTGGCAGATATTGCACTGCACTGGCACCGGTCATTGACAGCTGCACGTCGTAGCTGGCCAACAGATACTCATGCCCTGTTTCAGACTGGCGTTTTACCAACAGTTGCTGCGGTGGTTCAAGTTTGTCGAGTGCCTGTAGCACCTGCGGCTCATCCGGGGCATCCAGTAATTGATATTGATTGTCCAGCAGTGCCAACACTCCGACTTTCTGTAGCACATCGTCGGCAGGCGACAGTTTGTATGGCATCTGCAGAAAATCAAGCTGTAGCAGGAAAATCGATTTGTTATTGAAAAACTGTACGCCGGTAATATAGGCGGTAGCGATTACCAGCATAGCCGGAACAATAATACCCGGGTTATGCGCCAGTTCCATTACCGCCACCAGTGCAGCCAGTGGAGCATGCATAGTCGCTGCCATTAATCCCGCCATGCCCAGCACGGCGTAGGTGCCGGCTATGCTGCTATCACCCATCACAGCTGACGGAATAATTGCCAGCAGAGTACCCAAAACGATGCCGATACCAAACACCGGGCCTATAACACCGCCTGGTACCCCCAGCCCTAACGCAAATAGCGTCAGCAACATTTTACCTATAAAGATGGTTAGCAGCAGCGCGACATCATTCGGTGCGTTAACGGCATAGAAAATGGCGCCCGTTTCAGCCCCCATCGCATGTGGTATCAGATAGCCAACTGCAGCGGTTACCACACCCGCCAAAGCTAATCTGAGTATCAGTGGCCAGTTTTTAAACAACCGGATCAGCCGCATCATATTTTTGTTAAAGACAAAAGCAATTGCACCAAACACAATACCGCAAAGCACCAGATAAGGTAGGTGCCAACCACTTATCGGGTTAATGTTCAGCAGGGCCAGCTCATTTACATTACCAAACACACTCTGAGTCACCAGAGCACCAACAACTGAAGACAGCATAATGGGAATAAAAACATGCACCCGATATTCCCGCAGCACCACTTCCATTACAAAAATTACAGCGGCCAACGGCGTGTTAAATGATGCTGAAATACCTGCAGCAATGCCACAGCCTGCCAATATGCGAATACTGTTGAAAGGTAACTGCAGATATTTACCAATAGTACTGGCTCCATAAGCCCCAAGGTGAACTGACGGGCCTTCGCGTCCTACTGAAAAGCCGCTGGCAAGCGCCAGAATACCGCCAAAAAACTGGTTCAGCGTATTGCGGGTTGGCATGGTGCCGTATTTCAGTTTAATACGGTGGATAACGAAAGGGATGCCCAGACGATAATGTCTGTAGCCAGTTATCCAGGCGATTAAGCCAACCAGTGCCGCACCGCATAATGGTAACAACCAGCGGATATCAGCTGCAACGGTTGAAAAATCATCTGTGCGTTCAAGAAAAAACAGTTGCAGACCTATAATTGCCAGGCGGAACAAAATAATCAAAATGGCAGCGGCAAGGCCGCCTAGCATACCTAAGATACAAAGTTGCAATGAAGTTTGTGGTAACGCCAGACGGCGTTGTAACGACGGAAGCCAGATTTGCCAGCGCTGCATAAGCCATAACACCCGTAATATGTACACCAGAGTTTAACATAAGTTGCTGACTATTCAGCTTTAATATCTGGCTATTTAATGATAAAGCGGCATTACGGTCTAATACTTGAATAAATTAGTCAGGTATTAGATAATTTGCGCCTTAGCGAAACCTGTGGAGTTGTTATGTCAGAACCAGCTGTACCAATAGAATTTACTGAAGCGGCGGCACGTAAGGTCGCGCTGTTAGTAAGTGAAGAGGAAAACCCAGAGCTGAAATTGCGGGTTTATATCACTGGCGGTGGTTGTTCAGGTTTTCAGTATGGTTTCACCTTCGATGAAAAAGTGAACGAAGGCGACTTTGTTGTTGAGAAGCAAGGTGTGTCGATGGTTGTAGACCCAATGAGCTTGCAGTACCTGATGGGTGGCGTGGTCGATTACACTGAGGGGCTGCAGGGCAGTCGTTTTATTGTACAAAACCCCAATGCAACCACCACCTGCGGTTGTGGTTCATCGTTTTCGGTGTAACTATTTAGATTTTTATGTAAAATTTTTGATACAAATATGCTGCTGACGGCACATTAACGCTGTGTCAGCAGCATAATTATCCATAGACATATGGCTATGGTCAGGTTAAAACCAATGATGTAACCAAAGCCTTTGCGGCCTTGTTTTATGCTCCAGCCGTTTTGCTGCAAATACCAGTACCAGACAGCACACATAACGACAGGTAGCAGAAACAGTAGCTTTATCATGATCTTTTTCTCATCCGGGCAACTGAAGTTGCAACACTCAAAACCGACGTCTAAGCATTTTTTTTCTAAGCCAGCGTAAATTGTAAAGGCCTTTTACAGTTTTTAACGCTTGTAGCTGTACGCTTGTCGCATCCTGTGGTTTAATTAACCGATTTTTATTGCTTATTGCGTTTGCAATAGGGTTTGAGTTTTGCAGGAAGTATATTTAAATAATAAAAGCGTAACACGCTGGGAGAAGAAAAAACATGAAAGGTACAAAAAGCGTTATTTCTGATGAAAACAAGCGCCTGTGTGTTTGGCTGAAGCGACAGCGTCAGGAAAAAGGCCACACTATGCGTAGTCTTTCTGAAATTTTAGGTACACCTCATTCTTTTATTGGTAAAGTAGAGAATCAGGAAAGAAGGCTGGACGTAATTGAATATGTCCGTTATTGCCAGGCACTGGATGTCGATCCTAAAGAAGGTCTGAAGCAGGTATTATCAGCCTGATTATTAACAAAACGCCGCTAACCAGCGGCGTTTTGTTTTATACAGGATTATGATTGATGCGTACGCCAGCGTTCAATTAGTACAATCAATATCAACGCAGGTATACCTAATAAGGCTGTCATAGTGAAAAACTGGCTGTAGCCTAACTGTTCCACCCAGCTACCCGAAAAGCCGCCAACAAATTTCGGCAATAGCAGCATCAAAGAACTGAATATTGCGTATTGGGTTGCCGTAAATGCCAGGTTTACCAGTGAAGATAAGTATGCCAGAAATGCGCTGGTGGCTATACCGGCACTAAGGTTATCGGCAGAGATAATCAGGGTAAGCCAGGCAAGGTCATAGCCAATTTGGCTAAGCGCGGCAAACAACAGATTGGTTGCTGCGCTTAGCAAAGCACCCAGAAACAAAATCCGGGCTGTACCAAACTGATTGATCAGTACCCCGCCTAAACCGGCCCCGGCAAGGGTCATGATGACACCATATAGTTTAGATATGCTGGCAACTTCTTCTTTGCTGTATCCCATATCGACATAAAATGCGTTAGCCATCACGCCCATCACGATATCGGTTAAACGATAACAGGCTATCAGTGCCAGGATCAGCAGTGCTTGCCATTTATAGCGCTGAAAAAAATCAATAAAAGGGGCTACAACGGCTTGCTTTAGCCACTGGTAAAAACGGCTTAATGCACTGCCGGTGCTTGTCTGATGTTGTTGTAGCAGACTGACCGGTTCTTTACTTAATAAGGTGGTCAGAATGCCCGGCAGCATACAACACGCCATACACATATAGGCGGTTTGCCAGCCGGATAAATCGTAACTGCTGTCGGAAGCACTATTGCTACCTGAAAATACGGCAGCCAGCCAGAGTGTACCGGCTGATGCCAGAATCATGGCCAGCCTGTATCCTGCAAGGTAAGCGGCAGCAAGTGCGGCTTGCAGTTTTTCCGGAGCACTTTCAATTCTAAACGCGTCAACATTGATGTCCTGAGTCGCTGACGCAAAAGCCAGTAAAATGGCAAAAGCGGCCATGACAGCCAGGTCCTTTTGCGGGTCCATCATTGCCATGCACACTATCGCCAGCACAACTGCCAGTTGCGACGACAATAACCAGCTGCGGCGTCGGCCTAGTTTATGATGCAAATAAGGAATTTGCAGGTGATCGGCCAGCGGCGACCAAAGCCATTTAATCGCATAGGCAAGGGCTACCCAACTGAAATAGCCGATATCTGCTCGCGATACGCCTGCTTCTCTTAGCCAGAAGGATAAAACGCCAAATACCAGCATCAGCGGCAAACCGCTGGAAAAGCCCAGTGCAAAAATAGCCAGAACTCTGCGCTGGAAATAAATATTAAGGCTTTTTAGCCAGTTCAGATAATTAGGCAACAGCAACACCGGATGACTACAACAAGTTGATGTAGCTTACCTGTCACCGCAGAGGGGTCAAGTATTGTAGCTCAGTTATTTATGGTCTTACGCCAACGCAGTCCAAAGGCACGATTCCGCGGCCTTTAAGGTAACAGATGCAATCCTGGATGTTTCTGCGTAGCGTTTTGTTCTCGCGCAAAGTGGTATCAGGCCAGCATTCCAGTTGATGGATCAGATGCCAGAAAACCCGTTCTCTGTTGGTGTAGGGAAGATGTACTGTATGATTAAGATGAGCCCACTCCTCGAGCGTATCCCAGACAAACAGGTGTAGCTCACTGTGCGGCAAACGTCCGCGTAAGTAACGTGAGATATAAAAAATCAGCTGTTGTGATTTCTGCTCGATAAATTGGTTTGGCATACCTGGCTTTTCAGCATCCTGTCAATCATGCGTCAAAGCCAAGTATAGCCGGTTTTACTGCTCTGGCAGCACGATAGCCGTTTTTAATATAACCTTTTCTACCGGCACATTCGGCCAGCCTAGCTCGACCGACGTATCTGTCTGAACTGCACGTATTTTCTCAAGGACTTCCATGCCTTCGGTGATGTAACCAAATACCGCATAGCCCCAGTTCCGACCCGGATCGAGGTGGCTATTATCTGCCAGATTAAAGTAAAACTGACTGGTGGCACTGTGTGGATCATTTAGCCTGGCCATGGCAATAGTGCCCAGCTGATTTTTCATGCCATTGCCTGATTCATTGAAAATAGCTTTGGCTTCTTCGATAGGTTTGTAATTTATATTGTAGCCACCGCCTTGCAGCACAAATTCAGGCTCCAGACGATGAAACAGCGTGCCGTCATAGCTCTTGTTCTTTACATAACTGAGAAAATTATTCACGGTAATTGGGGCTTTACTGCGGTCCAATTCAACGACTATGTCGCCAAAGGATGTCATCAGCTTTACTTTAGGGTACAAATTGTTCGGTTGAATAAACTGACCGGCATCTGCCATAGTGTTAAAGGCAGCCAGCATCAGCAGCAAACTGAAAAGCACATTGCGCATCTTACCCCCTGACAGCCTGTTGCCAGCTGTTATCCTGCAGTAATTGTGTCAATACCTGTTCTGTCAGCAGCCGCAACTCGCGTTCAACAGCAGCAACATCCATTTTAAACGGCGCCGTAAAGCTGCTGTCGCCGGAATAAGTCTTACTGAATGTGCCTTGCGCATTTTGCACATACACTTTAAATGCCACCTGGTTTGTTACCACGTGCTCAAGTGTACGTTGATCCACTAACGCCTGCAGCTGCGCTATCTTAACAGTCATCTGGGTATTACTGTTGATATCCAGCACAGCCCCCTGTTCTGTCAATGCCTGAGAAAGCGTCTGCTCCAGCTGGCCGCGAACATCATTACTGGTCATGATTTGTTGTACTTTATCACCGTCTTTCAAACGTAATGTGTAGGCTATGCCTCTTTCATCACTGACGGCAAAAGCAAACCTGGCCTGACTCAACTGATTGGATGCGACAGGATACACCTGAGGGGCAAGGATAAAGTTTGGTACCTGACTGCTGCAGCCTGCCAGTAGCAAGGCGGCGAATAGCACATAGCGCATAATTAACTCCTTTTTATCACTTCTAAAATAACAAATTTGGGATCTGCAGCCAGTTGCCGACAGTTACCGAAAAGCCGTTGCAACATCTGAGGATAATCCAGATGCCTGTTCGCGACTATCCGTAAACGGCCACTCTGTTTCAATACCCGTTTGGCATCCTGAAACATCTGGTGGGCAATATGACTGGTAACGGCATGTTGCTGGTGAAAAGGGGGGTTGCACAGAATATAATCGGCAGTTTTGTCTGGCTGACGGCTCAGGCAATCGTCTGCATAAAACTGACACCGGGACAGTCGCTCCGGCAGGTTTTCTGCAATAGTCAGTCGGGCCGATTCCACTGCCATATAGGATTCATCGGCGCAAATAAGCTGAATATCATTATTTTGGCTAAGCAGAGCAAGGCTCAACACGCCGTTGCCGCAGCCCAAATCTATGACCAGATCGCCATGTTGGGTTTCGGGCAAATGCTGCAAAAAGAAACGTGCGCCCTGATCAAGTTTTTCCCGGGAGAACACGTTGGCATGATTAACCAGCATATAAGGCGTCTGCTCCAGCGGCCAGCGTAGAGGAAAGTCAGATACCTCATGTCGCTGCGTACCAACAACACAGCGTATCAGGCGACATTTTTTGACGGCCAAAGATGCACTGGCCTGACCGATAGCCCGCTCAAATATCGCCAGAACATTTCGGTTAATGTCTTTGGCTTTGGCGCTGGCCAATACAACAGTATCCGTCGTTACGACTGTCGCCAGCTGCTGCAGAATGTATTGCAGGTAGCTGTGGTTATTGGGCAGTTTAAGCAGCACGATATCGGCATGCTGTGGATAAGGCTGCAAACTTGTTTGCTGCTGCAAATTATCAAACCCCACGCCATTGAGCTGGCGGTTATAGCGGGTACCTTGTTCTGCCACGTAGGAATCATTTATCTGCACTTGAGGATAAGTTGCCAAAGCACAGGACAGCGCACCAAAGCTGTCATTAATAATCAGCAGTGAAGGTTGCTTGTTATGCTGATTTTGAAATTCGCTGATGGCTGTCTGAACATGTTGCAATAATAATTCGTCAGCGGCATCCCATGCCTGTAAACTGGTGTTCGGCTGTTCTAACGGCCAGCGATGTAGTTGTAAGCTGCCGCCGGCAAAACTAAAAGTGGTATTCATAATGACATTATCGGTGAAGTAAGATGAGCATTTTGACACGGCAGCCAGGCAGCGACAACCGGCAAACGGCTGCTGAGCGCTTTAGTGTGCCCAATGCTGATATTCAGTTATGGCCTGGCTGGTTATCACATTCAAACAGTGATGCTTTACAGCAGCAGCTGGAGCGTCAGTTAAACTGGTCGCAGGACAGTATCATGATGTTTGGTAAGCCGGTTAAAATACCTCGTCAGCAAGTCTGGATGGGGGAGCCGCATTGTCACTATCGATATTCTGGTATGACATTTTCTCCCCAGCCCTGGCATCCGGTGGTAAAACAGCTGACAGACGACATAAGCGGCTTTACCGGGTACCAATTTAATTGTGTGCTGTTGAATTTATATCAAAACGGGCAGCAACACATGGGATGGCATGCAGACAATGAGCGGGAGCTGGGGATCGACCCTGTTATCGCATCACTTAGTCTCGGTAGTACCAGGCGATTTGAATTGAAACACCGGCACCAACCCTGGCAGCTGGCGTGGGATTTGCCATCAGGCAGTTTATTGCTGATGGCCGGTGCCTGCCAGCAGCACTGGTTGCATCGTTTGCCAAAACAAAGCCGGATAACACAAAGCAGAGTGAATCTGACTTTTCGTTATATCGCGGCTCAAACTTAGACAAATTTATTTTTAGTAGGCCGGCCAGCCCGTTACTTCTGATTAATTAACTTGACAGCGAACTGCGCTGGCAAGTTGACTGCCGCCATCTAGAGTTAATGTGAAGGAATAAAAAAGGATTAGAACTATGTTGATTCATACTGCTATTGAACAGAAGTTACTTAGTGCGTTTGATCCTGTGTTCCTTGAGGTGGTTAATGAAAGCCATCTGCATAATGTGCCATCGGGATCTGAGTCGCATTTTAAAGTGGTTATTGTTACTCCGGCATTTGACGGCATGCGTCTGCTGCAACGGCATCGTGCCGTTAATGCGGTTGTTGCTGAAGAGCTGGCTGAGAAAATCCATGCTTTAGCTTTGCATACCTATACTCCGTCGGAATGGTATGAGTATTATGCAGAGAAGCCACCTGCATCGCCCCGTTGCTACGGTGGTAGCAAATTGGAAAACAACGAAAAAGCGTCGGTATGACGCTTTTTTTCTGTCAAAGCTAAAGCAGGCATTTATTCCGCGAAAATGGCTGATCAGACCTGTTTTCTGCGGTAAAGTTTTACACTAGCGTCAATTTTGTCGATACAACAGCAGGAGCTGTCATGGTTATTCAACCGAAAATTCGTGGTTTTATTTGTACAAACGCTCATCCTGTCGGCTGTGCCGAGCACGTAAAAGAACAAATTGAGTATGTTAAAGCGCTGGGGCCGGTCGCTAACGGGCCTAAAAATGTCCTGGTTATAGGGTCTTCAACCGGTTATGGCCTGGCTTCACGTATTACTGCGGCTTTTGGCTCAGGAGCTAAAACATTAGGTATTTTCTTTGAAAAAGAGCCGACAGAAAGCAAAACGGCTTCTGCCGGCTGGTATAACACGGCGGCTTTTGAGCAGGCGGCAAATGCTGCAGGTTTATGGAATAAACACCTCAATGGTGATGCCTTTACAGATGAGCTTAAAAGTCAGGCAATCGATATTATCAGCAAAGAAATGGGCAAGATTGATCTGGTGGTGTATAGCCTGGCCGCGCCTCGTCGTAAAGACCCGGTAAGCGGTGAAATATTCAGTTCAGTGTTAAAACCCATCGGTCAGTCATATACAGCCCGGACACTGAACACCAGCAAGCGTGAAATTGAAGAAGTATCCGTAGAGCCAGCAAACGACGATGAAATTTATCAGACAGTGAAAGTGATGGGCGGAGAAGACTGGGAGCGCTGGCTGGATCAGCTAAATGCTGCCGGTGTGTTAGCGGACAACTGCCAGACCGTTGCTTATACCTATATAGGTAAAGAGCTGACCTGGCCAATATACGGTAAAGCTACTATTGGTAAAGCGAAAGAAGATCTGGACCGGGCCGCCGCTGCCATTACGGATAAGCTAAACGCAAAAAAAGGTAAAGCTTACGTGGCATCGCTAAAAGCGCTGGTTACTCAGGCCAGTTCCGCGATTCCTATTATGCCGTTGTATATCTCTCTACTTTATCGGGTAATGAAAGAAGAGGGTACGCACGAAGGTTGTATTGAGCAGATTAATGGTTTGTTCCGTCAGGGCTTATACAGCGATGCACCGCTAATGGACGAAGCGGGTCGGTTACGGATGGACGGCAAAGAATTAAGTGAGCATATCCAGCAAGCTGTGAAAGATCTTTGGGGCCAGGTAACCACTGACACTATCGATACGCTGACAGATTACAAAGGCTATCACAATGAATTTCTGAGATTATTTGGCTTTGGTTATAGCCATGTTGATTATGATGCAGACGTATCGCCTATGGTGCCACTGAATAATATCGCCAGTTAAAATATTAAAGCCGCCATTAGGCGGCTTTTGTTTATCTGGAAATGGACTAAAGTTGACTAGAATTTGCGTTGGTAACACGCTAAAGTCGCCGCGCTGTCAGGTTAGACCAATGGCGGAATTGCCCAGCCGGATTGCTGGAAAATTTATCTAATAGCATAGATAGGCTGCGGTAATGATGATAGAATCCGCGACTTTAATACGTGTATCTGGCGCAAAAATAAACAGTGTTTGATGCTGAATAAAAAACGCCGGATGCGCTGCGCTCAGAGCAGCTGAAAAACTAGGCCCTGTTTCTTCCCAAAATAGTAGTGCAAGTACGTATGATAAAACTCAAAAAAGGCTTGGACATTCCCCTGGCGGGCAGTCCTAAACAAGAGATCAGTACGGGCAATGCCATTACCACTGTCGCTGTATTAGGCGAAGAGTATATTGGTATGCGTCCGACGATGGCGGTTGAAGTTGGTGATACGGTAAAAAAAGGCCAGGTACTTTTTGAAGACAAAAAGACACCAGGTGTGAAGTTTACTGCACCGCTGGCGGGTACGGTCACAGAAATCAATCGTGGTGCGAAGCGGGTGTTGCAGTCGGTGGTGATTGAAGCCTCTGGCAATGATGCTGTTCAGTTCGCCAAGTATACCGCTGATCAGTTAGCATCATTAAACCGCGAACAGGTTGTACAGAACCTGGTTGACTCAGGGCTTTGGGTGGCATTTCGTACCCGTCCTTTCAGCCAGACTCCGGCAATTGACAGCACACCGCGTGCGATTTTCGTCAATGCAATGGATACCAATCCGCTGGCTGCAGACCCGGCTGTCGTTATCGCGGCTGACAGCGAAGCCTTTACTCAGGGCCTGACGGTTCTGACGGCACTGACGGATGGTAAGCTTTATTTATCGAAAAAAGCTGGCGCAAATGTACCGACAGTGAACAAAGCAGAAGTTGCAGAGTTTGATGGTCCGCATCCGGCTGGTCTGGTTGGTACTCATATTCATTTGCTTGATCCTGTCAGTGCGAAGAAAGTGGTCTGGCATATTGGCTATCAGGATGTCATTGCTATCGGTAAGCTGTTTACTACCGGCGAGCTGCATAGCGAACGTGTTATTTCTCTGGGTGGCCCGGCTGTCAAGAATCCTCGTTTGGTTAAAACTGTACAGGGCGCCTCTGTTGCTCAACTGACGGCAGGTGAACTGGCCGACGGTCAGAATCGTATCATCTCTGGCTCAGTGTTGTCCGGCGTAGCTGCTCATGGTGTACATGGCTATATTGGCCGTTTCCATACTCAGTTGTCGGTATTGGCTGAAGGCTTCGAGAAAGAGTTTTTAGGCTGGATTGCGCCAGGTGCAACCAAGTTCTCCGTAACGCGTGCCTATCTGTCTCATTTGAGCCCCAAGCGGTTATTTAACATGACCACGACAACCAACGGCTCTTCCCGTGCCATGGTGCCTATTGGTAACTATGAGCGTGTTATGCCGCTGGATATGTTGCCAACATTATTGCTGCGGGATCTGATTTCGGGTGATACCGACAGTGCTCAGTCATTGGGCTGTCTCGAATTAGACGAAGAAGATCTGGCACTATGTACCTTTGTGTGCCCTGGCAAATACGATTACGGCACCATTTTACGTAACTGCCTGACGATCATTCAGAAGGAAGGCTAATCATGAGTTTGAAGCATTTTTTAGAGCGCATTGAGCCGTCTTTTGAAAAAGGCGGTAAATATGAGAAGTGGTATGCGCTGTATGAAGCTGTTGCCACTATTCTTTATACTCCGGGTCTGGTTACGAAGAACGGTACGCACGTACGTGACAGTATCGATCTGAAACGGATCATGATTTTTGTCTGGTTAGCACTGTTCCCAGCTCTGTTTTTTGGTATGTACAACGTAGGTCACCAGGCTGTTATTGCACTGCAGGCCGGTTTTGGTACACCAGACACCTGGCAGGTTGCACTTTTCCATGCTTTAGGTGGAGACCTAAGCGCGGCGTCGGGCTGGGGCAGTAAAATGTGGTACGGTGCTGTATGGTTCCTGCCTATTTATGCTGTCACTTTCGTTGTTGGTGGCTTTTGGGAAGTCGTGTTTGCCTCTGTACGTAAGCATGAAGTCAACGAAGGTTTCTTCGTGAGTTCTATTCTGTTTGCGTTGATTCTGCCAGCCACTATTCCGCTGTGGCAGGTTGCCTTAGGTATTACCTTCGGTGTGGTTATTGCCAAGGAAGTGTTTGGCGGCACAGGCCGTAACTTCTTAAACCCGGCGCTGGCTGGTCGTGCATTTTTGTTCTTCGCTTACCCGGCACAAATTTCCGGCGACGCAGTCTGGACTGTCGCTGACGGCTATTCAGGTGCAACCTGGTTAAGTAAAGCTGCCGCGGGCGATTTAGATTACGCCTCTAACATGCAACTGTGGTGGGATGCGTTTTATGGTTTTATCCCGGGTTCAGTTGGTGAAACGTCAGTATTGGCGCTGTTAGTTGGCGGCCTTGCACTGATTTACTTCCGTATCGCATCCTGGCGTATTGTTGCCGGTGTCATGGTGGGTATGGTGCTGACATCTTATCTGTTCAACGCCATCGGTTCAGAATCTAATGCTATGTTTGCCATGCCTTGGCACTGGCATCTGGTATTAGGTGGTTTTGCCATCGGTATGTTCTTCATGGCGACTGACCCGGTATCTGCTTCTTTCACTGACAAAGGTAAATGGGCTTACGGTATTCTTATCGGTTTCATGGTTGTAATGATTCGTGTGGTTAACCCTGCATACCCGGAAGGTATGATGTTAGCAATACTGTTTGCAAACCTGTTTGCACCATTATTTGATTTCTTCGTGGCTCAGGCCAATATCAAGCGGAGGCTGGCACGTAATGTCTAGTAATAACGATAGCATCAGCAAAACGCTGATTGTAGTCATCTCTTTATGTCTGGTGTGTGCAGTTATCGTATCTACTGCTGCCGTACAACTGCGCCCACAGCAAACTGCGAATAAGTTGCTGGATTCCCAGAAAAACGTGCTGGCTGTAACAGGCTTACTGTCAGGTTCAGACATTGCTGCGCTGTACAGCAAGCATATTGAAGAACGTTTTGTCGATTTAGACAGCGGTGAGCTGGTTGATAAGCCAAAAGATTATGACTACCGTAAAGCCATGAAAGATCCGGCTACCAGCGAGCGTTTATCGGGAGATGAGGATATCGCCTCAATTAAAACCCGTGCTAACGTGGCACCGGTTTACTTTGCTTATGAAAACGGTGTTGAGTCTGGTGAATTGTCTGCAATAGTACTGCCAATTCACGGTTATGGTCTGTGGTCTACCATGCATGCTTTCCTGGCGCTGGGTCCGGATGGTACTACCATTCAGGGACTAAACTACTATGAGCAAGGTGAAACTGCTGGCTTAGGTGGTGAAGTACAGAACCCGAAATGGTCTGCGCAATTCGTTGGTAAGAAACTGCTTGATCAGTCAGGTCAGCCAGCGATTAAAGTAGTTAAGCCTGGTAATGCCAGTGCAGATTCTGCTTTTGAAGTAGACGGCTTATCTGGTGCGACATTAACCAGTAACGGTGTACAGCATACTTTCGATTTCTGGGCAGGTGCTAAGGGCTTTGCCCCGTTCCTGGCCAAAGTTCGCGATGGAGCATTAAACAATGGCTAACGCAAAAGAGATTAAAACGGTTCTTTTCGGGCCGGTTTTTGCCAATAACCCTATTGCATTACAGGTACTTGGTATTTGTTCTGCATTGGCGGTAACGACGAAAATGGATAAAGCCCTGGTAATGTGTATTGCACTTACTTTGGTAACGGCCTTTTCAAACTTCTTTATTTCTTTGATCCGTAATCATATTCCATCAAGCGTGCGGATTATTGTGCAGATGACAATTATCGCATCTTTGGTAATCGTCGTTGACCAGTTACTGAAAGCCTTTGCTTATGATGTGGCAAAAGAACTGTCGGTATTCGTTGGTCTGATTATTACCAACTGTATCGTAATGGGTCGTGCAGAAGCTTATGCTATGAAGAGTGCCCCGGGTATCAGTTTCCTCGATGGTATCGGTAACGGTTTAGGTTACAGCGTTGTATTGATGACGGTTGCATTTATCCGTGAGCTGGGTGGTTCAGGCACTGTATTTGGTGTCGAAATTTTACCTCTGGTAAAAGATGGTGGCTGGTATCAGCCTATGGGCTTACTGTTAATGCCACCTAGCGCATTCATCATCATCGCCTGCTTTATCTGGATACTGCGCACCTTCCGTACCGAACAGGTAGAGAAGGCCTAAGGAGCATTAGATGGAACATTATATTAGTTTATTCGTTCGCGCGGTTTTCATTGAAAACCTGGCACTGTCATTTTTCCTTGGGATGTGTACCTTTATTGCTGTATCGAAAAAAATCACCACGGCTTTTGGTCTGGGTGTTGCGGTAACAGTGGTATTAGGTATTTCGGTACCAGTGAACAATCTGGTATACCAAAACTTATTGGCGCCAGGTGCGCTGGACTGGGCCGGTTTCCCGGAAGCTGACCTGAGCTTTTTGGGTTTCTTAACCTACATCGGCGTTATTGCTGCGTTAGTACAAATCCTGGAGATGATTTTAGACAAGTTCTTCCCGGCGCTGTACAACGCTTTAGGTATCTTCCTACCGCTTATCACTGTTAACTGTGCAATTTTCGGTGCAGTTGCCTTTATGGTTGAGCGTGACTACAACTTTGGTGAAAGTGTGGTATTCGGTATCGGCAGTGGTATCGGCTGGATGCTGGCCATTACGTTACTGGCAGGTATTCGTGAGAAGTTAAAATACGCAGATATTCCACACGGTTTACGTGGACTGGGTATTACCTTCTTGATGGTAGGCTTAATGGGGTTAGGCTTTATGTCTTTCTCTGGTGTTTCACTGTAAGGGGTAAAGGCAGACAAGATGGAAAATTTAGACATATTTCTTGGCGTTGGCATGTTTACCCTGGTGGTTCTGGCGTTAGTCGTTATCATTTTAGCGGCTAAATCTAAGCTGGTTGCCTCAGGTGACGTTACCATCGGCATTAATGGTGACCCGAGCAAAGCCATTAAAACCAAAGCCGGCGGCAAACTATTAGGCGCGCTTGCTGATAAAGGTATCTTCTTATCATCAGCTTGTGGCGGCGGTGGTTCATGTGGTCAGTGTCGTGTGCACGTTAAATCAGGTGGCGGTGAAATTCTGCCAACTGAATTAGGCCATATTACCAAAGGTGAAGCGCGTGAAGGCTGCCGTTTGTCATGTCAGGTTAACGTGAAAACTGATATGGAAATTGAAGTTGAAGAGGAAATCTTCGGCATCAAAAAATGGGAATGTACTGTTATCTCTAACGATAACAAAGCAACGTTCATCAAAGAGCTGAAGCTGCAAATCCCTGATGGCGAATCTGTTCCGTTCCGTGCCGGTGGTTATATTCAGATTGAAGCACCTGCACACCATGTGAAGTACAAAGACTTTGATATTCCACAGCAGTTCCGTGGTGACTGGGAGCGTTTTAACTTCTTTAGCCTGGAGTCAAAAGTAGACGAGGAAACTATCCGCGCCTACTCAATGGCAAACTATCCGGAAGAAGAAGGCATTATCATGCTGAACGTGCGTATCGCTACGCCGCCACCAAATAATTTGACGTTGCCTTGCGGTAAGATGTCATCCTTTATCTGGAGCCTGAAAGAAGGCGATAAAGTGACGATTTCCGGCCCGTTTGGTGAGTTCTTCGCTAAGGAAACCGAAGCTGAAATGGTATTTATCGGTGGTGGTGCTGGTATGGCGCCAATGCGGTCACACATTTTTGATCAGCTGCGCCGGTTGAAATCTAAGCGTAAGATCACTTTCTGGTATGGTGCCCGCTCTAAGCGCGAGATGTTCTATGTAGAAGATTTTGACATGTTGGCAGCAGAGAATGACAACTTCGAATGGCACGTTGCTTTGTCTGATCCGCAACCGGAAGACAACTGGAGCGGTTACACAGGTTTTATTCATAACGTAATTTATGAGAACTACCTGAAAAACCATAAAGCACCTGAAGACTGCGAATTCTACATGTGTGGTCCTCCGATGATGAACAAAGCCGTGATCAATATGCTTAAAGATCTTGGCGTTGAAGATGAAAACATCCTGTTAGACGACTTCGGCGGCTAATATTTAATGTGACAACAAAAGGGGCGACCGTAAGGCTGCCCCTTCTGCTATCTGGAACTGCTATGCATACAATTTCTTCCGTTAAACTCTGCTTTATTTGCATCATCATAAGCGTTATCGCAGCGTGCAGCCCGGCTAAGCCAGCTAATGAACAAGTGCAGCTTAACGGCAGCACGATGGGAACCTATTACGTCGTCAAACTATATAGTGGACAGGCTCTGGATACTACCGCACTGCAACAGCAAATTGATACCGAGTTAGAACTGGTCAATGATTTGATGTCAACTTACCGACCGGAGTCTGAGCTAATGCGCTTCAACCGTTTCGACTCTGGCAAGGCATTTCCTTTATCAGAACAGACACGGGTAGTAGTGGCCGAAGCATTGCGTCTTGCTGAGCAAACTGATGGTGTATTAGATGTTACTGTTGGGCCCTTAGTTGAGCTGTGGGGGTTTGGTGCTCATGGCCGTATCGAGCATGCGCCGGAGCAGGCTGATATTGATAACGCACGCTCAGTGGTAGGTTACCAGAAGCTGACGTTAACGGCTGACGGTCTGACTAAATCAGTGCCGCAGTTGGCCGTCGATTTATCGACCATCGCTAAAGGGTATGGGGTAGACAGAGTCGCTGAGATTCTGGAGCATAATGGTATCGATAATTATCTGGTTGAAATCGGCGGTGAGATGCGTATTAAGGGCAGTAAGCCGGACTCACAACCATGGAAGATTGCGATAGAGAAACCAGTTAATGCTGAACGCTCAGTACAGCGCATTTTGCAAACTGGCGATATGGGCGTGGCTACGTCGGGTGATTACCGTAACTACTTTGAAGAAGATGGCATCCGTTATTCACATCTTATCGATCCCCGCAGCGGGCAGCCGATACAACATAAGACTGTGTCTGCGACGGTACTGCATCCTTCGTGCATGACAGCAGATGGTTACGCGACAGCACTAAATGTTATGCCGTCAGAGGAAGCAATTGCTTTTGCAAACCGGTATAATATCGCTGCATTATTGGTAGTGAAAACCGAAGATGGCTTTACTGAACTGGCATCGGACGCATTTAAACCTTTTCTGACCGAGTAAGCGGAGGCAGATATGACCCTATTTTTACTGACTTTTGGCCTGTTTTTGCTGGTAGTTGTAGCAATGGCTTCTGGCTTTCTGCTGCAGCGTAAAACTATTGCAGGCAGCTGCGGTGGCCTTGGCGAAATCGGCATCGAAAAGGCGTGCGATTGCGATAAGCCCTGTGAGAAAAGACAAAAACGCATGGAAAAGGAAAAATTCTGGCAACAGAATAAAATTGTCTGATTGTTCGGTTTTAGTAAAATGAAAGGCTGGCGCATTGCCAGCTTTTTGTTTTTCGGGGAAAGGCTTTTGTTGAATAAATTCTTTTTGCTGACTGAACGCAGTACGACAGTGAAGCGGGAAGTGGTCGCCGGTATTACCACCTTCATGGCGATGTCTTACGTACTGTTTGTTAATCCATCGATGTTGGCTCAGGCTGGAATGGACCACGGTGCGGTGTTTGTCGCCACGTGTCTGGCCGCAGCTCTGGGGTGTCTTGTGATGGGGCTGCTGGCAAATTTGCCGGTTGCGCTGGCGCCGGGTATGGGGCTGAACGCTTTTTTTACTTATGTGATAGTGCTGGAACAAGGGCATAGCTGGCAGACCGCATTGGCAGCTGTCTTCTTCTCCGGCTGCCTGTTTCTGTTGCTGAGTATTTTTAGGATACGTGAGTGGATTATCAACAGCATTCCATTGCCATTAAAGATGGGGATTGCTGCAGGGATTGGTATGTTTCTGGCGCTTATCGCCTTGAAAACTGCCAATATTATTGTCGCCAGTCCGGCAACGCTGGTGAAGCTGGGTGATCTGCACAACCCTCAGGTTCTGGTCGCCGTTGCAGGTTTTTTTGTGATTTTTGCGCTGGCACACCGGGGCTGGCACAGTGCAGTACTTATCAGTATCTTGCTGGTAACTGTGGCTGCTTTGTTGATGGGCGATACAAAATTTGACGGTGTGATATCTGTGCCACCTTCACTGGTGCCGACTTTTATGCAGCTGGATTTTGCCAGCGCGTTACAGCTTAGTATGCTGCCCGTCATTCTCAGCCTGTTATTTCTGGATTTGTTTGATACCTCAGGCACCCTGGTTGCGGTTACTCACAAAGCAGGCCTGATGCAGAAAGACGGAACAGTCCCTGATCTGAGTAAAGCGCTGATAGCCGACAGTTCAGCCAGTATCGCAGGAGCATTGCTGGGAACCTCTACGACGACCAGTTATGTTGAGAGCACGAGTGGCGTTGCAGCGGGTGGACGCACAGGCGTGATGGCTGTCGTTACGGCAGGCCTGTTTCTGGCAGCGCTCTGGTTCGCGCCATTGGCGGCTATGGTGCCCGCCTACGCAACTGCCGGCGCTCTGCTGTATGTTGCCACGCTGATGTTAAGCAGTTTGCAGCACGTAAAATGGGACGATGTTATTCAGGCCGTGCCGGTATCAGTCGTTCTGATCATGATGCCGCTGACATTTTCTATCTCCGATGGCATAGGTATGGGCTTTATTACTTATGCACTGTTATGTTTGCTGACCGGTAAATTGCGGCAAACAACGCTCAGTGTTTGGGTACTGGCGCTGGTATTTCTTAGCAAATTTATCTGGGGATAAGATCTGGGGAGTATTGCTGCTGGTGTTTAAACTAGTACTTGTCGCAGTGATGTATGCTGGTTATGCTGTAGCAGTACATTAACGTGCTAAGCATCGCTCAGCAGACACGTCAGGACAAGGATGAAATTACGTGAGACCCTAGTAGCTTATATGTTGCCGTTGCTGGTGCTGCCGGTAATGGCATTTGGCTATCTGGCGTACCAGTTTAGTAAAGAGTATCTTCAGCAACAGGCCTATTTTCAGGCGGAGAAGGCGTTAACAGCACAGCAATTGCAGTTAAGTGATTTTTTACAGCAGCAGCAAATCCGTCTGGCAATGTTGGCACAAAGCCCCTTGCTACAGCAGTATATTAAGCAGTCCTCTTCAGATACTCTTAGTGGCGTTGAACAACAGTTTAAGCAATTTGTCAGTGCCGATCGCAGAATAGTTTCACTGAAATTGATCAATCTCAACGGTGACTATGAGTTGCAGTTACCAGCCAGAACGGAATATTCCACCTTACCCAACCGGTTTCGTAATGAGTACTTTTCTTCACTGCAAGCGCAGGTCGATAAAGAAGGGTACTTTCTGGCTGAAGACATTGACAGTAAAAAGCTGCAGTTATTCTTTGCCCATAAGCTGTATGGCAGTTCGGTCACGGAGTCCAGACGGTTATGGGGGTATCTGGTGGTGGTGGTAAACCCCGATATTTTTGCCGAAGTTGTCAGCTATCGCCATACGCCTAACAGTGTCACTTTACTTATCAGTAAAGCGGCGACTATTACTTATGCTGATAATCCGGCGCTGATTGGCAGTGCTTTTGCACCGACCAACTTCAGAGCCATACAACGTAGTATCGATGCAGATACCTTTTCATCAGAGCTGTTGCTGGGGCAGCAACGTATGCTGCTTGGCAAGAGTTTGCCGGGAAGTTACCAGCTGTTATATGGCTTAGATGAAAACGAGATATCCCGTCAACAGCGCACGTTATCGCTGGTACTGATTTTGCTGACCGTGATGGTGAGCTTGATTTTGCCTTTGCTGGTGTACTGGTTGCTGATCCGTAACATTTTTGAACCCATCAAGCAGCTGACGGCTGCGAAAACAGCAGTGGGTCGTGGAGACTTATCCACCTTGCTGGAAGTGAAAAAGCAGGATGAACTTGGCGATATGTTTGCCGCGTTTAATGTGATGGTTCGTCAGCTTAGGGTTTATCGCGAGCGTGAACGGGCGTATAAGCAACAATTGGAGGACAAGGTGTTGCGCCGTACGCAGGATTTAGCAAGGGCCAACGACGATCTCGCGGCAGCGAACCAGGAACTTATTCTGGCCCGGGAAGCGGCTGAACAGGCGAACCGGCTCAAGAGTGTGTTTCTGGCCAATATGAGCCATGAAATCCGCACACCACTGACCGCGATTATCGGCTTTTCTGAGCAGGCACAAGGTGAGCGTGATAGCAGTAAACTGCAGGATTATCTGCAGCGTGTACTGAAAAGCGGGGATCATCTGCTGAATCTGATCAATGATATTCTCGACTTATCAAAAATTGAAGCCGAAAAACTGGAGCTGAATTATGAACCGTTCGATTGTCTGGCGCTAATCGAAGATGTGTTTCTACTGACCAGAAGCCAGGCCGAAAGTAAGGGGTTACAGTGCTTACTGAATTTACATTTCCCTTTACCTGCAAAACTGTATAACGATGCACTGCGATTTCGGCAGGTACTATTAAACCTGACCAGCAACTCTGTCAAATTCACACAAAAAGGCAAGATTATTATTGATGTTTCCTTTGACGTGTTAACCAACCAATTGTCCATCAAAGTTAAAGACAGTGGGATCGGCATGACTGCCGATGAGCTCAGCCGTATTTTTCAGCCCTTTGTCCAGGCTGATGCCACAGTAACCCGCAATTTTGGCGGTACAGGGCTTGGCTTATGTATATCGAAAAAGCTGATGCAGCAGATGAACGGTGACATTAGGGTTGAGAGCGTTAAAGGTATTGGCAGCTGTTTTGAGCTGGTGTTTGATTGCAGCTCGGCTCAGACGTTATTGTTGGATAGTTATGTTAAAGAGACGACACCAAGCGGGAAAGATAAACAGCACGCTGTAGCACAGCATCAGCTGCATATTCTGGTCGCTGAAGATAACCCGGATAATCAATTGCTGCTGCAGCTGATGCTGGAGAAAGCTAATGCCAGTGCTGAATTGGTTGATAATGGCCACAAAGCGGTTGAGAGAGCGCTGGCGGAAGACTTTGACCTGATTTTTATGGATATGCAGATGCCGTTAATGGGAGGCGAAGAAGCTACCCGTCTTATCCGCCATGCCGGTATAGATACACCCGTTATTGCGGTAACAGCTAATGTGATGTCTGAAGATTTAGAGCGTTACCGTCGGGCCGGTTGTCAGGGACTTTTACCTAAACCTGTGATACAGGCCGATTTGTTGGCTATATTGACCAAGTATGGCTCAGGTTTAACTTTACAGGCAGATACACTGGCTCAGCAGCTCGCCTCTGATCCACAAATGTTGGCGTTAAAACAGCAATTCACCGCTCAGTTACCACAACTGTTGACTGAATTGGAACAGCATTTTGACGCTTTGCGCTGGCGAGATCTCGCTTATGCAGCACACAGTCTTAAAGGTAGTGCAGGCAGCATGGGATACCCTGAACTGACTGAATTGGCGGGTAAGCTGGAGCGCAGTGCCAACAAGCAGTTGCGTGGCGAATCTGAAATATTACTCGGTGCTATGGCGCAGATCATCAGCCGGCATGTGCCTGCAGCTCAATGATTCTGACGTGCTAAGGAGATAGAATGACCGCACAGCAGCAGTTACTGCAGATCCTGCAGCATAAAATCCAACACGATGAATTGGTACTACCAACACTGCCGGATATAGCACTGAAGGTCAGACAACGGTCTGCTGATCCAAACGTCAGCTTAATTGAAATGGCCGATATTATTGCCCAGGACCCGGCACTGGCAGCCAGGATGATTAAAGTTGCCAACAGTGCTTTTATGGGGCGGTCTATCAAAGTCAATACACTGAATCAGGCCGTCACACGCATTGGTCTTAGCCAGATCCGTAATATAGCTGTGGCAATGGCGCTGGAGCAGGTATTTGTATCAAAACACAAACAAGTGCAGCAGCAATTGGATATGTTGTGGCAAAGCAGCATAGATGTGGCCTGTATTGCAGCGGCATGCCTGGCCTATTACAACGGACGGGTTGCAAGAACGGGGTTAAATAAAGATGTGCTGACATTAATGGCACTGGTGCACAATATTGGCGCTTTGCCCCTTATTACCGAAGCTGAGCGGCAGCAAGACTTATTAGGCGATTCGCGCTTCTTATTATTTGTAGCTACCCGTTTGGCAACAGATGTCAGTGTCAGAATTCTATATGCCTGGAGTTTTGATGAGCCTTTTCATCAGGTTGCACTGAACTGGCAGAAGCTGCAGCCTGAAAAGCCAGGCCCGGGTTACACAGATTTTATCAGACTGGCCGTCATAGCCCGGGATGGATACAGTGACAAGGATTTACAGCAGCGTTTGTTGGCCTACTATGTGAATTTGCAATTGGTGCCGCAGGCGGACTTTATGCAACATCCTGACATACAAACGGTATATCAGGATGTCCGGGCAATGTTCAGTTAAACTGCTGCTTTACTCTGCAGCGCCAACCTGTTGGCTGATACTGAGTAAGGCCTGGTTTAGCGCAGATGCCATCAGCATTAAATCGGCATCAAGGCGGGCGGTTAAATCTTCCCAGCCGAGTTCATCATTCTGGCCGGTAAGTACATCATGAAACTTAATGCGTTTAATAGCGCCATCGTCAGTTATAGCCAGAGAAATGGCGTCAGCCTGTTCCAGGCTTATGCTGGTAACCAGTTTATCCTGTAAATGGCTTTGCACTTCATCAGCACTTAACAAATGGTTGCTGAACTTGACTTTAGCGCCTTCGTCATCCGGCGCTTTTAGCTCAGCATCACTACCAAGCACAAACCCTTGTGGCAGCGCTTGATTCTGCAGCCATAACTGCAGGTGTGTATTGAGTTTATGGTTGTCCAGCCAGGGCAGGGCTGGCAAAGAGCCGAGCGCTTTGCGCAGCAACGCCAAGACGTCTTCAGCTTTAGAAGCACTGCCGCTGTTAATGACCAGCCACTGATTTTCTGGATCGTAGTAACCCTGTGTCAGAGTGGAACGGCTGAAGGCGCGGGGAAGTAAACTCAGCTGCAGTTCTTCCTTCAGGCTTTGTTTCTCTTTACGGCTCAGCGGGCGGCCCTTTTCCTGCTCCATTGCCTCCAGTTTCGGCTGCATTTCTTCGTTAATCACGGCAGCAGGCAATATTTTTTCCTGTCGTTTCAGCGCGAAAAACAACAAATGCTGACAAGCATGGCAATACTGTTTAATGCTGACATGCAGTGGAAAGCTAAAACCGCTTCTGACCGCTTCCTGTGCAGTGAGCGGGGTGAATTTGAATTCTGTCAGCGCCTGCTCCCAAACGGCGGGATCTGTGCTTAACGGCGCGCTGAGTTTGTAAACCCGGATATTTTTAAACCACATAATTTAACCTACACAAAAAAACTCGGCAGGCAGTATAACGTGGTTTAGCTCTGGATTTTCAGGTTTTTTGGAAAGCAAATATGGTAATGCAGGCCCTTACCGGGTTCGCTGCTTACCTGAATGCTGCCGCCTAACGTCTGGCGCACCAGGTTATAGGTAATGTGCGTACCCAGGCCGCTGCCACCCTGATCACGTTTGGTGGTGAAGAAAGGATGAAACAGTTTCTCCAGCTGATCCGGGCTTAAGCCTTTACCATTGTCGCTGTATTTAATGTCAACATTATCGTCTTCATCTAACACGGTAATGCGCACCAAACCATCTTCCATGTCTTCAAAACCATGAATTAAGGAATTCATCAGCAAATTGGTAAAAATCTGTGAGATAGCACCGGCAGGGCAACTTAGCACGATATTGTCCGGGCAATTAACTTCAATCTGGTGGTGAGTCTTTTTAAAGTTAGGTTGCAATGAACGGATAACTTCATGCAGGTAATCCGCCAGATTAATAGTACGCACGGCTTCACTGGTCTGATCCACTGCTATTTGTTTAAAGCTGGCGATCAGCTCAGAAGCCCGTATGAGGTTAGATTGCAGCAGCTCCGTGCCCTGGCTTGCTTCTTCGATAAAGTGCTCCAGCATTTTAGGTGTCAGAGTTTTGTCTGCGTAGGCTACTGACAATGCTTGTAATTTTTCAGCCAGAAAACTGGTTGCTGTTACGCCAATACCAACCGGGGTGTTCACTTCATGGGTTATGCCGGCAACCAGACCGCCCAGGGCCGCCATTTTTTCCGATTGCACTAAGCGATCCTGCGCTTGTTTTAAATCGTCGACAATTTTTTCCAACTCAGTCTGCTTGCCACGCAGCGCACCTTCTGTATGACGGCGACGTTCAATTTCTTCACGTAAGCTCTGTTGTTTAACTTCAAGCTCTTGTTTTTGCTGCTGCAGATCCATCATTGCCTGGCTTAAACCTGATGTTTTGCGCGCAACCTCCTGCTCCAGCATCAGATTTTGTTGATCCAGTTTTTCATTCGATAGTAGTAGCTGCTTTTGTGTCGTCTCAAGCTGATTTTTATAATCCTGTACCCGGCCAATCAGCCGGTTAAAAGCGTCGGCCATTACGCTCAGCTCAGAGGTGTCATCGTGCTGAATTTCCACTTTGGCGCCATCCAGCTGATCCAGCTCTAAATCTTCAATCTGTTGCGTCAGTTCGGTCAGGGGTAATGTCAGCTGTTTGCGAAATGCCATTAAAAACAAAATGATCAAAAAGGTGGTTTTGAGCATCGCGTTACCGACCAAAAAGTATATGCCCACCTTTATCCGGTCTATAACTACCGCCCGGCTTGAAAACAGCGTGACATCGCCTACCTGGGTGGCCCGGCCTGAAAATTCGAAAATAAGCGGAAAGGTGTAACCAAAAATGCCTGATTGTTGCTCAGTCAGCCTTACACCTTCACGTACCAGCTGTGTGCTGAATCTTTCCTGGATATTGATATAACGGCCAAGCTGCGTAATGACGGCACCGCTGTCATCGCGAACGATAATGCCTTCTATCGCGGGAATGGCCAGCAGGCCATCAGCGATAATCATTGCCTGTTGGGTGTTAAGCTCCCATATGGCACGGGTCAGGCTGCCGGAAAACGTCTGCTGCAGTGTTTCAAGTTCGCCGTTGATATGATCTTTAGTATTAAAGTACTCAGCAACAATTTGCCCCAGAGTAACCACAAATGTCAGAATGAAGTAGACCGACAATACTTTGGTTAATAGCTTACGGGATAAGCTTTTATGCTGCATGAAGGTACCTTGTGGCGAATTAAAATTGCTTTTATGGCTCTACGATAACCAATAACCGGCTGTTTGCAAATAGCCCATGTTGATCTGGGCTATTTATAGCGCAGATATTGCTTTATAGTGGCGTAATGTATATATTTTTTGACCAGATATTGCCAAGAACCACTATAACAAACAGGCAGCAGACATGGCTTTAAACGCGTTAATATGTGATGACTCTTTACTCGCCCGTAACCAATTAAAGAAGTCCCTTCCCGCAGAGTTCGATGCCAATATTGTGACAGCCAGCAATGGTGTTGAAGCATTGGACACGTTACGCTCACAGGAAATAGGGCTGGTGTTTCTCGACTTAACGATGCCGGAACTGGACGGTATCGGTGTGCTGGAAGCGATCAAAGCAGACGCTATGGATTGTTTGGTGATAGTCGTGTCAGCGGATATTCAGCCCGAAATGCAAAAAAGAGTAATGGAGCTGGGGGCGCTGGCGTTTATCCAGAAACCTGCCAGTGCAGCCAAGTTAGCCGATGTGATGCATAAGTACGGTTTAATATGACAGATTTCCAATTTAGCGAAGAGCAGCGCGACTGCCTGCAAGAGTTGGTTAATGTTGCTATGGGGTTAGCCAGTGACAAGCTGGCGCGCTACCTGAATACGCTGGTGCATTTGCAGGTGCCTGCTATTAAACTGGTGAAGACGGAGCAGCTACCTGAGCATTTTGCCGACCGGCATCAGCAGCAAAGTGTCACCATGATTAGTCTGGGCTTTTTTGGCGATCAGGGGCTGCGTGGTGAAACCATCATGCTGTATCAGCTGGAGAATGTAGGGGTAATCGCTAAGTTGCTGGGCTATAGCGACGATGACAGCTCAGAAGCTGAAATGCTAACGGATATCAGCTCAGTTTTAACGACGACGTTTCTTAATGGTTTGGCAGAACAGCTCGATAATAGTTTCTCCTACGCGGCGCCACGTATTTTATCCAGCCGGGACAAGCACTTTGCGGAAAAACTTGCCTCTACAGCAGAGCAATGGCAGCTGGCGCTACAGGTTGATATCCGTTATCAGCTGACCGACTATAGCTTTAATTGCGACATGATTTTACTGATCCCAGGTGAAGCAGTACTGCGACTGCGTTTAATACTGGATCAAATTCTGGCTAGCTTCTGATGCAGTTAGACTGGTTATTGCAACCGTTACTCGCCCAATTGAATACCGGAGTGCTGGTGCTTAATGACCAGCACCAGATAGTGTTTTTTAATCAATTTATTGCCCGACGGGCGGACAAGCGGCTTGAGCATACCCAGGGTCAATTGGTATACGATGTGTTTGATGATTTGCCCCGAGCCTGGTTACACCGTAAATTAGATGGCGTGTTGTCATTACAGGCTCCGGCATTTAGTAGCTGGGAACAACGGCAATATATTTTGAAATTGCCGCACTTACGCCCGCTTAGCAGTGACAGCCTCTATATGGCGCAGAACTGCACTATGCTGCCGCTTACCGCGCCGGATGGCGTTTCACATTATGTCTGCATGCTGATTGAAGACGCAACAGATGCTTATGTATATCAGCTTCAGTTGCAGCAAAGCATGGCGCAATTGGAACAGGCCAATCGTACTGATGGCTTAACCGGTGTCTATAACCGCCGTTACTGGCAGCAACAGCTGGGCTATGAAGTCGCAAGGGCTGTTCGTTATCAGCATTCTTTAGCGTTGTTACTGTTTGATCTTGATAAATTTAAGCAGCTGAATGATCAATACGGTCACCAGGGAGGTGATGCGGTGTTGGTTGAGCTCTCTGCCATTATAGGTGCTTTACTGCGCGACACTGACTTACTTGGCCGTTACGGCGGAGAAGAATTTGGTGTGGTATTGCCAGAAACAGATTTGCAGGGGGCCGTTCTGGTGGCAAACCGCATTTGTAAAGCGGTGGCAGAACATCAGCTGCTTTTTAATGGCCAAACCCTCAGCGTAACGGTAAGCATAGGTGTCAGCAGCTTTAAAGGTCAGACAGCTGACGAACTTATTCAGCAAGCTGACATGGCGTTGTACAACGCCAAACGGCAGGGGCGTAACAGAGTTATAGCCTGGCAGGAGCCTGCTGAAGTTTATCTGAAACAGGTAAAATAGCCGGTTGCAAGAATTAGCCATTGACAGACGTCTAAAAGTCTGTGCATAGTGAAAGCCATGAAAATAAAAACGACTGTACTCACCACCATTATTATTACCACCACCCCTTCGGGGTAGGAGGTCGGCGGTGTGTTGTCTTTAAAAAAGACCCGTGACCTCAAATGTCACGGGTCTTTTTTTTGGCTTCGGCATACGGAGCTATTGTTGCTTAACCAGGTAGTACGATAACGGACAATAACAATTAATTATGCGCAAGGAGTTTAAAATGAGAGTGCTCAAGTTTGGTGGATCGTCGCTGGCGTCAGTTCAGCGTTTTGCCGAGGTTGCAAAAATTGTCCAGCAACTGACTACTACGGATCGTATATGTCTGGTGTTATCTGCACCGCAAGGTGTCACCAATACCCTGGTTGAGTTGACAGATTTAGCCTATCTTGGTTCTGATTTCAGGCCTGTACTGCAGCAGCTTAAGCAACGTTATCAGCAGTTAGCTGATGATGCGGCGGCGGCCTTTCCCACAGCAACATTAGAGCAGGCGCAACAAATTGCGCTACAGCAGTTAGCGCAGCTGGACGCTCAGCTAACCGGTATTTCACTGCTGAAACACTGCCCGGATCATATTAAAGCGCAGATCCTTGGGCTTGGAGAGCAGTTTAGCGTGGCACTGATGACATCGATGCTAAACGCCAGTCAGGTACAAACAGTGGCGTTAGATGCTGTCTCGTTGGTTAAAAGTAGTGGTGACTATTTAAATGCCACTGCCGATGTTGCTGCCTCTGAGGTGACACTGTCTCAGGCCATCGCAGCCCAGAATGCGCAGGTATATGTTATTGCGGGTTTTGTTTCCAGTAATGCCCAGGGCGAAACCTGCCTGTTGGGGCGCAATGGTTCTGATTATTCCGGCGCGGTAGTGGCAGCCAGTATCCGTGCTGAGGCTTGCGAGATCTGGACTGACGTTGATGGTGTTTACAGTGCAGATCCGCGGCAGGTTAAGAATGCTAAATTGATTGACCGTTTATCTTATGATGAAGCGATGGAGCTGTCATATTTTGGTGCCAAGGTACTGCACCCTAAAACCATAGGCCCGCTGGCCCGGTACAATATTCCCTGTTATATCAAAAATACTCTTAATCCATCGGCTCCGGGTACTTGTATTGATAACGCCGGCGAAGGTGATGCCCTGGTTAAAGGTATTTCCAGCTTAGAGCATCTGGCGCTGATAACGGTATCCGGCCCCGGGTTAAAGGGGGTGGTAGGTATGGCTAGCCGGGTGTTTGCCTCTATGGCGCGCTCGCAAATATCAGTCAGTCTGATTACCCAATCCTCTTCAGAGTTCAGTATCAGTTTTTGTGTGCCGCAACTGCACCTGAGCGCTGCTAAAAAAGCACTGCAGCAGGAGTTTGAGCTTGAGCTGCAAACCGGCTTGCTGCGGCCGCTGAATATTTTATCTGACATGGCTATTGTAAGCCTGGTCGGCGATGGTATGCGTCAACACCGGGGTGTGGCGGCGAAGTTTTTTGCTTCTCTGGCGCAGGCCAGAGTTAACGTGGTGGCAATAGCGCAGGACAGCAGTGAACGATCTATTTCGGCGGTGGTGGAGCAGGCAGCCTGCAAAAATGCGGTGAAGGTGTGTCATGAGAACTTTTTCAGCCATATCCCGAGCATTGATGTGTTTCTGGTTGGCTGTGGCGTAGTCGGTAGCGAATTACTCGCACAAATTCAGCGTCAGCAGGCGTTTTTACACAGCCGACAGGTAAAAGTCACGGTTTATGGTATCGCCAATAGCAAGGCGTTGCTGCTGAATAACGATGGCATTGATCTGCAGCACTGGCAGCAGCAGTTGCAAGGTGTGAATCAGCCGTTTTCGTTAACTGCATTGAGCCAGTTTGCTCAGCAGCAGCATCTGACTAATCCGGTACTGATCGATTGCACCAGTTCAGAGCAGATTGCAGCCCAATACGCCGATTTTCTGACGGCAGGTTTTCATGTGGTCACCCCTAATAAGAAAGCCAATACCGCGTCGCTGGCGTATTATCAGCAGCTTAGGCATGTTGCGCAGCAGCACCGGCGCAGATTTTTATATGAAACAACCGTCGGTGCAGGCTTGCCGGTCATTGACACTTTGCAGGGCTTGCTGAATGCCGGCGATGAACTGGTGGCTTTTGAAGGTATTTTGTCCGGTTCATTGTCATATATTTTCGGTGAGCTGGAAGCGGGTGTGTCGTTGTCAGAGGTTACCCGCAAAGCAAAAGCTATGGGCTTTACAGAGCCAGACCCGCGTGATGACTTATCCGGTATGGATGTTGCCCGTAAGCTGCTGATATTAGCCCGGGAAGCAGGTATGAAGCTGGAACTCAGTGATGTTGAGGTTGAGTCTGTTTTACCCTCAGGCTTTGCCCAAAGTGCGCCTATAGATGATTTTATGACGCAGTTGCCACAATTAGACAGTGCTTTTGCTAAGCGCTTAGCGCAAGCCGCGGCAGAAGGCAAAGTGCTCAGGTACATTGGTGAGATTGTTGAGGGGAAATGTAAAGTTGCGATAAAAGCCTTAGACGCATCTCATCCGCTGGCGAAAGTGAAAGACGGTGAAAACGCGCTTGCGATCCATAGCCGTTATTATCAGCCAATACCCTTCGTATTACGTGGTTACGGCGCCGGTGCGGCAGTGACATCTGCCGGTGTGTTCAGTGATGTCATGCGCACGCTTGGCTGGCAGCAGCAGGTGTAATCATTATGCAAATTACATCTGAACTAGCGCCGGGCGCTTATCTGAAACGTTATTACGCGCCGGCTTCTACCGGCAACTTCTCCGTTGGTTTTGATTTGCTCGGGGCAGCATTTGAACCCGTTAGTGGCGAGCTGTTTGGCGACGTACTGGATATTGTGGCAGAGCAAGCTGATATGCACCTGATGATAGTGGGGCGCTATGTACATCAGTTACCCGCTGAGCCGAACGACAACCTGGTGCTGAGCTGTTTTGATGCCTTTGAACGCAAAGTTGGCCGTACCTTGCCCAAGCTGGCGTTGCGGCTACACAAAAACCTGCCGGTAGGCAGTGGTTTAGGCTCCAGTGCCTGTTCCATCGTTGTGGCGTGCTACGCCTTTAATGATTATTTTGGCAACCCCTTATCTGAGGCCGAGTTGTTGCAACTGATGGCAGAAGCTGAAGGTGGCGTTAGTGGCAGTGTGCATTATGACAACGTGGCACCTTCTTATTTCGGCGGTTTACAGCTGATGTTGCCGCAAAGCCCGCAAATCTGCCGCAGTCTGCCATGGTTTAAACAGTGGCGTGTTGTGCTAAGTTATCCGGGGACAGTGTTATCAACCAAGGCTGCCCGTGCCGTACTACCACAGCAACTAAGCCTGGGTCAGAGTATTGCCTTTGCTGGTATGCTAAGCCGCTTCGTCAGTGCTTTGTACGTAAAAGATGAAGCCGACGCTGTGGCGGCACTGCAGGATTTGGTCGCAGAACCCGCACGCACGCCACTATTGCCTGAACTACCCGGATTAAGAGCCGCCCTTGCCGAAAAGGGGATTTTGCACCTTGGGATCTCCGGCGCCGGGCCGACACTGTTTGCTTTATGTAGTAATGATGAACAGGCACAGCTTGCTGCTGATTATTTATCGCGGCATTATGAAAAGAATCAGGATGCGACAACGCAAATTTGTCGCTTGTCACAAGGCGGCGCCAGAGCGCTGTAGGATGAAGACATGCAGTTAAGCAATATTAAAGTACCTGCCGAACAGGTCAGTTTTTTACAGGCAGTACGCCAGGGACTGGGGCAGCAGCAAGGTCTGTTTTTCCCGACCAGCTGGCCGAAGCTGGACATTGAAACCCTATTGGCGATGCCAATGGTTGAGCGCAGTGCCGCTATTTTGACGGCTTTGATAGGTGACGAATTAAGCGCAGGCGAAGTAACAGAGATGGTAGCAAAGGCTTTTACCTTTGCTGCGCCGCTGGCGCCGGTTACCGATGATATCAGTTGCCTTGAACTGTTTCACGGCCCAACCCTGGCGTTTAAAGATTTTGGCGGTCGCTTTATGGCGCAGGCCTTGGCCAAAGCGCAAGGAGGCAGAAAAACAACGATCGTGACTGCAACCTCAGGTGATACCGGCGCTGCTGTTGCCCATGCTTTTTATAAGCAGCCAGGGGTACAGGTAGTGATTTTATTTCCAAAAGGTAAAATCAGCCCGTTGCAGGAGAAACTGTTTACTACGCTTGGCGAAAATATTACTACGCTGGCGGTGGCAGGAGACTTTGATCAGTGTCAGGCGCTGGTTAAGCAGGTATTTGACCATAAAGCCTTAGTGGAGAAGCTCAGCATTAACTCTGCTAACTCTATTAATATCAGCCGGTTATTTGCACAAATTTGTTATTACTTTGAAGCTTTTGCCCAGGTACCAGCCGAAAAACGCAGTCAGGTGGTTATTGCAGTGCCAAGCGGTAATTTCGGTAATCTTACAGCCGGGTTAATTGCCAAAGCACTTGGTCTGCCAATCAAACGTATGGTCGCGGCGACCAATGCGAATGATACTGTTCCGCGCTACTGGCGCTCGGGGCAATGGCAACCTAAACCGACAGTGGCAACCTTGTCCAATGCGATGGATGTTGCAGCACCGAATAACTGGCCAAGGGTAGAGGCGTTGCTGGCGCAAGGAATGATTGCGCGCAGTGATATCGAAACGTTAATGGTTGATGAAGACGATACGGTGCTTGGTGTGCGATTGCTGTCACAGCTGGGTTATCTGAGTGAGCCACACGCGGCCGTTGCTTATAAAGCGCTAAAGCGCAGCTTGCAGGATGGTGAATATGGTATTTTTCTCGGTACTGCACACCCTGCCAAATTTAAAGAGCAGGTAGAAAATATCCTGGGTACACCTTTAGCCCTGCCAGAAGCTTTGGCCCGCTGCGCTGCTGAGCAGGGATTGAGCATTGATATTCCAGCGGATTTTGCTGTATTGCAGCAAGAGTTGCTGAAGCTGGAGCCTCGCTGATGTCGTGGCAACAGTTACTGGGTGAGGAAAAGCGTCAGCCTTATTTTGTTGATACGCTAAACCAGATTGAGCAGGCCAGGCAAGCCGGCCAGGTTATTTATCCGCCACAAAACGATGTATTCAACGCCTTTAAGCTGACAGAACTGGATAACCTGAAAGTGGTGCTGCTGGGGCAGGATCCTTACCATGGGCCGAATCAGGCCCATGGTCTGGCATTTTCTGTTCGCCGTGGCGTGCGCGTACCGCCATCACTGCAGAATATGTATAAAGAGCTGGCGCTGGAGTATCCCGAGTTTGTGATCCCAGCCCATGGCTGTCTGGAGGATTGGGCAAAGCAGGGCGTGTTACTGCTCAATACCGTATTAACGGTCGTGGCGACCCAGGCAAATTCACACCGGCATTTAGGCTGGGAGCAATTCACAGACAAAGTGATAGCGCAGATCAGCGCGCACTGTCAGGGGATAGTGTTTTTGTTATGGGGCTCGCATGCGCAGAAAAAAGGCCGCTTTATTGATAGGCAACGACACTATGTGCTGGAAGCACCGCATCCGTCACCGCTGTCTGCACATCGCGGTTTTCTGGGCTGTGGCCACTTTAAACAGGCCAATGAGCTGCTGGTTAAGCAGGGCAAAGCCCCGATTAACTGGCAACTTTAAGCTATAGCCGAAAACGACAACGCCCGCTTATCACAGCGGGCGTTGTTCTATAATTCGATATCGGCCAGTTCCGGTTCAATAGTCCAGTCGATGTCGCTGAGCTCTTTTTTCAAGCGCTGCCGCTCTTTCAACTGTTCTATTTCGCGCCATTTACGTTTTACCGCACGGGGTTTAGCGGCAGGACGTTCCAACATATTCAGTAAGTCTTCGAAGCTTTCCATAGTTTGGCCTCTCTGATAGTTGTTGTTGTTATTTTCAACAAATGATTTACCACACTTTGCCTGAAAATAAAACAACTAAGTGACCATACGATGACAAAACTGCTTTTACTGAATTATTTTTGTTGTGAAAATACCTTAATCAGTGCCTGCGTAGAGCTATCGAGTTTCTCAGCTGAACCGCCTGACAATGCCTGATATATCGGCCCGGATAACTGCTTACCCAACTCTACGCCCCATTGGTCAAAAGAGTTAATATTCCACAGCACGCCCTGGCAGAATACTTTGTGCTCGTATAGAGCAATTAAGGCGCCGAGATAATACGGCGAAAGTTCCGGTAACAGCAGGGTATTGCTGGGTTTATTGCCCGGAGAAACTTTATGTGGTGCCAATGCAGCTGCTTCAGCATCGCTCATGCCAGCAGTCTTGCATTCGGCCGTGGCCTCATCAAGGGTTTTGCCTTGCATCAATGCCTGAGTCTGGGCAAAGCAGTGTGCGGCTAACCGCTGGTGTTGGTCTGTTAGCTTGTGGGCGGGTTTAACCGGCAGAATAAAGTCAGCTGGTACGGCCAGCGCGCTTTGATGTAATAACTGATGGTAGGCATGCTGGCCATTTGTGCCGGCATCACCCCAAATCACCGGTGCAGTGGCATCCGTTAATGCCTGGCCCTGAACATCAACACTTTTACCGTTGGATTCCATATCCAGCTGCTGTACATAAGAGGGCAGTAAGCGCAAATAATGACTGTAGGGCAACAGTGCCTGCGCCTGACAACCAAAACCGTTGATATACCATATACCGAGCAGAGCCAGAATTACTGGCAGATTATCGCTAAAAGGCGTGTCAGTAAAATGGGTATCCATGGCTTCAGCACCTTTTAACAGCTCTGCAAAGTGCGTATTGCCTATCATCAGCGCGACCGGAAAACCAATAGCAGACCATAATGAGTAACGGCCTCCCACCCAGTCCCACATCGGCAAAATATTTTGTTCAACAATACCGAAGTCAGCGGCGGCACTGATGTTTGATGATGTGGCCCAGAAATGCCGCGCGATCGCCGCGCTATCAGCACCCTGATCTTTAAACCACTGCCGGATCGCCAGTGCATTTTGCTTGGTTTCCTCAGTGCCAAAAGATTTGGACGCCACGAAAACTAAGGTAGTGGCAGGGTCCAGCGTTTTGATAATGTCTGATACCACAGCGCCATCGATATTGCCGGCAAAATGCAAACGAACCGGACTGCAGTGATAAGGTGTTAATGCTTCAACTGCCATCTGCGGCCCCAGCAGTGAGCCGCCTATGCCTACCCATATCAGGTCGGTAATGGCTTTGCCGGTATAGCCGCGATACTCTCCGTTATGCAGCTGGCTGACCAGCGCTGTCATTCTGCTGCGGCATTCATTAATTGCATCACCAATATTTTCGCCATCCAGCATCAGCCCGGAGACGTCTGTTTTTCGCAACATCATATGCCAGACACTGCGCTGCTCGGTGTTATTAATTTTGTCGCCGCTTAGCATGGCACTAAGCACAGATTTTATCTGGCTTTGTTCTGCCAGCTGCTGCAGTGCCTGCCAGCTGTGATGATTGATCAGGTTTTTTGAGTAGTCGAGCCTGATGCCACAGGCTTGAGCTGCGTAGCGCTCTGCCCGCATCGGATCGTCAGCAAAGGCCTGACGTAACGAGCCTTGTTGTGCAGCCAGTGCTTTAAATCCAGACCATGGCGAAACGGACATACTCTAATCCCCTGTAATGTTGTAAGTTAAAGTGCTTGTTGAATAACCTGCTCCAGCTTACGCTGATCGATTGCAAATTTGCGGATCCCTTCTGATAGCTTTTCGGTTGCCATAGCATCTTCGTTCAAGGCCCAGCGGAATTCGCTTTCGGTAAGTGCTGCCGGCGCTGTTGTTGTCGCACCATCGTCACGTAAATGTACCGTTAGTTCACCCTGCTGCTGACTTAGCTCGGCCAATAATGCCGGACTGATCGTTAAGCGATCGCAACCTGCCAATGCCAGTACTTCACCGGTGTTACGGAAGCTGGCACCCATAACCACGGTTTTATAACCATGCTGTTTGTAAAACTGGTAGATGTCACGCACTGACAATACACCTGGGTCAGTTTCGGCAGTGTAGTCTTTGCCTGTGTTGGCTTTATACCAATCGAGAATGCGGCCGACAAAAGGTGAAATCAGGTACGCACCGGCTTCGGCACAGGCTCTGGCTTGCGCCATATGGAATAATAACGTCAGGTTACATTGAATGCCTTGCTGCTCCAGCACGCGGGCGGCCTGAATACCTTCCCAGGTAGAAGCTATTTTGATTAGGATACGATCGGTGCCAACGCCGTTTTCTTTATATAAGGCGATAAGCTGCAACGCTTTGTTAACTGTGGCTTCTGTATCAAATGATAAGCGGGCATCGACCTCTGTTGATACACGCCCAGGTACCAGTTTGGCGATGGCGGTACCAATGTCGACAGCAAATTTGTCAGAAGCTAGGCTCAGCTGCGCTGCGTTGTCACTGGTCTTGCTTTTCGCGTAAGCGATAGCATTGCTCAAAATCGGTTTGGCAAACTCCAATTGGCTGGCATTTAACAGCAAACTGGGGTTAGTGGTTGCATCTACCGGGCGGAACTGCTCGATGGCGGTCAGGTCTCCGCTGTCCACAACGACTGTGGTCACGGCTTTCAGTTGGCTAAGTAAGTCGCTCATATTGTTTTATTACCGTATTTTTGATCACATTCTAGTGATTCACTGTTTAATAAGCAATTAATGTAGGAATATTACAACAGCTTGCAGGGCTTAACAGAACTATAACCCTGATAGCCTTGTATACATAAAGTAAGTTACTATAACGCTTGTTGTGCCGGACATGTCCGGCGTTATGTCATTAATGTAAATTAGCACAGGATCTCGATGATCTTTCAAGCCAGCTTTTATAAAAGCAAAAAACTTCTGCTAATCGAAGACTGTGAGCCAGTGCGAGCTTCTATTAAGGGTATGCTGCAGCAAATTGGTTTCGACAATATTACCACGGTTGCAGATGCCGCGCAGGCTATGCCAATGGCGAGTAAAGACAGCTTTGATTTTATTCTGGCTGACTTTGACCTTGGTAGTGGCAAAGATGCATTACAGTTTTTTGCTGATCTGAGTCAGCAAGCGGTTTTACGCGTAGGGTGTTGTTTTATTCTGATGAGTGCAGAGCCAAGACGTATGCCTGTTCTTGGTTTACTGCAAGGCGCGCCTGATGCGTTTATTCTCAAACCCTTTTCATATGTTGAGCTGGAAAAGCGTCTGGCTAAAGCCTGGAACAACCGGGTAAAACTGCGCAAGGCGTATCAGGCTGTGCAGCAGCAGGATTATAAAACAGCGCAGTTAGAGCTTGACCCGGTCATTAACGCTGTTAATTCCTCATCATTACCGGCCTTACGCCTGATGGCCGAAGTGTTAATGGCTGATCACAGCTATAGCGCTGCACTTAAACTGTATGAGCAGGTTACGCAGCAGCGTGATTTCAGCTGGGCACTGCTGGGGCAGGCCGTGGCACTACTGCAACTGCAGGAATACCCGGCTGCTGAATCCCGCCTGATGTCATTAATTGAGCAGGATGATACCCGGCCTGAAGCGCTGGAATGGCTGTGTTGTTTGTATTTGCGCCAGGGCAAAACTGAGCTGGCAGCAAAGCAGTTAGCTGAGCTGATGAAGTTAAACAATGTCAGTGTACAGGCACATAAAGCGAATGGTTGCATAATGCTGCTGCAAGGCCAGCAGGAAGAAAGCGCCAAGTATTGGCAAAAGCAGATCCAGCAATACCGGTTTTCAGCCTTTGACCAGGCTGATTATTATTTCATTCTGACCCGATTGCAGTCAGAGCAGGCCCAAAGGGCCGCAAGGCCAGAGTTTGCTGCCAGGTTAAAAAAAGCGGTTGATACACTGGCTTTGATGCCGCAAAAACTCGTTAATGACACTACTGAAGCTGAACTGACGGTTTTGCGTGCCAGGCTAAGTTTGCTACAGGGTAATATCGCACAGGGACGGCAACAATTTATGCAATTGGTTGCTGATTATACTCCGGTAGATCCCGAATCGATTGTTGATAACGCCAGACTGGCATTTGCACTTGGCGAGATGAAGCAGGCTGACGCATTTCTTGCAATGTTAAAAGATTTTATTCCGGCTAAAGCCGATTTAACCGGAGAGTGCCAGCGTTTAACCGCGCAATATCTGTTGCAGCAAGAACAGCAACTGCGGGGCCAAATCAGACAGTGGAATCAGGCTGGCATGGAGCAGGCACAAGCGGGAAATCCTGAGCAGGCGTTAACATTGCTGCGCCAGGCTTTTGTATTTATGCCCTGTAATGCTGCGCTGGTGCTGAATCTGCTACAAACCCTTACGCAACTGCCAGCTGACAAAGCATTAAAACCTCTGGCGAAATCAGCTATGGCAGCGCTGGAGTTCAGCACCAAGTCGGCAGCTAACCAGCAGCGGCTGGCGCAGTTACTGCCGCAATTACCTGAGTTGTATCTCGATTAATTTTTCATACCAGAACGGACGTTTTTTATGTTGTTGTTAGTATCGCCCGCTAAAGATCTCGATTTTCAGCCTTTGGCAAAGCCGGTAAACGTTACTCAACCTGCTATGCTGGCGCAGAGTCAGCAACTGGCTGATATTTGCAAAGGTTTAACCCCGGCTGACTTATCTTCGCTAATGCACATCAGTGATAAGCTGGCAGGCTTAAACGCAGCGCGTTTTGCACAGTGGCAGCTGCCTTTTACCGAACAAAACGCTAAAGCTGCATTATTCGCTTTTAATGGCGATGTGTATCAGGGGCTGGATGCGGTCAGCTTAACTGACGATGATATTGCTTATGCCCAGCAACACTTGCGCATTTTAAGTGGCTTGTATGGCGTATTGCGCCCACTTGATTTGATGCAACCTTACCGGCTGGAAATGGGCACCAAGCTGGCGAACCCACATGGCAAAGATTTATATGCTTTCTGGCAGAGCAGTATTACTGAGCAACTAAACCGGCAGCTTAGCGCACTACAAACCGATGTTGTCATCAATCTGGCGTCACAGGAGTATTTCAAGGCAGTCAAACCTAAGCTGCTGCAAGGCCGGCTGATATCGCCGGTGTTTAAAGACTTTAAAAACGGTCAGTATAAAATTATCAGTTTTTTTGCGAAAAAAGCCCGCGGCCTGATGGCGCGCTATATCATTGAGCAGCGTCTTACCACAGCCGAACAATTAAAAGGCTTTGATTTAGCTGGGTATCAATATAGTGCGGAACAATCATCTGCCGATGAACCGGTATTTTTGCGCCACAACACTGAATAAGCACTGCGCCAGCGCTGGCTTTTTTGTTACAATGCCGCTCTTTGCCGGTAACGGCGTGCCAGTGGTGTTGTAACAAATGAAATTTCCCGGCCTGCGTAAAATTAAACATTATTTTCCGGTATCTCAGCCAAAACCGCAGTTACCCAGCTTTGAAGTGCGGCCAGAGCTGGACACCTATATTGTCGGCCTGGATCAAACTATTGTTGATGTCGTGGCTAATGTCAGTGACGAATTTCTGGTTAAATATGACATCCGTAAAGGCTTATCTAACCTGGTCGAACACGGCAAAGCTAATTTGATCTATCAGGAGCTGGTCGCACAGCAGGCCATTTCTGATCATTTTGCCGGCGGCACTATTGGTAACACCATTCACAACTACTCGGTGCTGGCTGACGATAAATCAGTATTACTTGGTGTGATGTCAGCCAATATCGCGCTTGGCTCGCCAGCGTACCACTATGTTTGCCACACCAGTTCTAAAGTGGATATGAACCATCTGCAAGGTGTGTCCGGTGATATTGGCCGGGGTATTACCATGATCACCCCCGATGGCGAGCGCACCTTTGTTATTGACCCCAGTGATATGGATGAGCTGAGCCAGGAATATATCCCAACCGACATTATTGCTGGGGCGGCTGCTTTTGTTGTCAGTGCCTATCCGCTGCGGGCACAGGGTAAGCCTATTCAGCCCGCGATGCTAAAAGCGTTGCAGGATGCCAAACAGCACAATGTCCCGGTAGTCATGAGTCTGGGTACGCGACATCTGGTAGAAGAGAACCGTGAGCAGATCCTCAGCACAATCAAAAATTATGTCAACGTGCTGGCGATGAATGAGCTGGAAGCCGAAGCTTTAACCGGTTTTGCCGATCCGCTAAAAGCGGCCGAGGCCATCCTGGATCATACTGACATGGTATTGATCACCGCCGGGCCGGAAGGTTTGTATTTATGCGGCCACACGGATGACAGCGTCAAACGCGAAAGCAGTAATCCGATAAAGTCTGCCAGCTTGGCCGATTTTAACCAGTATGAATTTAGCCGCCCCATGCTACGCGCGAACTGCGAACAGCCGCTGAAGGTATATTCGCATATCGACCCCTACCTCGGCGGCCCCGAGCGGATTAAAAACACTAATGGCGCCGGCGATGGGGCGCTGTCGGCAATATTGCACGATATGGCCGCTAACCACTTTCATAAACAGGTTCAGCCGTTATCTGGCAAGCATGAGCAGCCTTATCTGGCGTATTCCTCATTCGCCCAGATTTGTAAATACGCTAACCGGGTCAGCTACGAAATTCTGGTGCAGAACGCGCCCCGGTTATCCAAAGGCTTGCCAGAGCGCGAGGACAGCCTGGAAGAAGCGTACTGGGAGCGCTGAGTTTTTATGACTGCAGCGTTTTTAGCCCCTGTTCCGTTTCAGCAATGTAACGTTTAGGGGCAAAGCTGTCTGCACTGGCTTCATGCAATGCCTGAGCAAATTTCACAGGGCTTTTACCATTTAACAAACAGCCCGGTTCCAGATCAGTATAAATTTCGTCGAAGCGGCGCACCTCTGTTTCACTGATACGACGAAAAATATGCGAGCGGTTTAACTCCGACGTGTGTTTAAGGCCGGCACTGGCGATAATCTCCATACAGGCACGTACGGTTTCCTGATGAAAGCGGGCAACCCTGCTGGCTTTATCCGGTACCACTAAGCCCCGGGTTAGTGCCGGGTTTTGTGTCGCGACACCGGTCGGGCAGTGATTTGTATTACATACCAGCGACTGCACACAGCCCAGCGCCATCATCATGCCGCGCGCGCTGTTACAGATGTCGGCGCCCAGCGCCAGGTTTTTCACCAGATGAAAGCCGGTGAACACTTTACCGCTGGCGATAACTTTAACTTGCTGCTTCAGGCCAAATCCAGTCAGCACATCACAGACAAACGCCAATGCTTCACGCAGCGGCATGCCCACAGAGTTGGAAAACTCCAGTGGTGCGGCACCGGTGCCGCCTTCACCGCCATCGACAGTGATAAAATCAGGTGCCAGGCCGGTTTCTATCATGGCTTTACAGATCGCCACAAACTCGCTGGCGCGGCCAATTGCTAACTTTATGCCGACAGGTTTGCCGCCCGATAACTGCCGCAGTTGCTGAATAAACTGCATCATTTCCAGCGGTGTACCAAAAGCGCTGTGCGCCGGTGGTGAGTCTACCCGGGTACCGGGCTGCACCAGCCTGATACGGGCAATTTCGGCGGTGTTTTTGTCTGCAGGCAAAATGCCGCCATGGCCGGGTTTGGCGCCTTGGGACAATTTAATTTCGATCATTTTGATAGACGGTTTAGTTGCCACTAGCTCAAAAGACGCTGCATCAAAGTTGCCGTGCTTGTCGCGACAGCCAAAATAGCCGGTACCAATTTGCCACACCAGATCGCCACCATATTTCAGGTGATAATCGCTGACGCTGCCTTCTCCGGTATTATGATAAAAACCACCGAGCGCTGCGCCTTTATTCAGAGCCAAAATAGCGTTATTGCTAAGTGCGCCAAAGCTCATCGCTGAAATATTAAAGATGCTGGCCTGATAAGGCTGGCTGCAGTGCGGGCCACCAATGCTGATTTTGGTCACCGGATCGTGTGGTGCATGATGACGGGCAGCAATAGAGTGGCCTATCCATTCATAACCAACGCGTTGTGTATCCAGCTTGGTGCCATAAGGATTAGTATCCAGGCTACCTTTAGAGCGCTGATAAATGACTGAGCGGAACATCCGGTTTATCGGGGTACCATCAGTTTCTGATTCAAACAGGTACTGACGCACATAGGGCCGGATAAACTCCATCAGCCAGCGGGCATGTGCAATCAGCGGGTAGTTACGCAATAAACTGTGGCGTGTTTGCAACATATCATAGATGCCGCGCAGGATCAGAGGCACAATGATAACCAGTGTCCACCAGACCCAGGGCCAGCGCAGGCTCAGCAAGGTAACAAGCAGTAGTGTTGCGACAGACAAAATAATAAATAAACGACGCATAGCATTGATTCATTGGTGGCAGTTGTAACACACCCTAGCACAGCATAGTGCAAAGTGCAGTTTGCAGAAACGATAAAGCGATGGTAAAAAAGCTAACCTGCCGTTTGCACGGCAGGTTAGCGGGTTTTAAGCAGATTGAAATACACTGTCTAGCAAGCGGAAGCTACCCGCATCCGCATCCAGCTCAACCCGGCCGCCAACCGGTACAATAAACTGCTGCTTTATATGGCCAATCATAGCACCGCGGTAAGCGGGTATATTCAGCGGCTTGATATGATCATCAAAAATCTGGTCCATCGTCAGCCAGCCATAACCCCCGCTTGGACGGCAGTCGGTGCATTCACCAAAAATAAAACCGGCAATTTTGTCCAGCGCGCCCATCAGTTTTAAAGTACTTAACATACGGTCTATGCGATAAGGGGCTTCTTCTACATCTTCGACAAACAGAATTTTGCCGCTGAAATCGGGCAGGTAAGGAGAGCCGGCAAGGGCGGTCAGCACGGTAAGGTTACCGCCAATCAATTCGCCCTGCACCTTACCACCGATGATGGTGATGGTGCGGTTTTGTCTGGGCGCCAGCTCGTCTTTAGCATCCATCACGTTTTGGTAGTGCATTAACTCGCGGTCAAAAAATACCCGGCGGAACTGATCGGCATTAAAACTATTCCAACTGCCGGTGCCGTTCGGGCCATGAAAAGTGACCAGACCGGTCTGGGCATGAATAGCGTTATGTAAAGCGGTTATGTCGGAGTATCCAAGCAGAATTTTCGGGTTGTTGCGGATCAGGTTGTAATCCAGCAACGGTAGCACCCGGGCAGCACCTGAGCCGCCGCGTAAGCAGATGATGGCTTTGACGTCTTTGTCAGCAAACATGGCATTAATATCACTGGCGCGCTCAAGGTCAGTGCCGGCAAGATGGCCACGGCGTGATGCCAGGTGCTGGCCGGTTTTTACTTTTAGCCCCAGCGCCTGCATGACTTCGGTGGCAATTTGCAAATCTATTTTGTTGTCAGTGGCTTTTGACGGGCTGACCAGTGCGACCGTATCGCCAGGGTTCAGCGCTACCGGTAACACCCGCTTGCCCTTGTTGGCAGCAGGTGCTGCTATGACGTTGGCACAACTTGCCAAGGGGATCAGGCTGGCTGCCAGCGCGCAGTTTTTTATAAATTGTCTTTTATCCATCTGACGGCTCCACGTTTGTAATAATTTATTCAGCATACCAATAGCAGCTTTACTAAAAAATTCCAAGACGGTAGCGTAAAAATGCGACAACCGCCGCCGGTTTTACGGGCAGCGGCAATCAAAGGCAGGTTATTTTTTGGTCTTTTTTACCACTTTTTTAGCGGCGACTTTGCCCGGCTTCTTCTTTTTCACCGGTACTTTGGCTTCTTTGTTGTTAGGGCGCAGACTGTCAACAACACGGCGTTTCAGTTTTTGTTCGCTGTAGCGTTCTATTTTCGCCAGAATCGCCATGTCGTGTGCTTCTACCAGCGAAATGGCTATGCCTTTTTTTCCGGCCCGGCCGGTGCGGCCAATGCGGTGTACATACACATCTGCAGTACGGGGCATATCAAAGTTAATCACGTGGCTGATATCATCAATATCCAGCCCACGTGCAGCAACATCGGTTGCCAGCAGAATATTTACCCGGCCACTACTGAAGCGTTCTACTGCCTGCATCCGTTTGTCCTGCGGCATTTCGCCCTGCAACCAACCACAGCGCAGACCGGCGGTTTCAAGCTGGCCGGTTAAACTGGCCAGCCGCTCGCGGGTTTTGACAAATACAATAGCTTTAGTCACGTCTGGCTGTTTTAGTAAGTGAATAAGCAATGCCAGTTTATGCTGCGCATCGTCTGCCAGGTGCACCCACTGCAGAATTTTGGCTTTTTCTTTGCGTGACGGTATGGCTTCCAGCCGCTCGGGCTCTTTTAATGCCCGCTCGGCAAAACGCTCCAGGTTATTACCTTCCAGCGTGGCAGAGAATAAAAACGTCTGCCGGCGGCGGCGGGCTTCCAGCACTATACGGTTCATTTCACCAATAAAGCCCATATCCAGCATACGATCGGCTTCATCCAGTATCAGTACTTCTACTTCGTCGGCCTGAAAGCTTTCTTCATCCAGATATTCGGTCAGGCGCCCTGGTGTCGCGACCAGTATGTCGTTATTTTTTTCCAGCGTATCTTTATGGCTGCCGTAATTAATCCCCCCGGTAATCACACCTACGTTTAACGTCGTGTGCTTAGTGAAGTGTTTGAATTCGTCATACACCTGATATGCCAGTTCGCGGGTAGGGGTCATCACCAGTACACGGGCAAACCCCGGGTCTTTGCGGCCGAAGTCGAGTAAATACTGGATTGCAGGTAATACGTAGGCCAGCGTCTTGCCGGTGCCGGTTGGTGCACTGGCCAGAATATCTTTACCATCCAACGCCAGTGGGATCGCCATTTCCTGGATCAGCGTTGGCTGCTCAAAGCCGCGTTCGCTAATGGCGCGGTTAATGTCGTCATCCAGTTGAAATTCTGCGAATGTTGTCATGTAGTCCTCAGCATTATTGCCTGCCCGGTGACAGTTTGCCCGCTTCGCCGTAAACTGGCGGCGGAGGTACTGATGTCAGCCGGTTTTCAATGTAAAAAATTTTATGTAGCCCATGATCGGTGCGCGATGAAAGTCGGCACAGACGGTTTATTACTTGGCGCTTTTGCACCGCTACCACCAACTGGCAGTGCTATTCTCGATATCGGTGCCGGCTCAGGCCTTATTAGCCTGATGCTGGCGCAGCGCACTGCAGGCGCCAACCCGATTGACGCCATTGAACTTGATGCCGCTGCAGCGGAGCAAGCTGCTTTAAATGTCGCTGACAGCCCGTGGCCGGAAGCAATCCGGCTGATAAAGGGCGATATTCTAACCTATCACACTGATAAACGTTACCGCTTAATTGTGTCTAATCCGCCGTTTTTTCAGCGTGCCGTAGCCGCGCAGGATGCCAGAAGGCATCAGGCCAGGCATACAGATAGCTTACCCTTTACCCGTTTGCTCAATGTTGCAGCCGGCTTGCTGTGTGAAGAAGGCACATTAGCCATAGTGCTACCCGTTAGCAGCGCTGAAGACTTTATCCGCCTGGCGCTGTCTGGTGGCTGGCAGTTACAACACAGCTGTACCGTTTTCACTAAACCGGCCAAAGCACACCGTAGTTTGTTATGCTTTGGCCGCAGTGGCAGCGCAGGTAAACTGCAGCAGACACAGCTGTATATCCATGATGAAAGCGGTGCTTACTCATTGCAGTACCAGCAGTTACTCAGCGCTTTTTATCTGAAGTTCCCAGATTAAACAGGCCAACCTTATGCAAAGCAGCCCCTTTTCGGCACAGGAATGGATACATATTTTACTGCGGCAGCAAGGGCTGTTGCAGCCGCCAGCGTCCCTTGAAGCGGCGGTACAGCAACTGGGCTACGTGCAGATTGATTCTATTAATGTGGTACAGCGTGCTCATCATCATGTGCTGCACAGCCGTTTGCCACACTATCAGCCCCAGATGCTCGACAACGCTGTTGCCAGTGGTCAGGTATTTGAATACTGGGCGCATGCCGCAGCTTATCTGCCGATGGCTGATTATCGGTTCAGTTTATACCGTAAACACCAGCTGAAACAGGGTGAACGGCACTGGCATGAACCGGATCAGCAGATGATGGCGCAGGTGCTGGCCAGACTGCGCGAAGAAGGGCCGCTGACGGCAAGCGATTTTAATGATGATGTGAAAAGCCGCGGTAGCTGGTGGGACTGGAAGCCGGCGAAAAAAGCGCTGGAGCAGTTATTTATGCACGGTGAGGTAATGGCACTGCGGCGTGACAATTTTCAGAAAGTGTATGACCTGACCGAACGTGTCTTACCCGCTACGGTAGATACAAGGCTGCCGGACGAGGCGGAGTTTTGTCGTTATCTTATTCAGCGTTATCTGCAGGCTCACGGGTTTGGCACCGTAGGCCAGATCGGTTACCTGCGTAAAAACATTAAAGCTGCGCTGCAAACTGAGCTTACTCATATGCTGGAGCAGGGCGAATTAGCGCAGTTTAGCTATCAGGGTAAAACGCATTATTTTTTACCAGACGTTGATTCTGCCGCGATTGAAACCGGTAATACCGTCTGGTTACTTAATCCCTTTGATAATGTGCTTATCCAGCGCGACAGGTTAAAACAGTGGTTTAATTTTGACTACCAGATAGAGGTGTATGTGCCTGCGCAGAAGCGCCGTTTTGGCTATTACAGCCTGGCGATTTTGTGGCAGACGCGAATGGTTGGCCGGGTAGATGTAAAAGCTGACCGGGCCAGCAAAACCCTATTGTTGCAGCAACTGACACTGGACGATGGCGCTTACGATAGCCACGGTATGGTGAGTAGTAGCTTTATTGAGGCTTTTGAGCATGCGGTGGCGGCTTACACCCGCTTTAATGACTGTGTACGCTGGAAGTTAGTGTCATGCCATGACAAGCTGCTAAAGCAGAACTACAGGCGCTTACAGTATCTTCAGGCATAAAAAAACCACCGCTTGCTGCGATGGTTTTTTGCATTGGGTTAGAGCTTAGTGTTTACGGCGTAAACGCAGCCCCAACAAACCTAAACCCAGAATGGCGACAGTAGCAGGCTCGGGTACTTGCACCTGAGTGACAAAGCTTGGATCACGTAACCACAATGACACATGAGACAACCCGGCTGGGTTTTTACCATTTGGTGTCTTAAGAACCTTAGACATATCCCAGGTACCGCTAAACATATAGTTCTCGTCGTCTGTACCCACGACAGGATCCAGCAACAAATCTTTCAGCGAGAAATTATAAATCGCGTAATCATTACCGCCTTTAAAAATTACTGCGGCCTGATCAAAGAACTTATTGGCACCCAGGATATTCATCAGTGTCTGAGGATTATATTTAGGTGGTGTATAAGTCCAGGTGCCAGAGGTGCCACCGCTAATATCAATAATACCTTCTTCAAAGGTGTAACTGTCAAAACCATCCCGCTTCACGGTACCTGACTCGTATGCGCCGGTGTCTAAATCAAGTTTACCGACAAAAATCCAGCCCGGGTCAACAAACACGTCTTTGTCTTTTAGATCCTGCAGATCAGATTGATCAACAAAAGCGCCATAAGGGCCGAACAACGAAGTATCGTTTAAAAAGCTGGTATCTTTCCAACCCAGGTTTGAGTTAAGGCCTGGGCCAAAGTCGTAAACTCCAGCCGGATAAACAGTCTTGTCGTTATATACTCCAAGGCAGTCGCTTGGCACAGCAGTCCCAGCCGGAAGCAAAATGGGCGTACTACCTGCACTCTGTTTCTGAATACTGGTTATCTGAATAGCAGCAGGGGTAACTTCACAGTTACGGATGCTGGTCAGCGTTGCCTGTGCATTAAAACTGCCTACAACTGCAGCCATAGTAAGGCTGGTCAATACTAATTTATTCATACACAACTCCCTATCCTTGAGGAGCGCGCTGTTGAGACAGACGGCGCTTTAACAACTAATAGCGATACACTTAATAACGCTAATTCTACAGCAATATCTGTGCCTGAAATAAAATCTGTTAACATTTCATCTGTTTACAAATGTACAGCGGGAATTGGCGGGTTTAATTGTAAACAGAACTGACATATCTATCTGTTTTATAAGTGCTGAGCAATTTCCTGTAGTACCTGACTAACCCAGTCATTTAGCCGCTCGTCAGTCTGGTCATACTGGTTTTCATCGTCCAGTGCTAAACCGTAAAATAATTCACCATCTGCTGTCAGCGCTTTAGAAGCAATAAAATCGTAACCTGCGGTTGGCCAGAAACCAATTCTTACCGGTTGTTGTGGTGCTATGGCTTCGTGCAGCATACCCACGGCGTCGATAAACCATTCGGCATAGCCAAGTTGATCGCCCATACCGTAGATGGCGACTATTTTGCCGCCAAGGTTTACGTTGCTGATCTCATCCCAGTGTGCTTCCCAGTCTTCCTGTATCTCGCCAAAATCCCAGGTAGACAGGCCAAGGATCAGAATATCGTAGTCAGCCATCCGGCTAAGCGGCGTATGTTTGATATTGTGCAGCTCAACGGTATCAGCGCCAATCAGCGCCTGAATTTTCTCGGCCACCATTTCGGTGTAGCAGGTGGTTGAGCCATAAAATAAGCCAATTTTCATGCCGTTCTCATTACAACATTTGGGCGGTAAAAGTGCGCGCAGTGTAGCAGATTAGCTGGTGTTACAAAATCCCGGCTTTGCCTCAGGCCATGCTTAGGCTACCATAGCTCAGGTTTTACAGGCGGATAGCTATGGCAGAAAACACAGCCCAACTGCAGGCTGCTGACGGTGTGCTGATTACTGAGTTTCTCGACCAGCTTTGGCTGGACAAAGGTGTCAGCGAACACACGCTTAGCGCTTACGGTACTGACTTAAGAAAGTTTGCTACTTTTCTGGTGCAGCAAAGAAAGGGCTTACTGGATGCCGATGCCCAACTACTAAACCGTTATCTGGCACAACGCATCGACAAGGCATTTAGCCCCCGCAGTACGTCCAGAGCGCTTAGCAGCCTGCGGCGGTTTTATGCTTATGTGCATCAAAGTGGCAAAATAGCGCAGAACCCGTTAAGTCAGTTATTAAACCCCAAAATTGGCCGCAGCTTGCCAAAAACGCTGTCTGAGCAGGATGTTAATGCCTTGCTCAGTGCCCCCGATGTGAACGACCCTATTCAGTTTCGGGATAAAGCGATGCTTGAACTGCTGTACGCCAGTGGTTTACGCGTATCGGAATTAGTTGGGTTGTCGATGCAACAAATTAACCTGCAGCACGGTCTGGTAAGGGTAACGGGGAAAGGGCAAAAAGAGCGGCTGGTGCCGATGGGCGAAGAAGCTGCGCACTGGTTGCGGCTTTATCTGCAGCAGGGCAGGGTGTTGCTGCTGGGTGGCCAGTTGCTGGATGTCGTGTTTCCCAGTAGCCGGGCGCAGCAAATGACGCGGCAAACCTTCTGGCACCGTATTAAATTTTATGCCAAAGTAGCGCACATTCAGGCTGAGCTGTCGCCTCACACGCTGCGTCATGCTTTTGCGACCCATTTACTGAACCATGGTGCCGATTTGCGCGTTGTACAAATGTTGTTAGGCCACAGCGATTTGTCGACGACTCAAATTTATACCCATGTCGCGCAGGCACGTTTGCAAAGCTTGCACCAGCAACATCATCCGCGCCCTTAGGCGCTTAGCAGGAAAGTATATGAAGAAGTTTGTTTTAGCCTTATGCAGTATTGGATTTATCGCCTCAGCGCAAGCGCAGCTAAAAGCGCCGGAGGCCGAATATGAGCAGGTACGTGAGCAGTTCAGCCAGTTGAATCTGACAGTCAAAGCCGTGGCTGATGCGCCGCTGGATGGGTTATTGCAGGTATTTACCAACAGAGGGCTGTTCTTTACCTCAAAAGATGGCCAATACTTTATCGAAGGTAATATTTACGATCTGAAAAATAAGGTGTTGGTAAACGACGAACAAATGCGGCCTTATATTCAGAAGCAGCTGGCAGCTAGTGAAAACGACACTATTGAATACAAAGCAAAAAACGAAAAGTACGTGATTAACGTGTTTACGGACCCGACGTGTGGTTATTGCCGTAAGTTACACAAGGAAATGCAGCAATATAATGATGCAGGTATCACCGTGCGCTATCTGGCCTTTCCGCGCAATGGCCTGGGCTCTGATACCTATCTGCAGATGCAGCATATCTGGTGTAGCAAAGACAGCCAGTCTGCACTTACCGCTGCAAAAAATGGAAAAGACATTACACCTGCGATGTGCCAAAACCCGGTAAAGGCACAATATGAATTGGGCCAGTCTTTTGGTATCAGCGGTACACCTGCCATTATTCTGCCCAGTGGCCGGTTAATTCCCGGGTATCAGCCGGTAAAAGCGTTACTGGAACAACTGAAAACAGATGCATAACCTGTTATGTCTGCAGTAAACCGTTTTATTCAGCGCCGGGCTTTACCCGGCGTTTTACCAAGCTTAGCCGGTGTGCAACATCCGGTGTTGCAGCGCTTATACATCAGCCGTGGTATAACCGACATGCGCGAACTTGAGCGTGGTGCCGCGGCGTTATTGCCCTTTAACAGCCTAAAAGGCATCGACGCAGCGGTAGAGCTTCTGGTACAGGCATTGTCAGAGCAGCAACATCTGGTAATCGTTGGTGATTTTGATGCGGATGGTGCCACCAGTACCGCTGTACTGCTAAGTGGCCTCAAAGCGCTGGGCTTTAAGTATGTCGAATATCTGGTACCAAACCGTTTCGAGTACGGCTACGGCCTGACGCCGCCAATGGCCGAGCTGGCTGTCGCGCAGGGAGCTGAGCTGATTATTACCGTTGATAACGGTATTTCTGCTGTTGACGGTGTGGCGCTGGCAAAAAAAGCCGGTGTTAAAGTACTTATTACCGACCACCACCTGGCGGGCAATGAATTGCCTGACGCCGATGCTATTGTTAATCCTAATCAGCCAGGTTGCAGCTTTGGCAGTAAAGCGCTGGCAGGCGTAGGTGTGGCGTTTTATCTGCTGTTGGCGCTTAGAGCGGTATTACGTGAGCAGCACTATTTTACCGGACAGCAAAGCGAGCCTAACTTAGCCGAGCTGCTGGATTTGGTTGCTCTTGGCACGGTGGCCGATGTGGTGCCACTGGATAGTAATAACCGTATTCTGGTGCACCAGGGGCTGATGCGAATTCGTAGCGGTAAATGCCGCCCCGGTATTCAGGCACTGATTGATGTCGCAAACCGCAATGCGCAAAAGCTCACTGCCAGTGACTTTGGTTTTGCGCTGGCGCCGAGGCTAAATGCCGCTGGCCGGTTGGATGATATGTCACTGGGCATAAGCTGTTTACTGGCACCAGAGCTTGGGTTAGCAAGGCAATACGCTGCTGAACTGGACAGTTTAAATGTCGAACGCCGGGCGATTGAGCAAAGCATGCAAACTGAAGCTCAGGCATTTTTAAGCCAGTTATCTTTTGATGGCAAGGAGCTGCCCGAATGCCTGTGCCTGTATCGGCATGACTGGCATCAGGGGGTTATTGGTATTTTAGCCGGACGGATAAAAGAGCAGTTTCACCGGCCAACGATAGTATTCGCCCAAGGCGATGATGGCGAACTGAAAGGCTCAGCCCGTTCAATAAATGGCTTGCATATCCGCGATTTGCTTGAAGAAATTTCTACACAGTATCCCGGTTTAATTAAGAAGTTTGGCGGTCATGCGATGGCCGCCGGGTTAACCATCAGTGCCGAGCGGCTTGATACCTTTAAGTTGGCGTTGTCGTTAACAGCCAAGAAGCATCTGACAGCAGAGCAACTGACTGCCGTTGTTTATACTGATGGTGAACTGCCGGCAGATTGCTTCGAGCTGGATTTTGCCAGGCTGTTGCAACAGGCCGGGCCCTGGGGGCAGGCGTTTCCTGAGCCGGTATTCGATGGTGAGTTCAGCCTAATCAGCCAAAAAATGCTGTCCGATAAGCATCTGAAAATGGTACTGCAAACGGCAAGTGGTAAATTGGTGGATGCAATCTGGTTTAACGCCGACAACAAGGCCTGGCCTGATGTTAACGTACAAAAAGTACAGCTGGCGTATCAGTTGGATATTAACGAATTTCGCGATAAGCAAAGTTTGCAGTTAATTGTCCGGCATATGCTGGCATGCTAATGACTGTTATTCAGCAGGCAGGCTAAACCAAAACAGGCTGCCGCCGTCTGGCGGTGCCTCGTAACCGGTTTCGCCGCCCAGGCGCTGCACGATTCTGGCTACAATGGATAAGCCCAGGCCGTGTCCGTCAGCTTTTTTGGTATCCAGACGGTTGAACTGTGCAAACAGCGCAGTTTGTTTCTCCAGCGCTATGCCCGGGCCACTGTCTTTTACCCAATAGCGGATCTGGCCATTTGACAGCTCATTAGCCCCCAATACTACTGTAGGTGCCTCACCGCCGTATTTAATGGCGTTAGAGATGTAGTTTACCCATACCTGCTCCAACCAGGGCGAAAAACCTATTGCCTTAGGCCAATATTCGGTAAAGCGGAAATTGGCATTATGTTCACTGGCGAAGCTGGATAAGGTGGCAGCGGCTGATGTAGCTATTGCTTTGATATCAAGTAATTCTGTAGCGATATTATCAGTGCGGCGGACACTGGCAAGCATTAGCAAGGCATTAATAATGGTATTCATCTTCTCTGCACTGCTATGAATGCTTTGCAGCAGACTGCGGCGTTGTTGTTCAGACAATGCGCTGGCAGCACCCTGTAATAATGCCGTTTGTCCCAGCAATGCTGTTAAGGGGTGCTTTAAATCGTGTGCCACTGTATGAGCATAAGCATTTAACTCGGCATTCTGCTCAGACAGTTCTGCAGACTGCTGCTGTAATGTATGGTTGTTCTGTTCCAGTTCTTTTGTCCGCTCCGATACAAGCTTTTCAAGATCCTGCCGATGTCGGATCAGCTCCAGCTCAATTTCAGTGCGTTTGTTTAAATCATCCAGAATGTTCTGCCGCATTTTGTTTATCGCTTCGACAACCATATCCAGCTCGTCAGGTTGCCTGGTCGCCGGGCGGTTCAGGCTAAGCGGCTGGTCCATGTTGTCACTGTCGAGTGTTGCCGCATAACGCGCCATGTTTTCCAGATGCCGGCTAATGGCATGGCGGAATAAATACAACAGAATAAGAGCGGCAACCAGTAATGATAAACAGGTGGTGATACTGATAGCGACGGCTTTGGTTTTTAGCGACTGGTAAATGGCATCATCCATCAGCGTCACCTGCAGCTCACCAAGCAGATACTGATCATTGCCAATATGATACTGCAGCGAAAAGCTGCGGCTGTCTGCTGCCTGCTTTTCAGAGGTGTTATTGCGTTGCCAGCGGGTACCAATATCATCCAGCAAGGTGATATCGCCGACACCTGGCAAGGCTGCTAAGCCATTCAGCAGCACATTGATGCGCTGCTCATCGACAGCCCACATGGCCTCTTTCAGGCTTGGAATGTAACTTTTTTCTATCTGGTCAAACCGGTCCCGCAAAGCGGTCATTTCGCTTTTGTAAGTCAGGTAAATCTGTAAGCCGGTTACCATCACCGCCATCAGTGCAGTGAAACTGAGCGTGATAACAACGAAATAGACACTGAGCTTACGTCTAACTTGTGTTATGGGCATCGACTGTCCTTAATACAGGCTGTCTCAGTAGCCAAGCTGTGGATTAAACCATAGCTCTGGCTCTGTCAGCGGTGTCGCCTTGGGCAAATCTGGGTTAGTCAGCGTTATTACAGTACGCGAGTGCAAAGCTGACTTATTAATTGAGTCAGAAAAGTGTTTAAGAAACAAGAGTTTCATACTGCCATCTGCCATAGCCGCCCGTAAACCTTTTTCGATAGCTACTGCCAGTTGTGGTTTACCATGGCTGACAAAGAAGTACAGTGGCGCAGGGTAGTACAGCGCCCAGTGGCTATCAACGCTAATTCCATCCTCGTTATGCTGTGTTACCTCGGGCCAGATCTCAGTAGCTGAGCGCGGAAAATAACTGATACGCCGTCGTTTTAACATTGAAAACAAGCCGCTGTAGCTGGAGCTTGGGAAAACATTAAAGCCGTTTTGCTGCAATACGTTAAGATCTGGCCAGTCATGTCCCTGGCCGCTTCGCAGCTGTTTCAGTTCATTGATGCTGAGGGTGTCAAACTGTTGCTGATCCTGGCTATTGATTAGCAATAACCGCCAGCCAAGTAAACCGCGATCTATAGGGATCCGTATTGCCAATAGCTCTTGTTCGCGCGTTGTGGTGGTAAATGTCCAGACTACGTCTAAATCCCGCTCAAGCTGCACATGTCGCAGCGTACGGTATTGGCCAAGTTCATGTTTACTGGGCAGGGCAATGTAATTTTCGCCAGAGCGTGCCAGTGCCAGCTTAAGCAGGTCAATGGGGTAGTGGCCTCTGGGGTCATCAGCCATAGCTTCTGACCAGGCGTATATAACAGGAGTTTTTTCCGGGCTTGTTGCTTGCTCTGGAGCAGCAAAGGCTGCAGACACCATAAGCACAGCAACACAGTAGCCGAGAATATTAGCTTTGGTCGCCAGCAGGAGCATTGCGCTTAGTTTAAACATAACCTGAACAAAGCTTAAACGAAGAGAGTAGTGCCAAATTATAGAAAAGCCTGCAGAATGTACATCATATAGCAGAACAAATTAGCTTAATTCATGTGTAATTAAGCAAATATTGCCTCAGGACAGCTGCATCGACGGCAATAAATTTGCTACAATCGCCGCCTATTTTTTATCTGGCATTTCAAGGTTACAGACAACAGCATGTTTGAAGTCAATCCGGTGTACAACAGCATTAAAGATCTCACTGAACGCACTAACGTGCTTCGGGGGTATCTTTGACTACGATGGCAAGAAAGAACGCTTAGAAGAAGTTTCCCGCGAATTAGAAGATTCTGCGATTTGGAACACGCCGGATAAAGCCCAGGCACTGGGTAAAGAGCGCTCGGCACTGGAGCAGGTTGTTGGCACTATTGATAAGCTGGATCAAGGCCTGGAAGACGTCGAAGGCTTAGTTGAGCTGGCGGTTGAAGCCGAAGATGAAGACACTTTCGAAGAAGCCAAAGCCGAACTGGCCGACTTAGACAAACAGCTGAGCCTGCTGGAATTTCGCCGGATGTTCTCCGGCAATCATGATGCAAACGACTGCTACCTCGACATTCAGGCCGGTTCTGGCGGTACTGAAGCGCAAGACTGGGCCAGTATGCTGATGCGTATGTATCTGCGCTGGGGCGAAGATAAAGGCTTTAAACCCGAGATCTATGAAGTTACCGACGGTGATGTCGCCGGTATTAAAGGCTGTACCATCAAATTCAGCGGAGAGTACGCCTACGGCTGGCTGCGCACCGAAACCGGCGTGCACCGTTTAGTGCGTAAAAGCCCGTTCGACAGCGGTAACCGCCGTCATACGTCTTTCGCCTCGGTGTTTGTCTCGCCAGAGATTGATGACGACATCGAAATTGAAATTAACCCGGCCGATTTACGTATCGATACCTACCGCGCCTCGGGTGCCGGTGGTCAGCACGTAAACCGGACTGATTCCGCGGTGCGTATTACCCACTTGCCAACCAATATCGTGGTGCAGTGTCAGAACGACCGTTCACAGCATAAAAACCGTGACAATGCCTATAAGCAACTGCGCGCCAAACTGTACGAGTTTGAGCTGCAAAAGCAAAATGCAGAAAAGCAGGCACTGGAAGACACCAAGTCGGATATCGGCTGGGGCAGCCAGATCCGCTCTTACGTGCTGGATGACTCGCGCATCAAAGACTTACGCACCGGTATCGAAACCCGCAATACCCAGTCGGTATTAGACGGCGATCTGGACAAATTTATCGAAGCCAGCTTAAAAGCCGGTTTGTAATTGTTGATACTAACTTATTGAGTGTGAATCGGTTTAGCCTAAGCTAACCGTTGAAGGCATGGATGCCGGACAAATTCGCCGGGAGCGAATTTGAACAGCTTTGCTGATCCGCGAGGATAAACTTCTTGGATGAAGTTTATAATCGAGCCTACAGGGAAGTATTCACGGCGTGTTGGCGTGGCTAAACCGGTTCGTTAGCGCTGCAGTAATGACTTAATTAAAACTTCGACTTCAATCAGGAAATACACTATGTCTGACCAACAGCAACAACACGACGAAATTCAGGACGTAAACAAACTGATTGCTGAGCGAAAACATAAGCTGGCGCAGCTACGCGAAGACGGTTTTATGTTCCCGAACGATTTTCGCCGTGAGCATATTTCTGACGAAATCTTTTCTAAGTACAATGACTTAAGCAAAGAAGAACTCGAAGCGCAGAAAATTGAAGTAAGCCTGGGCGGCCGTATGATGACGCGCCGCATTATGGGTAAAGCCAGCTTTACCACGTTGCAGGATATGGGCGGTAAGTTCCAGGTGTACGTGGCGCGTGACAGCCTGCCAGAAGGCTTATACAACGAGCAGTTTAAAAAGTGGGACTTAGGCGACATCTTAGGCGTTAAAGGCCATTTATTTAAAACCCAGACCGGCGAGCTGACCGTATGGGCCACTGAAATCCGCTTATTAACCAAGGCGCTGCGCCCGCTGCCGGATAAATTCCACGGCTTAACCGATAACGAAGCGCGTTACCGTCAGCGTTATTTGGATCTGATTTCAAATGATCAGTCACGCCATACCTTTTTAGTGCGCAGCAAAACTGTGGCTTACATTCGTAAGTTCTTCAACGAAGAAGGCTTTTTGGAAGTAGAAACACCAATGCTGCAGGCTATCCCAGGCGGTGCATCGGCGCGTCCGTTTGAAACGCACCATAACGCATTGGATATGCAGATGTTCCTGCGTATTGCACCAGAGCTTTATTTAAAGCGTTTAGTGGTAGGTGGCTTTGAAAAAGTATTTGAGCTTAACCGTAACTTCCGTAACGAGGGCGTTTCAACCCGTCATAACCCGGAATTTACCATGCTGGAGTTCTACTGGGCCTATGCCGATTACAACGACCTGATGGATTTAACCGAAAAGTTATTCCGCGGCTTGGCGCAGCATGTACTGGGCTCAACTGAAGTGCCGTATCAGGGCGAAGTGTTCGACTTTGGCAAGCCGTTCGCGCGCATGTCGGTTACTGAATCAATTCTGCACTACAACCCAGAAATCACTAAAGAGCAATTAGCCACGCGTGAGTCGGTAGCGGCACTGGCGAAATCACTGCATATTGAAGTGAAAGATAACTACGGCCACGGCCGCCTGTTAATGGAAGTGTTTGACGAGCTGGTAGAAACCAAGCTGCGCCACCCAACCTTCATTACCGAGTACCCGGCAGAAGTATCGCCACTGGCACGCCGTAACGACCATAACCCGGAAATTACAGACCGCTTTGAATTCTTTATTGGTGGCCGCGAGCTGGGTAATGGTTTTAGCGAGTTAAACGATGCTGAAGATCAGGCCGAGCGTTTCCGCGAGCAGGTAGCACAAAAAGACGCCGGTGATGATGAAGCCATGTTCTACGATGATGACTTTGTTACCGCGCTGGAGCACGGCTTACCGCCAACCGCTGGTCAGGGTATCGGTATCGACCGCTTAGTCATGTTACTGGCCGACGCAGCCTCAATCCGTGATGTTATCCTGTTCCCGCATATGCGTTTACATCACGATAAATAAGCTCGCCTTATTATCAGAAAAGCCAGACCTAGTGTCTGGCTTTTTTGTCTCTGCCTCGAGCGGCTTGCGAGGGTTCAGCCGTGGTAAAGCAATATTCATCCAGACACTAGTGTTTAGTTAATACTAGTGTTAATCTGTCACTAGTGTTAACTCAATACTACTGGTTTTATCGTGAATGAATGTGATCAAAGCAACCAGTCTGTGCAACAGGCCGATATAGATGCTTTAACGAAAAAATTTAGTAAAGAGCTAAGTGCAGGTACCTCAGCTCTGGTGTTACTAAGTATTTTAAATAAGGCTGATAAACCTTTGTACGGTTACCAAATCGGTAAATTACTCAAGACCGATAAGCAAGGCGTGATTTATCCGGTGCTTCGGAATATGGAAGCGAAAGGCTTGCTACACAGCGAAACACAACCTTCAGAAAATGGCCCGCCACGAAAGTACTTTACGATATCGCCGTTTGGTAAAGCTGTACTGGCGCAGTGGTTACAAGTATGGCAACACACTCAGCAGCTGGTCGAGCATGCTATTTCAGACAACACGAATGGAGATCACGATGCCAGATAATAAGGTTGAGCACAGCATTGGGGCCTATTTGGCTGCATTAGCTGCCGAGTTAAAACAGCAAGACCCTGCGTTAATTCAGGATGCATTGTTTGATGCTGAAAGTCATTTTCGTGATGCGTTAGCAGAAGACAGCACTCATTCTATTAATAGCATCATGGCGCAGTACGGTACACCCGAGGACATTGCGCAATATTATATTGAAATGGAAGAAACAGTTGATTGGGCGTTAAATGGTAAGCAAAAGCAAGATGCCAATAGCGGCAAGCCCGCAGGTTTCCTGGCTATTTTTACCAACCAGCAAGCGTACAAAGCGCTTATTTATTGCTTTGCGCATTTTCCGCTGAGTATTGCCTATTTTGGCTGGACAGTTTTAGTGGGCTTAACAAGTTTAATCGCGTCGGCTTTTGTTGTTGGTTTACCGGTGTTGTTATTTTTTGTGCAATCGATGCATTATTTTGCTCTTTTCGAAGGCCGCCTGATTGAAGCCTTGCTGGGGATGCGTATGCCACGGCGCCCGCATTATGTGCCTTGGGTGGCGCAACCGACTTCAGGCAACAGTGTCGTGAAACCGCTGCTATCGAAACGAAACTGGACGACAGGCCTTTACCTGCTGCTGCAATTACCCATTGCCAGTTTGTATCTGGTCGCAGTGATTACGCCATCACTGCTTGCCCTGGTGCTGTTTTTGTCTCCAGTTGTTGACCCTATTGTTCATGCCTTTTATCCACAGCAGGACATCGACATCAACTGGTACTGGTTTCCGCTAACCACGCTGCTAAGTGGAGGCTTACTCGCGCTGTCATTGTTTTTGGCCAAACAACTGGGCAAATATCACGGCAAGCTTGCCAAAGCCATGTTGGTTTCTGTGTAGTCGGCTTGGCTTAAGGGGTAGAGGGAAAATAATGCACAGGACAATACAGTTTACACACGAGTGGCCCGTGTTCAGCTTTATTGCGCTGTGTTTTGCTATTACCTGGAGTGTCTGGTTTAGCGCACCTTTGATTGCAGGTAACGATTGGGCCTTTGTAAAAATTATCGTTGCAGCGGGGTTTGGCCCTGCACTGGCGGCCATTATTTTGGCTCAGCTACAGGGCACCGGTTGCAAGCTATGGACGCTAAAATGGTGGGGCTACTTTGGCATAGTGTTTAGTGTAATGGTGGGCATTTACGTCTCGATCCTTTGCACAGGCGATGGCATTACGTTAGCGCAATATGAACAAGCGGCAGCCATCGGTTTTACTGCGAAAAGTGTCGCTGCAGTAATGATGTCATCGGCTGTCGCTGGCTTTATTGTGGCGTGTTTAGCTTGTAGTGCTGATAAGCGCTTAAATTCATTGTTTGCCATGCCAAAGCAAAAACGGTGGCTGTTGATAGCCGTGTTTTTGCCGGCTGCCTGGATGCTGCTTGGCTGTTTAACCGCTTATATCACAGATAGCCCAATCCAGTATTTGCCAACAGATTGGTCAAATCCATCGCATCATCTGTTTCTTATCCGCAGTGTTGTATTCACGTTTGTCGTGGTCGCTATCGGTGAAGAATCCGGGTGGCGTGCATGGTTACTGCCTGAGCTACAAAAACGCTTTAGTCCGTTAGCCAGTTCTTTTTACCTGGGCCTGATTTGGGGGGGCTGGCATTTCCCGCTCTTTGTAATTGGCCAATATGACGAGTCGCCGGTGGCTACTTTTGCAAAAATGGGCGCCTGTGTGATCTTAGCGACCATGTTCACTTACCTATTTAACCGCACTAACCACAGCTTACTGGTGGCGGTATTGTTTCATACTGCATTAAATAATACGGCCAGGTTTATGCCGTTTACCGAACAGTCAGGTATTTATATGCTAGCGGTGCTAATCAGCATGATTTGCTTTGGGAAAATGTGGAGAAACGAGAAAGCCCTGCAACAGCTATAAAACTATCGATGGATAAAGTAAACAGCCAGGCTAATGCCTGGCTGTTTACTTTCTTTACCCTGTAAAGATTACTGAGCGCGGGTAACTTCTACAGTCGATTGTGCCTTTTATTTGCAACCACTATTTTCAACTAATTGTTTTTATTTGTTTTTATTGATGGCCCGACCATTGCAACAATTAATCTGCATCTGGTAGCACTTACGCTGCCATAACGTTGTTAAAAAGGAGGCATCACATGGCCAGTTCACAACAAACAACCGCTAAAACCAGCACTATTGGTAATGGTTCTTTAAATGCGCCGGTTACCGAGCGGGCTTCAGAAGTCGCGCATCATGCGGTAGATAGTATGGCGATCAAAGCATCTGCAGCTGAGGATACGCTGCGTAAAACTGCAGCAACCTCGAAAGAGGCTATCTCGCACAAGCAGGAAGAGATTAAACAGCAACTGCAAAGTAGTTACAGCAAAACGCGTTCTCTGGCAGAGCAAAACCCGCTGGCAACAGCTGGTATCGCTTTCGTCGCCGGTATGCTGGTAACCACTTTACTGCGTCGTCGGTAAGGCTTTTACCATGCAATGCAAGGAAGCCGCACAAGCGACGGCTCAGGCACCCGGAACTGGACCGGGTGCGGCTCAGCCTGAAACAGATAAAACTGTGTTGCAAAATGCGGTAAATCAGATTTCAGAAATGACCGCATTGAGCTGGTCGGTATCTGAACGTTATGCTGAGCAAATCAAGTTATCCGGGCAAACAGCAAAAGCTGAGTTGAAGTTAACAGGACGAAGCCTGACTGTCGCCGCCGGCCTGATTGTCTGCCTTGGTGCAGGCATGGTACTGATGTGGTTCAGTCTGCTGTTAGCGCTGGGGTATGTGATTTTTCACTTTTCCGGCTCACTGCTGTTAAGTTCTGCAGTTTTGATTGTGTTGCAGCTTGCTGTGCTGTACTGGTGCTGGCGCAGCCTTGATTATGTGTTATCGCAAGTTGGCTTTGGTGAGACCTGGCGCCAACTGAAACGTTTGCTGCTAAAAGCTGAAGGAGCATCTGATGCTGATTGATAAATTGCTTCGCCACCGACGGTTGGAGGTGGAACGTTTGGCTAAGGAAGGTCACCAGCGGCAAAAATTGCTACAGGCGGAAAGTTGGTTGCTGCAGCAGCGGGCAAAAACCTTTATTGGCTCAGCGCCGGGACTGACGTTGAGCTTCAGCGCAGGTGTATTGTTTCAGTTGCGGCATAACAGTGCGGTTAAAACCTTGCGCAGTGTTATTGGCCTGCGCTGGTTAAGGTCATTGCTGTAAGCCGGCAGGATCTGATGGCAGCCTATTCCGCTCAGCAGCGCCGCTATGCTTCTACTGTTGCCATGAAACTGATGGCGCTACTGGCGTTATGTTACACATTCTACTTCTGCCGGGGGTTGATTCTGCCCCTGATGATTGCAGCATTTTTTGCGCTTTTCGCCGCGCCAGCTGTCAGGCTGCTGGGAAAATGCTATCTGCCAAAACCTTTAGCCGCAGCGTTGATCATCATGTTAATGCTGACGCTGGCGGGTGCTGGCATCAGTCTGCTGTATGAACCCGCTGCCCAGTGGCTGGAACGTTTACCCCTGCTGGGGTCTCGCTTAGCTGAGCAGGTGGAAGATGTTACCGCTTCTATTGACGTGCTGAAAGACAGTGTGGCGCCGGGCAAGTCTACTACCGAGTCGATAAAGTCGGCGGTAAGCAGCGGTATTATGCCGTTACTGTCTGTATTGGCACAAACCACAGCGATTATGCTGTTTCAGCTTGCTGCTGTGGTGATGTTTACCTATTTCTTTCTGGTATTTGGTGATGCGTTGCTGCGCAATATGGTGCGGGCGCTACCATCGCTGCATGCCAAAAAAAACCTGCTGTCTACCTTTCATGCGGTGCAGGATGACATGTCACACTATGTGCTTGTCGTCAGCACAATTAATGTTGGGCTAGGGCTGGCGACTGCCTTGGCGATGTTTCTATTGGATGTGCCTGATCCGCTGCTGTGGGGGACTCTGGCAACGTTGCTCAACTTTGCACCTTATGTTGGCCCTTTGGTACTAACCGTACTGCTGACCGGGGTGGGCTACTTTGAATATCAGCAAACGGGGCAGATCCTAACGCTGCCGGGTGTGTTTTTATTGCTCAATGTGATCGAATCACAGCTTATTACCCCTCTGGCGTTGGGCCGGCGTTTTAATATGAACCCACTGGTGCTGGTGATTTGGATGTTTATCTGGGGCTGGATCTGGGGTGTTGTCGGCGTACTTATCGCGATTCCGCTATTGGTTTGCCTGAAGATTATAGCGCTGCACTTACCTGAAACACCCAGCTGGCTGGTGGTGCTGGATGCGACGACGACAGACAAAACGACCCTGCCTGATTTGCGTGAATCATAACCTCCTTTTGGCATCACCTTGTTGTCACCTTGCACTCTCTTTTTGTTTAATTGGCAATGTTTATTCAGATAACTCGCGCAAAGCCAGAAAGCAAGGGCACGGCATGTCCGCCTCAAAAGCCAATTTCCGCTGCACAAGATATCAAGCGGCCAGGTGCTGATATAGCTTTCACCTCTTAGCGACATTTTAGTCACAATGGCTTTGTTAACCTGCCTGCGTTTTATCAAAACTTACAGCGGATGGTTGGAGGAAAACATATGAGCAGGCAATTGGGGCAGGTATCGTGGGGTCATGTCGGAGGGATAGCAATATGAGCCGGCAGTTAAGACAACTCAAGTGGCTGATGCTATCGGCGTTGCTGTTGAGCTGGCCGCTTTTTGGCCAGGCGGCAGAAGCGCCCGGTGCGCTGACTATCATCGTCAAAGATCAAAATATTGACCGGCCACTGTCAGACGTACAAATCACACTAACCGAACGCGAAACGTCGGTCACGCAAACCTTAACCAGCGATACACAGGGCCGAATCGTGGTAGAGCAGCTTGGCCCGGGGCTTTATTCTGTCAACCTGAGCAAAAGCGGTTTTGCGTCGGTGTATGAGCCCAGCGTGCGGGTGGTGACGCGCAAAAATATTAAGATAGCTTTCGAGTTAAAGCCGCAAGCCATTGAAGTCGTAGAAGTCAGGGCGCAGCAAGCTGCCACTTTTGCGTCGGGCTCCAGCACCTATCTGGACAGAGAAACGCTGCGCAGTGCTGTCGGCGGTGGTGCAGATCCGCTGCTCTCCCTGGACGGCTTACCCGGCCTGGCGTCTGCCAGTGAATTTGCCAGCTTTAGCGTACGTGGCCGTGGGCCAAGAGATAACCTGATATTTGTCGATGACTTTCCGTTTGATAAAGCGGTGCACTTTGATGCTACCCTGGGCGAAGAGGAAGATGTCGGCGGTGGTGGCCGGTTTTCGATCTTCGCACCTAATGTCATAAGTGGCGCGGAATTCTCTCCCGGTGGCTGGGGCGCGGCCTATGGTGGCCGGGCCGCATCGCTACTCAAATTAGACGTTGCCGACGGCAACCCCAGCCCGTCGGCCAGTTTACGGCTTGACCTGGCCGGGTATGAAGTAGGGTACGACGGCCCGGCCGGTATCACGGATGATGCTACTATGCTGGTATCTGCGCGCCGGCTGGACTTCGGCGCCTTGTTTGAAACCATTGACGAGCTGGACATTGGCGACCCGGTGTTAAGGGATGTTATTGTAAAGTCGGTGATCCCGGTAAACCAAAACCACACTGTTGAAATTTTACTGGTTGATACGCAGGAAGATTATATCCGCGATGTCACGCACGTGTTCGCCTCGCCCAATTTTGAAGATGCCGCGCTGCTGGATTTTAAACAGGACAGCGATTTATACGGCATGACACTGCGCTCATTAATCGGTGACAAAGCGGTGCTGACCAATAAGCTGTACTATCGCAAAAGCGACAAGCTGAGTAGCGAGGGCGAGGCCTTTCCTGATCAGGTACCTGAAGGCTCGCCGGCATCCAGTTTCCCGGTTCGGGAAGACATTATAACCATCGCTGAAGATGAAACCGAGATTGGCTGGCGCAGTGATTACGAGACGGTGAATCAGTGGGGGCTGTTCAGTGCCGGTGTGCGCTTAACACAGATTGAGCTGGACTACAGCACGGTGTTAGACGGCGACTGGATCCGCTTTGTTTATGACGACGATGATTTCAGGGCAGACCCACAGCAACGTTATATTGTGCTTACGCCTGATAGTATTAATTCGGCATTAAAGCAGAAAGAAACCAGCTATGCCGGTTATGTGGAACAGGTGTTTCAGTTTGGTGACTGGGATGTTGGCACCGGCTTACGGCTTGAGCGCGATGGCTTTGCCGATGAGGGCGTGGTTGCGCCCAGGTTTAGCGTGAACTGGCAGCCAGGTAAGAAAGTCAGGTACTTTGCCAGCGCCGGGCTTTATCACCAGTCGCCACGTTATTTAGAGCTTGCCGCCAACGCATCGAACAAGCTCAAGATGGAAAAAATCAGCCATAGCAGCATCGGGTTTAAATACTTCCCCAACAGCAACTGGTCGCTGTTAACTGAGGCCTATTATCAGAGCCTGGACGATCTGGTGTTCGACCTTGACCGTGCCAGCGGTACCTTTGCCAATATCGGTGATGGCAGCTCATACGGCGTCGATATCGTGGTTAACGGCACTATTTTTGAAGGACTGTACGCCAGCGCTACCTATTCTTACAACGATGCGGTAGTTGACCGCAAAGACGGCCGGGGCGATGTCGCCGCAGAATTTAACCGCAAGCATGTTGCAACGCTGGGCCTGACCTGGGAAATCAGCGACCGCTGGAAAGTCGCGGCACGTTATAAATACCTTTCCGGAGCGCCAGATGATACCTTTGTTATTCACGCAGACGTATTGGGCCCGGGACAGCCGCTACGGTACTCAAAAGAGATCACTGAACGTAATGTCGGCCGCAAAGACAGTTCCGGCATCCTGAACGTTCGCGTTGACTACCGGCGCGCCTTTGGCCCGATTGATATCACTGCCTTTTTGGATGTGATTAACGTGACGTCTGCCTCGTCCAGCGATGATACCGAGTTTGACTATCGCCGCGGTGTGCTGGTGCAGGACGACAGTGAAGCCGAACCGTTAATTGGTTTGCGGCTGGACTATGCGTGGTAGAGGTCCAGGGAAGTGGCCAGGTAAGGGGAACAATATATGGTGCACGCACTTGGGGTAGCGCCGGTCAGGCTGCTGGTTGTCGAAGATAACCGCGACATTTGCGACAACATTGCCGGCTATCTGGAAAAGCATAGTTATGTGCTGGATTTTGCCTATGACGGCATCAGCGCGATGTACCTGGCGTTAACCCAGCCGTTCGACGTTATTGTGCTGGACCTGATGTTGCCGGGCATGGATGGCCTGAGTTTCTGCCACAAGCTGCGAACTGAAGCCAAAGTTGAAACGCCGGTGCTGATGCTGACCGCGCGCGACACGCTGGACGACAAACTAAAAGGCTTTGCTGCCGGCGCCGATGATTATCTGATCAAGCCATTTGCCCTGCAGGAACTGCATGCGCGGCTGCAGGCGCTGTACAAGCGCAGCCATGGCAAAACCGACAACCTGCTAACGGTGGCGGATCTGACGCTGAACAAATCTACACTGCAGGTGCACCGGGCAGGCCAACGGGTCGAGATAAACCCGGCCTGTCTGAAACTGCTGCAGCGCCTGATGGAGCAGGCGCCATCTGTGGTGATGCGTGATGAGCTGGAAACTTTGTTATGGGCAGACGAGCGGCCAGATGGTGATGCACTGCGCTCGCATATGTATAAGCTGCGCCAGGCGATTGACCGGCCGTTTGACCGCCCGCTGGTGCATACCGTGCATCGCATTGGCTACCGCATTGCAGAGGATACCGAGTAAAAATGTACCGCCACAGTTTACGTAAGCGTGTCGCCATTGCTTTTGCCATCTGCGTTGCGGTACTTAGCATTGTCTGGGGCTTTGCCTTTTTCGCAGCTGTCAGGCTGAGTGAAGATCGGGTGCTGACCCAACAGCTGCAGCAGGCAGCGCAAAGCTATCCTGTAATACCGGCTAACCTGCGCGGTTACGACACTGTTGCCAGCTTGCCGCCATCGTTGCAGGCGTGGGCGCAGACAAACCCCGCAGCGGGGATTTACGAATTTGAAGCGCAAGAGCTGCATGTGGCGGTGATCAGTACCGACACAGCACAGCCCGCCTTTGTGGTGTTCGACGTCGCCGGTATAGAGGCTGCTTCGTCTGAAGACTGGTGGTTGCTGCTGGTGATCAGCGCTGTGGTTGGTACCCTGGGCGTACTGGGTTTTGGCCTTGGCGTGCTGGTAATGCGCCGGGCGGTCGCCCCTGTGGTACAGCTGGCTAAAGCGGTGGCTGACATCGACGTTGAACATATATCAACCGAAGATTATAAGCGCATCGGCTCAAACCGCTTTGGCGATGACGAGGTTGGGGTACTGGCCGGTACCATTGAAAAAACGCTGGAGCGGATCAGCGCTTTTGTTGCCAGAGAGCGCTATTTTACCAGCTCTGCCAGCCATGAGCTGCGCACACCCATCACGGTTATTACCGGCGCGCTTGAGCTATTGGAGCAAAGTGAGCTGTCAAGCAGCGATGCAAAAGCGCTGGATAGGGTACGTCGTGCCACGCTGGATATGCAAACCACCATTGAAATGTTTTTATGCCTGGCCCGCGAAACCGACGACGGTTTGTATCACCAGCAGTTTTTGCTGATGCCGGTGGTTAGCAACGCGGTGGAGCTGCAGCGCCACCTGTTAAGCCGCAAACAGGTCAGTGTTGATATAGATCAGGGCGCAAACCCCAGCGTCTACGGCCACCCGCAGGCATTTGCTATAGCAGTGAATAATCTGGTACGAAACGCCTTTGAACACACGCTTACCGGCCAGGGGCCTATTACCATCCGTATTGATGAGCGCGAATTGTTAGTTACCAATCAGTTAAGTAGTGAGGCAGATGAACAGCACGCCGCAGCCGACGCTGTATCTCACGGCTATGGTTTGGGGCTGGGTATAGTAGAGCGCCTGTGCGAGCGCAACGGCTGGTCGTTTTCACTGCGCGCAGATGAAAAACGTGTAATAGCCCGTCTTTCATGGTGAAGACGGGGCTCGTTGCGTTGAAGATATAATTAATACCAACTGACTTGCAGGCAATACTCCCTGCAATCAGCTTCTGGTGATCGAGGCTCCACCGTCAACTAAAGACGCTGTTCCTGTAACAAAAGATGCGTCATCAGATGCCAGATAAAGCACAGAACGGGCAAGCTCTTCAGGTGTCGCTACCCGCTTTAACGCATGTAGCTGGGTAATGTAAGACTGAGATGCCTCATCGTCATTCATACTTCGGTACATTGGGGTATCGACAGCGCCTGGCAGTACAGCATTAACCCGAATATTTTGTGGCCCATACTCTGCGGCTAATGCCTGGGTTAAACCAATCAACCCAGCTTTGCTGGCAGCGTAGGCCGCCACCCCCGGAAAAGCAAAACTGTAACCGACAAAAGTCGACGTAAAAATGATCGAGCCAGCGCCTTGTTTCAGCATTTCAGGGATCTGATGCTTAGCACCCAAAAAAGCACTGGTCAGGTTGGTTTGTACTGTGTCAGCGAAGCCCTGTGCGGACACGTCTGTACTGGCGCCCATTTCACCTAAGGTACCTGCATTGTTATAGGCAATATCCAAACGGCCATACTGACTGATAGCTACAGCGACCAGGGCTTTAGCATACTGCTCTGACATAACGTCGCCAGCCAGAGCGACAGCATCGCCGCCTGCCGCTTTTATTTCTGCTACCAGGTTAATTAATTCGCTTTCACGGCGAGCACCGGCTACCACTTTTGCACCCTCGCGGGCAAACAGTAAAGCAGTTGCTTTGCCGATGCCTGAACTGGCTCCTGTTACTATTGCTACTTTTCCGGCTAATCTTTGCATTATGTTCCCCTGAGTTTTAGTTAAACAACATCATCTGACGTTAGGGGCGCTACTATAATGAATAGCTTTTAGTTGATGAAGAAGGCAAATATAAAGGTATTATTCATCTTTTATGAATTTAGCAGGCGGACATGGACAGGCTCAGAGCATACGAAATTTTTATGACAGTGGTGACTAAAGGTAGCTTTAGTAAAGCTGCTGACCTTTTGGATACATCACCCGCAAATGTAACCCGTTATATAAATGATCTTGAGACCTATTTGGGTTGCAGACTGTTGAATCGCAGTTCGCGTAAATTGTCACTGACAGAGAGTGGCGAAGCACTGTTCGAACGTTGTAAGTCGATATTGGCAGATGTGGCAGAAACGGAAGCGCTGGTATCGTCTAACTCTGTTAAGCCACGCGGGCGCTTACGGATAAACGCACCGTTAAGTTTTGGTATTTTGCATCTGGCGCCGTTATGGCCAGAGTTTATCCGCCGTTATCCAGAGTTGGAGCTGGATATTTCACTGATCGATCGGGTGGTCGACATTGTTGAAGAAGGGTACGACTTAGTGATCCGTATCTCCCGTGCCGGTTCTGTTAACCATGCAGCGCGTAAACTGGCCAGTTCGCATAACGTTTTATGTGCCTCTCCGGTGTATTTGCAGCAACATGGCTTACCTCAGACACCGGAAGACTTAAAAGAGCACGAATGCATCACTTACACCTATTCCGGTGATGAATGGAGTTTTATCGACAACAGCGGCAAACTCCATCAGGTAAAAGTAAAAGGCAAGGTGCACACTAACAATGGTGATACGGCGCGCGCCATGGCGCTTTGTGGGGCAGGTATTATCTGGCAGCCTACATTCTTGATAGGCCCTGATTTAGCCTCCGGAGCTTTAGTGGCCTTACTGCCTGACTACAAATTACCTGACATCGATGTACTGGCCATGTATCCGAGCCGGCGCCATTTAAGTGTTAAAGTCAGGATGATGATCGACTTTCTGGTAGAAGCGTTTGCCGGAACTGCCCCGTGGGATAAAGCAACAGATGATAAAAAAGTAAGCTAACGCAGCCTGGCTAAGCCCGGGATAGCAAAAAATGCGTTAGGGTTTTAATTCGCTAATAGCCTGGTAGGTATTTACTTAAACAGCAGAAAAATCAGGGCCTGTTTTTCAGGCCCTGCCATTTTATAATTGGCTCATACCACCATCAGCAATCAATTCGGTGCCGACAATAAAGGCTGAGTCTGACGAAGACATAAACAGCACTGTTTTGGCCAGCTCTTCAGAGGTACCAAAACGGTTCAGCGGAATTTGCTCCTGAATAGCCTTTGCCATCTGCTCCAGCTGTGCAGATTCCATCCCTAAACGGCCGTACAGCGGTGTGCTAACCTGGCCTGGGCTAACCACATTCACCCGTACACCCAGCGGCAACAGTTCTGCAGACAGTGTTTTCGCAAAAGAAATCAGCGCGGCTTTACTGGCAGCATACACAGAAGAAGAGGGCATACCAATATGGGCATTAATAGAGCCGTTTAATACGATGGCGGCATCGCGATTTAGTAATGGCGTTAATGCCTGTATCGTAAAGAACGCACCTTTAACATTGACGTTAAAGGTTTGATCCCACAACGCTTCGTCTATATCCGGCAGCGGGGCAAACTTCGCAATGCCGGCGTTTAAGAAAATAGCATCCAGTTTAATGCCCAGTTCTGTCAGCGTACTGGCAAGCTTGCCAGCAGCTTTAATATCACCCTGATCGTTTTGCAAAGCGACAGTGTTGGCGCCAATCAGTTGTTTGGCCTGTTCCAATGTTGCCTGATCGCGGCCGGTGATCACTACACGGGCGCCTTCCTGAGCATATTGAATGGCGGTTGCCAAACCAATGCCGCTGTTGCCACCTGTCACTAACACTGTCTTGTTGGTAAATCTGTTCATAAATAACTCCGGTTCTGTTGGGTTTGGCTGTCGCGTCTACTGTTGTGCACCGCGCAGCATGCTAAAAAAATCTACCCTACATGCGATGAGTAACTTAGGTCACAAGGCTAACTCGTAGGCAGTGAGTGAAATATAAGCAGTCAGCATTTCTTAAACAAACCCCAAAGTATTGATGGTTGATTCAGCTTTTATGAACGATATAAGAATATGCAGAGCATCAGGCAATCCTGGAATCCGGTTTACCAAGTTTTTAAAATCAGTAGGTTGGGTTTTCTAGATATGAGTTTTTTCAGCAGTGAAGATGACAATTTTGTTCTTCTTACACGTATCTTTGTATGTAAATTCATATCCGAAGCGCTTCGCGGCAACTAAAGAAGTCAAACTATAGAGGCAGTACAATATTGCAGATATATACATCCCTCAATCAGATAGACTTTGGATAAGGAAGCTTACATAGAGATGAGCTCAAGAATATAACGAATATCTACTTTGCAATATTTTCAGATATTCGATTTATTGAGCCCCTCCAAAAGTACCCCTTTTCGGCAGGTTAAATTCAGAGCTCTAATATATAGAAAGACAATTTCTATTTCTCTATATTGTTCAAGGGCTTAATAAATGGCGACAATCTATCAGCCGAATTTCCCACCCTTTCCAGCTTTGGATATCGAAGTGTGCCTTTGTAATCTATGGTTACAATGCGTCGTTGTCCATCTTGCTCAACTTCTAACATAATCGGTGTTAGGTGAGCGTCTCGTACCGCATTGATAATTACCTCTCGGCTATAAGGCTTGCCTGCAACACTCAGTATTCTTGTGTACGGAGACAGCCCCGACAAAAACGCAGGACTTTGCCAGCTAACGTTGGCTATATTGCCATCCTCTCTGACTGAAAAGCCTACCGAATATGACAAATCTGTGACTTCGTTATCTTTTTCATTTTGGAGATATGTCTCAGTTGGTTTGCTTCTATAAGTCAAAACCCAGCCAAGTTTCTGCAATGCGTCTAAAGGATTTGAGTCATATCCATCAAGTTTGTGGTAGAAAAACTCTTTCCAGTTATACGACGCAATGCTCATAAGCTCAGAACATAACGATTCAAATGTATATGTTTTCTTCGTGCCTGTTTGTGCGAAAAATGAACGGGAAAAGTCATCTAGGCCTCTCTTGCCTGCTGTTTGAGAACGGATGATACCTTCAACTTCCAGCCACAAAAGAACTCCTTCACGGTAGTAGTCTTTATAGCGCTGCCAGTCTCTCCAAGGAACTCGTTTTCGCATCATAAAAGAGGGATAATTAACATCATCAGACAGAGGACGCCATGATCTTCCAGGACGATTGGACATTTCAGCAGCATCTAGTGCTAACATATCTAAGGTTTCTTGCTTAGAACGGAGTCCAGAACGAGCGGCAAGCACGCGTCCCCACATCTCGGTTTGACCTTCATAAACCCATAAAAGGCTAGTTTCTTGTCTTTCATTTGGTGTTGGAACCCATAAATCAGCAGGAATAAGAGATAGCCCATTCCAGGCATGAACCAGCTCATGGGGAATGATGTCTCGATTAATCAGTTGGTGTTCCCATTCAGTAAAAAATACTGATGACCCCATAATCTCACTCGATGTTGCGTGCTCGCTGCCACCGCTGTATCCGTCATCTGACAGCCTCACTATGAAATCGTAACGTTGTAACTGTTTAGGTCTGAAAATTAGTAGCGTTTGTTCTACCATTTTTTTCAGCTCCTCGATTCGACTTTTTGGTACTACTGTGTCTGATGCGCGCTGCGCTATGATGTTAAAAAAAACCACCGGATTTTTAGATGAAAGCTCAATACGATTGACGTGCCGTGCACTATAGAAAGGAGTATCTAGCAACGTTTCAAGCGAGGTCTTTGATATCTTTATCCTATGATTCGCTAGTGTATTATGCTGAAGCGATGATATTGTTTGCAGTCCAGGTGGGATATTGATTTCAATATTGTATATCAAGTTGCTAGCATGCCAGCCAGCAGGATACATAATGATTTTCTGCCATTGTATATTAACTAAGTCAGGTATTAATTCATCAGATCCAGAAATTATTTGATAGGACACATCTAATGATTTTATTCCATCAGGCACATTTATATGGAATGCATGTGGGTTGCTAGTAGCTCTATACCATTTCAGCCTTTGCTCATCAGCTTTAATAATCAAGCCTGCAAGATTTGCGACATTTAAACTTGGACCATGGCTAGCTGTTTCTGTTCTTGGATAGAGAAGTGTCAAAATACCTGCTTTCTGAACAGGGATTTTTTGGTTAACCCAGAATATTTTTCTGGAAATATCAGTTGCATCTATATCTAACTCAATGACGCCAATAAAATCTTTGTCGACCGGGTTTGGAACGTCAAGATGCCGAATTTGCTTGATTGTCCTGTGGGCATAACTCGAGTCAACCAGATTTCCAACTGTAGGTAAATTTGGTTCCGTTTTATCTACACGTATTATCTCAGCATTAGAACTACAAAATGTTACAACAGAAAGAAATATCGATAAGACAAAAATTTTGGTGGTTTTCATTTAAAGAATCGCTTCTATGACATTAATATAGGGAGGTCATAATTTAAGTTTGGTATCCAGTTCAATGCTAGTTGAATTTAACCCGGAATATCGCCCCTCCTCTTGTAGACGTACGAATTGAAATATGACCGTTGTGCTTTAAAATCACCTGTTGAACAAGATTAAGACCAAGGCCGCTTCCAGTATTTCTCGGTTTAAGTCGATGGAAAGGTTCAAATACTCTCTCGTGTGCCTCTTCTGGAATTCCTGGACCGTCATCATCTACTTCGAAACCACTTTCGACTATTCTGATTATGACATTTTTGCCACCATGTTCGATCGCATTCTGAACTAGATTAGTTATTACACGTTCAATAGCACCATGATCTCCTCGTATAAAACACTTTGAAGATACGAAGAGCTCTATCGAACAACCTAGCTCCACTAGCAATGGCGCGATATCTGCTGCGACATCACGCACTAACTCACTTAGGTTAATTTCATTTCTACAATTGACCATTTCCAAACGTTGTAGATCTAATAATTGTTCAGAAATATTGGCAAGCCTGACAACATCGTGAATAAAGTCTCGACTAGCTTGATTATCTGAAGCTTCTAACTTTGCCCGTAATATTGCAATAGGAGTTCGAAGCTCATGGGCTGCTGAGGCAATAAATCGTTTTTGACTCTCATAACTTTCTTCAAATCGTTCCAAGGCTTCGTTTACAGCGCGAACAAGCGGAAGTATTTCGACAGGTACCCGATTTTCACTGAGCCGACTTCCTTGCTGCATTACGTCAATTTGTTGAGCTTGTTTAGCAATTGCAGATACGCCGGATAGTGTTTTTCTTACAAGAAAAGGCGTCAGAACAAGTGAAATCAATGTAAATGCAACGAAAATTGGTATAAAAAAAGCGCTTGAAGCAAAAAACACTGTCAAACTCAGTTGATATAGTTTGCCATGTCCCAGAATGGTGAGAACACCAATTTTCGATTTCTCTTGTCTAATTACTGCAGACAAATTGTATGGCGATGAACGATCCCTAATCTGCGCGTAAGAAAGCTTGCTTAGATTACCGCGCAAAGATTTGTACTCAGAGGGAACCTGACCGAATTCAACGTGCTGCCCGGCTTCATCCTCAACAACAAACCACAATGTTGGTGTTTCGCTGAGCAGATTTTTTAACTCAGGTGTTATTCTAATGGTCAAACTTCCATCATCAACACGTATGATTGAGCTTGCAATGACTGGGGTAATGGATTCATCTGTGTAGTTACCACCACTATCTAAACGCAAAGCGTAGGCTACCAGAACTATAAAAAACAAAAAAAGAACGGTAAGTTGGAGAAGTAAAGGGAAGGTAATTAACGTTCCTTTCAAGGAAGGGTTTTTGTTTTTCATATCGCGGCTCTCAGAAAATATCCAATACCCCGGATCGCATGTATTTCAATGCCTGCTTTAGCCTTGGTAAGCTTACGCCGTAATCTTGATACGTGAGAATCAAGAGTGTTGGATTGCACATCATCGTCAAACCCATATACTGCCCGTTCAAGTGACTCCCTAAGTAACACTCTTCCGCGGCGCTTCATTAGCGCGGCAAGGACTCTTAGCTCACGGCGGGTTAGTTGCAGTCTCTTTCCATCCACAGTAGCTTCGTCGTTCGATAAATCGAACACGAGTTGTCCGGCGTGAATCTCTGCTACTTCTTGAGTATTAGGGCGTCTTCGAACCGCTCTGATACGCGCTAACATTTCCTCCAATGCAAACGGTTTAACAAGATAATCATCAGCACCTTCATCTAGACCCTCTATACGGTCGTTGATTTCTCCTCTCGCACTTAAAACAATAATTGGTAAACCCGGATGATTTGTCCTTATTTCTGAAACCAACAACAGCCCATCACCATCTGGCAATGTGCGGTCTAGGAGGATGAGTTCATATGATCCAAAGGGCAATACTTCACGTGCGAACTTTATTTCGGTGACATGGTCAACGACAAAGCAATCGCGCTCTAAAACACGTTTTAGAGTGAGCGCTAGACTTACCTCATCCTCTATTAGCAGAATTTTCATTTATTACCCATAAGAGTCTATATAAAACGTATTGAGTAAGCATGCATTAGGTAGTGGCCAAGAACTAGCACTAAACTAATGCAGCTAAATCATATTTATACATTTATTTATTCCTAGATTTATGCGTGATTTTGTAACCGAACAAAATCCAGCAAGTTAATATGAGTAGGGAGTAATCGACTGAATCGCTGTTACAGGATTTATTTGTCTATGACAAGATAAACCCTATAACAGTGGTCATATTCCATGACACAGGGCGAGTCTCAATCAGCTCAAATAGATTATTACATTAGCAACTGCGTTTAGTTATCGGCAGTCCCTTGGTTTTTCGCCCCGTTTACGTTCTTTTTCAGCTTCACGCTCACAGCCAAGTCGACGTACTGTTTCTGTATTGTTCCTTGTAGTTTCAGATAAAGCACGCTGCATCTCAGCTGCTTTAAGTGCAGCGTTATCACGCCGTTCTTGCTGTTTTAACATGCATTCTGCATATTCTTTTGAGCCGAGTACTGTGCCAAAGTCAAGACAGGTTTGACTATCGTTTTGCCGGGCAAGGCGCTCGCGTTCCTGTGCGGATTGACAAGCGCTAAGCGTTACTATCGCCATGAAACCAACCAGTAATGAGCTTGACCTTACCACAGCTCGTGCATTCAAATTTCGCATAAGTTCTCCTTGTAAACTCGATTGTTGCTCGTTGAAACATCTAAAGGATAAAACACGAACATTGCCTGAACATGGTCTGTACTCAATTAGTTTTTTACGGTCCACTGTTATGTGCAACTGCTTTGCCATTCAAGCAAGATTTTCTCACTGCTAGATTTGGATTCCAGAATTATCTGACGCTCAACACTGTTGATCTTTTTTTAAGCAAAAACTTGCCTTTTTACTGTATGGCGCATAGTATGTGTTGCATGGTGTGTACTGCACAGTATGTGCTGCACAGTATAAGGGAGAACGTATGACTACTGCACAACTAGACAAAATGCGGCTTGAGCTGCGCCGGGGCGTGCTGGTGCTTGCCGTACTGGGCTCGCTTAAGCAGCCGCACTATGGCTATTCATTGCGCAAGCAGTTGCAGGATGGCGGCATCGACATTGACGAAGGCACGCTGTACCCGTTGATCCGCCGCCTGGCTGATCAAGGCTTACTGGACAGCGAATGGCGACAAGGCGAGGGGCGCGAGCGGCGTTATTATCAGCTATCAGAGCTGGGCAGCACATTGCTGACGCAGCTGACAGATGAATGGCAACACCTTAACTCAGCACTGGCAATACTGCTGAGTGATACCAAAGAGGAGCAACAATAATGGAACTGGTAAAACGTTATATTGCTGCGGTGCAGCGTGAATTACCCGATACCAAGCGTGACGAGATAGGCCGTGAGTTAAATGCCAATATCATGGATCAGCTGGACGCACTGCAAGAACAAAAAGGCCAGCTGACGGAGTTTGATATCGCTGCGGTGTTAAAACAAATGGGCCACCCGCGCGCCGTTGCTGAACAGTTTGCTCCGCCACAGCCGCTGATCAGCCAAAGCTATATGCGGTTATACAAACACACCTTATTTATGGTGCTGGGCATACTGTTTTTACTGCAGGTTGTTGATAGCACGTCTGCCTGGCTTAGCAGCCAGATGGGGCTGATTGGCTATTTACATAGCCTGGCCAGTGGTTTTATCGAGGATGTGGTGCTGGCTTTTACCAGTATCACGGTCGCATTCTGGCTGATGTCGCGCTACAGCCCGGCTCAGGATCGCCAGTGCAAGCAAAACTGGCAGCCGGAGCTATTACCCGAAGCAGGCCCGGGATGGCAGCATATACCGTTGCAGGATATTTTTACTGATTTGGCAACCTATCTGTTTTTGCTGATCGTGATTTGGCACCCGCTATGGCTGTCGGCAGAGCAACTGGAAGCGAGCCGGTTTCTGCTGACCGACAGTGCGCATCAATTGTTGAAATGGGCCAGCCCATTGCCACTTCTGGGCATTGCTAATAGCCTTTGGCAGCTGCGGCAGCGGTTATGGAATAAGCAAATGCTGATTGCCAATGTGCTGCTGAATGCTGCTTTTGGCATCGCCATATTGCTGCTGGCAACAGTGGATCCTTTGTTAAATCTTGACCCGGGTGCCTGGCAACGTGTGTTTGAGCTGCATCAGCTGGAACGTGCCGCAGAAACCAGTTTAGTGATTACAGCCATGTTCCCGCTGTGGGAAGTGCTGCGTGATATCTTACGGCTACGAAAAAGATAAGTTTCAGACCCTGGCTGGCTCGTACCCGGGCCAGCATTGTGGAGCGGGCGATGGGAATCGAACCCACGGCTCTAGCTTGGGAAGCTAGGGTATTACCATTATACGACGCCCGCATCAGTTACTGCGCTACGTTACTGTAGCGCGGTAAAGCACGCAACCGGCTGGCATAAATTTTTTTCTGGCCTGGCGTAAAACACGCTAAAGCGTTTTTAGTTCATCGTTTAAACGGTCTATCTCAGCATCAACTGCTCTGACATCCGTATCATACTGTACTGCTATTGCCGCCATTTCTTCTGACAGGCTGTCTTCCCATACTGCACCTGCCAGATTATTGTTGGCAGAACGTTTAGCGCTTTTCAGTTTTGCTATTTTGTTATCGCGCTGGCTTTGCAGCCTGGCCTTATCCGATTTCAACCGGTTGATGGCAATACGTAAATCCCGCTTTTTTATCGATTCACTTAGCCGGTCCATCGTCGCCTGGGCTTCTTCTGCCGACTTGTTAGTTTGTGGCTGTGATGTGCTGCTAAGCTGTTCTGTGGTGTATTCTGTGATCTGTGCATCGTGGTTGCACGGAATTTGACTGTAAGTTATGACACCTTCAATATCACACTTATATACGTTTGCAGAAGCCAGAGCAGAAAAGGCCGTGGCAAGGATTAGACAAGAGGTCATTTTCATTTTGATAACCAATAAGATAAATTAAACGCCATTAATATTATACAAATAGGTACAAAATTTCATCCATCGCTGCATTTAAATGCCGGATGTTTTTCTGTCAGCCTGGCAAGACAGCGTTACTGTTTAGCTGCCGATGCCACTGCCGTAAAAACTGCCATGACAAACGAAAGGAGACTATGAGGCGCATTATTTTAGCTTGTTTGCTGTTGCTGCCGACCGCTGTGGTGGCGCTACCGCAGTTTAGTCAGCAAGAATGCCAAAAACTAAATGCCGAGCGGCGGGAGATCCGCCTGCAATTACGCCAGCCTTACACGGCGGTGCAAGGTAAGCAGTTGCAGGCGCGTGAGCAGGAGTTGCTGCGGCTGTTAAAAGCCCATTGCCGCCAGCCAGTGAAAGTGCCGCCAGCGCCAGCCGCGGCTGTTATTGGGTTGGCGCGGGCGTGACAGTAAAACGGGTCAGGCCAATCAGTTGCTCGGATTCTGTCACCACTTTAACCTGCCAGTGGCCTTCAGCATTGGCCGGGAAATTTTGTTTATGAGTCCAGGCGCGGTAGCCTTGTTCCCTCCCGCCACTGATATCCAGCAAGATGCGATCAACCACTTTGCCGTTTTGTAGCCAGACATGGTAAATCTTTTCGTTTAGCCCGCGCGGTGCTTTGACAGCCGTAAAGCTAAACAGCCCCTGGCGGTGCAATGTGGCTGCATCCAGCTGCTTTATGCCGGGGCCGGGTTTACGTTGCTGGTAATCCACTTCGTGTGACAAGGCGACAGTGGTTAAACGCAATGCTGCCGGCGGCACATAGCTGCGCAGCTGCCATAAACCGGCGCACAGTGCAGCCAGTAACAACATCGTTACCGGCATACGCCACCAGTAGCCGTTTGGCAGCAGGGTGCCCAGGCTTGGGAAGCTCAGTATCACGGCGATCGCCATGGCGGTGGCTAAACTCTCACTGGTGGTCAGTTGCAGCAGTATCGGCAAGATCACCAGCAGTACAACGAACAATGAAAAAGCATGAAACACCACAAATAAGGTGCGCCGGGGGGCCAGCTTTTTGTAGTACAGCGGATCGATAAGCGAGATTAATGCACACAGCATAATCAGTGCCGTGAAAACAGCCTGGCCGTGGTTCCAGCTGGTGACGGCAAGAAAAAATGGCAAGGCAAAAAACAGACTTTCCTGGTGCACCATTTGCAACACAAACCGTACCAGCGTGGGCGACAAAGTGATGCCAAAACGTTGCTCGATACGCTCGCGTAACCAGTTATCCAGTAGCAGCCATAACCAGCTGACCAGCAGAAATAGTGCAATTAACTGTGCCAGTGATTCTTTGCGGTCAACCAGCACATAACTGGCAATGCCCGAGGCAAAGGCCAGCACTGCCATCAGGCCGGGGTAACGTTGTAGCTGCTCGGCCAGTTGTAGCAGCAGGTTTTTGGCGGAAATCTGTTTTTTCAGCAAAAGCATGATAAGGGCAGGGCCTTGTCTTACAGCATGTATATAGATGACGTCAGCTTATCAGAGCTGCGCAGCCATCACTATCGGTAATACCGACTTTATGACAGCTGCAGCAGGCTATGCGCTTCAGGGCGCGCTGACTAAACCTCTTGCCGCCATCAGTGCGGCAATTTCCGGCAGGCTGGCCGGGTCATCTATCGTTGACGGCACGCTGTACTTACTGCCATCGGCTATCTGTCGCAATAACTTGCGCAAAATTTTACCCGAGCGGGTTTTAGGTAGCCGCTGCACAATAATGGCTTGTTTAAAGCACGCCAGGGCACCTATTTCTTGCCGTACCATCGCCACCAGCTCTGCCTGCAGTATGGTTTCATCCACCTCGACGCCATTTTTAATCAGTACCAGTGCCAGCGGTTGCTGGCCTTTAACCGGTTCGGGAATACCGATCACGCAGCACTCGGCAATGGCCGGGTGGCTGGCAACAATTTGCTCCATTTCGCCGGTTGATAAACGATGCCCGGCAACGTTTATTACGTCATCGGTGCGGCCCATGACAAACAGATAACCGTCTTCATCGATATAACCGCCATCGCCGCTGGCATAGTAACCACTGAAGCTACGCAGGTAACCATCAACAAAGCGTTCATCGTTTCCCCAGATAGTGGTTAAGCAGCCTGGCGGCAAGGGCAACTTCAGCGCGATATAGCCCTGCTCGTTAGGCCGCAGTATTTTGCCGCTTTCATTGAGGATCTGCACATTAAAACCGGGCACCGGCATACAGGACGATCCGGGCTTGGCACTGAATTGGGTTAAACCGGTCGGGTTAGCCGCAATGGGCCAGCCGGTTTCGGTTTGCCACCAGTGGTCAATCACCGGTTTATGCAGTTTTTCGACCACCCATTGATACGTCGCAGGGTCCAGCCGTTCGCCGGCCATAAAAATGCTGCGCAGCTGCGATAAATCGTAGTGTTGTAATGCCGCGTGCGGATCTTCTTTACGGATAGCCCGAAACGCGGTCGGCGCGGCAAACAGAATATTGACGCCGTATTCAGCGCATACGCGCCAGAATGCGCCGGCATCGGGCGTAAATACCGGTTTGCCTTCATATAAAATGCTGGTGCAACCTGCGATCAACGGGCCGTATACGATGTAAGAATGGCCGACGACCCAGCCAACATCAGATGCCGCCCAGAATACATCACCGGCTTTGGCGTTATACACCGCCTGCATACTGTAATTGAGGGCTACGGCGTGACCACCGTTGTCGCGCACTACGCCTTTGGGTTTGCCGGTAGTGCCGGATGTGTACAGAATGTATAGCGGATCGGTGGCTTTAACCGGCACGCAAGCGGCTGACTCCGCTTTGGCTACGGCCTGTTGCCAGTCCAGATCGCGGCCGGTTTGCATGTCGGCCTGCAGTTGCGGCCGCTGGTAAATAACGCAGTAATCCGGTTTGTGGTGTGCTTTGTTTATCGCCTCATCCAGCAAGGGCTTGTAAGCAATTAACTTGTTCACCTCAATACCACAGGACGCGCTGACCACAACTTTGGGCTGGGCGTCGTCAATACGCAGTGCCAGTTCATGCGCGGAAAAACCACCAAATACGACTGAATGCACGGCACCTAAGCGGGCAACGGCCAGCATGGCTATCGCAGCTTGTGGGATCATCGGCATGTAAATCACCACCCGGTCGCCCTTTTGCACGCCAAGAGCTTTCAGTACGCCGGCAAACTGTGCCACAGCATCGCGCAGTTCGCGGTAACTGAAGCGCTGCTTATTGCCTGTTACCGGGGAATCATAAATCAGCGCGGCCTGTTCGCCGCGGCCTTGCTCAATATGATGATCCAATGCCAGATAAGCAGTATTCAAAACGCCGTCGCTGAACCACTGGTAATGATCTTCATCTTGCTGTGTTAATACGGCATTGGGTGTTTTATACCAGCTAAGTGCAGCAGCTTGCTGCTGCCAGAATGCTTCAGCTGTCGTGCTGGCTTGCTGGTAGTGTTGCTGATACAGGTTGTCAGAAGTGTTTGCCATATAGATGCATCCTCGCGTCGATAACGGTTAATGGCTTTGTCTTACTGTAGCTAAAAACCTGTGTTAACGAACTTAGACTTAAGGTGCATAGACTTTAGGCGTATATCGCAGCTATTTTTGCGGTTACCAACAGCAGTGGGGTTCTAACCTTGTAACACGGCTAGGGTTATGGTCTGATCGCATTATGCTGAATTAACAAAGGCCGCTGATGGCAATTCAAATCTCTAACGCTGTGGCGCTGAACGACGCTGAACTGGAGTGGCAGTTTATCCGCTCCAGTGGGGCGGGCGGGCAGCATGTGAATAAAGTCTCTACTGCAGCACAGCTGATCTTTGATATTAATGCGTCCAGTTTGCCGGCGTTTTATAAAGAGCGGTTGTTGGCAAAAGCTGATCACCGTATTACGCAAAGTGGCAAGATTATTATCAAGTGCCAGCAAAGCCGTAGCCAGGAAATGAACCGTGAGCAGGCCTTAGCGCAGTTTATTGAACTGGTGCAGTCGGCAGCAAAGGTGGCGAAAAAGCGTGTTGCCACTAAAGCCACTTACGGCAGCCAGCAGCGCAGGCTGGAAAAGAAAAAACAGCGCGGTGCCACCAAGGCGCTGCGTCAGCAGAAGCCGGATAGCTAGAGCCGTTAACCAGCTGGATATCGTGCCAGTATTGCCTGGCTTTGCTGGCGCATTTCGTCAATTAATTCAACCGGTGTCAGCACGGTAGCGCTGTTACCCAGGCTGAGCAGCCAACTGGCCAGGCTGCGCCAGTCGCTGCAGTTTAGTGTCAGTAGTACAGTATCTGCCTGATAAACTTCGCCACTGACACCTTGCCACCATTCACGTTTTGCGCGGTCTGCTGCTGCCGGCGTAAAGCTGACTGTGGCTTGCAAAGGCGCGTCGGGCATGCTCTGGCGGATAAAATCGCGGGCGTTAAAATTATCGCGGCTTGCCACACTATCTGGCAGCAGTTTCAGCTGGCTGATGCGGTCGGTACGAAAATCCCGGTAGGCGCTGCGAAGCCGGCACCAGGCAATAAAATGCCAGCGGCCAAGATAATAGATTAACCCAGCGGGTTCGGCCAGGCGCTCGCTCTGGCTTAAATCGGCCTTTTGGTAACAAAACTGTACCAGCTGGCGCCGTGCAATAGCTTGTTGCAGTAAGCTCAGATCGGCCTGCATCGGCGGGGCACTGGTGGGTGTTGCCATCGCATCGGCTAAATGCTCAAGCCGGCTTTTACTTTCGGCCGGCAGCACGGCTTTAACCTTATCGAGCGCACTCTGCATCAGTTGCAGGTAGCTTTGGCTGGTCATGCGCTGGGCCAGCATCAGGCCGGTGCTTAGGGCCATTGCTTCCTGTTCGGAGAAGTTGACCGGCGGCAGCAAATAGCCTTTCATCAACCGGTAGCCTAAGCCCGCTTCTGCCATGACCGGTACGCCAGCCTCCGCTATCGCGGCCAGATCGCGGTATATAGTGCGGACACTTAAACCAAAATGTTCGGCCATCATCTCTGCGGTACAATAGCGGCGGCTTTGCAGATACAAAATAATGGCTAGCAGCCGGTCTACCCGGTTCACCTGATATTGCTCCTGGTCTGTACTATCAACCGGCTTATTTTGCCATCTTGCAGCGCAAATACATACTGGCAATCATCGGCGTCATTTGCCGCTTTGTGCCAGCGGGTTTGCAGATAAAACTCGCCAAAATGGCGACGCACGGCGGTAATTTCCAGGGTGTGATCAGCAGGTTGCAGCTGTTGCCAGCGGCAAATAGCCGCATGCCCGACCCAAATCTGATCCTGTGCCAATATGACGGCTTCGGGATCGAAAAACGATACTATGGCTGCGGTATCGTGGCGGTTGTGTGCCTGAATAAATTGTGCGATGGCAGGTTCCAACTGGTGCATGATGCTGTCCTCCGAACGTTGACGGCATCATTCTGAGCTGTACTACTGACAACCCTATGTCAGTAGTACAGCAAATTTTTGCTTATTTATCAGTACCGGTTCCGGTATCAATGTCAGGCTGTCAGATACGCTGTTATCGCGGCTTACAGCATTCTGGCGCGGATACTTTTGCCTTTAATCTTGCCCTGTTGCAGCAGTTGCAGCGCCAGTTTCACTTTACTGCGTTTTACCGCCACAAAGCTCCAGATGTCGTGCAGCTGAATTTTGCCCATGTCGTCGTTGGTTAACTGTTTGCTGGCGGTTAACGCGCCGACGATATCACCGGCGCGGATTTTATGTTTTTTGCCACCATCGAGCTGCAGGGTGGCCATGGTTGGTTTGGCTGGTGTCAGTGCCGCGTTGGCCGGCGGTAGTTGTTCTGGTGTAATCGCTATACCAAGGCCGTCTTCCAGTGTCACTAACTTACCGGCATCGCTGGCGGTAAATAGACTTAACGCAATACCACTCTGGCCGGCGCGACCGGTGCGGCCAATGCGATGAGTATGGGTATCGGCATCATGTGCCAGCTGATAGTTAAATACCGCATCTACGCTGCTGATATCCAGGCCCCGTGCAGCCACATCAGTAGCCACCAAAATACAGGCACTGCCGTTGGCAAATTGCACTAAGGTCTGATCACGATCTTTTTGCTCCATATCGCCATGCAGCGCCAGTACACTAAAACCAAAAGCGTGTATGGCATCAGCGACATCCTGCGTTTCGCGTTTGGTATTACAAAACACCATGCTGCTCTGGCCCTGATAGTTCAGCAGTAACTGGTGCAGTACATCTAAGCGCGCATTGTTGTCTGTCACCTGGAAAAACAGCTGCTCAATACTGCTTGCAGTATGCTGTTGCTCTACAGTGATCTGAACCGGTGCAGTAAGTAAACGCTCACTGAGTTTGGCGATAGCATCCGGGTAAGTTGCGCTGAACAGCAAGGTTTGCCGCTGGGCCGGTGCTTTGGCGATTACAGCATCAAGATCGGCACTAAAGCCCATTTCCAGCATGCGGTCTGCTTCATCCAGCACCAGTGTGGTTAAATCAACCAGGCTTAAACGGCCTTTTTCCAGATGATCAATGACCCGCCCCGGAGTGCCGACAATAATGTGGGCGCCGTGTTCTAGCGATCCTATTTGCGGGCCAATCGGTACACCGCCACACAGCGTAAGAATTTTAATATTGTGAATACTGCGCGCCAGTTTGCGCAGTTCTGCTGCGACCTGATCGGCCAGTTCCCGGGTAGGGCACAATACCAGGCTTTGTACGCGAAAGTACTTCACATCCAGTTTAGCCAGCAAACCAAGGCCAAAGGCGGCGGTTTTGCCTGAACCGGTTTTGGCACGGGCAATAACGTCTTTGCCTGCCATTATTTCAGGTAAGGCCCGGGCCTGAATATCGGTCATGTTGTTGTAGCCAAGGTCGGCCAGATTGCCCAGTAACGCTGCAGGTAAATCGAGGGTAGAAAATGCTGTGTTGCTCATTGGCGCTCCGCAAAATTGAATACTGCGGGCCTGAGCCTGCAAAAGGGGCGGCATTGTAGCAGAATGCTGTGGCTTTGCACCTTTCACTGCTGAAAAAAACAGCTAGTGTTTATCTACGGTAGTCGGACAGTTCGGCCGAATCGGTATACCCACACCAACACGCCGTAAACGCATCCGTGGGGGCTCCTCTCAGCCCGTCCAGGGCTGAGACGGTTGGTTTAGGGTATACCGATTCTGCTTCAGCTGAAATTAAGGCCTCGCTACTTTAGTTTCGCTTTTCATTTTGCGGGCATTAAATCCAGCAATGCGACGACTGTCGCCTCGACACCTTTGGTTACCGCATGTTCGGGGCTGATTTTAAACAGCGGGCTGTGATGGCTGGGTACAGCCGGGCCGCCGGCTTTTTCCGCTGCAAAGTCAGCCGCTGGCGTACCGCCTACCGCAAAGTAAGTGCTGGGAATATACGGCTCAGTGGTAAAAAACGGGAAATCCTCAGCACCCATACCTAAGCGCTTATAGTTTTCGTCAAATACCGGTTGGCCCATACTGGCAGTCCAGGCCTTTTTCAGCCGTTTGGTCAGTGGTATATCGTTAACGGTGGGTGGGGTCGGTTCATCGCTGATACGCACTTCCGGCAGTTTATCTTCCGGTAAGCCCGCTGCCCGGCCCATGTTCTCGGCAACCCGTTTAATCGCCGCCATTAAATACTCGCGGGTTTCCCAGTTGTCATTACGCACCGTCAGCTGTAAATGCGCTTTATCAGAGATAATGTTGTGTTTGGTACCACTATGAAAAGCGCCAACGGTAATAAGCGCCGGTTCTTTCGGGGCAATTTCACGGCTGACAATAGTCTGCAGCGCCAGCACAATTTGCGAACCTAACACTATGGGGTCTTTACCGCGATGCGGGCTGGCGCCATGGGCTCCCACACCATGAATAATAATGTCGACGCTGTCTACGCCGGAATAAGGCGAGCCCTCTACCGCCACAATCTTACCGGCTTCAATTTCCGACGATACATGAAAGGCCAGTGCATAATCGGGCTGGCCAAAGCGGCCCCAGATATTATCTTCCATCATGCCTTTAGCGCCGCCAACCCGTTCTTCCGCCGGCTGGCCAACCAGCATCAGGGTGCCGGACCATTTGTCTTTCATCGCTGCCATCCGCCGTGCTGTACCTACCAAACTGGTAATGTGTACATCATGACCACAGGCATGCATGACATGCACTTCATTACCGTCCCAGTCGGTCTGTTTGGCTTTAGATGCATAGGGCAAGCCGGACTTTTCTTCCACCGGTAAGCCATCCATGTCTGCCCGCATCATCACCAAAGGCCCTGGGCCGTTTTTCAGCATAGCGACCACGCCGGTTTTACCGACGCCTTCGGTTACCTCAAACCCTGCAGCACGTAGCTCTTTGGCGAGGCGTTTTGCCGTTTGGGTTTCCATGTGGGAAAGCTCAGGGTGTTGGTGGAAGTGGGTAAACAGTGCGCCAAGATGCTGCTGATAGTCTTGCTGGATCTGATCAGATAAAGGTGTCGCAGCCGCAGAAAGGCTACCCAGAGTGAGTAAAGTGGCGATAAGCGTTTTTTTCATTGTTATTGTGCCCATAGGTTTAAACATTCTGTTTAACCTACCGCTGGCGTTTAAAAAACGCCAGCCTTTGCGACCAATAGCAATGGTGCCGCGTTGTTAACCTTTTTCGGCTTTATTTTCCAGTGATGGCTTGCCTGGGGCGTCTGTATCCTTGGGCAGGCTGATAACCTGATCAGACGAGGTTGGCAGTGTTTTACCCAAAAAGCTGCCGCCGCGCTCAATACTTAAATCGTCGCAATGAATAACACCATGAGCTTTACCCTGCGGCAGTATTTCAACGCTGTTGGCGTAGCATTCGCCATCGAATAAGCCATTGATAATGACTTTGTCAGCAGTGACTTCACCTTTAATCCGGCCTGAAGCACTGATGATCAAAGAGCGGTCACAGACAATTTTGCCTTCAATATAACCGTCAACCTGTATGTCGCCGCTTAGTCGGACGTTGCCGTTAACTGAACATCCCTGTGCGATGACAGTTGCAACTGTGTGCTTGCCTTCGTTTCCAGCATGCTTACCAAAGAATCCCATTTAATGCTCCTTTCCTTCTCAAACACCAGATCAAAGTTAGAAGAATCCCAATCCATAAAGCTTTGCGGATTCAACGCCCGATCAAGGAAATGTACTTCATAATGCAAATGTGGTGCGGTAGATAAGCCGGTATTACCTGACGTTGCTATCAGCTCGCCTTTGTGAACAAAGTAGCCACTTTTCACTTTAAAGCTATCAAGGTGGGCATACAGCGTAGAGAAACCAAAGGCATGGCGGATTTTCAGTAAATTACCGTAGCCCTGTTTACTGCTACGTATTACTTCAACTACGCCATCAGCCGGTGCATAAATAGGGGTACCGCGGCTGGCTGATAAATCAATACCTTTGTGGTGTTGTTGCTTACCGACAATCGGGTGCTGGCGCAAACCGAAGCGCGAAGAGCGGCGGTTAAACTCCAGCGGTGAGCCATTTGGCACCAGCTGTAAGATAGTATGGCGGGCGGATGAGTTGATACTGGCGGTATCCAGCCGGTTTTCCAGATTCTGCGGATATTGCTGTTCCAGCCCTAACGCGAGTTCGATTTCGCCAACGCGGTTGATTACCTGCAGCATTTCATCCTGCTTCAGGTTCAGCTCTTGTGCCAACTGCTGCTTGCTGTCTTGCAGAGCATTGATTTCATCCCGTAGCGTACTGGCCTGAGCTGATAAATGCGCACGTTGCGCCTGGCTCTGGTCGACTGAGCGCATCAGGTATTCAATAACGGCGGCGGTGATCAGCAAGCCAAACAGCAACATCCACATTGCAATAATTGCGTTACGTTTAAATAACTTACTGACATTAAAATGGCGGGTACCATTGATTGTCGAAACAGAAATGATAATACGATCTTTCATTCGGGCCGGGCTTCGCTCAATGGTAGTGGACTGCACAAGGGGCTAAAAATATGTGGCTTTGCAGCCGGTGTCAAGAATTTACTGCCATTGCTAACAGGCTGTTACCAACGGGCAAAATGGTCTTCAGCCAGGCCGGGTATTTGATCTAATTTAAGTTTTTTGCCGCTGTTTAGCAGTATTTCACCGGAAAATTCGCCGCAATACTGGCGGAAATTGCTGGCTAATAAGCCCAGATTTAACCGTTCCTGCCGGCATTGCTGCGGAAAAAATTGCAGGTTAATTCTGTGATCGGTACTACTGAAGTGCCAGGGCTGTGTGCTGTGCTGCCGGTTAAGGCCAATATTGACCGGCCCCAGTAGCTGTTTTTCGCCGTTAAGCCATAAACAGTTTTCCGTGGTGCCGGTTTCATTTACACCAGCGGCCAGATTAAGACCGAATGCCCCCTCTGGTAGCCGCGCACTGATACTCCCCCAACGCCAGCTGGTTTCACGGCGCATATAACCGGCAGAAAAGTCATAACCTGCCAGTGCCCCGCTTAGATCCAAAGGCTTGTCACGATATTGCAGTGAACCAGTAACTTTAAGTGCATTGTGTTTTTGGGTGTAGGTCCAGCCGTTATAGCCGGTTGCTGTGCATAGCGCTAAAGGTTGTGGTGCCGGGCCAGCATGAAGCGTTAGCTCGCCACTTAGCCGCTCGCCTTTCAGTTTAAGCTGCCAGTCATATCCTGCCGGCGTTATGCAGATTTGTTGTTTACCCTGTATCGACGCGGTACCTGTGGTAGGGGAGTGGCTCATCTGTACACCGACGCTAAGGGGTCTTAGCAGGCTAATTTGATCCAGCTGTTGGAGGTTGCGGTCATAAAAATAGCAAAAAGCATTAGCCGCATAGCGGATGTCAGCTATGGCGATACCTATTTGCCAGTCGCTATGGCAGATACTGATAAACTGAAACTGTTTGTAGTGAAAATAGCGCGCCAGTGCGGAGGCAGGTTTATCCATCACTGTGCGGTAAGCAAAATCTGCCAGCCCAAGCGCTGTGACAGGTGTGTCAAAATGGCCAAACTTTGGCAGGCCACTGCTGTCAATCAGCTTATTGTCGGGTAACAGACTTAGCATCCGATGTTAAAGGCAGGCAAGCGGTTTCGCCTGCCTGCACTTTACTTAGTGGCCAGCGTGGCCGTCTAAACCATGCACATGGCCATGGTCCAGCTCTTCGTCGGTGGCATCGCGTACCATGACCACTTCAACATCGAAGCTCAGGTCGATACCTGACAGCGGGTGATTACCATCTACCACCACTTCATCTTCAGTGACTTCCAACACGATAACAGATTGTTCGCGGCCGTCCGGGCCCGCAGCACGAAAACGCATACCAACTGCGACGTCCATACCTTCAAACATCGATTTAGGTACCGCCTGAGTCAGTGCGTCGTGACGTTCGCCATATGCATCAGCAGCGGGAATGTCCGCTTTAAATTTATCACCCGCAGCTTTACCGGCTAATGCCTGCTCTAACCCCGGAATAAGTGAACCGTGGCCAAACAGAAAGACTAAAGGCTCGCCACCGGCCGAAGAATCCAGCTCGTTACCCTGAGGGTCGGTAACGGTATAGTGCATGGCGACAACTTTGTCCTGAGAAATGGTCATGAAAACCTCTTTAATTGATTGAATAGGGTAACGGCACAATGCGCAGTGCCGGGGCACTTTCGCTGCTTAGCCGTAATGGATCTGCCGGTGTTATGTCGTTTGGTAACACTGCAATTAACCATAGTGTGTTGTTAATATTTGCAGCATTGACAACCTGGCCGCTCCGGCGCCAGTTATCACCCAGTTGTAATTCTATATCAGTGCCCGCAGCGGGCAATTCAGTTGTGTCTGCCTGTAAAATATAGGCCGCTCTTTTATTGCCACCACGATACTTCAGCCGGGCGACCGTTTCTTGCCCAATATAGCAGCCTTTAGTAAAGCTGATGGCATTGAGTGCCTGTAAGTTAAGCATTTGTGGCACCAGGTCGCCAATTAATTCCTGTTCCAGATAACTGAAACCATGCTGTATATGCTGGGCCAGCCAGACGTTGGGCGCAGCAAAGGGCAAGGATGTTGTCATCAGTGTTTTAGCATCGTTAAGTGGCATTAACAGCAGAAAATGATGCTGTGCCAGTGCCATCAGCAAAGCCCCCTGATGCCGGCTGAGGCCACCGGGTTGTGGCAGTGAAAAACCAAGCTTGCTAACCAGTGAGTTTGCATCCCCGCCACCAATACCGAAAACGGCATAGTGCTGCTGGCCGGCTTCGAAACTGACTTTGGAGAACACGCCAAATTTTTTCCACTGTGTTGCTGAGGCGTTCAGCTCATCGCGAAACGCAACGGTAACTAACTGCTCGCCGATACTGGCCAGATAAAACTGTGACCACATTTTGCCTTTGGCATCGCAATGCGCGCCGTGCAGGAAGTTATCATCAGTTAAGCTGTCCAGATCGCAGGTCGTTTGCCCCTGCAGGTATTTGCGGTTATCGGCGCCTGAGATAAGCAGACTGTCAAAAGCAGGCAAAGGGGCAATAAAAGCGCCTGTTACTGTGCTGGATAAGGATGCGTACTGTTCAGCAGTTAACCAGGATGTATGCATAAAAGTGTTTACTCGGTAAAGTGTCGCCAGTTTATAAGGCTATGATTGGGCGAATGTACTAAAAGCTCAACCCCGTTTGCTAATTTTTGTTAGAATCTGCAACAAAACCGTCAGGCCTGACAAAGCAGGTTGTTGTTTACAAGGATTAATATGGCAGAGTTAATGACCAAACCACGGCTGCGCTGGGCGTGCCGGCGCGGTATGCTGGAGCTGGATGTATTGCTGGCGCCTTTTGTTGAGCAGGGTTATGACGCCCTGTCGCAGCAACAAAAGCAGGATTTTGAGCGCTTGCTTGCCTGTGACGACCCGGATTTATTCGCCTGGTTTATGGGGCATGCGAAGTCGTCCGATCCGGCATTACAGGCACTGGTACAGCTGATCCTGGATCGTGTCCGCGTTTAATATCCGTTTAAAACCTTCGGTCTGGGCTCAGGCCGGTATGGTTTTGTTGGCGCTAATGCCGCCGCTGGTGCTGGCTGTTTCGCCAGTTACCGGACAATGGTTGTTCCTGCTGGTGTCGCTGGCATTTATTTACTACTGGCAGTGGTACAGTCATTTTGCACAATTACGTCAGAGCCAGCAGTTGACGTTGACCGACTGCGGTCAATTACATTGGTTTGGCCCGCACAAGCGTTCTGGCCAGCTGATTGCCGGTGGGCTGGTGGCGCAGTATTTTGTCAGATTGAACTGGTGCGATAGCGCTGGTAAGCGCCGGCACAGCTGGGTCTTTGCTGATCAATGTGACGAACTGCAGTATCGTACATTGGCCCGCCTGGTAAACCAGAGCAACTGGTCGGCAGGCGGGCCGGATACCCGTTATTCAGATAATACGTAATTGCCGGGTTTGAGCATTGTTGGTGAGCTATCTTGCAGCAGCGCCGGGTAATCGAGGTTGTAATGTAAGCCACGGCTTTCGCGGCGCTGCATAGCACAGCGGATAATCAGTTCAGCGACCTGCACCAGATTACGTAGTTCCAGTAAGTTATGGCTGACACGAAAGTGGCTGTAATATTCCTGAATTTCCCGCTGCAGTAATTCTACCCGGTGTAACGCCCGCTCCAACCGTTTGTTGGTGCGCACTATGCCAACGTAATCCCACATAAATAACCGTAACTCATGCCAGTTATGGGTGATCACGACTTCTTCATCTGAGTCACTGACACGGCTGTCATCCCAGGACGGCAAATCTGGCAGGCTGCTGGTTGCGTCCAGTTGTGCCAGAATATGTTTGGCCGCAGCCTGTGCAAACACGACACATTCCAGCAATGAGTTACTGGCCATGCGGTTGGCGCCGTGTAAACCGGTATAAGCCACTTCACCTATGGCATATAAATTAGCAATATCAGTCTGGCCGTTTAAGTTAGTGACTACGCCGCCGCAGGTATAGTGTGCGGCGGGCACCACTGGTATTGGCTGTTTAGTAATATCAATACCGACACTTAAACATTTGGCATAAATGGTTGGGAAATGCTCGAGAATAAAATCTTTGGCTTTGTGGCTGATATCCAGATACACGCAGTTTGCGCCAAGCCGCTTCATTTCATAGTCAATGGCCCGGGCCACGATATCGCGCGGCGCCAGCTCGGCCCTTTCATCGAAATCTGGCATAAAGCGGCTGCCATCCGGCCGTTTTAAATAGGCACCTTCACCGCGCATTGCTTCGGTAATAAGAAAATTAGGCGCGTCCGGATGATACAGGCTGGTGGGGTGGAACTGGTTAAATTCCATATTCGCTACCCGGCACCCTGCACGCCATGCCATGGCAATACCATCGCCACTGGCCACGTCAGGGTTACTGGTATAAAGGTACACTTTACTGGCTCCGCCTGTTGCCAGCGCAATAAAGCGTGCTTTTACCAGCTCAACCTTAGCGGCGGTTTTATTCCAGACATAAGCGCCATAGCAACGTTTCGGATCCTGGCCAATCTTGCGGCCATTAATCAAATCTATTGCATTGTAGTTTTCTAACAGGCGGATATTCGGGTGGGCTTTAACTTTATCTACCAGTGTGATCTGCACCGCCTGTCCGGTGGCATCAGCGGCGTGCAAAATACGGCGGTGGCTGTGGCCACCTTCACGGGTTAAATGGTACTTCAGACTGCCGTCTTCATCTTTATACTGGTCAAATGGCACGCCTTGGGCAATCAGCCATTCCATCGCAGTTTTAGCATTGCCGGCGGTAAACTGCACAGCCGCTTCTTCACACAAACCCGCACCTGCGATTAATGTATCATTCACGTGTGACGCTATACTATCGTTCTCGTCAAAAACGGCAGCAATACCGCCCTGAGCATACAGTGTAGAGCCTTCGCGTAGTGGGCCTTTGCTCAGTACCAGCACGTTGGCGTTGTCGGCCAGTTGCAGCGCCAGCGACAACCCCGCTGCTCCACTGCCAATAATTAAAACGTCACAAAGATATTCTTTTGCTTGCGTCATGCGATACACTTGCCATCAGTCAATGTCGGGCTATTGTAGCTTTTTTGCCATAATTAACAGAACTATTTCTGCGGCGTACAGTCATACCAGCAAGCTAGACCAGCGCCAGTTAGCACAACGAACAAGTATTACAGGGGAAAGGCTCGAACATGAGCGAGCAAGAATTGGACTGGCAGATTGTCCAGCGCGTACAGCAAGGCGATAAAGCTGCGTTTAATGTTTTGGTAAGAAAATATCAGCATCGGATTGCGAACTTAATTTCCCGTTATGTCTCTAACCACGGAGACGTAGCTGATGTGGCGCAGGAAGCCTTTATTAAAGCCTATCGTGCTATTCCGGGCTTTAGAGGCGAAAGCGCGTTTTACACCTGGCTGTATCGTATCGCGGTTAACAGCGCGAAGAATTATCTGGTTGCTAATGGCCGTAAGCCACCAGCAACTGATGTAGACGCAGAAGATGCCGAGTATTTCGAAGGCAGTGATGCGTTAAAAGAACAGGACTCACCAGAGCAGTTGTTGTTATCTGATGAAATCCGCCATGTGGTGTTTAGCACCATAGAAAAACTACCTGACGAGTTACGCACCGCTATTACACTGCGTGAACTTGAAGGGTTAAGCTATGAAGAAATTGCGGATGTAATGGGCTGCCCTATAGGCACCGTTCGCAGCCGTATTTTCAGGGCGCGTGAAGCAATTGATGTGCAGCTGAAGCCGTTAATCAGCTAGCTGTCAGGGCAACAACCAGTAATTAAGACAGGAAACATTATGTCGTCAGAACATCAGGATTGGCTCTCTGCCGCCAGTGACAACAAGCCACTGACCAAAGCACAGCTTGATAGTTTGCTAACTGATACAGAGCTGCAATCTACGCTTGAGCGTTATCATCTTATTGGTGCCACCATACGCCGTGAAACTTCAGGCCCTTTGCCAGCTGATTTTACGGCCGGTGTTATGGCAGAAATTGCTGCAGAACCTGTTTATCAATTGAAAACAGATCGTGGTTTGCTGCAGCGTGTTAAGGCGTCTGTAGCGGCGGCTGCAAACGGACGCTGGTTGCAACCTGTTGCTCAGGGGGCCATTGCTGCTGGTGTAGCGCTGATGGCCGTGTTTGGTGTGCAGCAGTACCAGCAACAACCCGAAGATATGCTAAGCCCACAGCCTCTGCTGCAAACGCAGCCTATTGCTGGTTTCGCAACACCGGTCAGTTTAAGCCAGACTACCGTGTCTGACCGCTTTGCAGAGCAAGAGCAGCAAGCTATGCTTGAGCAGCAAAAGCGCTTGCAGGCTTTGCTTAATGCACACCGTCAGCAAGTGCGGGTGATGGAGCAAGCGCAGCAGGCAAACCATAAAGCTGAAGCAAACACCGGGCCTGAACAAAACGAGCAGCAATGATGCGATTCTTTGGCGTATGTAGTGCCATAGTATTGGTAATGTTTTCTACGTTGGCCCAGGCTGAGCAAGCTGGCTGGGCCTTATTCGATAAAGTACAGAGTGCCGTTAAACAGTATAATTTTGACACTTCCTTTGTTGTGTTAAAAGGAACTAACGTTGACACCTACCGTTGGTTACACGGCCGTACTGACGGCCAGGAAATCGAACATCTCATCCCGTTAGATACCAGTGGCGTAGACATTTTGCGTCGTGATGCGCTGGTGTATTATTTGCTAACCGACAGGCCTGCTTTTGTTACCCGCAGCCACAGTATTCCTGAGTTGCCGGCATTGTTTTTTGAACCTAAAGAAAATATTCAGCGCCTGTACAACGCGGTTGCCGGCAGTAGCTCTGTGATGTCCGGGCGCAGTGCTCAGTTACTGCGGCTGACCGCAAAAGACGCCAGCCGTTACAATTACTGGTTGTGGCTGGATGATGAAACAGGTTTTCCGCTGCGTATCGATATTTTATCTGAGCAGCAAAATGCGCTGGAGCGCTGGCTGGTTACCCATATGCAGATAAGTGCTGAGATGCCGGAGAATTTACGCTCTCTGATGGAGGCTGAGTTACCTGCACCCGGCGACAGCGTCCCCCGCAGCGCAGTTACCAGTAGTCATCAACTTACCTGGCTACCACAAGGCTACACACAGGTGAAAGAGCCCGCCAATATTCCCCAGCTGGAAAGCAGCTTATTGAGTTATTGGTTATTAAGTGACGGTTTACATCAGGTGTCAGTATTCGTGCAACAGGCGCAGCGGTTGCCGACACAGGCTTATCGTGATGGCGCTACGACTATTTATGTGCAAAATGCCAATCAGCTGGAAGTGACGGTGATTGGCCCTGTCAGCATCGAAACTGCACGCCAGCTGGCTGCAGGGGTGCACTGATGGTTGAAGAAATTGCCACTGTGGTATCCGTTGAGCAAAAAGGCGTCTGGCTGACGACGACGCCCGTTGCCAGTTGCAATGCCTGCCAGGTCAGCGAAGATTGCGGTACCGGCATAGTGGCGAAAACCCTGACACCAAAAACACTGCACTTTTTCGTCGCGTCTGAGCTTGAGCTGTTAGCCGGTGAACAGGTGAAAATAGGTATAGCTGAGCAGAACCTGGTGATGGCAGCTGCTATCGTTTATCTGCTGCCGCTGCTATTGATGTTATTGGTGGTGGTGCCTGCCAGTGCTGCAGGTGTGAGTGAAGCTATGCAAATGCTTTTGGCCGCGTTTGGCGGCGCATGTGGCTTTGCTATTGCGCGTATGTATGGGCGTTATCAGGAAAAACGCGCTGATATTCATATTGTTGAAGTTTTACCCTCCTTAGGTGTGCAGCCTAAACTGTCATGATGTAAGCGGCGAACACATGTGCTACGCCAGTTAATAACACATAGCAAGCTGAGTCCGGATAGAGTACAATTCGCGCTAATTTTCAAAAATAACCCGCGCTGACGCCGGAGGTTGCCGCTTGTTGTTATCAAGTATGCTGCTTTGCGTTGCGCCCACTGTTTTGCGGACAACATGCCTAAACTAAATCACATCAGAAACTTCTCTATTATTGCTCATATCGACCACGGTAAGTCGACACTGTCTGATCGGTTAATTCAGTACTGTGGCGGCTTGTCTGACCGTGAAATGCAGCAACAAGTACTCGACTCGATGGATCTTGAGCGCGAGCGCGGCATCACGATTAAAGCACAAAGCGTTACGCTGCATTACAAAGCCGATGATGGCGAAACCTACCAGCTGAACTTTATCGATACACCCGGTCACGTAGACTTTACTTATGAAGTAAGCCGGTCGTTGGCGGCATGTGAAGGGGCTTTACTGGTCGTGGATGCAGGGCAGGGTGTAGAGGCGCAGACGGTAGCGAACTGCTATACCGCGCTGGATATGAATTTAGAAGTATTACCGGTGCTGAATAAAATCGACTTGCCGCAGGCTGACCCAGAGCGGGTAGCGCAGGAAATTGAAGATATTATCGGTATCGAAGCCGTTGGTGCTGTGCAATGTTCTGCTAAAACCGGCCTCGGTATTAAAGATGTGCTGGAAACTATCGTTAAAAAAATTCCGGCGCCGGAAGGCGAGCCAGAGCAGCCAACCCAGGCTTTGATCATCGATTCCTGGTTTGACGCTTATCAGGGCGTCGTGTCGCTGGTTCGCGTGAAGCACGGCAGTATCAAAGCCAAAGATAAAATCAAGGTGATGTCGACCGGACAAACCTACGAAGTCGATAAAGTGGGGATCTTCAGCCCTAAAGCTACTAACACTGGCGAGCTGAGAACCGGTGAAGTAGGTTTTGTTATCGCGGGTATCAAAGAGATTAAAGGTGCGCCGGTAGGTGATACGCTGACGCTGGCAAAAAACAGTGCTGAAAAGCCATTACCAGGTTTTAAGCGCATTAAACCGCAGGTTTATGCCGGTGTATTTCCGGTATCAAGCGATGACTATGAAGATTTTCGTGATGCGCTGGCCAAGCTAAGCCTGAATGACTCTTCACTGTTTTATGAGCCGGAAAACTCAGGCGCTCTGGGTTTTGGCTTCCGTATTGGTTTCCTTGGTATGCTACACATGGAAATCATTCAGGAACGTTTAGAGCGTGAGTACGATCTGGATCTTATTACCACAGCACCGACAGTAGTGTATGAAGTGGTGAAAAAGAACGGCGATCTCGTGATGGTGGATAACCCAAGTGCGTTACCTGCGGTAAATGATATCGATGAAATTCGCGAGCCTATCGTTGAAGCACATATACTGGTGCCGCAAGAATATCTGGGCAACGTTATTACGCTGTGTATCGAAAAGCGTGGTGTGCAAACCAACATGTTGTACCACGGCCGTCAGGTCGCGGTAACCTATGAGCTGCCGATGGCTGAAGTGGTGATGGATTTCTTTGACCGCTTAAAGTCAACCAGCCGTGGCTATGCCTCGCTTGATTATGCGTTTAAACGTTTCCAAACCTCGAACATGCAGCGGGTTGATATCCTGATCAACGGAGAGCGGGTGGATGCACTGGCGATCATCAGTCATATCGATTTTGCCCAGGGGCGCGGTCGTGAGCTGGCCGAGAAATTAAAAGAGCTGATCCCACGGCAGATGTTCGACATCGCCATTCAGGCTGCGATTGGTAACCATGTTATTGCCCGTACCACCATCAAACAGATGCGTAAAAACGTATTGGCAAAATGTTATGGTGGCGACGTTAGCCGGAAGAAAAAGCTGCTGCAAAAGCAGAAAGAAGGTAAAAAGCGCATGAAACAGGTAGGTAATGTGGAAGTACCACAGGAAGCCTTCCTGGCGATTTTGAAAGTTGGTAAATAATTAAGGGTTTTACATGGCAGGTTACTTTGCAATTTTTCTGGTGCTGCTGACACTCGCCAGTGGTTTAGTCTGGTTACTGGATGCATTGGTACTGGCGCCTAAGCGCCAGCAAAAACTTGCCCTGGCTCAATCAGCCGCCGGTGGCGGTAGCTTGCCGGAGGAGGCCGGAGCGGAGCTGTTAAAAGAGCCGCAACTGGTTGAAACTGCAAAGTCGATTTTTCCGGTCATTGCCTTAATTACGATTTTCCGCTCTTTTATCTATGAACCTTTTCAGATCCCGTCAGGCTCAATGATGCCAACCTTGCTGGTGGGTGATTTTATTCTGGTTGAGAAGTTCTCTTATGATGTAAAAGATCCGGTATGGCGCAAAACGCTGTACAGCAACAATAAACCACAGCGCGGCGATGTGGCGGTATTCAAGTATCCGGAGCAACCTACTGTTGATTACATCAAGCGGGTAATTGGGGTGCCGGGCGACCGCATCATTTACCGCAATAAACAGCTGTTTATTGAAAAAGCCTGCTCAGAAGCACAGCAAACCGACTGTGGTAAGCTGGAAATGATAGAACTTAATCTGAAAAATGAAGGTGAGTATTATCAGGAGCAATACCCGCAGCGGCGCTATACCGAAAAGCTGGGCGATGTAGAGCACGATATTCTGCAGACACCGGCACGGCGTGAGCACACCGAGTTCTTCTTTAAACAGCGCGGCACGGCTATTGATGAGTTTGTTGTACCGGAAGGGCATTATTTTGTGCTTGGCGATAACCGCGATAACAGCCGTGATGGCCGGTTCTGGGGCTTTGTGCCAGAAGACAATATGGTTGGTAAAGCGGTATTTATCTGGATGAGCTTTGAGTTTAATACCGATCCGAACAGCTGGTTGCCAGGTTGGGTACCAACAGGTGTACGCTTTGAACGTCTTGGCAGTATCCGCTAAGCTCAGATACGGCACCGTTAAGAGACAAGCATGCAAAAATCGTTATCTCCACTGATAGCCCGTCTGGGCTATCAGTTTCAACAGCCTGCCTTGCTGGAACAGGCTCTGACTCACCGCAGTTGCAAAGGGCAGCACAACGAACGGCTGGAATATCTGGGCGATGCCGTGCTGAGCCTGGTGATTGCTGAAACATTGTTTGCCAATTTCCCCAAAGCCCGTGAAGGTGATTTAACCCGGATGCGCGCTGCGCTGGTAAAAGGCGTGACGCTGGCTGAAATTGCCCAGGAACTGCGGTTATCAGAATATCTGCGCTTAGGGCCAGGCGAGCTGAAAAGTGGCGGTTTTCGCCGTGAATCTATTCTGGCTGATGCAGTAGAGGCTATTCTTGGCGCAATATACCTCGACGCCGGAATGGAGGCCTGTAAAGAGCGTATCTTATTCTGGTTTGGCTCGCGCATAGAAACCATTACGCCGGGCGAGCAGAAAGACTCTAAGACATTGTTGCAGGAATACCTGCAAGGGCTACGCTTAGCGTTGCCGGTATATGATGTTATTGCCACTGAAGGCGAGGCGCATCAGCAAACCTTTACTGTACGCTGCACCATAGCGGGCATGGCCCCATTTACAGCCAGCGGCAGTTCACGCCGCAAGGCAGAGCAGGACGCCGCTCATATGGCGCTGGAAAAAATTAAGCATGACAGAAAATAATACCCTGCCAACCTATGCCGCTCTGGTCGCTATTGTCGGCAGGCCTAACGTTGGCAAATCGACGTTACTCAATAAGCTGGTCGGGCAAAAGGTCAGTATCACCTCGAAGAAACCGCAAACTACCCGGCACCGCATAGTTGGCATTGACACCCGTGACAATTATCAGACGGTATATGTCGATACGCCCGGCCTGCATAGTGAAGAAAAGCGGGCGATAAACCGTTTAATGAACAAAGCAGCGGCCAGTTCTATCCTCGATGTTGAATTTGTGTTGTTTGTCGTTGAAGGTACGCGCTGGACGGATGATGATCAGATGGTGCTAAACCGGCTTATTGCCGCGAAAAAGCCGGTGGTACTGGTGGTGAATAAGGTCGATTTGTATCGCGATAAAGACACGCTGCTACCGCACTTACAGTGGTTAGGTCAGCAACTGAATTTTATTGATGTGGTGCCGCTGTCTGCAGAAACCGGCGACAACATCGATGCGCTGCGAAGCGTGGTGCAACAGCATTTGCCGCCGTGCGAGTTTTTCTTTCCCGATGATTATGTTACCGACCGCTCAATGCGCTTTATGGCTGCAGAAATTGTGCGTGAAAAACTGATGCGCTTCCTTGGTGATGAGTTGCCCTATTCAGTAACAGTGGAAATTGAGCGCTTTAAATGGGAAGAGAAACATTACCATATTGCTGCGCTGGTGCTGGTCGAGCGGGACAGCCAGAAGAAAATGGTGATTGGTAACAAAGGTGAGCGGATAAAAACGATCGCCACTGAGGCACGTCTGGACATGGCCGCCATGCTGGAGCAACCGGTGTTTCTGCAAATTTGGGTAAAAGTAAAATCGGGCTGGGCGGATGACGAGCGGGCGCTGCGCAGCCTGGGCTACGGCGAAGACTAACTGCCGATGTCATCAGCGTTCTGGCCAGCGTATATTTTGCACAGCCGTCCGCTGAGCGACACCAAACTGATATTACAGTTGCTGTTGCCTGAGCAGGGCCGGTTGTCAGCGGTAGTGCGAAGGAAGCAGGGCAAGCAGCGCTTAACATTGCAGCCGTTTCAATTGTTTATGCTCGAGCTTAGCGGCAGAAGTGAGCTAAAAACCGTAAAAAATATCGACGAAGCGGCTGTGGGCCATATGTTTAGCGGTAAGGTGCTATACAGCGCTATTTACCTCAACGAATTAATTTGCCGCCTGTGGCCGGACAATTTAGCGTCTGAGCAACTGTTTGCGTTATATCAGGCTGGTTTGCAGCAACTTGACAGTGTGCAGGCCACCGGCACTGAACTGGAGCCTTGTTTGCGCCGGTTTGAATTTGCCTTACTGGCAGAATTGGGGCAACCCATTGACTGGCAGTATGACGCCAATGGACAGGCTATCAATGCAACGGCAAGCTACGAGTGGCAAAGCGAGGCAGGCTTTATGCCCGCAGGCCATGGCTATAGCGGAGCCTCACTGCTGAACATAGGGCAAGATCTGTGGCAAGCTGCAGAAACCAAGCGCTGTGCCAAGCAACTCAGCCGGCAACTGTTGTCACCTTTATTAGGCGCAAAACCCCTGGCTAGCAGAGCCTTGTTTGCGTCGGAATAATCCTAATTTTATCTGTGGAGTCAGGTATGCATAACCCTATTTTTCTTGGTGTGAACATTGATCACGTTGCCACATTACGCCAGGCCCGCGGGACTTATTACCCGGAGCCTGTGCATGCAGCGTTAATGGCCGAGCAGGCGGGGGCCGATGGTATCACTGTGCATTTACGCGAAGACAGGCGGCACATTATTGACCGCGATGTATTCGTATTGCGGCAGACCATAGCCACCAGGCTGAACTTTGAAATGGCGGTTACGGATGAAATGCTGCAAATTGCCACTAAGCTAAAACCGCATTTTGCCTGTTTTGTACCTGAAAAACGCCAGGAGTTAACGACTGAAGGCGGGCTGGAAGTGGCCGGGCAGCAAACGCGTATTACCGATGCAGTAACCCGGATGCGTGAGCAAAATATACTGGTATCGTTGTTTATCGATGCCGATCACCGCCAGATCGAAGCGGCAGCAGCAGCTGGCGCGCCTTATATTGAAATTCATACCGGCAAATATGCCGAAGCTCAGGATGCGGCAGTGCAGAGGGCGGAGCTAAAACGTATCAGTGATGCCGCCGCCTTTGCCTCTTCGCTGGGGCTGATAGTAAATGCGGGACACGGTTTGCATTACCATAATGTGCAGCCGATAGCGGCGATACCGCAGATGCATGAGCTGAACATCGGCCATGCGATAGTGGCACGGGCTGTGTTCAGCGGGCTGGATGGCGCTGTGCGGGAAATGAAGCGGTTGATGGTTGAGGCCCGGCGCTGATGGCAATCGTTGGCCTGGGGACAGATATTGTCGAAATTGCCCGCATTGAACAAAGCCTGTCGCGCAGCCCTGCGCTGATAAAGCGTGTGCTGACAGAGAACGAGCAGCAGATCTTTCAGGCGATGGCGCAAAACCATCCTGGCAATGCGGCGCGCTATTTTGCTAAACGTTTTGCAGCAAAAGAAGCGGCTGCGAAGGCGCTTGGCACGGGTATAGGCCGAGGCGTGTCATTTCAGCATATTCATATCAGCAACAATGCTGATGGCGCCCCTAAGCTGGCGCTGACCGATTTTGCCTCAGAGCTGGCTGCCAGGCTTGGTGTCAGCCATATCTGGTTATCGATTACGGATGAGCAGGCTTATGCGGCCGCTACCGTGATCCTGGAGCGACAGTAGCCGCTCTGCACGCCTGGTTTATTGCCATTGCCAGTGCTGGCTCTCCAGCCACAGCCCCTGCATGATATCGTCCAGTTCCAGTAATTCCGGTTCCAGCTCTGTCAGGCTTTTGCCTTGTTTGAGCTGTGTTTCCAAAAGCTCAGACAATTGTTTTAATCTGGGCACACCGGTGTAACAACAGGCCCCGTTTAACTTATGAATCTGCTGCAATACTTGGGTAACATCCTGGGTAGTAACTGCCTGTTGTATCGCAGCCCGGCTTGGCGGAATGCTGCTTACCAGCATCTGCAGCATTTCTTTCATCAGGCTGCATTTACCGCCTGCGCGTTCCAGCGACATCGGCCAGTTTACCAGCTTACTTGCCGGCCAGCTCGCCGGTGGGCTCTGCGGCCGGCTAGTCGGGCAGAACTCCTGCAAACTACAATGCAGCATGTTCTCGTCCAGCGGTTTACTTAAAAACTCATTGAAACCCAGCGTCAGCAAGCGGGCACGCTCGCCGTCTACAGCATGCGCTGTGACGGCTATGATGGGGGTGTGTTCGTTCAGTGAACTCTGGCGGATACGCTGGCAGGCATTAATGCCATCCATAACCGGCATATTGATATCCATAAAAATGATGTCATACACATGTTGTGTCGCTTTATGCCAGGCTTCTGCGCCGTCGCGTGCAGAGTCGATCTGTTCAACCTGTTCTGCCAGCAAGGTATTAATCAGTTTCAGGTTAGCCTCATTGTCATCAACTGTCAGTACTTTAAGGCTGCCCTGACGCTGCCCGGCAGTTTCGTCCACCGGCTGCGCTTTTTTCAGATAAGGCTGCGCCAAAGCGGTGGCTAGCTTTCGCAAGTGTGGTGGCTTTGACAGGCAGGCATCGGCACCCGAGCTGAGCAGCGTCTCGCGCAGGTGCGGCGACAGTGTATTTACCAGCAGGCAGGTATGACTGCACTGTGGCTTGATTTGTTTGATCAGCGCCAATACCTGATTGACCTGGTTCAGGGCAATAGTGCGGCCAATCAAGCCAATATCGTAGTGCTGCTGGTGTGCCAGCGCTTGTTGTAGCTGGCCTTTGGTCGCGCAGGCAGTAACCTGCAACCCCCAGTTGTGTAACAGTGCCAGTGTGGCTTCGCGCGAATGTTGCTGGGGTTCAAAATACAGCAAATGCTTATTTTCCAGTACATCCAGCGGCAGGCTGTCAGCGACGGCGATGTGATGGCGCAGGCATTTGATTGTGAACCAGAAGGTTGAGCCTTCCGCCTGTTTACTTTCAAAACCGATATTACCACCCATCGCTTTTACCAGGCGCTGTGAAATCATTAGCCCAAGGCCGGAGCCACTTTGATGGCTGCGAGAGTCATTGTAGCTAAAGCCCTGAAACAACTGGCTTTGCTGTTCGTCACTGATGCCGCGGCCGGTATCCTGTACCGAGCAGTGCAGAATAAGCTGATCTTCATTCAGTAAGGTTGCCGATACCCGGATAACAATGCTGCCGTGATCCGTAAACTTTATCGCATTACCGGCAATGTTCATCAGGACCTGAGCAAAGCGGGCCGGATCGGCGACCAGATCATCCGGGCAGGAGGGTTCAACCATCAGTACCAGCTCCAGATGCTTATCAAAGGCATTGGCGGCCAGCAGCTCAGTCGCATCGTTTAGCATATCCCTGAGTGAAAATGGCTCCGGGTTAATGGATAAGCGGCCTTCTTCCAGCTTGGAGAAATCCAGCACGTCGTTAACTAGGTGCAGCAGGCTGTTGGCTGATTTCTGAATAGTCGTCAGATAGTCATGTTGGTTTGAAGACAGCTGGGTTTTCAGCAATTGCCGGGTAAAGCCAATCACGCCATTTAGCGGTGTGCGCAGCTCATGGCTCATTTTGGCCAGAAACTCAGATTTCTGCCGGTTTTCCTCCTGCGCTTTACGACGGGCAAAATCCAGCTCGATGTTCTGCACCTCCAGTTGTTCCATGCTTTGCTGCAAATCACTGGTCACCTGTTCAATTTGCTGCTGCATTTCCTGCTCCTGCACATTGAAGTGGGTACCCAGCAGGTTCAAACTGTGCTGCAGCTGTGTGAGTTCACGCACTATGCCGCCGGTATTGCCGCTGCCGGCTTCAGCTTTCTGGCCGTTTAACAGCAATTGCAGATTACGTAATATTTGCCGCACCGGTTGGTGTACACGGCGCAGTAACAGCAGTGTTGGCAACATAAACGTCAGCAGACAGCCAAGGGTTATTAAGATCACGTGCAGCAGCAGCTGGTGTTGCTGTAACTGCAATTGTGCTTTGGGTAACTGCAGCAGCAAATAACCCTGCTCACTGCCAGCGTCAGTAGCCGGCAGAGGCTGATAAAACACCAGCTCATTGGCATTTTCAGCCAGTAAGCCGGTGGGCGCCAGTTTCTGCGTGCTGCTTAGCTGTAGCGCCCGGCTGAACTGCTGCGGGTTGGTATGAATAAGCGGCTGATGGTTGGTATCAAACAGGCTGATATTGCTAACGAGCGGCGAGTTGAGCCGGTGTGCACTGCTAAGCAGTTGCTCCAAAGCGGCAGTATTTTGTCTGCTTAGTAAGTCCTGACTGCTGATCGACAGCGGCAGGGCAATATGTTGTGCCCTCTGGGAAAAAGAAAGTGCTAACTCCTGATAACGAACATAGCTAAAATAGCCGGCACAGAATACACTGACCAGCAGTGCCGGCAGTAAGCTGCAAAGCAGTAACCAGGAGCGCAATCCAATTTTTGTCATTGTTGCCGCTGCGATAGAATGAGTATTGCCCTGATAATGACATAAGACGTCGTTCTTGCCTACAACCTGACAGAGACACCATGCTTAACATATACAAAGCCAAACCTAAAGCCAGCCTGCTGGGAAAAACCCTGAACTTCGACATAGATAACAGTGACTACGAGGTGCAGGGCATCAGTAAGCACCAGCAGAAAATTGTCTTTGTTGCTGCGGCGTTGCCCGGTGAGCAGGTGCAAGCCAAAGTAGTGGAAGATAAAGCCGGCTTTATCAGAGCGCAAACAGTTAACGTAATAACGCCATCCCCTCTGAGGATTGCGCCGCCTTGTGCGTACGCCAACGTATGCGGCGGCTGTCAGTTACAGCATCTGTCGCCAGAATCACAGCGTGAACTCAAGCTGAAAGGCGTTGACGCCCTGATCCGTCACCAGACCAACCTGCCGCAGTTGCCATGGCAGCCTATGCTGGAATCAGCCGCTACGGGCTACCGGCGTCGCGCCCGCATTGGTATCTGGTATGACAAAAAGCAGCGCCGGTTTGATATTGGTTTTCGCCGCCAGGCAGATAAACAGATTGTGGCGGTTGAACACTGCATGGTGCTATCAGAGCCACTTTCGCCAGTGTTTAACGTATTGCAACAGGTATTACCGCAGTTAAAAGACCCGGCAGCGGTGACCCATGCCGAAGTGTTGCTGGCAGAACAGCTTCCGTTTGTCATTTTGCGTCATATCCGGCCATTAAGTGCATCGGATAGGCAGTTATTTGTCGATGCCTGGCCGCAGGCTATCTGGCTGGGTGAAGCAGAGCAGGGCCAGTTCAGCTACTGGCAGCAAGACGTGATACCGGAATACCCTCTGGCAGATCAGGGCCTGAGATTACAATTTTCGCCGGATGATTTTATTCAGGTAAATGCCGGGCTTAACCAGCAAATGGTAAACCAGGCGCTTGACTGGCTGCAGGTCAATGCGGATGACACCGTACTGGATTTATATGCCGGTATAGGCAACTTTACACTGGCGCTGGCGCAACGGGCAAAAACAGTGCGTGCAGTTGAAGGTGTGGCCAAAATGGTGCAACAGCTGGCAACCAATGCTAAGTTAAACGGTCTTAGCAACGTGGAAGCCTATCAGGCTGATTTACATCTGAGCTGGCCTAAAGCCAGTTGGAATACGCCTGAGTATACCAAGGTGTTGTTGGATCCGGCCCGGGCCGGTGCCGCCGGTGCTACAGAGCAAATTATTAAGCTAAAACCGGCACAGATATTGTACGTGTCGTGCAACGCTGCTACTTTTGCCCGTGATGCGAAGATATTGCTGCAAAGTGGGTATCGTCTGCATAAGATCTGTGGTGTTGATATGTTTACACACACTAACCACCTGGAATTGATGGCGTTGTTCAGCCGGTCGTAAATTATAGAGGGAACAGCACATGGTAAGGGTTCGTCAGTCACATAGTACTGATTACAACAGTGGTGAAACGCTGGAGTGGTTGTGTTCGCTGGGGCTGACCGAGAAGAAAATAAACAGCGTGATGAATGCAGCTGAATGGCTGAAGCAACATCAACTGATAGAACCTATTGCTGCAGTGCGCACCGGTTGGGAGATGGTTGAGATCCTGGCTGAGCTGCGGATGGATAGCGACTCGTTGCTGGCGGCGTTACTGTTTCCGTTACTGGAAGCGCAGTTGGTCAGCACCGAGCAACTTGAAGCAGAATTTCCCGCCAATGTGGTTGCAATGCTCAAGGCCGTGCAGCAGATGGAGGCTATCCGTACCATTCCAACCGGGCCGAACCAGAGTGTAAACCCGCAACAGGCAGATAACCTGCGCCGTATGTTACTGGCGATGGTAGAAGACGTGCGTGCAGTGGTCATTAAACTGGCTGCCCAAATTTGTTATCTGCGCGAAGTGAAAAACGCCGATGAAGAAACCCGGGTGTTAGCGGCGAAAGAAACCAACGCCATCTTCGCACCGCTGGCAAACCGCTTGGGTATTGGTCAGTTAAAATGGGAGCTTGAAGATTTAGCCTTCCGTTACTTGCACCCCAGGCTTTACAAACAAATTGCCAGCCTGCTCGAAGAAAAGCGGCTCGACAGAGAGCAGTATATGCAAGAGTTTGTCGCCTCTGTGCGGCAGAAAATTGCGGACGCAAATTTAACGGCCGACGTGTATGGCCGGCCCAAGCATATATTCAGTATCTGGAAAAAAATGCAGAAAAAGCAGCTGGCCTTTGATCAGCTGTATGATATCCGCGCCGTGCGGATCATCACCGAGCGGGTGCAGGATTGTTACGCCGCACTTGGCATAGTGCACACCGGTTGGCGGCACCTGCCAAAAGAATTCGATGACTATATCGCGACGCCAAAACAAAATGGTTACCAGTCTATTCATACCGTGGTGCTGGGCCCGCTTGGCCGTGCCGTAGAAATACAAATCCGTACCCGGCAGATGCATGAAGACTCTGAGCTTGGGGTAGCGGCGCACTGGCGTTACAAAGAAGGTTCAGTTGCCGGAAAAGACGGCGCCAATGATGAAAAGATTGGCTGGCTGCGTAAGCTGTTGCAATGGCAGGAAGATGTTGTTGAAAGCGCTGATCTGGCAGAAGAGCTGCGCAATCAGGTTATCGAAGACCGGGTTTATGTGTTTACACCCAAAGGCGACATTGTTGACTTGCCAATGGGCTCAACCCCGCTGGATTTTGCCTATTACGTACACTCTAATGTGGGGCATCGCTGTATAGGCGCTAAAATTTCCGGCCGCATAGTGCCTTTTACCTATCAGCTGAAAACCGGCGATCAGGTAGAAATACTGACCGGGCGCGAGCCTAATCCAAGCCGTGACTGGTTAAACCCGCATCTGGGTTATTTAAAATCCAGCCGTGCCCGCTCTAAAGTACAGTACTGGTTCCGCTTGCAGGACAGAGATAAAAATATCGCTGCCGGTAAAGAGTTGCTGGATACGGAACTGACCCGGCTGAATCTGGTGATGGAGCATCCGGGCAAGGTATTGTCGCGCTTTAACGTCAACAGTATGGATGAGCTGCTGGTGGGTATTGGCGGTGGTGAGATTAAAGTGACCCAGGTTGTGCACTTTATTCAGAGCCAGAGTGCCAAATTAGACGAGCCGGAAATCGACCCACGCTTAATTACCAAGCCATTGTCACCGGCAAAAGCGAAAAGTGACGTTGTGGTGCAGGGCGTGGGTAACCTGCTGACCCACATGGCCGGTTGCTGTCACCCGCTGCCGGGGGATGCCATTATCGGCTACATCACGCAGGGCCGCGGTATCGCCATTCACCGTGATGACTGTGATCAGTTTAAAACCTTGCAGGACAGTCACCCCGAACGCGTGGTCGATGCCACCTGGGGCGATAAATATGCCAGCGGTTATGAAGTGGATATCCGTATCGTTGCACATGACCGTAACGGTTTGTTGCGCGATATCACCAGTATTCTGGCCAATGAAAAGGCCAATGTGACCAAGATGAGCAGCACCTCGGATATTAAAGCCCAGACAGCGGTGATTAATATGACCATGGAGCTGTATAACCTGGATTCGTTGAATAAGCTGCTGAGTAAAATCAGCCAGATAGATGATGTGGTGGAAGCCAAACGCTTTCATCATTAGTAACCGAAAGAGAGTTTCGTGTCAGACAATATCAACCGCCTGTTAAGCATTATGAGCCGGCTGCGTGACCCGCAGACCGGCTGCCCGTGGGATGTAAAGCAAAGTTACGCCACTATCGTGCCCTATACGCTGGAAGAGGCGTATGAAGTAGCGGATGCCATTGCCCGTGAAAGTTTTGATGAGTTAAAAGACGAGCTGGGCGATCTGTTATTTCAGGTGGTGTTTTACGCCCAGATTGCTAAAGAAGAGGGCCGGTTTGAGTTTGACGATTGTGTTGCAGCTATTTGCGATAAATTAGAGCGGCGTCACCCGCATGTGTTTGGCGACCTCACTGCTGAAGATGGCGCTGATGATCTTAATGCCGACAAGGTTTTAAAAAACTGGGAAGCGTTAAAAAGCACGGAACGTAAAGACGCCGGCCAGCACAGCGTGCTGGATAATATTCCGCAGGCGATGCCCGCACTTAGCCGTGCTTATAAGCTACAAAAACGCTGCGCCAATGTTGGTTTTGACTGGCCGACAGTCGAAGGCTGCTGGGATAAAGTAAAAGAAGAAATTATCGAAGTTGAGCAAACCGAAACCGGCAGCGCCGAGCTGGAGGAAGAGCTGGGTGATTTAATGTTCGCGCTGGTAAATGTAGTGCGCAAACATAAACTCGACCCCGAAGCCGTGCTGCGCGCTGCCAATAGCAAGTTTGAAAAACGCTTTCGCGCAGTAGAGCAAGCTTTAGCAGAGCAGGGCAAAACCCCGGAGCAGTCAGACTTAGCAGAAATGGATGCGCTGTGGAATCAGGTAAAAAAGCAAACCCCGCCGTAATGTCTGCAGTTATTCCCTGTTGAAAGCTACTTAAGATATAACCGTTAAGTGCCGAAGAGCGATCGAAAACTCCGCCTTCTTTTCAAATTCAAGCGAATAGCAATGCAACTGTATTTATATGCAGTGCTATTTCAAATATTAGCCATTTCAGGTCAAATATCCCGTTAACATTGCACATAAGCACATTGCTGCATTTATTTACATGCTATAAATTAGGTACTTAAATTGAGGGTGTGCAGAAATATCACGCACAGCGCTCGAAATATGACGCATGCTTGTTTTGCCTGTTTGGGGCAACGAAATAAAAAAAATAGGCGTTACTTTACAACGATGTGCATATCACTGTTTCCTCTATCGGAAATGAGAAAACGAGCATGCACAATAATAAAATGTTAGCTGTACAAAAGTATGAGCATGATCGATATTTTTCGTAGAAAATTAACAGAGAAAGATAAGCGAGTAATAGCTGCAATTGATGAAATTGAGGCGGAAATGAAATCAATTGGATTTTGGAGTGATAATCCTCCAAAAGTTAAGGTCGGAAATTATCTTGAAGCTCCGTCTTTCGAGCTATGGCTTCAATGTGTATTTATTCCAAATGCGCGCAAGGCGGCCGAGTCTGGGAAGTATCCTAATGGAAGCCAAGTTGGGCAAATGGCAATAAGAGAATATGACTACCATAGCTATGTAGAAGAAGCGCAGAATCTACTCAGCTTGTTGCATAAATTTGATAACGTGGTTCTGGGCAAATGATCACAGCTAACAAACCGCTCAAATTCGTTCCGGCCACAAAAAGCGTGGCCTCCACCGGACTCGCTAACGCTCGCCGTTTAGCGGGGCGTTAGCCATCATTATGACCGAGCTCCTAGATAAGCTTATAGATATCGCGAACCAGATTTCGCGAGGAGAGGTTCCTGAGTATCAGCACAATGAATGCTATACGTCAGGAGCATTTGACTTACTTTTAGTCAATGCTCATGGGCCAGAAGCGTTTAGTCTTCTATCTGATTTGTGTGCTCGTTTTGAGTCGTTAGAGGTTCATCCTGGAAATGCGAAAGGTGTATATTTGCTTGCATCACAGTTGGCCGTTCAATCAAAAACCACAGAAATGCCAATGGGTATGAAGAGTATGATTTTAAGCTGTCCTGAATACTCTCAAGAACTCAGCCAGTGGTATAGATTCAATGGCTAACAAACGGCTGTTGTCGCCCCTTCGGGGCTGGGACTGCCTTTCCGCCGCTGCGCGGCTACAAGTCCGCCCCAAAGCCGGGCGTTATGTGTAAATGAGCATGAGCATCCCTCTAAATACAATTGGAAGAATTGAAACCGGTGACAACAAAGGCTGGCAAGTTAAGGTCGAACCATGTTCACCTGGGTCAGAGAATTGTCTTGTGCTCATATCGCAAGATTTTAGCAATCCCAATGCTGAGGGATATGATGATTGGGTAGCGGACTACGAGTCTTTAAAACAATATTTTATTGAGTCAAAGTGGTTAGTAACATGGTTCTGAGCAAAGCCGCACATAACAAGTTACTTAATTTCGTTCCGGCCACAAACAACGTGGCCTCCACGGGACTGCCTACGCTGCGCTGCGGCAGCCCATTAGTAATGCGTTATACGTGAGGGAATATGTGTCTAGCATTATATATAGCAAGTGATATAGAGATCCCTGTAGCGGCATATAACGACCGTATTCCAAAGTTCTATGTTTCTGATTTGGGTTCTGATGATGTTCTTGTAAAAAAGCAATTCTGTTTGCCCAATATTGCATATGCGGGCAGTAACGAAGGCTGCGGCTGTGGATTTTTTAAAGATGGGCTTGAAGGAGAAGAGTTTGAGCTCGCGCAGGAGAATTATTATTCTCTCGCACATCTTGTCGCAGCACTAAAATTGAAAGGCGGAAACGTAGCTTTATTCGCTTGTTGGGAAGGAGACCAAGGAACTATACCGAAGACGAAAGAAAAGTTGTCTGTAAGCGGGTTAACATCTAAAGAATTTGAGTTTAAAGAGCCTGCATACTATGAAATCGTATAACAAGTTACTTAATTTCGTTACGGCCATTAAAAGCATGGCCTCCACGGGACTGCCTACGCTACGCTGCGGCAGCCCATTAGTAATGCGTTAGCTATTCAGGGAGGTTCAGTGTTTAGAATTAAATTATTATTACTTTCATTGTGTTCATTTCATCTTTTTGCAGGAGATTCTTCTCCTATTAGAGAACAAGAATGTGAGGTTTTTAATGCCGATTTCGCAGACCAACAAAGCCCTACAAAACTATTGCAGCGAAATGCTAAAGACCAATTAGCTGAATTAACTTTTAAGTTTAATGTTATTGGTTATGGAGAAAACGGTCGAAATGTTCAAGAAATTGATGAAACTCCTCATGTCGCTTTTCCTGTGGAAAATGGGTGGCTATTAGGCAGCGATCGTGGTGAATGGGGAGGAAGTTTAGTTTTTAAAAGTAACAGCGGTGAACAGCAAAACATTATCGACGATAATATCGAGGATATTTATAAGTTTTCTTACGGCTACATTGTTACCGCAGGGCTAGGCCATATGGGACTTAGTCGTGGTTCTATTTATCTCGTTACAATCGAAAATGGAAAATATATTGCTGAAAAGCTTCATAGTTTAGTAGCTCCACCAAAAACTTCGTGGTTAACATCATCTGGGGAATTATTGATTAATCACAGAGGTCATGCATCTTCAGTGCTTACTTCTAATGGTACTCTATACCGAGTAAGCTGTAAGAACTTTGTAAGAGAATAGCTAACAAACCAATCAAGAAGGACTTTTATCAGTTGGCTGAGTTCCGCTTCGCTTCACATTGTAGCCAACTAATAAAAGCCTCTTATTGAGGCGTTAACTGTCCGAGTTACCCATGATCAGTAGACACCTTCTATAGTTAGGTATCGTACCTGACACTGAGGTGCAAGATGGCCAGACATAAAACCCAGGCGTATTCAGAAGAGTTCCGCCGTGAAGCCGTAAGACTGTCTGATTTACCCGATAAAACAGCGACGTCCGTTGCCCAAGAATTGGGCATTCACCCTAACCAGATTTATAACTGGCGAGCCCAGTTTAACCGCTTGTCTGATAAGCAGTTTAATAGCTTGAACGGGGTAGATTACTCTAAGGATGAAAGCGAAAAAGTCCGGCAGTTAAAACGTGAGCTGGATACGCTGAAAAAGGAAAACGAATTCCTAAAGAAGGCAGCTGCGTACTTTGCCAAGCAGCAGGAGTAAAGTACGCCCTCATAAGCGAATACGTAGGGCTGTATACGGTGAGGTTGATGTGCCGGGTGCTGGAAGTCTCCGCCTCCGGCTTTTATCGCTGGCGGGGTCGTAAGCCCAGCCGCAGCTGCGTTAAACGGGAGCAGCTTGAGCAGCAGGTGCTCGATAGTTATGCCCGTTACAAGGCGCGCTACGGCGCGCCCAGGCTGGTTAAAGAGCTCAATGCGTTGGGTGTAAGCTGTTGCCTGAACACTGTTGCCAGTATCCTCAAAGCCAGAGGCATACGGGCACGTAACGGCAAGGCGTTTCGCTACAGCCCACGCACCGAAGCGATGACGAATGTGGCGGATAACTTACTGAAAAGACGGTTTGACGCTGAGAAACCCAATGTGCGCTGGACCACAGATATCACCTATATCTGGCTTAAAGATAAATGGTTATACCTGGCTACAGTGATGGATTTATATTCCAGAGCGATAGTGGGATGGTCGCTTGATAGCAGCATGACAGAGCGGTTGATTACGCAGGCACTGAGAATGGCGCTGGCACGAAGACAGCCGCAGGCGGGCCTGATAGTGCATTCAGACCGAGGAGTGCAGTATCGCTCAACGGCCTATCAGGATGAATTAATGCATGCCGGCTGTGTGCCGAGCATGAGCCGTAAGGGCAATTGCTGGGATAATGCGGCGATGGAAGCCTTCTTCAGCCGGCTAAAAGTAGAATTGATTTATGCCGAGAATTACGACTCGATTGAGCGGGCGAAGTCAGGTATCTTCGAGTACATAGAGATATTTTATAACCGTGTCCGTAGGCACTCAGCGATTGGCTATGTCAGTCCGGCTGAGTTTGAGCGCAAATGCGTATAACCGAGTGTCTACTTTTTATGGGTAAGAACACTGTATCGAGATTGATATCGTGGAATCAAATATTGTCTACGCTGAATATAGCTATTTGCGAGTAGTAACCGGTATTTTCTATCTGCTCTTGCCAGCGTTATATTCAGTATTTGTGCTATGGAAATCACCATTCAAGCAGATAGCAAAGGCCGTCGTGTGCTGCTATTTGTGGTGTTTTGTTTGTCTTGTGGTTTACCTTTTCGTCCCACCAATGCTTTGGTCTCTTGAAGGTGAGGTTAGCGAAGAGTTGTTTATCCAGCTTACAGACCCTTATGGACAATTTCTTTCAGCGCTAGATTGGATAATTTTAGCTTTTGCTGTAGCTGGCACAGCTGTGATCCCAGCTAAGCTAAAGCAAAGATGGAAAGTCTAACAGTAACAGTGAACAAGGCCAGTCAGCAACGGCCACTGCGTGGCCTGGACCTCAACCGCTACGCTGGTTTCGGCCGCTGCTGGCGGCGTTAGCAGAACAAGGAATAGTCATGATCGACTTTAACAATAAAGGTTTTTTCAAGCTCAAGCAGAACAGTGAATATGCTGAGAAAGTTACCGCATTGCTGTTAGATAATGAGGAAATTATTGACTCATACAAATCCATGCGTGATGGCGTGGTTTTCACCAGCAAGAGAATTATTGCCGTCAACGTTCAAGGGTTAACCGGTAGCAAAAAAGATTTCACGTCCATTCCTTATAAAAACATTGTTGCCTATTCGGTGGAAACATCAGGAACGTTTGACCTTGATTCAGAATTGGAAATATATCTATCTTCTGTCGGCAAGGTTAAATTCGAGTTCACCGGAAAAACCTCAATGGTAGAAATATCGAAACACATATCAAAGCATCTGCTTTAATTTCAACTCACACAGTCAGCCGTCTGCTAACAACTGGTTCAAGTCATTCGTTACGCTGACTCGGGACCGGCTAAAGCCGGCCCCTTAACCAAACATTATGTGGTAGGAGAGATTGGGTGAAGCTATTCAAGGTAATTGGATTAGTTGTTTTCGGCTTTGTGGTTGGACTATTTTCGTCACAGTTTTTTATGACAGAATCGACAGAAGAGTACAATGCAGCGAGCACCAAAATTAACGACGCATTGCAATCAGCAGTTACAGTGACTACTCAAACTCAGCTAATAGCCATTCAGAGAGATATCGAGCAATATCAAAATGTTTTAAATGCGCATAAAGCTGGTGTTACTACAGATAGTTATTTAAAAATTGAACTCCAAAAGTTACAAGGGCAGTTGAAAGGCCTTTCACCAATGGTAAACAGCGTTGATCAAGCAACACAACAATCATTCCAGGATACTGAAGCAAAATTAGCGCAACTTCAGTCAGATATAAGTTTTTACTTTGGGGGCTAAAATGTTCGCGCATAACAATACGCTATTGTGGCTCGGACGGCTTAAGCTGCACTCCAGCCGCCCCAAAGCTTTGCGCTAAATGGACAATGGCATGAAGCTCATCTTACTACCGGGAATGGATGGAACAGGGCTTTTATTTAAGCCACTTCTTAAGTTTCTTGATGGCTTAGAGGCTGAGGTTATTTCTTTACCGAATGAAGGGCCTCAAGATTACGATTCTCTATCAAGTGCAATAGCCAAGCGTATTAATCAAAAAGATTACGTGTTATTGGCTGAATCATTCTCAGGAGGGATAGCGGAAGCGCTGCTTCAGGACAAAATACACAATATTCGGCATGTAATCTTCGTGGCCTCCTTTCTGTCCAGCCCTTCACGATTTCGGGCCACGCTTGCATCTTTTCTTCCCTTGCGGCTGTTAGCATCAATACCACTTGTTTCAAGCTTTTTTATTCGGTTTCTGTTGTTAGGGCGGGACGCAAGCTTCGAGACTGTTGATCTATTCCGTGAAGCGCTCTACCAGGTAGACCCGAAGATACTTCGTACCAGACTGCGCTATATGGCTTCGATAAAGAACTCTGGTAATAGCTTCAAGAGCAAAGCAACATATATACGACCAACCAAGGATATTCTCGTAAGTAACAGGGAAGCGGAATTTAGGAAAATGTTTCCTAATTTAGAAGTAATAGAATTGGAAGGGCCGCACTTTATTCTGCAGAGTCAACCCGAAGCATGTGCTAAGCACATCAAAGAAGTTGTTGGTGATCTAACAACTACAGACTGTGGGCGCGGTGCCGACAGTTTGCACTGCATTTAATGGTTAAATTGCACATGGTTGCAGCTTTGCGTTGAGTGCATCGGCTGGCTTTGCTATACTTTCCTCCCGTCCTGATACCAATTCTTGAACAACCGTTGTACCCCAGTGTTTAGGCACCGGGCGCTTAGTGTTTTTCAGTTTTGGTATTCATTTATTGATTAACATGGTCCAGGGGTCTCATGACTACAAGATATATCTTTGTGACGGGTGGTGTGGTTTCTTCCTTAGGTAAAGGCATTGCAGCTGCGTCTTTAGCCGCTATTTTAGAAGCGCGTGGTCTGAAAGTTACCATCCTTAAGCTTGACCCCTACATTAACGTTGACCCGGGCACGATGAGCCCGATACAGCACGGTGAAGTGTTTGTTACTGAAGACGGTGCTGAAACCGATCTGGATTTAGGCCACTACGAGCGCTTTATCCGCACCAAAATGAGCAAGCTGAACAACTTCACTCAGGGCCGCATCTACGCCGATGTTCTGCGCCGTGAGCGCCGTGGTGACTATTTAGGCGCTACTATTCAGGTTATTCCGCATATTACCAACGAAATAAAAAGCCGTGTGGTAGCCGGTGCTGAAGGCTACGACATTGCTATCGTCGAAATCGGCGGTACTGTGGGTGATATTGAATCACTGCCGTTTTTAGAAGCTATCCGCCAGTTAGGCACCGAAGTGGGCCGTGAGCGCACTTTATTTATGCACTTAACGCTGGTGCCGTATTTAGGCACTGCCGGTGAAATTAAAACCAAGCCTACCCAGCATTCGGTAAAAGAGCTGCGTTCTATCGGTATTCAGCCGGATATTTTAGTATGCCGTTCAGACCGGGCCATTCCGGCCAACGAGCGGGCGAAAATTGCGCTGTTTACCAACGTAGAAGAAAAAGCTGTTATTTCACTGAAAGACGTATCGAGCATTTATCAGATCCCGGCGCTGTTAAAATCGCAGGGGCTGGACGATTTGGTCTGTCGCCGTTTCTACATTGAAGCACCGGAAGCGGATTTAACTGAGTGGGAACAGGTACTGTATCAGGAGTCGAACCCAACCGGTGAGATTACTATTGGTATGGTCGGTAAATACGTTGAACTGCCTGATGCCTATAAATCAGTGAACGAAGCACTGGGCCATGCGGGCCTGAAAAACCGTGTTACGGTAAATATTAAATATATCGACTCGCAGGATGTAGAAAGCAAAGGCGTTGGCATTCTGGCTGGTGTAGATGGCCTGCTGGTGCCGGGCGGCTTTGGTGAGCGCGGTGTCGAAGGTAAAATTCTGGCAGCGCAGTACGCGCGCGAAAATAATGTGCCTTACCTGGGTATTTGCCTCGGCATGCAGGTGGCGCTGATTGAATATGCGCGTAACGTAGCAGGCCTTACCGGCGCGCACTCAACTGAATTTAATAAAGAAACCCCTTACCCGGTAGTGGGTTTAATTACCGAGTGGCTGGACTCTGATGGCTCAGTGGAAAAACGCACTGATAAATCAGACCTTGGCGGCACTATGCGCCTGGGCAGCCAAAACTGTAACCTTATTGCAAATACTAAAGCCCACGACATTTATGGCAAAGCGGTGATTCAGGAGCGGCATCGTCACCGCTACGAAGTGAATAACCACTTACGGCCTAAATTAGAAGAGGCTGGACTGGTAGTGTCAGGTTTATCTGCCGACAACCAACTGGTTGAGATGATTGAAATCCCGTCTCATCCGTTTTTTGTCGCCGGGCAATTCCACCCGGAATTTAACTCGACACCGCGCGACGGTCACCCGCTGTTTCAGGGCTTTGTTGCCGCAGCGCTTAAAGCGCAAAAGCAGCAACGCGTATAACTTGTGCTAAGCCGTGTCATTACACGGCTTTTTCGTTTTAACAGGGAACTTAAACATGTCTGAAATTGTAAAAATTATTGCCCGCGAGATCATGGATTCACGCGGTAACCCAACAGTTGAAGCCGATGTGTATTTAGCCAGCGGCGCCATGGGCCGTGGCTGTGCGCCATCAGGTGCCTCTACCGGTTCACGTGAAGCCTTAGAGCTGCGCGATGGCGACAAGAGCCGTTATCTGGGTAAAGGCGTAACCAAAGCCGTTGCCAATATTGATGGCCCTATTCAGGCAGCACTGAAAGGCAAAAGCGCTTACAAGCAGGCTGAAATCGACCAGATCATGATCGACTTAGACGGCACTGACATGAAAACCAAACTGGGTGCCAACGCAATTCTGGCTGTGTCATTAGCGGTAGCACGCGCAGCAGCAGCCGATAAGAAAATCCCGCTGTATCAGCACATTGCCGAACTGAATGGCACAGCAGGTGTGTACAGCATGCCGGTGCCGATGATGAACATCATCAACGGTGGTGAGCACGCGGATAACAATGTCGATATTCAGGAATTTATGGTGCAGCCGGTAGGCGCTAAAAGCTTTGCTGAAGCGCTGCGTATGGGCGCTGAGATTTTCCACAGCCTGAAAAAAGAGCTGCAAAAACGCGGCTTAAATACTGCTGTAGGTGATGAAGGCGGTTTCGCACCCGATCTGAAATCAAACGAAGAAGCATTGTCTGTCATCGTTGAAGCAGTTAAAGCTGCCGGTTACGAGATGAACAAAGACGTAACGCTGGCACTGGACTGCGCAGCGTCTGAGTTCTACAAAGACGGCAAATACGTATTAAGCGGCGAAGACAAGAGCTTTGATTCATACGGTTTTAACGACTATCTGGCCGGTTTAACCCAGCGCTATCCAATTGTTTCAATTGAAGATGGCCTGGACGAAAGCGACTGGGATGGCTGGAAAGACTTAACCAATAAAATTGGTAATAAAGTACAGCTGGTGGGCGATGACTTATTCGTTACCAACACCAAAATTTTAACCCGCGGTATTGAGCAGGGGATCGGTAACTCTATCCTGATTAAGTTCAACCAGATCGGTTCATTAACCGAAACGCTGGCTGCGATTAAAATGGCAAAAGATGCTGGCTTCACTGCGGTTATCTCGCACCGTAGCGGCGAGACAGAAGATGCTTTCATTGCCGATTTAGCAGTAGGTACCGCAGCGGGTCAGATCAAAACCGGTTCACTGTGCCGTTCAGACCGCGTATCTAAGTACAACCAGTTACTGCGTATCGAGCAGGAGCTGGGCAGCAAGGCACCGTACAAGGGCCGCAGCGAAATTAAAGGCCAGTAATTACTGATAGCGTAAATACTGATTGAGTAAATAAAGCCACCTTAGGGTGGCTTTATTGTTTTTGTCATGGCGTTGAAATAATAGGTTTTTACACTTGTCGGCACCTGAGAAATCTGACAGATGTAAGCCGTGACTGAAAAAATGCAGGATGCTGCCACCCTATACCCATTGCTGCAACAGCTTGAACAGCTGTGTAAAGCCGAGTTTGATATTGCTGTCTCTGCACAGAAAATGCGTGATGACGCCGCTTATCGCCAACTGGTTTTACAGGAACTATCACAAATCCGCCAGCCGCAACTGGAAGCAATGCTGGCAGCGGTGCAGCAAAAGCTGCAGCAACAAGCCAACACCGACGCTAAAGCTGCTACGGCACAATCGCGCCGGCCACTGCTGTTGGCTGGCGTTGTCGTTATGCTCGCTCTGGTGTCTGCAGGCGCTTACTGGTTTAGTCAGTCACCTGCTGCAGTTGTTGCTGCACCACCAGCAGAGCCGGCAGCCAAAGTGTCGACTGCCGCCGCTGTCAGTACGGTGCCGGTGTCCAAACCCGCCGCTGCGCAGCTGTTATTTCGTCTGCATGGCTCTAACACCGTTGGCGAAAAGCTGGCACCGGCTTTATTACAAGCTTTTTTGCAACAGCAGCAGGCAGAAGGTTTTGCCTGGCAGCAGGCACAGTCACCGGTTGAGCGCATACTGAACTTTAACAAAGCCGGCACACCCCAGATGGTAGAGTTGCATGCGCACGGCTCCAGCACGGCATTTAAAGATTTGGCAAGCGGTAAAGCCGATATTGGTATGGCGTCGCGGCGGATAAGTGCGGATGAAGTGGAAAAACTAAAGCCACAGCTGGGTGATTTAAGCAAAATAGGTAACGAGCATATCGTCGCATTGGATGGCCTGGCTGTGATCGTCAACCAGAACAATGCGCTAAAAGCCATTTCGACCGAAATGCTGGCAAAAATTTTCTCCGGTGACGTTAGCCGCTGGTCTCAGCTGGGCGGCGCAGACCAGCCCATCACGCTGTATGCCCGTGATGATAAGTCCGGTACTTTCGATACCTTTAAAAGCCTGGTACTGGACAAGTTTGGCAAGCAGCTAAGCAGCAACGCCAGCCGGTTTGAGTCGAGCTCTGAATTGTCGGCAAAGGTATCGCAGGATGAATATGCTATCGGCTTTATCGGCTTAAACTACATCTCGTTTAACAAGGCGCTGGCGATTTCGGAAGGTGCAGACAGCACGCCTATCTATCCAACCCGCTTTACCATCAGTACCGAAGACTATGCATTGTCGCGCCGCTTATACCTGTATACGCCCACCGCCGCCTCACAGGTAGCAAAAGACTTTGCCCAGTTTGCGATATCTGATGAAGGCCAGCAGCTGGTCGAGCAAACCGGCCTGATTTCTCAAAACATCCGCGTCGAGCAGGTGTACCCGATAAGCAATGCGCCGCAAAGCTACAACAGCTATGCCAGCCAGGGGCAGCGCTTATCATTGAATTTTCGTTTCAGTTATGGTGATAACGAGCTGGATAATAAAGGTAAGCGTGATTTACAGCGCCTGGTCAGGTTTATGGAACAACATTCTGGCCGTCGCTTAGTGTTGATGGGTTTTTCTGATGCGGTGGGCGCTGTGGCTAAAAATGCTGAACTGGCATTAAAGCGGGCGAAAGCGGTTGAGCGTGAGCTTACCGCCCGTGGTATTCCGGTGATGGCGGTAGAAAGTTACGGTGAGATGCTACCTGTAGCCAATAACGACACCGAAAGCGGCCGTGAGCGCAACCGCCGGGTAGAAGTTTGGGTAATTTAGCAAAGCTTGGCTAAGGAAAGTGTATGTTCCGTATTCTGACCGATTTGACAAATTTACAGCAGGTCTTTGCCAGTTACAGTGCGGCTGAGGCGCTGAAAGTGAAGCATAATATCAACACTGTGATAAAGCAGCTGGGCATCCCGGATAAAGAACTACTGCGGCAAATGCGCGCCGAGGGCCTGGATTTAGCCGAGTTTGCGCCAAAACCCGCTGTATCTGAGTTGCCAGAGTGTTCAGAGACGGTGCTACGCAGCCATATGCGGTCGCTGTTTTTATCTGCGCAAAAGTTGTCTGCCGCGATACAGGCGTTAAACCTGGCGCAGCAAAGCAGCGTGCGGGAGCAGCTTGAGTTTGCTTGCACAGCGCTGCGCTTACCGTCAGAGCAACTGCTACAGCGGATGGCCGAGCAGGGGCTAACACTGGAAAAGCTCGGGCTGGTTGAACCGGCAACAGATCCGCTGGCTGCGGTACGCCAGCGGCTGGCTGGCGCTTTAACCGCCGACACTCAAACGACGGCACCAGACGCGTCACAACAGGATAGCCTGAATCAGATCAGACAGCGGCTGCGCGGGTTAACAGCCGACAATGCCCAGCCAGAACAGCAAATAGCCGCCGGGGAAAACATTGTCAGTCTGCAGCAGGCGGTTGCCAGAATCGCGAACCGGCGCTGAGTGAGTGCTGTAATAAATCAGTCACAGTAACCTCTTATGATGCTCAGCTGTCAGGAAGACACTTAACGCCAATGAAGGTGCGGGCATAAACTTGTATTACTCAGGCTGATGTTTTGGGATTAAGTGATTTTCATCGCAATGAATTACTGCGCATCTTGCAGCATAAGCTGCTCACGCCGTTGTTTCAGCCTCTGGTTACATTAACAAACGGCCAGATCTGGGGATATGAAGCGCTGATCCGCGGCCCGTCAGATAGTGCCCTGCACTCACCCATATTACTGTTTAAAACGGCACTGGCGTTTGATTTGCTGGAACCTTTGGAGATGCTGTGCCGTGAGCTTAGCATCAATGCCTTTGCTGAGGCGGCGGTAGAAGGTTTTCTGTTTCTGAATGTAAACCCTAAATTGCTGCTGACTTCTGATCATCCATCTGGTTTAACCAAACGTTTTATCCAGCAGGCCGGTTTGCAGCCTGATCGCATCGTTATTGAGCTGTCTGAACAGTTTCAGGTAGAAGACACTGAGCTGTTTATCAGCGCGGTAAAACATTACCGTGAGTTCGGTTTTAAAGTGGCAATAGATGATTTAGGCAGCGGCTTTTCAGGCCTGAAGCTGTGGTCTGAGCTACAGCCAGACATTGTGAAAATTGACCGTTACTTTATTGACCAGTTACACCGCGACCCGATAAAAAAAGCCTTCGTTAAAAACATTATTGAAATTGCTAAAAATACCGGCTCCAGCATAGTGGCCGAAGGTATTGAAACCAGCGAAGAACTGATTACCTGTAAAGAACTGGGCGCCGAATTGGGGCAGGGCTATCTGCTTGGCCGGCCTGAGGCCGAATGCCGTGATGTGTCGGCCAAGGCGGCGCAGCTGCTACGAATTGAAAAAAGTTTGCCCTTTAATGAGTCGCTTGAACCGGTGATCAGTAAAGTTGCGGCAGTGGATGAGCAAACCCCCGCCAAGCAGGTGGCGTTGATGTTTGCCAATGATAAAAATTTGCCCTGTGTTGCGGTGGTTGATGCCTGGCAGCAACCGGTAGGCATTGTTAGCAAAAGCATGATCAACGAGCGTTTTTCGCATCAGTTTGGCCGTGCTTTATATGAAAAAAAGGCCATTAAGCACTGTATGGAGCAGGCGCCGGTAGTGGTAGAGCGTAAACTGTCGATGGATAATGTCAGCGCTATTTTAAGTGCTGAAGCGAATGAAGATGCCAGTTTGTATTTTATCGTCACCGACAACGGTAAGTACTATGGCCTGGGCTCGGTTCGCAAGGTGTTGCGCCAGATCAGCGAGCATAAAATTCAGTTGGCGCGCTACGCTAACCCTCTGACATTATTGCCCGGCAATGTGCCGATTAATACGCAGATTGATAAACTGTTGCAGCAGGAACAAAGCTTTACCATCGCCTATATCGACATAGATAATTTTAAGCCGTACAACGATCAGTACGGCTACAGCAAGGGCGATTTGGTCATTGAATTGTTGGCGCAGATTATTCAAAGCGAATCTGACACCGTAGCTGATTTTATTGGTCATATCGGTGGTGATGATTTTATTGTGCTGTTTGGCAGCGACCAGGCTGAAGCCACCTCCGCGCTGATTTTGAAGCGCTTTGAGCAGCGGGTAAAACACTATTACCTGCCCGAACATGTGCAACAGGGCGGGTTCAGCGCGATGGACCGGCTGGGTGTGGCATCATTTTATCCGTTAATTACGTTATCGATTGGGCTGGCAACACCAGATCCACTGCTCTGCCGCAGCCATCATGATGTGGCAGCGCTGGCGTCTGCCGCAAAACAGCAAGCGAAGAAGCAAACCGGTTCCAGCATTTTCGTTAATAAAAGACGCTCCCCCGATAACTGCCAAAACGGCCTGAATACTGTATTACCCGAGACTGATTTCGCTTAAATGATTTTGAATATGCAGGTAATGGGCGTTGTAATACTGGGCTTTGGTTAAATTGCCATAGGCAAAATGCGGTGCCAGTTCACCTTGCCAGGCAATAAACTGAGATATCTCAGCAATAAGTTCAGCCATTGCAACATCGTTGGGCACCGCTTTTATCAGTGCCGGTGCACCGGGAATGGCTTCGTCCAGCGGGTGTGTCATACTGCCGCTGGCTGTAAACACATTTAACGCCGCCGCCCCTGCGGTATATTGGAATAGCGCTGACTTTGCTTGCGGGTAACCCAGGCGCGAGTAGCGAATGCTCTGTGCCAGATGCTGCAAAATCATACTGACGCTCCAGTTACCACTGCTAAATAGCTTATCCGGCGGTAAACGTTTTAGCTGTGTTAACAGCTCGTCCAGCGGACAATGCCGTGCCATGGCAACCGTTTTTACACCTGCAAAAACAACAACCGGCGTAATCAGCGCGGCCTGCAAAAATTTACGTCTGTTCATTGTATTAGTCTGCGAAGCTAACCCAGGGCTTAGCTGCTAATGTAACAGCATCAGGTGCTGCTAAGCGATAGTTTGCTTAGCGCAAATCAGCTTGCAGCAATAAACTTAAACACAGTCAGGGGTTTTCGCTTTGCAAAGCGCAAGCAATTGGCTAACATCTGGCCATGACTGAGACCGGCGCTAATCAACCGCATTTCTGGCAGGTATCCAGAGAAAACCAGACTTATACCGAGCTGTGTAATGCTTTGTATGAGCGTGAACTGCTGCGTTTATCTCAGCTAAGTACCGAGCAGTTATTACGCTTACCCAACCGCTTGGCCAGCTTGCCGTTTTATATCCGCCGCGCCGCAACCAATATACTGCAGCAACACTCAACGCTGGAGCTTGACAGCCAGAATGCCTCCTGGTTTTGCCGTCAGGCGGGCACGTGCCCGGCACGCAAGCAGCAAGCCGATCCGATAGACAGCTTTTACCGGCGTTATGCTAAGCCGGGGTTGATTGTGCCTGTGTATATTACTGAGCTGACTCATGAGCACATCCTGTTGGACAGTGTTGATGAAGTAGACATGGAAGGGTTGCGCCTGCATTGCAATGAACACGGTTGGTTCAGTTTCTCCGGCACACCGCTTGAGCAGCAAAACAGCGATAAATTCCTGCTTAAGCCGGTTAAAAGTATTATGGCTGCCGCCTGCTGTGGCCATCAGTGGTTAAATGGCGATAAAAAGCCGCCGCGGTTGCTCAGCTTACGCGAACTGTTGCTGGCCAGCCGGTTAAACTGGCAGAATTTCGCCAGGCCGTTGCCAGCGTTATTACCCTGATGCACGGTTTCCCGCTTTGCATTCATCGGTTAAGGCTTCATAATAGCCGCAGCCGGATAAACGAAGTAATGTTATGCGAATACTCACCTTACTGCTGATAGTGCTGCTGGGCCTGCTGCAATACCGATTGTGGTTTGGGCAGCACAGTATTGCTGACTATTTCCGTCAGCAGGAAGAGCTGAAAAGCCAGCAGGCCAGTAATCTGGAACTTGAAAAGCGTAACCGGGTGTTACGTGCCGACGTTAAAGATTTACAGCAAGGCCTGGACGCTATTGAAGAACGCGCCCGCAATGAACTGGGCCTGATCCGCGAAGATGAAGTGTTTTTCCGTATGTTCAGTCAAAGCAGCAACGCTAAAGATAGCCCTGCCGGAGTGAGTAATGACTGATACTTCTGTGCTTGCTATTGCTGCAGTAGTACCTGCAGCAGGTATTGGCAAACGGATGCAGAGCGCAGTGCCTAAACAATACCTGAAGCTACATGGTAAAACCGTGCTTGAACACAGCGTGGCAAAATTACGCGCTGTCAGTGCTGTTAATCAAATCTGGCTGGCACTTGCTGCTGATGATCCTTATTTTGATGCCACTGAACTGACACACAGCGATATTAACCGCGTCAAAGGCGGTGCCGAACGTATGCATTCGGTGTTAAATGCATTGCAGTTTATTGATGAGCATCAGTTTCCCTGGGTGTTGGTGCATGATGCCGCCAGACCCCTGGTACGCAAAGCGGATATCGAGCTGTTGATAGCGCGATGTCTACAGCAGGGCGAGGGCGGTATTCTGGCCAGCCCGGTGCGGGATACGATGAAGCGTGGTGCATGTTATGTGGCCGAAACAGTCAGCCGCGAACATCTGTGGCATGCACTGACGCCACAGTTTTTTCCAACCGCGATGTTAAAGGCTGCGTTGCATGATGCAATACAGGCTGGTGTGAATGTCACCGATGAGGCCTCTGCTATGGAATGGGCCGGTCACAGGGTGATGTTGGTAGAAGGCCACAGCGACAATATTAAAATTACGCAGCCGGCTGATCTGGCGTTGGCGGCGTTTTATCTGGAGCAGGTAACTGAATGAAATTGCGTATAGGGCACGGTTTTGATGTGCATGCCTTTGGTGGCCCAGGGCCAGTAACGCTTGGTGGCGTTAAAATTGATTACGCCCAGGGTTTACTGGCGCATTCTGATGGTGATGTGGTGCTGCATGCGTTGTCTGATGCGCTGTTAGGTGCTGTTGCCCTTGGCGATATCGGACATCACTTTCCGGATACCGATGACGCGTTTAAAGGCATCGACAGCCGTATCCTATTGCGTAAAGTGTTTGCTGATGTATCTGCAGCGGGCTACAAAGTGGGTAATGTCGACATTACTGTTATGGCGCAGGCGCCGAAAATGGCACCGCATATCGATGCGATGCGCCGCTGTATCGCGGAAGATCTTGATGCAGATATGTCACAGATTAACGTCAAAGCCACCACCACTGAAAAGTTAGGTTTTGTCGGTCGTAAAGAGGGAATCGCAGCAGAGGCCGTGGTGCTGCTGGTAGCCGTATGAGCAGCAAAACCCTGGCGTATTTGTATAGCGAACCGACGGCAACCGCCTTGCTGCGCCAGCAGCCTGACGACTTTATTGTCGATGAAGAGCTAAACTTTACCCCCAGCGGCGCCGGTGAACACGTGCTGCTGCATATCGAAAAAAACGGCCAGAATACTCAGTTTGTGGCAAAGCAACTGGCAGAAATTACCGGTTTGCGTGCCCGGGATATCAGTTATGCCGGTTTAAAAGACCGCCATGCCGTTACACGGCAATGGTTTTGCTTTAAATGGCCAATAAAACAGGCGCTTGACTGGCAAAGCTGGCAACTGACCGGTTGTACCATTCTCAGTATGCAGCGGCATTACCGTAAACTGCGGCTTGGCGCATTAAGGGCAAACCGCTTTACGATACGGCTACGCCAGGTATCTGATTGCAACGAGGTGTTGCAGCGTGCTGACAAGCTGAAACAAGGCGTGCCAAATTATTATGGTGAACAGCGTTTTGGTATTAACGGCGGCAATTTAACATTGGCACAGCAGCTGTTTGCCGGTGGTAGTATCAGTGATCGCAAATTGAGGGGGCTGGCATTATCCGCCGCGCGCTCATTTTTATTCAATCAGCAGATTTCGGCGCGTATAGCTGCGGGCCTGTTTAACACGGTAATTGATGGTGATGTGCTGCAGCTCAATGGCTCAGGTTCGGTATTTCGTACCACGCAGGCAGACCAACAACTACAACAACGCCTTGATACTCAGGATGTGCATATTACCGCCGTGCTGGCAGGATTAGGGGAGCCGATGGTAAGTGCAGCGGCGGCTGAGTTTGAACAACATGCGCTGTTACCTTACCATGCTTTAGTCAGCGGGCTTGAAGATTACCGCTTAAAAGCCGAGCGACGGGCAATACGTTTGCTGGCGCAGCAGCTGACAATGCAACAGCAGGGCGAAGACATGGTATTGAGCTTTGCGCTACCGGCGGGGTGTTTCGCCACCAGCGTGCTGCGCGAGCTGGTTAATTATCGTGACTGCGGCCGTCAGACGGCAGACATGGAGTGAAAGATGCGGATTTTACTAAGTAATGATGACGGCGTGCATGCTAAAGGTATGCAAGTATTGCAACAGGCGTTATGCCAAATCGCTGATGTGACCACCGTTGGCCCTGATCGTAATTGCAGTGGCGCCAGTAATTCGTTAACACTGATAAACCCGCTGCGTGTGCAGCAGATGGAGAATGGCTTTTTATCAGTAAATGGCACACCTACCGATTGCGTGCATCTTGCTATCAGCCAGCTGCTGGATTTTACGCCGGATTTAGTCGTCGCCGGTATCAACCATGGCGCTAATCTGGGCGACGATGTGCTTTACTCAGGCACCGTCGCCGCAGCGACTGAAGGCCGCCATCTGGGGCTGCCGGCCATTGCGGTGTCATTAGCCGGACGTGAAGAAGAACATTTCGCCACTGCGGCCTACGTGACAGTGCAGGTAATTAAAAAGCTTAAATCGCACCCGTTGCCGGCAGATCAGATCCTGAATATCAATGTACCTTCAGTATCAATAGAACAGCTAAAAGGTATTCAGGTTACCCGTCTGGGGCGCCGGCACAAAGCCGAAACCATGACCAGTGCCACAGATCCCTGGGGCCGTAAAATATATTGGTATGGCTCGTTAGGGCCAGAGCTGGACGCCGGTGAGGGCACAGATTTTCACGCAGTGGCAAATGGTTATGCGTCCATTACGCCGCTGCAGATAGATATGTCAGCTTATAAAAGCATGGACAGATTACAACAATGGCTAGAGGGGATACGTTTGTAGTATGGCCGTCGCAACTTCACGCAGCGCCGCGGTACTGGCGCAAAAACTTCAAAGCGAAGGCATCTCGCAGCAGCAGGTACTCAATGCTATCGCCAGTACACCAAGGCATATTTTTGTCGAAGCGGTGTTAGCACATAAAGCTTATGAAAACACGGCTTTACCGATTGGGCAGGGCCAGACGATTTCGCAGCCTTATATTGTTGCCCGTATGACCGAACTGCTGCTTGAAGATAAAGCACCCGGAAAAATACTCGAAATTGGCACCGGCTCGGGTTATCAGACAGCCATCCTGGCGCGGTTATTTTCTCATGTCTGTAGTGTGGAGCGTATTAAAGCGCTGCAGTTTCAGGCAAAACGCCGCTTGCAACAGCTTGATTTACACAACGTGTCGATGAAACATGGCGATGGTTGGCAAGGCTGGCCCAGTAAGGCACCCTTTGACAGCATTATTGTGACTGCTGCACCTACCGAAGTGCCGGTAGCCCTGTTACAACAGTTAAATGAAGGTGGCCGTTTAGTGATCCCTGTGGGGCTGCATGAGCAGGTACTGCGGGTTTACCAGCGTACCGGCGATGACTTTATCAGCCGCGATATCGAAGCGGTGCGCTTTGTTCCGTTGGTTCCGGGCGAGTTAGCCTAGCTTCATCTGGCGTTAACATACTGATATTAAACTGCAAAGCTTAACGCAGTGGCGACGTAAGGAAAGACAATGCAGTATCTGCAATGGATAATCAAAGGCCTGGCAATGGGCGCCGCAGATGTGGTTCCCGGTGTTTCCGGCGGCACGCTGGCCTTTATTCTGGGTATTTACGAGCGCCTGCTGGCGGCGATCAGTCACTGTGATTTACAGGCTGTCAGGTTGTTACTGCGCGGCCGGATTACGGCGTTATGGCAACATATAGACGGTACTTTTCTGGTATGCCTGTTCGGTGGCATCTTGCTGAGCATTTTTTCATTGGCCGGCCTTATCACCTATATGTTGCAGCATCGGCCAATACCGCTTTGGGCACTGTTTTGCGCGCTTATTATCACTGCTTTACCGCATTTATGCCGCAGTATCCGCTGGAGCAGCTGGCGTGTTGTGTTATGTTTGCTGGGCATTGCACTGGCGGTTGCGGTAGGTTCGCTAACCCCAAGAGAATTACAGCCGCAAAGCTGGATGTTCTTCGTTGCCGGTGCAGTAGCCATCTGCGCCATGATCCTACCGGGCGTTTCCGGCAGCTTTATTTTGCTGATGTCGGGCATGTACGCGCCGGTTTTGCTGGCAGTGACAGAGCTTCAGCTGGGTGTCTTGTTATTATTTATGCTTGGTTGCATTATAGGCTTACTAAGCTTTAGCCGGTTGTTGAACTGGTTGTTAAAGCATTATCACGATGCCAGCCTGGCACTGCTCATCGGCATAGTGATAGGTGCGCTTTACCGCATCTGGCCATGGCAGCATGAGCAGCGGCTGTACTCTCCCTGGGAGTATGCCTCTGCTGTCGGTCAGGCAGATATATTGCTTGCCTTATGCAGTGCACTGGCAGGAGTCGTACTGATGCTATGTTTGCTTAATCTGGAAAAGTGGTTAAAACCGCCAGTGGTAAACTCAGGGCCCAAATCAGTTCAATAAGGAGTCGGGTATCCGTTGTTCTGACAACAGTTATCTAGTACAAGCACAATACTGGCGCCATGGCGGCTATGCACTGTTGTTGCTGTTATCAGCATTGCTGGCAGGCTGTTCTTCGCGCTCTGCACCGGCTCCGGTTTCGACACTGGAGTTGCGGGAGAACTTTTATCAGCAGCGTAATCGCGGCACACTGACCGCAAGCAGCTATAAAGTACAACGCGGCGATACCTTATATTCAATTGCGTTTCGGGCAGGTAAAGATGTTCGTCAGCTCGCCGCATTAAATGGTATTGCCAGCCCTTATACCATCTACCCCAATCAGACGCTCAGGCTCAGTGGTAAGCCGGCTTTGGCACACACTAAGCCAGTAAAGAAACCCGCTACAACCAAAGTAGCTAAAAATACAAATAAGAATAATTCAAGCCAAACAAAATCAAATAGTTCGGTAAAACCGGTGAAAGCAGTTGCACCGAAAAATCAAAAGGGTTATGTTCAGGTTTCGCAGGATAAAAATAATAAAACCGCGAATATTACCCTGAATGGGAACCTTGTGCAATGGCAGTGGCCGGTGAAAGGGAAAATTATTTCTGGTTTTTCGCATCAGCAGCAGGGCAACAAGGGCATTGATATCAGCGGGCGTGAGGGTGACAGAGTGAATGCCGCCGCCAGTGGGCAGGTGGTGTACGCAGGTAACGCGTTAAGAGGGTACGGTAATCTCATTATTATTAAACATAATGATGATTACTTAAGTGCTTATGCTCATAACCGCAAACTGCTGGTTACCGAAAAGCAAATGGTTACCGCAGGGCAGCGTATTGCAGAGCTGGGTAGCACAGATGCTACTGATGCCCGTCTGCATTTTGAGATCCGTTTCCGCGGCAGCTCCGTTGATCCACTAAAATATTTACCACAATAATAAGATCGAAACACAAGTTTTATCAGGAATGGAAGTGATAGCGCTTGGTCAGCCCCAGCACCCTATAGACGTGGGAGAAAGGATATGGGACAAAAAAGTGAAGACGATGTATTAGAATTTAAAGAAGATGAGTTGGTCGAGGAAGGCTTACTTGACGATGAAGCAGAGCCGGATGCGGCCGCTCTTGCTGCGGAAGAAAGCAGTAATGATGAAATTTTTGCCCGCGATGACAGCCAGAAAGCGATGGACGCCACGCAGATTTATCTGGGAGAAATTGGCTTTTCACCGCTGTTGTCTGCTGAAGAAGAAGTGTATTTTTCCCGCCTGGCATTAAAAGGCGATCAGGCAGCCCGTAAACGCATGATCGAAAGTAACCTGCGTTTGGTGGTTAAAATAGCCCGCCGTTATATCAACCGGGGGTTAGCCTTGCTTGACCTGATTGAAGAAGGCAACCTGGGCCTTATCCGTGCGGTAGAAAAGTTTGATCCGGAGCGCGGTTTCCGTTTTTCTACCTATGCCACCTGGTGGATCCGCCAAACCATTGAACGGGCGATCATGAACCAGACCCGTACTATCCGTTTACCTATCCATGTCGTGAAAGAGCTGAATATCTATTTACGGGCTGCGCGTGAATTATCGCAAAAACTTGACCATGAACCGACGCCGGAAGAAATTGCGTCAGCGCTGGATCGCCCGGTAGATGAAGTGCGTAAGATGCTCAAGCTAAACGAGAAAATTACCTCTGTTGATACACCGGTTGCCGGCGCTTCAGAAAAGCAGCTGCTTGATGTCATTGCGGATGAAAAAGAGCTTGGCCCAGAGACAGAACTGCAGGATGAAGACATCCGTCAGCATCTGGTGGTATGGCTGAACGAGCTGAACCCGAAGCAGCGTGAGGTACTGGCAAGACGTTTTGGCCTGCTGGGTTACGAGCCTTCAACGCTGGAAGATGTTGGCCATGAAATCGGCTTAACCCGTGAGCGCGTGCGGCAAATTCAGGTAGAAGCGCTACGGCGTTTACGTGAAATCGTCACGCATCAGGGCCTGAATATCGAAACCTTATTTCAGGAATAGAACTTTCCATAACGAACAAGGCGCCTTAAGGCGCCTTGTTTTTTTGCAGGTATTGCACCAGCAATTTGCTGGCAGAGCTGATGTGGCTAATCAATAACTCGCGGGCAGCCGCTGTGTTAGCACTGCGCAGCAAGGTTATGAGCTCGCGGTGTTCTGCTGCACTGGTGCTGGCATAGGCCAGGGCCTGTTCCTGATAGCCCAGATAGCGCGATACCTGCTGATGCAATTGATCCAGTAAACGCAATAGGTGGGGTTTATCACAGTCCTGATACAACAGACGGTGAAACTGCCAGTTCAGTTCGCCACGCTGATACGCCGGCAAAGCGGTTCCGGCATCAATGCGGGCCAGCAAATCTTCCGCCTGACCAAGCCGGCTGAAGCTGATATTGGCAGCGGCTAACTGCAGTGCCAGCGGCTCCAGCTGCAGCCGAAGTAAACATAGCTCTTCGGCTTCTGCTACGCTAAACCCCGGTACCTGCATACCTGCTTTGCCATGCACCAGTAACCAGCCTTCATTGAGCAAACTTTGCTGCACATCGCGCACAACAATACGGCTGACGCCATAGTGCTGCGCCAGTTGTTGTTGCGTTAATACTGTACCGGGCGCCCATTGCAGCAGCTGAATATCCTGTTTAAGCTGCTGATACAGCTGATGCTTTTTTAACATCAGTTTTTACCGCGTAAGCTATTGATGATAAGTAAGGTTAACGCACCTGCAACTATGCCCCAGAAGGCTGATGCCACACCAAAAAAGCTGACGCCACTGGCTGTAACCAGTAAGGTGACCACTGCTGCTTCGCGGTGTTCGCCCTCAGCAGTGGCTACTGCCAGATTGGCGCCGATAGTGCCAAGCAGCGCTAGCCCGGCCAGGGCGGCAATCATTTCGCGCGGCAAAGCTGCAAACAGGGCGACAACAGTTGCACCTGCCAGGCCGGCCAGCAGGTAAAATACTCCGGCGACTATGCCGGCAATATAACGCTTATCTTTATCCGGATGTGCTTCGCTGCCGGTACAGATAGCGGCGGTGATCGCCGCCAGATTAATCGAAAATGCACCCCAGGGCGCCAGCAGTAGTGTTGACAGCGCCGTGTGGCTGATAAGTGGCGAAACCGGCGTTTGATAGCCACTGGTGCGCAGCACCGCCACGCCCGGAATATTTTGCGATGCCATTGTTACCAATAACAGTGGCAAACCAACGCCTAATAAAGCATTCAGTGACCAGTGCGGAGTCACCCAGACCGGTGTTGTCAGGCTAAGCGTTACAGCCTGATAATTAAACTGGCCCTGCAGCAATACGGTGACTAAACCTGTCAGCAACACCCATAAAATGGCGTAGCGGGGCGATAACCGTTTAGCCAGTAAGTAGCTTAAGCACATCACCCCAACCAGCAACAACTGGGTTTGCAATGAGGTAAAAATATTTAAGCCAAACTGCAGTAAAATACCTGCCAGCATCGCGCTGGCCAATGGCAATGGAATAAGGCGGGTCAGCTTTTCAAACCAGCCGCTAATGCCTATCAGCAACCCCAGTACGGCGGTAAAAATAAACACACCAACGGCTTCATTGATGCTCAGCCCTTGCAAACTGGTTGCCAGTAAGGCTGCGCCCGGCGTTGACCAGGCAGTGATCACAGGAGCTTTGAAATACCACGACAGGCCGATACATGTCAGTGCCATACCAATACCCAGCGCCAGTAACCAGGACGCCATAATATCCTGGCTGGCGCCAGCCGCTGCTGCGGCCTGTAAAACGATCGCTACTGAGCTGGCAAAACCCACCAACACTGCCACAAAGCCTGCCACTATGGCTGACAGGCTAATATCTTTTACTTGCATAACCACACCTGAACGTAAAAAGTATACCTAATTTAAAATGTATACATTTTAAGTCAAGCTATAACTGTTGTTTTAGCTGATATAACAGCTCCAGTGCCTGGCGCGCGCTTAAATCGTCCGGGTTTAGGTCACGCAATTGTTCGATAACCGGGTGCTCGGTCTCCAGCAGGCTAAGTTGCGGTGTTACTGCACTTTGGGGTGCTACAGTCTTATCAGAGACTGGTACTTGCGGCTTAGCATGCTGTTCCAGTTCCAGTAGTTTATGCTGTGCGCGCTGAATAACCGGCTTAGGTACGCCAGCCAGCTGGGCAACCTGCAAACCAAAGCTTTTACTGGCCGCACCTTCCTGAATATGGTGCATAAACACGATATCATCGCCGTGTTCGACGGCATCCAGGTGCACATTCGCCAACCCGGGCAATTGCTCAGCCAGTTCAGTCAGTTCAAAGTAGTGGGTGGCGAACAGGGTTTGGGCTTTGATTTTTGTTGCCAGATAATCAGCACAGGCCCAGGCCAGGCTCAGGCCATCATAGGTACTGGTACCGCGGCCTATTTCATCCATCAGTACCAGGCTTTGTTCGGTGGCATGATGCAAAATAGTGGCGGTTTCGGTCATTTCCACCATAAAGGTTGAGCGGCCGGAAGCTAAATCGTCTGATGCACCAATACGGGTAAAAATACGATCTACCGGGCTGATGCTGGCACTTTGCGCCGGTACAAAACAGCCAATATACGCCATTAACACAATAAGTGCGGTCTGGCGCATATAGGTTGATTTACCGCCCATATTAGGGCCGGTAATCATCAGCATGCGCCGTGTGCTATTGAGTGTTAACGGGTTAGCGATAAAAGGCTCGGTCAGCACCTGCTCTACCACCGGGTGCCGCGCTTGTTCCAGCACGATGCCGGTCGTGGTTGTCAGCGTTGGCCGGCAGTAGTTTAAGCTGTCAGCCCGTTCGGCAAAGGTGCAAAGTACATCAAGCTCTGCCAGCGCCTGTGCCAGCTGTTGCAGCTGCGCCAGATAGGGCGCCGTCAAATCAAACAACTGCTCGTATAGCTGCTTTTCCAGTGCCAGTGCTTTACTCTGACTACCCAGCACTTTGTCTTCGTATTCTTTTAGTTCAGGAATGATGTAGCGTTCATTGTTCTTCAGTGTCTGGCGGCGCACGTATTCAGCCGGCACTTTGGTATCAGCACTGCGGCCGGTTTCGATGTAATAGCCATGTATTTTATTAAAGCCGACTTTCAGCGAGGCTATGCCGGTACGCTCGCGCTCGCGCTGTTCCAGCTGTTCAAGATAATCGGTGGCGCCTGTTGCCAGCGCGCGCCACTGGTCCAGTTCTGCATGATACCCCGGCGCTATAACACCACCGTCGCGGATCAGCACCGGCGGCGTGTCGACAATAGCCCGCTGTAGCAGCTCATAAAGCTCTGGTAGCGGCTTGGCTGCCTGGCTGATTTGCACCAGCTGAGCTGCATTTAACTGAGCCAATGCCGGCGCAAGTTCCGGCAGTTGCTGCAGCGCCTGGCGCAGGCGGGCGAAATCACGCGGGCGTGCACTTCGCAGTGCCAGCCTGGCAATAACCCGCTCGATATCGCCAATCTGTTTTAATGCGCTTTGTAGCTCATCATATTCCTGGCGCAGTTCTGTTACCGCATCAAGGCGGGCGTTGACCGCCTGTTGATCACGCAGTGGCGCGTGGATCCAGCGTTTAAGCTGGCGTGAGCCCATCGCCGTCTGGCTGCGGTCCAGCACAGCCGCCAGCGTGTGTTCGTAATTGCCAGCCAGATTTTGTGTCAGTTCCAGGTTACGCCGGGTGGCGGCATCCAACACGATGTTGTCCTGTGCACGTTCCAGTGCGACGGCGCGGATATGCGGCAAAGCGGCGCGCTGGGTATCTTTAACATACTGCATCACGCAACCGGCCGCCATCAGTGCGACCGGCGCTTCATCTACGCCGAAGCTGAGTAAGTCTTTGGTACCAAATTGCTGACACAATAAGCGCCGGGCTGTACTTAGCTCAAATTCCCATACCGGGCGGCGGCGGGCGCCTTTGCGTTTTTCAATCAGATAATGTTCTGCAAAATCTTCCGGATATAACAGCTCGGCCGGGTTTAGCCGCTGCAGTAGGGCGGCTAAATCATCGCTGTTATCAACCTGGTTTAGTAAAAAACGGCCGCTGCTGATATCCAGTTGGGCTAAACCAAACTGGCCGCGTAACTGGGTAATGGCGCATAGCAGATTGTCCTGACGTTCGTTCAGTAAGGCTTCGTCAGTTACTGTACCCGGGGTGACGATACGCACCACTTTGCGCTCAACCGGGCCTTTGCTCATTGCCGGATCGCCTATCTGCTCACAAATCGCGACCGACTCACCCAGCTGCACCAGCCTTGCCAGATAGCCCTCTACAGCATGATAAGGCACACCTGCCATCGGAATAGGGGTGCCGGCACTCTGGCCACGCTTGGTCAGCGAGATGTCCAGCAGGGCGGCAGCACGTTTGGCATCGTCAAAAAACAGCTCGTAAAAATCGCCCATGCGGTAAAACAGCAGGATATCAGGGTGTTCACTTTTAAGCCCCAGATACTGCTGCATCATCGGGGTGTGGGCGCTCAGGTCTTTACTTATGGTCATACAGATAGTCTGATCCGCGGCTATTTGTGCTGATAAAGCAGGGGATTATAACAGAAGTTTTTCGCTACGCACGACGTGGCATTACGGCCGTCGGCTCAATAAAAAATAAGGCCGCATCAGCGGCCGTATTTTATTTGCTTACGCAACAGGATAAGCAAACTCAGTCAGCCCAAGTTGTGCCAGAGTGTTATCCAGGTGGCTATAAGCTTCTGCCGTCGGGCCGGGGTAAGCACCGGCTATCGGCACATTACCAAGATAGCCAATATCTTTAATACCCTCAGGCGTACAGAAATAAGCTGCCAGTACCAGATTACGCAGCCGGGCAAACGCTTTGGCAATGCGCTGAAATTGCAACGGAGTGTTCTCGTTGTCAAAGGCAATATCTTCAACAATCGCCAGCTGCTCTGTCGCCGTTAACGCCGTAAATTGCCTGTTAAAGCGTAGTTGTGCTTCATCATCAATCCACGCCAGTGCCGACAGTATCGTCAGCCGGTCGCGCTGTTGGCTGGGGTAAGGTGCACTGACCCATTCATCCACCACAGAAGGCACCTGCACCTGTGAAGCTGACGGAGAACTGCCTTCCTGTGGTACTAAAATATCTGATATCAGCGCCAGCATAGTCAGTTGTGCCGGGGTTAATGTTAGCGGCCACGGCGCGTCAGGTGGCAGGATCAGGTTAGGGTCTTTACCATAACCTTTGGCGTTGATTGCTGGCAGCTTTAGCTCTGGCCAGTGTTCGGTGCCGGCGGCTTTGCCCATTTTGCTTGCAGTGGGTACCGGTTCGCAGCCCGGTAATGCCGGTAACAGGGTACTGGCCGCAAGGGCTGCCAGCAGCTTTAATGAGTCACGCCTGCTTAAACGGTTGGTGTAAGCCGGCGAAGGGTCTCGTTGTATGTCATCGCTGGCGGTTGTATGCATAAAGCCTGGTTTTTTCATTATAATTTCCCCGCTTTTAACTGCTCAGCCAGCCAGGCGCTGTTACGCATCGCCAGTGTCATAATGGTCAGAGTACAGTTTTTATGTGGGTTAGATGCAAATACGCCACCGTCCATGACAAACAGATTCGGGCAATCCCAGCTTTGTCCCCACTGGTTGGTTACCGAGTCAGCACGGGAGCTGCCCATGCGGGTGGTGCCGACTTCGTGGATAATTTCGCCGCCTTTTTTAATGGCATCTTCTGCCGCTGGCAGCTCGCCCACTTCAGCCCCCATGGTTTCCAGAATGGCTTTGGCGGTTCTCAGGCCATGTTCGACCTGTTTAAGCTCGTGCTCTGACCATTGCCAGTGAAACCGTGCCACCGGAATACCCCATTTATCTTTTACATCTGGGTCGATATCCATATAGCAGTGCTCGTTTGGCAACATTTCGCCGCGTAGCGCAAATGAAACGTAAGCGCCGTAATGTGTGCGAACCTGCTGTTTTAGTGAGGTGCCGTAACCTTGCAGGTTACCGCTGACATAAGCTCCGGGTTCACTGAAGCGCCCGCCAAGTTCAAAATGATATCCGCGCGGGAAATCCAGCTCTTTATTCGCCTGTGCTTTATGGCCCCACCAGGGAATAAACAGGTGATTGGCAGTGTGACCATCTTCGTTATAACGCGGGCGGTTCATCAGTGCTGGTACCAGTGCTGACAGGCCGGCACCGGTAGAGTCCATCAGGTTACGGCCAACCTGACCACTGGAGTTGGCCAGGCCATTGGGATGACTGGCGCTTTTGGAGTTCAGCAAAATACGGGCTGACTCACAGGCGCTGGCTGCCAGAATAATCACCCTGGCACTTAGCTGCTGTTCTGTCGCGGTTTTCTTGTCTATGTAGCTGATACCCGTCACTTTGCCGCTACTATCTACTGTAACGGTTTTGACCATCGCATCGGTGATGATGCGCAGATTGCCGGTTGCCTGCGCCATTGGCAGTAACGAGGTTGTGGTTTGAAAGGCGGCACCGATTGAACAACCATGACCGCATGGCGTGGCATAAAAGCACGCCGCTCTGTTATCCAGCGGCTTCGTCAGTACCGCCCTGTGCATTGGTACCGCGGTAATACCATGTTTTTTCGCCGCCGCGGCAATTAATAGCTCTGGTACCCTTGGAGTAGGTGGTGGCTGCAGTATGCCCTCGCCGGACGGTGGCATATCATCCAGCCCGGTATTGGTGCCACATACGCCAATTAACGCCTCTGTTTTATCATACCAGGGCGCGATGTCATCGTACTCAAATGGCCAGTCGGCACCCAGGCCATCCCGGCTCTTGCCTTTAAAATCATGTTCGCTAAAACGCAGTGAGTAACGCCCCCAGTGGTTAGTACGTCCGCCCAGCATGCGGGCGCGCCACCACAGAAAGTCCGATCCTTCGGCTTTGGTGTAGGGTTCGCCCGGCACCTGCCAGCCACCCTCTACGGTGGAATCATAAAAACCAAAATCTTTGTCCGGCGTTGAAGCGCCCATCAGCGGTGCCGCCGAATTGGCTTTAAACATGGGTGTTTCAGTTTTCGGGTCGTAGTTGCGGCCAGCTTCAAGCAGCAATACTTTGTGGCCCTGACGCGTCAATTCATACGCTGCCATAGCACCACCGGCGCCGGAGCCGACAATCAGTACTTCGTAAGCAAAATCGTCCATCATTTCAGCTCTTTAATTTTCAGATTTTTAAACCACACCACATCGCCATGATCCTGCAAGCCGATGTGACCGCTGCTTTTTGCAGCAAAGCCTGGCCAGTTAGCAAACTTGCTTTCGGCCACCAGTTGCTGCCACTGTGGGCTTTGAATTTTTACTGAGACGGTTTGCACACCGTTTTGCCAAATGGTCAGCTGGTTGTCTTCTAGCAACACCCGTACTTGGTTCCACTCACCGGCCTTTTTATGCGAGGCGGCAGGGGAGGCAACCAGGTCATATAAAGAACCGGATAAATGGCTGGCCAGCTTGTTATCGGGGTGGCGCTCATTGTCGAGGATCTGAATTTCCGGCGCGTGAGAGTAAATTTGTTGGCCTGTTTCGTCAGCCAGAATAAAAATACCGCTGTTGCCAACCTCTGAAATCTTCCAATCCAGTTTCAAATCAAAATTCTGGTATTGTGCTTTGGTCAGAATGTCGCCGCCGCCTTTGCCGTTTAGCTTCATTGCGCCTTCTTCGATGATCCACTGCTCGCTCAGGCCTTGCTGTTTAAAGTTACGCCACTGCGACATGTCTTTGCCATCAAACAGCAGCTGCCAGCCGTTACGCTGCTCTTCTGCACTTAGCTGATTATCAGCAGCCAAAGCACTGAAACTGCTAAATGCCAGCAGTAACGCGGGTAGATAAAATTTGGTCATAACGGTCGTTCTCCTGTTGTCGTAGTGCTTGTTGTTATGTGTTAGGTCAAATGCACAGCTGGCGTATCACTTGCCAGTTCAGACGTTTTTACCGGGCCGGTGCTACCACGTAGTACCAGCTCAAATGGCAGGATAACTTTAGGCAACAGCGTCAGCTTCTGCTCCAGTACATCAATCAGCAAATTAACCGCGGTACGGCCAAACTCTTCGGCTGGCTGGGCAATGGTGGTCAGTGGAGGATCAGAAAAGGCGGCAAAAGAAATATCGTCAAAACCGGCCACGGATATGTCATCCGGCACTTTTAAACCATGCTGTTTCAGGCACTGAATAGCACCAATGGCCATTTCATCGTTTTCACAAAAAATAGCGGTAGGCCTTTGTTTGCGCTGCAAGAGCTGAGCGGTAGCCTGATGACCTGACTGCAGTGTAAAGTTACCGGGGCATAGCAGGGTTTCGTCAAACACGACGCCTGCAGCACCAAGTGCATCACGGTAGCCCGCAACTCTGTCCCGCGTCAGAGGGCTGCGAGCAGGGCCTTTAATCATCGCAATGTTGCGATGCCCCAGGCTCAGTAAATGCTCGGTCATTGCCATGGCGGCTGCCCTGTTATCCAGTGTCACAACCGGACAAGGTGCTTTGTCCAATACTTCACAGGCGTTAACCATTGGCAAGCGCGCAGTGGTCATATCTAAAGTAGCAAACGGGTCAAAGGCGCGCAGTTGGATCAGGCCGTCAGCCTGAGAGGTTTGTACCAGCCGGGCATAAGCAATTTCGGCGTTATCATCTGCCATAGTGTTGCCCAGCAGCAACGAGTAACGCCGTTGTTGGGCCGCTTCCTGCATGCCGCTAATTACTCTGGCAAAAAACACATTGGCGACGGTTGGTACCAGCACCACCAGATTATGGCTTTTGCCTGAACGGAATTTTACTGCCAGCAAATTCGGTTGATAGCCAGCCTGCTTTACCGCAGCCAGTACTTTATTGCGTGTTTTGACAGACACAAGCTCCGGTTGCTGCAAGGCTCTTGATACAGTGGCAACGGACACTTCGGCCAGACGGGCCACTTCACGGATGTTAGACATAACTAAAATGTAACCGATATCATTTTATTTGCTGTTATAGGTGAAATAGACTTAAAATGAAAGTGGTTTACGTGAAAAACTGTGACTTTATTTGTGCCTCAAGCTCATTTTTGCCGGTTTTTTAGGCTGATTTGATCGGTTTTGGTCAGAAGTTGGCTTGACAAGCTTAAATGTAATCCGTTACATCTGTTGTCGGGTGCGAACCGGGTGATGTTGCTGAGGTTTCTGCTCCTACACGTTTTTGGTATCGGCTGATAAGGATCCTGTATGGCTGTTGTTTCTCAACAAAGAATTCGCCTTGGCATGATAGGTGGCGGCGAGGGCGCTTTTATCGGCGCAGTGCATCGCCATGCCGCAGCATTGGATGGTCAGACCGAACTGGTTTGCGGTGCGTTTAGCCGTGATGCGGGCAATAACCACCGCACAGCGACGGCGCTTGGGCTTGCGGCTGACCGCGTATATGACAGCTGGCAGCAACTGCTGGAAAAAGAAGCCGCGTTACCCGCCCAGCAGCGCATGCAGTTACTGGTGATAGTGACACCAAATCAATTACATGTACCGATAAGCATTGCGGCGTTACAAGCCGGCTTTCATGTGTTCTGTGAAAAGCCTGCCGGGGTGACGCTGGCAGAAACTGAACGGCTGCACGACGTGCTTGCCGCTTCCGGCTTGCTATATGGGCTGGCACATACTTACTTAGGGTACCCTATGGTATGGCAAGCTAAAGATCTGGTCAGCCGAGGTGAGTTGGGTGAACTTCGAAAAATATATGTTGAATACCCGCAGGGGTGGCTGACAGATAATCTTGAAGCACAGCAGGCAAAGCAAGCCAGCTGGCGCACTGATCCGGCACAAGCTGGCAGCAGCGGTTGTATGGCCGATATAGGCACCCATGCTTTCGGCCTGGCTGAGTTTATCAGTGGTCAGCGTATCACTAAATTGTGTGCAGAGTTGGCAACGCATATAACAGGGCGCAGGCTTGATGATGACGGTGCTGCGTTATTTAAGACCGATGGTGGCGCCAGCGGCGTACTAATTGCCAGCCAGGTGTGCGCCGGCGAAGAAAACGCCTTGAAAATCCGCGTGTATGGCAGCAAAGGTGGCCTGGAGTGGCAGCAGATGGAACCAAACACTCTGGTGTTGCGCCCACACGGTGCGCCTGTTCAGTTGCTGCGGGCCGGCAAAGGGCAGGCGGGACTTGCTGATGAAGCACTCAAACGCTGCAGGTTACCGGCAGGACACCCGGAGGGGTACCTTGAAGCCATGGCGAATCTGTACCGTGATTTTGCCACGGCAATTCGCCGCGCTGAACAGGGCACGCCTACAGGTGTACCGGGTATTTCAGCCGGTTTACGCGGCATGGCCTTTATTGAAACCGTAACACAAAGCAGCACCAGCAGTGAAAAATGGCTGGACGTGCCGGTTACCGCCTAAGCTGATACAGGAGCAAAATATGAGTATTCAGGGACCCGCCATCTTTCTGGCGCAGTTTGCTGGCAGCACAGCACCTTTTAATTCATTACCCGGTATGGCTAAGTGGGCGGCAGATTTAGGCTATCGCGGCATTCAGGTTCCCACCAACGATAGCGCGCTGTTTGACTTAACCCGGGCTGCAGCCAGTCAGGATTACTGCGATGAAATTTTGGGCCGCTGCCGTGAAGCTGGTGTCGAGATCACTGAGCTATCTACGCATTTGCAGGGGCAGTTGGTTGCCGTGCATCCGGCTTACGATGAATTATTTGATACTTTTGCCCCTGCTGCATTAAAGGGCAAACCGGCAGAGCGCACCGCATGGGCCATTGAGCAACTGAAGCTGGCAGCAAAAGCCAGCCAGCGGCTAGGGCTGACCGCACATGCAACTTTTTCCGGCGCCCTGTTATGGCATCTGGTATATCCCTGGCCGCAGCGGCCTGCCGGGTTGGTCGAGCAAGGGTTTGCAGAGCTCGCAAAACGCTGGTTACCCATTCTGGATGCGTTCGATGAGGCAGGTGTGGACCTGTGTTATGAGATCCACCCCGGAGAAGATTTACACGATGGCGCCAGCTTCGAGCGTTTCCTTGGCGCGGTTGGCGGCCACCGGCGCGCCAATATTCTGTTTGACCCAAGCCATTTTGTCCTGCAGCAGCTTGATTACCTCGACTTTATTGACCGTTATCACCAGCGGATAAAAATGTTTCATGTGAAGGATGCCGAGTTCAGACCAAACGGTCAGAGCGGCGTCTATGGCGGCTATCAGGATTGGGTGAACCGTCCCGGGCGGTTTCGCTCATTGGGTGATGGCCAGGTAGATTTTAAAAGCATTTTCAGCAAGCTAACCCAATATGGCTTCGACGGTTGGGCGGTGCTGGAGTGGGAGTGCTGTCTGAAAGATGCTGTGCAGGGAGCGCAGGAAGGCGCGCCTTTTATTCAGCAGCATCTGATTAAAAAGGTCGATCGGGCCTTTGATGACTTTGCCGGCAGTAACACAGATACCGCGCGTAACAGGCGTATTCTCGGGCTGACAGACTGACAATAACAAATACCAATAAACTCTCTATAACAAGCCCTGCCGACAGGGCGATCGACGGGGATTGACATGAGCATAATTAAACTACGTTTAAGCCTGATGATGTTTCTGCAGTTTTTTATCTGGGGAGGCTGGTTTGTTACCCTGGGAACCTTTCTGGCACAGAACCTGGCAGCCAGTGGTGCGCAAACTGCGCTGGCATTTTCTACCCAGTCCTGGGGAGCCATTATTGCGCCGGTATTTATTGGCCTGGTGGCCGACCGGTTTTTCAATGCTGAACGTTTGCTCGCCATGCTACACCTTACCGGTGCGGTATTAATGTATCTGATGTATCACACGGTAGATTTTGCCAGTTTCTATCCGTTAGTGTTGGGGTATATGCTGGCCTATATGCCAACACTGGCACTGGTGAACTCAGTGTCGTTCGCGCAGTTGGCCAGGCCTGAAGCCGAGTTTGGTCAGATCCGGGTGTGGGGCACTGTTGGCTGGATTGTCGCCGGGCTGGTTATCAGTTTTGTGTTTGGCTGGGATAGCCAGGTTGGTATAAGCACCGGTGCGCTGAAGTACACATTTCTGATGGGGGCAATTGCGTCGCTGGTGCTGGGGATATACAGCTTTACGTTACCGGCCACCTTACCTGCGGGGCGGGGGCAGCCACTGCGCTTGGGTGAGCTGCTGGGGCTGGATGCACTAAAGCTGTTAAAAGATAAGAACTTCGCAATGTTCTTTGTCAGCTCAGTGTTAATTTGCATTCCATTGGCCTTTTATTATCAGAATGCCAATCCGTTTCTGACCGAAATTGGTGTGGCCAACGCTACCGGCAAAATGACGTTGGGGCAGATGTCAGAAGTGTTGTTTATGCTGGCATTACCGCTTTTTCTTGGCCGCTTTGGCATTAAACTGACATTACTGCTTGGCATGTTTGCCTGGGTACTGCGTTATGTATTATTCGCATACGGCGATTCCGGTGAAGGTGTTGCTCTGCTGCTGGTTGGCATAGCACTGCATGGTATCTGTTACGATTTCTTTTTTGTCTCCGGGCAGATTTACACCAACAGTAAAGCCGGTCCGGCGGTCAAAAGCGCTGCGCAAGGCCTGATCACGCTGGCCACCTATGGTGTGGGTATGCTGGTTGGCTTTAGTGTGGCAGGGTATATCACCGAACAATACAGTGCTATGGCTGGACACAACTGGTTTAACATTTGGCTGTTCCCTGCCGGGTTTGCCGCCGTCGTGCTGGTGTTATTTGCATTGCTGTTTAAAAACGAGAAGCTGTCGGCGACCTGATCAGCCGCGCTTGTCACCGAGCAGGCAGCAGCCAACGCTGGCAGTTGCCTCTTGCTCCGCTTTCATCTCTGACGGCATAATGGGGGCTGTGTATTTTCTGTTGGATAATATATGACGGTCGCAGCAGATAGCCTGCAGCTGGCGACAGAACTGGGCCAGCTACTGTTACAAAAAAAGTGGAGCATTACGACGGCGGAGTCCTGTACCGGCGGTGGTATAGGGTACTGGTTAACCGCTGTGCCGGGTAGCTCCGCCTATGTTGACCGTGGTTTCATTACCTATAGCAACAAAGCCAAACAGCAGTTACTTGCAGTGCGTAGTGCAACATTGTTGCAATTTGGCGCCGTTAGCGAGGAAACCGTGCGTGAAATGGCGCAGGGGGCTGCCAAAGCCGCAGGTGCCGAGGTTGCAATTGCCGTATCGGGTATTGCCGGCCCTGATGGCGGTTCCGCCTATAAGCCGGTGGGTACTGTCTGTTTTGGTTTTTATCTGGCCGGCCACGTTGCCAGCAGCCATCTGGTGTTCGCCGGCGACCGGCAGCAAGTACGCCAGCAAGCCATCAATTTTGCGCTTAAACAAAGCATCGAGCTGTTGACAGCCTTGTCAAACTAGACTACTGTACGAGCATACAGTGTTAATTGTCCGGCAAGCCCGGCTCAACCATGGATATTAAAATGGACGATAACAAACAAAAAGCGCTAGCAGCCGCTTTAGGTCAGATTGAACGTCAATTCGGTAAAGGCTCTATCATGCGTCTGGGCGACAGTACAGCGCTGGACATTGAGGCGGTATCAACCGGCTCACTGGGGCTGGATATCGCTCTGGGTATTGGCGGTTTGCCTTATGGCCGGATTGTCGAAATTTATGGTCCTGAATCTTCAGGTAAAACGACTTTAACACTGCAGGTTATAGCCGAAGCCCAGCGTGCCGGTAAAACCTGTGCCTTTATCGATGCTGAGCACGCATTGGATCCGGTGTATGCGAAAAAGTTAGGTGTTAATGTGGATGCGTTACTGGTATCGCAGCCAGACACCGGCGAGCAGGCGCTTGAAATCTGCGACATGTTGGTGCGTTCAGCTGCAGTAGACGTGGTGATTGTTGACTCGGTAGCGGCTTTAACCCCTAAAGCTGAAATTGAAGGCGACATGGGCGACAGCCACATGGGCTTACAGGCTCGTTTGATGTCACAGGCGCTGCGTAAGTTAACGGCTAACATTAAGCGCTCTAACACCTTATGTATTTTCATTAACCAGATCCGGATGAAGATTGGTGTTATGTTCGGTAACCCGGAAACGACTACCGGTGGTAATGCGTTAAAGTTCTATGCGTCAGTGCGTTTAGATATACGTCGTATCGGTTCTGTAAAAGAAGGCGATGAAATTACCGGTAATGAAACCCGGGTTAAAGTGGTTAAGAACAAAGTTGCACCGCCGTTTAAACAAGCTGAGTTTATTATCCAATATGGCGCAGGCATTAATAAGCTGGGCGAGCTGATTGATTTAGGTGTCGCACAAGGCCTGGTAGATAAAGCCGGTGCCTGGTATGCCTATCAGGGTAATAAGATTGGTCAGGGTAAAGCGAATGCGATGAAATTCCTGCAGGATAACCAGACCATTTCAGATGAAATTGAAAAAGAACTGCGTAGCCGCTTGCTGCTGAAACCGGGTGAAAAGCCGATAGAGGAAAGTGTTCCTGAGGCATTTGAAGCCGATTTATAAAAACTGTTCATCTGACGTTAATAAAGCCAGCTTATGCTGGCTTTTTTGTTAGAAATTTTCACTTGCTCTGTTGTTAAGCCAGCGCTAAGCTGAGACTTCGCCTTTACGGCAGCTCCCTTAACGCAACATGCAGTAATTGGTAGCCGGTACCTATAATAATGATAATAATAACAAGGCTTTGCCTTATCACTGCAGCAGCTTTGCTGGTTGCCTGTGATGCTGATATCAGTGTTCGCGACGAACCGACCGATCCGGTAGTGCAGGAAATTGCCCTGGCTTTTGTTGAACGCCCGCTCCTATTACCCGACGACACTGCTTATCAAACCCGTCTGACCGACCCTGCAGCTTTTAACCCTGGGGCGCGTTTAATACTAAAACAAAATGCATTTGCTGAGTCGGCAGAAACTGATCTCACTGCCGCCTTGTTTGATGAAGACAGCCTGTATGACGTTAAAGACCTGGTGGCGTCGCCTGATGGCTTAACCTTATTATTTGCCCTACGAGCGCCGCAGTTGGCTAATGTAGCAGAGGAGCTGCAACCGAAGTGGGATCTGTGGCGTTACGATGCGATCAGTAAAACCATCAGCCCACTGATAAGTGATGCGCAGTTAGCGCAGCGTGGCCATGATATCAGCCCGGCTTTTTTACCGGATGGCCGCATTATTTTTAGCTCCAGCCGTCAAACCACCTCACGCCAGATTCTGTTAGATGAATTTAAACCACAATACACCGCGGTCGATGAAGACTTAAACTCGCCCGCATTTAACCTGCACGTGATGAACAGTGACGGCACGGATATCACCCAGCTCAGTTTCAATTTGAGTCATGATCTTTATCCGGTAGTGCTGGATAACGGCTATGTGTTGTACAGCCGCTGGGATAATCAGAGTGACCGTTCGATGTTTAACTGGTATCAAATGCGACCAGATGGTTCAGAAAACCAATTGGTGTATGGTTGGCACTCACACCAGAGTGGCATTGATGCTTCAAGGGTGGAATTTACCAAAGCGGTTGTGCTGGACGATGGCGGTGTGTCACTGGCGCTGAGTAGCGTCGATGCGCCTTACTATAACAGCTGGCCACAGCGCGTCGCCTTGGCATTAGCCAGCGATAATCAACAACCGCTGGCGGGTGAAGTATTGAATATGCCAGCTCAAACGCCACTGTTTCCGTGGGCGTTTGACAACAGCAACCAGCCACAACGGGCCGGTGCGATAAACAGTTATGCCGCACTCAAAGACGGTACCGGCCGCTATCTGGTTAGTTGGTCACCGTGCCGCGTGGTGCAACAGCAGGTTGTACTAAGTTGTGCTCAGGCAGAGCCGGATACCGACTCGGAACTGGCAGCCCCCCTGTACGGGCTGTGGTTATTTGATACCCAAAAGCAAACTCAGGTGCCAGTGCGGCCGGGGCAGGAAGGCCTGCTGGTTACTGAACCTGTGGTGTTACAGCCTTATACCGAGCCTGCTTTTATCCCGCAAAACCCTGAGCTTAACGCTGAGCTTGCGGCTGAAAATGCTGCGCTACTGGATATTCGCAGCGTGTATGATTTTGCCGGCAGCAGCAATGTTAATTTGGCCGCGTTGGCGGACCCGATGCAAACTACTGCAGCGGACAGACCTGCCCGTTATCTGCGACTGGTGAGAGGCGTGCCACAGCCGCCAGAAGAGGTTATCGACGTGCCCGGGTTTGCTTTTGGGGTAAGTGCACGGCAGTTGATGAGGGAAATCCTCGGCACTGTTGCTATTGAACCTGATGGGTCTGTGCGGGTTAAAGTGCCAGCCAATGTGCCTTTTAATCTGGCGTTACTGAATGCGCAGGGGCAGGCAATATCGCCGCTGCATCAGCAGTGGATCACGCTGCGGCCTGGCGAGACCCGCAGTTGTAACGGCTGCCATAGTGCGCAAAGTACTGCACCGCATGGCCGGTTGGCAGGCGAAGCCGCAAGCATCAACCCTGGCCTGAGCAGTGATGGTCGATTCCCTAACACCAATCCGCAGTTACTGGCTCAGGCTGGTGAGACTATGGCGCAAACGGCTGCCCGCATCAACGGTACTCCTGAGCTTAATGAAGCCCTGCATTACTTAGACATCTGGACTGATCCTTCTCTGCGTACGCCTGATGTCGAGCAGTTAACCAGTTTTAACAGCCTGACAACCCCACTACCGGCTGGTGTTGAGTGTTTTAGCCAGTGGCTGGCCAGTTGCCGTATCCGTATTGATTATCCCAGCCATATCCAGCCGCTGTGGTCTATCGAGCGGCGTCAGCTTGACCCGGTTAGCGGCGACGTGCTGCAGGATAATACCTGTGTTAGCTGTCATAGCCGCACCGATGCGGCAGGTAATGCCCGTGTGCCGGTTGCTCAGCTTGAATTGGATGCAGAGCCTTCCGATTTGGAGCCGGCTCAGTATCGTAGTTATCGTGAATTGCTAAGCAGCGACAATGAACAGGAGCTGATCGGCGGCGTGCTGGTTGACCGGCAGGTTCAGGCAACAGACGCTGATGGCAACCCGGTGTTTGTAACCGATGAAAACGGTGACTTAGTACTGGACGATGACGGTAATCCGATCCCAGTGCTGGTGCCGGTAGCGGTACCTGGCAGTATGCGCGCGGGTAATGCGCTGGGCAGCGCATTTTTCAGCGTGTTCAGCGCCGGCGCAGCGCATCAGGGCTATTTATCTTCGGCAGAGCTTAAGCTAATTGCCGACTGGCTTGATATTGGTGCCCAGTATTACAACTCACCTTTTGTTGTACCGGAGCAGTAGATGATGAGATATCTGCTGCTGTGCTTTTTTCTGATTACGTTGCCGCTGTTGGCTGAGCCGGTAGCGGTCAAAGTCAGTGGTGATTTCGTCAATCTGCACTCTGGTGCCGGGCGCGGTTACCCTGTGCTGCAGGTTGCCTTAAAGGGCGAGCAGCTCAGCTTGCTGACCCAGCGGACAGATTGGGTACAGGTAGAGTTTAAACAGCAAAAATACTGGCTGGCGCGTGCTGACCTGGCACAGCTGATGACATTACAACAACAAACATTTTCGCTCAGTGATGATCGGTTGGCGGCATATGAACAACGGTCGCTGGAAGCCGGTCTGCTGCTGGGCGATTTCAACGGCAGCAGTTTATACCAGCTGTCAGTGGCCTATAACTTTACCCCCTACATACAAACTGAACTGGCAATAGGGCAGGCCAATGGCGATCAGGCCGATAACCTGTCGGCTGAACTCAGTGTTTATCTGAGCCCGATGCCGCATTGGCGTATATCGCCATATTTTGGTATCGGTGGTGGCGTGCTGCGTACTACACCAAGAACGATACTGGTACAAACCCAGGATCGTAACAATAGCCTTGCCAGTATGGAGCTTGGGCTACGCTATTACCTGAGCCGGAACTTTATTGCCAGAGCCGGTTACCGGCGCAGCGTAATTGTTACTGACCGAAATGATAATGAAGAGATCGATACATGGAAACTTGGCTTCAGCGTATTTTTTTAGCTCTGAGTTTTGCCTCCGCAGCGGCAGCTGCGCAGCAGGTTGAACCTGATATTCCGCGGGAAGTGGTCACGGAGGATTTACTGGACAGTGAGAACTGGCTATTCAGTGCCCGCGTTGGTGTTTTGGGCATCGAGGATTTTGGCAGTAGTGCGCTGGCGGCAATACAACTGACATATCACATCAATGAGGATTTTTATCTGGCCGCCGATTACGCCATGGCAAAAGCCGGTCGAACCTCGTTTGAGGAACTCAGCGGTGCTGCACCCCTTTTAACCGACAGTGAGCGTGAGTGGCGTTATTACGGCGGTCAGCTTGGTTATATGCTGTTGCCAGGCGAAGTGTTTCTTAGCCGGGATTATGCGATGAACAGTGGGTTATCGGTGTTTGCCGGTGCCGGTACTGTCGATTTTGCCGGTGATAACGTATTTGCTATGCAGTTTGGCAGTCAGTTCAGACTGTACGCCACTGACTGGCTGGCAGTAGAACTGACTTTTAGCGACTACGTGTTTGAAACGACGATACTGGCACGCAATAAAACGACGCATAACCTGGCATTGGCGCTGGGCGTAGCTGTGTACTTTTAGCGACTGTCCGTCGGCGCAGAGCAGTAAAGAGGTAAGCATGAAACGATTAATTCAATACAGTGTACTGGCAATAGCGCTGGTATTTAACGGCGCTGCTATAGCAGAACAAGCTCCGGATTTTACGTTGAAAGCGCTTGACGGCAGTAACCTGCGTCTGGCCGAACAACGCGGCGATATTATGCTGATTAACTTTTGGGCCAGCTGGTGTGGCCCCTGTATTCAGGAAATGCCGCAACTGGATAAACTGGCGCAAAAGTACCAGCCGCTCGGTGTGCAGGTTTGGGGCGTGAATGTAGAAAGCGATAGCGGTGCAGCTAAAGCTTATCTGAGTAAGGTCAGCGTTGGTTTTCCTATTTTACTGGATCAGGACAACGCTGTGTCCAAAGCCTATCAGGTTGAAGCTATGCCAACTACAGTGATCCTGGACAAAGACGGTCAGGTACGCAGTGTGCACCGTGGTTACAAACCTGGCGTTGAGAAAAAATATGAAGAAGATATTAAAGGCCTGCTGCGTGAGTAAGCCCTGGCTGATTATCAGTGCGCTACTGGTTATGCTGTCAGGCTGCACAACTGTTCAGCCCTGGGTTAAACCTTACGAGCGCGACAAATTGGCCGACCCTATTATGGCGTTTGGCCGTCATCCGGTTGCGCAGCAGCATATAGCACACGTGCGCGATTCGCGTGAGGCCGCCAAAGGGGCAAATGGTAGCGGGGGCGGTGGTTGTGGCTGCAATTAAACTGCTGTTATCACTGCTGGTGTTATCTGCGACTATGGTGCAGGCGGCAATTTTGCCGCAGGACAGGGCGGATGTGATGTACCACTCCTATCAGGGGGGCGGTGTGTCTATTGACGGCCCGGCCGTGATGCTGCGGAAAAAAGCCGGTCAGTCGGTATCAGTGTCGGCCTACTACTATGTTGATACGGTATCCGGTGCTTCTGTTGATGTGCAGGCAACAGCATCAGCCTACAGCGAAACCCGGCAGGAAAAACGGCTGGGGGTCGATTATCTGGCCGGTAACAGTATTCTCAGCGCGAACTATGCGCAAAGTGATGAAGATGATTACAACGCCAAATCAATAAGCTTTGCCATTTCCCACGATACCTTCGGCGGCATGACGACACTGAGCCTGGAAGCCGGGCTTGGCGATGATGAAGTTGGCCGTAACGGCGATGACAGCTTCAGTGAAAGCGTGAAACGTTACAACTACAAACTCGGCTGGACGCAGGTACTGAGCAGTAGCTGGATAGCCGCGCTTAATATGCAGGTTGACCTGGATGAAGGTTTTTTAAATAACCCTTATCGCAGCGTACGTTACCGCGATCCCAGTGATCCGAGGGGATACGCCTATCAGCGCGAAGTTTACCCTGATACCCGTAATGCCTTCGCGGTGTCGCTGGTGAATAAAGTGTACCTGCCTTACCGGGCCGCGCTCAGTTTTAACCTGCGGCATTATCAGGACAGCTGGGATATCCGCGCACTGGATGCTGAAATGGAATATGTGCACCCGTTGACACAGCACTGGACGCTGGAAGGCAAACTGCGTTGGTATAGCCAGGGCCAGGCCGATTTTTACCGCGACTTATTTGATTTTGCCAGCCAGCAGAACTTCATGGCGCGTGATAAAGAGTTAAGCGAGTTTAACAACCTGACACTCGGTATCGGTGCCAGTTACGCTTTACCGGTTTGGGGCTTCTGGCCAGAAGCAACGCCGGAACTGACGCTGCAGTGGGATCATATTCGTTTTAATTACAAAAACTTTCGTAATGTCACAGTAACAGATGCAGAGGCGGGACTGGAGCCTTTGTACCGGCTGGATGCCAATGTGATACGGGCGTTTTTCAGCCTTTACTTTTAGCGGGGCGTCATCATGAGAGTGCTATTGTGTAGCGTATTAATGTGGTTGAGTTTAGTGGCCAGTGCTGAAACAGCGCCAGTCAGCGATCAGCTGGAGCAGTTAAAGCAGCAGGTTATTCAGCTTAACCGTGAGCTGTTTTTGTTAGAAGAAGAATTATTATTTCCACCGCAAACCCAGCTGGCGGTGTTTTTATCAGCGGATACCGGGCAGTTCTTTCAGCTCGATAGCGTAGAACTTATTCTGAATGATAAACCGGTTGGGGCGCATCTATACACTGCGCAGCAGTGGGATGCATTAAAACGTGGCGCTATTCAACCGTTGTACAAGGGCAATGTTAAAGCTGGCGAGCATAATCTTACCGCTGTGTTTGTTGGCAAAGGGCCAGACAACCGCGATTATCGCCGCGCGGTAAATTATCGTTTTGCCAAGGCTGACGATGCCGTGTTGCTGGAGCTGCAAATTAACGATCGCAGCAGCGATTACCAACCCGATTTTGTTGTGCAGCCATGGTCAAACGACTGAGTTGCGCATTGCTATTGCTGCTGCCACCGCTGGTTCAGGCGGCGGCTTCTACGCAGGCTGCAGCGACACCGGCAACCATAGCCGAGAAGCACTATCGTCAGGCGGCCTGGGCGTTTTATTTGCAGCAGCCTGCGCAAGCGCTGGAAACACTGCAGCTGGCTCCGGCGCATGATGGCCGTACCCGGTTATTAGAAGCAGGCTTATATTTACAACTGAATATGCCACAGCATGCGATAGGGCTGATTGATACATTGCTTGGCGAATCGCCGGCAAGCCCCGGTGCCTTGCCGCAGGCGCTGAAAAATGTCGCGCTGCTGCAATTTGCCCGTTATCAGTTAGAGCAAGGCAACAAAACGCCGGCCAAAGACTATCTTAAGCAGGTACAGATCACCGACGATAATGCCTGGTTAGGCCAGCAATTGCTGTTGGAGCAACTGATCAACTGGCCTGATATTACACTGCCGCCTGCACCCGAGTTTGAGCGGTTGCGTCATCAGCCGGAAATGCCTTATATCATCAGCAACCAGGCGTTGGTGCTGGCGCAGACTGATCAATCTGACACTGCGCTTGATTGGCTGGCGCAAATCCGGCAGCAGCTAAAAACCAGTGAAGGGCAGGGTTTCTGGCAGTTGCTGTTCAGTGGGCAGTGGCACCTGCTTAGTGAGCCTGACGGTTTTATTTATCCCGGTGCTGAGCGTGAAGCGCTGTCTGATTACGTTGCGCTGACACAGGCTCAGCTGCATATTCAGCGTCAGGAATTTGCTGCAGCCGATGCGATATTGAGTAACTTTGCGGCTGATAGCGTGCTAAACCGCAATGCGTTGCAGCTCTACAGTCATATTCTGACCGAACAGCGGCATGTGCCGGCATTGCTGGCGGTATTGCAGCAACAGATCCGGCTGCAGCCGTTCAGTCACACGGCCTGGTTGGCGGCAACCCGTATCGGCGAGCAACTGGAGCGCGTATTGCAGGTTGATGATGCGCTGGGGGCGTACCGCTGGGCTGATCAATACTACATTCAGCAAGCACAGCAGATGCAACAACAGGCCCGCCCGGTCGAGGTTGGGCAGTTGCAGCAGGGCTTATCAGCCTGGCAACAATTGCAGATCAGCAATGACAGCCAGCTGTTTCATTTACAACAGGATATTCTCTCGGTGCAGCAGCAGTTAACTGCCGCACCGCGACGGCAGCAGCGCCTGAGCCAACTGCAGGATGTCACAAACCTGAAGCTGAAGCAGCAACAGCAATTGCTCAGTAGCCGCCTGCCACAGCTGCGTCAGCAGCGCGATGCGTTACAGCTACAATTTAGCCAGCTGCAACAGCAGATCAGTGCAGCCGAGCAGCAACCCATGCCGTTGTCACTATGGCAAGGCGAACCCTATCAGCAACTGCAACGTTTAGACCGTGCTGAGCAGCGGCTGGCAGTGCTGCAGCAGCATCAGCAACCGCAACCGCTGCAGAATTACCCGCAAAGGCTCAGCCGCCTGCGCGGCTTATTGCAGTGGCAGTACAGTAATAGTGCTGCAGAGCGGCGCTGGCAGCGGCAAAAACAACTGCAGCAAACCGCTGGTGTACTCGAACAACTGGAGTTGCAAATGGCCGCACTGGCGCGGCAGGGAAACAAAACGGAGCGGCTGCAACAGGTGCAGCAGCGTCTTACCCAGTTGAGTAGCCATCAGCAGCAGCTGAATCTGGCGTTGTTGAGTAAACAGCAGCAATTACTGGCTGAGCTGAATCAGCAATTACAGCAACGGCTGCAGCAGCAACTGGCAACTCTTAATGACTTGCAGCGGCACAATAAAGAATCGATGGCGCGGGTGATGGAACGGGTATTGCTCAGCAGTGGCACTGACAGCAGTGGGGCCGGCTTATGAGGTTAACCGTCATTGAGCGTTATCCGCTGACGACACTGGCGCTGTGTTGTGCTGTGTTATTGTCTGGCTGCAGTGTCGCGCCCGATAATATCAAGCGGCCGCGGCTGGCCGATTTGCCGGCGTTTGACCGCAGTATGTTGCTGACACCGCCTGAGGTAAATGAACAGCAACTCGAATTACTGTATCAGCAAATCCTGACATTACAGCCTGCACCACAGACGCGGCAGAAAATTTTGTACCGGCTGTCGCAAATGCACACCCGCCAGCTCGAGCAGCAAGAGTTGCCGCCGGCACAAGAACGCGAGGCATTGCAGCAGCTAATAGCACGTTACCAGCAACTGCTTGCAGATTACCCGGCCGATCCGAATAACGAGCTTATCCGCTACCAGCTGGCGCGCAGCTATGATCTGCTCGGGCAGCAGCAAGCCTGTCTAGAGCAGCTGGATGCCTTTTTACAGCGGTATCCACAGTCGGATTTGGCGGCCGAAGTCTGGTTTCGTAAAGCCGATATTCACTACGCGCTGAGCCAGTATCAGCAAGCGCTGCAGGCGTATCTGGCCGTGCTTGGCAATAATGACGCCTCGCTTGAGCTACATGCCCGTTATATGGCGGGCTGGAGCTATTTTAAACTGCAAGAATTTGAGCAGGCAGATGAGCAGTTTTTGCGGGTACTGGATCACAGTTACACTGAGTTACTGCTGACTGAGCAACAACAGCCGCAGCAAAGTTTGCGCGATGAAGTCCTGCAAACCCTGAGTATTTCACTGAGTTATCAGGAGCAGGGCCACAGTTTACAGGCATTGCTGGCACGGGTACCTTACCCACCGGGGCAGCGGCCGTTACTGATGGTGGCGCAGCTGTATCAGCGACTGGCTGATTTTCTGGCAGAGAAAAAATTGCTTGCTGCCAGCCTGGAAACCTATCAACTGTTTATTAGTCAGTACCCTGATACGCTGCTCGCGGCACAGTTTCAGTTAAAGCTTATCCGCCATTACCTGGACGATGCTGATGCCACTCAAGCGTTAGCGGCACAGCAGCGCTACATTGAATTGTTTGGCCCGGGCAGCTTATTCTGGCAGCGGGCAACCGTAACTGAGCTGGCCGAAACCACACCGCCGCTGTTGCAATACCTGGATTATTTTGCCCGTAACCGCTATGCCAGTGCGTTAACATTAAGTGGGCAGGCGCGGCAGCAGGCTTTTGCCGACGTAGTGCCGTTGTGGCAAAAAATGCTGGCAGTGCTGGACGAGCCGCTATTACAAAAACAGCAGGCAGCCGGGGATTATTCAGCTGCTGATATCCGCTATTTGCTGGCAGAGTCTTACGCCGGTGCTGCCTTACAGGACGATGCGCTGGCGCTTTACACCCAGCTTGGCTTTACGGCAACAGAGCCTGGTACGTTATTTACTGCGCAGGATGCGGCCTATAAAGCCTTGCTGCTCAGTGAGAAACTGGCACAGCAGCACGCCAGCACAGCACAGCGTCACTGGCAGCTACAAACTGAGTTTGTCAACATGCACAGGGCACATCCGGCGGCGCAACAGGTGGCGTTGCAACAACTGCAGCAGCGTTATAGCGAGCAGGATTACTATGGCGTCATTCAGCACAGCAATGCTGTCACAGACTGGCCACTGCCAGCACAGAGCCAGAGTGCACTGGTACAGGAAGCGCAATTTCTGCATAGCCAGAGTGAACTGGCGTTGCAGCAGTATGCTGCTGCTGAGCACAGTATCAGCGCTTTACTGAGTCAGGGGGCAGCTGATCTCAGTGCCGACAGGCGTAAATTGCTGACTGAGCAACTGGCGTCGAGTATTTATCAGCAGGCCCAGCAGCCCGATGCACCGCTTGCAGCGGTACAGCAGCATCTGCAGCGTTTACTCTCTGTGTTACCGGACTCAGCGTACCACGAGGCTGCAGCTTACCAGCAAGTTGAGATAGCACGCAGCGCCGGTGACTACGCTGCAGCAATAAGCTTACTGACTGCCTTTTTGCAGCGTTATCCGGATACTGAAAGAACAAGCACCGCTAAGGCACAACTGCTCGACAGTTATGAACAGGCACAGCAGTGGGATAAAGCCGCCGCTGAACTGGCCAGAGTGGCGGCAGAAAGTAACGATCCAGAGCAGCAGCGCGAAGCGCTGTATTTATCAGCACAATATTATCAGCGCAGTGGTGACAATGCCCGGGCACTGGATAGCTGGCGCCGCTATGCCAACCGCTATCCGCAACCGCACCTGCTGGCGCAGGAAGCGCGGCTGCAATTGGTGCAGCTTTATCAGCTGCAGCAGGATTTGTACCGGCAGAATTTCTGGCGCGACAAAATTGCGGTATTCGAGCAGAGGAACGCGGCGCAGGGGAATGAGCGCAGCCGTTATCTGGCGGCACAGGCGCTGCTTGAGCTGGGGCGGCATGAAAGTGGCTTGTTCGCACAGGTAAAGCTGAGCCACCCACTGAAGCAAAGTCTGCAGAAAAAACGCCAGCATATGAGTGCAGCGATAAAGCACTACGAGCAAAGTATGCAATACGGCATTGCCACTATGTTAACCGAAGCCCAGTTTCACGTTGGTGAGTTATATCAGCAAATGGCGGCTGCGCTGTTAGCTTCAGACCGACCAAAAGGTTTGGATGAACTGGCACTGGAAGAGTATGAGCTGTTGCTGCAGGAACAGGCTTATCCGTTTGAAGAACAAGCGATTGCCATTTATCAGCAAAATAGCCGTTTAACCCAGCAGCAGGTTTGGGATCAGTGGGTGCAGCAGAGCTTTCAGCGGCTGGCGACACTGCTGCCTGCCCGGTTTGATAAAACAGAAGCCTATAGTGGGGTAGCAGAAGATGCATATTAGGGCTCTGCTTTGTAGCGCAGTATTGCTGGGGCTGAGTGCTTGCAGCCAGCTACCTGCACCCGGTAAGTCAGCGCCCGTAGCTGCGCCACAGCAGGCAGTAGCAGCGCCAGCTGCACTGAGTGATATTGAGCAACAGCAATTTCAGCAAGCCAAAGCCCTGTTACAGGCAGAGGACTACGCCGCAGCGGTTGCAGTTTTGCAGCAACTGGCAGAGGCTGTGCCTGCCGCGCCTGGGATAGGTTATAACCTGGCGCTGGCGCAATGGCACAGTGGCAATGTGGAGGCGGCACAGCAACGCCTGCTGCAGGTGGTCAGTGTGGCGCCGGATTACACTGCTGCGCATAATTTACTCGGTGTACTGGCGCGGCAACAGGGCAATTTCCGTCAGGCCGAGCGTCACTTTCAGCGTGCGCTGCAAGCCGATGCCAGCTACGCCATAGCACATAAAAACCTGGCTTTTTTATACGAGCTGTATCTGGGCGAGCTGTTACAGGCGCATTACCACTATAAACAGTACTACCAGTTGACTGCGGATGAACAGGCTAAAGGCTGGCTGGTACTGCTTGAACAACAACTGACACAGGAAGAAAAGCATGAGCAAACTGATTTATAGCATGTTGTTGCTCAGTATAAGCCTGTTCGCTGTGCTGGCCGGGGCGCAGCAGCCGGCCAGGGTACAGGTTGAAAGCACCATCCGTGGTAACCAGGAACAGCCCAAAACCATTTATGTGCTGCCCTGGCAAAGCCCGGTCAGTGTGATCCGGATACCCGGGCAGCCGTTGCCGCAACAGCAGCCTGGTGTGTCACCGCTGGACCGGCAGCAGTTTTTACGTTTTATCGCCATTGAGCAAAGCACGTCAGCATCGCTGACGTCAGAGAAAGTTAACCCAAAAAAGCAATAAGAGGATGTTTTTCATGGATTTTATAAACGGCATCGTACGGTTTTTACAGGAAGGCGGCGTATTTATTTACCCTATTGCCTTTATCCTGGTGCTTGGCATCGTGATTGCCGTTGAACGCTGGTGGTTTCTGCGCTCAGTCTATGCGGTAAACCAGCGCGCTATGGCACAGGTGCAACCGGCGGTAGCGCAGGCCGATACCCGTCGTATTCTGCAGCTGGCCGAAAGCAGCAGTGCTCCGCTACTGGCAATGCTGGCCAGTGGTGTCAACCGGCTGCGTTCGTCTTCGCGCCGCGAGGACATGGAATATGCAATGGAAGAAGTGGTACTGGAATACAGCCTGCGACTGCAAAAGCGCACACCGTTTCTGGCGACGCTGGCTAACGTGGCAACCTTGCTCGGCTTGCTCGGTACTATTATGGGGCTTATAGCTGCATTTTCGGCCGTGGCGAATGCTGATCCGTCAGAGAAAGCCAGCTTGTTGTCATCCAGTATTTCGGTGGCGATGAACACGACAGCTTTTGGTTTGATCACCGCTATTCCGCTGGTATTTGTGCATGCGCTGCTACAGGGCAAAACCGCCAGTATTATCGATACCATGGAAATGGTCGGTATTAAGCTGATGAACAGTATTGCCAAGCAAGCAGATGGTGGTTCGGATGATAAAGCGGCGTAAAGTTCCTCAGGCTGACGCTGAGCTGGACATCACGTCTTTTATGAATCTGATGATCGTGCTGGTGCCGGTATTGTTACTCAGCCTGGTGTTTGCCCAGATCCGGGTATTGAATATTCAGCTGCCGCCTTTGACTGAGCAGCAACTGCAGCAGGAGCAGGAACAACCACAGCAACTGGAGCTGGAAATTCATGCCGATCGTCTGCGGCTGAATTATCCGGCCGGCGAACCGCTGCGGGTATTTGAACTGACTGACGACGGCAAACTCGATTTCGCCGCGCTAAGCCTGTTTTTGCAGGATCTGAAGCTGACCTTTTCACAAAAACAAATTGAAAAGCAGGATATCACCTTGCTGGCGCCGGATGAGCTGGATTACCAGACACTGGTGACGGCGATGGACACAGTGCGCTCGTTTAAAGCCGTAGTGGCAGCCCAGGTGGTGGACGCTGAACTGTTTCCGCAAATTTCGTTGGGGCAGTTACCGCAGCAGGAGGCCGGCCAATGAAAATGTCATTTCGTGCCAAGCGGCTCGACCGGCAGAATCAGCGTCTGGCGCAGGCAGGTAAGCTGAACCTGGTTGCTCTGATGGACATTTTTACCATCCTGGTGTTCTTTCTGATGGTAAACCAGTCGGAAGTCAAAGTGCTGCAAAGCAATAAAGATATCAGCCTGCCGCGCTCTGTATCAGAGCAACTGCCGAGCGAAAAAGTCATGCTGACCATTACTGCCAACGGCGTGCTGGTGCAGGGGAAGCCGGTATGGCAGGGTGACTGGCAGCAAGATAGCGATGTCTGGCTGGACGATCTGACACAGGCGCTGACGGCTGAGCTGACCTATCTGGCTGAACGCGCTGGCCCGTTAGCACAAGAGCAGCAGCAACAAGGCCGGGCTCTGACCATTCTTGGCGACGCGGCAACACCTTACGCCGTGCTGCGCCAGTTGATGGCAATCTGCGCCGCAACTGAGTACCGCGATTTATCGCTGGCCGTTGAAGCGACAACCGCTGCGGCAGCGCCAGAGGGGGCATCATGACCACGCTGGCGATTAACCAAGCTGACAGCTGGCAGTTTGAAGATAAACGCTTTTACCGTTTATTGTGGCTGGGCTTTGCCTTATGGCTGATTTTTGCAGTGCTGGTGCCGGCATTGAAGGTGCCAGAGCCCAGCCGGCAGGTACTGGAACAGCTGCCACCGCAGCTGGCAAAAGTGGTACTGGAACAGCGCAAAGCACCACCTCCGCCTGAACCAGAGCCGTTAGAGCAGCAGGTGATAGAGCAGCCTAAGCCAGAACCCAAGCCAGAGCCGGTGGCGGCTGTCGCCGAACCGGTAAAGCCCGATCCGCAAAAGGCCCGGGAGCAGGCACAACAAGCCGGGTTGCTGGCGATGCGTGACGATTTAGCCGAGCTCAGGCAGAGTTTTCAGCTTAATAATACGGCGCCTAGTGTCAAAAGCAGCGGCGAGCAACAGGCTGCCCAGGTCGAGCGTAAATTGCTGCGTAATGAGGCAGACAAAAAGTTTGCCAGCCGTGAAGCGGCAGCGGTCGCCGGTGATATTGCCCGTTCTGAACTGGCAGACACCGGCACGACTGCGCTGGCAGAGACCGAGATGAAAGGGTTGTCGTCTATCGGTCGAGGTGAAAGCACTGGCCAAAGCCGCAATGACAGCCAGTCTGATGCCAACAGCAGTGGGCCGCAGGGCCGCTCGGAAGCGGCAATCAGGCGCATACTGGAAGCAAATAAAAGCAGCTTATACACCCTGTACAGCCGGGCGCTACGCGCCAATCCGTTACTGAAAGGAAAGGTGGTGTTTGAGTTGGTTATTAATGCCGACGGCAGTCTGGCTGAAGTCAACATAGTGCGCAGCGAATTAAACGATGCCAAGCTGGAACGCCAGCTGATGCTGAGATTACGCTCGGTCAATTTTGGTGCTGAGCCGGTGGCGCTAACCCGTTCGCAGTGGACAGTCGAGTTTTTACCGGGCTGATAACCAGCCGGAGGTGGTGTAGATGCATTATTTAGCCTTTATTAAAGCGTTGAGCGTCAGTGCAGTATTGTTGGCGGCCAGTGCTCAGGCCGGGTCACTGGAACAGGCCAAGCGGCTGCATGAGCGTATTGCCGGTGTGCCGGCCGATGCTGTGACATTAAGCCAGATGCAGGCTCTGATTGATGCGGGTAATGCATCTGCTGCTGCAGAGCTGGCGATGCAGCATCCGGATTTTTATCGCACAACGCTGAAGCTGTTTGCCTCTGTCGCCACTAACCGTGAGCAGGACGTGTTTGAGCCACTGAATGACTACAGCGCTACCGTGATTGGGTTGGTGCGCGATGAGGTGGATTTTAGGCAGATCCTGCAAACTGATGTGTTGTATGTCGGTGCAGACAGCCTGGGGTTGCCGCCCTATCAGAGCAACAATAATGAGCACTATCTGGCGCTGGAGCGTCAGGCGGTTGATTTAGCACAGTATCTTGAACCCCGCTCGCAAAGCAGCCTGAATAACATTCCCTCGGATGCGGCAGCAGGTGTGATGACGAGCCGGGCGGCTGCAAAGGCATTCTTTTATCTTGGAACTAACCGCGCCATGTTCCGTTTTACACTGATGAACCAGTTGTGTACGGATTTAGAGCCGCTACAGGATATTACCATGCCAACCGGACGCATCCGGCAGGATGTCAGCCGCAGCCCGGGTGGCGACAGCCGTATTTTTAATAACCGCTGTGTCGGCTGCCATGCCGGTATGGATCCTATGGCGCAGGCCTTTGCATATTATGACTACCAGTTTAGCGATGAAGATGGCAGCAATGGCCGTATCTTTTATCAGCAAAGTGGCACTCAGAATTCAACCACGCTAAGCCGGGTGCAGCCGAAGTATCATATTAACGCCGGCAGTTTCCCTTACGGTTACCGCACACCGGACGATAGCTGGGTCAATTACTGGCGAGAAGGCCAAAACCAGGCATTAGGTTGGGATAACAGCTTGCCGGGTAGCGGCAGTGGTGCAAAAAGCCTGGGCGAAGAGCTGGCAAACACCACCGCTTTTGCGCAGTGCCAGGTGAAAAAGGTATTCCGGGCTGTGTGCCTGAGAGAGCCGCAAAGCCTGTCTGATGTCAATGCGCTGCACAGCATTACCGACAGTTTCCGTGCCACAGGCTATGTACTGAAACAGGTATTTGCTGATACCGCCACTTATTGTATGGGAGACTGAAGATGAGGTTTTCTATGCAAACTGTGTTAACAGCAAAAATTTTGTTCAAAGCGTTGCTGCTGCTGGGTGCCCTTGTGCTGGCCGGTTGCGGCGGTGCCGAAGTAGAGCAGAACCCACCGCCGCCGGTGCAGGAAGATAATACCAACTACAACGGTCCGGCGCCGCAAACCGCCGATATTCAGCTGTTTAAACTGACACTGTGGGACAATATTGCCGGCAACAACCGTTGTGGTGCCTGCCATGTGCAGGGCAATACCGCACCGGCGTTTGTCCGTAATGATGATATTAATCTGGCTTACGCCGCCGCTGTACCTCTGGTTAATCTGGCCGATCCGGCGCAGTCGGCTCTGGTCAGTAAAATTGCCGGCGGCCATAACTGTTGGTTAGCCAGCGATACTGCCTGTGCGGATACACTAACGCAGTGGATACGTAACTGGGCCAATAGCAGCGAGGCCGAAAGTGCTACGGTAACACTAGTGGCACCACCAATACGTGAACCTGGCGCCAGTAAAGCCTTACCTGAATCGCCAGCGCTGTTTGGTAACACGGTATACCCGCTGCTGCGCCAGTTTTGTGTTAACTGCCATGCACCTGATGCTGCGCAGCCGCAATCGCCGTTTTTTGCCGGCAGTGATCTGAGCGCCGCTTATGACGCCAGCCGCAAGTTACTGAATCTGGATCAACCTGAGCTCTCGCGCTTTGTTGCCCGGCTTGGTGGCGAGTTTCATAACTGCTGGTCCAGCTGTGACAGCGATGCTGCGACGATGCTCGCTGCCATCAGGCAAATAGCGGACAGTGTCGAGCTAACCGAACTGGATCCGGCTCTGGTACCGTCCAAAGCCTTGAGGCTGGGCGATGGTGTCGTGGCCTCCAGTGGCGGCCGCTTTGAGGCCAACCAGATAGCGTTTTATCAGTTTAAAACCGGCAGCGGCGTTATTGCCTATGACACCTCCGGGGTTGAACCGGCGGCTAATTTAAGCCTGCAAGGCGATATCAGCTGGGTAACCGGCTGGGGACTACAGATTAACAGTGGCCGGGCGCAAGCCAGCACGCAAAACAGTGCCAAGCTGGCGCAGCTGATAAGCGCTACCGGTGAAATGACCGTCGAAGCTTGGGTCGTGCCGGCCAATGTGGTGCAGGAAGGCCCTGCCGCCATTGTCAGCTATGCTGGCAGCAGTGCTGAGCGCAACGTTACGCTGGGCCAGACCCAGTACAACTATGACTTTTTACTGCGTCGCAGCGGCAGTGATTTCGCTGGTATGCCGGCGCTCAGCACGCCCGATGCTGATGAAGTGCTGCAGGCAACATTGCAGCATGTGGTATTGACACAAGACCCGGTAAACGGCCAGCGTATTTATGTCAACGGCAATGATACCGGCGTGCGCTCAGCTGCTGATGCTATTCGCAACTGGGATGATACCTATGCGCTGATCATCGGCAACGAAGCCAATGGCAACCGGCAGTGGCAGGGCAGTATCCGTTTACTCGCTATTCATAATAAAGCGCTAAGCGCAGCTCAAATCCGGCAAAACTATGAAGTGGGCGTCGGCCAGAAATTTTATCTGCTGTTTAGCATAGGTGAGCTGATCGATTTAGCCGATAGCTATATCGTGTTTGAAGTCGCGCAGTTTGATAATTATTCCTACCTGTTCAATGCACCTTATCTGGTTAATCTGGAAGGGCGGGCGCTGCCACAAAGCTTGACGATAAGCGATATGGCGATTGGCATTAACGGCAAAGAAGCACTAACCGGCCAGGCCTGGCTGAAGCAACAGTTTGAGCTGGCTTCTGGTACTGCACTGGATACCGGCGCTGTGCTGTCAACCCAGGGTACCATCATTGGAGCAGAGCTTGGCGCCGCGTCTGATGAATTCTTTTTGTCTTTTGGCCGCATTGGTGAGCGGCAGAACGTGCGTACCGGCATCAGCGTACCGGTACAAAGTATTATTGCCTCCGGTAGTCAAAGCAGTGATATCGGCCTTAAAACCTTTGCTGAAGTGCATGCCAGTATGAGTGCGCTGACCGGGGTTGCACAGCAGCAAGCAGCTGTGGCCCAGGTTTATCAGACCATTCAGCGCCAGCTGCCCTCAGCAGATACTGTCGATACCTTTGTGTCGGCGCAGCAAATGGCCATCACCCAACTGGCCATTGCCTACTGCAATGCCGCGATAGAAGACAGCGCTATTCGTCAAAACTGGTTCAGTGGTGTTGATTTTAATGCCAGCCCGGGCGTGACGTACAGCATGGCCAACCGGCCTGCTTTTATCCAGCCATTGCTCGACAGGCTGATACCTTTATCACCGCAAAGCTCTGTACTACGCGCTGATGCAGAGACCGAGCTGGATGCGCTGATCAACCGGCTAAGCAGCTGTAACGGCAGCTGTAGCAGCGATCGCAGCCGCACTATTGCCAAAGCAGCTTGCACCGCAGTGCTGGCCAGTGCAGAACTTTTGTTGCAGTAGGAGATGAAAATGAAAAGAAAGCAACCGCTGCACCCCGATAGCCCATTACTGCATGCCTGCCACAGCAAGCCGGTTAGCCGCCGCGATTTTATTGCCTGTGGTTTAAGCTATGGTGCAGCCGTGCTGACCAGTGGTTCAGTACTGGGGCTTTTTGCCAACCCGAATAAGGCACATGCCCAGCTATCGCCCGATTTAGACGCGCTGAAACAGCTGTGCGGCATTAATGTGCAGGGCGCCGGTAAAATTCCGTTTATCTGCTTTGATCTGGCCGGTGGTGCCAATATCGCCGGTTCCAATGTGCTGGTGGGTGGTGCTGGTGGTCAACTCGATTTTCTGTCAGTGCAAGGCTACAGCAAGCTGGGTTTACCTGCTGATCAGGTACCGACGGCTGTCAATGCTGCCGACCCGGCTGCCGGCTTTATCAACAACCAGCTAGGATTGGCTTTTCACAGTGACTCGCAAATGCTGGCTGGTATTTTAGAGCGTACCAGCTTGGCCACACAGGCGATGACCAATGGTGCGGTTCTGCCATCGCGGTCCGAAAACGATACCGGTAATAATCCGCATAATCCGATGTTCGCCATCGCTAAAGCCGGCGCCAATGGCTCGTTAATGCCGCTGATTGGCTCGCGTAACTCCGACTCAGGTGCCAACTCAATGACGCCGGCCGAGTTTTATAACCCTGAGCTTAGGCCGACAAAAATCGATCGGCCCGGTGATGTGACCGGTTTAGTGGATGTGGGGGATTTGTTTGGTTTGCTAAACCAGAGCGATGCCGTTGCCGTGATGGAGTCAGTGCAGCGTATCAGTGACAGTAAGCTTGGCCGGGTTAATACCAATATCAGCCGCGACGATGTGATTAAAGATCTTATTCGCTGCGGCTATGTAAAAAGTGCTGATTTGGCCGACCGCTTTGGTAACCCTGCGACGTTAGACCCTGCCGCTGATCCTGATATCGTCGGCGCCGCCGGTATTTTCTCCGCACAGGAATTCAATGACGATGCAGAATTTCGTAAAACGGCGTCAGTGATGAAACTGGTGGTCAATGGCTTTGCTGGCGCTGGCTCGGTAACCATAGGCGGTTATGACTATCATACCGGTGAGCGCGGCACCGGCGAGCTCAGAGACTTGCGAGCCGGGCGCTGCATAGGTGCCTGTCTTGAATACGCCGCCCGAATGAACCAGCCACTGATGGTATATGTATACAGCGATGGCTCGGTTGCCAGTAATGGTCGTATTGATGACTCAGAAGCTGGCCGTGGCAAAGGCGAGTGGACTGGCGATAATTCGTCCACTGCGGCATCTTATATGCTGGTTTATAGCCCGAATGGCCGTCCTGCATTACTGGGCGGATCGGCGGCAGAGCAAGCCAGGCATCAGCAAATTGGCTTTATGCGCCCGGATGCATCGGTCGAAACCGGCTCAGCCGCGTCGGCAAATAACGTTAACCTGCTGGTGCAAACTGTGCTGCTGAACTATTTGGCGCTGCATGGTGAGCAGGGCCGGCTTGCCGAGGTCGCACCGTTTCATGGCCTTGGTAATGCAGCCAGTCTTGACCGCTTAACAGCATTTGCGCCTATCGTCTGATGCATAAACAGAATTTATGCATCCACAGCGGCAAAAAGTATTAACAGCATTTATAGTAGAATGAACGGGTTCAGCAGAAGCAGTTAACGAATGCATTATCTGACGTTTTACGTAGCGTGTTTATTACTTAGTTTACCTTCATATAGCTGTGTGCTGCGGATGGGAATAGAAACCAGCTTTGCGCCCTATATTATTCAGCAAGACAATAGCTGGCGAGGCGTCAATGTCGAGCTGTTGCAGCGGCTGGTGCAGGAAATTGGTTGTGAGCTGGAGTTTATTCATAGCCCCTGGTTAAGGTCGCTGCGGCTTATCGAACAGGGGGAGTTGGATGTCCTTAGCCACTTAAGTTACAACGATGAGCGCAGCAAGAGCTTCGCTTTTATTGGCCCACATCAGCTGGAAAAGATTTATCTGGTCGGGCTGCCGCAGGCGTTTTCCGGTTTAAGTTCGGTTTCGCAGCTGAGAAAAGCCGGTACCTCGGGCATTATTGCACTGTTAAATGGCGCTTACTACGGTGAAGCGCTTGATGCGGTGCTGAACGATGCCAAAAACCGCACCCGTTTTGTATTTATCCGTGGTAATGAAGACAAGCAGGCTTTGCTGCTAAATGGCCGCGTGCATGGCGTGTTGGAAGATATAGCGGCTTATCATTACTGGAAAAAGCAGTCTGAGCTGCCAACGGCTGCTTATGTACCGTTATTCCCGGTGTATCAGAGCCCGGTGTTTTTTGGTTTTAACCGCAAAACGTTAAGTGTGATTCAGTTACAGCAATTAGAACAGGCTTGGCAAAAGTTGTACGCAGAAGGTGCTTTACAAGCCATTTTACAAACCTATCAGTTGCCGGATTATCAGTGGCAACTGCCTGAGCCCGCGTCAATTGTACCCGATTAATAACTACAGAATTGACGCCGGAATAAGTTCAGCGTAATTACTGATGTGGTACTTCTGATATATCGCCGCCAGTTCACCCTGCCGGTAAAGTTTCTGCCAGGCTTCAGCCAGGGTAGCCAATGTTGATGCGGGCAATGAGGTTTTACTGAAACCGAAATACACCGGGCTTTGATATACTTTTAATAGTGGCTGGTACTTATCGGCATCAGGGTAGTGATGCTGTTGCCAGTAGTGTAGCACGCTGATATCTTCCAGAATCGCATTGACGCGTCCGGCGCGTAGCAGCGCCAGTTTATCCTGAATGCTGCTGATCTCCACCAGTTGACGCTGTACCGCGGGTTGCCGGCTTAACCGGGCAAAGTCCTCGCCATAGTAGGCACCGTGTAACACGGCAATGCGGCCATAATCGACTTTATCAATCAGATCCGATAACTGGCTGCTGGCAGGTAAGGCAGCCGGATCACCTACCAGATAAATTGCCTCTATGTGATGAGGCCCGATAAAAGCAAACTGACCTTTTCGCTGCTCACTGAATGACAAATGGCTGAGTACGTCCAGCTGTCCATGCTCACTTTGCTGTAAAGCCCTGAGCCAGGGGCTGTTAATGAATTCGAGTTTACAATGCACTTCATCGGCCAGGCGCTGCATCAGTTCGACGCTAAGGCCGGTCCAATTATCATTCTGTTTAATCAGGTGTGGCGGGAAGTCGGTTTCGGCTGACATACGCAGTGTGCAGGTCTGTTCTTCAGCTACCGCAGCCAAAGGTACTGCAGCGCCTGATAACAACAGGGCGCAGGTTAACAGTAAATGCCATGATCGCATAATGTACTCTGGCACAGCCCGACTTAAACCAATAATACAGAATCTACCTGATATTTGCCCGGATGCACAGCTGAACTTTAAGACGGTTACTGGCCAAGGCCACTGGAGAAATGCATCTTGCGGTCAGCATCGATAAAAATGGCTTCATAATTATCAATCTGCTCAATCAGCTCCATGCCATGTTGCAGGCCCAGCACAAATAGCGTGGTTGATAGTGCATCAGTCTGGGTCGTATCCGGCCCGAGGACGGACACGCTGAACAGCCCGCTGGCACTTAAGCCGGTTTTGGGGTCTATTATATGGTGGTAACGTACCCCGTCTTCAATAAAGTAGCGTTCATAATCGCCTGATGTGCTGATAGCGCTGTTCGCCAATGGTAATGTTGCGGCGTACTTATCTTCTTGCCGTGGGTGCTTTATGCCCACCAACCAGGGTTTACCGCGTTTGTCTCCCAGTAAACGGCTATCGCCGCCAGCGGTTAACTGCGCATGCAAAATACCCTGCTGTGCCAGCAAATTAATGCCGCGTTCAACCGCATAACCTTTGGCAATACCGCCTAAATCAATCTTTACACCGTCGCGGGCAAAATGCACTTTGTTGTCTGGCAGCAATTCGATGCTCAGGTAATTAACGTATTGCCGGGCACGTTGCAGCTGACTGGCATCGGGCTTTTTATGGGCGCGGTAGTCATAATAGAAACCGACCGAGGCAAACGTAATATCAAATGCACCCTGGCTCAGGCTGGAGATATGCCTGGCCTGTTTTAGCAACTGATACAACTCAGCAGATACCTGCACTGGCCGTTGTGCTGCCAGCTGATTAAGCTGACTGAGTTCGCTGCTGCTGATATAGGGGCTCATCAGCTGGTTAATCCGCTCAAACTCGGCCTGTACCTGAGTAATTAAATCAGAAGCCTGGCTGGCGTCTTCACACCACAACTCGATATAGGCCTGGGTGCCGAGCGTCTGAAATGCCTGCCGGTGCCATTGCGCCTGTACGCTGGCAGAGAACCACAGTAAGCTCAGCAGACATAGCCCGCCAAAACGGCTGATGGTGCGAAAAAATACTGTGTGTTTTGCCATAATTGGGCTGCCTGTTACGTTGTGGCTAAGTTGCAGTGCTCTGACTTAGTTCAAATGGCTGGTCGATTGCCGAAGGTTTGGCTTCAGCTGCTGTGCGGGCCAACACATCGCAGCGCTCATTCTCCGGGTGGCCGGCATGGCCTTTTACCCAGTGCCAGCTAACATTATGCGCCTGGCTTGCTACGTCCAGCCGCTGCCATAAATCCTGATTCTTAACCGGCTGTTTCTGGCTGGTTTTCCAGTTGTTACGTTTCCAGCCTGCAAGCCACTGGGTAATGCCAAGTCGCACATACTGGCTGTCAGTTGTCAGGTCGACATCGCAGCTGTCTTTTAATGTTTCCAGCGCAACGATAGCGGCCAGCAATTCCATACGGTTATTGGTGGTTAAACGAAAACCGCCGCTTAGCTCTTTACAGTGCTGCTTATATTTCAGCACCACACCGTAGCCACCCGGTCCCGGATTGCCCAGGCAAGAGCCATCGGTATAGATTGCAACAGTTTTACGCATAAAGCCTTTCCTCAAACCCAAACGGCGTATAATCTACCCCAAGTGCAGTAAAAAGCGAAACGACTATGGCGAAAAGACAACTTATTCTCGACACTGAAACCACAGGTATTAACCCTAAAGATGGTCACCGTATCATTGAAATTGGCTGTGTTGAACTGATTAACCGGCGTTTTACTGGCAACAACTTTCATGTCTACATTAACCCGGAGCGTATTATTGATGCTGAAGCAGTGGCTGTGCACGGTATTACCAATGAACGGCTGGCACATGAGCCTAAGTTTCGCGAGATAGCCAAGAGTTTTTACGATTATATTCAGGGCGCAGAGCTGGTGATCCATAACGCCGCGTTCGACGTTGGCTTTATCAATCACGAGTTTTCTAAGCTGCACCCTGCACTGCCGCCGGTAGAGCAGTACTGTACTATTCTTGACACTCTTATGCTGGCACGCGAACTGCATCCCGGACAAAAGAATAACCTGGATGCATTGTGCCGCCGTTACGACATTAATAACAGCCACCGTACTTTGCACGGCGCTTTGCTCGATGCGGAAATTCTGGCAGATGTATATCTGTTGATGACGGGGGGCCAGGTCAGCCTGAATCTGGCGAACGAGCAGAATGGCGCTGACGGTCAGTCAGGCCCGGCAGCAATACAGCGTAGCGGACGGCTGAAAGTGCTGCGGGCGACAGAAGCCGAGCTGACAGCACACGAAACCAGGCTGGACTTAGTGCAGAAAAAAGGAGGCAGTTGCCTGTGGCGAAATGGCTAACAGTAGTGTGTCTGTTGCTCGGGTGCGCAGTATTCAGTGCCCAGACACTAGCGCGCACCGATTTACTGCAATCTCCCAAGGTCAGTTCAGAAGAAGACGAAAGCCCCTTTAGCAGCGGCTTTGCGTTATTGGATGACTTGCCAACCAAAAACCAGATCCCGCTGTTTGATAACAGGTTTCGTATTGACGACAATGTTGACGAAATCACATTGCTATTGTTTCGAAAACGCGGTTCGGCGTCGGTTGTACTGGTGCGGCCAGACGGCAGTAAAATTCATTTCAATACCGCAGAGCAGCAACAGGTGCGCTGGCACGATGCCAGTAGCTATGATCTGATTCAGATTAAAAACCCCACCCCGGGGCCGTGGCAGGCGATTGGTAAATTACTGCCGAATAGCCGCATTATGGTACTGACCGACATAAAACTTAGCGTTGATCCCTTACCTGATAACCTGTTAGTCGGTGAAACCGTAAAAATTACCGCCCGTTTAACCAATGGTGAAGAACCGATAAATGCGAAAGATTTTCGCGAGGTTCTGGCGCTGGAAGTGATTTTTGTCAGCACCAATAACGCAGATTATGACAATTTCGGCCGTGGTGTCGTGCAAGTTGCGCATTTTCGCGATGATGGTAAAGGCTACGACGAGCGAGCCCGCGATGGCGTGTTTACCGGTGAGTTTCAGCTAAGGTTTGTTGCCGGCGAATGGATACCTAAATATGTCGTACGTACACCTTTATACACGCGGGAGGTGGAACAGCCGCCCGTTGTGCTTAAACCCGCACCCATAGTTGCCGATATTACTGCTGCCCCCGCGGCTGATGAATTAAAGCCGGAACAACCGGCCCAACCGCACCAGGTGCTGTTTCGGATCACCGATGACAGCGTCAATAAAGCATCGGTATTACTGCAGGGGCGGGTACGCTACCCCAATGGTGAGGTGGAAGACTTTGCGTTAAATGAACCGGGTGTGACACCACGGCAACTAGAGCTGCATAACCGTGGCCATGGCAGTTATATCCTGGATGTTTCAGCCTACGGTACTATGCAGGATGGCCGCGAGTTTATGCTGAACCTGCCGGAGATCAGTTTTGTGGTAAACCGGCCAGTGTTTGAAGCACCTGTACTGGAGGAACTGCCGCAAAGTATTAAAGATGAAATTGCTGCCGAGCAGGCTGAGCCTGAACCGGAATTCCCTTGGGGGCTGGTGATAAGTATTAATCTGTTTATCTTAATCGGTGGCGGTTTTGCGATTTGGTTTGTCATGACGGATCGTAAGCCGGCAGATCTGATGTTCTGGCGCAAAAAAGAGCCAGCTCAGGCAACGGAGGCAACAGCGGGCAAGCCAGCCACCGATGTTGCTGAGAAAAATAGCGCAAATGCACAAAAAAACAACGATATGGATGACATTCTCGACCTGACTTTACCGGATGATTAAGGATTAGGCAAAAGCGGCAAAAAAGGTGTTGACGGCCTATCGGCTAATCCGTATCATTCCCGCCGCACTGCAGGATACCCAAATGAAATTCTGTAGTGTAATTGGTGCGGAGCGGTAGTTCAGTCGGTTAGAATACCGGCCTGTCACGCCGGGGGTCGCGGGTTCGAGTCCCGTCCGCTCCGCCAATTTTCGATACACACCGGAGCGGTAGTTCAGTCGGTTAGAATACCGGCCTGTCACGCCGGGGGTCGCGGGTTCGAGTCCCGTCCGCTCCGCCACTGTATCGAATTAAGCTTCCTGATCCGGAGCGGTAGTTCAGTCGGTTAGAATACCGGCCTGTCACGCCGGGGGTCGCGGGTTCGAGTCCCGTCCGCTCCGCCACTTCAGTAAGCAGATACCAGAGCGTAAGCTCACTCCAGCGCGGAGCGGTAGTTCAGTCGGTTAGAATACCGGCCTGTCACGCCGGGGGTCGCGGGTTCGAGTCCCGTCCGCTCCGCCACTTTAAGCCAGAATTTTGCTGGTTTTTTGCGTTTAGGGCAGCATATTTGTGCTGCACCCGGCACGTATATTCTGCTTAGACACTGCCCACATAAAACCTGTATAGAAATTAACGTCTATTCCTGTTCTAACAACAGTCTGAGCAGTTATTTAAATGATTTGTCTGGAAAAAAGGGAACTTCACTTCTAAAGTTGTAACTCTTGTCAATAAATAGCAGCTTAGATGCATAAGTGTTGTTCTGGCTGATAACAACAAGGTTACACCCGGTATGGATACTTTTGAGCTGAGTCAGCTGCAGGATGCTATAGTCAATTCCGCGGTTGACGCCATCATTGTGATTAATCAGCGCGGGCAGATCTGTTTTTTTTCTCCGTCAGCTGAGACGCTGTTTGGTTACAGTGCTGCCGAGTGTCTTGGTCACAACGTGCGCATGTTAATGCCTGAGCCTTTTCACAGTGAGCATGATACTTACCTGGCTAACTATGTCAGCCACGGCCAAAGCGCGAAAATTATCGGTGTAGGGCGGGATGTTCAGGGCAAGCGTAAAGACGGCAGCGTTTTTCCGATGCATTTATCGGTTGGCGAAGCCAATACAGATAATGCCCGCTATTTCGTCGGCATTTGTCATGACTTAACGGCTTACCAGGCCAGCATTAAAGCTCACCGCCGCTTGCGTTCAATACAGGATGCGCTGCTTGAAGCTGCGGTTGACGGCATTATCTCTATTGATGAATGGGGGATCGTGCAAACCTTCAACCGCGGTGCTGAACAGTTATTTGGCTACAACAAACAGGAAGTGATTGGTAAAAATGTCAGCATGTTGATGACCCAGGCTCATGCGCGGCAGCATGACGGCTATTTACAAAACTATAAAAGTGGCGGGCCCGCCAAGATCATTGGTATCGGCCGCGACGTGCAGGCGAGGCGCAAAGACGGCTCGGTATTTCCGATGCACTTATCAGTAGGGGAATCACACACAGAACAGGGCCGGCTGTTTGTTGGCGTGTGTCATGATTTGTCAGAATTCAAAGCGGTATTGCAGCGGCTTATCTCAGCCGAGCAGCGCTATCGTGATATTGTGCAAAACCAGAAAGAGTTTATTTGCCGCTTAAGCCAGCATTCAAGGCTGACATTCGTTAACAATGCATTTTGCCGCCAATTGGGGCAGCAGTTGTTTCAGATGCTGGGTATCTCTATTCTGGAGTTTATTCATGCTGATGAGCGGCAGCATGTTGAGTCATTACTGGACCAGCTCAGACAGGCCGCACAATCACAAACCGTGTCACTGTCGGTGCGTATGCTCAGTTCAGACAACCGGATACACTGGGTTGATTGGACTTTCAGCAGCCTGGCCGGTCAGGCTGACGCTGTCGATGAAATTCAGGGCGTTGGCATCGATATCACCGAGCAGGTCAAAGCCAAGAACCATGCTAAATTTCTGACCAGTTTTGATGCATTAACCGGGCTGCTAAACCGCGAAGGCCTGACAGAGCAATTTAACCGCCGGCAAGATGCACAACAGCGTTATGCCGTATTGTTTATTGATTGTCACCGCTTTCGGCTGATTAATGAAAAGTATGGTCATGAGTTTGGCGATCTGATGCTGATTGAAGCGGCGCATCGCTTAAAAAATTTATTGCCGGAAGATGCGCTGGCCTGCAGGCCGGGGGCCGATGATTATATCCTGTTATTGCCGTTAACCGAGCAAAGCAACCTGCTGCCTTTTGTGCAGCACTTGATCACGCAATACACGGAACCATACTGGCTGGCAAATGAAAAAATTTCGCCTTCTGTTTGTGTTGGTATCAGTATTTACCCCGACGATGCGACAGATTTGCATATTCTTATCCGCCAGGCCGAGGCGGCGATGTTTGATGCTAAACATCAGGGCGTTATATTACGGCTGTATCATGAAGATATTCACAATGCCCTTACCCGCCAACTGGAGATAGAACAGGGGCTGCGCCGTGCGCTGGAGCAAGACAAATTGCAAGTTGTGCTGCAACCTAAATATCAACTGGCCAGTCAGAGCCTGATAGGCTACGAAGCGTTGCTGCGTTGGCATGATACTGAACTTGGCACAGTACCGCCTGATGTTTTCGTGGCGGTGGCCGAAAGTGTTAACCTTGGCAAAACACTGGATTGCTGGGTAATTAAAACGGTACTGAATCAAATTAAGAGCTGGCAGAGTATGGGCTTGCAGCCAAAACCGGTAGCAGTAAATATCACTGCTAAACATTTCTCTGACCCTGAGCTGTACAATTTTATTGAAGCCAAACTTAACAAGCTGGGATTACCAGCGGACTGTTTGCAACTGGAAATTACTGAAGGTGTGGTCATGGATGACTCGCCGACAATTCAGGATAATCTGTCAGCCTGCCGCAGTGCCGGTATCAAAGTCGCGATTGATGATTTTGGTACCGGTTACTCATCGTTGTCTTATCTGACAACCTTACCAATAGACTTTATCAAAATAGACCGTGCTTTTATTCAACACCTGGAGCAGGGTAAGAATCTTGGCCTGGTTAAAGCCATGCTGGCCATGGCGCAGGCGCTTGAGGTAGCCGTAATTGCAGAAGGTATTGAAACACAAAAGCAGCAAGATGTTTTGACTGAACTCGGTTGTGAGTATGGTCAGGGCTTTTTCTTTGCCAGGCCTGCTTGTCTGGCTGACATTGAGCAGAGCCTAACGCAGCAGGCAAAAGGCTCAGTGTGAAAAATAGCTAAGCTGCTCAGTTTCAGCATAATGGTTTAACGTGCTGCTGATATAGCCCAGGTGTTTTGATAGCGGGGATACCACATAGTAGGCGTCTATGGTGTCGAGCAGGCGGCGCTGATAATGGCTGGCAAAGGGCAGTGCCTGTTGCTGCAGGTAATAGTTAAACGGTGCTTCATAGGTAAGTAATGCACTGCTGCGGCCTTTGATAAACATCTCAACTGCACTGATGCTGTCTGGCAGGTCAATAAAGCTATAACCACTTTCAGTGAGTTGCTGACGCTGTCCATGGTAATCAAAGCCACGTATTGCCGCTATTGTCGGTTGTTTTTCCCGCGCGACAGCCGCGCCATGCGTTAGCAGCACCAAAGATAGCTGCACATAGGGTGGGGCAACAAAGCTGACATCAGCTGGCAATGCCTGAGTCTGCTTGATATTAATGGTTAAATCCACCTCACCGCTTTGCAGCATCTTGTATAAACGGGCGGGTGTGGCGCAGACAGTCCGTACGGTAAGGGTATCGGTCTGCAATATACTGCGCGTTAGCTCTACGGCTTCTCCACCACAGTGGCCGTTGCCTGTCGATACAAAATAGGGTGGAAAGTTATGTACGCCCAGACGTATTTCGTCAGCAGAAATGTTGGCTACTGCACTAACGCCAAACAATACCAGCACTAAGAATCGCATATCAGCACCTGCTTAATTACACGCTGATATAGTAGCTTAGTCCTGCGTGTTGACCAAGCTGGCAGCGCAGCTTTTCAGCTGCTTTTCGCTATCGTCTGACCACTACATTGCTCGAAGATATTCTGCGACGGTAAAATTGCTGCAGACTTTATTTCCAGCCAACTCAGCAGTGACGAAAATAGCATATCGTGGCTGCCGGCCCGCATCGCATTGTGTTGTACGCAGCGGGAATCGATAGCGCTGCGGTGCTGTGTCTGTTCAGATAACCACATTATCATTGGCACTTTAGTTTGTGCCTCTGGTGCCATCCAATAAGGCAGGCCATGCAGATAGACGCCATTTTCTCCCAGTGACTCGCCATGGTCTGATACGTACAAGAGTGAGGTATCGTAGTGATCAGACAATGACTGCAGTAGCGCTATAGTGTTATCAAGTAGCTCATCCGTTGCCAGTAAGGCATTGTCATAGGCATTAATAATTTGCTCAGTTTGGCACTGCACCAGTAAATTGTTTTCACACTCGGGCAGGAATTGCTTTTGCTCTTTCAGGCTACGTTTGTAGTATTCAGGGCCATGATTACCCTGTTGATGTAACACGACCAACATCGGACTGGCCGATTGAGCCGAAGCCAGAATTTTTTGCCGCAGGCCATTTAACAGCGCACTGTCCTGACATTCACCTGCTACACAATCCAGTGCAAAGCTCTGATCCTGCTCTACCCGGTTACACATATCTTTGCAGCCTGAATTATTATCCCGCCACAGCACCTTTACACCGGCCCTTTGCAATACATCCAGTAGATTATCAGAGTGCTTGGCGGTTATTTCATCATAATTATCGTGGTTAAGGTAACTGAACATACAGGGGACTGATATTGCTGTAGCCGTACCGCAGGCATCTATGGCGCCAATATTAAGCAGATTACGCTTGGCCAGCCGCGGCGTCGTATTACGGTGATAGCCATTTAAGCCAAGATGGTCTGCACGCACTGTTTCCCCCAGTACCATGATTACCAGTTGAGGTTTGGCAGCGGCCGGTACCAGACGGGCATCCTGTGCATAGTGTTTAAATGCCGGTATCACCGGGTGCAGTATTTCGCTGCGGACAACACCGCTGACAGCATTCAATGCATTGAACGGGGTGGCCTGATGTTTCAGTGAGCGGTGCTGGCGCATTACACCCGCCAGATTCTGATATTGCGTCACGACCAGCAACAGTATCAGGGCAATGATTGATACCATACTGAGTAAGTACTGTTTTGCCTGGCTGCGCGCTGAAGCACCGTGATGCTGTGCCCGGAACACTAACACGGCTGGCAACAGTAAATAGCAGATAAAGTAAGGCAGCATTTCAGCGCTTAACAGCGCATACACTTCATGGCTGTCGGTTTCAATGGCGTTTATCAGCATTCCTTTGTCAATGACCACGCCATATTGCAGCATAAAGTACTGGCTGATGGCTGAGATAGTGATCAACATGATTAACCAGGCTTTTTGTAGCCTGCCGATGCCAAATAGCTGGCAGATAAATAAATTTAATAAAAACAGTAAGCTGACCAAAGGCCAGGCGACGGACCAGCCACCTAAGGGCAAAATGCTGCGCATAAAGCTCTGGTTAAATGCCAGCGTCAATAAAGCGGCGACCGCCAGGTTGGAAAATAAAAATGACACTGCCGGACGCAGGCGGGATGGAAGAGACAGCGTTATCGTTGTTAACACACTTGATGACATACATACTGCACCGGGTAACGAAGTTAGCTGCAGTGTAAAGGGGGTTTCTTAAGCAAAGCTTAAAACCGGCACGGCAATATCAGGCTAAAGCAGCAGGCAAAGCCACTGTCACGATGACCTGGTCCGGCTGCTGCACCTCAAAGTGGATGGTACCGCCATGCAGCTCGATAATACGCTGTGTTATTGATAAGCCCAGGCCGGACCCGTCGATATGCTGATGGCCCTGATGACGGAAAAACCGGTTACCCATACGCTGCGGTTCCGGCAGGACAGTGCTTTGATTCTGTACAGTTAAAGTCAGGTTTGATGCCTTAGTTACTGTTGCCACTACTCTGATAAGGCTGTTGTTTTGGGCATATTTGCTGGCGTTGTCAAAAATATTGCGCAAGGCCGATTGCAACAGAATGTGGTCGCCACTGATGACAATATTGCTGGCAAGGTCCAGCTGCCAGCTGACCTTGTCCAGCAGGGGTAATGGTAACTGCGAGAGTGCTTCTTCAACTACGGAAACTAATGCTGCGCGGCTGCAATGGATATCCTGTATCCGCTCCAGCCGGCTTAAGGTAAGCAGCTGGTTTACCAGGTGTGTCATACGTTTACTGCCGTCAATAATGGCGCTAATAGCTTCGTGTTGTTCTTCAGCACTGCTGGCTTTTTGCAGATTCTGCGCATGCAGCTGCAATATGCTAAGCGGCGTTCTTAGTTCATGCGCAGCATCGGCGACAAAACGTCTCTCTTGTTGAATGTAGTGCCTGACTTTTTGGATCAGCTGATTTATCGCTTGCTGGATCGGTTGCAATTCTGCCGGTTGCTTTAACGATATTTCGGTTAGCTGCTCAGCCTGGCGGGCTGCGACACTATGTTGTAAACGGTTCAGTGGCCGTAGTATCAGTTTTACCACCAGATAAATCAGGATGCTAAGCGGCAGCATCATCACCAGAATCGGTCTGATTTGGGCAAGTGCGATATGTTCGCTCATTTCCTGACGCACATCTTCCCGCTGTGCGGTGAATACCCATAAACCATTGCCCTGTGGCAGGCTGAAACTAATCCAATGCACACCTTGCTCTAACAGTTCATGGTAACCTTGTTCTGTCATTGGCTCGGGAAACTGCCCGGCATTTTCTGATGCCATAACTAACCGGTTGTCCTGCCAGACCTGAAACGCTATTTTCTGCTCATACTTATGGCCGCCCTGACGGCGCTCCTGCGCTGAGGTCAGGTTTTCACCGGTGTCAGTGAACTCTGGAACATTAACCACTAATGGGGGCGCTTCAGGCTGCACAGGCATGGCCGTCAGCATGGTTGCAACGAGGCGGGCATTACGGGCCAGTTGGGCATCGTAAATTTCATCCAGCTCATGCATTGCATCTTTATACGATACCAGTGCAGTAAAACTCAGACTGCAAATGACAATCAGGTTGATCACAATCAACAGCCAGACTTTGATACTGTTAATCTGCATAGTGGCTATTGAGCATATAGCCCAACCCCCGTATGGTTTTAATCAGTTGTGGATGCAGCTTTTTACGCAAACTGTGAATATGCACTTCGAGCGCGTTACTTTCAGTTTCGCCGTCCCAGCCATGGCACAGCTCATCCAGATAGCGCCGGGACAGAATGCGGTCTGGGTGCAGCATAAAATCTTTTAACAGCATAAATTCGCGCCGCGTCAGGCTGACAGCCTGGCCCTGATACGAGCATTGCATGTTAGCCGCGTCTAAACACACCTCTGCTACGGCCAGCACATCGTCCCGTCTTAGGGTATTACGCCGGCTTAATACCCTGACTCTTGCTTCAAGTTCCAATACATCCACCGGCTTAACCACATAGTCGTCAGCGCCACTGTTAAAGGCATCGAGCTTGGTTTCCAGTGCATCCTGCGCGGTCAGTACTAATACCGGTATGGTGTTGCCGGCTTTACGCAAGGTTTTGATCACGCTGATGGCAAAGCCATCGGGAAGACCGAGATCGAGAATAAGCAGCGAAAACTCGCTGCACGATAAAGCCTGCAGCGCATGTTTACCCTGAGTGCAATGTTCTACCTGGTAGCCGAGGCGCTTTAAGCTGGTCACGATGCCTTTAGCGAGCATAACGCTGTCTTCTGCCAGTAAAATACGCATCAACGAACCCTGTCAGCAGATGACAATGGCAAATTGCCGGTGAGCATAAAGCACCAACGGGAACAGAGCAGGCACAACACCAGCGTCGTGATATCGTGCGATAAGAAATGCGCACCGCGCAGCTGCTGGGCAATACCCAGAACCAGTCCGCAGATTAGGCCTGTTGCCAGCCCGGCAAAGCGCCAGCCGGGTTTTACCTGTCTAAAAAAGTAGTACAGTGCAACCCAGGCATAGCCGACACTGGCGTGTCCTGCCGGAAAGCACTGATTATAAGGCAGATAGGAAGGGCGCTTTTGCAACAAATGGATATAAGGCTCGGTACCACCGAACACGGCCAGATCCCAGGGGCAGGCAATATTGGTGATTGCTTTAAGATAAGCAACCAGCACAAAAGCGCTAAGCAGTGCCAGGCTCAATGCCAGCAGGCTGTCGGCCAGCTGTTTGTATTTAGCGCGTTTAACGTTGGCAACGACTGTCGCAATAAGCACGACAGCACAGCAGACATAATTTAACTGCCGAGCGCCGCGATGCAGAATGTCTTCTGTCAGCCAGTGTTGTTGCAGTGACCATTGATACCCTTCCAAAGCGTAAATGTTGCTGGCCAGCCAGATATCGCCACCGGCAACATCCAGTAGCAGCCAGGCAATAACGTAAAAAAATAACAGCCGGTGCACACTGCTATCGCTGACGAATTGTTTAATGAGCATAATCAAATATTACCTGCACAGCTTTGGCTCGCCGTATGGCGGTTGTTTAAACACCTGTTTATTGTGGTCTGGCAATCTTAAGAAAATCTTAAGCTTATACATCTAGCATGGCGGCAATTGTTGTTTTGCAAAGCTGCTGTGCCGCGATGAAAATATCTGTAAACCGCTTGTCAGGCCCTTATTATCCGTTAGTTGTGATGGCATTGTTGATGCTGGCGATTCTGTCTTTCAGCCGGGTGGGGCTGTTTATCTGGCAGTACGAGCGGGTTGCAGCTGCAGCTGATATTTTGCCACTGCTGCTGCAGGGCATAAGAGCTGATTTAATTCTGATCGGATTATGGCTGGTGTTGCCGGTATTACTGGCTCCGGTGCTTGCCACGGCTGGCAACATCAATCGTTGGCGTAGTTTTTGTCATGGCTGGGCCTTACTTGGCTTAACTGTCATTATTTTTATAGAGCTGTCCACGCCGCAGTTTATCTTGCAGTATGATATCCGGCCGAACCGCTTGTATGTCGAGTATCTGAAGTACCCACGCGAAGTGTTCAGTACATTATGGCACGGCTTTCGGGCCATGCTGTTAGCAGGCATAGTGCTGACAGCAGTATTACTGGTGTTGTCTAACCGGGTACTACGTGCTGCGAAAGAGCATACCTTAGCCTGTGGCAACCGCACGCTTTGGCTTAGCTGGCCACTGGTGGTCTGTTTGGTTTTTGCTATGGTGCGTTCAACGACTGATCACCGGCCGGCTAACCCAGCATTTTTTGCGGTAACCGGCGATGCCATGGTCAACTCTCTGGTAATCAGCTCACCTTATTCAGTACTTTATGCCATTTACAGCCTGCGCCATGAAGCCAATGCCAGCGAGGTCTACGGTAAGCTAAGCCGTCAGCAGATCGTATCCGATGCGCTCGACTGGCCGTGGCTGCAACAGTTGCAGTTTGATGAAAATTATCCGACATCGCATTTTCATCAGGCCACAAGGCCGCGGGCCAGGCCGCTTAATCTGGTTATCGTACTGGAAGAAAGTTTAGGCGCCACTTTTGTTGAATCACTCGGCGGGGTGGCTGTTACGCCAGAGCTGGAAAAGCTAAAACAGCAGGGGTGGTGGTTTGAAAATATGTATGCCACCGGCACCCGCTCTGTGCGTGGTATAGAGGCAGTTGTCAGTGGCTTTATGCCAACGCCGGCACAAAGTGTCGTGAAGTTATCTTTGGCACAGCAGCATTTTTACACCCTGGGCAGTGCTTTGGCAGAGCAGGGATATCACACCAGCTTTGTCTATGGTGGTGAAGCACATTTTGACAATATGCGCGCGTTTTTTACCGGTAATGGCTTTGATGAAGTGATTGATATGCCGAAAATCGACAAACCGGTATTTGTCGGTAGCTGGGGCGCCAGTGACGAAGATCTGTTTCGTACTGCCGATCAGCATTTACAGCAGATGCACGCGGCGGGCAAACCCTTTTTCAGCCTGATTTTCAGCTCGTCGAATCACGAGCCATTTGAATTCCCCGATGGCCGTATCAGCCTGCACGAGCAGCCGAAAAATACCGTTAATAATGCGGTTAAATATGCCGATTACGCACTGGGGCAATTCATTGCTCAGGCAAAGCAGTCAGCATACTGGCAGGATACGGTATTTTTGATTGTTGCCGACCATGATAACCGGGTTTATGGCGATAACCTGGTGCCGGTAGAGAAATTTCATATTCCGGCACTGATACTGGGGCCGGATATTGAAGCCAAAAATATTAGCCCGGTTGCCAGCCAGATAGACCTGGCGCCGACTTTGCTGTCCTTGCTGGGCATTTCGGCACAAACCCCGCTGATAGGCCGCGATTTTAGTCGCGATGCGACCAGCCCTGGCCGGGCCTTATTGCAGTTTGATCAGTATTTCGCCCTGATGGAAGATAATGAGCTGACTATTCTCAAGCCGCAGCAGGCGCCCGTGCGTGCCAGTTACAACCCTGTCAGCCGCCGGTTGACGACGTCAACACAGCCTGTTTCTGCCACGCAGCAGAGCAGGGCGCTGGCGCAGGTACTACTGCCATCTTTGTTGTACCGCGAGCAGCTGTACCGTAACCCATTACCACCCGACTGTAATGACTGCCAGCTGGCGCAGGCTTTACCCTAGCGGCGGTTGGTTACGTCAGGCACGCTTTTTCAGCAGCAGCGCTATATCATCGCCGCTGTTTGGTGTAGCTGTAGTAGCCGGCTCAACCTTGCGCGGGCGCAGCTTTTCGCCCAATACCAGCATGCAGGGAGTTAAAAACAGTGTCAGAACGGTGGCAAAAGTTAACCCCCCTGCAATAGCGCTGGAAAGCTGTGTCCACCACTGGGTAGAAGGCGCACCAAACCCCAGGCTGGGTTCGAGCAGGTTAACGTTTACCGCCAGTACCATTGGCATTAAACCCAGCACCGTAGTGATTGACGTTAGCAATACCGGGCGCAGGCGCAGGCAGCCGGTTTCCAGTGCTGCTTCAAACGCAGACAAACCGCTGTCGCGTAACTGGTTATAAGTGTCAATCAGGACGATGTTATTATTCACCACTATCCCAGCCAGACCGATAATACCCATACCCACCATCACAATGCCGAAGCTCTGGCCGTTTACCAGTAGCCCCAGCAGCACGCCGGCGGTGGAGAAGATAATGGCTGACAGGATCAGTAACGTCTGGTACCAGCTGTTAAACTGCACCAGTAAAATCATCAGCATCAGGAAGATAGCCGTGGCGAAGGCGCCAAGCAGAAATGTCATCGCCTCTTGCTGGTCGGCACTTTCACCGGCGGTTTTCACATGCACATTGTCTGGCAGCTTCATGTCACTGCCCAGCAAGGCTTTTAGCCGCTCGGTCACCTGAAAGCCCGGCGCTAAGTCGGCTTTTATCGTTACCGCGCGGTTACTGTCGATACGTTTAATAATGCTGGTTTTAGGTGCAGGCACCAGTTCAACAAAGTTACTCAGTGGTACCTGGCCGCGTGAAGTCTGAATAGTCAGGCGCTGCAGCTGATCCAATGAACGCCAGCTTTGTGGAAAGCGCACGCGGATATCCACTTCATCACTGGCATATTCCGGCCGGTATTTTGCCAATAGCAGGCCGTTACTGATCATCTGTACCGCATTACCGACGGTCAGCACATCAGCACCAAAGCGGGCTGCTTCAGCACGGTCTACTTCGAGGCGCCACTCAATACCCGGCAGGCTGCGGTCATCTTCAATATCGACAAAGCCGCCCAGTTGCTGCATCTGGCTGATAATTTTCGCCACCGCTTTGTCGGTTGCCGCACTTTCCATACTGCTTACCTGCAGCTCTATCGGTTTACCGCCTGACGGGCCTTCTTCCTGCTGACGAAACTCCAGAATGATGCCGGGAATATCAGCCGTAAGGCTGCGCATTTCATCCAGGATCTGCGCGGCTTTGCGTCTGTCATACCAGTCGATAAACTGAAACTGCAAGGTGCCGACCACATCTGCTGCCAACTCGCCACTGCTGCTTGCCATAGAGCGGGCATACAGCGCTTGAACTTCTGATAGGCCTAGCAGGCGCTGCTCTACCTGCTTAAGCAGTGCGTCTTTTTCGTATATTGACATATCGCCGCGGGCACGCACCCAGACCTGCGCAGACTCAGGCTCTACTGACGGGAAAAACTCCACGCCGTGGTTATATTTACCGTAGGCGAGAAAGATCAGCACCATGGCACCTAGCATACCAATAAAGGTAAAGCCCGGCCGGCGCAGCAGGCGGCCAAGTAAGCCTCGGTACGCTTTGCCGGCCCGGCTTTGCTGCGTATCCTGCGGCGTGGTTTTGGCCTTACTCAGGCTGCCCATGACCGGCAGGAATATCAGCGCCATAAACAAAGACGCCAGCAGACACAGGATCACTGTCGCCGGCAGATACTTCATAAATTGGCCAACTACGCCAGGCCAGAACAGCAACGGCATAAACACCACCAGCGTAGTGGCGGTTGACGCGATAATGGGCCACGCCATACGGCCGGCTGCGTTGGCCCAGGCTTGTTTTGGTGTTTGTCCTTCTGCCAGATGCCGGTCTGCCAATTCACTGACGACAATAGCACCGTCTACCAGCATACCTGCTACCAGAATAAGCGCGAACAGCACGATAATGTTCATCGTATAGCCCAGCGCTGCAATCATTAAAATGCCGGCAAAAAAGGCGCCGGGTATGGTAATACCAACCAGCACCGCCGAGCGCACACCCATAGTGGCGATGATCAGAATAAGCACCAGTACCACTGCGGTCAGTACATTGTTTAACAGATCCGACAGCATACTTTTTACTTCTTTGGACTGATCCATGATGTAATTTATATGCATACCTTCAGGAAACCGGCTGCTGGCTTCATCAATCAGCGCCTTGGTTTGCTCAATGGTGGAAATGATATTGGCGCCACTGCGTTTTTTTACTTCCAGTACCACGGCGGGCTGGCCATTAATGCGGGCAAAACCAAGCGGATCTTTAAAACTGCGGCTGATAGTGGCGACATCAGCAAAGGTAATGACCGTATCGCCGTCAACCTTAATCGGCATATTCAATACGTCATCCAGGTTTTCAATGACACCGGGCACCTTCATCGCCATACGGCCAGCACCGGTATCTAAGCTACCGGCTGCGACCAGACGGTTATTGTTTGATACCAGATTAAACAGTTGCTGATAATCCAGGCCATAGCCCTCAAGCACCTGCGGGTCGACGACGACCTCCAGCAAATCTTCACGGTCGCCGCCGATATCCACTTCCAGTACTTCAGGAATAGCTTCAATGTTTTCCTGCAGTTGACGGGCAATATACACCAGCTGGTTTTCTGATACCGGGCCGGATAAGCCAACAGACAATACCGGAAACAAACCCACGTTTATTTCATTGACCACCGGCTCTTCTGCTTCGCTTGGCAATTTTGAGCGGGCGGCATCAACTTTCACCCGTACATCGGCCAGAGCCTGATCGGCATCAAAGCCAGCATCAAACTCCAGCATCACCGACGCGTGGCCTTCGCTGGCGGTAGAGGTCATTTTCTTAATGCCTTCTAAACTTCTCAGCTCATGCTCCATCGGCCGTATCAGTAAGCGTTCACCATCTTCCGGGCTGATGCCATCCAGTGACATCGACACATACATCATCGGAATAGCCACATCGGGGTTGGCTTCTTTTGGAATCGACTGATAGGCGCTGATACCGGCAATAAACAGAAATATCAGCAGCATTATGCTGGCACGGCTGCGCTGTATCGCCGCCTGGATAATGGTATTCATGCTTTGGCTCCGGCGATGCGTACTGTGTCTCCTGTTTTAACAAAACCGGCACCCTGGGTAATAACTTGTGCCCGTTCAGGCAAACCACTTACCCAGGCACCGTCATTGTCTGCACTTAGCAGGGTTACCGGGTAAAATTCTACCTTTTGTTGCTCATTCACCACTGACAACCCCAACTGGCCGCTGTTGTCCAGGCTTAGCAGCGCAGGCGAAATATGGTGTGCCTGTATCGCATCCAGCGCGATTTCTACAGTGGCGCTGGCTCCGGCAATGCGCCACAGTTCCGGGTTTTCGGCGGTTACTTCGATATAAAAACTGCGGGTGGCGGTATCGGCAGCGTAACTGATAAAGCTCAGTTCTCCGTCCAGCTTGCGGCCATCGAGCAGACGCAGAGAAACATGTTGCCCCAGCGCCAGCGCCGACACATGTTGCTGCGGCACCTGGGCGGTAACTTTCAATTTGTTTATTTGCACTAATTGCATAAGTTCAGTACCGGGTTGCACCAGTGAACCTATTTCTACATGACGGCGGTCAACCATAGCGTCAAAAGGTGCCACCGGCTCGCGCTGCGTTACGGCCAGCTCTGCCGCGGTTAACTCTGCCTGCGCTTTGGCCAGCTCGCTTTCCAGCCGCGTCAGTTCAGTAGCGGATAAGAACTTGTTTTTGCCAAGCGCACGGGCACTGTCGAGCTCACTTTTACGCAGCACCAGGTTTGCTTTAGCCTGTGCTAAGGACGCGGCGCGGCCCTCATCTGACAGTTTGATCAGCTTGTCACCCTGTTTGGCGCGCTCCCCTTGCTGCTTGAGTATTGCCTCAACTGTGCCTGCCTGTTGTGCTTTAATGCTGACACTGCGCCACGGCATTACCTGGCCCTGAGCTACCTGTGTCGCCTGATAGGCTTTAGCATCAGACCACTCTGTTTCCACTACCGCAATTTCGGCTTTAGGCACTTGCTGCTCGGCAGGAGCCTGCTGTTTTGCACTGTAATTATCACCGCTGAACAGCCATAGCAGCAGCGCAACTGTCAGTATTACGGCGATGACAACGGGTGAGAACGACAGTTTTTTTAACATAGCAAAATCCTTGACGGCAAAAGCGGGGAGCGGTGTGTCACATAATGTGGAATATACTGACAGCAACAGTTGGCAGCAAGCTGACAACTGTAAGCAAATATAGCCAGCTTAACAAAGACAGGGCTAAGCTGGCGGCGAATTTAGCTGCGGGCGAAACGGCCCAGTTGTTGCTGAGTGCGGGCGGTGCCGGTCAGCAGATCTTTGGCAGCCTGATCTATAGATGACATCTGGCTGTAAGCGTCACTGGTCACTTGTTCAATGGCGCTTAAATGCTGATGGGTTTGCTGATAGCGTTGTTCCAGTTCCAGCACTGTCTGGTTAATACTCTGAATACCGGTTTTCGCCTGCTGCAGCTCTTTTTGCAGTACAGCAAACTCTGTGCTGGTATCGCCAATTTGCTGCTGTGCCTGCTGCGCTTGCTGGTTCAGGCTTTGCGACTCGCTGCGGGTTTCGCTAACCAACTGCTCCATCTCATTTAAAAAGCCGGATATCTGCTTGGTGGCGTCATTTACTTTGGCGGCCAGCGTACGTACTTCATCGGCCACCACGGCAAAACCGCGGCCAGCATCGCCGGCACGGGCTGCTTCTATAGCCGCATTCAGTGCCAGTAGGTTGGTTTGATCAGAAAAGGTTTCTACCATGACCAGGATCTGGCGCACATTTTCCGAGTTTTTGTGCAGGCCATTAATCGTTGCGCCGAAACTGTCGAGCAGCTTAACAATACCCGACAGTTGGCCGGTTAACTGTTGCATCTGGTTGCTGGCAACCTTGGCTTTATCCACGGCCACGCCGGAAACCTGGCTGACTTCATCGCCGTGCTGCACAATGTCTGCCAGATATTGCAGTACCTGATCACTTTCGCGGCGGATCTGGCCGCTGCGTTTTTCGGTGTCCTGCAAGTGGCTACGGGTGCTGTTAACGGCATCTGAAACCTGCTCATTCACCTGATGTGTTTCATGAGCCTGCTGATGAATATCGCTGAGTAATACCCCCAACTGGCTGACGAACTGGTTGTACTCTTCTGATAGGGTACGAAACTCATCAAAGGTGAACGCGGGTAGCCGGTGGTTTAGATCAGTGCCTTTGCGGTTAGTGTCATGCAGTGCGCCAACCAGTGCTTTTACCGGCCGGACAATCAGATAATGCATATAGCCGATGGTAAAAATAAAAGCGCCAAGGCCAAGCAGTAACAAAGCCCACCAGTGGCCGTTAGCACCGCCTTCTGGATAGGCCATATACAGTGCAAGCAAAAAGAACAGCGCCAGAAAACTGATATTACCCACAATTTTACGGCTTAAAGTGCCGAAAAATGTGCGCTCAACAAACAGGTACAGCGAAGTAAAACCGTTCATAAGGTTAATAGTCCTGCCAGGTTAAACGAAATGAAATCAGCATAACATAGCAATAGTTCAGCTGCGACTACAACGACGCATAACAGCTTGATCTGAAACAACAGCTGGTCAGATTGACCAGCGCCGGCTGATAAACCAGCCTGCTATCATCGCTACCACAAATGCTACTGTGGCGCTGCTGCCGCTACTCAGCGCTGCCAGTGCAGGGCCGGGGCAATAACCAACCAGGCCCCAACCGGCACCAAACAACGCCGAACCAAGTACTAAAGGTTTATCCAGCTCACGTTTTGACGGTAGATGAAAGTGCTCAGCAAAGAAGGGTCGCTGTTTGCCGGCAAATAACCAATAGCCACTGGCATACACGGCCAGCGCGCCGGCCATTACCAGTATCAGGCTGGGATCCCAGTGTTTATTCAGCGTAAGAAACCCCAACACTTTTTCCGGGTCGATCATTTTTGAGTAAGCAATGCCGGCTGACATCAGTATTCCGGCGACTAAAGCGATTAACACTGGCATAGTAAATGTCCTCTTATCCGGGCGAATGAATCAGTGCAACAGGGTGGCAATAAGCATGCCTGCCAGCATAAAAATCAGCGTGGCAACGATCGAGCGGACAGACAAACGGCTGATACCGCAAATACCGTGGCCTGAGGTGCAGCCACTGCCCCAGCCGGTGCCAATACCTACCAGTAAGCCGCCGACAATAAGCTGCCAGTTAAACTCGGGGGTGCTGTAGTTAAAATTACTGGTCACTAAGCCAACCAGCAAAGGGCCAATTAGAATGCCGGCAACAAATGCCAGACGCCAGCTGCGGCCATCGCGGTTGAACAGCGCATTGCTGGCTATGCCGGAAATGCCGGCAATACGGCCACTGAACAGATACAGCAGCAAAGCGCCAAGGCCAATCAGGGCGCCGCCAATTAGTGCGGAAACAGGGGTGAAGTTCTCCATATTGCCCCCGGTTTAGTGCTTAACCGGCAAAGCTGCATCAAGCCAGGCCTGCATGCCACCTGCCACCGAGTACACTTTGGCAAAACCCATACGCTGTAGCGATTCGGCCGCCAGTGCACTGCGCCCCCCCGAGCGGCAAATCAGGTAAACAGGCTGTGTGGCCAGTTGCTCCAGTGCTATAGCAGGCTCACAGCCGGCAGCGGCGACTTTGGGGTGATTATGAATATTCATCTCCAGTACGCCACGCGGGTAATTTACCGAACCTAAAATATGTTGCTGCTGAAATTCGCTGCTTTCACGTACATCAATCAGTACCGCCTCGCTGTCTTGCTGCAGCACCTGCTGCAGCTGCGCTACGCTGATTTCCTGTATTACGGCTTTAGCCTCTGCGATTAATTGTTGCGATGTTTTCATATCAAGCTCCTGTGCTGATGTTTAAAGTACAGACTGATAAATGACAACAGCGGCCATGATGGCTAAAAACACTGCAAAAGCGCGTTGCAACTGTTGTTTAGGTAAACGTTTACCCAGTGCCGAACCCACGAAACTGCCAATAATGCCGGCGATAATCATCAGGCCTATACTGCGCCAGTCAAATACCGCACCTTGTGCCGCCATCACCCAGTAGTATTTACCAAAGCCGACAAAAGATTTCATCGCAATGATCACCAGGCTGGTCGCCACGCCAACCGGCATACTTAACCCACCCAGTAACACCAGTGCCGGTACAATTAAAAAGCCGCCACCAACACCGACAAAACCGGTTATCAACCCAACCAGCAGGCCATCAATAACTATTTTTATGGGCTTAAAAGCTTTGCTGCTGTGCTCGCCTATTTTGCTGCGCCACATCATCACCGCAGCAACCAACATCAAAAGTGCAAATACCAACAGTTGCCAACGGGCATCAACCAGCGTGCCGAGCCAGGCTCCGCCATAGGTACCCAGCATACCCGGCACCCCAAACCACAGCACGTGGCGCCAACTGATCAGCCGCTGCAAACCGTTACGCACTGAACCGAATAAACTGATACCAGCGACAATCAGTAATGACGAGGCGATCGCCAGCTGTGCTGGCATATGCAGTAAATACAGCAGTACAGGTACAGTAAGAATAGACCCACCGGAACCAAACAGGCCCAGGCTTACACCAATAACAATGGCACCGACTAAGGCTAACATTATGGCTTTACCTTATATAACTAAGTGGAATATGCTTATAACAGTAATTGCATTCTAGGATGGTTTTGGCTAAGCTGCAATCTAAATTTAGAAAAATCTAATTTACGAGGTGCGTATGGGTACGGCGAATGTGCATATCGAAATGTTTTTTGATAAAGACAGTTCAACTTTTAGTTATGTGGTGGCAGATACACACAGCCGGCAGGCTGCTGTGATTGACCCTGTACTGGATTACGATGCCGCTGCCGGCAGCATTAAAACCGACGGCGCAGATAACATTTTAGCTTACCTGGCACAGCAACAATTTAGCCTGCAGTGGATTTTAGAAACCCACGCCCATGCCGACCATTTATCCGCTGCCGATTACCTGAAACGTAAAACCGGTGCCCCGATTGCGATTGGCGAGGGCATAAAAAAAGTGCAGCAAACCTTTAAACTGGTGTTTAACCTCGGCGATGATGAGTTAACAGCAAAAGGTGATTACTTTGATAAGCTGTTTAGTGACAGCGAAACATTCAGTATCGGCAGTTTAGATGCGCAGGTCATTAATACGCCGGGCCATACCAATGACAGTGTCAGCTATCTGATAGCCGGTAATCTGTTTGTCGGTGACTCACTGTTTATGCCGGATGCCGGCACCGCGCGCTGTGACTTCCCCGGCGGCGATGCGCATATTTTATTTCGTTCTATTCAGCGTATTTATCAGCTACCTGACGATACCCGTATTTTTATCTGTCATGACTATCAGCCCAATGGCCGGGAACTGCGTTATCAAACCAGTGTCGCAGAACAAAAGGCAGCGAATATTCATGTCAAAGCCGATACGCCGGAGCAGGAGTTTGTACAAAAACGTGAAACGCGTGACAAAACACTGGCGGTACCGCGGCTAATTTACCCGTCGGTACAAGTTAATATCCGCGGTGGGCAACTGCCTAAAGCACAGGGCAATGGGGTTAGCTATATCAAAATTCCGCTAACGCTAAAGTAAAGGTTAATACTGACAGCGGATCTGTTCTGTACTATAACGCGTATTGCTGTTTATTTTTCGTCCCGTTTTTAACGCAAACAAAAGAGCAATAGCATGACAAAACCTGAACCACGTCAGACACCTGCCATACCACAGCAGGCTTACCAGTTATATGATAAATACGCCCACGGCATGATGAGCCGGCGGGCTTTCTTTGCCGGTATGAGTGCGTTGGCTGTTAATGCCACGCTGGCAACCAGTTTTATTAACAGTATGCTGCCCAATTATGCACTGGCCGAGCAGGTATCGTTTAACGACCCTGATATTAGCGCCAGCTACCAGAAGTTTGCTGCCCCCGGCGGTCACGGTGAAGGGCGTGGTTATCTGGTCAGGCCGAAAAATACCCGCGCTGCCGTGCCGGTAATATTAGTGGTGCACGAAAATCGCGGTTTAAACCCGTATATTGAAGATGTGGCCCGCCGTTTGGCTAAAGCTGGCTTTATTGCCTTTGCCCCCGATGCTTTGTGGCCGCTGGGCGGTTATCCAGGCAACGATGACGATGGCCGGCAAATGCAGCGCAGCCTGGAACCTGGCAAAATTATTGCCGATTTTAAAGCCGCGGCCAGCTGGTTAAAGCAGCTTGAAGGCGGTAACGGCAAGCTGGGTGTGGTAGGGTTCTGCTTTGGCGGTGCTATGGCCGGGCGTTTAGCTGCAGAGCTGCCGGATACTGTGGATGCCGCTGTACCGTTTTATGGTTCACCACCACCGGCTGATAGTATCAGCGCCATTAAGGCGCCGCTGCTGGTGCAACTGGGTGAGCTGGACGAGCGCGTAAATGCAATGTGGCCAGAGGCTGAAGCCTTGCTGAAACAACACAATATTAACTATAAAATCGAGCGCTACGAAGCATCACATCATGGTTTTCATAATGACTCGACAGCCCGTTACAATGAACCCATGGCTGAACTGGCGTGGCAGCGCACGCTGGCGTTCTTTAACCAGCATCTGCGCAGTTAACTTTACTACTACAACAGGCAAAAACTATGAAAACTATAACCTGCATGGTGGCATTACTGCTGGCTCTGGCACTACATGGCTGTGGCAAAACAGCGCCGCCGGCGGCACCCACACCAGCTGATGGCGCAGCAGCAAAAACGATGCACCCAAGCTGGGATTTGGATCAGAACGGTATTAACGATTGCGAAGATGATGGCAGCTGTGATCACAGCGTCGATTACAGCTTGCCCAGGCAAACAGAAGCGCGCAGTAACCCCTCATTTAACTGCGACAACGTGGCACAGGACAGTATAGAGCAGCTGATTTGCCAGCAGGCTGAGCTGGCTGAGTTGGACAACCAGCTGGCTGCCGTGTACGCCAGTGCACTGGAAAAGGCGCAAAACGAGCAACCCAACCAGCTACAAGCCGAGCAGCGTGGCTGGATAAAAGGCCGCAATGACTGCTGGAAAAGCCAGGATAAAGCCGGTTGTGTTAAAGCCGCTTACAACAGACGTATTGCCGAGCTACAGGCACATTACCGGCTGACCAACTTTACCGGGCCTGTCAGGTTTCAGTGTGGCACATCTGTGGCTGATGAAGTGGTGGTCACTTTTTTCAGCACAGTACCGCCGACGCTGCTGGCAGAGCGGGGTGATAAAACAGTGCTGATGTATCACACTGAAACCGGCAGTGGTTACCGCTATGAAGGGCCAAATGAAAGCCTGTGGCAACAGGAAGACGGCATCATGCTGGTTTGGGGTTACGGTGCAGCGGCACTGCAATGCCAGAAAACGGTGCTGGAATAGCAATACCCTGGTTATTTTGTCTGTACAGCCGGCGCAGCACCTTGTATGCGACAGCGGCTTTACGTACCCTGTGTAGTAATTTCACTGACAAGGGTACGGTATGAGAATAGCGTTGCTGGGGCTTGGCGATATTGCGCAAAAAGCGTATTTACCATTACTGAGCAGTATGGCGGGGGTAACGCCGCTGCTGTGTACCCGCCAGGCCGCTGTGCTGCAAAAGCTGATGCAACAATACCGTATCCGCGAAGGTTACACTGAGCTGTCGCAGCTTATTGCAGCCAGGCCCGATGCGGTGATGATCCACAGTAGCACCGACAGCCATTTTACGCTTGCCATGCAGTTGCTGCAGGCCGGCATAGCGGTGTTTGTCGACAAGCCTATCAGTTACCATTTGGACGAGTGTGAGCAATTACTGGCCCAGGCCGAACGGCGTAATCTGCCGTTATTTGTTGGTTTTAACCGCCGCTATGTGCCATTACATCAGGACCTGCTAGCCGCAGTGCCTGTGCAACTGCATTACCAGAAACACCGCTATAATCTGCCCGCTGATACACGCACTTTCGTCTATGACGACTTTATTCACCTGCTGGATTTTGCCCATTACGCCACCGTGATACATAACAAAGGCAACTTTACTCCGGTGGTGTATGGTCAGTTTGATACCAACCAGGCTGGCAATAAGCCGCTGGGGGCGGTGCAGGTAAACTGGCAACTGGGTAAAACTACCGTATCGGTGTCGATGAACCGTTTATCAGGCGTTAATATGGAGCGGCTGGAATACTACAGCCACAATAAGCACTGGCAGGTAGATAATCTGGTACAGGGGCATATGGCAGAATCAGGCCTGGTTAGCCAGCTACCACAGCAGGACTGGCATAGTACCTTAAACCGGCGTGGTTTTGTCAGCATGCTGGAAGCCTTTATCGGCCAGTTGGAAAAAGGCGGCACCAACGTGACAGAAAACAAGCGCGCACTTAGTAGCCACCAATTGTGTGAGTATGTGGTGCAGCAATTGGGCGGCTAAAGCATTACCCAAAAAAAAGACCAGCCAGAAGGTTGGGGTTCTGACCGGCCATTAAACACGCAGAGGAGTGCGTTTGGGTACTATACCCTTGTGCAGCCCCGCGATTTTGATATAGCACAATGTTAGCGCCGCAAGCGGTGTTAACCCAGCAACAAAGTGTAAGCGGTTATGACTGCCATCACAGTTTTATCCGTGACACCAGCCAATGGAGAACACATTGCAGTATCAGTGGATTTTATTTGACGCCGATGAAACCCTGTTTCATTTCGATGCTTTTGCCGGGTTGCAGTTAATGTTTTCCCGCCATGACTATCAGTTTGACAACGCAGAATACGACTATTATCAGTCGATCAACCTGCCGCTGTGGCAGCAGTACCAGCAAGGTGAGATCAGCGCAAAGCAGCTGCAGGTAAACCGTTTTACGCCCTGGGCTGATAAGCTCAGCACCACAGCCTCGGCACTTAACAGCGCTTTTATGCACGCTATGGCCGATGTATGTACCCCGCTGCCGGGTGCGGCAGAACTGATCAGCGCTTTAAAAGGCCGGGTGAAAATGGGCATTATTACCAATGGTTTTACCGAGCTGCAGCAAATACGGCTGGAACGCACTGGCTTTGCCAATGTATTTTCACCTTTGGTGATTTCTGAGCAGGTCGGTGTGGCCAAACCGCATATTGATATTTTCAACCATGCGTTCTCCCTGATGGGCCACCCGCCCAAGCAGCATATTTTAATGGTCGGCGATAACCCGCATGCCGATATTAAAGGCGGTATCAACGCCGGTATCGATACCTGTTGGTTAAATCGCCACGGCGCAACAAGGCCAGAGGGCATCACGCCGCATATCGAAGTCAGCTCGCTGGCACAATTACAGCAGTGGTTGTTGGGCTGAGGTTATTTAATCAGCTGATACTGCTGTGCAGCGGTATCGGTTTGTAAACCAAAATGACCCAGTACATAGGTATAACTGGCATTTTCACCCCAGATACTGCTGCTGTGTATACCGTACACCAGGCAGCTGCCGGTTGAGCACACTACCTGATCGCTGTAGCTTTTTATTGAATACACTTTCTGGCCAAAGCGTGTGCCGTACAATCCATCTAAAAACGGGCTTGATACCGATAAGCCTGCACTGCCGCAGGTAGAGTTCCACACATTGTACGGGTACACACCACAGCTTAATAAGCCGCGAAATGCACTGGCAATACCAACAAAACTGTTCACCTGCGACGCAATAGCCAGTTTATCAATTTGCTGCGCTGCCAGTGTTGCGCCCATCGAATGGCCGATAACATCTATCTTGCCGGTGCACGAACTGGCTAAAGCCTGCTGCAATGCATTGCGTACCGGTGTTTCTTCACTGCCGCTGTGGTCATTACAGGCGGCACAGCTTTTCGAGCCCCAGTCCGGCCGGTAAATATCGCTGCTGCTGTAGCCTTTGCTGATTAAGTAGTTATAAGTGCTATTCCAGCTGGCCGGTGTCGCGGTGTTGCCGTGCACCAGTACTACGGCATCAACACAAGCCGCCTGCAGCATCAGGCTGCAGCTGGCGAAAACGCTAAAGAGGGTAGTAAGGACGATATTTTATAGTTATACATGGTGTTAGCTCCTGTTGGGTTGCAACACAAGCTAAGCAGTTGGTGAAAAATGCACCATAACACTTTAGTGCTGGTGCTCTCTCAAATGACATCCAGATGCAATTTGACACAGAATGACAGATCTCGCTTACGGTATGCTTCACCACTGACAAAATGCTGATAACTGGCCAGACATACAGTATTATTTAGTATTTAGTGCGTTTGTGGTCAAATATCCCGTTAACATTGCGTATAAGCTAATTGCTGCTTTTATTTACATGCTATAAATTAGGAACTTATAGAAGCTGGGTTCAGAAATATAACGCACAGCTTTCGAAATATAATGCATGCTCGTTTTCACGGAATGAGAAAGCGAGATGTCAAAAATAATTGTTATTTTACAGTATTATGCAAGTGGTTGTTTCCTCTATCGGAAATGAGAAAACGAGCATGCACAATAATAAAATGTTATACGCAAAGGAGTATTCGGTGCCAAATTTAATTTGTGAAAGCGTTCCGTATTATTCACAGGGCGATGAAGCCGCGTTTTTTAATTGGCTTAATTCAATTGAATGTGTGTCGAAAATACAAGGGGTTGGGACCAGTCTTGAAATAACTGTTTGCTCTACATTTATTCCGGAAGAAGACTTGAGAGAACTAATAGCAATATTTTCACGATTCAAATTAGATATGAAACAGTTGCGTGTCTTTGAAACATCAGAAAATGAGAACTGGTTTACGCAAAACAAAAGGGCTTACTGGCACAAAAAGCTAATGGCTTAGATTGCGTATAACAAACCAAGTCAGCGGGACACTAACACGTAGGCTCCCGTCACTTCGTTCCGTAATTTAGCCTACGTGTTATTGCCCCTGCTTGGGGCGTTGTACCTTTTATTGAGCTATGAGCATTAAAATAGAAATCGGCAGTGCTGCGGATATTGTAGCCCTAAGTAAGCAGATACCTGAGTTTGAGCAAGCAACTACTCTTGAGCGATTACAGAGTAGGCTTGATGGAGCAGTAAGCTTAATATTGGTAGCAAAGCGTGAAGGGGCCCTTGTTGGCTATAAAGTTGGTTATCAATTAACAGAAGAGACATTTTATAGTTGGTTAGGTGGCGTCATTCCTGAGCACAGAAAACATGGTGTTGCGACGCTGCTGCTTAACTATCAAGAGAAATGGGTTCTGAATTCAGGTTACAAGCAAATTAAGGTTAAATCCATGAATCGCTTTCCTGGCATGCTTAATATGCTGAGATCAAATGGCTATGAAATAGTTGGTATAGAAGAAAGTGTTTGTGGTTCGGAAGACAAAATCGTGTTTTTAAAAAGGTTAGTAGTTTAGGCACAGCAAACGCCTATAACATTGCGGCCTGAACGCAACAGGCGGGCGTTATATGCAAAGGAAGCTCATGTTAAAGCTCTTAGTTTTAAGCCCTATACTTGCGGTCTCAATTTTTGCTGCTGACTCGAAAGCTGGTTGCGATATTTCGGGTATTTGGAATCACTCTGCTAAACCTGCAAAACTTATTGTCGACTTGAGTAAAGCCGAGATTTTGGTTTATTCCCATGAAAACAATGATAAAGCAATTGGATTAGTTGTTTTAAAAGCCATAAAGCCAGCATCAAATTTATCTTCATGGGATGCAAAAATGTACAGTGCAGACGAAGATTCATTTGTTGATGTTCAAATGACGACGAAAGACTGTAATCAGTTGAATGTTGTTTTTCAGGGTGACGAGGTTCTGGCTCTTGTTAGGTAAATTGGCATATAACAAGCACCATAAAAAACTTGCCTATTGGGCGCTCGACTCGCAACACGCTGCTCGTGTTTGTGGCGGACCTCTATACCGTACTCTTTTAAATATCAGGATTTATCATGACCGGACCAGCAAAGCACGGCGCTATAGTGTATTCATCTGATATTAAAGCCTTGGCAAGGTTTTACATTGACCTATTTGCCATGCGGGTTGCCCGCGAAACTCCCGAACTAATCAGTCTCGTGAAAGATGGTTTTAATATCGTTATTCACACCCCGCCATTTGATATGCCAGCGGCGCAATTCAGTGCGGTGAAACTGTTTATGACGGTCGATAGTCTGGCAGCGGCAAGGGAAAAAGCGCAGCAACTTGGTGGTAAGGCATTTGATGGTGAATGGTCAAATCCAATTTTTACCGTGTGCAATATCACAGATTCAGACGGCAACGTTATTCAGCTGCGGGAATTTAGCTGATAGAGAATGATATGCCTCTAAAGTGAAATTATTGAGACGTTCGATGAGCAGAATTCACGTGAAATATTTTTTCGTAGTTTTGAGCTTGCTCAGCCAGTCAGCTTTTGCAATAGACTGGCTAGATGAAGATTGTGGTCGTTACGGCGCTTACGCAGGAAAATTGTTCTCTTTAAGTATCGCCACGTCATTTCATGGAACGTCCGAGTTCAAATTATGTAAATCTGAATCTCAAAAGTATTTAGTTGTCTCTACAATTGATTTTGTAAAGGTAGATGAAAGCCAGCCATTAGCCAGTCGTGCTTCGCGATATAGAATTCAGTTGTTCGAACAAGAATATGCCCAAGTTACTTCCCTCTATAAAAAAGCTTTGTCTTATAACACTTTAGATGATGTTATGGGAGTGGATGGCTCTACATGGTGTTTAGAAAGTCAGAGAGGAATTAACTATACAAAAGCCTGCTTTTGGACGCCTAGTGTTAACTATGAAGAAAGAGGTCTAGTCGGGCTGTACAATTTGGCTAATTACCTATGGGAATTTACGGGATTAAACAAAAATGAAAAATTACAGCTTTATTAGCCACTTGCACAAGAAGCTTAGTTGCGTTCGAAGATACATCTGGTTTTGATCAGATGCGTCGGCTGAACCAGAGGGTTTACAGAATGATTCGCTTATTTTTTATTCTACTATTGTTGCTTCCGCCAGCGCTGCTGGCAGATGATGAGCATTTGAGATTGGCATTAGTTTTCGAAGATTTGAGTAGTTCTTCAGACAAATTAGCGTTTGTGGACAGCATGATGCCGTTAATTGAAATGCATGCAGCTGGAGATGAATCCAAAATACATAAGATACATGCATTTTTAGTCAAAGCACTTCAATCTGAGGAATATAGAAGATCCAAAGCCGAAGTTTATAAAAGACAATTCTCTGAGGAGGAGCTTAGACAGCTCATTGAGCTAGTTAAGACCCCAGCTTATAAGCTCTTGAATGAGAAGCGCCACGACATTGCGCTAGATACTCAAAGAACAATGATACTTTTTATGCAGAAAACGTTGCAAGATTTTCAAAATCTTGATGGAGACTGATAGCAGGTTAAGTGCTCTGAAAATGATAGTGTCGAGCAGATGAAAAGCGTAATTAAGCTTCGAGGACTAACTTACTAAGAAAAGCCCGCTTGCGCGGGCTTTTTGCTTTAAGAGACTAACTTACCAGCCGCATTGCTGGCCTTTGTTCTGCTCGTCCAGGTAGGCTTGCAGCGGGGCGAAGTAATCCAGAATCGCGGTGGCGTCCATCTCCGGCTTGCCGGTGACCACTTCTAACGCTTGCTGCCATGGCTGGCTTGAGCCCATTTCCAGCATCTGGTTTAACTTAGCGCCGGCTTCTTTGCTGTTGTAAATTGAACAGCGGTGCACAGCACCTTCGTTACCAGCGATATCACACAGTGCCTTGTGGAACTGGAACTGCAGAATATGTGCTAAGAAGTAACGGGTGTAAGGCACATTGCCTGGCACATGGTACTTGGCGCCCGGATCAAAATCGGCTTCTGAGCGCGCTACCGGCGCGGCTACGCCCTGGTACTTTTCACGCAGCTGCCACCAGGCTTCGTTGTAGTGCTCGGGCGTAATTTCGCCGTTAAATACTTTCCAGCGCCACTGGTCTACTAACAGGCCAAAAGGCACAAAAGCAATTTTATCCATCGCCATTTTCATCAGCAGGCCGATGTCTTTGCTCTCATCCGGTACTGTGTCCAGCAGGCCGATCTGCTTTAAATAACCCGGTGTCACTGATAACGCGATAGTGTCGCCAATCGCTTCGTGGAAGCCGTCGTTGGCGCTTTCCTGGAAGTATACCGGCTGGTCTTTGTAAGCGCGCTGGTAGAAGTTATGCCCCAGCTCGTGGTGAATAACCGAGAACTCTTCGCCGGTGCGCTGAATACACATTTTAATGCGCAAGTCGTCTTTGGCGTCTAAATCCCAGGCGGAGGCGTGGCATTCTACATCACGGTCGGCCGGTTTTAAGAACAGCGAGCGCTGGTAAAAGGTTTCTGGCAGCGGGGCAAAACCTAACGAGGTAAAGAAGCCTTCGGCGCCTTTAACCATCTTAATTTCGTCATAGTTATGCTGCTCCAGCAGCTTGGTCACATCGTAGCCCGGATCGGCATCTTTAGGTGCAACGATATCGTAAATATTGCCCCAGCTTTGTGCCCACATATTACCTAGTAAATGCGCTGGGATCGGTTTATCCAGCGGCACTTTGTCGGCGCCGTATTGTTCGGATAACTTGCTACGTACATGACAGTGCAGCGATTCATACAGTGGTTTTACCTGATCCCAAACCCGGTCCAGCTCTTTGGCAAAATCATCGGCCGGCATATCGTATTTTGAGCGCCACATCGCGCCGGTGTCAGCATAGCCCAGCTCTTTCGCGCCTTCGTTGGTCAGCTCAATTAACCGCGTATACAGCGGGCGCATGGGTTTGCTGATTTCGCGCCAGGCCTGCCACATTTCCAGCTGTTCGTCGTAATCGCGGCTGCTAGCCATAATGGCTGACATATCGCCCAGTGATAAACATTTGCCATCGGCTTTGCAATATTTGCCTTTGCCATACAGGCCGCCTAATTCGGCGACGATTTTTGCCATCTCGGCGGTTTTTGCCGCATCTTGCGGTGCCGGTAAGGTCAGGGCCAGTTTCAGTTTATCCAGCTTACGGCGGTTGTCATCCGACAATGCTACCTGGTCGAATTTTGCCGCTGCCGTGGCCAGGTTTACCATTTCTACTGTCAGCTTTTCGTTAACATCGGCCGCCAGTGACGCGGTATCTTCGGTAATAAAGTTAGAATAAATCCACTCGGCGCGGTTAGATTCTAAATACAGCTGCTCCAGCTTGGTTGCCGTTTCATCTAAAAAAGCGACCGCATCGGCTTCGGTTAAGGCGCGTTGCTCTGCTTTAGCGGGGGCGGTGGTTTGTGGTTTGTCGCCACAGCCAGCCAGCAGTAACGCTGAGCCAACTAAGGCTGCTGTCAGCGAAAGTTTAAAAGGTGTCATAGGTATCCCCTGGTGTATCGTTATTGTAATAAGCGCTGCCAGTATAGCCACAGCGCTATAAGCAAACCAGTATACAGCAGCTCAGTGCTGCTGTTTTTGCTGTAACTGCCACATACGGGCGTATTCAGCGTTGGCGGCAAGCAGTTCGTCATGTGTACCTTGCTCGGCCAGCTCGCCGTTTTTCAGCACGATAATATTATCTGCATCGGTAATAGTGGATAAGCGGTGCGCTATGACCAGGCTGGTATGATTACGCGCCACCTCGCGCATGGCCTGCAATATGGCCTGTTCAGCAGCAGAATCCAGCGCAGAGGTGGCTTCATCAAACACCAGTATTGGCGAGCGTTTTAAGATGGCGCGGGCAATAGCGATACGCTGCTTTTCACCGCCGGACACTTTTAAGCCACGTTCGCCCACTTCGGTCGCGTCACCCTTGGGCAGGCTGGCGATAAAGCCGGTTAGATGCGCCAGCTCAATGGCATGGTCAATTTCTTCATCGCTGGCATCGGGGCGGCCATAGCGGATATTGTCACGGATGCTGCTGTTAAACAGCACCGTATCCTGCGGCACTATTGCAATAGCGCGGCGCAGGCTGTCGAGCGTAACACTGCTGATGTCCTGACCATCGATGCGGATGCTGCCGGCGCTGACATCGTAAAAGCGGTACAGCAAACGTGCCAGCGTGCTTTTACCGGCGCCACTGGCACCAACGACCGCCACTTTAGTGCCGGCGGCCACACGAAAACTCAGCTGGCGCAAAATAGGGCGGCTGCTCTGGTAACCAAAGCTAACCGCATCAAACTGCAATTCGCCTTTTTGCAACGGAAGCTCGGCGGCGTCTGGTTGGTCAGTTATTTGCGGCTTACGTTTTAATAAGCCCAGCATGTTCTCCAAGTCAGTTAAGGCGCGGCGAATTTCCCGATAGACAAAACCTAAAAAGTTAAGCGGTAAAAACAGCTGGATCATATAGGCGTTAACCATCACCAAGTCGCCCAATGTCAGTTGCTTGCTGACCACTTCATCAGCGGCCAGCCACATTAGCGCGGTAATGGCGGCGGCAATAATAAAAGCCTGGCCCGAGTTTAGCGCCAGCAGGCTTAAACGGTTTTTTAACCGTGCCTGCTCCCATTTGGCTAAAAAGTTGTCGTAGGTTTGGGCTTCGTAGTGCTCATTGTTAAAGTATTTTACCGTTTCGTAGTTCAGCAGGCTGTCGATAGCGCGGCTGTTAGTGGTGTTATCGGCCTGATTGGCCTCGCGGGTATATTTATTGCGCCACTCGGTAATGACCACAGTAAAAAAGATGTATAAGGCCACCGCCAATACGGTCACTACCGAGTAAAAAGGCGAGAATAAGGTAGCGAAAATCACCGCCACTGCCAGGATTTCAAACAGCGTTGGTGCGATGTTAAACATCAGAAAGCGCATTAAAAAACTTAAGCCGTTGGTGCCGCGTTCAATATCGCGGCTGATGCCGCCGGTTTGCCTGTCCAGATGAAACGCCAGCTCTAAACTGTGCAGGTGCTGAAACACTTTAAGGCCGAGCTGGCGCATAGCGTGCTCGGTAACACGGCCAAACAATGCATCGCGCACTTCACCAAAAAACACCCCGGCGAAGCGCAGACCGCCGTACAGCAGTAACAGCGCTACCGGTACCAGCACCAACGTATGCTGGCCACTATCAAGCGCATCAACAATATATTTAAGCGCCAGTGGCATCAGCAGTACCGCAGCCTTGGCGGCGATCAGCGCCAGCAGGGCCAGCAATACGCGGTACTTAAACTGCCACAGATAGGGCCAGAGCATTGTTAGCGTTTGTTTCAGGTTAGTGGCTTCCGGCCGCTTGGTCGGGGCCGGTTGTTTTGCTGCAGAGCGCATACCGCGCATTGCGTTGTCCTTATAGCTGTATCAGGCGTAGGTGCAAAGGTACGCGGTATCTACTGCCACCTGCAACTGAAACTTGCTGTTGGCCGGTACTTCAAACTGCTGGTTACGGCTAAACGTTTGCCAGCCATTGCTGCCGGGCAGCAGTACAGTGAGTGCGCCGCTAATCACTGTCATGACTTCGTGCTGGCTGGTACCAAATTCGTACTCGCCCGGTGCCATTACACCTACCGTAGCGGGTAGTTGCTCACCGGCAAAGGCGATAGAGGCAACTTTGCCGTCAAAATACTGGTTTACTTTAAACATGGGGTTTCTCCGTTAATAGGGCGGGCTTTAGTAAACCCGATCCGCTACGCGGATGGAAGTAGCAGTTAAAAATTTAGATGTCTGTACGGCTGATTTTGTCCTGGCAGGCTTAAGTAACCGCTGCTCTGAAGGTGAGTAAAATTTGCTGACGATTTTATGTAAAAAAATAGACCTGGTTATTTATCTAAAGTTAATGATTCTGCCATAAAAGCGTTTTATATTCGCTTGTCCTTAATAATAAAGCAGGGAGAAAACATGAAACTCAGGACGCTATCAGCAACTATCGCCATGTTACTGGCACCGGCAGTGAATGCCGAGCTGTTTATTTCAGAATACGTGGAAGGTTCAGGCAATAATAAAGCGCTGGAACTGTATAACCCAACCGATGCTGTCATTTCGCTCGATGGCTATGCGATAAAAGTGTATTTCAACGGCAAAACGGATGTTGGTACTACTGTTAATTTGCAAGGCAGCGTAGCGGCAAAAAGCACCTTTGTCTATGCCTCCAGTGCTGCCGTGGCAGAGTTGGTTGCGTTGGCCGATCAGACGTCAGGCCAAAGCCTGTGGAATGGTGATGATGCCATAGTGCTGACCAAAAATGATGTGGTTATCGATTCATTCGGCCAGGTCGGTTTTGATCCGGGTTCAGCCTGGACAAGCGGTGATGTGACGACAATAGACCGCACCTTGCGGCGTAAAGCCGTGTCTTATGATACTAACAGTGGCGATGTGTTTGACCCAGCGGTCCAGTGGGATGTTTTTGCCACCAACAGCTTTGACGACCTTGGCTTATTTAATGGTGAAGGTGGCAACCCGGGCGACCCGGATCCGGATCCTGAACCGATATTAAATTGTGGTGAGCCAGCTACTGCCATTTCAGCTATTCAGGGTGCAGGCAGTGCCAGCCCGTTAGTGGGGCAAGTGGTGCAGATAGAAGCCGTGGTTACCCAAGCTCTGCCGGGCCTGAAAGGCTATACCGTGCAGGCAGTCGGTGCCGAGCAGGACAGCGATATCGCAACGTCTGAAGGCTTGTTTGTTTATGTCAATAACAGTGCGCTAACGGTAGATGTTGGCCAGCGCGTGCGCCTGCAAGGCACAGTGGGTGAATACTTCACCCAGACACAGCTGGCGGATATTACAGCCACGCTGGATTGTGGTAGCAGTGCGTTGCCAGAGCCGGTAGAGATGAGTCTGCCGGTAGCCTCTCTTACCGAGCTTGAAGCGATAGAAGGTATGTTGGTACGCTTTAGTCAGCCACTGACAGTAAATGATACTTATACGCTGGGACGCTTTGGTGAGCTTACCTTATCAAACGGCCGCCGTTATACGCCCACTCAGGTAGTGATGCCAGGCGCAGAAGCAAATGCGCTGGACGCCCAGCATGCGCTGAACAAAATTTTAGTCGATGATGCCAGCACGGCGCAGAACCCGGCTACAGTGCCATACCCAACCGGCGGTTTATCGGCATTTAATACGGTACGCAGCGGCGATACCGTAACGGGGCTGACGGGTACCGTACATTACAGCTTTAATGAATATCGCGTAATGCCAACCGTAGCACCAACCTTTATCCAGACCAACCCGCGCACGGCTGCCCCGGAACTGGCCGCAGCAGGCAATGTGAAAGTCGCCAGCTTTAACGTGCTGAACTACTTTAACGGTGATGGTGCTGGCGGTGGGTTCCCGACAGCCCGTGGTGCAAATACTGCGCTGGAGTTTGAACGGCAACGGGCGAAAATTCTTGCGGCGATGAGTGCGCTGGATGCCAGCGTTATCGGCTTAATGGAAATAGAGAACGATGGTTTTGGCAGTACCTCTGCCATTGCTGATTTAGTCAGCGGCTTGCGCACGGTTACAGGCAATGACAGCTGGCAGTATATTAATGCCGGTGGCCCGGTTGGCAGCGATCAAATTGCGGTTGGCCTAATTTACCGTAGCGACCTGGTGGCGCCTGCTGCAGAGCTGCTGATACTGAACTCAGCCAATTCAGCACTGGATGAGCAAGGTGTCGCATTGTTTGATGATAGCCGTAACCGGCCTATGCTGGCGCAGCGTTTCCGCTTACTGGAAAACGATGCTGAGTTTGCCGTGATGGTGAATCACCTGAAATCGAAAGGTTCAGGCTGTGGCAGTGCTGATGGCGATAAGGGTGATGGCCAGGGCCAGTGCAATATAGCGCGTACCCGTGCAGCTCAGGCTATAGGTGTGTTCGCGGCAGAGCATTTTGCACAGGTGCCAGCATTGGTGATTGGCGATCTGAACGCTTACGCCAAGGAAGATCCGATCATGGCGCTGGCGCAAGCAGGTTACATCAATGTGTTTGAAGCGCTGGGTAAAGAGCCCGGCCACGGTTATGTGTTCTCGGGTATGTCTGGCTCACTCGACCATGCACTGCTGAACGATGTAGCCTTGCAGCATCTGGCCGATGCCACCAAGTGGAACATTAATGCTGACGAGCCGATAGTGCTGGATTACAACACTGAGAACAAGTCGGAGCAGCATCTGGTTGATTACTATGCTGCCGATGCTTACCGCTCATCAGATCACGACCCTGTGGTAGTCGCATTTGATTTGCCAGGGGCGGTACCTGAGCTGGATGTCAGTCTGCAATTGCAGCGCACTGTCAGTGCCCGCTTTGGCATGAAGCTGACGCAGTTGCGTTGGTCAGGTGAGGGCAGTGGCTTAATGCTGTACCGTGACAATGAGCAAATTAAGCCTCTGAACCGTTCCGGTTTAATTAATGACAGCTTCCGCTCAGATGCGGTGTCATTTACCTATAAAATTTGTCAGCCGGCTACCGGCAGCTGCTCAGCAGAGCTGCAGGTAAACTTCGATTAACATTGACACTGTTATCACTAATAAAAACGCCGGCTAATAGCCGGCGTTTTGTTAACAGCGAGAGATCAGGCTGCTTTATCTTTTTTGTCTTTCTCCACCGCACCGGCGCCTTGCTGGGTCAGGGTTTTATCTGCTGCCAGATATTCCGGTTCAAAGTCATCGACATTAATCGCGAACAAGCGGCCTTGCTCAGCATCACGCAGTAGCTTAGCTTCGGCTTCACTGATAACTTTCAGCTCTAAACCTAAGTCAGCCACTTCATTCAGGCGATAAAATGGCAGGCGTTTACCGGCAGCATGGCTGACTTTATCAAACACAGGTTCGGCAGCCAGCACGTCTTTTAACGCCTGTTCCATTCTACCCAGCTGATTCAGCGGCTCGTTTTGCAGGTATAAGTGATGGCCAAGGCGTGAGCGCGCTTCGCCTGGTGTTTGCATGATGCGGGCAACTTTATGCTCGGTAATATCAGAGGCTTTACGCAGCGTACGGCCCCATGGGAACACCACGCGTTTTAACACTGTACCGACGATACGGTTCGGGAAGTTATCAAACAATTCGTCTAAAGCCAGCTGGGCTTTGGCCAGATTGTCTTCACAGCACCACTGCACCAGTGGCAGATCTTCTGTTTTACGGCCTTCATCATTAAAGCGTTTTAACACTGCTGATGTCAGGTACAGCATACTTAAGATGTCACCCAGACGGGCCGAGATCCGCTCGCGGCGTTTTAAATCACCCCCCAGGGTGCCCATTGCCACATCCGACATCAGGGCTAAAGCGGCACTGAAGCGGTTCATCTGTTTATAGTATTTTGCTGTGGCATCGCTGTAAGGTGCAGTGCTGAACACGCCACCGCTTAACGATAACCAGAACGTACGGAAGAAGTTACTGATAGCAAAGCCAATATGACCAAACAGTGCTTTATCAAAAGCAGTGACTGCTGCCGCTTCATCATCCAGCTGCGCTGCCTGGAGTTCAGCCAGTACATAAGGATGGCAGCGGATAGCGCCCTGACCATAAATAATCATGTTGCGGGTAAGAATATTGGCACCTTCTACAGTAATTGCAACCGGTGCACCCTGATAACCTCTGGCCAGATAGTTATTTGGCCCCATACAAATGCCTTTACCGCCGTGCACGTCCATTGCATCAATAATGGCCTGACGCATGCGTTCAGTCATATGGTATTTGGTAATGGCAGAGATAACCGACGGTTTTTCACCTAAGTCGATAGCGCCAACCGACATCGTGGTTGAGGCTTCAGCCATATAGGCATAGCCGCCGACACGGGCCATCGCTTCTTCAACGCCTTCCATTTTACCGATAGGCAGCTTGAACTGACGGCGGATACGGGCATAAGCACCAGTCGCCATAGCAACGGCTTTAATACCGCCGGTACTGTTAGAAGGCAGTGTTATTGCACGGCCTACCGATAAACATTCAACCAGCATACGCCAGCCCTGGCCAGCCATTTTGGCGCCACCGATAATGTAATCCAGCGGTACGAAGATATTTTCACCCTGCGTCGGACCATTTTGGAAAGGGACGTTTAGCGGAAAGTGACGGCGGCCAATTTTGACCCCCGGTGTGGTTACCGGAATAAGGGCACAGGTAATCCCCAGCTCTTCTTTGTCACCCAGCAGTTTTTCCGGGTCGTACAGTTTAAATGCCAGACCCAATACAGTCGCGATAGGCGCCAGCGTAATATAACGTTTGTTCCAGGTCAGGCGCATACCGATGACCTCTTTGCCTTCCCATTCGCCTTTACAAATGATGCCGGTGTCCGGAATAGCACCAGCGTCAGAGCCAGCTTCCGGGCTGGTCAGCGCAAAACAGGGGACTTCCAGGCCTTTAGCCAGGCGCGGTAAGTAGTGTTTTTTCTGTTCATCAGTACCATAATGTTGCAACAGCTCACCCGGGCCTAACGAGTTAGGTACACCGACAATGCTTGATAACACCATGCTTTTACTGGTTAATTTTTGCAGCACACAAGACTGGGCATAAGCAGAAAACTCCAGACCACCGTATTGCTTTTTGATGATCATGGCGAAGAAACCTTTGTCTTTCAGATACTGATAAACTTCAGGTGCCAGATCTGCCCGCTCATGCGTGGTGTGCCAGTCATCCATCATGGCCAGTAACTCTTCTACCGGACCGTCGAGGAATGCCTGCTCTTCAGCGCTTAAGCGCGGCACCGGGAAGTTATGCATCTTGTGCCAGTCAGGGTTGCCACGAAACAGATCTGACTCCCACCAGGTGGTACCGGCATCAATTGCTTCTTTTTCTGTACTGGACATTTCCGGCATAATTTTGCGGTACAGTTTCAGCAGCGGCTTCGTCAGGTATTGCTGACGCACGCTGGCAATATTCAGTGGCAAAGCCACTAACAAAAAGACAACCCAGCCTAAGGTAGAAACCACATCCAGCGCTGTGCCAATAGCCAGGATAATGGCGATGGCTGCTGTAAACATGGTAAGACTGGCCCGGTTATATGCCAGAGCCGCAATGGCGGCAACAAGCACCACGCATAGAATTAACATTTCCATTTTTTACTCCCAATCAGAGGTCTGACCACTATCCGGCTAGAGTAGAACGCTTTGCACAAAGTTGCAAGCCCTGAACAGTACAACACAGAAAGTGATTGTCAGCTGAAGTGGCAACTTATACGCTTAAGCATAGCCTGTCGACGGGGCTCAGTCTGCTTAAGGTAAGATGTACTATGTGTGAACTACTTGGCATGTCAGCCAATGTGCCAACCGATATCTGTTTTAGTTTTAAAGGCTTGAAGGAGCGGGGTGGTCGCACCGGGCCGCATAAAGATGGCTGGGGCGTGGCATTTTATGAAAACAAAGGCGTTTGCACCTTTAAAGATGCGCTGCCAAGCTATCAGTCAGAGATTGCCAGACTGGTATCGGATTATCCGATAAAAAGCTGTGCTGTCATCGCCCATGTCAGGCAGGCTAACCGTGGCCGCGTCGCCCTGGAAAACACCCACCCGTTCAGCCGTGAGTTGTGGGGGCGCTACTGGACCTATGCCCACAATGGTCAGCTAAGTGGTTATCAGCAGCTACCGGTAGACCGCTTTACGCCGGTTGGCACCACAGACAGCGAACGGGCATTTTGTTATCTACTCAGCGCGTTGGATAAGCGTTATCCTGACAAACCACCCAGCCGTAAAGCGGCGTTTAAGTTTATTCAGCGTCAGTGCAAAACCCTGCAAAAACTCGGTGTGTTTAATATGTTGCTGACGGATGGTGAGTACTTATTAACCTACTGCAGCACCAAACTGCACTGGATCACGCGGCGGGCGCCTTTTGGCATGGCCCGCTTGTCAGATGTGGATGTCGATATTGATTTCAGCCGCGAAACCACGCCTGACGATGTTGTGACGATAATCGCAACTGAACCACTGACCAAAAATGAGCAGTGGCATCAAATGCAAAGTGGTGAAAGTCAGCTGTTTCGCTATGGAGAAGCGCTGGCCTGAATGGCTGGCGTAAAGTCCAGTTTATGCAGCTGGACATCGAATTGCTCAACGTTGTCTTCACCGCGCCACAACCGTACCAGCATGTAGTCAAGCTCAGGTGCTACCCAGGCATAAATTTGTTTGTCGCTGTTTTGTTCGATACGGGCGATACGCAGTGTTTTGATATTGCCGTAAGGTAGCGGCAGCATTTCTTCAGCGACGACTTTGTAGTGGTACATTTTGCTGTCGCCATGCCGGTTTAACACATTGTAATGAAACTCTGTCTGGCCGGCTTTTAAATCCAGTGCCAGCTGCAACTGATAGCTTATTTGATCCAGCCAGTCATCTTGCCAGTTAACATCCTTTGGTTTACGGTTTTTACCTTCGCGCAGTATGTTCTGCTGGCGGTCAAGATTAAGTTCATAGTAACGATCCGGCCCGGTGCCCGTGCGTTGCATGGTATAACGCAGTGGCTTTATCCGGCCGTCTTCGAGCGTAAAATCAGAGGTTTCACGACGTGAATCTGAGAAAATCATCCAGCTGATGTCGCTGCTATAGCCCATTTGATAGCCTTGCTCTGTGGTTTTCAGATAGCGGTTGGCTTCACCGTGTTTTTTACCGGCACGATAGACAATATAGTCGGCATTGAAACTACTCAGCTTGGGCGTTTCGGCGTAAAGGCTGTTAGTAAATAAAGTTGTAACTACAATAAAAGGCGCCCATAAGCGCCAGTTAATCTTCTTCATCATTGGCGTAACCGTTGGCTGCTAAAATATTGCCGTCCAACCATGCCTGATCTGCTTGCTGTTGTAAACGGTTTTGGCAAAACCAGCGCACAACTAACGGATAAATACGGTGCTCCTGCTCATGAACACGCTCAGAAAGTGCTGCGACATCGTCGTCGCTGAATAAAGGCACTTTCGCCTGCAGTACTACCGGGCCGCCATCGAGCTGTTCGGTTACAAAATGCACACTGCAACCGTGTTCGGTATCGCCTGCGTCAATGGCGCGCTGGTGAGTATTCAGGCCCTGGTATTTAGGTAACAGCGAGGGGTGAATATTCAGCAAACGGCCGGCATAATGCTGCACAAAAGCCGGGGTTAAAATACGCATAAAACCTGCCAGCACCACCAGATCAGGTTGGTGCTGGTCAATAGCGTCTATCAGCGCTTCGTCATAATGATCACGACTGGCATAGGTTTTGTGGCTTAACACCTGAGTGGTAATGCCGGCATCGCTGGCCCGTACCAGGCCGTAAGCATTCGCTTTATTGGCGATAACGGCACTAATTTTTCCCGGGATAAAGCCGCTGCTGCAGGCATCAATAATGGCCTGCAGATTGGAACCGCTGCCCGAAATCAGTACAACAATAGATTTCATGACAGGCCTTATTCGTTTATTACCACTAACTCATCACCGGCAGCGGCAGCGTGAATTTCGCCAAGGTGCCAGGCAGTTTCACCGGCAGCACTTAATAAGCTAAGGGCGGTTTGCAGTTTGTCCTGCGGTACCACTACTATCATGCCCACACCGCAGTTAAAGGTGCGGTACATTTCATGACGGCTGATATTACCTTGCTGCTGCAGCCAGTTGAAAATTACCGGCCACTGCCAGCTGGTGCCATCGATAACAGCTTTAGTATTTTCTGGCAGCACGCGCGGGATATTCTCCCAGAAACCACCGCCGGTAATGTGGCAAAGTGCGTGCACAGGAGTCTGTTTGAACAGGTCCAGCAGGTTTTTCACATAAATGCGGGTCGGTTCCAGCAGGTGGTCAGCTATTGACTTGCCTTCGAGTTGTGTATCAGGGCTCTGGCCACTCACTTCTAATACTTTACGGATTAACGAAAAACCATTTGAATGCGGTCCCGATGATGCCAGGGCAATCAGTTGATCGCCCGGTTGCACTTTACTGCCATCAATGATGTCCGCTTTTTCTACTACGCCAACGCAGAAACCCGCGATGTCGTAGTCTTCGCCATGGTACATGCCCGGCATTTCGGCGGTTTCGCCGCCAACCAGCGCACAACCAGACTGATAACAGCCTTCGGCGATGCCATTGACTACAGCTGACGCAGTGTCGACATCCAGTTTACCGGTGGCGTAATAATCCAGGAAAAACAGCGGTTCTGCACCTTGTACCACTAAGTCATTTACACACATGGCGACCAGGTCGATACCCACGCCATCATGACGTTTCAGATCCATTGCTAAGCGCAGCTTAGTGCCGACACCGTCAGTACCCGATACCAGTACCGGTTCTTTATAGCCAGCAGGGATTTGGCACAGCGCGCCAAAGCCGCCTAAACCACCCATGACTTCAGGACGACGTGTGCGTTTAACGGCGCCTTTAATTCGTTCTACCAACGCGTTTCCTGCGTCAATATCTACTCCGGCGTCTTTGTAGCTTAAAGATGTTTTCTGCTCGCTCACGGCTATCCTCGAATGGCTGAAAGTGGAAAGGCTTAAAATTGGCGGCATTTTACCTGCTTAACGCCGCCGACAAAAGCCTTACTGCATAGCATTTGCCATTGCCTGTTTGACATAACCTAGCAAACTGATGCTGTCGTCGCGGGTTATTTTATGGTAACACACTGATGCAAATGGAAATTCTTTATCCTGGAACTGCACAAAAACAAAAGGTGCAGTTTCATCCTGCTGATTGTGCTGCCAATGGCCGCCGACATGAGCAATAAACAACTCACCTATGTAAGCGCCCAGAATATTTGATAGCGTAAACAGCATTTCGGCAGAATGGTGTTTGGTTTTTTCCCGTACATGTAATTGACTAAGTACGTTATCGACAGCGGCTAAGCTGTCGATATTGCCATCCAGCGTTTGTTGATGTTCCTCTTTTGCATAGGATACCGCATCGGCGGCTGCATCTTGCATAAGTTGATTCAGTTCTGATTGTTGCATAGTGGCCTCAGCTTTTATGGTGGGCTGCCAGTATCAACTGGCGTAACTGTTTACTGCCTGGCCCTAAGGTTTCTTCCTTGGGCGTAACCAGTGAGATGGCGGCAATACGTTCGCTGCTTTGTTTCATATTAAGTTGTATCAGGCTGCCTTGTTGTAAAGCGTCTTCAACCATAAAGTCGGGTAGCCAGCAAAATCCTAGTCCCAGCTGCAGAATTTCTATGGCTTCATGAAAATTATCGACGGTCCAGCGCTGTTCAGCGCGCAGCCAACCGACATTATCAAGTGGCTTTTGTGCGGTGTCGCGAATAACCAGTTGCAAATGCTGGCTCAGCTCGTTCTGATCAAGTTCAGTTATCCCGGCTAGCGGGTTATCGCGGCCGGTTACCGGTACAAAACGGGTAACACACAGTGGCTCACCAAGATAGCCCTTGGGAATAATGGCGGATGCAGCGATGACCAGGTCGGCTTTTTTCTGCTGAATAATTTCGGTACTACCGGTAATAACACTGTCTATCAGTTGAATACGGCTACCGCGGCTTAGCGGGTAAAATGCCGCCAGTGCAGCATTTAAAAAACGCCGGGGGTAGGCAAGTTCAACCGCCACCCGGATCTCCGGCTCCCAGCCCTGGTCAATGTTTGCTGCCAGCAGCTCTAAATCTTCTACCTGCTGTGTCAGTAAACGTGAGCGTCGCAGCATCACCTCGCCAGCTTCGGTCAGATAGGCTTTGCGGCCCCGCACTTCCAGCAGCTCTACCCCAAGCTGGGTCTGGAGCTTGGCAACTGCATGATTTAACGACGACTGGCTTTTACTCAGTAACTCTGCTGCCTGAGCATAGCCTCCGGCGTCCACTACAGCCTGTAGTATGCGCCATTGTTCCAGGGTTGAGCGCGGACGATAGGGCATAACGCTGATACCACTCTGTAAAGCTAGTTATTGGCAATAAGCACCGCCCTAAGCGGTGCAGGGTAGCCTTCAATGGTTTTACTATGATCAGTTGCATCAAGAAAATCAATCAAACTTTCGTTTTCCATCCACTCTGTTTTGCGCTGCTCTGCCAGGCTGGTCTGGTTTAAATCCGCCAGGCGAACATTGCTAAAGCCTAACCGCTGCAGCCAGTGTGTCAGCGCCGCAACGCTTGGAATAAACCAGACATTACGCATTTTGGCGTAGCGTTCTCCCGGCACCAGCACAGTGTGCTCATCGCCTTCAACCACCAGGGTTTCCAAAATCAGCTCGCCGCCTGGGCGTAACTGGTTTTTTAATTGCTGTAAGAAATCCAGTGGTGAGCGGCGGTGATACAGCACCCCCATTGAAAACACGGTATCAAACTGCTTGAGTGCAGGCATATCATCAATGCCAACCGGTAACAGGTTTACTGCCGGATCCGGGTTAAAGTGTTTTATCGCCTGAAACTGGGCATAAAACAGTTGCGACGGGTCAATTCCTACCACAAACTCTGCGCCTTCTCCACGCATGCGCCACAAGTGGTAACCGCTACCGCAGCCAACATCCAGCACAAAACGGTTATGCAGCGGGGCAATGTGCGGTAGAACCCTGTCCCATTTAAAATCAGAGCGCCACTCGGTATCAATATCGATACCATGAATGCTGAATGGCCCCTTACGCCAGGGTTTTAACTGCTGCAGCAAATACCGGATCTGCTGCGCTTCACCGCTGCTGATATCGTCTGAATGGCCAAACTGCACAGCGCTTTTCAGTTCAGTCTGGCTGCTTTGTGTAACTGGCAAATTGGTTATCACTTTCTGCCATTGTTTAAAATCGCCGTGCAGGGCATCTTTGCTCCAACTGGCTAATTGTGCTGGTAATGATTCCAGCCATTTATGCAGTTTATTGCTGGCCAGTTGGGCATAAAACGAAGTGAAATCGAGCATAGCTGACCTTATTTAATGGCGACCATAGAGCAGAAGTTAAAACACTGAAACCACAGTGTCTGGCTGCTAAAACCCGCCTCGCTTAAGCGTTGTTGGTGTTCGGCCAACGTATCGGGTTTCATTACATTTTCCAGCGCGCTGCGTTTTTGGCTGATCTCCAGCTCACTGTATCCGTTGGCGCGTTTAAAGTCGTAGTGCAGCTCAACAAGCAAGTCGTTTGCTGTGCTGTCAGCGCTGACAAATTTTTCTGAAAGGATCAGCAAACCGCCCGGTTTTAAGCCCTGATAAACCCGTTGCAACAGCGCGCTACGGTCGGCTTTGGGTAAAAACTGCAGCGTAAAATTAATTACCACTATGGCCGCGTTTTCAATACTTTGCTCACGGATATCAGCCAGTTTTACCTGTACCGGCACCTCAGAGCGAAACGCCTGTAAATGCCGTTCACAGCGCTCCACCATCGCACTGCTGTTATCAACGGCAATAATATTACTGTTTGCCGCGTTAATATTACGCCGCATGGCCAGCGTTGCCGCACCTAATGAACAGCCTAAGTCGTAATAGTTGCTGTCTGCCTGCTGAAACCGGCTGCTGAGTTTGCCGATGGTTTGGATAATTGTCTGGTAGCCGGGCACAGAGCGCTGGATCATGTCCGGGAAAACGTCGGCGACCTGCGCATCAAAACTGAAGTCAGGTACCTGGGCTAGTGGCTCGGCGAAAATATCATCTTTTTGCATAGGTTTATCTGGGGTGCAAGTTAAGTATGGCGATAAAAATGGCCGTTAGTTTAACGCAAATCTGCCAAACACTACAGCAGGCTGAACTGTTGCTCACCCGGCCAGGTGGCCAGGCACTGATGCGGGTAATTTAAATCGCGGGCGAACTGGCGGCATAGTTGTGGGGCTAAATCGTTATCCGGCGTGTGAAAAAAGCAAAACGGGGTTTTACCGTCATCCAGCCATTGTTGCACTTTTTTAAGCCAGGGCTGATAAAACTGCCTGTTCAGCGCCATATCGTCACTGCCAATAAAGCGTAGTACAGGTGTGGCGCTAAAACTGATGGCATGCACCGGCACTCTGGGTTTCTTGGCATGCGCATCCAGCAGCGCCGGTGTGGTGGGAGCTACGGCAAACAATGCCCGGCTGTCAATAACGACACGCTCGGCATTAAACTGTTGCAGCATCTTGTGCAGCGCAATTTCGTAAGTCGCTTTATCAAAAAATGCAAGGTGGCGCACTTCCAGTGCACAGTGTCTGGTCTGGCTAATCAGCTGTACCATGTGACTGATCCGCTGCAGCTGCAAAGGCCCGGCACTGGCAGGAAGTTGCAAATGTACCAGGGCCAGTTTATCCGCCAGTACTGCCATACGGCTTAACCAGTCGGTTAATTGTTCTGCGTAATCAGCGCTGTCAGCATGACTGATGCGCTGGGGGACTTTTAACACAAAACGGTAATGTGCCGGCGTATCCTGCAGCCAGCGCTGTAGTGTGTGCTCTGATGGGTCGGCGTAAAAGGTGGTGTTTCCTTCTGCCGAGTTAAAAAAGCGGGCATATTGCGCCAGAAAATCTGCCGGTTTTGCATCAGCAGATAGCAGGCTTGTTTTCCATTTCGGGTTGGCCCATACCGGGCAACCAAGATATAACATCAGCAACTTGACCTTATTAAAGTGGCGGCGTAAAACTAAAGGTACTGCAGTCAGGAAGCATAACATAATGATTGGTAAATCTATCTTGGCATCACTGTTTGTTTTTCTGCTGGGTATAACCGGTGCGGGCGCAGCGCCATTACCGCAGCAGTTAAAAGTAGCCGTCAGTGTAGACTCCTATCCTTATATGTTTACTGATGATAACGGTGAGGTAGCCGGGCTGGTTATAGACTACTGGCGCGAAATCGGGCGTCAGCAAAATATCAGTATTAAGTTTGTAGCGGCTAATTGGCCAGACACACTGAAGCAGCTGCAATCCGGCGAGGTTGACCTGCACGGCGCTGTCGGGCGTACTCCGGCGCGTGACGCCACCTTTTTGCTGACTGATTTGAATATCGATGCGTTCAGTAATGTCTACGTTATGCGGGATTTGGTGGGGGCTACTGCGCTAAAAGACCTGCAGCCTTTCGTTATAGGCGTTATCGAGAACACCGCTCATCTGGCGGTATTGAAACAGCAATTGCCGCAAGGCAACTTCAAGTATTTTCCTAATGTTTCAGCAATGTATCAGGCTGCACTGGATGGTCAGATTGCCGCTTTTGCCGGGCTCGATAGGCTGCCGGAACAATTTAATGGTCATAGTGAGCTCAGACGTTTGTTCCCGATGCACCGGCGTATTGCATTAAGCCGCATGGAACTGGCATTCGCAGTAATGCCGCAAAACAAGGTGTTGGCAGAACAACTGGCCCAGGCCACAGCGCAACTTAGCCGCAGTTACCTGGACGAGCTGGAGCGGAAATGGCTTGGCGTTCCGGCTGATAAAGATACGTTAATACTGGGGGTATCAGTTAATAATCAACCTTATATGCACGTATCGCCGCAAGGAGACGCGCAGGGACTATTTGTTGAGCTGTGGCAGCACTGGGCTGAGCAAACCGGAACCAAAGTGGTTTTCGTGCCTGATACGTCATCTAACAATCTGCAAAATCTTAAAAAGGGCCGGATAGATGTGGTTATTGGTTTCCCGGATAACACAAATTTGCCTCAGGGGATTGGCCCGGCGTATCAACTGTATGGCTTTAAATCCCATTTTTTTACATTAAACCAGCGCAAGTTTCCGCCGCTGACGGCGGTATCAGAGGGTAATGTCGGGGTCTTTGGCAATGCGCCTTATCAGGCCGAATTGAGCCGGCGTTATCCTCACGCAGAGTTTATGCAGTATCGCCAGCTGGAAGATATGGTGCAGGGCACGTTAAATGGTGAGCTGAATGGTTTTTTTGGTGCGTCTGCCATCATACCCCTTAGGTTACAGCAGCTAAATCAAAATGATGTTTTTGTCGCACAACCGGATTCAGTAGTTTTCGCTCCGATATACAGCCTGATCCGGGATGACAATACCGAGCTGGCAGAAAAAATCCGTCAGGGCTTTTCAAACTTTACGCTGGACTGGTTTATTGAGGTGGAGAAAAAATGGGTTGTGCAACCCGACCTGAGGTATTTCCCGCAGTTCCGTAAGCAGATCCCGCTGACCGAAACTGAAGTTAACTGGCTAAATTCGCACCCGGCTTTACGTGTCGGCATGCTGGATAACTGGCCGCCAATGGAGTTTGTTGACGATGCCGGTAACCCGGCTGGTGTTACCGTTGATATGTTTAACCTGCTGTCTGAGCGGTTAAAGGTCGATTTTACTATCCAGATTTACAGTAACTTTAATGACATGCTTAAGGCGCTGGAACACAAAGAGATTGACGTAATTGCCAATGTTTCTGAACAGGAAGAAAGGCGCCGCTATGCCCGCTTTACAGACGAGTTTTGGTCGACACAATGGGCCGTTATTGGCGCTTTAAATGCCGACCTCATTGTTAATACTGCCGATCTGAATGGAAAAAGCGTTGCCATCTATAAGGACTATAAACTGGCGAGGCACTTAAACGATATTTACCCGCAAATTAAGGTCGTGCCGGCCAGATCATTGCGTGACGGATTGGAGTTATTGCAACAGGGTAAAGTTGATTATGCTCTGGATTCGGTTGAAGCTTCCAGCGAAATGGTGCGCCAGGCAGGATACTTGTATTTACGTGTGCAAATCCTGGAAGACCTTCCCACTTACCCGTCACTTATTGCTGTCAGGGAGGACTACGCGCCGTTGGTGGTTATGCTGAATAAAGGCCTGCGCAGTATAGGCAAAGAAGAGCGTCAGCAGTTATATCAGAATTGGTTCAGCTTTCAGGTGACGCAGGGCATAAATCAGGCACAGTTCAGGCAAACAATGTGGCAGATTGGCGGTGTAGCTGCCTTGCTGCTGACGTTTGTTGTAATCTGGAATTTGTCACTACGCAGAGAGGTATCACTGCGTCGTCAGGCTGAACAAAAAATGCGGTTTATGGCGACACATGATGATCTGACACAGATCCCTAACCGCTCTTTAATTAAAGAACGGATAGAACAGGCGCTGCTGCAACATGCGCGGCACAATGAAATTCTGGCGTTGTTGTTTATCGACCTGGATGGTTTTAAAGAGGTTAATGACCAGTTTGGCCATGAGGTCGGTGATGAATTACTACAAAAACTGGCGGCCATTTTAGGTACTGCGATACGTAAAAGTGACACCGTGGCCCGCTTTGGCGGTGATGAGTTTGTTATTTTACTAACCGGTTTGTTAAGCCGGGACGATGCCGCCATCGTTGCGGAGAAAATTCTGCATCAGCTGGCCGAACCGGTGACGTTGTCTGTCGGTGAAGTGCAGGTGGGGGCCAGTATTGGCATTGCTGTGTACCCGGATGATGGTACTGACTGCGCACGGTTACTCAGAGTAGCCGACAGTTTGATGTACCGCGTGAAGCAGCAAGGTAAAAATCAGTACTGTTTTTCCCGTGTAGTGAATTCGTAAGCGGGCAGTGACATTAAGCGTCAATTCTATATAATTAGCCGTCATTTTAGTGCCGCTGATTAGCAAGGTAGAAGGAAGGTTTAATGCGTAGCCATTATTGCGGTTTGTTAACTGCACAACATGTTGGGCAACAGGTGTCTTTATGCGGTTGGGTGAATCGTCGCCGCGATCTGGGTGGGTTGATATTTTTAGACCTGCGTGACCGCGAAGGCATGGTGCAGGTGGTGTGTGACCCAGACTTAAAAGACCTGTTCGATGTGGCATACACGTTACGCAATGAATTCTGTATTCAGATTAAAGGCCAGGTGCGTGCGCGCCCTGAGTCTCAGGTTAATAAAGACATGGCAACCGGTGAGGTGGAAGTCTATGCCAGTGAGCTGGTTATCCTGAACAAAGCTGCGCCGCTGCCATTAGACTCGAACCAGAACAACAGTGAAGAGCAGCGTTTAAAATACCGCTACCTTGATTTACGCCGGCCAATGATGACTGAACGGCTGAAATTCCGCGCTAAAGTGACCAGCTTTGTCCGTAATTTCATGGACAGTCATGGCTTTATGGACGTGGAAACGCCCATTCTGACCAAAGCTACGCCAGAAGGCGCGCGCGACTATTTAGTGCCAAGCCGCACCCATAAAGGCCAGTTTTTTGCTCTGCCGCAATCACCACAGTTGTTTAAGCAGTTGCTGATGATGTCGGGTTTAGATCGCTACTATCAAATCGTTAAATGTTTCCGCGATGAAGATTTACGTGCTGACCGTCAGCCGGAATTCACCCAGATCGATATTGAAACCTCGTTTATGAGTGCTGAGCAGGTAATGGAAGTTACCGAAAAGATGGTGCATCAGATGTTTAACGAGTTACTGGGTGTAGATCTGGGCCAGTTCCCGCGTATGCCATATTGGGAAGCGATGCGCTTATACGGCTCTGATAAACCGGATCTGCGTAACCCGATGCAGTTTGTCGATGTGGCTGATTTATTAAAAGAGGTTGATTTCAAGGTGTTCTCTGGCCCGGCAAACGATGCCAAAGGCCGTGTAGTGGCACTGAAAGTACCTGGCGCTGCTGAGAAAGTATCGCGTAAAGATATCGATAACTACACCAGCTTCGTTGGCATCTACGGTGCTAAGGGCCTGGCGTGGATGAAAGTGAATGATGTTGCGGCAGGCGTTGAAGGTGTGCAATCTCCGGTGGCGAAGTTTTTAACGCCAGAGATCGTCTCGACCATTATCAGCCGTACAGAAGCACAGAACGGCGATTTAATTTTCTTCGGTGCTGACAGCTACAAAGTGGTATGTGAAGCCATGGGAGCGCTGCGTCTGAAACTGGGTGAAGATTTAGGTATTACTCAGCCAGGCTGGAAGCCTTTGTGGGTAGTAGACTTCCCGATGTTCGAAGAAAACGATGACGGCAGCTTCTCCGCAGTGCATCACCCGTTTACCTCGCCACTGGATACTGCTGCATTCTTAAATACCGCTAATAGTGAGCTGAAACTCGGTGAGTTGTTGTCTAACGCCTACGATATGGTACTAAACGGCACGGAATTAGGCGGTGGTTCGGTACGTATTCATACTGCTGACGTTCAGGCCAAAGTATTTACTCTGCTGGGTATCAGCGATGAAGAAGCCGCTGAAAAGTTTGGTTTCCTGCTGGAAGCATTAAAGTACGGCGCACCACCACATGCCGGTTTAGCCTTTGGTCTGGACCGCTTAGTGATGCTGATGACCGGCGCAACCTCTATCCGTGACGTGATGGCGTTCCCGAAAACAGCAACGGCAGCGTGCCCGCTGACAGATGCGCCAGGTGCTGCGAACCCGGCACAACTGGCCGAGCTTGGCATTAGTGTGGTTGCTAAGCCACAATAAACTAAATCTCGTCTGTTTTATCTGCAATACCGTGGCAGCAGCTTTGCTGCCACAACTAAGGAGTAACTGATGGCCGGCCATAGTAAATGGGCGAACATGAAGCATCGCAAAGCCCGTCAGGATGCGAAAAAGAATAAAATTTTTACCAAGATTATCCGTGAGCTGACAGTTGCCGCCAGGTTGAATCCTGACGTAACGGCTAACCCGCGTTTACGCTTAGCGGTAGACAAAGCACTGTCAGAAAATATGACCCGTGACACCATAGACCGGGCTATAAAGCGTGGTGCCGGTGCGAATGATGGTGAAAACTACGAAGAGCTGGTGTACGAGGGGTATGGCCCGAACGGTGTGGCGGTAATAGTCGAGACAATGACGGATAACCATAAACGTACCGTGGCCGACGTACGCCATGCTTTTACCAAAGCCGGTGGCAGCCTTGGTACTTCCGGCTCTGTTGCATATCTGTTTACCCGCCGTGGTGTGCTGATGTTTGCTCCCGGTGCAGATGAAGATGCACTAATGGAGGCTGCGCTGGAAGCGGGCGCTGAAGATGTGGTCACAGATGATGATGGCAGCATCGAAGTGTTTACCACTGCAGAGACATTCAGTGATGTGAAAGACGCGCTGAACGCAGCAGGCTTTATTGCCGACAACGGCGAAGTCACACTGGTGCCTGCAACCCGGGCCGAGGTGGATGCCGATCATGTTGCTGCATTTTTTAAAATGATCGATCAGCTTGAAGACTGCGACGATGTGCAAAATGTCTACCATAACGCCGATATCAGTGATGAGCTGATGGCAGAGCATAGCTGAGCGTGAATATTATTCTCGGCATCGACCCCGGCAGCCGGTTAACGGGCTACGGTGTTGTGCGTCAGAGCGGTATGAAGTTTGAATACGTGGCCAGCGGTTGTATCCGGTTAAACCCGGATGATTTATTGCCTGAGCGGCTGCTGGATATTTTTAACGGCGTCAGCGAAATCATTGTTCAGACCCGGCCAACCATTTTTGCCATCGAGCAGGTGTTTATGGCACGTAATGCTGACTCTGCGTTAAAGCTGGGCCAGGCCCGTGGCGCGGCTATAGTAGCTGCTAAACATGCCAGCCTTGACGTATTCGAATACTCAGCCCGCCAGGTTAAACAGTCTGTTGTCGGTACCGGCGCTGCCGACAAAGCGCAGGTGCAGCACATGGTACGTACCTTACTGAAGTTACCAGCCAACCCCCAGGCCGATGCCGCTGACGCCCTTGCAGTTGCGTTATGTCATGGGCATACTCAGCAAAGTTTAGTGAGTCTGGCCGGGCAAGCACGTAAAACCGTGCGTGGACGCCTGCGCTAGTGCTTTGCATATAACGGTCTAACCAATAAGCAGATTCTATGATCGGACGTTTACGCGGTATCCTGCTGGAAAAGCAGGCGCCGGATTTATTAATAGAAGTGGCCGGTGTGGGTTACGAAGTACAGTTACCGTTAACCAGTTTCTATCAGCTGCCCGCCACGGGTGAAGAAGCCACTATTTATACACATTTTGTCGTGCGTGAAGATGCGCAGCTATTATATGGCTTCGTTAATCCAAACGAACGCGCCCTGTTCAGGCAGTTAATTAAAGCCAATGGTGTTGGCCCCAAGCTGGCACTGACGATTCTGTCCGGCATGACCGCGCAGCAGTTTGTCCGCTGCGTGCAACTGGACGACGTCAGCACACTGGTGAAGTTACCCGGCGTCGGTAAAAAAACGGCAGAACGGCTGGTAATAGAAATGCGTGACCGCTTAAAAGATTGGGGTATAGCGCCCAATACTCCTGTGACAGATGCACTGATATTGCAAGCTGATGAAGCCGTGTTTAGCCCGCAGGAAAGTGCTGAGCACGATGCAATTAGTGCGCTGGTGTCTCTGGGCTATAGTCAGGCGCAGGCAGATAAAGCTGTGCAAAAAGTGAAGCAAACTGACATGAGCAGTGAACAACTGATTAAAGCCGCCCTGCGGAGCATGATGTAACGATGATAGAAGCTGACCGTTTAATTCAAACTGCTGCTACGCGTGAAGATGAGGTTATAGACCGTGCTATCCGGCCGAAAACCCTGGCGGACTACACTGGACAGCAACATGTTTGCCAGCAGATGGCCATTTTTATTGAAGCCGCCCGCGGTCGTGGTGACCCCTTGGATCATTTACTGATTTTCGGTCCGCCTGGCCTGGGTAAAACCACGCTGGCAATGATAGTGGCCAATGAAATGGGCGTAAATATCAAGACCACTTCTGGCCCTGTGCTGGAAAAAGCCGGCGATTTGGCTGCGCTGCTAACCAACCTTGAACCGAACGATGTGCTGTTTATTGATGAGATACATCGTTTAAGCCCGGTTGTTGAAGAGATTCTGTACCCGGCGATGGAAGATTATCAACTGGACATTATGATAGGGGAAGGCCCGGCAGCCCGATCTATCAAGCTGGATTTGCCCCCTTTCACACTGGTTGGGGCAACTACCCGTGCCGGCGCTTTGACATCACCACTGCGTGACCGTTTTGGTATAGTGCAGCGGCTTGAGTTTTATAAAGTAGATGAGCTGACGCAGATTATTCTGCGCTCGGCCCATTTTCTTAATTTACAACTGGACGAAGCCGGCGCGGCCGAAATTGCCCGCCGCTCGCGTGGTACACCGCGAATAGCCAACCGTTTGTTACGGCGGGTTCGTGACTATGCGCAGGTTAAAGCCGGTGGCGTAGTCACCGTTGACGTTGCAGCTTCTGCACTGCAGATGGTAGATGTCGATGCCGAAGGCTTTGACTACATGGACCGTAAGCTTATTTTGGCCATTATTGAAAAGTTTATGGGTGGACCGGTAGGGCTGGATAACCTGGCCGCTGCCATTGGTGAAGAAAAAGATACCATCGAAGATGTGATAGAGCCGTTTCTGATCCAGCAGGGCTTTATTCAGCGCACACCACGCGGACGCATTGCAGCGCCACGCGCCTACACCCATTTTGGCTTTGATCTCCCGACAAATGAGTAGTAAATGATAATCATACCCTAACCAGTTTAATCTGCGGCTAGGCGGCCAATGAGCGACTTCCCATGAGCATAGTTTCCTATGTGATTGGGAGGCGCGAGTGCAGCCAATAACGCAGCAGGTTAAAATGGGACGGGTATGAAAAAAAAAGCCCGCTTAATTAAGCGGGCAGCAACAAGTTGAAGGAGTGCTTCAAAAAATCCAGGGAACATGTTGAAACAGCAATAAAATTCGGTTCAAACACAAATCTCATTACTTTGTGATCCTTACTAAGACTCAGCAAAAACTTTGCTGCCTCTTTGCGCTAGCTCAGAACACATGCGTATGATAGATATTTGGAGTATTTACTTCAAACGAGAAAAACTGCTATTTAGGTATTAGAAAAAATAATGCATCAGCTTGGCTGGGTTGTATTAAAAATATGCAATCGTAAGCGTGCCATGCGTTGCAGGCTTCTGTTCATACACGGTTAATGTAAAATCGGGATTATGGCCAACATTACTTTTTGTCAGGTTTTAGCATTAAGTAGGTGTTTATCCTGCAAGGAAGGGGATTGGTCGATTCTGAGTAAAACACAGGAACTTACTGCTGAAATAACAGTCGACAGAAATTAATATAAAAAACAAGTGGGCGGCGCAGAAAAATATAGTTGGGTTTCATCTGTACAGATGATTGAGTTGTTGTTCGGCCTTACTTATCATATGCAGCAATTAAAGCGAATATCATGTCTGAAACAGTCTATACATTCCCAGTGCGCGTGTACTATGAAGATACCGATGCCGGAGGAATAGTTTACTATGCAAATTATTTAAAGTTTTTTGAAAGAGCGCGCACCGAATGGTTGCGTGCCTTGGGTATTGAGCAGGATTTTTTATTGTCAAAAAATGTCGCTTTTGTTGTTACTCAGGTTTTAATGGATAACAAAAAGGCGGCTAAATTTAATGAATTATTGACGGTATCTAGTCAAATCAGTACCTTAAAACGCGCTAGTATGGTTTTTCAGCAAACAATACACAATAGTGCCGGTGATTTAAATTGCACAGCGCAAATTACAGTGGCTTGTGTTTCGCTACAGGAAATGAAGGCCAGAGCTATTCCGGCCGAAGTGACAGAGGGTTTATTACGTGGCAGGTGAGATATCTATTTTAAGTTTGTTAATTGAAGCCAGTTTTGTTGTGCAGCTGGTGATGTTGATATTGCTCGCGATGTCAGTGATGTCCTGGACCATTATATTCCGCCGTCGTAAAGCATTAAGTGATGCTGTAACCGACGCGAAAAAGTTTGAAGATAAGTTCTGGTCGGGTGTGGATTTATCCAAGTTATATAACGAAGTAAGCGCGCGTGCTGCAAACAGTGGCCTGGAAGCGCTGTTTAAATCGGGTTTCAAAGAGTTCGCCAGGCTGCATAAAACTAACAGCCGGCAACCTGCAGCTGTAATGGAAGGCACACAGCGCGCAATGCGTGTTGGTTTGTCCCGCGAAGTTGAAAGGTTAGAGATGCATTTACCCTTTCTGGCGACGGTTGGCTCTATTAGTCCTTACATTGGTTTGTTTGGTACTGTGTGGGGCATTATGAACTCTTTTATTGCGCTTGGCGCAGTTGAGCAAGCGACATTGTCGATGGTTGCGCCGGGCATTGCCGAAGCACTTATAGCAACAGCGATCGGTTTATTTGCCGCTATACCGGCAGTTATTGCTTATAACAAGTTTTCACATCAGGTTGAGTCATTGGAAAGCAGTTATGCCAACTTTGTAGAAGAGTTTTCCAATATTCTTCACCGCCAGGCCGTATCGAATAACGGAGATGCTGCCTGATGTATGTACGTAAGAAACGCCGGTTAAAGGCCGAGATAAACGTGGTGCCCTATATCGACGTTATGCTGGTTTTGCTGGTGATTTTTATGGTGACAACACCACTTATTACCCAAGGGGTAAAAGTAGAGCTGCCAAAATCTGCTGCAGAGCCAATAAAGCAGATGCAGGATGGTAAAACGCCACTTGTTGCCACGGTTGATCAGGATGGGCTGTATTATTTTGAGAAAGATGGCAAACAACAGGGGCCTTTTACAGCGGCTGAGTTGACGGTGGAAGTTGCCAGTTGGCTGACTATCGAGCCTGGCACCCAGGTGATTGTAAAAGGTGACGCCAAAGTAAGTTACGATGCAGTGATTCGCCTTATCAATGTACTCAAAAGCGCTGGCGCCCCGGCTGTTGGCCTGATGACAGACAACCTGGAATAGAATTGATATGGCAGTGGTAATAGAACCTTCATTGGCAAAATCACTGGGCTTACATCTGGCTATACTGGTGTTGCTGGTGTTTGGTGCTGATTTTTCCAGCAAGCCAGAGATGGTAACAGTAAGCTTGCAATCTGAGGGTCAGGCGCCGGTTGAGGCCGTGGCGGTGGACGAGAAATTGCTGAATGAGCGCGTGCAGCAAATGCAACGCGAGCGTGATGCGGCTAAAGCGGCAGAAGAAAAGCGGATTCGCGATCTGGAACGCCGTGCAGCTCAGGCTGAGCAAAACCGTACGGCGGAAGAGCAACGTTTGAAGCGGGTGGCTGAGGAAAAACGCAAGGCTGATGCCGAAGCGCAAAAAGCGAAAGCTGCGGCGGCTGAAGCGAAAAAGCGTCAGGAACAGGAAAATGCTAAAGCTAAGCAAGCTGAGCAGGCCCGGATAGCGAAAGAGCAGGAGCGCCAGAAAGCGGAAGAGGCAGCTAAAGCTGCTGAGCAAAAACGCAAAGCTGAGCAGGAAGCAGCAGAAAAAGCAGCCGCAGAACGTGAACGTAAAGCGGCAGAAGCAAGACAGCGTGCCGAGCAGGAACGCGCAATGCAAGAGCAAATGGCGAAAGAAGCTCAGGCAAGGGCGGCAGCCCGAGCGCAGCAATCTGCTACGGAAGTGCAACGCTACACGGCTTTGATTAAAGGGGCAATTGAGGACAATCTTCTGGGAGACAGCAGTATGAGAGGGAAGAGTTGCCGTATTAATATTAGGTTAGCGTCCAGCGGTTTTGTGATTAACGTTAGTTATGTTAGTGGCGATAGAACTCTTGCTGATGCAGCTATAAGGGCTGTAGAAAAAGTGAGAACTTTTCCAATGTCAGATAACCCTGATGTGTACAATCAATTGAAAGACATAACATTGACCGTGGAGCCATAGTTTTTAATATGTTTAGAATAATTGGAATAACCTTCATTTTCGTAACTGCGGTGTTCAGCTTTAGTGCTAAGGCATCATTAGAAATAGTCATTACTGACATTATTGATTCTGCCAGGCCGATAGCTGTTCTGCCATTCACTTTTAAAGGCTCTAACTTACCAAAAGAGCGTATAGATGAGGTTATTGCTGCGGACCTTATGCGTAGTGGCAAGTTTAATGCACTGGCTAGCATTAAAATGCCACAGCGGCCGCAAAGCGCAGCACAAATTGATTACGCTGCCTGGTCACGTGAAGGTGTTGAAGCCATTGTTATTGGCCAGATCACTGAAATTGGTATTGACCGCTACACAGTGAGTTTTGAACTTATTGACGTATTAAAAGGCAGTAATGCTGCCAGTCGCCAATCGCTAAATGCCGGCCGCTTAGGGGGCAGCAATGAGCATATTCTGGATAGCCGTGAAACCACTATTAATGGCAGCCAGTTCCGTCAGTATGCGCACCGGATCAGCGATATCGTTTATGAGAAGCTTACCGGTGAGCGCGGTGCTTTCCTGACAAAAATTGCTTACGTGCTGGTGAATCGCAAGCTGGAATTCCCTTACCAGCTGGTGGTAGCAGATTATGATGGTGCGAACGAGCAGATATTACTGCGCTCGAAAGAGCCGCTGATGTCTCCGAGCTGGTCACCGGATGGGACTAAACTGTCTTATGTAACCTTTGAGAAACGTCAGTCACAAATCTATATCCAGGATATTTACACTGGCCGGCGTACTATGTTGAGCAGTACACCTGGTATTAACGGTGCGCCAGTATGGTCACCGGATGGCAGAAAGATGGCGATGGTATTGTCCAAAGACGGTAACACCGAGATTTACACCATGGATATTGCCACTAAGGCGTTAACCCGGATCACTAACCACCGTGCCATTGATACCGAGCCGTCGTGGTCACCGGATGGCAAGGAGCTGTTGTTCAGTTCTGAGCGTGGTGGTAATCCACAACTTTATAGCGTAAATTTGTTAACGGGTACGACCAGACGTTTAACTTTTGAAGGTGAAATGAATCTGGCCGGCTCTTATACACCGGATGGTAATTCGGTGGTGATGGTCAACCGCATCCGCGGTGAGTACCGTATCGCAAAAATGGATCGTCAGACCCGGTTTCTGCAGGTACTTACCAAAACTAATCTGGATGAGTCGCCAAGCGTGGCGCCGAACGGTTCGATGATCATATACAGCACCATGCATGGTTCTACGCAGGTGTTAGCACTGGTTTCTATGGATGGTCGTTTTAAAGCACGACTGCCGGCAGTCGAAGGACAGGTTAAATCGCCGGCGTGGTCGCCGTTTTTATAGAAAAGCAAGATAGTTATTACATTTAAATACTAAGGACAACATCATGAAATTAAATAAAGTGTTAAAAGGTTTATTCATTGCATTACCAGTGCTGACTTTGGCTGCTTGTAGCTCAACTTCATCTACTGACCAGTCAGGTGCGGACACATCAAACATGCCGCAAGAGACTGTTCAGGTTGAAACTGTTGAGCAAACAATCAGCCCTGCAGAACAAATGCGTCAGAAACTGGAAGCGCTGCGCCAGGAAAACACCATTTACTTCGACTTCGACAAAGCTACTGTACGTCCTGAGTTCATCGAAACTCTGCAGGCGCACGGTGCATTTTTAACGTCTAACCCAAGCGTACGTGTAACAATTGAAGGCCACTCAGACGAGCGTGGTACTCCAGAATACAACATCGCACTGGGCGAGCGTCGTGCTCAGGCTGTTGTGCAGTATCTGCAAAACTTAGGCGTGTCAGCAGGCCAAATCTCTACTGTTAGCTACGGTGAAGAGAAGCCGGTTGATATGTCACGTACTGAAGCAGGTTTTGCTAAAAACCGTCGTGCAGTGTTAGTCTACTAATCCAGACTAATTACTGTATTGATACGCATGACTGTTAAATATACTCTGCTCGCTGCACTGACACTGGTTCATACCGGTGTTAGTGCTAATCCTGCGCCGGTTACTGATATTAATCGTAACCGCGCTTCCTCTACTTCCATGACTGCGACTCAGCCATCCGGTTCGCTGGAACAGCGTCTGACAACACTGGAGCGTATTGTGGAAGCGCGTACAGAAGCCCAGCTTCGTATGGCACAGCAATTACAAACCTTATTGGATGAGGTAAGTGAGTTGCGGGGGGTAACAGAAACACATACGTATCAGCTTGACGAAATCCTGCAACGCCAACGCGATTTGTATCAGGAAATAGACCGCCGGGTCAGTGCTATCCAGCAGCCAGCTGCTAATAACAATGCGGCAGTAACGCCGGTAGACACGCCTGTGGCGACGCCTAGCTACTCCAGCGATGTTTCTGAGAACGACGCGTATGACAAAGCTGTCAACATGGTGCTGAAAGACCGGCGCTATGAAGCGGCAATTCCGGAGTTCGAGAACTTTATTCAAAACTACCCCAATTCAGGTTATGCACCTAATGCTCATTATTGGTTAGGCCAGTTATTGTTTAACAATAACGAACTTGCCAAGGCAAAAACGCATTTTGAGCGGGTAGTGAATAATTTTCCTCAGTCAAATAAAGTTGCCGACGCCTTACTGAAATTAGGTCAGGTGGCCGAGCGCGAGAACCAAAAAGACGCAGCCCTGCGGTATTACCGTCAGCTGGTTGATAAGCATTCAACTGCGACATCAGCGAAACTGGCGCAAGACAGGATTGACGCACTTAAGTAACTCAACCCGGCGTTAGCCGGGTTTTTTCTGTGCACAAGATGTTAGCATCCGCTGGCATTTTGAGCAGTCAGACTAGTATCAGCCGGTTTTTGACACTTTTTGGTTGCACAAAAGCCGTAAATCAGTAAGATATGCGTCCGCAGTGGGGGTCATTAGCTCAGCTGGTAGAGCAGCGGACTTTTAATCCGTTGGTCGATGGTTCGAATCCATCATGACCCACCAAAGCGCACAAACTAAAGTTATCGAAGTGGGTCATTAGCTCAGCTGGTAGAGCAGCGGACTTTTAATCCGTTGGTCGATGGTTCGAATCCATCATGACCCACCACTTCGACACCACCTGTTTGGGTCATTAGCTCAGCTGGTAGAGCAGCGGACTTTTAATCCGTTGGTCGATGGTTCGAATCCATCATGACCCACCACTTATTTTTCGTTTTTCCTGCATGGGTCATTAGCTCAGCTGGTAGAGCAGCGGACTTTTAATCCGTTGGTCGATGGTTCGAATCCATCATGACCCACCATGCAATGTTCTGTATTTTACCAACACGCAGCGCTATAATAGCCGCCCTTTTAAGCCAGCGGGTGAGCCCTATGGAACAAGTGTTGTATTTCACAGAGCAAGATTTTGCCTTCCCTAAAAAGCCGCAGCCGTTAAGCAGCGATGACAAGCAAGCCTACAAGGATCGTATTAAAAAGCTGTTACAGCAAAAAGACGCTGTGCTGGTAGCCCATTATTACACCGACCCTGAAATTCAGGCGCTGGCGGAAGAAACCGGTGGCTGTGTATCTGACTCCTTAGAAATGGCTCGTTTTGGTAATGAACACCCGGCGAAAACCCTGATTGTCGCAGGTGTTAAGTTTATGGGCGAAACGTCAAAAATTTTAACGCCGAATAAAACCGTACTAATGCCCACGTTGGAAGCCACCTGCTCGTTAGATTTAGGCTGCCCGGCAGAGCCATTTTCAGCATTTTGTGACGCGCACCCTGAGCGGGTAGTGGTTGTGTATGCTAATACCTCAGCTGCGGTTAAGGCCCGCGCAGATTGGGTGGTAACCTCGTCTATTGCTTTAGATGTGGTGGATTACCTCGATAGTATCGGTAAAAAGATTATCTGGGGGCCGGATAAGCATTTAGGGGCCTATGTACAAAAGCAAACCGGCGCCGACATGTTGCTTTGGAACGCAGCCTGCATCGTACACGATGAGTTCAAAGCCAATGCGCTGATAGAGCTGAAAAAGCAATACCCGAGCGCCGCAGTATTGGTTCACCCTGAATCACCTGATAGTGTAGTGCAGCTAGCCGATGCGGTAGGCTCTACCAGTCAACTGATTAAAGCCAGTCAAACGCTGCCTAACGACACCTTTATTGTCGCAACCGATAAAGGCATCTTTTACAAAATGCAGCAGCAGATGCCGGACAAGGTATTTATCGAAGCTCCAACCGGCGGTAACGGCGCAACGTGCCGCAGCTGCGCTCATTGCCCCTGGATGGCAATGAACGGCTTAAAAGCGATAGAGACAGCATTAACCGACACCACAGGCCATGAGATCTTTGTTGATGCGGTGCTTCGAGAAAAAGCCTTAGTGCCGCTAAACCGCATGCTGAGCTTTGCAGCGGAGCTTAAAAAGCAGGTTAAAGGTAACGCTTAATAACCAAAGGCAGCATAGTGGCGAAAATTCCGGCAGAAACAACCGGCTTTGCGATATAACAGTTGCAGCAGACAGGGAATTTCCCTAGTATAGCCGCGCTTGCAACGCAAGTTCCGGAGAGATGGCTGAGTGGCTGAAGGCGCACGCCTGGAAAGTGTGTTTAGGTTAACCCCTAACGAGGGTTCGAATCCCTCTCTCTCCGCCATATAAAAAACAAAAGGCCCGCGCATTAAGCGCGGGCCTTTTGTTTTACCATAAGCTGCTGGTAAAATAACCCATCTTTAATATCACCGTCCGGTGATCTGTTTACCCATACTGTTTGCGGAGTACCGATGCGTAATCTGATTGCGTTGTTTTTTGCTGCCTGGCTGCCAGCTGCCGCTGCGCAGGCTTATTCGGCAGTATTGCAGGACGGCTTTGAGCAGGGCAGTGAGCAGCACTGGCGTCAGCTGGGCGATTGCCGGGCATTATTGGGCGCGCCACGTTCTGGTGAGCTGGCCTTGCGTTGTAAGGCGGGAACCAGTGTGCTGTTTAGCAATCAGCCACTGAGTGAGATGGGTGTACTGGAGCTGTGGGTCAAACCTGAAACTGATATAACGTCCTACCGTATCCAGGTGCTGGTGTCGGATTTGCCTTCGGTTAATGCGCTGTGGCAGCCGGTTGCGCTGATCGACTATAACGGCGGTGAGCAAGGTTATAAAGCACACCGGGTATCGGTTGACGACCCTGCAAAGCGCTATTTAAGGCTGGATATAGAAGCCGTTAACGGCCTTATCGATATCGACGATTTGCAGATTGAACGTATTTTACTGGCGACTGCGCTACAGAAGAATGAGCAACGCATTGTCAGTGGTATTCTGGATAAGCTACGTCAGGACCAGAATGTGGCATTGCAGGCAGAATCATTTCGCACACTGGGTGTGAATTACGCGGCGCAGCTGGATATGCAGCGCCAGTACCTGGAATACGCTAATGCTCTGTATGCCGGCAATGCGCTGGTGCTGGCCAGCGGCGAACGTAACCGCATGGCAAATCCGATGGCCTATGCCAGCTTTCGCAGTATTATCAATGACACCAAACGTGTTACCACACCACTGCAACAAGCGCGGTTAAATTCGATGCTGAAGCCTTTTGGTGATTTGGCCACGGCGACACTGAATGTGGTCAGTGGCGGCGCTTATTCTGCTTTTGCCGAGCCTTTTAAATCTTTTTTGGCCTCCAGCTTTGATAAATCAAGCTACAGTGATGCCGGGCTCAGCCGGTCAGACAGAAAGTTTGCCGAGCAAAATGGGCTGAAAATTTATCAGGATGCTGAGCGCTTTTTATCTGAACTGGAGAAGGAGTTGGTGCAGGTAGCCGGCTTAGAAGCTGAACTGCTGCAAATTCAGCTTTCGATTGAAGATTTCCGCCGTCATCTGACTAAGCAATTACGCGACACGCTGCAGCACGCCAGTATGGCGCGCTCGCAGGAAGCCTTAAGCAGGGCGCTGAGTAAGGATGAAACCATACGGCAGAAGTTGATGCAGGAAGTGGCGGGAAACATCAGCCTGCAGGCAAACAGCTATCTTAATGGTGGCAACAATACCGAATTGGTGCGCTTTGTGCTCAAAACCTCTGAGCAGCTTGAGCAGACGCAAAGCTATAAAGACCAGTTTAATCAGATCACCTCGGCAATGTTAACTTATTACGACCGTTTTGAGCGCTCGGTAAACGCCAGCCAGAACCCCTTTACCGACAATAACGATAAACAGCTGTGGGAAAACCACGCGCAAAAGGCCCGCGCTTATCTGCAGCAATCTAAAGAGTCATTTAACCGCGCTTACCTTTAAGCGCGGTGCCGTTCTTAGCCACGCAAAAAAACATTTATTTTTTTACCTATTTTGACTAAGTTCAGCTGCTGCTCAGCTTGACTCTCTTATGCTTAACCCGTATTCGCCGTTATGTACTGTAAGCAAGTACTGACCAGCCACTATTTTATTAAAGCAGGAGTCTGCTATGAGCGCCGTTAAGCAAAGCCATGTTCAGCAACAACGTTTTTTCTTTCAACAGCAAAAAACGGTTGATTTGACCCAGCAGGAACGCAAAGCGTTAAGCTTGGTGTGGGCCGAAGATGAGGCTGAGTTATCTAAATCTGTTCGCCAGGATACTGATACAGCGCACTGTGCGGTGCTGGGTTACAACTAATTTGTTTAACGTTCAACTGCTGAATAAGTGCGGCTGAATAAACGGGATCATTGCCAGGATAATCGCCTGTTGATAAACACCAGAACGTGTTAGCAGATGGTTGGTTAGCATAGCAATGGCCCCGCCCTGTTGTTTGACGTTATGCTGCGCGAACATACGGTCCATTACATCGCCCAGCTCTTCTCCCTGTTGCATTGCCATGAGGGCAGCCGGCGGAAGTGGCAAACTGGCGGAACGGGTTTTACTGATCCTGCCCTGATGTGATACGCAGACCCAGGCGAAGCTGCTGTCGGTATCCAAACCAGCTTCCAGCGCAACATAATAGTCTGCTCCCGGCGCGGCAGCTGCAACTGCCTGCAGCCGGTTGAGCGCTCCTTCTAAAGTTTCCTCACTTGTCATCGGCTGTGCAGCTACGCCGGAAACGGTTTTCTGGCCACTGCATTGCAATGGCTGCCCGCTGAATATCTGGCAGAATGCGTCCTGCACGGCACGAATTTTCGCCGGGTTGGCTGAGGCAACAATAATTTTCATGTTTTGTCTCTGTTCTGGCTGTCTGCTGACAGCATAACGCGAAGCAGTATCAGGCGAAACTATGCAGCGTTAACATGCGCACTTGCTACGGTAAGCGCTGCTGATTAGAATCGGCGCATTGTATCCGGTACTTTGGTTAACCTGGCCAGAGTTTCTATGCGTAGTTGAGGCTCAGATGAATAAAAATGTTGTTACAAATGGGGTGGCAGCGCTTGTCACATTTGCAGGATGGTATTTGCAGCAGCCACTGCTGTTAAGTGTCGGGCTTTTTGCATTATCAGGTGCGCTAACCAACTGGTTGGCTGTACATATGTTATTTGAAAAAGTACCGTTGCTTTACGGTTCAGGTGTTATCCCTCAGCGCTTCGAGCAATTTAAAAGCGGTATTTATCAGCTGGTGATGACACAGTTTTTCAGCAGTGACAACATCGACCGCTTTTTAGCTGATGAGCAGAAAAGCGCCGATCCGGTATTTGATTTTGAGCCAGTTATTGCGCAGACAGACTTATCACCGGCATTTGATTCATTGTTAAACGTCGTTGAGCAGTCCTCTTTTGGTGGCATGCTGGGCATGTTTGGTGGCAGTGCTGCGTTACAACCGCTAAAAGAGCCATTTATCGCTAAACTCAAGCTGTCGCTGACGGATATTTCCCAGTCCGAGCAGTTCCGTCAACTGGTGTTAGCTCAGCTGGACCAGCCTGAGCAGCTTGAAGGGGTTCGTAATAAAGTAGATACCATAGTGCGCCAGCGTCTGGATGAACTTACGCCTGAGCTGGTAAAAGATATTATTCAACAGATGATCAGGCAGCACTTGGGTTGGCTGGTGGTTTGGGGCGGCGTGTTTGGCGGCATTATTGGCCTGATAGCAGGAGTATTGCAGTAAGCTAACAGCAGACCGCACCGGTGGGTGCGGTCTTTGTTAACATACTCAGGCTTTGTGTTTAGCGGCGTAAGCTTCTACTTCACGCCATACGCGCAGCAAATTGCCAGACAGAATCTTTTCAATATCTGCTTCGTTGTAACCGCGTTTTAGCAAGCCCTCAATCAGGTTCGGATAGCTGGCAACGTCTTTTAACCCAATTGGCAATGAGTCACCGACACCGTCGTAATCTGAACCTATGCCGACGTAGTCGATACCAACCAGTTTTACCACGTGATCGATATGATCCAGCACCGTATCTAAGGTGGCAAACGGGTAGGGGTTTTGCTTTCTAAACTGCAGCTCAAAGGCTTCGTCGTCTGCCACACCAGCCTGTTTGGCTGCGGCTTTTCGCAGGGCGCCATACTGATTCGCCATTTGTGTTACAAAAGACGAGCCGAAGTTTATCTGTACTACACCGCCATTTTTGGCCAGTGCCTTAATCATGGCATCATCCATATTGCGCTCAAAGCCGGGTGTGTAGCTGCGCAGAGACGAATGTGAGGCGATAACCGGTACTTTACTGATCTCAACTGTTTGATAAAAAGCTTGATCGGACACGTGTGAAATATCAATCATCATGCCGATGTTGTTCATTGCAACCACCAGTTCTTTGCCAAACGGGCTTAAACCGTGCCAGCGCCGGCGCAAGTCGTAGCTGGAATCAGCAATATGGTTACTCTCAGAATGTGACAAGGTGATATAGCGGATACCTCTGTCATAAAAATGCTGTAGGTTCTCCAGCTTGCCTTCTATCGGCGTGCCATTTTCCATACCTAGCGCCAGCGATATTTTACCGCTGCCAAATTGTGACATCACATCCGCCGTGCTGTGTGCCATGGCAAATTTGCCCGGTGCGCGGCCTACCAGCGCTTCCATGCTATCAATCAGTTGGTTCGCTAACTGGTAGCCGCCGCCAGTGCGCTCATAAGAAGCCGGTATATAAATCGACATAAAGGGCGCGTTTAAACCGCCCTGGCGGGCCCGCGGATAATCAAACTCACCTCGTTGTGTTGCCACACTGACATCTTCCCAGTCTTTGTGCAGGCGATACGGCACATCAATGTGCGTATCTATAATAATGTGCTGCTGCGCCAGCTGTCTGGCCTTGTCAGCGGTAACCGATGTCTGCTTTGCTGTGGTGCTGCTGCAGCCTGCTACACTGATTGCCGCTAATGTCAGGAGTAAAAGAGTCGTTTGTTGTTTCATGTTGTTGCCTCTTGCCAGTTCAGATACTTATCTCAACAGCTTTAAAACGAAACAGCAAGGTTTGTCAGACCGGTTTGCTGATTTAAGCGCCAGACATTTTCCGCTACAATACAATGCCATTTTTGACGCCATTTTTGAGAACTTATTATGCGAGCTGTCTGGTTAAGTTTATGTTTGTTTTGTGCCTGCTCCGTCACGGCTGCGGTTGATCTGGAAAAAACGATGAAAGACATGGCATTTGAATATAAACAGGCATACGAAACAAGCATTAGCAGTGAAATGATACCGCATCTGGATCGTCTTATAATGCTCACAGAACAAGCCTTGCAGGGCAATTTTGCTGCAGATAAAGCCGAATCGTTTACGCATGGCCTGCAGCAGGTTTTGACCCAACTACAACTGGCAAAAGCAGAAGCTGCGCAAAATAATGCCGACGCGGCGAAAAATCATCTACGTGAAGTGGACGCGCTGCGCAAGGACTACCATAAGCAACGAAAAGTCAGTTTCTGGCAGTTGCTGTTTGGCTGATCCAGCGATAAAAAAGCCATCCTGAAGGATGGCTTTTTGTGGAAGCAGCGGCTTAGTCTGCTAAACCGACATATACGTTTTGCACATCGTCGTCAGCGTCAATCGCATCTAAAAAGGCTTCAACCTCAGTTCGTTCAGCGTCACCCAGTGCTACCGGGTTGTTGGCACGGTATACCAGCTTGGCTGTCAGTACTTTGTAACCAAATTCTGGCAAGGCTTTAGCAACGGCGTCTAAATCGGTCGCTTCAGTTAAAAACACCACTTCGCCATCTTCGCCCTGTTCGAAATCCTGTGCACCTGCCTCGATGGCGGCTAATTCCATATCAGCGTCAGCATTGTCAGCTTCGGCTTCAATCTGGCCTAAATGTTTGAAATCCCACGACACCGCACCCGATGTTGCCAGCTGGCCTTTGCGAAATAGCTGACGAATACTCATAGCGCTGCGGTTTTTATTATCGGTCAGACATTCAACAATGACTGGTACCTGGTGTGGTGCAAAACCTTCATACACTACGGTTTCGTAGTTGGCCGGGCCGTCAAGCAAACCTGCACCCTTTTTAATGGCGCGTTCCAGCGTATCTTTCGGCATTGAGGCTTTTTTAGCTGCTTCAATGGCTGAGCGTAGCTTGGCATTCATATCCGGGTCGGCACCATTACGCGCAGCTACAGCGATTTCTTTTGCCAGCTTGGTGAAAATGCGGCCTTTGGCATTAGCTGCATCCATTTTGTGTTTGGCTTTCCATTGTGCGCCCATTGTTGCGCTCCTGTGTAGGTGACTATCAAAACAAACAGGGCGCTAGTCTAGCCAATAGCAGGCTTTTAACGCAACAACGCTTACGATAAATCTGCAGTAAACCTGCTCAGTTCTGCTCCAGTGCCAGGTGTTGTACATGTTGCTGCAATTGTGGATAAAACAGCAAAAAATCCCGCTCTAACAACGAGTAAACAGGCTCTATCTCTTTAATCACGCCACTGAATTGATTAGTGAAGCGTATGCGCTGTGCAATTCTGTCAAGCGCGTAGCCCAGTCTTGGTAACTGCTCATAGCTGGCAAACCAGTCGTTCTGATAGACATTTCGCATAGTGGCAGCCATGACTGGCGGCATCAGATGTTCCGCCGCGGCAATATCACTGTATATCTGCTGTTTAGCGGTGCTAAATGGCTGGCTGTAAAACGCTGGCCAGTGCTGAATCAAAAAATGATCAAACAGCACATCCAGCGCGATACCGGCAAAGCGGCGGCGCTGTGGTGAAAAATATGTTTTAGCGTGGCGTATCAACGGGTGATGGTCTGTAAAATGGTCCACCGCACGATGATTCGCTAAGCCCTGACACATCGCAGGCGGCAACCTCTCTATCTGCACACCTTTACAGAAGTCTCCCAGCAGGTTGCCAACCAGTGAATATGAATTAGGCTGCGACAGTGCAATATGCGCCAGATAGTTCACGATGAGTCCTTGTTAGTCTTTAAATACAATGTTTTGCTAAATATCATTTTTTTGTCAACTTTAACGAGTCATCTTTACTGGCGTTATTGTTGACCAGTACTTAGTATGGGGTTGTCAACAACTCAGATACGAGGTTAATGATGTCGATCGGTAATGTTAATAATAATAATGCAGCGCAATTGCAATTTTATGCTCAGGAAAAAAATGCATTAAGCACTAAAGCAGAACAAACAACACAGACTCCCGCTACAGCATTAGCATCTGGTAGTGATTCCGTGCAAATTAGTGACAAAGCCCGGTTGTTGCTTGCCAGAGATACGCCAGCAGCAACTCAGGGCAATGGCGAAGGTATAGAACCACCAAAGACAATTACTGGTAATGGCGAAGGTATAGAACCTCCGGTAACACTGGGAAATGGTGAGGGCATTGAACCACCAAAAACGATTACCGGCAATGGCGAAGGTATTGAACCTCCGGTAACTTTAGGTAATGGCGAAGGCATAGAGCCGCCGAAAACCTAACAGACTGATTATTGAGAGGATATTATGGGATGGGATACCGTTGAAGCATTACTGTTTGAGCTTGGAAAAAGTGTCTTCATAGCCTATTTTGTTCTGTTTGTTTTGTCCGTAGCGTTCGAGCGTAAGGTTTCATCTCTTGTTATTTCGCTGATGGTATTGGCTGTGGCAAACGGCGCTATGACGGCTTTAACTCCGCTGCTTTACCAGCTTGCCAGCTCTCCGGGCTTGGTATACAAATTCCTTTGGTACGCCGTATTTGTTTGTATTGATGGTATAGCAATTTTTCTTCTTTATAAGTTTCATGCAATGTTGCGACAGAATGTCAGTCTGATTGCTAATGTCATCGGTTTTGCATTTCTGATGCTGGCATCAATTCAGTCACTGCGGTTTGTTGATCGTTTTGTCAGTAATACTGAGTTGTTGCAGGCTGTGTATCAGTATGGCGTACCGTTGATAAACATTATGTTGGTGCCAATGATTGTCGTGTTATGGGTTGCAAACATTAAAGCTGAACACAAACCTGCCGAGGCGGTCATGGGATGAATTTATTCCTTACACTGATACTGTTGTTAATCAATGTGCTTGCAATCAAAGCATACAGAAAGCTACTGCTGTTGCGGTCGATCAGTCAGATTGAAGCAGAGGTGGAACTTGAGATGCATAGCCGTGCACATCAACTGCTGGTGCGCCGGGACCAGTTGGAGGTAGGTTTACTCAAAGATGCGGCTGATGCGGTTGATGAACAGTGGAAAGGCGACCTGGCGGAATACATGGAAGAATATGAACAGGAAGCTATGCTACGCGCCAAAAGCAGTTTAAAGCGGATTTAGTAGCTTAATTTAAACAACAACTCCGCTAAGTCGGGTTGCCAAACATCTTGTAGCTTTGCACGATAATTATTAAGTATTACGCCTTCTGCCAGTAACAGTTGGCGTTGAAGCTGAGCTGTGTCTGAACCTGGCGAAAACGCCAGGCTTCTGTCGCTTCTTAATACTCGGAACCACGGTACTTTTAGAGCAGCGGGCGCTTTGCCAAGAGCTTTACCAACTAATCTGGCTCTGCCTGGCAATCCTGCCAGGTCGGCAATTTGGCCATAGCTTGCTACTTTGCCGGCAGGTATCTGTAGTACAGTCTGCCAGATCCGCTGGTACTTGCTCTCATCCATGCTTATTCCTGACCTGTTATACAGTTTGACGCGAAATGACTGTTTTGCCAATTGGAGCCAAGGTTAATAATGCCAGCTTTAAGTGTTGTATGCCAAAGGGGATACCAATAATACTGACAAAACACACTAGGGCGTGCCCGATATGCCCAAGTGCCAGCCAGATACCAAAGCATAAAAACCAGATGATATTCCCCAGCATACCTAAGCCACCGGTACCGATATCATCATAGCGGTTAATGTAACGCCGGTTAACGGCATCCTGCCCGAATGGCCAGAACGCCATCTCTCCTATCACAAAACAGCTACGACCGAATGGAATGCCTATGATACTGACGAAGCAGATAATCCCGGCAAGCCACCACAGTACGCCCATAATAAAGCCACCCATTATAAACCACAGTATGTTGAAGATTAAGCGCAGTACACTCATGTATTATGTCCTTTATGATATAGCCTGGTAGTAAGAAGCACGGCTTGTGCCATATTTAAATTTATTTAAAATCAGCGCCTTATACTTATGGTGGTTTTATGGTAGAGGTCTATTCCACCACTCAGTGGTGAAAAACACGAAGTAGCAGGAAGAATGATGGTATTTAACGATATTAAGGCAGTGGTATTTGATTTGGACGGTACTTTGGTTGACTCGGCGTTGGATTTTGCGCTGATCTGCGACGATATTGGCTGGCCGCACGGTACACCATTACTTGAGACACTCGCTACGATTGAGCAGCTGAATGAGCGGCAGCGTATTGCTGATATTATTTGCCGTCATGAAATGCACGGCGCGCAAATGGCCAGCTGGATGCCGGGCGCCCGGCAATGCCTTGAGCAGTTAAGTGAGGTCGGTATACCGCTGGCTATTTTGACACGTAATATGCGTGCAGCAACCCAATTGACGGTATCGAGGCTACAGATCCCGATACAGCACATTGTTACCCGGGAAGATTGTGCTGCAAAACCTGACCCGGAGGGGTTACTACGTATTGCTGCACAATTACAACTGGATGTCAGCGAAATGATTTACGTTGGCGATTACCTGTTTGATTTACAAACAGCTGCCAATGCCGGTATGCGGTCTTGTCTGTATCTTAATGAACATAATCGCCATTTTGCGCCGCAGGCCAGCTGGTCATTTTGCCATTTTGATGAACTGAGCAGAATGTTAGTCCGGTGACGTGACAATGCGCCGCCAATTGCCGACTTTGCTTTAGGGTTAGTTTATAGCTAGGATGCTTCTATATTAATAAGAATAAAATGCCTGTCGGGGATAGCTAAGTGTTAGAGCGGCTAAAAAACGATTTCTATCTGGCAATGTTGACACTGGTTGGCTGTATCATCGTGATTTGTGTAACCCCTTATGGGATATACAGGTTATACAGTGGCAATTACATTGTTGGTGCATCCGATCTGTTTATGGTGTTGTGCGCTATAGCGGCAACCCGCATGGCTTGGCGCAGTGGCGATACGGTAAAACCTGGCTTATTTATGGCTCTGGTGTTTTGTGCCGGCGCTTTGCTGGTATGTATTAACCTCGGTGTTGACGGCTTATTCTGGGTGTATCCTTTTTTAGTTTTTATTTTCTTTCTGGTTGCACCAATCCGTGCTTTTGTATTACTGGCACTGATGCTGGGTTCATTGTTTGCTATTGCTAATTTGTATCCACAGCTTATTTTTGCCAGTCGGTTTCAGATGCTGGCGTTTTTTGTTACCACCAGCATTACCAGCTTATTTGCATTTATATTTGCTTATCGCGCCCAGTTGCAACGCCGTGAACTGCAGCGTTTAGCAACGACTGACAGCCTGACTGGTGCCGGCAACCGGCGTACACTCAATGATCAGTTGGCGGTAGCTATTTCGGAGTTTGCCCGCCTGTCGCGGCAATACGGTTTGATTCTGTTGGATTTAGACCATTTTAAGCAGATTAACGATAACTACGGCCATAAGGTAGGTGATCAGATCCTGATTGAGCTGGTACCGGTATTGCAATCTATGTTGCGTCAGAGCGATCAGGTATTCCGTTTCGGCGGGGAGGAGTTTGTGGTGTTGGTTGCCGATATTAAGCAGGCAGATATAGAGCGCCTGGCTGAGAAGCTACGGGCTGGCGTACAGCGCAAAATAATACTGCCTGACGGCGCACAAATTACCACCTCTATCGGCGTCGCCATGCAAAAAGCTGATGAAAGCTGGGAAGCCTGGTTACACCGCGCTGATCTTGCGTTATATGAGGCGAAACATCAGGGGCGTAACCGGGTCGTCACAGCTTAATGGCACCAGTTGCCATTATCGAGATAGGGCTGCAATACCGGGGCTAAACTGTTCATTACCTGCAGTGGCAATGCTGAGGTAAAACTGAACTGTTCAGCCTCTGCATCCGGTACGTAAGCTGTTAGCACACCAAAATGTTGATACCCCAGATAAAAGGCAAAGGTTGCGGTACGGTTCAGGGCTTTTGAGCTGATATGCTGCCCTTTGGCATTTAACTGGACCAGGCGGTTATCCCCGGTGCCGGTTTTACCACCTATGATGACATTCGCGCTGTTATAGGCCGTATGTAACCGTCTGCCGGTACCTACTGATACAACCTGCTGCAGCGCTGAACGCACTGCTGCGGCAACTTCAGGTTCCAGCACTTGCTGCGCTTGCGGTGACGGCCGGTCAAAATGGGTTTCATAAGGCGTGCCTGAAGCAAACGCCAGCTTTTCTACGCGAAACACCGGCAAACGTTTACCGTCGTTGATAATAATGCCGATAAGCTCCGCCAGCGCTGCCGGCCTGTCGCCGGAACTGCCAAGGGCTGTCGCCAATGATGGCACCAGATAATCAAACGGATAACCCAATCGTTGCCAGCGCTGGTGTAAATCCCAGAAGGCTTCTATCTCCAGCATGTTGCGGATACGGTTATCGCGGGCACTGCGAAAACGGGTTTTAAACAGCCACTGGTATACTTCCTGTCGTACATCAGCGCTGTCGGTAATCGCCTGTTGTAAATTAGCCTGTGGATACTGCTGCAGGTATGCAAGCAGCCATAATTCTAACGGGTGGCTGCGTGACAGGTAAGCGCGGTCTGGCAGGTTAAATGCACCCGGCTGATATTTGTCATACAGTTTTAGGCTGTCGGCTTCAGTGACCTCATTGCCAAATTGTGCTCTAAGCGCGGCATCCAGTTTAGCCGGCGTGCTGGCAGAGTTGATATAAAGATAGGCAACTGCGAGGCGCTCTGGTGTTTGCCGGCTGCTGCCAACATAGAGTTGCATACGTTGCTCTGCCGTACTGTCTTTGTATTTCTGCCAAAAGCGGCGGATAAAAGTCGTGCCTTCGCGATCAGCAAAACGGCGCAAATATTGATCACGACGCGGGTTATCGTCATCGGCCAGCAATTGGTAACTGCTGTTTTCACCATGATAAATACTGTAATTGACGATGTCCTGCAACAATCTGACAAAGGGCAGGTTAATCGATTGCTGCAGCGCTTCAGCAATAGACGGCGTCATATTGTTTTCTTCTTTACGGAAATTGTTAAAGGTGTGCAGACCACCGCCAGTATAGAAACTTTCTTTTGGATCGGCGCTGTACCGGCGCTCCAGCGCCGCCTGTAACAAAGCATCAAGCCTGGTATTAGGGTGCTCGGTCAGATAACTGATCACCCAACCGGTCAGATGATCCTGTGGTGCTATATTCACAAACTGCAGGGTGTCGGTATCTTCTTCAGCGTACAGCCGGTGCAGTTCAGCAATAATTTCCAGGTAAGTGACCAGCACCCGGAGCTTGGCGGTGGAGCCCAACTCCAGTTTACTGGCGTCATTCATATCAAAAGGCTGGTCAGTATTGTCGGTTTGCACCCGCACCTTGTTGCCGCTATCTGTACGCTGATACAGCGTAAAGCTGTACTTTACCTTACCTTGCTGGCCGCTTTGCAGCAACCGGTCGGCAAACAAGCCGGCTTTTTCTGCTTCATCATAGCGACTGAGGGCCCGTAAATGCTGGCTGATATCCTGTTGCAGCTGCAGGTGCAGGGTAGTTTGGACCGTCATGTCAAGCCTATCCAACTGATACAGGCTTTGCTCCAGTAACTGACTGACACGGTTTCGCACCATGGTACTGGCTTTGAAGTCTTCACCAGATTGTGCTGCAGGCGCGGCTTTGCCATTAAACTGCAGCGGTTGCTGCATAGCTTTGGCTGCCAGCGCTGAGGGCACTACACCCTGTTGTTGCATCAGGCTCAGATGGCGGTTACTTAGCTGCTCCAGTTCATTTCTGCCTTGTAGCAGATAATACGATGGCCGTCGCTGGGCAATGATTAACGCCATAATCTGTTTTAAAGCCAGTCCTTGTTGTTCAGTGTACGGTGGGCCTTGTTGTAACAGCTGGCTTACGTTTAGTGGCTCTGCGCCAAACCAGGCATATAAACCCTCCGCCATGCCGTTCACTTCACCATAAGCAGGCGTAGCGGCAAGCGGCACGGTATTTATATAATCGAGCACTATTCTCTGTCTGGCCATGCTGGTATCAGGGCTTTGCTGATACGCTCTGACACTGGCTGACACCAGCTGGCGGAATTTGTCAGCAACATCAGAGGTAAACCCCTGCGGGCTGTGGCGATACTTTTCCAGTTGCGTTGCCAGTGTACTCCCGCCGGCGGCTGCGGCTGGAATGCCGGCTGCTCGTTGCAGTTGTGACCAGACAGCGGCGCCTAAACGCGGCAGATTCAGTACCGGGTTGGCCTGCACGTGCTCAGGTGTCAGTAAGGTTCTGTCTTCGACAAATAGCAGGCTTTGGATAATCAGTGGCGCTACTTTCGTTAAATCATCAAACTGCATGGCAGGTGCCTGATGACTATACAGGGTTTGTTGCTGGCAGCTGTTTACCCACAGGCCGGCACTTTGTTTCTCAGTATAAGGTGGGTAAAAACCCAGCCCGGTGTACTGCATTAGGGCTGGAGAAAATTCGCTTTGTGCTGTCAGACGAAAGCCTGATTGCTGCAGCTTTTCAATCCACACCGGCAAACGGCTATAGCCAAAACGCTGATCAAAGGGGCCTGCTGCGGGGTAGCGGATCTGTTCAGAAGCGGAATTTTTTACCTGATAGGTGAGTTTATTGCTGTACCAGTGCCAGAATGCCGATTGATAAAAATGGTTGCGGCTTTCCTGATAAATAACCAGCGCCAGCACAATAAAAAGAATCAACAGCAGCCAGGGTAAGTAACGTACCGCCGGCTGTTCCGGTGCGACATAAGGCGGCTCCCGGACATTGTCAAATGCCATACGCTGCAACATAGGTTTGGCGTGCAGCGTGGGTTCAGTTCTCGGCTTTTGATTCTGCGATACACTCATACCCGCTAGGTTTGCTCCCGCATTTTCTGTTTTAACGCTTCTGCATACAGAGCCTTGTCATTTGCACTGGTAAAATGCCAGCCGTGCAGATTGTCATAAATTAGCTGACACAGTGCAGCAATATGCCCAGGTTCTGCATTCAGTGCGCTGATGTATTCATAGCGTTGCCCGCCGGCATGCAAGAAGTACTCTTTGTTTTCCTCACCAATTTCTTCAATGGTTTCCAGACAATCTGCCGAGAAACCCGGGCAAAATACCTGCACACTGCTGATGCCCTGGGCGGGCAGTGATTTTAACGTGGCATCGGTATATGGTTTTAACCATTCTTCGCGGCCAAAGCGAGACTGAAAAGTAGTGATGTACTGGTTTTCATTAAGCCCCAGCTCTGTGGCAATTAAACGTGAGGTTTTGTAGCACTCACAGTGGTACGGGTCGCCGTTTAGCAGATAGCGTTTGGGGATGCCGTGATAAGACAAAATAAGTTTTTCTGCCTGACCATGCGTGTGCCAGTGCTGGCGAATTTTATCGGCCGCGGCCTTAATAAAAGGCGGGTAGTCGGGGTAGTGCGAAACAAAGCGCAGGTCAGGCAGCCAGCGCCTTTGCATAAAATTGCGTGCCAGCTCATCAAAGCTGGATGCTGACGTTGATGCTGAATATTGCGGATATAGCGGCAGCACTAATAGCTTGCGCACACCTTGGGCAAACATCTTGTCCAGTACACTATCAAAACCGGGATTGCCGTAGCGCATAGCGAACTCAACAACGATGTCGCCGCGGCCATCTGACGCTAGCTGTGCTGCGATGGCATCGCGCTGTGCCTGAGTGTGAAATAACAGTGGCGAGCCTTGCTCGGTAAATACTGTGGCATAGGCTTTAGCAGAGCGGCGGGGCCTGAACTGCAAAATCACACCATTGAGAATAACCCACCATAGCAGGCGGGGAAACTCAACCACGCGCGGGTCAGATAAAAACTGCTTTAAATAGCGTTTTAATGCCTTCGGTGTAGGCTCGTCCGGGGTACCAAGGTTGGTAAGCAAAATACCTATTTTATCTTGTTGCTGGTGATTGAAGTCGCGGGTATTGATATAGCGCATAACAGGGCGGCTGCTCTTTTTATTAAAAAGGAACTGACAGTACGGCAGTAACACGTTATCAGTTTACCTGATCTAAGGCCTGAGCCGATCTTAGCAGTTTATAAGGCACATACGTAAGGAGGGTTGAAAAATTAATCTTGCTACCAGCAGATGAAAAGGCCGCTACGCAGCGGCCTGGTACCCTGATTAATGGTGATGATGACCACCTTCACCATGTGCGTGGCCATGAGCAATTTCTTCATCCGTTGCTTCGCGTACCGATAAAATGTCGATAGCAAATTGCAACGTTTTGCCCGCCAGAGGGTGGTTGGTGTCAACGTCGGCTTTAAACATGCCCACTTTAACGATAGTCACCTGACGTTGTCCATGCTCGGTTTGCACGACTGCGGTCATGCCCGGTTGCCATTTTTTTGCGCCCAGCAGATGTTTTACCTGAATGCTCTGAATCGCATTTTCGTCGCGCTCACCATAAGCCTCTGCTGGCGTTAACGTGACATCCAGCTTGTCACCGATGGTTTTGCCACTCAGTTTCTGCTCCAGCGCCGGCAGCATTTGCTGATGACCATGCAGATACAGCAGAGGGTGGCTGCCCTGTGAACTTTCGATTTGCTCGCCACTATTGGCATCACTTAAGGTGTAATGAAACTGCACTACGCTGTTGTCACTGATTTGCATAATAAATTAAATCCGGTTGGCATAAAGCCGTTATTATCCTGTGTCGCAGCCGAAAAATCGACTGTTTTCCGTCAAGTCTCCAATCTGTTGGTTGGCGTATTGTTAATTGCTCACTACACTGCTTAGTGACAGAGCATTTTGTATTAGCAGGTAGTTATGCGAACACAGATAGCAGCCGTAGTTAGCATAGTGATGTTGATTTATACAACAACGCTAACAGCTCAGACGCAGTTTATTATTGGTACCGAGGATATCAACTTTTACCCGCATTACAATTTTACCCGTGCTGACAGCACAGGCTTTGCCAATGACGTGCTGCAGTTATTTGCCCGTGAATACGGATACCATTTTAGTTTTCAGCCGTTGCCGGTAAAGCGCCTGTACCATGAGCTGGATAATCTGGTGGATTTTATTTATCCGGATAATCCCAGGTGGGCAAAGTTTCAGGGCTCGCAGGCAAATCGTACTTTTAGTGAGCCGCTGATTTATAACCTGGGCACGACCTTGGTCTTGCCGGTAAACAAAAATATCCACTTGCAGCATTTTCGTACCTTAGCAGTCATACACGGTTTTACCCCAACGGCCTGGTTAAATTTACGCAATCAGTATCGGTTCAAACTATACGAAGTACCTAATGCTATATCGGCGGTAAATCTGGTGCTAAAAGGGGAGTTGCAAGGTGCAGATGTTGAATACAATGTAGCGCAGCATATTCTACGGACACAACAGCAAGAAGGTGCCTTAGTGGTGGCAGAACAGCTACCGGTCACACGGATCAGTTTCCATTTATCTACCATTCGCCACCCGCAGGTGATACAGCAATTTAATCGATTTTTACTTAGCCATCAGGCTGATATTGCGGCGCTGAAGCATAAATATCAGCTGACAGACAGCCTGCCGCAGTAGCAGGCTGTCTGTTTGGTTATGTTGCCGCCTTCATGCTGCTGACAAATTGTGTTAACTGCGCCAGTAAATGTTCAGGCTGATGCTGGTGCTGCTCGATAAGCTTAACAATTGCTGAGCCCGAGATAGCTCCGGCGGCGCCACTGGCCAGTGCTTCTTTAACATGCGCTGGTGTCGAGATGCCAAAGCCCAGTAAAGGCGGCGCCGGGTTGTAGCTGCGAATGCGGCTTATCAACTCAGAAGTGGGCATAGCCGCGGCAGTTTCGGTGCCCGTTACACCGGCACGGCTGAGCAGATAGGTATAGCCACGGCCGTATGATGCTATCTGGCGTAAGTCCTCATCATCTACATTTGGTGGCACGATAAAAATCGGCGCTATGTCGTGCTTTATAGCGCTTTGCCGAAATGGCTTGCTTTCATGCAGCGGCACATCGGCAATTAATACTGAATCGACACCGGCTGCTGCTGCCCTGGCATAAAAGTTATCGACACCGCGCGCCATCACCAGGTTTGAATACAGCAGCAAACCAATAGGAATAGTGGCATGGTATGAGCGTATTCGGGCGATAATGTCAAAGCTGATGTCAGGGGTGACGCCAGCGGCTAAGGCGCGGATATTGGCGCCCTGAATAGTCGGGCCGTCGGCAATAGGGTCTGAAAACGGTATACCCAATTCCAGCGCATCGGCACCGGCATCAATTAACGTTTTAATGATCTTAAATGACAGCTCTGCAGTCGGATCGCCGATAGTGACAAAAGGCACAAAAGCCCCACGGTTTTGCTGCTGCAGGCGGGTAAACATCTGTTGATAACGTTTCATAGTGTCGCTCCTGCTAATACGCTGTGCACATGGGCTAAATCTTTGTCGCCACGGCCAGATAAATTCACCAGCAGTACAGTAGGTTCGGTTGCCTGTTCTGCCATTTTTAATGCATGAGCCAGCGCATGGGAGCTTTCCAGCGCCGGAATAATACCTTCGCTTTTTGCCAGTTGCTGAAACGCGGCTAACGCTTCATCATCGTTTATTGCCACATAGCTGGCGCGGCCGGTTTGTTGCAGATGGGTATGTTGCGGGCCTACGGCCGGATAATCGAGGCCGGCAGAGATAGAGTAAGACTCTTCAATCTGGCCATCAGTGGTTTGCATAATAGCGGTATAGGCGCCATGTAATATGCCATAACTGCCGGTAGACAGCGCTGCACCATGCTGAAGAGTATCGATGCCTTTACCGCCGGGTTCTACGCCGATCAGTTTTACGCCCGGCTCTTCAATAAAGTCAGCGAACATGCCAATAGCATTGGAGCCGCCACCAACACAGGCAATAACAGCGTCGGGCAGTTTGCCTTCGGCTTTTAGCAACTGTTGCTTGGCTTCTTCACCTATCATTTTCTGAAAGTCACGTACTATGGTTGGGAAAGGGTGGGGCCCCGCAGCAGTGCCGAGCATATAGTGCGTACTGTCGTAACTGGCAGACCAGTCGCGCATTGCTTCATTGACTGCATCTTTTAACGTGCCGCTGCCGCTGGTAACAGGTATAACGGTAGCGCCCATCAGCTTCATCCGAAATACATTTGGCTGCTGGCGCTCGATATCTTTGGCTCCCATATAAATACGGCACTTTAACCCGAGCAAAGCGCAGGCTAACGCCGTTGCAACGCCATGCTGGCCGGCACCGGTTTCGGCTATCACTTCCTGCTTGCCCATACGTTTAGTCAGCAGTGCCTGCCCCAGCACCTGATTGGTTTTATGCGCACCACCATGCAGTAAATCTTCCCGTTTTAAGTAAATTTTAACTTTCGGGTTAGGCGAAATATTACGGCACAATGTTAAAGGGGTTGGCCTGCCGGCGTATTCTGTCAACAGTTGCTGAAATTCGGCATGAAAAGCCGGATCGGCCAGTGCATCAACATAAGCCTGCTCCAGCTGTTTCAGTGCCGGTACCAGTAATTGCGGTACAAACATACCGCCGTACTGGCCAAAGTAAGGGTTAAGTTTTAGCTCACTCATAATGAAATTCCCGGATTTTGGTAAATGCTGACTGGATTTTTACTGCATCTTTGCAGCCTGGTGCGCTTTCCAGCCCTGAATTAAAATCTAGCCCGGCTACGGGCAGCGTTAATGCTGTGCTGCAGTTGTCGGGGCTTAGGCCGCCAGCCAGCATCAGCGGCAAGGCGGAGGATTGTTGTGTCAGTATTTGCCAGTCAAAGCTGATACCGCTGCCACCATGTTGCTTTGGATGAAAAGCATCAAGCAAGATACGATCTGCAAGCGGGGTAAACTCCGGCAAGGCATCCTTTACCCGGTAGGCTTTCCAAATCTGACAGCTGGCATCGAGCATCTTACGCAGCTTTTGCAGGTAGCTATCGTCTTCCTCGCCATGCAGTTGCACTGCGCTTAGTTTCAGCTGCTTAGCCAGCTGAGCTACCAGCTCGATATCGGCATTAACAAAAACACCAACGTATTGCAGTGGCGCAGCTTGCTGCACTATTCCGGCTTGCTCTGGCGTAATATAACGCGGTGATGCCGGGTGAAAAATCAAGCCGCCGTAATACGCCCCGGCGGAATGTGCGGCTTCAGCGTCCTGTGGCCGGGTTAAGCCGCAGACCTTGTGCTCACCCAACACCAGTTTGCGGGTTGCAAGTGCCAGGTTGGCTTCAGCCATCAGTGAGCTGCCGACTAAAAAAGCATCGGCTACCCGGGCTAAATGCCGCACTTGCTGGTTAGTGTAAATGCCAGACTCTGATACAACAGTGCTGTCTTTTGGGATCAATTTAGCAAGCTGGAAACTGGTCGCTAAGTTGGTGCTCAGATCGCGCAGATCGCGATTATTAATACCAATAAGCTCGGCATCCAACGCCACCGCCCGCCGTGTTTCTTCTTCGTTACTGACTTCTGTCAGCACTGTCATATTCAGCTGTTGTGCAATAGCCGACAGCTCACGGTACTGGGCGTCATCTAACACCGACAACATCAGTAACACTGCATCTGCGCCACAGTGGCGGCCTAAATAAATTTGATAGCTGTCAATGATAAAGTCTTTATGCAGCAGAGGCTTGGCAGTCAGACTACGCATGGTTCGCAGATAGTCGTAACTGCCCTGAAAGAATTTTTCATCGGTTAATACTGAAATGCAATCGGCATAGCGGTTATATACTTGCGCCAGTTCTTGCAGATTAAAATCAGCGCGGATCAGCCCTTTGGATGGCGAGGCTTTTTTACACTCTAATATAAAGCGTGGTCCACTTTGTTTCAGCGCGGCCAGAAAATCATGCTGGCTTGGCAGCACCCCGCCCGCGAAGCTCTCAAGCGGTAACTGCTGTTTTAACTTTGCGACTTCATCACGTTTATGGGCAACGATTTTTGCCAACACGTTTGGCATTTGCTCAGCCATGTTGGGCCTCCTTCGCGGGTGACTGACTCAGTGCGATAAACTGGCTAAGGGTGTTGTAAGCCCGGCCGGATTGCAGCAGCTCCAGTACTGCGCGGGTATTCACTTTTAGATCATCACCCAAGCCGGCAATTTTCAGCATCGTCGCCACATTGATTGCCACTGCAGCATTGTGCGCGGCCTGGCCTTGGCCTTGCAATATCGCCCGGGTTGCTGCGGCATTTTCGCCAGGTTCACCGCCGGCCAGTGCACTTAAAGGCATTAAGCTTACGCCAAAGTCGTCCGGTGTCAGGCTAAACTCGGTGATATCGCCATCTTTTAGTTCACAGACATAAGTTGTGCCGTGCAGTGCAACCTCATCACAGCCACTGCCATGCACTACCCAGGCGCGTGTCAGGCCAAGCTGCTTTAATGCCTGTGCCATTACGCGGCACAACTTAGGATCATATACGCCGAGTAACTGATAGTCAGGTGCTGCAGGGTTAACCAGTGGCCCAAGCAGGTTAAACAGCGTCCGGCTTTTTAGCGTATTGCGCACCGGCATCGCATGCTTTATACCAGCATGGTACAAAGGCGCAAACAGAAAACTACAGTTACTCTGCTGTAACGTATCTGCGGCTTGCTGCGCCGACAGCTGAATGTTGACACCCAGTTGTTCCAGTAAATCGGCAGAGCCGGAGCGTGACGATACACTGCGGTTACCATGTTTAACGACTTTTAAACCCATGGCCGCGCCTACGATGGCAGCAGTGCTGGAAATATTAATGGTATTGCTGCCGTCGCCACCGGTGCCACAGCAATCAATACTGCCACTGATACGGGCAGGGAAAGGTGCTGCTGCTGCGCGTAAGGCACTGGCTGCACCGGCTATTTCGTCAGCTGTTTCGCCACGCATCTTTAGCGCGACCAGTAAAGCTGTCAGCAGTACAGGGTCAACATTACCCGCGACCACGGCAGAGAAAAACTGTTCAGCCTGCTCAAAACTAAGCGTCTGGCCGCTAAGGCTATGCTGGACTGTTGCTAAAATCTTGTCTGTCATCATTAGCCCCGTAATAAATAATCAATGCTTTGTTTCAGCAGCGGTTTGCCAAGCGTCGTCAGGATCGACTCCGGGTGAAACTGAAAACCCAGCATACGTTTTTCTTCATTAATAACGGCCATTGGGATATGGCGATCATTGGCCAGCAGCGTCAGCGCATTTGGCATCTCAGTCGCCATCAGTGAATGGTAGCGAGCCACCGGAAAGGGGTTGGGCAGGCCATTAAATAACGGATGCGTGGTTAGCGTAATCGCCGCTGTTTTACCATGCACCGTTTCACCGGCCCGGCCGACAACACCGCCAAAGTGTTCGACAATAGCCTGGTGGCCAAGACAAATACCCAGCACCGGAAATTTTGCTTCGCACAGCAACAACAGTGCGGGCATTGAGCCGGCATCAGCAGGGCTACCGGGGCCTGGCGATAACACCAGCAATACCGGCGAGGTTTCGGCGCACATCTGCTGAAAAATGTAGTTCGCCGGCACCGTATTGCGATACAGCCTGGTTTCATAACCTAGTTGGGCAAATTCATCAACCAGGTTGTAGGTAAAGGAGTCGATATTATCAAGCAAATAAATGATAGCCATAACTTACTCCTGTACCGGTGTTTGATGGGCAGCGATAACGGCGCTTATCACAGCCTGCGCTTTACTGCGGGTTTCATCGGCTTCTGCCTGGGCGACAGAGTCGAATACCACCCCGGCACCGGCCTGTATATAGGCGGTGTTATCGGCCACATAGGCTGAGCGGATCACAATGCAGCTGTCAAAATCACCGTTGCCGGCAAGGTATCCTACGGCACCGCCGTAGCTACCACGGCGTTTGCCTTCTACCTGGCGGATAAGTTCAGCGGCTTTTACCTTTGGAGCACCAACTAAAGTGCCCATATTCATGCAAGCCTGATAAGCGTGCAGGGCATCAAGTTCCGGTTTTAACGTGCCGACCACACGTGACACCAGATGCATGACATATGAATAACGGTCTACTTTTAGCAGCTCTTTAACATAACGGCTGCCCGGCACGCTGATACGCGCGACATCGTTGCGGGCTAAATCAACCAACATTAGATGCTCGGCTTTTTCTTTTTCATCCTGTCTCAGTTCCAGTTCAATGCGGCTGTCCAGATCGCGGTCTATGCTGCCGTCACTTTTGAAACCACGGCGTCGGGTGCCTGCAATCGGGTATATTTCTACCTGGCGGTTTTGGGCATCAAACTTCAGTGCCGATTCTGGCGATGCGCCAAACAGTGTAAAAGCGGCATCTTTTAGGTAGAACATATAAGGGCTTGGGTTTTGTTGTTTTAACCGGGCGTAAGCGGCCAGTGGCTGTGGGCATGGCAGGCTGAAGCAACGCGATGGCACTACCTGGAAAATATCGCCGGCGACAATGTGCTGTTTCAGTTTTTCTACCTGCTGCATAAAGTCGCTGTCGCTGATATCAACTTTTAACTCAGCAGATACCGGTAAAGCGGTGTTTTTTGTTGCCGGCGCTGACTGTAACACCTGCTTTAGCTGCTCCAGACGTTTACCAATAACAAAACAGTTCGCCGGTGCCTGCTCACCACAAAACACATTGCCGACCAGGCGGCTGTCGCCGGTTTGATGGTCCAGCACCAGTAACGTTTCGGCCAAATAAAATACATAGTCCGGACATTTATTTTCCGCTGCCGGTACGTCAGGTAATTGTTCCACCGTGGCCACCATGTCGTAGCCAATGACACCCCCTAAAAATACTGCAAAAGGTTCATCACTCTGACAATGCAGTTCGTGTTGCAACGTGCGCAGTACCGTAAAAGGGTTTGGCATTTGCAGGCGGGCGGTCTCTTCGAGTAACAACGGTGGGCGCTGGTATTGAATACTCAGCTGCTGGCCCTGTTGCTCAACGCGGGCATCGGTGCTTAGCTTTTGTGCCAGATAAGGTAGCAGTACAGCGCCATTGTTGCTGACAGCGGTGATAATGACGTTTTGGTCATTACATTCAATGCGCAGTGCCGCATCTACCAGCAGCAGGCTTTTTAAGTTGTCCTTGCTGTCGATTTCGGCCGATTCCAGCAATAAAGAATAAGGGCTTTGTGCCGTCAGCATCTGGTAGCAGGATAATGCGTCTGCCTGATATGGCAGCTGCATGGCGATACTGGCCACCTCGCCGGGCGTGTCAGTGATATGACTAAAAATCATGCTTAATTTTGTCCTTTTAAATCAACAAGTTTTTGTTCAGCTCGCTGCCACACATTTTGCAGGCACATAAAAAAAGCCCGCTTCTTGTGGAAACGGGCTTCGGTAATTAAAGCTAATACAACGCCTACACACGCCCGTTGGGAATGTGCCACCACCAGTTAGTCAGGTTAAGGGTTGTTATAAATTGCATTAGCTTTATCTACCTCGTTAATTACGCCCACATAAAACCGCAAAACGGTAGCCGGCGTCAAGTGCTTATTTGTTATAACACAGAAATAAAAGCGTATAAGCTTCCGGATGGCTGCGCTCTGGCTTTGCGATAGGTCTGTGCTGTGCGACAATAGCAACCTTATATTGAGGTGCTGATGAAAATTGATTTACACAGCCATACGCTGTTCTCTGATGGTGTGCTGTCGCCGGCGGATTTAGTGGCGCGGGCTGCAGAAAAAGGCGTAGATGTACTGGCGATTACCGATCATGATTCGGTTGCCGGATTAACTGCAGCCAGAGAAGCCATAGCAGCGCAGCACTTGCCGCTGACGCTTATCAATGGTGTAGAAATCTCTACCAGTTGGCAGCAGTTGGAAATTCATATTGTCGGGTTGAATATTAACCCTGACTGTCCGCTGTTTTTACAACGCCTGGCTACGCAGCAACAGGCAAGAGTGGTGCGCGCCGAAGAAATGGCACGACGGCTGGCGAAGAATAATATCCCTGATGTGTTGCCGGCAGTGCTGAAGCTGGCAAACGGTGCTGCGTTGACCCGGGCGCATTTTGCCCGCCATCTGGTCAGTATTGGCAAAGCCAGCACCATGGATAATGTATTTAAGAAGTACCTTGGCCGGGGCAAAATAGGTTATGTGCCGAATAATTGGGTGGACATGGCCGAGGCTATTGCGTGGATCCATGACGCTGGCGGAGTGGCTGTGCTGGCGCATCCGCTAAAATACAAATTGACCACAAAGTGGGTAAAGCGGCTGGCGGAACAGTTTGCTGCCGCCGGTGGTGATGCTATTGAGATTATCTCGCCACAACAAACGCCGGTGCAAAAGCGTGAGCTGTGGGCTCTGTGTGAACTGCATGGCCTGACAGCATCGGTCGGTTCAGATTTTCATCAGGTAACAACTTGGAATGACATCGGAAAAAACCTATATTTAACCGACGATGTTATTCCTGTATGGGCAAATTGGCCGCAGGTGGCCCAGGCGCAAAGCGCTTGATTAGCCTTTAATTTTATTTAAGCAGAATACTAATGAGCCAATTTTTTCATATTCACCCGGAAACCCCGCAACAGCGTTTGCTAAAGCAGGCAGTACAGATTATTCAGCAAGGCGGCGTAGTGATTTACCCGACAGACAGCGGTTATGCGCTGGGCTGCCATGTAGGCGATAAAAGCGCTATGGAACGTATTTTACAGATTCGCCAGGTAAGCGGTGAACATCACTTTACGCTGATGTGCCGTGATTTATCTGAGCTTTCAGTGTATGCCAAAGTAGAAAACGCGGCCTTTCGGCTGATAAAAAACAATACGCCGGGCGCTTATACCTTTATTTTACGTGGTACGAAAGAAGTGCCAAAGCGCTTACTTAATGACAAAAAGAAAACCATTGGTCTGCGTATTCCACAGAATAAAATTGCGCTGGCGTTGCTCGAAGAGCTGGGAGAGCCGCTATTGAGCACCAGCCTGATTTTACCGGGTGAGGAGTTTGCCGAAAGTGATCCTGAAGATATGCGTGCCAGGCTGGAGAAACAGGTTAGTTTAATACTGCACGGTGGTGTAATCGGTGAGTCGCCAACCACGGTTATTGACTTATCGGATGACGAGCCTGTGGTGCTGCGCGAAGGCTGTGGCGATCCGGCTCCGTTTCTCTGAGTTTCAGCTTTTATAAGAGCCGGCCTTGAGCGATATTCAACCTGTCAGCATTCAACCAGACACTGTGCAACCAGACTGTTTAACGGTACAACAACCGTTGCCACTGGCTTTTGTACGCGGTGAGGCGGTGCTGGAGCGGCCGGAAGACTTGTACATTCCGCCTGATGCGCTGGAGATACTGCTTGATGCCTTTGAAGGGCCGCTGGACTTTCTGCTGTACCTTATACGCAAGCATAAGTTTGATATCGTCGATTTACCGGTAAACGAAATTACGCTGCAATATATGGAATACATTGACCTGATGCAGGGGCTGAATTTTGAACTGGCGGCAGAGTATCTGGTGATGGCGGCAATGCTGGCGGAGATCAAATCACGCTTGCTGTTGCCACGGCACACTGAGACGGACGATGATGAAGCAGATCCCCGAGCCGAACTTATCCGTCGCCTGCAGGAATATGAAGTGTTTAAACAGGCCGCGTCAGAGCTGGACAGCTTACCGCGGGACGAGCGCGATCATTTCACCGGCAATGCCAGTCTGGCAGACAACTTTGCCCCGCTACTGATTTTGCCTGATGTGGAGTTAGGCGAGCTGGCGCTGGCGCTAAAAGATATCGTCAAACGGGCGAAGGATTTTCAGCATCATCATATAAAACGTGAACATTTATCTACCCGTGAACGCATGAGCCGTATTCTGGATTTACTCAGTAGCCATCAGGGCTATCTGGCATTTTCTGCCTGTTTTGACATCAGTGAAGGCCGTGAGGGTGTGGTAGTTACATTTCTGGCGATGCTGGAGCTAACCAAAGAAAAGCTGATAGACATTATTCAGGTGCAGGCGTACGGCCAGATCCATGTCAAATTAAAGGATACTGAGGCATAATGGCGGGCAAAATTAATGATGTTCAGTTAATGCAGTTGGTTGAGGCTGCTATTTTCGCAGCTGACAAACCTCTTAGCCAAGACGATATACAGTCAACAGTGCTGGATGGGCTGAACATCAGCAAAAAACGCCTGAATGACACCTTAGCAAGGTTGCTACAGGACTATGCCGGGCGCGGCGTTACACTAAACCAAACGGCATCAGGTTACCGTTTTATTACTCGGCCTGAGTTAAGTGATTATTTAGCAAGGCTTTGGCCAGAGCGCTCGCCGCGCTATTCGCGGGCGGTGCTGGAAACACTGGCATTGATAGCGTACCGTCAGCCCATTACCCGTGGCGAAATAGAAGATATTCGTGGTGTATCGGTCAGCAGCCAGATCATGCGAACTCTACTGGACCGTGGCTGGGTTAAGGTGGTAGGCCATAAAGAGGTGCCGGGCAGGCCGGGACTTTATGCCACCACCAAAGAATTTTTAGATTATTTTGGGTTAAAAAGTTTAACCCAGTTACCCCCCTTGCCAGAATTTCAGGCGATAAGCCTGGATTTGGCAGACACCGTCGTGACGACAGGAGAATTACACTGATGAGTGATAAAACCGCTAGTGAGAAACTACAAAAAGTGCTGGCCCGCGCCGGTCTTGGCTCTCGCCGGGAAATGGAAGAGTGGATAAGCGGTGGCCGCGTGACCGTTGATGGTAAACCGGCAACCCTGGGCGATCGTGTTAGCTCAAACCAGCAGGTAAGGGTTGATGGGCATCCGGTACAGATTGCCAGTGAAGAGCAACAAATTTGTCGCGTATTGGCTTATCACAAGCCAGAAGGTGAGATTTGCTCACGTACCGACCCTGAAGGGCGGCCAACGGTGTTTTCCCGCTTACCTAATATCAAAGGTGCACGCTGGATTGCTATCGGCCGGCTTGATATTAATACCTCGGGTTTGCTGCTATTTACCACTGATGGCGAACTGGCCAACCGTCTGATGCATCCCAAGTTTGAAGTTGAACGTGAATACGCGGTTCGGGTATTTGGTGAGATTAATGATGCAATGATCCAGCGCTTGCGCACCGGTGTTGAGCTAGAAGATGGTAAAGCGAATTTCAAAAAAATTAAAGCCTTACCAGGCGAAGGTATTAACCGTTGGTTCCATGTTGTGTTGACAGAAGGCCGCAACCGCGAAGTGCGCCGGATGTGGGAGTCGCAAGGTGCGGTGGTTAGCCGCTTAATCCGGGTACGCTATGGCGATTTATTATTACCTAAGCATTTGCCGGCCGGTGGTTATGCAGAATACCCACTGGACGAAGTGAACTACCTGCGAAAGTTAGTCAGCCTGGCGCCGGAAGTGGCAACCTTAGTGAAACCGGAAGACAGAGACGAGCGCCGCCGCCGCATGGCCAGTATGAAGCGGGCAGTGCGTAAGCATCAGATCGCCGAGAAAAGCCCGGAGCGTAAACCGAAAGAACGTAAGCCTGTTGAGAAGACAGACGCTAGCAAAGCTGCCACGCGGCAGAAACCTGCACCCGCCAGAGGCAAGCCACAGCGCCAGCCTACCGGCAAAAAGCCCAGCCGTGAAGGCAGAGGTTAATATCAAAAGAATCAAGGCGCGTTAAGCGCCTTGGTTTTGTTTAAAGGTATTGCAGCCTCAACTAAGCGTCTGTGTCGATTGTTCTGGGGACAGTAGACATCGCTACCAATCTATCGGTAACCGCAATGAATGGGCCCTCGATAAGAGCAAGTCTGAGCTAGTACACCTTAGCTTATTGTTGATTTTGCAGCTCGTCTTCACTAGCGAGCATATCAAAGTTATTAATAGAACAAGTCACGCTGTCCAAAATTGGATAACACTGATTTTTAGAGCCACTTGAACGTGTACTCCATTTATTGCCGCCTTTGTATTCAGCAAATGTCATCTCATCTTCACCACAAGAGGTGGTATAAGTCAGAGCGTCATCAAAGCCTTTCATATAACAATAACCATACGCGTTATAAGCGCCTGCCCATATTGAGAAATTATTAGAAGCAGGTGGAACGTTTTGAGTCACGTCATAGAAAGTAACTGTTGCAGCATTCGCTGCAGAAGATAGCGCAGCAACAGACAGTAAGGAAATAAGTAACTTTTTCATTCATTTTCATCCTTTTAAACAGAGAGTTAACTTAAATTGGACTGTTATATTCCAACCCGGATGAAATAATACTCTTATATTGCTTTTAAATTATTTCACTTTAGTGAACTTTGTGTTTCTATTTTTTCAATTTTTTATCGTTATTTCCTGTTTTAGGTAGTTCGGCCTGAATTTAAAGGAGGTGTAGCTCATGAGGTTTGGCTGATTGAGTAGCAAGTACAGAGCCTGGGCTCTGTAATGGGCATGTTTTCAGGCAGGGACCTCCAGCATTTTTTTAATAAATTTCCTTGACTAGCATTAAGCCAATGACGGATGTAATACAGGGTGTTCCACGTAAGTCCATATGTAATAATGTTGGTATATTCTTGCGATGATATATTTACGAGTGATAAATGTGAGATTTTTTGTTTTTGTGGGTTTAATTAAACAATTAACACTGGGTAGGCTGCTTAATCCGCTTTAAAATGATCGCGCCTGAACAACCTTACTGATAAAAAGCTAAATTGTGCCTGATATTAATATATTAAGCGTTTTGGTTATCGCGCTGGCAGTACTGGTTACCGGCATTTCCAAATCCGGTTTCGCTGGCGCTATTGGTGGCATTACCGTGCCTCTGATGTCATTGGTGGTAAGCCCTGCCTTTGCTGCTGCGCTGTTACTACCGATTTTGATCATTGCTGATGTGCTTAGCCTCCGGCAATGGTGGGGACAGCACAGTAGGGCGCATTTAATGCTGTTACTACCGGCTGCAGTAGTTGGCATTGTGCTGGGTTATATCAGTTTTGGCTCTTTGGACGAAGCGGGCTTGCGCTTGTTACTTGGTATTATTACCTTGCTGTTTGCCCTGAATATGCTGTTTAAAGTGGTTAATCAATCGCACTTCACGTCATCTGCCGCGGGGCGTGTGCTCGGTGCGCTAAGCGGTTTTACCAGTTTTATAGCCCACGCAGGTGGTCCACCGCTAAATATGTATTTGTTACCACAACACTTGCCTAAGCAGCAGTACCTGGCTACTGCTGTGGTGTTTTTTGCTGCTGTAAATCTGTTGAAACTGCCACCATACATAATATTAGGCCAACTCAATACCGCTTTACTGGGTTATGCTTTGCTGAGCCTGCCACTGGTTTGGCTTGGTGTAAAACTGGGTATTGTTTTGCAGCATAAGATGAATGAAAAAGTGTTTTACTACCTGATTAGTATCAGTATGTTACTGCTAGGCCTACGGCTGGTTTATCACGCCATATTGCCTTAACGCACGTTGCTTTTACGCACCATTTTATATAGCAGTTCCGGCGATAAGCGCGAGACCAGGGCGCCGAGGCGTTCTTTCAAGCCGCCGATAACAATATAGTTTTTACCTTTCAGCAGCGCTTTAACGGCTTTTTCAGCAAAGGTTTCGGCCGTCATGGCATTGGCTTGGGCATCGTCCATGCTACCAAGAGTAGAACCATCTCCGGTTAGCGCATTACGTGATACATCGGTTTTAACGAAACCCGGAAAAATCGTTGCCACCTGCAGGCCTTTATCAAACAGTTCTGCCCGCAGGCTGTTTGCCCACAAATGCAAAGCAGCTTTAGCTGCTGAGTAACTGCCTCGATATTGAGTACCGACTAAACCAGCAACTGACGAGATAAATACGACTTTACCGCCGCCGTCCGCCAGCAGTAGCGGTAATGCGCTGCGGGTTAGGTGGATCTGAGCAAAGTAATCGACATCGAACAGTGTGCGATCTGTTTGCGCCGTGGTGTCAGTTATCAGTGCGCGTTGGCTGATGCCAGCATTATTGATCAGCCAGTCAAGGCCACCTATTTGCTGCGTTATCGTCGCGATGGCGGCTGATACTGCATTAAAGTCGGTAATATCTAATGGAAGTAATAAATGCTGCTGACTATTGGCGAGGCTTGCCTTAACCCGTTCCAGTTCGTGAAGGCGCCTGGCACTGAGCACTAACCTGGCACCATCTGCTGCCAGCTCCCGGGCCAAGGCTTCGCCAATACCACCAGAAGCGCCAGTGATCCAGATAACTTTGTTGTGTATGGCCGGGTTTATCATAGTGCTGCTCTGTTCGCCTGATTAAACCCGACATTAAGCCAGTAGCATCAAGGTTGTAAAGCTTTCTGCGGTGCGACTTTATATTTGCGTTTGTAATAGCCCTTTAAACTCAGGAGTACCGCTGTGCCAATAACTGGTGCAGCCAGCCAGCTGATTAACTGCCAGTCGCCGGGTAGCCACTGCGCCAATATTCTGCGCCCGCCTGCGGCGAAAAATGCTGTGTAAACCGCGATACCACTGCCTACCATGGCACTGAAATGCTCGATAATCCAGGCGCGCGGGCTGACTTCTGCTTTGTAAACATACCAACTGATTGTGGACGCTGTTACTAAGCTGACGCAGGCAAAGATGATTAACAATGGCATACCGACACTTAGCCCTTGCCAGGCAACATATAAAGCAGTAGGGAACAGCAAAAACACCGGGCCTTGGTAGTTCCAGCGCCGCAGCAGCGCCCGATTATGTTTGGTGCGAAGTACACCAATTGCGTGGCGCACAGTGACCCAGGTTAACAGGCTAAGCAGTAATAGAAATTGCGATAGCGGCACCCGCCACACCAGCATGCGCTGTATTTGTTCAGGGTTTAACTGGCTTCCTGCAGCATAAATAGCAACCGGGTCAGCTAGGCCCAGTGAACTTAATACCACGCCGGAGCCCGACACCAGCAGCATGATGTAATAAAAAATATTGCCTGCGCTGATATGAAGTTTACTGCCTTTACGCACTATGATAGGAAGCCAGTAAAGTAACAAAGCCACAGCACCGAGTGTAATGTGCAGGTAAAGTAAGACGGTATAAAGTGTGTGCATAATAAGCCTCCGAGATTGATAGCAAAAGCTTACCCGGCAACTTTTATTAAGGCAGGTGCCATAAGTCAGGATTTTTCACTATGACTTCTGGCATATTGCTGTTATGTCAGCATCTTGCATAATGCACTTATGAAAAAACAATATGATTTTGCCGTTCTGGCGGGGTTGGCCACCTGGCTGGCAGTTTATGGCATCAGTTTTTATATTCTGCATAAAATAGCACCGGGCCAAAGCTGGTTGCCGGTACATTTGTTGTTTATCGGGTACGGCAGTTTGTTCTTTGTGCTAACCCAGGCGCATGGCCGGTATACGTTGTCAGGACGTTACGGCGGTGTGTTACTCGTGCTACAGCTGATAACCGCTTTTGCCCTGCTGCTGTATCTTCCGGCTGATTATTTCGATTTTTTATCAGTACTAACCATTATCTGGGTAGCTATGTTGCCGTTTGTGATGTCTACCGGCCGGGCGATGTTGGTCGTGCTTGTGGTAGTGGCGACATGGTACAGCATTGTAGCCTGGCAAAACGGTCACAGTGTCTGGATCACTGCATTGCTTAATGGCTGTTTTCATGTGTTTGCGGTGTTGGTGCAAAGTGCCAGCCGGGACGCAAAAGCAGCTAAAGAAGAGCTCGAATTGAAGCATCAGCAATTGCAGGCGACACAGCAACTGTTGCAAGGGGCGTCGCGGCAGGCTGAGCGTACGCGGATTGCCCGCAACTTACATGATCTTGTCGGTCATCATTTAACGGCTTTGACAATACAACTGCAGGTAGCAGGTCACTTAACTGACGGCGACGTCAAAACACAGATTGATAAATGCCATCAGCTGGCTAAATTATTGCTGTCAGATGTGCGTGAGGCAGTCAGTACCATGCGCCAGTTCACTGATGTATCTTTACAGGATGCGATAGCACCTTTGCTGGCATGGTTACCTGAGCAGCTAAAGGTAAACCTGACTATTACGGGGAATATTATGCTGCATGATCTGCAGCAGGCGCAGCATTTACTGTGTATCGTGCAGGAAGCGCTGAGTAACAGCTTAAAACACAGCGGCGCCAGCGAAGTATTTATCCGGGCGTTTACCGACCAAGATTGCCTTAAGCTACAGATCTTCGACAATGGCAGCTTGCCGGCGCGATGGCGGGCAGGCAATGGTATTAAAGGTATGCACGAGCGGCTTAACGAATGTGGTGGCAGTTTGGTGCTCACAACACAAAAGCAGGCGATGATGCTGAACATAAGTTTGCCCTATCGGGGGAGTGACAGTGCATAACGTAATACTGGTTGATGATCAGAAGCTTATCCGTGATGGCATTAAAGCACTACTGGGTTTGTGCGCCAGTGTACGCGTTGTTGGCGAGTACAGTGATGGTAGTGGTGTGGTTGAAGGTTGCCGGCAATTGCAACCTGATGTGATTTTGCTGGATTTATCCATGCCGGTAATGAATGGTATTCAAACGCTTGGCGCGCTGCAGCAAGCCGGTATCAATATACCCGTGCTTATTCTAACGACTTTTGATGAACACGAGCTGGTACTGAAAAGTATCAGCTGTGGTGCGCGTGGTTTTTTATTAAAAGATGTGTCACTGGATACGCTGATACAAGCTATTGCTGCGCTGGCACAGGGCGGTAGCTGGTTTGCGCCAAACATTACCCAGCGTTTGTTGGAAACGGTGAAAAGCAGTGACAGTACTTTTACTATGCCAGCTACGCTTGAACCTTTAACTGAAAAAGAATTAGAGATACTGCAGCTTATGGCGGCCGGTTACAGCAATAAAGAAATCGCGTCGGCGCTGTATAAATCTGAAGGTACTGTTAAAAACCAGTGCTCAGCGATACTGGCTAAACTCGGGGTGCGTGATCGTACCCGGGCCGTATTGCTGGCACTGGAGCTTGGCCTAATCAGTTAATTGCTATACCCGTTAGGGTTTGCCGACTGCCAGCGCCAGCTGTCACGCACCATATCGTCCAGTGTTTTCTCTGCCTGCCAGCCAAGTAGGGTTCTGGCTTTAGCAGGTTCGGCATAACATACTGCAATATCGCCCGGCCGTCGCGGTGCAATCTGATAAGGCACCGGCACTTTGTTAGTTTCGCTGAACGCTTTTACCATATCCAGCACGCTGTAGCCGGTACCGGTGCCCAGATTTATCGCCTCAATACCACTATGTTTCTGCAGGTACTGCAAGGCTTTCAGGTGGCCGCGGGCTAAATCCACAACATGAATATAGTCGCGTACACCTGTGCCGTCATGCGTAGCGTAATCGCTACCAAACACACTTAATTGTTCACGTTTACCAACGGCCACCTGAGAGATAAACGGCATCAGATTGTTCGGAATGCCGTTAGGGTCTTCACCTATCTGGCCGCTGTCATGCGCGCCGACCGGGTTAAAGTAGCGTAGCAGTGTAATACCCCAGTCGGGTTCTGCGCGCACTAAGTCTTCGAGAATATGCTCAATCATCAGCTTACTCTGGCCGTAAGGGTTAGTGGCGGAACGTGGCGACGATTCAGGAATAGGCACTTGTTTGGCATCGCCATATACCGTTGCTGATGAACTGAAAACCAGTTTTTTCACCCCAAACTCGCGCATAACACGGCATAAGGTAACGGTGCCGGCAACGTTATTGTCGTAGTAATGCAGTGGAATTTGGGTAGATTCACCAACGGCTTTGAGGCCGGCGAAATGCACAACGGCAGCAATATCATACTGACTGAACAGCTCACGCAGTGCTTGCTCGTCGCGGATATCGCCTTTAACGCTGACAATGCTTTTCCCGCTTAACTGCTCTACGCGCTTTAAGGCAGCATCAGAGCTGTTACTGAAATTGTCATAACTTAACACCTGAAACCCCGCGTTAAGCAACTCCAATGCCGTATGGCTGCCAATATAGCCTGCACCACCGGTAAGTAAAATATGGCTCATTCCTGTCTTCCTCAGTTTGGCTGTTATGGCAGTACTTTTTTAAACGGTTTTACTGTTGAACGTTGATACACACCTGCCGCGAGATAGGGATCGGCATCTGCCCATTGCTGCGCGTCAGCCAGCGAGGCAAACTCTGCAACCACCAGAGACCCGCTAAAACCAGCCGGGCCAGGATCAGCGCTGTCAATCGCCGGCGTGGGGCCAGCAAGTAGCAAACGGCCTTCAGTTTTCAGTTGTTCAAGCCGGGCCAGGTGTGCCGGCCGGGTTGCCAGACGTTTCTCCAGACTGTTGGCAACATCTTCAGAATAAATCATGTAGAACATAGATACGTCCTTTTACAGAGCCTGTTTTTACTGGCGCACCTTAGCAGATTGATAACACTTCGCCAATGATATTGCACGCATCGGAGCAGTGCAGGCTAGGATTTGCAGCAGCAGCCTGTTAGCATGCAGGGCGCTACTTATATTACTGAGCCTTGCTCAGACATTCTAATAAGAAATATTCAGGGAGTCCGCGTAGCAATGAAACGTGAACAATTCAGTTCAAGCCTCGGCTTTGTATTGGCAGCCGCCGGTTCAGCTGTAGGTATCGGCAATCTGGTCGCCTTTCCGGTTATGGCCAGCAAAAACGGCGGTGCCGCCTTTTTAATCATGTATGCCATTTTTGTGTTCTTTATTTGCCTGCCGGTAATGCTGGCGGAGATGAGCCTTGGCCGCCATACCCGGCAAAACCCGCTGGGAGCCTACAGCGAAATTGGCCAGAACCGTGCCTGGCGCACAGTTGGCTGGATGTCGGTTATCACGCCTTTTATGATTGGCGTGTTTTATCTGGTGATCACCGTCTGGATTTTTGGTTACCTTGGTAAATCAGTACTGGGGCAACTTAATGAACTAGCCGGGCCGGACAGCTTTGGTAACTTTATTAACAGCAACGAACTGTTTGTCTACATGGCCGTGGTGATTGGCCTGACGTTTTTAATTTTGCAAGGTGGGGTAAAGCAAGGCATCGAAAAGGCGGCACGGGTATTGATGCCTATGCTGTTTATTATGCTGATAGCGTTGGTGCTGTATGTCTTTACGCTGGATAACGCCATGCTGGGTGTGAAGTTTTTCCTGATCCCTGAGTTTGATAAATTAACCGGCAAAGTGTTAAACGGCGCCCTGGCACAAGCGTTTTTCTCGCTGTCGCTGGCAATGGGTATTTTGATCACCTATGGCTCTTATATTCAAAAAGACAATAATATTGTTCAGGCCGGTAAAATGGTGGCTGGGTTATCGCTGTTGGTGGCCTGTTGCTCGGGTTTGTTGATTTTACCTGCGGTATTCTCGTTTAACCCTGATATTCAAATCAGCACGCTGTCTGAATCCAGTATCAGCATGATTTTCACTTTTCTGCCGAAAATCTTCTTAGCGATGCAGGCCGACATTGGTTACTTTGGTGCATCTTTTATCGCCGGTTTCTTTTTCCTGCTGGTGTTTTTCGCTGCGCTGACGTCACTGGTATCGATTATTGAAGTACCGGTATGCAGTCTGATGGACCAAAAAGGGGTTAGCCGTCGTACGGCGCTATATTCACTGGGTGCAGCGATGATTTTGCTGGCTGTATTTTCTGCCTTGTCATTTGGCCGTGTTGAGCTGTTTAGCAACCTGTTGTCTTATGGTGGGGTGAATAAGTCTTTCTTTGATGTGGTGTACGATATTTTCTATGAAACTATCCTGCCGCTGAATGGCTTACTGCTGTGTCTGTTTGTTATATACCGCTGGAAAAAGCACAACTTCGATGCGGAAATCAGTCAGGGTAATAGCACTTTTGCCGGTTCGTTTTTGCAAAAGTACGTTAATTTCTCGTTGGGCACGTTTATTCCGCTAATTTTAGCGGTGATCTTCGTCAATACGGTATCGACTATATTCTTCGGTAAGAATTTGTTGTTCTGATATCAGCGAAATAAAAAAGGCAGCTCAGGCTGCCTTTTTTTGGGTCTGTGTGTGGCTTATTTAGCCAGTTTTTGCTGCATGGCAGCAACAACACCGGCGATATCCAGCATTTCTTTCTCGCCACTACGGCGGTGCTTGTATTCTACCTGCTGGTTGTCCAGGTTGCGCTCGCCGATAACAATACTGTGTGGAATACCCATCAGTTCCATGTCCGCAAACATGACGCCCGGGCGCTCTTTGCGATCGTCAAATAATACGTCAAAACCTGCTGCGGTCAGTTCGTTATATAAACGCACAGTCGCTTCTTCAATACGCGCTGATTTGTGCATATTCATTGGAATTAACGCAATTTGAAACGGTGCTATCGCGTCCGGCCAGATAATGCCGTATTCATCATTGTTCTGCTCTATTGCCGCTGCGATGATGCGTGATACACCCACGCCATAGCAGCCCATCGTCATGATCTGGTGTTTACCTTCTTCATTCAGCACACCGGCTTTTAATGCCTGTGAGTATTTGTCGCCCAGTTGGAAGATATGGCCAACTTCTATACCGCGTTTGATGACCAGCTTGCCCTTACCGCATGGGCTGGCATCGCCTTCAACGATATTGCGCAGGTCTGCCACGCTGTAGTTCTGAATATCACGATCCCAGTTAACGCCGGTTAAGTGATAGCCATCTTTGTTGGCACCACAGATAAAATCGTTCAGGTGTGCGGCACTACGATCAGCAATAATGGTTAGCGGCATAGCAACAGGGCCCAGTGAGCCGGGGCCGGCCCCGATAGCCGCACGAATTTCTTCTTCGCTGGCAAAGACCAGTGGGCTTTGCACTTGCGGTAGTTTTTCGGCTTTTATTTCATTCAGTTCGTGGTCGCCACGCAGTACCAGCGCGACTAATGGCTGAGTCGTATCCGCGTCAGTTTTTACGCCATAGACAATAAGGGTTTTACTTACCAGGTTTTGTGGTTGCCCCAGTAAGCTGGCGACATCAGTCACCGTTTTTGCATCCGGTGTGGCGACTTCGCTGATGGTTTGTGTTGCCGCACCGCGTTCACCGGTAGGGGCAACCGCTTCTGCCATCTCGATATTGGCGGCGTAGTCGCTGCTGTCTGAGAAGGCGATAGCATCTTCACCGGAAGCGGCAAGTACATGGAACTCGTGTGACATGCTGCCGCCGATAGCGCCGGTATCGGCCAGTACCGGGCGAAAATCTAACCCAAGCCGGGTGAAGATGTTGCAGTAAGCCTGATACATGGTGTCATAAGTCTGTTGCAGGCTGTCCTGGCTTAAATGGAATGAATAAGCATCTTTCATTAAAAATTCGCGCGCGCGCATCACGCCAAAACGTGGCCTGCGCTCATCACGGAATTTAGTTTGAATTTGGTACAAACTCAGCGGTAGCTGTTTGTAGCTGGTAATCTCGCGTCGTACCAGGTCGGTGATCACTTCTTCATGCGTTGGGCCAAGTACAAAGTCCCGGCTATGGCGATCTTTAAAACGTAGCAGCTCAGCATCCATTTTGTCCCAGCGGCCCGATTCCTGCCAAAGTTCAGCCGGTTGCACCATTGGCATCAGTACTTCAATAGCGCCGGCTTTATTCATTTCTTCACGCACGATCTGCTCAACTTTACGCAGTACCTTCACGCCTGTTGGTAAATAGGTATACATGCCAGATGCTACCCGGCGGATCATGCCGGCGCGCAACATAAGTTTATGGCTGATTACCTCGGCATCGGCCGGGGTTTCTTTAACGGTAGATAGTAAGTACTGACTGCTGCGCATCGTAATCTCATATTCGTGCTAAAAAATTGCCGCCATTCTAGCAAGGCGGCAGAACCAATTCTATTGGAGTTTTATTGTGTGTTTAATCAGCTGCGGGCTAACCTGTTGGTTATTTTGCATGCCACCTACCGAGTATATATCGCCATCCACGTTAACCAGCCCCCGTAAGTCCATTACCGCGGTGGTGTCGGCGGCGTTGAGCCAGCGCTGTTCAGCTATTGAATATACCCAGACCTTGCTGTCAGGTGTGGCCGCATTGCCGTCATAGCCGATGCCGTTATAGTTATAAGCTGTGGTGCTACCGCCAATAAACGCCAGTATCGGTTTGCCGGCCATTTCAGTGTTAATGCCGGCCATGCGGTAACGGGCTTTGCCGGTAGGATGAGGCACTATGCGCCAGTCTATCTGGTTAGCGTTACTGCCAACCGTACCCAGGTAACAGGCAGGTTCTGCTTTGTACTCGCGCTTTTTATCGCGATAGTATTCCAGTGCTACGCCGTCACACAGCAGCATCTGGTTATCAGCCATAGCACCGGCCAAACCAAACACCGGCTTTCCCGGAAAAGGCGTAGCCTGTGACCAACGCTGGGTATAGTTATCAAACACCTGCACTAAATTTACATTACCGTGGTCGCTCCAGCCGCTGATTAGATAGATGTAGCGGTTCTGGTAGGTGAGCGCGACGGCATCATCTACCGGTACCGGTATGTCATTGAGGCGGGTATAGCGCTTCGTAATGGGATCAAAGCGATAGCTGTCGGCTGCAGTTTGTTCTGTACCATCCGCATTAACAGCAAAACCACCAAAGACAAAAAAGTTATTATTTAGTGCTACAGCACTGGCTGCTACACGACCTTGCAGCCGTTGCTGGCTGGGAACATCTGGCATCTCATGCCAGCCAAATTCTCCCAGCGTATGCATAAACACTTTGTTGTGAATATCACTGTACTGTTTGCCAGGGCCTATACCCATAAAACTGGCGATATAGGTTTTACCACGGATAGCGACACTCGCGACTGCATTATTACTTACCGGCTCTGGCAAATCAGGCAGCTCGGCGGCGGACAGGGCAAAGCACGCTGCTGCGGCCAGGCTGCTAAGGCAGCCGATGAATTTCAGTAACATGGTTATGCTCTCCGTTCACAGTCCATTTGATATTGTAGTTATACAGCGTCATGCCGTAACTTTGTTCACCATCGCGCTGCTTTTTATAGGAAGGGCGTGGATCTTGTTTTAGTACTTTTTCAATAAAAATCTGCAATTCGGGTTCTTGCTGTTGCAGGCAAAATTGTATCGCCTGGTCTGAGAAACTGACTGTCATCGCAGTTTGCGGAGCTGCGTCGGCAAAGCCCCCGGCCGCGTCGGGCAGCGCATCAGAGTAGGGTAAATAAGGTTTTATATCGATAACTGGCGTTCCATCGAGTAAATCGATGCCGCTTAATTTAAGAAGCAATTTACCATTTTTATGCTCTATTCCTTCCAATTTTACCACTGACAGCCCGACAGGGTTGGGTCTGAAGGTTGCACGGGTTGCAAAGACGCCTTTACGGGCATTGCCGCCTAACCGGGGGGGGCGCACCATAGGAGACCAGCCTTTACCAGCCGTTTCATGAAACACAAACAACAACCACAGATGACTGAAGCTGTCGATACCCCGCACAATAGCTTCATCACAGTATTCAGGTTCAAGCTCCAGATAGCCGGTTGCTTCCGGGATAAGACCTGGCTGGCGCGGAATGGCAAATTTTTGTTTATAGGGTGAGCTTATATAGCCCACTACGTTAAACTGATATGACGCCATAAACTCCTGGCTGTATAGAAACCAATATAGTGTGCGGTATTATGCGGTTTTTTGCCGAAACAACAAGTTAAGCAAAAGACGTCTGAATGTCTTTGACGCCATTAGGGAAAGTGCGGTAAAACACTGGGCTGATTAGTTACCAGTGGTAAATGGCTATGGAACGCAAAATCTTACTTACCGAATGCCCTGATTCAAAAGGGCTAATCGCGCAAATTACCAATATTTGCTACAAACACCAGTTGAATATCATACGTAATACAGAATATGTTGACCCGGTTAGTGGTCAGTTTTATATGCGTACTGAACTTGAAGGCGTATTTAATGATCAAACTCTGCTGTTTGATTTGGACCGTGCGCTGCCCGCAGGCTCAACCCGCAGCCTGATTAGCCAGCGGGCGAAAAGGGTGGTGGTGCTGGTTACTAAAGAAGCCCATTGTCTGGGCGACATTCTGATGAAGGTTTTCGATGGTTCGCTGGCGCTGGATATTGCGGCTATCGTCGGTAATTACCCTGAGCTTGAGCAACTGGCCGCCCGTTTCGATTTGCCATACCATTATGTCAGTCATCAAGGGGTAAGCCGGCAGCAGCATGAAGCGGCACTATTAGAGGTCATTAAACCATACCAGCCTGAGTATCTGGTGCTGGCCAAGTTTATGCGTATTTTAACGCCGGCTTTTGTTGCACAGTATCCGAACAAAATTATCAATATTCATCATAGCTTCCTGCCGGCATTTATCGGCGCTAACCCCTACCGGCAGGCATTTGACAGAGGGGTAAAAATTATTGGCGCTACGGCACATTTTGTAAATGATCACCTGGATGAAGGCCCGATTATTCAGCAAATGGTGGCGCCGGTTGATCACAACTTCAGTGCAGATGACATGGCCAGAGCCGGCCGCGATGTTGAAAAAGCGGCACTGAGTAAGGCCCTGCAGTGTATTGTCGAAGACAGAGTATTTGTGCATGGCAATAAAACAGTGATCCTGTGATTGGTGATTTTACTTAAACGGCGTTTTCCCGGATACTTGGCTGATATACCGAAAAGGAGTTTTGCTATGAAAGCCATTTTTTTGTGTGGTGCGTTACTATTCAGCTGTTTAGTGCAAGCAGCAGAAACGGGCATACTTCATCCTAAGCTGGAACCTCTTCGGCCCTATCTTAACCAGCATTGGCAGGGTGATCTGACACAACCGGGGGCTACTGAGAAAGTAATAGACAGGTCATTCTGGAGCCGGGCGCTTAATGGTCAGGCAATTAAAACTGTGCATTCTATTAATGATGGCCAGTATGGCGGTGAGTCATTTATTTTCTGGGATGAAAGTAAGCAAAGCCTGGCATACTATTATTTCACCACGGCTGGGTTCTATACGCACGGTACCATGGCGTTCAACAGTAATATCGGTGAGATTATTGCACTGGAGCAGGTTGAAAATAATCAAAATGGTATCACCCAGGTAAAATCGTTCAGCCGTATTATGCCGGATGGTACTATGGAAACTAAATCCAGCTATTTGCAGAATGGCAGTTGGGTCGATGGCCACAGCGCCACTTATCAGCCGGTGGCGCAGCAACAAATCATTTTTAAATGATTACTTTTCTTCCGGGTGATAGTCAGTCAGATCCAAGGTGTAAATATCGTCAATTTTATCGGCACAAGAATGACTGACGCGTAAATCTTTCACCCTGCCATTGCGTAAGCTATACACCCAGCCATGAATAGCAAGTGGCTGACCACGCTCCCAGGCTTCCTGCACAAAGCTGGTATGACAAAGATTACGTACCTGCTCGGCAACATTCAGCTCAATCAGGCGGTTAAGCCGTTCATCTTCGTCTGCAATAGCATCAACTTCATCACGGTGCAGCGCATAGACATCTTTGACATTACGCAGCCAGTTATCGACAAAGCCGACTCGCTGCTTAGTTAGTGCGGCTTTGACACCACCACAGCCATAATGGCCTACGACCAAAATATGTTTGACCTTAAGAATATCAATAGCGTACTGCAGTACTGACAGGCAGTTCATGTCAGAGTGCACGACTAAATTCGCGACATTACGATGAACAAATAGCTCTCCCGGTAGCAAACCTACGATTTCGTTTGCTGGCACTCTGCTGTCAGAGCAGCCAATCCATAAGTACTCAGGTGCTTGTTGCTCAGATAGCTGTCTGAAGAAACCTGGTTGTTCTTTCTCAATCCGATCAGCCCAGTTTTTATTATTAATAAACAACTGTTTAAAATTTGGCATAATTTTACCTTCAGTCAGAAAATCGCGACAAGATAGCTGATTTTACCTACTTTTAGAGCACCGACCAGCTTAATTGACACATTAAGGGCTGAAATTGCAGTAGCGGGTAAAATAACGAATATGGCTGAATGGCTGTTTTTAGTTGAATACCTGAATAATATTTATGTCTCCACGCTGAATAAAACAGACAAAATTAGCGTTAATAGGGAAATAATATTGAAAGATTAAGAAATATTAACCGAAGCTGAATGGTGATGGATTTTTTATATAAAACAATACGTATTGTCGCTTTATTTTACAGCACTAATTGCTTATCCTGAAGCCATTAAGTTTGAAGGAGGTCGCAATGTCAATTTTATTAGATAAACGAGAGCTGAAAAAAGCAGCGAAAGAATTAACGCTGGCGAAATTAACTGACGTTATCGAAACGCTCAATGCTGTACTGGCGGAGCGGCAAAAAGAAGTGGAACTTATCAGCCAGTTAGAACAATTAGCCAAGTCACAGGGATTCACGCTTGAACAGTTGGGTTATAAGTTGAATCATGATGGCTTGATGTCTGATAGTGCTGAAAATACAGATAAAGTTGAAAGGCGTCCAACCAAGCCAAAATTTAAGACTATCAATAAAGAAAACCAGTATTTTTATATAGAAAATGGTCAATTGTTATTGTTACGTACACATACAATGAAAAAGGGTTTACAAGATCGTGGTATCGAAGTAATGCCTTTGGCTAAAGTTGATAAGAAATATGCAAAGCAAATTGATAAGCTGATCGCTGAAGCAACGGCCCAGGCGGTTGAGAATTTTAATAGCAAAGTGGATGCCTGGAATGAATGGGCAGCTGCAAATGCAGAAGAAATTCTAAGCAAAAAATAATTTAGGCTAAAAACAAAAAAAACCGGTTTCAGCCGGTTTTTTTGTTTTTAGTAAGCCGCTTTACAGCCAGCCTTACTTGGGCTGAGCATCCAAAGACTGGCCATTAACATCGTTGCTGTCGTCGCTCATTAAATACAGATACAACCACATCAGATCTGCGGCGGTTTTTAGCTTACTGACATCTTCACCGGGGTAAGCTTTGCTGCGCATTTTGGTGCGTGTAGCGCCAGGGTTAATACAATTTACTCTGATACTGCTGTTTTCAAATTCATCAGCCATTACTTGCATCAGACCTTCAGTGGCAAACTTAGATACGGCATAAGGGCCCCAGAAAGCACGGCCTTTTCGGCCTACACCGGATGATGTAAACACAACAGATGCCGCAGAAGTGCGTTTTAGCAGGGGGATCAGTGCTTGCGTCATCAACATTGCTGAAGTCACATTGACCTGCATAATGTCATTCCAGGTAGCCAAGTCTATATGTTCAAATGGGCTTAACACGCCAAGAATGCCAGCGTTATGCAGCACACCATCCAACCTGCCAAATTCTGCTTCAATAGTGGCTGCCATATCCCGGTAATGTTTTGCCGTTGCACCTTTTAAATCCAACGGAACAATAGCGGGTTCCTGACCGCCTTTCGCTACAATCTCATCATAGACAGCCGTGAGTTTGTTCACTGTTTTACCGAGCAGAATAACGGTAGCACCGTAACGGGCATAAGTCAGGGCAGCCTCTTTGCCGATACCATCACCGGCACCGGTAACCAGTATCACTTTGTCTTTTAACGCGTCCGCCGCAGCCTGATAACTTTGCATATCACCTAACCTGTTGCCAAAAAAACGGCGCCAGCATACGCGCAATTGATAAACTTTGCACCTTTCTTCACGGTTTATGTATCTTTGCGCTAGCGATTTGTTTAGCTTTGAGTTAACTTTAACTGGTCGTAGCTGTTGCAGCTATATCAGTGATTGGTTTCCAATAAGCAAACTAAGTTTTTGCTTTAAAAACAAAAAATAAAAGTCAGGATAGGGGAGAAATTATGAACAAGCTGGCACTTAGTGTGGCTGTTGCTCTGGCGCTCGGGTTAACCGGCTGCGGTAGCGAATCTTTAGATGATATTAAGTCTGATGTCGGTGACAATACTGAGAAATCCTATTCCAGAGTTGTGTTTGATCCAGGTGCCAGTACGCCTCGCCTGTCTGTGCCTAATGACTTACTGTTTCAAGGCACTACAGACGGTACGCTAACTACCGATAGTGGTGCTGCGCCTGATTATTCTAATCCTCAGGTTGCCTTAGGTGCGCTTGATGGCTGGTCTACACAAAATCCGTTCACCATTTCGATTGATTTTGCCGCCGGTATTAGCCTGAATGTGTCAACCGCGTCTGCCCCTGGTGCCGTACGTGTGTTTGAAATAGTTTCCGGCAGTGCCTTATCGCCCGATGCCGACTGTCGTACAGTCAGTCAGGGGCATGCCTGTAAAGTAGTGGGCGAACTGACGTTCGGCGTTGATTTTGTCTCTGGTGCCAGTGGAAACAATGTTGCTGTCATTCCACTTAATCCGTTAAAACCCGCCACTACTTATATGGTTGTATTGACGTCAATCATAGAAGATAGCGAAGGTAACCCTATAGCGCCGTCTACATCGTATGAGCTGGTGAAGCAGGACGACGAAACCTTACCGCTTAACACTCCGTCTCAGGTATCACTGCAAAAACTGATCAACAGCTTTGAAGATGTTATTGAGGCTGAAGGCGTTAATCGGGACACCATAATTTATACGGCTGCTATCACGACTCAATCTACTGATGTTGTCTTTAATACAATTAAACAACTGCTGTTACAGCCTGCGCTGCGGCCGGTATTGAATGCTGCACCGCAAGGTTACACTGCTGCAGATGCTTTAGTTCAGGCAGGCTTGATACCGGCTGCTCAGGCTAATTTAACCAACCCTGCTTATGCGGCTGCTACCACAGCACAGGTATATGGTGGCACGATAAATCTGCCTTATTTCAGTGCTTTGCCTACAGCTGATAATCCGCTGGCTCCGCTAACCGGCCGTTGGCTGGCGCAGTACGACAGCCCGGTAACCTTGTCGGGGGCTATTCAGGCGGGTTTGATAAGCCCTGCTGATTTAGGTTTAAGCCCGGAAGAGGCTAAAAACCCTCTAAATTTAATCGGTTTTGATCTGGATTTAGACAAGGCTCGCCATATTACCAAGTTTAACCCTATACCTAAGGTTAACCAGGTTGTGAATGTACCGGTGCTGATGACAGTACCTGATTTAGCACAGATTAATATGCTGCGTGCTGCTAAGCAATTGCCAGCGATGACAATGCCTGTCGGCGGCTGGCCTGTGGTGATATTCCAGCACGGAATTACAGGTAGCAAGAGTAACGCTTTGGCGGTTGCCGGTGCTCTTTCAATGGAAGGCTATGCTGTGGTAGCAATTGACCATACCTTGCATGGTGACCGGGGCTTCAGCGTTGAGGTGCCTACAGATACCGGTACCCGTACTGTGGTCATTAATGCATCAACAAATAATGCAACAGATTATATGAACCTGCAGAGTTTATTGACGACCCGCGACAATGTCCGCCAGAGTATTAGTGATATTCTCGGGCTGCGGGCTGGCCTTAATTTCAGTAATCTGACGCAATCTGGCACTATTAACCCGACAAATGTACAGTTTATGGGGCATTCGCTAGGCGCTATTACTGGCACCTCTGCTGTAGGTGCAGCGAATACGCCGGTACAAAGTGCAACCTTGAGTGAACCTGAGAAAGCACAGATTGATGCGGTGTACGCATTGAAAACTGCGACACTGGCTATGCCAGGTGGTGCTATAGCAAACTTCCTGCTGGAATCTGGTCAGTTTGGGCCGTTGATTAAAGCATCTGTGTTATTAAGCACCGGCACTGATGAGCTAAAACAAAATTTTGTTACTTTTGCGCAAAATGCTGGCGGTTGTGGAGCTGCTTTGGTTGCTCCGTTTGCTGCATGTTATTATGCTTTTGAAGAACAATTACCTGCAGAGACCCTCGCTAGATTGCAGGGGAATTACAGTCAGTTTTCTTTTGCTGCGCAAACTGTTATTGACAGTGGAGATCCAAATAACTATGCGCAGAACCTGGTGGCTGCCGAAACGCCGGTTTACATCATCGAAGTTGTTGGTGATGGCGCAGGGTCTTTACCTGATCAGGTTATTCCAAATGGCATCGCATCTCCGTTGCAGGCCGTTGGTGCCGGTAAAATGCCTCTGGCAGGTACTGAGCCTTTGGGGCGCTTACTGGGCGTAACGGGCGTCGACAACGTTGCCGGTACTCAGGTACTTGGTGGTGGTAATGCGATAGGTCGCTTTATTGCCGGTGGTCATGCGTCAATATTAGATCCTAGCGCCAGTGCTGCAACAACTGCAGAAATGCAGATGCAGGCTGCCAGCTTTATTGGCAGTGGTGGGGCAGCAATAGTGGTAACTAACCCTGGCGTGCTGGCACCGGCTAACTGAATATAACTTTCGGTGTTTATAATTGAGCCCGGCAATGCCGGGCTTTTTCTTTTTTATTAAGGCGCTACAATGCAACAAAACATAGGCTAAGGGGATAGCATTGGAATTTTTATATGAATACGGTTTGTTTCTGGCCAAAACGGCAACGTTAGTGCTGGCGGTTGGCTTGGTTGTCGGTTTGATTGCCGGCGCTGCAGCGGCTAAAAACAAAGCGAAAAAAGGTCAGTTGCAATTTACTGATTTAACGAAGCATTATCAGTCAATGGCAGAGGACATGCAGCAGCATCTGCTGGAGAAGAAACAGTTTAAGCAGTGGCAAAAGGCGCAGCGGGTAGGCAAGCCGGACACCAGAGCTAAGCTATTTGTACTGGATTTCAATGGCAGCCTGGACGCTAAAGAGACAGAGTCACTGCGGGAGGAGGTTACAGCAATACTGGCCGTTGCCAATCGAGAAGACGAGGTATTGTTACGGCTGGAAAGCGGCGGCGGAGTGGTGCATGGATATGGCTTGGCCGCTTCTCAACTGGACAGACTGCGACAGCATCCGCTGAATCTGACGGTAGCAATAGATAAAGTTGCAGCCAGCGGCGGCTACATGATGGCCTGTATTGGTAACACTGTTCTTGCTGCGCCCTTTGCAATTGTTGGCTCGATAGGTGTTATTGCACAGTTACCCAACTTTAATAAGTTACTGAAAAAGCATAATGTCGATTTTGAACAGTTCACTGCGGGTGAATACAAACGCACTGTAACGCTGTTTGGTGAAAACACCGACAAGGGTAGGCAGAAGTTTCAGCATGAACTGGAAGATACGCACCAGTTATTTAAACAATTTGTTTTGCAACACCGGCCACAGTTAGATATCGATAAAGTGGCTACCGGAGAGCATTGGTTTGGGCACCAGGCGCTGGCATTAAATCTTGTTGATACTATCCAGACCAGTGACGACTACATATTGACTCAGATGTCTCAGCGACAGGTGTTTCAGGTGAAGTATCAGCTTCGCAAAGGTATAGCGGAGAAGGTGGGAATGGGCTCAGCCAGCATCATTTCTCACTATTGGCAGAGGCTGATTCAACACAGCTGGATCCGTTGATGGAGGCTGAATTCTGGCACCAGCGCTGGCAGAATAATGAGCTCGGGTTTCAGTTAGATGAGGCTCATCCATTGTTACGTCAGCATCTGCCTGCTGTTACTAGCGGTAAGCACAAGGTTTTTGTGCCTTTGTGTGGTAAATCGCCTGATTTAAGCTATCTGGCGCTGCATATACCGGTTGTAGGTGCTGAATTATCGGCAATCGCTTGTGAGGATTTTTTTCTGGAACAGCGATTGCCGTTCGAGGTCAATCAGCAGCAGTCATTCCAGTGTTACCTGAGTAAGAATATAAGATTGTGGCAAGGAGACTTCTTTGGATTAACTGAGCAACATATCAGCGGCTGTGATCTGGTGTATGACAGAGCCGCGTTAATTGCATTGCCGGCTGAGATGCGGCGGCAGTATGTGCAAAAGCTGCGTCAGTTGATACCGAAGGGGGGCGATATTCTGCTAATTAGCCTTGAATATCCGCAACATGAAAAGCAAGGGCCGCCGTTCAGCGTGCCGGATAAAGAAATAAAACAACTCTTTGCAGGTGCTGAAATTACATTGCTTGGTACAGCGGAGTTAACCGGAAAAGGTTTTGCCAGGCGCCGGTTCGCAACCAGCAGTCTGCTTGAAACTGTTTATCGTATTACACTGCCGCCAATATAAACTGGCTGGCAGTGTGTTATACCGTAATAGTCTGATTAACGCAGTTTGTGAAAATCTACATCTTCTTCTTTGCTGCCGGCATTAATGTCATCGAAAACGGCTTTATCAAAAGCCCCCTCGCTTTTACCAACAATGCAGGACACCATAGCGTCACCCGTAACATTTACCGAGGTGCGGGTCATATCGAGTAAGCGGTCAACGCCTATAATAAGAGCGATACCTTCAACCGGTAAGCCAACTTGCTGTAACACCATCGCCAGCATTATCAGGCCTACACCTGGCACACCAGCTGTACCAATAGATGCCAGCGTTGCTGTCAGTATTACCATCAGGTAATCAGAAACAGAAAGATCCACTGCAAAGACTTGTGCAATAAATACAGTAGCCACCCCCTGCATAATAGCGGTGCCATCCATATTTATTGTTGCCCCCAAGGGCACCGTAAATGAAGCCACACTATTTTTTACACCAAGTTTCTTAGTTACCGTTTCCATTGTCACCGGCATAGTGGCGTTGCTGCTGGAGGTACTGAAACCAAACAGGGCAGCATCTTGCATTTTACGGAAGAAAATAATCGGGTTCAGACCTGTCAACAATTTTAAAATGACAGCATAACTTACCAGGCCGTGTATTATCAGGACACACAATACTACAGCGAAATATTTGGCCAGACTGGCAATCGTTTCAAACCCAAGCGTTGTGAATAGTTTTGCCATCAGGAAAAACACACCATAAGGTGCCAGATTCATCAGCAAAGTCACTAACTTCATAATGACTTCGCTAAGATCGGTGAACACTGCCGCCAAGCGCTCACCGGCTTTACCACTCATCGCCATAGCCAGGCCGAACAGCACCGCAAATACAATAATTTGCAACATGTTGCCTTTTGCCATTGATTCTATCGGGTTACTGGGGAAGATATTAATAAACACCTGTGACAGTGCCGGTGCCTCGCTTGGGTTAAAGCTGGCGTCAGACTGCATCTGTATACCTTCGCCTGGGCCTATCAGCAAGGCTGCAAATATTGCCAGACTTATCGCAATAGCAGTGGTAATCAGGTAAAGCGCAATCGTTTTGCCGCCCAGCCGCCCAAGTGCCGAAGTATCAGACAGGGAACAGGTGCCACAAACCAGCGAAACAAAAACTAAAGGCACAACCAGCATTTTTAAGCTGGCGATAAATATTTCTCCGCCTATATGAAAGAAACCATCAATAAACAGCGCTTTAAGTGGGATATCCATGCCCAGTAGATGCAGGACTCTTTCTTCCTGCCCGGCCAGAAGTAGCTTGAAAAGAAAACCAACGGCTATGCCGGCAACCATACCTATTACAATGCGGGCGGTCAGCCCCAGCTTCTTATTTCCTGTCATAACATCAGACTAGTATTCAGTTTGCAATGGCGCTAAGCCTAACAGGTTGAGACAATGAAAGGCATATTCAGGCGATTTTTTTTTCAAATATGCTGTGACGTTTGCAAGATTAATGGTTTAAGATACAGAATTAACAAAAACTATATAATAAATACAGCTTGGGAGAGTTTTCATGCGAAGCATAAAGCAACTATTGGTTGCGCTAATTGTTACAACCCTGGCCGCCTGTGGTGGCGGTGGTACCTTGGATAATGATGGCGGTAATGGCGGTGGAACTGGTGGAACAACGCCGACTTATACTCTTAGCATTGAGAACAGTAATGGTGAGCCTTTTGCTGAGCTCTCTCAGGCAACCCCGCAGCAGTTAACAGTGACTTTAACCGTCTCAGGTAGTGGTTCTGTTTCCGGGCAGGTTATTACCTTTGAGTTAAGTGATAACGAGTTAGCATCATTAACGCCTGCAGCTACAGCACTAACTAATAGTAATGGCATTGCCACTGTTAGTCTTTTGGCTGGAGCTAAAGCCGGGGCAGGAACGCTTACGGCGAGCTTCGGTGATGCCAGTGCAAGTTTTGGTTTTAACTCTGCTGGCGATGGTGGAACCCAAGTTGACGTGACTGTTGGTAGTGTTTCTCTATTCGCTGATACAGTCGTGTTAGGTACAGGCTCTTCTTCAAAGGTTGAACTAACAGCGTTGGTTCGGGATACCAATAATATTGTATTAGCCGATGTGCCCGTTACCTTCAGAACAGACTCAGGTGAGTTGTCTGGCGTTGATCAGGTAACTGATGAAAATGGTATTGCTAAAGCAACTCTAAAAAGCCAAACAGATAAGAGTATCCGCGATATCATCGTCACCGCCCAAGTGCAAGGACTATCAGCGGAACTTCTGATTAAGGCTAGTGGTACTAACCTTGACATTTCTGCTCCCGGCTCTGTAGTTCTCGGAGACACTGCTACTATAGATGTGCTGCTGGCAGACTCTAACGATGCAGGTATTGCCAGCCAGGTTGTTGAGGTATCTTCGGCACTTGGCAATACCCTGAACCCGGCAAGCCCAATAACTGCTGCCTCAGGTAAAGCTACTTTTACTTATACGGCGACAAATCCTGGCGAAGATACGCTAAGTGTGTCAGCACTCGGCACCACTAATTCAGTTTTGATCAATGTAAGCCCGGATCAGTTTGCTTTTGTCGCTGCTGCTGATGAAGCTGAAGTTATCGAAGTGCCGCTAAATTCAGCTGAAGAGTTAGAAGTAGAGTGGTTGGTTGATGGCAGCGGTAATGCAGGGGAGATGGTTACTTTTAATACCACTCGTGGGGTTGTGGCTGCCTCGGCAGCCTCTGCAGTCACAGCAACAGAACAAACGGCAACTGATACCACAGATGCTGCAGGTTTGGCACAAACCTTTGTGCGTTCTAAGTTTGCAGGGCTCGCTACTATTACCGCCACAGGTGGTGCTAACTCGGTCAGTGCGAAAAAAGTAATTGAGTTTGTTGCGACTGTGGCTGCCAATATAGAAACACAAGCATTCCCAGCTCAGTTGGGGGTAGGTGAAACCAGTACTATACGTGCTGTGGTGCGTGATGCTAATAACAATCCGGTGAAAAATGCTACAGTTGTGTTTTCATTAGATAATGCCGCCGGTGGTTCACTAAGTAGCGGTACCGCTGTTACTAACTCGCAAGGTGTGGCTTCCTCGTTATTTAATGCTGATAGTACTACTGGTAGTGGTGTTGACGGCAGCAATTTGGTGGTAAAAGCCAGTGTGCAAAGTAACCCGGCAGTGTTTGATGAAACGGATATTGCTGTTGGTAACCGAACGTTATTTTTCCGCTTCGGCACCGGCAATGTTATCACTAAACCAAGTGCCAGCACTTATGCCAAAGAGTTTTCTATTATCGTTACCGATAGCTCAGGTAACGCAGTTACTGGTCAGCAGCTGAATGTGGCAATAAGCTCTGTTAACTATCGCAAAGGCTATTGGGTTAAATCTCCCGAAGAGCCTGCAGCCTTTAAAAACTGGACAACATCAGGCACATCACCAGCAATTAGCTCGCCGATAAATTGTGTATCTGAAGATGCTAATTTTAACGGTATCATTGATGCTGGTGAAGATACCAATGGTGATGGCATGCTGACGCCGGGGAATATTGCAGTAGTATCTGGCTTAACGCCTTCTGATGCCAGCGGTATTGTAACCTTTAACGTGATGTACCCCCAGGACGCAGGAAGCTGGTTAGATGTGCGTATTCAGGTATCTGGCACTGCGGCAGGTACTGAGAATATCAGCTATCGTGAATATTCACTGCCAACTGCAGCTGATGACTTAACTACAGAGACCAATCGTCCTGCAGCTAACCCATTTGGCGTCGCACAAAATTGTGCCATCGCAAATTAATAGCTAGTAGCAGGTTATAAGTAACAAAAGTCCCCGGCTTGCTGGGGATTTTTTTGTCAATCTTAAACCACCTCCTATGGAGGTGGTGATCGTTCAGTCGGGGCTATACCCGTAGAGTACCCATGTTAACGGCAATCAGGTTGTTTAATAAATTTCCGTATCTTCGTAAGAAAAAGCTGTGGGGAAATCACTTTTGGCAGCGCGGCTACTTCGTAGACTCAGTTGGTGCGAATGAGGAAATTATCCGGCGCTATGTTAGGCATCAGGATAAAGTGGGTAGAGAAGACGAGGAACGTCAATTAAGGCTGGATGTAGAAAATAATTAAGCCCCCTTATAGGGGGCCAACGCAAAGCCACCTCCTGTGGAGGTGGCTTTTTAATTGCTTTTAGCCTTGCTGAAACTGATACACAGAACCCAAGCCCAGTATCCGGGTAAGTTCATCAAGTGCTGAGCGCGACTCATCCAGCAATTGCGGATCAGCCAGATCGGCTTCGCTAATCTCATCACGATAATGCTTATCTACCCACTGATTGAGCGTGCTAAATAACGTGTCATTCATCAGCACGTTCGGGTTGACCGCCTGTTTTTCCTGCTCACTTAAGGCAACCCGTAAGCGCAGACAGGCAGGGCCACCACCGTTACGCATACTTTGTTTAACATCGTAGTAATGTACATGTCTGATAGGCGTATGCTGCTGTACTAACGCTGCCAGATAAGATGAAACAGCAGGGCTTTCCTGGCACTCTGTCGGAGCAATAATTGCCATCTCGCCGGATGGTAATGTAATGACCTGCGTATTAAACAAATAGGTCTTTATCGCCTCTGATACACTGACATCACTGTCTTTTACTTCAATCAGGTGCAAATCTGCTTCGTTGCCGAATTTGCGTTGCAACTCGCTAAGTTTATTCTGCTTATCAACAAAGGCCTGCTGATGATAGAACAGCACGTTCTGATTTCCGACGGCAATAACATCGTTGTGAAATACGCCTTGATCTATCACATCCGGGTTTTGCTGCATATACACAACATGCTCGTCGTTTAAGCCGTGCAAACGCGCGACGGCTTCACAAGCCTCCAGCGTGTGTCGTGCCGGGAACCGGCTAGGTGCGGGTTTACTGCTATCGAATGCATAACGACCAAAGACAAAAAGTTCGACGCCACGTTTACCATAAGCGCTGCAAAGTCTGGTATGATTTGCCGCGCCTTCATCACCGAAGTGATCATTGTCGGGTAAATGTGTATGATGCGCGAAATGTGCAGGATCGCGGAACATCGCCTGCAGAATTCTGCCGGTAGTGACAGGTTCAAGTGAGCGGTGAAACTTATTGGTAAGATTTGCCGGGGTAAAATGCACTTTACCATCGTGTGTATCAGCGCTTGGCGAAATGGTTGCAGCATTGGCTGTCCACATACTTGACGCTGAACAAACTGCTCTGAGCACCGCAGGAGCCTGTTTCGCTGCCTTGGCTATGACCTGAGCATCGGTGCCGGTAAAGCCCAGGCGACGTAATGTGTAAACATCAGGCCGCTCTTGTGGTGCTAACACGCCTTGCACCATACCCAGGTCATGCAGAGCTTTCATTTTACTTAAGCCTTGCTTTGCTGCCTGGCGTGGGCTGGAGCTGTTTTTCGCGTTAGATAGCGAGGCAACATTGCCGACAGATAAGCCGGCATAGTTATGCGTTGGCCCTACCAGGCCATCGAAGTTTGCTTCAAAGAAATTCATTTTTGCTTTATATCCTTTAGTTGGAGTGGGCACTGTTTTTATTATTTTTGCGGCCGCGGAGGATGCTTCATTTATATTGGCGAACCTTTCGCCAGACAGCCCGGAAAACAGGCTGGTTTGCATAATAATGAGTTTATTCACTTGTCACAACTGCGGTTTACGGATATATGTTAAAAAAGCAGCACTGATGACAAGCATTAAAAAGTTAGGGATCTCAGGATTAAGATGGCGAAATCACTGGTAATAGTAGAGTCACCGGCAAAAGCGAAGACAATCAACAAATATCTCGGTAGCGATTTTATCGTTAAGTCGAGTGTTGGGCACATTCGCGATTTACCGACCAGCAGCAGTAAAGAGAAATCCGCAGCTAAAAAGTCGCTGAGTAAAGAAGAAAAAGAATATCAGGCGCTGGTTGACCGAATGGGCATTGACCCGGCGCATGGCTGGAAAGCGCGTTATGAAATACTGCCTGGCAAAGAGAAGGTCGTGAAGGAGCTTAAAGCTCTGGCAGAAAAAGCTGATACAGTTTATCTGGCAACGGACTTAGACCGTGAAGGAGAAGCCATTGCCTGGCATCTGCAGCAAATTATCGGCGGCGAAGAGCAGCGTTTTAAACGTGTCGTGTTTAATGAAATCACTAAAAACGCTATCCAGAACGCGTTTGAAGAACCTGGCGAGCTGAACGTTGACAGGGTCAATGCGCAGCAGGCAAGACGTTTTCTTGACCGTGTAGTGGGGTTTATGGTTTCGCCACTGCTATGGAAAAAAGTGGCCCGTGGTTTGTCAGCGGGGCGTGTACAGTCAGTGGCGGTCAGGTTGGTTGTAGAGCGCGAGCGCGAGATAAAAGCCTTCGTTCCGGAAGAATACTGGACAATAGCTGCAGATACACAAACTGCAGCGCAGCAGATGTTGCAACTGGATGTAACCCGCCAACAAGGAAAAGCCTTCAAACCGGTTAATAAAGCCGAGGCTGATGCCGCGCTTACCCTGTTAAACAAAGCCAGCTATAAAGTACTGGAGCGGGAAGATAAACCCAGTAGCAGCAAGCCGCAGGCGCCTTTTATTACGTCTACATTACAGCAGGCTGCAAGTACCCGTTTGGGTTACGGTGTTAAAAAGACCATGATGCTGGCGCAGCGCTTGTACGAAGCCGGCCATATTACTTACATGCGTACAGATTCAACAAACCTCAGTGCAGAGGCGGTTTCAGCATGTCGTGACTATATCTCACAGCAGTTTGGTAAAAAGTACCTGCCAGAGCAACCATTAAGTTATGGCAGCAAAGCCAACGCTCAGGAAGCACACGAAGCTATCCGGCCTTCTGACGTCAATGTGATGGCTGGTTCATTGGCTGATATGGAAGCGGATGCGCGTAAACTGTACGAGTTAATCTGGCGCCAGTTCGTTGCGTGCCAGATGCCCCCGGCGTTATATGATGTTACCAATATTAGTGTTGAGGCCGGCGAATTCGAATTAAAAGCCAAAGGCCGTGTACTGCGTTTTGATGGCTGGACGAAAGTGCAGCCTGCGTTAAAGCGCAAAGATGAAGAAGATAATGTGCTGCCAGATGTAAAACCTGGTGAGACGCTCGACTTACAGCAACTGCACAGTAACCAGCATTTTACAAAGCCACCGGCGCGCTTTAGCGAAGCCAGTCTGGTAAAAGAGCTGGAAAAACGCGGTATAGGGCGGCCATCAACTTATGCGGCAATTATTTCCACCATTCAGGAACGTGGATATGTTCGGGTTGAAAACAAAAGGTTTTACGCCGAGAAGATGGGAGAGATTGTTACCGATCGTCTGGTTGAGAACTTTAATGACCTGATGAGCTATGATTTTACTGCGAACATGGAGCTAAAGCTGGATGATATCGCTAACGGTCAGGCTCAGTGGCGCAAAGAGCTGGATAATTTTTATGGTGATTTTTACCAGAAACTGAAAACGGCCGAGAATGACCCAGAGCAGGGTGGTATGCGGGTTAATCAGTTTGTATTAACTGATATCCCTTGTGCAACCTGTGGCCGCCCGATGGGAATACGTACGGCTTCAACCGGCGTATTTTTAGGCTGTTCAGGCTACAACCTGCCACCCAAAGAGCGCTGCACAACAACGGTTAATCTGTTGCCTGGCGACGAAGCGGTTAACGTCAGTGACGAAGACGAAATGGAGACCGAAGCACTGCGGCAGAAAAAGCGCTGTGAAAAATGCGGTACTGCAATGGATAGTTACCTGATTGACGAGCAGCGCAAACTGCATGTATGCGGTAACAACCCTGCTTGTGATGGTTACCAGGTTGAGCAGGGCAGCTTTAAAATCAAAGGTTATGACGGGCCGGTTATCGAATGCGATAAATGCGGCAGTGATATGCAGCTTAAATCTGGCCGTTTTGGCAAGTATTTTGGCTGTACTAATACCGAGTGTAAAAACACCCGTAAGCTGCTACGAAATGGCGAAGCTGCACCGCCAAAAGAAGACCCGGTGCATTTACCTGAGTTGAAGTGCGAAAAGTCAGATGCGTATTTTGTACTGCGTGATGGTGCTGCCGGCCTGTTTCTGGCTGCCTCAACATTTCCAAAATCACGTGAAACGCGTGCACCTTTAGTTGCTGAGCTGGCTAAGTACCGTGATCGCTTGTCGCCGAAGTTTTACTACCTCGCAGATGCCCCGGTTAAGGATCCTGATGGCAACCCGGCTATCGTGCGTTGGAGCCGAAAGACAAAACAGCAGTATGTTATGTCGGAGAAAGACGGTAAGGCGACAGGATGGTCAGCCTGGTTTGAAAATGGCAAATGGGTTGTCACCAAAAGCTAATACGTTGAGATAAAAAATGGCCGCAGTAGCGGCCATTTTTTATCTTGCAGGCTTTACCACTTGCGTTTCGGCGCAAAGAGTTCATCCAAATCTTTGTTTTCTTTCTCTTCTTTCTTTTCTCTGTCCCGCACATTACCCTCTTTTAACTGGGTGGCGATGTCTTCAAGTGCTTGCATTACCTCAGATTTTCGCGTCGTGGCATAGTCATCCTGATGTGGGGTATTGGTCAGTGCTGTAAGTGCCTTTTCAAAATACTGTCTGGCAGAGCCGAGCATATTATTTGTTCTGGCCTGGTTACCACGCTTGATCTGGCTTTCTACATTAATCCGCAGTTGCAGCACTTCCAGGCGTTTGTCTTCCTGGATCACGGTTTGCGTATCGACATTACCTCTTGCGTGCTCTGCACGCAGCACAGTACGCAGTTTCTTAATACCTTTAATCATACCAATAAGCTGCTGGTCATTATCTGGCAGGGTGACGGTTTCAGCAAAGCTTGCGCCATCAGCGCTGGTGTCACTGAGTCTTTTTTCCGTTTCCTGCAAGCGCTGCTTTATATCACGGGCACCCGGCTCCAGTTCCACCATCGCTTTAAGCGTAAACGCTATACGTTTAAGCAGCATTTGGCTGATAGCAGGTGATAAGGGGACATTGGCGGAGTTGACAATTAACTCTTCCGTATCTTCGAGTATGGTACGAAGTTTACTGTATTCAGCCCGTTTCAATGTGGCTAAACGCTCTTTATGTTGTTGAATAGCACTGACTATTATCGCAATAACAACCAGTGCTACAACCAGCGTTATAATCAAGGTTAACAGCATTGAAACCTCATTCCGAACGGATTTTTATCATTCATATTAATCACAAAACAGCTTAAATAACAGCTATCTGTCTTTTCAGGGTAAAGTCAGGCGGAATACTCCGCCGCCAAGTTCACCACCATTTATCAGGTTGACGGTACCTCGTTCACCTTTATTAGTATGGGCACCGGCAATTAACTTAGCAAAAAAGATACCAAGCCCGGTATGATTATTGGCCAGATCTGGCGTATTCATATCTAAAGCATCGCTGTTGAGCATAAAAGTTGGAAAACCAGGGCCATCGTCATGAACTTCAATAAGCAGTTTTTGCTGTAGCTGCGTAGTTTTCAGCAAAATACGGCTGTTGCAGTAGCGTAATGCGTTAGCGACTGCATCATTTAGCAGATTGACGATTAGGTCATAGTCAAAAAACCAATACAGATCGGCGCTCTGCTCCAGTGTGATTTGCAGCTTGCGCTGTTCAGTATAAAACTGGTTTTTCAGCAAGACTTCTTCCGTGATATCAGCCAAATAGTGTTCATCAATTTGTACCGGCAGCTGATTTCGTTCAAAGCGGTACAGTGACAGTAATTGCAGCAAATTAGAATTAAGGCGGTTAGCTTCGTAGTTAAGCCGGGCAAGTTCATCCTGTGCGCTGTCTGATAGTTGCCGCCTTTCCTGTTGTATCAGCTCGGTCGACTGAATAAGCATACATAAGGAATTTTTCATATCGTGTACGGTTGACGCCAGCACTGACGCGAAATCAATTACCGGGACTGTATTACTCATAATATTTCCTTTATTCACAACAGACATCGCAGCCGATATAGCACCGGATCTATAATTTTTAACTACTGTTAGTTATAGCGACCAACGAATTAAAAATAAGTTGGAATATCCTGCTATATATGTATATTGAGCAATGATATGCCATTACCGGATCTGTGACACATGAAATTGCAGCAGTTGCGTTATATTGTCGAAGTGCTGAACCACAACCTGAATGTTTCCTCTACTGCTGAAAGCCTTTATACCTCTCAGCCTGGTATCAGTAAACAGGTTCGCATGCTCGAGGATGAGCTGGGCATTCAGGTGTTTGGACGCAGCGGCAAGCATTTAACACATGTAACGCCGGCCGGACGGGATGTGATTGAAATTGCGCAGCAAATTCTGGCGAAAGTCGAGAGTATTAAGTCGGTAGCCAAAGAGCACACCTTACCGGATCAGGGTAAACTCAACATCGCGACAACCCACACTCAGGCTCGTTATGCACTGCCGCCGGTAATCAGTGGCTTTATGCAAAAATATCCTAAAGTGTCGCTGCATATGCATCAGGGAACGCCCCAGCAAATATCAGAAGCGGCGTCACGTGGTGAAGCCGACTTTGCCATAGCGACAGAAGCACTGCACTTATATAACGATTTGGTGATGCTGCCTTGCTATCACTGGAATCGCAGCGTCATTGTCAGAAAAGATCATCCGTTGCTGCAACTAGGCAGAAAAATCTCGGTGGAAGATGTTGCCCAACATCCTATAGTGACATATGTTTTCGGTTTTACTGGTCGCTCGGAGCTCGACAGAGCCTTCGCGGCTAAAGGACTTGAGCCTAAAATCGTTTTTACCGCCACTGATGCGGATGTCATAAAAACCTATGTCAGGCTCGGCTTAGGTGTCGGTGTTATTGCATCAATGGCGATGGATAAAGAGCTGGATAAAGATCTGGTGGCAATAGATGCCAGTCATTTGTTTGACGCATCAACGACAAAAATTGGCTTTCGCAAAGGCGCCTTCCTCCGAACCTACATGTATGATTTTATCGAGCGTTTTGCCCCTCATCTGACTAAGGATGTGGTAGAGAAAGCCAATATGCTGCGTAATCAGGAAGAAATTGATCGCATGTTCTCCCGCTTCGAATTGCCCGTCAGGTAACATTTTATCGTCGTTTCCGTTCGGTTGAACGGCTTACGTTTTGTATTTTATTGCAAATGGTAATGATTATCAGTAATATGCCGGCTACTTTATAGCAGGCATATTACTTATCATGACTGAATTCTGGCGTGGACCAGCGTTGGCAAAAATGATGCGGGCAATTCACAGTTACAGCTCAATGCTGGTACTGGTGCTGCTGCTGTTTTTTGCTATTACCGGTATTACGCTGAATCATCCTGATTTAATCATCAGTAAAGCCGGGCAGGTGAGTCAGCAGTCCGAGCTCGAATTACCTCTTCACTTGCAGTTTGCTGAGCTGCCTGAATCTGCTGCTAAGCAGGCTGAGATTGCTGCGCAGTTTCGAAAATGGCTTAGCCAGGAACACCAGTTAAAAGCCTCTGTATTCAGTTATAGCTTTGAAGTCGATGACAAGCTGTTGGAGCTTGATTTTAAACGGCCAGCGGGATATGCCAGTGTGGTGGTTGATTTTTCGGCCGGTACAGCAGAGCTGGATATGGAATTCGGTGGTTATCTGGCGCTGCTTAACGATTTACACAAAGGGCGTAACGCTGGCATTAGCTGGGTTTTACTGATCGACCTGACGGCTATTGCCTGTATTGTGTTTGCGCTTACCGGTTTTTATCTGATTTTGAAGCAACCATCACGTCGCAGTTTAGGCAATAGTCTGGCAATGCTGGGCATTTTTATTACGCTGTTTGCGTATATTTTATCGTTACATTAATACCGTTATTTGCAGCTCACAGGGGAAATTTATGAGATTAACCAGCGCCATTTTAGTTGTATGTTTTAGCGCAATATTGACCTGCGGCGTTGAGGCTGCACCACATGAAATTACCGTACAACTGCCGGAGATTGAAACCAGCCAGTACCATCGTCCTTATGTCGCAGTGTGGGTTGAGGATGCCCAGCAACAGCCGGTTAGACTAATCGCGCTGTGGGTTGAAAAGCCTGACTGGCTGAAAGATTTACGCCGTTTCTGGCGCAAGATTGGCCGCAGCAATACTGCGTTGGTTGACGCTGTAAGCGGCGCAACGCAAAAACCGGGAACCTATACATTGCAGTGGGATGGCAAAGATGACAACGGTGAGCCACTTGCCGCGGGGCAGTATCAACTGCTGGTAGAAGCCGCGCGCGAGCAAGGGGGGCGCAGCCTGGCGAAACACGAATTTATGTTGCCTGCCAAAGGCGCTGTTATTGACATTGCGGCGGACGGTGAGCTGGGTGACATTACTGCACGTTTACATTAATCGTACCGGTCAGAATCAATACTGATAACAAGGACTTGCTATGTTGAAAAAATCTGTTCTGCTATTATCGTCGCTGCTTATCAGCAGTAGTTTGAGTGCTCATACCTTGTGGGTTGTACCAAGCCATTATGTATTGTCTAAGCCTGATAGCTGGATTGCGGTAGATGCATCGGCAGCAAACATGACTTTTGTACCGGACAAAGGTATAGGGTTAAAGGCACTTAAGCTGTACTTGCCGGATGGCAGCGTTAAACCGGTTACCGATGTGTATCAGGGCAAGCGCAAATCCATGGCGGATGTGCAGCTTGGTGGTGACGGTACTTACCGTATTGAACTGGCCAACCCGCTACGTTTTTTTACCAGCTATGAGCTGAACGGTGAACGCAAGCGGCTGATGGCAAATAAGCAGGAACGCGCCGCACAGTTACCGCAAGGCGCTACTAACGTTGAAACTGTGCAGATCCGCAGCCGCAATTTCGCCTATGTCACGGTCAATGGCCCGACAGATACTGTGATGAAGGTCCGTGGCGAAGGACTTGAGCTCAGCAGCAAAACGCATCCGGCCGATGCCGTGGCCGGAGAGAAACTGTCATTTGTGTTTAATCTGGATGGCAAACCCCAGGCTGGTGTAAAAGGTGTATTATCTTATGCGGGCGAGTTATATCGTAACGAGGCCGGTCGCGTCGATTTCGAGACGTCGGCAGACGGCAGTTTTAGCTTTACACCGCAGCACGCAGGGCGGTATCTGATCGAAGCGTCGTACTCAGCAGATACTGCAACAGCGCTGGCTGACAAGGTAAGGGAGTCTGTAACCTACACCTTTGAAGTCGCTCTACCGTAACGACACGTTTTTTCTCCCAAAGCCAGCCTGATACATTAGGCTGGCTTTGTGCTATTTGTTACACTGCCGCCAGTTTGAGACTTTGTTAACGGGAAGGCCCAATGCAAATCTTTGCCGATGAGAACATGCCATTAGTACAGCAATTCTTTGCTGGGCTGGGTGATGTTCATTTGTTTAACGGCCGCACTGTTTCTGCTGGTCAGCTAAAAGATGCAGATATTCTGCTGGTGCGCTCTGTAACCAATGTTGATGCTGCGCTTTTGGCTATGAATAGCCGGTTGCGTTTTGTTGGTACTGCAACTATTGGTACTGATCATATCGATCAGGCATATCTGGCGCAGCGCAATATTCCCTTTGCCAGTGCTCCCGGTTGCAATGCGCAATCGGTAACTGAATATGTTCTCAGTAGTCTGTGGTGTTTGGCCGAGAAGTACCAATGGGATTTGACTGACAAAACTGTTGGTATCGTTGGCGTGGGCAATATCGGCTCACGTTTGGCTAAGGCGCTGCAAGCGATGAATATTAGTGTGTTGCTATGTGACCCGCCAAGAGCAGAACGTGAGAGTAGTTTTGTGCATACCAGCTTTGAACAGCTATGTAAGCAAGCTGATATTATCAGTTTTCATGCCCCCCTGACATCAGGCGGGCGCTGGCCAACAAGACATATGCTAAATAAAGCAACACTGGCAAGTTTAAAACCGGACTGTGCGCTGATTAATGCCGCTCGTGGTGCAATTTTCGATAACCAGGCACTGCTGGCGGATGTTGTTGCAGCACAACCCCGTCGCCCTATAGTGCTTGATGTATGGGAAAATGAGCCCGATATCCTGACGGCTTTATTGTCGTATGCCGATATAGCTACTGTGCACATTGCCGGGCACAGTGTGGAAGGTAAAGCCAGGGGCACAGAAATGCTGTATCAGCAGTACTGTCAACTACAGGGAATACCCGCTAAACAACAGCTAAGTGAGTTGTTGCCGGTACCAGCAATGGAAAAAATACAAATTAGTGCAAATTTTGGGCTTCCAGATGTCCAAAACCTGGCGAGACTGTTATATGATGTACGACGTGACGATGCTATCTTGCGTCAACATTTAGCTGAACAGGGGTTTGACAGATTGCGCAAAAGCTATCCAGCACGGCGCGAGTTCAGCTCGTTACAATTGTGCGGCAGTAGCGTACCCGACTATTTGCTGCAATTAGGTTTTGGCCTAGCTCAATAATTAGAGGAACAGTCATGGCTTCGCAATATAATGTTGCCGTTTTAGGTGCAACAGGGTTGGTTGGACAACATTTAATTGAAATCCTGGAACAGCGCGATTTTCCGGTCGCAGAATTGTTTCCGCTGGCCAGCAGCCGCTCGGCTGGTGGTACCGTGACGTTTAAGGGCAAGAAAATCAAAGTTATTGATGCCGAAACCTTTGACTGGTCTCAAGCGCAAATTGGGCTATTTTCAGCCGGCGGTAGTGTGTCAGCAATATATGCACCCAAAGCAGCAGACGCAGGTTGCGTAGTGATAGATAACACATCTCATTACCGCTACGAGCATGATATTCCATTGGTCGTACCGGAAGTAAACGCACACGCCATTGCAGACTACCGTAACCGTAATATTATCGCTAACCCGAATTGCTCAACCATTCAAATGTTAGTCGCGCTTAAACCAATTCATGATGCTGTTGGCATCAGCCGGATTAACGTGGCTACTTATCAGTCAGTCAGCGGTGCTGGTCAGGATGCCGTTGAAGCGCTGGCGCACGAAGCTGCACAGCTGATGAATGGCCGGCCGATTGAAAGCGAGGGGAAGTTCGCCCGTCAGATAGCTTTTAATGTTATACCGCAAATTGATGTGTTTCTGGATAACGGTTACACCAAGGAAGAGATGAAAATGCACTGGGAAACGCAGAAAATCTTCGGTGACGACAGTATTGCTGTCAATGCCACTGCGGTAAGAGTTCCTGTGTTTTTTGGCCATGCTGAAGCTGTACACATAGAAACCCGCATGCCGATAAGTGTTGAACAGGTTAAAGCATTGCTTGCTGATGCACCAGGTGTGGTATTGCTGGAAAACAATGCTGATTTCCCAACCCAGGTCTGTAGCGCGGCAGGGAAAGATGAGGTTTTTGTGGGCCGCATCCGACAGGATTTATCGCATGAAAATGGCATTAACCTTTGGGTAGTTGCCGACAACATACGAAAAGGCGCCGCAACAAACAGTATTCAGATAGCTGAGCATCTTATCCGCGATTATTTGTAAAACAAGCAAGGCTCCCAAGTGGAGCCTTTTTTCTGCTTTTATGTCCTGCTTAGATGTTGTTATCAGTTTACCCAGAGTCAGAAAAACTAGTCATAATGGTATCAGTGCATTATATTTCCGTGCAGTGAACGGGCTTGTAAAGTTGGAACATTGTTTGCAACATAATTAAAGCCGGTACCTGTTGCTGCCGACATCTTATACATATGCGCCTGAATTGGGGTAGGAAGCTTTTAATGCCAGTGTTATTTGTTCTCATTATTACCGTGCTCGTCAATTTTTCGTCATGTGCGCTGGCGCAGGAAAGAACTACAAAAATTCGTGGGCCGCGCAGCACAGATGTACCGCCAGCGCCATTAACGGTAGGCCCGCTTAGCCCCTCTGATACGTTGTGGCGGGTAGCCGAGCGCATTAAACCAGAAGGAAATATCAGCCTTTATCAGGTGATGTATGCGCTGTATCTGAAAAACCCGGATGCCTTTCTGGATAACAATCTGAACCATCTTCGCCCGGGTTCCGTGCTGGTATTACCCAGCTTGCAGGAAATTCAGCAGATTGATCTGAATACCGCACGGGATAAGTCAGAACGTGATGATAAAGAGTGGGCTACACGGCAAAAAAATGCCGCTGCCAGACAAACGACGGCAGCACCGGAAAAAGCAGCGCCCTCAACTGACGATGCACAAAAGCTTCAGCAGGAATTGACCAGAATTGACCAGCAGCAACGTATGGAGCTGGATAGTCTTCGTAGTCAGTTCGCTGACTCCATGCAGCAAGTAGAAGCAATCGTCGCTGAGAATCTGCAACTTAAAACCAGCTTGAGTAAAGTCGAGCAAGAGCTGGCGCTAATAAAATCTCAGTTGGGTGAAGACAGCGAACTGCAACAGCAAATATCCCAACTGCTTGCTCAGCAATCAGAGCTATTACAGGCAAAAGCAGAGCAGGAAGCTGCAGCAGCAGAGGGGGTAGATTGGCAGCAGTGGTTTAAAAATCCTATTGCCTGGGTTTTGGCGGCCTGTATTCCTGCCTTGCTGGTGCTATTTAGTATTTTGCTATGGGTGAAAAAACGTAGCCGGCAAACTGAAGAGGTTATTCATGCAGCGACCACAGAGCCGATGCCAGACCCCTCTTATCAGTCGCCTTTGCCACCACTGGACGATAACAACGACCTGGATGAGAGCCTGTTTGAGATTGACGACGCCTTGCTGGAGGATGCCTTTAGTGCGGGCCCGGACTTAGCAGAACCAGATCTTAGTGACGAGCTGCAGGAATTCGACGACACCTTGTCCTTTGAAGATGATAGCCTGCTGCCATCTGATGAGCGCCCGGACAAAGATGCCGCCCCCGAGCCAGAAGACGCATTTGACCCGGACAATATTTTGTCTGATACCGACTTATCTGCGCTGCTGGCAGCTGAAGATGATGATGATGTTGTAATAGAGCTTGCTGATGAAGAAGACAGCATCGGCTTGCAAGTCGAAGCGGAACAAAACGTTACTGCGCAAGACAATACTGCTGATGCGGATCCGTTTGAGGATCCTGTGCTGCCGGATGAATTTGACGTTGATGAACTGATCGAGGAAATTGATTTAGACGAGCCTGACGAGCCTGACGAACCTGCCGTTACTCAAGAGCAACAATTGAGCCAGGCCCTGTCAGACATGGCGTTAGCAGAGGAGTCGTCAGAGGCAGATCTTAGTAAAGCTGCAGAAGTAGATGTTACAGATAGCAGTGATACTGATGTGACTGATATAGAGAGTTTCGACAGCTCCGAGTTGGAGGAATTTGCGGAAAGTCTGGTAGCTGAAAGTGATGATTCGACATCAACGACCAATGTGGAAGAGCTTGATAACAGTGAGGAAGCACTGTTAAGTGCAGAGCTGGCGGAACTGCTTGATCAGGTGCAGGACACGCTTCCCGACAACCATCAACAGGCTGCTGCTGAGAGCGCCACTGATAACAATTTTGACCTTGATGGCGACGACGGGGATGTTAGTAGTCAGGACGAACTGCTGGATGTCACTGAGTCGGAAGAGCAAGATACTGCACTGGCATCTTTGGATCTGACCACCTCAGATGATGCTTCGGTGAGTCAACCGACAGATGCTGCATTGTCTGTTGAAAATCCGAGTAAAATACTAGATCAGTATCCGCAGCTTGAACTTGATGCGGATGTTCCGCAGGACGAAGAATCGGCACTGTCTCTGCCTGATGATTTAGAGCCTGAGCTTTTACTGACGGATCCGGATGAACTGACAGAGGAAGATTTATTAACTGTAGAAGATGAGACGGCAGCCGGAACTGAACCTGAGCTGGACCCGATGCCGGATACGCAGTTTGATTCGCTGATGACTGAATTAGAAGCCATGGCGGATAATTTGGATGACGCAGAGCCTGCTGAGAACCAAGCCAATGATGCGGTCATCTCAAATGCAGAGCATGATGACAGCTTTGATTTTGGTGACGAAGATTTTGTCGAAATAGACAGTTTACTGGCTAATGCGGAACTGCAGGAGCAGGACCCTGACCGCTTTGCTCAATTGAACGTGGATGTGGGTTTGGAAGACTATGCTGATATCATTGGCGAGCATGAAAGACGAGACGTAGACAGCGAAGATAATGGTTATTCAGCGAAACTTGATTTGGTCAGGGCCTATATTGAGATTGATGATCGTGAGAGCGCTGACTTACTGCTTGATGATATTCTGGCGTCAGACGCGCCGGACAACGTTAAAGCGGAAGCTCAAAGTCTTAGACAGTAAGATTGTAGCAAGCGCTGTAATAACCACAGGCATGCGTTATAATCGCCGCCGTTTTATCAAGAGGGGACGGCATGCGCATTGCACTGGGTATCGAATATGACGGTTCAGCATTTTATGGTTGGCAGCGCCAGCGTGAAGTAAACAGCGTGCAACAGGAGCTGGAAACTGCGTTGTCAAAAGTTGCCAATCAGCCGGTGGAGCTGTTTTGTGCCGGGCGCACTGATGCCGGTGTGCACGCCACAGGGCAGGTAGTGCATTTTGATACGACGGTGATTCGTGATAATAAAGCCTGGGTAATGGGGACTAATGCTCAGTTACCTGACGCAGTAGCCGTGCGCTGGACGACCCCCGTAGCTGATGATTTTCATGCCCGCTTTAGCGCAACAGCAAGGCGCTACCGCTACATCATATACAACCACAGGTACCGGCCTGCTATTTTGCGCACCGGGCTTAGTCACTATCATCAGACGCTTGACATTGAGTTGATGCAGCAAGCTGCGCCTTATTTACTTGGTGAGCAGGACTTTAGCTCATTTCGTGCAATACAATGCCAGTCGCACAGCCCGTTTCGTAATGTGCATCATTTAACGATAGCGCGCAGTGGTGATTACATTGTACTGGATATTAAAGCCAATGCATTTTTACATCATATGGTACGTAACATTACCGGTAGCCTGCTGGAAGTCGGTATGAAAAACCGGCCGCCTGAGTGGATAGCTGAGTTACTGGCGGCGAAAAATCGTAATTTAGCTGCGGCAACCGCTAAGCCAGGCGGTCTTTATCTGGTGGATGTGGATTATCCGGACCAATTTGGCATACCTAAAACGGAACCTGGTCCGCTGTTTTTACCACGCTAACTGTCACTACTAAGACCAGTTCTCTATATTCGATATATGGGGTTTTATGCTTTAATAGCGCCGGTTTACTGAATTTTGGCGTTGTTTAACGTTTTTTCAACATGGCCACAGGCGGTGTTGCCAGCAATAGGACATATATATGAGTTGGTTAGAAAAGATCCTGCCCAGAACATCCTCTTCTTCCGCGCGTCGAAATATCCCGGAAGGTGTCTGGACAAAATGTACCTCGTGCGAGGCGGTTTTATATAAAGCCGATTTAGACAGAAATCTGGGCGTTTGCCCTAAGTGTGACCATCATATGCGGGTATCGGCCCGTGCCCGGCTGACCAGCTTCTTAGACACTGGGGCGGTAAAGGAACTGGCTGCGGAGCTTGAACCACAAGATCTGCTTAAGTTTAAAGACAGCAAACGTTATAAAGACCGTATCGCCGCTGCACAAAAAGATACCAATGAGAAAGATGCCATGGTCGTGATGCATGGTACCTTAAAAGGTATGCCGATTGTCGCTGCGGCATTTGAATTTGAATTTATGGGCGGCTCGATGGCATCGGTTGTTGGTGCTAAGTTTGTTGCGGGTGTGGAACATGCTTTGCAGCATAAAGTTCCTTTTGTCTGTTTCTCTGCCAGTGGCGGTGCAAGGATGCAGGAAGCATTGTTTTCACTGATGCAGATGGCGAAAACCAGCGCCGCACTGGCTAAGATGAGTGAACAGGGACTACCTTACATCTCAGTGTTGACGGATCCGACGATGGGTGGGGTATCAGCCAGTTTGGCCATGCTGGGCGATATCAATATTGGCGAGCCAAAAGCACTGATTGGATTTGCTGGTCCAAGGGTAATAGAGCAAACTGTGCGCGAGAAGTTACCGGAAGGTTTCCAGCGCAGTGAATTCCTGCTTGAACATGGTGCTATCGACATGATTGTTGACCGGCGCAAAATGCGCGATACAATTGCGCGATTAGTTGCTAAGTTTATGCAGTTGCCTGCTCCGGTGTCGGAGCACGACGCCGCTTAAGGGATTCATGTCTGTAGCTACACCAGCCAGCCAATCGTGCCAGACTCTGGACGATTGGCTTTGTTATATAGAGCAAAGCCATCCTGTACATCAAATTGAACTGGGTTTAGAACGTATCCAGAGCGTTGCCAGTCGCGCAGGTTTACAAAGCTTGCCGGGTAAAAGTATTTTGATCGGTGGTACCAATGGCAAAGGCACTACGGCGCGGGCTTTGGAACAGCTGTTACTGGCGCAGGGGTACAGTGTAGGTGTGTACAGCTCACCGCACTTGTTACATTTTAACGAGCGTTTGCGTGTCAATAATGCTGACTTGTCTGACAACGACTGGATAGAGGCTTTTGCTTTTGTTGAACGGTTACGCGGTGAAATCGCACTGACCTATTTTGAGTTCACGACTCTGGTCGCATTTAGAATTTTGCAACTTAAGCAGCCGGATTTTTGCCTGATTGAGGTTGGGCTGGGCGGTCGCTTGGATGCAACTAATATTATCAGCCCTGATATCAGTGTTATTACAACCATCGATTTAGATCATCAGGACTGGCTCGGTAACGACAGAGAAAGTATTGGCTTTGAGAAGGCCGGTATTTTCAGACATGGCCAGCCGGTTGTAATAGGCGACCTGAGCCCGCCAGCTTCTGTGCTAAAACATGCTGCCTTGCTGGCATGTCACGTCAGACAGGTAAAAGAACACTACCACTATAGCGAAGCTGCCAATAGCTGGCAGTGGTATAGCGACACTGCGTCGTACCGCGAGTTACCTTTACCTGCGATGCCGGTTCAGAACGCTGCATGCGCACTGGCTGTACTGGAGTGCCTTAATTTGCTGCCGGAGCCATCGGATTTATCATCAGTGCTGGCAGGACTAACCCTACCCGGGCGTATGCAATGGCTACAACAACAGCCTGCAATTATCGTGGATGTGGCACATAATCCGCAGTCTGCTGGCTATCTGGCAGAGCAGCTGCGCAAACTAAAACCACAGTACCGGCAGATCTGGGCATTGTGTGGTATGTTAAAAGATAAGGATATTCAACAAACTCTGTTACCCTTGACGTCCTTGTTTAATCAATGGCATCTTGTAAGCTTAGGCGGGGCAAGAGGCGCATCGGCTCAGCAGCTGGCGGATTCGCTTGCTGGTGCTCTGACAGACGTTCAGCTGTATAGTGACGTACAGCAAGCCTATCGTGATATTCGTGCTAATTTACAGCCGGACGAGTTATTAGTTGTGTTTGGTTCTTTTTTCACCGTGTCTGCCGTGTTGGCTGACCATCTGGAGGCAAAGTGACACCCGCATTTAAACATCGGTTACTTGGAACTGCGATACTGGTTATGGCTGGTATTATTTTCCTGCCGGATTTGCTGGATGGCGAGAAGCAGGTGGTAAAAGATGATTTTAAGGTGATCCCTAACCGGCCTGAATTTCAGGGAGTTCAACAACAGCAAGTGTTGGAACCTGAGGTATTCACCCAGGCTGAAACGGAACTAACTGCTGAACCTATGGATGAAAAACCATTGGATGCCGGGGACAATGGCGCTACAGAGCAGTTGCCTACTCAGCAGTATGCTCAGGTAACTGCGCCTACTACAGAGAAAAAGGTGCAGCCGCAAACTAACCCTGCACTGGCTCAATCGGGCTGGGTGGTGCGGGTCGGCTCATTTAGTAAAGAGCAAAACGCCAATGCGCTGGTGGCAAAACTGCGCCAGGCCGGTTTTGTGACTTTTACCCGTAATATTACCAGTTCTGAAGGTATCCGGCTGACCAGCGTGCTGGTGGGGCCTGAGCTGCGTAAGGAAAAGCTGGAACAGCAACTGCCTAAGCTGCAGCAGTTAACCGGTATCGAGCGCCTCTCAGTGATGAGTTACCAGCCAACAGAAAATAGATAGCCAATCGGGCGCTCAGTTTGATAGAATGCGCGCCGTCATCAAGCAACCTTTGGTAGCAAATGGTCTGGGTTGATTTTGCCATTCTGGCAATCATAGCGTTATCAGCTGTTATCAGTCTGGTGCGTGGTTTTGTTAAAGAGGCGATATCGCTGGCGGTCTGGATCCTGGCATTTTTTATTGCCAGCCAATATTACCCGCATCTGGCAGGTTTATTTACTTCTATGCAGGATGAAACCCTGCGCAACGCATCTGCTATCGCGATTTTGTTTATCTGTAGCCTGGTTCTGGGCGCTCTGATTAATTTTGTTGTTGGTAAGCTGGTGCAATCTACCGGCTTGTCTGGTACTGACCGCTTGTTAGGGCTGGTGTTCGGCGCATTGCGCGGCGTGCTGGTTGTTAGCGCTATTCTGTTCTTTATGGACGCTTTTACTCCGGCTGCATCGGCAGACTGGTGGCAGAGCTCTGTGTTGGTCCCTGAATTTGGTTTTATCATTGAATGGTTCTTCGAGTACTTGCAGAACCATTCCAGTTTTATGCAAAAGCCTTAACGCTGGCGAGGAAAAATCCATGTGTGGTATTGTTGGTATTGTTGGGAAATATCCGGTTAATCAAGCACTTTACGATGGTTTAACAGTGCTACAGCATCGCGGTCAGGATGCTGCCGGTATTGTTACCGTTGATAACAACACCCTACGTCTACGTAAAGCTAACGGATTGGTAAAAGACGTTTTTGAAGCGCGTCATATGCAGCGTCTGGCAGGTAATATTGGTATTGGTCACGTGCGTTATCCAACGGCGGGATCGTCCAGCACAGCTGAGGCTCAACCCTTTTATGTTAACAGCCCTTTTGGTATTGCACTGGCGCACAATGGCAACCTGACAAACTCGCATGTGCTAAAAGAAGATATTTTCCGCGTAGCCAGGCGTCATGTAAACACGACATCTGATTCAGAAGTGTTGTTAAACGTGCTGGCGCATGAGCTGCATAACAGTGGTGTTATGGAGCTACAGGCGGAACATATTTTCCGTGCAGTTGCTAACGTTCACCGGAAAGTAAAAGGTGGCTATGCGGTTGTAGCCCTGATTATTGGCCATGGTTTACTGGCATTTCGTGACCCTAATGGTATCCGTCCTTTGGTGATGGGCAAGCGTGAGACAGAGCTTGGCACAGAGTATATGGTGGCGTCGGAAAGCGTAGCGCTGGATACGGACGGTTTTACCGTACTGCGTGATGTGTCGCCGGGAGAGGCGGTATATATTACTGAGCAGGGTGAGCTACACAGTTTTCAGTGTGCGGAAAACCCAAGCTATACGCCCTGTATTTTTGAATATGTGTATTTTGCCCGCCCGGATTCTACTATTGATAATATTTCGGTCTACGCATCGCGCGTAGCGATGGGCACTATGCTTGGTCAAAAGATTAAACGTGAATGGGCGCATCTGGATATCGATGTGGTGATCCCAATTCCTGAAACCAGCAATGATGCAGCACTGCAAATCGCAACTGAGCTTGGTCTGCCTTATCGGCAAGGCTATGTGAAGAACCGCTACATTGGCCGTACCTTCATTATGCCAGGGCAGGAAGCGCGCAAGAAATCTGTAAAGCGTAAACTCAACGCTATTAAGCAAGAGTTTAAAGATAAAAATGTACTACTGGTTGACGACTCTATTGTGCGCGGTACAACGTCTAAGCAGATCATCGACATGGCACGTGAAGCCGGGGCGAAAAAAGTATACTTTGCCTCAGCAGCGCCTGAGATACGGTTTCCAAATGTGTACGGCATCGATATGCCATCTGCAAACGAACTAATCGCTCACGGTCATGATGTTGAAAGCATTTGTGACATTATCGGCGCCGATGGCTTAATTTTTCAGTCATTACCGGATCTGATTGAAGCTGTTCGGCTGGCGAACCCAGAGATAAAACGCTTTGAAACATCCGTGTTTGACGGTAACTACGTGACCAACGATATCGACCAGGATTACCTGAACCTGCTTGATCAGATGCGCAGCGATGATGCCAAAGCCAAGCTTGGTGCCGCGATGGCTACCAACCTGGAAACTTATAACGAAGGTTAATAAATGCGAAAAGGGAGCTAAGGCTCCCTTTTTACTATCACTGTACTTAATGTGTAAACATTGGACCGAAACCTGAGCTCCATAAAATCGCGGTCGCAGTCATAATGCACACCAGCAGCACCAAGCCACAAGTGACAACAGAACTGGCATAAATAAAGCCGCGTTCTTCCGGTATATGCATCAGAATGGGTACGCCGACATAGAGTAAATACACTGAGTACGTCAGACCTATTAATCCGACAGTCATGACGACCCACAACTCAGGATACAAACCGGCAAAACCCACCATAAATAGTGGCGTAGAGGTGTAAGCCGCCAGCTCCAGTGTTTGTGTGTAGGTAGGTTCTGCACCAAATGTATGCGCCATCCAGTGGGCCAGTAATGCCAAAGCGAACACACCACCAATTAACGCAACATACATAGCGGCAGACATCATTACTGCACTGTCGTGAGTTAATAAAATGCGCTCACCGGCACCTATGCTCCAGCCCAGATAGACTGCAGAATAGTAAGCACAGACTGACGGTATCAGTGCTACCAGTAGTATGTGGATTAAGCTATAACGAAAACTTTCATGTCTTGCATCTATCGTATGCCATTCTTCTTTCGGATGTGCATACAGTCCCCATAAGTGATTCAATATCATAATTATTATCCTTGTCACTACGTCTGAACTACCCGGCTACTTTATGTCACCGTTGTATCAGTTATGACCAATAGAATGCGCTTCGTCAAGCTGTTGTTGAAAATTTGACCATGACAAGGTGCGTTGGTTGATACTTGGTGGCGGCGACCCTATCCGCTATAATACGCGGCATCTTTTTTTGCGGACTAGCAGATGATAAGTTCAGAGATCCAACGGCTAATTGAGCCGGTGCAGCAGTTTTTGCACTGCGTCACCCCAGACAGTTGGCTGGAACAGGCGGTAAAACCATATAACTTGTCAGTGCTTTTGCATGATCATCTGATTTGTGAGCTCAAAGCCGCGCAATCCGCTATGTATCTTATTCGCCGTTATGCAGTTGATGAGCAAAGTAGCGAAGCGTTACTGCAGTGGCTGAAACCCTACGAAGACTTCACGTATCGCCAGCAAGGTGATTGGCGCGAACTGGCTGCTCTGAGCTTAAAGAAATCGATGTTGCCTAAAGCCAGTTCCCAGTACGCGCAGGAATTGATTGATAAAATGGTGCTGCTGATTAAAGAGGAGCTGCATCACTTTTACCAGGTACTGGAAATTATGCAGCAACATGGCATTGAGTATCAGAAGATCACGTCCAGCCGTTACGCCAAAGGTATGCTTCGGCATGTCCGTACTTTCGAACCGGCAGCCATGATAGATAAGCTGATTTGTGGTGCTTATATTGAGGCACGCTCCTGTGAACGTTTTGCTTGTCTGGCGCCACTGCTGCCCGCGACCATTGCCGATTTTTATATTTCGTTGCTACGCTCTGAAGCCCGGCATTATCAGGACTATCTGGGTCTGGCCCAACAGATTGCCGGCAATGATATCAGTGAACGTATCCGGTTCTTTGGCAACATTGAGGCTGAACTTATTCTTACAGCAGATACCGATTTCAAATTTCATAGCGGTGCCCCTGCTAGTAAAGATGCTTCTGTATTATTGAGTACTACAGGATAATACAGTATTCGGCGACAATAACTTTATTGCGGCCGCTATGTTTAGCCTGGTACAGAGCCGCATCTGCATCAGCATAAAGTTGTTCGAAACTGGTCTTGTCTCTGGCCAGCGCTATGCCAATTGAAAGTGTGATATTGAGCTCCCTTCCATCGATAAAGAATGGTTCGTGTGCAATTAATTGCCGCAATCGTTCCGCAACTTCTTCTGCTGTTTCCCTGTTAGTTTGAGCCAGAAAGACGCCGAATTCTTCTCCGCCAATGCGACCGAAAATATCATATTCGCGCAGCGTACGTTTCACCCGCGCAGCAAGCTGACGCAGCACAGCATCGCCGGCCTGATGACCATAGGTATCATTGATCGTTTTAAAGTGGTCGATATCAAGCAGAAAAAATGCCATCGCACACTGTTGCCGGCTACAACGGGTTATTTCGGATTGTACTGACGCAACAAAACTACGGCGGTTAGCGATCTGTGTCAGCTCATCTGTCAGTGCTAAATCTGTCAGGCGGCGGGCATGCTCGTTTAAATGCTGCTCCATTATTTTTTGTTTGGTGATGTCTTTGGTTTGCAGCAGCATTTCACCGTCAGGCATCGTTTGCTCAGAGAATAAAAACCAGCGGCCATCAACTAAATCTACTTCAAATAATCTGAAATCACGTGAGCGACGCAGCTGTTGCACACGGCGTAGCCAGCTGTCTATGTTATCCGCATCAATACGTGGGCCCTTACTGGTATGAAAAGCGTTGCGCATAATGTCGCTGAAGTATTGACCGATAAGTTTAGACTCATCTACGAAAAAAACGTCCATAAATGCTCGGTTAGCGCATAGCAGCCTGTCATCAGCGGTGAGAATGGCATAGCCATCACGGCTGACATCTGCAAATGCAGCTAATTTTTCTGCATAGTATTTAAATGAGTTTTCCATACAACAAAATCTGACAGATAACAGTGCTATAGTGCTAAGCATAGTGGAGTTCTGCTGGGTTTTTGAAAATAATTGCAGGAGTTTCAATGCGACAGCAACAAGGCTACTGGCGGTGGCTAGCAGTGTTAGTTATCGTGCTGGCTTGTCAGGCATGTAGCCAGGGGAAATACATTTACTGGCGCAAGGCCGCACCAGCACAAACGGAAGCCATCAATGGCTTTCTCGCATATCAGTATATTGCTCTGGAGCAGGTAGCGGACAGCGCTATAGCAGATTACTGCCTGCAACTTACCTCACAGCAGACGTCCGGCTACCAGTTATTTTTGTTGCAGTTAAGCTGCGCTGAGCGCTGGTTGGCACAAGAGCTGACGTTTGAGCAGCAGCAACAAGCTATTGCTTACTATAACCAGGCATTGATGCCCTTAGCACGTGCGGCAGTAGCTAAAACGGATACCCGTGCGCTGAACCTGGTGTTAAAACTGCAGTTGGACACAGATGAGAACGGCTTTGCTTTTGAGCAGCTGTTTATCAGCGCAGATCTTAACGCTTATGACCCTTTCATTCAGCGCCAGCAAGGTAATGGTGTCGGTATCAGTGTTGTTGGCCAGCGAGCGAACAGCAAAACCGAGCTGGATCGTTACTATCCACCAGAAGGGATTTTCCGGCCACTAACGTTACTTCCGGTGGCGTTAGATTTCTCTGATCCGGTATTACCTGTGCTGACACTGCGTGCAGTGCAACCAGAAATTGATGACGGTTTGCGCACTGGCTGGACATTTGGCAGTAAGCATTACGCTTTGAATTACGACCCGGCGGCCGCATATTTATGTCTTGTTGAAGTGGCAGTTGTCGACACGCTGGAACAGTCCGGGCTGTTTAACGCAGATAAGGTCGAAGATAAACTTGGCATTTATGCTATTGAGCCATTGCAGCGGGATAAGATACCTATACTGATGATCCATGGTCTGAACTCAAGCCCGTTGATCTGGCGGCGGTTGAGCTGGGCTATTCTGTCAAACCCCAAGTTGGCTGCCCGTTATCAGGTATGGCATGCGTTTTATCCATCAGGGCCGCCGCCATTTTTTAATGCCATGCGGTTAAGGCGGCGTACCGACGAGTTGCTAAAGTATCTTTCGCCGGACTTGCAGGCACCTGCGGCAAACAATATGGTGCTGATAGGACACAGTATGGGCGGCATTATCAGTAAAACCTATGTGCAAAGCAGCGGCAGCGAGTTATGGGATCGCACCTTTTACAAAGTGCCGGCAGAGTTGCCGGTAGATGACGCAACAAGACAGACTTTGCAGGATATTTTTATCTTTAATGCCAGACCCTATGTAAAAACTGCGATATTTATGGATACGCCGCATCGGGGGGCTGATACCGCTGATAGTTGGGTCGGACGGTTGGCGTCAGCGCTGATTACTTTGCCAACAGCCATTAAAAAAGTGTTTGGTAACATGTGGCTGGCATTAACCAGAGAAGATATTAAACCCGCGATGCGAAGCTATATGCGCGGTGGTGGCCCTAACAGTGTGGAAGTGCTGTCTCCACGTCATCCTCTTACCCAGGCGTTGAATCAGTTGCCGTTCAGTGTGCCGGTGTATTCGGTCATAGGCAATGCAAAATTAGCCCAATGCACCGCGCTTAAAAATTGCGAGCTGCAAAATGATACGGTTGTGCCTTATTCCAGTGCACATCTGGCGCTGGCAAAGGAGGAGCTGGTTGTGCAGTCGGCACATAATTCCTATCAGTCTGAACAGGCGATAGAGTTTATCATTGGTATTTTATCCCGTAGCTCTAATACTGATACTCCCTGATGATCACCGTATAACTCTTTTTAACCGCGTGTTGCCCTATAGGTTGATAAATTTTTGAGCAATAAATGGTTGCGCAATCATTTTGCTTTGTGTGACAATGCGCCGCAATAAAGTAGTGCATTGCTTGCTGTCTTTATGCTTCGCATGCCGCTTTTAGCGATCAGGTTTTCTGGTTGCGCAAACATAATAAGTCATTAAGAGATGGCAGCATAATGCCAGCACATTTCAGACAACGGGAAGGACAGACAACAGTGCCTATATTTAAATTTAAAAAAAGCTTTCTTTATACCAGCATGGCTATTCTGGCCGCCGGTGGTGTTAATGCTCAGACCAGCGAAGCAGGCAGCGAAAATACTCGGGCTATCGAGGTTATCCAGGTCAGTGCGACAAAGCGTGTAACCACTATCAGGGAAACGCCACTGGCGGTAACAGCGTTCGATCAGAATGCACTTGATGATAACCATGTTTTGCAACTGGACGACTTACAGGGCATCGTGCCCAGCCTGCATATAGCTCAGAACGGTACGCAGAATACGCCTATGGTGTATGTACGCGGTATTGGTTCATCTGATCAAACTGAAAGTGGTGACCCGGCGGTTGCGTTTCATGTTGATGGTATTTACTCCGCCCGGTCTCAGGGCGCCTCTGCGCTGATGTTTGATCTTGAAGGAGCTGAAATTCTGCGCGGACCGCAGGGTACCTTGTTTGGCCGCAATGCTACCGGCGGTGTTGTTAATTTACATACCGCCAAACCTAAACTGGATTACTTCGAAGCCAATGCTGAAATCACCATTGGTAATTACGACCGCCGCGCTACCCGTGCCATGGTAAACCTGCCACTGAGTGAGACGTTTGCTATTCGTGTTGCGGCGGCGATGGATAAGTCTGAAGGTTATGTTGATATGGCGCCGGGTTCTGCCATGGGCGATAAATATGGCGCTACGGACCTATCAGCCACACGTATCAGTGCGTTCTGGCAGCCAGCCGACAACTTTGACTGGTTTTTATCTTATGAGAATTTTAATGATCAGGGTACCGGTCAAATTCCTACAATAACAGGTGGTTCATCGCGGTCTGCTTATATTCAGGAGCCGGGTTTCAACGATTTTGTTATTGATAGTTTCCGCACCCGTATGAATTACAATTTCGATAGCGGTATAACACTGTCTTACATCGGTGGTTACACTGATTCTTCCCGTGAGTCAGTGTGGGACAGAAGCTGGAGCCCGGATAAGTACGAGTGGGGCGGCTGTGTGGAATGTACCCATGAAGCGACCCAGCATGAACTGCAAATTAAGAACGAAGACAGTGCGCGGCTGCAGTGGATGGTGGGGTATTTTTACTTCAAAGAGAACAACAGCACGCACTTTGACATAGTGCACCCGGACGTAGACTACGAAGGTGGCAACACGCCTAACCCTAATCTGTGGTCAACCTACCGTCAGCCGGATCGCGGTTTAAAATCAAACAGTATCTATGCACAAAGTACTTATAAGGTAACGGATGAGTTTCGTTTGAGCGTAGGGCTGCGTTATACCGAAGATGAGCGCTGGGACAGAGGCGGACGCAATATTATGTGCCCTGATGTAAAACGCACTGAAAATCTGCCGCTTAACAGTGACTATGTTGGTTTGCTGGACCCGGATGGTTTATTAAACGGCCTGGCACCAAACAAGTTTTTGGTACAGCCAGGGCAGTGCTGGGTAGATACCTACAACGATACCAGCCCAAGCTGGGATAAGACGACAGGTATGGCGCGCCTGGAGTGGGATTTTACCCCTGATGTGATGTTGTATGCCTCTTATGCGACTGGCTTTAAATCAGGTACTATTCAGGATGGAAACCGCTACACAGGTGAAGGCCCGTTCACCCAGGCTGATCTGGATGCCATTATTGCTGCCAACAATAATGAAACGGCTGGTACCAATGCCTATGTAGCGCCGGAAGAAAACACCAGTATTGAACTGGGCTTAAAAGGTAGCTTCCTTGACAATACACTGCAATTGTTCGCGGCACTTTTCACCACCGAGTATACCGACTTACAGGTAACCAGTAATGTACTGACCGAAACCGGCGCTGATTTACTGCGTAAAACGAATGCTGGTAAAGCCACAATTAACGGTCTGGAACTGGAAGCTAAATGGTTGGTTGGTCAAAACGGCGAACTGAGCGGGTCTATGTCTTACCTTGATGCGAAGTATGATGAGTTTTTCACGACAGACTCAAGCTACGGTGCTGATGGTATTGCCTTTAACCCGTCGGCTGGCAATCCGGCATTGCCAAACCTGCTCGATTTTAGCGGTAACCATCTGGTGCAGGCGCCTGAGTTTAGTTTGTCACTTAATTACGCGCACTTCTTCGAGCTGAGTAACGGTGCAACGTTAAAACCAAAAGTTCGGATGAGCTACTCATCAGAGATCTGGTTTGATCCGGCAAACCGTGGTGATCGGCCAGAAGGGTTCCGAGGTTTACCTTATGCAGCTGATATCGACAGACAGGATGCATATGCGAAGTGGGACGCCAGCCTGACGTATGAGCCGTCAGAAGGTAACTGGAGTCTGGAAGCTTTTGTTAATAATATTACTGATGAAGAAATTAAGAGTGATCAGGGCCGCTGGAACAGCAACCCGGTACCGAACTATATGTGGCAGGCTCCACGTACGTTAGGTATGCGGTTAAAAGTGCGGTTTGACTAACACTTACTGAAAAAAGCCCTGCACTGCAGGGCTTTTTCCTATCGGCTAAATACAGGTTTCAGGTCGAGCGTCTGGCAATAATTTGATAACCAACATCAATTGGCGCGATTGATTTCCGTGGCTTACCTGCTGCCGCCAGCAACATTTCTACAGCCTGTTTACCCATATCAAAGCGGGCTGACGCGACAGAGGTAATTGATGGGTTTACCAAAGAAGAAGATTCCAGATCGTTAAAACCGCAGATAGCGATATCGCCGGGTACAGCCAGGTTCATCTTCTGCGCTTCAAATAAGGCACCGAGTGCTAAGTCATCATTGCAGCAAAATACGGCATCGCACTTACCGGCAGACTCTGCAATCAATGCTTGCAGTAACTGGCCCCCCAGACGTGCGGACGAGGGTTGGGTTGTGGTTTGCACAAAACTCTGACAAGGTTGTGGCCAGTCAGCCAGCGCCTGCCTGAAGCCGGCCAGACGCTGCTGGGTGCGGGGATCCATTCTGGCACCAATAAACCCCGGCGTGCGGTAACCACGTTGCAGCAGGTGTTTCGTCATATCATAGCCGGCATGAAAATGGGAAAAGCCGATATTCATATCTATTGGCTGATCTGTAAGCTCCATCAGCTGTACCACCGGAATATCGGCCCGCTCAAGTAATTTACGGGCGTAGTCGGTCTGGGCAGCACCGGTCAGAATAATGCCCTCCGGTGATTGTCCCAGCAGCGTTGCGATCAGCTTTTCTTCTTCCAGTGGTGAATAGTGGCAGTCGCCCAAAACAACCTGCAAGTTGTTTGGCCTGGCCGTCTGGTAAATGCCCTGCAGCACTTCATTAAACACAATGTTAGACAGCGACGGAATGATCACGGCAATAACACCCGAACGTGAGGATGCCAGTGCACTGGCCGCGTGATTACGGATATAGCCGGTTTCCCGTACTGCCTGCTCTACCTTATTACGCAACTTATCAGACACTTTTGTTGGGTCTGTCAGCACTCTTGACACCGTAATGGCGCTTACGCCGGCAACTTTGGCGACATCTTTTAAATTAGGTTTTCTGCTCATAGCGCAATCTTATTTTTTCCACAAACAATACTGTATTGTGCCATTTCAGTCAAAATGGTTGCGCAATCATTTTTCGTCAATTAAGCTAACAGTCTTTGTAAATATAACTGGAGCAACATAGCACGATGCCTGTCACGCCTTTAGCGCAGCAATGCCGGACTATTATCATTATGGGAGTGGCCGGCAGTGGTAAATCTACCATCGCCAGTTTACTGTCTGACACGCTTGGCTATGTTTATCTGGAAGGCGATGATTTTCACAGTCCAGAAGCCAAAGCCATGATGGCTGCGGGTATTCCTTTGACTGACTCATTGCGTGAAAGCTGGATAGACAGACTATGCCAGCAGTTAGCATTGTGCGCCGGGCAAAAGAAAAGTTGTGTGCTCAGTTATTCTGGTTTGATAGCCCGCCAGCGCCAGCGCATACGTACAGCCGGCAGCCCGGCGCAGTTTTTCTATTTACACGGTGAAGAAAGCTTGCTGTTACAACGGCTAAGCGCCAGGCAGAATCATTTTATGCCTGCTACTATGCTGCGCAGCCAGCTTGATACCATGCAAAGCCCGCAGCACGAAACAGATGTGTACTATATCGATATCGCGCAAACCACTGAGCAAATTCTGGCAATTATTTGCCGGCAGCTAGGCTGATGTTAATGTGGTAGCGATATCATTCTTAGCATTTCAGACTGGCTATCGCCATTAATCTAATAACGATAAAAGAGACAGACAGGGTGAATAAACACAACACAGCTGCAACAGGCAGTATCAGTTTTCGTGAAAAGGTCGCCTACGGTGTCGGTGATATCGGCTTTAACTTTTACTGGGCAAATATCTCGGCATTTTTACTGATTTTCTATACCGATGTATTTGGCATCTCAGCGGCGGCTGCCGGCACTATGATGCTGGTGACAAAAATTGTCGACGCTTTTACCGATCCCATGATGGGTGCCATCGCCGACAGAACAAAAAGCCGCTTTGGTAAGTTCAGGCCTTATATTTTATGGCTGGCTTTACCGATGGCGGCAGCGGGGGTACTGACTTACAGCACACCTGATATCAGTGAGGGCGGTAAGCTTATTTGGGCTTATGCCACTTATACGCTGATGATGCTGATATACACGGCCATTAATATTCCTTATTCAGCGCTGTCGGGCGTGATGACGGCTGACAGCCAGCAGCGCACTACGCTTATCAGCTTTCGTTTTATCGGTGGCTTTACCGGCGGTATTCTGGTGACCTATTTAACGCCAAAACTGGTGCCGTGGCTGGGGCAGGGCAACGATGTGTTGGGCTGGCAATTAACTATGGCGATTTTTGGCATAGCAGCGGCGCTGATGTTTCTGGCGACATTCTGGTTTACCCGCGAACGTATCAAGCCAATTAATCAAATCCCTGAGTCTGCCTGGCGTGACATTGCTGATTTAAAAGACAACAAGCCATGGCTGGTGCTATTTGCGTTGGCACTGATCATTATGATTTGTATCACTATGCGTGCAGGCAGCGGTGTGTATTACTTTAAGTACTTTGTACAGCGACCGGAGCTGGTTGGCGAATTTTTGTCCTCTTATATGTTTGCCTTGGCGCTCGGTGCCGCCTGCACACCGCTAATGACCCGCTTTATTGATAAAAAACGCCTGATGATTTTGTTGATGAGCCTGACCGGTGTGCTGTCAATCAGCCTGTATTTTGTACCGGCGCAGCAGGTAGGCCTTATTTTCGCGATTAATCTGGCGATTGGCTTTGTGCTTGGCCCCAAATCACCACTGGCGTTTTCGATGTATGCCGACACGGCTGATTATAACGAATGGCGCACCGGCCGGCGGGCAACGGCCATGACATTCTCTGCGGCCACGTTCTCACAGAAGCTTGGTGGTGCCATTGCCTCGGCAGCGATTGGTTGGTTGCTGGCGCTGCTGGGGTATGTCGCAAACGAGCAACAAAGTGCGGCTTCTCAGGATGGCATCGTGCTGCTGATCTCTGTGATACCGGGCGTTATCGCGCTGTTATCTGCTTTTGTTATGCGGTTTTACAGCCTGGATAACCAGCAGCTGGCCAAAATTCAGTACGAGCTTGCCGAACGCAAAGCGGCGGCAGCTAAATTGTAATACAGCACAACAAGCACGCAGTGACATTTAAGGAGTCTGCGCACTATGTCTTTTGAAACGCATGCTGCAGTTATGCAGCCAAACGGTGACCGTTACGAATTGCTCAGCCCGGTAAAAATGCCGCAGGCTGCAGCGTTTTTATGGAACAAATACATGATGATCCAGATGAATTGCCGCGGTTATGCTACCGCGCAGTTTATGCAGCCTGAGCCGGCCAAGTACGCTCATGCGCCAAATCTGGAGGCAAAAACCTTTATGCAGCCGGAGCAGCCTTATTACGCACATCATCCCGGCCGCTTTGTATACATTAAAGATGAGCAGAGCAATGACATTTTCTCTGTGCCGTATGAACCGGTGCGTAACAAGGCTGATAGCTTTGTGTTTTCTGCCGGTAAAAGTGATATCAGCTGGCAATTACAGCAACAGGGGTTAAAAGTAACGTGGCAACTGTGTTTAAGCCCGGACGAGCCCCATGAGCTGTGGCAGCTTGTTGTGACTAACCTGAGTTCCACGCCGCGTCAGCTTAGTATCTATCCCTATTTCCCGGTGGGCTATATGTCGTGGATGAATCAGTCTGCGCGCTTTGAGCCAGAGCTGAATGCCATTGTTTGCTCATCTGTTACGCCTTATCAGAAGTATCCGGATTACTTTAAAAACAAGTTGTTGAAGGATAAAACCTTTTTGCTGGCAGAACGGCAGCCTGATAGCTGGCAGTGCGCACAGCAGCCGTTTGAAGGCGAAGGTGGCCTGCATGCGCCCGATGCATTGCAACAGCCTGAGCTGAGTAAAGATGATGCCTTATATGAAACGCCGGCCTGTGTTATGCAATACCGTTTGCAGTTGGCGCCTGGGGCTCAGCAGCGTTATCGCTTTGTGTTCGGCCCTGCATTGGATGAAGCAGAAATCGCTGCGGCCCGGCAGCGGTACTTTTCAGTAGCCGATGGTTTTAATCAGGCGCAGCAACAATACGCTGATTATGTTGCGCAGGGCCAGGGCTGCCTGCAAATTACCACGCCGGATAAAGCACTGGATAACTTTGTTAATCACTGGCTGCCACGGCAGGTGTATTACCATGGTGACGTCAACCGTTTGACCACAGATCCGCAAACCCGGAATTATCTGCAGGATAATATGGGCATGAGCTATGTGCGGCCACAAGCCTTTCGCACCGCCTTGTTGACTGCGCTGGCACAGCAGCACCGAAATGGCGAAATGCCTGATGGTATTCTGTTACACCCGGATGCCGAACTGAAATATATTAATCAGGTGCCGCATACTGATCAGTGTGTCTGGTTGCCGGTATGCCTCAGTGCTTATCTCGCCGAGACCAATGACTATGCCGTGCTGCAGCAGAAGGTCGCATTCTCAGACAGTGACGAGCCGTTGACTGTATATGAACATCTTTGTCTGGCGATGGGCTGGTTAATGCATAAGCGTGATGAGCGTGGCCTGAGTTATATCGAGCAGGGCGACTGGTGCGACCCGATGAATATGGTCGGTTACAAAGGTAAGGGCGTGTCGGGTTGGCTGTCGCTGGCTGCTGCCTATGCGCTTAACTGCTGGGCAGAGATCTGCCAGCAGTTAGGCCAGCACGAACATGCCGCAAAATACCAATCTGAAGCAAATAATTTTAACCAGGCAGTTAACCGCCATCTGTGGGACGGTAACTGGTATGGCCGTGGTATTACCGATGACAATGTTGTGTTCGGTATCAGCAAAGATACGCAAGGGCGCATATACCTGAACCCGCAAAGCTGGGCGATGTTAAGTGGTGCAGCCAGTCCGGAGCAGCTTAGCGCGATGCTGAGTGAAATTGACGCTCAGCTTATGACACCTTTTGGTGTGCAGATGCTGGCGCCGGCTTATACCGCCATGCGCGATGATGTCGGGCGCGTGACGCAAAAACACCCGGGATCGGCTGAAAACGGCTCGGTGTATAACCATGCTGCAGCGTTTTACCTGTTTGCGCTTTATCAGGTCGCGCAACCCGACCGCGCCTATCAGGTGCTGCGTCAGATGCTGCCGGGCGATGATGCTGCAGACTATTTACAGCGTGGCCAGTTACCGGTGTACATTCCGAATTACTACCGTGGCGCCTGGCAGCAACTGCCGCGCACGGCGGGCCGCTCCAGCCAGCTATTTAACACCGGCACAGTACACTGGGTTTACCGCTGTCTGATAGAAGGCTTATTTGGTGTTAAAGGCTGTCCGCAGGGGCTGCAATTTAAACCGCAACTGCCGTCACACTGGCCTGGCGTTGCGCTGGAGCGGGCGTTTCGAGGCGCGCACTTTTCTATCAATATCAGGCGTCAGGCAGACCTGACAGCCGCTCAGCTTATCGTTAACGGCGAAACACAGGCTGATATGCTGTTTAGCAATATTGTGCCCGGGCAACGTTACCAGGTTGACGTACTGCTGCCAGCATAGGGAGGATTCAATGATACGCATAGGCTTACTCGGGGCGTCTCGTATTGCCGATAAAGCTATCTTTCAGGTGCTGCCACAGCTTAGTGGTTTTTGCGTTCAGGCCGTTGCCGCGTCGAATAAAGCGAAAGCGCAAGCCTATGCTGATACGTTCGCAGTCGCTCATGTGGCAGAGAGTTATCAGGCACTGGTAGCGCGGGATGATATTGATGTGATTTATAACGCCCTGCCGCCGTCTGAGCATGCCTACTGGACGATTCAGGCATTGCAGCACGGTAAGCACGTATTATGTGAAAAGCCTTTTGCGATGGATGCAACTGAGGCTGGCGATATGGTTCATGCCGCTGAGGTCTCGGGTAAATTGCTACTGGAAGCCTTTCATTACCGCTTTCATCCATTGTTTGTTGAAGTGCTGACACTGGTGCAATCCGGTGTGATTGGCCCGCTTTTGCATTTACGTGGTAATTTCTCGGTGCGGATCCCGTATTTTGCCGGTTCATTGCGGCATGAGGCCGCACTTGGTGGCGGCGCCATGATGGATCTTGGTTGTTATCCTTTGCACTGGGTTCGAAGTGTGATGGGGAGCGAGCCTGAGGTGCAAAGTGCACAGTGTATCCGCAGTAAAACCGCAGAGGGTGGTGCGCAGATAGACGTAACGATGCAGGCCCGGCTGAAATTTAATAATGCTGTAGTCGCCGATATCGGTTGCAGCATGGCGGATCATTTAAGCCGCATGCCCGATACCAGCCTGGTGCTGGAAGGGCAGCATGGGCAGATAGAGGTTAGTGGCTTAATCACGCCGCATCTGGCAAATAATATCAAACTGACAACAGCCGATACTGAGCGCCAGTACAGCGTGCCCGGACACAGCACCTACTATTATCAGCTATTACACCTGCAGGACTGCCTGCAGGGTAAGGCCATGCCTCTAACCGGCGGTAAGGATGCTATTAATAATATGCAGTTGCTTGAGCAGATTTATCAGCAGGCGGGGTTGCTCAGCCGCGGGTTATGCCGCCAGCAAAGGGGCCGGCAATAGCAAAGCGACGTGTCGGTAAAAACAGTTTATCAAACATTGCACAGCTTAATTGCGGTGCTTATAGTAGCAACACCGCCAGTCCGGACTTGTCTGCATGGACCATTTGTTAGCCATTAAAGTGTTTTGTCGCGTTGTTGAAGCAGGGACCTTTAGTCGTGCTGCTGATTTACTGGATATTCCCAAGTCGACAGTAACTAAGCTGGTGCAGGAGCTGGAAGCGCATCTGCAGTTGAAGTTACTGCACCGCACAACGCGGCGGGTCACCGTAACAATGGAAGGTGCCGCTTATTATGAAAGGACAAACAAGCTGCTGCATGAGCTTGAAGATATTGAAAGTAACATCAGTAACGAGCAACGTACGCCGCGGGGCAGGCTGAAAGTCGATATGGCGTCTGCCATAGCCAACTTTATTTTGCTGCCGGCCTTGCCCGCTTTTATACAGCAGTATCCCGAGATCCAGCTGGAGCTGGGGGTGAGTGATACTAATATCGATTTACTGACCGACAACGTAGATTGTGTTATTCGCGGCGGTGAACTCAGTGATACATCGCTGATTGCCAAACGCATCGCTGAGCTGAAGTTTGTTACCTGTGCTGCACCAACTTACCTGCAGCAACATGGTACGCCGCAAACACCGGATGAGCTTGGCGCCAAACATCGCATTATTTATTACCGCTCGCGTAAAACAAACCGTGTGATGCCGCTGCGTTTTAGCAATAAACAACAATCGATGGAAATTCAGCAGCAGGGCAGTCAGCTATCGGTCAACGACAGTACGGCGCAGCTCACAGCTACGCTAAGCGGTTTGGGGGTGAGCCAGCTGCCACTTTTTATGGCGCAACCTTATATCGACAATGGCCAGTTACAACTGATCATGACTGACTGGCAACGTGCAGCGTTTCCGCTATACCTGATTTACCCGCAAGAACGCCACCTTAGTGGTCGGTTACGGGCTTTTGCTAACTGGGTCATGGACGTTTTTCAGCCGCATCGCCCATACTAAATCCTGTCTTCATAAAAACGTCATATGTTATGTCAAAACATTATTCACCACTGTGAATAATGTTGTCGGGATTTTGGCATTTATCTGATTTGTACCGATCGGTATATTACTTGTCATTCAATGGTAATGCCCTTTTCCGGGTTAAAGTGACAGGTAACAATGATGAAAAAATGGCTTATATCCTTAGTGCTCATGTCTGGATTGTTTAGCATACCTCAAGTGTTGGCTGACAGCCGTATGGAGCAGATCTCACAGCTTTCTATTGAGTATTTAAAAGGCGAGGGCCGTGTAAATGGCTTAAGGCTTGGCTACAGGCCGTTAGAGTTCCATTTCACCACTTTACCGGTTATCGGTGATGCCAATATGTACATCGAAGCCAGTACTAACTTTTGGCAGTATGGCCAGCCGTCGCAGTACCAGACTAACGTGGCACTGGCAGTGTCGCCGGTATTAAAAAAGCAGTTTGCCAACTGGTACGGCAAACCGGTATTTTGGGAGTTCGGTATAGGGGTTAGCATGCTGACCAAACGCGAATTCGCCGGTAAAGATCTGGGGTCTCACTTTCAGTTTGAAGACCGGTTAGGCTTGTTATTTGGCCTTGATCAGAAAAACAGTAAAATGCTTGCTGTGCGTTACATGCACTATTCAAATGCTGGTTTATCCAGCCGTAACCCTGGCATGGATTTTCTTAATATCGCCTATTCCTGGCGGTTTTAGTCCGCCAGGTTGGCAAAATGTAGCTGCCAGTTTTCTGCACTGACAGTCAGGTAGCTACTTTGTGTATACCAGTCACCCAGCACATAACGCTCGCCAGTAGCACCATTGACATTAACCTCATGTACCGCTGGCCTGTGAGTATGGCCGTGGATCAGCTTAAGCACGCCAGCAGCAGCCATTACACGGGGCACTTCGTCTGGCGTAACATCCATGATCTGGGGCTGTGCTTGCTGCTTATACTGCTGTTTATGCTTAGCACTGCGGGCTCTGGCTTTGCGGGCCAGGCGTTGGCGATACCATAACGGCATCTTCAGCATCAGCCACTGCCACCAGGGTTGGTCCCACCATTTACGGAATTTCTGGTACGCAATGTCCAGCGTACACAGGCTGTCGCCGTGCATAATCAGCGTCGGCGTGCCGTAAAGATCGATAACCTTAGAAGGGGGCAGCAACGTCATACCGCAGCGGTCAGCGTATGCTTTACGCAGGAAGAAATCACGGTTGCCATGAATAAAATACAGCGCAACGCCCTGGTTACTCAGCGCTTTTAAAGCATCAGCAACTTCAGCCAGTAAAGGCTCGGGGTTATCATCGCCTATCCAGACCTCGAACAAATCTCCCAGAATATACAGAGCTTGTGCAGATATGGCCTTTTCACTGAGAAAGCGTAAAAAAGCCTGAGTGATATCGGGCCGATCTGCAGCCAGATGCAGATCGGCAATAAACAGCGTATGCGGTTTTGACATTAACAGGCAGGCTTAAGCGTGCAGCTCGGCTTTTTCAATAATTACCGGCTTAACAGGCACATCGCTATGGCCCTGTGCGCGGCCAGTCGCGACTTTTTTAATAGTATCAATTACGTCCATGCCTTCCGTTACTTCACCAAATACGCAGTAACCCCAGCCAGAGCCGGTTTCCGAGCTGAAGTTTAAAAAGTCGTTATCTGCTACGTTGATAAAAAACTGGCAGCTCGCTGAATGTGGGTCGTTGGTGCGGGCCATGGCAATGGTACCTTTTTTATTAGGTACTTTATTGTTCGCTTCGTTTTTAATTGGCGCTTTGGTTTCTTTTTGTTCCATATCAGGTGTAAAGCCACCTCCCTGGATCATAAAACCATCGATAACACGGTGAAAAATAGTGTTATCAAAAAAGCCGTCTTTTACATAGCTGATAAAGTTATCTACTGTTGCCGGGGCTTTGTCGGCAAACAGGTTAAGTTTAATTACGCCATAGTTGGTATGTAAGCTAATCATTATCTGCAATCCTTACTCTTAACTCTTCATTTAAAGTGGCGCTATTCTAGCGCAGCACCGCCAAATCATAAAGCAAGGATAGCGGTGTAAAAATACCGGTGATACACTAACGCGCTTTCGCAACATCAGGAATAGACGGCCACAGCGGCCATTTTCGGGGACACCATGTTACAGATATTTAATACCTTAAGCAGAAAAAAAGAACAATTCACACCAATAGTGCCGGGTAAAGCCGGGCTTTATGTCTGCGGTATTACAATTTATGACTACTGTCACGTTGGGCACGCCCGGACTTATGTTGCCTTTGATGTCATTAACCGTTATTTGCGTTTTTTGGGTTTCGATGTGACGTATGTGCGCAATATTACCGATGTTGATGACAAAATTATCAAAAGAGCGGCAGAAAATAACGAAAGCTGCGATGCGCTGACTGAACGCTTTACCAAAGCAATGCACGCTGACTTTGATGCGCTTGGTTTGATGCCTGCCGACATTGAGCCGCGGGTTACCACCCATATGGCTGAGATTATTCAGCTGATAGAAATGCTGGTGGCAAAGGGCTATGCCTATGTCGCTGCCGACGGTGACGTACTGTTTGATGTCAGTAAATATGACGCCTACGGTGAGCTTAGCCAGCAAAATCTGGAGATGCTTAAATCCGGTGCGCGGGTAGAAGTGGCCGACAACAAAGATGACCCGCTGGATTTTGTGCTGTGGAAAAGCGCAAAGCCAGGCGAGCCATACTGGCAATCGCCGTGGGGCAACGGCCGCCCGGGCTGGCATATTGAATGTTCAGCCATGAGCGCCAAACATTTAGGCGAGCATTTTGATATTCATGGCGGCGGCTCAGATTTACAGTTTCCGCATCATGAAAACGAAATTGCACAGTCAACCTGCGCGCATGGTCACAAATATGTCAATACCTGGATCCACACTGGTATGGTGCAGGTTGATAAAGAAAAAATGTCTAAGTCTTTAGGCAACTTCTTCACAGTAAAAGATGTGCTGGCGCAGTACAACGCTGAAGCCGTGCGTTACTTCCTGTTATCCAGCCATTACCGCAGCCAGCTGAACTATTCGGCTGAAAACCTGGAACAGGCGCATGCTGCATTAGGCAGGCTGTATACCGCGCTGCGTAATGTCACGCCATCCTCTGACGTGGATATGCAAAGTGACTATATCGCGCGTTTCAAGGCCGCAATGGATGATGACTTTAATACGCCGGAAGCCTTGCCAGTATTGTTTGAATTGGCGCGTGAAGTTAACCGCTTTAAGGAAACAGAACCTGCCAAAGCAGCAGAACTTGCAGGCATACTGAAGTTGTTAGCCGGTGTGCTGGGTATGCTGCAGGGCGATGCTGAGCAGTTCTTAAAATCCGGCGCGTCAGATGACGACGTAGCTGAAATAGAGGCGCTGATTGCCAAGCGCAACACAGCCCGCGCCAACAAAGACTGGGCAGCAGCAGATGCCGCCCGTGATGCGTTAACAGCCAAGGGTATTATTGTCGAAGATAAAAACGGTGTAACCAGCTGGCGCAAAGGCTGATTTAATACCGTTGATTTAAAAAACCGCCTGCTGGCGGTTTTTTTATGCATGAAATCCGTAGTAGACAACGGCTAACAAGCTGGTTAATGTTTTGCTGAAACAGGCTGTACCTGTAAGTTATTGTAAGTTCTAAATATGCGGTGTAGTGTTTGAGCATATGAAACTATAAGGCTGCTTAATCCGTGCTTAAATGCGGGCCTTGCGTGTTGTCGACGTTAGGGGATATAGGTCATAGACTATGTATTTTAGAACTGAAGCAAGAAATGCGCTTCAAAGAGCAAAAAACGAATTATCTCACGAGGATTATTCTAGAGCTAAGTATGCTGCTCTTGAGCTAAGAATGGCGCTTGAAAGTTTAATTTACGATATTAGTAGGTCATATAGAGAAGAGCTTTCAGAAACGGATTTTGATACTTGGCAACCGAAGAAGTTGCTGGAAATTTTAATCGAAATAGATCCATCAGTAGAGCGAACATCGGAGTGGAGGATTGGTAAACAGGACAGGAAGGGAGAGTTACCAGCTGCAATGAAAAACCTTGGAGTTGACCGGAGATTGTCACTAAAAGAGATAAAATTTTTCTATGATCGGTTTGGCAACTATTTGCATACGCCAACTATTAAACAGCTCGAAGACCATAAAGCCCCAGATTATTCAAAGCTTAAAAATCGTTGCAATGAGTTGATCGAGATTCTGGATGAAGTCTTGTCTTCAACTGTCTTTAACGCCAGGATGAAAGTAACTTCTAAAATCTTTTGTGAAAAGTGTTCCGCTAAAATTGTGAGAAATATCCCGAAAGGTCAATCTGAATTGACTGCCACATGCCGGGAATGTGGAGCGTGCTACACAATTAAACCCCAGAGTGATCGGACGGTATACTGGGAACCGCAGCTTTTTGATTTTTTGTGCGGAGGGAGCGGTTGCTCTGAGAGCATAAAGCTGTTTGAAATTGAGATTAAAGAGGGGACACACTGGGTTTGTAATAGCTGTGATGGGCGAAATACTATCTGTCTTGGCGTGTCCTATGAGAAGCCCAATAGCTAAAAATAGCCACAAAAAAACGCTCGTTTGGCGTTAAACCCAATCTTCTGGCCGCGTTAGCGGCCAGTCAGTTGTTAATCGGAAAGATATGCTCCTTTATCTATCATTAAGGCGGGCGATTGCTCAGCGGGTTAACTTGTATTTTCCTATCGGAGTAGCAACTTCTAAATGATGAGGGGCTTCGCTGAGTATCTGCCAGCTAATCTGTTCATCGTCTGCAGTTAACGTAAGCACGTTGCCTTGTCTGCTATAGGGATACTGTCTGCTACCGTGATCTTTAATAACTTCTGTTATGGTATCCGCATTTATATCAACAAAATTACCTGCTTCCAGCTGATTTATACTGCCATCATCATAAACCACCTCGGTCATAACCCAACGGCCTAAAATATCGTCACTTTCGCTGGCATTACTGCAAGAAGACAAAACCAAAGCAAATAAGGTTAGTGCAACCATATTCTTTATTCGTGACATAAATTTATGCATAGGATGATGTCGTCTTTATTGAAGGCGCACTTGCAATTGCACGTGCTAATCCATCGGGTAATTCCGATAGTTGATATTTTCGAGTAGATGATGACTCTCTGACAATCGCACCTTCAAAATTACGAGAAATCAGCGTAATTTTTTGTGTTAGTCCTTTCTGCCCCCAAGGATGTGGTGACCATTTAAAGTTATGTTCGAAGATCATCTCAAATGACCAACCACGAGCCATTCTTGGGTATTCTACGGCAGCTTGTATCTCATCTTTGGTAATGGCAACTATGGTACCAATAGCCACACCAGCCATACCGCTTGTTAATAATGTAGCAGCTACGGTCAAACCGGCAGTCGCTAAATGGCCTGTGTAACGAATTGCTTTTTCATGCTCAAGATTCCAGTTTGTGGCAGCGCTATCTGTTTCAAATAAATAAGTGTGAGAACGCGAATTTGTTATCTCGTCTTTCAAGAAACAGTTGGGTTTGCGGCCTGATCCAATCCAGTTACCACCATCTGACCAATTGAGACGGTTGTGGCACTTGTTTTCGAGCTCTTTTCGCTGCGCAGGTCCTAATCTGGTTTGTGTGGCGGTTGCAAAATCTGATTGCATAACGAATATATCCTTTTCTGTTATGGTGGTTTCTGCTTACTTCTGACAGAAAAATGAATTCAAAGAGTATAAATAAATAATCAAAAATGCAACATTTTGTTATCAATTTGTTGTTGTGCGAACTTCCAAAGGTGGGTTTGTGGCTCAGCTTTATTTACTGATATGAAGCGAAAAGATAGTCGGTCGTCGGAGAAGAGGCAGCGAAAGTATCCGCTGCCAAAAGGGGATTAGTTTTTGTCGTGATACAGCTCACAGGCTTCCAGCGTGTTTTCAATCAAACTGGCCACTGTCATCGGGCCTACGCCGCCTGGCACCGGCGTAATATAGCGCGCATGCTTTACTGCTGCGCCATACTCTACATCGCCAACCAGCTTGCCGCTATCCAACCGGTTAATGCCCACATCAATAACCAAAGCGCCTGGTTTTACCCAGTCACCGGGAATAAACTCCGGACGGCCGACGGCAACAACCAGCAAATCTGCGCGGCGCACCTGCGCTTCCAGGTTTTTAGTAAACTTATGGCATACCGTAGTGGTGCAACCTGCCAGCAGTAACTCCAATGCCATAGGGCGGCCGACAATGTTAGAAGCTCCTACTACAACAGCATCCATGCCCTTGACGTTAACGCCCGTACTTTGCAGCAGCGTCATTATGCCTTTAGGTGTGCAGGAACGCAGTGCTGGCATACGCTGAGCCAGGCGGCCAATATTGTAAGGATGAAAACCATCGACATCTTTATGCGGCGTGATGCGCTCTAAAATAGCAGACGAGTCCAATCCAGCCGGTAATGGCAGTTGCACCAGAATACCGTCAACAGTGTCGTCATTGTTCAGTTTATCAATCAGTTCAATTAGCTGCTGTTCAGTGGTATCCGAAGGTAAGTCATATGATACCGAATGAAAACCAACTTCCTCGCAGGCTTTACGTTTACTGCTTACATAAACCTGAGAGGCGGCATCTAATCCCACCAGCACCACAGCCAGACCCGGCGCGCGTCTGCCTGCAGCAATACGGGCGCGAACCTGAGCGGCGACTTTATCTTTTGTTGCCTGAGCAACGGCTTTGCCATCTATAATCTGTGCGGTCATCTGCTTACATCTCTGCCATATTTTCACTGCCGGCTATTTTCGCACAGCTATAGTCTGAACACCATCCTGCACCAGTTCTGAGGCAATAGGTTCAAATAATAGGCAATCAGTTGATAACTGCAAAAAAAGGTTTGACGCTATAGCAGCTCAGCTGTAATATTCCGCCCCGTTGCAGCAGTGCAGCGAAGTCGGTGATTGGCGCAGCTTGGTAGCGCACTTGGTTTGGGTCCAAGGGGTCGCAGGTTCAAATCCTGCATCACCGACCATTTAGTTTACAGCTTGGTAGGGCTTTCGATTGTGCGCCCGTAGCTCAGTTGGATAGAGCAACGGCCTTCTAAGCCGTGGGTCATAGGTTCGAATCCTATCGGGCGCGCCATAACAAGCGCAAGACAGTTTCAGTGGTGGTTGTAGCTCAGTTGGTAGAGCCCCGGATTGTGATTCCGGTTGTCGTGGGTTCGAGCCCCATCATCCACCCCATCTTATTTATACCTAGTCGGTGATTGGCGCAGCTTGGTAGCGCACTTGGTTTGGGTCCAAGGGGTCGCAGGTTCAAATCCTGCATCACCGACCATCTCATTACTACAAATGCTTTCCTCTTCTATTAAGTGCTCAGCTGATTAAAGGCTGTATGCAAAAAACAAAGTTGTTCCCTTTTCTTTCTGCCTTAATGTATGCTGAACACAGCTGTTATATTAAGGATGATATCTGTGATTATTGCTGAAACATCGCGCCTGCGTATACGCCATCTTACCGCTGCTGATGCAGCCTTCACCTGTAAACTGCTGAACGAACCCTCGTTTATTGAAAATATCGCAGATCGCGGTGTGCGCTCTGAGCTGGATGCATTGCATTATCTGGCTGACGGCCCGATAAAGAGTTATCAGCAACATGGCTACGGTTTGTTTATCGTCGAACAGTGCAGTACCGCTGAACCAATAGGCTTTTGTGGGTTGTTGTTTCGTGATTTTTTGCAGGAAACTGATATCGGCTTTGCATTGCTGCCAAAATTCTGCGGCCAGGGTTATGCCTTTGAAGCTGCATCAGCTGTCATGCATTTTGGTTACAGTTCGCTTAAATTAAAACGCATCGTTGGCCTGACAAGTGCGGGAAATACTTCGTCTATCAAATTGCTGAGCCGTTTAGGGCTGCGGTTTGAAAAAATGGTGAAAATGCAACCGTCTGAAGAATACGTACAACTTTACTCCTGACTAATAAATTGTAATTTAATTACATAATTCGCCGCTTGTACCACCAATTCTGTTGTGTATGGTGGTTATTCGTTTTTATTATAGTCCATATTTATCAATAGTTTATAAGCTTAAGTTTGCCATGGCATAGCTTTGAAACTGTAACCCGAGTGGTGCCGGGTTACAGTTTTTGCTATTATGGCCGCCGGAACAACCATTGGAGGAGTTATGATTAACCCATCCTGGCGCCGGGTCGTGCTTAAAGTCGGCAGTGCCCTGATCGCGCCGGACAACCAGGGGTGTAGCGAACAGTATTTGCGTCCCATCGCCGAATTTATCCGGCAGTGCCGACTACAGGGTCTTGAAGTGATCCTGGTTTCATCAGGCAGCGTGGCAGCTGGCCGTCATCATTTTAATTTTCAGCATCAACGGGTTCCTATCGCACTTAAAAGAGCGATGGCAGCAGTTGGACAAAGTGAATTAATGAACTTTTGGAGCAATTGCTTTGATTTTCCGTGTGCGCAGGTCCTGCTCACCCACGGTGATCTAAGTGACAGAGTGCGCCACGTTAACATTCAGAACACGTTACGCAGGCTGCTTGACCATAACGTGCTGCCTATCGTGAACGAGAATGACACTATTGCCACCGATGAAATAAAGGTTGGCGACAATGATAACCTTGCAGCTATGGTCGCAACGGTTGCCAATGCAGATGCCTTGATCATCTGCTCTGATGTGGCGGGCTTGTACACGGCTGATCCTAACAAAGACCCAAATGCCACCTTGATCCCCGCTGTACAGCGGATCAGCCCTGAAATTTATGCCCTGGCCGGCGGCGCCGCTTCCAAAGTGGGTACCGGTGGTATGAGAACCAAAATCGAAGCTGCAGAAAAAGCAGCAGCACATGGTATTGATACTGTTATTATTGATGGTCATCAGGAATACAGTTTTCAGTGTATTTTAGCGGGCAATAATCCTGGCACCATTTTTCATGGGCATGCCAAACCGCTGCCGGCTAAAAAACATTGGGTACGCCATACGCTTCGCGCTAAAGGCGAGATCTGGGTCGATGAAGGTTGTATAGAAGCACTTTGCCGGCATGGAGCATCGCTGTTGTGCAGTGGTATAGTGAATATCAGTGGTGAGTTCGATTCTGGCGACGCCGTTTTGGTGCGCTGTGCTGACGGTAAACGCAAAATAGCAAAAGGTGTCAGCCGGTTTAGTGCCAGCGAACTGTTTTCTATAAAGGGTCAGCAAAGCCGGGATATCGCTGCATGTCTGGGCTATTGTCCGACAGGCAGTGATGCCGTTATTCATCGCAGTGAAATGATGTTACTGGAGAGAATATGAGTACCGATATTGCAGTAGATATTGCTGCTAAAGCGTCGCACGCCGCTAAAGCTGTAGCGAACTTAACAACAGAGCAGAAAGATTTTGTTCTGCAGAGCATGGCGAACCATATCCGTTCGGCCAGCGAGATGATTCTAGCCGCAAATGCCGATGAAGTGGCAACAGCCCGAGCTAATGGCACAAGTGCCGCTATGCTCGACCGTTTAACATTGACGACTGAACGTATCAACGCTATGGCTCAGGCCATTGAACAGATTATCAGTTTGCCTGATCCGGTAGGGGCAACCCGCCAGATTGAACGGCGGCCGAACGGCATTAACATTGAGAAACGCCGTATTGCGTTAGGGGTGATTTGTATGATTTACGAAGCACGGCCAAACGTCACTGCTGATGCCGGCGCTTTGTGTTTTAAATCAGGCAATGCCGTTATTCTGCGTTGCGGCCGTGAAGCTATTCAAACCAGTTTAGCGATAGCAAAAGCGATGCAGCAGGCGTTGCGTGAACATGAGTTGCCGGACGAGGTGATAAGCATAGTGCCGGATCCTGATCGGGACTTAATGTTGTCACTGTTACAGCAAGACAAATATATCGATCTTGTTATACCACGTGGTGGAGAAGGCCTTATTCGCTTTGTTACCGAACATAGCCGGATTCCCGTGATCCAGCATTTTAAAGGCGTGTGTCATTTGTATGTCGACCAATCAGCTGATCTGCAAATGGCAATAGAATTATTGCTCAATGGCAAGGTGCAGCGCCCTGGCGTATGTAATGCGCTGGAAGGCTTGTTGGTAAATAAATATATTGCCACCGACTTTTTACCGATGGTTGCTGCAGCACTCGCCAAGCATGATGTAATAGTGCATGCCTGTAAGCAGAGTATTGGCCATTTTGCCAATGGCCAGGCTATTGCTGACAGTGATTTTGGTCAGGAATATCTGGCACCGGAAATTGCTATAAGGGTGGTTGACGATTTAGAAGCGGCTATGGCTCATATTGACCAGTTTGGCAGCCAGCATACCGAAGTCATTTGCACTGCTGATCAAGCTAATGCTGAGCGCTTTATTCGCCAGGTCGACTCTGCAGTTGTCATGCATAATGCATCGTCTAGATTCTCCGATGGTGGCGAGCTGGGGCTGGGTGCAGAAATAGGCATTTCAACCAGTAAATTGCATGCATATGGGCCTATGGGGCTTGAAGCCCTGACTACAGAGAAATATGTTGTCACAGGTAACGGCCAGACCCGCGGCTAAACAATATTTACTGTCTTTGACATAAAATTAAACTGACGCAACCTGAGTAATTTGCTGATCAGGTTGCGTTTTTTTATACCAAACACAGCTGCATAAATGGGCTTTAGTTAAGGGCTCGACGCCAGACATTTACCCCGCTATAATGCCGCGTCCTATTTTATTACAGGTCTGGTTCAGTGCTGCATTTTTGATACCAGATCATATTAGTAAGGCGTTTGTTATGCGCCTGTATTTTGAATTTGAGGTAACAAGATGCAAGTTTCTGTGGAAACCACTCAGGGTTTAGAGCGCCAGTTAACAATCACAGTTCCGGCCGACAAAATTGATACAGAAGTAAAAAGCCGTTTACGTGATCTGGCCAAGCGTCAGCGTATCGACGGTTTCCGTCCGGGTAAAGCCCCGGTATCACTGATCCAAAAACGCTACGGCATGGCAGTACTGCAGGAAGTTGCAGGTGAGCAAATGCAGCGTCATTTCTATGATGCCATTATTGAGAACAAACTGACTCCGGCTGGTTCTCCTACTTTTGCTCCTGGTCAATTGGCACAGGGTAAAGATCTGGAATTTAAAGCCACTTTCGAAGTGTATCCGGACGTTGAAGTTAAGAACCTGGACAAAATCGAAGTAAATAAACCAGTAGTAGAAATTGCTGACGCTGACCTGGACAAAATGTTGGATACCCTGCGTAAGCAACATGCGAAATGGGAAGAGAAAAAAGGCAAAGCAGCTGCTTCTGATCGCGTAGTTATCGATTTTGTTGGTTCAATTGATGGTGAAGAGTTTGAAGGCGGTAAAGCCAGCAACTTCAGCTTAGAATTAGGCCAAGGCCGCATGATCCCGGGTTTTGAAGATGGTATCGTTGGTAAGAAAGTCGGTGAGCAAGTTACTGTTGATGTAACGTTCCCGGAACAATACCATGCTGAGAATTTAAAAGGTAAGGCCGCAAGCTTTGCGGTTACCGTTAATAAAGTTGAGCAGCAAGTGCTGCCAGAGCTGAACGATGAGTTCGCTGCATTATTTGGTCTGGAAACTGCTACAGTTGACGCGCTGAAAGTTGAAGTGCGTAAGAACATGGAGCGTGAACTGAACCAGAATATTAAAGCAAAAGTAAAAGAGCAGGTTATCAAAGGTTTACTGGCAAACAACGAAGTTGACGTGCCTAAAGCATTGATCGCCGGTGAAGTAGATGTACTGCGTAAACAGGCCCTGCAGCGTTTTGGCAATAACTTAGATCCTAAGCAACTGCCAGAATTACCAGCATCTCTGTTCGAAGAGCAAGCGAAAGATCGCGTTAAAGTAGGCCTGTTACTGGGTGAAGTTATCAAGACAAACGAGCTGAAAGTTGATGACAGCAAAGTTCAGGCGTTAATTGAAACTGTTGCTTCTGCCTACGAAGATCCGCAAGAAGTTGTACAGTACTACAACAGCAATAAAGAATTGCTGCAAAGCATGCGGAATGTGGCACTGGAAGAGCAAGCCATCGACGTTATTCTGGCCGGCGCGAAAGTGACTGAACAAAAAGCAGCTTTTGACGAGATAATGAACCCGCAAACAGCCAACTAACGTTGACTTATGTCGGCTTGACGGCTTTAATGGCTCGGACAACTGTTCGGGCCATTTTATTTTCTGCAACAATAAAACCAGCCATTTAGAGGGAACCCTATAATATGTCTATGCCGCAACATATGAATGACATAGTAAACGCTCTGGTACCAATCGTTATTGAACAAACTGCCAAAGGCGAACGCTCATTTGATATATACTCTCGTTTGCTCAAAGAGCGGGTAATATTCTTAACTGGTCAGGTCGAAGACCACATGGCCAACCTGATTGTGGCGCAATTATTGTTCTTAGAATCAGAAAATCCTGAAAAAGACATCTATATTTACATCAACTCCCCTGGCGGTTCTGTTACGGCCGGTTTATCGATATACGATACTATGCGTTATATTAAGCCGGATATCGCGACAGTATGCGTGGGGCAGGCAGCCAGCATGGGCGCGTTTTTGCTTTCCGGTGGCACTAAAGGCAAGCGTTATTGTTTGCCAAATGCCAGGGTAATGATTCACCAACCTTTAGGCGGGTTTCAGGGGCAAGCAACGGATTTTGAAATCCATGCCCGGGAAATTTTAAGTATCAAAGAAAAGTTGAACCGTCTGATGGCAGAGCATACTGGTAAGAGTTACGAACAGGTTTGTAAAGATACTGAGCGCGATAACTTTTTAAGTGCACAACAAGCCTTGGATTATGGCCTGGTAGATGCCATATTAAGTAGCAGAGACGCGAAATAATCATATAAGGCAGCTCGGTCTAGTGAGCTGCATCGTAGTGAAAGAGGTAGTTACATGTCTGATCACCGCACTGACGGCGATAAGAACGGTAAACTGTTGTACTGTTCTTTTTGTGGCAAATCACAGCATGAAGTGCGTAAGTTGATTGCAGGCCCACAGGTTTACATTTGTGATGAATGCGTTGATTTATGCAATGACATTATCCGTGAGGAAATTAAGGATATTTCGCCGAAGCGTGATGCCGATAAATTGCCGGTACCGCGGGAGATCCGCAACCACCTCGATGATTACGTAATCGGTCAGGACCATGCCAAGAAAGTACTGGCAGTTGCTGTGTACAACCATTACAAACGCTTACGTAGTGCTCAGCATAAACAGGATGTAGAGCTGGGCAAAAGTAATATTTTGCTGATAGGCCCGACCGGCAGTGGTAAAACGTTGCTTGCTGAGACGCTTGCCAGATTGCTGGATGTGCCTTTCACCATGGCAGATGCGACCACACTGACAGAAGCGGGTTATGTCGGCGAGGACGTTGAGAACATCATTCAGAAGCTATTGCAAAAGTGTGACTACGACGTAGAGAAGGCCCAACGTGGCATCGTCTACATCGATGAGATCGATAAGATTTCACGTAAGTCTGATAACCCTTCAATTACCCGGGATGTGTCAGGTGAAGGTGTGCAGCAGGCGCTGTTAAAGTTGATTGAAGGTACTATTGCGTCTGTACCGCCGCAAGGTGGTCGTAAACATCCGCAGCAGGAATTTTTGCAGGTTGATACCTCAAAAATCTTGTTTATCTGTGGCGGTGCTTTTGCTGGGCTTGACAAGGTGATTGAGCAGCGCTGTGCCAAAGGCTCAGGTATTGGCTTTGGTGCCGAGGTGCGTAGCAAAGAAAGTAGCCGCAGTTTGAGTGAGTCGTTTCGTGATGTTGAGCCGGAAGATTTAGTCAAATATGGCTTGATCCCTGAGTTTATAGGCCGTCTTCCTGTCGTGGCGACACTCAGTGAGCTTGATTTGGCTGCGCTGGTACAGATCCTGAGTGAACCTAAAAACGCTCTGGTAAAACAGTTTGCTGCGTTATTCGCGATGGAAGAGGTTGAGCTGGAGTTTCGTGAAGATGCGCTAAAAGCGATTGCACAAAAAGCGATGGAGCGTAAAACCGGTGCCCGTGGCTTGCGCTCGATAGTTGAAGGTGTTCTGCTGGATACCATGTACGAGCTACCTTCGATGCAGGATGTAGCGAAAGTGGTGATTGATGAAACGGTGATCCGCGGAGAAAGCGACCCTATTCTGATTTATCAGAGCAGCGAGCCAGTGGCTGCTGAATCACACTAAAGGTATAGCGGTTAAAATCTAGCTATTGCGAAAAAGGAGCACGAAAGGCTCCTTTTTCTTTCTGGTGATTGAAGTTTTGAAAATGAGCCCCATATACTGAAACATATTTGCGCCTGCAGTAATTAATTTCGAGAGAGAATCAATGACATCAGAACATGCAGAACGTTTGCATATGCCGGTACTGGCACTACGCGACGTTGTCGTTTATCCCCATATGGTTATTCCACTGTTTGTCGGGCGGGCAAAATCCATTAAGTGTCTGGATGCTGCAATGGAGAAAGATAAACAGATCTTCTTAGTGGCCCAAAAGGATGCGACGTTAGATGATCCCTCCGCCAGCGATTTATACCAGGTTGGTACGGTTGCCACGATTTTACAATTACTTAAGCTGCCTGACGGCACAGTTAAAGTGCTGGTTGAAGGAAGTCGCCGAGCGCGTCTGGCAGAGTTTACTGAGACAGAGGAAGCTTTTGCTGCCTACGTTGATATTATTGAAGCGTCTGAAGTAGAAAGCCGCGAGCAGGAAGTTTTTCTGCGCTCTGCCATTAATCAGTTTGAAGGCTATATCAAGCTGAACAAGAAGATACCACCGGAAGTTCTCACTGCATTAACAGGTATCGATGATCCTGCCCGTTTGGCTGACACGATGGCGGCACATATGCCGCTGAAAGTGGAAGATAAACAGAAGGTGCTGGAGATTTTTGACGTCACCGAGCGGCTTGAATATCTGATGGCAATGATGGAGAGTGAAATTGATATTCTCCAGGTTGAGCGGCGTATTCGCAGTCGTGTGAAAAAGCAGATGGAAAAAAGCCAGCGTGAGTATTACCTGAATGAACAGATGAAGGCAATACAGCGTGAACTGGGTGAACTTGAAGACACGCCGGATGAATTTGAAGCGCTGAGCAAGAAAATTGAGCAGGCGCAGATGCCGGCTGAGGTGTCGGATAAAGCCAAAGCAGAACTACAGAAGCTGAAGATGATGTCGCCGATGTCTGCTGAAGCCACAGTGGTACGTAGCTACATTGATTGGCTGGCAAATGTGCCGTGGAAAAAACGCAGTAAGGTTAAGAAAAATCTGGCAGTAGCCGAGGAAATTCTTAATGCAGACCATTACGGTCTGGAGAAAGTTAAAGAGCGTATCGTCGAGTATCTGGCGGTGCAACAGCGTGTTAATAAATTAAAAGGCCCGATCTTGTGCCTGGTAGGGCCTCCGGGTGTGGGTAAAACGTCGCTTGGCCAGTCTGTTGCAAAAGCCACCGGCCGCAAATATGTGCGTATGGCATTAGGCGGTGTGCGTGATGAAGCAGAGATCCGGGGGCACAGACGGACCTATATTGGTTCTATGCCCGGGAAAATCATTCAGAAAATGGCTAAGGTAGGCGTTCGTAATCCGCTATTCCTGCTGGATGAAATTGACAAAATGGCCTCGGATTTTCGCGGTGACCCTGCAGCAGCACTGCTTGAGGTATTAGACCCTGAGCAGAATACCAGTTTCAGCGATCACTACCTGGAAGTTGATTATGACCTGTCGGATGTGATGTTTTTTGCAACGTCTAACAGTTTAAATATTCCGGCGGCGCTGCTGGACCGGATGGAAGTGATACGTCTTGCAGGTTACACCGAAGATGAGAAGCTTAACATTGCCAAACAGCATCTTATTCCGAAGCAAATTGGCCGTAACGGTCTGAAGACCAATGAAATTGCTATAGAGGATTCAGCAATTATTGGCATTATCCGTTACTACACCCGAGAAGCTGGCGTACGTAGTCTGGAACGGGAAGTGTCGAAGTTATGCCGAAAAGCAGTAAAACAAATTCTGCTGACGAAAGATTTGAAACAAGTTGTGGTTAATCAGCAAAACCTGGAAGACTTCCTCGGTGTGCAGCGTTACGACTATGGTAAAGCGGAAGACAGTAACCGTATTGGTCAGGTAACGGGCCTGGCGTGGACAGAAGTAGGCGGCGATTTGCTGACAATCGAGGCTGCGTCAGTTATGGGTAAAGGCAAACTGACCTTTACCGGCTCGCTGGGTGATGTGATGAAAGAGTCAATCCAGGCCGCTATGACGGTGGTTCGCAGCAGAGCTGCTGGTCTGCGCATAAATGAAGATTTCTATGAGAAGCGCGATATTCACGTGCATGTGCCTGAAGGCGCTACGCCAAAAGATGGCCCAAGCGCTGGTATTGGTATGGTAACAGCGCTGGTTTCAAGCCTGACAGGGAACCCGGTGCGGGCCGATGTTGCGATGACCGGTGAGATCACGCTGCGTGGCGAGGTACTGCCTATCGGTGGCTTGAAAGAGAAACTGCTGGCGGCACATCGTGGTGGTATTAAACGCGTGTTGATCCCACATGACAATGTGCGGGATTTAAAAGATATCCCGGATAATGTGAAAGGGGATATCGAAATTTGTCCGGTGAAATGGATAGACGATGTGCTGGAGCTGGCGTTACAAGAGCCTTTAGAGCGTGTTTCGGTGCTGGAAACGACAAAAAATTCAGCAAAAAGCAAAAAAACGGAAAAAAATCCTGCATAGGGGCTTTTCATTCCCGTTGGCTGTGCTAAGTTATGGAAAGTTTCGACCAAGCCCTTGTTATACAAGGGCTGCAGTCAAAGCCGGAATTATTAGTTTTGATGCTTCTTTTGCTTGCAAGCGCCAAAGATGCTTGTTATAACGATTGGGCTCACTTAAAGAACTAATAAAGTGTAGTTGTTGAAAATAATAACAATTGAAGGGGATGATATTGTGAACAAGTCTCAACTTATCGACAAAATTGCTGCTGGTGCAGACATTTCTAAAGCGGCAGCTGGTCGTGCTTTAGATTCGTTCATTGATGCTGTTACTGAAGCTCTTAAGGAAGGCGACTCTGTAGCATTAGTTGGTTTTGGTACTTACAGCGTACGTGAGCGTGCAGCCCGTACTGGCCGTAACCCACAAACTGGTGCAACTATTCAAATCGCTTCTGCGAAAATTCCTTCTTTCAAGCCAGGTAAAGCGTTAAAAGACGCCTGCAACTAAGCTGTAGTTTTGTCTTAATAGCAAAACTCAGTTGGGTGTGCAATTAACTGCTTAGCTACTACAGACTAAGCAGTTAAAACAGGCAGCAGAATATGGTAGCCGTAGCCTCCCAAGGCTTCTCTAAAAAAAGCGCATCTGTTAAGATGCGTTTTTTTTTACGGCAACAGTAATGCTGTTTTGTTGTCTCCCGGCAACATATAGTGAATAAAGAGATCGCGCTAAGATGTTAGAAAAAATCAGAGAAGGCTCACAGGGAATTATTGCCAAGTCTATTTTAGGCTTAGTGATCCTGACATTTGCACTGGCAGGTGTAGGTAGCTATTTAAACACGCCAGCTGACACCCATGTTGCTGAAGTTAACGGTGAAAAAATCAGCCGGGAAGACTTTGAGCAGGCATTTCAAAACGGACGTGCCCGGATGCAGCAACAGTTCGGCGAGATGTACGCGGCACTGGCAGCTGACAGCAACTATATGAATAACTTCAGAAGTGAAGTTCTGGAAAGCCTGATTGACGAAGCTTTGCAAAAGCAATTGGCAGCCAGCTTGGGCCTGCGTGTTAGTGATGAGCAGATCCGCGATGCGATTCGAAACATGACGGAATTTCAGGTCGATGGTCAGTTTAACAATGACCGGTACATAGCATTACTGCGTCAGGCGGGTTATCAACCGGAACAATTCCGCGAATTGATCCGCGAACAGTTGTCGCGTAACCAGTTGATGATAGGGCTGGTGGGTAGTGAGTTCGCGACTGATAAAGAAATGCAGGCGCTTATGAAGCTGCAACAGCAGCAGCGTGATATCAGCTACATTCGTTTTAAAGCAGCGGATTATGCCGATTCAGTTAGCATTACTGATCAAATGCTGCAAGATTACTATACGATGAATTTGTCTCAGTTTGAGACTGAGCAAAAAGTTGCTGTGGAATACATTGAGATATCTGCCGCGGCGTTGGCTTCTGATGAGCAGGCTACAGCGGAAGAGATTGAAGCATATTATCAGGCGAATAAATCGCGCTATGTGCGCGAAGAGCGCCGGCAAGTCGCGCATATTATGCTGGAATCAGAAGAAGACAGTGCAGATGTAGAGCAACAAGCACAAGCCATTCTGGAAGAAGTTCAAGGTGGTGCCGATTTTGCTGAGTTAGCAAAGGCCAAATCTGCCGATACTTTCTCTGCAGAGAATGGTGGTGTTCTGGATTGGCTGGCTCCTGGTGATATGGACGAGAAGTTTGAACAGGCTGCATTTGCATTAAAGCAGGTAGGGGATGTAAGCGGCGTTGTTAAAAGCGCTTATGGTTACCACATTATCAAGCTGGTCGCGTTAGAGCCGGAACAAATTCAGCCTTTAGCTGAGGTATCTGCGGACATTGCCGAACGCATTAAGCAGGACAGGGCAAGTACGGCGTACTATGAGTTGCAGCAGCGATTGGCAGAAGTGAGTTTTGAAGTTCCTGACTCTCTGGAAGACGCCGCTGAAGCAACAGGACAGAAGGTGATATCTACGCCGCTGTTTAGCCGTAACGAAGCGACTGAACCTTTATCTGCACCCGCTGTGATGAACAAACTGTTTGATGCAACCTTTATTCAGGATGGCCTGAACAGTGAGTTAATCGAATTGGGCAAAGAGCAAGCGATAGTGGTTCGGGTAACTGAACACGAGGCAGCACGTACTCAAAGTCTGGATGAGGTTAAAGCGCAGGTTGAAGCCGCGGTGCGGGCTGAGCAAAGTGCGTTACTTGCCAAGCAACAAGCAGAAAAAGTATTAGCCGATGCCACTGATAGCGGTTTGGCACAGCAAGCTGAGCAGCTAAATGCAACGCTTGAGCAATCACCGGATACGCCACGCTTTGGCGGTACTTTAGATGCAGAAATCCGTGCTAAAGCTTTTGCGATGCCACGGCCACAGGATAAGCCGGCGGTTGAGATGGTGACACTGGCCAATGGTGATGCGGCATTGGTAACTGTACTGGCAGTTAAGGATGCGGATGTAACAGTCGCCCCTGCAGCGGCACAGTTAGAACGCCTGGCTGAGCAACAGGCTGAACTGGCTTTCAGGGCAGTGATAGCGGCGCTTAAAGCTAAAGCCGATATCAGCCGTAATTTGCGGGCTGCACAAACTGAAGAAACGCTTTAAGCACAGAGATAGCTGGTAAGAAAAAACCGTGGCATGCCACGGTTTTTTTATGCCTGCGCGCTGTTAATCAGCTTACGGCTGTAGTCATGGCTGGCATTGGCAAATACATGCGCAGTTGCCCCGTAGTCCAGCATTTTTCCGTGATGCAGCACCAGCAGATCATCGGCAATGTGTTTAACCAGACGCAGATGGTTGGTGATAAGCAGATAAGCCAAACCAGATGTTTTTTGTAGTTCCAGCAGCAAGTTCACAATTTGGGCTCGCAGGGATGGATCCAGAGCTGTCAGCGCTTCATCAAGGATAAGTAGCTTTGGATCAAGAATAAGTGCTCTGGCCAGCGCAACACGCTGCAGCTGACCACCCGAGAACATATGCGGGTAGTATTCGCTATGCTCGTCAAGCAGGCCAACCTGTTTTAATACGGTACGAATTTTATAGCGACGCTGTTCGGTGTCTTGCTTTGTGCTGTAACGTAAGACGTCGTCCAGCATCTGGCCAATCTTCTGATGTGGATTTAATGATTTGGCCGCGTCCTGAAAAATAAAGCGGATAACGTGGTTGTACTGACGAAAATGGCTTATCTGAACTTTAGTCCCTTCCAGCAGTATTTCTCCATGGTCAGGTTTCTCAATGCCTACCAGCATTTTCGCCAGCGTACTTTTGCCAGAACCTGTTTCACCAACAATTGCCAGCGTTTTGCCACTGTCAAGACTGAAGCTGATATCGTCCAGTGCAACCACACTGCGTTGGCGAAAAAGCCCGGCTTGTTTGCGGTAGGTTTTATGTAACTGCTTAACCTCGAGCAGAGTACTCATATGTCTTTATTTCCTATCAGCGGGAAGTGGCAGCTGTAGTAATGGTTCTGCAAACGGTCCAAAGCTGGTGTTTTTACGCATTCTTTGCGTGCATTGGGGCAGCGAGGCCCAAGCCTGCAGCCGATGGGCAGATGCTGCAGCACCGGGATACTGCCAGGTAAAGCATACAGTGGCGTTTTCGGTTGTAAATCGGGTTGAAATTCGGGCACGCTTTTAATCAGTGCATGCGTGTACGGATGGTACGGCTGCTTAATAATGGCAGCGGTTTCACCCGCCTCAACCAACTGACCACAATAGAGCACGCTCAGGCTCTGAGTATAACGCGCTATACTTTCCAGCTCATGGCTGATCAGCAGCACAGACATGCCTTTTAACTGATTGAAACTGGCCAGCAAGCGAAAAAGCTGAGCTTGGGTAGTACTTTCCAGCGTTGTTGTTGGCTCGTCGGCTATCAGTAACTTGGGGTTTTTCGCAATGGCCATCGCGATCATGATTTTTTGGCATACGCCCTCTGACAGCTGATAAGGATAGCTTTGTAAGACTGACTGGTGGTCACGGACCCCGACTTTATGTAGCAGCGCTATAGCTTTACGCCGGCGCAGATAGCTGCGTTTCCACCAGGGACCGTCGAGCAGATTATCCGGAATAGCTTCTTCGAGCTGTTCCAGAATGGCGGCTGTAGGGTCCAGGCTGCGGCTTGGTTCCTGATATATCATGGCAATGTCGCGGCCTATGATTTTTCGCTGTTGCTCGTACGGTAGGTTAAGTAAATCCTGTCCCCGCCAGTTAAACCTGTCTGCGGTGATTTGCCAGCGCTTATTCAGCACCCCAACGATGGCTTTGGCGATCAGGCTTTTACCAGAGCCAGATTCCCCTACCAAGCCGCGGATCTCGCCTTCGCGCAGGCTTAGATTCACTCTGTCTACTGCCCGGATCAGGGCGTCGGATGTTTTAAGCTCAATTGTCAGATTTTTGATGTCCAGCAACAGCATTAGTTTTCCCGCCGTTTTTTGGCTGCGTTACGCAAGCCATCGCCTACCAGATTAACAGACAACACAGCCATAAAGATTAACAGGCCAGGCACAGCCACACTGACAGGTGCAATATAAATCAGATCAAGTGAGTCGCCTATGATGGCTCCCCATTCTGCACTGGGTGCCTGAGCGCCCAGCCCCAGGAAGCCAAGTGCGGCGATATCCAGCGTCGCGGTTGACAGGGCCATTGTGGCCATCAGCGTAAGCCGTTCCCAAATGTTTGGCATGATAATCCGGCTGAATACCTGCCAGTTATTTGCGCCATCCAGGCGATAGGCAACGACATAGTCCTGATTTAGCTGCTCAGCTATAGCGTTGCGGATACCGTGTACAAATTGAGGCAGCAGTGCCAGCATGATAGCCCAGGTAGTATTTTGCAGGCCAGGGCCCAGTATCGCGACAATGATGATCGCCAGTAGCAAAGACGGTATTGTTAACGCTAAATCCAGCACATGATTAAAAATGCTGGATTTTACGCCTTTGCTCATACCCGCAAGGGTGCCAAGCAGCAGCCCCATAAACAGAGCGCCGAGCACGGTGATGATAGCTATACCAAAAGTGTATCGCGCACCGACTAAAAGTCTGGAGAATAGGTCGCGGCCGAGATCGTCAGTACCAAACGGGTATTGCACCAATCCTTGTTCTGACCAGGATGGAGGCAATAACAACAGAGTATCATTTTGTAAGTAAGGATCATGCGGGCTTATCAGTGGCGACATCAGTGCCAGCAGAAAAAAAATAATAAACAGCAGCAGCCCGGCTACTGCGCTGTGGTGCCTTGAGAACTCACGCCATAATTGTCTGACAGGAGAGCGGGCAAGTTGTTCATCCGGAAGCAGGCGGAATTTAGCCATATCAGCGTTTCCTTGCCAACGGGTTAAAAACGGTGTGAAGTATTTCTGTCAGCATATTTACCGTTATGACGAGGGTTGATATCACCAGCAAACCGGCTTGAATAGCCGGGTAATTACGCTGATAAATACTGTCAATCAGCCAGCGGCCTATGCCGGGCCAGGAAAAGATAACTTCAGTGATCATTGCCAGCGTAATCAGCGTACTGAATTGCAAACCAATTTGCCGTATTACAGGCAACAGTGCGTTGCGAAGCGCATGCCGGTAGAGTACCTGCCCGCGGTTCAACCCTTTTGCCCTGGCTGTCTTTATATAACTTTGCTCCCACACATCCAGCATTGCATCGCGGGTAAATCTTATCATTACAGTCGTCGGGAAGGTTGCCAGCACAATGGTAGGCAGCAGTAAGTGGCGCAGTGCGTTAAGCAGGGCTTCCTGGCGATGTGCGGTACCTGATAGCAGTATATCCGGCAGCATAAAGCCGGTAACATGGTTGATTTCGTATAAAACGCCAATCCGCCCTGCAGTCGGTAGCCAGCCTAACGCCAGTGAAAACAACATTATCAGCAACAATGCCCACCAAAACACCGGAATAGAGTAACCTGCAACCGCAACCGCAGAGATCAATTTACTCAGTGTACCTTCGGGTTTGATGGCAGCAATAATGCCGATGGGTATACCAATAAAAAACGAAATCAGTAGTGCGTAAGATGCCAGCTCCAGTGTTGCTGGCATCAGCATCTGCATTTCCTGTAGCAGGGGTTGCTGACTGGAGAATGATAATGCCCAGTTTCCGGAGAAAATGCGCCCCAGATAAGCCAGATATTGTGCAATATAGCCCTGTTCCATCCGGTATTCCTGTTGCAACAGGGGCAACTGTTCTGCAGAAATATGCCTTAAACCGGTAAAGTTTTGCAGCGGTTCACCCGGAAACAAATATCCAAGACTAAAAGCAAAAATGCTCAGGGCAATAAAGACGAAGGCCAGCAGAAACATCCGGCGCAGCAGATATAAGATCATTTTACATCCTTCACAGCATTAGCCAGCGCAATTCCGCCATAAGGGTTTATTCGCACGCCTTTGATATCGCTGCTAATTGCCTGAAAACGCTGGGAATGTGCGATACTGAGCAACGGCATTTGTTCAGCCAGATATTGCTGAGCTGCCATGTAATAGCTGCGCCGCTGTTTCTGATCAGCGGTAAGCAAGGCCTGGCTTATCAGATTGTCAAAGGTTTCGTCACACCAGTTAGCCCGGTTTGACCCGGTCAGTGCAGCACTGCAGCTTAGCAAAGGCCGGAAGAAGTTATCCGGGTCGGCATTATCCGCCGACCAGCCGATCAATACTGAATCATGCTCATAAGAGCCGAGCTTACGGCGAAAGCTGTTCCACTCATAAGACACAATGCTGGCGCGCACGCCAATTTGAGCTAAATCGGCCTGCATCAACTCAGCCATTTTCAGAGCATTAGGGTTGTATAGTCGCTGCACCGGCATCGCCCAAATATCCATGCTAAAGCCATCGGGGTAACCGGCTTCAGTTAATAAGGCTTTTGCTTTAACCGGATCATATTGCTGTACTGTCAGGTTAGGGTTATATGCCCATGACGTTGGCGGTAGTACGGAGTCTGCAGCGGTGGCGTGGCCAAAATATACGGCCTGCAAAATCGCATCGCGGTTAATCGCATGTGCCAGTGCCTGCCGCACTTTTACCTGATCAAACGGAGGCTTAGCGGTATTAAATGCCCAAAAGCCAATATTCATGCTGGTGCTTTCCTGCACATCAACATCAGGCCTTTTACTAATTAAGCCAAGTTCAGCTACGCGGGGAAAAGCCACCACATCGCATTCATGTGTGAACAATTTCGCCATGCGTCGCGCGTTGTTAGGAACTATGTCGAACACCAGCTGTTCTGGCTTAGCCGGTTCACGCCAGTAATTTCGGTGGCGATAATAGCGGATAAGTACATCTTTTTGATATTCCTTAAACCTGAAAGGGCCGGTACCTATCGGATGGCTGTCCATTCTGGATAACTGGCCCGATTTAACGAGTTTAGCACCATATTCAGCCGATAAAATAGCCGCAAAATCGGTTGCGATATTAGATAAAAATGAGCTGTCAGGCCGGCTTAACTTAAAACGCACCTGATGTGGCGTGTCTGCGGTAACACTGTCGACCAGATCCGCCCAATCTACACTCTGGAAAAAAGGATAGTTTCCACCACCTTGGCGGTGGAACGGATGGTTGTGCTGCATAATACGGTTGAAAGTAAAAACCACATCTTCAGCCTGTAGGGGTCTGGAGGGGCTGAAGTATTCTGTCTGATGAAATTGCACATCGTCACGCAGGGTAAAAAGATAGGTTTTACCATCTGCGCTGACCTGCCAGCTTTTGGCAAGCGCCGGCACCAGCTCGCCGGTATCTGCATCTATCTCCAGCAGCCGGTCATAAAGTTGCTGGCTGATAGCATCAATAGTGGTACCAGAAGTTACCAGTTGAGGATTAAATGTTTCGGGAGAGCCCTCTGAGCAGTACACCAGGCCACTTCGTACCGTGTCCGGCAAGGGAGGCTTGCATCCACTTAGTAAGCTGATACTACACACAAGTAAAGACATCGTGCAGCGGTTGAAACCAGATAATGACATGTGGCCGTGGTTTGGCTTCATACTTGTTGGCTGTCCAGTAACTGATACTTTTTCATGTAGCCACGCAACTGATGATACGTCAGATTTAGCAATTCTGCGGTTTTTTTCTGGTTGAACTGGCTTGCAGCCAACGCTTGCTTAATCAGGCTGACCTCAAAATCCTGTGACAAGGTTTTAAAGTCTTGCGTCTGAGTAAAATCGAACAGGCTGGAACCGCTTGCTGTTGGTGCTTGTACTGCAGTTTGTGGGACTACCGTGGCGTCGGCTGTCACAGCTGTGGTTTGCGGCTTTGGCGCTTTGATACGTTGTTTCGGTCGGTATGGTGATTCAAACGGATCCAGTAAAATATCATGTACCGGCACATAAGCATTATTTGTGCGGTAAACACTGCGCTCCACCACATTTTTCAGTTCACGTACATTACCGGGCCAGTGGTAATCCAGCAAAGTGCGCTTAGCCTTTTCGCTAAAGCCACTAAATAATTCAAATCCGAGCTCGCGGGCCATGTTAATGGCAAAATGTTCTGCCAGCAGCAGAATATCTTCGCGTCTTTCCCGCATCGGTGGCAGGGTGATAACATCGAAAGCCAGCCGGTCAAGTAAGTCAGCGCGAAATTCACCGTGCTCGGCCAGCACCGGCAAATCTTCGTTGGTTGCGCAGATTAACCGTACATCTGTTTTGATAGGCCTGCTGCCTCCAACCCGCTCGAATTCCCCATATTCAATTACACGCAGCAGTTTTTCCTGAACTAGGCCTGGCGTGTTTGCCAGCTCATCAAGAAACAAGGTACCGCCGTGAGCGCGTTCGAAGCGGCCTTCATGACGTTTACTGGCACCGGTAAAAGCGCCGGATTCGTGACCAAACAATTCGCTTTCCAGCAAGTTCTCATTTAGCGATGCACAGTTAAGTGTCAGGTATTGCTGATCCCAGCGTTGTGACAAAAAGTGCAAACGGGCGGCGATAAGTTCTTTACCTGTACCCCGTTCACCGATAATGAGTACCGGTTTGTCCAGCGGTGCGATTTGCGAGACCTGATCCAGCACATTAAGAAAGCTGTTAGACTGGCCCACCAGATTATCTTGTTGGAATTTTCTGCTCATGGCGTGCTATTAGTTAGTTAAATTGGCTAATTAGTAGTGTATTTCATAATGGCTGACAGCAGAAGCTTTTCATTAAAATAAATAAAAAATCATATTATTCAATGAATTAAATTAATTTAAAAAGTTGGCAAGAAACCTGAATAGATTAGGTTGTACTTAACCAGTCATTTATGAGGTAAATATTATGGGTATTTTTTCACGCTTCTCAGACATAGTGAATTCAAATATCAACGCATTATTAGATAAAGCCGAAGATCCGGAAAAAATGGTGCGCTTGATTATTCAGGAAATGGAAGACACCTTAGTAGAAGTGCGTTCTTCTTCTGCTAAAACCATCGCAGAGAAAAAAGAATTGCAACGTGTGGTCAACCGTTTACAGGAAGAAGTTAGTGACTGGCAAAGCAAAGCTGAGCTGGCGCTGAGCAAAGAACGCGAAGATCTGGCCAGAGCGGCACTGATTGAGCGGCAGAAGGCTGCAGAGCAAGCTGATTCTGTTACGGCAGATATCGCCAATCTGGATGAGCATATCGGCAAGTTACAAGACGAAGTAGCGCAGCTACAGGAAAAGCTGGCAGATGCCAAAGCACGGCAGAAGGCGATGTTGATGCGTCAGAAAACCGTAGCTTCGCGCCTGGAAGTGAAGAAGACACTTGATAGCAACCGTATCAATGATGCGATGTATAAATTTGAGCGTTATGAGCAGAAAATTGATACGCTGGAGGCTCAGGTTGAAGCCTATGATCTGGGTAAGAAAACCTTAAAAGATGAATTTGCTGAGCTGGCTGCACAGGAAAAAATTGACAATGAGCTGGCAGCGTTAAAAGCTAAAGTAAATCAAAAAGATAAAGACGCCTGATAATCAGGCGTCCGGGAGTTGCAGATGGATATTCATGAAATAATTTTTGTGCCACTGATCCTGTTTATGATTTTTGTGGCGCCAATCTGGGTCATAATGCATTACCGCAGTAAGAACAAGATTGGCCAGGGGTTGTCAGATCAGGAACTGTCACAGTTAAATGAACTGGCGCAACGGGCGGAAAAAATGGCTGACCGCATTAAAACGCTGGAAGCCATATTAGATGCCGAAAGTCCGAAATGGAGGGCTCAGCATGACTAAGCAAAAACGCGAACTGCTGCGGGATGATGCCAATGGTAAGATTGCCGGCGTATGTGCCGGTATCGCAGATTACTTCGGCTGGGAGCTTTGGCTGGTAAGGATCATTACCGTATCAGCATTTTTTCTCGGTGCTGGCGGTTTCGTGTTCGTGCTGTATGTCGCAGCCTGGGTGGTGCTGGAAAAAAAGTCCAAAGCTGCTGCCAGGCTGGAAACCACCGCTGACTACAAACCTGCCACAGAGCGTCCGGTTGAAGTGAAAACCCGCGTTTGGCAGCGTGGCGAAGCACCAAAACAAGCTTTGCAGCATTTGTCTAATCAGTTTAACGGTTTGGAGTTACGGTTGCGTGATATAGAACGTCACGTGACGTCAGCAAAGTTTCAGCTAAACCGTGAATTTAACAGTCTTTAATTCATTACGTTGTTGCCTATGAGTTTATTTGGTAGGGTCAAGCACCAGGGGCGTGAGCTAACCAGCCGCGCCCTTGAGCGTCATCTTCGCCTCGGGGTTACAGGGCTCAGTGGCTCAGGTAAAACGGCATTTATTACGTCTTTGGTGCATCAGCTTACTCAGGGTGACAATAGCGGTAATTTGCCATTTTTTGATGTCGTGCAGCAACAGCGTTATCTGGGAGGACAGTTAGCGGGCCAGGTTTTGGCTGTGCCTCGTTTCCCACTAGAGCAAAACCTGCAATATCTGCAGCAACACCCTCCTGTCTGGCCGCCGTCGACCACCGGCTGGAGTCAGCTGAATCTGCAATTACGTTATAAGGCAGGCTCTGGTGTCCGCGCCCATTTGCAATCACATAGTGAGTTAGCGCTGGAGATTGTCGATTATCCGGGCGAATGGTTACTGGATTTGCCGATGCTGACGATGAACTATACGCAGTGGTGTGAATTCAGCTGGCAGTTGTTTAGTAAGGCTCACAGAGCACAAACAGCACAACCATTCAGGCAGCTGTTACAGGATGCGGATATAAATGAGGGTAGTGAGCTCTATGTTCAGCAGCTCACCGATAGCTACAAACAGCTACTGGCGCAATTTCATCAGACAGCAGGTGCTTATCTTAATCAGCCGGGCCGCTTGCTAATTCCTGGCGAGCTGGCTGGTGCACCTATGCTGCAGTTATTCCCTTTGTTACCAGAGCAGGCAAGCCAGAATACCGCGCTGGCAGCTAAGCTCACGCAGCATTACAACAGTTACTGCAAGCATGTCATTAAACCATTTTATCAGCGTTATTTTTCTACTCTTGATCGCCAGGTTATCCTGGTTGATTGTTTATCGGCACTAAATGCTGGTCATGCAGCGGTAACTGAATTACAGCAGGCTTTGCAACTTATTTTGCAAAGCTTTCATTATGGTCCGTCCAGCCTGTTACGGCGGTTATTTAAACCCCGGATAAGTAGGGTGTTGTTTGCTGCCAGTAAAGCTGACCATGCCACACCCGAGCAGCACAAATCACTGACCCTGTTATTACAGCAATTGCTGCAGCAACCACTTAAAAACAGCCAGTACCAGGCCGCTACGACTGAGGCAATGGCGATTGCGGCTATCCGTGCCAGTACCAGCGGCTTTGTGCAGGTTGATGGGCTTGCCCAACCATGCCTTAGTGGTACGGGAGCGGATCAGAAAAGACTGAACTATTTTCCTGGTGAAGTACCGGCAACAGTGCCGCCGCAGGCAGTATTTGAACGCCATAAGTTTACCTTCTTACCGCTACAGCCTTTGCCCTGGCACGGCACTTCAGCGTTGCCCCATATACGCATGGATCATGTGCTGCAGTTTATCCTCGGAGACAAATTGCGATGACTGAATTAAAGCAAGCAAAGTATTTTGATACAGCGCCTGCAGAACCCGCACCGGTGACATTACAAGGTGCCAGCCACTACGATGGCGATGAGTTTGTGCCGGCAACGCCTGACGACATTAAACCTACAGTGAAGAAAAGTTCCTGGTGGTGGAGACTGCTCGCTATTACCTTGTTACTGATTATTACTCTGGCCGGCTGGCAATGGGGGGTTACGGTAAAGCAAAGCTGGCAGCACAGTGTATTGTATGGCGGCTTAATCACAGCCGTTTCACTGGCACTTTTATTATTGCTTGCAACTTTAATCTGGCGCGAGCTCCGGCTATGGCGGCGCCTGGCGCGAAACAGGCAATGGCAACAGAGCGCAGAACGTATCCGTAATAGTGTGCAGTATGGCGAAGCCGGTAAACTTTGCCTTGCTGTTGCTGCAAGTTTGCCTGCAGAGCCCGCGATTACTGCGGCTGTAAAACAGTGGCAAGCTGCCCTTAAAGACGAGCACAGTGATGAAGAGCAGCTACAGCTGTTCGAGCGCTTTGTTTTGGCACATTTAGACGCCAAAGCCCAACAGTTAATTTACCGGGCCGCTACCGATACCAGTGTAGCAGTAGCGGTTATTCCCTTTGCGCTGGCCGATATGCTGTTGGTGCTGTGGCGTAGTAGCCGCTTGCTGCGGGAGTTGGCACAGCTATATGGTGGGGCTATAGGCCAGCTGAGAAGTCTTGTGCTTTTAAAGCGTTTGTTCACAGCCCTATTGTGGGCTGGCGGGTCCGAACTGGCACTCGATATGGCGTCCGATGTTATTGGCAGCGAATTGACGGCGAAGTTGTCAGCCAGAGCCGGGCAGGGAGTGATCGCGGGTTTGTTAGTTGCGCGTATCGGTAATTTGGCCCAGCAGCAATTACGTCCGCTACCCGTCGCTGTTTCTGCAAAGGTCAGCCTGAAATCGCTGGCCCAATCGCTGTTTAGCCGCTTTAAACAGGCAACGCCAACTAAAGCTGACAGCATTGAGTAACTTTCTCTGATACCGCCAGACTGCAAGATGTCTGGCGTGCTTCCATTACCTTTAAATTCTGCTATTTGTTACTGCGACTTTAACTTTCAGTAGCAGTAGAATCATGCAAAATACTAAACACGATAAAAACAAAAACGCTGAAACACTGTGTATTCACGCCGGTAAAGAAAAGAACCAGCATGGCACGCTCGCCACCCCTTTGTATCAAAGCTCAACCTTTGTGTTCGATAATGCCGAACAGGGCGCAGCGCGGTTTGCCGGTGAAGCGGAGGGGTATATCTACACGCGTTTAGGTAACCCGACCACGCGCGAGCTGGAGCTGAAAATTGCTGCACTGGAAGGTATGGCTGATGCGGCAGCAACCGCCACCGGCATGGGCGCTGTGGCCGCCGCTACCATGGCTTTTTTAAGTCATGGCGACCATCTGCTTGCCAGCAAAGCGATTTATGGCTGCAGTTTTGCACTGTTTAATCATATGTTTGCCCGCTACGGCATAGAAGTCAGTTTTGTTGATATGACAGATCATGCTGCAGTGGAGCAGGCGGTTAAGCCCAATACCAAGATGTTGTTTGCAGAAACACCCATTAACCCAAATATGGTGGTGCTGGACCTGGCCTTTCTGAGCGATGTTTGCCAGCGGCATCAACTTATCTCCGTTATTGATAATACGTTTATGACGCCATTGCTGCAGAAGCCGGCAGAATTTGGCATTGATATCGTTGTACACAGTGCGACCAAGTATCTGAACGGACATGGCGATGTGGTGGCCGGTGTCATCGTGTCTGACAGTGAAACGATTAACACGATAAAGCTGACCACATTAAAAGATATGGGGGCGACAATAAGCCCGCATGATGCCTGGTTGATTATCCGGGGTTTAAAAACTCTGGCGGTTCGTATAGAGCGCCATTGCACTAATGCACAAAAAGTTGCCGAATTCCTTGAAGCCCACCCGGCAGTGCGCGAAGTGTATTACCCTGGCTTGCCATCACACCCCGGCTTTAAGTTTATTGGCCGGCAAATGAAAGCGGCTGGTGGCGTATTGGCATTCGAGCTTAATGCCAGCCTGGATCAGAGCCGTTATTTTATTAATCAATGCTGCTTATTGAGCCTGGCTGTGAGTTTAGGAGATGCAGAATCGCTGATCCAGCATCCGGCCTCGATGACGCACAGCCCATACAGTGCAGAGGAGCGGCAAATGGCTGGGATTAGTGACGGCTTAATCCGCGTATCTGTTGGGCTGGAGCATGTCGATGACATCATTGCTGATCTGGCGCAGGCGCTGGATAAAATGCAGGCGCGTCAGGGCTAGTCTTATTCTGCTGTAAGATATTCTTTACGAAAATGCAGGTGGTTTTAGCTGGCTGTTAGTTTAACTCTTGCCGCACTATCGCTTAGTATCCGCATTAACTAATGAACTGCCAGCCATAATTACAATCAACTCAGCGGCAGTTCAGCGGGACATCCCGTATAACAGAATAGTCAACAGGTTGTATATGAGTAAGTCGAGTAAGTATGTTTCACGTCAGTCGGATGAAACGGGCTTTATCGCCTGGTCCGATGAAGAAAATCAGATTTGGCATGAGCTGATCAGCCGGCAACTGAGTGTGATAGAAGGTAAAGCCTGCGATGAGTATATGGCTGGCTTACAGAAGCTGCAGTTACCCACTGATCGTATTCCGCAGCTGGAAGAAGTCAGCCAGGTTTTGCGTGCAACGACAGGCTGGGAATGTGCAGAGGTACCCGCACTGATTAGCTTTGATAAGTTTTTTGAACTGCTGGCCAATAAGCGCTTTCCGGTAGCAACTTTTATCCGTAGCCGGGAGGAATTTGATTACCTGCAGGAACCGGATATTTTTCACGAGATATTCGGCCATTGCGCCATGTTAACTAACCCGGCATTTGCCAAGTTTACTCATATTTATGGCAAACTGGGATTGGCTGCCAGTAAACAGGATAGGGTATATCTGGCACGGCTGTATTGGTTTACCATCGAGTTTGGTTTGCTTAAAACGGACAAGGGGCTGCGTATTTATGGTGGTGGGATTTTGTCATCGCCAGGTGAAACAACTTATGCACTGGGTTCTGATATTCCCGAACGCAAACCGTTTGATGCGCTGGATGTGCTACGCACGCCTTACCGCATTGATATCATGCAGCCAATCTACTTTTTGATAGAGCGTATTGACCAACTGTTTGATATCGCGCATCTGGATATGATGGCCCTGGTCGAGCAGGCGAAAGCGCTGGGGCTGCATGCGCCGAAATTTCCACCGAAAGAAAAACAAGCAAGTTAGGAAAAAACATGTCTGAATTAAAAGCAATGCAATGTGAAGCCTGCCGTGCGGATGCACCTAAAGTCAGTGACGCTGAGCTGCCTGAGTTGATGCGGCAGATCCCGGACTGGGCGCCGGTCGTGCGCGATGGTATTTTACAGCTGGAACGAGAGTTTAAATTTAAAAACTTCAAACAGGCCTGGGCGTTTAGTAATAAGGTTGCCGGATTGGCAGAAGAAGAAGGTCACCATCCGGCGATACTGCTAGAGTGGGGAAAGTTGACAGTGACCTGGTGGTCGCATTCTATTAAAGGCTTGCACAAGAATGATTTTATCTGTGCCGCCAAAACAGACAGCTTGCTGGCTGAATAATCTAACTCGCGCTAAACAGTAAAAAGCTGCAGTTTAGCGCAAACTCCGCGTAAAACCTCTTTTTGTTCACATTTCTTTACAAAACTACTGGTTTCTTGTCGGCTGAATGCCTTATTATGCTATTCATCACCTAGTCTTAAGGCGCGTTGCGATATGCGGTTAGAAATTCAATGCCAGAACCGGCTTGGCCTGGCGCAGGAAGTATTAAATGTTTTGGTAAGTTATCAACTCGATTTAAGAGGCATCGAAGTCGACCCCGGGCTCAGCCGGATGTATGTGTCATTTCCGACAGTAAATTTTGAGAAGTTTCAGGAGCTGATGGCAAAAATGCGCCGCATCAGTGGCGTTGAAGATGTTAAAACCACAGCATTTATGCCATCTGAGCGTGAGCATAATGAATTGTCTACCTTGTTACGCACGTTGCCGGATGGGCTTATCGCCATAGATATTAAAGCCAACATTACCGTTATAAATGATGCTGCGCTAGACGCTTTGGCTGTTTCACATGAGGCTGTTGTTGGGCAGTCTCTGCAAGGAATGGTAAAGGGGTTTAACTTTCTACGCTGGCTGGAAAGTGATGATGTACTGGCGCAAACCCGCCGGCTTGAAATACACGGTAAACGCTTTGTCGCCGACGTGCTGCCGGTTATGGTGCCGGATGAGACCGGCCACGAAATTCTGGCTGGCGCCGTGATAAACCTGAAATCTGAAAGCCGTTTAGGTCAGCATATCGTAGCGTTTAAAAAAGGCGATCAGGAAAGTTTTAATACATTGCAGGCACACAGCAACCTGATGCGTAAAGTGGTGCGTGAAGCCAAAAAAATGTCACAGCTGGATGCGCCAATTCTGATTATGGGAGAGACAGGTACAGGTAAAGAGCTGCTGGCCAGGGCCTGTCATGCTGCCAGTAGCCGCTCCGGCAAGCCCTTTCTGGCACTGAACTGCGCCTCGCTGCCAGATAATGTCGCTGAGTCAGAGTTATTTGGTTATGGAGCGAACGCGTTTCCTGGTACAACAGAAGGCAAAAAGGGCATTTTCGAACAGGCCAATGGCGGCACCGTCTTTTTGGATGAGGTCGGTGAAATGTCGCATCAGCTGCAAACTAAACTTATCCGCTTTTTACAGGATGGCAGTTTCCGCCGGGTGGCTGATGAGAATGAAGTGAAAGTGGATGTCAGGGTTATATGTACCACACAGAAAGATTTACCCGCGATGGTGCAGGAAGGGAAGTTCCGCGAAGATTTATACTACCGGCTGAATGTGCTGACACTGGCGTTACCAGCGCTGCGTGAACGAAAACAGGACGTGATCCCGCTGGCAGAGTTCTTTATTGCCCGCTTCGCTGCCAGACTGGGCCGAAAAGCACCAAAGTTAACTGATAGCTGTGCAAACTTCTTACAAAGCTATCCTTGGCCGGGCAATGTGCGGCAGCTGGAAAATGCACTATACAGAGCCATTACATTGCTTGATGGTAATGAGCTAGATAAAGAGCATTTGCAGTTACCCAGTTATACCAACGACTTTGGTTATCTGGAGCAGGACTTTGATGGCACCCTGGATGAAGCCGTTAAGCGCTTCGAAGCCAATTTGCTGCGAAAGTTATTTCCGGCGTATCCCAGTTCAAGACAATTGGCGAAGAAGCTCGGGTTAAGTCACACCGCCGTTGCTAATAAATTGCGGGATTATGGTATTAATCGCAAGAGTGTAAAAATTTAAATACGATTTGTGCATTAAATTGTACTTTTGGCCGGCCGTTAATGCCTTTTAACGGCCTTTTTTGATTGTTAAAGCTGCAAAATCCTTTTTCGTATTGCCAACTTTACAAAACATGTTGTTTGCTCTGACCTGGCCGTGATGTGCTGCCCTCTTTCTTTTTTTTGCCGCAAGCGCATTATTAGCGCCATCAAAGACGTAGCAGGGATTAATTGACATGTTAGATAAAATAAACCCACTGGGTACCGATGGTTTTGAATTTGTTGAATACACTGCTGCTGATGCAGACGGCATTCAGAAACTAAAAGATTTGTTTTATTCATTAGGCTTCACTGAAGTCGCAAAGCACCGCTCTAAACAGGCGTGGTTGTATAAGCAGGGCGATATCAATTTTATTGTCAACGGCGAGCCTAATTCACAGGCAGAAGAGTTCGCCCGTCAGCATGGCCCGAGTGTTTGTGCTATGGCATTTAGGGTCAGGGACGCAGCACAAGCGTTAAAGCATGCAGTGGCAAACGGCGCCAAGGAATATAAAAATCAGGTTGGCCCGATGGAGCTGAACATTCCGGCGGTGTACGGTATTGGCAGCAGCCTGTTGTACTTTGTTGACCGTTATGGTGCCAGCTCTGTCTACGATATTGATTTTAAATATTATGACAACTGGCAGCTAGAGATGTCCAAGCACGGTGTTGGCCTGGAAGTACTGGATCATTTAACCCATAACGTAATGCGCGGCAATATGAACGTTTGGGCCGGTTTCTATGAGAACATCGGTAATTTCCGTGAGATCCGTTATTTTGACATTGAAGGTAAGTTAACCGGCCTGGTGTCTAAAGCGATGACTGCGCCTTGTGGCAAGATCCGTATTCCAATTAATGAATCATCAGACGACAAGTCGCAAATTGAAGAGTTTATCCGCGAGTATAAAGGTGAAGGCATTCAGCATATTGCCCTGACGACCGAGGATATTTATGAAACAGTGCGTACCTTACGTAGCCGTGGTATGGACTTTATGCCAACACCAGACACTTACTACAACAAAGTAAACGAACGCGTTGTTGGTCATGATGAAGATCTTGAGCAACTGCGTGAGCTTAGAGTTCTGATTGACGGTGCGCCGATGAAAGACGGTATTTTGCTGCAGATCTTTACCAAGACTGTTATTGGGCCGGTGTTCTTTGAAATTATTCAGCGTAAAGGCAACGAAGGCTTCGGTGAAGGCAATTTTAAAGCCCTGTTTGAATCTATCGAAGAGGACCAAATCCAGCGCGGAGTGCTGAGCAATGCGTAAATGGGCATCGTTTCCGTTAAAGGAAGGAGATGTATCACGCCAGGCTCATGCAGATTTTCCTGAACAGGCGATTTATGAGCGCGAGACTGGCCGCAGTGGTTTTTTTGGCCCGGCTACGCACTTTCACCACAGGCATGCGCCAACAGGCTGGAGTGACTGGCAGGGGCCATTACGGCCGCATCTGTTCAATTTTAATGAAATAGGTGCAGATAAAACTAATTCGCCCTGGGCGGTACCCGATTTGCTGTTTAATGCGCACGTTAAAATGCGTACCTGGCGTCTGAGTAACAACATGAGCAAGCTGGTACGTAATGCAGACGGCGATGAACTGCTGTTTATCCACGAAGGCAGTGCAGAACTGTATTGCGATTATGGGCATATGACGGTGCGCGATGGTGATTATATCGTGATCCCACGCTCAACCATGTGGCGGCTTGAACCAAAAGAACCAATGTTTATTCTGTTGGTAGAAGCGACAAACGACAGTTATCAGCTACCGGAAAAAGGTCTGGTAGGTAACCATGCGATTTTTGACCCGGCAATGCTGGATACGCCAAAAATCAACGACGCATTCAAAGCGCAATACAGTGAGGACAGCTGGCAGGTTGAAGTTAAGCGTCACGGCCAGGTGTCGGTGATTACCTATCCGTACAACCCGCTTGATGCGATAGGCTGGCACGGTGATTTAGCCGTAATGCGCATTAACTGGCGCGATATCCGGCCTTTGATGAGCCATCGCTACCACTTACCTCCATCGGCGCATACTACTTTTGTCGCTCAGCGCTTTGTCGTCTGTACTTTTGTACCACGGCCGATTGAAAGCGATCCCGGCGCGTTAAAAGTACCGTTTTATCACAACAATGATGATTATGACGAAGTACTGTTTTACCACGCCGGAGACTTTTTCAGCCGCGATAACATCGAAAAGGGCATGGTCACTTTCCATCCGGCTGGCTTTACTCACGGGCCTCACCCAAAGGCCTTTCAGGCTGGGTTGGAATACCGGAAAAAGTTTACTGACGAAGTGGCTGTGATGCTTGATACCCGGGATGCATTAGAAATGGGTGCAGCAGCACTGGCGACAGAAAATCCTGAATATGTGAATAGCTGGAAGGTAAAACCCTGAGTGCATTCGGTTAAGGAATTAAAATGAAGTTAGCAAGTTTAAAAAATGGCAGCCGTGATGGCTTGCTGGTTGTTGTAAGCCGTGATTTAAGTCGCTGTGTTGCGGTACCGGCAGTCGCAGCCACAATGCAGCAGTTGCTGGACAACTGGGCTTTGTTGAGTGTTAAGCTGGAAGAAGTCTATCTGGCGCTGAACAGTGGAAACGTGGACGGTGAAATGGCGTTTGAGCAGGCACAGTGTGAATCACCACTGCCCCGCGCCTATCAGTGGGCAGATGGCAGTGCTTATGTGAACCATGTTGAGCTGGTACGTAAGGCGCGTAATGCTGAAATGCCACCGAGTTTCTGGACAGATCCGTTGATGTATCAGGGGGGCTCAGACGACTTTATCGGCCCACGTGACAACATTGACGTGGTTAGCGAAGATTACGGCATTGACTTTGAAGGTGAGGTTGCCGTTATCACTGACGATGTGCCGATGGCCTGTAATTCAGAAGAGGCCCGTAGCAAAATCCGTCTGTTAATGTTGGTGAATGATGTATCACTGCGTGGCCTTATCCCCAATGAGTTAGCAAAAGGGTTTGGCTTTTTTCAATCGAAGCCCGCATCGGCGTTTAGCCCGGTTGCTGTTACCCCTGATGAGCTGGGTGATAAATGGCATGATGGCCGTGTACACCTGCCGTTATTATCAACATACAACGGTAAACTGTTTGGCAAACCCAATGCCGGCACTGATATGACATTTGATTTTGGTCAGCTGGTCGCCCACGCGGCAAAAACACGGAATCTGGGGGCGGGAGCCATTATTGGCTCGGGTACGGTATCAAATAAGCAGGGCACTGAGCATGGCACATCAGTTGAGGAAGGTGGAGTAGGGTACAGCTGTATTGCCGAGATCCGTATGATTGAAACGATTCGTGATGGTAAACCAGCGACTGCCTTTATGCGTTTTGGCGACACCATTCGTATGGAAATGCTTGATGAACAGGGCAACAGCATCTTTGGTGCTATTGACCAGCAGGTCGTGCAATATAAGGGGTAAGTATGCAACTTTACGGTTACTGGCGTTCATCTGCAGCATATCGGGTACGTATAGCGCTGAATCTGAAGCAATTAAGCTATGATAATCTGCCTGTTCACCTGATTAAGAACGGCGGTGAGCAGCACAGTGACCGCTATAAGCTTCTCAACCCCGCCGAGTTGGTGCCAACGCTGATTGATGACGGCCTTACCCTTAATCAGTCTCTGGCTATCATTGAATATCTGGATGAAGTATATCCTGAGCCAACCTTGTTACCGCAGGAACCTGCAGCCCGGGCTTTAGTTCGGGCGCTGGCGCTCGATATCGCCTGTGATATCCATCCACTTAACAATTTGCGTGTTTTACAGTACCTGACAGGGCCTTTGGCACTTAGCGAAGCACAAAAACTACAATGGATAACTCATTGGCTTAGCATAGGTTTTGCAGCGCTGGAGCGGCGTTTGCAAGATACTGCCGGGCAGTTTAGCGTCGGTGACGAGGTTACAGTGGCAGATCTTTGTCTGGTTCCTCAGGTATATAATGCGCAGCGGTTTGCGCTGGATATGTCTGTTTATCCCACTATTAGTTCTGTGCACCATCATTGCCAGCAGCTGGCAGCTTTTGCTCTGGCAGCCCCTGAACAACAACCTGACGCGCAGTAAAAACACATGCCGCTTAGGTCTTCACCGATGACTGTGAGCTATTGCTAGACGATTAGCTAATGTCGCCTATGCTTAAAACAAGATTTTTGTTTTTCTAGTCAGCGATGACATTGCGTTGTGGCTAACAACATGCTTAAGTGTCGGCATAAATAGTGATTGGCTGAGAATGGCCCAGAGGGAACAGCTTATGAGTAAATTAATGGCTGCGGTAAACCAGCGTACAAATCTGGTGGGAAACAACCGGTTAGAACTGTTGTTATTCCGGTTACACGGTACTCAGCCGTTTGGCATTAACGTATTCAAAGTACGGGAAGTGTTACAGTGCCCGGAATTGACAGAAATGCCGGGTTCCAGCCCTCATGTACGGGGTATTGCGCATTTGCGTGGCGTGCCGGTCATGGTTATTGATCTCAGCCAGGCAACGGGTGGTAAGCGCATAGAAGACTTATCCAGCGCTTATGTGTTGGTTACCGAATATAACCGACATACGCAGGGGTTTTTAGTCAATGGTGTCGACCGTATTGTAAACACCAACTGGGATCAAATTCTGCCGCCGCCAAAGGGGGCTGGCGCCGGGCATTATCTGACGGCTGTAACTGAGATCGATGGTAAATTGGTGCAGATTATTGATGTTGAAAAAGTGTTCTCTGAAATCACTCCGGTAGATGAAGATGTAAGCGAAGATGTGAAATCTAAAGCCACTGCGCGTGACTTCAAGGATCTTATCGTTTTAGTTGCTGATGATTCTGCTGTTGCCCGCAATCAGGTGAAAAGAGCACTGAGTTCTATCGGTGTTCAGGTAGAACTGGTCAACGATGGTCGTTTGGCATTGGACTGGCTAAATGCCAAAGCAGCAGAGTTGGGAGGCGATATCTCAACTAAGGTGCCGTTGCTTATTTCGGATATCGAAATGCCGGAAATGGATGGATATACGCTGACTGCCGAGATAAAGGCAGACCCTGTATTGAGAAATATGCATGTCGTGCTGCATTCTTCGTTAAGTGGTGTTTTCAACGAGGCGATGGTGAAGAAAGTGGGGGCTGACCAGTTTATTGCGAAATTCCATCCGGATGAGCTGGCATCGGCTGTGCAGAAGTGGATGACAGCAGAGCAGTAGAGGTCGTTTTATGAAAATGTTTACATTACCTAAAAGGGCGCTTAATCGCGCCCTGGTTTATGCCGGGTTATTTGGAATAGTGTTTCAACTGACTGCGGCATGTTATGCCTGGTGGCATGGCGTCAGCCTGCAAGCGGGCTGGCTTTTGACATTGGTTGCACCATTGCTGTGTATTGCATCAGGCACATTATCTGCGCTGCAGCTACAAAAAGAGCCGGATTAGCTTCAGCGCCGTGGTTTAAACATCCCTTCAACACGAACATCCTTTATGCCGTCCTCGGTAAACAAAAAATTTATCTGACCGGGGCCGCGGCTGAAGTGAAACTGTTCATCGTTAAGCTGTAAAACAAACTTGCCTTTGGCATTAGTGGCCTCACTATCCTGATACAGTTTTATCACATAGTCGTCTATGGTCACTTCAAAGCCATTAATGGGCTCGTTAATAAAGTCCGGCACCCAGACATGTTCATCATCTTGTAAGATTAGCGCCAGAGAATATTTCTGCGGCACTGACTGGACAGTCAGCGTATGGCGCCCGACGATAAAACGGTAACTGCCTTCCTGGCGGAAGTAACTGAAGCCAAAATCAAATTCCTGGCTTTTGCCGGTGACCAGGTGCACTTTGCCTTCCCCGGAGATATCAAACTGAGCATGACTTGCTGCGCTAAACAACAAGCCGGTAAACAGGATCAGATATCGGACAAGCGGGTGGTTAAACATCGGCGCACCTTTATACCTGAGTAATATTCAACAACAACTTAAGCTGTTGTCCTGGCTGCAGATAATTATTCGTGTCAATTTTATTCCATTTTACAATATCGGATACCGTAACACTAAAACGCTGTGCTATTCGTGCCAGTGAGTCGCCTTTACGCACTTTATAGTTCACAGTGCGGGATACACCGGCAACTGACGCAGCACTGTCTTGCTGCCAGATCGCCAGTTTTTGGCCTGGTTTTAGCGCTGAACGTTTCGCAATACCGTTCCATTTCGTCAACTGTTCTACGGTTACTTTATGTTCGCGACTGATATCCCATAACGTATCGCCCTGCTGCACAGTATAGTCGACCCTGTTGCCACTGTTTTGCTGTTGCGCTTTAGCAATACGATTAGGGGCGCTTAACTCATAGTTACTTTCATTGTCGGCTGCAATGGGGATTAACAGTGCCTGGCCAAGACGAATGGTATTACCTGAGAGCTTATTGATGCGCTGTAAGGCTGCAACATTGCTATTGTGCTGCTGCGCAATTTTGCCAAGCGTATCACCTTTGGCCACAATATATCGTTTCCAGCGCAATAACTGTTGGCTGCTTGCTTGTGATAGCTTTTGCTGGAATGCCGGTACCTGTTGTTTTGGCAGTACCAGATAGTGAGGACCATCAGGATCGGTCGCCCATTGGTTAAACCCTGGGTTGAGTCCCTGTAAATCGGAAACACTGATACCAGCCATTTCAGCAGCAATGGCCAGGTCTATCTGGGATTTAACCTCAACAACATCAATTTTCGGCTCGTTAGCAATAAACTTCCAGACAATATCAAACTCGTCCGGCCGCTTGAGAATATCGACTAAAGCCAGTAATTTAGGTACATACGCAGTGGTTTCAGCGGGTAAATCCAGTGACCAGAAGTCTGTGGGTAAGCGCCGTTTTTTATTGCGTTTTATTGCAGTTAAAATCCGCCCTTCACCAGAGTTGTATGCCGCGATGGCATTGAGCCAGTCACCTTCGAGTTTGTCGTGCAGATATTGTAGGTAGTCAAGTGCCGCTCTGGTTGAAGCTATCACATCACGCCGGCCGTCGTACCAAAAGTTCTGCTTCAAGCCAAAACGTTTACCGGTCGCTGGCATAAACTGCCACATGCCTGCAGCCGCGGCATGCGAGTAGGCAAAAGGGTCAAAAGCGCTTTCTACAATGGGGAGCAATGCCAGCTCCAGTGGCATATTACGCTTTTCAAGTTCCTGAACGATGTAATGTAAAAAAGGTTGAGCTCTGCCAGCTACGCGATCCAGGTAGGCCTGATGGCTGCTATAAAAGTTGCGCTGCTCTACGATAGGTCTGGTTTGCGGCACATTGAACGTTAATTGAAACTGGATACGCTGCCATAAATCTTCCAGCTCAGTCGCATCAGGTAGCTGTTCCTCTGCAACATCGGTGTTTTGATTCCATAAGCGATAAGCTATTTGTTCAGCGCTGGCGGCTTGCTTGTGAAAGTCTGCTGGTTTGGTGTTGGTTTTCACCACTGGCGTGTTTTCAGCCTGCTCCGGTTCAACAGAGGAATTGTTACTGACGCATCCTGCGAGTAAAACGGCTGCAGCCACAGCAGAAATTCTTAAAAGCATTACATCATTCCTGTCTAAAAATACGAATGTTACCTGTTCAGCCCCTGATTGCAAGTCAACCTTTAAACTGGTCTTTGGCCGCTCTTAATGCGGTAAAGAGGCCAAGTGACGAATCTTGCTGCCATCTTTGCTGTAAGGCTTTGTTATCGCAGCGTAAAAATGGGTTTACCAGCTTTTCTGTTTTCAATATTGACGGCAGAGTTGGAGCATTTTTTTTACGTAAACGGGCACACTGCCCGGCATATTCGACTAACGCCGCGTTAGTTGGTTCGGCACTAAGGGCAAACTTCAGATTTGAGATAGTATACTCGTGCGTGCAATAGATCTGAGTGTCGTCGGCAAGCGCACTCAACTTACGCAGCGAGTGCCACATTTGCTCCGGTGTGCCCTCAAACAGTCGGCCACAACCTGCGCTGAACAAGGTATCACCGCAAAACAAAACCGGAGCTGAATAATAAGCAATATGCCCCAGGGTATGGCCTGGCACCGCTATTACCTCGAAAGCCAGCTCAAATGCCGCTAAGTCTATTCTGTCGCCGTCGCTTACCGTTTGGGTCAGACCTGGTATTCTGTGCTGTTCTGTCGCCGGGCCAATAACGTTAACGTTAGGGTAGTGTTGTTTCAGCGCGATAATGCCGCCGGTATGATCGGCGTGGTGATGTGTTATAAGGATGGTATCAAGCTGCAGTTGGTGCGCCGTCAGGAACTCCAGGACTTTAGCTGATTCGCCCGGGTCAACAATCAGGCAGCGTTTGTTCTGCGGCTGACATAACGTCCAAATATAGTTATCCTCAAATGCAGGTATAGGTGTAATCTGAAACATAGTGATCATAATGTTAATGGATCCGGGTTGTAATTTAGCATGAAACCGGCGTTAAGCGAAAAAGACCAGGCTTATCCATCAGAGTGGCAGCAGTTTCGCCAAGGTGAAGCATTGAATCAGGCAATTGTCAGTGCTTTGCAGCCCTGGTGGCAGAAGATATTCGGCTATTACCTGCTAAAAATTGGCGATCTGAGCTGCCAGCTCGATACCTCAGGGTGCAAAGTTCAGCACCATATTACCGTTGGGCGCTCCAGCGCAGGGCTAATGTTGCAGGCCGAAGCGGATGCACTGCCTTTTTGCGATAACAGTGTAGATGCAGTGTTATTGAGTCACAATCTGGAATTCACGCCAGATCCGCACCATGTCGTGCGCGAAGCTCACAGGGTGCTGCGCTCTGACGGATATTTGCTGCTTACTGGCATTAACCCTTATAGTATGGTGGGCCTGCTAAAATGCTGGCCTGCATTGAAACATCGCTACCCTTGGCAGGGGCGTTTCTTCAGTGTTTCGCGGGTAAAAGACTGGTTGCATCTGGTGGGTTTTGAAATATTGTCAGAGCAACGCTTTTTCTGTTCTGCGATGGTGGCTGGTGAGCATAGCGAGGGCATATTACAGCAATGGACAGAGCGCTATTTCAGTTATTTTGCGTCAAGCTACATTATTGTTGCGCGTAAGCGCGAACTGCCGTTAACGCCAATCCGGCCAAAATGGCAGTTGAAACCCACTTTCGCGCAGCAGGTAAAAGGTGTGAGCGCCTGTCAGCGCGCAGACGATATCTGACTTTGCAGCAGGTAGTTGTTAGCGCACTGCAGAGCTTGTTCCGCTTGCAGCGTCATAAAATAGAGCCTTGCGTTGTGCTGTTCAGGCGGAGAACTGATCATAAAACCAAGACTTTTATAGCATTGAACCGCAATGCTATTATGGCGGTGCACATACAACGAAATTGTCCGCTGTTGCTGTTGCAAAGCCTGTATTATCAATTCTGCGATAAGGACTTTAGCCAGGCCCTGGCCTCTGACTTCAGGTGCTATGACTAACCGCGCCAGATGATGACAACCAAAGCGATCACAGATTTGCCCGAAGCCTGCCAGTTGGCCGTTCAGTGTGTCGAGCAAGCTGTAACTCTGTGTTCCTGTGCGGCAAAGCAGCTCCAGAAAGCGTAACTCAGAGCAAGGGTAGTCAAAGTTGTCTCCGCCCCAACTCTGCTGCTCATCAGCAGAATGAAACCAGCTTTGCAACAGCTGCATTTCCGCAATATTGGCCAGCGCCAACTGCAATACCATTTTTGTCATCGCCGAAGTGGCTACCACATCAGATCATCAGGAATTTTAAAATCAGCATAAGGATCATCTTCGTCTTCCTGCTGCTGTTTCGCATTTAGTACAATGATGCTATCTGCCTGACGTTGAGTAATTTTCTCTGCAACTGCCGCAGGAACCAGATAGAACTGCTCGTCTTGTTTGGCAATCGCCAGTAACCCCCGGCTTAACTCATCGTGTTGCCGGCTACTAACGTACAGCCGTTTAACCAGTTTACCGTCAGTGAAGTTATAGGCAACTTCACCGTTAGCTTTGATGGTGTTGTTTGCTATTAATTGTTTTACCTGCGCTGCAATGGCTTTTTGCTGCAGCGCAGCCTGTTTCTGCTGATTCAGTTGCTTGTCACGTTCAACCTGTTGCTGGCGTTTTTGCTCTGCCAACATACTGGCTTCATTAACGACAGGCTGGTTTTTACCTGCCTGCACTTTTTGTTTATGTTTTTCTTTTTTAACGGCTTTGAGTTTTTTTGCATCGGCAAGCCCGGCCTTTAACAGTTGCTCTTTTAGCGCATTACTCATAACTAACTCTGCTCATACAATAGCGATTGGGGGACATACGATAGCTGTCTATAGTAACGCAAACGCTGAAGGTAAATAAATCAAACTAACTCAATTTGTCAGCTTCGGTTATCATATAGCGGTAATTTAAGGTTGAAGAGGTTCATTTTGCCATTTAATGATTTGTCGCTTGATCCCAGGTTGATGCGCTCGGTACAGCATTTGGGTTTTGCTAAACCTACAGAGATCCAGCAGGAAGCGATTCCGGCTGTTATGGTTGGAAGAGATTTAATTGTTTCTTCGCAAACCGGTTCAGGTAAAACCCTGGCGTACCTGTTGCCTATGATGCAGCGCTTATTAAAAAGTCGCCCATTGTCAAAACGTGATGCCAGAGCATTAATTCTCGCGCCTACGCGTGAACTAGCGCGGCAGGTTTATGCGCAGTTGCGGCTTTTTGTGGCAAATACTCCTTTAACGTCAGCGCTGATTGTCGGTGGTGAGAACTTTAATGATCAGGAAAAATTGCTCAAACGTGAGCCTGCGATTATCGTTGCGACTCCTGGCCGTTTTGTTGATCACCTTGAACACAAATCAGTGTTTATTAGTGGCCTGGAAATGCTGATCCTTGATGAGGCTGACCGCATGCTGGATTTAGGCTTTTTGCCCCAGCTAACCACCATTAATAAAGCTGCCGATCACAGACTGCGGCAAACCTTATTATTTTCGGCAACCCTTGAGCATGCTGACGTTGATGAGCTGGCACTGGCTTTACTGAAAAATCCTTACCGGGTGGCGGTTGGAACGGCTCACCAACAGCATCAGGACATCAGCCAGCGTTTTTATCTGGCAGATCACCTGACACATAAAGAGGCCTTACTGCAGCATTTCTTAAAACAGGATGCGATGAAGCAGCTGATTATCTTCACCGCAACACGTGAAGATGCCGAGCGTTTAGCAGAGCTTTGCGTGCAGCAGGGAAAAACAGCTGTGGGTTTAAGCGGTAAGTTGTCACAAAGCAGCCGCAACAGCGTGATGCAGGCTTTTGCCGCAGGTAAGTATCAGGTGTTGGTGACAACTGACCTGGCGTCACGGGGGTTGGACTTATTGCAGGTCTCTCACGTTATCAACTTTGACCTGCCAAAACATGCTGAAGAGTATGTGCACCGTATTGGTCGGACAGGTCGTGCTGGTATGAAAGGTGAGGCTATTTCACTGGTTGGCCCCAAAGACATCGCGGCGCTGACAAGAATTGAAGCTTTTCTGCGTCAAGCCACAGAGTACAGTGTGGTAGAGGGGTTGCAGGCGAAATTTGATGGTAAAGCTAAAACCAGTAAGATGCCGGCCAAGGTGGCTGCCACTAAGAAGAAAACTGACAGCTTGAAAGTGTCAAAGAAAACAACAAAGAAACCTTCGGCCAAACCCGCGTTTTTTCAGGGCGGGGATGACGGTTCTTTGCCGGTAAAGCGTAAGCAAAAATAAATTTTAAGTTGGTTATTTTTTAGGCATTAATGCTGCTACACTGACAAGGTTGCTACTTTACACAGTAACAACAGGGTAATCAGTGACGTAGTGCAGGTTACTGATACGGCCAAAAAGAAAATATTTTCTGTGCGGCTGGCAAGGTTATTGACCCCTTATATGGCTTAACTGATAATGAGGGCGAAAATATATACTCGTCAACTGCTTTGGCCGGTAATATTTAAGTCGCCAGCGAGCTGGCAAAATTAGTTAATGTAAGAGAGTGTTATGTCACAGTTAATTTCCGGTTCAGTTAAGTGGTTCAACGAAGAAAAAGGTTACGGTTTCCTGGAGCGTGAAGGTGGTAAGGATGTTTTCGTTCACTTCCGCGCGATCAACGGTACCGGCCGTAAAACTTTAGTTGAAGGTCAGAAAGTTACTTTCGAAGTAACTGAAGGCCAAAAAGGCCCACAAGCTGAAAACGTAACTGTTATCGGATAATTCCGGCCAGGCTTGCATAAAACCGGCTTTAGCCGGTTTTCTGTTATCTGGCTAACCGTTTCTTACGGGGAATTAGAAAGGCAAGGTCAATTGCTGTAAGTGCTCCGTCTTAAATCCGATATGTAAACCGATTAATCTTACTCCCTGTTGTTGTCTGCGTTGCCAGGCTTCGTCCAGTAATGGTAGCAATTTATCCAGTTGTAGCGGTTGCCCTTGTTTTTCAACCGTAGTTTGCCGAAAATCACTGAACTTTAATTTAACGCCAACCTTGTGTATTGGGGCGGCCCTTCCGGCTGCCGTTGTGCTGTAGTGTTCAAGCCTGCGTTGTAATTGTGGCAATAGCTGACTGATGGCTTCAACACATTCGGTATAGTGCAGTAAATCTTGCTCCAGTGTGCGTTCGACGCCCAGCGATTTGCGCTGTTCATTGTTAAACACTGGCCTTTCATCAATGCCCTGGCTGCGTTTAAGTAAGCTATCTGCCAGGCTGCCAAAGTGTTTAACCAAAAGTGGTAACGGTGCATTGGTGATATCAGCGCAGTAATGTAACCCTAGCTGACTTAATCGCTCAGCCGTTTTACTACCCACTCCGGGTAGCCGCTTTAAAGGCAAGGTTTTAACAAAGCTGTCGACCTGATCCGGGGTTATTACAAAAAGCCCGTCTGGCTTATTTTCATCGCTGGCAATTTTTGCCAGAAATTTATTCGGCGCTACACCGGCTGAGGCTGTCAAACCTGTCTCGGTATAAATGCTTCTGCGGATATCCTCCGCTATCCTGGTAGCACTGCCGTGATGCAACGAGCAATCACTGACATCCAGGTAAGCTTCATCCAGTGATAACGGCTCAATATGTTCGGTGTAACGCTGGAAGATACTGCGGATCTGTCTGCTTGCCGTCTTATACTTTTCCATATTGCCGTTTAATAAGGTCAGGTGTGGACACAACTTCAGTGCCTGACCTGTTGGCATGGCGGAGCGTACGCCAAACGCCCGTGCTGGATAGTTGCAGGTTGATATTACACCGCGGCTTTGCCTTGACCCACCGATAGCAAGCGGAACGTGGCGCAGAGCAGGGTTATCACGCATCTCTACTGCGGCGAAAAAGCAATCCATGTCGATATGTATTATTTTACGCATGGGCAAAGTGTTGGCTGTTTATATATACAGTATATTAGGTGTCGTTAGTAAGAATGTAAAGCGAGACGTACTGTTATTCAGCAGCTGAGCGGGTGATAAATTCTTGTGGGTGTCTGGATGGCTAAAAACGGAGTGCATAACGGCGGATTTACGGGTAGAATAGCGGCCAATTTTTACCAGCCAGTTTTGATTTACCGATATCTTAATTAAGACTAAGCGTGAAAGCCGCGCCAGGAGATAGCATGTTAAAGCGTGATATGAATATTGCCGATTTTGATCCCGAATTATGGCAAGCCATAACAGATGAAACTGAGCGTCAGGAAGCGCATATCGAGCTTATCGCATCTGAAAACTATGCCAGCCCAAGGGTATTACAAGCGCAAGGTTCTCAGCTGACCAATAAGTACGCCGAAGGTTACCCACATAAACGTTATTATGGTGGCTGTGAGTACGTTGATATTGCCGAAGATCTGGCGATTGCGCGCGCTAAAGAGCTGTTCGGTGCCGACTACGCTAACGTGCAGCCGCATGCTGGTTCTCAGGCCAATGCCGCAGTATTTCTGGCGCTGTTAAATGCTGGCGACACTATTTTGGGTATGAGCCTGGCGCACGGTGGCCATTTAACACATGGTGCCCACGTAAGTTCTTCAGGTAAATTGTATAAAGCTGTGCAGTATGGTTTGCACCCTGAAACTGGTGTGATTGATTATGACCAGGCTGAAGCGCTGGCACTTGAGCATAAACCTAAGCTGATTATTGCCGGTTTCTCTGCCTACTCAGGTATTGTTGACTGGCAACGTTTTCGTGATATCGCAGACAAGGTTGGCGCTTATCTGATGGTAGATATGGCGCACGTTGCCGGTTTAGTCGCGGCTGGTTTGTATCCGAACCCTGTGCCGGTAGCCGATGTCGTTACCACGACCACGCACAAAACGCTGGCAGGACCACGCGGTGGTTTGATTCTGGCGCGTAAAAACGAAGAGATTGAGAAAAAGCTTAACTCTGCAGTATTCCCAGGTGGTCAGGGCGGCCCGCTGATGCACGTTATCGCCGCTAAAGCTGTGGCGTTTAAAGAAGCACTGCAACCTGAATTCAAAGTCTATCAGCAACAGGTATTGAAAAATGCTGTAGCAATGTGCGACGCGATGATCGCCCGTGGCTATAAAATAGTCTCTGGCGGTACGCAGAACCATTTGTTCCTGATGGATCTGATTGACAAAGATATTACCGGTAAAGAAGCTGATGCCTGGTTAGGTCAGGCGCATATCACGGTGAATAAGAACTCGGTTCCAAACGATCCGCGTTCACCTTTTGTGACATCAGGCTTACGCATCGGTACCCCTGCTATAACCCGTCGCGGCTTTAAAGAAGCTGAGGCGGCTGCGGTAGCAAACCTGATTTGTGACGTACTGGACAGCCGTGGTGACGCCGCAGTGATCGACACCGTGCGCGCTCAGGTAGCCAAACTGTGCAAACGCTTGCCGGTTTATGCGTAAAGGCTGATTAAGTGCTATGATGGCCGCTATTGCGGCCATTTCTTTATCTGGCTATTTAACGGCTTAGTGAGATCTTTTATGTATTGCCCGTTTTGTAATGCTGATGATACTAAAGTCATTGATTCGCGGCTGGTAGCCGATGGACATCAGGTGCGCCGTAGACGTGAATGTCTGGCGTGTCATGAACGTTTTACTACTTTTGAGGCAGCAGAGCTGGTTATGCCGCGAATTATCAAACGCGATGGTTCACGTGAGCCTTTTAACGAAGATAAATTACGCAGCGGCTTACTACGTTCACTGGAGAAGCGTCCGGTGTCTGCCGAGCAGATAGAGCTACTGATTAATAAAATTAAATCTCAGCTGCGGGCGACAGGTGAGCGTGAAGTTGGCAGCCAGCTGCTTGGCAACTTAATTATGGATGAACTGGTAAAAGTAGATAAAGTTGCGTATGTAAGGTTTGCATCCGTTTACCGCTCTTTTAAAGATATCCGTGAGTTTGGCGAGGAAATCGCCCGTTTGGGAGAGAAAGCCTGATGTTCAGCGCCAGTGATACCGCCTATATGGCAGAGGCGCTTCGCCTGGCCGAACTGGGGCGTTATACCACCAGCCCAAACCCCAACGTCGGCGCACTGCTGGTCAAGGATGGGCAGGTTATCGGGCGCGGTTACCATAAGCAGGCCGGTGGGCCGCATGCTGAAGTATTTGCGCTGCGTGAAGCTGGCAATGATGCTCGCGGTGCGACCTGTTATGTGACACTGGAACCCTGCAGCCATCATGGCCGCACACCACCTTGTGCAGATGCATTGATTGCTGCGGGCGTGTCGCGGGTGGTGGTGGCGATGCAGGATCCGAATCCTCAGGTAGCCGGGCGCGGCATTACCATGTTGCGAAGTGCCGGTATCCGTGTTGAATTGGGGCTACTTGAACAGCGAGCCAGAGCAATCAACGCCGGGTTTCTTAGCCGGATGGAGCGCAAGCGGCCTTATGTCCAGCTTAAACTGGCTGCCAGCCTTGATGGGCGCACGGCGCTGGCCAATGGGGATAGCAAATGGCTGACCTCAGATGCGGCGCGTGCCGATGTACAGCGCTTCAGAGCGCAAAGTTGTGCCGTGTTATCAACAGCTGCAACTGTCATGGCAGATAACGCCAGACTGAATATCAGATCAGAGCAACTGCTACAGAGTATCCCAATGCTGGAAAACGGCCAGCTACGCCAACCTAAACGTGTGATACTGGACCGCAACGGGCTGCTCGACCATAAACTTGCCCTCTTTGCTGAGGGTGGTGAAGTATTGCTATGTGTCAGCAACATTGAAAATAAGCGCGAATTACCCAATATAGCCAGACAAATTCACTGTCCGCTGACCAGCAGCGCACAGTTTGATCTGGCCGTATTGTTAGAGCATCTGGCGGTACGCGAGAATATTAATCTGTTATGGGTAGAAGCGGGTGCTACGTTGGCCGGCACCTTGTTACAGCTTGGCCTGGTTGACGAACTGATTGTGTATCTGGCGCCAAAACTGTTGGGCAACAGTGCCCAGCCTCTGGCTGTTCTACCGGAGTTTTCTGTGCTTAATCAGGTACCGCAGTTAAGCTGGACCGATGTGCGCATGGTGGGGGCAGATATCCGCCTTAGTGCCCGTTTAAGTTAAATGAACTCACAATACGAGAGACACTATGTTTACAGGCATTATTGAAGCCACGGGCAAACTGGCTGCTGTGGTACAGCGTGGTAACGATATCAGTGTCACCATCGAAAGCGCGGAGCTGGATTTTTCGGATGTGAAACTGGGTGACAGTATCGCATGCAATGGCGTTTGCCTGACGGTAACGCATTTGGCCCAGCACAGTTTTAATGCCGATATATCCTCAGAAACCTTAGCGTATACTTTGTTTGGCCACTATAAAACCGGGCAGCGGATTAATCTGGAGAAAGCCATGTTGCCCACCACCCGGATGGGAGGGCACATTGTCAGTGGTCATGTTGATGGTGTAAGCCAGGTTATTAAAATTGAACAAAGCGGCAGAGCCAGCAATATCTGGTTGTCGCTGCCGGCAACGTTAGCGCGTTATGTCGCAGCCAAAGGGTCAATAACTGTCGATGGCATCAGCCTGACAGTAAATGAGCTTAATCACGACGCATTCCGGCTGACGATAGTGCCTCATACCGCAGCGCATACTACGATCGCTGCATTAAAAGCGGGTAGCAAAGTGCATCTGGAAGTTGATTTGATTGCGCGGTACCTCGAACGTTTACTTAGCAAAGACAGCGCCGGCGTAACTGGTGGTGTCAGTATGGCGCTGTTGTCTCAGCGCGGCTTTTTATAAATAAGGTTTGTTATGCAACTGAATACTCCCGCTGAAATTATTGAAGATATCCGTCAGGGCAAGATGGTCGTCCTGATGGACGATGAAGATCGTGAAAACGAAGGTGATATATTGATGGCGGCCGAGTACGTTACACCTGAAGCCATCAACTTTATGGCAACACATGCACGTGGCTTAATTTGTTTAACACTAAGCCGTAAGCGTTGCCAGCAACTTGCTTTGCCGTTAATGGTTGACGCCAACAAGTCGCCGTTTTCTACCAACTTTACACTGTCAATTGAAGCAGCCGAGGGCGTGACCACCGGTATTTCTGCTGCAGACCGCGCCCGTACGGTGAAGGCGGCGGTTGCCCGTGATGCCCGCCCGTCAGATATAGTACAGCCTGGCCATATCTTTCCGCTGATGGCGCAGGATGGTGGCGTACTGGTACGTGCCGGTCATACCGAAGCCGGTTGCGATTTAGCACGGCTTGCAGGGCTTGAGCCTGCTGCGGTCATTGTTGAAGTGCTGAATGAAGATGGCACTATGGCACGTCGGCCAGACCTGGAAATTTTTGCCAAAAAACATGGTGTAAAAATAGGGACTATTGCCGACCTGATTGAATACCGTAACCTTAACGAGACGACAATCGAACAGGTTGCCCGTTGCCAGTTGCCAACAGAAGTAGGCGATTTTCAGTTAGTAACATTTAAAGATACTATCGACAACCAACTGCATTTTGCCCTAATCAAAGGTGATATTGACCCTGAACAACCAACGTTGGTGCGGGTGCATTTACATGATACGTTCAGTGATTTGTTAATGGCCAACCGTGCAGCGAATCGCAGTTTCTCATTGCACACCGCTATGGAACGTATCGCCAGAGACGGTGGTGTGTTGGTGTTGCTAGGGAAACATGAAAGCACCGACCAGCTTATCCGCACGGTACAGGGCTTTGAAGCTGAGGATAAAGGCGAAAAACCACGCTCAACCCCATGGGCAGGCACCTCCCGTACTGTTGGTGTTGGCTCGCAAATCCTGGCCAGTTTAGGTGTGAAGAAAATGCGCTTGCTAAGTCAGCCTAAAAAATATCATGCGTTGTCTGGTTTTGGTCTGGAAGTGGTGGATTACGTTAGCGAATAACCACCAATCAGAAAAAATTAACCCTGTCGCAGAAGTATAAACACTATGCCGGTTTGCTTTGCGTTGTGCTATTATGCACGGCTAATTTTCAGTGGTCAGATTTTAAGGGCAGCTTATGCAGGTAATTGAAGCGGGATTTTCTGCTAACGGTAAGAAGTTTGCGATCGTCGTAGCACGGTTTAATAGCTTTATTGTTGAAAGCTTATTAGATGGTGCAACAGACACGTTGCAGCGTATTGGCAATGTAGCTGAACAGGATATTACCGTGATCCGAGTGCCTGGCGCCTTTGAGCTGCCGCTGGCTGTACAACGTGTGGCTGCCAGTAAGAAGTATGACGGTATCATTGCATTAGGTGCGGTGATCCGTGGTGGCACACCTCATTTTGAATACGTTTCCGGTGAGTGCACTAAAGGTATTGCGCAAGTGATGATGCAGCATGACATCCCTGTTGCTTTTGGTGTTCTTACTGTAGACAGCATCGAGCAGGCCATTGAACGTGCAGGCACCAAAGCCGGCAATAAAGGTAGCGAGGCGGCAATGTCTACGCTTGAAATGGTTAACCTGCTGACCAAGCTGTAACAGGAAGAGACATTTACATGAAACCAAATGCCCGTCGTCAGTCACGGTCACTTGCAGTGCAGGGAATATACAGCTGGCATGTCAGCCAGAACCCGATTGCAGAGATAGAGCAGCAATTATTGCTGGAAACCAATGTTAAGCACATTGACGTTGGCTATTTTCAGGATTTGTTACGTGGTGTGGTGAAAAACCATGCGGTGCTGGATGAGGCGGTAAAACCGTACTTAGACCGACCTTTTGATGAAATTGATTTTGTTGAGAAGGCTATTTTACGTGTGTCGGCCTATGAGCTGAAATACCGTCTGGACGTACCGTATAAAGTCATTATTAACGAAGCCATCGAGCTGGCAAAAGCCTTTGCCGCAGATGACAGCCATAAGTTTGTCAACGGCATTCTGGATAAAGCCGTACGCGTATTGCGTCCTAGTTAAAGGAGAGCCGACACTTGTCGGCTTCTTAATTTTATGGGTGAATTCGAACTCATTTCCCGTTACTTCAGCAACAGTGGCGCGCGCCGACAAGATGCGGCTATCGGTGTTGGCGATGATGGTGCCGTACTGCAGGTTCGTGATGGTTATGACCTGGTAGTCACGACCGACACTATGGTGGCTGGTACACACTTTTTCCCTGATGATGATCCCCGTGCTTTAGGTCATAAGCTGGTTACCGTGAATGTCAGTGATCTGGCAGCAATGGGCGCTGAGCCGGCGTGGCTGTCGCTGGCGTTAACATTGCCTGCAGTTGATGAAGACTGGCTTGCGGCGTTCTCTGCCGGTTTGCATGAGACGGCGGAGTATTACAATTGTCAGCTGGTAGGTGGCGATACAACACGTGGCCCGATGAGCCTGACGATGATCGCTAAAGGCATAGTACCTCGTGGCAAAGCGCTGACCCGCAGTGGTGCAAAAGTGGGTGATTATATTTATGTTACCGGTACGTTGGGTGACGCGGCTCTTGGTTTAAAACTTTGCCAGGGCTTGCATGAAGTAAGCAAGAAACATCAAACGCACATTTTACAGCGCTTTCATTACCCTTCCGCCCGTGTTGCCTTAGGGCAGGCACTGCGTAATATCGCCAGCAGCGCGATGGATTTATCCGATGGTTTGTACGGTGATATCCAACATATAATGAAACGTTCTGACGTTGGCGCCAGCATTGATGTGTCGCGTCTACCTCTGTCTCAGGCTGTCAAAGACAGCTGCGATCAGACAACGGCAATGCAACTGGCCCTGTCTGGCGGCGAAGACTACGAGTTGTTGTTTACCGTACCAGAAGCTAAACGTGGCTCGTTAGACGTCTTACTGTCGCCTTATGGTACGCCAGTCAGCTGCATCGGCCGCATTACCGGCGTTGCCGGCAAGCTGGAGCTAAAACACGGCGAGCAGCCATTCAGTTATCAGCCGACAGGCTTTGTGCATTTTGTATGACACTTTTTTATGACTAAAGCACAGTTCAACCTGAAAAAATGGCACCAGTTTCTGGCGCTGGGTTTCGGTAGCGGCCTGGCGTCCAAAGCACCCGGTACCTTTGGTACTCTGGCGGCGGTACCCTTGGTTATCCTGTTACTACTGCTGGGCAACAGCTATCTGTTGCTGTTTGCAGTAGCGGGTTCGTTACTGGGTATTTATGTTTGCGGCAAAACGGCACACGATATTGGCGAGCATGATCACAGGGCTATTGTCTGGGACGAGGTAATCGGTTATGCCATTACTATGTTGTGGGCACCGCTGCACTGGCAAACAATGTTGCTGGGCTTTGTATTGTTCCGCCTGTTTGATATTGTAAAACCCTGGCCAATCAGTGTGCTGGACAGACATGTACACGGCGGGCTGGGTATTATGCTGGATGATATTGCGGCAGGCGTTGCTGCCTGCCTGACACTGCAATTGCTGTTACCTTTTCTGGCCCTGGGTTAAAACAAATAATAAGAAGAGAGCACACAATGAAAAACACCTTATCGTTGCTTTTATTGTTGTGTAGCTTTGCCTGTCAGGCATATAACCAGCAGTCAGTGTATGATTTTGATATTAAGCACTGGGGCAGTGCTGAAGGGCTATCAAATAATTCGGTGCGCTCGGTCAGCCAGGATGCGCAAGGCTATATCTGGCTGGCAACCCAATACGGTTTAAACCGTTTTGATGGTATGCAGTTCGAACATTTCAATAAAGAAACTCACCGCCACTTAGCCAGCAATGCGATTACCCGCTTATTCAGCGATAGCAGAGGTTATATGTGGGTGGGGACTAAAGCCGGTTTATCTGGTTTTGACCCGGCAAGCCTGACTTTTGAGCGTTACCAGATCCTGTCTGAAGTTACCGCTATCGTGGAAGTCAGCCCGGGGGAAATCTGGGTAGCTGCAGATTCATTGTTCCGTGTTCGTGATGGTAAGGTCAGCCGGGTAGAGCAGATCCGCTCTCAGGTTGGTCAACTGGAATTGGTCAACAACCAGGTATGGGTTACCAGCACAGACAAGTTATTTCGTATCGACATTGAAGGTAATACTGAAAGTTTCCCGTTACCTGCTGAGTTGATGCAAACACCGATTTACGACCTGTACTGGACGGACAATGGTTTGCATATCGCCGGTGAAGCAGGCTTTTATCATCTGGATAAAACAGGTGAGGTTAAAAAGTGTGACTTGCCGGACAACAACAGTACTGCAGTGTATAAACTGCTGAAAGATAGCCGGGGCAACAGCTGGATTTCTGCCCACCGGAAATTGTTTCACCGCCACAATGGCCAGAAATGGCAGCATATTACCGGCGATGAGCTCGGCAGTTACCCCTGGTTCAGCGATATTTTCGAAGACAAAGACCACAATATCTGGTTAGCCAGCTTCAGTGATGGCATCTATCGGGCCTCTGTTGGCAATATTCGCCGCATTGTGCCGGCAACGGCAGATCCGGTCGTGCGAAGTCTGGGGGTGACGCCGGACAACACACTGTTAATTGCCGGACAATCTGATGTTGGCGAGCTTGAAGTTGATGGCAGTTATCGCTCTTTGCTCAGCGCTGCGCAGCTCGGCGCCAGTACGGTGCATGATGTTTACTGGCCTGACAATCAGCAGCTATGGCTGGCGACAGATCAAGGGGTGTTGCGTTATCAGCGCGGACAGCCTGAACTGCAGTCGCAGTTTGCGTCGTTAAACGGCTACACCGTCAGAGTATTACAGCCCGACGGTGCTGACGGTGTGTGGATAGGCGGTGTAATGGGATTGTTTCATTACCAGCACCAAATCCTGACGCCATTTTCACTGAACAGCGAACTTGAATCGCGCCATATTACGGTATTGCAGCAACAACGGCAGACCCTTATCTTCGGTACAACCAGAGGGTTATACCAGTATGAGTCAGGACGACTTACACGGCTTGGGGTAGGCAGTGCGTTGTATAACAGTTACATCACGGCACTGCTTATATTGCCCGACAGCACAGTTATCGCCGCGACACTCGACGATGGTATCTTTGTAGAGCTACCGCAGCAGACACAGTGGCTGCAATGGCACGCTGGTAATGGATTACCACACAGTCCGGTTGTCAGTCTGGCATTTGATGCCAATAGCGATAAATTATGGGTCAGTAGCAACAAAGGTATCTTCAGGCTGGACAAGGCACAACTCTTGGCTTTAGGGCAGGGCACTGTGCAGGCTGACGAAATTCTCGGCCCGTATGACAGGCAGCTTGGCACTGTGCCCGGACGCTGCTGCAATGGTGCAGGGCAAGCTAAAGTAGTGCGTTGGCAAGATCAATACTGGTATCCAACATTAAAAGGGTTGGTTGCTGTGCCGGTGCAACTTGATCAGCAACAACGCAGCAGTTTGCGACCTGTTATCAAGAGTGTACAGGGGCTGCGTAATTATCTCGTTGATGCTCTGCAGCCTCGCTTGGTACTTGACTTAGACGACCGTAATCTCAGCGTGCAATACTCAGCGCTGGAGTTTATTAAACCTGCCGCACTACAATTCCGTTACCGGCTGCAAGGGTTTGATCAGCACTGGCATGATGTTGGCCAGCGGCGCGAAGCGGTATATACCAATCTTACGCCAGGGCGTTTTGTGTTTCAGGTACAAACGCGTTTTGATAATGGTCCCTGGCTTGATGAGCAATCTGCTGAGCTGGACATAGTAGTACCTAAACGCTTTGACGAAACCTTTATTTATCGCGCACTGTGGGCACTGTTGGCGTTGTTCTGCCTGTATGGCGTATTGTGGTTACTCAGGCGCAACACTGTGAATCAGCAACTACAGCTGGAAAGACTGGTGCGGCAGCGGACACAAGAGTTAGAAAACAGTAACCTGAAGCTTAATGAACTGAATGAACAGCTAACTTTACTGACGCATAAAGACAGTCTGACCGGACTGCGCAACCGTCGTTTTATGTTCGAGCAACTGCCAAAAGATATTGAACACTTTCAGCGTAACCGTGAATCAATGCAGTCGCAGGGTAAATGCGTGGCGTTAATTCATCTGGATCTGGATAACTTTAAACAGGTTAACGATCAATATGGTAATACTGCCGGCGATAGCTGTATTCAGCAGGTTGCAGGCATCTTAATTCGAGAAACACGGGGCTCAGACTACGTTGTACGCTTTGCCGGTGAAGAGTTTGTGCTGGTACTACGTGATATCCAGACTGATTTGGTTGAACAGTTCAGCTACAGGTTAAACGAGCTGATTGGCAAAACGGTATTCAGTTTACCGGATGGCCACCGTACCCGGTTAACCTGCTCAGTCGGTTATGCTATCTTCCCGCTCGACTTGCTGGGCGGGCAACTGATCAGCTGGGAAATATCGCTGCAACTGGCTGAAATGGCGCTATACCACGTGAAGCATGCCGGTAAAAATGGTGTCGCTACTATTCATTTTGACCAACAGGTCGATGCCTTTGAATTTGAAGACTCATCTCATGTTGAAGCTCAGGTAGAGCGTTTACTGGCAGCAGGGCTCGCCCGCTTTGAGCTGAAGAACACCCAGCTGTGAACAAAAAAGCCTGCATTATGCAGGCTTTTTTACAGAACATGCGGCGTTATTTCAGTGCGCTGATACTGTTGTAGATACCGTCACTATCCAGGCCAAGTTCGGCATAGATCTCCTGCTGACTGCCATGCTTAATAAACTGGTCCGGTAAGCCCAGGTTTATACTGCGTACATTTAGCTTTGCCTGGCTGATAAACTCGTTTACGGCAGAGCCCGCACCTGCCATTACAGCATTATCCTCGACCGTAACAAAGTAATCATGCGAAGCGGCAAGCTCGGTCAACAGTGTTTCATCCAGCGGTTTGACAAACCGCATGTCAACCAGGGTGGTGTTCAGCTGCTCGGCTGCATGCTGGCAGGCACTGAGCAGCGGGCCAAATGCCAGTATCGCAATACGCTTGCCCTGACGTATGACTTTGCCTTTACCCAAAGCCAGTAGCTGCATTTTCTGCTCTGTCGCTATACCGGTTCCGCTGCCACGCGGATAACGCACAGCCGCTGGCCCCTGATACTGATAACCAGTGTACAGCATCTGCCGGCACTCGTTTTCATCTGACGGTACCATAATGACCATATTCGGTATGCAGCGCATAAAGCTGATATCAAAGGCTCCCTGATGTGTCGGGCCATCTGCGCCAACGACGCCTGCACGGTCGATAGCAAATAACACATCAAGATTTTGCAGGGCAACATCGTGAATTAACTGATCATAACCACGCTGCAAGAAACTGGAGTAAATGGCCACTACCGGTTTTAACCCTTCAATGGCCATACCGGCAGCCAGTGTTACTGCATGTTGCTCTGCAATAGCTACATCAAAGTAGCGCTTGGGAAATGCTTTTGAAAACCTTACCAGATCAGAACCTTCACGCATTGCCGGCGTTATGGCCTGTAAGCGCTCATCCTGTTCGGCCATGTCGCAAATCCAGCTGCCGAAAATATTAGAGAACGTCGGCAAACCGGCTTTTTTGGCCGGTTGCTTGTTATCATCCGGGTTAAATTTCGACACCGCATGGTAGCCAATCGGATCGGCTTCTGCCGGGGCATAGCCTTTACCTTTTTTGGTTACAATATGCAGCAGCTGCGGGCCTTTCATATTGCGCATATTGCGGATGGTGTTAACCAGCCCTTGCACATCATGGCCATCGATTGGCCCTATATAGTTAAAGCCCAGCTCCTCGAAGAAGGTGCCCGGTGTTACCATGCCTTTGAAATGCTCTTCTGCGCGGCTGGCCAGCTCATGCAGTGGCGGTACACCGCTTAATATTTTTTTACCGCCTTCGCGCAGGCTGGTGTAGAAATTGCCCGACAGAATGCGGGCGAAATACCGGTTTAACGCGCCGACATTCTCTGAAATCGACATTTCGTTATCGTTCAGAATAACCAGCATATCCGGGCGTACTTCACCCGCGTGATTCAGCGCTTCAAATGCCATGCCGGCTGTAATAGCCCCGTCACCGATAACGGCCACGACCTTGCGGTTGCTGCGGGCCTGCTGTGCGGCAATTGCCATACCCAGCGCTGCGCTGATTGATGTGCTGGAGTGGCCCACCGACAAGACGTCATATTCGCTTTCTTCTCGAAACGGGAATGGATGCAGGCCATCTTTTTGCCGTATGCTGTGCATACGCTCTGCGCGGCCGGTCAGGATTTTATGCGGATAGGCCTGGTGGCCAACATCCCATATCACCCGGTCAAATGGAGTATTGTAGACATAATGCAATGCCACAGTCAGCTCAACAGTACCTAAACCAGAAGCGAAATGGCCGCTGCTTTGACTAACACTGCGTAACAAATAACTGCGCAGCTCGTCACTGAGTGCGGGCAGTTTTTCTTGTGGCAGCGCTCTTAGCTGCTCGGGTAAATTAGCCTTGGCTAATAACGGGTAATCGTTAATATCTAACGCCATATTCCTTGCCTGTGTTAAAACCTGCGTTCGATAATGTACTGTGCAAAGGCACGTAATTCATCAGTGTTATACGGTAAGTCTGCCAGAGCGTTCAGTGCCTCCTGATAAAGCTGCTGTGCTTTGGCTTTGGCATTGTCTAAACCCAGCAATGCCGGATAGGTAGATTTATTCGCTTTGGTATCTGACCCCTGAGGCTTACCCAAGGTTACAGTATCGCTTTCTATGTCGAGAATATCATCCTGCACCTGAAATGCCAGCCCTAAAGCACGGGCGAACCTGAGCAGGTTATCGCATTCTCTGGTATCGGTCGACGGGCTGCAAAGCCAGGCCAGCTGCACGGCACATTCTATCAGGGCACCGGTTTTCAGACGGTGCATACGCTCCAGCTGCGCAAGCGTCGTGCTTTGGTTTGTCTGAGCCAGATCAATCGCCTGGCCGCCACACATACCGGCATAACCGGATGCAGCAGCTAAACGCTTTATCATCTGCAATATTGCATCAGCCTTAACCTGTTGGTAAGGATGACTGCTAAGTACTTCAAACGCCAGCGTTTGCAGAGCGTCACCAGCCAGAATTGCGGCGGCTTCATCAAAGGCTTTATGGCAGGTTGGTTTGCCGCGACGTAAGTCATCATTATCCATTGCCGGCAGATCATCATGGATCAATGAGTAGCTGTGCAGCGCCTCGATGGCCGATGCCGGGCCATCCAAATCATGCAGGCTGGCACCGAGCATAGTTCCACAGCTGTATACCAGAAAAGGCCGTACCCGCTTTCCGCCTAACAGTAAGCTGTAGGACATTGCCTGCATAAGCCTATCATCGGTTACCGGCTGCTGAGACAATAGTTGTTGCAGGTGTTGTTCTACCCGTTGCTGATACCGCGGCAAATTAGCTGGTAGCACACCTAATCTCCTTGCTCGGGTTCAAAAGGTAGCAGGCTTTCCTGTTGCTGTTGTTGCATCAGCAGTTGTACTTTCTGCTCTGCGCCTTGCAGTAATTGCTGACTCTGCCGGGCCAAGGTAATACCGCGTTCAAACCGGGCTAAAGATTGATCCAGAGAAAGGTCTCCCTGTTCCAGTTGTTGTACTATCTGCTCCAACTCGGACAAGGTTTGTTCGAACTGGCTCAAATCGGCTTTTTTCTTGCTCATACTGCCCCCGGAAAAAGTGTGCGCAAAGGTACCTTAGCAGGCTATTATGGTCAATCAGAAAGCATAAGTGAAAAGCTAAATAGATAATTTCACGTAATTTATACTCAATCATTGTTTGCTGTTGTCGATAAACAGCTATCGTCTAAGATAAACTTGTCCGGGACGTTCGATGTAGCAGTGCGTGATCTAAGGAGATAAGAGTGGATATAGCTACCCTGGTTGGTATGTTGGGCGCAATTGGCTTTGTGGTAATGGCAATGATCCTGGGCAGTAACGGCGCTCCCGGCATGTTCATGGATACTGTATCCGTACTGATAGTGTTTGCCGGTTCTATTTTCGTGGTTATCTCAAAATTTACCCTCAGTCAGTTCTTCGCTTCAGGTAAAGCTGCTGCAAAAGCGTTCATGTTTAAAATTGAAGCGCCGGAAGAGCTGATTGAAAAAGCGGTACAGCTGGCAGATTCAGCGCGTAAAGGCGGCTTTTTGGCACTGGAAGAGGCTGAGATACCTAATGCTTTTATGCAAAAAGGTGTCAACATGCTGGTGGATGGTCACGACGCTGATGTGGTACGTGCGACGTTATTAAAAGATATCAGCCTGACAGAAAAGCGACATGAAACCGCTATTGCTATCTTTAAAAGCCTCGGTGATGTCGCGCCGGCAATGGGCATGATAGGTACGCTGATTGGTCTTGTTGCAATGCTATCCAACATGGATGACCCTAAAGCAATAGGCCCAGCGATGGCGGTAGCTTTGTTAACCACCTTATACGGTGCTTTTATTGCTAATATTATTGCTATACCGCTGGCAGACAAACTCGCCATTCGTAACGCGCAGGAAAAAACCAATAATCAGCTAATTCTTGATGCTATTTTGGGCATTCAGGACGGACAAAACCCGAAAGTGATCGAAGGGATCCTGCGTAATTACCTGGCGCAAAGTAAACGTGAACCGGCGGCTGCGGAGTAAGTCATGAGTGATGAAGCAGAAGAGTGTAAATGCCCGCCACCGGGTTTGCCGGCGTATATGGGAACCTTTGCTGATTTAATGGCGCTGCTGATGTGCTTTTTCGTACTGCTGTTGGCGTTTTCTGAAATGGATGTACTGAAATTCAAGCAAATTGCCGGCTCAATGAAATTTGCTTTCGGTGTGCAGAATAAAATTGAAGTAGAAGACATTCCAAAAGGTACCAGTATTATCGCGATGGAGTTTCGTCCTGGCCGCCCTGATCCGACGCCGATAGAAACACTGCAACAGCAGACGATTGAAATTACCCAGCAGGTTATAGAGTTTCAGGCCGGCGAAGAAGACTCTGCCGGTGGCCGGCAGGAGCAGCGCGAAGATTTAAGCGGCGGCCAGTCGGTTAGCAATGCTGAAGAAATTATGGATGGCGAATCGGCTGCGGCCGAGGCGCAGGCAGAAGCCCAGCAGGAACAAACCAATGAAATGGTTAAAAAGCTGGCCGAGCAATTGGAAAAACAAATTATCGATGGCGCGATAGAGCTGGAGTCGCTTGGCCAGCAAATAATTATCCGCATTCGCGAAAATGGCTCTTTTCCGTCTGGCTCATCGTTTTTGCAGCCACGTTTTAAACCAATTATTCAAAGGATTGGTAGCTTGTTAAACGAGGTACCGGGGGAGATTACGGTTACCGGTCATACCGATGATATTCAGGTATCGGATGAACTGCACAGCAATAATTGGGATTTGTCAGCCAAGCGGGCGGTTTCAGTTGCAACAGAAATGATTAAAGCCGACGGCTTTGACCGCACACGTTTAGTGGTAGTTGGCCATGCCGATACCAAGCCACTGGTGCCGAACGATACTGATTTAAACCGGCGCCGCAACCGCCGGGTAGAAATTTCGATTATGCAGGGTAAGGCAAAAGAGTCTGATCCGATAAGCCTGGAACCAGCCTCAGGTAACAACCAATAAAGCACTGGCGCAGATTAGGTCTTTGTTAAGAGATCCGCTATAATCTGCGCCACTTTTTTTCCTGCTGATATTTGCTGCTGTCCGATGATTGAATTTATTATCAAACTGCACCCTGAAATTGCCATTAAAAGCAAATCGGTGCGTAAACGCCAGACGTTGCTGCTTGAGCGCAACATCAAGACCATTTTGCTGCGTACCGACAGCAATATCGAAGTTAACAATAATTACGATCACCTGACGATCCGCTGTCCCAGTGACGATACTGCTATCCAGCAGCAGCTGATTGACCGCTTAAGTTGTATTCCGGGTATCGTGCATTTTTCTGAAATGCAGTCGAGTACCTTTAGCTCACTGCACGATATCTACGAGCAGGTTGCCGCTGTTTACGCCGACCAGATACAGAATAAGACCTTTTGCGTGCGGGTTCGCCGTGCCGGCAAGCATGATTTCTCATCAATTGAAGCGGAGCGTTATATTGGCGGCGGCTTAAACCAACTGGTGGCATCTGCACAGGTAAAACTGACTAAACCGGATATCATTGTTGCGCTTGAAGTACGAAAAGATCAGTTGATTATGGTGCGTAAACAGCATCAGGGCATGGGTGGCTTTCCGCTGCCTTCACAGTCTGATGTACTGTCACTGATTTCTGGCGGTTACGACTCAGCTGTAGCCAGCTACCTGATGATCCGCAAAGGCCTGCGCACGCACTACCTGTTTTTTAATCTCGGTGGCGCTGCCCATGAAGCTGGCGTGCGCGAGATGGCACACCTGATTTGGCAAAAATACAGCTTGTCGCACAAGGTGAAATTTGTCAGCGTCAATTTTGCGCCTGTGGTTGACCAGATTTTAGAGACCATTGATAACGGGCTGATGGGCGTTGTACTCAAACGCATGATGATGCGCGCCGCCAGCACTGTAGCAGAGAAGCTGGGCATTAAAGCCATCGTAACCGGTGAAAGTATTGGCCAGGTTTCCAGTCAGACCATTGCCAATTTAAACGTGATTGACCGGGTAACCGAAACATTGATCCTGCGCCCGCTGATTTACCAGGATAAACAGGAGATCATTGCGCTGGCAGCCAAGATTGGTGCTGAAGATATTGCCAAGAGTATGCCGGAGTATTGCGGTGTGATCTCACGCAAGCCTACGGTCAATGCCGTGCTGGCCGAGGTTATCGCCAATGAGCAGAACTTCGATTTTGCTGTGCTGGACCAGGCAGTGCAGGATGCCAAGGTGCTGGATATCCGCACTATAGATTACCAGGCTGAGCAACAGGCTGATGTGGTCACTGTGCTGGCGCAGTTACCTGCCGATGCGGTAGTACTGGATATCCGTAGCCCGGAAGAAACGGATGTTAAGCCGCTGACAGTTGCAGGACATGACGTGGTTGAGCTGCCGTTTTTCCGCCTGGCGTCGCAGTTTGCTAATTTGGATCAGAGCAAGCACTACTACTGTTACTGTGAACGCGGTGTCATGAGCCGCCTGCAGGCGGTTGTATTGCAGGAGCAGGGCTTTAAAAACGTATCGGTGTACCGGCCTTAACACCGATATTGCTGGCGCTGTAAAATCTGTTGTAGCAACGTCTGATTATGCGGCACTTTAATATTATGGTATGCCGCCTGCTGCACTATATAGCCGGTTATCGCGTCAATTTCGGTACGCCGGCCATGCGCTAAATCCTGCTGCATAGACGAGAAGTTCTTAGCGGTATCATTGATAACCCGCAGCACTGTTTGCAAGGTGGTTGGTTCATTAAGCGGATAGCCGCATATTGCCGCCACCTGGCATACTTCAGTCACCAGCGCCTCGATATGGTGGCGATATTTCAAAGACGCGAGTTCACCATTACGGCAATTATGTAATGCAGTCAGTGGATTAATCACGGCATTGATAGCGAGCTTTTGCCACAGCGCCGGTTGGATATTATCGGTAAGCGTCACAGGGCCAAGCGCCATATCCATAGCTTGCACCACTTGTTGCTGCTGTACTTTGGCCGCACTATTGAGCGCTGCCAGCGTACTCATACCCTCACCGGTATGCAGCACTGTATCAGCCTGTCTCAATGCGCCGTGGGTTGTTGTCAGAAACCACAGGCCTTGCTGCGGCAACAGCATTGGTGTTACCTGCGCTATGCTGCCCATGCCGTTGTGGCTTAATACCAGTTGCGCATCTGAAGCTAATGCCGGAAGCAAGGCTTGCACGGCTTCTGTTACCGCATAGCTTTTTACCGGTATAAGTACTGCGGAGATGGGCGCCGAAGCAGGCGTAAACTGTAACTGACGATGGGAAAATTTAATCGTCAGCAACCGGGGTTGGCGCAGCCACAGGCTGACATCACAGCCTGCCTGTTGCATGCGGCACGCAGCCAGTAAACCTATAGCGCCCTGGCCAACAATGCTCCAGCTTAACGTTTGCTGCGGGGCCGGATCTTGTGCCACAGGCCACGCACCAGGTAAAAGCTGATGACGCCGGTGATATCAGCTGCAAAATCAAGCCAGTCGCCCTGGCGACGGGTAAAGTAGTGTTGTACCAGCTCTATAGCGCCGCCATAACTGCCAAGCACAATAAAGGCGGTGAGCGGTGCCAGTTTAAAGCCTTTCCACAACAAGGCGGCGAGTAAGGCAAAAATACTAAAATGCACCAGCTTGTCCACGTGAGCAAAGCCAGCGATAACACGGTGGCCGTTTAGCTCAGCCAGAAAGCTTGCCGTAGCCAGCACAAAGAAGGAGAGGCAAAAAACGCGGTAGACAGTCTGCGACACAAAAACCCCCGTAATATATGGCGCTCGGATTGTAACAGTTTTCTGGTTATAATCACCAGCAAACAGAGGCTGTTATAGTCAGGAGATAAAGAATGCCATCCTTCGATATTGTTTCAGAAGTTGATATAAACCAGGCGAAAAACGCCGTAGAGAATGCCAAACGGGAACTGGAGACACGCTTTGATTTTCGTGGCGTTAACGCCAAAATTGAGCTGAACAAAGAGCAAATTGAGCTGACCGCTGAAGCTGATCAGCAAGTCATGCAACTGTTTGATATTTTTGCGACTAAAGCCAGCAAATTGCAGCTGGATGTCAGCAGCTTCAAAATTGAAAAAGAAGAACGTCACGGCAAATTTATCACCCGTCATGTCAGTATCAAGCAGGGTATCGATAAAGAGATGGCGAAAAAAATCGTTAAGCTGGTTAAAGATAGCAGTATCAAAGTGCAGGTCGCGATACAGGGCGAAGAACTGCGGGTAACCGGTAAAAAGCGAGACGATTTACAGGCCGTTATGCAATTGGTGCGTACCAGCGAGCTGGGGCAACCGTTTCAGTTTAAAAATTTCCGCGATTGATTTTTAGCCATCCAGACATCTATTGACATTTTGCCTTGATGGCGTAAACTGCACGCGGCTCCATATGGAGCCGCTTTTTCTGGTGCTGCAGAGCGACTGCAGTTAAACGGGAATCTGGTGTAAATCCAGAGCTGCCCCCGCAACGGTAAACAACTGAGCTGTACTCAAGGCCACTGTCACAGGATGGGAAGGCGGGTGCAGGCGAAAGCAGGTTGTCAGCCCGGAGACCGGCCCGAAAAATTCCTATAACTTGAATAAATGTGCGGTGGGCACGTTTTCGGAGCTTACATGTTTAAACCTGCTTTTGCGGCCGTTCTGGTCGCGTCCTGCTGCTCGGTTGCAGCAGATGATTCTGTTGAACATATCAGTATTTATGCCAATCGTACCGCAACGCCGCAACAAGAAGTGCTAGCCAGTATAACTGTACTGGAGCGCGATGATATCGTTGCGCGCCAGGCCAGCGATTTGCCCGCTTTGCTTGCGCAGTTGCCGGGGATCAGTTTGGCAAGAAGTGGTGGCCGCGGCCAGCTTAGCAGTGTATTTGTACGTGGCGGCGAGACAGATCATACGCTGGTGCTGATAGATGGTGTGCGCAGTGGTTCAGCAACTGCTGGTGCAAGATCTCTGGCAACGTTGCCGCTGGAGCTGATTGAGCGTATTGAAGTGATTCGGGGGCCCCGTGCTGCTTGGTACGGTTCCGATGCTTTAGCAGGTGTGATTGCTATTACTACGCGGCGCAGCAACGGTGTTGAGGCGACTGTTAATGCAGGGAGTTATGGCCAGTTCGGTACTGATGTTAGCATCGTACATCAGGCTGAAAAATTAACGCTTCGGGCTACAGCTGGTGCGAGTGCTGCAGACGGATTTAATGTTCAACCTGAGCTTGATCAGGATAGAGATGGCTATGATCAGCGGTTTGTAAAAGTTGCAGCAGACTATCAAACTGACTGGGGGGTATGGAGTGCGCAGGCTGATGTTGTCTCAGGCTCATATCAATATGATACCTCCTATGGTGATCAAGACCAGGCTGATACGTTAAATCGCACCTACTTACTTGGCTGGCACCATCAGCTTGGCCAGTGGCAGCATCAGGTGCAAGTAAACCGGCAGCTTGATAGCGACGCTGTTTTTGGTCCAACTTCAAGAAGCCCTTTCGTTACCGAACGCGATGAATTTAACTATCAGACATCAACGGCATTGTCTGACAACTTAAATATTCTTGCCGGTATTAACTGGTATCAGGAGAGTGTAGACAAGTCAGCCACTGTCTATGAGCGCTTAAGCCGCAACAACCGTGCAGTGTTTACCGGCGTAAATTATCAGCTAGCCAAGTTGAAACTTGAAGCCGCAGCACGCCGGGACGACGCCACCGAATATGGCAGCAATAATACCTGGCAGCTGGCCGCTGGTTATCAGTTAAATGAGCAATGGAGTTTACGTGCCAGTCGGGGTTCTGCATTTAAAGCACCGACGTTTAACGACCTGTACTTCCCCGGTTCAAATAATCCTGAGTTGTTACCGGAACACGCTGTTTCTGATGAGATTGCCGTAGACTTTGCGGCGGAGAATGTGCAGTTAAGTCTGGCTTGGTTTGACCGCGATGTAACAAACCTGATCCAGTGGGCAGTGACCCGACCAGAGAACGTCGCTAAAGCAGACATTGAGGGGTTTGAGCTTACAGCTGATTATCAGTGGCAGCAGTGGTCACAGAGTTTAGCTTATACCTGGCTGGATGCCAGAGATAACGATAGTGGCTCACGTTTGTTATTGCGCCCTGAAAACAGTATTAACTGGCGCGGCAGTTATACTGCAGATGTGTGGTCGGCATTCGTAACAGCAGACTATCAAAGCCGTACTCGTCAACCGTCTGACTGGTATACCAGCTTGGCTTTTCCGGATGGGCCGTCCCACACACTGTGGGGCGTTGGAGTAAGTTATGATCTTTCAACAGAGCTGACGTTAAGAGCCAAGGTCGATAATCTGTTTGATAAAGATTATTACACTAATTATGGCTTTGCTACCGCAGGCACTAACTTTGGTATCAGCCTGAGTTACAGCCCACGTTAACAATAAAAAAGCCACACTGATATCTAGTGTGGCATATCAGCCTGAGTTACAGCCCACGTTAACAATAAAAAAGCCACACTGATATCTAGTGTGGCATATCAGCCTGTTGCGGCTCACTCTGCCGTTGCAGGTACTGATAATAGCGCTGCGGTTCCTGTGTCTGTTGCAAAGCTTGCCACAGACTTATCGCCAGTTGCTGATGTTGCTGATAAAAGCCCTTACTAAACACCAGATAACCGGTAGTTTGATAAAGCGGCGGGTACACGACTTCTAAACCCTCAGTAAAGCCTGTCGGGGCTGGTAACGTGTTTACTTCACACAGCGTTGTAGTCGCATCAACACGGCCTTGTTTTACCAAATCAAAAGCCTGCTGCTGCGACTGCACCGGTACAATACTTACCCCAACCGGATAATCGGGTGTGGCATAACCCAGTGGTCTGGCAATCATGATGCCAGTGCCTGAGCGTTGCATAACATTGTCGTTATGCCGCTGTACCAGGCAAGTAGAATGCTGGCTCAGTGCCAGCCTGGCGTCCGGCTCGTCATTGCTATTTAACGGATAGACAGCAAAGCTGCGGCGTGATTCAGCGTAGGTTGCTACCAGTGCATCTACCTTATTTTGCTCCAGTAACTGCAGGCAACGTAGCCAGGGCTTGCGCTGCAACATCAGTTGTATCCCGGTAAGTTTTACGGCAGCTTGCAAATGCTCTATCGTTACACCGGGTGGTGAGGCCACTTGCTCACCGTCACCGGCATAGTAGGGCAGTAGCTGCTTATCTTCGTAGCAGAAGGTAAGCCCGGTTGTCATATTTTCCTGTGCCGCATTTGTCTGTGCTGCGGTTAGCATCAGGCTTAACAGGCAAAATATCGCCCTGAAGCCGTTCATGATTTCAACAATGCCTGATAGCGCTGGCGAAACTTCATCATTTTCGGTGCGACTATGACCTGACAATAGCCTTGTTCCGGATGCTTGAGAAAGTAGCCCTGATGGTAATCTTCAGCGATATAAAATGCGGTTACAGGTGATACTTCAGTGACAATACTGCCACTAAATACATTTTCTGCTTTAAGTTCAGCGATGATGTTATTGGCGATATGTTGCTGCTTGTCATTGTGATAGAAAATCGCTGAGCGATACTGCGTGCCAATGTCGTTGCCCTGGCGGTTTAGTTGAGTAGGGTCGTGCAAACTAAAGAAAATCAGACAGAGCTGCTCATAACTTATCATGGCATCATCATATTCAACCTGCACCACTTCTGCGTGGCCGGTGTCGCCGTCACAAACACGGCGATAGTTGGCAGTTTCAGCACTACCGCCCATATAACCACTAAGTGCGCTTATTACACCATTTAATTGGTTCATAGCTGCTTCAAGGCACCAGAAACAGCCCGCACCAAATGTTGCGGTTTGTAACGCCATTGCTTTTCTCCTTCTTCCCTGCATTTTGACTTTACGCTAGTTTTTCAGTTGCATCCAGTTTCTGTATAGCGGAAATAAATAAGGCGCCGACCGGCGCCTTATTATTGGCTAAGAGGGATGCACCTCATCTGCAGCATGCTCGTCAGGCGCTTCATTTTCCAGTTTATGCAGCTTCTGCTCCAGTCGCTTTGGTGAACCGGTGTTGCGGGCTATCACCATGTAAGTTACCGGCACCACATAAATGGTCATCAGTGTGGCCAGAGCGACGCCTGAGAAAATAACCATACCAATTACCATCCGGCTTTCAGAACCCGGGCCGCTGGCAACGATTAGCGGTATGCTGCTCATCGCCGTAGTGAAAGCTGTCATCACAATAGGGCGCAGTCGCTGTGTCGCGGCTTGCTGTATCGCGGTGGTAAATTCTACACCGGCATCACGCAGCTGGTTAGCAAACTCAACAATCAGAATACCGTTTTTAGCTACCAGACCTATCAACATGACCAGACCAATCTGGCTATATATATTTAGCGTCATACCACTGAAGTACAGACCGGACAGTGCGCCGACCAGCCCAAGTGGTACCGTGACCAGGATCACCAGCGGGTGAATAAAGCTTTCAAACTGTGCCGCCAACACCAGATAGGTGATAAGCAGCGCCAGTACAAACACCATCAGTGTTGAACGGCCACTTTCCTGATACAGCAGTGACTCACCTTTATAATCTATACCGACCGTATCGTGGATCTCGGTTTCAACGATGTTTTCCAGATATTCCAGCGCTTCACCCAGGCTGTAACCCGGCGCCATACTGGCCGTTAGCGTAATACTGCGCATACGGTTATAGCGGTTCAGGCTAGACGAGGTGGCTTCTTCACGCAGGGTTACCAGATTATCCAGCGGGATCAGCTCGCCTGATGTCTCAGAGCGCAAATACACATTAGTAATACTGCCAGGAGCAGTGAAGTCATCATCTTTACCTTCAATAATGACATCATACTCTTTACCACGGTCGAGGAAGGTGGTTACCCGGCGTCCGCCCAGCATGGCTTCCAGTGAACGGCCAATGGCGCCAACAGAAATCCCCAAATCACCGGCACGTTCGGTATTAATTTCGACTAATACCTGCGGTACTGTCTCTTTGTAGTCATGATCCAGCATCAGAATATTCGGATTTTCTGCTGCTTTTTCCAGCACTATATCGCGCCAGCGCGCCAGTTCTTCGTAAGTGTTGCCTTGCAACACAAACTGAATAGGACGGCCACCGCCACCACCGCCGCCCAGGCCGCTACGCATAAACGTAAAGGCGCGCACATCCGGTATCTCATTCAGCTTCTGGCCAACTTCACCCATCAGCTCTTGCGTGCGGCGCTTACCGTTGTGCCAGTTCTCGGTGCCGACAATCGCCACACCGCCACTGTTGCCCCAGCCGGGCACCCTTACCAGTAAGCGGTTAAACTCACCTTTTTGGTAGTAAGGCATCAGCACATCTTCAATTAAGCGCATATTTCGGCTGTTGCTGGTATAGCTGGCGCCTTCGGCGGGGCTCATCATAACAAAGAAGGTGCCACGGTCTTCCGGCGGCGCCAGTTCGCTTGGTAGCAGCCGCACCAGCATGTAGCTGGCGATAAAACATAAGGCAACCACAATCATTACCGGCCAACGGGTGGCACATACGACTTCCAGTTGCCGGCGGTAGGCGTTCTCCAGCTTATGAAAGGCCGCATGCAGCCAAAGGCCCAGCTTGCTTTCACGTTTTTGATGCGTCAGTAGTTTGCTGCACAGCATTGGGGATAGTGTCAGTGCAGTCACACTGGAAAAGGCTACAGCCGCTGCAATGGCCAGCGCAAACTCCGTAAAGAGTTTACCCAGCTGCCCCTGCATAAACACCAGCGGCACAAACACTGAAATCAGCACCAGAGTGGTAGCGATAACGGCAAAACCTACCTCGCGCGCGCCACGGTATGATGCCACCAGCGGATGCTCGCCAAGCTCGATTCGCCGGTAAATGTTTTCCAGCACGACGATGGAGTCATCCACCACCAGGCCAATGGCCAGCACCATCGCAAGCAATGTCAGCAGGTTGACTGAAAAATCCAGTGCAAACAATACCGTTACGGCGGAAACCAGCGCCACCGGCACAGTTACCGCCGGGATAAACGTTGCTCGGATATTGCCAAGGAATAAGAAAATAACCACCACCACCAGCACCATAGCGATGGCCAGCGTGTTATACACTTCTTTTATCGATTCGGCGATAAACAGCGAAGAATCGTAACCCGGCTCAATAGTGGTGCCCTGCGGTAATGTCTCTTTAATCCGCTCCATCTCCGCCCGGGCGGCGCGCACCACTTCAAGCGTGTTGGCTTTAGATTGCTTGATTATACCGATACCGAGCAGGTTTTTACCGTCGCCGCGAAACTCACTTTCCTCATTTTCTGCGGTTAGCAACACATCGGCTACTTCGCCCAGGCGCACCAGGTAATTATTATCGCCGCGCTTAATGACCAGGCGGCGAAAATCCTGCTGCGTTTTGTAAGTGCGCACTACCCGTACGGTAAAATCACGGTCGGTCGATTTAATGTTACCGGCTGGCAGTTCAACGTTTTCTGCTCGCAGTACATTTTCGATATCCTGCACTGTGACGCCGCGTGATGCCATCGCATCACGATCCAGCCAGATGCGCATGGCATAATCACGGGAGCCGCCCAGTTGCAGGCGGGCGACACCGTCTACCACTGAGAAACGTTCAACAATGTAGCGATCGGCGTAATCAGTCAGCTCCAGTGAGGTCATGGTTTCACTGTTAAGCACAAACCAGGCAATGGTATCTTCATCATCGCTGGCTTTGGACACTTCCGGCGGGTCGGCCTGATCGGGCAGGTTATTCAGCGCGCGCGATACGCGGTCCCGCACGTCATTGGCGGCAGAGTCGATATCGCGTTCTACATTAAATTCTATTGAAATGTTCGAGCGGCCATTGCGTGACACTGAGTTGATATTCTTAATGCCTTCAACGCCACTGATACGATCTTCAAGCAACTGGGTAATTTTCGATTCAACAATTTCAGCAGATGCACCGGGGTAATTGGTGCTGATGCTGACGATCGGCGTATCAATGTCAGGGTATTCCCTAAGTGGCAGCATGCTAAAGCAGACAATACCGAAGACTATCAGCAGCAGGTTTATTACCGTGGCGAAAACCGGTCGTTTTACCGAGGTGTCAGACAACCACATAATCAGCCTCCGACACGGTTAATGGTGATGCCAGAGCGCAGTTTCTGAATACCTTCGACAACTACTTCATCACCTTCTTTCAGGCCGCTGAGTATTTCGACCCAACCCGGAATACGCTGGCCGATGGTCACTTCGGTCTGATGTACAATGTCGTTTTCATCTACAGTGTAAACAAACTGTTTTTGTTGCTGCGGTACCAGGGCCTTTTCTGATATTTGCATCGCCATGCGGTTATCCAGCTCCAGTTTCACATTCAGCAGCATACCCGGGCGTAAGCGCAGGTCATTGTTTTCCAGCATGCCATGAACAGTAACTGTGCGGGTCACCGGATCTAAGCGGGTGTCAACTGCACTGACGGTGCCGATAAAATTGATATCGCCATAAGCGGCATTCGTCACAGTTAACGGCATACCGACTTTAATTTCAGCCAGGTAATGCTCAGCAACGCTAAAGGCCACCCGAAGCTTATGTAAATCATCCAACGTTGTAATGACAGTGCCACTATTGATGTAAGCCCCCTGACTGACCTGCCGTAAGCCAAGGTAGCCTTCAAAAGGTGCCTTGATAGTCATCTCTGCCAGCTGCGCTTTAGCGATATCTAATTGCGCCAGCGTGGTGTTTACCTTAGTTTGTTGTTCATCCAGCAGTGATTGTGCAGTGGCCTGTGTATTTGCTAAGTTTTTCAGCCGATCTAACTGCCGTTTTTGTTCTGTTAAAACGCCTTCCAGTTCTGTCACGCGCGCGCGCTCTTCTACATCATGCAAGCGGGCGATAACTTCATCTTTTTTAACTTTTTTACCTTCGCTTACATTCAGCTCGGTTATGAAATCGCTGGTAGGTGACACCAGCGTGATAGAATTATTTGCAATGCCGGTGCCCAAAGAGCTAATGCTGCGGATCATGGCTTTGGTTTCAGCTTTCGCAGTTTTTACGGCTACGGCAGCTGCGCCGCGAGTTGCGCCGTTATGCTGGTTTGGCATCCAATACAAATAGGCTACGAATACCAGCAGAGCGATAAGTATCACCCAAATTAATTTTGAATGTAGTTTTGCCACAATAACCCCTGAGTAACAGCATATATTTTAAGTTTAAAGTCCGCTTTATTGTATGGAAGAAATACCCGTTTAGATTTCCTGTTATCGCAGTCGAGGCGGCGTTGGTCGATTCAACTGTAGGTGTTGACTGACAAAATCGGAACACTCTTTGCTAAAATCACGGAACTCGGGATTAAAAACTGCCATCATAGGTTAAAGGATATAAATGAGTATAAAACCGATGTCGCCAGTTAACGTGCAGGGGGCTACAAGCCGCGGTGGAGCCGCCGTAATGCTGTGCAGTGCCTTGGTAGCAATGGTATTGCTTATCAGCATAACGTGGGCGGAGCAGCTACAACTATGGCATGCGCTTGTATTAATAGGTGCAGGGTTGGGGATGTTTTCCGGTTGGGCAAAGCTGGCAGAGCCAGAATTTTTTCTGCAATATGATGAGCAAGGGGTGCGCTATCAACACCGGCATGGCTGCTGGATGCTAACCTGGGGCAGTTTTTTATACAGCGGCGTGCCACAATACAATGGTCAGCCCCTGGGCTACATTGGCTTTAAAGTGACTGATTACGACAGTTTTCTGCAACATTTGCCGCTTCGGCTCGCTGTCCGTATTATGACTGAGCAAAGGGCATTGTATATCGAAGCGGTGCGTCAGGGCTGTGTATCTGGCCAGTGTGCCAGCGAGCTATTAACAGAAGGTGGTAGTTTTGCGACAGCGACACAGCATTACAATGGTATTAAAGCCGCGTTTGCCAGTCGAATGAAGCAGTTAGCTGCCCAGACTGGGTTTGATGTCTTTGTCCCGGTTAGTCTTACGCCCGGCGAGACTCAGCAATTGTGTCTCCAAATTAATCAGGCCAGACTACAATTGATACAGAATACAGTCACCTAGACACTCTGGACTGACTGTATCATAATACTGGCAACATCACATGTTACGCAGGGTAGTGAATGAATAATTACGAAAAACCGTTCTTGGTCAGTGGCCGTAATACATTGATCCATAAAAATAAAAAGCTTGACTTGGTTGTTGTGAATGACGACGACGATCCGAATGTTATAGTTACCCGCCACGGTGTAAAAATATTTACTGAGTCAGTACCGGCCAATCGTGCTGAGGCAAAAGATCGTTATATGGAGGTAGTTGATATCTCTAGTTCGGATGTTTTTGGTGAAGTTAAAACGCTACTGTTTATTCAGGCTATCAACAATAAAGAGTACAAGGTAGATTACAGCAAGAAAGGTACGGATTTGTTTATTCGTATCCACCAGGAAAATTATATTTAATATTTCGCTAAAAAAGGCCCTGTACGACAATCAGGGCTTGCCTTTGCTGCAGTTATTTGCTTCATTAGCATAGCTTTCTTCTTGTAGTAACCAGAAGTGTTAAACCTATGCAATTTACCGAGCACAACAACAGTATAAAAATAACCGTGCCTGTAACACTGGATGCGCTCAGTGCGCACGATGTCAATTCACAGTTACAAGCTGCCGGCTATGGCAGATGTCTTATCATTCAGGATCAGATCACTAACCTGCTGGTGGAATATCAGCAAATTCAGCAAAAAATTAAAGAAAAACTGCAGGCCCCCGGTGTACCGCTGACTTACCGCATTGCCGAAAAGCGTGACGCAGAGCTCACGTTTGAGATAAGTGAAGACCAGATGTCAGCTGCCGCAATTATTACTGCTGCCTGGGGTGGGGCACCGATTTCGGCCAATGCCCTGGTAAAAGCTGCACAGGACGCCGGTGTCGTATTCGGTTTTAGTAAAGATCATATTATTAAGCTGGTTAGTCATGCCAGTAAAGCCGAGCCGGGCAGCAAGGTAAAGCTAATCGTCGCCCGTGGTCGGGCTGTAGTACATGGCCAGAATTCACGATTTGAACCACTGATCCCTGAAATGCAAAGCCGGCGCAACAAACCGTTATTGCAATCTGACGAAAAAGCAGACCTGCGGGATTTTGGTGTTATTCCCGCCGTCAGAGCTGGAGAGACACTGATGCGGCGTCATCCGCCTACTGCCGGTGTAGATGGCATGTTGATTAATGGCAGCCCGATTCCAGCGACACCGGGCCAGGTCATTGAATGGCAGATGGCTGAGGGCAGTGAGTTGTCCGCGACCGATGGTGATTTGCTGCTGGCTGCGCGTGATGGCTTGCCACGGGTTGTTGAAAATGGTGCGACTGTAGATGAAGTCTTTACCGTTAAAAATGTAGATCTGGCCACCGGTCATATTATTTTCAAAGGCTCAGTAGTGGTCAGCGGTGATGTTACTGAGGGGATGAAAGTTATCGCTGGCGGTAATGTGTTCGTAAAAGGCTTTGTTGAAGGCACTTTGATAGAGGCCGGTGGCGATATCACCGTCGGCGGCTCTATTATCGGCCATCAGATAGCCACAGCTGAAAGAGACAGTGAATACAGTACTGAGTTAAAAGCAAAAGGCGATATTCAGTGCAATATTGCTCAGTATGCCAGATTAAGCTGTGACGGCAATTTGTATGTAAATAAACAAATGATGCATTGTGCTGTTGCGGCCGCCAAAGTTTACGGCGGGCCGGAAGACAACCCTAACGGCAAGATTATTGGCGGTTATTTCTATCTGGACTACGGCATTTTTACCGGTAATCTGGGTGCCCCTTCCAGCAGTAATATTCTGATTGAGCTGAATCGGCTGGTGGATCCTATCGCAGAAAAGCAGGAGATTTTGCGCACCAGTATCGCTGCGGCAAAAAAAGACATGCAGGATATTAAAGAGCAGTTAGAGAAACTGAAGAAAATCGAAGGCAACAATCAGATTGAAGTGCGCAAACAAGAGTTGCATCAGGAATTTGAAGAGCACCGGGATGTGGCTCTGGCACTGATTGAAGACGTTAAGCAACTTGAAGTACAGCGGCGGGAGAAGTTAGATCAGGCGCATATCATCGTACGTCAGCAATTGTTTTCGGCTGTTGAAGTGCATTTTGGTAAGGATATTGTTCGCAGCCGACGTGAATATGGGCCATCTAAAATTATGCTGGTAGATGGCAGCCCTGCGATAGAACCCTTTATCTGATGCTGTTCGCGATGGGCGACCACTGTGCTGCGGCGCAAGGGGCTGCTTTTCGCCCATCGGTGACTTAAGCTTCTTACGTGTTCAGGCCGGAGCTGGCGAAGTGAAACGCTACTATTTTCTACTGTTAATGTTGTGTCATGGCTCGCTGCTATCTGCAGCCGAGTGTGAGATGGCATTTGCGCACGGTATTCTGATTGCCCCGGATCATATCCGTATTTTGCAGAACAACCGCACCCATGTGCAGATTAATAATGATCAGCAATTATTTATTCGTGGCGAGTTAATCAGCCTTACGCCTGAAGATGTTGTGCTTTTGCAGCAATATAGCCGGGATTTGCGCAAGTTTGTGCCGGAAATTGTTAGTATTGCGGTTGACGGTGTGGAGCTGGGTCTTTCCAGTATTGAGGCAATGTTTACCGGTATTGGCAGTAAATCGCAGCAGGCTGAATGGCGCGAGCTGGTGCGCGAAACCACCTTTCAATGGATGTCCCGCTTTGTCCGCACTAATGAACACTTTTATCTGGCACCACAAAGCCTCAATGAACTGGATTACTTTTTACATGGCGAGTTAAAACCGCAGCTCGATAGCCTGGCCCGGCATACGGTTGGCGCAGTGTGGGGCGCGCTGCGTGATGCACTTAGGCACTCTGATAGTAATTTTGAACGCACTGATAATCAGGAATGGCAATCTGTTGGCCATCTGGTTGATAAAATCAACCTGGGGTTGGATGCCAAAGCGGTAGAGCTGGAAGAGAAATCAGCATTGTTTTGTCAGCGTATGCAAGAGCTTGACGAGGTTGAACAGCAGTTACAACAACGTCTACCCGCTTTAAAAGACTACGATGTCGTGATGCAAAAAGACTGATACTACGCCTGGTTCAGACTACGCCATATTCCTCGCCCAACACCGGTGGCATAGCGTTATCCACTTCATCATTTATCGCGTCGAGTGTTTTTTCAGCTTCATCCAGCGAGCTGACTTCTGCGACATGAAACAGCGCTTCACCCTCATTCACCAGCGGCAAGTTGTTGCGGCCTATCACGATACCGGCAAAGCTGGCGTGCACTGCCACTTCAAAATCAGAATAAGGTGAGTAGATATGCGCCAGTATATCGCCGGGTTTTACAGTCTGCCCAAGGCCGACATAATAGCGGGCAATACCATCATGCTCAGCCCTTACCCAGCTACTTTTTTTCGAGAACAACGACTTGGTTGTAGGGCGTTTACGCATAGCGCGTAACATGCCTAAATCTGTCATCACATTTAAAATACCGCGCACACCGACATTAATGGCCTGCTCGTCAAAACGCAGCGCCTCACCCGCTTCGTATAGCAGGATAGGGATGCCGAGTGTGTTGGCTGTACCGCGCATGGTGCCATCGCGGCTGGCGGCCTTGATTATAATAGGGGCGTTAAACACTTCTGCCATGCGCAGCGCGGTTTTATCCTTAGCGCTGGCTCTGACCTGAGGCAGGTTGGCACGGTGGATAGCCCCGGTGTGCAGATCTATGGCATGGGTGCAGTTACGCAGCACCTGCTCGGTAAACTGATAGGCCATACGGCTACCGAGTGAACCTTTTTCGCTGCCAGGGAAGCTGCGGTTTAAGTCCCGTCGATCCGGCAGATAGCGCGATTGCTGCACAAAACCGTAGGTATTAACAATAGGAACAACGATCAGCGTGCCTTTGAGCTGACTTAAACGCGGTAGTTTCAGCAAACGGCGGCATATTTCTACGCCGTTAATTTCATCGCCGTGCAGTGCGGCGGTGATAAGTAGCACCGGACCGTCTTTGCGACCATGAATGACGTGGGCACCAATGTTTAGCTCGGTATGGGTATATAACTTACCAAAGGGGATATCCACCAGCGCTCTGCTGCCGGGAGGAATGCTGCTGTCTGCCAGTGTAAAAGGTGCTCTGCTGCCTGCCTGCATTAGCCGGTTCCTTTGGTATTTAACTTGCGTTTGCTTTTATGCAGCGCCACTTTTTGCTCAAGAAAAGCGATAGTTAAATCGGCAATATCTTTGTCTGTTGCTGCTTCAATGCCTTCAAGCCCAGGCGAGCTGTTTACTTCCATCACAACCGGGCCATGGTTTGAGCGCAGTAAGTCAACACCGGCGACATTAAGCCCCATGGTTTTAGCGGCCCGGATAGCGGTACTGCGCTCGTCTTTGGTCAGCCGCACTGAGGATGCAGTACCACCGCGGTGTAAATTAGAACGAAACTCGCCGGCCTTCGCCTGGCGTTTCATTGCTGCGACAACTTTGTTGCCAATGACAAAGCAGCGGATATCGGCGCCGTTAGCCTCACGAATATATTCCTGCACCAGAATATTGGCGTTTAACCCCATAAAGGCTTCTATCACACTCTCTGCGGCGGTACGGGTTTCCGCCAGCACCACACCTATACCCTGGGTACCTTCGAGCAGCTTAATCACTAAAGGTGCGCCGCCAACCATTTCTATGAGGTCGGGGATATCGCCCGGCTTGTCGGCAAAGCCGGTTACCGGCAAGCCAATGCCCTGACGGGCCAGTAACTGCAGGCTGCGCAGTTTGTCACGTGCCCGGCTTATCGCAACCGACTCATTCAGGCTGTATACGCCCATCATCTCAAACTGACGCAGTACGGCCGTGCCGTAAAATGTAATAGATGCACCAATACGTGGGATCACGGCATCAAAGCCTTCTAATGCTTCACCTTTATGGTGAATAGAGGACTTTATCCGGTTAACATTGATATAGCAGGTAAGCGGGTCTATCACCTGTACCTGGTGGCCACGTGCTGTGGCAGCCTCGACCAGACGTTTGGTGGAATACAACTCTGCATTGCGCGATAAAATCGCAATTTTCATGCGCTCTCCGATAAGCGGTAGTGTTCGCAGCTATTGTAAGATTGTCTTACGCACCCGGCAGCAAGAATACTGCTGCCGATGATAAATATTTAAGTTGCTTTTTCAACCCAGTAAGAATAACGAGCCTAAACCGAGAAAGGCGAAAAAGCCAATTACATCCGTGACAGTTGTCAGGATCACCGAACCGGACAGGGCAGGGTCTATATTCAGTTTTTCCAGCCAGATGGGGATCAATACCCCGGAGATGGCTGCAGCGACGATATTAATCACGATAGCCATGCCAATTACACCGCCAATAATCCAGTCACCAAACCAAAAATAGGTAATAGCGGCTATGACCAGGGCCCACAGCAAGCCGTTGATAGCACCAACACCAAGCTCTTTGCGTAGCAGTGTCATATAGGTTTTAGGCGTTATCTGCTCCAGCGCCAGGCCCCGGATCATCAGTGTTAACGTTTGGCTGCCGGCAATACCACCCATACTGGCAACAATAGGCATTAATACCGCAAGAGCAACAACCTGTTGTAAGGTGGCTTCAAACAAACCAATGGTCCATGCTGCAAGAAAAGCGGTCAGCAGGTTAATACCCAGCCATAATGCACGGCGTTTCGCGCTGTTAAATACCGGGGCGAACAAGTCTTCTTCTTCATCCAGACCTGCGGTGTGCATAAACTGGCTTTCCAGGCTTCTGCGCACGTTTTCCAGTGCTTCACCTATAGACAGGCGGCCAAGCAGTTTGCCCTCGGCATCAACGACAGCCAAAGCAGTATAACCCGAGCGCGACACGATATCTGAGCCTTGATCCAGGTCCATCTCGCCTTCAACTAAAGGCGCATCTTTATCAATAACGGTTTCTACCGGTAAATGGCTGCCAAGGCCGAGTAACTGGGTCGCATGAACCAGGCCAACATAACGCCCGGTGCGGTCGACGACAAACAACGCATCGTGGTACTCAGCATCCTCCGCTAACTGGCGGAACAAACGGATGCCATCACGAACTTTGGCATTTTTATTGATGATGAGCATATCGTGGTCGGCATAACGACCGCACTGATCTTCATCATAGCCCAACGCAGTGTCCAGCCAGCGGCGCTGGCTTTCATCAAGCCGCGAGCAGGCATAGTCGTAGATACGTTGTGGCAGCTCATCGAGCAGCTCTATCAGATCGTCAACTTCCATGCCCTCAACCAGAGAGCGCAGCTGTTGTTCATCCAGTTGTTTAAAAATATTGTCCCGCGCGTCGACCCGCATATAGGTCAGTGCGGCAATCTGGTCATCCGGATGCAGGCTAAGCCAGGTGCTAACCCGCTGTTCTACCGGCATTGCTTCTAATGCAATAGCAATTTCTTCCGGTTCCAGCTGGCTAAGCTTTCCGGTCAGCTGTTCAGCTTCGTTCTCATCGAAGCTATCACGTACTATCTCTTCAATGTCCAGCGGTTGGTTTTCAGCCATTTACTACTCCCTTGCCCGGGTGGGGTTACCACCAGCCGCGTATTTTAAACCAAATCAGCCCCGCCAATCCGCCCAATGCCATGGCAATTAACACAGTGAAATAGCCATTGTGCATTTGCAGTTCAGGCATATAAATAAAATTCATGCCATAAATACCTGCAATAAATGTCAGCGGGATGAAAATGGTACTGACGATGGTCAACACTTTCATTCGCTCGTTTATCTGGTGCGATGTTGTTGACAGATAGCCTTCGACCAGATCACTGAGCTGATCGTAGTATAAATCAGTCATGCTATGCAGCCGCTCAAATTTTTCATAAAAATCACGCAGTTCGGTGCTGCTAAAATGGCGCAGTAGCGGGTTTTGTTCTTCGTACATTGCGTCAGAGAAAATATCTTTCTGATATGCCAGATTACGGTTTATTTTACGCAGTACTGAACGATAGCGCATAATTAGCGCCATCTGCTCATCATCGCCGCGGTGTAACATGGCATCTTCCAGTTCACTTTGCTCTTCTTCAAAACTAATCAGCTTTTCCAGGTAGCTTGCCGACACACTGAGGATCAGCTGTTTGATCCAGTCGGCAACGGTGACCTGGCTGTTACCGTTGATCTGTGGAGTGAGCTGCGCCAGAAGCTGTGGGTTATGACAGTGGATCCGGCTTATCAGTATTTGTTTTGAATACAGCAGGTTAACCTGAGCACTGCCGCTGTACTCACTGAAATCAGCGTCGGCATAGCCACGCATTATTAACAGTGTGAAGTCTGTTTGTGATTCCAGCTTGGGTGGATGACGCTGTCGGCTGAAATCCTCAGCCAGCGTTGGCACTATCGCAAAGCGGCGCAATACCAGTAATTGCTCGTCCGCAGAGGCATCATTAAGGTTAATCCATAATTTTGCATCCGCGGGTAGCTGAGCGGGCAACTGCTCGTATGATATCTGCTGCCAGGCGCTGGTTTCAGGTTCAAAATAACTAAGAAGAATCATATTGTTTGCGCATCAAAGAGTCATGGTTACAGCATACTCATAAATTTGTGCTGCGGGCAAATACGATGTGGGAAAAGCGCAGCCACTGCTGCGCTTGTTGCTGAATTAATAAGCGGTAGTGTTAATTTCTAATTCTGAACTGGCTGACAACACCGTTCAGGTTATCTGCTGCAGCGCTTAACTGTACCGACTCTGCCGACAGTTCTGTTGCATGACCTGCGGTATTATCAACCAGAGCGGTTATGGTGTGTAAACTCTGATTAATTTCATCGGCTGCAGCACTTTGCTGCCCGGTGCTGTCGGCAATCTGACTGCTTTGCTGTTTGACCCGCATAATGGCATGGCTGATGTCGGTTAACGCAGCTTCCAGCGTGCGGGCACGCTCTGCGCTGGTTTCTGTCTGCTGCCGGCCTTGTTGCATAGTACTTTCAGCATCTTTTGATATTGCTTGCAGCTTTTCGACCATCTGCCGGATGTCCTGTGTACTGTCCTGTGTTCTGCCTGCCAGGGACCTTACTTCATCTGCAACTACCGCAAAACCCCGGCCTTGCTCACCAGCCCGCGCTGCTTCGATCGCAGCGTTTAATGCCAGCAGGTTAGTTTGCTCAGCGATACCCTTGATTACATCAACTACAGTGCCGATGTTTTCTGACTCTTTAGCCAACCCAGCGACAATCTGCACTGACTGTAACATCTGAGCTGACAACTGCTGCATATCTGCTACTGCCGTTGCAGACAATGTCTGACCTTGCCGCGCGTGCTGTTCGGCATCTGTTGCCGCATCGCTGGTTTGCTGAGCGTTGTTGCTGATATTCTGCGTCGTTGCCGCCATTTCATGTACAGCAGCCGAGACATTATCAATCTGAGCTTTACAGGTCTGGATCTCCTGATTGGTCAGGCTGGCAACCTGAGTCAGGTGCTGGCTGCTGCTGTTGACGGACGACGCCTGCTGCGCAGTCTGTCGCAGTAACTGGCGTAACTTGGCAGTGAACTGATTAAAATGGCTGGCCAGTGCGCCCACCTCGTCCTGACTGCTGATGTCAATGCTGCGCGTTAAATCACCGTCGCCGCTGGCAATATCCTGCATCATCAGCGTCAGCTGCTGTAATGGCCGTGTAATGGCAGAGGTCATTAACCAAATCACCAGCAAAGTCACCGCGACAATAAGCAGAGTCAGCAGCATTGCCCAGTTCGTTGCGCTGTTTATCGGCGCTTCTACTACCTCTACCGGCACCAGTAGGGCAATCATCCAATTCAGTGCCGGAAAGTCCAGCATGACCGGCTGAGTGTAGGCGTAATAATCGACGCCATTGAAGTGCACTGGCAGTCTTAGGCTATTGCCTTGTTTTGCGGCAGAAGCCAGTTTTGCAAAACCGGTATTGCCGTCGGTATCGAAATTGGTAATCGGATCGTTAGGGGTATATTTTACGCCACCTGCCTTTGCGAAGTGGACGATATTACCCTGTTCATCGAGCAATACCGGTAAACCATGCCCTTGATAACTCAGCTGTTCTACATGCTCGCCCACTTTGTTGATGTGTAAGTCGAGGCCTCCTACGCCCAGCAGTTTGCCACTGCTGTCACGTACCGGCCCCTGGACGACTGTGGAGATAATACCGGTGGTCATATCGGCCGACGGCGAATTGACAAAGTAGCGGTTTTTTTCCAGCGTCAGCTGGTACCAGGGGCGCTTGCTGGCAAAATAGCCTTTATTAATATCGCCGGCATCTGCCCCTTCAGTTGCTACACCGGTGCGGGCGCTCTCGCGGAAGTATTCACCTGAACTGTCCAGCGCAAAAAAAGCTGAAAGGATATTGGGGTCCCGGCTGCTAATGCCGATAAATGTCTGATTGATTTGCGGGTAACCATTGATGCTGTTTAACTCAGTGCCGCGGCCCGGGTAGCTACTGAACCACTGCTGGAATTGTGGGTTTTCCAGATAAGTGCGCGCTACCTGGCCATACTGAGCAAAAAAGCCGGCAATACGGGCCGCCTCCTGAGTCACGGTATGATTCACTTCAGCATTCACCTGCAAACTGGTTTGCTGCTTAATGTCACTGACTACTAAAATGGCGGTGCCGAGCAATAATATGGCAACGGCGCTGCCGATACTAAGCAACAATTTTTGCTTAATAGACGCCTGAGTAAATAAACGCATGCAATACCCCTAAAACCTGAATTTTCTTGTTGTAATATCTTGTTTTTATTTGGTGCAAAAGCATCTTTGTCATTGGTCACTATGCCAGATCCTGGTGCAAAACCAAGTGATCTACGGCATAAAATCTGAAAAAAGGTGCCTAATTATCAAGATCATGCAAAATATTGGCCATTCAGCTGTGTTCGAGTTGCGTTCTGCTTTCTGAAAAATATTTACTACTGGCTGTCGAATTTCATAGTTCACTACCGACAACTCATCGACAGTCTGAACGCTGCGTTTGAACAATAATATTTAATAGCCGGAGAAACTATGAACCGTATGATATTTGTTAACCTGCCGGTGCAGGATTTACCCGCCTCCATCGCTTTTTACAGTGCCTTGGGGTTTACGAACAACGCTCATTTTAGTGACGAAACCGCAGCTTGCATGGTGTGGAGTAATGAAATTCATGTCATGTTATTAACTCATGACAAATGGCGGCAGTTCACCAAAAAGCCAATTGCACCAGGCAGTACCAGTGAAGTGATGCTGGCGCTGGCGTTAGACAGCATTGATGCGGTAAACAACATGAACACGGCTGCAGCAACGTCTGGCGGTACAGCAGATGTTAACCCGAAACAGGAGCTGGGCTTTATGTACAGCTGCAGCTTTGCTGATCCAGATGGCCATATTTGGGAGCCGTTCTGGATGGACCCGGCGGCTATACCACAAAGTTAAGCCGTTTTAGGCGCGCTAAAGGCCTTGCTGTAAAAGCCGGACGGGTCAAAACAGCAGACCCGTTTCTTGCCCGATGCCAACATATCGCAGGCATTGCTGATGCGCTGCAGCCGTGTTTTCGCCTGTTTGGCTGAGGTTATCCAGTGGATCCAATCAAGCCGCGCAATGGTGGTTGTATCATGCCAGGCGGCTAAAGCGGCAGGATCTGCTGCCAGCGCCTGCTGCAGGTCTTGTGGTAACTCAGGTTCAGGCTCCTGCTGTACCGGCTTAATATCAAAGCTGGCATTACTTCCAGGCTGCACACCAGCGGCGTCGAGTAATGTCTGCTGCAGTTTTAACCAATGACTTAACTTTCCGTCTGGCTCCAGCGTGGCCTGAAACGGTTGCCCGTTAATATTGCCATCGACAGTCGTTCTGCCGCGACGAGGCAATGTTTCACTGACCTCTTTGGGAAGAATGACAAAGCCCCACGGTGATGCGCTATCCATTTGCGCCGGGCACAGTATGGTAGCGATAAACTCAGATGTATTTATGGCCTGGCTCATAGTGCTTTGCCTCATGTTCGTTGGTACAGTTGTTGTCAGGCGGCAGTCTGTAACAATATTGCTGACTATTGGTAAGGTACAAAAGATAACACAACAGCGTAAGTTTAAAAGTGTAAAGGCAATCAGGCTGTTGAGGTATAAATTTCTTGATTTACATTTATGCAACGAAATACACTGGCGAAGCAATATGGAGATTTTAAAAAATGCCTGAACTAAATGTCAGAGGTATGTCAGATGCCCAGCCAAAAACTCATGTTGTAATCAGGGTTTTGGCTATGCCACTGTCTTTGCTACTGTTTGCTGCCTTTGTGCAGCAGTGCTTTGTATTAATATCAGAACCTCATAAGGTTGAATCCGTTTTTTTGCACATCGCAAATACTTTATTGTTTGCGTTTTTGTTTTGGCCATTTTCTTATGTGGCAGTTAAGGGGAAGGCCCCAAGGCGTTGGCTTCCATTTCAGTAATAGTTTGTTAAACGCCGTATTTTATACTCTTAAATTTACCGCATCGACATGGGTAAAAATTACCCAGACATATTGAAGGTTCCCGATGATTATCAGGTGCTGTGACACTGAAGATTTACAAGGCTTGCTTGATTTATATCGCGAACTTCGTCCGCATGATCCAACGCTTAAGCAACATGACGCCCAGCAAGCGTGGCATAAACTGCTGGCAAACCCGGGCATAAAAATCATTGTTGCGGAAATAGATGGTGTGTTGGCATCGACCTGCCAGCTGAGTATCTGCCCGACGTTAACAAATGCTGCAAAGCCCTTTGGTATTATCGAGCATGTTATTACTGCGGAGGCTTACCGGCGGCGTAGCTTGAGTGAGAAAGTGATTGAGCGGGCATTAGATATCGCATGGGAAGAGAACTGCTACAAAGTGATGTTATTATCCGGGGAGAGTCGTACAGCAGCCCATAAGTTGTATGAAAAGATCGGATTTCAGTCGGGCATTGAACGCGGATTCGTGATTAAACCTGATCTGGGGTAGCTACATTGTGGGGGCCTTCAGGCCTTTACCAAAGCAACGGAAAACACGAATATGTATGAAGAGATACTCACTTTTTGGTTTGAAGAATTAACACCACAGCAATGGTGGCAGGCCGATGAAGAATTTGATAACACAATCAAACAGCGCTTCTCGACGATATTACAACAGGCGGCGGCAGGTGAATTAGCGCAGTGGCGGCAAGCTGCAAAGGGGCGTCTGGCTGAAGTCATCGTATTGGATCAGTTCTCCCGTAATATTTACCGCGGTACCCCTCAGGCGTTTTCTCAGGATGCTATGGCATTAGCGCTGGCGCAGGAAGCCGTTGCCGCCGGAGCTTTGCAACAGCTAAACGCAGATGAGCGTAACTTTTTACTGATGCCTTATATGCACAGCGAATCAGTTGTTATACATCAAAGCGCTGAGACGCTATTTAAGCAGCACGCACCAGAGAATAACTATCAGTTCGAGTTAAAACATAAAGCGATCATCGACCGTTTTGGCCGCTACCCGCACCGCAACACCATATTAGGCCGGCCGTCGACAGCTGAAGAAACAGCGTTTCTGCAGCAGCCTGGCTCAGGTTTTTAGCGGTAACGGCACTGCTAATAACGTCAGTGCTTTAAAATGACATACAGGGCGTGAATGATCCCTGGTATAAAACCGAATAGCGTCAATAGAATATTCAGCCAGAAGTGCCCTTTTAAGCCCACTTCAAGAAACACGCCCAAGGGCGGCAGTATTATCGCAAATATAATTTTAATCGGATCTGTCGCAGTAACGGCCATAGTAAGTTCCTGTATCTCGGTTAAGGTGTAAGTGATTTACACCGCTGTTTAACAGAAGCATTATCTGTACCGTATTGCTGAAGACAAACGTCATGGTTAAACAACAAATGCTGCAGGGCAGGCAGAGTAGGGCGTAAGCCAAATGCTGACCCGTAGGCAAACCGGGAAAATGAGATACGAAGCTGAGCACACAGAGGCTATCTTTTTGGTCACTACGCAGTTTTTATAGTATTTGTGGAAAACTTTACAGACAAAAAAGCCGGTGTGAAACCGGCTTTTTTAACATACGCAGCCGTTATGCTTTGGTTTTAGCAATATATTCGTCAACCATCTGTTCCAACACATCCAGTGGCAATGCACCGTTTTTCAGGACTGTGTCGTGGAACTGGCGGATATCAAATTTATCGCCAAGTGCTGTTTTAGCTTTCTCGCGTAGTTCGACAATTTTCAGCATACCAATTTTATAGGCGGTGGCCTGCGATGGCATAACAATATACCGCTCAATCGCTTTTTCTACCGCTGTGGGGGTATTGGGTGTGTTATCCAGCAAATACTGAATAGCCTGTTCGCGGCTCCATTTCTTCGCGTGAATACCGGTATCCACCACCAGACGGCAAGCGCGCCACAACTCCATTGCCAGGCGGCCAAAGTCAGAGTACGGGTCCTGATACAGGCCAATCTCTTTTGGCAGCATTTCGGTGTATAAGCCCCAGCCTTCAATGTAGGCAGTGTAGCCACCGAAACGGCGGAACTTCGGCATATCCTCCAGCTCCTGCGCGATTGCCAGTTGCATATGGTGGCCAGGAATACCTTCATGATAGGCCAGTGCTTCCATTTCATATTTTGGCATATCGCTCATACGATACAGGTTGGCGTAATAGATTCCGGGGCGACTGCCATCCATCGATGGCTGCTGATAAAATGCCTTGCCGGCCGTTTTTTCACGAAATGGCTCTACGGCTTTGACGATCATCTCCGCTTTGGGTTTGACCAGAAACAGCTCATCCAGGCGGCTGCGCATATTGTCAATAATGGCGGTAGCATCCCTCAGGTATTCAGCCTTACCTTCGTCAGTTTCCGGATAGTAGAACTGCGGATCGGTCTGCATAAAGTTGAAAAATGCTTTTAAATCGCCATCAAAGCCGGTTTTTTCCATAATAGCGCGCATTTCATTATGAATACGTGCCACTTCGTCCAGGCCAATCTGATGGATTTGATCTGCTGTTAAATTGGTGGTGGTGGTGCGTTGAAGGGCATTATTGTAAAAGGCGTCACCGTCTTTAAAACGCCATACCCCATCTTCGGTGCCGGCCTGTTGCTCTAATTGCTGTAAATACTGTATTAAACCGGTGTAGGCAGGTTTAACGCTGGTCAACAGTGCAACGGCGGCCTCGTCTAACAGCAGTTTTTTGGCTGCGTCAGAAATATCAAGTGCAGTGACTTTCTTGCGAAAATCGGCCAGCAGAGTACTGTCTTCACCGGAATCAAACGGGGCACCTTTAATCACATTTTCGCTGGCGGAAATAACCATCGGGAACACGAATTTCGGTGCGATAATGCCGGCATCGGCACGTTTTTGCAGTTGCTGCTGTAACTGAGTGAATAACGCAGGTACCGCATTTAAGCGGGCAATATAGGCTTTGGCATCGCTTTCGCTACTGATGCTGTGCTGGTTAATCAGCAGGCTTGGTACCTGAGAGTGGGTGCCAAACATCTGATTGACGGGGTAACTGTATAACCGCCATTTCGCATCATCCAGCTCTTGCTGCAGTTCCTGTTGCATTAGCAGGTAGCTTACCCGGGTAGTGTCATCCAGTTTGCTCTGGTCGATACCTTGAAGCATCGTCAGATGTTGTCTGGTCAGCGCTAAACCGGCCTGAAAGTGCTCGTCAGATAAATCCTGCCATTTGTCGTAGTCGTCTTTAATACCCAGACGGGTTTGCAATAACGGGCTGCGGCGCACATTGTCCATAAAAATCTGCTCAAACAGATTATTGGCTTTCTCCGATTCGCTGCTGGCTACTGCTGCCGTTTGCGCTGTAGTTGGTGCCGGTGCTGACGTTTGTTGTGGGCCGCAACCGGCCAGAAGTGCCACGCTGATGGCTACCGGTAATAAGGCCCGGCGCGTAAAAATATGCTGTTTCATCGGGGTTCCTGCTGTTGTCGTTAGAATAGTCGGTTTTATTCTACGCAAGCTGGTTCAGATGAAAAGGTAAAGTATCGCAGTACAGTCTTCTGTTATCTCAGCGGGCTTTGTTAAATTAGCCTGCGCCCGCTAGATAAACAGTGTCAGCAAATCATTCAGGTAACGGGCGCCTTTGTCAGTAATTTGCCAGTGCGATGCCGTTACCGTGATAAGTTGTTTCCGTTCAGCCTCGTCAATCGCGGCACTGATACTGCTTAGCGGCAGGCCGGTGAAGGCAGTAAAATCGCTTATCGGGCAGGGCTCCAGCAAGCGAAAACGGTTCATGAAAAACTCAAAAGGCCTGTCTTCCGGCTCTACCTGCTGGCGGCTATCCATGTAACCACGGCTGATATCCATGTAGCCTTTGGGATGTTTAATCTTTACCGTGCGTAAAATACTGTTGCGTGACGGCAGCGTAATTTTACCGTGCGCCCCGCAACCTATACCCAGGTAGTCGCCATAACGCCAGTAATTCAGGTTATGTTGACATTGCTGACCGGTTTTGGCGTAAGCCGAAATTTCGTACTGCTGGTAACCGTGTTGCTGCAGCAGTGCCAGGCCTTGTTGCTGAATATCCCACAAGGTATCGTCCGGCGGCAGCACCGGCGGGCGGGATGCAAAAGCAGTGTTGGGTTCAATGGTGAGCTGATACCACGACAAGTGCGGCGGCGCTAAATCGATTGCCTGATGTAAATCGGCTAAGGCGCCAGTGACATCCTGCTGCGGCAGGCCATGCATTAAATCCAGATTGAAACTGTTCAGTGGTAAGGCTTTGGCAAGCTTTGCCGCTGCAATTGCTTCGTCGCTGTCATGTATGCGGCCAAGCGCTGTTAGCTGTGCGCTTTGAAAACTTTGCACACCAATCGAAAACCGCGTCACCCCGGCTGCGACATAACCGGCAAAGCGTTCTGCTTCGACGGTACCGGGGTTGGCTTCCATTGTCACTTCCATATCAGGCGTACAGGCAATACGCTGTTTGACCCCTGTAAGAATCTGGCCAATACCGGCGGCTGAAAACACACTGGGCGTACCACCGCCGATAAAGATGCTACTGATGGTGCGGCCATGTACCAGAGGCAGATCCTGCTGCAAATCTGCCAGCAAATGCGCGATGTATTCCTGCTCTGGAATACCTTGCTTAACAGCGTGCGAGTTAAAATCGCAATACGGACATTTCTGGATACACCACGGAATATGGATATACAGCGCCAGAGGTGGTAACTGCAATGACAACGCGCTTATCCTTTGTGTTTTGTCAGAAGGTTTAACAGCTCAGACAAAGCTTTACCGCGATGACTTAGCTGTTGTTTGCGCTCACGGGGAAGCTCTGCACTGGTGCAGCCTTCTGATGGCACAAAAAATACCGGATCATAGCCAAAGCCGTGTTCGCCGCTGCGACTTAGGCTGATCTCACCGTGCCAGATACCGTGACATATCAGCGGGGTCGGGTCTTCTGCGTGGCGCATATACACCAGCACACAATGAAACTGCGCACTGCGTTGATCTTGAGGTACGTCTTTTAATGCCTGCAGCAGTTTATCGATGTTGCTGTCGTCACTTGCGGCTTCACCGGCATAGCGGGCCGAGTATATGCCTGGTGCACCACCTAAGGCGTCAACGGCAAGGCCAGAATCATCAGCAATAGCCGGTAAACCGGTTACCAGCGCAGCATGACGGGCTTTAAGGATGGCATTCTCTACAAAACTCAAACCAGTTTCATCAGCGTCGCTAACACCCAGCTCACTTTGAGGCACTATGCTCAACTGCAAAGGCGCAAGCAACTGCGAGAGCTCCGCCAGCTTGCCCTTGTTACTGGTGGCTAGCACAATTTTGTCTGTCATAACGTTAATCAGTCTACGTAAAAGGTTTGGTCAAAAGTCAGTTGCTGGCTCTGATTGCCGCTGACAATGTTGATAGAAAAACTAAAACGCTGTTCATGCCGAAACGGCAGCTGCGCCAGATAGTAAACTGCATCGCCTTCAGTGATTTCACTAAATTGCAACGCTTGCTGCCGGCCCTGCAGGTCTTTTGCTATGCCTGAAATAGCCACCTTCTGCGCATGCTGGGTGTTTTTGTCCAGCACAGAAATATTAACTACCGCATTGTATTTGCTGCGCTGTAACTTGTACTGAGTAGCAATTTCCGGGGTTAATAGCGGTGCCGGAAAAGCAATATAGTGCACATCCCAGTTACCTAACTGCTTTTTTTGCTCAGCCACAGCCGTCATGCTGAGGCTTAAACCCAGCACGATCATCAGTATAAAGTGTCGCATAGTTCACCTTGCTTAAGTCAGGCATTAAGCGCTAAGTATAGCGCCTGAGATTTAAATGCCCGGAAACCAGTTACTAAACAGAATGTTTAAAAACTGCAAACCAATCAGTACAACCAGTACTGACAAATCGAGCCCGCCAAGCGGTGGCAGAATACGGCGCACTGGCGCCAGTACTGGCTCGGTTAACTGATACATTACGTACTCTACCGGGCTGCGGCCCTGGCTAAACCAGCTAAGCAGGGCGCGGATCACCAGGATCCAGAACAGCAGGGTTAACACTTCTTTGACTAAAAAGATGGCTGCGAAAATTAAACTTGGTACCAGTATTATCTGGCCGGCTGAAATCACCTGCAGCAGAAGCAACTTGGTTAGCATTACGGCATAGGCCAGCAGCAATGTAGCGGTATCGAGCCGGCCTAAGCTTGGAATAATGCGGCGTAGCGGCAAAACCAGCGGGTTTGTAGCTTTTACCACAAACTGGCTAAACGGATTATAAAAATCTGCCCGCACCAGTTGTAACCAAAGACGCAGTATTACCACCATCAGGTACAGACTAAAGGCGGTATCAATCAGAAACATCACAGCTTGCATCGGGTACTCCGCATGTTAACTAGTAAAATCTTAGCTATTACAAGCTCTGCGCCATTTCCTGCGCCCGCTTAATGGCTGCATACATGGCATCAGAAACCATTTTTTCAAGGCCTTGCTCTGCAAAAGTGGTTACAGCTTCGTGCGTGGTACCGCCTTTTGAGGTGACCTGAGCACGCAGTTCAGCAAAGCTGTGTTCACTGTTTAGTGCCATCGTCGCTGCACCCAATGCAGTTTGTGCCACCATCTGTTTTGCCTGTACAGCGTCAAAACCTAGCTGTTCAGCCACTTGCTGCATCGCCTGCATAAAGAAAAAGAAATAAGCCGGTGAGCTGCCGGTAACGGCAATTACGTGATCAATTTGCGCTTCGCTGTCCAGCCAAACGGTCATGCCGGTACCGCTGAAAATATGGTCGACAAAAGCTTTTTCATAGTTAGAACACGCTGTTGGGAATAAGCCTGTTACGCCAAGACGAACCAGCGAAGGGGTGTTTGGCATGGCTCTGACCAGACGGATATCGCCAAGCCACTGCTGATAACGCGCTGCAGTAATACCGGCTGCCAGCGTTACAAACAGTTTCTCGGCAATTTCCGGGGCGGCTTCAATCAGCGCAGCACAAACTTCCTGCATCATCTGCGGTTTTACTGCCAACACTATCACATCGGCTTTTTTCACGGCTTCGATGTTATCCAGCGTTGTCTGAATGCCAAAATCGGCTGCCAGTGCGGTTAGTTTGGGCTGGCTGCGATTGGCGGCGATAATATTCTCTGCCGGATATCCGGCATTGACCATTGCAGCAATAACGCAGCGGGCCATGTTACCGGCACCAATAAAAGCAACCATATTGTCATTCATCTGTTTATTCATTCCTGTTTGTAATCCCGTGCACCAAAAATTGCGGTGCCTAATCGTATCATAGTTGCGCCGTAAGTCAGAGCCAGCGGCCAGTCATCCGACATACCCATTGATAATTCAGTTGCCTGCGGGTAGTGCTGTTGCAATTGCAAAGACAATTGCTGCATCGCGGCGAAAGCTCTTTTACTATCACCAGGGGCGGGGATTGCCATCAGGCCTTTTAGCTCAAGCTGTGGCAACTGCGCGATTGCTGCTGCCAGCTCAGGCAGTTGCTGCGGCAAAATACCGGCTTTGGTTGGCTCATTGCTGATATTAATCTGCAGCAGCACTTTAAGCTTACCCAAATGTGCCGGGCGCTGTTCCGCCAGGCGCTGTGCAATTTTAAGCCGGTCAATACTGTGCACCCAGCTGGCATGTTCGGCTACCAGTTTGGTTTTATTCGATTGCAACGGGCCGATAAAATGCCAGCAGATATCCTGACAGTCTGACAGCTGCTGCGCTTTTTCAACTAATTCTTGCGGGTAATTTTCACCGAATAAACGCTGTCCGGCCTGATAGGCAGCCAATACGGCAGATGCAGGTTTAGTTTTACTTACTGCAATCAACGCTACCGCTTTGCTGTCTGTAGCCAAAGCACTGCATTTTTCCTTCAGGTTGTAATAGGCGAGGCTCAGTTGTTCTGCTATGTTATTCATATTAATTGGCAAAGTGGAGTAAAAATTGTCATGGATATTACCGAATTATTAGCCTTTAGTGTGCAGCATAAAGCGTCAGATTTACACCTTTCAGCTGGCGTGCCGCCACTGATCCGGGTTGATGGTGATGTTCGCAAGCTGAACATTCCGCCGTTGTCACATAAAGAAGTACATGCCTTAGTGTACGAGATTATGACCGACAAGCAGCGTAAAGAATACGAAGAACATCTTGAATCAGACTTTTCATTTGAAGTACCTAACTTAGCACGCTTCCGGGTTAACGCCTTTGTGCAAAACCGTGGTGCAGCAGCGGTATTCCGTACTATCCCAAGTGAAGTATTAACGCTGGATGATTTAGGTGCACCGGATATTTTTAAAACCATTGCCGAAAACCCGCGTGGTCTGGTGCTGGTTACCGGCCCGACCGGTTCGGGTAAATCAACCACCCTGGCCGCGATGATCGATTACATCAACACTATGCGCCATGATCACATTCTGACGATAGAAGATCCGATCGAATTTGTGCACAACAACAAATCCAGCCTAATCAACCAGCGTGAAGTGCACCGTGATACCCACAGTTTCAGCAACGCTTTGCGTTCAGCGCTGCGGGAAGACCCGGACGTTATTCTGGTAGGTGAATTACGAGACCTGGAAACCATCAGACTTGCTATGACAGCAGCTGAAACCGGTCACCTGGTGTTTGGTACTTTGCACACCACATCTGCGCCTAAAACCATTGACCGTATTATTGACGTCTTCCCCGGTGAAGAAAAAGACATGGTGCGGTCTATGTTGTCTGAATCATTACGCGCTGTTATTTCACAGACGCTGCTGAAAAAGGTCGGTGGTGGCCGTATTGCTGCGCATGAAATTATGGTTGGCTTGCCTGCTATCCGTAACCTTATCCGGGAAGACAAAATTGCCCAGATGTACTCGGTTATTCAAACGGGTGCTGCGCATGGCATGCAAACCATGGATCAGTGTTTAGTGAATCTGGTGAACCGCGGCTTGGTATCACAACGCGACGCTGCTGCCAAAGCGCAGGATAAAAATACTTTCGGTGCCATGGGCAGGATATAAATTGCTATGCAGCTAGATGATTTTCTTGAAAAAATGGTCAGCGAAAAAGCGTCTGACCTGTTTATCACTGCCGGGATGCCGGTAGCCGCCAAGATAAACGGTGAGCTGCTGCCGATAGATGAAACGCCACTGACGGATGCGGCGTCACTGAAGCTGGTGTTGTCGGCGATGAATGATAAGCAGCAACAGGAATTTATGACCAGCAAAGAATGCAACTTTGCGATTGCCAATGAGGTAGGGCGTTTCCGGGTGTCGGCATTCTGGCAGCGTGACTGTGCTGGTATGGTGGTGCGCCGAATTGTCACGAAAATTCCGAATGTGGATGATCTTGGTCTGCCGCCTATCATGAAAGAAGTCATCATGTCTAAGCGCGGACTGGTGCTGTTTGTCGGTGGTACCGGTACCGGTAAATCAACATCCCTGGCAGCACTGCTTGGTTATCGCAACAAAAATGCCAAAGGCCATATTCTGACCATTGAAGACCCGATCGAGTTTGTGCATGAGCATCACAAAAGCCTTATTACCCAGCGCGAAGTCGGCATTGATACCGAATCCTTTGAAGCTGCGCTGAAAAGTTCACTACGTCAGGCGCCGGATGTGATCCTGATTGGTGAAATACGCAGCCAGGATACGATGGAATATGCCTTATCGTTCGCTGAAACCGGTCATTTGTGTATTGCTACTTTGCACGCTAACAATGCCAACCAGGCAATAGACCGCATTATGCATTTGGTGCCCAAAGAAATGCACCAGAAGCTGCTGTTCGATTTGTCACTGAACTTACGCGGCATAGTGGCGCAGCAGCTGGTGCCTACTGCCGATGGCCAGGGCCGGGTTGCCGCTATTGAAGTGTTGCTTAATTCGCCTTTAATAGCCGATTTAATTGCCCGTGGTGAAATGGGCGAAATTAAAGCGGTGATGACCAAATCTCGTGAGCTTGGCATGCAAACCTTTGATCAGGCCCTGTACGATTTATATCAGGCTGGCCGTATAAGTTACGCCGATGCTATCCATCATGCAGACTCACCAAACGATCTGCGTCTGATGATTAAACTGCGCAGTGGCGACACCAAAGGCGCAGGCTTCTTGTCTGGTGTGACGATTGAAGGTTTTGAGAAGAGCGACGATTAACGGCAAACGTGAGTGAGGCAGGTATGAGCATTGGGCAAATTATGACGCACAGAAACCGCTTAATTACCACTATGGCCGATGCCAGCCTGGCCTCATTACGTGAAGTCTTTGCCAAAGCGTGTTTTCAGCATGTACCGGTAACAGACGCCAGCAATCGTCTGGTAGGCATAGTCTCTGTAAAAGATTATTTTCGCGAAATCAGTCCGGTAATGGATGCAGCCAGTGATCCGGCAATAAACTTATTTGTCCGCAGTCGCAAAGTACATCAGGTGATGGTTACGCCGGTTATCACCGTATCTGAACATAGTACGATAAAGCAGGCTGCAGCATTATTATTGAAGCACAACATTGGCTGTCTGCCGGTAACAGATGAGCATAAACATTTGCTCGGTTTAGTGTCCTGGAAAGACATCATGCGAGCTGCATTAAATCATACCGCTACGCCGTCCTAGCCTGCTTGCTGGTAGCGTTTATGTAAAATAGCTACCCGCTCGACATAAGCCTGGGTTTCGGCAAAAGGCGGTATGCCATTGTATTTTCTGACATTGCTGGCGCCGGCATTATATGCAGCCAGTGCCAGTGATACTTCGCCATTGTATTGTTTGATTAAGTCTGCCAGATAACGGCTGCCTGCTGTAATATTCTGAGCCGGCGCACTGGCATCCAGCACTCCAAGCTGCTGTGCAGTTTGCGGCATCAGTTGCATTAACCCTACTGCACCTTTACGTGAAACAATGGCAGGGCGAAATGATGACTCAGCATGAATAACGGCCCGGATCAGGGCTGGGTCAAGCTGATAATCGACAGCAGCCTTTGCAATCAGCTGATTATAAGGTCTGATGTACAAGGGTACAGTGTGCCAGTTCACGGTAGATGTCGGATCGCAGGCAAAGCAGTCATAACGTACAATCTGATAAGGCCTGTTCAATGGCTGGCGATCGGAAAACATCGCTGTGCCATCGGCTTTAACCGACCGGTATACAGCAATTTGCGCAGGCGGCGTTTTGGCTTTTACGTCACCCGTGCTGCGGGCCGGATCGCCCGGCGACAGTTTCAGCTGTCTTTTACCGTCTGCTGATAAACCCTGATCCTGCGCGTTAGCGTCAGAGGCTGCCAGCACCGCAGTCATAACCAGCACAATACCCAATAAGCGCCACACGTTGTTGTATCCGTTACATGAAAGGATCGCAAGTAAAGCACTAAGCTGGCGAAATCTCAAGCATGCTTGGCATTGTAGAGGCTTTACTCAGTTATTTCTGTGTAATTGCCGGTTCACCCAAATCAGTACCACCGCAACGATGACAACCACCACCGGCACACTAATGCTTTGCCACAGCTGGGTATTGAGCTGTGGCAGCCAGTAACCCAGTGCTTTAATGGCTTTTTCTGCCAGCTGTACTGCGTAATAGCTGATAGCGACCAGGGATAAACCTTCTACCATCTGCTGCATATTCAGCTGCAATTTAGCCCGTCTGTCCATCGATGCCAGCAGTTGCTGGTTTTGCTGCTCCAGTTTCAGGTTAATGCGGGTGCGTAGCAGCTCTGTTGAGCGGCCTAAACGGCCAGAGAGAGTGTTCTGGCGAAACACAACGGATTCACTGGTGCGAAACGCCGGCGTTAAGCGCCTTTCACTGAAATCCTGTAGTGATAGCAAACCCTCAATAGGGGTTTCATTCAGGCTTTTAATTCTGTCCAGCGTCAGCTGATAATAGGCCGCGGTGGCTTGCAGCCTGGAGCTGGTATCGGCAATTAAATGTTCGGTTTGCGCTGCCATCGTTGTAATTTCGTTTAGCAAACGCTCATCATCGCTTTGTTTGTGTTCTATGCGCTGTGTAATGTCAGACAACTGCTGCTCCAGCAGCGTTAGTTTGGCCAGCGCCTGGCGTGACAGCGGCCAACCGAGCAATGACAGCTTACGATAATTGCCCAAATCGAACAGCTGCTGCACCAGGCGGCCAAGTGCGGCAGGTGACAGGCCGTGATCTACCAACAGCATACGACCGGCTCCTTCGGCATGTTTTTGAAAGTCGGTCCAGATCCGGGCTTTTTGCCCGGCCAAAAGGCTGCTGATGCAATTATCCGGGTTAAACAGCGTATCAATATTGCCACAGGTGTTAAGTTGCGCCGGGGTAATCACGCTAAGCTGCACGACGCGGAATATCTGACCCGGGATATCGTCCAGCCAGTCTTTGGTTGGCAGAAAATCCAACGGGTCATCAAATAGCTGTTTGGCGCTGCCGTTCTGAATAAATACATAGCTGGAAAACTCGCCATGCTTTTCAAAACGCAGGCTGCCGCCAAACAGTGGCAGGTTTATATCATTATCAGCATCGCTAAAATGGCTACCCTGCGCTCTGGCTAACTGTTGAATAAAGGCAAGCTCACTGCTACGTGAGGCCGGCGATACTGTCAGCATAAACTGACATAGCCGGCACGGCGCAGTCAGGGCTGGAAAGGTGCGCTGCTGCAACTCTTTATCCAGCATATCGCGCAGCGGATGGCTGCGGTTATGGAGTCCGGTCATATCAATGCTCCTGAGATATTAAACGAAACACGGGTGAGCATACGGGCCGTTTCAGCTTACAAAGCAGGTTGTATGCCAGTAGCGTCATCACCTGGCTTTCACACCAACATTGCACTTAACATATTGCTGGAAAATGGTATTTTTCTGACAGGCTGATGTCAGCGTTACAGTATAGGGCTGGAAGATGCGTAAAATGCCCCGTTATAACGCAAAAATGATGTATCAGGGTGCACCGTAGCTTACGTTTAACGGCCGTTGCGCCTACAATAGCGGCTCATTTACGGTGAGTTTTCCTGTCAGGTTCTAATGTTATGTCTGTAGCGGTTAATCGTGCCTTGCTGATCGCGGTTGCCAGCGTATTGCTGGCAATGGTCACTATTCAATCCGGAGCGTCTGTTGCCAAGCAGCTGTTTCCGCTTATCGGCCCTGAGGGCACTACTGCACTGCGGTTGGGGTTTTCTGCTTTAGTGCTGTGGCTGGTATTCAGGCCTTGGCGTGCATTACCATCCGGCCGGCGCGACTGGCTGGCCATCGTGACGTACGGCATAAGCCTTGGCGGCATGAACATTCTGTTTTATCTTGCTATTGAGCGTATTCCGCTTGGTATAGGTGTGGCGCTGGAATTCACCGGCCCGCTGGCCGTAGCGCTATTTTCGTCGCGGCGTAAGCGGGATTTACTGTGGGTAGGCTGCGCTATTGCCGGCATTTTACTGCTGTTGCCAGATATGCGCGGCACTGACGCGTTAGACCCTATTGGTGTTGTTATGGCGCTTGCCGCCGGAGCATGCTGGGCGGGCTATATTCTATTTGGTAAAAAAACCAATGCCCAAGGCTCAGGCGGTATTACTGTTGCACTTGGCATGACCGTAGCTGCATTGTTTCTGGTACCGATTGGCGCGGTAAGTCAGGGCACGGCATTGCTGAGCTGGCAGGTACTGCCGCTCGGCTTTCTGGTGGGTATTTTATCCAGTGCCATACCGTATTCACTAGAGATGATAGCGCTTCGCAATATGACCTCACAAAGCTTTAGTGTGTTTATGAGCATGGAACCGGCAATAGCGGCACTGGCGGGTTTTCTGATTTTGGCAGAGCTTCTAACGATATGGCAGTGGTTAGCAATAGGGTTGGTTATTATTGCCTCGCTGGGTAGTTCATTTACCTCTGCACCACAACAGCAACAGAAAACTTGATCCAGCGCTAAGCCCATTGCTACTTTTTGCGTTATAACCATGATAAACCGCTAACGGAGAATGTTATGACCCTGAATACTGTAGCGCAGCTGATGACGGCCGATCCTTTATGTGTAACCCGTGATGCCAGCTTGAAAGATGCGCATGATTTAATGCGTGGGAAAAATATCCGTCATATCCCGGTGATTGATACCAGTGGCGAGCTGGTTGGCATGCTAACGCAAAAAATTATGATCGCTAAAGTAATGGGGTTAATGGCGCAATACGGTGCTACGGCGCTGGAACGCAAAGAAAAGCAGCAACTGGTAGCGGATATTATGGCTACGGATTTTGCCGCCGTCGCGCCAGAGCAATCACTAAAAGAGGTGGCCGGCTTTTTTGTTAAAAACCGCCATGGTTGTATGCCGGTGGTAGATGAAAACAATAAGCTGAAGGGGATACTAACCTCGTCAGATTTTGTCCGGCTGGCAGCAGAATTATTGGAAAAGCAATAAAAAGCCGGCAAGAAAGCCGGCTAAAGGTGTAATACTCACGTCGGTTTACCCACGCCAACACGCCGTAAACCCATCCCTGGGGGCTCGATTCGGCCATCCAGGCCTGCAACGGTTGGCTTAGAGTAAACCTCTGTTCGTTTAAAAAGTTCTATTGTTTTACGCCCATCTCTTTTAACAGATTATCGGCACCGTCCAGCTGCATTTGCCACAGCATAAAACGGTGATCGACCTGAATAGAGCGGGTGTTATCCGGGTTGTAGTCCCAATCCGAAATGATGGAATCCAGCGTACCATCAAACGCCAGGCCAACCAGTTCAGCTTTGCTGTTCAGTACCGCCGAACCTGAGTTACCGCCGGTAATATCCAGTGTCGCCATAAAGTTAACCGGTACAGAGTTTAAACTGTCTACTTTGTAAGGGCCGTACTGCTTGGCGGCAATGGCATCCAGCTGCTTTTGCGGGGCATTAAATTCACCTTCACCGGTGGCTTTGGCAGTAATACCACGCAGCGTTGTAAACGGCGCCCAGGCGTTGCCGTCTTCGTTACCATGTGCCCGGCCTTTCACGTTACCGTAGGTAACACGCAGCGTGCTGTTGGCATCAGGGTAAACGGCTAGTCCTTTAGATTGCATAAACGCAATTTTAGCCCGCATGTAGCTGGCATAAGCCTGCTGAATTTTACCTGCCAGCTCTTCTTCTGCAGCTTCGCGTTTCAGGCTCCATTTGTGCAGGGCTACCGCAGCTTTAACAAACGCATCGTCAGTTTTGGCAAACTGTTCAGGTGTCATATCCAACAAAGCCATGCGCTTATCAAGCGCGGTTAACGCGGTATTGGCATACCAGTTATCTATCACAGTTTTCAGCTGTGCTTCACTCATGCCGTCTTTAATACCCATGACTTTGTCAAACTCGGCATCACGTTGCTTCTTTGGCTGGGCGGCATAACGGCTCAGGTTATATAAGTCCAGTGCCTTTTCTACGCTGACGGCGAAATTACGTTCCATGCCGGTTAAAAACGCTTTATAGCGCGGTAAATCACGGCTTTGAAAACCGGCTTTACGCTCGGCATCTGGCTTGGTGCCTTCTTCCGCTAAACGGTACAGCGCAGCTGCAACGTTTAATAAACGCGGTTTAGCGTTATCAAGCAGATAGTCGCGGTGATCCTGATTCTGCCGCTGCTTTAACAGCTTTTCGATGTTTTTCAGATCTGCGGCGTAGGCTTTTTTATTGTCGCGGCTGCTGTTAACCCAAGTAGTGAGTTCAGCATGCTCCGCCGTTTTACGCTGTAAAAAATCGCTTTGTGCAAAACTGTCCAGCATGCCCTGACGGTTTTTCATATAGTTGTTTAAACCTGCGACACGGCTGGCGTATTTAAGCTCAGCGTCTTTATCGGTAGCGGTTTCGCGGGCGATAATATCCAGCGTGTTTTTATAATGCGCTACCGTATTAGGGTAAGCCCATTCAAAGGTGTCACTTACTTCGCTTGGCAGGCGGTGACGGTTGGTGCGGCCCGGGTAACCCAGCGCCATAACAAAGTCACCTTCTTTTACGCCGTCTTTGGCCAGCGTCAGATGAAAATCCGGTTTGTAAGGCACATTTTCGGTGCTGAAGTCAGCTGATTTTCCTTCAGGGCTAACGTAAGCGCGGTAAAAGCTGTAGTCGCCTGTATGGCGTGGCCACATCCAGTTGTCAGTGTCACCGCCAAACTTACCTACACCTTCAGCGGGAGCATGCACTAAACGCACATCTTTAATTTCCAGCTGTTTAATCAGATAGAACTCCAGGCTGCCATAATAAGCGGCTACCGTGCAGCGATGGCCTTCATCTTTTTCACATTCTGCAACCAAAGCTTTTTGGTTTGCTTCAATAGCGTCAATACGCTTTTTGCCGTTTAACTTCGCTGTTTTGGCATCAATGATTTTATCACTGACATTGTCTACGGCTTTGGTCACGAAAATACGGCTGCCCGGTGCGGCAGGCACCTCTTCTTTCATTGTTTTAGCCAGAAAACCGTTTGCTAATAAGTCGTTTTCGGGGGTGGAATTATGTGCAATGCTGCCGTAGGCGCAGTGGTGATTCGTCGCTACCAGGCCTTCAGGCGATACAAATGACGCTGAGCAGCCGCCAAGACTGACAATAGCCGCGGCAGGAAACTCAGTAAGTTTGGTTAAGTCAGACGGGTTCAGTGCCAGACCAGCGGCTTTTAATTCAGTAGCAATTTGCGGCAGTTGCTGTGGCATCCACATGCCTTCATCTGCCATTGCAAAATTACTGGCAACAGCCAGCATCAGTAGGGATTTTTTCATAGCGACTCTTTTATTTATTTTGGGTTAACAGAAAGGTGAAACAGTAGAACCTGATTTATCAGAATGCGGCTATAGTCTTAGGCATAGCCTGCCTTGTCAATACGCCGACAAAGCCTGTTACATTTTAATGCGCTGCTTGCCCTCAGTGCTGCGTTAGCTGAACCAGCAAGGGTGATTGAGTTTACCGTTTTTAGCCTGATACATCGCACTATCGGCCCGGCGTAACAATTCATCGCAATCATTGTCGCCCTGAAATAACACCAAACCTATGCTGCAGGCACATTGATGCATACAATGCTCGGTTAGTGGAAAGGGGCGGGATAGTTCCTGTGTAATCTTGGCCGCAATGGCCTGCATATGTTCTTTACTACGTATCACGTCGGTATCGATATCTCTTAGCAGCACGATAAACTCATCACCGCCAAAACGCGCCACCGTGTCGGCTTGCCTGACCGTATTACGTAATCTCGCCGCCATCTCGACTAACAGGCTGTCTCCTTTTTTGTGGCCATAGATGTCGTTTACCGGCTTAAAATTATCCAAGTCAATAAACATCAGGCCGCAATAGTGCTGACTGCGGCGGCTGGCGGCCATTGCCTGCAGCATATGCTCTTCCAGCAGGCGTCTGTTCGCCAGCCCGGTCAGGCTGTCATAAAATGCCAGGCGTCTTATCTGCGCCGCACTAAGCCAGCGGCCGATGGCTAGTTCTGCCAGGTTGCTGTATGCCTTAATTTTTTCCAGCAGCTCTGCTGAGGGTTGTGCTATTTCATCATGATAGATAGCAAAAGTGCCAAGAACCTTACCCTGCGCATTTTTAACCGGTTGCGACCAGCATGCTTTGACGCCTGCCAGCTGCGCCAGGTCCTGATAAGGTTGCCAGTAAGGGTGTGTGCTGATATCGGACACGATGACGGTTTCGCCGGTATAGGCGGCAGTGCCGCAGGAGCCAACGCCAATACCTATTGTGACGCCGTCAATTGCCTGGTTGTATGCATCAGGCAGAGTAGGGGCGGCACCGTGGCGCAAGGTTTTACCGTCTTCATCTAACAGTAAAATAGAACAATGCGTTAATGGGTGCAGTTGTTCGACCTGCGTAACCAGATTATGCAAAATAGTTTTTAGCTCAGCGCCTTCGCTTATCTGGCTTAAAATTTGATTTTGCAGCATTAATTCCTGTGTGCGCTGCTGCACTTGTTGTTCGGTGTGCAGCAGGCTGCTCTGATAACGGTTATTAATCAGGCTAAGCTCGGTAAACTGCAACGCCAGCGAAGCCAGCATGTTTAACATCGCAGGAAGTTTTTCTTCATCAACTATGGGTATTTCAGACAGTGCAGCGAGATAGTCGTTGGTGTTAAAGCCGGCTTCTGCTGCTTGTGCCTGGAAAAAAGCCGCGTCTGGCTCTTTAAGTAAAAACTGCCCGATAAACAGGTTAGCTATATGCTGGCCTTCAAGCATGATTGGAGTTGCACAATCAGTCAGGCCGTTACCGCAGCGATAAAGTGAGTAGTTTTTACTGTGCTGTGTTTGTTTAGACAGCTCGCAGTCGCTTTCCAGGCAGCGTTTTAATGTTGTTTCGCTTTGACGGTGAAATTGTACACAGGCCCTTTGCCAACGTGACGACGCCAGCACCTTGCCCTGTAAATCAATGAGTGCAATTGGGATATTCATCACCAGCAGGAAGTTTTCAAAAAGGGCGTTTAAACGGGAAAAATCCAGCGCAGCAACCAGCTTGCTGGCTACTGTGCTATCAGGGTCAGGCAGAGCCTGATTCCAGTCGGTGGACATTGGGTCCAACATTTGGATCAGGTTCGCCTCGCGGTGCAAATGCGGTGGTTTCGCGGTCATGACGCTTAAGTGTAGTTAGCTGCCCGATGTTTCGCCACTGCTGTACAGCAAGCTGGTTCCGTTAGCGTACAGTTTAACTGCCGCTGTTCTACCTATTTATGGCGTTGTTGTAGTACTTTAACAACGTCATTCAGTTCCAGTTTTTGACTGCGTAATAACACCAACAGGTGAAAAATCAGATCAGCCGCTTCGTTAGCTAACTCTTCTTTATCGCCAGCCATCGCCGCTAAGGCCGATTCGACACCTTCTTCACCGACTTTTTGCGCGATGCGTTTTACGCCTTTAGCAAACAGGCTGGCGGTGTAGCTACTGGCCGGCTCGGCGCCTTCACGGCTTTTAATCACCTGTTCTAAGTCATATAAAAACGCCAGTTGCGGGCTATTGGCGCTGTTGTCATGCCAGCAGGTTTCGGTACCGACATGGCAGGTTGGCCCTTGTGGCAGTGCCAGCACTAAAATGCTGTCGGCATCGCAGTCGCTGTCGACGCTAACCAGCTTTAAGGTATGGCCTGAGCTTTCGCCTTTGGTCCACAGCCGCTGTTTGCTGCGGCTGTAAAAGGTGACGTTGCCGCTTTGCAGTGTGTGCTCAAGTGCCTCCGGGTTCATATAGCCCTGCATCAGCACCTTGCCGGAGATGGCATGCTGTACTATCGCTGGCAGCAGTTGGTTTTCCGGCCAGCTTAGTTGGTTAATATTGTCTTTATTCATAACTACCCTTGTTCATTTTTCATGCCAGTCAGGTTATGGCTCTGAGGTTTAACTGCACACAGAGGCGCCGTAAATACCTCCCTGTAGGCTCCTCTGTGGCATCCCTGCCACAGACGCTCTGTTCAGCAGTTAATCCTCGTCGCTCGGGACATTGGCGTTCCGGCTGGCACAAGCCAAGCAAGCGCGGATGTACTTTTTACTGTGACCGTTGAAGCCCTGGACGGGCTGAGACGAGCCCCCATGGATGGGTTCACGGCGTGTCACAGCAAAAATGTACGCAGCGATTGCGTGTTCGAAGCTCCGTTTGTGCCTTTATGGTCGAATAATGATGCCATCAGTGATCAATTTGGCTTTTAACTCCGCAATTTCAATAATACCTTTGTGAAACACGCTGGCAGCCAAAGCACCATCAACATCGGCGTTTTCAAACACATCAGTAAAGTGCTGCATAGTACCGGCGCCACCACTGGCAATCAGCGGCACGCTGCACACCTCGCGGATGCTTTTCAGCTGGGCAATGTCATAGCCCTGGCGCACCCCATCCTGATTCATGCAGTTAAGTACAATCTCGCCGGCACCGCGGCTTAGCACCTCGCTAACCCAATCGCGGGTAAGCCACTGGGTTTTTCGGGTGCGGCTTTCATCACCGGTAAACTGGTATACCTGATACTGGCCGGAAGTGACATCAAAAAAGCTGTCGATGCCAATCACAACACACTGTTGGCCAAAGCTGTGGTTAAGCTCGTTAATCAGCTCTGGTCTTAGCAGGGCCGGGCTGTTTACTGAAATTTTATCGGCACCCATTTCCAGAATTTTGCCGGCATCAGCCACCGTTTTAATGCCACCGGCAACGCAAAACGGAATATCGATCACCTCGGCAATGCGCTGCACCCAGCTTTTATCGACCACCCGGCCATCGCTCGACGCGGTAATATCATAAAACACCAGCTCGTCGGCGCCGGCCTCGGCATAACGCTGTGCCAGCGGCACGATATCGCCGATAATTTCATGGTTACGAAACTGTACGCCTTTTACGACCTTACCATCGCGTACATCAAGGCAGGGAATTAACCGTTTTGCCAGCATGCAATGGCCTCCTCAAGGGTAAATTTACCTTCCAGTAATGAGCGGCCTAAAATAACGCCGGCCACGCCGCTGCCAATTAAGGCGCGGATATCATCCAGCTTGCCGATACCGCCCGAGGCCTGCCACTGTATTTGCGGATACTTGCTGGCCAGCTCTTTGTATAGCTGCACATTCGAGCCGGTTAAGGTGCCGTCTTTGCTGATATCAGTACAAAGCACATGTTTAGCTCCGGCAGCAATATAACCGTCCAGCACCTGTTCTAAGGTAATATTGGATTGCTCAATCCAGCCATGCGAAGGCAGGGTTTTCTCGCCTTTATCATTAATGGCGACATCCAGCGCCAGCACGATGTGTTCGCCGCCGTATTTACGCACCCAGCTTTGCACCAGTTCGCTCTGGCGTATGGCTAAACTGCCGATAACGACGCGGCCAGCACCGGCATCAAGTAAATCAATCACATCCTGCTCGCTGCGCACGCCACCGCCAACCTGAATATGTAAAGGTGAAGCTGTCATTAGCTCAGTTAACAGTTTAAGCTGGCGTTTAGCGGCATCTTTGGCGCCGGATAAATCCACTATATGCAGCCAGTCTGCACCAGCCTGGGCGTATTGATTACGCAACCCGATTGGGCTGAAGTCATATTGGGTCGTGTTGTCGTAGCGGCCTTGGTACAAGCGCACCACATTGCCGTCAATTAAGTCGATGGCGGGGATAATCATAACTGCCACTCCAGAAAATTCTGTAATAACCGCGCGCCGGTTTTACCCGAGCGCTCCGGGTGAAACTGGGCACCGGCGACATTGTCTTTGCCAATGACCGCAGCAAAATCAGTACCGTAATGGCACTGCGCCAGGCTGTACTCGTCTGGTGCCACCGCAAAGCTGTGCACAAAATACAGATAGTCTGTGACAGAAAAACCTCGCATTAACGGATGTTCACTTATGCTGTGCAATGTATTCCAGCCCATATGCGGCAAACGCAGACCGCCGCTCTTTAATGGCAGTACTTCAGAAGGAATAAGGTTTAAGCAAGCGACATCACCTTCCATGCTGTGCGCAGTCAGCATTTGCATTCCCAGACAAATACCCAGCAGTGGTTGTTGCAGGTTTTGCAATGTATCAATAAGTTCGGCTTGCTGAAGTTTGGCCATGGCATTGTGCGCGGTGCCAACGCCGGGCAGCAGCACTTTATCGGCCGCTTTAATGGCTTTGGCATCACAGCTGATGCTGGCCTCAACGCCCAGGCGTTTAAACGCAAAGTACACTGAGCTGATGTTGGCGCAACCGGTATCCACTATCACCAGCTTCATCACAGCACTCCTTTTGAGCTCGGTAGCGCTTCGCCCGATACAGTAATGGCCTGGCGCAATGCGCGGCCAAAGGCTTTAAACAAGCCTTCTACTTTATGGTGCTTGTTGCCCTCAGTGATACTCAGGTGCAGCGTCATCAGCATGGCATCGCTTAATGAGCGGAAAAAGTGCGGCACCATCTCAAGCGTTAAACCGCCAACAGCACCTTCGCCAAGCTCGCCGTTAAAGACAAACAGCGGCCGGCCGGATAAATCCAGCACACATTCAGCGCGGCATTCATCCATCGGCAGCACAAAGCCAAAGCGGTTAATGCCGCGTTTGTTGCCCAGTGCCTGCTTCAGCGCCTGGCCCAGTGCCAGTGCGGTATCTTCGACGCTATGGTGATCGTCGATGTGTAAATCACCTTCCACTTTTACCTGCAGTGAAAAGCCGCCGTGGGTGGCAATTTGCTCCAGCATATGATCGAAAAAGCCGACGCCGGTGTTAAAGCTGTTATTGCCGCTGGTATCCAGATCGACACTGATTTCAATATCGGTTTCCCGCGTGGTGCGGCGAACTGTCGCTTTGCGGCCACGACTTAGCAGTTGTTTGGTGATGTGCGCCCAGCCTAAGCTGTCGCGGTTATACTGAAACGCTGGCAGGCCCATGTTCTCGGCCAGTTGCACATCGGTGATACGATCGCCAATCACATAAGAGTTAGTAAAGTCGATTTTGCCCTGCTGCAGGTAGTCTTTTACCAGCCCCAGCTTCGGCTTGCGGCAGCTGCAGTTATCATGTTCAAAGTGCGGGCAAATCAGCACATCGTCAAATTTGATGCCTTGCGAGGTTAACAGCTGCATCATCTTGTCGTGCGGCGCATCAAAGGTATCACGCGGGAAGCTGTCGGTGCCCAGGCCATCCTGATTGGTCACCATCACTAAACGATAACCTGCAGCCTGCAATTTTAATAAAGAGGGCACCAAATCAGGCTCGTAAGCCAGCTTTTCCAGGCTATCGAGCTGCTTGTCAATCGGCGGCTCTTCTACCATGGTGCCGTCGCGGTCGATAAATAAAATAGGCTGGCCACTCATGCGCTTACTCTCTCTTTGCTATCGGTGTTAGAAAAATACTGCTGCATCGCCTCTGTCAGGCGCTGCATTTCATCGGCGTTGCCAATCGATACCCGTACCACTTCAGATAAACCCAGCTGACTGGACTGATTGCGGATTAAAATATCGCTTTTAATAAGGCTGCTTACGCAGTCTGCAGCGTTGTTTACCTGCAGCAGCACATAGTTAGCGTTGCTCGGCCAGACCTTTTGTACGCCAGTTTGCGCTTTGGCAAAGGCGATAAAGGCATCACGCAGCGTATTTATCGTCGCGACACTTTGCTGCATTTGCGTGATACCGGCTTTGGATAACGCTTGGGCGGCAATTTGTGCCACCGGCTCGGCGATCGGGTAGGGCGCGATCATTTTCTTTAGTGCGTTTATCACTTCCGGTGCGGCCAAGGTAAAGCCGCAGCGCAGCCCGGCCAGACCAAAGGCTTTGGATAAGGTGCGTAAAATGACTAAATGCGGGTAGTTAGCCAGTTCATTGGCCAGTGTCGCTTCAGGCGCAAACTCGATATAGGCCTCATCGACCACCACCAGAGCTTTACCGGCGAAATGCTCCAGTACGGCAATAATTTGCTCACGCGGGATCAGATCGCCGGTCGGGTTATTCGGGCTGCAGATAAACACCAGCTTGGGACTGGTGGCAAAAATGCCGGCTAAGTCCAGCTGTTCGTTATTAATTAGCAGCACTTTATTCACAGCCGTTTGGTTGCTCTCAGCGCTTATCGCATACATGCCGTAGGTTGGCGGGCAAATGGTAATGCTGTCCTGTTTCGGCTCGCAAAAGCTTCTGATCAAAAGCTCAATGCCTTCGTCCGCGCCGCGGCTTACCAGTACCTGCTCGGGTGATACACCGGCATAAGCGGCATAAGCATTAATTACCGCTTTTGGCTGACAGGACGGGTAGCGGTTAAAGGTGCCATCCAGCTGATAGCTTGGTGCTAAGGCATTTTCATTGGCGTTAAGCCAGACAGCGCCACCACTCATGCTGCTGCGCGCCGAGGCGTAGGGCACGAGGTCTTTCACAATTTGTCTGGCCAGGTTATTTACGCCAGTTGGGGTTGAGTTTGCCATCTTGTGCTTAACCTTCAGTCGAATTAAGTTCTGCCAGACGTAGCCGCACCGCATTGGCGTGCGCGTCCAGGCTTTCTGCTTGTGCCAGCGTGACGATGGCCGGGCCGATATTACGCATGCCCTGTGCGCTTAGCTTTTGCACCGTGAAGCGGCGGTAAAAATCGGCCAGCGATAAGCTGGATACCGTTTTGCTGTAACCGTAGGTGGGCAGCACATGGTTGGTACCGCTGGCGTAGTCACCGGCAGACTCTGGCGTCCATTTGCCGACAAAAATACTGGCGGCGCTGTTAAATTGCGCAACCAGCTCATCATCGCAGGCGGTTTGCACAATTAAATGCTCCGGCGCATAGGCATTGGTTACCGCCACGGCCTGGGCTAAACCCGCGGTTAAAATATAGCGGCTGTGGCTAAGTGCGGCCTCAGCAATGTCTTTGCGCGGCAGTTGCGAGAGCTGGCTGGCCACTTCTACCTGTACGGCCGCAATTAAATCGCTGCTGTCACTGACTAAGATCACTTGTGAGTCGGGGCCGTGTTCGGCTTGCGATAACAAGTCGGCAGCGACAAAGGCTGCATTGGCGCTGTTATCGGCCAGTACCAGCACCTCCGACGGGCCGGCCGGCATATCTATTTGTGCGCCTTTGGCATCCTGACTGACCTGCTGCTTGGCTTCGGTAACATAGCGATTACCCGGGCCGAAGATTTTATCCACTTTGGCGATGCTTTGGGTGCCATAGGCCAGTGCAGCAATGGCCTGGGCGCCACCAATGGTGTAAATCTCGCTGATGCCACAAAGCTCTGCCGCATACAGAATTTCCGGCGCGATATCGCCCGCTACCGGTTTGCCCGGTGGCGTTACCAGCACTATGCGCTCGCAACCGGCTAACTGCGCCGGTACACCCAGCATCAGTACCGTGGAGGGCAGTGGCGCACTGCCACCGGGGATATACAAACCAACAGCGGCAATGGCGCGGCTTTTAAGCTGACAGCTTACGCCGGCACTGGTTTCTACTTCGATATCACGCGGCAACTGGGCAGCGTGAAACTTACGGATATTGTCATAGGCCAGCTCAATAGCCGCTTTACGCTCTGGCAACAGTTTTGCCAGTTGTGCTTGTTTCTCTTTGGAACTTAACGCTAACGGGTTGCTATCTAAGCCATCAAACTGCTGGCTGTAGGCACGCAGCGCCGCATCGCCGTTCGCACGAACATTGCGGATAATCTCTGCTACCTGCGTACTTAAGGATGCCGAATCCGCCAGCGCTGGCCGTGCCAGAGCGGCCTGTTGCCCGGAGTCAGATAACGAAGCCCAATCAATCACGCGGCTCATGGTTACTCCATCATCTTTTCAATTGGTAGCACTAAGATGGAGCTGGCGCCCAGCGCTTTTAACTGCTCCATGGTTTCCCAGAACAGCGTTTCACTACTCACCACATGAATAGCGACCATCTCATCGTTGCCGGCCAGTGGCAGCATGGTCGGGTTTTCTGCCCCCGGCAGCAGCGCAATCACTTCATCTAAGCGCGCGCGCGGGGCGTGCAGCATAATGTATTTACTTTCATTGGCTTGCATCACGCCATTAATACGTGGCATCAGCTTGTTGATAAGTTTCAACTGACGCTCATCGCTTAGCCCTTTGCGCTGGATCAGCACCGCTTTACTGCGGTAAATCACTTCGACTTCTTTTAAACCATTGGCTTCGAGTGTGGCACCGGTAGAGACCAGATCACAGATAGCATCGGCTAAACCGGCACGCGGCGCCACTTCAACCGAGCCTTTTAAATTAACAATACGGGCATTAACGCCTTGCTGTTTTAAATAACGGCCGAGCAAGCGCGGGTAAGTGGTGGCGATAGTTTTGCCATCTAACGAGGCCGCGCCGGTGTAGTTTTCTTCCTGCGGCACGGCAATGGATAAACGGCAACCGCCAAAATCGAGCCGCTTTAGCACGGTGTAATCAAAGCTGTCGTTATCCATTTTGCGCTGCAAGGATTCTTCTTCCAGCACGTTTTCGCCGACAATGCCTAAGTCACAGACGCCATCCATTACCAGGCCGGGAATATCGTCATCGCGCACCCGCAGAATATCGATGTCCATGTTCTCGACATGGGCAATGAGGCGCTGCTCGCGCAGGTTAATTTTTAAGCCGCAGCTGGTTAGCAGGGCTTGGGAGTCGACCGATAAACGGCCGGATTTCTGCATGGCGATGCGTAAACGTTTTGATTCTGTTGCCGGACTCATATAGGTCTCCGTGACGATAATTAAATTGTATAAAGCATAAAAACAAAAACCCCGCGCCTGGGCTCGGGGTTTTTGTTGCTGTACCACCGGAGCGCCAGAAAATAGCCCTCCGAATTATCCGGACGGCTAGTCGCTATGATGATGCAGTACAGTGACGTTGTTCATTTTGCAATTCTTGCTGATTAAGATGTTATACAACTTACCTGTGCTAAATAAAAACATCAAGCAGAAATTCACCTTGTTTAAATTTTAGATATAATTTAAATTATTGATATTTATTGATTTTATATTTTTCGACTGTTCAGGTGGGAAAATAATTATTGTTTGTGGCCTGGGTTTTGAGTTTATTTGGTTAAATTATGATCAGGTTGTATAGTCATTTGGCTTGGCTGGGCCGGTTTCATCAGCCTGATGCCGGGAGTATACTGAACTACTTTCATTCAGCAGATAAAAATACCCTGGGGATATAATGGCGAAAGGTGTTGGTGGCTTAACCACAGAGCAGGCGTTAGCACAGTTAGATGATATGACCGCAAATGTCAGGCCGATAGCATTAGATGAATATCAGCAGCGTATTGATAAAGCCATCGGATTAATGGCAGCTAAGCAATTAGATGTCATGTTGCTGAACGCCGGTACTAATTTGCGTTACTTCACCGGTGTAGACTGGTATGCGAGCGAGCGCCTGGTGGCCGCGCTGTTGTTTGCTGATGGCACGCTGATATATGTTATTCCGCATTTTGAAATTGGCAGCATCGCACCGCTGATGCTTATTAAAGGTGAGGTTCTCAGCTGGCAAGAGCACGATGACCCTTACGCGCTGTGCGCGCAGAGAATCAAAGAGCGCTTTGGTGATAAGGCAAAACTGGCGCTGGATGAAAGTGCGCAGTTTTTCATTGCCGATGGTTTGCAGCAACATTTACCGAACCTGCGTATTTCCAATGCACGCCATGTTACTGCACCTTGCAGGATGCACAAATCAGCAGCAGAACTGGCTCTGATGCAAACAGCAATGGATATGACGCTGGCGGTACACAAAGCCGCTGCCAGTGTTTTATATGACGGCATCAGTACCACAGAGGTAACCGAGTTTATTCATCTGGCCCACAAAAAAGTGGGGGCTGCCTCGGGGTCGTATTTTTGTATCGTCTTGTTTGGAGAAGATACCGCGTACCCACATGGCGTAGCGCACCCCAAAACACTGTCTGATAACGATATGGTACTGATTGACACCGGTTGCCGTGTGCATGGTTACTTATCTGACATTACCCGAAGTTATGTTTTTGGCGAGGCGAATGAGCACCAGCGCACGGTGTGGCAGCATGAAAAAAATGCCCAGCAAGCCGCTTTTGCTGCAGCCAGAAACGGTATTGCCTGTCAGCAGGTTGACCGCGCAGCACGTGGTTATTTGCAGCAGCAAGGTTACGGTCCGGATTATAACTTGCCGGGGCTACCCCATCGTACCGGACACGGTATCGGGCTCGACATACACGAATGGCCTTATCTGGTTGAAGGAAATACCACTGAACTGGCGACGGGCATGTGTTTTAGCAATGAACCTATGCTGGTGTTGCCAGGGGAATTTGGCGTGCGGCTTGAAGACCATTTTTATATGACAGAGCAGGGACCGCGCTGGTTTACTGAACCTGCAGTGGATATTGAACAACCATTTGGCTGAGCCTTGCGGTATATCGTCTGAACTTGTCAGCAGCAACGTACTCTTATCGTTAACAGGGCGTTAAAGCTTATCGTTCTGTTGCCGATAAGGGGAAGTAACTGCAGGAGAGTGTGATGGATGCTTTTATGCCCTTTGTTCAGCGTGTACCCGGTTCGCCGGTGGAACCTGATCCGAAACAGGTTGTGCCGGTATTTAAAGAAGCCCGCCTGAGCCCGGTTAAACCGCACGAGCAGAAATACCTGATTTTGCAGCGGCCACAGCGTAGGCGCGATCGCCGTCAGGGTGAATACCCGGATGCTCCCTACACTACGCCCGAAGATGAACAGCATGTTGATAAAGATGGTCATCTGGATATTTTTGTCTGAAATCCGTCGTTGTTGAGGCATAATAGCGGCCTGTTTTTTCTGCCGGTTGCGATCTGTTGTCTTTGTTATTTATCACCGCTTTTATTCGACCATATCTGAGCTGTCATGCTTAAGCAGGTAACGAGTGCTTTTGCTGCTGGTGGCGCTTTGGCAAAACACATTGCCGGCTTTAATGCCCGTGATGCCCAGTTACAGATGGCGCAGGCGGTAGCTGATGTGATTGAGCACCCAGGGGCTTTGGTAGTTGAAGCCGGTACCGGTACCGGTAAAACCTACGCTTATCTGGTGCCGGCACTGCTAAGCGGGAAAAAAGTCGTCTTATCTACAGGTACGAAAAACCTGCAGGAGCAGCTGTATTTTCGTGACTTGCCCAAGGTGGTTAAAGCGTTGGCCAGCCCATTGCAATTGGCACTGCTAAAAGGGCGTAGCAACTATTTATGTTTGTTCCGGCTGGAGCAGCACTATAATCACGTGCCGCTGCAGGATGAGCAGCTGATCCAGGATCTGAGCCTAATCAAAAAGTGGTCTGCCGAGACTCAAAGCGGTGATATCGGTGAGCTGACCTACATTGCTGAAGACTCTAAAGCGTTGCCTTATGTCACCAGTACCACTGACAATTGTCTGGGTAAAGACTGTCCGGTGTACGAGGATTGTCATTTACTAAAGGCGCGTAAAAAGGCACAGGCGGCTGATTTGGTGGTAGTAAACCATCACTTGTTCTTCGCCGATTTAGCATTAAAAGACACCGGCTTTGGCGAATTGCTACCGCAAATGGATGTCATTATTTTTGATGAAGCCCATCAGCTACCAGATATCGCCAGTGACTATTTTGGCGAGAATGTTTCAAGCCGCTTACTGCTTGATCTGTGCCGCGATATTGATATTGCCTGCAAAAGCGAACTGCGTGATCATCCGCAACTGGCAAAAACAGCAGATAAAGTAGCGCAACTGGTTAAAGATTGGCGCCTGCAGTTTGCCACAGATCCAGCGCGTGGTAACTGGCGCGAGGCCTATCAGCAAAGCTCAATGCAAACTGCGCTGAACCGTGTCAGTGAAGCCATAGATATGCTGTATCTGGTCATGAAAAGCAGCCTTGGCCGCAGCGATCTTATTGATAACGCCTTTGAACGTTTAGCGCTGTGTAAGGCCAGGTTGCTGAAATTAATGGATATGCAGCAAAGCGGCGTTAGTTTGTGGTATGAAACAACCCGCCTGCACGTTAATTTGCATCTGACGCCTTTAAGTATCGCAGATAAATTCAGCACTATTGTTGCTGAAAATGAGCGCAGCTGGATCTTTACATCAGCCACCTTGTCTGTGAATAACGGCTTTACGCATTACACTATGCAAATGGGTTTAACCCGTGCAAAAACGTTGTTGTTGCAAAGCCCGTTTAATTACAGTGAACAGGCGATGCTGTGCGTACCCAGGTATATGAGTGAGCCGCATGAGCAGGGCATGGCGCGCCAGCTGCTGCAAATAGCAGTGCGCTTGGTGGAAGCGAATAACGGGCGCTGCTTTTTTCTGTTTACCAGCCATCGTATGCTGCAATTGGTTGCGAAACAATTACCGGATTTAGTGCGCCAACCGGTATTAGTGCAGGGCAGCACAGGTAAGCGCCTGTTGCTGGAGCAGTTTGTCACACTGGATAATGCCGTGCTACTGGGCACCGGCAGCTTCTGGGAGGGCGTGGATGTGCGTGGTGATGCTCTCAGTTGCGTGATTATCGACAAGTTGCCGTTTGCCTCGCCTGATGAGCCATTATTGCAAGCCCGCAGTGAAGACTGCGCCTTACGTGGTGAAGACCCTTTTGCCAAAGTGCAGCTGCCACAAGCGGTGATCACCTTAAAGCAAGGGGTTGGGCGGCTGATCCGCGATGTGACCGATCGTGGTGTTATGGTCATTTGTGATAACCGTCTGGTTACCAAACCTTATGGTGAGGTATTTTTAACCAGTTTACCGCCGATGCGCCGCACCCGTTCGCTTGATGAGGCGGTAAATTTTTTACAACAGATAAAACAGGACAATGAAGTTGACCAAAGCAAATAGCAAACTACTTGCCCTAGATACCTCGACTGAAGCGTGCTCTGTAGCTTTACAGCTGGGCAGTGAGATACTGACGCTGGATGAAGTTTGCCCGCAGCAGCACAGTAAACGTATTTTGCCAATGGTGCAGCAACTGCTGAGCGAAGCCGGTATCAGCCTGGCTCAGCTCGATGGTATTGTATTTGGCCGCGGGCCGGGCAGTTTTACCGGCGTGCGTATCGGTGTTGGGGTTACTCAGGGGCTGGCTTTTGGTGCCGATATACCGGTGTATGGCGTATCTACTTTGGCGGCGATGGCGCAAGCTGCAGCACGGTTACACAGCGCCACTCAGGTCATTGCGGCGATAGATGCCCGGATGGCAGAAGTGTATATCGCCCGGTTTGCACTGAACGATACCTTGAGCAATGCCCTGATGCAGGCACAAAGTGAAGAGGTAGCGATAAAACCTGATGCACTTAATGCTTTTAGCTTAAGTGGCCCGGTAATGGGGGTTGGCACCGGCTGGCAAACTTACGCCCGGCAATTATCTGCGGTTCAGCACGTCAGCATTGCCAATGATATTTTGTACCCCTCGGCGCAGGACATGCTTACGCTTGCATTACCGGCTTTGGCCAGCGGTGCTTTTATTGCGGCAGAGCACGCTGAGCCTGTATATGTAAGAGATGAAGTGACCTGGCAGAAACTGCCCGGCAAATAAAAATACTTGGTTTGTTGGCTGTGCTGGTTATAATTAGCGCTAAGTTCGTCCGGAAAGTGTGCTATGACACTGAATATCAATTCTGCTGCTAATGCAACGCAAAGTATCAGTACCGTTTTTAACGGCACTGAGCCTCGCCGTGCTCAGCTGCGTAACGAGCAAACTTCGGAATTGCCACAAGGGCGCGGTGTCCGGGCCAGCTCTGCCGTTATCGACCGGCTGGACGATGAACGGCGTCAGCAAGCTAATTTTCGCGCCGCTACCGACAGGCGCAGTCAACAGGCAATAGATGCCTATCAAAGCCAGGCCAACGAGCAGCGCCGCAGTGAAGTACAATCCTTGCTGGGTGTCGATCTTTACGCCTGAATAAATCCAATCTGCTAGTACAACCGTAACCTTAACAATGTCGTATTGTTGAGGGGCTATTATGAATTCTACCTGTTTAATTACCGGAGCCAGTTCCGGTATTGGCCGGGAACTGGCGCTGTATTACGCGGCGCAAGGGTGGACAGTATATGCAGTGGCGCGTTCAAAAGATAAGCTGGATGAGCTGAGCCGCCAACATGGCGCTATTCATGCTGTTGTACTTGATCTGACTGACCGGGATGCGCTTCGTTCGTGTGCTGAGCGTTTACACGCAGAGGGTGTCGTGCTGGATCTGCTGCTGCTAAATGCCGGCACCTGCGAATACGTTGATGTCAACGATCTGGATTTAACTGCTTTTGACAGAACCTTCGCGATTAACTTTCAGGCGGTGGTAAGTAGCACTAAATATTTTATGCCGCTGCTAAAAGCCTCGTTAGCGCCGAAGCTGGCAATTGTCAGCTCTATGGCGCATTTCTTTCCTTTTACCAAATCTCAGGCTTATGGGGCCAGCAAGGCTGCGACAAGTTATTTTGCCGACACCTTGCGGCTCGATCTAGCAGGCAATGGCATCAGTGTGCATTTGATTGAGCCCGGCTTTGTCGATACGCCGCTGACCCAAAAAAATGATTTTACCATGCCATTTTTATTGCCGGTACAAGAGGCAGCAAAGCGTATTTATAACGGTTTACAGCAAGGGAAAACACGGCTGCGCTTTCCGTTGCGTTTAAGTTTTATGTTAAAGCTGATGTCTATGTTGCCTTACGGTTTTCGCAATAAAGTTGCGCAGAGGATGAAACAGTGAGCATTGCAACAGGCTTTAACTGGCGGGCACTGATAGGTTTTCAGCTAGGTTGGTTTGCACTGATTTTCTGGCAGAACCTGGCGTTAGTGCCGGTTGCGATGTACTGGTGTTACGGCCTCTGGTGTCTTACATCGAGACAGCGCCTGGCAGTACTCATTATTCTGCTTATCGGGCTGTGTGTTGATGCTCTGTTAATCCAGAGCAATATATTGCAGTTTCTCAGCGCACAAGGCGTTGAGCTAATGGGGTTGCCGCTGTGGTTTATAGCCCTGTGGGCCATCTTTGCGCTTGCGTCAGTTGAGTTTATGGCCAGCGTACTTACCCGGCCCTGGCTTGCCGCCATACTGGGCGCCAGCGGTGGCCCCTTGTCTTACTACAGTGGGGCGGCGCTCAGTGGTGGCGCTTTGCAGTTTCCTTCAGGCATGTGGTCAGCCGTCTGTCTGATAATTGTCTGGGCGCTCATTGCCATCTTATTAGGCCAAAGCCGGAGGTTATATGTTGAAACAGCTTAGTGCGGCAATAGTATTGCTTTTTACCCTGAACTGTTACGCACTACCAGAGCTTAAAACTGTTGGTGAGGGCACATATCGCTATCTGTTCTGGCAGCTGTATGATGCCAGGCTGGCGAGCGAAAGCGGCACTTTTGAAAGTTACCGGCAAAGTTCACCTTTACTGTTAGCACTGACATACAAGCGTGATATCAGTAAGCAGCAGTTTATTGATGCGACGATCGATGAATGGCGTAAACTCGGGCGTAGCAGTGAACAACAGCAACAGCAGTGGGCCGGGCAGCTACAAAGTGTGTGGCAGGATGTAAAAGAGGGCGACACCTTATCTGCGCTGCTGCAAGCTGACGGGAGCGTGATATTTTACTTTAATGGTGAAGAAACCGGAACGCTGACAGATGCCGGTTTTGGCAGCGCTTTTTTTGATATCTGGCTGCATCCTGATACCAGTGCGCCAAAGCTGCGCCGCCAGTTAATAGCGGCGCAGTAGTTTTAGATTGAACTAGCGGAGTTTATTTAGTCTGCTGAATATATTGGATCAGCTTTTTTGCAATCTGGGTGTTGTCCTGAAAGCCGGCAAAGCTTTTAGCGTCTTTACCATAGGCCAGTACCGCCACATCAATAGCAGTGTGGCCACCGGTTGTCCAACCGGTGAACGAATACTTAGCCACCAGTTTGTTGGATAATTTACGCAGAGTGTCTTCGTCTTGCTTACGCGTGCTTAACAGCTCTGCTTTTTCGGCATCGTTAAGACTAATAGAGGTCAAATCTGACCACAGTGCGAGCGCATCCTGATCTGAGCCGGCTTGTTTTAACTGTTGCGCAATACTGCGACCGGTCGCTTTAACTTGTTTCACTACGTCAGGCAGCCACTTATACTCACCTGCAGCGCCAAGGGATAAACCGCCAGTCTCATGGTCTGCAGTAATGACCAGTAAAGTATCCGGGTGGTTGTCAACATAGGCTTTGGCAACCGCTATGGCTTTGGCGAAGTCATTCATTTCAGCCATAGCGCAAGCGATATCGTTATCATGGCCGCACCAGTCAATCTGGCTACCTTCAACCATCAGTACGAAGCCTTTCTCGGCTGGTGTCAGCAGCTGTAATGCTTTCTCGGTCAGCGTGGCCAGTTGCTTATCCTGCTTGCTGTTAAGTGCCGCTGGTAACGCTGTCTCTGCCAGTAATGCCAGTGCCGGTGTTTTCGTCAGGGTATCCAGCTGTTGCCAGCTGTCAGTGTATTGAAAACCCAGCTCATTGAATTCACTAACCAAATCACGGCCGTTACGGATAAAGTAATCCGTACCACCACCTAACATCAGATCCGCAACCGGCATGCCATTAATGCGGTAGTCCAGAAACATATCGGCTATTTCATTATAGTTACGACGGCTTTTGTTATGCGCCAAAAAAGAGGCCGGTGTGGCATGGTTAATTTGTGAACTGGCCACTATGCCGTTGGCTTTGCCCAGCCTTTTCGCCAGCTGCATCATAGTGCCGATGGGAATATGCTGACGGTTTACCGATATAGCACCATTGTAGCTTTTCACACCTGTTGCCAGTGCCGTAGCGCCTGCTGCAGAGTCAGTAACGTAAGTATCGTCATCAGGGTAGGTACTGGCGACTCCTTGCCACAGCTCATCAAAAATCGTGTTTTCCACCGTTTTGGTACTGGTATCGTCGCTATAGTAACGATACGCCGACAGATATGCCGGGCCCATACCATCACCAATCATATAGATAATGTTCTTCGGTGCGGCCAGAGCTACAACCGGTGTAAACAATAAAGATAACGATAACAAATGTCGGCGCATACAGGTTTACCTTAATAGGGCTTGATGTTATTAGCTGCTAGTGTACTTTATAGCGTAGCTGTGACAAACGGATGTCGATGAAGCGGCAGTATAACAGGCTCAATGTTCTGTTTTGAATTATGCATGCAAGGCGGCTAAATTAACTGCGCAGGGAACTGAATTAAAACTGAATACTCGAAGCATGTAGTTAACATATATGGCAGTTTCGCTGCCTATTAGCATTGCCAGCACTTATAAAGGTTTGAAGTATGTCAATTATTACTACAAGAAAGACAGTGGTGTTATCTTTATTGTTTAGCTGTATAGCGTTCTCTTCGGTGGCCGATACTGCCGCTCAGTCTGCAGAACTTCAGCAACTGGCTGAGTCAGCGCAGCGCAGCGCTGAAAATATCCAACGTAATGAGTACCGTCATCCTGCACAAACCCTGCAGTTTTTTGGCGTTAAACCAGACATGTCTGTACTGGAAATCTGGCCAGGGCACGGCTGGTACACTGAAATACTGGCGCCGTTTTTAAAAGAACAGGGAAAGCTGACATTGGCGCAGTTTCGCCATAACGACGGTTCTCTGAAAGATGACCGCAGTATCTTTTGGGCGCGCGTTAGTGAGCGTTTGGCACAGCGTATAGCTGATAACGCTGAGTACTTTGGCACGCCTGAAATGATTGAGCTCGACCCACCGCTGTTTTATCCGCAGCAAAGTGAGCAATACGACATGGTGCTGACATTTCGCAATGCGCATATCTGGAATGAAGACGGTAACTTGTTTGCCACTTTGCAAAGTATTTTCGCTGCATTGAAGCCAGGCGGTATCCTGGGTATGGTCGAGCATCGTGCTGCCAGATTGTCCGATATTTCAAGCTCTGCAGTAGAAGGTTATCTGGATGAATCTTATGTGATAGAGGCCGCAGAGTTGGCAGGCTTTACGCTAGTAGAAAGCAGCGAGCTTAATGCTAACCCGGCAGATACCAAAAATTACCCGAAAGGGGTTTATGCGTTGCCGCCGACACTGGCCATGGGTAACTATAACAAAGCAGAATATCTGAAAATCGGTGAAAGTGACCGTATGACATTAAAGTTTATTAAACCGGAGCAATAAACAGCGCTAATTGTGCAACGCCGGCAATTATGGGATGATTAGCCGTTAGAGTAAAAACTCCAATGAAGCCACCATAGCAATTAAGCGCAACAACAGATTGCGTGCAGGTGGTTTTATATCTATAAAATAATAACCTTAGACAAGAGGAGAGGGCGGTGGATAGAGTTTGGATAAAACGTTACCCGTCAGGCGTACCCGCAGAAATTAACGCTGATCATTACCCGTCATTACTGGATATTTTTGAACAAAGCATCGCCCAATACCCGGACAAAACCGCTTTTATCAATATGGGTAAAAGTATCAGTTACCGCGAGCTGGATAAACAAAGTACCGCTTTTGCTGCTTACTTACAGGCTGAGCTGGGGCTGAAAAAAGGTGACGCTGTTGCCATTATGATGCCAAATCTGCTGCAATATCCTATCGCCTTAATGGGGATATTACGTGCTGGCTGTGTTGTCGTGAACGTCAACCCGCTGTACACCCCGCGAGAACTGGAACATCAGTTAAACGATTCGAAAGCGAAAGCCATAGTGATAGTGGATAATTTTGCCCACACGCTGGCTGCGATAGAAAGCAAAGTAAAGCTGGATCATATTATTCTGACCAAAATGGGTGACCGTCTTGGCACGCTTAAAGGCACCATTGTTAATCTGGTTGTCAAACATATTAAAAAGCTGGTGCCAGCGTATAACCTGAGTAAGTTTGTTCGCTTTAACAGCGTGCTGGAGAAAGGTGCTACTACTAACTACCGTAAGCCAGAATTGCAGGGTAGTGACATCGCCTTTCTGCAATATACCGGTGGTACTACAGGTGTATCCAAAGGCGCTATGCTAACGCATCGTAATATGGTGGGTAACCTGGAGCAGGTGAGTGGCTGTCTGGATAAGTTACTGCAAAAAGGGGCAGAGCAGGTTGTCACTGCACTGCCGCTGTATCATATCTTTGCATTAACCGCGAATTTCTTTACCTTTTTCAAATATGGTGCGACAAACCTGCTTATTACAAATCCGCGCGATATGAAAGGCTTCGTCAAAGAGCTGAGCAAATTTCATTTCACGATCTTTACCGGTGTGAACACACTTTATAATGGCTTGTTGAATACGCCTGGCTTTGCTCAGTTAGACTTCAGTGGTTTAAAGGCCTCTATCGGTGGCGGTATGGCGGTACAGCGCCCTGTTGCAGAGCGCTGGCAGAAAGTAACCGGTACCCGCTTACTTGAGGGCTACGGCCTGACAGAGTGTTGCCCGCTGGTAACGGTAAGCCCATACGATATTGACGGTTACAACGGTAGTATTGGTTTACCGGCGCCCTCCACTGATATCAAACTGGTTAATGATGACGGTAACGAAGTGCCGCCGGGTGAGCCGGGTGAGATGCTGGTAAAAGGGCCACAGGTTATGCTGGGTTACCTGAATCGTCCGGAAGAAACCGCGAAAGTGTTAAAAGACGGCTGGTTGTATACCGGTGATATCGCCCGTATGGACGAAGAAGGCTTCTTTTATATCGTTGACCGTAAAAAAGACATGATTCTGGTGTCTGGCTTTAACGTGTACCCGAACGAAATTGAAGAAGTGGTCGCCATGCATGACAAAGTGCTGGAAGTTGCAGCAGTAGGTGTGCCAAATGAAGCGACAGGTGAAGCGGTAAAACTGTTTATCGTGAAAAAAGATGCCAGCCTCACTGAGCAGGAGATCATCCAACATTGCCGGCAACAATTAACGGGCTATAAAGTGCCAAAACTGGTAGAATTCCGCGCAGAATTGCCAAAAACCAATGTAGGTAAAATCTTACGGCGTGAACTTCGTGGTTAACACGCAGTGTAATAAAAGCCGGCTCTGATGCCGGCTTTTGTTTGCAGTACATTTTCCATTGCCAAAGTAATACAGGTAGCAGATGACAGGGTTAATAACCGATAACGCGGCATTGGCAGCTTATTGTCAGCAGGCCGCACAGCAAAAAGTGCTGGCACTGGATACAGAATTTATCCGTCAAAGCACGCTGGCGCCCAAGCTAGGCCTGATCCAGATGTTTGACGGTGCCGCACTGGCGCTGGTTGACCCGCTTGAAATTACCGACTGGACACCTTTTGTGCAGTTGATGTCGAACAACCGTGTAGTGAAGCTGCTGCACTCATGCAGTGAAGACATTGAAGCGCTGGCAACCATAGGGGTTATCGATATTAACCCGTTGTTTGATACTCAGTTGGCCGCCGAGCTGATTGGCTGGGGTAGCAGTATGGGCTATGCCCGGCTGGTCGAGCAGCTAAGTGGTGAAGTGCTGGATAAAAGCGAATCCCGAACCGACTGGCTGGCACGGCCGCTAACGGCAACGCAATTGCAATATGCCGCAAACGATGTGCATTTTCTGTATCCGTTATACGACAAATTGCTGTCTCACATGAGTGAAATGCAGCAGCAGCTATTGTTACTTGAAGGGGCACAATTGATGCGCCGGCGCGATCAACAGCTGCCATTGGCGTTTAAGTATCTGGAAATCAAAAACAGCTGGCAGCTTACCCCGCGTGAGCTGGCAGTACTGCGCGAACTGGCAGCTTGGCGCTACAGCTATGCACAGCAGCGTGATTTGGCACTGGGGCTCATTTTAAAAGATATCCATCTTATTGAACTTGCCAAACGCCGGCCATCAACAGCAGAAAGCCTGATGAACATTCCGGGCATGCCGCCGCGTGATGTGCGCCGCCACGCTAAGCTGCTGGTCGACATTATCACTCAGGCGAAAGAGTTACCGCCAGCACAATGCCCGCAGCGGTTCTATCACAACGACAGCTTCGCCGGTTACAAAGAAACCGTAAATGAGCTGACAAAAGCAGTAAAAACCGCAGCTGAGGCGTTAGCAATCCCGGCCGAATTTATGTCTGTTAAGCGTCAGCTAAACGAATACCTGAACTGGTGCTGGCGGGTGTCGGACGAGGAGCGTCAGCAATTACCGATACCAGAATATCTTACCGGTTGGCGTCAGCTCCATTTAGCCCCCTTCCTGCCGCAGCCAGCCCACATCAGCCGATAGGGCCGTCACTACGTTAATGCACTGCTCTTGGATCAGTGCTTTTTATCGACCTTTTTGTTCTAATTTTGTCATTCAAATGCAATGATCCTGCTACTTTGGTTTGGCGTAACACCTCAGCAACTTTTAACTGAAGGGTTATAACAATGCTTAAGATAAAACACTTTGCTTTACCTGCAGTATTGGCACTTTCTTTAACCGGATGCTGGTTAGATGACGATGATGATCCGGCACCAACGCCTGAGCCTCCGGCTGTCGAAGATGCTACCGTTCAGGTGGTGCATGCCGTTATCGACGCACCTGATGTGAATATTCTGGCCAACGGCGATGCGGTTATCACTGATCTTGCTTTTGCACAGGCGTCTGAAGTGCTGGATCTGCCTCCTGCCACTTATAGTATCGCCGCAGAGGCACTTCTGCCGGGTGATGACACCGCAACCGTTATCGGCCCAATCGATTTAAGTCTGGAGGAGGCAAAACGCTACACCGTATTTGCCGTAGGCACAGTGATGGATGACTCACTCGAAGCGCTGGTTGTGCCCGGCACCACGGCCGACGTTAGCAGCGGTAAAATTCGGTTGCAGGTTGTCCATGCCGCAGCCGGTGCGCCAGAGGTTGAAGTGCATGTAACGGCACCGAATGCAGAGCTGGGCACGCCGCTTGCAACATTAATGTTTAAAGACTTTACCGATTACGTTGAAGTTGACCCTGCCCAGTATCAGGTGCGTATTACCTTGCCAGGCACGGATACCGTGGTGTTTGACAGTGGAACCTTAGACTTAAGTACCGCTGGGACTGACCTGGTTGTCGCAGCGATAGACAGCCAATACTCTGGTGAATCGCCGGTATCCTTATTAGCTGTGGCGCAGGATGGCAGTGAAATGGCTATTCTCGATGCCAATGCGACATCTTCAGTAAGGGTGGTGCACAATGTATCTGACGCACCAGCGGTAGATGTGCTCGTCAATGATGCTATTATCCTGGTGGATGCGTTAGCCTTCCCGGATTTTACACCTTACGTGGCTGTGGCGCCTGATACGTACAATGTGAAAGTGGCTGCTGATGCCGATAACAGTGTGGTTGTTATAGATGAAGACCTGATGCTGGATGCCGGTGCGTATTACAGTGTGCTGGCTGTGGGCGCTTTGGGCGAAAATAGCATAGAACCACTTATATTATCTGATATGCCGCGTCGCATAGCGACAGAAGCGCAGGTGCGTATCGTGCATGGCTCAACCTTAGCCGGTAATGTCGATATTTATGTTACCGCGACCGAAGATATCAGCGCGGCAACACCCGCCTTTGCCGATATACCTTTTAAAGCCGAAACCGGCTATGTCTCGCTGGCCGCGGGGGATTACGTGGTCACAGTAACGCCAGCCGGCAGTAAAACCGCAGCCATTGGCCCGGTGGCGTTAACGCTTGAGGCAAACAGCATTTACACCGCTATCGCCCGCGACGGCGTTGGGTTAACCGCAGATGTTGGCCTCATTTTAATGGACGATTTTGTCCAGCCTTAAAACCAAATAACAGAAGGTCCTGTTAAGTTAAAGCCCGCCTTGTGCGGGCTTTGTGTTTTTCTACCCGCCTAAAATTAAATTAAAAACTTTGTTATTTATTAATGTTTTTGTTACTTTCCTGCCGCAAGTTATCAAGGACAACTGTTTACTCTGTTGTCATGCCACAGCAAGGCCAGTAATAAGTTTTAATAAGCTGCAAATTCGTACAAGTAAAAAGCAGCCAGCGGCGGATTATAGCGTTTTTATTGTCGCTGGTGATTAGAGCGGTGGATGAAGGGGTAAGGGAGCGATGAGGTATTCAGAGCTTATACAACGCAGGGGTTTTAATGAAATTTAATTGGAAAGCAGCGGTTGGCATAGTCGTGCTGATAAGTGGGGTTGCGGTAGCTGCAGTGGCTTATTGGCAGGTGAGTAGTGAGCAAAGGCAACGACGGGTTGATGTGATCAATTTAAAAAAATTTATGTCAGAGCTGAATTGCAGCGAGCCAGCTTCTAAGGCAGAGACGATGATTTGCTCTGATGATACTTTGATGCAACTCGATAAGCAGTTGGCTGTGGCTTACCACAACAACAGCTTATGGAGATCTTTAAAGGCAAGAAGCAATCAAGATGAACTGTGTTTAAAAAACTGTTTAGTCAATCTGGACAAAATACAGCAGCGCTGGATTACTAAGGTTCGCAATCGCTGCGACACAGTTGAATGTTTAACCAAAGCCTACACAGACCGGATCACTGAATTAAATGGCCAACCAGAACCCTTGCCTACATTCAGATTAGTTTCTAACAATGAGCCTGCAATGTGTAGCGCTATGCTGGAAATTCTTAACAGTACACCGCGTGAGCAGTTGGGTGCTTGCGCCCGCTATGATTTTAGCGGCACAGCTTTTACGCCAGTGTCAGCAAAGCTTGGGCCAGAGCACTGGCAGAGATTTGAGCGTTTTAATAATGAAAGAGGGAATCTACAGTCTTTATCAGTGCTAGAACTTTGGGCGGCGATGGAGCAAAAAGATCAAACAGATTATCGCGAACTATACGGTGTTCAGCATGAATTGGGTGAGGGGAATGAAGCGACCTGGCTGCTGGAAGCACGTTTTCCCAGCAGAAGCTGTCAGACCTTGCCTTATGGTACTAACACAGAAAGAAAGCGGTACGGGCAAACATATCAGCAGTTTAAACAACTAGATGCTACCGGCAAGTTGCAGCATGCAAAGCAATATGGATGGCAGTCTGTAGTTGCTATCTCAGGCGCTGGAGAAACGAGATCATTATATTCTGGCCAGCTGCTGCGTTATGGCGAGGAATGGTATGTCCTAGATCAAGAGCTTATGAGACAAATGAATGGGCCGGAAGAGTCGATTTCAAAACCGTCTATTAATTTGAAGAGAATTGATCCCAACGTGGATCAACAGTCAGGAACTTGGCGAAGTTATATGTGTAGTTATTGGTATAACTATTGAGAGGTTATTTTTCAAGGTATTACTGAGGAGAGTGAGTGTGTCGGAGTTCATTAAAAAATTTAGATCTTTGTACGCGGATAGTTTAGGTGCTAAGGCTTTGACATTCATAGCCTTAGCAACCGCGATAATTTTTTAGCATCTTTTATAGCACCAATAGGGGCAGATTCATTGATTCACTGTCCCCATAGATTCAACGCCTTAATCTACCGACACTGAAGATGGCTGAGCACATTGCCATAAATATTAAAAACGGATATATCGCGGCAAAGGTTTGCTCGTCGTTATAAGTACCAGCCCTTTGCATCAGTGCGGTAGTTAGTAAGGCGAGGGTGCCAAAAACAATTGCCGCTAGCCCAGATAACCGCTGTACCCACCGATGCAGCCGCGCTATGTTAAAGCGTTGAAACCGGCGTAAACCCCAACTACTGTATTGCCAGTAGCCAAACATCACGGATAAAAATGCGCTAACAAGGTAGCCAACTGGTGTTGCCAAAGTGAATGATGCCAGCTTGGTCGACACAGCCATGGTAAATATCACCATAACTAAGATGCCAACACTATAGAATGTTGAAAAGATAAATTGATGCATAGATTTATATTTAAGGTCGTTGTCTGGGGCTAAAAATGACAAACCCGCTGGCGCGGGTTTGTTGGCTCAGCTTAGCGCTTATCTTCCGGGAAGGTAACGTTTAGCTCCAGCACCGACAGTTCGTCGTCGCGCTTTTCCAGCGATACGGCAATTTGCTCGGGTGAAATATCCACGTATTTACGGATCACTTCGAGAATATCGCGCTCCAGCTGCGGCAGGTAATCCGGGCTGTTACGCTTTCTGCGTTCATGCGCGACAATAATTTGCAGCCGCTCTTTAGCGGTGTTGGCGCTGTTTTTCTTGTTTGAACGAAAATAATCCAGTAATGACATCCGTTATCCTCCAAATATCCGTTTTAACAGGCCCTTTTTCTCCACAGTTAAAAAGCGGAAGGGTACTTTTTCGCCCAGCAAGCGATCGACTGTATCAAGGTATGCCTGACCGGCATCGCTTTCGGCATCCAGAATAACCGGCTGGCCCGAGTTAGAGGCGTTTAGCACGGCTTGCGACTCTGGAATGACACCGAGCAAATCAATAGAGAGAATTTCTTTTACGTCATCTACGCTTAACATCTCGCCTTTTTCTACCCGCTCCGGGTTATAACGCGTAAGCAGCAGGTGCTCTTTAATCGCGTCTAGGCCTTGTTCAGCGCGGCGTGATTTGCTGGATAACATACCCAGAATGCGGTCAGAGTCGCGCACTGACGACACTTCAGGGTTGGTTACCACTACAGCTTCATCAGCAAAGTACAGTGCCATCATGGCACCGGCTTCAATACCGGCTGGCGAGTCACACAGAATAAAATCGAAGTCTTTAGCCAGCTCGTTCAGTACGCGTTCTACGCCGTCTTTGGTTAATGCATCTTTGTCACGGGTTTGTGACGCGGGCAGAATAAACAGGTTGTCGGTACGTTTATCTTTGATCAGCGTTTGTTTTAAATTGGCTTCGCCGTTAATTACGTTAACGAAGTCATACACTACGCGGCGCTCGCAGCCCATAATCAAATCTAAATTACGCAGGCCAATGTCGAAGTCGATAATAACGGTTTTATGGCCTTTTAATGCTAAACCTGTACCGATAGCTGCGCTGGAGGTGGTTTTGCCTACACCGCCTTTACCTGACGTGACAACAATAATTTTTGCCATCAAAAATTCCTTATACTAATTCTGCTAATACCAGTTGGTCATCCTGCAGCTTAATGCAGGCTGACTTGCTCCAAAATTCACCTTGCAGGCTTTCGCTTAGCCAGTAGTTGCCGGCAATAGATACCAGCTCGGCCTGCAGGTTATAACAATAAATTCGTTTGCTGCTGTCACCGGCAGCACCGGCTATTGCCTTACCGCGCAGCGTGCCATAGATATGGATATTGCCATCGGCAATCACTTCGGCGCCGGCGCCGACCGTGCCTTTAACAATAAGGTCAGTGCCTTTGGCATAAATCTGCTGGCCAGAGCGCACCGCCTGTTCAACCACTTTGCTGTCCATCGCCACACTTACTGTATTCACCGCAGGGGCCGCTTTACTGGCCGGAGCGGCAGCTACCGCAGCTGCTTTGCTGTCTTTACCCAGTTGCAGCGCAGCTAAACCGGCTTGCTGTGCTTGTTGTTTTAACGTGCTGCTGGCACCACAAACACCAACCAGTACCAGTTTTAACTCAGTAAATAGTTGTTTTATCGCAATAAAGTCTGGTGTTTGCTGGCAGTCTGTAAGGTTAAGAATAATAGGGGCCTGATAAAAAAACGCCGGCGCCTGCGCGAGTTTCTGGCTTAATTGAGTTTGCAGGGCACTGACACTGAGGTCCGGGCAGGAGAGTACCGATAAAGGGAATAGGCTCCCTTTGAGTTCCAAAGTCTGATCTGACATAACTAATTCTTTGCGCACTTATTATAATTTGTCGCGGTTGCGGTTCAGGCCTTGCCAGACCGCGCTTTTATTTGCGTTGCTGCCTGTTGGCGGGTACGCAATAACAAGGCTTCATGTTATAGTTTAGGCCTTCGTTAAGCAAGGTTGAGGCGTGGTTTTATTCGATGCTGTGTGCAGTGTATAAAAGCCGGAAAAAAGACAGTACCTATTTGTATGTAAAGCAGCGGGATGACTTCTCGGCAGTGCCGCAGGCATTGCTCGATACCTTTGGTAAACCCGAGCTGGTAACCGTGATTAATTTAGATAAACGGGAACATCTGGCGCTGGCAGATATCGATAGAGTGAAGCAGCAGTTACAACAGCAGGGTTTTTACTTACAGCTGCCGCCTCCGCCGGAAGATTTACTGGCGCAGCACAAAGCGCTGCAGCGCTGATTTCTCTCGACTATTTTCATAATTAACGGGTCTTTTTATGTTTAGAACGCTTATCGCTATTACCACTGCGGCTATATTCAGTACTGCCGTTTTTGCAGCCGATACCAAACCCGCTTTTGCCGATTACACCGCCACCTTAAAGCAGGAGGCGCTGGCTAAAGGTTATGCGCCACAGTTGCTTGATGAGGTGTTTTCATCACTGCAGTTTCATGAACGTGTGGTCAGCGCTGATAAGTCTCAGCCAGAATTTGTTGAAACCCTAAGTACCTATTTGCCGAAAAGAGTCAGCGAAACCCGCATAAAAATGGCGCGGGAACGCTATCAGCAATATTTGCCGGAACTGACCAAAATCGGCGAGAAATACGGCGTGCAGCCACGTTTTATTGTCGCGCTGTGGGGGTTGGAAAGCAGTTTCGGCCGCTTTATGGGCACATATTCTGTGCCGTCAGCCTTGGTTACGCTGGCTTATGAAGGCCGGCGTGAAGCCTTTTTTAAAGCCGAGTTTTACCAGGCGCTGGATATTCTGGCGCAGGGCCATATCAGCCTGAATGATATGAAAGGCTCCTGGGCTGGTGCCATGGGGCAAAGCCAGTTTATGCCAAGCTCTTTTATGGCCTATGCGCAGGATGGTGATGGCGATGGTAAAAAAGATATCTGGACCAATCAGCTGGATGTGTTTGCCTCTATTGCAAACTATCTGAAACAACAAGGCTGGGACAACGACAAAACCTGGGGCAGGGAAGTGCTGCTGCCACAGAACTTTGATTTCAGCCAAGCCATTGCCCGTGGCAGCCTGCAGCGTAGCGAATGGCTGGGGCGCTGGGCGCAGTCAGAACGCAGCTTGTCAGACTGGAGCGCTTTGGGATTGCAAAGGTTAAACGGTACCGCGCTGCCGGTGCGGGATATCAGTGCAGCGCTGATTTTACCCGATGGTGACAGCGGACGGGCATTTCTGGCGTACGACAACTACAAAGTGCTGATGCACTGGAACAAGTCCTATTATTTTGTCACCAGCGTTGGCTACCTGGCCGATCTTATCGTTGCGGCGGAGTCATAATATGACATATCAACATCTTGATATAAACGGTAACAACATAACGTTACCGGTTGGCAAAGTGGTTTGTATTGGCCAGAACTATCAGGACCATATTGCCGAGATGCAGAGTAAAACAGCGCCTGAAGCATTGTTTTTTATCAAACCTGCTACTGCACTGTGTAGCCTTACACCTGGCTTTACTATTCCGTCTGGCAAAGGGGCGGTGCATAACGAAACCGAGCTTGCGGTATTAATTGGCAAAACGCTGAAAAACGCCAGTATTGCAGAGGTCGCTGATGCGATCTGGGGCTACAGCCTGGCACTTGATTTAACGCTGCGCGAGGTACAGGCTGAACTTAAAAAGCTAGGCAGACCCTGGGAGATAGCCAAAGGCTTTGATGGCGCCTGCCCGGTGGCAGCTTTTGTTGAAAAAAGCCGGATTAGCAATGCGCAGCAACTGGCGTTTACGCTGCAGGTTAACGGCGAAACGCGTCAGCAAGGCAATACTGCCAGCATGATCCGCGGCATACATCAGCTTATCAGCGAAATGAGCAGCCACTTTACCCTGCAGCCGGGTGACATAGTGCTGACCGGCACGCCGGCTGGCGTCGGGCCACTGCACAGCGGTGATACGCTGCAACTGCAGCTGGCAGATCTTTTTACTGTTAACAGCAGAGTAAACTAAGCATGGCACTTGCAGAACGTTACTGGGAAACCACACCACTTGAGCAGATGAACAAAGAAGAGTGGGAGGCGCTGTGCGATGGCTGCGCCAAATGCTGCCTGAATAAGTTTATCGACGATGATGAAGAACAAGGGCCAACAGCCGTGCTGCACCAGGACGAACAGGTACATTACACTAATATCGCCTGTCGTTACCTGAACAGCCATAAGTGCGAATGCACCGAGTACAGCCAGCGCACTGTATTGGTACCGGATTGCATTGCACTGACCAAAGATAATTTAAAAGATATTTTCTTTATGCCAACCAGCTGTGCTTACCGGCGTTTGCATGAAGGCCGGGGTTTGCCGCACTGGCACCCGCTGTTAAACGGCGGAAAAAAAAGCCTGATGCATAAAAAACAAATGTCGGTACGTAACAAAACAATTTCAGAATTGCAGGTAAACATGGACGATTTTGAAGATTTTATCGTGCGCTGGCCGCTTAATGATCTGGATTAACCCTGCGATACCGGAGTAAATACTTTGTCTTTTTTTGAATACAGTCAGCAGTTTATCCGGCACTTTAGCCCTGTTACGGTGCAGCTTATCATCAGCGTGTCGGTTATTATTCTGTATTTTATTATCAGCCGGCGGGTAATGCCGCTGCTGTATCAGGTGATTGCGCACAGCCGGCTTAAAGCTGAAATGAATAAACGCGCTGCAGTGGTACTGCATATTCTGCTGGTGCTGGCACTTATTGTGGTGCTGAGTGTGGTCTGGGGCGTGGATATCCGTGGCTTATTGGTTCTGGCCTCGTCAATGATTGCCGTTGTCGGCGTGGCGCTGTTTGCTGCCTGGAGCCTGCTCAGTAACATTACCGCTTTCTTTATTTTGCTGGGGCAAAAAGCCTTTGCCGAAGGCATGGAAGTAAGGGTGATTGACGGTGGCAATTACCTTGAAGGCCGCATTGTTGAAATTAATTTGTTCAGCACTGTACTGCGTACCAAGGATAACGAGCAGGTGGTGTATCCGAATAACCTGTTGATCTCGCGCCCGGTGGTGGTATTTCCGCGCAAAAGCCGAAAAATTGTGCAGAACACGGTAGCCGAAAAGGCCCAGCGTTGGCGGCGTAAGGTATTGATTGGGCAGAAAAGTGAGTGATTTTTGCGTGACAGCTATCAGGCACGCTGCTACATTCGGCAACATGCAATGATAACAATAATATGCTACCGCCCCGATGCGCTTAAAACAGATAAAACTGTCCGGCTTTAAGTCTTTTGTCGACAGCACCAGTGTGCCGTTTCCGCAGCAGATGACGGCGGTGGTCGGCCCAAATGGCTGTGGCAAATCCAATGTCATCGATGCGGTGCGCTGGGTGTTGGGTGAAAGCTCGGCCAAAAACCTGCGCGGCGATGCGATGACCGATGTTATTTTTAACGGCTCGGCGCAGCGTAAGCCGGTGTCACAGGCATCGGTAGAGCTGGTATTTGAGAACACCGAAGGCCGCTTGGCAGGTGGGCTTGCCGATCGTAGTGAAATTTCGATCAAGCGTATTGTCACCCGCGATGCCCAGTCCAACTATTTCCTCAATGGCAGCAAATGCCGCCGTCGCGATATTACCGACATTTTCCTTGGTACCGGGCTTGGGCCGCGCAGTTATGCCATTATCGAGCAGGGCATGATTTCACGGCTTATTGAGTCCAAACCACAGGAACTCAGAGTGTTTATCGAAGAAGCTGCAGGTATCTCAAAATACAAAGAACGCCGGCGCGAGACGGAAAACCGCATTAAACATACCCGGGAAAACCTGGACCGGTTGTCTGATGTGCGGGACGAACTTGGCAAAAATATCGATAAGCTAAAACGCCAGGCGACAGCCGCCCAGCGTTACAAAGAATTAAAAGCGCAAGAGCGTAAGCTAAAGGCTGAGCTGACCACCATTAAATGGTTGTATTACAGTAACCGGTTTAACGCATTAGAACAGCAGTTGCAGCAACAACAAACCGAACTGGAAAAATATCAGTCGCAGGAGCTGGGCGATCAGCGGGTATTGCTGGAATTAAAGCAACAGGCGCAGGATGGCCGGCAGCAACTGGAAAAAACGCAAAGCCAGTTTTACCAGTTAGGCGCTACCATCAGCCGTCTCGAACAACAAATTCTGCATCAGCGCCAGCAACAGCAAACATTAAACGCACAGATGCAGCAAAGCCGCCATAGCCTGCAGCAGGTTGAAGAATTTATTGCCACCGAGCAAGCACAATACAGCGAGCTTGAACAGCAACTGCTGCTGGACGAGCCTCAGCAGGAATTATTAGCCGGGCAGCTTGATGTACTCAATGAGCAGCTGCAATTGCTTGAAGATGAACAACTGGCGCAGCAGCAAGCATTTCAGCACTGGCAGCAGCAACACTTTCGCTTGCAGCAACAACAGCAACAGCAGCAGTTACAATTGCAAAATCAGCAGCAGCAATATAGTCAGTTACAGCAACAACAACAGCAGATCACAGATGATATTGCTGCGCTGTCGCTGGCACCACTGCAACAGCGCATTGCTGAATTAGACGCAGAGCAGGCGCGCAGCGCGCAACTGTTGCAGCAATATATTGCTGCACAGACTAAAGCGCAAACTGATGTGCACCAGCAAGAACAGCATTGCAGGCAACTGCAAGCGCAGCAGTTAACTGCCGGCAATGACGTGCAAATGCTGCAGCGGGAACAAAGCACACTGCAACAGCAACAAGCGCAGCGCGATACTGAACAGCAGCAGTTATTGCAACAGCTAAAGGTAAAACCTGGTTGGGCTACGGCGGTAGCTATGGTGCTGGGGCAATTACAGCACGCTGTTGTCGCTGCAGGGTTGCCTGAAGAGCCCAAAACAGTGGTAATGACAAACCAGCAAGCAGCTGCACCCGGCACCCTGGCTGCGGTGATCGTGGCAGGGGTGTACCCTGATAGTTTTAATCATATTTTTCTCTCAGACAGTGTTGCTGACGCAGCCAGGCGCCAGACACAGTTACAGCAGGGGCAGTCACTGATTTGCCAGCAAGGTTATTGGCTTGGCACCAACTGGGCATTGCTGGCAGGTACCAGCCAAAGCGACAGCTATTTATTGCGGGCCGAACGGCTGCAACAGCTCAGTGGCGAAATAGCTGATGCTATTGCTCATTTGCAACAGATTGAAACAAGCTTATCTGAGCAGACATCGCTGCTGCAGCAGGGTAAGGCTGTGCTGCAACAAACTTCGGAGCAACTGCTGCAGGCGGAAAAACAACATCAGCAGCAGCAAACTAATTTACTGCTGGCGCAACAGGAGCTGCAACAAGGGCAGAGGCTGGCGCAGAAGCTGGATGCTGAGCAGCAGCAACTGCTGCTGAAGCAGGCGCAACTGGAAGAGAGTATTGAACAGTTGCAGGTAGCGCAGGAAATAAGCGCTGAACAACTGCTTGAACACGACGCTCAGCAGCACCAGCTGCAGCAAAACAGTGGCAGTGCACAGCAGCAACTACAGCAGCTACGCGCGCAGTTTGAACAAAAACGTCAGCAGCAACAACAGCTGCTGATGCAGCAAAAAGTATCAGAGCAGCAGCTCAGTGCATTGCAGTTAAGTTTGACACGCGCCAAAACGCAGCAACAACAGCTGCAGGAGCAACTGAGCCAGCTGGATGAGAAATTGCAGCCGGATGATGACGCCGAACTGATACTGCAGGAACAATTGCAGCAGAGCCTGCTTGAACGCGACGACGCCGAGCAGCAAATGATCAGTCAGCAGGATGCGTTAGCCGGGGTTGAGCAACAAATACGCCAGCTGGAGCAAGGACAGCAGGGCATTATGCAGCTACTGAACAAAAAGCGCGCCGAGCTGGCCGATATCCAGCTGGATGCCGAAGGGTATCGCGTGCGGGCCAATAACATGATGGAGTTGCTGCGCGAACAGCAGGCCAATATGAAAGACGTGCTGGCAGAGCTGCCAGCCGATGCTGATGAAGCCGTGTGGCAGCAGCAACTGGACAAAACCACCGATGCAGTAGCGCGTTTAGGCCCGATAAACCTGGCGGCAATTGAAGAATATGAGCAGCAGTCTGAACGCAAACAGTATCTGGATGCGCAGAACGACGATTTGATGGCGGCGATGGATACATTGGAAACAGCGATCCGCAAAATTGATAAAGAAACCCGGCAGAAATTTAAAGACACCTTTGAGCAGGTTAACGATGGTCTGAAAACCTTGTTTCCGAAAGTCTTTGGTGGTGGCAGAGCCTATCTGGATTTAACCGAAGATGACTTACTGGAAACCGGGGTCACTATCATGGCGCAACCGCCTGGTAAAAAAAACAGTACAATACATTTATTATCGGGTGGTGAAAAAGCCCTAACCGCTTTATCATTGGTGTTTTCTATTTTCCGGCTTAATCCGGCACCATTTTGTATGTTGGATGAAGTAGATGCGCCGCTGGATGATGCCAACGTAGGGCGTTTTTGTAATCTGGTGCGGGAAATGTCGGAAACCGTACAATTTATTTATATTAGCCACAATAAAATTGCCATGGAAATGGCAGCACAGTTAATGGGTGTGACGATGCAAGAACCAGGCGTGTCGCGCGTAGTGGCTGTTGATGTGGATGATGCTGTAAAAATGGCAGCAGCCTCTTAATTAAAGGTAACCTTATGGCTGACGAATTACGTTTGATTTTTATTATTATCGGTGCCCTGGTTCTGGGTGGCTTGTTGTTGCATGGCTTGTGGACAGTGCGTAAAAACGCAGGCCAACCCCGGCACCGCTATTACGACGAGCCGGCAAAGGATGAACAGGACAAAACCGAAGGCTTCGACGAGCTAGGCGTTGGTCCGGTAAGGGTAGTCAAACGTGGCAATCAGGACAGCTCTGCCGGCGCAGCACCGTCTAAAGCAGAGCCGATGCGCCGCAGTGAGTCTGCGGGTGGCGCGGTGAGCCGCACCGGGCCGATGACAAAGCAACCGTCAGCAGAGGTGCAAACTGAGTTGCCGTTTGATGAGCCAAAAGAGCCGGAACTGAATTTTTCTGCTTTGGCTGATGATGAGGTGCCCGAAACAGTATTTGATAGCGAAGTGCCTGACGCTGAGCCAGATGCCGATGTTGCAGCTGAAGAGCCGTCAGAAGTGTTGATCCTGTATGTGTTGTTGCCGGAAAGCAAAGAAATGAAAGGCCCGGATCTGTTGTCCGCATTGCTGACACTGGGCTTTAAGTACGGTGACATGGATATTTTCCACCGCCATACCGACAGCGCCGGCTCTGGCGCGGTATTGTTCAGCCTGGCAAATATGTTTAACCCCGGTACTTTTGATTTGGAAAACATTGATAAACTGGCCACACGTGGTGTGAGTTTATTTATGACGTTACCAGGCCCGGGTGAACCGCTGCAGAATTTTAACCTGATGCACAACGCAGCTAAGAAGCTGGCAGAAGAATTCGGTGGTCAGGTGCTGGATGGTCAGCGTAGTGTGTTAACGGTGCAAACGGTGCGTCATTACGTCGACAAAATCCGCGAGTTTCAGCGCCAGCAGCTGATCCACGGTTAACGGTGAAATAGTCAACAGACAAAACGGCAGGCGGTAGTCCTGCCGTTTTTGTTATGGCAAACTCTGTGCATTATTTTTTCGGGTCATTACCATATGAGTCAGTCTTTATTACAACAGGTGCAAAAGCTCAGACAGCAGCTGGAGCAATACAGTTATCAATACTATGTGCTGGACAACCCGACCGTACCAGACGCCGAATACGACAGCCTTTACCGCCAGCTACAGCAGCTTGAAGCACAAGATCCCGGGCTTATTACCCCGGACTCGCCGACGCAGCGGGTAGGCGCAGCGCCATTAAGTAAATTTGGCCAGGTTACTCATACTATTCCGATGTTATCGCTGGACAATGCTTTTGATACAGATGAGTTTCAGGCATTTTGTAAGCGTATGGCCGACAGGCTGGATAGCAGCACTGAATTCAGTTTTTGCTGTGAGCCAAAGCTCGATGGGCTGGCTGTCAGCATCCGTTATGAAAATGGTCTGTTGGTGCAGGCGGCAACACGTGGTGACGGTTACACCGGTGAAGACATCACTGCGAATGTAAAAACCATCCGGGCAGTGCCTTTAAGGCTGCAAGGCGACAAAGTGCCAGCCGTGCTTGAAGTGCGTGGTGAAGTGTTTATGCCGCTGGCAGGCTTTGCGGCGATGAATGATAAAGCCCGGGCAGCGGGCGAAAAGGTATTTGCTAACCCACGTAATGCCGCCGCTGGTAGCCTGCGTCAGCTGGACCCGAAAATCAGTGCGCAGCGGCCACTGATGTTTTATGCCTATGCTGTTGGCGCCGTAGAAGATGCAGATGCTGTATTGAATAACCAAAGCCACTACCAACGGCTAATGCAATTGAAAGAGTGGGGGTTACCGGTGTGCCCGGAGATCCGTCTGGTGACAGGCGCTCAGGCAGCGCTTAATTATTATCAGGATATTTTATCGCGCCGCGCTGCTTTGGCGTATGAGATAGATGGTGTGGTGATAAAAGTGTCTGACCTGGCCCAGCAGCAGGCGCTGGGCTTTGTGGCACGGGCACCACGCTGGGCCATTGCCTTTAAGTTTCCGGCGCAGGAAATGCTAACCACCTTGCTTGATGTGGAATTTCAGGTGGGCCGCACTGGCGCCATCACGCCGGTGGCACGGCTGGAGCCGGTTGTTGTCGGCGGTGTGACGGTCAGTAACGCTACGCTGCACAATCAGGACGAGATTGACCGGCTCGGTATTAAAATTGGTGACAAAGTTATCGTGCGCCGCGCCGGAGATGTTATTCCGCAGATTGTTTCCGTGGTGCTGGAGCAACGGCCTGACGATAGTCACAATATTGTTTTTCCTGACAGCTGCCCGGTTTGTGGCTCGGCGGTAGAGCGGGTAAGTGGCGAGGCCGTTGCCCGCTGCAGTGGCGGGTTATTTTGCCCGGCACAATTAAAAGAGTCGATAAAACACTTTGTGTCACGCAAAGCCATCGATATCGATGGTCTGGGCGATAAGCTGGTTGAACAGTTGGTTAACCAGCAGCTGGTAAAAACGCCAGCTGATATTTATCAACTCGATATGGCGGCCCTGGTTGGGCTTGAGCGGATGGCCGAAAAATCTGCGCTTAAGCTGTTGTCGGCGATAGAACAGTCAAAAACGACAACCTTGGCGCGCTTTATCTATGCTCTGGGGATCCGCGAAGTGGGCGAGGCGACCGCGCTTAATCTGGCCAACCATTTTGCCAGCCTGGATAAGCTACAGCAGGCGTCAATCGAGCAACTGCTGCAGGTGGCGGATGTTGGCACAGTGGTGGCGGAACATCTGCACAGTTTCTTTGCAGAACCACATAATCAGCAGGTTATAACTGCGTTACTGGCGGCCGGGATCAGCTGGCCGGTAATCGAGCAACAAGCAGACACTGAACAGCCGCTGGCGGGCCAGACAATAGTGCTGACCGGCACACTGACCAGTATGGGGCGGGATGACGCCAAAATGAAACTGCAGCGGTTAGGCGCCAAGGTGTCAGGCTCGGTTTCCAATAAGACTCATGCTGTTATAGCTGGCGATAATGCCGGCTCCAAACTGGCTAAGGCGACAGAATTAAATGTGCCGGTATGGAATGAGCAGCAGATGCTGGATCTGTTTTCGCAGTACGGAGTGATGTAAATGCCGGATTTTTTGTATCAGCTGTTGCTGGATTGGGGCGCGTTATTCAGACCATATGTGCGCGATATCGCACTGGCTATGGTAGCGACCTGTCTGGTTGTATTTGGTGATGATTTAAACCGGCTTGTGCGCAGGCAAACGGCGGCGCTGCATTTTGTCTGGCGTACCGGCATTTTTATTCTGCTGTGTGCGTTTGGTTATGGTGCACTGACGATTTTTCTGACGCCTCTGGTGGCGGGGCAGCTAGCGAAGCTTAGTAACCTTTGGCTGCCTTGGCTGAGCCTGGGGATTTTTATCGTGCTGGGTATGCTGGCGCAGCGTAAGCGGCAATTATGAGTAAAACACCACTTTGGCCGGTGCTGGATGACTATGGCTTGCATAAGGTGCCGCTCCGGTTCTACTGGCTGCTTGTTTTGCTGCTACGACCTTACATTTGCTGGGTAATGGTGCTGACGTTACCGCAGGCGCAGCGCGATATGCTCAGCTGGTTTTACCCCAAACAACATGATTTTATTGTCGCTTGCCTGGTCGCTGCGCCACTATTATTGCTGGTTGCTGCACAAAGCCAGCGTAAACCCAAAGGCCGTAAAGGCTGGCGGCATATCTGGCGCTTTGGTCGCAGCATCTTGCTGAGCGTTGCCTGTATTGATTTAGTGCTGAGTATAATGCATTTGCCACAGCAGGTGATGCTGGATGCGCCCTGGCGCATTCTGACACCTTTGTTACTGGCTGCAGGCTGTTTCTGGTTGCTGTGCTCCCGCACATTAAAAGCGGTATTTTCAGAGTGGCCTGAACAGGGGAATACCCCACAAGAGCCGGCTTAAGCCAGCTTGCTCAGGTGCTTCTGTTTTAACTGTTCATAGCGTTGTAATTGATCGGTTTTCAGTTTACTGCTTTCAATCAGCTGCTGACATTGTTGCAGCAGTTGTTGCCGCTGCAGGGCGGAGCATAAGGGGCGGGGTGATGTAAGCAACGTTTGCCATAAATTCAGCGCAATGCCGGCATTTTTTGGCATCACCTGCCAGGCCAGTGAAAATGCAGAGAAGGCTTCCTGCCAGTTGCCGTGCTGGTATAAGCGTACCGCATTGTTGTTTAGCTCACGTGGGCCATGCGCCATTGCAGAGCGTTCTTGTTGCTCCTGCATCAGATAGGCAGCTAAAGCCGGTTCAGGTTGTTGTTGACGGCAGTAGTGACTGATGCGGTTAAACAGGTTTCTTGAGGCATCACTCAGCCCCACTTCGTGCAGCGCCTTAGCTTTATCCAGTGCATCTTCAAGCGAATCGATCTCGTTTTGTTCACTCAACTCTGCCAGCAGTTGACGGGCTTTATCGCGGTGATCCTGTAGATATAACAATCTGGCTTGCAAAACCTGCTGTGCTTCGCTCAGATTTTGCTGGCCAAACTGCCGCTGCACTGTGTTCAGTGATAAGGTTGCCTGGCGGTTTAGCCGGCTTTGCTGTTCGCTGTCTTCGCTGCTAAGCGCAAAATCAATACTGGCGCGGGCCAGATTAAAATACAGATCAGGTTGTTCATGCATAGAGTGGCGGGCAAACTTCACCATGTCCCGCGCGGCCCGGTATTGCATTTCGTAATCATGGTTTAGGCGCGACAACTGCAATAATTTTTGCTGACGCAATAAGTTGCGTGGCGCAATATCTGCTGCTGCCAGAATATGTTGTTGTGCCAGCTGATAATGCTGCTGGCGAAACTCCAGCTCACTTAAACAATCAAGCGCGAACAGCCGGGTTTCGGTACGGGCCAACATCAACTCTAATTCGGCAAAAGCGTGAGTTTCATCATTAATATGCAATAAGCAGCGCACCTTGCCTATTCTGGCCCAGCCAAACGGCTGAATTTGTAGCATAGCGTTAAAAAACGTCAGCGCTTCTGTATATTTTTGCTGTAATAACAGAATGTCGCCTTTTAGCTTGAGAAATAACGGGAATAATTTGTGCAGTTCAGCTTGTGTCAGCTGCTGGTTTAGCAGATTCAGCGCTGCGTTATACTGTTGATGTTCAAGTTGTTCATATACCGGCCGCAATTGTTGTTTACGCCTGAGTACGCGTTCGATACGTTGCTGTAGATCGCGGATAACATAAGGTTTGGCTAGGAATTCATCGGGCTGTAGCTCCAGTACACTGTGTACCAGAGCCGGCTCGGTCTCCGCGCTGATAAAAATCAGCCCGCAACTGAGTTTATGTAGGCCTGTGGCTTTTAGCTCCTCAAACAGCTGGTAGCCGTCTTTGCCTTTTGGCAAATTATAAGCGCAGATGATGAGCTCGTAGTTATTTTGTTTACACAGGTTTAACGCGGTCTGCGCCCGGTCGGCATAACTGATATTGTGATATCCCAATTGTTCCAGGGCATAGCGCAGATAGCTCTGGCTCAGACTTTGATCGTCAATAATAAGGATACGCTCGTCGCGTTTTACATCTGGCTCCATAAAGCAATATCAGATCCGCTAGCTTTAAGTCTGGCTTCACTATAGCAAGTTTTTAACATTATATAACAGCGAAATATAGCGCAAACGGATTGTGGCGTGTTTGAGTCAGCGTCAACGGTGTCTTATAAGAGAGTGGATAGAGCTTTGCTTATGGCCTGTTTTTGGTTTGTTTTGTAATGAAGGTAAATGGTGGATTGTACTGGGTTCGAACCAGTGACCCCCGCCTTGTAAGGGCGGTGCTCTCCCAGCTGAGCTAACAATCCATGGGAATATCAAATTTGGGCATCACACACGTTTTGAGCGAAGTGATGGTGGATTGTACTGGGTTCGAACCAGTGACCCCCGCCTTGTAAGGGCGGTGCTCTCCCAGCTGAGCTAACAATCCATGGGAGTATCAAATTTTGGCTTCACACACGTTTTGAGCGAGGTGATGGTGGATTGTACTGGGTTCGAACCAGTGACCCCCGCCTTGTAAGGGCGGTGCTCTCCCAGCTGAGCTAACAATCCATGCCGGTTGATGGCGCTCATTATAGGGAGCACGATTTAGCTGTCAACATTATTTTGGTAAATACGGTTTGCTTGCTGCAAAAGTAAACATTATGCGCTGCGTAAACAGAAAACTGTACTGAACTGCCTGCCTTAGCGGGTGCATCCTGTGCGGGGCATTGTTACAATACCGCTCATTATTACACTGTGATGGATAAAGTATGTCTCTTGTTACCCGTTTTGCACCAAGCCCAACTGGCTATCTGCATGTTGGCGGTGCCCGCACCGCGTTATTTAGCTGGTTATATGCCAGAAAAAATGGTGGAAAGTTCATTCTGCGGATTGAAGACACTGATTTAGAGCGTTCAACGCAGGAATCGGTTGATGCCATTTTAGAGGGTATGAACTGGTTAGGCCTGGATTACGATGAAGGCCCGTATTATCAAACCAAGCGTTTTGACCTGTATAAAGAGGTTGTGGCGCAGCTGTTGGCTGAAGGTAAAGCTTATAAGTGCTTCTGTACAGTAGAAGAAGTAGACGCGATGCGCGAAGCGCAAATGGCAGCAGGTGAGAAACCCCGTTACAACGGTATGTGGCGTGATCGCACAGATCACCCGACAGATAAGCCTTTTGTTATCCGTTTTAAAAATCCACAAACCGGTACCGTGGTCATTGATGATTTGATCAAGGGCAAAATCGAAATTGCTAACAGTGAGCTTGATGATTTGATCATTGCGCGCAGCGACGGTACCCCGACTTACAACCTGACGGTGGTGGTGGACGATTGGAAGATGGGTATCACCCACGTGATCCGCGGTGATGACCATGTTAATAATACGCCACGGCAGATGAATATCCTGGCTGCGCTGGGTGCTGATATTCCTAAATATGCCCATGTGCCAATGATTTTAGGTGATGACGGTAAACGGTTATCAAAACGCCATGGCGCGGTTGGCGTGATGCAGTATCGTGACAATGGCTTCCTGCCTGAGGCGCTACTGAACTATCTGGTTCGTCTGGGCTGGTCACATGGTGACCAGGAAATTTTCTCTAAAGATGAGCTGGTGCAACTGTTCGACTTATCAGCATGTAACCGCGCGCCTTCGGCGTTCAACACCGACAAGCTGATTTGGTTAAACCAACATTATATGAAAACGCTACCAGCAGAACAGGTTGCTGCACAGTTAGCCTGGCATCTTACTGATCAGCAGTTAGATACCAGTAATGGCCCGGCGCTGACAGAACTGGTAAAAGCGCAGGCAGAGCGGGTTAAGACACTTAAAGAAATGGTCGCAGTAAGTCGCTACTTTTATGAAGACTTTGCAGAGTTTGATGCGGATGCGGCGAAAAAACATTTACGCCCGGTTGCGCTGGAACCTTTACAGGCAGTTTCAGCCAAACTGGCAGAGCTGAACGACTGGACACAGGAAAGCATTCATCAGGTGATCAATGCCACGGCTGAAGCATTAGGCGTAGGCATGGGTAAAATAGGGATGCCGTTGCGGGTTGCTGTAACTGGCGGTGGTAACTCTCCGGCGCTGGATATCACTTTAGCCCTGGTGGGTAAAAGCAGAAGCCTTGAACGCTTGGCTGCTGCTATCAGCTTTGTTCAGCAGCGCTCAGCAGAATAAACAGTGGCCGGAAAATAACATAGTTTCGGCCAATGCCCCGATTACTCAGTCCGGTTTACTGGGCTGTGTAACCGGGGCTGATAAAATACAAGTGTCACGGAAGACGAAATAATAAAAGCGGATAAACCACTACTCATGGGTGAGTTTCAGTTAAGGGAGTGATACAGCGACATAATGCATGTTTTCTTAAAAAGCGTCAGCTTGGCACTGATGCTTGGCTTGTATGGGGTGCAAGCTGCAGAAACAGATAGTTTACCCACCAGCGAAGAGCCATTACAGCCGATAGGCTTTTTTGGCACGGTAACAGGTGACGTAGAACTGGGCTTCCTGTTTACTTCAGGTAATACAGATTCCTTTGCTATCCGGGCGAACAGTGAACTGGTGCACGATCTGGAATATTTCCGAAATCGTTACCAGTTGCAAAGCCTGCTGCAAAAAAATAATGTGACTAACAGTGACACCGGTGAAAAAGATCAGGTGACAACAGCAAGCCGCTACAGCTTTACCGGACAGAGTAACTATAAACTCGTGAAAGGCCGTGAATCGATCTTTGGCCGCGCAACCTATGCACATGACAAGTTTGGTGCTTTTCGTGAGCAAGCGGCATTGGCGGTCGGTTATGGTAACCGGTTGTACGAAAAGCTGACCAGCTATCTGGATTTAGAGACGGGGCCGGGTTTTTCGCATCAGCAAAGTGCTTCAGGTAATAATAACAGTGGCCCAATATGGTTTGTGGCGGCTAATCTGGATTATGCATTGTTTGACACTACCAGTTTCCGCCAGACGCTGGAGAGTTCTACCTCGCTTGGCGGGGAAAACTCGACATTGCTCAGCCGTAGCAGCATTACTGCGAAAATAGTCGATAAATTGTCAATGCGCTTTAATTTTGTTGTGCGCTATAACTCCAGGCCTGAAGGCGACTTACGTAAAACCGATACTGAAACATCGGCGTCGCTGGTTTATACCTTTTAATACCAGTCTGTCATCAGCCAGAGCCGCGTAAGTAGCTCTGGCTGAATAGCGTTATCAGTGCAATGTTAATTAACCAGTTCGTTACCGGTTTCGGTATTACTGGCAAATGCCAGTAAATTGTCACTGGTGATCTGACAAATTTCCTGTAACGCTTCTCTGGTAAAAAACGCCTGGTGGCCTGTAATCAATACATTAGGGAACGTCAGCAGGCGTTTAAAAACCTCATCATCAATCATTTGCTCGGACAGGTTTTCAAAAAACAGGTCAGCTTCCTGTTCGTACACATCAAGGCCCAGATAGCCAATTTTCCGGCTTTTTAAGCCGTCAATAATTGCTTTGCTATCAACCAGGGCGCCACGACTGGTGTTTATCAGCATGACACCGCCTTTCATGCTGCCGATGCTGTAATGGTTGATCAGATGTTTTGTATCGGGGGTCAGCGGGCAGTGCAGGCTGATAATATCACTTTGGGCATAAAGCTCTGCTAATGAAACATAGCGCCCGCCCAGGCGCTGTATTTCCTCTGCCTGAACCAGGTCGTGGCACAACAGTTGGCAACCAAACCCATGTAAAATACGGGCGGTGGCCAGCCCAATTCTTCCTGTCCCAACAAGGCCTACCGTTTTGCCAAATAAATTAAACCCCAACAGGCCATCAAGCGCGAAGTTGTCGTCCCGCACTCTGTTATAGGCTTTATGCAGTTTGCGGTTTAAACACAGCATCATACCAACGGTATGTTCTGCAACGGCTTCAGGTGAATAAGCCGGCACCCGTGCAACGCGGATACCCAGTGTTTTGGCCGTGCTTAAGTCAACATTATTAAAGCCGGCACACCTTAGTGCCACCATTTCGATGCCTAGCTCAGATAATTGTTGCAGCACTTCTGCATTAAGTTCGTCATTTACAAATACACAGACGGCATGACAGCCTGCAGCCAGCTTCACGCTGGATTTGGTCAGGCGGCAGTCATGATAGCTAAATTGCAGGCTGCTGTCGGCCCACTGTGTAAAACCGTCACAGTCATATTTTTTTGCGCTGAATACGGCAACTTTCATGATAGGTCTCCCATATTGTTGCCGTATAGCTTAGTGTAAAAATATGGGTAATATTTAGCGCTGGATCAAAGTTAGAGTAAGTCTTCTATCGAGCTGGCAATGGCAGAAGGCTTAGTGCGCGGTGCATAACGTTTTACGACATCGCCATCTTTATTAACCAGAAATTTGGTAAAATTCCATTTGATAGCGCGGGTTTTCATTAAACCACGGGCGCTGTCTTTAAGATGTTCAAACAGCGGTGACGCATCCGGGCCATTAACCATCAGTTTGGCCATCACCGGGAAGCTTACGCCATAGTTGAGCTCACAAAACTGCTGAATATCGCTGTCAGATCCCGGTTCCTGACCACCAAACTGGTTACAGGGGAAGGCCAGTATCACCAAACCTTTGTCGTGATATTTCTGGTGCAGTTCTTCCAGTTCTTTGTATTGCGGTGTAAAGCCACACTGACTGGCGGTGTTGACAATCAACAACACTTTACCGCGATACTGGCTTAAATCTAAATCATTGCCCTGTGCGTTCTTTACTTTGTACTGGTGAACATTGGCCATGCTGATCCCTTCTTTAATTGCTTTCAATCAGGCGAATATCTTTGTAAGCTTTGCGCCACAGTATGTCACAGTTTTAAGTCATTAATATGTCAATTAATAGTAATAGCAAAGTCGCGTTTATTGGCCTTGGCGTTATGGGATACCCGATGGCAGGTTACCTGCAGCAAAAAGGTTATCAGGTTACTGTTTATAACCGTACCACAGCCAAAGCAGAAAAATGGGCCGCACAGTATGGTGGCAGCTGGGCAGCAACACCTAATGCAGCCGCACAGGGGGCTGAACTGGTGTTTATGTGTGTCGGTAATGATAACGATGTGCGTTCTGTAGTATACGGCGAGCATGGCGTGTTAGGTGCTATGGCTGCAGGCAGTGTACTGATTGATCACACGACGGCGTCAGCAGAGTTAGCACGCGAACTTGCCGCCGCGGCAGCAGAAAAAGGCGTAGGCTTTTTAGATGCACCGGTATCCGGTGGCCAGGCTGGTGCTGAAAATGGCGTATTAACGGTGATGATCGGTGGCGAGCAGGTTGATATGGCCAAAGCGGAAGCTGCCATTATGTGCTTCGCCCGCTGTGCGAAATTGCTCGGGCCTGCAGGCAGTGGTCAATTAGCGAAGATGGTGAACCAGATTTGTATCGCCGGCGTGGTGCAAGGCCTGGCTGAAGCGCTTAACTTTGCCCAAAACGCCGGGCTTGATGGCGCGGCCGTGGTAGAAGTGATTTCGCAAGGCGCGGCGTCATCCTGGCAGATGCAAAACCGTTCGCTAACGATGCTCGATGGTAAATACGATTTTGGTTTTGCGGTCGACTGGATGCGCAAAGATTTAGGCATAGCGCTTAATGAAGCACGACAAAATGGTAGTCATTTGCCACTGACAGCGCTGGTTGATCAGTTTTACAGCGAAGTACAGCAGATGGGCGGTGGCCGCTGGGATACGTCAAGCTTACTGGCGCGGTTAAAGCGTTAAGCGCGGATCGGGTAGAAAATCCAATTCTGTCGCTGAGCTGATACAAACTTGATAGGCGTCATGAGCTGGATTGAGCAGGATATTTTGTTCACGCGGTGCTATTACACTTGGCACTGCTAAGGCCAGGCTGGCCTGCTGCGCCAGCCAGTCGTCACCGATGCGGGCAGTGTCGATGCTGGCTGGTTGCTGTCGCCAGTTAGCCGGCAGGTTGGTGTGACTAAGAGACAATATGTCGTCTGTGGTAAGCGTTAATTGAAATAGCCGGTATTGTTTAAGTGCTGTGCGATTATTTAGATGTACCAGCACTTCCAGTATCGCGAGGGCTTCAGACCCGGCAGTGTAAACACACAATTGACCTTTGCTGTTCCAGCGTCCGCCGAACAGCTTTGCGCCTTCACCGTCAAATGCTTGTGCAGCCCATTTGTGATGCACTAAGCGATACACATGCATCAGGCAAATACACCGTGCTCTAAACGGCCGATTAAATCTAATATCGCCTGTGTCTCGGCCGAGGTCGCCAGCATGTCCAATGGGGCTTTATCGCCAAGACCATACACCGGCTCCGTGAGCCAACGTTTAGTTGCAGCCATGTCTGTATCGAATAACGTATTAGCGGCAACCAGAACAGTAGCAAAACGATGCAGCCTGTCGCTTTCTTCCTGGGTAAATTTACCCAATTTTGCCCGCCTGGCCAGCGTAGCGGGAGCTAACTGGCAAACCTGTGCTAACTGCTTTTTATCAAGCATTGATACTAAAGACAGCTTATCAAATACGCTATAGCTAAACCCTTCATGTAGTGCCTGATACAATTTAGGCCCTCGCTCAGCAATACCTAGCCGTTGCCACAGATTAGGTGCGGTATCAGGTGTAGGGGTAAACTCGCGAACTAAGGCCGTCATGATGTATCCAATATCAGTTGATATTTGTTGAGGTTATCATGTGATTGCTTGGTGGTCAAAAAAAGAGCGTCAAGATCATTTCAATCTTAGCGCTCTTATATGATTAAAGTGGCAACTTAGTTAAACGTCATCTCTGGCACGTTACCTTCAATAACCAGTTTACCTGCAGTTTTCTGCTGAATTTCTTCAACAGAAATACCCGGAGCCCGCTCCAGCAGTTGGAAAGCGCCATTACGCACTTCCAGTACCGCTAAGTCGGTAACGATTTTCTTTACGCAGCCCACGCCAGTCAGCGGCAAAGTGCAGTCGGTTAACAGCTTGCTGTTGCCGTATTTATCGGCATGCGTCATGGTTACTACGATATTCTGCGCACCAGCGACCAAGTCCATCGCGCCGCCCATGCCTTTTACCAGTTTGCCCGGGATCATCCAGCTGGCAATGTTACCGTTTTGGTCGACTTCAAAAGCGCCTAATACAGTTAAATCAACATGGCCGCCGCGGATCATGGCAAAGCTTTCAGCTGAGTTGAAAATTGCCGCGCCTTTAATAGCCGTAACGGTTTCTTTGCCGGCATTAATCATATCGGCATCGATTTCATCTTCCGTCGGGTAGGGGCCCATGCCCAGCAAGCCGTTTTCGGATTGCAGCATCACTTCCATGCCTTTAGGCACATAGTTCGCTACCAGCGTAGGGATACCGATACCTAAGTTTACGTAGTAGCCGTCTTGTAGCTCTTGCGCCACGCGCATGGCAACTTGTTCACGAGATAAAGCCATTGTTGCCCCCTTAACCTTGACGGACCATACGACGTTCAATGCGTTTTTCAAAGTTGCCTTTGATCACGCGCTGCACATAAATACCTGGCGTATGAATTTGTGATGGTTCCAGCTCGCCCGGTTCAACAATTTCTTCCACTTCCGCCACGGTAATTTTACCGGCGGTTGCCGCCATTGGGTTGAAGTTCATAGAGGTATGGCGAAACATCAGGTTACCGTAGCGGTCGGCTTTCCAGGCGCGCACTATGGCAAAATCACCGGTGATAGACTCTTCCAGCACGTAGTTACGGCCTTTAATTTCACGGGTTTCTTTACCTTCAGCCACAGGTGTACCGTAACCGGTCGCAGTGAAAAACGCCGGTATGCCAGCACCGCCAGCGCGCATTTTTTCTGCCAGCGTGCCCTGTGGTGTTAATTCCACTTCCAGCTCGCCGTTTAATAATTGCTTCTCAAACAGCGCGTTTTCACCCACGTAAGAGGCAATCATTTTCTTAATTTGCTTATCTTCGAGCAAAATACCCAAACCAAAACCATCAACGCCGCAGTTGTTCGATACCACGGTGAGATCCTTGGTTTTCATTTTCTTGATCTGAGCAATTAATCCCTCAGGTATGCCGCATAAGCCAAAGCCTCCGGCAATAACGGTCATACCGTCTTGCAGGCCTGCCATGGCGTCTTCGTACGAATGTACGACTTTATTAAACCCTGCCATTTGAAATCCTCTACGCGCTTTTTTAACGGTTAGTTTGCGTGCACTTGGCCTTTAGCGCCAATCCTACTTTAGAACTAGGTTGCTTGCCGAGCTTGTCGGTAATAAACCAGCCGGCTCTGGCCAGCGCAGTTAAATCGATACCGTGTGAAATGCCAAGCCCGTTTAGTAAATACACCACATCTTCAGTGGCAACATTGCCTGACGCACCCGCTGCATACGGGCAGCCACCCAGTCCTGCAACTGCACTATCGATAACCGCAATGCCGCGGCCTAGCGCGACGTAAATATTGGTTAACGCCTGGCCGTAAGTGTCGTGAAAATGCACGGCCAGCTTATCTACGGGTACTACAGCAAGCGCCGCATCGAGCATGGCATTGACTTTATCCGGCGTGCCAACACCTATGGTATCGCCCAGCGAAATTTCGTAGCAGCCCATATCCAGCAGCGCTTTAGCCACCCTTGCAACTTCTGATGGCGCCACATCACCTTGGTAAGGACAACCAACCACACAGGACACATAGCCGCGCACTTTAATGCCATCGGCTTTGGCTGCTTCCATCACTGGGGCGAAACGCTCTAAGCTTTCGCTGATTGAGCAGTTAATGTTTTTCTGGCTGAACGCTTCAGAGGCGGCACCGAAAATCGCCACTTCATTAGCACCGGCGGCTTTAGCGGCTTCATAGCCTTTCAGATTAGGTGTAAGTGCAGCGCAGGTGATACCCGCTTTGCGGCTAATACCGGCAAACACTTCAGCCGAGTCAGCCATTTGCGGTACCCACTTGGGAGAAACAAAGGCGCCACTTTCAATGTAGCTGTGGCCGGCATCAGTGAGCATATTGATCAGCGTGATTTTATCGGCTGTGCTAACGCTTTGTTCGTTTTGCAGGCCATCGCGCGGGCCCACTTCAACGATACGCACTTGCTTGGGCAAACTCATGCTTCCTCCGGGCTAAAATCAACCAGCTCAGCACCATCTTTTACCAGATCGCCAGCGCTATAAAACACTTCATTCACCACACCGTTTTTAGGCGCTTTAATGCTGTATTCCATTTTCATCGCTTCCATGATCACCAATGTATCACCGGCTTTTACCGTGCTACCGGCATTAGCCATAACGGCAACGATAGTGCCGTTCATCGGCGCGGTTAAACTACCGGCGTGCTCGCCGCCTTCTACTTCGGTAGCAACTTCAGTCTGGTAGATAAAGTCGTAGCGCTGATGCTTAATAAACACGCTGATGGTGTCCTGATATTGGCTTACCCGCACCTTGGTTCGGTGATCGCCGAGCACAGCGCTTAGCTCATCACCGTTAAGCTCGGCCTGGCAGCAAAGCCGCTGACCGGCAACATCCACCACATAATGTTGCTGTTGCTGCTGCACTTTTAAAGTGGTGCTGCTATCGCCGTGTTTCAGGCAAATGTCCACTGTTGGCGTTTCATTTACACGCCAGCCATGGCTAAACTGCCAGGGGCTGAAGCTGTTACACGAGGTTTGCGGCGCTTTTTGCTTTTCAAGTATGAAAAGCGTGGCGAGCACCAGTGCCTGATTATCTTCTTTATTGGCCGGAGCAAATAAGCTTTGCTGATGCTTATTAATAAAGTTGGTATCAAGCTCGGCGGCTTTAAATGCCGGGTGCTCGGTCAGGCTGGTTAAAAAGCCCAGGTTTGTGGTCACGCCGGCAATGCGGTAATCATCCAGTGCGCGTAGCATGCGGGCAATAGCGCGATCACGGCTTTCATCCCAGACGATTAACTTAGCAATCATCGGGTCATAGAAGGGAGATACTTCATCGTTTTCAACCACGCCGGTATCAACGCGCACATGACGGTTGGCTTCAGGCTGGCGTAAATACGTCAGCTTACCGGTTTGCGGCAGGAAGTCGTTGTCCGGATCTTCAGCATAAACCCGCACTTCAATAGCGTGGCCATCAAGCTGAATATCCTCCTGCGCTAGCGGAAGCTTTTCACCGGCAGCGACTAACAGCTGCCATTTCACCAAATCCTGACCGGTAATCATCTCGGTAACCGGGTGCTCTACCTGCAGGCGGGTGTTCATCTCCATAAAGTAGAAAGAGCCGTCTTCGTCGAATAAAAACTCGACGGTACCGGCGCCACGGTAATCAATGGCTTTGGCCGCTTTTACCGCTGCTTCACCCATAGCTTTACGCTGCTCGCTGCTAAAGTTCGGCGCTGGCGCTTCTTCAATCACTTTCTGGTGGCGGCGCTGTATTGAGCAATCGCGTTCGGCCAGGTATACGGCATTACCATGGTTATCGGCAAACACCTGAATTTCAACATGGCGCGGTTTGGTCAGATAGCGCTCAATCAGCATCTTGTCGTTACCAAAACCGGCTTTGGCTTCACGCCGCGCACTGGCTAAGGCGTCGGGAAACTCTTCGGCTTTCCACACCACGCGCATGCCTTTACCACCACCACCGTAGGCGGCTTTTAACAGCTGCGGGTAGCCGATGCGCGCTGACTCTTTGCTTAGCAGTGCATCGCTTTGATCGTCACCATGATAGCCCGGTACCAGCGGCACGCCGGCTTTGGCCATAATCTCTTTGGCGGCACTTTTTGAGCCCATAGCGGTAATAGCGCCTACCGGTGGGCCAATAAACACAACGCCGGCTTCATAACAGGCTTTGGCAAAATCTTCGTTTTCAGATAAAAAACCATAACCTGGGTGAATGGCCTCAGTGCCACTTTGTTTGGCGATAGCAATGATTTTATCTGCACGTAAGTAGGAGTCTTTGCTCGGTGCCGGGCCCAATAAATAGGCCTCATCGGCCATGCGCACATGGCGGGCATTGGCATCGGCTTCTGAGAATACCGCAACGCAGCGAATGCCCAGTTTGTGTGCAGTGTCGATAACGCGGCAGGCAATTTCACCGCGGTTGGCGATCAGTATTTTACGAAACATTATGCGTCTTCCTTGCCAAGCCAGGCGGGTTTACGTTTTTCTAAGAAAGCGGTTAAGCCTTCCTGACCTTCTGGCGATACCCGAATTTCAGCAATTGCCTGCTCGGTATGAGCGATTACGTTGTTGCTGATCTTACGGTTATAAATATTATGAATAAGTGACTTAGCGGCAGTCATAGCAGCGGGGCTGTTTTGCAGCATGGTGTTGATCAGCGTTTCGGCCACATCGCTCATTTCGCCTTCGGTGACTACTTCATGCAGTAAACCGAGCTGTTTGGCTTTTGGCGCCATAAAACGCTCGGCCGTTAGGAAATAACGCCGGCTTTCACGTTCGCCAATAGCGCGCATAACATAGGGGCTAATAACCGCTGGAATAAGGCCAATACGCACTTCGCTTAAACAGAAACTGGCATTTTCTTCGGCGATGGCGATATCGCAACAAGCGACTAAACCCAGCGCACCACCAAAAGCGGCGCCTTTAATAAGCGCAATAGTGGGTTTAGGGAATTTATCTAACCGGTGCATTAAGGTCGCCAGTTCAGCGGCGTCATTGAGATTTTGCTGATAGTTTTTCTGCGCCATCGAGCGCATCCATTTTAAGTCAGCGCCAGCAGAGAAGTTTTTGCCATTGCTGGTCAGTACTAACACCCGAACATTGTCGTTGTTGGCTAGATCGCGCAGCACGGCAATAAGTTCAGCAATCATCGCATCGTCGAAAGCGTTGTGCACTTCGGGGCGATTTAGTGTAAGTGTGGCTACGCCACGTGGGTCGATACTGACTTCTGTGTAAACCTGGGTCATATGTTCTCCGAAAGTATTAATGCAACTTGAGACTGCATTTCTTCGAAATCGCGGTTGCTGCGTGAAGTTTTTTCTGCGACACGCCATAAACCGTCCATGGGGCTCGATTCCGGCCATCCATGGCCTCCAACGGTCGCCGAAAAAATCACATCCGCACCCGCTTGATATCCGTTGCAGCAAGCGCGCAGTGCACTTTGCTCAGAACCGTGTTTTTCAGGGACGAAAAACACGAGCCTACAGGGATGTATTCACGGCGTGTTCTGACAAAGTTGTACGGAGTGATTGCGATTGTCTGCATCATAGTGGCATCACATCCTAAACACGCCAAAACGGCTCTCTTCAATCGGTGCATTAAGCGCGGCCGCTAAGGCCAGGCCGACTGTCATTCGGGTTTGCGCCGGGTCGATGATACCGTCGTCCCACAAGCGGCCACTGGCATAGTACGGATGGCCCTGTTTTTCATACTGCTCAATAATTGGCTTCTTCAAGGCGGCTTCGGCATCCGTTGACAGTGTCTCACCTTTACGGGCTAAACCGTCTTTGGTCACCTGCGCCATTACGCCAGCAGCTTGTTCGCCACCCATTACCGAAATACGCGCGTTTGGCCACATCCACATCATGGTCGGGTCATAAGCGCGGCCACACATACCGTAGTTACCGGCGCCGTAGCTGCCACCGATTAATACCGTGAACTTCGGCACTTTGGCACAGCTTACTGCCATCACCATTTTCGCGCCGTGCTTGGCGATACCTTCGGCTTCATACTTTTTACCGACCATAAAGCCGGTGATGTTTTGCAGGAACAGCAGGGGTATTTTGCGCTGGGCACACAGCTCAATAAAGTGTGCACCTTTTTGTGCCGATTCAGAGAATAAGATCCCGTTATTGGCGACGATACCTACCGGGTAGCCGAAAATGCGCGCAAAACCACACACCAGGGTGGCACCATAGTATTGTTTAAACTCATCAAAGTCAGAGCCATCGACAATGCGGGCAATCACTTCTTTTACATCGAACGGCTTGCGCAAATCGGTGCCAACAATACCGTACAGCTCTTTGGCATCGTACAGTGGCTCTTGCGCCGGTTTAATATCCATTTGCTCTGGGGCAGGGCGGTTTAAGCGTGATACCGCATTGCGGGCCAGTTGCAGCGCATGCTCGTCATTTAACGCATAGTGATCGGCCACACCTGAGATTTTGCAGTGTACATCAGCACCACCGAGCTCTTCTGCGGAAACTTCTTCACCGGTTGCGGCTTTTACCAGCGGCGGGCCGGCCAGGAAGATCGTGCCTTGCTCTTTAACAATAATGCTCTCATCGGCCATCGCGGGTACATAGGCGCCACCGGCAGTACACAGGCCCATTACCACGGCAATTTGTGGGATGCCTTTGGCAGACATATTGGCCTGGTTAAAGAAAATGCGGCCAAAGTGCAGCTTATCCGGGAATACTTCATCCTGACGGGGCAGGTTAGCGCCGCCTGAGTCGACCAGATAAATACACGGCAGGTGGCAGCGCTCGGCAATCTCCTGGGCGCGTAAGTGTTTTTTCACCGTCAGCGGGTAGTAGGTGCCGCCTTTTACCGTGGCGTCGTTGGCAACAATCATACACTCAACGCCACTGACACGGCCGATACCGGCTACCACGCCGGCGCTGGGTACATAATCTTCATAACATTCCCAACCGGCAAACTGACCAATTTCTAAAAATGGCGAGCCCGGGTCGAGTAACTTTTGAATACGATCGCGTACAAACAGCTTACCGCGTGAGGTATGGCGCGCAATCAACGCTTCACCGCCACCGAGTTTTATTTTCTGTACTTTGCTTTGCAGATCATCAACTACGGCCTGCATGGCAGCAGCGTTTTTTTGGAAGTCCTCAGAGCGAGGGTTTACTTTTGAGGTAATTCTGGTCACTTAAGTCACCTTTAACCGGGCCTGCAGGCCCGGTGCAGAGTAGCTGGAAAGGTTTGTCTTGCGTTTAGTTCGATTCAGTAAACAGCTCACGGCCAATCAGCATACGGCGGATTTCCGAGGTGCCGGCACCGATTTCGTACAGCTTGGCATCACGCAGTAAGCGTCCGGTAGGGTACTCGTTAATGTAGCCGTTACCGCCTAATAACTGGATCGCATCCAGTGCCATTTGAGTGGCCAGCTCAGCTGCATATAAAATTACGCCGGCAGCGTCTTTACGCGTGGTTTCGCCACGATCACAGGCTTTAGCCACCATGTAAACGTAAGAGCGTGCTGCGTTCATACGGGTATACATGTCTGCCACTTTACCCTGTACCAGCTGGAATTCACCGATAGACTGACCAAATTGCTTACGGTCGTGAATATAAGGCACCACAACGTCCATACAAGCTTGCATAATGCCCAGCGGGCCGGCAGACAGTACAACACGCTCATAGTCCAGGCCGCTCATCAGTACCTGTACGCCACGGCCAACCTGGCCTAATACGTTTTCTTCCGGCACTTCGCAGTCTTCAAATACCAGCTCACAGGTGTTTGAACCGCGCATACCTAATTTATCCAGCTTCTGCGCCTGGCTGAAGCCTTTAAAACCACGTTCAACGATAAAAGCAGTAATACCTTTGCTACCGGCGTTAACGTCAGTTTTCGCATAGATCACATAAGTGTGCGCATCCGGGCCGTTAGTGATCCACATTTTGTTGCCGTTTAAGATGTACTTGTCGCCTTTTTTCTCAGCGCGCAGTTTCATGCTAACCACGTCTGAACCGGCGTTTGGCTCGCTCATCGCCAGCGCACCAATGTGCTCGCCTGAGCACAGCTTTGGCAGGTACTTCATCTTCTGCGCTTCAGTACCGTTGCGGTGGATCTGGTTTACACACAGGTTAGAGTGCGCACCGTAAGACAGCGCAACAGAGGCAGAGGCACGGCTGATTTCTTCCATCGCAATAACATGCTCTAAATAGCCTAAACCTGAGCCACCGTATTTTTCATCAACGGTGATACCCAGCAGACCTAAATCACCGAATTTGCGCCATAACTCGTTAGGAAACTCGTTTTTCTCATCAATTTCGGCGGCGCGCGGGGCGATTTCGTCGCGGGCGAAGGCATTTACCTGCTCGCGGATCATGTCCACTGTGTCGCCTAAATCGAAGTTAAGGCCTTTGTAACTGCTAATCATGGTCTATCCCCGTTTGCTATGTCTTACCGCTTAAGCGGTTTTATGATGTTTGGCGTCGGCTAAGGTATCGCGGCAACGTTTTTCTACCGTTACCAGCTCCATCAGCACCACTTTGATGTCGTCCATTTGCTGATGCAGTTCGGCTTTTTTCTGCTCAATGAGCTTCAGCATGGTATTTAATTGGGTCACGCTGCTTTTATCAGCGTCATATAATTCGAATAGCTGGCCGGTTTCGGCCAGGCTAAAACCCAGGCGCTTACCGCGTAAAATCAGTTTTAACCTTACGCGGTCGCGCTTGCTGTAAATGCGGGTTTGCCCGCTACGCAGTGGCGTGATCAGCCCCTGATCTTCATAAAAGCGGATACTACGGGTGGTAATATCAAACTCTTTGGCCAGTTCGCTGATACTGTATGTTTTTTCTTCTTTTTCTGTCATAAACGCCATCCCCGAAAACGCAGTCAATATAAGTGAAGTTTACGTAAAGGTAAAGCTAAGGGCTGGCGGCTTTCTGCGCCAAAATGCGATTTTTCCGCGCTTTGTAAAGCAAAAATGCCAATATTGGCTGGTCTGACTGTACAGTTTACTGAACCAAAAGCGCGGCACACTACCATAGTGTTAGATGGTTGACGTTGGCGTAAACGTAAATTTGGTGTAGGCTCTGGGCAACTTTTTGGGCCGACCGCTTTTGGGGAGAATGTTATGGCTACTGACAATATTGTTATCGTTGCGGCAAAACGCACCGCTATGGGCGGCTTTATGGGCGGTCTATCTGATGTAGACGCCACAGTCTTGGGCGCTAGCGCCATTAAAGCAGCGCTGGAACAGGCCGGTTTAAGTGGCGATAAGGTCAGCGAAGTGATCATGGGTAACGTTCTGCCAGCCGGTCTGGGCCAGGCGCCAGCGCGTCAGGCGACATTAAAGGCTGGGTTACCGCTTACAGCCGGTGCCACTACGATTAATAAAGTGTGTGGTTCAGGCTTAAAGGCAGTCATGTTGGCCAGTGACTTGTTAAAAGCCGGTAGTGCAGATGTGGTGGTTGCCGGTGGTATGGAGTCAATGAGTAACGCGCCTTACTTATTGGATAAAGCGCGCAGCGGCTACCGTATGGGCCACGGTCAGATTAAAGATCATATGATGTTAGACGGCCTAGAAAATGCCTACGACGGCAAAGCCATGGGCTGTTTCGCTCAGGGTACGGCTGACGAAAAAGGCATTACCCGTGAGCAAATGGATGCGTTTGCTGTGCAATCGTTAACCCGCGCACAGAACGCTATCAACTCTGGTGCTTTTGAAGGTGAAATTACCCCGGTAACGTTCCAGACACGCAAAGGCGAAGTCACCTTTAATGTAGATGAGCAGCCAGGCAATGCCAAAGTAGACAAAATCCCGACTCTGCGTCCGGCCTTTGCTAAAGACGGTACTATCACCGCAGCGAACTCAAGCTCAATTTCAGACGGTGCAGCCGCCCTTATTCTGATGCGTGAAAGCGATGCCAAGACACAGGGTGCTAAGCCATTAGCGCGCGTTGTTGCTCATGCTACTAACTCAATGGAACCTGCACTGTTTACTGTTGCCCCGGTTGGCGCTATGCAAAAAGTATTGCAAAAAGCCGGCTGGGATAAAGAGCAGGTTGATCTGTGGGAAATTAACGAAGCCTTTGCCATGGTAACCATGCTGGCGATTAACGAGCTGGGCCTGGATGAGAGCAAAGTAAACGTTAACGGCGGTGCTTGTGCACTGGGCCATCCTATCGGTGCTTCAGGTGCGCGTATTCTGGTTACGCTGATCCACGCGCTGCGTAATCGTGGCCTGAGCAAAGGCGTGGCCTCACTGTGTATCGGTGGTGGTGAAGCTGTAGCGTTGGCCGTAGAGGTTTTATAGCAAGAATGAACCAGGCTTCGTGCGAAGCAGATTTAATTTAGCGAGCGATCAAGAGTGAGCCGGGGAGCGGCGAACGGGCGAGCGTGTTAAATGTGTGAAAGCCGCGAAGCCGGGAACCGGAGGACGGTGCAAGCCGACGCTTCCACCGTAACAACACGCAGCCCCGCGAATTTCTCCCAAATTCGCTCTTGATCGTCTGCTTAGTTGTTCCGGTTCCGCTTTGGCTGGCAAGTCCGGCAAACAATACAGCTCGTTAGCGAACATTGATAACAATATATACAGACGCTGACAGCAGACCCAAACAATCGGGAGAAGCAATATGACACAACAGGTTATGCATTTTATCGACGGCGAGTTTGTTGCACCAACAGGCGACAAACTGATCCCCGTTACCAACCCGGCAACGCAGGATGTGATTGCGCAAGTGGCTTGTGCCACGCCAAACGAAATGGAACGGGCAATTGAATCAGCTAAAGCTGCGTTTAAAACCTGGAAAGAAGTACCGGTATCTGAGCGCGCCCGTCTGATGATGCGTTTTGCGCATTTGTTAAAAGAGCATCAGGGCGAAATTGCTGACATTATCTGTAAAGAGCTGGGTAAAACAGTAGAAGACGCCAAGGGCGACGTATGGCGCGGTATCGAGGTAGTTGAGCAGGCTGCGAATATTCCGTCATTAATGATGGGTGAAACAGTAGAAAACGTCGCGCGCAGCATCGATACCTACAGCTACATTCAGCCGCTGGGCGTGTGTGCTGGTATTACGCCGTTTAACTTCCCGGCGATGATCCCGCTGTGGATGTTCCCGATGGCCATTGCCTGTGGTAATACCTTTATTTTAAAACCGTCTGAACAAGATCCGATGACGGTAAATAAAATCGCTGAGTTATTCGTGCAAGCCGGTGCACCAAAAGGCGTGTTACAGGTTGTTCACGGCGCGAAAGAGCAGGTTGATGCCATTTTGCACCACCCTGATATCAAAGCGATTTCATTCGTGGGTTCAGTTAACGTTGGCCAGTACATTTACAAAACCGGTACTGACAACTTAAAACGCGTACAAGCTTTTGCCGGTGCGAAAAACCACATGGTTATTATGCCGGATGCTAACAAACAGCAAGTTATCAATGCCTTAGTGGGGGCCTCTGTCGGTGCGGCTGGTCAGCGCTGTATGGCGATTTCAGTCGCGGTATTCGTCGGCGCTGCAGCTGATTGGATCCCAGAAGTAGCAGCCGCTATCGGCAAAGTGCGCCCGGGCGTTTACACCGACCCTAACGCAGCCTATGGCCCACAAATCAGCCCGCAGGCGCGTGCCCGCGTGTTATCTCTGATTGAGCAAGGTAAGAAAGAAGGTGCGACCTGCGTACTGGATGGCTCTGACTGTAAAGTTGACGGTTACCCGAATGGTAACTGGGTTGGCCCAACCGTATTTAGCAACGTTACTACCGAGATGGAAATCTATAAGCAAGAAATCTTCGGCCCGGTACTGTCGACCATGACAGTGGGTTCATTGGATGAAGCGCTGAAAGTGGTTAACGATAGCCCATACGGTAACGGTACTTCTATTTTCACAGCCAGCGGCGCTGCTGCACGTAAGTATCAGCACGAAGTGGAAGTGGGCCAGGTAGGTATCAATATTCCTATTCCGGTACCTCTGCCATTCTTCTCGTTTACCGGCTGGAAAGGTTCGTTTTATGGTGATCAGCATGCTTACGGTAAGCAGGCGGTACGTTTCTATACCGAAACGAAGACGATTACAGCGCGCTGGTTTGATGATGATATTCGGGTGTCTGGCCCGAATATGTCGATTAACTTGCGTTAAGGGATACGGGTGAGAACCAGACTTTACTAAACTGACCGTTGAAGGCCATGGATGGCCGGAATCGAGCCCCAGGGAAGGTTTACGGCGTGTCAGTGTGTAAAGTGTGGTTCTCACTGTTCGGTGCAGGCAATCGCTTCCACCGTAACAACACGCAGACCCGCTCGGATCTCCCATCCTCGCTTTTGATCGTCTGCTTAATTGTTCCGGTTCCGCGTTGCAATCCGATATGGACTCAGGTTCAAAAAGGTTAATACGGCAAAGTACGAAAGTAATTGAGCCGATTGGAAAAGCAGGACCAACTATGAATTTCAATTTAACAGAAGACCAACAAGCCTTTGTCGATGTGGCTAAACAGTTTGCCGAACAAGAACTGGCACCACACGCAGCCCATTGGGATCGCGATCACCACTTTCCAAAAGACGTTATTCAAAAAGCCGGTGAGCTGGGTTTTTGCTCACTGTACACGCCGGAAGATGACGGCGGTATGGGCTTATCACGTTTAGATTCATCGATTATTTTTGAACAGCTGTCGATGGGCTGTACCGCAACGACAGCGATGCTGACCATTCACAATATGGCCACCTGGATGATTGCCAACTGGGGTACCAGCGATGCGAAAGCAGAGTGGATGGAGCACTTAGTTACTGGCCAGAAACTGGCATCTTATTGTTTGACTGAGCCAGGCTCAGGTTCGGATGCCGCCGGTCTTCGCACTACAGCGAAAAAAGATGGCGATGAGTACGTATTAAACGGCTCGAAAATGTTTATCTCTGGCGCCGGTTCTACCGAAGTATTGGTAGTGATGGCGCGTACCGGCGAAGCCGGGCCAAAAGGCATTTCAGCCTTTATCGTGCCAGCGGATGCCAAAGGCGTTATTTATGGCAAAGCGGAAGAGAAAATGGGTTGGAACGCGCAGCCAACCCGCTTAATCACCTTCGAAGATGTACGTATTCCGGCGCATTACCTGCTGGGTAATGAAGGTGAAGGCTTCAGTTTTGCCATGAAAGGCTTAGACGGCGGCCGTATCAATATCGCAACCTGTTCAATTGGTACTGCGCAGCAGGCTCTTAACACCGCGCGTAACTATATGCTGGAGCGGCAGCAGTTTGGTAAGCCACTGGCGGCGTTTCAGGCGCTGCAGTTTAAACTGGCTGATATGGCAACTGAGCTGGTTGCCGCGCGTCAGTTAGTGCGCTTAGCGGCGTTTAAGCTTGATCAAAAAGACAGTGAAGCAACAGCATACTGCGCAATGGCGAAACGCTTTGCGACTGACGTTGGCTTCCAGGTATGTGATCAGGCACTGCAACTGCACGGCGGCTATGGCTATATCAAAGAATACCCGCTGGAGCGGCACTTCCGTGATGTACGCGTGCATCAGATTTTGGAAGGCACTAACGAAATTATGCGGCTGATTATTGGCCGGCGTTTACTGGATGAAGCCGCAGGCGACATTCTGTAATCGAATTTGAGAATAATGGTTTCATCAGGCTGATGTAGCGCAGACGGGCTTGTTCTAAACCGACCGTTGAAGCCCTGGACGGGCGGAAACGAGCCCTCATGGATGGGTTTACGGCGTGTCGGTGTGAATAAGGCCGTTGTAGCCTTATCCAAACCTATATCGCCTAAATCAGGAGACAACAATGGCTCAACTAAAACTCGAAAAACGCGGCCACACGGCGCTTATCACCATGTCAAACCCGCCGGCAAATACCTGGACGGCGGAAACCTTAACCCAGCTGCGTGACGCGGTTAAAAGCCTGGATGCCGACAAAAATATCTATGCCTTAGTCATCACTGGTGAAGGTGAAAAGTTCTTCTCAGCCGGTGCTGATTTAAAACTGTTTGCCGATGGCGATAAAGCCGTAGCCAGCGATATGTCCCGTATCTTTGGCGAAGCCTTTGAAACCTTAAGCGCATTTCGTGGTGTGTCTATTGCCGCCATTAATGGCTATGCCATGGGCGGCGGTTTAGAAGTCGCACTGGCCTGTGATATCCGTATCACCGAGCAGCAAGCGCAGATGGCGCTGCCGGAAGCCAAAGTCGGGTTACTGCCTTGCGCGGGCGGTACACAAAACCTGGCTTGGTTAGTAGGTGAAGGCTGGGCGAAACGTATGATCCTGTGTGGTGAGCGTATTGGCGCGGAAAAAGCCCAACAAATTGGCCTGGTTGAAGAAGTCGTCGCAACCGGTATGGCTTTGGAAAGTGCGCTGGCATTGGCAGAAAAAGTGGCCGAGCAAAGCCCGTCTGCTGTTAGCGCTTGTAAAACGCTGATCCAAAAAGGCCGCAGTGGCACTATGCAAAGTGCATTGCCGCTGGAACGCGAGCTGTTTGTTGGCTTGTTCGATACCAAAGATCAGGTTGAAGGTGTGCAGGCGTTTTTAGAAAAACGCAAAGCAAACTGGGTGAATGGCTAATGAGCGCGGTAAATGAGGTAGTGCTGTATCAGGAATTAACAGCACAGAACGGTAAAAAAATCGGTGTTGCCACACTTAATTCAGAAAAATCACTCAATGCCTTAAGCCTGCCGATGGTGGAATCCTTATTGCCTAAGCTGCAAAGCTGGCAGTCGGATCCGGCAATCAGCTTAGTGATTCTGGATGGCAGCGGCGATAAAGCCTTTTGCGCCGGGGGGGACATTCGTGATTTGTACAAAGCCATGCTGGATAAGCCGGGCGAGTATGCGCCTTATGTAGAAGATTTCTTCACCAAAGAGTATGCGCTGGATTATCTCATCCACACCTTTGGCAAACCGGTGCTGGTGTGGGGAAATGGTATTGTAATGGGCGGCGGCTTAGGCCTGATGGCGGGTGCATCGCATAAAGTGGTTACTGCGACCAGCCGTATCGCGATGCCGGAAATGGCAATAGGCCTGTATCCTGACGTCGGGGCCAGCTGGTTTTTAAACCGTATGCCGCCTGGCTGTGGCCTGTTTTTAGGCTTAACCGGCGCTTCTATTAACGCCGCCGATGCCAAGTTTATTGGTCTGGCTGATCACTTTGTGCTGCACGAGTGCAAAGCTTCGCTTATCGACAAGCTTAAAAACATTAACTGGGGCGATACCATTGCGCTTAACCATCAGAAGCTGTCTGATGCGCTACGCAATGAAGAAGATCAATGCCGCACCCAAATGCCACTGAGCCAAATCCGCCCTCACCAAACTGAGATTGAAGCGCTTGCTGGCTTAACGGAGCTTGAAACGGTCATTTCAGCAATTAACGCCATGCAAGGCGAGGATAAATGGCTGCAAAAAGCTAAAGATTCATTGGCCTACGGCAGCCCAATTACCGCGCACATTGTGTTTGAGCTGTTAAAACTGGGCCAAAGCAAAATTCTGGCCGACAGCTTCCGTTTAGAGCTGGGCTTAAGTGTGCAGTGCGGCAAATTGGGTGAATTTACCGAAGGTGTGCGTGCGCTATTGATGGATAAAGATTTACAACCGAAGTGGCAATACAAAACCGTCGCGGAAGTACCTCAGGCGGTTATTGCTGAACTATTTCGCTCACCGTGGCAGGCGCAAAACCATCCGCTGCGGCATCTGGGCACAGACGAGTAAGGAGCCAATATGGCAAAGGTTGCATTTATCGGTTTAGGAAATATGGGTGGCCCAATGGCCATCAATCTGGTTAAAGCGGGCCACAGCGTTGCTGCATTTGACTTATCTGAAACGGCATTAGCGCAGGTTAAAGCGGAAGGTGCTACCGTAGCTGCCAGTGCTGCTGATGCGGTAAAAGGCGCTGAGTTTGTTATCTCCATGCTGCCAGCGGGCAAGCATGTACTGGGCCTGTATTTAGGCGAGCAGGGTTTAGCGGCGCATATCAGTAAAGATGCCTTGGTGATTGACTGCTCTACCATCGATGCTGATAGCGCGCGTAAAGTGGGTGCAGGGTTCTCCGCGCAGGGTATTGCCTTTATTGATGCACCGGTATCCGGTGGTGTCGGCGGTGCCAAAGCTGGCACGCTAACCTTTATTGTCGGTGGTGACGTTGCGCATTTTGAGCGCGCTAAAACGGTGCTTAGCAATATGGGTAAGAACCTGTTCCACGCAGGTGCAGTAGGTGCTGGCCAGGTTGCAAAAATCTGCAACAATATGCTGCTGAGCATTTTAATGGTGGGCACCTCAGAAGCGCTGCAAATGGGCGTGGATAATGGCCTCGACCCGAAAGTGCTGTCAGATATTATGCTGAAAAGCTCAGGTCGCAACTGGACGTTGGAGCTGTACAATCCGTGCCCGGATGTAATGGAAAACGTGCCATCGTCAAATGGCTATCAGGGAGGCTTTATGGTCGATTTGATGGCGAAAGATTTAGGCCTGGCATTGGAAGCAGCACTGCAAAGCCAAAGCAGCACGCCGATGGGCGCGCTGGCGCGTAGCCTGTATGTCACGCATCAGCGGGCCGGTAATGGCAAGCTGGATTTTTCCAGTATTTTCAAGCTGTTTGAAAAGAAAGCCGGTTAGATTTGGGTAACAGTGGCAGTTGGATAGAACGGCTGCCACTGCGTACATTTTTTGTCAGACACGCCGTAAATACGTCCCTGTAGGCTCCTGTTTTTCATCCCTGAAAAACACGGTCTGCCAAAAAAGTACATCCGTGTCAGCCTTAGTGTTAACCGGAACCTTAACATCATTTAATAGAGCGGAGCTGCGAGCTTCGTAGCAAACAAGATTATAAGCCTGCGCGAAGATACTTTTTGCGTAAGACCGTTGCAGGCCATGGATGGCCGGAATCGAGCCCCAGGGACGGCTTGTGGCGTGTCGCAGCAAAAATGTTCGTTGCGCAGGCGATTACGGAGTAAGAAATGAACCTGCAAAACAAAACCATCGTTATCACTGGCGGTGCACAGGGCCTGGGCCTGGAAATGGCGCGCATGTGCGCGGTAGAAGGCGCAAAATTAGCACTAATCGATATGAATGCTGATCAATTAGCGGCGGCTAAAGCTGAGCTGGGTGTTAGCACCACAGTAAACACTTACATTGCCAACGTAGCGAATGAAGAACAGGTAGAAAGCACCTTCGCGCAAATCGACAGCGATTTTAATGGCATCGACGGCTTAATCAACAACGCCGGTATTTTACGTGATGGCCTGCTACTGAAATACAAAGACGGCGAGTTGCAAAGCAAGATGTCACTTGCCCAGTTCCAGTCGGTTATTGATGTTAACCTGACCGGTGTGTTCCTGTGTGGCCGCGAAGCCGCTGCTGCTATGGTAAAACGCGGTACTAAAGGCGTGATTATTAATATGTCCAGCGTGGCGCGAGCCGGCAACATGGGCCAAACCAACTACGCTGCGTCTAAAGCCGGTGTAGTTGCAATGACGGTAACCTGGGCGCGCGAACTAGGCCGCTTTGGTATTCGTGTGGGCGCTATTGCACCGGGCGTAATCCGCACCGCAATGACGGATGCGATGAAACCGGAAGCGCGTGACCGCTTAGAGAAGATGAAGCCGGTAGGGCGCTTAGGCGAAGCCAGCGAAATTGCCCATACCGCGAAATACATTTTTGAAAACGATTTCTTCACCGGCCGCGTGGTAGAAATCGACGGCGGCATCAGCATGTAATTAGATGCAAAAAAAGGCGCTAAGGCGCCTTTTTTATTAATAACTCTGTTGTCTCAAGCGGCTTGGTGATCGTTTTTCTAACCGGCCGCTGGCCGAGCCAAACGCCTAGTAATACGGCTGTCATACCAAGCGTTTGCAGCCAGGTCAGCTGCTGCTGCAGCACCAGTGCTCCAAGCACAGTAGCGCTTAACGGGCTAAGCAAACTCAGTGTAGTAACGGCTGCCGCAGGCATTTTCAGCACACCACGTAGCCACATTACGTAGGTTAATCCGGTACCTATTACACCTAGCCACAAATACCCTGCAATATTCAGTAAGCTAAAATGGGCTGGCATCGGCTCGAATATCAATGCTAGTGGCAATAAAAACAGCCCGCCTGCGGTAAGCTGCCAGCTGGTTAACACCATAGCGCTGGCAGGCGGCAGCCATTTTTTGGTCAGTAAAGTACCGCAAGCCATAGAAAATGCACCTGCTGCGGCCGCTGCCACACCGGTGAGATCCAGTGCAGCTTCCGGCCCCAGTACCAGCATGGCAACACCGGCTAAACCACATAGTGCCGCTATCCAGCTGAGTAAACCCGTCTTAGCCTGAAACCAGGCCCAGCCCAGCAGTACAACAACCAACGGCTGAATGGCTCCTATGGTTGCGGCAACGCCACCCGGAAGGCGGTAGGCTGCAACGAACAGTAAGGCCTGAAACACGCCGATATTCAGCATGCCAAGCAGAAAGATTTTACCCCACCAGCCTTTAGCCGGGATCTGGCGTAAACACAGTAGCATTAATAGGCCTATAGGCAGCGTACGCAAGGCGGCTGACAGCAACGGCACATCTGGCGGCAGCCATTCGGTAGTCACCAGATAAGTGCTGCCCCAAATTAACGGGGCTAATGCCGTTAAGCCAATATCAAACAAGCGTGGTGCGGTGTGTTGCATTCTATACTCCTAAAACTTAATTCTCTGCTATCTGACAAAGCGCGCACTGTAAAACCTTAACCATGCTTGAGGTAAAGTGCTTTTTTCAGCCGGATGAGTTTACGTTGCGAAATGGCAAAAAATTGTTACTCTGAACTGCGTTAAAAAAACATATTGGAATCTCTGATGAAAAAAATCCTGATTGTTCTGCCATTACTGTTCTGCACCATGCAGGCCGCAGCTGATGACAAAGCCGAGCTGACAGCTCTGCTAAGTGAGTTTTTAGATGGCGCCACCCGCAATGATGCCGCTGTTCATGATAAATACTGGGCAGATGAACTGATTTATACCAGCTCCAGTGGTACCCGCTTTGGCAAAGCTGAGCTGATGCAAGGCGTAACCAGCCGCGGTATGTTAAAGCCAGACGAGATTGACACCGTATACAGCAGTGAAGACGTGCGCATTATGCAATATGGCAACACAGCCGTGGTGGCGTTTGTGCTGGTAGGCCGGTCAGGCGTAGATACCAAACGTTATTTAAACAGCGGTACCTTTGTAAAACGTGATGATGGCAAATGGCAGGCAGTGAATTGGCAGGCTACGGCAAAAACTGACTAGTATTCGTGCTTTGCCTGGCGGGTAGCAAATGATGGTGAAATAACAGTTCAGAGCTCAGCAATTAAAAACGTTGATATTTCCAGTACTGCGTGGTGTAAAGCCCACCAGGGAATCATTATACCGTAAATATACGATAAGCTAGGGGTAGTTTAATTTTGTGGAAGATAAATTAAAATAAAACAAATAGTTGCAATGCCATGTGCATGCTTTAAAGTGAAAATATTTACAATATATATCGTCAGGTAACCATAGTTTTTCTGCTGTCGTTTCACGCACGATAGCCGGAGGTTTACGTTAACCTGTCCTTTTAATGGAAGTGTCTGATGTCTCGTTTAATCAAATATGTCCCCCTGTTACTTTGCTTAACCGCGTGCTCAGCCAAACACAGCTTTAATGCTGAGGTTGCCTGGAATGAACTAATTTTTACGCTGCAAAACGACTATGCCTATCTGGACAAAGTGGGGCCGGAATTTGATGTATTGCAGGCGGAGTTTCGTAACAAAATGCTCGCTGCCAAAACAGAGCAGGAGTTTATCGACCTGAGCCAGGCTTTTTTGCGCAATTTCCAGGATCCACACCTGAATATGGGCCCTTATGACACTGATGATTATAGTGTGTATCCCACAGGTGCCGATATTTATGCAGAATATGTCGACGGTAGCGCACATATCGTTGATGTTAAAGCGGACTCTGCTGCCTTTATACAAGGACTACGTCCTAAGATGGTTATTGTTCAGGTTGATGGTGTCAGTATCGACGATGCGATTCAAATCGTTACGGGGCGCAATATTGATGCGCTTACAACAGAACAAAAAAACTATGCTTTGAATATCGCTTTAGGCGGTAAACGTTATCAACCCAGGCAGTTAGCCATACTATCTGGCTCGGATATTAACACTGTTGCATTGGCTGCCAGCTACGACAGTATCAACCGGTTAAAAGAAGGCCCAGCGGTAAGTTTTGCCGATAAGCAAGGGGTTGGTTATATCCGTTTTAACAATGCTTTGGGTAATGAAGAAACAGTTAGTGGATTTCGTGAAGCGTTGAAGACGTTACAGCATAGCCGGGCCTTTGTTATTGACTTACGCAATACGCCAAGTGGCGGAAATACCGGGGTGGCTGAGCCCATTCTGGGACATTTTGTCAACGCAAAGCAACCCTATCAGCTATACCGGGTGCAGCAGTCGGGGCAAGTATACAGCGAAGCTCCGCTACAACAGGCAATAGTGACACCCCAGCAGCCATATATTGATAAACCATTTGTGGTTCTTGCGGGCCACTGGACAGGTAGTATGGGCGAGGGCATGACCATTGCACTGGACGCATTAGGTGCTAAAGCGGTAATTGGCGCACCGATGGCAGATTTGCTGGGCGGCATTAAACAGGTGCAACTGGCGGCAAGTGGTGCCTGGTTAGAGTTGGGGTTTGAACGCTTGTATCACGTCAATGGCAGTTTCCGTGAAGACTTTTTACCATCAATACTATTAGCTGCGGCAGATACGGATATAAACGGCGAAGACCCTGCTCTGCTCGCCTCGATAAAACTGTTGGATCAGGCAGAATAACGTTGGGTGAAACTGAAATAACCGGGAGACTTATATGCCACATTGTGTAATCGAGTATTCAGACACCTTAGATGCTAAACCCATTTTAACCGCAGTGTTCGACGGTGCCTTGCAATCAGAGTTGTTTGAGCCTGGCGGCGTTGATATCAAAGTGCGGGCACAATCTTACCAGCAGCATATCAGCGGCGCCAAGCATCGCGATTTTATCCATGTACAACTGCGGATCCTAAGTGGCCGCAATCTGGCACAAAAACAGCATTTATCGCAATGCGTGCTGGATAAACTGCTGCAACTTGGCCTGGTAAGCTGCTCACATACGGTGGAAGTGATCGATATCGACCGTGCCAGCTACGCTAAAAAGGTCAGCTGATATGCAGATCCGTCTGGATGATTTAACCGGTGGTGAGGTAATTACGTTGCTGCGCGAGCACCTGGCCGATATGTACGCCACCTCACCGCCAGAAAGTGTACATGCGCTGGATGTTGAAGCCTTAAAAGCCAGCAACATCCGCTTTTTTAGTGCCTGGCAGGGGGACACTTTAGCGGGCTGTGTAGCGATTAAAACACTGGACAGCGCGCAGGCTGAGCTAAAGTCGATGCGCACTGCCACAGCTTTTCGGGGCATGGGTGTAGGGCAGGCGTTGTTGCAGTATATAATCGACCATGCCAAAGCGCAGGGCTTTATCTCACTTAGCCTGGAAACCGGCACCCAGGACTATTTTACTCCAGCCAGAAGCCTGTACCGTAAGTTTGGCTTTACCGATTGTGGCCCTTTTGGCCAGTACAAGCTGGACCCGAACAGCCATTTTATGACGCTAAGCTTGCGCGGATAAACGCAAGCGTAGCAACAAAGGAGAGCCTGATGCACTTTTTGCTGATGTACGACACCGCACCGGACTATTTACAACGCCGTGCTGAATTTCGTTCGGCGCATCTGGCACTGGCCTGGCAAGCCGCACAGCGCGGCGAATTGCTGCTAGGCGGCGCCGTCGGCGAGCCGGCAGACAGCGCCTTGTTGCTATTTAACTGCGACAGCGCCGATATTCCAGCGGCTTTTGCCAAAGCCGATCCTTACGTACTAAATGGTCTGGTCAGCCGCTGGCAGGTTAAGCCCTGGCAGACGGTAGTGGGCGAGGGCGCAACTAATCCGGTGAAACCAGAGGCTGCAGGCTAATGGCCGAGACAAAAACCAAAGCAACCAACGCCAGCGTTGACGATTACCTGGCCAGCCGCGCTAACGCGCAGCAGCTAAGCGATTGTCATCAGCTTATTACTTTATTTGGCGATGTAACCGGCGAAGCGGCAATTATGTGGGGGCCAAGTATTGTTGGTTTTGGTCGCTACCGTTATACCTACGACAGCGGCCATAGCGGTGAAGCCCCGCTTACCGGCTTTGCCATTCGTGGCCGCGATATCGTTATTTACCTGCTGGCCGAAGGCGCTGGGCAACAGCAATTACTGCAACAACTGGGCAAGCACAAAATGGGTAAAGCCTGTTTGTATATCAAGCGTTTGGCTGACCTGGACATCGCGGTGTTAAAGCAACTCGCACTTAACTCTGTAGCAGAATTACAGCGGCGCTACGGTGCGGCTGGCTGATGTTAGCCAGCGTTTTCAATCGCTACCGGGCAGCCGGATTGCACTTAGCAGGCTTGGAATAAAGAAGGCGGAACGAATAATTACCAAGCTTTGGCAAAGTATCAAAATACAGCACGACAAGTCAGATCGTCTTTAATGTGCCAAAAGCGGACATCTCTCAACTCTAGCCGAATTATAAGCTCTGAAATTATATCCAGTTCACGTCTTGATGCCGTTGATGAATGTTAGTCGGGTCAACCCGTATTTGAAGTTCACTCAATATTAGCTGTACCTATATATTGTTGTAAATCTTAAGTGGGCGGTGTAGTGTTTTGTGCATTAACTTTACAAGGACAGTTTGAACCGGTTGAGTTTGAGCGCTAATGCGTATAACCGAGAGTCTACTTTTTATGGATAAGAAAAGCCTATGCGGATAGATATCGCCGAGATTATAGAACTTGTAGGGAGAACTCCGGGAATCTATCGCAGACCGGATAGGATCGACGTCGCCCGTGAAATAACAAATCTCCGCAATAAGCTACAGAGCACAATTGACTCAAATCTTCAGCCTTGGTTCGTCCTGCTCGACGAGTCAATTCAGCTCTTCTTTCTGCTTGAGCGCTTCATGTTTCGCCAGCCACTCATGAATAACGAGGTTCCATTCGCTATTCAGTGCTCAAAAATAAAGAGAGATCTGGTCTCGATCCGTGAGTTGATAGCCATCGGGCAAGATATCTGCGCCGCAGTTCTAGTGCGTACATTCTTAGAAGACTTAGAGATCGCTATGGTTGTCGCTCTGGACATAGACATGAGCGCTAGTTACAAAACGACCAACAACCAAACAGATTTCTGGAATAAGTATGTAGGCTACGGACGAGTTTACGACCACATCTCCAAGTACTTATCTGCCAGTGGGGCGCAAGACGCAGAGATCAGTGAGACGATTGCGCGACATAAGGATATGAAGCGATTCTGTTCAGATTGTACTCATGGAGGGATGATGTCGTCACTTCGCTCGGCTTTCACCCCTTCACTAACGGCTAAAGACCAAGTACATCATCAATCACTCGGCGCGATTTCGCCTGACGCTAGATACATTTGTCTATCCGTTTCGGAAGAGTGTCGTGTATTCGCTGGATCGCTGGTTAATCATCTCACCAGAGAGACTAAGCTTCACGTTTATGAACGCTTTACACTGGATGACAAACTATTCGATGTCTTCTCCAGCGCTTACGTGCTTCAGGAGCTTGTCAAACGACATGGGAAGAAATTGCATAATGCTCAGGCCAAAAACGTACAGACCAAACAAGCTGCACCGCAGTGAAAACTGTGCCGGTAAGACAGGTCAGTGCCAGAAGCGGACGCTTGGGCACTGTAAAAATATCATTTCCACATCAGAGCATAGCCCTCCCTCTAATTAGCCGAATTAATCCGTATTTGTAGCAAATGTAAATATCGCTGTACCTATAACCTATTGTCAGTTATGAAAAAGCGATGTAGGGTTATGAGCATTAAATTTACAAAGGTGGAAAAGTCCTTGCTTAAATACGGGGCTTTCCGCTGAATAAGAGTTAGGCATTACAGGGAGTACCTCGATGGATTGGTTTTTAAGATTGATTAGAATCGCTGGTGTTAACTTCCCGGTTGCTGCATCCCTTGTGCAATTGCAGGCTGAGATTGATTCGGAAAAAATTGCTAAATTAATTGAAACACTACGCGATCCAATTAGCTACCTACACGAAGATGTACAGGCTGTATCAACACGTATTTATGAGCAACTGAAGGCAGATGACTCTACAATTTTGTATTTTCCTGAAGAGTTCTACAGTAGATATAGCCGTGCAATTGCAGCCTTGGACTCACAAGGGTATCTAACTAAACAAAATGCTGCGGGCTGTAAATTTCCACTTTCTATACAATTAACTGATCCCTCTTACATCATGTATATGTGCCATTTGGCGGAACAAGCCAACAAGATGAATGAAATAACATCAATAGTTGATAAATGTGAGGTAGGGTCTTGGTTAGACGGAAATAAATTGTCCCAAGAAATAGGACTGCCTACGGACGTCGTGAGAAGTATATTTAGCATTTATGAGTCAAAGGGTTATGGCTATCTCTCAAAAGAAATTGGTGCATGCAGGTATATTGGGAAAGCTTAACTATCGCCATCAAAAACGCGATCTATGTGTGCTCGATTCTCAACAAGTTGCTCGTGTTTGTGACGGGCGTTAGCGGTACAAAAGTATAGACATGAAAAGATACAGAATATTTTCATTTGATTTTGATTCAAGGGCGCACTCCTTAGAGCCTGTTCAAGAGCAATTGGATGAGAAAGTAAAAGAACTGCACATTGAAAATAGAGAAAAGACTATTAAGGAGCTTGCTGAGCAGTTTGGGAACTGGAGCATAGAACAAAAAGTAAAGAACTTTCTGGATTTGAAGTTTAAGCCTTTTTCAGTAGCAGCTTTCCATAACAAGTTTTTAGAGCAGATCAGGAACTCATTTGTTGTAGGGGGTTATTATCCTGCTCTAACAGGAGCTTGTGCTCTCGGTGAGAGGATTCTTAACCATATGGTATTGTTGCTTCGAGACTACCACAAAACATCGCCGGAATATAAAAAACTATATCGTAAGCAATCATTCGATTATTGGCCCTTTGCGATCGATGCTCTGGAATCTTGGGGCGAATTATTGCCAGAGGCTGCCGCAAAATTTAGGGTTCTCAATGACAAACGCAATCATGCTATTCACTTTAATCCAGAAACAGATCGCAATGATCGAGAGCTGGCGTTGCAGGCCATTCATTTGGTTCAAGACATAGTAAGTGCTCAGTTTGCAGCTTTTGGAAAACAGCCTTGGTACTTCTGTGTTCCAGGTGAGATTTACATAAAAAAGGAATGGGAAGAACGACCTTTAATTAAGCACATCTTCATACCTAATTCAGCACTCGTTGGCCCAAAACATAAGGTCGAAAGCATAATTCCTCAAATAGTTATAAACGATCAATTTGCATATGAGTGTCGAGAAATTTCCGATGAGGAATACATCGAGTTGCGCCAGCGCCGCTAACAGGGTGCTGCTCCCGGACAAATTCTCCGCTGCGCTCCAAATTTGCCGTAGATCGCGGCGTTAACGTCCGCTCTTCGCTCAGACTGTGTGAAAACTGCTGATCACCTTTTGGCCTAAGCAGCAGATTTATATGATCAATCGTTCTTGATAAAGCCAAGTGGTTAGCTGCCACTTTACTAAAATTAACAGCATACGAATTAGAACAAAGTGTGCTGGTATGACCCACCATATAAAAGGCCAGAGCAGGCATCAAGTAGCCTTACTTCCTGAGGCGCTGGATGACTTCGTTACTGAAGATAATCCTGTCCGGGTAGTCGATATCTTTGTTGATGGACTACAACTTGATTCTCTGGGCTTCGAGCGAGTCAGCGCTAAGCAAACCGGGCGGCCAGGATATCACCCTGCTACCATGTTGAAGCTGTACATTTATGGATACCTGAAACGCATCCAATCTTCCCGCAGGCTGGAAAAAGAAACACATCGGAACGTTGAGTTGATGTGGCTACTTGAGCGACTTACCCCGGACTTTAAAACCATCGCAGACTTCAGAAAAAGTAACGGTAAAGGTATCAAGAATGCTTGCCGGGCTTTTATCGACTTGTGTCGGCATATGCAAATGTTCACAGATGTCATTGTGGCCATCGACGGCAGCAAGTTCAAAGCAGTAAACAGTAAAGCCAACAACTTTACGCCTCAAAAAGCGAAAGACCATATTGCGCGGGTTGAATTAAGCATCAGCAATTATCTGAATAAGCTGGATGAAGCAGACAAATGCTCAGAACCTGATACCAGTGCAGAATTAACCGTAACTAAACTAGCATGGCTAAAAAAACGGTTGGGTGAACTTCAGGAGATCCAACAAACAGTTGAACAACAGCCAGACAAGCAACTGTCTTTAACCGATCCAGATTCCCGGTTAATGAAAACAAACAACATGAACCGACAAGTTTGTTACAACGTGCAGACTGCCGTGGATACGAAGAATCACCTGATCGTGGCACATGAAGTGACCAACACAACAGATCGAGGCCAACTTAGTTACGTGACAACATTGGCTCAGGAAGCCGTTGGTAGAGAGGACATAACTGTACTGGCCGACAAAGGTTATTACAGCCGTAGCGATATTAAAGCAGTACTCGATACTGGTGCTGTGGCGCTGGTGCCGAAGGGTGATACCTCCGGCGCTGACCGTAAAGGCCTTTTTAACCGTTCGCTGTTTAGGTATGACCGAGAAAACGACGTTTATATTTGCCCGGCTGGCAGCGAGCTTCAGAATAGGTTTACAGCATTTGAAGATGGGCTGGAACAGCAAATGTACTTTAATAATATCGCCTGCCGGGATTGTAGCCAAAGGTTAAAATGCACTACATCCAAGCGAGATCCCAGACGTATCCGGCGATGGGTTCATGAAGCTGAAATAGAAGATATGCAAGCCAGGCTTGATGCACTTCCACAAACAGCAGTAATCCGAAAGCAAACTGTAGAGCATCCGTTCGGAACAATTAAAATGTGGATGGGTGCGACTCACTTCCTGATGCGACGATTTAAAAACGTCAGCACCGAAATCAGTCTACATGTACTGGCCTACAACCTGAAAAGGATGATATCAATCTGGGGTACTGAAGGCTTAGCCAGTAAGCTGCGAGAGCATTACGGTTAGCGACGATAGCCGCTTCAACCCATGATAACAACCCAGTTGCTCTAAACACCGGCTTTAGAAGGTCCCGAACCACCTGAATGACAATTACAGCCTATACGAGTAAATTCAGCGAGACACTAACAATACATGCCCAGAGCGCCGCTGAAAAAGCCAAAAATATGAGTTTTTACACAGCCTGCGCTCAAAGCAGACAGTTCAGTTATCCATATTCCTTTAAGCAACCACAGCGCCAAACTTTCTCTTTTGCCTTATTGACGAGCAAAGCTTTGCGGGTTTCAATTGTTGTCAATTTTGCGACAGCATGGCAGTTAGACAATCGCCCGAAATATAAGGAGCAGTAATGCTGGTAAAGGGAAAAATTACCCAGTGGGATGATGATAAAGGCTTTGGTTTTATTCAGCCGTTGTTAAAAGGCCAGCGGGTGTTTGTGCATATTAAAGCGCTGCAGAACCGTTCGCGCCGTCCGGTCATTGGCGAGGTGGTCACTTACGCTATCGGTAAAGATGAGCAAGGCCGGCTGCAGGCGCAGCAGGTAACCTTTGCCGGTGAAAAACGCAAAATCAAAGCCGCAAGAACCGCTGCAAAGTGGCCTTTGTGGTGTGTATTAGCGTTTGCTGCAGTGCTGGTCGCTGCTGTTGCTACTGCCAAACTGCCGCTGTATGTGCCGCTGCTTTATGCCGGGCTTAGTTTGCTTACTTTTGTTACTTACTGGCTGGATAAACGTAAAGCGCAGGCCGGGCGCTGGCGTACACCTGAGTCTACCTTGCAGTTTATGGCGCTGCTGGGTGGCTGGCCCGGTGCTTTACTGGCGCAAAGTTATTTGCGGCATAAGTCACAAAAACGGGCTTTTCTGGTGGTGTTTTATCTTGGTGCTTTGCTAAACCTGATTGCCCTGGCCTGGCTGCACAGCCAGCAAATGTTGCCCGCCGGTATTGGCGGATAGCCAACCGAAATACGCCATAAATAGACATTGACCTTAAAGCGTGGTTTAACGTTAGCCTGCATTTCTCTTATAGTAACAGTGAGATGTGGAAACGTTTATGAACATTATTTACAGCAAAATACTAGCAGGCGGGTTGCTGCTGCTGTTATGGCTGCCATCTGGTTATGCGCAGCAAACTGATGCCGAGACCATCATCGATATAGCTGGCTATCAGGTGCCGGTAAAAGCGGGCGGCTTGTATGACAAATACCGCTCCAACCCGCCGCTATCCGTTATTGCTGAGCAGGCGCCGGATATCGACCTGAGTTGGTTTAAGACCCTGCAAAAACGCCGGGTTGATATTGGCTTTAGCTCTTATTCGCCAAACTTCTACTATAAAAACAGCCGTATTACCGCTGTGTTTACCGCAGATTTAGCACGGCTGAAAGCCTTAATACCACCAAAAATACTAGAACATGTAACACCATTACAGATCTGGCCTGGCCGTGGGCTGATAGCGCTGACCGCCTATGCTTATCACTATTGTGACAACGACAATTACAACGAAATTGCCGTGTCGGTGATCACGACAAAACCGGGAAAGCTGAATGTCGGGCCATTAAGCCTGCTGCGTCAATCACTAACCGATGACTACTGGGGTTATGTGTTGCAGCTACCGGTGAATACCGAGCTTGCCAGAGTAAGAGGCGTTGTTGGTTATAATTTGCCGAAATGGACCACTGCTATTGATTATCAGCAGCATGCAGACAAGGTGGTGGTGAGTATTGCCGATGCGAAGACTGGCGCTACCGATTTTACTTTTGAAGCTGAAGCTCTGCCTGTGAAAACGGACGATTTCCCGGTAGTCAGAAATAGCTTTGTTAATCTTGATGCAAGCGGCACTGTTACCACAGGCTACGCATTATCACGCTTGCAGTTATTTGCCGATACCTCTGAGGACGATGCAGTAAAGCTGACTTTCACTGATGGCAGCTTGTCACGCTATATCAGGCAACTAAAGTTAGGTAAGCTGATGAAATATGAATATGTGCCAGAGTTTCAGAGTGCACTTTATGCACCGGTTACGCTGGAACAAGCACAGGGTGACGGAAATTGGTAAGTAAGAGACAGAGCCGGGTTTGGAGGAGCGGACCAGATGAAAATAGGTGAACTGGCTAAACGCACCGGTTTGGCCGCGTCGAAGATCCGCTTTTATGAGGATATTGGCCTGCTAAAGCTGGTACAGCGCAAAGCGAATGGTTATCGCAGTTACCCGCCCGAGGCCGAGCTGGCGCTGAATTTAATCGTCAAAGGCCAGCAGGCCGGTTTTAGCCTGGACGAGTTACAAAAGCTGGTGCCTGCCAACTTAGATGATTGGCGCCATGATGCGCTGCTTAGCGCGTTAAAAGGCAAAATTGCCGATATTGACGCGCTGCAGCAGAAGCTGGCGCACAGCAAGCAGCAGTTACTGGGTGTACTGGCTGACATTGAAGCTAAACCCGGTGATATGGCCTGCGCCGATAATGCCCGCCGTGTTATTGCGCAAATGACTGCAGAGAAAAAATAGCCGCGAAAATCGCTTGACCTTAAAGTTTACTTTAACCTTAAAGTGGCTGCTGTAACCTAACAGGAGCCACGTTATGAGCCTATTTACCCCACTTACCTTACCCAACGGCAGTGTAATTGCCAACCGTATTGCTAAAGCGGCGATGGAAGAGAATCTGGCGTCGGGACAACATACACCTTCAGAGCCATTATTCCGGCTGTATCAGGCCTGGGCCGACGGCGGCGCCGGCTTGATCATTTCCGGCAATGTGATGGTAGACCGTACAGCGATGACGGGCCCGGGTGGGGTGGTGCTGGAAGATGATACTGAGCTTGACAGCTTTAAACGCTGGGCCGCCATTGGCCAGAGCGGCGGTGCGCAGTTCTGGTTGCAGATTAATCACCCCGGCCGGCAGATGCCGGCCAGCCTTGGCCAACCTACCTTTGCGCCGTCAGCGGTAGCGCTCGATCTTGGCAAGATGTCGCATTATTTTGTCCCGCCACAAGCCATGACTGAAGCACAAATTCAGCAGGTGATTAGCCGCTTTATCCGTACAGCTAAACTGGCGGAAAAAGCCGGTTTTAAAGGCGTGCAGGTGCATGCGGCGCATGGCTACCTGCTCAGCCAGTTTTTATCGCCGCTGACTAACCAGCGCAATGATAAGTGGGGTGGTAGCCTTGAAAATCGAGCCCGCTTATTGGTTGAAATTGTTCAAGGCATTAGGGCTCAGGTTAATCCGCGCTTTGCGGTAGCGGTAAAGCTTAACTCAGCCGATTTTCAGCGTGGCGGCTTTAGCAGTGATGATGCGCGAGCAGTGGTACTGATGTTGAATCAACTTAAGGTTGACCTGGTGGAATTATCCGGCGGCAGCTATGAAGCGCCTGCCATGCAGGGCGCTGCGCGCGATGGCCGCACCCTGGCACGTGAAGCTTATTTTCTCGAGTTTGCATCAGAGCTGGCGAAAGTGGCTAGCATGCCGGTCATGGTAACCGGTGGTATTAAACGTCTGAGTGTGGCGCAACAGGTACTGTTGAACGGTGTAGATATGGTGGGTATTGCCACCGCACTAGCTATAGCGCCCGATTTACCTAAACAGTGGCAACAGGGTAATGCTGTTGTGCCCGAGCTGGCAGTGATTAACTGGCGTAATAAGCCGCTGGCATCATTGGCGAATATGGCGCTGGTGAAGTATCAGCTTAGTAAACTGAGCCGGCAAAAGCGGCCCAAACCACAGGTATCGCCAATCTGGGCGCTTATAAAGCAGCAGCTTGCTGATAAGTGTCGCACACGGCGCTACCGTAGCTGGCTGGAAAAACACCGACAGCAGTTGCTATAACACTTCGCGCTCTTTTGGCCTGCGCCGCGGAATAACATCCGGGTGCAGCGCTTTAATCTGTGCCAGATAGCGTTTAAAGCGCAGCATCAGATCGTCATCCAATTCGCTTCTGGCCAGCAGTTTTACGGCGGCGCGTACATAGCGTTGGCTAAAATCTGTAACTTTGGCCCCTTTAATCAGGGTTTGCATTAAATTAATCGCAATGGTCGGGTTGGTGGGCATGTAATCAAAGGTTTCAGCAAAGCGGTCAAAGGCGGTATTAAAGTCTTCCCGCTGATAAGCCTGTGCGGCCTCAGTATTAATGACTTTCAGTTTGTTTTTTAACTCTTCATGCCGTAGCTGTTCCATTTCCAGCATAATGCGCTGGGTCTCGGTCAGGAAATCGTCGCGTTCCAGTATATGTTGCAGCTTATCGATATAAACCTGGCTGGCGTATAAATCACCCAGTTCAAAATAAGCTTTGGCGGCATCCATACAGCTGTCGATGGTAATAGTGTGCTGATAAGACAGCGGTATTTCACTGATAAGCTGTTTAGCGTCAGCCAACTCGCCCTTGGCAGCAAGAAAACGGCTGCGCAAAATAGTGATCTCGGCTGTTAATTTACTGGCATCAAAACGCTTGGCCAAATGGTCAACAATTTTGGCGGCGTTGTTAATTGTTACCGCGCGCTCCAGCACATTGCCGCAATACGCGGCATCTACCAGGCTGCGGGCCTGATTAAGATAGTTTTCAGCGGTATCGTTAACCGAATGGCGTGCGGCTGCCACGATCTTGCTGTTTATCCGCGCGGATGCCGGCTTGTCGCCGATAATCGATGCCAGATTGGCTAAGGTTTTTTGGCGGGTAATATTTTTTGGCGATAACAGCACAGCTTCATGCAAAGTATTGTGGGCAATTTCAAAGCGACGGTATTTCACATACAAGCGCGATAACCAATCCAGTGCTTCTACTTTGGTTTCATCAAACTGCGTCAAATCGGCTAACTGTAACTCGGTATCGTCCCAGCGCTGCTGATAAAAGCACGCTACCGCATGACCAAGCCTGGCCCAGGCACTGGTTTTATATTGCTGCAGTACCTGCTGATAAAAGGCTTCAGCCTCAGCATAATTGCGCAGCTTCAGCAACAGTTCCCCTTTGATACGCAGTGCAGCGGCAGCAAATTCGGGCTTTTGAATTACTGCGTTATCGCATTCTGTAATGGCATTTTGGTAATCCTGTGCGAACAGGCTGACATAGATTTTGCGCAGCGCAATTCGGCCTTTTACTGCGCGACTGATACGTTCTTCCAGCTGCTGGTAGGTAAAAGGTTTTAGCAGGTAATCATCGGGTTGCAGCTCTATCATACCGTGCACTATCTGGCGCTGGTTTTCGGCGCTGACCATAATAAAGCAGTTTAGTGGTGCCAGAAGTTGCTTGATTTTTAAGGTTTCAAACAGTTGGTAGCCGTCTTTGCCTTCACCCAGGTTGAAGTCGCTGAGAATAAAGTCGAACGGAATTTCATGGCATTTGGCGATGGCTTCGTTTGCATCGCGGGCCAGATGAATAGACTCAAAACCTATTTGCTGGGCCATGGCTTTTATAGACGTTCTCACCGGCGCGCAGTCGTCGATGATCAGAATTTGTTTACAACGATAAAAGCTGGCGTCCATACCTACCACAAAATAATCAGGCTGATGATGCATACTAGGTCAAGTCAGGTCGCGGAGTAAAGTGTCCTATGCAGCTAATGACAGGAGTGAAGCAATTTATGTTAATGCACTGTGGTGTCGATCCATCAGCTATATTTTAGCGTAGTTGTTTAAGCCAATTGTTTAGTGGAGACAGGTATGAACTTTCATCGCGTGAGCCATTTAAATCACCAGGGCGTGCGGATCAATGAGTTAGTGATCCATTCCTATGAAATGGGCGTCTATCTGGCAGAGGCAGACTATGACGGCCGCAAAGCATTTTTGCAGGATGAAACAGGCAAAGCACAACGTTTTCATAGTGTAGAGGAAGTCAGGCAGCTACTGGACCGCTGCACCATTTGTAAAGCTTATCTGGTGCATCAGTCCGCATATGACGAAATGTGTGGCTGCGCTGAAAAAGTGGACAATACGTTAAAAGTACCGCTGTTCGTCGCCAGTGTCAGTTAATACTTTGATATAGCCGTTGCCACATCGCATTGTTTTGCTGTTTGAGTGCGGCGGCTTTTTGCTTCACGTCGTTTGCCAGGGCGTCTTTGTTATCCAGCAGTTGTTGCAGGGCATGCAGCAGGTTTTGCTCACTCAGCTCGGCGACGCAGTAATCCCCCATACCAAAATCGCTCATCATGGCATGGTATTTATGGCTCCAGCTGGTAGCAATGCAAGGCACGCCCTGGCTAAGGGCGTTAACGGCGCCATGAAAGCGTGAACTTATCGCCAGCGTAGCCTTGCCGATAAAAGCTTTTACTGCCAGAGGGTCTTCAATCTGAACTATTGTGCACGGTGCTTTAGCGGCAATTTCGTCACACAGCTGCGCGTCTTCTTTACCTTCATGGTTTACCAGTACACATTGCATACCCTGTTCAGCCAGTTTATTGGCGGCAGCGGCGAAAGCAGCAATGTAGTCTGCGCGCATTTTTTCGGCGTCGGCATGGTTAAACTTAGACACCACTTTGTTATTCGGGATAAGCGCAGCATAAGCACCCTGGATGTCAGGTATTTCGTCGTTAGGCCGGGCCGTTAAACCGACGGTGAAATCAGGTGTCAGTACAACAGAGTCGGGCAGGTTTGGTACACAGCTTTGTAAATGCTGTAGCGATACCGGGTCGCGGACAAAAATCAACCGGGCGTTTTGAATGATATCGCGCATTGCGGCTTTGCTATCTTCGGTTTTAAACGGGCCAAACGCCTGCGGCATAAAAATGAAGGGTTTACCGGCTTTGGCAAAACGTACCACTTCTTTGGCAGTGTTTTGTAAAAAGCGCAGCGGCCACTGATCACCATAGGCAAAACCACTGGCTTCCAGTACTAAATCAACCTGACGCTCGCTTACCATGCCATAACGGTTAAATAAACGCTGCATGGCCGAGGGTAACTTGCCTATCAGCGGTGTCAGATCCAGGCCACCACGGCGAAATGACAGCTTTTGCCAGGCACCAAGACGGGCACGTTCGGGGTAGGGCAGGTTCGGGCCGGGGGATAGTACCAGCTCAGTGCGTTGTGGTAATTTTTTTAACCCTTCAAGGCTTGCCAGTAGCATCAGATAGGCGCCCTTGTTACGAAACTGCACACCTTTAATTTCAACAAAAAGCGCTTTACTCATGTCTGAATTCTCTCTTGTGGTTAACTATAAAGAAACTGTGTGCCCGGGCTTTGCTATTTAATGGCCCTGTGGCCGGACAGCCGCTTCTGGCGAAAGTGCGAAATAATACGCCAGATATGTTGTAGCAGATACAGGTAAGCCGCGAACATCAGCAAAAATAGCAGCAGCATGATGACATCCGGTACCAGCAGGTATTCGCCGATAATACCGATGCAGGCAAAAATACAGGCCAGCGCGGTGATTAACATTAATGATTCACGTGAGCTAAGGCCCAGCCGTAATGAAATATGATGTAAGTGCTCGCGGTCAGCCTGAAACGGTGACTGGCCTTTGCGAATGCGTCGAACCATAATGGCTATCATATCCATCAGCGGTATGGCGATAATCCACAGAGCGGTAACCGGCCGGAAACTGGCGGTTTCACTTTGTGTGCCGATGATCAGCAACCAGATAACGCTAAGACCAATTAACATGCTGCCGGCATCACCCATAAAAATACGCCGGCCGGGGACCAGGTTCAGGTTGCATGCCAGATACGGCAGCAGTGCAACGGCGATCACCAGCGCTAAGGTTGCGTACAGCTGCTGGCCCCACAAGGTCATAAATATAGCCAGCGTGATAAAGCTGACCAGGCTTAGCATGCCGGCCAGGCCATCAATGCCGTCGGTCATGTTAAAAGCATTAATCGCAGCAATAACGGCTATCAGAGTAATAGGTAAACCCAGCACGCCTAATTCCACTACACCAAAACCAAATAGGTTACCCAGGCTGGCAATATGCAAATCCAGGCTGTAAGTCATGGCCAGCCCAACCAATGTTTGTACTGCCAGACGCAGTTTGACACTTAAGTCCAGATAATCATCAAACACGCCCAGCACCACAATGACGCCGCTACAAGCCAGATAGTAAAAAGGCTGTATGCTGCTGTCAGCAAACAGTATTAATGCTGTCGCCAGCCCGCAATAGGTGGCAATACCGCCAATTAAGGGTACTGCACCCTGATGCTGTTTACGGCCACGGGGAATGTCTACCAAACCCATTCGGACTGACAAGGGGTACCACAAGCCGATGGCAATACAGGCGGTAAAAAAGGCTGCTAAATAAAGTGGCACATGTTCAGACATTACACATCCGGCTGTTAATCAGTGTTAGCATCTATTCAGCTAAGCGTCAGCTGAAATCGGTTATTTATATTGTTCAGAGTTTGTAGCGCAATACGCTATAAACTAAGTGTTTTTTAAATATGCAACAAGTATTGTACACAGTCTGGCAGACTGTCGGGGTGAAAATTCAGCGTGCAAGTTATTAACAGTAATATTCTGATTATCAGTAATATGGGCCCAAAGCCTTCATCGCCGTTTCAGGGCAAGTTTGTACATAATCAGGTATGGGCGCTGGCTGCTCTTCATCCTGCGTATCATTATATGCGTTGGCACAGTGACTCTTTGCTGAACAAAATATTGAAATATCCGGTTTTTATACTGGATTTTATCTGGCGCTATATTCTGAGCCGTCGCAGGTTTGATATTGTACACGTACATTTTTTTTATCCGACTATCTATCTGGCGATACTATATAAAACGCTGCGCAACCGCAGCGTTAAAATTGTTGTGACCTGTCATGGCAGTGATATCTATAAGTACCAGCCACCGGGTAAACTGTACCGCTGGTGTGCCGCTAAGGTTGACCAGTGGATTTTTGCCAGTAAAGCGCTGGCCAGGCACTTTTCCTTGCCGGTACAACAGGCCGAAGTACTGCCCGCGGGCATTAATGAGCTGTTTCGTCAGGCAGAGCCGGTGAGCTGGCAGGATAAAAGCATTGATGTGCTGTATGTTGGCAGTCTGGATCAGAATAAAGGTATGGATCGCCTGCTGGCGTTGCTGCCGGTATTAAAAGACAAGAAGGTTGTGATTGCCGGTTCAGGCCCCTGGTTGCAGCAGCTGCAGCAAGCTGCGCAGCAATTTCCTAATGTGCTGGTGGTTGGGCCCAAAGACAGCGTCGCTCTGAAACAATTGTACAGCCAGGCCCGGTGTTTTATCAGTTTGTCCCGCCATGAAGCTTTTGGTCTGGTAATGGCTGAAGCCATGGCGTGTTATACGCCGGTCATTGCCACTGGCACAGACGGCTCTGCTGAGCAGGTCATCAACGGTGTCAATGGCTTGCTGGTGTCGCAGCAGTCAGAGGAAGCTGAGGTGATACAGCAGTATCAACAGGCACTGGTGGCTTTTTTTGCGCAACCGGCAGAGCAGTATCAGCAAATGCAGTTAAACAGTCGTCATAGTGCAGAACAATACCTGCTGGGGCAGGTGGTTAATCGTCTACAGGATATCTATCAGAGAGTTGTGTCATGAATCAAGCCGTTGCAGCGTTACAGCAGCCCATTGCTGAAGTAAAAGTAGGACCGGTTCAGGTATCTGCCTTTGCCGATATGCAGCAGTTACTCGCCTTTATTATCCGGGAAGACGGCAGCACCTATGCGGGGTCTGCTATCGCGATTAATCCGGAAAAAGTGCTTACCGCCATGCGTAACAGCGAAATTGAAGCCGTGATAAGCGGCGCCGACATTCGTTATGCAGATGGCATAGGGGTTGTTAAGGTAATGCGCCGGCGGCTGAAGAAAAATGTCCAGCGTATCCCCGGTTGTGAGCTATGGCAGCAGTTAATGCTGCGCGCCGCTACCTACAAGGTGCCGGTATTTATAGTCGGTGCCAAACCGGAAGTGAACCAGCAAACGGCGGACAAGCTGAGGGCGCAGCAGGTGAATTTGGTCGGTGCGGTAGATGGGTATTTTAAAGATGAGGCGGCCCTTATTGCGCAGATTAAGCAAAGTGGCGCCCGTTTTGTCAGTATTGCAATGGGATCGCCGAAGCAGGAACTGCTGATCCAACGCATCAGGGCGCAGCACCCGGATTGCTTTTATATGGGCGTAGGCGGCACCTACGATGTATTTACCGGTAATGTCAAACGGGCACCTGAAATGTGGTGCAAACTGAATCTGGAATGGGCGTATCGTTTACTGTCTCAGCCCAGCCGTATTGGCCGCCAGCTGGGTTTGCTGCGTTATGTGTGGTGGTATTTCACCGGCAAAATTTAATGTCAGGGATGTAATGATATGGCTAAGCAAGAATTTCCGTTAATCAGTGTATATATGCCAACCTATAACCGGGTCAATATGGCAATCACGGCTATAGAGTCGGTACTCGCGCAGGACTACCCCAACATAGAGATGCTGGTGGTAGACGATGCGTCAACTGACGACACCTGGCAGGTGCTGACCAACCGATATATTGATGATGAGCGGCTGCGTTTTTTCCGCCAGAGTAAAGGCCAGGGCGCCTGCGCGGCCCGTAACCGGGCGATAACCGAGGCAAGAGGCGATTTTGTCACCGGTATTGATGATGACGATGAGTTTTTACCGCATCGCCTAAGCAGCTTATATAACGCCTATGACGACAAATACAGTTGCGTGTGCTCCGGCTATATCTGGGATTACGGCACGGTGCAAAAGCGCTTATTTGCCAAAGAGCAGGTGGTGACGTTGCCAGAACTACTGGATTTGCATACGTTATCGAACCAGGCACTGGTGCGGCGTGAGCGCATGCTGCAGCTGGAAGGCTTTGATGTGTCGCTGGCCGCATTTCAGGATTACGATATGTGGGTAAGGGTTGTGCTGGCGTTTGGACCGGCGCTGCGTATTGCTGAACCCAGTTATAAGGTGAATGTCGGACATGAGCTTGGCCGTATCACTAATTCGCCGAAACGTCTGGATGCGCATAAACAGTTTGTGGCAAAACACAGGGCGCTGATGAGCGAGCGTAACTTACACAATCAGATGTTTTACCGCCAGTGCATGGAGCATATCCCGCTTACGCTGTCGCAGTTAATCAGTAGCTGTCGCTATGGTTTAGTCAAGCTGAAGTGGCGCTATTACCTGAAACATAAGCTCGGGTCGTTAAGTCGCTGGCGCATTAAAATGTTCAGCAAAGGTTTACTTGGGTTATTCAGAAAATAATGACCCAACAGGCCATCTCTAACGGGTTGCAGCGTGGCTGTGATAAAGCGCTGCGCTGGCTTATTCCGCCTTTTTTACTGATCGATTGCATCAACGGCGCATTGTTGCAGCTTAGTGGCAGCAGCTTTGCATTGTCAGCCGTTTACAAGCTGGCATTGTTGCTGTTGATGATGCTGTCGTTATGGCATGAGCAGGCTAAAAAGACGGTGTTATTTGCCATGCTGTGGTTACTGCTGTTGGCAGGCCCAGCCCTGAACTGGCCTGCACTGGCCCCGGGCTGGATGATTGCCGATATGCAGCTGGCGCTTAAACTTATCAGCCCATTACTGGCATTTTACTACCTGCATTCGCTGTTTCAACGGGCACCGGTACGCGCCATGCAGCTGTGCCGCCTAACGTTATGGTTATCTGGCGCAGTATTACTGGTTAACACGGCAGCCGGGCTGGCGGGCTTTGGTTTTAGCGCTTATCAGCCGCTGGAGGGCGTGGCTCAGTCATTTCTGGGTATCAAAGGATATTTTTATTCCACAAACGAGCTATCCGCAGTACTACTGGTATTAACCTGTGCCTTGCTGGCACTGAGCTGGCCGGCGCACAAAATGCGTTATCTGCTGCTTAGCAGTTGTTCGCTACTGATGGCGTTATTGTTGCTGACCAAAACCGGGCTATTTGGCGTTTTGCTGCTGGTGGTATTAATACCGCTGCTGATGCAAAACAGCTCATTCTGGTATCAGCACCGGCGGTGGGTCGGTGGTGCAGCAACGTTAATGCTGCTGGCATTGCTGCTGGTTATCGTTAACGGTGAGACGCTACTGCGTATGCTTGGTATTTACGACAAGCTGCAGTTTGTTTATCAGCAGCGCGGTATTAGCGGCATTATGCTGTCGTCGCGTGATTATTATGCCGGCCGGATCTGGCAAGTCGCGGCCGAACACTACAGCCTCTGGCAGCAAATACTTGGCGTGGGTCAGGGCGGCGTGGCCTTGTATCTGAAAAAGTATTTTGCTGAGCTGGACTGGTTTGATTTGCTGGTACTGCATGGCATTGCCGGTGTGTTGGTTTGGCTGCTGACCTTTGCCATATTTTTACGCCACAACGTACGTTGTGGCACTCATGGCTATGGTCGTAGCCTGTTACTGCTGAATTTACTGCTGCTACTGGTGTCGTCGGTTGCCGGGCATATTCTGACCTCGGGCATGCTGTGGTTGCCGTGGGCATTATGTAATGCATTGTTGCTGCATCAGGCAAAGCCTGGTTACACCGAAACGGAGAACGCATGAAGGAATTTTTTGAACCGTTTTTTTACCCGCAAAATATTGTGTTGCTGGGGTTATTATTAGCCTGCATCTGTTACCGTAAAAAAGGCTTATGGGTTTTGCTGGTATTTTATTATCTGACCGGCAACAGTTTTGTCGCCAATCAGGCCAGGCATTGGTATAGCAGTACTCAGCTAACGTCGTATGATATTAAACCGGGTAGTCTGGTGGTGGTGTTGGGCTGCGGAGGCACTGAGGAAGACTTAACCGCCTGCGCCAGGGCAAGGCTGGAACAGGTTGCTGCGGCGTTACCCGATGGCAGCAGTGTCGTAATTACCAGCCGTTACTGTCAGCCTTATATTGATTATTTGCTGGCCAGAGCTGATAACCTGGCGGTGGATTGCATCTATGGTGGCGACAATACTTATCAGGAGTTTAATACTCTGGTCAGCAAAACATCGCTAAAGCCAGATTATGTGCTGACCTCTGACTTCCATGCCTGGCGGGTTCAGCAATTGCTGAATGATCACCATCTGGACAGTAAGATCCTGACCAGTTCCAGCCGGACGTTCCGTCATTTAAACTGCCATTTGCAATGTTTGCTGACGGTGAATCTGGCCAATTATGATCTGTACAGCAAGCTAATCTCAGAGTTTGCCAGTTATACCGTTTATACGCTGACGCGCAGCTGGACCGACTGGTATGATGCTCCGGCACAAACACAAAACAGCGTAAATATACAGTAAGCCCGGGGAACGCGAATGCGAAACGCTCTTTTAACACTATTGTTGCTGACGACACTGCCTGCCAGCGCAGCTAATACATTGAAGTGGCAAACACTGGCGCCTATGCCTGTGGCCGTGCAGGAGATCTACCCTGCGGTGCATCAGGGCAAAATATACGTTGCTGGCGGGTTAAGCGATAAGATCTCAGCAGAACAACAGCAGATGACGGCCGGGGTGCAGATTTACGACCCGGCAACAGATCAGTGGCAAGCCGGGCCTGCGCTGCCGCAACCGCGCCACCATGCCTATTTGGTTTCTGTTGACGGTAAACTGTTTGTGTTTGGTGGTTTTGTGCAGGCAAATGGCGGGCGCTGGAGTGCCAGTGCGGACATTCTGCTGCTGGATGAAAGCAAAGAAGTCTGGCGCAATGTTGCACAGTTACCAAAACCACTGACAGAAACCGTGGCTGTGGTACTGAATGGCAAAGTTCATTTCGTCAGTGGCCGCTCACCGTCTGGTGCTGAGAATGCACAGTGGCGCGATCAGGCCGATGTTAACTGGCACTGGGTATTTGACCCGTTAAGCCTGACGGTCAGCAAAGCAGCACCGGCTGCAACACCGTTAAACAGCGCAAGCGCGGTCGCACTACAGCAGCAGCTTTATATGATGGGCGGGCGCAAAGTCGGTGCAGCTAACCTGGCATTATTACAACGCTTTGATCCGGCGTTGTCGCAGTGGCAACAACTGGCCTCTATGCCGCAGGCAAGTGGTGGTTTAGCAGCGGCCGTGCTGGGTGAGTACATACTGGTATTTGGTGGTGAGTATTTTGACAATGACGGCGGGGTTTATGCGCCAGTCTGGCAATACGATGCTGCAGCAGACCGCTGGCAACAACAGGGCAGTATGCCGCTGCCAAGGCATGGTCTGGGTGCGGTGACACTTAACAACAAAGTGTATGTGCTGGGTGGTGCGACTAAAGCCGGCTTGAATGCAACGTCTGCGGTATTGGAAGTGGTAACCGTTGACGGAAATGACCAGCGTTAATCACAAGGCAGTAATAATCTGATGTGGCATCTGACACGAATACTGTTGTGGCGTGTACTGGCCGTTATTAGCCTGCTGCTGGGGCTGATTGGCATACCTTTACCCGGGTTGCCGACGGTGCCTTTTATGCTGTTGAGTGCCTGGGCTGCGGGTAAAGGCTGGCCGGCACTGGAACAACGCTTGCTGGCACACCCTAAATATGGCCCGGCACTGGTGCAGTGGCGCAGCCACGGCATAGTTTCCCGCAAAGCCAAGCTGCTGGCATCGGTGATGATGCTGGCAAGTGCTGGGGCGCTGCAGTTTTCCACCGCGCCTTTTTGGCTAAAACTACTGTTACCGCTGTTTTTATTTGCTGTCGCTGTCTGGCTGTGGTGCCGGCCGGAAGCAATCAAAACGTTACCGGCACAACATTAATGTTCACTCACGTTTTCCCTGACAAAGGATATTGCATGTCACCGTTTTGGCCCGTCTGGATGCTACCCCGCTATCAGTTAACTGCTGGGGGAAATTATGCAACCCGTTAACAAGGTGCTGCCCTGGATAGCCGGTTTTTTATTACCTTATCGCAGGCAGGTTACGCTGGCGATACTGTTTTTACTGTTAGGTTCGCTAAGCTGGCTGGCGCTGGGGCAAGGCGTACGCCTGCTGGTCGATGAGGGCTTCGCGGCGAACAACAGCAGCGAGCTCAACCGCATTACAGTTGGCATTTTGCTGTTATGTGCCTTTACTGCCGCAGCGGTGTTTTGTCGTTTCTACCTGATGACCTGGCTGGGCGAGCGGGTAAGTGCAGATATCCGCAATCAGGTGTATCAGCATATGTTAACGCTTTCGCCATCCTTTTACAGTCAGATGCGCACCGGTGAGGTGATTTCACGCTTTACTGCCGATACGACGTTACTACAAAGCGTGGTCGGTTCCAGCTTATCGATGGCACTGCGTTCAACCGTAACGGCGTGCGGTGGCCTTTTGATGATGGCGCTGACCAGTTTTAAAATGACGGCGTTAGTGCTGCTGGCGGTACCGCTGGTGCTGCTGCCGATTATCGTACTGGGCCGAAAAGTCAGGGTGTTATCGCGCGCCAGTCAGGACCGCTTAGCGGATGTTGGCGCCTATGTAGATGAAAGCCTGCATGAAATTCACACCGTGCAGGCCTATGGCCATGAAGCTTACGACAAACAGTTGTTTGCCGGGCGTATTGAACAGGTGATGCAGACGGCGAAGCAGCGGATTTTTTACCGATCATTGCTAATTGCCGCAGTGATGTTGCTTAGCATCAGCGCTATGGTGTTAATCAGCTGGGTTGGCGCACATGATGTGCTGGCCGGTAAAATCAGTGCCGGTGAGCTGACCGCTTTTATGTTTTATGCTGTGATGGTGGCCGGTAGTGCGGCGACGATAAGTGAAGTGATAGGCGATATTCAGCGTGCGGCCGGTGCAACCGAGCGCTTGATTGAGCTGGCGACAGCGCCGGTAGATATATACTCGCCGGAAATACCTGTAACTTTTGATGCGCCGGTACAAGGCAGGCTGGCCGTTCGCGGGCTCAGTTTTGCTTATCCGCTTGCGGCGGATAAAACCGTGTTACACGATCTTAATATTGAGCTGAAACCGGGCGAGCGTATTGCTTTAGTCGGGCCAAGCGGCGCCGGCAAAACCACGCTATTCCAACTGCTGCAGCGCTTTTATCAGCCGACCAGCGGCCAAATCCTGCTCGACGGTATTGATATCAGCAATGTCGGTTTGGCTGAGCTTCGTGCCCAGTTTGCGCTGGTGCCACAGGAGTCGGTGATCTTTGCTACCTCGGTATTAGAGAACGTGCGTTATGGCCGACCCGATGCGACAGAGCACGAGGTCATAGCCGCGTGTGTCGCGGCGCGGGCAGACAGTTTTATCCGTGAATTCACCGACGGCTATGCTACGCAACTGGGAGAGCGGGGCGTACGGCTTTCCGGTGGTCAGAAACAGCGCATTGCCATTGCCAGGGCTATTCTGGCGGACAGGCCGGTGCTGTTATTGGATGAAGCGACCAGCGCGCTCGATGCCATTAGTGAGCAGCAGGTGCAGCAGGCACTGGATAACCTGATGCAGGGCAAAACGACGCTGATTATTGCGCACCGCTTAGCCACGGTGATTAACGCAGATCGCATTTTGCTGCTGGAGCAGGGCCGGTTAATCGCCAGTGGTACCCATCAGCAGTTGCTGCAAACAAGCCCGCTGTATCAGCAGCTGGCGCAATTGCAGTTGCTGAGCTAACGGCACGCTTAATTAATTTTAGCGATGTACAGAAAAAGGGTAAGCTGTAAAACGCCAGCTATACTAAAACCGTTTTCAATGTTGGGTTAAAAGGAGATGGTTATGTCTAAGGTTCAGGCTGTTCCGGCAGGTTATGCTGCAGTGTTACCCTATCTGGTGATTAAAAATGCCGCTGAGGCGCTGGATTTTTATCAGAATGCGTTTGGCGCAGAATTGATTATGCGCATGGATATGCCATCAGGCGCGGTAATGCATGCCGAGATGCGCATAGGCACGGCGGTATTTATGCTCAGTGAACAGAACGATGACTGGGGCAGTAAAAGCCCGGATATGCTTGGTGACAGTCCGGTCACCCTGATGCTTTATGTGCCTGACGTAGATGCGTTTGTTGAACGGGCAACGGTAGCTGGCGCTAAGCTGGTGATGCCGGTTGCCGATCAGTTTTATGGCGATCGCAGCGGTTGCCTGGTTGACCCTTTTGGTCATCGCTGGATGATCTCAACCCATATTGAAGATGTCAGCGAAGAAGATATGGCAAAACGCGCCGCAGATTTGTTTGGTGGCTGATAGCGGTTGCCATTAAGTTGGATTTTCGGAGGGAAAATGAGGCTGTTTAGTTATCTTATACTTTGTCTGGTGCTGGTCAGCGGTTGCAGCACGGCGCATAAGCCGCCAGCAGAGGCAACTGCGCAGAGCGCACAGTTACTGCGCTTGGATTATGTCAGCAGTATCGACAACGCTGCCAGGCAGTATTTTGTCTATTTACCCTCCGGCTATCAGCAAAATACGAATAAGAAATGGCCAATGCTGCTGTTTTTACACGGCAATGGTGAGCGCGGTAACGGCCTTGATGAGCTGGATTACACGCTGATCCACGGCCCGCTATATGAGGCGTGGATCCAAAAGCGTGACCTGCCTTTTATTATTGTGGTGCCACAACTGCACATGTTTGGCATGGATAAAGTACCTTATATTGCTAACCGCAGCCGCGATGCTATTCCTGCACGGCTGACGGATGGCGTACCGGCAAGGCCGGCAATGTTTCCATCCGACAAACCGATAGTGCCGGCAGCCATTGCCGGCGATATGTCAGCGGTGCCGCCGTTATTACCCGATGGTTGGGAACGGGCGGAGCCTGATCTTTTGTCAATCATAGACACAGTTCAGCAGCGGTTTCATGTCGATGCACAGCGGCGCTATTTAACCGGGATCAGTTATGGTGGTTTTGGTAGCTGGTATCTGGCCAGTAAGCAGCCAGAGCTTTTTGCGGCGGTTGCGCCAATTGTAGGCTGGGGACATCCGGACTTAATGGCGCCTATCGCCCGTGCTAAAACACCTCTGTGGGTATTTGCCGCCGGGCGCGATCTTGCTATCAACAAAAACTATTTTTATCCGGGCATAGAACGGCTGCGCCAGCTTGGGCATGACAACGTGCGGTTCAGTATGCTGGAGCAAGCCGGACACGATGCCTGGAAACAGGTCTACGCCGGTTCGGACTTGTACCAATGGCTATTGCAGCAGCACAAAACTGCCGGTAAGTGATAAAATACCGGCAAATTAAAGTGCTATTGCCCGGTTACGGCCTTGCTGTTTCGCCAGATACAAGGCTTTGTCGGCCCGGGCGAAGACTTCATCGAAGTATTCTTCCTGCCCGGTTGCCAGCGTGGCGACACCAATGCTGGCGCTGGTAGCTATGCCTTCAGGTTGCAGCTGTTGCAGGCTTTGACACAGCTGCCCGGCCAACTGTGTGGCTCGCTGCAGATCATAGCCTGTTAGCAGTACTACAAACTCCTCTCCACCAAAACGTGCAACATACTGGTCTTCTGCGCCGCAAAGTGTCTGTAGCATGACGGCAATGCGCTTTAACACCTTATCACCAAACTGATGACCGTACTGATCGTTTATCTGTTTGAAATGATCGATGTCGATAACCAATACCGACAGTGCAGATTGCTGCCGGTTGGCATCGGCAAAGCGTCTTTTCGCCAGCTCGGTTAAAAAGTGACGGTTATACAAACCGGTAAGATGATCTTTGGTTGCCAGCTCTAACAAGCGCTGACGCTCGCGGGTTAGCTGCTCAATTAAGCGGGTAGACGAAATCAGGTTGTTAATGCGGGCAAACAGCTCTTCGTCCAGCACTGGCTTGGAGATGTAATCATTGGCGCCCGATTGTAGCGCCTGAATGCGCCGGTTAATGCTTTCCAGACTGGTGACCGCCAGAATAGGCGTTTGTGCAAAGCGGCTATCGGCGCGCAGATGGCGGATAAAATCGATGCCGGTTTCATTATCCTGCAGCACGATATCCGTCATGATAAGTTCGTATTTGTTATCGCTAAGCAGTTGCATAGCCTGCGCAATAGAAAATGCATGATCCATTTGTAAACCCAGCCGTTTTAACTTGGCATCGGTGGCTTTGGCTACTGTCAGGCTGTCTTCAAGGTATAAGGCTTTGCCGCTGATATTATAGCGAAATGGCCCCAGCGGGATCAGCGCGTGCAGGCTTTCTTCCAACCGTGGTAAATCATCTTTGCGGATAATATCTGTAGCACCGGCTGTGAGTGCTGAGGATAACAGTGTCGGCTCGGTTTCTGAGGTGACAATAAAAATAGGCACCTTGACATTTTGTTGGCGCACAAGCCGGCAAAACTCAATACCGGTAAGATCGGGCAGATACATCGCAACACAAATTATCTGAAAACGCTGCAGTTTCAGCTGCTTTAGCCCGGCAATAGCTGAGTCAACAAAGGTTAGCTTAAAATCGTAACTTTCAAGCATCCGTGACAGGATGCGCTGGTAGGTGGGGCTGGGTTCTACAATTAACGCGTCCATCGAATGTCCGTTTTTCAATCAGTTAACGGCCATTCTATAGCAAAAAAAATACAACACAAAGACAACAGCCGACACTGTTGTCTGCGGCAATATTGCGTCAGATCAAAACCACAGCCAGTGCAGAGGCTAGAATGAGCGCTTTTTCGCGTCAGGTAAATGCAATGAGAAAACCCGAGTTACTGTCGCCTGCGGGCAGCTTAAAAGCAATGCGTCTGGCGTTTGCCTACGGTGCTGATGCCGTGTATGCCGGGCAGCCGCGTTATAGCCTGAGGGTGCGCAATAACGAGTTTGACTTGGCTGCGCTCGAAACCGGCATAAATGAAGCCCACGCGCTGGGTAAAAAGCTCTATGTAGTGGTCAATATTGCGCCACACAACAGCAAGTTAACAAGTTTTGTGTCTGATATGGCGCCGGTGGTAGCGTTAAAACCGGATGCGCTGATAGTGTCAGATCCCGGTGTCATTTATCTGCTGCGGCAGCATTTTCCAAAGATGCCACTGCACTTATCGGTTCAGGCCAATACGGTAAACTGGGCTGCGGTGAAGTTCTGGCAATCGCTGGGTATAGAGCGGGTTATTTTATCGCGCGAATTATCGGTAGAGGAAATTGGCGAAATTCGCCATCAGGTACCGGACATGGAACTGGAAGTGTTTGTGCACGGCGCGTTGTGTATGGCGTATTCAGGGCGCTGCCTGTTATCGGGCTATATTAATAAGCGCGACCCTAACCAGGGCGCCTGCACCAACAGCTGCCGCTGGCCGTATCAGGTGCATGCGGCGCGCGAGGATGAAGTAGGGCAGTTTACACCTGTCAGCACACCGGCACTGCTTGAAGAGCCGGGCCGCCCGGGTGAGTTGATGGCGATAGATGAAGATCTGCACGGTACCTATATTCTTAATTCAAAAGACTTGCGTGCCATTGAACATGTGCCGGCATTGACAGCAATGGGCGTGCACTCGCTGAAAATAGAAGGCCGTACTAAATCTCCTTATTATGTAGCGCGCACCGCTCAGGTATACCGGCGCGCGATAGACGATGCCGCAGAGGGCAGAGCATTTAACCCGCAATTACTCAGTGAACTGGACGGCATGGCAAACCGTGGCTTTACCGAAGGTTTTTTACGCAGGCATAAACCGCAGGACTTACAAAACTATGACACCAGCCACAGCGTGGGAGAGCAGTTGCTGGTAGGCGAGTTTATTGCTGAACAAGACGCCGATGGTTTTGCCCTGCTGGACGTGAAAAACCAGTTTGCCGTCGGCGATGAGCTTATTTTGATGACGCCGCAAGGCAATCATGCTTTTGTGTTACAGGCGCTACATGACAAACAGGGCCAGGCGTTATTGCTGGCTCCGGGCGCTTGCTATCAGCTTAAGGTTAAGTTGCCGAACCGTTATGATGTGCGTTTTGCCATGCTGTTAAAGCAGCTGCCACATAGCGTTAAGATAGCGTCACAGCCTTTAGCTGTGCAGGTAAGTTAGCCATGCCTGCACTGATTGAAGCCAGTTGTATTAACTGTGACATGTGCGTACCGGAGTGCCCGAATGATGCTATCAGCCGCGGTATAACACACTATGAAGTAAACCCGGCGCTCTGTACCGAATGTATCGGTTTTTACGACAATCCGACCTGTATCGCCGTATGTCCTATAGATTGTATTGAGTTAATATCATGATAAATTTGGGATTTTTTTAAGCCCAGTCATGTTCAATTCAGCCGGTAGCCTTATCCTGTGTTACGCTTAATACAGTGTAACTATTGCCGGAGAGCCCATGGAAGCCAATCATGTAGAAGTACGCCATCTTACCCGCCAGGATATGACCGAACTGCGAAAAGCCTCTGAACAGGTGTATCAGGATGCCCCTTTACTGAGCTGGACAGAAGCGGTTGTTGATACCTTGTTGACGAAATTTCCTGATGGTCAGCTGTGTGTCTGTGTTGATGGCAAGGTGGTGGGTTGTGCGTTTTCGCTGATTATTGATTACCGTAAGTTCAGTGACGAGCATACCTATGATCAGATTGTCACCGGCTTTAGTTTTGAAAACCATGACCATAACGGCGATGTGTTATACGGCATCGAGGTGTTTATTCACCCGGATTACCGGGGCTTGCGCCTGGCCAGGCGGTTGTATGATGCCCGCAAAGAGCTGTGTGAAAACCTGAATTTACGCGCCATTATGGCCGGTGGCCGTATGCCTAATTACAACCAGTATGCCGATAAGCTCAGTGCAAAACAGTACATTGAAAAAGTAAAAGGCAAGGAGATCCATGATCCGGTGCTGAGTTTTCAGCTGGCAAATGGGTTTCATGTCCGGCGCTTACTTAAAGGTTATTTGCGCGGTGATACGCAGTCGCAGGAATACGCGACCTTGCTGGAATGGGCCAACATTTATTACACCAAATCAGTGAAATTGATCAATGCCCCCAAAGCGGAAGTGCGCCTTGGGCTGGTGCAGTGGCAAATGCGCAATATGGCCAACATTGAACAGTTATTTGAACAGATGGAGTTTTTTGTTGATGCGGTATCGGATTACAAAAGCGACTTTATTCTGTTTCCGGAGCTGTTTGCTGCGCCGCTGATGGAACATTACAACCACTTAAGCGTAACGGAAAGCATCCGCCAGCTGGCAAAGTATACGGAAACCATTCGCGATAAATTTATCGAGTTTGCGATTGCTTACAACATTAACATTATTACCGGCAGCATGCCGTATCTGGTAAAAGGCAAGTTGTACAACAGCGGCTTTTTATGCCGGCGTGATGGCACCTGGGAGCAGTACGATAAGGTGCATGTTACACCGGCAGAAAGACGCAATTGGGCCATGAGTGGTGGTAACCGGGTTGAAGTGTTTGATACCGACTGCGGTAAAATCGGCATTATGATTTGTTACGATGTTGAGTTTCCTGAGTACGCCCGGTTATTGTCCGAGCAGGGCATGAATATCCTCTTTGTGCCGTTTTTAACTGATACCCAAAATGGTTATACCCGGGTGCGTCACTGTGCGATGGCCCGCGCGATTGAAAACGAATGTTATGTCGCTATTGCCGGTGCGGTGGGCAACCTGGCCCGGGTGAATAACATGGATATTCAGTACGCGCAGTCAGCACTATTCACCCCGTCAGACTTTGCGTTTCCCACCACCGGCATTAAAGCGGAGGCGACACCTAACTCAGAGATGCTGCTTATTGTTGATGTTGATCTGGACTTACTAAAAGAGCTACACAGTCACGGCAGCGTAAATACTATGAAAGATCGCCGCCATGATGTGTATCAGTTATCGCTGGTAAAACCGAATGTGAAATAACGCCGCTATTGCTGCAGCATGGCTAGAAAAGCGTTCCAGCTATGCTCGTCGGCCTGGCGGTTGTACTCAAACGGCATGCCAAATTTTTTGCCGTTTTCAGTCGCGTGTTTGTCGGTAAAACTGTGTTTGGCGTCGGGGTAGTTCAGCACATCAAAGCGGGCGCCGGCATTAGCCATCTCCAGCGTAAAGTCACTGACTTGCTGTGCTGGTACAAAAGGGTCTGAACCGCCGGTGGCCACCAGAATGTGTGCTTTAACCTGGCCTTTCTTCGCTGGCATCTGCGTGCTTAGCATGCCATGAAAACTGGCAACACCGGCCAGATCTGCACCTTTACGTGCTTGATTTAACACCACAGCGCCGCCGAAACAGTAGCCAATAGCGTACAGCCTGGCAGGATCAACAGAGGGCAACTTCGCCAGCGCTGTTTTGGCAGCGTCAAAACGTGCCTGCATCTTTTCTGAATCTTCCAGCGCCTGTTGCATAAAAGCTTTGGCGTTATCCGGATGCTCTGCAACCTTGCCATGGCCATACATATCAACGGCGACTGCACTGTAGCCAAGCTCAGCCAGCAATCTGGCGCGGCTGCGGGCATAATCGTTAAAGCCCCACCATTCATGTACCACGATAATGCCGGGTTTTGTAGTCTGGTTGTCAGTATTGCTGTATATCACCATTTGCCCCAGCCCTTCAGGCATACTTAGTGTTTGTTCCGTTACGGCGCAGTAGCCGGTAAAGCTGATAAACAGCAGTAAACTTGCGGCAAGATAGTTTTTCATAGCATGTCTCCACAGATTGGCTGTTGTCAGGATATAGTGTGCAGCTAAAGCTAATAAGCGGCACAGCGTTAGCTGAGTATCAGCATAGTGGTAAAATACGCTAACTGCCTCATTCGCAAGAGGGATATTAGCCGCTTGATATTCTGCGCTGGCAACTGATTTGATAAGAGAAGAGCAACCAATGATTAAACCTGTTACCGCGGCGCAGGCTATGCGCTATAGCCGCCAGCTGATGCTGCCGCAACTTGATTTTCGCGGCCAGGAGGCATTGCTTGGTAGCAAAGTACTGTTAATTGGCATGGGCGGTTTAGGTTGCGCCGCAGCCCCTTATCTGGTGGCCAGTGGCGTGGGCAGTATTACGCTGGCAGATGATGACAGTATCGACAGCAGCAACTTGCAGCGGCAAATTCTGTATCGGGAGCATGACGTTGGCCTTAGCAAAGTGGAACAAGCGGCAGCGAGCTTGCGTCAGCTAAATAGCGAGATTTCGGTTAGTGCTCTGTCCCGGCGGTTGAGCGACAGCGATTTAGCAGCACTGGTGCCTGAGTTTTCCCTGGTACTCGATTGCACCGATAACTTAACCAGCCGTAACGCAATTAATGCTGCCTGCGTTCAAGCACGTGTGCCGCTGGTGTCAGCTGCAGCAATACGCTTTGAAGGCCAGGTAGCCAGTTTCAGTATGCAGGGTGATGACGGCTGTTATCACTGTTTAAGCCAGCTGTTTGGCGAACAACAATTAACGTGCATGGAAGCCGGTATTTTAAGCCCGGTAGTCGGTGTTGTTGGTACTATGCAAGCGCTTGAAGCGGTAAAAATTCTGGCCGGTGTTGGCACACCTATGTACGGCAAGTTGCAACTGTTTGATGCGCTAACCAGCCAGTGGCGACAGTTTACACTTAGCAAAGATCCGTTATGTAGCGTGTGTGCAACGCCGGTTACAGCAACGGCAACAGAGTAAGCAGAGGAAATACCATGACAGCACATCAGGCACAGATGCAAGGGTTCGCCAGGTACAACGCTGAGTTTAACAGCCGTTTGTATGGGCTGATTGGCGGGCTAACGGATGCTGAGCGCAAAAAAGATATGGGCGCTTTTTTTGGCTCTATACACGCTACGCTGAATCATATTCTGCTGGCGGATAGGATCTGGCTGGGCCGTTTTGCCACTGCATTTCCTGCGATGCAGTCGTTACAACAGGCAGAACTGGTGCATAAGTTTGGCTCTTTACGTGATGAACTTTATGCTGACTTTGCTGAGCTTAACGCGCAAAGGGCGTTAACAGATACGCTGATTATCAATTGGGCAGCAGAGCTGACCGCTGAGCAGCTTGCCAGTAGTATGAGCTACCGTAACTCTCAGGGCATGCTGCGCGAACACCCTACCTGGGTAGCGGTAGCGCATATGTTTAATCATCAAACGCATCACCGAGGCCAGATCACCACCTTGCTAAACCAGCTGGGCCACGATGCCGGTGTAACTGACTTTGTCGCTTATATTAGTTAGCCAACCAGACTTACGTTAAGCGCTTGCGGCAGATCAAATTTGCCAAACAACAGCCGCTGTATACTGCCAGCTGCCGCTACCGGCAGCTGTTATGACAGAGGCGAAAATGCAGACTATTAAATGGGACCCCGAGTTAATCAATAAGTACAATATTAACGGCCCAAGATACACGTCTTATCCGACAGCGCTTTCTTTATCCGAAGATTTTGATTTATCTGTTATTCCAGCTGCTATCAGCCAGGCTCAGGATGAGCTGAGTCTGTATGTGCATATCCCGTTTTGCCACCAGCTTTGTTATTACTGTGGCTGCAATAAAGTCGTGACCCGACACCAGCACAAAGCCGATGTCTATCTGGATGCGTTAGTACAGGAAATGCAGCTTTATGCGCCACTGCTTGATACCAAACGTATTAAACAGTTGCACTTGGGTGGGGGCACGCCAACGTTTTTAACCGAAGTGCAGTTAAGCCGTTTGATGGCCATGCTGCACAAGTATTTTACGCTTAACGCCGATGCTGAAATCAGCATTGAAATTGACCCGCGCAGCTGCAGTGACGACAAGCTGGGGCATTTACGCAGTTTGGGGTTTAACCGGGTGAGTTTTGGGGTGCAGGATCTGGATGAAAAAGTGCAGATCGCGATCAACCGGGTGCAGGATACCGAACTGATCCGCCACCAGGTTGCACTTAGCCGTGAGCTTGGGTTTAGCTCTGTTAACCTGGACCTGGTGTACGGCTTGCCATTTCAGCAACCTGCCAGTTTTGCGCAAACGGTAGAAGAGATTATCCGCCTGAACCCCGATCGCATTTCACTGTTTAGCTATGCCCACTTGCCTGAACGTTTTGCCGCGCAGCGCAAAATTGCCGACAGTACCTTACCGGATGCGCCAGCTAAACTTGCGCTGATGCAGCTGGCCGTTAGCCGTTTTGTTGCGGCCGGTTATCAGTTTATTGGTATGGATCATTTTGCCAGACCCGATGATGCGTTGGCCAAAGCGCAGCAAAACGGTAAGTTACAGCGTAATTTTCAGGGCTACACCACCTCCGGTCAGGATGCACTGGTCGGTCTTGGCGTATCATCTATCAGCCAGGTGAAAGGTGTGTTGTGGCAAAACAGCAAAGAGCTGACAGAATATTATGCGTCTGTTGCTGCCAGTGACTTACCCGCGCGGCGCGGTTTTAGTTTAAGCGCCGATGATAAATTACGTGCTGCACTGATAAGCCAGTTAATTTGCCATTTCGAGTTGGATATTACCGTGTTTAGCCGCAACTGGCAGTTACCACATTTTTGGCAGTACTTTAGCGATGCGCTAGAGCGGCTGCAGCCGTTTATGGAAGATGGCCTGGTTGAAATATATGCAGAGCGTATAAAAGTTACAGCTACCGGCAGATTGTGGGTTCGCAGTATCTGCGCATGCTTTGATGCGTATTTAAATACCGGCCAGCGGCATTATTCCAAAGTGGTGTAAAGCACTGGTAGCGCCGCAGCTGGCCGGTTGCCACTCAGGCAAACACGCCAATTCATAACAATGTAGCGTTGGTTGCATCCCTGCTTACGCAAGCACGCCTGACACTGTTTTATAAAATATCCCGTGATCTTAAATATAAGCCAGCGCAACTGCTGGCTTTCGGGTTGTATTGTCAGCAATTCGCTTTACCGAAATGATATAGCCTTCGCCTTCATACCCCAACTAAAGTGCTGAAAAAAATAACAACAGCAGGGTAGTTGTACCTGCAAAAAACTAAGTACACCCCCGGGGAGGATAAGACATGTTAAAGCTTAATACTATTACCATGGCCATTGTAATGGCTTTTGCATTACCGCTTGGCGCGCAGGAAACTGAGCAAACAGCAGATGATGCCGCAAAACAGGCAGCAGCAAAAAATGACACCGCCATTGAAGTTATTTCAGTAACTGCTACTAAGCGAAAAACCAAATTAATGGAAACGCCGGTGGCCATCTCGGCGTTAAGCGAAGCTCAGCTTAGGCAAAGCGGTGTCAATAACGTTAAAGACATTGCCGATTTAGTGCCGGGGCTGGATATCTCGACCGCGACCGATCAGGCCGCGCCGGTGATTTCAATGCGTGGTGTACGTTCTACCAACATCACCGAGCTTGGCGACCCGGCTGTAGGCGTGCATTTAGACGGCATTTACTCGCCGCGGATGCAGGGTGCACTGGCGCTGATGTATGACGTAGAGCGGGTTGAAGCACTGCGCGGGCCGCAGGGCACCTTATTTGGCCGTAACTCTACGGTGGGTAGTATTAACGTTATATCAGCTAAACCCGACTTTAGCGGTTTTGCCGGTAATATCAATGCCGAAGCCGGCAGGTTTAACAGTAAAAACCTCGGTGGTTTTGTCAATATCCCGCTGAGTGACGAATTTGCTGTGCGCATTGCCGCCAAAGGCTTAAAGCGGGATTCTTACCTGGAAGGCTACTGGGACCCTAACCAGTATGACACCCGGCATCTAAGTGACGAGGTTCTGAACGCACCGGTTATTTCAGAAGATTCCTATCAGGGCGTTGGTTCAACCGTAACACAGCGGGAAAACTGGTGGATAGATGGTGCAGGTACTAACCCTGAGGCGCAGCGCGTGCGGGCGCTGACACCAGCCGACAAAAGCGACTTTTACAATAATGCCAATGAACACTCATTTCGTATCAGTACCTTATGGCAGCCAGCGAGTGGCCAGTTCAGCAACCACACGGTTTTTCAGCAATACGTCAACGACAGTGCCGGTACGCTGGATTTAGTCAATTGTGATCAGCTGCGCGGCCGTCCGGCGGAATTCGGCGGCGATTGCTCGTCATTTTTACCCAGCGATAATACTTATCAGGCCGTTGTTAACGTGCCGGGCAAACTGAACCTGGATATTACCTACCTGCGCAATACGCTGAACTACACGCTAAATGATGAGATGAGCCTGGTATGGCTGCTGGGTTATGAGGACATGGACAGATCGTCAGCACAAGACAGCGAAACCGGCTTAGATCCGTGGGACGGCGCGACCTATTTCCTCAAAGGTACCGGCGCGACATCTTATTCGACAGAGTTGCAGTTACAGTCTGATGAGTTTGGCGATCTGATATGGATTGCCGGTATTAATTATTTCCACGAAAAAACCACCACATTGGGCTATTACGACAACCCGATGGATGACAAAGCGTTCTGGGATCAACCGGATCGTTCAACTGAAGCCTACGCATTTTTTGGCCAGGCCACCTACAACATCAGCGATGATTTGCATGCTACCTTTGGCTACCGTTTCAGCCACGAAACCAAACAGGATAAAGGCGGCCGTACTTATCGCTGCTCGAACGCCGATGGCTGCGCGCCAGGCTGGTTAAACCGCAGTGTACTTAATGCGTTACCGGTGGATTATTTTAACGACCCGGCACTTTATGCCTCCTACTTTGAAAACGACAATAAAGGCCAGTGGCGTAACCACGACTTCAGAATCGGCCTGGATTACAACCTGAGCGCAGATACCATGCTGTACAGTTATCTGGCATCGGGCTTTAAAGCCGGCGGTATCGGCGATGTATTTGAAGTCGTCAACGACAGAACCGGCGAAGTCAGCCGCTTTGAAACCCAGTTTGACCCGGAAAAAGTGCTGACGTTAGAGCTTGGCGCCAAATCCAGCTTTTTCAATAACTCATTGAACCTGCAGGCAGCGTTTTTCTACACCGACTACACCGATATGCAATACGCTTCTGTAGGATCTATCGGCAATGTTGAGCGCTTATCGCCGGTTGAAGATGAAAACGGCGCACCGATCCTGGATGACAATGGCATGCCAATTCTGGATTATCAGAACCAGCCGGTGATTGCCTACTATACGCAAAACGTGCCGGGCGCCACCATTAAAGGCCTTGAGTTCGAGTTTGACTGGAAACCTTATCAGAATGGCCGTATCAGCGGCTATGCCACCTGGACCCATGCCCGCGTGACCGAGGACTGGATCACCAAGTGGGATTATGATCCGGAATACCTGTTTGGCTTGTCGTATGAAGACTCGATAGACCCGGAAAATACGCTGCTGACCACCAACCTCAAAGGCAATGACCTGGCGATGACGCCGCGCTTTACTGCCAATGTCAGCTATACCCACAGCTTCGACTTAGGCCGGTTCGGCTTTGTACACGGCTGGTTTAACCTGAGCTGGAAAGATAAGTCTTACACCACCATCTGGAATCTGGATAAACATCTGGATGATATGGACTTTACCGTCAGCGACGAAGCCGCACTGTACATTACCGATAAACGTGATGCCTACACCATGGTAAATGCGTCATTAAAATATGAACCGCAAAGCCAGGCCTGGTACGCCGAAGTGTTTATCAATAACGCCACCGATGAGCTGGTGCAGTACTGGAATAACACCGGCAAGGGTATTAACAAAGGCAGCTTTGGTATGCCACGTTACTACGGTATCCGCGCCGGCTTTAATTTCTAACCCCGGCCTTCTGTAATACGGTGTCCGCAGCAGCATGTTTTCGCTGCGGGCACTCTGTTTCGCAACAGACAGGACATCATGATGAAAAACACCACCAAGCTCATCTGTGCTGCTTTTTGTTTTGTTAGCACGACGCCAGCCCACGCCGGTTATTTTAAAGACGACTTTAGCTGGGGCTTTAACAGCGGTATCTGGTCTGCCAGAACGGGCACTAATGGTTCACCCTTTGGCTGTGCTTTTACACCGGCTATGGTGTCACCAAGCTCGCATGGCATTACGCTGGCGCTGAGCCAGGGTAGCTGCGCTGAACTGCAAAGCCGAGCCAGTTACAGTTATGGCAAAGTGCAGGGCGCGCTGAAAACCGGCAATACGCCGGGTACTGTGGCATCAATTTTTACCTATACCTCGTGGTGGGATGTGCCCGGCAGAGCCTGGCAGGAGATTGATATCGAGTTTTTGCCCACGCTTGGCAATGTAGTGCATACCAATGTGATTTATCAGCCACAGGGCGGCACTTATCAAAGCTGGGAGCAGGACATCGATCTTGCCCAGTACGGCCTTAACATTCAGCAAAATCTGCTGACTATCGGTTTTGACTGGAGTCCAAGCCAGATCCGCTGGTATCTGTATGACGCCAGTGGCAACGAACAAACCTTACGCACGGTTTACAAAGATAATGGTGACGGCTATCTGGCAAACGACGAGATACCAGCTTATGCCTGGCCGGTCGACAATACCAGAATCATGCTTAACCACTGGCACGGCGACAATTCGCAAAGCGGCTTTTACTTTCCTGGCCAGTACTTTGCTGACACAGCCTGGGCTTATTACGACTTTATTGAATACATTCCCCATTAAGTATAAGTGTCTGCAGTGATGCCACTGCGGCATTGCTGTACTGCAGACGTATAGGATTTCACTATGTCTTTTGTTTCATATTCTGCCCTTACTAAAACCCTCTGTGTATGCTCAGCGCTGGTGGTTTGCCATATCAACGCTAACGCGGAAAACCTTAGCTGGCCTAAAGTGAATTCTGCGTTAAAGCCGGATCCGGCCATAGAACAACAGCTGGATGCCATACTCGCCGGCATGACGATTGAACAAAAAGTGGCACAACTCATCCAGCCTGAGATTGGTTATTTAAGCGTGGCACAGATGCGCAAATATGGTTTTGGCTCTTACCTTAATGGCGGCAACACCGCCCCTTATGGCCAAAAGCAAGCCGATGCTAAAACCTGGCTTAAGTATGCCGATGAAATGTATGCCGCCGCCATTGATAGCAGCGAAGATGGCAGTAGCATTCCTACCATCTGGGGTACTGATGCGATGCACGGCCATAGCAATGTGTATGGCGCGACCTTGTTTCCACATAACATTGGTCTTGGCGCAGCGCGCGATGCTGATTTAATTCACAAAATAGGCCAGGCTACCGCTAAAGAAGTCGCGGCAACCGGCATTGAATGGATGTTTGCGCCCACCGTAGCGGTGGTGCGGGACGATCGCTGGGGCCGCACTTACGAGAGTTTTTCTGAACACCCCGACATTGTAGCCAGTTATGCCGGCCCTATGGTAACCGGGGTGCAGGGCGAAATTGGCGAAACATTTTTAACGGATTATCGGCGTATTGCCACCGCTAAGCACTTTGTCGGCGACGGTGGTACCCAAAACGGCATCGACCGTGGTGATACTCTGGCCACAGAGCAGGAATTGCGTGATATTCATGCCGCTGGCTATTACACCGCTATTGCAGCTGGCGTGCAGTCGGTTATGGCGTCTTTTAACAGCTGGAATGGCAAAAGGGTGCATGGCGATCGGTATCTGTTAACAGACGTGCTTAAAGAACAAATGGGCTTTGACGGCTTTGTTATCAGTGACTGGAATGCGCATAAATTTGTTGATGGCTGCGATTTGGAGCAATGCGCCGCCGCCTTCAACGCTGGCGTAGATGTGATGATGGTGCCGGAACACTTTGAAGCCTTTTACCACAATACCCTGCAGCAGGTAAAAGACGGCGTTATTTCTGCTGCACGGCTCGATGATGCGGTAAGGCGGTTTTTACGTGCCAAAATACGCTGGGGCGTTTTTAGCCGGGGTAAACCGTCCAGCCGGCCCGAATCGGCAAACCCGCAATGGTTTAATGCCAAAGAACATCGTGAATTGGCGCGGGAAGCGGTGCGAAAATCGCTGGTATTGTTAAAAAACAACGATAATCTTCTGCCGCTGTCGCCAAAAAGCAAAGTGCTTATTGCCGGTGATGGCGCAGATAATATTGCCAAACAAGCCGGTGGCTGGAGTGTGTCCTGGCAGGGTACCGATAACACCAATGCCGATTTCCCCAATGCCACCTCTATCTATGCCGGTTTACGTCAGCAAATTGAAGCGGCCGGCGGCAGTGCCGAGCTAAGTGCGGATGGACAATACCGCAACAAACCTGATGTCGCGATAGTGGTGATTGGCGAAGAGCCTTATGCAGAATGGTTTGGTGATATTCAGCAACTGGAATATCAGCACGGCAATAAACGCGATTTAGCGCTGCTTAAACGCTTAAAACAGCAGAATATTCCTGTGGTAACAGTGTTTTTAAGTGGCAGGCCGCTGTGGGTGAATAAAGAACTTAATGCGTCTGATGCCTTTGTCGCAGCCTGGCTACCCGGCTCTGAAGGGCAGGGCGTTGCCGATGTATTACTGACCAACATCGCAGGCGCTATTCAGTATGATTTTCATGGCAAACTGAGTTTTTCCTGGCCCAAATTTGATGATCAATACCTGCTGAATGTCGGCCAGGCGCAGTACGAGCCGCTGTTTGCTTATGGCTATGGCCTGACGTATGCTGATGAGGTTGTGCTTGCGACCTTATCTGAAGCAACACGGGCACAACCAGTGCAAGATGCCGCCGGGCAAACACCACTGTTTGTCAGAAACTTAGCCGAAGGCATGTTGTGGGCTTTGTCGGATAACAGCGCGGCGTTGAAGCGGTTTAATACACCCTCAGCGATCAGTGCCGATGGTCACAGTATCACCATGCAGTCTGTCAATTTAGCCTATCAGGAAGATGGCAGAAAATTTGTCTGGCAAGGCGCTGACAACAGCGCATCGGCCAGTTTGATCTACGCCGATGGGCAGCTAGTGCCGCAAGATATCCGTAGCAAATCTTTGCAGCTGAGTATCCGGCTGGACAGCGCTAATATGGAAAATGCCGGGGAAAAAGCGCTGAAAATAGCGGCAATGTGCCAGCAACAAAACTGTTTACGCGACGTAGCGCTGAAACCTGTGCTGCAAAACCTGACTGCAGGCAAGTGGTATAACATAGCGTTACCGCTGCATTGTGAAGGCGAAGCAGGCCCGGTAAACTTAGTGCAAGAGGCGGTGCGGTTTACCGCAGCACAGCCGTTTAGTCTGGCTGTAGCAGATATTGCCTTAGTTAACACCGTAGCGTCATCCACTATCTTACTGGAGTGTGCGCAGTAGCAGTAACGGGCTGGCCCGGCAACCAAAGCTGCCGGGCTAACATTTACGTTAAAGGTTAGCCGTTGATAAAAATCGATTCCAAAAGGCAGTTGTTTTGGTTGTGCCAGTATTGTGGCTGGCTGGCGTATGCCTTACTTACCGAATTGATGATTAAAATGCCGGGGCAGGAGCCCTGGGTTATCCATCTGCCGCATCTGGTGCTTGACACCTGCTGTGGCTTTTTTATTACCTTGTGGCTCAGAAAACTTTATACCGGTTTCAGGCGAAAACCTGCCGGTGTCAGTATCAGCATGCATATTATAAGCTTGTTGGCGGCCTCACTGTTGTGGACCCAGTTTAAATGGCACAGCTTGCAGTGGTTTTATGGCACCTTGTGGCAGCCGATGACCTGGTTTGATTTTGGTACCTGGACATCCGCCTCAATGACGATGCTGGCGACCTGGACCGCCGGTTACTACGGCATAAAAATCTATCTTGATAACGCAGAGCAGCGCCATCAGGCAGCAGAGGCATTGCATCTGGCGAAAGAGTCGCAGCTTAAGATGCTGCGCTATCAGTTAAACCCGCATTTTATGTTTAACAGTATCAATGCCATTTGTACGCTTATTCTGAAACAACACAATGCTAATGCGGTAGCGATGCTGGAGAAGCTGTGTGATTTCCTGCGCTACAGTTTATATACCGACCCTTTAGCGAAAATAACGGTGCAGGATGAAATTGCCATACTGCAAACCTATGTCGATATAGAACAGTGCCGCTTTCAAAGTGAGCTAAAGGTACTGATAACGGCTGAACCCTCCTGCTATGCGCTGCTGATGCCATCGCTGTTATTGCAACCGTTGGTAGAAAACGCGTTAAAACATGGTATGAGGCAGAAAAACACTATCATTATTGCCGTTAACTTTACCCGGGTTGCTGACAAGCTGCATATTTGTGTCAGCGATAACGGCGCTGGTTTTGAGCCTTCAGCACCGGCATCCCTGGGTATTGGTATCAAGAATTGTCATGAGAGGCTACAGCTGATTTATCCTGCTGCCAGCCAGTTAACCCTCGGTAACAGTGAAAATGGTGGCGCCAGAGTGAGTATATCTATCCCGCTGGAACTGGCTGAGAACAAGCGATGAAGCAGTTAAAAACACTACTGGTAGATGATGAATACAGTGCCATCGAAGGGCTGGCCATCCGGCTTGAAGCTTTTTCGCAGATTGAGGTAGTAGGGTATGCCCGCAATGTTGCCGATGCATTGGCGCTTATCAGTAAAACTGAGCCGGATTTAATTTTCCTTGATATTGAAATGCCTGGCCAATCTGGCTTTGAGCTGATAAAACAGCTGCAACCGGAAACCTGCCCGGCCATTATTTTTGTCACTGCGTTTCATCAATATGCGGTGCAGGCATTTGAGGTAAGGGCGCTGGATTATTTGCTTAAACCTGTAAAAAAGGAGCGCCTCGCCGAAGCCATTGCCAGGGTTGCAGTCAACATTGACACAGGTTCAAGCAAGCAACATATGCTGGAAGTGGCTGACATCTTACAAACAGGTGACGCAGCAGGGCTTGCTGACACTGCACCAGCGTATCGGATTGAACAGGAAAAGCTGGTGATACAGGACGGGCATCACCCCGCGCAATTGATCCCCTATCGGGAAATAGTATGGATAGATGCTGCCGGCGATTATATGTGTGTTCACACCAGCACAGAGACGTTTGTGATGCGTGCCAGAATGAAAAGCCTGATCAACGATGTACTGCCTGACGGCTTCTTACGGATCCACAAATCAACCATTGTAAACCTGCAGTATGTGGTAAAACTCGAACCGTTAATGAATTCAGAATACAACCTTGTGTTAACCAACCAGAAATCGTTAAAAGTCAGCCGTACGTACAGCAGGCAGTTGAAGTTAAGCCTAACAGGGATTAATCCAGGCTAAAGATTATCTGTGGTAATCCCGTTATTCCCAAACTTAGCTTTTTAATTCTTTGAAACCGAGGAGCTGTAGTTGAAATTGTCGATCAACATACCATAGTTCAATAAGTGTTCGTGGAATACTTTGGCTGTTCCCTCTGCAGTATCATGTCGCCAATCACGTTGCAGCTCTGCGGCTACCATTAGCCAGGTAACAGGTGTAACGCCATGTGTTATCAAACGCTGAACAGCCATAGATTGTGTTGCAAAGTCATGCGCGCCTGAAGCATCAATTACGCCATAAACATCAAACCCTTCGCCAGCAGCCTGCATTGCCGGAAAGGCTAAGCAAACGTCAGTAGTTACACCCGCCATTATCAGCTTTTTTTTACCAGTGGCTTTGACAGCACTAACAAATTCATCGTTGTCCCAAGCGCTAATTTGGCCGGGACGTCTGATTACTGTGGCTTCATGATGAATATCTAAAATCTCCTGCATTAAAGGGCCATTTGGCCCGCTTTCATAGCTAGAAGTAATAATCGTAGGTAGCTCAAAAACTCTACCAATTTTCGCCAGCGCCAAAACGTTTGAGCGGAACTCGGCCGGGGAGTAGTCATGAACTAACTGCATGATCCCAGATTGATGGTCAATTAACAACAGAGCACATTCTTCTTTAGCAAAACGACCTTGAGAGTAAACTTTTAACATGGATTTCACCTTATTAAACCTGTGTTTAGCGATATTAAAAGTGTAGTGCACTGTTACTTAGCGTCCTCAGGAAATAGAGAAACAACATTGTTCTATTAATGAGGTTAATAATGGTTGTTGAAACTAGCGACATATCCCCCCTTAATTACACCAACATTAGTGTTTTAAGTGGCAGAAATGAGAGGGAGGACAGGTGTAAATGCAGAATACTCAAATAACTTAGCAAGGGTACGCAACAAATAGCAATTTTGGGGGTGTTGCAACTCTATTATTCACTAAGTTTGAATGTGATTAACATAACTAACTTCAGAAGCAAAATGTTGACCACAATTTTTTAGTTAAAGCATGGTGCATTTATGAATCTTAATTCCACACGTATTTTTGTGAAAATCGTTAAAGCAGGTGGTATTTCAGAAGCGTCAAAAATGGCAAATTTGCCCAAGGCTACCTTTAGTCGGCATCTGTCAAAGTTGGAAGAGCAAATTGGTGAGCGTTTAATTAATCGTTCAACGCGGGCGCTCTCTTTAACTGACATAGGTAGGGAGTATTTCTCCATTGTTGAAGAGCATATCGATAAGTTGGAATACGCTACTTTACAACTATTGCAAGATCATTCTGCTCCTGCAGGTCTAATTCGTATTGGTGTGGGAGCGGGTTATTGCCAATTTCTGGTTCTACCCCTAATTAAAGGTTTCATGGATACTTATCCAAAGGTCAAGATTGAGTTAACTATATCGGAGCAGAAAACCTGTCTTATTAAGGCGGGTTTTGATTTCGCTATAGAAACGGGTGTGTTGGCTGATTCGGAGTTATTATGCCGGAAATTGACGCAGTTTAGACAGGTTCTCTGTGCTTCGCCAGTATATCTTAGGGATAGAGGCATGCCTGAAACGTTGAGTGACTTAGTCGACCATGAATGCATAGTGCTGACTCCTGCTGCAGATAAGTGGTGCTTTAAACCAGCATTGATGGTTACATTACCTTGGAGAGTTGCTGCAGGAAGTATATGCAATAGTGAGCAACTGGTGCTAAATGGTCTGGGTATTGGCTTATTACCTGAGTTCTTGGTGGCTCAGCATCTTAAGTCTGGTGCTATGTGTGAAGTGTTAGGTGCTTTTAAGATGGTTGACATAGAAGTAAATATACTTTACGCAAATAACAAGGCTAAAAGTACTGCAGCAATGGCTTTAATTGAATATATGATACAAAAAACCAAGGTTTTTTAGTGCAAAATTATGAATGTTAAAAATAAAAGCCAGCATCTTAATGATAGTGGCTTAAAGTTACTGAGTCATATTAAAGTTTAAACAGTTCGTACTGCTAGCGATGCCACGTGATTACCCTGAAATCGAGCCATGGCAAGTTCTTTGTCCGATGGCTGCCTTTTGCCATCAGCACCTGCAATACATGCTGCCCCCAAAGGTGAACCTCCGTTAAACTCTGTTGTATCAGCTAGTTCAGGACAACTATAAGGTAAGCCTACAACGAGCATACCATGATGCAGTAAGGTAGTATGAAAAGATTGAATTGTTGTTTCGTTGCCACCACCTGTTCCGGTAGATGTAAACACACTGCCTATTTTACCAATAAGTTTGCCTTGTGCCCAAACACCACCGGTTTGGTCAAGAAAGTTGCGCATTTGCGATGCCATATTGCCAAATCGGGTTGGTGAGCCAAAAATAATAGCATCATAGTCAACCAAGTCTGTTGGTTTAGCAATGTCAGCTGCCTGGTCTAATTTCACGCCTGCAGACTTAGCAACATCAGGTGGCATCAGCTCCGCAACTCTTTTCATATCTACAGTCACGCCAGATACCTGCTTGGCACCTTCCGTTATTGCCTTTGCCATTGTTTCAACATGGCCATAGGATGAATAATACAATACTAAAACACGTTTCATAGAAACCTCAGTGAATGTTAAGTTGATGATGGTTGTGTGGATGATTGCCAAAAACGTGACAAAATTAATGCAAGTTCGTCTGGCTTCTCTTCGGGTAACCAATGGCCAGAATCCGCGATAACCATGCCCGACGCGCGGGAACTGATAAGTTGCGCTGCATTGCCGCAGTAATTATGCATTACCGCAGCACTACCAATACCAAGAACAGCAGTAGCTAACAGGTCCTTGCTCATTTCAGATAGTTGTGACGCGCTCTGTGGAATAGCGTGATAGTGCATTAAACTCCCTCTGAGTGCGCCAGATCTTTTGATGGCATGAATGTATTGATCTCGTTCGTTGCTACTTATAGCATCTGAATTAAAGGCGAAATCACGAAAGAAGTGATCAAGGTAAATGTCTTCCTTGCCTTGAATAAGGCTCATAGCGAGATCCACATCCTGATGCATTTGAATATGCCAAAAAATTTTTGACAAATCTGGTACGTTTTCTGATTCAATTCCCCAGAAAGGAGCCTCTATCATCGCAAGTGATAGCGCTCTGTTTTTTATTAGATACGCTAAAGCAAGAGCAATAGGCCCGCCAATATCATGCGCGACTAAGTGAACTATCTCGATTTGCAGCGTGTTAAGCACTTCAAGTAAAACTTCAGCCTGTGCTTTAACGTCATAACCATTCATGGGCTTTGCGGAATCACCGAATCCGGGAAGGTCAGGAATGATAAAATGAAACTTCGACTGTTCCAGATGGCCAATCATAGGCAGCCACTCTCGGTGGTTTTGCGGCCAACCATGTAACAACAGGACCGCTTGTTCACCAAAACCACAGCGTACAGTGTTAATGGAACCGACAGAGGTAGATATTTTGCTGCTTGAGAGATTAGTAACCATAATCTAATTCTCGGCCAGCATTTTGGCATGCAATACGGCTTTTTTTATGGTTTCTGCCCAAAAATTGTCTGGCTGTGGATCATGTTGCCCTGGTTTTAATGTCCAGTTTAGCGTGTAGTCTAAATAGACACCGTCTTTCTCTTCAAAAATGGTATTAGTTACAAAGCCACTGTATATATTGTCTTGATATGATTTGAAGATCACTGTGCGGGTGAACTTATCGGCAGAGATAAGTTCGTGAATGACTTTACCATGTGCCGTCTCCATGCGGCGCTCTATCGTGGAATCGCCATAATCATTTAGTATTTCAACATGCACTATTCCAGGTACGTACTTGTCGGGATGACGCACTTTTTCAAGCATCATCTGCCATAACTTTTCCGGAGCGGTATTTACTTTTTCACGATGATTCACTAATGGCATCTGTCGCTCTCCAAATTTGCTCTAAAGACAAACTAGTACTGATTCGCAGTGAGCAACAGGCATAATAGTGAAACGGTATTGTCTCAAAATTGTGCTTGCTGCTTTGTGCTATTTTTCATCATCGCGTAAGCGAAGAAAGTTAAGGCAATAAAGATAATTGCCAGGATTAAATTTATCGGAACGCCCAATTGACGCAGTTCTTCAGTGGCATAGACATCTGTACCCGGAATTACGTAGGCTACTAACAAGCCAGGCCAGAAAGTCAGCGGCGCCAAAGTCGCAAGAAAAGCGTAATTTCGCTGCAGTGAGTAAAATGAAACGCAGCTGACCAGTAAAAGCGTTGTGAATTGCATAGCGATATGGAACTTAGCATGGCCCGGCCAGGCAGGGTTAAACAAATGTGTGGCATTGAACACATCGGCCAAAGCAACAATAACGACTGTTCCAATAATGGATAAACCCATTAGCGATTTTGCGATTTTGCGTGATGCCATCAGTTTATCCTCATTAACTTAAAAGTTCTTTATTGCTTACTATTCTTTAGGTAAAGCTACACGTATTGCCTTGGAAGCGTTTTTAAAAAGGTGTTGCTGCTGACTTAACCAAACGCTGCCCAGCACAACAGCCATACCGAGAACTTGCAGTAAAGACAGCGTTTGATCCAGAACCCACCAGCCTAAAAGCACAGCGCTGAATGGGCTTAAAAAGCCCAATGGAGAGACTAGATTCGGGCTAAGTTTGGCGATACCTCTAAACCACAAAATGTAGGTCAGTGCTGCACCAATGAGGCCAAGATACAAAAAGCCTGTGATATTTATGGCAGAAAGTTCAGGCAGAGGTGGTTCGAAAATAAAGGCTGCAGGGACCAGTAATATACCGCCAGCAGTAAGCTGCCAACTGGTGAAGGTTAGTGTGCTGACTGGTGGTTGCCAGCGTCGACTTAATACGGTGCCCAATGCCATTGCGACAGCACTGCCTAATCCCGCAATGATACCTAAAGTGTCAAGTTTAGCCGACGGTGTAAGTATCAGAAGTGCAACACCTAGCATGCCGGCAATAGACGCGATAACTGCTGTTCGGGAAATATCTGTACCCAATAACCCTTTAGATAACAATAGGACAAACAGAAATTGTATCGCTCCCATAGTTGCTGCGACTCCACCGGGTAGCCGATATGCAGCGATAAAAAGGAGCCACCAAAATATAGCAAAGTTCAGTGCCCCTAAAATAACAACCCTCCACAACCAGGAGAAGCTTGGTAAGCGATGCACAAATAGCAGAAGTAAAACGCCAGCAGGCAGGGCCCGCAGCATAGAGGTGGTAATAGGATAGCCTTGTGGCAGCATTTCTGTGGTAACCAAATAAGTACTGCCCCATATAATGGGCGCCAGACCGGTTAGTACAACATCCGAGCTTTTCAAAATGCTTATTCTCAGCGATTTGATGTACCTTCAGAGTAACTCTTGCAGTAATCAGGCACTAGTAACAACAATGAGATACCAGCGTTTCATTTGTTGTGGTGTTTAACTGTCGGAAAACAGCCTAAAGTTTGAACAGTTTGTTGACTTAACTTTTGGATATTTAAAATGAGCCCCCCTTTTACCGCTGACAACTCTGCTTTAGTGTTAATAGACCACCAAATTGGCACCATGCAATTAATAAAAAATATGCCTGCCTCGGAGTCAAAAAAATTTACTATCTCACTGGCTAAAGCGGCCAAAATTTGGGGGCTGCCTGTCGTGTTGACTAGTAGCCAAGAAAACCAGATACAAGGGCCGCTTATTCCTGAATTAGAGGCGTTGTTTCCGGTAGAGTTTGCCAATCGGGTACAGCGAACTGGAATCGTTAACGCCTGGACTGATCCGCGTTTCGTTGCCGCTATTAAAGCAACCGGAAAAACGCATTTAATTATGGCCGGTGTAACCACAGACGTTTGTTTAATCTATCCCGCGATAGATGCAGTAAACGCCGGCTTCGCTGTGCAAGCAGTAATGGATGCATCAGGCTCGCCGTTTCAACTATCAGAGTCGTTGTCGCAACAACGTATGCATGACGCGGGTGTTGTATTAACAACAACCAATACGATAATTGCTGAGTTGACACAGGATTGGAGTACCGATAAGGGACAACAACTGGTGCAATTGTTGTTTACAGAGATTCTACCGTCAATCGGTTAGAGTCGAAAAATACATCTAATGGTTGACATACCTGCTTGCTAAATACTTTTTCCTGCCCTGTCCGTCAGAATTGAATTCTCCTAATACATTTTTCTGACGGGCAGTTTTTATGTTATCTATCCAGCGTACGCATGCGCCTGCCTAATCACTGTTTAATATCTAATTAGTACCTTACTTGAGCTGATTTCTGGTCATTTGGTTCATATTTAACCCCATGCACTACATTATCTAATTGCAAAAAAACGGTGGAAATTTCTCCTATAGTCTATTTTTAATGCTGTGAGAAAAGCTCATCTTGTCGACCTTTAAGAGCATTAATATGGATCTGAATGCAACAAAGTTTTTCGTAAAAATTGTTAAAGCTGGCAGCATTTCTGCAGCCTCCAGAGACCTGAACTTACCAAAAGCGACCTTAAGTCGTCAGCTGGCAGGCTTGGAACAGAAAATCGGCGAAAGATTAATTAACCGCTCTACCAGAGGATTGTCGTTAACTGATATTGGCAAAGAGTACTACCAAAACGTCGCAAACTTGATCGAGGAACTGGAGGCATTGGAGTATACACTGTTGAGCAACCATGCCGGACCAGCTGGCCTTATTCGTGTTGGAGCAACGTCGGGATATTGCCAGTATATAATCACTCCACTATTGCCCAAGTTTTTAGCTGCTTATCCTAAGATTCGTATCGAACTAAAACTAAGTGAGCAACGCGAACACATCGTACAAGATGGTTTAGATCTCACTGTCAGGATGGGCAATCTTGATGATTCAGATTTGTTGTGTCGAAAAATTACTGATGTTAGAAGAGTTATATGTGCTACGGCGTCTTATCTGAAGACGCATGGTATACCAACGCTGCCGGTCGATTTGAAACATCATGAGTGCGTAGTTCTATCTTCATCCTTAGATAAATGGCATTTTAACGATTTTACATCAGTAGCTGTTAACTGGCGTATAGCTGCTGGTAATATGACCAATGCCTGTGAGTTGGTTTTAGCCGGCGTGGGCTTAGGGCTACTAGCTGATTTTATGATTGCAGAACATTTAGCCAATGGAACTCTCATCGAAGTTTTAGCAGATCATCCGGTAATTTTCTCCCAGGTGAATGTACTTTATGCCAATAATAAGGCTCGGACGTTAGCGGCTATGACCTTTGTTGACTTTTTAATTACAGAATTGCGCCAAGCAAATACATAACCTCTGACAGAGTCGACTTTTGGAACATTGCTATTCCGTTAATGCTCTACTTGTCATCAACGGTATTGTTATATGCTAACTGTGAGTTCGATTATTGCCTGAAGTCATTTTGACGTATAAGGGGGACTGTGAACTTTGCCTGCCACATCACATAAATCAGTTACAGCGAGTTTTCTAGATTGGTATAGAGATGGCATATTTTCTAGTACAGTCAAGCGACATCATGTCTTTGAGCGCTCTGCTATATCACTGCTCGACGCATTTCATGGTTGCGGCGATGTTTCAGCACCTGCTGTAGATGACATTTATATTGGGGTAATGCAATCTTCGCCAATTAAAGTGAGATGCAACATCGGTGCGGGTTTTTTCAGCGATACTTTGGGGCCTGGCTTTTTTTTTGTAGGTCCGCCGCTTTATGCGACTCAAGTCAACGTGAGTGGGCCGCACTTTATAAGGTTCCTGACGATTCCGGTAAAATTGGCGCAACAGTTGGGTACGGCCTCAGAGCAGCATGACTATAAAATTCTTCATAGCCGATTTACTAGAGATGACTGGATCTCATCTACTATCAATCAGTTATGGCTTGAAAGTAGTAATACAGATGATATGTCACAGTTATTTGCTGAGACCTGTATTGCCGCTATTTTGGTGCGTTTGCAGCAACTGGCTCTTACTTGCTCAACTCTGATAGTTAAAGGTGGCCTGTCGCCTTATCAGCAAAAAAAAGCTATTGAGTACATCGAGGGCGCTTTGACGAAGGACATTTCCATTGTCGAGTTAGCTGATCATGTAAATTTATCGCCTTGGCATTTCTGCCGTGCATTTCGACAGTCAGTGGGGTTACCACCGCATAAATTTCAAATAAGACTCAGGATTAACTATGCTATAGAACTGCTCAAATATAGTAAGTTAAACGTGTTAGAAATCGCTTTGAGCGTCGGTTTTAAATCTTCAAAATCATTTTCTTTGGCATTCTACAGAACGATGGGATGTAGTCCGAGTTTTTATAGGCTTTCAATAAATTATTGATTTTAAAATTCATTTCTCGTATGGCATGCAAGAATGTATGACAGTTTTAAGATTTCTTTTACTGTCTCCAATTCATAATCAGAACGTGGTGCGAAAATAAACATAATATTTGGCGACACCCTACCTTGTATTGCAAGAGGATGGCGTAATCCCCAGTGTTTTTGAAGTACTAAACCGATCAGTGTATCAGGCAAGGTTAAATGCAAACTCCCAATAGGTGGGTTATGAATATGTGCAAATTCATAATCTACCATGAAGGCGTTTCTGTTCTTAGAAGCATCAGAGGGGGATAGAGTTAGCGCCCTTGAGCCCGGAGGCGCAATCTGCGTATGAGCTTCAACAACGTGTGGAAGTGAAAATGCAAATAGGGTGAGCTCTTCTATTAATTGCCAATTGGTAGGAAATTGCTCTAGCTGTTCTTGCGGATTAGCGGGGGTCATTGTCGGGATGGGGCCTTGTCGTTGCAGCCGCTCAGATAATGTGGGATAAAGTGTCTTCATTAGGATCTCTCCAATGGGGCGTAATTAAACGCGATAACTTCCAACTAGTTGGTTTAGCTCAAGGGCTACATTATTGAGTTGACGTGAAGTTATACCTGCAGTTTTGGTTCCTGCTGCTGTTTGATCTGTGACGATAACTATTTGATGAAGATTCTCATTAATGGCGTTTGAAACATGTGTTTGCTGCTCAGCTGCAGAGGCGATTTGTGCATTCATGTTATTTATTGTAGCCACGGCTGTGTTGACGCTATTTAATGCCAATTCCACCTGATGAATTTCTTCAACGCTACTGGTACTACTTAAGCGTAAATCCTCTATCAGGCGTACGGCTGCTAAGATACCCGCCTGCAGCCGGTTTATCATGTTTTGTATTTCCTGAGTACTGTTTTGCGTTCTGCTAGCTAAGGTTCTAACTTCGTCTGCTACCACAGCAAAACCTCGCCCAGCTTCACCAGCTCTGGCTGCTTCAATGGCAGCATTTAGCGCCAATAGGTTGGTTTGTTCAGCTATACTTCTTATAACGTCCAGCACGCCTCCAATGTTATCCGACTCATTGCCTAGAGCGCTGATAACTTCGACCCCGTGACTTACTTGCTTAGCCAAACCGTTAATGACACCAACAGTGTTATTTAACGTGACTTTTGAATTTGTTACTAAATCCTCAGCATTTGCTGCAGCATTGGATGCTTGCATTGCGCTATCCGCCACTTCTTGAGCTGAAGCAGCCATTTCATTCATAGCAGTGGCAACCTGATCACTTTCCGATTGCTGTCTGACGACACCATTTTCAGATTGCTGCAAAACTTTTTCTAAATCATAGGCGCTTTGCTTGAGGGTGGCACTAGACGTTGCCACTTGCGACACCAAATCCTGAACTTGCTCTGCAAATTGGTTAAAGGCCTGGGCTAGTCGTGAAAGTTCATCATTACCTATAACTTCTAGCCTGTGAGTTAAGTCTCCACTGCCTTTGGCAATATTGGTCATTGCGCCAACAGCATTTTTAAGTGGTTTGACAATGCTTCGAACGACTGTCAGAGCGAGCATAGTAATTATTAGTAGTGCGGCTATAGCTGTGATAACAGACCAAAGTAAGCTGTTATTAAAAGAGCCTTCTACATACTCTTGCATCAGTTTAACCTGCTCGTCTAAACCATCAATCCAGAAGCCTGTACCAATCATTAGCCCCCATTTTTCAAGCTCTTCAGCATAACCTAATTTAGGAACTGTTTTGCCGGTTTCTGTGTTATTCCAGTGGTAATACAAATAGCCAGTTCGGTCCTTCGCTGCTGTCCATAAGCTACGAATAACTTCAGTGCCATTAGGATCTGTTAATGTCATCAGGTTGCGTCCCTCAAGAGCTGGGTTCGCGGCGTGCATCACATTAACACCTTGTTTATCATAAACAAAAAAATACCCCATGTTGCCGCTATCATCAAAGCGCAGCTGTCGCAAAATCTCTAAAGCTTGTTGGCGAATAATCGGGTCAGCATCAGCGGCGGGGTCCTGGTACAAATGAGCAATAGCTGACCGCCCTAATTGCATGTAGTTTTTGATTGCTTGCTGTTGATTATTTTTGAAAGTTTGTTCGAAGTCATTTACTGCTCTCTGGCCAAAATCATGAGCTTGGTAAAGATTGAATGATTCCAGCAGGATTGCTAGAAGTACGCTTGGCAAAATTGCAAGTAAAAAAATCCTGCTTTGAATGGTTAGTTTTTGCATATCGCCAATTTTGATTGGTTTGATTATTGGTTAATTATGGAGGCAAAGTTTAGCGGGCAGAAGTGACATTTCTGGAATGAAATCGTTTCATTTGTTGTTCGGAAATGAAAACGCCACCCGTAAGGTGGCGTTTTTAAATGAATTTTTGGTGCGTCCTAGTGGACTCGAACCACCGACCCCCACCATGTCAAGGTGGTGCTCTAACCAGCTGAGCTAAGGACGCACACTTTGGTTGTAGCGCAGTAGCGACAACGGCGGCTATGTTATTGTGCAGATGCCACCTTGGCAAGTGTTTTTACTGCTAAAACGCGAGTTTGCTGTATTTTTAGCCGTAAAAACGTAGCAGGGTGTTAACTTTTAGGGGCGAGCTGCAGCGGGCACTGGCTATTAAGAGTTTGCCACCAGCGTACATGTTCAGCCAGTTCGGCACGCATTTGCTGTAAGGTGGTGTCAAAACGCTGCGTAAGGGCATCACGCAAGGGGGTATCGGCATACAGCGCTTCTAACAGTGGCCACAGCTGCTGTTGGTAACTTTGCAGGTTAACGGTGTATTGCTGTACTTCAGCAATAAAAAACTTGTTGAAAATATTCGCCAGTATCTCCAGTTGTTGTTTATCCGGCCTTGGCTGGCACACCTGTTCAGGACTGATATCTGTCAGCATCTGATTCACCTGCGACAGCTGATGAGTGCTCTGACGCAGGCTGTACTGCAAACGGCCCAGAGTATTGTAGCGGTACAGCACTTGTAGTTGTTGCTCGATATCAACGTTACTGGCCGCCTGCCAGTTTTGTTCTGAGATAAATTGCTGTAACAGGGTAAGTTCAGTTAATGCCTGCCAGGTTTCACTAATGCCGGTTGGGGAGTTAATCGGTAAAGTTTTACTTACACCCAAAAGCTCTTTGCGCAGGGTGTCGTCGGTTAGTAGCATGTTGTTAAAGGCAACGCCAATGCTGTCCTGCTTTTGCTGATACACCTGCTGCAGCTGCGTCAGCAGGGCGGTGTTATCCCAGCTCTTGCTCAGGCATAGCTGCAACTGACTAAGAAAGCGCAGCTCATAACTGAGCTGCTTACTGGCACTATACACCTTACCAAGGCTGGAGTTGCGTTCACCTATTAAGGTATCCAGGCTGCAGCGGCGGGTGGCATAGGCATCGGTAATGTCCAGCCGCAAATCGGGCAGGGGTTGTTTTAAATCGCGTTGTTCGGCTAATTTTGCTGCGGCTGGCAAGCTGCTGTCTGGCGCAGTGGTATCCAGCACCCTGGCTAATCGCTGCTGATAATTGGTCAATGCTTTATCGCCGTTATAACCGCTGCAAGCTGTTAAACTCAGCAGCAGCGGTAGCAGCCAGAGCTTCATATGTTTACGCCGCCTTATGTTCCAGTTTATGTAAAGTACGTTTTAAGATCATAGCCAGCATCAATGCAGCTACGCTTAAGCCGGCAATAATACCAATCCAGAAACCATGGGGGCCCATGGGTTCTACCAGCCAGTCTGTTAAACCCAATACGGCGCCAAGGCCAAAGCCGATTGGCCAGTAAGCAATAAAGGTGATAAAAAATACCGGTTTAGTCACTTTCATACCCCGCAGTGCACAAGCAGAAACCACCTGAATGGCATCGGATACCTGATAAAAACAGGCCAGAATGAGCAGGGACGCTGCAAGCGCAATAACGCTGGCATCGGCAGAATACAGTGATGCTATGGTGCCACGCAGTAAAAAAGTCAGGCTGGCAATGATAAATGACATCATCACTGCAAGCACTATTGCTGTCGATATGGCTTTTTTCAGTTCAGTAAGGCTTTGCTGGCCCACTAAATGGCCAACGCGGATTGTTGTCGCCATACCGAGGCTAAGCGGCAGCATAAACACTATACCACTGTAGTTTTGCGCGATCTGGTGCCCGGCTACCATGATAGGGCCAAGATGCACTATGGCTAGCGGAATGCAGGCAAATAAGGTCACTTCAAAGAAGATTGAAAAGGCGATAGGGGTGCCGATGCTGACAATTTGCCAGCAGTCTTTCAGGTTTAGCCGGTAACTGTCGGGGTGAGTTTTGTAGCGCTGTGTGGTGCGGCTAAACCAGCCGTATACCAGGATGGCAATAAACATGGCAACAAACACCAGGCTGGTTGCTATGCCACAGCCCGCACCGCCAAGGGCAGGCATGCCCAGTTTGCCGTAAATAAACACATAGTTAGCCGGGATATTAACCAATATACCAACAAAGCTTATCCACATACTGGCTTTGGTGTTGCCAATGCCTTCAAACATACTACGGATAACCATATAGCCAGCCGCGGGGAACAGGCCGAAGCTGACATAATACAGGTAGTCCAGGGTTTTTTGCCTGAGCTCACTTTCCATCTGCAACAGATCAATTGGAGCCTGCACGTATAACATCAGAATAAACAATGCCGCGGCCAGCGCCATCGCCAGATACATTGCCTGCACGGTAAAGTGGGTTACAGGCTTTACCTGTTTACCGCCATAGTACTGGGCCACTATAGGCGTCAGGGCCAGCAGCAAACCCTGCATGGTCATCACCACCGGAAACCACAGGCCGGATGCAACAGCAATGGCCGCCATATCAACAGCACTGTAGCGGCCGGCCATCACAGTGTCGACAAAGTACATCAGCGTCTGGGTAAGTTGTGCCAGCACTATGGGGCCAGAAAGTTTCAGTATGGTTCTGGCTTCGAAGCGGGAAAAAGGTAACATAGCGGGTCTGTTGTATCAGCAGCGTGCAATGGCGCGCAATGTAGCACAATTGGGGGCTTATGTTTACCGGAATAGTTCAGACCAAAGCTGTGATAACACAAATTCGTGACGAAGTGGCGCTGCGGCGTTTGACCATAAAACCCGGTGCTGAATTTTTGCGCGATTTAAATCGTGGCGCCAGTATTGCCATTAACGGTGTGTGTTTAACGGTTACTGATTTTGATAGCGAAGCAGGTTGGGTTAATTTTGATGTGATTACCGAGACATTAGCTAAAACCAACTTAGGCAAGCTTATCGTTGGAGATGACGTTAATTTTGAACGCTCGCTAACATTTGGTAGTGAACTTGGAGGCCATATTGTATCTGGCCATATCCAGACTACGGCGAATATTGTGGCTGTACACAGACAAGGCAATGATTGCTCTATGCAGTTGGCACTGGCTCCGGAGCATATGCGTTATGTGCTTAGCAAAGGTTTTATTACTGTGGAAGGTTGCAGCTTAACAGTGGGTGAAACCCTGTCTGATGGTTTTATGCTGTACCTTATCCCCGAAACGCTGGCAATCACTACCTTAGGGCAAAAAAGGGCTGGCGACACTCTGAATATTGAGCTCGATCAGCAAACCCAAACCATAGTGCAAACCGTCGAGCGGATTATGGCCGAACGGTTTGCACGCCAGGCAGATCAGTAATACTGCTCATCATCGGCATCTATAAACAGCTGTACACTGTGGTGCAGCTCGTCTTTATGCACTCTGATATGAATAGGGTTACAGCAATTCGTACAATCTTCGGTGTAATCCTGATCATCATCGGTCACTTCAACACTCAGGTGCATAGCATGACCACAAAACGGACATTCGATGGTTTTACTCAGTAAGTTCATTATGTCTCCGTCAGGTTATGTAAGCCTTTATTCAGGCTTTGGTTTGACCACCTAAACTGCGCCCGCCGTCTACTGCTATAACTTGTCCGGTAATGTAGGGCGATTGCAGTAAAAATAACAGCGTTTGGGCTATGTCTTCTGGCGTGCCTAATTGCTGCATCGGAATTTGTGCCAGTATGGCAGCTTTCTCCTGCTCTTTAAGTACGACAGATTGTTCGGGCGGCCATAAAATGGCGCCAGGTGCAATAGCATTGACTCTAATTGTAGGCGCTAATTCCCGGGCAAGAGATTTTGTCATCATTAGAAGCGCCGCCTTTGCCATACAGTAAATACTATGCTGCGCCAGCGGTTGCTGTGCATGTATATCAACCATATTTACTATGGCACCCTGACGCTTACTAAGTTCAGGCACCAGAGCGCGGCTTAGAAAGTATGGTGCTTTGACATTGGAGCCAAATAAGTCCTGCCAGTCATCCAGCGAGGCTTTCGCAACCGGCGTTGCATAAAAACTGGAAGCATTGTTCACCAGCGCGTCCAACCTGTTAAAGCAAGCGAGCACCTGTTGCACAAGTTCGGGCCAGTAGGCTTCGTTTAATAAATCTGCTTGCACGACAGCGGCACTGTGCTGCCGTTGCAGGTTTAATGACTGTGCAAGTTCGTCTGCGTCAGCGCGTGACTGCTTGCAGTGAATAATAACTCTGTAACCCTGGCTGTGAAGAGTTTGTATCATTTGACGGCCAAGCCGTTTAGCGCTGCCAGTAATCAGTGCAACTGGCTGTTCAGAGGTAAGCATTATTAAGTTTCCGTGAAGTTAAGCGGGAAAGTGTTGTATCTCTACCCGGTGCACAGCATATACGGTTGTAGTATTTTTTTGATCACTGTGCGGGTCAGCTAAACAGTTGTTTAATCATCTCTTGTGCTTGTACCAGATAAGCCCCACGAAATAAATACGCATGGTTTAGCACATGATAAAGATTATAAAGATCTTTACGTTCGGTGTACGCTTTATCCAGCGGGTAAAGTTCCTGATAGGCTTTGTAAAAGTGTTCAGGGAAGCGCCCGAATAACGTGGTATAGGCCAGATCTGCTTCCCGGTCACCGTAGTAACAGGCGGGATCGAACACGGCGGGGCTATCGCTGACAAAACCAATATTACCCCGCCACAAATCACCATGCAGCAAGCTTGGAGGCGGCTGGTAGTTCTGCAGACGTTGCCGGCATTGCTCTACCAGATAATCAATTTTGCCAAACCCAAATCCCTGCTCTAACAACAATTGTAACTGCCAGCCAAGTCGTTGTTCAGAAAAAAAACTGCTCCAGTTTGCCTGCCATTTATTCGGTTGTGGCGTGGTGCCCAGGCTATTGTCCCAATCAAAACCGTACATGGCCTGATCATGCTGTTTATGCAGCAATGCCAGTTGCTGGGCCAGATGCTGCCAGCCTTGCACCGTTTCACCACTAAATGGCATGTACTCCAGAACCAGAAAGGCCTTATCTATAGTCTGGCCGGCGCAAATTACCTTCGGAACTCGGATGCAATGGGCTTGTTGTAAGGCATGCAGGCTTAACACTTCGGTTTCAAACTGTTCTGCCTGCTCACGTTGGTTTAGTTTGACAAAAAACTGCTGGCCTTTACCGCTTACCCGCCAAGACAGGTTAATGCTGCCACCGGTCAACTGAGCTTTGCTTTCAATCTCAAAATCACTGTCCAGTTCACTGTTAATATGTTCAGCAATAGCCTGCCACATGCGTGCTCTCCTTATCTGCGCCGTGCTTTGAAGTATGGTCGATAAAGCAGAAATTTCACTGATCGCAATCATATAACTTTAGCGTATTTAATAATGTGTTTGCTTACTCTATTGCAGGGCCTGAACAAAGGTGACTTCATTTCATTTTTTAAAGACTGTCGAGTGATGTGGTTTAGACAACCGTATTGTTATGCCTATACTTACGCATAAAAAATTGTCAGGCCTATGGCTGAAGGGTGAAGCATTTGTCTGTCGCTGTTCGATTTTTTGATGCTGGAGATACAAATGGCGTTTTCTTTTGATGATGCATCTATAACCGCTCAGCAGCTACAGAGTTTGTTTGCTGCTCAACCTATTTTCGACTCTGCTAACCAACGCGTTGCTGTCGAATTACTGTACCGCAGTGATACGGGAGTAAGTGCGTTAGAAATTGGCGATAGTAAAGCTACCTCTGAACTTGTTTATAATTTGTGCAGCGGTATTTCAGCGCAGATAGCGCAATACAATGCGCCGGTTTTTATCAATGTTGACGCTGACTTTTTGATGTCGGGCAGCTTTTTGCCACTGGAACCTGACAAAGTTGTAATTGAGCTGGTCGAACGTATTACACCAACGCCTGAATTTGTGGCTTGTGTTGCAGGATTAAAACAACGCGGATTTAGTTTTGCACTGGATGATTTTGAGTTTACAGCAGATTGGGATCCTCTTATCGAATTAGCTGACATCATAAAAGTTGATATCTTACATAGCTCTACAGCGATGATTCTCGAACAAATGCAGCGTTTAAATAGATTTTCCGTCCGATGGCTGGCCGAGCGTATTGAAACCCCGGAACAACTTGAGCAATGCAAATCACTTGGTTTTACGATGTTTCAGGGGTATTTTCTGGCCCGGCCTGAACTGGTAACCGGCAAGAAAGTCCCCGTTGCGACATTGAGGCTGGCAGATTTAATTGACAACTTGTTCCAGCCAGAACCCGATATTGCCACACTTACAGCGCAATTTGCCGATGAACCCAACTTGGTTACCGGTTTATTACGTATTGCCAATAGCCCCCTGTATAGAAAGACCCGTGAAGTTAGCTCAATAAAACAGCTTATTGTGTGTTTGGGATTGGACTTGGTTAGAAAATGGGTATTAATGTTTTCTGTGCTTAAAAACTGTAACTCTGCGGCTGCCAGTCTGGTTTTAACCCGGGCTTACACAGCACAGAGACTGGCTGTTGATTGGCATTTAAGTGACATTGAGCAAAGTAAATATTTTCTAACGGCGCTGATCTCCGGCGTAGATGTATTGTTTGGAGTTCAACCGGTTGAATTTGTAGCAGGTTTAAATGTGGCTGAAGATATAAAACAGGCGATTTCATCAGGTATTGGTGGGGCAGCAAAGGCTGTAGAGATAGTGAAAAGAATAGAACAAAGTTACTCGATGAAAATGTTGGCAGATGACCTGAATAAAAAGTACTTTAGTTTTTATAACCAGCAGCAGTATACAGTGCAGCAAAAACTGAGTTTGTTTGCTGGCAATTAGGCCGCTCTTTCGGTAATTATGGCTTTTAGCCGCTACGGACACCTGTTACTATAGCCGCCGATTTATTCGCCTTACTGATAACCGTATCTTATGACTTTTCGTGTAAGTCATTAACTGATGCCGTTACAGTGAGCGCTAACTCTTTTTAATTAAACATGTGACCCTTGGTATGGGCCACCACTGTATAAGGATTTATCATGCCAGTTATTACTCTGCCTGATGGCAGCCAGCGCGCTTTTGATCATGCTGTTTCCGTTATGGATGTTGCCAAAGACATTGGCCCCGGTCTAGCTAAAGCCACCATCGCCGGTAAGGTGAATGGCCAGTTAGTCGATGCCTGCGATCCTATTGAAACTGATGCCAGCTTAAGCATTATTACCAGCAAAGATCAGGAAGGGCTGGAGATTATCCGCCATTCTTGTGCGCACTTATTAGGTCACGCCATTAAACAGCTGTGGCCAAATGTGAAGATGGCTATCGGTCCGGTTATCGATAAAGGTTTTTATTATGATGTCGATTTGGATCACCCAATCAGTGCCGAAGATTTAGCTGCACTTGAAGAGCGTATGCACGCGCTGGCGAAGACCGAATACGACGTTATTAAAAAGAAAGTCAGCTGGCAGCAAGCGTTTGATACCTTTAAAGCGCGTGGCGAAAGCTACAAGATGGAAATTCTGGAGCAAAATGTCGCCAAAGACGACCAGCCTGGCTTATACCATCACGAAGAATATATTGATATGTGCCGTGGCCCGCATGTACCAAACATGCGTTTTTGCCAGCACTTCAAAATTATGAAAGTGGCTGGTGCTTACTGGCGCGGCGACTCAAAAAATAAAATGCTGCAGCGTGTATATGGCACAGCGTGGGCAGATAAAAAGCAACTGGCTGCTTACTTACTGCAGCTGGAGGAAGCCGAAAAACGTGACCACCGTAAAATCGGTAAAGCACTGGATTTATTCCACTGGCAGGAAGAAGCGCCTGGCATGGTGTTTTGGCACAATGACGGCTGGACTATTTATACCGAACTTGAAAAGTTCGTGCGTGAAAAACTGCGCAACTTCGATTATGACGAAGTAAAAGGTCCACTAATGATGGACCGCAGTCTGTGGGAGAAATCAGGCCACTGGGATAAGTTTGCCGGCGGCATGTTTACCACTGAATCCGAAAAGCGTGAGTACGCCATCAAGCCGATGAACTGCCCGGGTCATGTGCAGATTTTTAATCAGGGGTTAAAGTCATACCGTGATTTGCCATTGCGTATGGCTGAGTTTGGTTGCTGTCACCGTAATGAGCCTTCAGGTGCGCTGCATGGTTTGATGCGGGTTCGTGGCTTTACCCAGGACGATGCGCATATTTTCTGTACTGAAGATCAAATCACTGCTGAAGTCAGTGGTTGTATCGATATGGTCTATGAAACCTATAAAACTTTCGGTTTTGATAAAATCGTGGTCAAGCTGTCAACCCGGCCGGAAAAGCGTGTTGGGTCAGATGAAATCTGGGACAAGGCTGAGAAAGCACTGGCGGATGTGTTACAGGATAAAGGTATTGAGTTTGAATACCTGCATGGTGAAGGCGCGTTCTATGGCCCGAAAATTGAGTTCACCTTGCATGACTGTTTAGACCGTGCCTGGCAGTGCGGTACCGTGCAGCTGGATTTCTCGATGCCAGCACGTTTAGGCGCATCTTATATTGCAGAAAGTGGCGAGCGGCAGATCCCGGTGATGATTCACCGTGCTATTTTAGGTTCACTGGAGCGTTTTATTGGTATTCTGATTGAAGAATATGCCGGTCAATTCCCAACCTGGTTGGCACCGCATCAGGTCGTGGTGATGAATATTACCGATAATCAGGCCGAATATGTACAGAATTTAGTAAAAACTTTCAAATCTCACGGTATTAGGGTCATAAGTGACTTGAGAAATGAGAAGATAGGCTTTAAAATTCGCGAGCACACGCTTAAGCGCATTCCTTACCTTGTTGTCGTTGGTGATAAAGAAATGGAAGCCGGTGATATTGCACTGAGAACGCGCAAGGGTGAAGACTTGGGTAAAATGTCTGTAGAAGCTTTTGTAGAACAGCTGACTGCAGAAATAAAAGACCGCGTCTGAGCCATTTAAGCGAAAGATTAATTTTCGGAGGAACATACTATTAAAGTAGGAAAGAAAACATTACCTGCAAACCGTCCTAACAGGATCAATGAAGAAATAACAGTACCAGAAGTACGGTTAATTGGTTTGGAAGGTGAGCAGCTGGGTGTAGTACGTATCGCTGACGCCATTACCATGGCAGAAGAAACCGGAGCCGATTTAGTAGAGATTAGCCCGACAGCCGAACCGCCAGTTTGTAAGTTGATGGACTACGGTAAGTTCCTGTTCGAAAAGAGTAAAGCTCTTAAAGAGCAAAAGAAGAAGCAAAAACAGATCCAGATTAAGGAAATTAAATTCCGGCCTGGAACTGATGAAGGCGATTACCAGGTAAAACTACGCAACCTGCGTCGCTTCATTGAAGAGGGTGACAAAGCTAAAGTAACGCTACGTTATCGTGGTCGTGAAATGGCGCATCTTGACATCGGTATTGATATGTTAAATCGGATTAAAGAAGATTTAGCTGACATTGCCGTGTGCGAATCTTTCCCTTCACGGGTGGAAGGTCGCCAGATGATCATGATGCTGGCCCCAAATAAGAAGTAATAAGTGCTTTCAAGTGTAACCCTGCGCTGTAAAGGGCAGGGTTGACGCCTTATTATTCGTTGTAATTTAACAATGCGAGTTTTTAACTATGCCAAAGATGAAAACCAATAAAGGTGCTGCGAAGCGTTTCAAAAAAACCGCTTCTGGTAGCTTTAAACGTAAGCAATCACACCTTCGCCACATCCTGACGAAGAAGACCTCTAAGCGTAAGCGTCAGTTAGGTCCAAAAACCTTAGTCGCTAAAGTAGACATCGCCGGCTTAGTCCGTTGCATGCCTTACGCATAATTAATTAGGAGTCTGACATGCCAAGAGTTAAACGTGGTGTAACGGCGCGCGCGCGTCATAAGAAGGTGTTAAACCAGGCTAAAGGTTACTACGGTGCCCGCAGTCGTGTTTATCGTGTTGCTTTCCAGGCTGTAATTAAAGCCGGCCAATATGCTTACCGTGACCGTCGTCAGCGTAAGCGTCAATTCCGTCAACTGTGGATTGCGCGTATCAACGCTGCGTCACGTATGAACGGTTTATCTTACAGCCGTTTCATTGATGGCCTGAAAAAAGCCTCAGTGGAAATCGACCGTAAGATCCTGGCTGACATCGCCGTATTCGACAAAGCAGCATTTACTGCTTTAGTTGCTAAAGCGAAACAAGCGTTAGCAGCGTAATTTACGCGCTAAAGAAACAGCCACCTCAGGGTGGCTTTTTTTATGCCTTGGTTTTCCGGCAACGAGTAATAAAAAACGCCTGCTTTAAGCAGGCGTTTTTTATTGGTAATACAGGCAATCAGTTTATTGCTGGTTTGAACTGCAGGATAAGTTGATTGTTTTTGAACAGCTGCAAGGTATCTCCGTTTACTTCGGCGCGGTCAGCGGATTGCAGAGACTGGGTAAACTGCTGTTCCAACTCACTGCTATCGGCACAAAATTTACGGGTGCTTACCAGTGGTTGCACACTTAACTGGCTGGAGCGCTGCTTATAGCTGCCATTGAAGTTATTACAACCCGCAAAGCCATATAAACGTTCATTGGGTTCGAATATTACCCGGACATTGAGTTGCTGTGGCACATACCTGTTGGCCAGCTTCTCCGCGCGCCAGACGATACCCTGCATTTTGCCAGGTTGTAATTGATCCGGGCAGGCAGCGCCTGGCCAGAACTGTTCAAACTTGTCGATAAACAGCGTATTGGCCTGATCATCCTGACCTCTGCGCCCGAGCAGCGTAACGATAACATTATTGCCTTTTAGCCGTTCGTCCTGCTGGTATTGGCGCATTACCGGCAAATGGTGCTGGGTATTAGCGACCGTCAGGGTTTCGCCGCTGGCGCAGCTGGTAAAGCTAGCCTGACTATCGTTTAATGTATACAACCCCAGCATGGCCTGCCGTGTGTCCAGTTTTCTAAACTCTGCCTCACGTTGCAGCTGGTAATTCGTATTAGATGTAATAGGTTTACCGCTCAGATCAAGCATGGCCAGTTGGGTGTTCGACAAAAAGTGAAACGCTGGCAGGGTTTGCTGCTGATTCACTAAATGCAGGCTACGCTTTTCCAATAGCCAAATGCCCCTGATGATACTTATCTGGTTGCGTTCCAGATACTCCTGTCGTACCGCAAAGCGGCCATCACGAAACAGGTTTATATGATACGAAATGCCGGGGCAATCGGCGCACGGTAAGGTACCGCTGAACGTCATATCAGTATCGACGAAGATATGCTCGAAATCTGTTGCTAATGATTCTGCAACGGCGTCGTTTTCAACAACAACTTCTTCCGGTTCTGAAGGTTTAATTACTTCTGCCGGAACAGCCAGGGTTTCAACTTCTGCTTTGCGCTCATCAGGCAACTGACTACAGGCAGACAACAGCATTGCAACAACAAGTAGGCGCTTTTTCATCCGGAGTTCCAGGTTAAAAATTTTCGCTATTATAGCGGAATTCTTAACTGGCTTTAACAGCTATTTCAGCGGTGAATTCAGTTCGCTTATCGCAGTTTTAACATAAACAGCAGCTTGCTCTGGTTGCTCTTGCATAAAGCAGTGTCCGCCTTTAACTTCTGTAACACTGACGGCCTTGTTACACCTTTGCCATTTGCCCAGCGATTTAGCAATAAAAGGATAGCTTTTGTCACCATAAAATACCTTTACCGGTGCGCAATGGCGTGCAAGCTGGTGCCAGAGTTTGTGCGGGTACGAGGCGAAAATATCGGCTTCGCGCTGTGGTAAACATTTAAGGCTTAGTCCATGCTCACTGGGTTTTAACGCATGGTCGATATAGGCCGCTAAGGCATCCGGATGCCAGTTAGCGAACATGCCTCGGTTTGTCAGATAGTTGACGGCACTTTGTTTGTCAGGCCAATGCTGGCGGCGGCGCAGTGCTGCCCTGGCCATTGGGTTTTTATGATACAGCCGGATGCCGCTAAGGGCGCTGATCGCCGTTAGCATGGCTGGCGTAAATAATACCGGGTCGAGCAATACTATACCGTCAAAAGGGCTGGCCAGGCTGGTATGAATAAGCGCCGTTAGTACACCGCCAAAGCTGTGACCGACGCCGTATACCGGCATAGCATGGTATAGGTGCTGATGTGCAGCCCATGCTTGAGCGGCCAGTTCTGCGCTTTTGTTCCAGCCGACAAAAGCACCGCCATGGTCACTGTCGCCGTGGCCCTGGGCGTCGGAGAGAAATAAGTCAAAGTCAGCAGCAAGCCGCTGCAGCATTGGCTGGTACATCCTGCTGCAAAAACCATTACCGTGCAGCATATGTAAAACGGCTTTGCCGCTTGCTTCAGTGCGGTACCCGCGCAGGGTGAAGCCCTGCGTGGTTTGATAAGACCAGGGGACTAACTGCAACATCATATCCTTTAGTTATTTTTCAACTAAAGGTGCCATGACAAACGATGCAGGGCAAGCCTGAAGCATGCTATTTCGTGCCAAACAGCTTGTCGCCAGCATCTCCCAGACCCGGTAAAATATAGCCGTGCTCATTTAAACAGCGGTCGGTTGCCGCGGTATAGAGTTCTACATCAGGATGAGCCTGCTGCAAGGCCGCTATGCCCTCAGGTGCAGCAACCAATACCAGGGCTTTAATACGGCTCGCACCGTGTTTCTTCAGCAAATCTATTGTTGCAATCATAGAGCCGCCGGTTGCCAGCATGGGATCAACCACTATCGCCAGACGCTGGTCTAAATCGGAGGCGAGTTTTTGAAAATACGGTACCGGTTGTAAACTTTCTTCATCGCGGTACATGCCAACAACACTTATTCTTGCGCTTGGCAGCAACTCTAACACACCATCAAGCATACCCAGGCCGGCCCGAAGAATAGGAACTATTGTTACTTTCTTGCCCTGAATTTGCTCAACCGCAACAGGCCCACTCCATGTATCTATGGTCACGGTTTCAGTCGCCAGGTCTTGTGTTGCCTCGTAAGTCAATAAACTGCCAAGCTCAGCTGCAAGCTGACGAAACTGCCTGGTGCTGATGTCAGCTGCGCGCAATAACCCAATTTTATGCTTTACCAACGGATGGCTAAGCTGATGTACTGTCATAACGTATTCCTCTGTTTAACGCAGCTAAGCATAACGCAATCTGCTTTTACTTGCAGTTTCTGCTCAGGCGTTATAAAAACAGTGCCATTTATTCAGCGATAACAGGATTAAGCTATGCGGATTAAGATGCCAGCGCAGTTACTGGCAATATGTTTATGTTTCGGCGGAGGGGCTATGGCGCAGGCAAAACAACTTGAATTAGAACGTTTGTTCGCTGATCCGGCGCTGAGCGGGGCAACACCAAGGGCGTTAGCAATGGCGCCGGATGGTAGCCGTGTCACTTACCTAAAAGGCAAGGCTGAAGACGCCAACAGGCTGGATTTATGGGAATTCAATATCAAAGCGGCTAAGCATCGTTTATTGGTGAATGCCGACAGTTTAGTCAGTGGCGCTGAAGTGCTATCAGATGAAGAAAAAGCCCGCCGCGAGCGTATGCGGTTATTTGCCTCAGGCATTATCAGCTACAGCTGGGCCAAAAACAGTGATGCGCTGCTGTTTCCGTTAAATGGCGACTTATATTATTACCAGCTAAAAACTCAGTCAGCGAAAAAACTCACTCATACTGAAGCGTTTGAAACTGATGCAACTATTTCGCCCAACGGCCGCTATGTTGCCTTTATTCGTGAACAGAACCTGTTTGTGCTGGAAATCGCGACCGGTAAAGAAACCCAGCTTACGTTTGACGGTGGTGGCGTAATTAAAAATGGCATGGCCGAATTTGTTGCGCAGGAAGAAATGGGCCGCATGACCGGTTACTGGTGGGCGCCGGACGACAGCAAGATTGCCTTTACCCGTACCGACGAAAGCGGCGTGGCAGAAGTCGTGCGCAATGAAATTTATGCCGATGAAATTAAGTTATTTAATCAACGTTACCCTTACACCGGCACTGCGAACGCAAAAATACAGCTGGGTGTGGTTAGCGTTGCCGACGGCAAGGTTAACTGGTTGCCACATGGAGAGAATGACGATATTTATCTGCCGCGTGTAGAGTGGACGAAAAATGCCCGTTATTTAAGCTATCAGTGGCAAAGCCGCGATCAGCATAAGCTAGAACTGCGCTTAGTCGATCTGAGCAATAACCAGCAAAAAGTACTGCTGACTGAAACAAGCAACACCTGGTTGAACTTGCATGATGACTTACATTTTTTGAAAGATGATAAGGGTTTCATCTGGGCATCTGAGCGTGATGGTTATAAACATCTGTACTACTACGATTTCGACGGTAAATTACAGCGCCAGTTAACTCAGGGTAACTGGGTGGTAGATGAACTGGATGCCGTTAACGAAAAGCAGGGCATGGTATATTTTACTGCGCGCAAAGATACACCGCTGGAACGTCATCTGTACCAGGTTGGCCTTGGCGGCGGTGATATCAAACGCCTGACAACTCCAAACTATGACCATGCCCTGGTAATGGCGAAGGATGGCAGTAGCTTTATTGACAGCTTTTCGAATGTGACCACGCCTAACAAAGTGGCACTGCGCGCTCTGGACGGCACCATTCTGACCTGGCTTGAGCAAAACGAGCTGAACGAAACTCACCCGCTGACCCCTTACCATGCCCAGTTAAAAGCACCGCGTTTTGGCACGATAAACGCAGAAGATGGCCAGACCATGCATTATCGGATGTTTGAACCCGCCGCACTTGAACCCGGTAAGAAATACCCGGTGATTGTCAGTGTATACGGAGGGCCGCATGCCCAACGGGTAACCAACAGTTGGAGCGCACGCGACCTGTATCTGCATTATCTGGTGCAGCAGGGTTATCTGGTGTTCCAATTGGATAACCGTGGTTCATATAACCGCGGCAAGGCATTTGAAGATCCTATCTATAAAAAATTAGGCGTGGCTGAGATTGCCGACCAGATTAGAGGCGTCGAGTATCTGCGCAGTCTGCCATATGTTGATGCCGGTAAAATTGCCATTTATGGCCACAGCTATGGTGGTTATATGGCGATCATGGCGATGTTTAAAGCATCTGATTATTTTGCTGCCGGTGTATCGGGTGCCCCGGTTACCGACTGGGCATTGTACGACACGCATTATACAGAACGTTATCTTGGTCATCCGGATGAAAATGCCGCAGGATATGAAGCCAGTGCAGTGTTCCCTTATGCTGATGGTTTAAAAGGTAAACTGCTTATTTATCATGGGATGGCGGATGACAATGTACTTTTTACCCATAGTACTAAGCTTTACAAGCAGTTACAGGATAAAGGCCTGCTGTTTGATATGATAAATTATCCGGGGAGCAAACATTCTATGTTTGGCCAGCCGGTGCAAACACATTTACATAAAAGCATTACCCGCTTCTTTGATGAACATCTGAAATAACAAAAAAAGCCGGTACGCTGTACCGGCTTTTTTCTTGTCCTGTCTCAGCTGTTACCCTGAATATGGTAGCTGACCTGCGCCCGTGGGTTCAGGTATTCAGCAACCTGTTGTGGCAGCGACTGAATTTTTATTACTTTGCTGATGTTAAGTTTGTCTGGTTCCAGCGTCAGAATGGGGGCTTCCAGCCTCGGAACATCAGCGTCATATACCAGTACGTTTGGGCACAACAAATTCTTACTGTTCACAGACATGACGATACCAATACGCTGATCAGATAGCTGTACTATAGTACCGGGCGGATATACCCCCATCATTTTGATCATCACTTTCATTTCGCGATCAGCCAGTTTGCCTTTCATTGTCCGGTACATGTAAGACAGTGCATGGTGTGGTGAGCGTGATTTACTGATATCAAGCGGATGGCACAGATTGTCAAACTCGTTTACCACGGCAACAATTTTCGCCAATGCGTCGATGCTGCTCTCTTTTAGCCCCTTAGGGTAGCCGCTGCCATCAATATACTCGTGGTGTTGTTCTACAATTGGCCAGGCTTCAAGTGGAAAGTTATCTGTTAGCCCCACCAGATCTACACCGTACTTGGTGTGCATTTTCAGAAGATTTTGTTCTGGTGTTGTCAGCGGCGTGGGTTTTCGCAAAATTTGGCTTGGGATCTTAATTTTACCAATATCATGAAACAGTGCACCTATCCCGACAGTTTTAATTTGCTCTGCGCTTAAATTAAGGTTCTTAGCCAGCATCATCGATAAGGTTGCGACGTTAAGCGAATGATAATAAAGGCCTTCTTGCTCTTTGTTCGCAGCAGAAATCAGGTGCAGTACCAGCGAGTCGGCATTTAGCAGCACATCGGTCATTGCGCCTATCAGGCTGCTGGCATCGTCAATAGCATTCAATGGCCTGCTGCTAAGCTTACTCATTATGCTTCTGACTTGCAGTAACGACTGTGCAAATGCTTTTTCAGTGCGCTGAATATCCCGCCGGTGCGCTTTCGCCTGTTCAATACGCTGCATTTTATCTTGCTGCATTTTTATTTGTGCTTCACTGGCAGCCATATTGAAGCTTGCCGCATCTTCATCGTTAAGTTCAGGCGGCATCTCTATTTTCTTGCTTTTATCCGGGTAAAACAGCACGTACTCTATATCAAGCGAGCGGATAATTTGCAGTTGTTGCATGTTCTCAATAATCATATTGCCGGACAGGAACGGATGTTTCATCCAGGCTCCAGGCAGTTTTACCGCATAACCCAGTTTTAAATCAGCAGGTTTAATTTTTAGTACAGACAACCACAGTACTCCGAATTCGTTCGTTCTAGTTAGTTTAAGCTTGTTGAGTGACAATACCAGTGACACAGAACAAAAAAGGCCAGAAAATTCTGGCCTTGTTCCATTCATCTGATATCAGAAGCGGATAGTGTACCGCACTGTCCACAAGCGGCCAATCCAGTCGTGTACTGAACTGGCGTAACCGTTTGTCGGTGATGATGCATATGGCGGCTGTTTGTCTGTTAGATTACGCACCGACAACAATAATGATTGGTTATCATTTATGTCATAGCCCAGGCTGCCGCTGAATATCAGCCAGGAGTCGACGGTTTCATTATCAAATTTAAAGTCGCCATCGCCCAGAGAGCTTATGTAATGTGCTGATACACTGGCAGACCAATTGGCCATGGCCCAGTCAGCACCAAAGTCAGCAACTAACTCAGGGCGTGCTATTTCTGCTGCGCCGCTTAACTTACCAAGTAAATCCTGTTTCGGGCTGTCGGCAGTGATCTGACGCTCGTAAGAGAATGTCTTGGTTGCGTTAGCGAACAGATCAAAGCTACCGGCACGGCCGGCATCCAGCCGGTAATTGACTTTAACGTCGACACCATCAGTTTCCTGACTGCCTACGTTGAAAAAGCCGGTGCGTAAAAATACCAGATCATTACCGCTGTCAATCACGCAACCAAAAGCGCCTGCCAGTTCGGCTTCACTACCAACAACCGGGGCACTGCCGCTGACACAGGCGCGAAGAGTGGTGTTCGCATCAACATCAACAATGTCGGTGTGCTCGTAGCGCCAGTAATCGACAGTCAGTTGCAGATTGTTGGTCAGGTTCCAGGAAGCCCCCACGTTAACTGCTTCGGAATTTTCAGCGTCCAGGCCGGTATTGCCAAGTGTTTCCTGATCAAATTCAAGCTCACCAAATTGCGCACCGAAGTCACCGCATAAGCCGTTAAATGGCTGATCAGCACCGCAATCGATGTAATTTGCGGTCAACGACGTGCCTGCGCCAAGCTGAGACAGGGAAGGAGCTCTGAAGCCAGTGCTCCATGATGCCCGCAGGATAAGATCATCCGTTGCGCGATAACGCAGAGACAGTTTTGGATTAACGTCGCCACCAAAGTCACTGTAATGATCGTAACGCACTGCAGCTATCGCATCCAGGCTGTCAGTGATCGGCACATTGAATTCACCATATACAGCATACTGATTGCGGTCTGCTTTAGCGTCTGAAGCACCAAGGCCGTAAATGCCGTCGCTTTGCGCCACGGCTGCAGGATTATCGGAGATTTCTTCGCTACGGAACTCGCCGCCGAATACCGCACTGACAGCACCAGCCGGCAATTCGACAGCCAGATTGCCTGCAATGTTGAAATCCAGCGACATCACTTCTGACTCGCCTTTACGCGGTGCAAGTTCACGAACCGATGCCAATACCGCATCGTTGTTATCACGGCCTAAATTAAACGGGTTGTAACTGCCATCTGCTATAGCAGCGTCTAACTTATCTTTGCCGATATAGCCGGAAACATGGGTAATTTCATTGTCAGTTTTGCCGTAAATCGCAGCGGTTTCCCACGACCAGTCAGCAAGTTCGCCTCTTAACCCCGCTAAAACACGGTAAGAGGTGGTGTCGTAATCCTGAATGCGGCGCTCGGGGAAACGTGAACGCACACGAATACTGTCAATGCTGCCATCCTGCGCATTTGCCTGTGCGAAACGTTCAGGCACAAAGGCTGAATCGCCCGCGATATCAATATCAAATGATGCTGCTGAATCGTAGGCAGAACCGGTGTTATGCTGATACATCGCTTCAGCAAAGAACTCTTTGCCCTCATTGAGGCGGTACACGTGGTTCAGCGTAGTGCCAAAAGCCGAGGTATCGGGCTGAATAGCGCGTTGTATAACATAATCAAAGTTACAGCGCGTGCCGCCGTTACGGGTATCGTCGCCACACCAGTCTTCGGCATAGTCAACGCCGTCAACAGTGACCCGGGTGTTTGATTTGAAAGTAACATCAATGGGTCTGTCACTATTGAACAACGCTTTACGGTCGAAATAGTCCACTACCAGAGTGGTGTTGCTGTTGGCGGTGTTAAAACCGCCGACATAAGTCAGGTTATAGCGGCCAAAGTCACTGTCTTTAGTATCATCACCATAAGATGCCGATACTTCATGACCTTCGACATCTTGGCGTAAGATAAAATTCACCACACCTGCAATGGCATCAGAGCCATAAACCGATGATGCACCGTCGGTAAGAATTTCTACCCGCTCCAATGCTGACATGGGGATAGCATTTACGTTAACAAAAGAATCGAATCCGTTAGTAAATGAATCGACAGCTACCCGGCGGCCATTCACCAGCACCAGTGTTGAGCTGCTGCCCAAACCGCGTAAGCTGACTCCCGCAGACCCCGCCGGGCTGCCATCGTTGCCACCAACGCCACCATTTTCTGTAAAGGTGCCGGCACTGGAGGCTTGTGGTAAATCACGCAGGAAATCACTCAGTGTATTGTAACCGCGGGAGGTTAAATCATCCCGGTCAAAGATCTGCACCGGGTTGGCACCTTCAAGGTCCACGCCTTTTAAGCGTGATCCTGTGACCTGAATTTTCTCAATGTCTTTTTCTTCAGCGTTGTCTTCAACAGACTGGGCGTGGACGCCAGACATGGCAAGTAACATGGCAATACTCAGGGTGGATAGCTTCATTTTTGCTTTAATAAACATACACATTCCTCTGGATAGTAAACGCCGCCTTACAAGGCGGTCTGATTAAAAAGCAGTAAAATGCGTCGAAGCAAAGTCAAAGCAGCATAGGCATAGCAGATGCCACTAGCGTTATAGCAAGTTGGCAACGGTCAAGATTAGGCTGAAAACTACAGATCTCTGCCTGACGCAGAGGGAGAACTAATTATTGAACCACTCGGACAAGTAGTAAGGAGAGACGTAATAGCCGTAATGATTGACAGCGCATTTTTGCATCGTTACGTCTCCTGTGTTGATAAAGCGGATGAAGTGACAGTTAAATTCCAGCATCTGAGAGTTTCTGTCAAGCTTTTTTCTGTAGCAGCAGAAAATGTCCCTTATTTGGCTTACAGCATGGTTTCAGGTAAGACCAGTTGTTGATTTGTCTCTTGACACTTTTCAAATTCAAACGTACATTTCAAACACCTGTTTAAATCGTGGTAAGGTTATGCCAAATAAACACAGCACTCAGTATAAAATTCTTGATGCGGCGCAGAGTTTATTTGCCGAGACCGGCTTTAATGACACCTCTTTGCGGCAAATCACCAGCCTGGCAGAAGTGAACCTGGCGTCGGTGAACTATCACTTTGGTTCAAAAAAAGAGCTTATTCAGGCTGTTTTGCAGCGGTATTTGATAGTACTGATGCCAAGGCTGGATCAGGAGTTCACCCGTTTACTGGCGGCACAGCAGCCTAATAACCTGAACCAGGTCTTGACGGTATTTGTCAAACCGCTGCTTGAACTGAATAAAGTAAACCAAAACGGAACCCGTATTTTTTTGCAGCTGCTAGGCCGCGGCTATGCCGATGTGCAGGGGCACTTACGCTGGTTCTTTAATCACCATTATGGGCGGGTGCTGGATAAACTGGTACTACTGGTACAGCAGGCTTGTCCGGATTTACCGCCTGGTGAACTGTTTTGGCGGTTGCATTTTTCACTTGGCACTGTCGTATTTACGATGGCGTCGAATGAGGCTCTGGCTGAAATTGCCCAGGCCGATTTTAATGAAAAAGTCGATATTGAAGGTGTAATTTTACGCCTGATACCGTACTTGTCAGCAGCTATCGCTGCACCTGTACCAACTGTTTCTCAAATAAGTCAAACCGCGCCCATGCTGGCGAGTGAAGGAAGGTAATATGTTAGTCCTGTTAATATTGGTTGTTACCCTGGCGGTGGTGTTCGGTGTGACGGACATCCGCCGTAACCTGATCACCAAACCTATTTTTGCGGTGTTCAAGAAAATTCTGCCACCGCTGTCTGATACAGAGCGTGAGGCTATGGAGGCCGGCGATGTTTGGTGGGACGGTGAGCTGTTTAAAGGTAAACCAGACTGGCAAAAATTGCACAGTTTTCCAAAAGCAGAACTGAATGACGATGAGCAGTCATTTTTAGACAATCAGGTTGAAACCCTGCTGAAAATGCTGGACGACTATAAAATTGTGCAGGAACAGCGTGATTTACCGCAGGAAGTCTGGGCGTTTTTAAAGCGTGAAGGCTTCTTTGCGATGATTATTCCCAAATCGTACGGTGGCCGTGAGTTTTCAGCGATAGCTAACTCTACGATCGTTTCACGTATTGCAACACGCAGTTTAACGGCGGCAGTGACGGTGATGGTGCCGAACTCTCTTGGTCCGGGTGAGCTGTTAATGCACTATGGTACACAAGAGCAAAAAGATCGCTGGCTACCGAACCTGGCCAACGGTACTGATGTGCCCTGTTTTGCACTGACTGGCCCGGAGGCGGGCTCTGATGCAGGCGGCATCCCCGATACCGGCGTGGTGTGTAAAGGCGAGTTTGAAGGCAAAGAAGTGGTGGGTATCCGCCTGAACTGGGATAAACGTTATATCACCTTGGCGCCGGTAGCAACGGTACTGGGCCTGGCGTTTAAATTGTACGACCCTGAGAATTTATTGGGTGATAAAGAAGAGTTAGGTATTACTTGTGCTCTGATCCCAACCAGCCATCAAGGCGTGCAGATCGGTGATCGTCACTTCCCGATGAATATGGCATTTATGAACGGTACAACCTACGGTAGGGATGTATTTATTCCGCTGGAGTGGATCATCGGTGGTCCGGATTATGCCGGTCGCGGCTGGCGTATGCTGGTAGAGTGTTTATCAGCGGGCCGTGGTATCAGCTTGCCTGCATTGGCCACGGCTACCGGCCACCTTGCTGCACGCATGACCGGTGCTTATGGCTACGTGCGTCAGCAGTTTGGCATGTCTATCGGCAAGTTTGAAGGTGTTCAGGAGTCTCTGGCCCGTATCGGTGGCCTGACATATAGTCTTGAAGCGATGCGGGTAATGACTGCGGGCGCTATTGATATGAATTTAAGCCCCAGTGTGGTTACTGCCATTGCCAAATATCATATGACAGAAATGTCCCGGACGTTGATGAATGACGCGTTTGATATTCATGCCGGCCGTGCTATTCAGGTAGGCCCCAAAAACTATCTGGCGCATGGCTACATGGGCATTCCGATCTCAATCACGGTAGAAGGCGCAAATATTCTGACCCGCAATCTGATGATTTTCGGTCAGGGGGCGACGCGTTGTCACCCTTATGTGTTAGCAGAGCTGGAAGCTGCTGCTAACCCGGATGCAGAAGAAGGTTTAAAGCAATTTGATACGCTGTTGATGAAGCACGTCGGTTTTGCGGTTGGTAATACCTTTGGCGCTTTATGGCAAGGCTTGACGGCCGGAGCCTTTAACAGTGCGCCGGTATCAGGTGAAACAGCTAAATACTATAAACAATTAAGCCGTATGAGCCGTGGCCTGGCACTGTGTGCCGATTTTTCAATGCTGATTTTAGGCGGCGAGTTGAAGCGCCGCGAAATGTTATCAGCCCGGTTAGGTGATGTATTAAGCCAGCTTTATATTGCATCAGCAGTACTTAAGTTCTATGAAGACAACGGTCGTCAACAGTGTGATTTACCATTCGTGCATTACAGTCTGCAGCGGGCTTTGTTCGAAATAGGGCGTGCCTTTGACGGTTTCTTTGCTAACTTCCCGAACCGGTTTGTAGCAGGTTTGATGCGTACTTTGGTATTCCCATTCGGTATCGGCTATAAGATGCCTGCGGATGACATTGCGATTCAGATTTGCGATGCCATGTCGAAGCCGGGTGTTGTTCGCGACAGGCTAACGCACTTATGTTACATAGGCGAAGGTGAGAACGACGCTACCGGCCTGATGGAAGGTGCCTTTGTTGCGATGTATGAAGCCCAGCCTTTGATGAAGAAAATTTATCAGGCGCAGCGCAGTGGACAGTTACCGCGTAAGCAGCCACTTGAGCACACCATAGTACAGGCACAAGATGCAGGTATTATCAGTGCTGATGAAGCCCAGCAGTTAAACAGAATGAATGAGCTGCGTTTCAGCGCTATCAGCGTTGACAGCTTTGCTGCTGGTACGCTCGAAGCAATGGCAATAACGCCAGCCAGCTGACGGCAGCGCTACAACTTGTTACACTTGGAAACCGGCAGGGTCTGTGCTCTGCCGGTTTTATTTATTGGGGAGTGACAGATGTCCACAGATATCAATATCCGTCTGGCGACGCCACAGGATGTGCCAACCATACTGAAATTTATTCAGGGTCTGGCTGAATACGAGAAGCTGGCTGATCAGGTGGTGGCTACGGAAGAGAAATTAGAGCAGACGCTATTCGGTGACAAGCGCTATGCAGAAGTTGTTATTGCCGAATATAACCAGCAGGCTGCCGGGTTTGCGCTGTTTTTCCACAATTATTCTACCTTTTTAGCAAAACCCGGTATTTATCTGGAGGATTTGTTCGTCTTACCAGATTTCCGCGGCAAGGGCTTGGGTAAAGTGCTACTCAGTTATCTGGCAAAGCTGGCGGTTGAGCGGGATTGTGGCCGGCTGGAGTGGTCAGTACTTGACTGGAATCAGCCTGCAATAGACTTTTATCAGGCACAGGGCGCTACGATGCTGCATGACTGGCGGATAAACCGGGTGACCGGCGAAAACCTCAAAGCGCTGGCACAGAGCGTCTGAATAATGCTAACTGCAGTGCTGCACATGGCCGCACTGCAGTTAGCAGGCCACAGCTGTTATTGTTTTGTGTCGTCAGTGACGGGTAAGGTTAGTGTAAAACAGCTGCCTTTGCCTTCAACGCTGCTGACTGTCAACCGGCCGTTATGCTGCTGAGCAAACTGCAATGCATCATAAGCGCCAATTCCCATCCCTGAGTTGCCCTTAGTGGTATCAAACGGTTTGAACAAGCGTTGCTGAATAAACTGCTCGCTCATACCGCATCCGGTGTCGGTGATAGTAACCAGTAACATAGCGCTGGGTGTATCCGCGGTAACATCAACGGTCACCACTACTTCGCCTGTTTCTTCGGTGGCATGTTGGGCGTTATCGATAAGGTGATAAAGCACGCTGCTAAAACGCTCTTTATCTAAAGACAACATGCAGTTTTTTAATACATGCAGGGTAGGCAGCGGTTTTCTTACTGCGCACTTGAGTTTTATTACCTGTTCCAGCTCTTGCGCCACGGAAAACTTGCTGCTGCTGTTTGAGTCACTGCGTTTATCTGTTAGTTGTGACAGCATATTACCAAGCCGTTGCTGCATGGCTTCCAGAGTGTCGAAGCTATCTTTGATAAACTCGGGGTTCTGCATATGTTTTTTGCTGTTGTTCAGCATCAGGTCTAACTGAGCTTTCACATTCTTTAAATCGTGTACGACAAAGGCAGACATTCGGCTAAAAGCGGCAAACTGAGCATTTTCACTCAGCGCTTTACTGGCCAGCGTCAGCAATAAATAGCTGCTGATCTGTTCGGTAATAATCATCAGATAGTCTCTGAGCTCCCAGTTCAGCTTCAGCCGCTCTGCTGTTGGGGTATTGAGAATACACAGGCCCCACAGCTGCTGCTCATCAAAAACCGGTATAATCAGGTGGCCGTCTATTTTCAGCGTGTCACCTTTAAATTGCACAAAACTATCAGTTTGATCAGATAAATCTGTGATCCAGCCCGGTCTGGCATGGTGCTGACAATAATGTTGCAGCAGATTAAGCTCATCAGCTGTCACTGATACCCGGCCCTGGCAAGCAACTGCGTGCAGCTGTGATGGGGTAAAAGCACGGATTAGTGCTCCTCTTTGGTAGCCGGTAGCGGTGAGCCAGGCGTTTAGGTAGGCTTGATAGTCAACATCCTGCTGCAGTTTCAACGACTTCAGATACTGTGTCAGGCTTAGCCACTTGGTACGGTAATCAAATTTATTGGCGTAAAAGTTTTTCTCAATATACACCTTAAATCTGCGTCTGACTTTGCCCGACAAGGCGACAACAGCAAACAGCAGACAGCCTGCTGCAATCAGTATCGCCTGCAGCAGGCCTGTCCAGCTAAGATCAAACAACTTAATGGAAAAGCCGGCAACAGCCAGTACGCTCAGGTAAATACCAGCCAGCAACACTATGGTGCTGTTGACAACAATTTCTCTGGAAACATATACACTGATGGCCCACGAACGGATACGGCGAATAGCCACGACTAACAGCGGTAGTACCAGGGCAGCAATAAAACCGCGGGCAGCCCAAAGCTGTGGATCTATCCGGCTGAATAGCGCAGCTTCAGCCAACAGAATAAAGTCGAACAAAATTTGTAAGCCAAGCCCAAGCACTAAAGGTTTGAACTGCCAGACAACAGGCCCGGCACGGCGATAAAGCGCTTCAAGCAGTGCTAACTGACCAATGCACAATAACAAGTTGATGCTGAATATAATGTTGTTACTTACCGGAACAAAGACATTTACCAGTGCCAGGCAAAATACTATTGGAATAACAAGTTTAACCGCGCCTTGCGCCAAAAAGGACCACCAGCGTATCTCACTGCTACTCAGGCAGGAAAATAACAACAAAAATAAAAGTATGTGGCGAAGTGCCTCAACAATAACTGAGTCGGCACTGATAAAAGGCTGTGTACTGAACAGCAGGTAGAACACTGCCCAGAACACCTGTACTGCGGCAAATGCCAGCAGCAGGTTTTTGGTTCTGTTGACGGCTTTGTCTGTCAATAACAGCAGGAACAAAAAAGCGTAACAGCATATCGCCAGCACGAAACCGGCTGAACTGATTGTAAAAACCAAGCTAACGCTGTCCTGCATCAACGGGTCGTTCCGGCGTTGAGCAGGTTAAGCAGGTGAACAACCGGAATCGCGTAGGTTATACCGCTGGGGTCTGACAATACGGCCTCTTTGGTAGATTTAACGTGTACGCGATTAATGATACCGATAACAGTACCGTCAACCATAGAAAATAATGGGCTGCCGCTGTTGCCGGGGTAAGCTGTTGCGTCCAGTTGATACACCAGATAAGGCTGCTTTAATGCCCGGATAGTGTTTGTTTGCAGCTGCTGTGAGTTTTGTGCCGGAATAACGACAGGTGTATGCGCAGCAATAATACCGGTATGCGTAGCAGGGTATAGCCCCAGCACCGAGGTGATAGGATAACCGGTCAGACTAACAGAATTACCCTCTGCAAGCATTGCTTCATTCGACAATTTAATGGCCGGCAATGCTTTTTCAATGCGAAGCACCGCAATGTCATGTGCTAAATCTTCTGCAATATGCAAAATTTTATGCACTTCAACTTTTTCGCCCTGACCTGATAATACAACATACTGCTCTAATGTTGCCGGATCTGTTGGCCGGGCGATAATATGATAATTGGTTGCAACCTGTTTGCCGTTACCTGTGACAAAACCCGTGCCGAGCAGTGTAATGCGCGGGGAAGCTGTCGGGTTTAACAAACCTATAGCCACAATAGAGGGCTTTATGCGTGATATGTGCTCTGGCAGATTGATAGTGTCGGCTGCCAGGCTCCATTGGCTCAGCAGCAGCGCTGTCAGGCAGAATAAAACTCGCATATGGTTATCCCTGCGGTTGATGAGTAAATCTATCCAGATCTGCCGGGCGGGCTATGGCCGCTGGATCTGACAATGGATTCCAAACCGGTTTAATCAGGGTTTTTAACTTCGCCAATACACGCACAACTTTATTGCTGACAGAGATAGGCAGATACAACCAGCGACAGACCAAAAACACTTTACGTCGAAATACCCAGTGATACATGGCTTGTTCTGCATAAAAGTTGTAGTGCCAGCGCTGCTCAAATAATCTGGATGAGGTGTAGGTCAGTTTTGGATCCCAGCGATAGAAGAAAAAGCGCATATCGAACCAGCTCATGCGTGTGCCCAGATTATCGAAAATAATGACAGACTCTGGTTGGCTGAGTAATTTGTAGCCCAGCTTACGCAGTTGAATACCAATATCGATATGTTCGCGGATCACCATCGACGGTAATTCGATCTGTTGTAATGCTTTGGTCAGAAACAGCACGCCATGCAACTCAAACATCTCACTGTCAGCTACCTGCTGCGGAATATCCTGCGGCAGAGCGCGGCGATATGATTTGTGCTCGATCAGATACTCTTTACCTTCGACATCGACGACTTGTATTGCGTTGGTGTACAAATGGTTGCGTAGCGTTGCGCCTTCATCTACGCCTTCTTTTTCCAGTGTCAGCGGGTTTACTACTGCAGCACCGCTGCTTTGGGCTGTGTCGAGTAATGGTGGCAGCCAACCGGGAGTCACGTTAGAGTCGTTATCCAGCAGCATGGTATAAGGTGTCGTGATACTGTCGCGGATTTTACTGACGGCATCCATTGGGATCATCAGCCCCAGCTCGACTATCTCTGCGTTAGTTTTGTTTTGCAGCAAGGCTTTAAGTTGCTGTTTTATATGAGCCGGGTAACCCAGATCCAGCACTTTTAATAAAAACGGTTCTGGGGTACAACGGTACAGATTTTCAATGCATGCAATGATGCCGGAGTAGCGATCGCGTGGGCTGATAACTACCGTTACGCTAGCTTGCGTCATGATAAGATCCTTCTTTTAGCATAAGTTTTTGAAAAATTTTAAGATACTGCGTTGTCATCGCTTCAACGGAAAAAGTTTGTTGCACGCGATCGAAGCCTGCGTTGCCCATGCTCTGACATGAATCAGCATCATTAAGCAATTTTTGCATACTTTCAGCCAATTGCTGTGCGCAAGCCGGGGCAACTAAAAAGCCGGTCAGGCTGTGCATAATAATCTCTTTTATGCCTCCCACATGGGTAGCAATAACAGGCCTTCGCCGCGCTCCTGCTTCAATAAACACCAGACCAAAAGCTTCTTCATGCGACGGTTGTACAAAGATATCACAGGCATCCAGCCACAAGGCCGGGTCGCTAATCTGGCCCAGAAACCTTACCTGATGTTGCAGTTGAAGTGATTGCGCTAAATCAACGAGTGTGTTTTTTTCTGCTTCAGTGCCTGTGCCGGCAATGAATAACTGCACACCCGCATCGTGTAACAACGCCAGCGCCTGCAATGTATCCTGATGTCCTTTTATTGCGCCGAGATGACCGATACTGAGCAGTATTTTACTGTCGGCTTCCAGGCCGAGTTCAGCTCTGGCCTGCTGTTTAGTTCGCGCGGGCACCGACAACAGCGAAGTTCCGCCATACACTACACTGCAGTCGCTACCACGCAGGCCCATATTATCGGTCAAAAGCCGCATCCGATCTTTTGATACCGCAACAAAATGTGACAGTGCAAAGCGGATAAACCGGTTACTTAGTGAGGGGTTATAGCATTCAAGTCTGGAGCGGTGAAAAGTGCCAACGGCAGGTATACGGCAGAGTTTAGCTGCAAGCCCGGCATAGAGTTGGCTGGACTCGCAATGCGCATGTACCAGCTGTATATTGTGTTTTTTTATCAGTTTAGCTAACTGCCAGATCAGGCCAAACTTTTTACCGGATATCTGCGGCAGAGCAATATCATGTTCAGCGTCTGTAGGTTTATCAAAAGGGCCGAAGCACACTGCTACAACCTGATGGCCGGACTGACACAGTGCGTTTACCGTGTCATGGAACCTTACCGTTCTGCCACCTTTTTCGAGACTTTGCACCACTTCCATAATGCGTAATGTTGCTGTTGCGGTCACCCGGATATCCTTCCCTGACATACCAATGAACATATTTATCTTTCAAACTATATCACGTACAGTCTACCATGTAGGGCGTAAAAATATATAATTCACCAGATCTTTGACATCATAAGGAATTGATATGTCAACTACCGGTAGGCAGTCGGTAATTCATGTTGTAAGTAGTTTAAAAGTCGGGGGTGCAGAACGTTTTGTTATCGACTTATGCCAGGAGCAGGTCGGGCAGGGGTTAAACGTTGCTATTTTATCTTTCGGCCTTGCAGAAGACACCCTGGTGTCGGTGTGCCACGAACATCAAATTCCGCTGACGATTACAAACGGTAAAGGCTGGCGCGCGCAGAAACAAAGGTTACAGCTGTTAACACGCTTTGATGTCATTCATGTTCATTCTCCGGCCGCACTTAAGAGCCTGGTATTTCATCTGTTTTTGCTAAAGCATAAAAAACTGATATATACCCGCCACGGCGCCGCACCTTTAAATAAACCACACTGGATACGTCTACACCGTTTTACCCGCAGTTTTATTCACGCAGTTACTTTTGTGTCAGCAGAAGCTAAACACAGCTTTGCCCACCATGGCTGGCATAAAGTGCCACAGTATATTATCGATAATGGTGTCAGATTGCCGTCCCAAGCGTTAACAGATGATAAAAACACTGCGCACAATGGTGTGCTCAGGCTCGGATCTGTTGGCAGAATGGTGAAATTGAAAAGTCAGTTAAGCCTGTTACAAGCAGTATCACAGATGGATAGCGACAGCCAGAATCAGCTCGAGTTGCATTTCTTTGGTGATGGTGAATTGCGATCACAGTTAGAAACATTTCATCAGCAACACAGTGGGATCCGTGCGGTTTTTCATGGCGTGGAAATTGACCGGCAAAATATTTATCCTCATATTGATATGCTGGTTGTCACCTCGAGTACCGAGGGACTGTCAATGGTAATCTTGGAGGCTATGGCGTACGGCAAACCCGTTATAGCAACCAACGTTGGCGGAAATCCAATGCTTGTGAAATCAGGTGAAACCGGCTTTCTTTATGAGTTCAACGATATAGATGAACTAAAATCTGTTATCTCAGGTGTGCTGCAAAATGCTGAGATAAGAGTCAAACTAGGCAGACAGGCCCGCAGTTGGGTTGAGCAGCAGTATTCTTTGACTAAGACGGCCGCACTTTACCGGGAACTGTATAATGCCAAATAGTTCATGGCGTGCCTGGCGCAGCGCACGTATTGTTGCGCTGGTTTTTGCACTATTGTTATCACTGGTATCTTACTGGCCTAAATGGCAGTGGTTGCAGTGGCTTAGTTTGCTGGTGCTTTATTCTCCTTCCTGGTTGTTTTTAGGTCTGTTTGTGCCTTGGCTGCTTGGGTGGAAATCACTTACTCGCTGGCAATGCCTGATGCTGGTTCCTATGCTGTTTGTCGCAGCAAAAATACTTGATGTTAGCTGGCCTGTAAGCCGCAGCGCACAAGACACAAACTTTGTTTTGTTGTCTGCCAATCTAGGTAATATGGCAAATACAGAACAGCTTGCGCAGTTAATGACACAGCATAAGGTGTCAGTTGCTATATTTCAGGAAGCCAGGTTGGAAAAATTAACGGCGCTAGACGCCGACAATTGGCAAACCCACTGCGATGCAGGCCTATGTATTGTCAGTAAATTCCCTTTTGACGTTGAGCAAACTCTGTCCCGCAGCCTGTTTCAGGGCTATGGTAATTTTGCAGTGTTCTATCGACTTAATTTACCTGAGCGTCATTTATTGCTGGCGAATGTTCACTTTGAAACACCAAGACCTGCGCTGGAATCCCTAATTAAGTTAAGTCCTGATAATACCGCTATGCAGGTGAGGCAGCAGGACAGAGAACTACAGGCGACAATCATTGCCGACTGGGCGCATTCTCAGGAAGAAGCACTGATGATTGGCGGTGATTTTAACATGCCGGTTTTATCACCAATATACCAGCACTACTTTTCTTCTCTGGGGAACGCATTATCTGAGCGACCAACGCAAATAGTGCGTTACACCAAGTACACACGCTGGCATGGTATTCGAATTGACCATCAGCTTTATCGCGGCGATTTAATGCCGCTTGAAGCTGGTGTGCTACAACTAAGCAGTGGCGACCACCGGCCTGTTCTTGTCAAATGGAGGATATAATATGCGTTTTTCTCATATTAGTGTCTTACTGTTAATATTTTTGCCAGTGGCGCAAGCCATTACTCAGCCCGGCTTGTGGGGGCCGGGTCATGTGACTGGAAACATTGATACCAGTTGGTACGTAGACCCGATGATACGCTACGCCAACTATGTGACAGATGCTGAGTTGCTGCAGAAAGACAAAATCACTGCGGATAAAGCCAGCCAGTATTTGTACGACAGGCCAAGAGCGTTAACACAATTGTTTTTGCTAACCGGGGATCCTAAGTGGAAACAAGATGCTATAGCGGCAAGTCAGTTTTATCTGGCCAGAGTGGCAGACGATGGTTATTTTTCACTGGTCGATAAAAAAGACGTTAAATACCTGATGCCACGGGGCTTGCTGTATTACTATCAGCTGACCAGTGATGAGTCGGCCAGACGCGCTATTAACCGTATTTATCTGGCTTCTCTGGATTGGAACCCTGAATACCGTAACCGGGGTTTTTGGACTGAAAGGAATCAAGCTGCAGCGCTTGAAGCTGCCTTAAGTTATTACGAATTGACGAATGATGCTAAAGCACTGCAACGAATTGAGCAGATCCTCAATGCAACCTTAGATATGGTTATTTCACCGGCCAATGGCTGGCCGCAGCGCGGTTGTCCGCAACATACTTTTAAAGCGCATGAAGGGGGGACCGACGAGTCAGCTGTTTGTTCTCCTTGGATGTTAGCATTGCTGGCAGATCCTATCTGGCGTTTTCACCAATTGACTCAGTCTGATAAGGCCGAGAAGTTATTGCGGCTATTCGGCCGTTTTATCCTGGAGCATGGTACTTACCCTGGTAAAGATAAGTTTGAAGGACAGCAGTTGCCTAAGTATCTGGTGGTATTTGATAACGCGCAGATGGAGGATATAAATCCATGGAACGATATGCAGCATAGCTGTGACGTAGCTGCTCTGCTTGGGAAGGCGCTGTACTTTGAACCACAGATTTCCCGGCAATCTGCCGAGACCTTTTTTGCTTTACTGGCCCCTTGTAAAAATAAAGCCAGCCGGCTCAAAGACAAGAAGCCATATTGGCGCGTGCGTCCGCCGAGGAAGTTTGGCTGGGAGTATTCCACTACCAGCGACTTACCCTGGCTTGAACAGATCGTTATTCAGCGTCAGAGTAAATAGTGAAATAAATCAGCAACCTTAGTTTTGAAAAGTAAACGGTTATTCATGTAACGTTAAGCAAGGCGCATAGCCTGAACACAAAAGCACAAATATTGTGCTAACGTTAATTCACATAATTATCAGCCAAAAACGACAGATTTTTGGTAGACGTAGTATCGCAGGTGAAAAATGAAACATTTAAAGTTCATGCAGAAGATTCCTGTGGTGAAACACCTTGTCAACAAGGCTATTTCCCGGCTCGCGAGTAATGACGCCAGCGCCATTGCCAATCACTTTTCGCAGTTTCTGAAAGTTGAGTTGGCCAATACCAGTGAGCTCAGATCTGAGGTTTTTAATGTCAGGCATCAGGTTTATTGTGAGGAATTGCATTTTGAGGACGAGCGAAATAACCGGCTGGAACAGGATGAATTTGACAGTCATTCTTTTCATAGCCTGATACGTCATGTTACGACAGGCAGAGTCGCAGGTACCGTACGGTTAATTACATCAGAACAGACCGGCGACATGCTGCCAATTGAAGTGCATTGTATGCACGCCATTACAGACCCTGATATTAAACCTTCTGCCTTTCCCAGAAGTGAAATTTGTGAAATCTCCCGGCTGGCGGTGCCAGAGACATTTCGCCGGCGTAAATTCGATCAGTACAAAGGTGCAGCAACCGGTGTCATTAATGAAGTATTCTTTTCTGAAAAAGAACTGCGCTGCTTTCCTTATATCGCGATATGTTTATATTTGTCAGCCGCTCTAATGGCGCTGCATAACAATAAAAAGCACGTTTTTGTAATGATGGAACCTCGTTTGGCCAGAAGCCTTACGTTTGTCGGGATTGTGTTTAAACAACTTGGTGAGCCGGTTGAGTATCATGGCAAGCGGGCAGCGTATTATATTAACCCCGAAATGTTCAGAAAGAACCTGTCGATCGGCTATGTGAAATTGCTCGAGTCAATTGAGAGAGAGCTTTATCCGAATGAAAAACCCCGTCCGATCAAACGTAAATTTCCGAAATTAGGCTGGGGTGTTCGTTACAGTTAAACGACAATTGAGATTTCTTTATGCCTTCAAATGGCTTTGGCAGCGCGTTATCTGCGTGGAAACAGCTGCTGGCTGACGATCAGGTTATTGATGACACAGCCAGCTTAAAAGATGCGCAAAAGGCGACTTTTGCATATAGCGCTAAAGTGCTGGCAATTCTTCATCCGGAAAAAGAACAGTTGGCAGAATGTCTTGGCATAGCCCGTCAGCATAACCAGAAACTCTACACGGTGAGCTCAGGAAAAAACTGGGGATACGGCTCGCAGCTGCCTGTCAGCGAGGGCAGCGTGATTCTTAACCTGGGCCGGCTTAAAAAAATAAGTAATTACGATCAGAAAAACGGTGTTGTGACCGTTGAGGCTGGCGTAACTCAGGCTGAACTCGCTGCTTTTTTAAAACAGCAAGGGGACCATCATTGGATGGATTGCACGGGCTCCAGCGCCAGCTGCAGTGTAGTGGGCAATACTGTTGAGCGTGGATTTGGCCATACCGCTTATGGTGAACATGTTAAATATGTATGCGGCCTGGAGGTGATGTTAATTGATGGTCGGGTTATCAGAACTGGTCTGCACCGTTTTGGTAGCGCTAAAGCAGCCGGCGTTTATCAGCCAGGTTTAGGGCCGGCGTTAGACGGACTATTTTTCCAATCTAATCTGGGCGTAGTGCTGAGTATTACCCTGTGGCTAATGCCAAAACCAGAGAATTTTCTGGCATTCTATATTTCCACAGAGCAAGACATGCTTGAGGATATCGTTGAAAGCCTTAGCAAACTGAAACGGCAGGGTTATCTGACAAGTCTGCCACATATCGCTAATCCATTTAGAGTGCTGCCCGGCTTACAGCAATTTCCCGCAGAAGATGCTGCAAAATCCGCATATCCGCTTACTTCCCAAAGACTGCAGCAGTTGCGCAAACATTGGCAGGTTGGCGTGTGGAATGTATCCGGTGCGTTATATGGCACCAAAGAACAGGTAAAGCTGGCAAAATCAGCATTAAAAAAACAATTTCGCCATTGCAAAGCAACCCAGCTAAATTTTGTTAGTGATACCTTATTGCAAGCTATTGAAAAGTATCAATGGTTACTGTCAAAGCTACTTCGTAGAGACATGGCACGGGTGTTAGCAGTATTAAAACCGGTGCATCTGATGATGAAAGGGCAGCCCAGTGATAGTTTTCTGGCCAGTGCTTATTGGCGTATGCCAGAGCTACCAGATAACGAGTATCGGCTAGACCAGGATGGCGTTGGTTTGATTTGGTGTGCTGTTGTTGCACCAGCAGAGGGAATGCACGCGCGGCGTATTGAGAAAACAGTAACTGAAACACTGGCATCATTCGATTTTGAAGGCGGCATAACCTTTACGTTGCTAAGTGAGCGCTGTTTGGATGCTGTTATCAGTATCAGTTTTAACCGACACTCAAGAGACAATATTGACTGGGACCAAAAAGCGATAGCATGTCGCCGCCAGCTATATAAAAACCTGCTGCAAGATGGGTATTTTCCATACCGGCTTGATATCAGCATGATGCAATATTTAGCCGAGTATAGCTCCCCCCAATATGAGCAGCTATTGCAGGAGTTGAAGCATATGTTTGATGCAAATAACTTACTGTCTCCAGGCCGTTATATTATCGACCAGAAAGTGTAGGGATTTTTTACACTCGTTTCTACTTTCACGCCACTTGTTTGCGTAAGTTATTGTTATTAGTGTATTAAAAATATTGGCGCAATAACTGCATGTTGTCGCTCGTGATGTAGCAGTTGTTGCCGCATGCATAAACAGCAGTCGAAGTAGAAATGGAGGCGTCATGAAATCAGGATTAGGTTTTTTGGTAGCGGCACTTGGAAGTGCAGTATTATTTGCGGGTAGTGCAGCAGCTGCACCACTTAGTCTTACTTTTGAAACATCCAGCGGTTGGTTAGCTGACGGTTTAAATTATAACGGTTATGCCCCTCAGACCCGTCATCGCAACGGCGTAGAGACAGTATACGATTGTGCTGCAGGCGCAACCAATGCTTCAAATGGTTGTGGTCTGGAGTTTTACAATGCTGCAGATGGCATTGCGCAGGGCTACACATCTGTAGACTGGGGTAACCCTCTGGTTGCTGGTCAGTACAGCGGATTAGACATCGCGTCATACGATGGGGTGTTAGAAGCCGATGCGGGTTGGGTAGACACAGGTATGATCACTCACCGTAACCGTATGGTCAGAAGCGGTAGTGTTACTTTGGCTGAGTTAAACCTGTTCACAGTATTTGATATCGTGAGCCCGTTTGTTGCTCAGGCAAGCTCAGCTTTTGGTATCAGTTTTACAGAAACAGTAAACAACCCTTATGGTTACTGCGATGCTGATATTCAGTTTTCTGATGTACCCTGTGACGACTACTTCAATATCTCTGGTATCCCTTTACCAATCGAGTTTACCTTTGAAGGTCGTAAATACGTTATCGAGTTCCGTTTGTGGGGCGATGCAGATTCTGGTTTCTTAATTGAAGACAACTTACTGCGTACCGCTGAGAACTCTGACAATGATTTATTTGTGCAGGCTCGTTTAGTGTCTGTTCCTGAGCCAGCGACTATAGCTGTACTGGGCATGGGCCTGTTAATGCTGAGCTTACGCCGGCAGAAAGTGTAATTTAGTGTCTTAAAAGAAAGCCAGCGGTATGCTGGCTTTTTTATGTCTGCATATGGCAATGTGAGTCGATAGTGAAGGGGTAGTTGATTTAGCAAAAAGGATTTCTGAAATGGAGCTGTCTGCGCTAAAAATAGAGAATGATAATAACGGTGTGCTGATGAGCTGGTATGCCGATAACCGGGCTGTTCGACTAAAGTTCAGCGGTGATGTTATCAAAGTGCCTGCAGCGGCTGATGCCGCATTTGCCAGCTGTTTAATGCCAGCCATGCTACTAGGCGAAACGTTAAGTGTCGACAGTACTTTTACGCTTAGCCGCGACCTGATTAAAAACCTTACCAAATTCCAGCAGATTTTTTCAGGTTGGTTCAACGACCTGCAGTTTGTCAATTTTGACATAACCGATCCGAGCTTACATGACTCTCTAATCAAACCCGACGGTAATGCAGTGTTTTACTCTGGCGGAGTGGATGCAAGCTATTCGTTTTTTGAGCTACAGGATAATATCGATTACCTGATTTTTTGTCTCGGCCTCGATATTCAGCTGCGTGAAAAAGAGCGCTGTGATAAGGCGTTGGAGAGTGCCCGCAAGTTTGCTGAGCATTACGGTAAACGCCTTATCGTCATTGAAACTAACTTCAGAGAAGCCTTTCCTGAGCTATCTGCCCAAAGGTGTCAAGTCGTACTGCTGATAAGTTACAGCCTGGCTTTAGGCTTAAGATGCCTTTTTGTTCCGGCAAGTCACGATGTATTGGAGTTGGAACCTTTTATTACGCACCCGATGACAGACCCTTTGTTAACCAATGGTGTGACTGAAGTGGTACATCACGGTATGGTCAGCCGGGTTAAAAAAACCATAACGATTGCCCGCTCAGAGCAGGCATTGGCATTTCTGCGGGTATGTAATGCCTCAGACCAATTTAACTGTGGTAAGTGCGAAAAATGCCTGCGCACCATGGCTACATTAGCTGCAATCGGGGTCAGCTCTCCTGCATTGCCTGCTCTGACGGAGCTTAAGCAATTACGGGAAGCCAAAATATGGACACCGGGCAAATACCATATGTGGCATGATATTTACCTCTGCGCGAAGCAAAATAATGCACTGCGGCTAGCTAAAGCTGTTAACAAACTTTGCCGGCGATATGAATGGAAGCAACTGCTGAAATTGTTTAAAGTGCAAAGCCTCAAGCTGCTAAACGACCTGATACAGCGCTAGTATGATGTCTACTTTTTTTACAATTTGAGTTTGTCATTTCATAATTATTTTACTAAACATCTAAAAAATAACGGCAAAGTAAATCTGGCCCGGTATATGCACCCATTCTATTGTCCCAGTCAGCTTAGCGCAGTAGGTGGCTGGCATAGACCCAATAACAAATGGAGGCGTTATGAAAAGCAAGAAAACGTTGCTCGCAGCCGTTGGAGGTTTAGCATTACTCACCGGCAGCGCGCAGGCAGCACTGATAGCTTCATTCGATTTTGATACAGCCAGTGGTTGGTTGGCTGATGGTTCTGCACAAACCCGCAACTCTGCAGATGATTCGATTATCAATTGTGCAGCGGGTGATTTACCCGGTACTAATGGTTGTGGTTTAACTTTCTATGGAGCACAGGAAGTTACAGATGGTTATAACTCTGTTGACTGGTTCAGTAATGGCGGTGTTGGGCCTAGTGGTCTGGATATCGTATCACTGTCTGGCACTTTGGTGACCGATGGTGCGTGGGTTGACACAGGTATTATTACCCACAGGAACTTTATATTACCGTCTCCGGCTACTACGCTGCACACTTTGGATCTGATGTCTGAATTTAGTATTACGTCGCCACTGTTGCTTGGTCCGGCGTCTGATACCTTTGACATTAGTTTTGTTGAAACACCAAATCAGGGTGGTTGCCCACCACCAAATCCACTAGGTTCCTCTTGTGACGATGCCTTCACCATTGATGGTTTACCTGAAGCTATCGTATTCGAAATTGATGGCATTACTTATACCATCGAGTTTCGTCTGTTCGGCGGTGAGGGATTTATTGTCGCTGACAATACGTTGTATACCAGAGAGGATGAGGAAAATACCTTATTTGTTCAGGCCCGTGTTACTGCACGCCAGGTACCAGAGCCGGCTACCCTGGGTATTCTGGGGTTAGGTTTGCTGCTGTTGAATCGTCGTAAACTGATGAAGTAGAACCGCAAAATAAAAAAAGCTGGCGTCTGCCAGCTTTTTTTATTTATTAACTAGGATACAGCATTAATCTTCCAATCCCAGCTCAGCCATTAAAGCTTTGGCCTGAGCTGCTACTTCCTGATTGTCTGCAAGCTGCTCCAATACCGCCCGGGCTTTTTCTTTGCTTCCCGTTTTTGCCAATGCCTCAGCATAATGTAGTTGCACTTGTGCTGTATCAGGTCTGACGTTTAGCGACGCTTCAAACATTTCTTTTGCCTTTGTTGCATCACCTGTTGCCAGTAAAACTTTGCCGTAAGTATCCAGTATATCCGGATGCTTCGGTTGCAGATCGTGCGCTTTTTTAGCATGTGCCAGCGCGACAGATAGATTGCCTTTTTCCAGCATTAACCAAGCCAGATTGTTAAGTGCCAGCACATTGTCAGGCTGCTCTTTCAACATAGTCTGATACGTTTGAACTGCGCGATCAGCATCCGTATTTAAAGACAACTGGGCCAGCATCGCCTGTATTGTCGGCGTGCTGCCTTGTGCTGCTATGTGTTTTTCCAATAGCGCTATGCCTTTATCGGTTGAACCGAGCCTGCTGTGTAATTCGGCCAGCAGTAGGGCAGTTTTAACGTTGGCTTGCTTGGCGTAGCTTTGAGACAATGCCTGCACAGCGTCGGAATACTTTTGTTCTCTTGTCAGGGCTTTGCCGACGAAGAACTGTGTTTCTGGCTTCTGTTGTACATCATCCGGCAGCGTGTGCACAAACTCCAATAGCTGCTGACTGCGCTCAGCCTCATCAAGAATTTGCAGTTTTATGTTGATAAAGCGGTTATGTCCTGGCTGAGCTGCCAGTAGTTGATCAACGAGTTTGAGCGCAGCTGTATAATCTTTGTTAGCGTATAGCGCCTGCATATAGGCTTGGGTCGCCATATTAGACGCCGGCTGCAGGTTATGCCAGCTTTGAGCGCTTTGCAGAGCTTGTGCTGGTGCATTCAATCTTAACTGGGTATCAATCAGGTAGGCCCAATGCATAGGTAGCCATTCACGTTGCTCTGCTTTGATGCTATTTAGTAGCTCCAGCGCCTCATTGTAGGCACCTTCGTTATGTTTAAAACTGGCTAGCATCAACGCCAGATTATAGTCCTGAGGGGCAGCTTTTTGCGCTTTAGTCAGTCGTTGCAATGCATCTGTTTTATCACCTGTGCCGTGGCTGAGCGCTATATACTGCTCAAGTGCCTGAATATTTTGTGGTTCATCGTCCAGTAATGCCTGAAAACGTTGTGTTGCTAACGTCGTATCGCCCTTGGCTGCTGCCAGAGAGGCATTTAACAGACGAGCCAAACTATTCTTAGGCTCCTTCGTTAATACCTGGTCTATATGTTCAGCAGCGATGTCAGGCTGTTCACTGACCAAAGCGACATAAGCTTTCATATTATGACCGGCGCTGCTTCGCTCAGTACTGGCAATCCATTCGTCGGCCAAAGCCATCGCTTTATCATACTCCTGCTGCCTGATGTAGGCGGTAAGCAATAACACACGGGCCTGATCAGCTGCAGGGTCTAATTGTAAAGCTTGTTCCAGCGAGCGTATCGCCGTGTCGCGCTGACCGGGCATTTTCAGTTGTATAGCGCCTAGCGTCAGTAGCTCTCGTGCCGAAAAAGGCTCGTCTGATTTGTACTGTGCTAAAAGGTTTTGAGCGGCTTCAGTACTGCCTTGTTTGGTCAACTCGAATGCTGTCGCCGCCAGTAGTTGAATGTCAGATTGTTGCAGTTCTTTTCCTGACAACAGTTGTTGTGCGGCTTCTGTATTACCTGCTTTTAGCATGAGTTGGGCATAAAGCATTTCAGCTTCAGGGTAATGTTTCAGGATGTCTTTAATGACTTCCAGGTGGCTCAAGGCGACATTTTCTAACTTTAAGTTAACTGCGATCAATGCCGCAAGAATGCGCGCTTGTGCCGAGTTAAATCCGCCGCCTATCGCTGTATCTATGTGTATTCTCGCCTGTTCAAAGTCTTTTTTATCGTAAGCAATAATAGCAGCGAAATAATTTGCCAACGGTTGTTGCGGTACTTTCTTCAGCAATGGCTGCAGTATTGCATCCGCCTGTTGCAACTGCTCAGTTTTTACATAAGACTGCGCCAGTAACAATTGCGGTAATAAATGATAGGGATTTTCTGCCACATACGCTTTTAACAGGCTGATAGCTGTGGTCGAGTCATTTTCTGCAAGTGCAATCTTACTTCTGACATACAGTGACTGTTGATACAGTGCAGAAGATTCTGGAATTTGCATGAGCTTTTGTTTAACGTCAGCAAGATCAGACTTCGCCAGTGCCTGAAAAGCCGCCGCAAAGTCTGCTACATCTGTCTGGCTGGACGCAGAAAGCTGATTAAATAACGCCTCAGCATTTTCAGTACCGCCCAGCTCGGCTTCTGCCAGCGCTTTAAAAGTTAGCAGATAATCCTGTTCAGGTTGAGCGTAAGCGGAAGTATCTTCCAGCAATGTTAAGATATCACTGTAGTTACTGTTCAGGTATAACACCTTGACATACTCTTGAACGAAGGCGGAGTTATCTGCACTGTACTGGTCAGCACGCTGATACTCTTTTACCGCGTCATCCAATGCCCCCACTTTTACGTATAGCTGCGCCAGGGCCAGCCGGTAGTCAGCCCGTTCCGGGTCTTTTTGCAATGCAGACTTCAGTTCGACCAATGCACTGTTGAACTGGTTGTTTGCCAGAAAAGTCTGAGCTGCTTCAAAGTGCTCATCGCTACTTTTCTGGCCACATGCGGTAAGCGTCAAACCTATAATGACTGCCGTACTGACTCTGGTGAAGCTTTTCATATCCCAATCCTTGTGTTGATATATTTATCCAAATATCCCTCTGGTATCGATAACAATTTTACGGGCAACTTCGGCAAGACTAAGTGCTTTAAACTGTTTATGGTCAACCAGAATGAGTAAAATATTTGCTTTTTCAATCGCCTCTGGCAGTGACACCAGATTTGGTTTTAGCTCTGACAATGAAGCGGGTAAAGCTTTAATATTAGGTTCAACAACTAAAATTTCGCCAATGTTTTGCTGCTTTAATGCCAGCGTGATATTAACCGCCGGGCTCTCGCGCAAGTCATCGATGTCTGCTTTAAACGCTAGTCCAAGGCAGGCGATGACCGGACGTTTAAATTCATCAGCAGCCTTGATAACTTTATCCATCACATACTGAGGTTTGTAGTCGTTTATTTCCCTGGCCAGCCTTATCATGTTGGCTTGCTCTGGCGCAGAGTCAACGATAAACCATGGATCGACCGCGATACAATGGCCACCAACACCCGGGCCAGGTGACAAAATGTTTACCCTGGGGTGACGGTTTGCCAACTTGATAAGTTCCCACACATTAATTTTTAATGTGTCACAAATCATCGATAGCTCGTTGGCGAAGGCAATATTGACGTCTCGAAAAGAGTTCTCAGTCAATTTTGTCATTTCAGCAGTTCTTGAGCTTGTTTGCAGACATTCACCACGTACAAACTGCAAATACAAAGATGTTGCTATTTCGGCGCAGCGAGGGGTAATACCGCCAATAATTCTGTCATTACTTACCAGCTCTTGCAGAATGCGTCCCGGCAATACCCGTTCCGGGCAGTGAGCAACATACAGCTGTGCATTGTCCGGATCCTGATGAGGTAAGACTAAATCAGTGCGTAACTCTGCCAACCAACGGGAAATTTTCTCTGTGGTGCCGACCGGGGAGGTTGATTCGAGAATAATCAGATCGCCCGCTTTCAAAAATGGAGCAATGCTTTTTACCGCAGCTTCGATAAATGACAAGTCTGGCTTTTTATCTTCTTTAAATGGAGTAGGCACGGCGAGAATGAAAGCGTCGGCAGTATCAGGTACAGTTGCAGCTTTTAGCTTGCCAGTCATTACTGCGGCCTGAACCAACATATCCAGGTCCGGTTCGACGATGTGGATTTTACCCTGATTAATAGTCTCAACCGCATAAGTTGAAACATCGACACCCAGCACTTCAATTCCGCGTGAAGCAATAACTGCTGCAGTAGGCAAACCAATATAACCCAAGCCTACTACACATACTTTATTAAACGTTTTCATAAAGCTCCTGTAACTGTGTGGCATCTGATAGCTAAGGAGTTACTGGCTGTCAGATACATTATTCATTCAATAATTGACGCAATAAATTAGCTTCGTCCTGGCATCTTAAGCTACTACAGCGGATAAACTGCCAATGAAGTGACGATTTGGCATTCAGCTGCAACGCCTGCTTGATTCTGTTACGTTTATATACGCCGACAGAGCCTGTTTTTTGACCGTTCGCTTCATACCAGTATTGTAATATAGCGTTGTTACCTGAGTGGTCGCTTAACCAAATAAGTCTGCTGTTATTGGTGAGATCACTGCTAACTTTATTCCAGCCTTGAGGAATCATATTATTCAGGTAATAGTCTGCCCGGTTCGCATCATGCCGGCCATCAAACTGATAGCTTATGTCGATCACTTCAACACCTGACAGGTGCCTGACATTATGCGCTTTTCTGCTGTATGCCGGAATATAAGGGGACGGTGTTTGGTCTTTATTTGTTGTAGTCAGTTCAGCCGGGCTAAAGTTCAGCACAGGGAATTGCCCCATCAACAGTTTGATACTTATACCTGATGCCAGCAAACTGGCACCCACAACCAATGCCAGTGGCATTGCGGCGAGCCTTTGCGTGGCATAAGGTTTATCCTCGCTTGCGGGATGAGGCTCCAGTTTGCCCACCAGATAAAACAGCACGACAATAAAGGGTATATAAAGAAACCAGCCGAACATATTATGATCTTTTACTATAGAGCTTTGCATATCGCTGTAGTAACCGATCAGTATGATAAGTACGATACGGACACCATTGACTAAAATTGCACCGATGACTGCACAGAATGTTAGCAAGAGCATATTCTTCAGCTTTCGCAGGTGCAGATGACACAGTAAAGTGCTAAGGGCGAGCGATACAATAAAATAGCGTAAGCCACTGCATCCTTCCGCAATTTCAAAAACACCTTGCGGGATTTGAATAAAATTACCGTCGACATATACCGGAATATGCGTCAGCTGCATAATAAACTTAGTGATAACAACGGAAATATACTGCAGCGGGGCGGTGAGGCTGCCCCAAACCGGCGATATAAACCATAGCAAGGCTAATGGCACTACTAAGGCTAAAGAGGGCCTAACCAGGGTGCAGAATAGCAATATGACGTAAAGCGGGAACAACAGCCGTAAAATACTGACTTGCTGGGCGGTAATACTGACAGCTAAAATCGCGGCAACCGATAGCATTGCCAGCAGATAACCAATGTGAAAGCGCAGTTCAAGATTATTACGCTGTTGCCATAACAATGTGACGATAATGAAAGGCATCAGATAAGCGTGAGAGTAGGTGCCATCGTCAAAGCTGTATGTTCGCCAGTCTGATATCACCTGAGGGTAAATAAACAAACTGTAGCCTAACAGCAGTACAATAAACGTAAACAAGATTTCGGCACGCTTGATGGTCATCCATGACACTCCGTATCTGCAAATGGAGAGAAAACTGAAACTACTCAGCAGTTCCTCGACCGAGTTTGACGCTTAAGCCGTTAATAATCAACTATTGGTTGTGACGAAAGCTTCGTTTATACTCTGTGGGCGGTTCAGATGTGACTGGCCGTAGCAAGCGTCAACGCTGCTGTAAATTGCGAACGGATGCGTAATACATGAAACTATACCCACAATTACTGCGTGGCGTTGCGTTGCCTTTTATGTCAAAAGTAAAAGGTAAGCCCCTGTCTGGCTATGTAAAGGAGTACAGCCGTAATCTGAAAAAATCTCCTGAAGCACTGCAGCAATTACAATGGCAGGCGCTGACACGTTTACTGGATCACGCCTTTGAGCAGTGCCCGTTTTACCGTGAGCGTTGGCAAAAAGCAGGTATTGACGACATCCGTACCGTGGACAGCATGCAGCAGTTTCGCCAGCTGCCGATACTGACAAAAGATGATATTCGTCAGAATTATCAGCAGTTAAGAGCAACAAACTTTCCGCATAATATTATTAAATCGACCGGCGGCTCGACCGGGCAACCTCTTACTATAGAGCTTAATCAAGACAGCAATACCCGGCGTGAAGCGGTCATGTGGCGAGGGTATAACTGGCTTGGTGCAGGCCTGGGTGAGCGAACCTTATATTTGTGGGGGGCGGGTATAGGTAAAGCCTCGCTGACGAGACGGTGGAAGGAAAACTTATATCACTGGTTTTACAACCGGAAAATGTTGAACTCCTTTTCTATGTCGCCGGCTAATCTGCATGAATATATCGATCAGATAAATGCTTACCGGCCTGATGCGCTGGTTGCCTATGTAAACCCGCTGTATGAGCTGGCGTTACATCTGCTGCAGAACAAGATCAAAATACACTCGCCCGGCACAATCCTCACTGGCGCAGAGCCACTGTATGAGTATCAGCGAACAGCTATCGAGCAAGCTTTTGCCTGTCAGGTGTATAACACCTACGGCTGCCGCGAAGTGATGCTAATAGCGGCAGAATGCAAAGAGCACAAACAACTGCATATAAACAGTGATCATCTTCTGGTTGAGACGGTAAATGAAGCTGGTTTGCCGGTGTTTGGCGAAAGTGGTGATATCCTGCTGACAGATCTGTTCAATTACGGTATGCCGTTAATCAGATATCAGAATGGCGATCGGGCGACGTTACACAACAGCCTGTGTAAGTGTGCTAATCCCTTACCGGTTATGTCCAGTGTGGATGGACGTAAGCTTGACGTTATTAAAACGCCGTCTGGTAAATTAATTCCGGGTGAGCTTTTTCCGCATTTATTCAAAGAGTTTCCCGGCATCTATAAATTTCAGGTACGTCAGAGTAAGTTGGACGCGTTGACTATCAACATTGTGGAAAAACGCCCTTTGAATGCGTCTGAGCGGGCAGCTATTACCAGCGAAATAAACCGTTATAGCCAGGGCGAGCTGACGCTGACAATAAACGTTGTTGACGATATACCTCTCACCGCAGCCGGTAAGCACAGAGTTACCGTATGCGAGGTATAAGCTGATGTCACGTCGTAAGCTCGTTATCGTATCTAATCTATATCCGCTACCGTGGGAGCCGGGCCGCGCCAGCTTTAACCGGCAGCAGTTTGCTTTGCTCGAATCAGAGTACGAGCTGTCAGTATTGGTGCCGGTGAACTTTATCGATTGGTTCAGGCACATCAGGAAAATATCGCAGTCTGATCGTGTGCGTTATGCGCCATACTTTTTTATGCCTAAGATAGGACGGCGTTTTTATGCTGTTTTTATGTTTCTGTCTTTGCTTCTGCACTCCGGTTTCTGGCTTAAAAAGCGCGCTCCGGATGTGATGCTGGCGAGTTGGGCGTATCCCGATGCGGTAGCAACCAGTTGGTTGGCGTCTTTGTTTGGCTGCATATTCTTCTTTAAAGTGCACGGCTCTGATGTCCATATGCATGGACTGAAAGCCGCCCGGGCAGCACAGATAAAACAGGCGGCAAACAAGGCGAGTGCAATCATTTCTGTATCGGAAGAGCTCAAAGCGCAAATGGTTGGTTTAGGGATAGACGGTGCTAAAGTCCGGGTAATCTACAATGGCGTAGATCACGCGTTATTTTCCGCTACATACCAGCGTAAGATTGATAAACCCTACATGCTGTTTGTCGGGAATTTAAAGCAAGACAAAGGTGTGATGGAACTGCTGCAGGCGTTTACTGCTATAGCTGAGCGCTTTTCTGAATATCAGCTGGTGATTGCAGGTAGCGGAGTAATGCGGGATATGATGCTGCAAAGTATTCAGCAGCAAGGGATAGCTGAGAGGGTTATGCTGCTTGGTAACGTTGCGCACAATGAGTTGCCTGCATTGATGCAGTATGCGAGTCTGGTGGTATTACCCAGCTACCATGAAGGTGTGCCGAATGTGCTGTTAGAGTCTATGGCAGCGGGTACTCCTGTAGTTGCCACCGCGGTTGGTGGCATTCCGGAAATAGTTGAGCAAGACGTTACCGGCATTCTGGTACCGTCAGCAGAGCCGGTAATGTTGGCAGAAGCTCTAAAGCAGGCATTACAAAAACCGTGGCAGCGCAGCGCTATACAGCAACATGCTGCGCAATTTACCTGGCAGAAAAATAAAGCTCAAATTCTGGAAATGCTTGGATAAGAATATGTAACAACGGGCAGCATTAAACAGCGAATCAGTGCAATCAGCTGTCGGCGCCAGGGTGGCGCAAATGAAAAATGGAGACAACAAATAATGCGGGTAAGTGGAATTTCGCGTGTGTTACGCGGCCTGATACCTCAATCAATTTTGCGACGAAAATACAGTTCGGGCGAACCTGCACTGTATTTAACGTTTGACGATGGCCCGCATCCAGATGTGACGCCAAGGTTGCTCGATTTGCTTGACAAATATAACGCTAAAGCCAGTTTTTTTCTGATAGGTGTAAATGCAAAACAATATCCTGAGCTAGTTACTGAAATTGCCAAACGTGGGCATACAGTCGCAAATCATAGTTATCAACATCTGGCATTGCCGAAATTATCCTATGAAGCTCAGCTGGCCGAGATAAACCAAAGCGGTCAGGTCATCGAATCTATCTTGCGCAAGCCTTGCATTCATTTTCGCGCGCCAAGAGGACAGTGGAGTTTTCGGGTATTACTTAGCTTGCGTAACATGAGAGTCAAAGCTGTGCACTGGAGCCGTGATTCAATGGATTATCAGAAAGTTGAGCCCGCCGTTATCGTGAAAAATCTGTTGGACAACCCTCTTACTGCTGGCGATATCGTGTTGTTTCATGATGACAATGATTGTTGTATAGCGGCATTGGATGAGCTTCTGCCAGTATGGCAACAGCAGGGGTTTCAATTGAAGTCGCTGGAGTCATGATATGAATATTCTGTTTCATCACCGGACACGTGGTAAAGGCGCTGAAGGTGTGCATATCATGGGGGTTACAAACGGTTTGCGCGCACTTGGGCACAGCGTGCATATTTTGTCGCTTCCCGGTGCGGATCCGGAAGCGGGAAGCGCTGCCTCCGCTGGCGCTCAGCATGACAACACCGCTGCGCCAAAACAGAAAGGCACCCTTGTCAGATGGCTATTAGATTTAACCCGTTATGTACCCGAGGCGGTATTTGAGTTATTTGAATTAGCTTACAATTTGCCGGCGGTATTAAGGCTGCGCCGTGCGGTTAAGTGTCATAACATCACGACCATTTATGAACGTTACTCCTTGTTTATGTTTGCCACTGTATGGTGGGCCAGACGAAAGAACATCCCGGTTATCTTAGAAATCAATGACTCGTGTCTGGTGCATCGGGTTCGGCCACTTTTTTTCCGCGCATTTGCCAGGAAAATAGAAGGCTGGGTGTTCAGAAATGCGACCGGACTGGTTTTTATATCCGGGCACTTTCAGCAAGTTGCTAAAGAGGGGTATCGCAACATAGCACCTTCAGTTATTTCACCAAATGGCGCGGATTTGAACCAGTTTGTTATTGATGAGCAGGCTGCAAAGCAGTTAAGAGAAAAACTGAATATTGATGATAAGGTGGTACTTGGCTATGTCGGTGCCTTTGTGCACTGGCATGGTATTGACTGGTTTGTTGACCTGATAGCCGACAAAATCAAACTGTATCCCGATTTAGTGTTGTTGCTGGTTGGAGACGGCGTAAGCTTTGAACCAATAAAACAGCGTATAGAACAGGCAGGAATAACATCTCAGATCATTTTGACCGGCCGCGTTGCTCACGAAGAAATAGCCACCTACATAGGTGCCATGGACTATGGCATTTTGCCTGACTCTAACGACTACGGTTCGCCAATGAAGTTATTTGAGTTTATGGCGATGGCTAAGGGCATGGTAATACCTGATTTTTCACCTGTTACCGAAGTGGTAAAAGATAATGAGACAGGTTGGTTGTTTCCGGCAAATGATAAAAACGCCTGTATTGCACGTGTGCTGCAGCTTGTTGCTGATAAAGCACAGCAACGCCGGGTAGGAGCGAATGCGCGGCACTATATCGAGCAGCACCGGCAATGGAAACATAACGCAGAACAGCTGCTGGGGTTGTTGCCAGATGCATAAACTGATTGCAGATTTACGTCGCAAGCAACAGATCTTTCATGAAGATGGTGCTAATGTCAGTATGCTAAGGGTTGTCATGGCCGATGGTACCTGTGCAAATGTGCTGTATCGTTTAATGCGTTGGCTCGCTGAAATGAAGTTATCACCGCTAGCTTACCTGTGTTATCAGTTGAATAAACTGCTCAATGGGTGTGTTATCGGAATAGGGGCAGATTTTGGCCCGGGCTTTGTCTTGATGCACCCGGTTGGTGTGGTTATCAACTCGAAAGTGCGGGGGGAGAGTAATATTACCATTGAAAGTGGTGTTGTTATTGGTGACGAAAAAGGCCGCTCTCCAGTGCTTGGTAATGATATTTTCATTGGCGCCGGCGCTAAAGTAATTGGTCCGGTTCATATTGGCAATAAAGTGAAGATTGGCGCGAATGCTGTAGTAACCAAGTCTGCGCCTGAATCGGCTACGATGCTTGGTGTGCCGGCCAGGCCATATTTACGTTAATTAAGGAAAGGCAGTATAACCATGGAATGGGTGTTTTGGGGCAGTATCGCAGTAATACTCTACAGTTATTTCATATATCCGCTGCTGCTCATGGCTGCCAGTTCACTGGTTCAGCTATGGCGCGATAACAGCTATATCTGGCGCGGTGTAAACCAGCGCAGTGTCCAGCACACTGCCGATGACAGCCTGCCTGCTGTCACAGTGGTCATCGCTGCATACAACGAGCAAAGTTGTATAGCTCAGCGCGTTACAAACATCCTGAGTCAGGATTATCCACAACATAAGCTTACGTTGTTAGTCGGCTCTGACGGCAGCAAAGACCGCACGGCAGACATTCTTGCCGACATCAAAGACCCCAGGTTACAGGCGCATTTATTCACTGAAAATCGCGGCAAGGTCAGCGTATTGAATGAGCTGCTAAGTTTGGTTAAGACCGAGATAACTGTATTAACCGATGCGAACACTGTATTTAAACCTGATACTATCCGCCGTCTGGTCAGACACTTCTCCGACCCCGCTGTAGGCGCCGTATGCGGTGAACTGCAATTAGTGGACGCTGAAACCGGCAACAACCGTGACGGTGTGTATTGGCGCTATGAACGGTTATTGAAGTTCCACGAGTCCAGGATTAATGCGCTTTTGGGTGCTAATGGGGCTAACTACGCAATCAGGCAGTCGCTGTACGAGCCTTTGCCTGCCAATACTATTGTTGATGATTATAAAATAGCCATGAATGTTGCCCGTCAGGGATACGTGCTGAAATATGATCCTGAAGCCATTGCGACAGAAGAGAGCGCGCCGACTATTAAGGATGAGATGGGCCGCAGGATCAGGATTGGTCTTGGTAATTATCAGGCTTGTTTTAGTATGCCCTGGCTGCTGAGCCCCAAAAATGGTGCCCGTTTATTCAGCTACATCAGCCATAAAGTTATGCGCTGGTTTGTACCGCATATGATGATCGCTGCAGCCGTCAGCAATGTTTTTTTATTGGATAAACCCAAGTATATGCTGATGTTTATTCTGCAGGTTCTGTTTTATTTACTGGCGTTTTACGGTTATCAGAAGCATAAGGCTGGAAAGCTATTATCAACGCCACTGGCGTTAGTTGTGTTTTTCGTATCAATGAATTATGCATTGGCGCTAGGTTTTAAACGGTATTTTTCAACAAATATTCAGGGTAACTGGCAGAGGACAGAAAGGTAATGTGGGTGTTATTGGTATTTATTGTTGTTGCCGCCGGATTTACATTTCTGGCAATCGTTCGTCAGAAGAATATGCAGAACTGGTTGTGGAACTATATCCGCCATCTTTCAAAGAGACCAGCTCAGGTAAATGGGCCAAAACACATATTATTTTGTTTTGTCGATCATTATGAACCTCAGTGGGGACGTAATATTTCATTGGAGCAGGAAAGAGCCAGGGTTGACAGGTGGTTTAATGAATACCCGGTAATTGCCAGCCAGTTTAAAGATGCTGATGGCTGTTTTCCGAAGCATTGTTTTTATTATCCGGAAGAGGAATATCGCTATGAGCATCTGGCGAAGATATCTGATCTTTGCTACCGCGGTTTTGGTGAAATTGAGGTGCATCTGCATCATGATAATGACACCAGCGATAACTTACGTAAGACACTAACTGATTTCACAGAAATGCTGCATCGTGAGCATGGTGCTTTTGTGCGCAATGCCGATACCGGCAAGCTCAGCTACAGTTTCATACATGGTAACTGGTGCCTGAACAACTGCCGCCCAGACGGACGTTGGTGCGGTGTAAACGATGAACTGATTGTATTAAAAGAAACCGGCTGTTATGCCGATTTCACTTTCCCCTCTGCGCCGAGTGATACTCAGCCCGCTATGGTCAATGCCATTTACTATGCCAAAGACAAGCCGGGGCTTCCTAACTCGCACAATATTGGCCAGCCGGTTGCGGTAAATGCTCAGCCCTGGGGTGACCTGATGATGATTACCGGGCCAATAGGCCTGAATTGGAAAGTCCGAAAAAAAGGCGTATTCCCTCAGATCGAGAATTCAGACATTCGCACCAGTATGCCCCCAACATCGGAGCGGGTAGATTTGTGGGTGCAATCTGATATTCATGTGCAAGGCAGGCCAGAGTGGATATTTGTTAAGGTGCACACACACGGCACGCAAGAAGAAGACATGGATACGTTACTGGGTGCTCCTTTTGCAAGCATGTGTCAGCATTTACAGAACACGTATAACGATGGAGAAAACTACGTACTGCATTATGTCAGTGCGCGGGAGATGTACAATATTGCAAAGGCTGCTGAAGCTGGTGAGAGTGGAAACCCGAATGATTTCCGCGATTATATTATTGCTAAGCCAGCATATAAGCCTTTGTCTGATAAGGGACAGAGTACAAAGGAAATGTAATATGAACATCAAGGGCAGTAGCAGATCAGCGATTGAAATTATTTCAGGTCACATGGCTTTGAAATGGCAACGACGACCAAATGGACTTTATTGCTTCAATTATCATCGTATAGGTCATGCGGCTGACTCTGAATTCGACCCTAATGTGTTCAGTTGCTCTGAGGAGCGTTTTGCGCAGCATTTAAAGCTATACAAGCAGGATTTTGATGTTGTCAGTATTGACGAATTAATCGCTTTACATATTAACCGGCAGAAGATTAAAGAGCGTTTGGCCGTTATTACCTTTGATGATGGCTATATTGATAATTATCTTGTGGCCTATCCCATGCTGAAGTCAGCGGGCATTTCGGCAGGTTTTTTTGTGTCGACCGATTATATTGATAAGCCTGAAACCCCCTGGTGGGATGAAGTAGGCTGGATAGTACGCCACGCGGATGCAAAAACAGTCAAACTGCCGCATTGGTCTCAGTCAGTGAATATTGCTGATGGATCTATCCGGATGCGGGTAAGGCGGTTACTAAGAGCGGTTAAGCAAGACAACAGCCTGGGTATGACAGAAAAACTGACACAACTTAAACAGCTGTTGCAACTTGATAGCAAGCATATGCCTAAGCCGACCGATCTGTTTATCAACTGGGCGCAGTTGAAAGAAATGGCCGACAACGGCATGCATATCGGCTCTCATACTCTGTCGCATAATATTCTTTCCCACTTAAGTGTGGAGAAACAGTTAATTGAGTTGACGCAGTCAAAGCAGCGGCTGGAAACCATGCTGAATTGTAACGTTAGCTCAGTGGCTTATCCGGTTGGCGGCACAGACTCTTTTACTCAAGAAACTCAGCAACTGGTACACCAGGCGGGATATCAGCTGGCATTCTCGTTCATGTCGGGGGTGAATACTGATTTAAGTGTTAACAACCGGTTTCAGCTGCGACGATTTCCAATAGAAGAAGACGCCTCACGCTGGCAGTTGAAGCAGATGGTAAACCGGTTTTTCACGTTGTGGACAAATGAGATATGAGTGCCACTACCGTGGTGTTAAGCGCTGGCCCCAATGGTCTGGGTGTGACGCGAAGCTTATACCTTAAAGGGATCCGGCCGGTAGTGATTAGCCGCCAGAGTGATGATGTTGTAAATTACTCCCGCCTGCCTGCTCGCAAAATTGTACTACCTGAAAAAGATACCGAGTCTGCCTTGCTGCAGACGCTGCTGGCACTGCCTCAGGCTGCTATTGTTATCCCCACTTCTGATTGGTTTGTCAGCTTTCTGGCGGAGAACAGCGAGAGGTTGAGTCAGCATATCCGCTTTTTATTGCCATCGCCTGATATTGCCAGGATGCTGATTGATAAAGCCGCTGAGACCGAAACTGTCTCGTCAATACTGCCCCTGCCCAAAACGATACAGAGATTAACCGATTTAACAGCGTTAATGGATAATCTGCGCTTACCGGTAATTATTAAACCACGTTCTCATCAGCATATGGTTCTGGGCAGCAAAAACCGCATACTGGGTAATGTACAGGAAGTGACAGATTTTTTTGTTCAGTACCAAACGCAACTGGAGCATTTAATTGCCCAGGAGGTTGTACCTGGTGACGATGACTGCCAGTGGGTTTGCAATTGTTTCTTCGACTACAACTCGGACTTAGTACAAGCTTTCAGCTTTAACCGGCTGCGGTTATCGCCTTCCCATTATGGCGTAACCAGTTATGCCATAAGTCAGTACAATGAAGACGTTATTGCACTGAGCAAAAAGCTTGGTAAAGCATTGGGTTATGTTGGTCCGGCAATGGTTGAATTTAAGTTTGATAGCCGTGATAACTGCTACAAATATATCGAGCTAAATCCGCGCCTGGGCATGTGTAACTATTTTGACACCCGCTGTGGTATTAACAATGCTCACGCTTATTGGCAGTTGCTCAATGATGAGGTACTGAACTATAGCGTGCAGATGAAAAACGAAGTGATTTTTGTCAGCCTGTATGAGGATTTTTTCTCCCGGCGCAAGGATGGTGAAAGTGTCAGGCAGATTTTCGCAGCCTACCTTAACGATTTTTTTAAGCCTCATGTGTTTATTTATCACACCTGGTGGGACCCGGCACCTTCTGCCCGAATGCTGCTCAGACAGCTGACCCGCTTACTAAAAGCTCTGCTAAGGAAGGCCAGAGTAATATGAATAACGACTTTATCTGTATCAGCCAGGACAAAATGACAGAAGCCAGTGGCCATTTCATGGCGGGCCAGCAGTGGCTGTCTTATCGTGGTGAAACAACAGTCTGTGAGGATGAGCAAGGGGTATTGCTACTGTTTGGCTATGTGCATAATCAGGATTTTAATGCTACGCCAGCGTATTGGTTAAATCTGCTGCAGCATGATAATGAACAGCTGTTGGCGGCGGCAAACATGCTGGACGGTGCATATAACCTGCTGCTGTTAAATAAAAACACTGGTCATTGCAGCTTGATTACCGATCGGCTCGGTTGCCACCGTTTGTATTATTATCAAAGCGCTAAGGTTATCTGGTTAAGTACTGATTTGTTGTATATCGCCACTAAAGCCGGGCCGAGTCATTTCGACCGCTATGGTTTGATGGAAACACTGCATTTTCGCTGGTTAACCGGTCAGCATTCACTAATTGAAAATGTGAAAAAACTGCCCCATGCTGCAGTCGTTACCTTGCAGGCGGGGAAACCGCCAGCGCTAGAACGACGTTTTGGTTTGTTACCTGCCAGAAACATACAGGCCGGCAAAACGCTATTGGCTCATGCCGACGCCGTTCAGCAATTACTTTGTACTAACATTGCAACTTCTGTAAAACAGACTGATCGTGTCGCAGTATTGCTAAGTGGCGGCGTCGACTCGTCCGTGTTATTGGGGATCTGTTGCCAGCTTAAACTGAATGTCGTTGCTGTAACACCGGTGCATGACAATCATTCTAATCCGGAATTAGAAACGGCAAAACAATTTGCCCGTGAATTGGGAGTCGAGCACAGAATAGTACCGGTAAAAGATGACCTGCTGGAACCTCTATTCTGTGATACAGTGCAATGCCTTGCCGGTGCACCCCGCAGCCACAGTGCAATTTCGCTGTTGTATATTATGCGCCAGCTTGCAGGTGAGTTTGATAAAGTGTTGTATGGCGAAGGTGCGGATACCTTATTTGGCTCCAGAGCCGTTAAGCACTTCACCAGACGGTATCAAAAGCATCTTAAGTTAAAGCGGCTGATGCGGGTATTACCCGGCTCTGGATTGATAACGCGGCGGCTACCTTCCGGCTCCAGGTTAAGGAAGCTAACAGACTTTGATGTTCAGCAAGACACTATATCTTCGATAAAGCTGACGCTTCAGCCTGCCACAGATACGGCGCTGGCAGACGATTTGCGGTTAGACAGCTCTGCCATATTACAGCAGTTTAATACTGACAGCGCGGTTTTCACTAATTTTGATGGTGCTGTGCGCTATGTGAAACAGGTTGTATTCTCCAGTGATGTTGTTAACCACTTCTTTGAGATAAGCCGTCTGGCAGATTTGTATGATTTACAGTTGGTTAATCCGTTTGTTTGCTGGCCGGTCATGCATTATGCCTCGCAGTTACCTGACGAATATTATTTGGGCGGCGATTTTGTAAAGCCGGTACTGCGTAAAATTGGTGAGCAATTCTATACAACGCAGCTTATGTACTTACCCAAATTTGGCTTTCCTGTCCCGCACAAACATTGGCTTGATACCTCGCTGAGCAAGCTGTCCCGGCAAGCAGTGACGTTTTTTAACGTGCCGGATGTGTGGGCAGAGGATACTGAGATGATCTGGACACTGACCGGACTATACCTTTTAGCATTACGTGCTGATATTACCCCTTGTCGTCTGACTAACGGTGCTGATTGACGTGAGTAACAGCAATACAGCGCCTGTAGTTTGGCGCAGACTTTCCTCAGTATCAGAACTGTCGGCCGTGAGTGAAAAGTGGCATTTACTCAATCAGCAGTGCGGGGGCGTGCTATTTTGTTCGCCGCAGTGGCAATTGCATTGGGTGTCATGCTTTTGGCAGGCGGATTGGCAGTTAGAAACCTGGATATGCACCAGTGGTGACAATCTGGTAGCGATATTGCCTTGTTATACTCAACCTGATGAAAGAAATAGAAAGCGCGTTATGTTTCCACTGGGGCAGGGCGAAGCAGAAGAGTGCGAGGTGGCATCTGAGTTTGTGGATTTGCTGATTGCGCCTGACTGGCCTCAGCTGCTGCCTGAACTGGCGCGCCTGTTAACCTCTTCAGGCCGGCCACGTATCAGATGGCGGGCTGTTAACGCAGGCGCAAATGTTCTGCAGTTAGCCCATGCGCTGGGGCATTCCGTAGTGCAAGCATCGGGTTACAGGTATCTGCATAGCCGTGAGCATGATTTTAAACTGGCTTCACAATTAGAACGCAAATGGCAGAAAATTGTCCGGTATGAGAGTAAAAAAAGGGCACATTTTTACTGGCTTAACAAACAGGAAGCCTGCGATATGTGGCCCGAACTCAAACGGCTGCATCAGCTACGTTGGAATCGTAAAGGCAGGCAAGGCGCTTTTATCAGCGCTGTTTTTAATCAGTTTCATCAGATGCTGCTTTTACAGCAGGCTGACAGCTGCGCTATGGCCGTGTTAAAAATTGACGGTGAGCTAGCTGCAATACATTACTATCTTAAAAGTACGGATTATATGCATTTCTATCAGGCTGGTTGGGCAGAGCCGTTTTCTGGTTTTTCGCCCTCTGCAATGTTACACCTGTGGGCCGCTCGTCAGATGAATAACCTTGCTTACGACTTCATGCTGGGCGCAGCTAAGAGTTATAAACAAGATTTCTGCAATCAGAAACAACTATGCTATCAGCTGGATGTTTACGCTGACGTAGTATCGTATGCGCTGGCAATATTAAGAAAGTTAAAGAGACAAGCAGGACGTTTAAAATGGCTATCGTAAACAGTAATACCCGTCTGATTGTGCAGGAACGGACAGATGCGTTTTTCCCTTTTCTATTTTTATGCCTGTACATGGTTTTGATTCTGGTGCGGCCGCACGAGTGGCTGCCTCAACTGCAGGATCTACCTGTAATCCGCTTGTCGTTACTACTGGCTTTTTTTAGCTACCTGGTATTGCAACAGGATAAGAAATTCCCGCCACAAACCCTGTGTTGTATGTTGCTGGTATTAGTGATGCTGTTGTCAGGAATTCGCAATGGCTGGCTTGGTGGCGGTATAACCAGCGCGAATAATTTTATTATTTCAGGGGTGTTACCGATAATTGTTTTTAGCGGTTTAACGACTACCGTTGCCCGCACCAGAATGTTAATGCTGATAGCTATTATCGCGGCTATGGTGATGGTAAATAACGGAATATCACAGAAGAATAGTTCTGTAGGTATCGGCTGGGCGGGTAGTGCGCTGTCATGGCTGGATAGGATCACCTATGTCGGTTTCTTTAACGACCCTAATGATTTAGGGATGTTCTTTGTAATGACATTACCCTTTGTAGTGTTGTTTTTTTTGCAAGGAGGCTTTCTGGTTAAAGTGATTTCAGCTTTAAGCGGAGCCTACATCCTGTATGGTGTTTATCTTACGAACTCTCGTGGAGCACTGGTGTCTCTGGTTGCAATGGCTGCTGTTTTCAGTTACCTGAACTGGGGTAAATTGAAAACGGTTCTCACCGGATTGTTACTGTCCCCGGCTTTGATCTTTATCTTTATGAAATTCCGCTCTATTGATGTTGATGAGGAATCTGCTGCCGGGCGTGTTGATTCCTGGTACGAAGGCATGCAACTGTTTTTCTGGCGCCCGATACTCGGAGTTGGACAGGGTAATTTCCTCGATTATCACCATATTACTGCGCATAACTCCTATGTATTGACGTTAGCTGAGTTGGGGCTTAGTGGATATTTTCTTTGGATGGTATTCTTACTGCTTACGTTGTACATGGTATATCCGCAACGTCAGCTAAATACGATAACATTACCAACAGTACCGGAAAGTTTTGCCTCCTACCGCGAGCAGGAAGCCTTTACCAAGCAATACAATCGTGTCAAAGCTCAGAAGTGGTACAGTGACTGTATGTTCTATTCTATGGTGGGGTTTGCCGGCACAGTCTTTTTCCTCAGCCGGACATATTCTGTGGTAGGTTACGTTTTTGCTGGGATCGCTATAGCGCAGTATTATCAGGTTGCAAAGTTTACAGGTCTGAATCCTTTACCGTCATTAAAAAACATCATGACACGTATCTTGTGGCTGACCTTGCTGAGTATATTTGTGTTGCTTATCGCAATCCGGGTCATGTTGTAGCATTAGCGTGATGAGATGGCCTGCTTAAGCTCGACCAAGGTGCGCCGGTCAAGTACAAGCAGGCTAATGATATAACTTACACTACCCGCGCCAACCAGCAGAAACAGATTGATCAGATTTATTTCTGTCAGGTACAACTTTAACAGAAATACCGTTGCGACCATGACGGCACCGCAGCTAATAATTTTGCCGACGCTGCGGACGAATGCCCCCAATGGGAACTGGAATAGCTTGCTGTACCTGGATAGTACAATAATATATGCCAGCGGAAACCCAACAACCCATGCTAAAGCAAGACCGGTAGCGCCGAACTGATGTAGTGAAAGCAAAGCTACAGCCATAAATACAATTAAATAAAGCGTGTTTACGATAAGATAGTTAATGTGCCCCAAAGCCTTAGCAGCCGGCTGAAATAGCTCCTCACTAAAGCGCAGCGGCATTAACATCAATACCAGCGTGGTGGGAATTATAGCGGCATCCCATTTATTACCGATAATTGACGGCAGCAAATAGTCACTTACCGAGGCTAATCCCCAGAAAATAGGCAGCGTAAATATCAGCCCCAGGCGCTGTGCTTTAACAATAAAATGAGTGATCTTAGCTGGTTGATCTTGAATTTGAGAAAACGCCGGAAAAGAAATTTCTTTAATCAGTGGTAGTATTTTCTTCTGTGGCATCAGGGCGAAGTTGAGTGCCACGGTAAATATACCTATTTCAGCAGTACTAAGTAGCAAGCCGCCAATTGCAATATCCAGATGAATGAAAACATACCAAAGCAGAGTGAAAACGGACATTAAGCCGCCGAAGCGGATAAGAGGCAGGCTATCGCGGACTCTGAACGTGGGTAAGCAGGGGGCAGGGTGGTAAATTAGCAAAAGGGTCACTCTTAATGCTATCGCAATAATTTCGCCATACACCAAAGCCCAAAAACCATGGCCGTAAATAGCCAGTAGCAGGGTACTGACTGCTGCAACAATGTTAGAGACTGCCGCAATCAGAGCAAGCTTTTTAAATGCCATTTGCCGCCTTAACAGTGCTGTAGGAACAGTTTCCAGTGCCAGCAGCAGAAAACACCAGGCATTCACTTTTAGTACGTCGGCTACATAAGCGTTATTGTATAAATTAGCCACAGTGTCAGCCAGCAGATACTGACAACAAAACAACAGTGTGTATATGCTGAGTGTCACGCCGAAATAAGAAGATATAGCTGAACGTTCTAAAGTTTTTGCTTGTATAAGTGGGCTGATTGCAATAGTAGACGCAATGGTCATTAATAAACTGAAAAGAATATCAGCCAGTGCGACTATGCCGTAGTCTTCCGGCGTCAGGATGCGGATAACCCAGAATGTAAGTACCCAGCGTAAAGTTTGTGTTGTTGCTCTTCCCAGTGCTACCCATTTAAGTGAGTGCAGCACTTTGTTCTTAAGCGCGTTGTTATCGCTCATTCTGATTAGATGCGCCTATTATCAAGAAACAATGTCATTGTTGGATTATGCAGCGAATAAACAGTGTACAGAAAATAGCCAGTTCCTGGTAATTAGACTAGCGGGGACTTAACGTCCCCGGCCAAATAATACTATTTCAACTGTGCGGATCAGAATAACAAGATCCAGCATCAGGCTGCGATGCTTTATATAGTACAGGTCGAACTTCAACTTTTCCTGCGCATCTTCCGCTGTGGAACCATAAGGATATTTTAGTTGCGCCCAACCAGTGAGCCCCGGTTTTACATTGTGGCGGTTGTTATAGTAAGGAATGTCTTTCGCCAGTTGGACAACAAACTCAGGTCTTTCAGGACGCGGCCCGACAAATCCCATCTCACCTTTTAAAACGTTGAACAGCTGAGGTAGCTCATCGATACGGTACTTACGAATAAACTGCCCGACGCGTGTAACGCGACTATCATTGGCTGAGGCCCACTGAGCACCATTTTTCTCCGCGTCTGGTCGCATACTGCGGAATTTCAGGATGTAAAAAGGGTTTCCATCGATGCCGACACGTATCTGCCTGTAAAAAATAGATACTGAGTGTTTCCGACCATCTTCAAGGTATATCAGCAGTGCAGTTATCAGCATAATTGGCCAGGTAACCAACAGCAATGACACCGCAAGCACGACATTTAACAGGTAACCTAAACTTGTTCTGAAACGAGGATTAGACGATAAGCCGTTTGAGTGAATAATCCAGCTTGGATATATCAGGTTAACAGCAATCTGGCCAGTTTCGTTCTCAATGAAATCGAGTATCTCGATAATATCGATACCCCGGGTCTTACACTTAAATAACGCTTCTACGGGCAGCATGTTGCGACGCTCATCACATGCAATAACCAACTGATCAATTTTATTTTCCGTAACGAATTTGAACAGGTCATTGCTGTAATCGATAGTTAGCTGGCGCTGAGGTTGGATGGCAGCCGATTTGTCACCCTCAACCCGAACGTAACCTACGATTTCAAAATCACGTCTGTCGACATTACGGCGCATTCTGCGCTCGATAATTGAAGCACGTTCCCCGGCACCAAGTACCAAAACTCTGCGACGACTTATACGATTAATATCATGGTACTGGCAAAAGGCCCGGAAACCAGATATTAACACCGCAGCTATCAATGATGCCCATAGTAAGTACAAGCTACCGATTCGGAAAGCCGGGAACAGCTGAAATATGATGAACTCTAAAAGTATGGTGCTGAACAGTAAGGTGATAACAACGCGTTTTACTATTCCTTTATTACCTTCGCGTAGCTTGTGATCGTATAAGCCAACTGACAGAGCACATAACATAACTGCCGCAGCAAATATGACTATATTCACTAACTGAATATCTAAAGATACCGGAGAGTAACTGGAGTGGTACAGAGAACTTGCCAACCAGCTCGACAGACAAAGAAGAGCCAATTCACCTGACAAGAAAAGTTTGTCAGCAATAGATTTCCTTCCATAGCGACTAGCATTCATTTTAACGACATCCTTGTGCATCCATTGCAATTATGCTTTTTACCAAAGTATCAGAGTAACAAGCGAGCTTAGTTTAGCCCAGATCGCACAGCTTTTACAGATACAACCAAAAATTAATTTGCAATTCTCACGTCAAAGGAGCGAATATATAAGCTATATTCAGATCGAATTTGCAAAAGGATGAGCATTATTATGGCATTAGTAGCATCTTGGAAAAGTGGTATTACACTATTTTTTTTAGCCTTAATAACCGGTTGTAGCAGCACTTATTTGCCCAACGCAACAGTTCATAACTCTCTTACTACCTCAGTAAATAACTACCAGTACCTGATCGGCCCTAATGACAGTGTCACCATATTTGTCTGGCGAAATCCAGAGTTGTCGGGCAGTTTTATTGTCAGGCCAGATGGTAAAATTTCTACTTCGTTAGTTGAAGACGTGGCCGTAAGCGGTAAGACACCTACTCAGTTGGCGCGAGAGATGGAGTCGATATTAAGTAAGTACATCCGTGACCCTGTCGTAACAGTATCAGTAACGAATTTCGTCGGTCCTTACAGCGAACAAATAAGGGTTATAGGTGCAGCTGCAAATCCTCAGGCAATTAGTTACAGAGAATATATGACGCTGCTGGACCTGATGATTGCAGTCGGCGGCCTGACTGAATTCGCCGATGGAAATGCAGCAAAACTGGTTCGGGTTTCCAATGGAACGCAATTGACCTACGATCTTAGGTTGGACGATTTAATCCGTGATGGTAACATCGCAGCCAACGTTGATATGCTGCCAGGCGATATTGTGATAATCCCTGAGGCATGGTTTTAAAACGCTGTCATAAGTAGTAATGCCGTCATGGAGTGACAAATGAAACAACTTACAGAAGCTATTGAGCAGATTTCAACCTACAGCCGTGGTATCTGGCTGCACAGGCGCTATGTCATTATAACGGCTTGGCTGGCCTGTATCCTGGGCTGGTATGTCGTACACGAGCTTCCTCCTGTATATGAAGCTGAGTCCAAGCTGTATGTCGAAACTGAAACAATGCTGGAGCCTTTGCTCAAAGGTATTGCTATCAGAAATAATCAGGACCAGGAGATTAAACTCCTAGCCAGGACCTTGCTTAGTCGTCCTAATCTAAAGAAAATCGCCCGTGAAACTGACCTCGATATTGAAGCCGTTAATGATAAACAGTACGAAGCTTTGATCGACTCTCTAATGGAAGATATTGTTATTGCATCTTCCGGTCGTGAAAATATTTACGTTATTACCTACCATAACCGGTCTCCTCAGCTTGCTTTAAAGGTTGTGCAAGCAACGTTGAATACCTTTGTTGAAAATAGACTGGGTACGTCCAGGGCTGACTCCAAAGGCGCTGAGAAATTTCTCAGTGAGCAGATTGCTGAATATGAAGCAAGGTTGATTGAAGCTGAACGCAAGCTATCTGAATTTAAGAAAAATAAAATGTTTATGATGCCAAGTGCGGAGAGTAATTACTACGCCCGACTGAGCGCAGAAAAACAGAACCTTGAAACTGCTATGCTGGAGTTGCAACAACTGGAGACCCGTTTGGAATTGGCGCGAGCGCAGCTGGTGCCTGTTTCGCAAAATGGCGCATCCGTTGTTCCACCGGATTTTGTAACGCCGTTTGACGAACGAATAGCATCGCTGAACACCAATCTTGACAACTTGCTAATAAAATTCACCGAGAACCATCCTGATGTTGTGGAAACACAAAGGCTGTTAAGTTTTCTTAAAAAGCAACGTGAAGAAATGCTGGCCGAACTTGCTTCAAGTGAACAAAGTACAGGTACGGCTAATGAATATATTCAGCAGCTTAAGCTAAATGTTTCCGAGTTGGAGTCTCAGGTTGCATCAGCCTCAGTCAAAGTGGATGCTTATGCGCGCAAAGTGAAAGAGTTTGAAAGTCGCTTAAGCCAGATACCTGAAATTGAGGCGGAGTTTACCGGGCTTAACCGTGATTATGAAATTAACCGCTCCCAATATGAAGCGCTGCTTACCCGCAGAGAAGCCGCTGAGCTGGCAAGGAAAGCTGATGTATCAGAGCAGGATGTTCAGTTTAGGGTCATAGACCCTCCCAGGGTACCTATCACACCCTCAGGCCCGAAACGATTGTTACTTTATACAGCCGTGTTACTAGGCGGATGCTTCCTCGGTATAGCTGTGGCTTTTATACGCAGTCAGATATCGCCTACGCTTATCGCGGTATCGCAATTGAAAACTATCTCTGAAATACCTGTGTTCGGATTAGTATCGCATACGAATAAACAGCAATTGATCCGCAGTATGCGCATGCATTTCATTTATTTTGTGCTATTAACAGGAACGTTGTTTGCCGTCTATGCAATGATCATGGTTAGCGAGTTGCTTTTTGGTGGTACAGCAGAAACGATATCGAGGGTTTTTAAGTGAGCATTATAGAAAAAGCACTGGATAAGCAGCTGTCTGTCAAGGATGCTTCAACATCTAATCAATCTGAATCTACAGCACGTGAAGAAACAGCGCTTAGAGAAAGTATTCCAGAGCGTGCGGGAAGCGCAGCTGCAGCACGGTCGGTTACACCGGAGAATTCGGCAGAACAAGCTAGTCAAAACAGTTCACGTAGTGTGGAGTTGGATTTGGCAGATCTTGAAAGACGCCACTTTGTTTCTTTGTCGCCAAAACGCCGCGTAATAAATGAAGAGTTTAGTGTTATAAAGCGTAAGCTTATTAATAATGCGTTTGGCCCATTAAGTAAGTCTTTGAAACACTCAAACTTAATTTTAGTAAGTAGTTCCCGCCCCGGAGAAGGAAAAACCTTCACTTCTATCAATCTGGCGTTGAGTATCGCCCTTGAGCAAGATAAAACCGTGTTGCTGGTGGACACAGATGTTCTGAGACCTCAGGTGGCAAAGACGCTTGGTATAGAAAATGATCTGGGCCTGACGGATTACCTGTCTTCAGATAACATTGATGTACAGGATATTATTCTGTCGACCAATGTTGAACGTTTGAAGCTGATTACTGCCGGTCGGGCGCACCATTTATCTACTGAGCTTTTGGCCAGCCAGAAAATGGCAGATCTTGCCCGAGAGTTTGCTACACGCTACAAAGACCGGATCGTGTTATTCGATGCACCTCCTTTATTGGGGGTCAACGAAACTGCTGTTGTCGCCATGATGTGCGGACAGGCAATTATTGTACTGGAAGAAAACAGATCGAAACTGTCTGAAATTGAGCAATCAATAGCCTTAATACCACCAGAGATCGCAGTGGGATTTGTGATTAATAAAGCCCACCGTACTCAAATTGGCGATTATGGATACGGATATTACTATGGTGGTGCCTAAACAACCTTTGCGGGTTTGGCCGACTGTAGTTGCCTGTTGCCTGTTTGGTAATATCGTGCATGCAGGTGATTGGCAGCTTAATCCAGGCATAATTGCTGACAGCTATCTTTACCAGCTTAAGCAGCAGGATTATGCAAGCTGGGATGAGGGGGCAGCATTAGCGTTGTCGCCTAATATTGAACTGCTTTTCAATAGCAAGCATTTGCAGACAGCGCTTGACTGGCGGCAAAAGCATATTTTTTATGACGACAAACAGCGTGACGACAGATCGTTAGATTACATTAACTTTAACAACCGGTTATCGGCATTTGATAACCGGTTGATGTGGACGGTTAACGCCAGTGAAAGTTATCGGATTCGCAATTCGCAGCGCGGTATCTTTGCTGATGAAATCACTGGTTTTTCAGATTTAAGTAAGACCCGTAATTTGGGAACTTCACTGGCAGTTAGAACCGCTCCTCACCGTGATACTCAAAGTGCATTAAGTCTAACCGCCCGGAAAATTGACTCGGAACGTCCAGACAATGATGATGCGTTGGGGAATTTCAGCAACGAATTTTATGCTGCGGATTTTGCAATTGGCAAGCGTAGGCGTGATAGCGCATTTTACTGGCAACTTAACAGCCGTTATTCAGAAAGTGCCAGAGATGCAGGAAATGATTTGACGTCTGAGAGCGCTGATCTGACCGTCGGAGTTCCAGTGTTACGCAAGTTAGCCTGGATTAGCAGAGCACGATATGAAAATAACGACCTTTTTACAAACTACACTAATAAGTTCCGTTCTGTCGGAACAGGATTAGAATATCGCTTTGGTAATGTTTCTTATGTGAATGCCACTTATAACTGGTATCGACAGCAGCAGTTGCTGGAAGAGGAAGACAGTTACTGGGCTTTTGACATGTTGTTGGCACCTACGCGACGAACCTCTTTGCAGGTTACCGTAGATCGCCGTTATTACGGCCGGTCAGTTGAAGTAGCGGGCAGTTATCGCTTACAGCGATTATCCGCAAGACTAACCTATAATGAGCGTGTCACTGTTACCAATGGGCTTGATCAGATATTTAACGATTTAGGGTTGTTTGTCTGCCCTGGCGCATTTAGCGATATTACTGATTGTTTCGTTCCCCCGTCTGCGAATTATCAGCTGTTACCCGGTGAGTCATTACAGAACTTTGTCGAAACAGATATCGAGATCAGTGAAAATGTGGTTTTGCGAAAAGGCGGATCTTTTAGTCTGGCTTATGACCGGAATCGACTGGCGCTAGGGTTAAACTTGCGCCGTACAGAAGATGAGTATGTTGAAAGCAACCGGCTGAACAAGACTAAAGGGGCATCTTTGAATGCAAGCTGGAGGTTAACGCCGCTGATGACATTAACATCAGAGATAAATTTTTATGAAATAGAATACTCTCTGGAAGACCGTAAAGATAAAAATCTTCAGTTTAAAGGCGGACTGAAGGTTGAACTGAATGAGCATTCAGATATTTCAGTCAATCTCAGGCGTGTAGAGCGGGATTCAAATCAGCAGCAGTTCGATTTGCAGGAAAACCGGGTTTGGTTGAGCTACGCATATCAGTTTTGATACTGATATGCGTAGCTCAATACAATATCAATCTAACGGTTTGCTTTCTTTATGCTGCAATACTCTTTGCTGTTTCTTCAACAGCTCATCCATCTCTTGCAGCAACTTTAGTTTCTCTTCAATCATGGAATTTAGCGCCGTAGAAACATTTTGGCTTATGCCTGCGTTATCTGCAGCAGGCGCAGGTTGCACTGGTTCTGAAGGATGCAGATTAGCAACCTCCTGATTAATTTCCGCAATAACAAGTTGTACATCATCAGTGTTCAACTGTTTTTTGTCTTCGAGATAGCCGTACAGCAGTACTCTGTCCATCAGGGTATTTATTTTACGCGGAATACCTCTGCTTTGTTGGTGAATAAACGGATAGCAGTCATCATTGATTATTGAGCTGTCAGCGCCGGCTTGTTGTAAGCGGTATTGAATATAGGCTTTAGTATCATCCGGTTGAAGAGCCGATAAATTTGACGACGCAATAATCCGTTGTCTGAACTGCTCCATATCCGGCGACTGAATAATGGCATTTAGCTCATTCTGCCCCAATAAGAAGCTTTGTAGCAGTGGCTTGCCGTTAAACTGAAAGTTAGACAACATGCGCAGCTCTTCAATAGATGCCAGTGGCAAATTTTGCGCTTCGTCTACCAGTAGTAAAGCGCGACGGTGCTGAGCATGCAGCCTTTTAAGATAGCTGTATATGGCATCAAGATAGCTGGCTTTCGTATGTTCTGTCACGACCAGATTAAAGCTCGATGCCACCATACGAATCAGATCGTCCGGCTCCAGTTTAGATGTGACGATTTGCTTGGCAATAATTTCATCTTGATTGAGCTGGTTTAGCAACTGGTTTGCAATAGTAGTTTTACCAGTGCCTACGTCGCCGGTGATGACAATAAATCCTTCGCCCTGAGACAGACCGTATTGAAGATAGGCGAGAGCACGCTTATGTAGCTTACTGGCGTAAAACCAGTTCGGGGTAGGGGTAAGTTGAAAAGGCCGTTCCCTGAATCCATAGTACTTCTCGTACATAGCTTATAATCCTTTAGCAAAGTTCAGCAGCAGTGTTGCTGAGGTCAACGTTAGCGATAGTCTATACAAAAACACGTATGAACACGACATTCTGTGGCAGCTACAGCGGTAGTTTTTTCTTGATGGCGCAAAATATGTGTAAGTTCTGTGGTGGTGTTAGCAGATTAAGCCATTCTAAAAACAGCTTATTTTTGTCAGTTTTGCTGGTTAATTCATCGTTGCGTTTAAAAAGTGTCCGAACAAACAAGGTGGCAGAAAAAACTGTTGACACATTTTCGGTGGCACCCTAGAATGCGCCCCGTGTTCAGCGCTAATGCAAGTTAGCGAAAAACATAAAAGTGTGGGGCTATAGCTCAGCTGGGAGAGCGCTTGCATGGCATGCAAGAGGTCAGCGGTTCGATCCCGCTTAGCTCCACCAAGATTTTTTAGTGCGTCCCCTTCGTCTAGAGGCCTAGGACACCGCCCTTTCACGGCGGTAACAGGGGTTCGAATCCCCTAGGGGACGCCAATAAATCTGCACTTTTTGAATGAATGTTTTTGCGTCCCCTTCGTCTAGAGGCCTAGGACACCGCCCTTTCACGGCGGTAACAGGGGTTCGAATCCCCTAGGGGACGCCACTTCATCATTCTGTTTTACTGTTACTGTGTCCCCTTCGTCTAGAGGCCTAGGACACCGCCCTTTCACGGCGGTAACAGGGGTTCGAATCCCCTAGGGGACGCCACTTCCGCGTCAAAGCTTTTAAATATCACAAATCTATTTTCTCAGAAATAATCTGCAGCAGGCTTGCAGTTGAATCATTGTTTAGTCAGGTTCAAAATCGGCTAATAGCCTTCCAACAAATTCGCTGATGAATGGCTGCGCTTCGCTGTTGGGGTGTATACCGTCTCCCAGCATTAAATCGCTTTTAACGGCAATCTCGTCCATAAAAAATGGCCATAGTGTTATTTGATGTTTTTCAGCCAGTTGCGGATATATTCCACTAAATTGTTGTCCATAACGAGGTCCATAGTTCGGTGGTATACGTATTTGCATTAGCACTGGTGCCGCTTTATGCTGCTTAACCAATGTGATGATTTCATTTAAATTGGACTCAATAGTATCAATAGCATGACCACGTAATCCATCGTTGCCACCTAGTTCGATTAGTACGGCATCAGGTTGATGCTGCTGCAGTAGAGCTGGTAGGCGTGCAACACCGCCGGCTGTTGTTTCACCGCTGATACTGGCATTAATTAATTGCCAATCAGTGCGTTGTTGCAGCAGATAAGGCCAGCCTTGTTGCTGTTGCATGCCGTAGGCTGCACTTAAACTGTCGCCAAGAATAAGCAGTTTCTGTGCCTGGCTAATCTGGCTGAAAAATACGAGCACAAAGAAGAAGATAATACGCATGATGACAACACCTGAAGTTCACATTAAAGCAGCTAATTTGGCTAAGAGCGTCAAAGTAGCAGATGGTTCCTTAACTATCCTGCATGATATCAGTCTGACGATCAATCATGGTGAAAGCGTAGCGATTGTTGGCGCTTCCGGTTCGGGTAAATCCACTTTGCTTAGCTTGCTGGCCGGTTTAGACACACCGAGCAACGGAGAGGTTTTTCTGAGGCAGCACCCTTTGCACAAATTGTCTGAAGATGAGCGGGCCGGAATAAGGGCCTCTGAAGTCGGGTTTGTGTTTCAGTCTTTTTTGTTGCTGCCAAGCCTGACCGCGCTGGAGAATGTTACGTTGCCAGCTGAGCTTGCTGGAATAAAAGATGCTAAAGCACGCGGCACTGCATTACTGCAGCAGGTTGGTTTAGCTGCCCGGGCAGATTTTTTCCCGTCACAGTTATCAGGAGGGGAGCAGCAACGTGTTGCGATAGCTCGAGCATTTATTACGCAGCCTGCCGTCCTGTTTGCCGATGAGCCATCCGCTAATCTGGATGCACAAACGGGGAAAAAAGTAGAAGATCTGCTGTTTAAACTCAATAAAGAGCAGGGTACTACGCTCATCCTGGTCACCCACAATGCAGAGCTTGCAGCACGCTGCCAGAGACAATATCAGATGCAGGCCGGTCGATTTGTCAATGCAGATGACAAGGGGCTGGCTGATGTGGGTTAACATAGCGTGGCGATTGTTCTGGCGGGAGCTACGTCGTGGAGAGCTCTGGGTTATCGGCTTTGCACTGTTTCTTGCTGTTGGCTCAGTGGTCAGTTTGAGTGGTATTACTCAAAGCGTAAATAGTGCGCTTAAACAACGCAGTGCGCATTTTTCGGCTGCAGACAGGGTATTAAGATCCAGCCAGCCTTTTGATACAGAAGTTATTACGCAAGCCTTAGCGAAAGATCTGAAGGTCTCCCGTCAGATGCAGTTCGATTCTATGCTGTTTGCTGGCGATAAGATGCAGTTAGCCACTATTAAAGCGGTTGATGACAGCTACCCACTGCGAGGCGAGCTGCGCTTAAACCGCTCCTCAGTAGCCGGTGTTGGGGATGCTGTACCAATCCTGCCAGGCGAAGTTTACTTCGAAGCCCGCTTGTTCGATTTGCTTAAGCTTAAAGTTGGTGACAAGGTTGAACTCGGTATGTCCCGCTTAACTGTGGCAGGCGTTATTACCGAGGAGCCTGATGCGCCGCTGAGTGTGTTTGGCGGAGCACCACGGGTACTAATGCACCTTAGTGACGTGGCTGCAACAGAAATTGTTCAACCGGGAAGTCGTATTGCTTACCGCTATTTATTTGCCGGTACTGAGCAGCAGCTAAGTCAGTTTGAAGACCTGATGCAGCCGCAGCTTACCGCACATCAACGCTGGCAGAAACTGGATAACCAGTCTGCAATAGGTGGGGCTTTGCAACGCGCTGAACGGTTTCTATTGCTGTCAGGCTTGCTTGGGATTGTACTGGCAGCTTGTGCTGCGGCTGTAGCTGCGAGCCGCTACAGCCAGCGCCATACTCAGTCTGTGGCGGTTATTAAGGCTCTGGGCGCGACAACGCGGCAAATCAGACTGATTTATGGTGGTCACCTGTTGCTTGTAGTCGGATTTAGTCTGGTCTGTGGCATTATTGCCGGCCAGCTTGCCATTGAAGCTGCCCAGTTTGGGATCCAATATTATTTAGGCGATTTTCGTAGTGCGTTCAGCTGGAGACCGATATGGCTTGGCAGCCTGACCTGTGTGATTTGTGCGATGTTATTTGCAGCCAGGCCCATGTGGCGTCTTGCGGGTACGGCGGCGATTGCGGTACTGAAAAATTCTACTCTTAAGTTGGAGCTCGATAAGCTGCAGTTGCTAATAGGGGCCTTGGCTATCTGGGCGCTGATGTGGCTGTTTAGCGGTGAGTTTCTGCTAAGTATTGGCTTGTTTTTATTATGCGCGCTTTTTGCAGCGCTACTGATGTCTGTGGCAGCGTTGCTGGTTAAGCTGGCTAAACCGGTAGCTGCCGGGCAAAGCAGTGCAAGGCGGCTTGCATTGGCCAATCTGCGCCGGCGGCTGTGGGCGAACAGTTTTCAGCTAATTACCTTTAGTCTAGCTATCTTCCTGACTTTGCTGTTGTACTTTCTGCGTGCAGAGCTTATCGGGCAGTGGCAACAGCAGATCCCAGAAGGCGCGCCGAATCAGTTTTTGGTCAATATTACTGAACCGCAGCGTACAGTGCTCAATCAGTTTGCCGCTGAGCACAACCTTGTTATAGGGCGATATTATCCTGTAGTACGGGGCAGGTTGGTGTCTGTTAATGATGAGCAGCTGCAGCAGGAAGCAACGAAAGAGCAACGTTCAGAGCAACGGGTTGGTATTGGTCGTGAACTTAATCTGACCTGGCTGGCGCAGCTACCCGATAACAATCAGGTAGTGTCTGGGGCCTGGTTTGACGCAGAGAGTAAAGCGCAGGTTTCGGTTGAAAGTGAAATAGCCCAAAGGCTAGATATCAAGCTTGGCGATATGCTGGCGTTTTCTGTCGGCGGTCAGCAACTTAGCGCAACAGTCACCAGTATCCGTAAAGTGGACTGGAATAGCCTGCAGCCCAATTTTTATATGATTTTAAGCCCCGATGTACTGGCAGACTTTCCCGCTACCTATATCACGGCGTTTTATCTGCAGCCTGAGCAAAGTTTGCTGCTTAATCAGCTGGCCAGGTTAATGCCGACAGTAACTGTTATCAGTGTTGATAATATTATTCAGCAGGTAAACAGTATTATCAGTCAGGTGACGATTGCCCTTAGCTTTATTTTGCTCATTATATGCTGCGCTGCGGCATTGGTATTGGTTGCGCAGGTGCAGGCTACGCTGGAACAACGTGAACAGGAGTTGGCAATCTTGCGTACGTTAGGAGCGCGCCATACCTTTTTACGCAATGCCTTGCTATTAGAGTTTTCGCTGCTAGGTGGATTAGCAGGCCTATTTGCTACTGTATTGGCAGAGCTGATGCTTTTTATTGTGCAACAAAGAGCGTTTGACCTGCCATTTACATTACATTACACGCTGTGGTGGTTAGGGCCGGCACTGGGTATTGTTTTGGTGACAACGCTTGGATGGTTGCAGCTGAAGCGTTTAATGCGTATCCCTGGTGCTGTACTGATAAGACGGGTGCTACAAAGCTGAACGCCGGGATAGTAAATTGTTTAGTGCTGGCTCCAGTTCAGTATATTGGAACTGATAGCCGGCCTTCGTCAAGTTTGCCGGTATTACCCGTTGCCCATCAAGCAGCAATGTTGCCATTTCACCCAGCAATAAATTTAATATAAAAGCGGGTACGGGCAATAAGGCAGGGCGGTGCAGAACTTTTGCCAGTGTCAGGCTGAACTGTGTATTGGTAACCGGGGTGGGGGCAGTTGCATTGAAGACGCCCTGTAAAGTCGGATGAAGCAGCAAGAATTCAATAATCTGTACTATGTCATCAATATGCACCCATGACATGTACTGCTGACCACTACCTATTTTACCGCCAAGCCCAAGTTGAAATGGCGGTAGCATTTTTTTCAGGGCACCTCCATTTTTCGCCAGCACTACGCCAGTACGTAACAGACAGACCCGCGTTTGTGGGCTTGCCGCCTCCTGAGCGACTGCTTCCCACTGTTTACATAGCTGATGGGGAAAGTCGTCATGGACATGGCTAAAGTCCTCACTGATAAGCTGAGCCTGCTGGGCGCCATAAAAACCTATTGCGGAACCACTTATCAATACCTGGGGAGGCGTTGAAGCACGGTTAATTGCGTTTGCAAGGGCAGTGGTACACTGCCAACGGCTATTACATAAAGTGTGCTTTTGCTGTGTTGACCAGCGTTTGCCGACTATAGGTTCGCCGGCAAGGTTTATTACAGCGCTGACAGCATTAAAATCTACATCTTCCAAACTGTCTACTGCCGTAACACCTTCCCCAAAGCGTGTGGTCACGCTCTTGGGAGAGCGGCTTAATATTGTCAGTTTATAGTGATTTTGCCATCGCTTAACCAGCGCACTGCCAATCAGACCGGTGCCACCGGTTATCAGTATATGCATTTAGGATGTTATCCTGATACGGAGCCAAGGTGATAAGTATAGAGCTTATTTGTTTACAGACAGCGTTAATGATACTGAATCCGCAAACCGAAGCGCATGGGGCTTGTCTATTTCAACTTCCGCATAATTTACTGAAACGTGTTCTGCCGCAATTGCCAGCACATCAGCAGTCAGTTTTTCCAGCAGTGAGAAACGCTGATTTTCAACCAGTGCAATAATTTTTTTAGTAATGGTTCTGTAGTTCAGTGCGTTATCCATATTATCTGTGTTAGCTGCATTTGCGGCACTGTATTTGATTAACGCATTAATAATCACATCTTGCTTATTGTTAATTTCATCTTCTTTTATACCAATATAGGTACGCAAACGCAGATTTTTTATTTTGATTATCGCAGGATTATTCAGATCCATTATCTATTCCTAACATCACAGTTTTTGTTGTCTATATTACGCGCAAGAAATGATTTCGATCATCACATCGCTAGATCAAATTGTCATTCAGCTAAGATATACAGTAAAGCGTGCACCGCCCAACTCACTATCGTCAATTTCCAGAGTACCAGAATAGGATTGAACTAATTCTGCAACAATAGCAAGGCCGACACCATGTCCTTCCTGATAAGTGTCCAGTCTGGTTCCGCGTTCAAATAGGGCTTGCCGTTTCTCTTGTGGCACACCTGGGCCGTCATCTTCAATACACAACATTAAATGCTGCGACTGTTTTATCGTTACCGCGACCTGCTGCCGGCAAGCTTTACAAGCGTTGTCCATTAGGTTGCCGAGAATTTCCATCAAATCGGTTTCATCCCCTCTGAAGGCGCATTGCTCCGCACATTCAATGTTTATAGCCAGGTTTTTGTCGCGGTATATTTTGCTCAGCGCAGAAACCAGTTTCTCCAGGCGGGGCTTAATTTCAATTTGCTTTTTCCAAACATCCTGACCGGAACTGGCTGCTCTTTTGAGCTGATGTTCGATCATTGATGTGATCCGATCCAGTTGTTCTTTCAGCTCTGGTTGTTGGCTAAGTGCGGAGGTCTGCAATACCGCAACCGGCGTTTTCAGCGCATGCGCCAGGTCACTTAGATGGTGGCGATAGCGCTGTTTTTGCCGGTTTTGGTTTGCCAGCAGTAAATTTAAATCTTCTTTAATAATACTGAGCTCGGCGGGGTAGCGGGCGCTTAACTGCTCCTGACTGCCATTTTCAACGCGGCGTATTTCGTGGTCAAGCCTTGATAACGGTTTGGTTGTCCAGTAATACGCCAGTAACATCAGCAACAGCAGCATTAAACCGATACCGATAAACCACTGAATTAACGTAGCGCGAAATGTTTGCTGAGGGGCGATAAGCCTTTCGTTAGTTTGTACTATATGTACTGTAAGCGGGCGGGTATATTCTTCTGCATCAAACAGTAAAGATATTGATAACACCCAGAAAGAACCACTTGGCTGAATGACCTGGCGAAATAGATGCTCTCCTGGTGGTAACGCTTCTATTGGCGGAACAAAGTGCTGATTAAGTGATGAATCTGACTGCCACACCAGCTCCTGTTCATGCGTAATGTAAGCACTAAGGCCTGAATCAGGACGATAAAAATCAGGCGTTAGCGCATTATTCAGCAGCTCAACTTTGTCTTCTGATACGCTAAGTTCAGACAAAATGGCGTACATATGCACTTCCATCTTTTGTTCAGCGGAGGTGAGCAGTTGGGTGTAAAAAGCACGATCTATTGCAATAAATGAACTTGGCAGCAGAAATAGCAGTAAAAAAATACTGACCAGCATCTGCCGCAGTTTCAAAGATAGTGACATATCAGGCGACGTTCAGGGTGAAACGGTAACCCCTGCCGCGCAGAGTTTCAATGGGTTTATTTTCACCATCTGGGTCGAGCTTTTTCCGCAGACGAAGTACAAACACTTCAATGACGTTACTGTCCAGGTCAAAATCCTGATCGTAAATATGCTCGGTCAGTTCAGTTTTTGAAATAACTTTATTGGGATTCATCATAAAGTACTCAAGTACTTTGTATTCGTAAGCGGTCAAGCTGATTTCATCTTCATTCAACCATACTTGCTGGGTACGGCTGTTCAGCGCAATAGGGCCGGCAGACAAGGTTGGTTCAGGCTGACCTGCAGCCCGACGGATAAGGGCGTTACAGCGTGCCAATAACTCTTCAGTATGAAACGGCTTAGTCAGATAATCATCTGCTCCGGCATCGAGACCCTCAACTTTTTCCTGCCAGCTGCCCCGGGCTGTCAATACGATAATAGGGGTTTTTAACGCTTTCTGGCGGGCTTTACGGATCAAGGTGAGACCATCCATTTTCGGCAAACCAATATCGATAATAGCCAGATCGTAGGGATATTCAGATAACTTGAACCAACCGTCATCGCCATCCATTGCAACATCAACGCTAAACTGTTGCTGCTGTAACTGTTCTTTGATTTGCTGAGCTAACAGATTTTCATCTTCTACAACGAGTAGGCGCATTAAATTCCATCCTTTTTTACCCGGCCGGACTGGCCATCTACTAACACGGTAATTACACGCCCATCTGCCTGTAATACCCGGATCCGGTACTGCTGTTTTTCTGTCTGCACTTTGACTATTTTACCCGGATAACGCTCCTGCGCCAAAGCAGCCGCGCGCTCACGGGTAATTTGCAAAGTATCCTGTATACCTTTAGCTTGAAGCGATATGCTGGCCAGCAGCCCGATAATCAACAGAATAATTCTGGTGCTACGCATTGTTCTCTCCACTTCTTGTCGCGGTACTTTACCTAACTATTTGTGTAGCAGCAATTATCTTGGCTGTTACTTTATTGGGTATTGTCCTTTACTGCAGACATGGTTATTAAATGACACAGGCAAGATTAGGTAAGTCAGACTTAATTCGTGCTGAATACTCTGGCGGGAACCAAATAAATTAAGTTAAAAAATAATTGCAAATGTAAAAATTTTAACTAATTTAATTGTGTTGGCAGTAAAAACTCTCAGCTCCCGGTTGTTTGGTTTGCCTTTTTGGTCACAATGCCAACCCGGAAAAGTCAGGCGGTAGTCAGCGGAGTCAGCAGGGATAGAGAGCTACTTTAAGGACGATAAAAATGAACAAACTTTATTTCGCACTGGGTATGACGCTGTTTACGTTAGCTACGAATGTATGCTTTGCGGAGACCAAAACACCAGCACAGGTTAGCAAAGCTGCTGCTACGGAGCATGCAGCACAAAAAGTCTTTCTGAACACCGCCACGCTTGAGCAGCTTGAAGCCATTCCGGGGCTTGGTAAAAAGAAAGCTCAGGCAGTGCTTGATTATATTGCGCAAAATGGTGCGATAAAAAATGAAACCCAGTTGACGGAAGTCAAAGGCATAGGCGAAAAACTGGCGGCAAAAATAAGCCCGTACGTTAGCTTCAATTAATGAATCTCAAAGCCCCGGAGATCAGTCTCCGAGGGCTTTCATTTGCTCGTTAGCCCACTGCACCGCAGTATGGTAGGAATCCGGTACCTTATCGTTGGGCAGTTGTAACGTATTAATAGCCTGATTTGCTTCTTTCCACTGTGCCTTTTCATAATATTGAATTAGCTGAATATAGTCTGCCAGCACGCCTTTTTTTTCTATCAGTGCTTCTTTAATCTCTTTTGCCAATGGCAGCTTATTCATTACGCTGTCAATCGGTTCATCCAGAATTGCATCCATCAGCGACATTAAGCCTGTAAGGAAAGCCTTTGCTGTATCAACTTTGCCATGCAGCTCAGCAAGGCCTTCAGCAAAACGGGCGCGGGTCATTGACATTCGCATCAGCTCGGCTGGTTTGTCACTGCTTATCTGCGACGTGAACAGCAAGGACAAAAACTTTTTCAGTTCAGCCTGCCCAAGGACGACCAGGGCTTGTTTAATGGTTTCAATTTCTGCACGGCGTTTAAATATTGAAGAATTACTGTAACGTAGTAATTTGTATGATAAATGTACGTCTCGTTGAAAAACTTCTGTAATTTTATTCAGATCCATATCTGATTTTGAGGTTTCGTACAGCAGCTCAGCCAGTGTCATCTGCGCCGGTGCCAGGGCCTTACTTTGCATCATCTCCGGTTTTGAGAAGAAGTACCCCTGAAAGTAGCTAAAGCCCATATCCAACGCCAACTGAAACTCTTCATTGGTTTCAACTTTTTCTGCCAGTAATTTAATATGTGGAAAATCAGTCAACGCCAATTTAATTTCGTTGATAGTATCGGCGGCGGTAGAGCGGAAATCTATTTTGATAATATCAATAAAGGGATAAAAGTGCCGCCATACTCCCTGGTGAATATAGTCATCCAGTGCCAGCACATAGCCTTGCTCTTTTAATTGCTGACATTCTGCCAGCAAACGTTTTCCGGGTTGAATAGTTTCCAGTATTTCTATTACCACCTGCTCTTTGGGCAGCATGCTCGGGTATTTTTTTTGCAACGTATCGAGCGTGAAGTTAATAAAGCCGGGTTTATCGCCGAGAAAGTCATCCAGACCAAAGCTAAATTGACTACCTTCAACCATGCGCGAGGTAGCCTCATCACCATCAACATCAGGAAAAGCATTCTCCAGACCGTCCCGAAACAATAGTTCGTATGCATATAGCTCTTTGTTACGGTCAAGGATAGGTTGGCGAGCGGCGTAAAAATACATAAATGTTCGGTCTCAGAAAATGAACACTAAAATGCTAATCTAGCAAAAATAACTGGCCAGGACACATAATTTTTTGTCGTGTGCTGGCCGGAAAATGCATTTATCAGTGTTTGAGCTCAGTTTGCATTTTTTCAAATACGGATGTGATTTCCGGTGCAGGCGTTTTAGTGAGTTTGCTTACCAGCACAATAAACAAACTGCTGATAATGACTCCCGGCAGAATTTCGTATACCAGAGTGCTTAGGGTGTCGCCGTTTTCAAGCACCGGCGCGTAAATCCAGAAAAGTACTGTGGCAGCACCGCTGATAATACCGCTTAATGCTCCGGCAAATGTCATTCTTTTCCAGTACAGGCTAAATACCACCAACGGGCCAAATGCAGCACCAAAACCAGCCCAGGCGTTACTTACCAATGTCAGGATGGAACTGTCCCTGTCATAAGCCAGTACTATGGCAACCATCGCTACGGCTAATACTGATAACCGGCCAACCAAAACCAGCTCGCGCTGGGACGCGCTGCGATTGACGAAGGTTTTATAAAAGTCTTCTGTCAGTGAGCTTGATGTAACCAGTAGCTGTGAAGAAATGGTGCTCATAATAGCGGCCAGAATCGCCGCAAGTAAAAAGCCGGAAATAAGGGGATGAAACAGGAACTGGGAAAAAATGATAAAGATTGTTTCAGGATCGCTCAGTGTCATCTTAGTATTGGCGACATAAGCAATACCAACCAGGCCTGTCATCACCGCGCCCAGCAGTGTAATGAGCATCCAGCTCATACCGATACGCCGTGCAGCTTTAATATCTTTTACCGAGCGGATGGCCATAAAACGCACAATGATATGTGGCTGGCCAAAATAGCCAAAACCCCAGGACAACAGCGAGATTATACCCAGTGCTGTCAGCGCTGTACCGGTGTTCGCATCGACGAACATATTACTGAAATCCGGGTTGATGCTGTTGACCTGCGACATCACAGACCCCAATCCGCCCAAATGGTCCAGTGCGACCAATGGTACTAACACCAGTGAGACAAACATTATGCAACCCTGTACGAAATCAGTGATACTAACCGCAAGAAAGCCACCAAACAGGGTATAAGCCACCACGACACCGGCAGTGACATAGAGCCCCAGTTCATAGCTTAAACCAAATGAGCTTTCAAACAGCTTGCCACCACCAACAACACCTGACGAGGTGTACAACGTAAAAAACAACACGATAACAACAGATGATACTATACGTAGGGTACGGGTTTTGTCGGCAAAACGGTTTTCAAAGTAATCAGGCAACGTAATAGAATCGTTGGCTACTTCGGTGTAGACCCTTAAACGGGGGGCAACGATGACGTAATTGAGGAAAGCTCCGATCAACAAACCAATGGCTATCCAGCCGCTGCTGATACCCGACAGGTACATTGCGCCTGGTACACCCATCAGCATCCAACCGCTCATGTCTGACGCACCAGCGGACAGTGCTGTCACAGCAGGGCCGAGTTTACGGCCGCCCAGCATATAGCCTGATACATCATCCGTTGACGTTTTATAGCCATATAAACCAATGGCCAACATTACGATAAAATATAACCCTAACGAAATAATAGTGCCTGTTTCCAAAACAGTTTCTCCTTATGACAGCGGCTAAGCTTTGGTTAACGCGGGTCTAACCAAAGCTCAGTACAAAAAAATACCTGATACAGGATCAGGTTTAAAATCAGACTCATGCTAACAAGTTGCGCGCATGCTTACCAGTGTAAAGCGGTAAGCATGCGCTGACAGTGGCTGGATAACTAAGCTTTGGGGCTCATTTGGGGTATAACGGTGGTAGTGATTGTTGTTCGTCAACTGTACTCGTTTTCGCTGCATTAAAATGCTGCCAGGCACGCCAGAGTGCGTCCCCTTGCCAGGTGTTAGCATTATTGCTGTACAGCGCATCGTTAAGGATATCCAGCTGCTGATTCAATTCTTTGGCGTTGACAACGGCTTTTAATTCAGTCAGAGACAAGCACCGTCTGTCCAACTGTTGGTGGCCAAAACGTAACAGCTCAGCTCTGGCGACTACGGCATTATTTTGCTGGCAGGCTTGCTTTAACGCCCGGCTGTCAAAACGCACGCGGCTTGTTATCGTTGCTGCGGGTTGCGGCGGTGTTTTTAATTGCCACAGCAGGTAACCGATAAACAGGCTGATAAACCAAAGTGCGGCAAGAGCACTGCTCAGGTAGTTCCACTGCCACTTTGATACCGGTTGCACGGCAGGTTGTGTTATTTGTTGCACAGGGGAGGGGGTAACAGCGCCTTTTGTATCAGGCCCGGTACTGACTGCAGCAGCGACACCGCTGACCGTCAGTTTACGTGCTGGCAAACTAGCATGCTCAAGCTTACCGGTTTGGCTGTTCCACCAGGGTAAGCTTACTGCGGGTAACTCCAGTTCGCCGGCTTTATTTGCAATTACGGCAGTGGTGAAGACTTTTTGCGCAACTAAGCGGCCATTGCGTTCAGCGCTTTTAGCTTGTGGTTGCTCCTGATACAACCGCAGTCCGTCCGGGAAACCTTGTTTGATTTCAGGTAACTGATTTTCTGCCACATCAACGGCCGACAACGTGATAGTGCGGGTCACCGGTTCACCCTGTTTCAGCTCGGTAATATCCGGGCTCCATTCTTCGGTTAATGTCACCAGACCGGCAACCAGCCAGTCGCCGGGAAAGCTATCCGGTATTGGATTAACCTTTATATCTATCGGCTGAGCCTGCTGAACCACTGTTTTGGTGCGGGCAAAGTAATTATAACGTGCGCTGTCACGGTCTATCATTTCGCCATTAAAAGCCGGTGGCGTAATGGTAAAGCTACCGCTACGCTGCGGCGTTATAGCATAACGGCGGGTAATAGTTCGGTACCGGATACCGTTAACCAGGGCAGAGCTTTCGCTGTCCTGGCCCACCTGGCTGATACTGGCGCCTTCGAGCACCGGCTCTGACAATGAGCCGCGTTGCAGCTCGCCATTAAAATAAATGGTCACGGTGTAATAGCTAAGCTGTTGTACATACAGCTGTTGTTGCTCCATCTTTGCTTCAAGAAACAGCTCTTGCGAGTTACTGCTACTTTTGCTAACACTGCCTTCGAGGATTTTTAATGTAATTGGCGTTGTGCTCAGGCCCTGTAGTGTAAAGGCAGGAATGGTAAATTCGCCGCTTGACTTAGGCAGTAGCACAACCCGCCAACTGGTGCTCTGGCTTGCCTGACCATTAATGATCTGGGTGCTGCTGCTAATTGACGGCACCATGACTGTGAAGTCTTTTTCCAATATACGAAAGCTGATCGCATCCGACGCGACCCGGGCGTCTGCAATCACTTCCAGTGTCACCGCTTCGCCCTGCAGTGCAGGGTTTTTATCTACACTGGCGGTTAATTTAGTCAGTGCCTGTAACGGTAAGCTTAACAGCAGCGCTAAGGCCAGCAGTACACCCTTTACCATTGTTGATCAACTCCTGTTGGCAAACGCTGTTGTTGCCGTTTTAAATATTCCAGATACATTTTATTACGCAGCAACAGGGCTGGGTCGTCCTGCACCTTTCGTAGCAGGTTGTCTAACTGTTGTTGCTCTTCGTCTGTTGCATTTGGCCACGCTTCGCGTATGGCCTGAGTTTGTTCCTGCGCTTCTTCGTCAGCTTCTGATGCCGGTGCAGGCTGGTTTTCCTGTTCACCCTGTTCTGGTTCCGGCGTTTGCTCTGCTTCTGTTTGTTGCTGCTGTTGCCCTTCCTGCTCAGAGGCATCGTTGGCGTTGTTTTCGCTATCTGAACTGTTGTCACTGTTTGAACTACTGTCAGATTGCTGTTGCTCATCTCCCTGCTTTTGCTGCTGATCCTGCTGGTTTTTCTGTTGCTTCTGCTGCTCCTGCTGCTGTTGTTGTTGCTGCAGTAATTGCTGCATTAACTGAGCATTTTGAGCGGCAGGGGAGAAGTCGGGGGCCAGTTCCATTGCTTGCTGATAAGCGGCCAGTGCGTCTTCATAGCGCTGCTGCTGAGCCAGGCTGTTACCGAGATTATGGTAGGCGTCAGCCGTTGGAGTTTGCGCTGTTGCACTGCGATAGGCTTGTTCTGCCTGCTGAAAGTCACCGTTGCGGTAGGCAGCATTGCCTTGCCATAGCGGCTGGGTAAATTTCTGCTGCGCGCTGGTATAGTCACCTTGCTGATAATCCTGCTGTGCTTGTTGCTGGCGTGTTTGCCACAAGTCACGCCATTCAAAAGCATGTGAGGGAGCAGGGAATAACATTACCAGGCCAACGGCCAGCAGACTGCTGTATTTTCGGTTTAGCAGCAGAAGAGGTAATAACAACCACACCAGATAAATCGCATTATCCTGCCATTGATCACCCTGGATCTGCTTAGTGGTGTCGGCCTGATCCAGTGCAGACAGTGGCGGCAGGTTAATAATGTCGTTTAGCATGCCGCCGGTGGTGCTGGCCTGGGTGTAAACACCACCGCTTTGCCTGGCGAGCGTCGCCAGTTGGGGCTGCGGCAGTTTGGGTATCACAACAGCTCCGGTAGCAGTTTTGAGCAGCTCACCATTTTCCAGTTGTACCGGTGCGCCGTCTTCGGTACCAAAACCCAGCACGGACAAGCGGTGTGGCCAGTTATTTATCAGATCCTGTAGTTCGCGGAAACTGTTGTTATCAAAACCATCGGTAAACACGACAACATCGCCGCGCGGATATCCTGCCTGGCGCAATAATTTGTCGGCCTGTTGTAAAGCGGCTACCAGGTTCGACCCCTGAACCGGCATAATTTCTGGTTTGAGATCCGGAATGAGTAAGCGGATATTATTATGATCCGGTGTCAGCGGAGAGATCACAAAGGCATCGCCAGCGAAGCTTAGTAACGCCAGCTCACCTTCGCGCAGTTGATCAGTAAAATCAAGTGCCGCAAAACGCATCTGTGTCAGCCGATCGGGGGCCATGTCGGTTGCACGCATCGACATTGACATATCCAGTACCAGAACTGTGGCTTTTTTTAATGCAAAAGCCGGTTGTGGTAGTTTCTGCCAACTTGGGCCTGCCAGGGCAATACTGGTGACCAGCCAGCAACAGAGCAGTAATGGTAGCGCCAGAGGCTGTTTTTTAAGTAAAAGCTGCCCGCCGAGCAAGGCTTGCTGCAAATGCGGAGCAATTAAACTGTGCCAGGGGCTATGCTCGCGGCGGTGGAAATATAACAGGACGGCAAACAGCAACACCGGTAACAGTGACAGCAACCACAACGGGCGTAAAAAATGAAAATCAGCCAGCATGTTTAAATACCCCACGCCAGTTAATACTACGAGCGGCCAGAACAAAGGACAACAGCAAGGCTACAGCCAAGGGCCAGTGCAATAAACTGCGCTGCGGCCGGTACGTCACGCTGTCACGCTCTATAGGTTCAAGCTGGTCAATTAACTGATAAATCTGGTTCAGTTCATTTAAATCACGGGCTCGGAAATAACGGCCTCCGGTATCCTCAGCCAGCTTCGTGAGTAAGCGCTCATCCAGATCCTGAGATGGATTGACGACCCGCTGACCAAACACACTCTGCTGCACCATTTGCTCTGCACCCACGCCAACGGTATGAATTCTTACGCCTGCCGCTTTAGCCAGCTGTAACGCCTCCAGAGGCTGAATATTGCCTGCGGTGTTGGCACCATCGCTGAGCAGGATTAACACCTTGTTTGAACTGTCGTAAGTGTTCAGTCGTTTTACTGCCAGGCCAATCGCCTCGCCGATAGCTGTGCGTGTGCCGACCAAGCGCAGTACGCTATCATCCAGCATCTTTTGCACCGTGACTAAATCGAAGGTCAAAGGCGTCTGTTGATATGCGGCGTCGGCAAATAAGATAAGACCGATCCTATCGCCCTGGCGGCGCTTAATGAAGTCGCTGACCACTGACTTTACGGCATCCAGCCGGTTAACACTTTGTCCCTGATACTGCATGTCGGCAATTTCCATTGAGCCGGATAAATCCAGGGCCAGCATCAGGTCGCGCCCTTGCTGAGGTAGTGTCACCGGCTCACCGAGCCAGCGGGGCTGCGTGGCGGCCAATACCAGCATAAGCCATATTATCATTGCCAATAATGAGCTCAGACTAACGTGTTTACCTTTGCGGCCGGAGGGCTCAGAAGCCAGTCTGGCCAAAGCGGGCAGGGTTAATGCAGCTTCTGTTGTTGCCTGGCGCTTAACCCGCAATAAAAGCGGCATTATCACCAGCACAGCCAACCAAGGGTATCCAAACTCAAGCATGCTTTACCTCCGCCTTGCTCGTTGGCAGGGGCGCTTTGGCCTGATATCCGCTTAGCCAGGCTTTGGCAAACAGATAATATGCCGATTTGGCCTCGGTATTGTCATCCCGCTGGTAAAGCAGCACAGTTAAGTCAGGTAGTGTAGCCTGGCATTGCGTTGCCAACCATTGTTGCCAATGTTTGCTGTCCATACTAAGTGCAGGATGTGCTGGCTGATAGTGCCTCAGTACACGTTTTATTAATTGATTGATTTGAGTGGCGTCATCGCCACTGTGATGCATCTGCTCCAGTAACAGCAACGCCTGCCGTTTTGGTGCGAAGTAACGCCAGCGACCGTAAACACGCAGCGCCAGATAAAGCAGTGCCATGGCCAGCACCGCAATCAGTAACCACCACAAAGGTGCCAATGCAAAGCCAAGTACCAGTTCCGGTTCACTGATATCGGCAAGTTGTGTCAGCGGGGACCCCGGTTCAGCCATACCACTTTCTCTCTAATTGACTCAAGACCGGCTCGGCGGCACTGACCGGCAGCCATTTGCAGCCAAGCTGGTTAAGGTGAAGCTTAAGTTGTTGTTGCATGTCTTGTTGCTGGCGGGCGTAGCGCTGCTGCAAGGCACTACTACCAAGCTCCACATAACCCGTCTGCAGGCCATCACTGACCGCCGCCATGCCATGACTGGTTGTTGGTAGCATCAAATCCAGCGGATCTGTCACCGGGCAACAACTCACTTCATTGTGCTGGCGAATGGCCCGGATATGGCGCAAACCGTCCTGATTAAAATCACTGAAGTCTGACAGTACATAGACCAGGCTGCCGGGGCGCACCAACCGGCGCAGCTGGCTTAAGGCGTCATTCAGTGTCAGGCCGCGGTTGCCGCTATCGGCCTGATGTATTTCGGTCAGCGCATGAAAATAGCGTAATACACCATGGCTGCGGCTTTGCGGTTTTAGCTCGATATGCTGATGCTTGCTAAACACCAGGCCGCCGAGTTTGTCACCACGCTGTTTGACATGCCAGGCAATAAGCGCTGCCAGATGTGCTGCCTGCACTGATTTAAACAGCAGGCTCGAACCAAAATGCATGCTGCTGCTAAGATCCGTCAGTACAAATACCGGCCGCTCTTTTTCTTCACGAAACAACTTGGTGTGCACTTTTCCGGTGCGGGCTGTAACGCGCCAGTCGATGGTGCGTACGTCATCACCATTCTGATAATGACGCACCTCATCAAACTCCATGCCCCGGCCTTTGCTTTTGGCAAGATAAGTGCCTGCCAGTTTACTCTGGATAGCCATTTGCGGCGTTAAGTCGAGTACCTTAGTGTAGCGCTGATACCAAAGTAGCTCTGTCAGGCCAAGGCTAGTGCCCGTTGTACCGTTTTGCAGCCGCCACTGCTGGGGAGACAACTGGTTCATATTAGGCCGACGGCACCAGACGCAGAATTTCACTTAATACGTCATCGGTACTGATCCCTTCAGCTTCAGCTGCATAGGTCAGAATAAGACGATGGCGCAGCGTATTATGGAATACCGCTTGAATGTCATCCGGCGTGACAAAATCCCGGCCTGCCAGCCAGGCTTTAGCTCGGGCACAACGTTCTACCGCAATGGTTGCCCTTGGGCTGGCGCCGTAGCCAATCCAGCTTGCCAGTTTATCACTGTATGCACTGGCATTGCGGGTGGCCATAATCAGCTGCACGATATACTGTTCCAGGCTGTCTGCCATATGTAGCTGTAAAATAGCTTTACGGGCAGCAAAAATGTCGTTTTGGCTGATTGGAGATACCGCATTCTGTTCGCCGCTCAATGCCTCACCGCGGGTAAGCTTTAAAATAGCCAGTTCTGTTGCGGCATCAGGGTAATCTACTTTCAGGTGCAGCAAGAAACGGTCGAGCTGAGCTTCCGGCAACGGATAAGTCCCTTCCTGCTCCAGCGGGTTTTGTGTTGCCATCACTAAAAACAATTCTGGCAACGGGTAAGTATGGCGGCCAACAGTAACCTGCTTTTCTGCCATTGCTTCAAGTAGTGCTGACTGCACCTTTGCCGGTGCCCGGTTTATCTCATCGGCCAGAATAATATGGTGGAACAACGGGCCGCTTTGAAATTCGAACTGGCCGGTTTCCGGACGGTAGATATCGGTACCGGTTAAATCGGCGGGCAATAAGTCTGGTGTAAACTGAATGCGGTGGAACTGGCCTTCTACACCGTGTGCCAGTGCATTGACAGCACGGGTTTTTGCCAGCCCCGGCGGCCCTTCTACTAATAGGTGGCCATTTGCCAGCAGTGCCAGCAGAATGCCTTCAGTAAGTTCAGATTGACCCAGCACCTGGCTGTCGAGGTAGGCTTTTAAACCAGAAAACGCGTTCACCATAATGTTATCAGTCTTAATTAATTAATTAATTTCATTGATTGTTTTTTCGCCATATGCCACAAAAACGGGCTAGGCTAAGACGTTATAACCTAAATATGGTTCAGTTTGCATTAAAACAAGTGTTTTAATTTTCGGCGTCTGTCGTTACAATCGACCGATAAATACAGGTCAGACCTGTATATTAATCACAGAGGAACACTATGAATTCGCCAATAAACCTTACTACCCGTCAGGGCGATCGCATCGCAATTGTCTCTGGTTTACGTACCCCTTTTGCTAAACAAGCGACAGAGTTTCATGGCGTATCTGCACTGGACTTGGGCAAATTGGTGGTTAATGAGCTGCTGATCCGCAGTGAGCTTGACGTTAAGCTGGTAGAGCAACTGGTTTATGGTCAGGTGGTGCAAATGCCTGAAGCACCGAATATTGCCCGCGAAATAGTGCTGGGTACAGGCATGAATGTGCATACTGATGCCTTTAGTGTTACCCGTGCCTGTGCTACCAGTTTTCAGTCTGTTGTCAGCGTAGCAGAGTCGATGATGGCGGGTATTACTCAGATAGGCGTTGCCGGTGGTGCTGACTCCAGCTCAGTGTTGCCTATTGGTGTCAGCAAAAAGCTTGCGCGGGCGCTGGTTGATTTAAATAAAGCCCGTACCTTTGGCCAGAAGCTGGCTATATTCCGCCGGCTCGGGTTAAAAGATTTACTGCCGGTACCTCCGGCAGTCGCGGAATACAGCACAGGCTTGTCGATGGGTGATACGGCAGAACAAATGGCAAAAACGCACGGTATAAGCCGTGCTGACCAGGATGCACTGGCACACCGCTCTCACACGTTGGCGGCTCAGGCCTGGCAAAGTGGTGTGATGCAAGATGAGGTGATGACAGCACACATTGAGCCGTACTCTCGCTATCTGGCTATTGATAACAATATTCGTCAGGACTCTAAATTAGAGTCTTACGCCAAACTTAAACCGGTTTTTGACCGCGCGCATGGCACTGTCACCGCGGCGAATGCCACCCCGTTAACGGATGGTGCTTCAGCGGTATTAATGATGACGGAAAGCCGCGCCAAAGCATTGGGTTACACGCCGCTGGGGTACATCCGCAGTTATGCCTTTGCTGCCATCGATGTGTACGACGATATGTTGATGGGGCCATCTTATGCTACGCCAATAGCACTGGATAGAGCTGGCATGTCGTTAAATGATCTGACGTTGATTGAAATGCACGAAGCCTTTGCAGCACAGACACTGGCCAACGTTAAAATGTTTGCCAGTAAAAAATTCGCGCAGGAGAAACTTGGCCGCAGCAGCGCCATTGGTGAAATTGATATGACAAAATTTAATGTGCAGGGCGGTTCACTGGCTTACGGACACCCGTTTGCGGCTACCGGCACCCGCTTAATTGTGCAGACGCTGAACGAGTTAAAACGCCGCGGTGGCGGTACGGGCTTAACCACAGCTTGTGCTGCCGGTGGCTTAGGCGCGGCGATGATTTTGGAGACAGAATAATGACAACTACTAACAGTTTCAGCCTGCAAATCCGCGAGGACAATGTCGGTGTTATTACAATGGATATTGCCGGCGAGTCGATGAATGTACTAAAAGCCGCTTTTGCTGAAGAAATAACAGCGCTGCTGGCAGAGATTAAAGCCAACAGCCATCTCAAGGGGCTGGTGTTTATCAGTGGCAAGAGTGATTCCTTTATCGCCGGTGCCGATATTTCGATGCTGGACAATTGCCATTCCGCAGCCGAAGCTGAAGCGATTGGCCGTATGGGACAACAGATGTTTGATCAGCTTGAACAGCTGAGTATTCCGTTGGTCGCGGCTATTCATGGCCCTTGTCTTGGCGGTGGTTTGGAGCTGGCGATGGCATGTCATGCCAGGGTGGCTACGACAGATAGCAAAACCGTGCTGGGCCTGCCGGAAGTGCAGTTGGGCTTATTGCCAGGCAGTGGCGGTACGCAGCGCCTGCCGCGTTTAGTGGGCTTGCAAAAAGCCCTTGATATGATTTTAACCGGCAAACAGCTGCGGGCAGCTCAGGCGAAAAAAGCAGGGTTGGTTGATGATGTTGTGCCGCAAAGCATTTTACTCGATGCCGCAGTTAAGCTGGCATTAAAAGGTAAACCTCAGCGCGGGCAACCGAAGCTTAACCTGGTGGGCAAAGTGCTTGAGCGTACCGCATTTGGTCGTAATATCCTGTTTAGCCAGGCGCGTAAACAAACACTGAAAAAAACGCAGGGCAACTATCCGGCACCGCTGAAAATTCTTGAGGTGATTAAAACCGGCGTAGATAACGGTAAGCAGGCTGGCCTGGCAGCTGAGGCCAAAGCCTTTGGTGAGCTGTGTATGACCAAAGAGTCAGCGGCGCTACGCAGCTTATTTTTTGCCACAACCCAGATGAAAAAAGAAACCGGTGCCGGTGATATTAAACCGGCTAAAGTACATAAAGCTGCGGTATTGGGCGGTGGCTTAATGGGCGGCGGTATTGCCAACGTTACGGCGACTAAAGCAGGTGTGCCGGTCAGGATTAAAGATATCAACGAGCAGGGTATCAGTAACGCACTTAAATACAGCTACTCACTCCTGCAGAAAAAGTTTAAGCGCCGTTTTATCAGCAAAGCTGACATGCAGCGGCAAATGTTGCTGATCACAGGCACAACCGATTACAGCGGTTTTCATGATGTGGATATTGTGGTTGAAGCGGTGTTTGAAGACTTAGCATTGAAGCAGCAAATGGTGGCAGACATTGAACAGCATTGTACAGAAAATACCGTTTTTGCCAGCAACACCAGCTCATTGCCAATCGGTCAGATCGCTGCTAAGGCACAACGGCCGGAAAATGTAATTGGCCTGCATTACTTCTCACCGGTAGATAAAATGCCGCTGGTTGAGGTCATTGCGCACAAGACAACGTCTGAACAAACCATAGCCACGACTGTTGCTTTTGCCCGTAAGCAAGGCAAAACGCCGATAGTGGTAAAAGATGGGGCAGGTTTCTACGTTAACCGTATTCTGGCGCTGTATATGAACGAGGCGGCCAATATCCTGCTGGAAGGCGAGCCGGTTGAGAAGATCGATAAAGCTCTGGTTAAGTTTGGCTTCCCGGTGGGGCCGATGACATTGCTCGATGAAGTTGGTATAGATGTTGGCGCAAAGATTTCACCTATTCTGGCGAATGAACTGGGAGAGCGGTTTGTAGCGCCGTCGGCGTTTGATAAGTTACTTGCAGATGGCCGTAAAGGTAAAAAGTCTGACAAAGGCTTTTATCTATACGGTAACAACAGCAAAAAAGGCAAAAAGCTGGTTGATGAAAGCGTTTATCCGGTACTGGGTGTTACAGTCGCACCGAAACTTAGCGCAGACGACATCAGCCGCCGCTGTGTCGTCCAGATGCTGAATGAAGCGGTCCGCACGTTAGAAGAAGGCATTATTGCCTCCGCCCGTGATGGTGATATCGGTGCGATATTCGGTATAGGTTTTCCGCCGTTCCTTGGCGGGCCGTTCCGCTATATTGACCAGTTAGGTGCCGCTGAGCTGGTAGCCCAGTTACGCAATCTGGAGTCGCGTTTTGGTAGCCGTTTTACACCTGCCGCGCTGCTGGTGACTATGGCTGAACAACATAAACGGTTCTACGACTAAGCTAGCTGGCGAAAATACAACCAAAGGTTAACAACATCAGATAAATAAGGGCGCTATAATGGCGCCCTTTGTTTTAGCTGTTCGATGTATAGTGTTATGGGGGCCCTGTGTTGTTGTTACCTGTTGTTTGGCTGCTGACGGCCGCTGGTATTTACGTTGCGGCGCTGCGTAGCGGTATGACTGCTGTTAAATGGGCCTTAGCGGCGCTGTGCACCGGCCCACTGCTGATCCCGCTGTTTAGCAGCCACAAGCGGTTGGTACTAAGCAAATCGCGGGGAAACAGCACCGGTTTATTCCGGCCCTGAGTTTTTCAGCTCTGTAGCAGTGCATTGCGTAACTGAGTAATAATCTCACTGATTTGCTTGCGTGGCGCTGCTTTAGGCAGCGATATTGCAAACAACTCCCTGGTCATTACCGGGGCGTCTTTAATCAGCTTCAAACTGCTGTCAGCCATCAGGTTCTGCACCATCGTCTCCGGCAGATAAGCTGAGCCTCCACTTTGCTGCATCAGTTCCAGAGCGATGCGTGCACTGCCTGTGCGGATGTAAGGAGCTGGCAGTTCCGGAAAAAAGCGGGCGTGTTGTGTATCGAAGGCAGTACCCCAATCAATGTGTATGTAGCTGTGTCGCATCGCGCTGGCCGCACTATTATCAGCAAAGGTCGTGACCGGTACCAGTTTGATATCACCCAGTTTATCTATTTGCATTTCGTCCATTTTTGGTGCGTCGAACAAAATGGCTAAATCGAGATGTCGCTCCAGCACCTGACGTGCTATCTGATCTTTGCCCATTGATTCTGCACGCCATGACAGATCGGGCAGGGCTTGCTGTAACCTGATAAAGCCTTGCAGTAAAAACGCATCCCAGACATTCGCAGTTGCTGCAATAGATAGCGGTGCTGCTTGTTCTGCACTAACCGCCATAGCCTGCTTGGCGCGTTGTAGTGCTGCCAGCATAGCTTCTGCATGCGGTAACAGGCGCTCACCGGACGCGGTAAGCTGAATGTTGTTGCGATAGCGGCTGAACAGATTTACCCCTAATTGTTGCTCAAGCTGACGGATACGAAAACTGACGGCTGACTGTGTTAAATAGAGATTTTCGGCGGCTTTACCAAAATGTCTGGTACGCTGAACTTCGATAAAGGTTTTAAGCAGTTCGGTATCCAAATTTGACCCTTTAAAAAATTTATGGTGTCGATAAAAAATATTTGTTTTACGACAGGAATATTGTTAACCATACTCCGCACAGTTTAAACAGGCTGGCTTGATATTCAACGAGATTAGAGGAAAAAAGTGATGCAGCAAAGTTTTGTCGCTAACCGTCGCTTTTTCGATGACCGTAATTTCCCAAAAGGATTTACGCGGTCCGGGCGCTTTACTCTGGCAGAAGGTAATATGCTGGAGAAACATGGGGTGGCAATGCAGGAACTGGAGCAGGGCAGTCGTGCACCAGTGAATGATGAAGAGAAACGCTTTATTGCAGTGTGTAAAGGCGAAGAGCCTGCCACCACAGCGTATGAAAAGACCTGGCTGAAATACCGGCAACGGCTTGCAGAAAAGCGCAAGTTTCATACGGTGTTTGGTAAGAAGCGAATTGCCGATGGCAGTGACGACTTCTCTTACGTCGAGACCGATGCTGATTAGCAAAAAAAGCCCCTGCACATAGGGGCTTTTTTGTGGCTGCAGTCTGATTAAACCGGTACAGCGCTGAGTTTGATGCGACGGGCTTTTTGTTCCTGCAGGAAGTGGGTAAATTCGCTGTCTGAAAGCGGTTTGCTGTAGTAGTAGCCCTGTATCACGTCACAGCGAAGTTTGCGCAGCATTGCCAATTGGTCTTCCTGCTCAACACCTTCTGCAACCACACTCAGGCTTAGGTTGTGGGCTATCGTCATGATGGTATCGACCATATTACGACCGCGGGCTGTGTTCATATCATCAATAAAAGCTTTATCAATTTTTAGTGTGTTTAGCGGAAACTGTTTTAAATACGCCAGCGAAGAATAGCCGGTGCCAAAGTCATCCATCGCCAGGTGAATACCTCGGGCACGCAGTTTTTTCATCGTCTCAATCGCCTGCGGCGGAGACTGCATAACTGTGCCTTCAGTGATCTCAAGCTCAAGGTGATAAGACGGCAGCTCAGCTTGCTGCAAAGTGTCGTCAATCAATTCACATAAATATGGCAGACTAAACTGACGTGACGATAAATTTACTGCAACCCGGCCTTGAAACAGCCCCTGATCTATCCAGCCTTTAACAGCCTGGCACGCCTTGCGTAATACGACTTCACCAATTTCGATGATCTGCCCGGTCTCTTCTGCTACCGGAATAAAGCTGGCGGGGCTTACGATACCGCCTTTGGGCGTAATAAAACGTACCAGTGCCTCCATGCCGACCAGCTGGCCGCTAACAATGTCCATTTTCGGCTGATAATACACTGCAAAGTAATCTTCTTTTAAACCATGCCGTATCAGGTTTTCCAACTGCAGTCTTTTAACCGCCAGTTTATTCATAGAATCATTGAAGAACAGGTACCGGTTTGCACCCTGGCTTTTAGCGTGGTACATCGCCGTGTCTGCATTTCGCAGCAATGCCTGCGGATCCATACCATCATCCGGGAACAGCACTATACCAACGCTACTGGTTATCACCAGTTCATGCTGGTTGACCAATAGCGGCTGATTGATTAACGCCAGCAGTTCTTTTGCTAACGAGGTGATATGATGCAGATCATTGGTTTGATCCAACATAATAGCGAATTCATCGCCACCAAGACGGTATAGTTTACTGTGATATTTACTGTAACTGCTTAACCGATCAGCCAATTTACACAGCAGGCTATCGCCCAGTTCATGGCCAAGCGAGTCATTGATTTTTTTAAAGTTGTCTAAATCAAACACCAGCAAAGCGTGCTCAGTTTTGCTGCTGACGAGTTCCCCCAGTTTTTGCATAAACTGGGCCCGGTTGGGCAAGCCGGTTAAGGTGTCGCTGTTGGCAAGGCGGTGTAGCTCGGCTTCACGTTGTTTACGTTCGGTAATATCTGAAAACACAGCCACATACTGGGTTACATTGCCCTGGTCGTCTTTTATCTGATCAAAAGTCAGCTCCGCCTGGTATATGTTGCCGTTTTGGTGCTGTTCCTGAATTTCGCCACTCCAGGTGCCGGTTTTAGCCAGTTGTCTATTCACGTCGTGCATAAAGGCACTGGGATACAGGGACAGCTCAAAGCGCTGTTGCAGTATTTGCTCGCGGCTTTTGCCGGTGATTTTGCTAAACGAAGGGTTTACTTCGAGAATAGTAAAATTGGTGTCACAGATAACGACAGCGTCGGATATTGTTTTCAGGCAGCGGGCAAATAGCTGCAATTGCTCTTCAGTCTGTTTTAACTGGTTAATATTTTTCAGGGTGCCTGTCATCCGGGCAGGTTTGCCGTTTGCAGAAAAAGAAACCGTCTTACCGCGGTCTAACACCCAGATCCAGTTGTTGTCAGCGCCCTTTAAGCGGTAAGTCGCTTCAAAATGCGCTGTTTTCCCGTCCAGATGATCTTGTAATAACTGGCTGACCCTCTCCAGGTCCTGCGGATGGATTTGGGCTTTATTTGGTGGAAAATCTTGTGATTCAGGCGTCAGTTCAACCGGATGTAACCAGGAACTTGAACGGTATAATTCGCTGCTACCGATTTTCCAGTCCCATAACTCGTCGCCGCTACCCCATAAAGACAGGCGCAGCCGTTCTTCGCTTTGTTCGAGTTTGGTTTGATAACGCCGCATTTTTACAATGCTAAGATGTGCCAGAACCAGGGCACCGAAAGAGCCCAATAGCACCAGGCTCAGCGTATAAGGTTGCAGGTAATCCCAACCCGTTGCGTATAAGCTAAAAGGTAGGCAGCTGAACAAAATAGCGCTGATTATTATAATAATTTTTTGCTTTAGAGACACTTATAGCAGCTACCGGATAATACGAGTTTCCACGTTATATAACTTTATCTGTAGTGTCAAAACCAATTTGCGTTTGTTTCAACTGCTGCTTCAGGCTTTGTGGGTCACTGAAGCGCAAGTGGCTATGTTCTGGCTTACTATCTGTTGCCAGAAAGATAGCGTCGTAATCGGGCAACAGCAGTTGCTGTAAAAAACCGGTAAATTGCTCCAGCGTAAGTTGTTGCATGCTTTGCACAATACGTTCATTTAACGCAAAACTGTAATCCTGCTGGCCCAATGCCAGCCAATAACGTTTGGCCCTGGCGCCCAGGCTGTTATCACGCTCGTTAAGCTGCGCTAATATCCCGTGCTTAATTTCGGCGAACTCCTCGGCAGATAATGTCTCAGTGTCAGATAAAAAAGCACGGAAAAACATCACTGTTGCTTCATACAAGGTATCACAACGGGTTGTTGGTGATTGCACATAAAAAGCTATGCCGGGTAGCATATTAATAGGCACATAACCGGTTCCTACCAGATAACCGAGCTGCTGCTCAGTGCGAAGCTGATGAAAGTACTCTGGCGACATAACATGGTTAGCAAGCATAAACAGCGCCATTTGCTCGGGCGTGGCATGCTGCGCAGGCAGATATATTACCAATGCATGGTCGCTGTGCTCTACGTCCAGTTGCAGCCAGACAGGCCCCAGCCCCTGTATGTTAAATTGGGGATTCGGTAATCGGTTTCCTGTATCAGGCAGCTTTGTTTGCCACTGTTTCAGGATTGTAGTTAGTTGCTGAGCCTGAGCGGATGTCCAATTACCAAGCATCAGACTTTCAATATGTACCTGTTGCAGTAATTGCTGATGAAATTGTATGAAGCTCTGGAAATCCAGCTCTTCCAGTGCGTCGGCCAGTATATCTATTTCTGGGTTTTGTGGCTGCAATAAAGCCGAAAGCTGGCTAAACAAGCGTGCTACCGGCTTATTTTTGCTGCTGTTACGCCAGTGCCGGCTGAGTTGACGTTTAAGTTCACTAAAGCGGTGCGCACTGAAATCCTGCTGCAGCATCTGTTGCAGTAAATCCTGTAACAGCCTGAGTTGGTTAGCACTCAGACCGCTGGTGTGAATACTGATACCCTGACGCTGCACATGGAGGTTGTACACCAGGCCGATAGTCGTTGCGGCATAGAATTGCTGGTTAATGTTGTCCAGAAAAAGCTCAACCCAAAGCCGTGTCGCGGCCAGTTGCCGGCAATTCCCCAAACTTTGTGGCAAACTGAGCTGGACAAACAGGTGGCCTTTGGGACTGGCAAACTCGGTATCAGCTTTGTACCAGATACACAATGACTTCTCATCATGAATACACACCGGGTTGTCCATATGTTTGTCTGGCGCCAGCAGCGTGATGTCACCGTCAAGATAGGGATTGGTAGCAGGTAAACGTAGCTGAGGATCAGGTTTGGCGTTGCTGAGCTGTGCCAATAAGTCGGGTTTCAGTTTGTCAATGCTGTAAGGCGTATGGTACCAACGCGCCTGCTGTTGTACCGGTACGCCAGGTGCAATCAGCATCAGACGCATATTTTCACTGTTAAAGTAGCCAAGCACCTGTTGATACAACGCTTCGTTTGGCTGCTCCATCCGGTAGTCGCCAAAAATAATGTCGTGCACAGGGTAATGTTGCATGCTGACTGACAGATGAGTTGCTGTTTGCAGCGCGGTAGCCGGCTCCTGATACAGATATGCCCAGTGCAGTAATTTCTGCCGTTCGGCAAATAATGACTGTGGCAGTGGCCTGGCTTTTAACATAGCCAGCATACTAAAAAGCGCCTGTAAAATACGATCCCGCTCGGTCAGCCCTTTTTCGGTCAGCTCAAACGAAATGGTAAAGTCTTTATAATTACTGCCATCAATGCCGCCACCAGCACTGAGTTGGTTAACTAAATCCTGCTGTTTAAGTAAACTTAGCAATGACCCCGGCCCTTCATCACCGAGTATATGTGCAATAAAACTGATCACTTTATGCCGGTACCAAGGCTGTATATCCGGTAGCGCAAAGCTGACTACCAATTTTTGTGTGTCGCGATGCGGCTGAATGTTCAATTGTATTGCCTGGTGCTGCTGCAGATAGAGTGGCACGTCGAGCGGTGGCTTTTTCGGCAAATGCGAGGGCAGGGTGTAAAAATACTGTTCAACATACTGTTGCTGCTGAACCAAAGGCAAGGACGACACCAATGTCAGTGTCATCCGGCTGGCGCTGTACTGGGTGGCAAAGAATTCTTGCAGTGCATGCTGTAAGCTGCCTTGTTCTGTGTCGGCCAAAGTACTCAGGTTACCGACAGAGAACTTGGCAAAAGGATGCGCCGGGTTAATGCTCTCTTTATGAGCCTGATATATACGCCGGCCATCGTCTTTTAATTTCAGCGAAAACTCAGCTTCAATAGCATGGCGCTCTTTCTCAACGTATTCACTGTTGAATAAAGGTTGGCTGAACATATCGGCAAAGCGTGCCAGTGCTTCAGCAAAAAAACGCGTATCAATATCAAAGAAAAAGCTGCTGTGCTCAGTGCCGGTCCATGCATTATGGCTGCCACCGTGATGGTTAATAAAATGCTGATATTCGCCGGCATCAGGATAGTTAACTGAGCCAAGAAATAGCATATGTTCCAGAAAGTGAGCTAACCCTTCGCGCTCGGCGGGGTCGTCAAAGTGTCCGACATTCACTGTCAGGGCTGCAGCACTTTTTTCGCTGTCGGCCTGATGCACCAGCAGCACGGCTAAACCATTTTCCAGTGTCAGATACTGGTATTGCCGGCAGTCGTTAGGGCTTTGCAATATTTGGCTATTTTCCAACAGTAGCGCCTTTTCAGGTAGCGACAATATAAATCTGAATACACATTGTCATAGCAATAAGTAATAAGCAACTTGGGTGTTATGCGTTAATAGCAGTTACTCTTAGTGGTAACTTTCATTATCATAGCGCACAATTTTTACCCGGCGTATTGTTATCTGCCCCGGTTCAGTTAACAGGAAACCCAGAGCAGTATGGTGTCACAAAAATGGTAAATCTCGTTATTATGCGCCACGGTGAGGCTGAACCACTGTCATCTGAAGATAGCCAGCGGCAGCTTACCGACCGTGGGCAGCATGAAGTTAACCAGATGGCACTGTGGTTACAGCAACATTATGCTGCATTTGACTGGATTTGGGCCAGCCCTTACAAGCGAACCCGCCAGACTGCCGAATTAATGTTAGCTAAGCAGGCTCCGTTTAGCCAGTTAGAACTATTGCCGGAGCTGGTACCAGACGCCGATGCTGCACTATTTAAAAGTTATTTCGATGCCTGTATCAGTGAAAAACCTGATGCCCGCGTGCTACTTGTCTCGCATATGCCACTGGTCAGCTTTCTAGTTGAAGCCTTTACATTGCCAGGGCAGGCGCCGGTATTCAGCACCGCACAACTAGCGTGTATCGACTACAGCCCTATGCAGGGAGGGAAGTTGTTGGAACGTTTATCACCTGCAGATCTGACACTTGTTAGTTTTTGACATGGATAGCCGGTAGTTTAATCGTCAATCTGCAGTAACAGCAACAGGGCGCCATGTTTACCCCAGCTTTTTGGGGCGGTATGAAAGGCGCGTACGTTAGGATGCTGAATTAGCCAATTCGGTACTTTTCTGGCAAGAATACCAAGACCTTTACCGTGTACCACACAGGCACAATTAATGTGTTGCTTAGCGCAATAGGCCAGCAAACCGGCCAGTTCTGTTTTTGCTTCGCGCGTGGTCATACCGTGCAAATCCAATAAGACCTGTGGCTGAAACTCACCGCGACGCAGCCGCCCCGGTAAGTGAGGGTCGTCGCCTTGCCTTAACCAGCTGAGGCTGCCGCCATCTGCGACATAACCTTCGAATTCGTCAGAAAACCAGAACAAATTTTCATCAAGCTGATGGCTTAAGACGTCTGCACGTCTTTTTTGCTTGCGAGGTGTGACGCTTGGCGGTATCTTGTCCTGCGCAATAGGCCTTGCCCCCGTTATCGACTCGCGAAACAGCAGACTGTCTTCGGCACTGATACCGGGTGATGTTACACTGACTTTCTTTTGCATGGCGCAAGTCTACTCAAACTTACCGGTTAATACAAAAAGAGCTTAAATTCATCATGTCCGACACTGGCGAACTGCTGTTTACCCCTGAATTATTAAGCGATGCTGCTGCTGAGCTTCATACTGTGCATGACTGGCTGCGTTTCGCGGTCAGTAAACTTAATCAATCCGGTGTTTATCTGGGGCATGGCACTGATAATCCATGGGATGAAGCTGCCGGACTACTGTGCTTTGTACTGCATTTGCCTCCGTTGACGGACGATAAGCTATTACATGTCAGACTAACCCGCGATGAGCGGCAGCAATTTTTAAGCTTGTTGCGTCAGCGAATAGAACAGCGGATCCCTGCGGCATATATCACGCAACAGGCATACTTTGCCGGTTTACCGTTTTATGTTGATGAGCGGGTGCTGGTACCGCGCTCACCTATTGCCGAGCTGATTAACTGTAAATTTATCCGTCAGTTAAACGGCAAACCGGTGCAACAGGTACTGGATTTATGCACCGGCTCCGGTTGTATTGCCATTGCCTGCGCTTATGCCTTTGAAGATGCGCAGGTTGATGCGGTGGATATCAGTGAAGATGCCCTTGATGTGGCGCAGTATAACATTGAACAGCATGGCCTTGAGCAGCGTGTATTTCCCATATTATCAGATGGTTACAGTGCGCTTGGCGGAGCTAAGTATGACTTGATCGTGACCAATCCGCCGTATGTTGATGCCGACGATATGGCCGATTTGCCGGACGAGTATCGGCATGAGCCTGAGCTGGGACTGGCGTCCGGTGAGGATGGGCTGGCGCTGACACGACACATTTTACGCGGTGCTGCTGAGCATCTTACCGATGGCGGTGTGCTGGTATGTGAAGTGGGTAACAGCATGGTGCAACTGCAGCAGGATTATCCGGATGTTGCCTTTGACTGGCTGCAGTTTGAGCATGGTGGCATTGGCGTGTTTGCTATCAGCAAAGCTGAGTTGGAGCGTTGTCAGCATTTGTTTCAGGATTAATCAGTATTAAAACCTATTAGCGTTAGGAGTCGTTATGGCCGGTAACAGCATCGGGCAATTGTTTAAAGTCACAACTTTCGGTGAAAGCCATGGCCCGGCCATTGGGGGGATTGTTGATGGTTGTCCGCCGGGAATGACGCTGACAGCGGAAGATCTGCAGCTTGACTTAGACCGGCGAAAGCCTGGTACATCACGCTACACCACGGCGCGGCGTGAAGATGATGCGGTTAAAATTCTGTCCGGTGTATTTGAAGACACCACGACCGGAGCCAGCATAGGTTTACTGATAGAAAATACCGATCAGCGCTCGCAGGATTATTCTAATATCAAAGATTTGTTCCGGCCCGGTCACGCCGATTACACCTACTGGCATAAGTACGGCATCCGTGATTACCGGGGTGGTGGCCGCTCGTCAGCGCGCGAAACAGCGGTACGTGTTGCTGCCGGTGCTATTGCCAAAAAATACCTGCGTGAGCAGTGTGGTATAGAGATCCGCGGGTATCTGGCGCAGCTTGGGCCGGTAAAAGCTGAGCTGGTAAGTTGGGACGAAGTCGAAAATAACCCGTTTTTTTGCCCCGACCCGTCAAAGCTGGATGCACTGGATGACTATATGCGCCAGCTAAAAAAAGACGGCGATTCAGTGGGCGCCCGGGTAAATGTTGTTGCCAGCAACATGCCGGTCGGCTGGGGCGAACCCGTATTTGACAGGCTGGATGCAGATATTGCCCATGCGATGATGAGCATTAATGCGGTAAAGGCTGTTGAAATTGGCGACGGTTTTGCGGTGGTTGAGCAGTGTGGTTCTACCCACCGCGATGAGCTTTCACCGCAAGGTTTCAGTGCCAATCATGCCGGTGGTGTGCTCGGTGGTATTTCATCCGGCCAGGACTTACTGGTGAGCATGGCGTTAAAGCCAACGTCAAGTATTAGCATCCCGGGTAAAAGTATCAATACCTCTGGCGAGGTGGTCGATATTGTTACCAAAGGCCGGCACGACCCTTGCGTTGGCATCCGCGCTGTGCCGATTGCTGAGGCGATGTTGGCGATTGTACTGATGGATCATTATCTGCGTCACCGTGCGCAAAATCTGCATGTACAGGTGACAACCCCCGATATCGCCCGCGTTAACCGCGATTAACCCAGCGTGATGATGCAAATGTCTGCCAGGCCAGCTTTAGTGCTGGCTTACTTTACCTATTTTGGCGTGCTGGGCATTTTCGTGCCTTACTTTGGCCTGTTTTTAGATGGCCGCGGGCTGAGCTCAGCTGACATAGGTTTGTTACTGGCAATTGTTACCGCCAGCCGCATTGTTGGCCCTTCGGTGTGGGCACTGGTTGCCGAACGCACAGGTAAACCTCTGCTGGTGATGCGATGCGGCGCAATACTCGCCAGTTTGGGGTGGTTAAGCAGCTTTGCCGATTATGGCTTCTGGCCACTGTTATGTGGTTTTGCGTTATTCAGTTTTTTCTGGACGGCTATTTTACCGCAGTTAGAAGTATCAGCCTTTGCTTTTTTAAATGATGATACCCAGGCCTACGGCCGTATTCGTACGTCTGGCAGTGTTGGTTATATCGTTTTAGTTATGCTGGGCGGCTGGCTGTTTGAGCGCTATGGAAGCGAGTTTTTACCGTTGTCGGCGTTGTTGTTTCTATTGCTGCTGTTATGCAGTTTGTTCCTATTACCTAACGTCAGTGTCAACGCAGAGCTTAGCAGCGAGCATGTCAGTTTTACGAAACTTATCAAAAACACCGTATTAGTACGGTTTATGCTGGCGGCGTTGTTATTACAGATGAGTTTTGCCCCTTTTTATGGGTTTTTCACGCTGTACAGCCGGGATTTGGGCTACAGCGGTACCCAAACCGGTCTGTTTATTGGCCTGGCTATTCTGGCTGAAATCGTCGCATTTTATTTTGCCGGCAGTTTAATGCGTAACCGAAGCTACCGGCTGCTGCTGAGCGTCTGCTACGGTGTGACGGTATTACGCTGGTACATGCTGGCAACAGTGGCGGATAACGTTTGGCTGTTGTGTTTTAGTATGTTACTGCATGCTGGTAGCTTCGCGATTGCCCACAGCTGTGCCATGCAGTTTATTCAGCAATTTTTTCCAAGGAAGCTGCGTAGCCGAGGTCAGGCGATGTATGCCGGTGTTATTTTCGGCGGTGGTGGAGCCATTGGTGCCTATTTCTCTGGCTTGTTATGGCAGAACGGCGCTGGTGCCAGCCTGACATTTACTGCTGCGGCGTTATTGGCTTTAGCGGCTACTTTGCTGGCGCTGACGCTGCCCGGTGGAAAAGGGGCCGGCAAGACATTACAATAGCGGCCGTTTTCACAGCAGCAAAGGTGTATGCAGTATGGCTAATCTGTTCCGGCTGGGGCTTATTATTAACCCGTTAGCGGGGCTTGGCGGCAGCGTTGGTTTAAAAGGTTCAGACGGTCAGGCGCAAAAAGCACTGGAGCTTGGTGCAAAGCCGCAGGCAATGCAGCGGGTAAAAACGGCGTTGACAGAGCTGCTGGCGCAAAAAGACAAATTTGAAATACTAACCGTCGCCGGCGATATGGGCCACAGCGTCTGTGAAGAGCTCGGTTTGCAAAGCCAGGTAATTTATACACCACCTTCATGGCCGTCCAGCGCAAACGATACCGAAAATGCAGCCAGACTGTTAGCACAGCAGGGGGTGGATATTCTGTTGTTTGCCGGTGGCGATGGTACTGCACGTAATATCTGCGCCGCTGTGGCTGATAATACTACTGTGCTGGGTATTCCGGCAGGCGTGAAAATTCACTCTGGCGTGTATGCTATATCACCGCAGGCGGCCGGTAAGCTGGTGGCTAAGTTGGTGGCTGGCGAGCTGGTATCACTTAGCGAAGCGCCGGTAATGGACATTGATGAACAGGCGTTCAGAACCGGCGTGGTAAAAGCTCGCCGCTTTGGCGAGATGCGTATCCCTGCGCTGCTGCGTTATGTGCAAAGCGTAAAAATGGGAGGGCGCGAGTCTGAAGAGCTGGTACTGGCCGATTTAGCTGCTTATGTCGTTAGCCAGCTTGAAGATAATGTGCGCTACGTAATGGGCTCCGGCTCTACGGTAGCAGCCGTCATGGCTGAGCTTGGCGTTGATAATACCCTGCTGGGCGTCGATGTCGTCGAGAACGGGCAGCTGATAGCCAAAGATGTTACCGCCGCAGAGCTGCTGCAGCTGGTGCAGGGCAGGCCGAGTAAGCTTATCATTACGTTGATTGGTGGTCAGGGCCATGTGTTTGGCCGCGGTAATCAGCAGTTGTCTCCCGAGGTTATCCGCGCCATTGGCCGCGATAACATTTTACTTATTGCCAGCAAAACCAAACTGCAGCAGCTTGATGGCAGGCCGTTACTTGCCGACAGCGGTGATGCGACATTGGACAGGCAGCTCACCGGATTAATTAATATTCTGACCGGCTACAACGATTATGTGATGTACCGCTTAGGCTATGAAGACGAGGAATAACATGACAACAGCAGTACCCGAGCAATTTATTGATGCGGTAACCGAGCTTTTTGATGCATTGGTGCCGGTTGCGACTGACGATGAGCTGTTTGCATCAGGTTATCTGCGCGGCCACTTCGACCTTGCGGTAGGCACACTGCAAGTAGAAGGCGCGCCTTTTGCGGCATCTGATGTAATAAGTCAGGTCAGTGGTACTTTACAGCAGGCTATAACAACAGGTGAATTGAATGAGCAGGATCAGCAACACGTAAATTCGATTTGGTTGCGTGTTCAGCAGCTGGCAGCCTGAGCTGACAAGACATTCGCGCGCTTATGCGCTACCATAAGCGCACTTTTAACCAAAAGCCGTTTGGCTTTTCCAGCATAAGTGGAACTCATGTCAAAATATACAACGCTTGAACAGCACGCCAGCTATGGTATCGGTTTACAGATGGGCCAGCAGCTGGCCGACAACCCGTTTGAAGGTCTGGATATCGACGCGGTAGCAGCCGGTGTGATTGCGGCCTTCACTGAACAGACTCAAGAGGTAAGCGACGAGCAAATTCGTGCTGCCTTTACTGTGATCAGCGAGCGTATGCAGGCTGAGCAGGCAGAAAAAGCAGAACTACTGGCCGAGGCCGGTGAAGCTTTCCTGGCTGAAAACGCCAAGCGTCCTGAAATCACCGTAACTGACTCAGGCTTACAATACGAAGTCCTGGTGGCGGCAGAAGGCGAAAAGCCAACTCGCAATTCAACTGTACGTACGCACTACCACGGTACTTTGATTGACGGCACAGTGTTTGACAGCTCTTATCAGCGTGGCGAGCCGGCAGAATTTCCGGTATCCGGCGTTATCGCTGGCTGGACGGAAGCGCTGCAGCTGATGGCACCTGGCAGCAAACTGCGTTTATACATTCCGCACAACCTGGCTTACGGCGAGCGTGGTGCAGGTAATGCTATCGCGCCTTTTAGCGCACTGATTTTCGATGTAGAACTGTTAGCTATACTGTAATAGCGCTCAGTATGCAACAAAGCCCTGCTTAGCAGGGCTTTGTTGCTTTCAGGTGTAGCAACACATAATCAGCAGGTAAGTATGTATCACATCCGCCCTTATCAGATTGGTGAAGAGCCGCTTTTACGCGAACTGTTTTATCACACTGTACATAACGTAAATCAGCGCGACTATACGCTTGAGCAGCGTAATGCCTGGGCTCCGGAGCGCTTCGATGCAAACACCTGGGCACTGCGTATTATGCAAAGTGAGCCCTTTGTCGCGCTGGATAATGACACTATTGTAGGGTTTGCCAATGTACAACATGATGGCTATATCGACTTCTTCTTTTGTCATCATGCATACCAGGGTAAAGGCGTAGGCAAAGCGCTGATGCAGCACATCATAAAAACCGGTCGTCGCTATGGTCTGAAACGCTTTTATGCCGACGTCAGTATAACGGCAAAGCCATTTTTTCAGCATTATGGCTTTGTTGTAGTGCGCCAACAGCAAAAAGAAGTGCGGGGTGTGGGACTAACCAATTTTTTAATGGAAAAGCGCCAGGCCTAAATGACTGCTAGTGACAGCCACACCCGCAGCAATTTTCCCCTAATTAAAAACTCCTTCTATAGTTAAACACGGACAAAACATGCTGAAGGAGGCAGGCTATGCTGTTAATAAAAAGATTCTCTGCGGTTTTTGCTATCTGTGTTTCTGGCATTCTGCCAACAACTTCCACTATGGCGGCAGATAGCGGCAGTAAATATGATGTTATCGGCATTACACTTGGTATGACTGTTGAAGATGCAAAGCAAAAGCTGCGGGACTTTGGCATTGAAGAGCAGTCAATATACGAAACCCGCATGTCGTACAGTTATAGCGATGGCATAAATCACAATTTTAAAACGGATGATTTTGTTTACCGGATAATCGGTGCGAATAAAGCGCTATATAAAGACGGTAAACAGCACAGTGACTCTATTACCCTGTATTTTTCACCGCCTCCTGAGGGGGGACGGCTGGTTGGTTTGCAACGCCTGATGCTAAACGGCATTGATCCGGTTACAGGTGGCCAGTTTAAGCAAGCGGTTATTGATAAATATGGCGAGCCGACTACCGCAAACAGCAACACATTGAACTGGAAGTTTGGCAGTGGCAATAAAAACTGCCTGTCCGCCAGTCAGGATGGTACAGGGGTAGCGTTGCCTGACAGCAGTAAAAATAAAAGCATCCTGGATATGGTTTTTGTAAAAAGATCAGGTCAGTACCGGCTGGACTTGTTCAGAGTAAGCCGGATTAAAAATCTTGATGAATGCGCCAATATGCTGGAATTCAAGCTTACCGCTACAGATACCAAGCCAGCAAACAGTGTGACAACCACAATGATTGATATTCCATCTTGGGTGAGTGCTGAATTGGCCGCCGGAGCAGAAGTAGAAAGATTACGAAAAGCGGCTGTTGAAAAACGCGAAGGTAAGGGCAAAGTGCCTGCTCTGTGACTATGCGCTGTACTTTTACTTGTAAGAATACATACAGCGCTGATTGAGTATCAGACGCGGTGGCTATTTGCTGCCACACCACTCAGCTTTAACCCAAGGATATTATTTCAATGTTCGCTTTACAGACAAAAAACGCTTTTCTACTTATCTGTCTGCTGTTTGCCTTTTCGGCCAGTACCGCTGAAACTGCTTACCGTCATGCAAATGAAACCATTGGTAGTGTGCGCGAAGTATACGATGGCAAATTGTACCCCGATATTCAGGTGAATACCTTTCGCAACATCGATCGCTTATTTCCCAGCCGCATTGTTAAGCGCGGCAACACAGTACTTGAGTTGCCACAGAGCAAAAATCCGCTGCAGCAGTTCTCCTACGATGTCGATGGCAAGCAGTATGACTTGTACGATGTGTTGTCAATGAACCGTGTCAGCGGCATGTTGATTTTACACCACGGCGAGGTTGTGTTTGAAAAATACCAGTTGGGTAATGACCAGCATACACGCTGGATGTCGATGTCGGTGGCAAAATCAGTGACGGCGACACTGATAGGTGCGGCGATACAGGATGGCGCGATAAAAAATGTCGATGCCCCGATTGTGGATTACTTGCCTCGGTTTAAAAACACCGCTTATGACGGTGTAACGGTGCGCCAGTTGTTACAGATGCGGTCCGGGGTAGCGTGGAATGAAACCTATACCGACCCGGCGTCAGACCGCAGACGCATGCTAGAGGCGCAAATAAGCCAGAAGAGCGGCGCTATCCTGGAGCTGATGGCCTCTTTACCGCGTGCTGCACAACCCGGCAGTGTGTGGAATTACAGCACCGGCGAAACGCAGGTAGCTGGCGCCCTGGTGCAGGCGGCAACAGGAAAGCCGGTAGCGGAGTATTTATCAGAGAAAATCTGGGCAAAACTTGGTATGCAGGCTGATGCCAGCTGGTGGCTGGAATCGCCCGGTGGGTTGGAAATCGGTGGTAGCGGTTTGTCAGCAACAATGCGGGACTATGGCCGGTTTGGTTTATTTTTACTGCATGACGGTATCATTAACCAGCAGCGTGTTTTGCCACAAGGCTGGCTGGATGCCGCAAGCAGTGCACAGAGAATTAATGGTAAAGAGGTTGAGTATGGTTACATGTTATGGCCACTGCATGGCCGAAGTTACGCGGCCGAGGGCATTTTTGGCCAATACGTATTTGTTGACCCCGATAAACAGCTGGTAGTGGTGATGTTAAGTGCACAGGCTAAGCCATTAAACCGTGCCCCCTTGGATGAACATAGATTTTTACGCGCCTTGTCAGCATATTTCCCAGATAGCAGTCTTAAATAGCTGCACTCACAAAATATTTTTGCGCGGGCAGTTGAAATACATATTTTGCACCCGCATATATCGCTTTATCGCGATATTTAAATGAATCGATTTTGTTATGGCATTTTCAGATACTACACAATTAACGGCTAAACAGCTGGACGACATTATTAAGGCGCTGGCGCATCCGGTAAGGCGCAATATTTTGCATTGGCTGAAAACGCCAGAGCAATATTTTGCTGATCAGGACCACCCACTTAGCCTCGGCGTTTGTGCCGGCAAAATTGAGCGTCAAACCGGCTTGTCGCAAAGCACGGTGTCGGCACATCTGGCAACGCTGCAGCGTGCCGGGGTTATCAATAGCCAGAAAGTCGGGCAATGGCATTTTTTTAAACGGGATGACGTGATGATCAGTCAGTTTCTGGCGCAAATCAGTCATCAGTTATAGATAAGTACTTTCAACAGCACAGGATATAGATATGGCAACCTTATTTGACCCAATACAAATCGGCGATTTACAGTTACCCAACCGCATTATTATGGCGCCTTTAACACGCTGTCGCGCCAGCGAAGGCCGCGTACCCAACGAATTAATGGCCGAATATTACACTCAGCGCGCCACTGCCGGGCTTATTCTGACTGAGGCAACCTCTGTTACTCCTATGGGCGTGGGCTATCCGGATACACCTGGGATCTGGTCAGATGAACAGGTTGCAGGCTGGCGCAAAATTACTGCGGCGGTACATGAAGCGGGTGGGCGCATTATGTTACAGCTATGGCATGTGGGACGTATTTCTGACCCGTTGTATTTAAACGGTGAATTACCGGTAGCGCCAAGCGCGATACAACCTGCCGGACATGTCAGTTTGGTGCGGCCGAAAAAAGATTTTGTTACCCCGCGTGCGCTTGAAACTTCGGAAATAGCAGGTATTGTCGAGGCCTACCGCAAAGGGGCAGAAAATGCCAAGCTGGCTGGCTTTGACGGTGTTGAAATTCATGGCGCTAATGGCTATTTGTTAGATCAGTTCCTGCAGGACAGCACCAATACTCGCAACGACAACTACGGTGGTAGTATTGAAAATCGTGCCCGTCTGATGCTGGAGGTCACTGATGCCGTGGTCGCTGTCTGGGGAGCCGGCCGTGTTGGTATGCATCTGGCACCGCGGGCTGATGCTCATGACATGGGTGACTCACAGCGTGCTGATACTTTCGGTTATGTCGCCAAAGAACTGGGTAAGCGTGGTATTGCGTTTATCTGTGCCCGGGAAGCGCAAGCCGAAGATAGCCTTGGCCCAATGCTGAAGCAACAGTTTGGTGGCGTTTATATCAGCAATGAGAAGTTTGATAAAGCCTCAGCAACTAAGGCGCTGGCAGAGGGCAGTGCCGACGCCGTGGCCTTTGGTGTGCCTTTTATTGCAAACCCGGATTTAGTACAGCGTTTTGCTGTCGATGCAGCATTAAACACTGCTAAGCCAGAGCTGTTTTACGCCAGCGGCAAAGAGGGCTATACCGACTATCCATTTTTAGCACGTTAGCCTGTATAAACAAGAAAACCGGCGTTTGCCGGTTTTTTTGTTTAGTTATAAGAGCTTGTGTATTTTTTATTAGCCCCGGTATGGGTTGCTGCTTAATCTGACAAGCTGTGACAACAACAGTACCGCCGCAATGGCGGCATAAATACATAGTGAAAATGCGCTCCAGAAGGCCATACTCTGGCCTAAAAACTGCCAACTGGTATCGCCACAGCTACCGGTCGGTTCAAATACTGATGGTAACCATTTGTCCAACGGCATCCACGTAGGAAAATCGGCAAACAGGGCGCAGCTGAAAAAGCCGCCTTCGGCCAGCAGCTTTTCAATTTCTAATAGCTCATTGGCCTGCATTACACCAAAGAGTGCAGCAGCCAGCATACCAAGCAATGCAACAACACGTAGCAGTGTATGAGCGGGGGCAATTAAACCGATGATGCCGGCCAGCAATACGCCGGTAAAGGCGCTGCGTACATAAATGCATTTGATGCATGGCTGCATATTCAGGCCATACTGGAAATACAGCGCTGTGCCAAGCAACATCAGACATGACAAGACTACCAAAGCCCAGCCCCAGCGCTTAGTAGATAAACGTTTGAAATAATGTAGCATTTCCTATCCTTCTGACGGGGATTTTTGTCAACTGCCGTTAATCTACGGTATTTGTTGTCAATGTACAATCAAGCTGTTACCAATGGCTATTTTCAGGCGGTGACTTGTTAACTGTTGGCGCTCTGGTACAATCAGTGCAAATTTCTGAACAAGAAGACGGATAGATCCGCATGACTAATCTGATAAAAGCGCAAAGCCCGGCCGGGTTTGCTGAAGAGTATATTGTTGACTCGATTTGGAACGGTAAATTTGCGCCTGGTTCAATACTGCCTGCAGAGCGTGAGTTATCAGAGCTTATCGGCGTAACCCGTACCACTTTGCGTGAAGTTTTACAGCGTTTAGCCCGTGATGGCTGGTTAACCATCCAACATGGTAAGCCAACCAAAGTGAATAACTTTTGGGAAACGTCAGGCTTAAATATTCTTGAAACGCTGGCGCGGTTAGATGAAGAACGGATGCCGGAACTGGTAGACGAGTTGCTGTCAGCGCGCACCAATATCAGCGCGATCTATATTCGCGGTGCTATTAAGAACCATGCCCAGCAGGTGGTGGATATTTTTGCCGGTGCTGAAGCGCTGGAAGACACCGCTGAAGCTTTTGCCGAATTTGACTATAACCTGAACCATGAGTTGGCACTGCATTCTGCTAACCGGATTTACGTACTGATTTTAAACGGCTTTCGTGGTTTGTATAACAAAATTGCCCGTTTTTACTTCTCTCACCCGCAAGCTCGTGAGCTGGCGCGTAAGTATTATCACCAGATTAAACTGTACGCCGAAAATGGTAAGTTTGATGAAGTGGTATTTGCCGTGCGTAAATACGGTAAAGAAAGTGGCCTGGTCTGGTCAGAACTGCGGCCGCAGATCCCAAAAGATTTGGTTGAGTAACTCGTTAATATAAACCGCCTGAGGGCGGTTTGTTGTTTCTGGACTACGCTAAAAACTTGAGCAAGGCGGGGATGCCGGTTATTATTGCAGGGAATAAGATATTCCTTATGGTTATAAAGGGGCCGGGCATGAGCAGCCAGCAGCGCGAAATTTATCTTGATAACAATGCGACTACGCCAGTGTTGCCGGTGGCCGCGCAGGCTGCTATGCACACCATGCAGCGGGGCTTTGGTAACCCAAGCAGCAGTCATGCTACCGGTATTAAAGCCAAAGCCGAGTTGGAAAGTACGCGGGCCCTTGCCAGACAGCTGATAGGTGCCAGTACCGGGGATATCGTGTTTACGTCCGGTGCCACTGAAGGTATTCAAACCTCTATTGTATCTGCGCTGATGGCTGCGCGCGCGCGGGGATTAACTGGCGCCAAAACGCTGCTGCTGTATGGGGCTACGGAACATAAAGCCGTGCCGGAAAGCCTGAAACACTGGAATAAAGTATTGCAGCTTGATGCAACGGTAATGGCCATTCCCGTTAACCAGCGCGGCGTGCTCGATTATGACTTTATCCGCGCTAATCTGGCTTCAGCTGTGATGATTTGTACTATGGCGGCAAATAATGAAACGGGCGTAAAGCAAGACCTGGCTGCGCTGGAGCAGTTGATCCGTAGTGTTAATCCGACAGTGTACTGGATGGTTGATTGTGTACAGGCATTGGGAAAGATGGCGCTTAACATTGCCCAAACCAGTATTGATTATGCGCCGTTCAGTGGGCACAAGCTTTACGCACCCAAAGGTATTGGTTTTCTATATGTTCGCCGCGGCGCACCTTATCAGCCTTTTATTGCAGGCGGAGGCCAGGAAAGTGGTTTACGTTCCGGCACTGAAAACCTGCCGGGTATCGCTGCATTACATGCAGTGTTCAGTGAGCTGGCTAAAACGCAGGGCTCGGTATTTCAACCCGAAGCAGTACTGTGGCAATACCGGCATCAACTCATTTCAGCCTTAAAGCAGGTGTTCCCGGCGCTCGAGCTCAACAGCTCTGAGCCCTATGTCGTACCCACCACAATCAATTTCTCGGTACCTGGTTTTTACAGCAAAGATATTATGGACTTGTTTGACGCTGCCGGTATACGTGTCAGCTCTGGTTCGGCCTGTAGCTCTAAAGTACCCAGCAGTTTTGTATTAGATGCGATGGGGCTTGAACCCTGGCGCTCACAAGGCGCGATACGGTTATCCTTTGGCCCGGCGATGACGCAGGCCGAATGTGTACAGGCCTGCAATGCGATAACGGCATTAGCTGAAATCGTCTGCAAGCATTGTCTGGTGCTGACCGATGCTACGCCGACGCTGGAGATCCATGCCCGGGGTTTATTGCAGCTGAAGCATGAAGCCTTGTGCAGCTATGTACTGATTTGCCCTGACAGCCGCGATGCGGTAGTGATAGATCCGGTATTGCCGCTGGCTGGGCGCATCGCCAATATCATTCAGGGCCAGGGCCTGACATTAAAAGCTGTGCTTGATACGCACCTGCACCGCGATCATCTGTCAGCCAGGCGAGAAATTATTGCCTTGATTGGCGAGCATGAATCACATCAGGACTGCGATGTGCTGGGCTGGCCAAAACAGCAGACAGAACTGATTTGTGGGCCTTACCGGCTGACAAAATTGGCAACCCCCGGCCATACCGCAGAAGCTGTGACGATACTGCTGCGAAAAGAACAACAATTATGCGCCGCGTTTGCCGGTGATTTGATTTTACCCGGTGGGGTGGGTCGTACCGATCTGCCAGGCGGTGATATGTCAGCACTGGCACACAGTATCCGTTTGTTAGCTGCGACGCTTAAAGATAATACGCTGGTGCTATCGAGCCATGATTATGCCCAGCGCTTTTTCACGACACTGGCATTGGCAATACAAGAACAACCGCTATTGCATGCGCTGTTACAGGACGAGGCAGACAGCGACTGGCAGCAACAGTTACAACAGCAGGCAGTATTGCTGCAGCAGCAAAATCAGCATTTGTGTGGCTTGGTTGAAGTCAGCTTATCTGATGCCACCGACGTCATCGCGCCGGAGCACTTAGCCGGATTTATGCAGCAGCATGGTGCTTTGCAGGTGATTGATGTGCGTGAGCCACATGAGCAAAGTGCCGGTGCCTTAGCGCAGCATTTGCCAGTGCCTTATCCGGTGACGGAGATCCCATTGTCAAAGCTGGCAGATGCTCTTATCAGTGGTAAGTTAGAACAACAGCAAGCCCTGCTGTTGGTATGCCGGTCCGGTAATCGCAGCCTGGTGGCTTGTAAAGTGCTCGGGCGCCTGGGGTTTACGCAGGTATACAACCTGAAAGGCGGCACGGCATTACTTTGCTGATAAAACTGCGCCGGCATTAACCGGCGCTAACGACTTCCTGCCAGGTTGTCGACAAACTTAGTAAAAGAACTGCTGCAGTGGGTTTAACAGCCGGGTAAGGCCTTTTTTAAACTGCAGTGGTGCACTCAGTACCGACAAACACAAGCAGTCTTCATCGGGCAATGTGCGCGGAGTATGGGTATCGTCCGGTGAGTTGATCAGTAAATCGCCGGCATAGTATTCACCATTTTCGTCAGCTATTTTACCTGCCAGCACCAGCGTCATTTCCAGGCCTAAATGAGTATGCTGCGGCACTTCAGTATCCTTGCTGATATACAGCAGTGAAATATGGTAATCGCTGCCAGCCGGAATTTTCGCCGTTGCTATGCCTCCGAGTTGGAGCCATTTACCGTGTTTCGACGCCAGACGTTGCAGCGCTCTGGGTAACGTGAACTCGCGCCCGGCAACCTGGACCTGCTGCACAGGCACCTCTATCACTTCTGCGCGCGCAGCGGGTTCTTGCTGCGACATGATATCGCTTAGCATGGCGTCCCAGTTTGTATTATCTGGTTTCAGCCGTTGTTGCATTAACCTGCCAGCAAGATCGGTGGTGATATCGCGTTGCAGTTGCTGACAGTGCGGGCATAAATCGACATGTGCTGCCACTGCCAGCGCAACATCTGCATTAAGACACCCTTCAGCAAATTGCTCCAGTAATGCCATACCCGGATGATATTTAATTGCGTGCGCCATCTAATGCCTCTCTCAGTCTGTCCAGCGCCAGGCGGATGCGTGATTTTACAGTGCCCAGGGGAATAGCCAGTTCGTCTGATACTTCCTGATGGGTTTTCTCTTGCAGGTAAACTTTTTCTATAACTTCGCGTTGTGGGGGCGGCAATAACGAAAAATGCGGTGCCAGTTTTTCAGACAAAAGCTGAATATCCCAATTGTCAGCCGCATCCTCGGCGTAAGATTCCGGGTAGTCACCATTCCACAGATCGTCAGCGCTAATGTCGTCTTTACGGCTCTGCTTTTTACGCAGCATGTCAAAGCGTACGTTGCGGGCAATGGTAAAAATCCAGGTGGAGGCACAGCCTCTGGACGCGTCGAACAACGCTGCCTTTTTCCAGACGTTTAGCATGGTATCCTGCACCATTTCCAAAGCCTGCTGCTCGTTACCAAACATTTTCATGCCGAACGCTTTAAGCCTGGGAGCGAAATAATTGAACAGTTCGGCATAGGCTTGGCGGTCGCGTTTTAACGCCACGAAAGTAAGTGCATCTTCCCACTGCTGATGAGTGTGATCCTGCCCCGTCATAGGTGTGCCGATATCCGTTTTCGAATTAAGGCGCTCATCATGCCTTGGTGGCGAGGTTAACTTCAACATATTTCAGGTTCCGCAATAAGCAGTTAGCTATGCTGCATTGTTTGTATGCAGTGTTATACGCAGTCTGAAAGAGTGTGGATCTTGCTTGTTTGTATCAAAAAATAGAATGTTTTATGCGTATTATTCTGATTTTTTTACTAAAAAATTGCCTTATTATAGCTGTATCAAATAAGCGGAGGCGATTATGAAAAAGATACTTTTTATCAGTAGTTCAATTAGTGGCGACAAAGGCCATTCGGTGCAACTGGCGCAGCAATTTATTGCCCAATTACCTCAAGGTAATTTTAATGTTGATACACTGGACTTAAATAAAGCACCGGTACCACATCTTGAAATGACCGAGATGGCAGCATGGATGACACCTGCAGAGCAGCGTACTGACGTACAGCAAAAGCTGGCAGCAATTTCTGATGACATTATCGCGCGTGTAAAAGCAGCTGACGTGATTGTGCTTGGCGTACCTATGTATAACTTTGGTATTCCATCTCAGTTAAAAGCCTTGCTGGATCGTATCGCCCGTGCCGGCATTACATTCAAATATACAGAGCAGGGACCGGTAGGTTTACTGGAAGACAAACCCGTAGTGGTTTTTGCAACCCGCGGTGGCGTATACCAGGGTACCCCTGCTGACAGCCAGACCCCATTTTTACAGTCTTTCCTGAACTTTGTTGGCTTAAAAGATGTACATTTTGTCTACGCAGAAGGACTCAATATGGGAACTGACGCGCAGCAGGCGGCGTTAACCGCAGCCAAAGAGCGTTTAGTACAAATCAGCGCTAAAATTGCAGCTTAACTTCTCCACAGCTGTTTGAATATCTGTTCTCATGCTGTTTTGCCGGCCTGTTCAGGCCGGCGTTTTTGTTACAGTTAATCTTATATGTCAGGTAGTCAGCCGCATCCCGTTTGCCGACGGTTGCGTTAGCTGCCGATGCTTTGTATAACAAGGTGTCATTTTTAATATAAGAACTTAACTATGCCTCAAATTCGTTACTCTGTGCTGGCGCTCGCTATTTGCACTCTGTCGCTGGCGGGCCCATTGCATGCCAAAAATACTGAATCACTGAATTACCCGACTGAAGCGGTTAGTGTACCGGTGGTATATAACGCTGATCCTACTGTTGAGCTAAGTTTAGAGCAAATTATGTCAGATCCGGATTGGCTTGGGCGTCAGCCGGAAGAAGCGCATTGGTCGTTGGACAGCCAGCAGGTGTATTTTGAACGTAAACGCCAGGGTAGTGAACAGCGCGATTGGTACGCCCGGCCACTGACTGCGGCTGACAATGGCAGTATAGTACCGTTGTCGCAGCTGCATCAGATTGGCGCAGCTCAGATTAGCTATAACGCTGATCGCAGTATGCAAGCTTATGTATTCGAAGGCGATGTGTTTGTTCGTCGCGTAACTGATGGTGAGCTGATACAGCTAACGCGCGATAATGCAGCGCAAAGCTCACCTGAGTTTTTACTTGATGGCCGACTGGTATACCGCGAAGGCTGGATCTGGTACGCGCATGATTTGGCAACCGGCCAGCGTGTTGAATTGGTCAGCCTGAAAACAGAAGATAAACCCAAAGCTCCGGCAACACCGTCAGGTTATCTGGCTCAGGAGCAACACAAGCTGATTGAGTTTGTTGCTTTGCAGCAAAAACATGCTGAGCAGCGCTTTGATGCTAAAAAGCAATTGCAGCAACAAAATGCCAGTATTGCTGCTCCGGCCATATATCTTGGTAAGGGGCAACAGGTCGTCGGTGCCAGTTTGTCGCCAAAAGCAGATTATTTATTGGTATCGGTACGAAAAGCTGGTAAAGCCAATGAAAAAGACATTATGCCAAATTACATTACCGGCAACGGTGATATAGCAGCGCAGAAAGTTCGTGCCCGCGTAAATGATGTAAATCCTGAGCCGCAGCGCGTTTTGCTGATTAGCCTGCAGGATGGTAGCAGCACTGAGTTAAGCTACAGCAGCTTACCTGGCTATAACGAAGATGTGTTAGCCGGGGTCAAAGCAGAAAATGCGAAAGCCCGTGGCGAGAAGTACAAAAGTGAAAAGGTAATCCGTGCTATCGGTCTGATGAATGACTGGTACTGGAGCCAGAGCGCTATACGCTGGCACCGCAGTGGTGAGCAGGTGGCGCTGATGCTAAAAGCATTGGATAACAAAGACCGCTGGATAGCAACGGTTGACCTGAAACAGAAAAAGCTGATACCGCAGCACAGGCTGCATGACGATGCCTGGGTGAACTACGCGTTTAATGATTTTGGCTGGCTGAATAACAGCGAGAGCCTGTATTATCTGTCTGAAGAGTCTGGCTATTCACATTTATATGTTAAGCCTTTAAAAGGGAAGGCCAAAAAACTGACTGAGGGCAGTTTTGAAGTGGCTGATCCGGTGTTGACGCACGATGACAGCTACATTTACTTTCAGGCTAATGTTAAGCACCCGGGTAATTATGAGGTTTACCGTGCCGTGCTGGAGACGGGCAAAACCGAGCAGTTGACCAAACTTGGCGGCAACACCAGCTTTACGCTGTCGCCGGATGAATCAAAGCTGTTGCTGAATTTCTCTACCAACCTTAAGCCGAATGAATTATATGTTGCTGATGCTGTTGTCGGTGCAGAGGTAAAACCGCTGACAGACACTATCTCGGCAGAGTTTAAGCAGCTACCTCTGGTTGCACCGCAAATCGTGGCGGTACCGTCAAGCCACGGCAAACAGCCGGTTTTTGCCAAAGTGTACTACCCGAAAGATTATCAGCAAGGTGAGAAGCGCCGCGCTGTGATCTTTAACCACGGTGCCGGTTATCTGCAAAACAGTGATTTAGGCTGGTCTGGTTACTTCCGCGAGTTTCTGTTCCATAACTTACTGACCCAGCAGGGCTATGTAGTAATGGATATGGATTACCGTGCATCAAAAGGTTATGGCCGTGACTGGCGCACCGCAATTTACCGCCGGATGGGCACGCCAGAGATTGAAGATTTAGCAGATGGCGTGAACTGGCTGGTAGACAATGCGAATGTTGATCGTAACCGTATTGGTACTTATGGTGGTTCTTACGGTGGCTTTATGACCTTTATGGCGCTGTTTACCCAGCCGGATCTGTTTCAGGCCGGTGCAGCCCTGCGTCCGGTCAGTGACTGGGCTTATTATAACCATGCTTACACGTCTAATATTCTGAACTCACCAGCGATTGATCCTATAGCGTATCAGCGCAGTTCGCCCATTTACTTTACGCAGGGTCTGAAAAAACCATTGTTGATTAACGCCCCTATGGTTGATGACAATGTGTTTTTCCAGGACGTTGTGCGTCTGGTTCAACGCCTGATTGAGCAGGAAAACAACAACTTTGAAACCGCTATTTATCCGGTTGAACCGCATGGCTTCCGTCAGCCAAGCAGCTGGCTGGATGAGTACCGCCGGATTTATAAATTGTTTGAACAAAATTTGTAAGGCGCAGCTATTACGGCCGCAATACCCGCTTTGGCTCGTCGCAGCAACTCGCCCCAATGCCTGCGGCGGGGCTCAGACACTCTGCGCCGACCAAATCGGGTTTCCGGCCTACATTGGATATAGCACTTAATATAAAAAAAACGTCTCACCAGGAGACGTTTTTTTATCATCGCGCGGTAGCGCCGTTAGTCTTTTTTCAGCAAGTCCCGAATTTCAGTCAGTAACTTCACATCCTCCGGTACAACGGCGACAGGCGCAGGCTTGGCTTCTTCTTTCTTTTTCATTGAGTTCATTGCCTTAACACCGACAAACACCGCAAAAGCAATAATAATAAAGTCGATAATGGTCTGGATAAAAGCACCGTACTTAATCACCACTTCGGCCTGAGTTTCTGTTGCCTGTTGAATAACAACCGCCAGATCGCGAAAGTTAACGCCGCCCAACAACACGCCAATAGGCGGCATGATGACATCATTTACAAAAGACGAAACAATTTTGCCAAAGGCCGCGCCGATAATGATACCGACGGCCATATCTACTACGTTGCCACGCATGGCAAAGGTTTTAAATTCCTGCAGCATACTCATAGCTAAACTCCTGTTTTATTATCATTATCTGCCATTGAGTCTGCAGCTATATGCTGCAAATGGCTAACAACACTATAGCCAGCAAAGGGTATTTTGCCACTAGCATTTAAGACAATTTATAGCTTTAACTCAGGGCTTTAACGCGCCATTGGCCGCAACAAAGTCGGTGTCAGCCTGAAAATGCAGCACGTTGCCATGATAAGGCTGATGCAACTGCAAGCTGGCAGCATGCAGCATTAATCTCGGTGCGGCTTGCTGCGCCTCAGTGTGCGCATAAAAAGCATCGCCCAGTATTGGGTGGCCCAGCGACAGCATATGAACGCGTAGCTGATGCGAGCGTCCGGTGATGGGTCTGAGTTCAACCAAAGCCCGGTCTGATAATTGTTGCACTAAGCTATAGTTGGTTATCGCGGTTTTACCGGTTTGCTGACAAACTTTCTGTTTGGGCAGCTGATCTTTGTCCGCAATAAGCGGTAAATCGATCGTGCCTTCTGCCTGCTGCAGCTGGCCCCATACCATTGCCAGATAGCGCTTTTTAACCGTTCTGCCAGCAAATTGCTGTTTTAGTGCTGTTTCGGCTTTACGGCGCAGGGCTATAACAACAACACCGGACGTCGCCATGTCAAGGCGGTGTACCAGTTGTGCCAGTGGATACTGCTGTTGTACGCGGCTTAGCAAACAATCAGACAAGTGTTCACCGCGCCCCGGGTTAGTCAACAGGCCACTTGGTTTGTTCAGTACTATCAGATCTTTGTCCTGATATAGAATATCAAGCCATGGCTCAGTAGGAGGGGTGTATATAAAGGGCGTAGTCATACTGGCGCAGTCTGCAAACAAAGAGGGTAGCTTAGCGTAATTTCAGCGACAGGCAAGCGGCTTTTACGGCATAATAGCCGGCGCTTTTACCATGGAGATAGAGATGAGCAGTACTGAACAACTGGCAATACTGCCGGCGACAAAAGAGCCGTTCCAGATAGTCTATGCCGATGATGTATTGTTGGTTGTTAACAAACCGGCCCGGTTGCTGACAGTGCCGGGGCGCCATCCGCAGAACCAGGACTGTCTGATCCGCAGGGTGCAGCGTGAATTTCCTTTTGCAGAAGTTGTGCACCGGCTTGATTACGATACGTCCGGTTTGGTTATTTTGCCCATGACGAAGAGAGTACTGTCTGATATCAGCAAACAGTTTCAGGCCCGAACGGTTCATAAGCACTATATTGCTGTGGTTGCCGGTAAAGTGGCTAAAACACAGGGTATTATTGAACTGCCGATTGCGAGTGATAATGACAACCGGCCGCTTTACAAAGTATGTCAGCAAGACGGTAAGCCATCAGTTACCCGATATAAGCTGCTGAGTTACGACAGCACTACAGATCAAAGCAGGGTTCAGCTTGAACCGGTGACCGGGCGCTCACATCAGCTACGTGTGCATATGCTGGCGCTTGGCCATCCGATGCTGGGTGACGTCTTATATGCGCCATCAGATGTTATAGGTAAAAGTTCGCGTTTGATGTTGCACGCTGAGTACATACGTTTTCAGCATCCGCTGACAAAACAGCCAGTTGAGTTTAGTGCTACTGCGCCTTTTTAGTATTCAGCCAGATAATGGCCGGTAAGCCTAACACCAAAGCACTGATAACGCCGTATAAGTGAGCATCTGTAGCGACACTGGCGTTTATCAGCTTAGCTAAATCTTCATCCGGCCCATGCCATTGTTCCCAGCTCACTTTGGCAATAAGCCCTGCCAGCAGTAACCAGCCTGTATTAATTTTCTGCTGAATATCTTTTAGTGCGCCAAGTGTCAGCATGGCGTGCAGTAAACCTGATAAGCCAACGTAAATTTGTATTTGTTCAGAACCAACATATAACAACACGCTTATCGCCACAGCACACAGCAGCCAGTGCGCGGCCAGTTGGCGGTAGCTGAAACAACCCGCATGCAACAGCATGGCCAGCAGCAAACCGCCAAGGTTCATCAGTAAATGCCAGTTATTGCTATGTAGCAGGTGACCAGAGACTAAACGCCAGTATTGAGCATCAGCTATGCCGTCTCTACTATAACTGAGTGCTGCTTGCATGTGTTCGGGTAGCGCAGCCAGCAGCAGAATAGCGGCTGCCACCAGCAGGTACGGCAACCAGGACGTGACATAGGGCTTAAATTTGTGCAAAGGCAACTCATCAAATGTTATTAGTGCGCTTATGCAAAACGATAACCCAAGCCAGGTCAAGCAAAATTCTTGTCAAAGTATGCAGGCACGACAAAGCTGCGCTGAAGTTGCTGCTGCAACCGGTCAACGGCGTTTATCAATATTGATATTACGCGGCGAACTGGTTAGGGTGTTTGTACTTTATTCTCAGCAGACCAGCCGAATTATGTTTAGCCAGTTGTCCCATTGCTACAAAACATTACTAGTTTTAGGTTTTACGTCAGTCATCACGTTGCAGGTTAGTGCTGCACAGCAGGAAAACCGCGAGCCGGAAGCCGCTACCGGTGTTTATCAGCAGCAGCTGGTAACGGCAAAACATTATATGGTCGCCGCTGCACATCCACTGGCAACTGAAGCGGGCAGAGCAATACTGGCTAAAGGTGGTAGTGCAGTGGATGCGGCTATCGCCACCCAGTTAATGCTGGGATTAGTAGAACCACAAAGTTCGGGTCTTGGCGGCGGTGCTTTTATGCTGCACTGGCAGGCCAGGCAACAGCAGCTCACCAGTTTCGACGGACGTGAAACGGCACCACAGAGTGCCACACCGTTATTGTTTAGTGAAAACGGCAAGGTAATGGATTGGCGTGATGCTTATGTCGGCGGTAAATCCGTTGGGGTGCCAGGTGTTGTTGCGATGCTGTATGCTGCGCATCAACAATATGGCAAGCTGCCCTGGGCAGATCTGTTTAGCGACGCTATACAGACCGCTGAGCAGGGGTTTTCGGTGTCCAGCCGCACGGCCTCTCAGCTGGCCAAAGGCTGGAACAAAGGCATTACTGAGTTTTATGATTCAAAGCAGTATTTTTTCCCGCATGGAAAACCGGTCGCAGAAGGCGAGATCCTGAAAAACCCGGCCTATGCTGCCACGCTCAAGCTGATTGCTAAAAACGGACCCGATGCGTTTTACCATGGCGAGCTGGCAAAAGCGATAAGCGACAGGGTACAGAGCGCTCCGATTAATCCGGGTAAGTTGTCTGTGTCAGATTTGGCCGGTTACAAAGCCGTACAGCGCGATGCTATCTGCATGCCTTACCGCGCATACAAGGTATGTGGTATGGCGCCACCGAGTTCCGGCGGAATAGCGGTACTGCAGATACTGGGCATATTACAGCATTACGACATGTCGAAACTGGCGCCGAATAGCCTTAAGGCTACCCATATGCTGGCCCAGGCTGCAAAGCTGGCTTTTGCCGACCGCGAGCGTTATCTGGCAGATCCGGCGTTTGTGCCAGTGCCAACCGAAGGCATGCTGGCAAAAGATTATCTGGCAAGCAGAGCAGCGCTTGTCGATTTAACGAAAGCAGGCAAACCTGCAACCGCCGGTGTGCCTGCAGGGGCACCTTCGCTTATCAGTGCCAGCTCACCAGAGCTACCTAATACCAGCCACTTTTCTATTGTAGACAGTGAAGGTAATGCCGTCAGCATGACCACCAGTATTGAAAATGTGTTTGGTTCCGGCCTGATGGTAGGCGGATTTTTACTGAACAACCAGCTGACTGACTTCAGTTTAAGCCCGCAGCAGAATGGTTATCTGGTGGCAAACCGCGTAGAGAGTGGCAAAAGACCGCGCTCCTCTATGGCGCCGATGATGGTGTTTGATCAGCATAACAAACCTGTGCTGCTGATAGGCTCACCGGGCGGTAGCCGTATTATCAATTATGTTGCCCAGAGTATCGTCGCGGTACTGGACTGGAAACTGGATGTGCAACAGGCGCTTAGTTTACCGCGTCTCACTCATCGCAATGATTATCTGGCGCTGGAAAAGCACACAGTGCTGGAGCAACAGCTGGGCGCTTTACAGGACATGGGCTACAAGGTACAAATTCAGGATCTGAACAGTGGTCTGCATGCTATTTCTATTAGCGAGGCCGGATTGCAGGGCGCTGCCGATCCACGTCGCGAAGGCCGGGTAGCGGGCGAATGACGGAGTTAACTATGACCGACGTTTTAGTTGATGCTACAGACGGCATATTGCAGATCCGATTGAACCGTCCAGCCAGGAAAAATGCGTTAAGCCAGCAGATGTACCGGGATATGAACAGTGCCTTGCAGCGCGCAGCAGAAGACAGCAGCATCAAGGTAGTATTACTGCAGGGCGGTGACGATTGTTTTAGTGCCGGCAACGATTTGAAAGATTTTCTCGCCGCCGGTGTACTGGATGCTGAACACCCCACGGTGCAGTTCTTGTATCTGCTGGCACAGTGTCCAAAACCGTTGGTTGCCGCTGTGTCTGGCCTGGCAATTGGTATCGGTACTACGGCACTGCTGCACTGCGATCTGGTATATGCAGCAGATAGTGCCCGTTTTCAGCTACCGTTTACCCAATTAGGCTTGTGTCCTGAAGCCGCGTCCAGTTTGCTGCTGCCGCGTTTGATTGGCTATCAGCGTGCTGCTCAGTATTTGCTGCTGGGAGAGCGTTTTGATGCTGCACAAGCATACGCCATGGGGCTGGTAAATCAGGTCGTCACCAGTGCAGAACTTGAGGCGCTGGCCTGGCAAAAAGCGCAGCAGTTGGCCGCATTACCGGCTGACGCTGTGCAAACCAGTAAAGCGCTGCTAAAAGCAGGTAGTGCCCGGACAAGTGCAGCTATAGCAACTGAACTGGCGCAGTTTCAGCGTTTGCTGGATGGTGAAGATTGTCAGCAGCGGATAGCAGCGTTTTTCAAGCGTTAATATCAGCGCAAACAAAGGCAGCATCAGCGGGCGCTGGTGCTGAATTTATCTACTTTTACTGAACTTACAACCCAACTGCTGTTTCGTTTCGTCATCTCAACGACCCGTAATTCGTCTACCTGTTTACCATCGTGCGGGCCAGTCAGCAGCAAGGTGATTTCAGCCACATCTTCGTATTGCTCACGCAGATTGCCTCCGCTGCGGTTGACGCGAATTTCAACACTGTCAAAGGACATATTCATCAGTGTGCGGCCAACCTGGCGCACTGTGCCGTAAGATTCCATTAAGTCTGCATATTCTTTGGTGCTGAGTTTTTTCGCTTTTTCCAGATCTTTGTCATTATAAAGCGCCTGGAAAAACTCAGTAGCGATATACTCAGGTGTGCCCCACTGGGCATTAACTTTAGATGTATCGTCTTTGCAGGCGACTAACAGCAGTAAGAGTAGCGGGGAAAGCCAATACAGTTTCATGGTGTACTATCCGGTGAAAATTGGATATCCAGTGTGGCTTTTTTTTTCTGCGCTGTAAAGAAAAGGGCTGCAAAAGCAGCCCTTTATAATCATTGAAAACGATTTTAGGCCTGCAGTTCCTGCTCGGTGAAGATATCAGCAAACAGCGGGCTGGTTAAGTAGCGCTCTGCAGCACTGGCCAAGATCACGACAATGTTTTTACCAGCGTTTTCCGGCTTAGCAGCAAGGCGTTGTGCTGCAACCAAAGCGGCACCGGATGAAATACCGGCCAGAATGCCTTCTTCGCGCATTAAGCGATGTGCCGCCGCTATGGCTTCGTCACTGGTAACTTGCTCAACACTGTCAACCAGCGCCAGGTCCAGATTGCCCGGAATAAAGCCTGCGCCTATCCCCTGAATTTTATGCGGGCCGGGTTTTAATTCTTCGCCGGCTTTAGCCTGGCTGATTACCGGCGACTCTGCTGGCTCTACTGCTACACTTTGCAGTGGCAGCTTTTTCTCGTTCTTCAGATAACGGCTGACACCTGTGATAGTACCGCCAGTGCCGACGCCGGCAACGAAGATATCCACTTTGCCGTCTAAGTCGTTATAAATTTCCGGACCTGTGGTATCAAAGTGAATTTGCGGGTTAGCTGGGTTTTCGAACTGACCAAGAATTAAATATTTATCCGGGTTTGATGCCTGAATTTCTTTGGCTTTTTCGATGGCGCCTTTCATGCCTTTCGGCCCTTCAGTCAGCACCAGATTAGCGCCCAGGGCTTTTAACAGCTTCCGCCGTTCTAAGCTCATCGTAGCTGGCATGGTAAGGGTTAACTTATAGCCGCGGCTTGCCGCTACAAACGCCAGTGCTATACCAGTGTTACCAGAGGTAGGTTCGACAATTTCTTTATCTGCAGTCAGAGTGCCTTTTTTCTCGGCATCCCAGATTAACGCAGCGCCTAAACGACATTTCACGCTGAAGCTTGGATTACGCGCTTCAATTTTTGCATAGACATTTGCACCGCCTTCAATGGTCCGGTTTAATTTGACCAGAGGGGTTCTGCCGATAGACAATGAGTTGTCTGCATAGACGTTTGCCATAAAAAAACTCCGTTTACGATAAATTGGTTATAAGAATACGCCAGCGTGGCAAAAATGACAGTAGCTTTTGGCTATAAGATATTACATTTCACCACAAGCATAGAGGGAAACCATGGCCTTTGTAAGCACCGACAATTATATCGTTTCAGCTGAACTGGCATTGGCAGTAAATGCGGCTGTAACGCTGGAAAAACCTCTGCTGATAAAAGGCGAGCCGGGTACCGGTAAAACCAGGCTGGCAGAAGAGTTAGCGGCCAGTTTAGGCACAGAATTAATTCAGTGGCATATAAAGTCGACCACTAAGGCTCAGCATGGCTTGTACGAGTATGACGCGGTTTCACGTTTGCGCGACAGTCAGCTTGGCAGTGACAAAGTACAGGATATTAATAACTATATTCGCCCTGGCAAACTGTGGCAGGCATTTTCAGCAGCAAAACGACCGGTGCTGCTGATTGATGAAATAGATAAAGCCGATATCGAGTTTCCAAACGACCTGCTGCATGAGCTGGACAGGATGGCGTTTTATGTGCACGAAACCGGTGAACAGGTTACGGCGGAGCAGAGGCCTGTTGTAATTATCACGTCTAATAACGAAAAAGAGTTGCCGGATGCTTTTTTACGCCGCTGCTTTTTTCATTATATCCGCTTTCCGGACGCCGAAATTTTACGTGCTATTGTCGCGGTGCATTTTCCGCATATTCAGCAGCAGCTGTTAACTGTGGCGCTGGAAGTGTTTTTTGAACTGCGTGAGTTGCCGGGGTTAAAGAAAAAGCCATCGACGTCTGAGCTATTGGACTGGCTTAAATTACTGTTGGCAGAAGATATACCTGCAGAGGTGCTTACCGATAAACAGCAAAAGGGTGAATTAATGCCAATGTTTGGTGCTTTGCTGAAAAATGAGCAGGATGTCGCCCTGGTAGAAAAACTGGCGTTTCTGGCCAAACGGCAAGGGCGGTAAAATGACGCAAGCATCTGTATTATATGCTGGGGTCGACTGCAATACTCCTTTTGGCTCGTCGCAGCAACTCGCTGCGGCTGACGCCTGCGCTCAGACACTCTGCGCCGACCAAAACGAGTTTCCAGTCTCGCCCTCCAATATGCGCACATCATTTCGATTTAGGCATGCCGCATGCTGATTGATTTCTTTTTTACGCTGCGAAAATACGGTTTAAAAACCAGCATTACTGAATTGCTGGACTTGCTTAACGCGTTACAGAAACAGATGATCTTCGCCGATACGGAAGCCTTTTATCAGTTAGCACGGCTTTGTCTGGTAAAAGATGAAACCCAGTACGATAAATTCGACCGTGCTTTTGCCGATTACTTTGAAGGTGTTGCCGGGGTCGATATTGCTGCCAGCATTCCGCCTGAATGGCTGGTGCCGGAAGTGCTGCGTAAGCTCAGTGAGGAAGATAAAGCCAAGCTACAAGCGCTGGGCGGGCTGGATAAATTGCTGCAAACGTTGCGCGAGCGTTTAGCCGAGCAGCAAAAAAAACACAGCGGTGGTAATAAATGGATAGGCACTGGCGGCACGTCGCCTTTTGGTGCTTACGGTTATAACCCGGAAGGTGTGCGTATTGGTCAGCAGGGCAGTGGCGCGCGCAGGGCGGTAAAGGTGTGGGATAAGCGCGAGTTTAAAGACTTAGACACCGAAAGCGAGCTTAACAACCGTAGTATTAAACTGGCGCTGAAGCAGTTGCGTAAGTTTGCCCGTAGCGGCGCCGAGAATGAACTGGATTTACACGGCACTATTCAGGCGACGTCAGAACAGGCCGGCTGGTTGGATTTACGCTTTATGCGCGAGCGGCACAATGCCGTGAAGCTACTGGTGTTTTTCGATGTGGGTGGCTCGATGGATGACCACATTGAACAGTGTCAGAAGCTGTTTGCGGCAGTTAAAACCGAGTTTAAGTATCTGGAGTTTTTTTACTTTCACAACTGCGTATATGAAGGCGTCTGGCGTGATAATAAACGCCGTTATACCGAGCAGGTTAAAGTAGAAGACATTATTCATACCTATAGCAGCGATTATAAACTGATTTTCGTTGGTGACGCGACGATGGGGCCTTACGAGATAGAATACCCCGGCGGCAGCGTAGAGCATTTTAATGAGCTGCCGGGTAAAGTATGGCTACAAAGGTTATTGGCGCAATACCCAAAAGCGGTCTGGTTAAACCCCCAGCCACTGCAGTGGTGGGGGCATTACTATTCTATTGGTATCATTGAAAAAATCATGCAAGGCCGCATGTTTGCGTTGACATTAGACGGTCTTGGCAGCGCCATCAAATTATTGTAGCCAGCAGTGGCCACTGCGCAGTCATCTGTCTTTTCTGCTTAATGCAGAAACTCTTCAATGCCTTCATCCAATTCCGGTGTTTTTTCCAGTCGGGCAAATAGTTCTGATAATGTCAGGTGTAACGCATGTACCAGTTTTGCCGGGAAGCCATCAAAGTTGCCTTCGGCAATGCTGCGCTCGTTATCCAGCATGTACTGGGCAATATGGATGCATACCGCATAAGCCGACAGTTCAGGCGCTGCAGCCGGGTTTTCCTGGTAGCGAATGGCGGTGACAATTTCCTGCGGAAAGTACCAGTAGTTGGCCAGTTCAGCGCCTGCTTCGGTGTAGTCAAAACCAAGCAACTGTTTTTCCAGCCGTGAGCGGCTTTCACCGGTGTTAACCCGTTTGTCGATGGCAACGGCCTCTGCCGGTTTGACCAAGTGGATGAGATACTCACCTATGGCATGCAACAGGCCACAGGTATAGGCAACATCAGCGTCAATGTTAAAGGATTTTGCCAGCCATTTGCAGCGGTTCGCCACTTTAAAAGACTTCGTCCAGAATGCTTCCAGATCAAAAGCTTCCGGGCCCTTTAGCGTAGAGGCGAACCCGACAGACAACACTAACGTACGTAGTGAATTAAAACCCAGAATAAGTACGGCGTCTTTTACAGAACCTACTTTACGGTGGCCGCCGTAGCGCACAGAGTTCGCCATGCGTAACACCTTAGCCGTCAGTGCCTGGTCATTGCTTAAGATAGCTGCGATATGGCCACTGGTAATATCGGGGTTATTAAAACTACTGATTAGTTCCTGTACTACTTTGGGAATGCTAGGTAAATTTGTTGCTTTTTCAATCATTTGCTTCATAGCGGCACTCGGGTCAAGAAGGTTAGCGTTAGAGATAAACTGTATCTGAGCAGTATAAACATAGTTCAGGCATTTTGTGTTGTTATTGTTTTATAACAAAATAATTCAGAATCAAACAGTTTTTGCTAATTAACGCATAAAGTAAGCGTTGTGCAATGTGAACGCTGGACACGCTATAGGGTGGCCCGTATATTGTCGCCTGCATGTTAAAACTGTATTGCCGTAAGGACTGAATGTGACCAGCCTGAATACTGAGATAAATGCGCATGATGATCTCGACGCTATGCTTGTTGCCCAACCGGTATTTAACGCGGATAAGCAGCGTTATGCTGTAGAGTTATTATTAAGTAATTCCAGAACTATCAATGGCGTATTGCTTGACACAAACCTTAGCAATGAACAACTCAGCATGTACTGCCAGACAATCAGTGTGCAAGCGGATCAATACCGTACCGCCGTGTTTGTTAACGTCAGTACGCAGCTGCTGCTATCGGCGGCGACATTAGCGCTGCAACCTGACCGAACAATACTGACATTGACCGGTGATATTGATGTTACTCCCGCATTATTAGCTTGTGTGGCTGCTCATAAACAACAGGGCTTTCGCTTTGCACTGAATAACAGCTGCGTAAATGACAACATTTTACCCTTGTTGGCACTTGTCAGTATTATCCGGCTCGACATGATAGGCAGTTCTTTACCCCAGGTTGAGCACTATAAAAAGCGCTATGCCAGACCAGATCTTCTGTGGTTGGCAGAAAAAGTAGAAACGGAACCGCAGTTTGCTGCTTGTAAAGCGTTAGGCTGCAATTTGTTTCAGGGGTATTTCCTTAGCGATGCGTTGGCGGTCGATGGCAAGAAAATTGAACCGGGAGCACTTAAACTTGCCGAAATTATTCGCTGTCTGTTCAGTGAAGAGCCTGATATTAACGAGTTAGCGCAGCTGCTGAACGATGAGCCTGCCATTGTAATGGGGATACTGAAAATAGCGAACAGCCCACTGTATCGTAAAACCCGCGATGTCAGCTCAGTCAAAGAAATGGTGACGCGCCTTGGGCTGGAGCTGGTAAGAAAGTGGGTACTGACCTATGCTGTGCTTGGCACCGCAACAGCTGCTGCTGCGATTACGGTACTTGCTCGTGCATACAGTGCACAGAGTATTGCCCGGCACTGGCAGCATACCGAGCAACAATGCCAGCAGTATTTTCTGGCAGCACTGATTTCAGGATCAGATATGTTGTTTGGTATTGCCTCTGAACGGCTATTGCCTTATCTGAATATTAATCCAACAATTTTTGATGCCATCGTCAATAACAATGGCCCGATTGCTCAGGCCTTGACCACGGTACGCAGTATTGAGCGCAGTTATGCATTGAAACAACCGGTAAATGCGCAGGACATGCCATATCTTAACTTTTACGCCGCAGAATTAAGCCAGATCCAACAGCGGTTGGCTGAAGCTGGCTTCTAATAGCAGTTAACGTGGTTTTTTTCTCATATGCCTGGCGAGGCTGCGGTCAATCAGACCATCGCGGTGCGCTTCGCGAATATATGCATCAAGCCGCTTTTTCAGCGCAGCCCATTTTGGATGTAACGCCAGGGTTAAATCGGCTTTATCTGTCTCTACGCTATTGCGGTAAAAATGCGTATCGGGGAAGTGGTTATTAATAAGCCAGTTGGCGACATGTTCGTTCATATACACCAGATCACAACGACCGTTTACCAGCATATTAAATTGATCAAATTCTGAATCAGAATCCAGCCGGATTAGCTGGCCCTCAGATAACTGCTGAGTAAAAGCGGTATATTTATAATAGCGCCTTAAGCAAATGCTGTGGTTGCTATTAGCTGTTAGCTCTTCGTCATTGATAGGGCGTAGCGAATAAAGATAGTCGTGGTGTTCAACAATAGGTTGCGTGAATAGCAACGCGTCTGGCTCTTCAGTCCATTTTTCAGCCAGTACAGTCGCGTCATATTTGCCACTGTAAACACCTAACTCTGCCCGCTGTCGGTTTTCAAACACGTATTCTAATTCATAGGGCTGTTCGTCAAAGAATGCGTTTAACAGCTCGGGTACTACACCCAGCGGCACATTGTCATTAGCGGCATACATATAAGGCGGCACCTGCGGATAATAAATTGCCACCTTAAATGTTTCTGCGCTTGCCTGCGGCAAGGTAAACAATAATGATATTAGCCAGATGTTGTTACGCACCTATATTTCCTAAGGTTGCCAGCTATTATAATAACCGGGTCAATACAATGCTGTTATATTCTGACAGGGTATTATGACAGGCAACCGGTTTAGGCTGTCGCCAATTCAAAATAAAAACAGCAGCTCAATATGCCAGTTAATCATTGTATTTTGCAAGCCTGCTTTTTCGCTGTTACCACTGATAGATCAGTGATAAGGATATATTTCTTGGCCTGCCGGGATAATAGCGGTCGCCATCAAAACTGCTGTAATCAGCCCGCTCAGCATAGGCACGATCTGTCAGATTATTCACCCGGGCGAACAGGGTAAACTGCGGGCTGATATTCCAGCTGCTGCGCAGGTTAAACAGATTATGCCCGCCGTACTGATGCAGGTTTTCAGCGTCAGTGTAGTAACGGCTTATATAATGCCACTCCAGCGCTAACTGCAGATTATTACCCGCCTGCCAATCAAGTTGAATATTCGCCAAAGTACGGGGGGCTGTATCAATATCATTACCGTTTATATCAACGCCATTTAATATTTCACTGTAATGATAACGATGCCTGGCGTGGGTGGCGGCAATTTTCATATTAATACTGTCACTCAAATCGTAATCCAGCTCAAACTCTATTCCCTGATGCCGTGATGCGCCGTCGTTAACATTAAAAAAGTTACTGTCGCGAAAAATAAAGTTGTGTTTTGACATCTGATACAGTGCCAGCGTGTAGCGCAGGTCGGCTTGCACGTAGCGATAGCCCAGCTCCAGATTATTGGCAGTTTCAGGCTGCAGGTCAGCGACATTCTGTTCTCGTTGCAGCTGATATAGCTCAGCAGTTTGTGGTGCCCGGTAGCCGCGGGACAGGTTGGCATACAGCTGGCCAGTGTTATTTAGCTGGTAACTGACAGCAAATTTGGGGGATATATCGTCAAAGCTGGAAACGCTGCTTGGCGGACGGCTGTAACGGCAGCCACCCATGGCGCACGGTGTGCCGTCATCTTTGGTACGTCCGGTCAGCATATTATTGCGATAGTTATAGCGCATACTTTCGTATCGCACGCCGGCATGCAATTGCCAGTCCCCACGTTGCCAGCTGATTGCAGCAAAAGGGGCATACAAACGGGCAGAAACATCATAGTCGTAATGCTTCCCCACAGGCACCGTTTCTACGACAAACGGCGAGCCGTTGGCACTTTGCTGCTGGTATTCATACATATCACCGCGGCTGTATTCGCTGTCAAACCCCAGTTGCAGCTGCAGGCTTGTATTAAGTTCATGCTGCCACAGTGACAAGATGCCGACACCTTGCTGGCCGTTACGCTCAAGGGGGGCTCCGGGCAGATAGTGTTTAATAAACTCCATCTGCTGGTCACGCAGGTAGGGGGTGATGGTAATGCTGTTTTTGTCAGACAAACTCCAGCTGGTTTTAGTCCACAGCCGAAATGATCGGGCATCACGGTATGGTTCGACACCGTCTGGCAGCACGGCAACTGCGTCATGCGAGTAATCACTGGCATAACCTGCCGTATCCTGCTGTAAATTGGTAAAGGTTGCACCGGTTTGCACGGAAAATGCGCTGGCGTTATAACGATGGCGCAGATTAACTTTTTGCTGTGTCACGCTTTCACTGGGCCGGTAGCCACTGTCACTGGTAACACTGGCATTAATCCCTATACCGCTATTGGCAAAGGCTTTACCGGCCCGCACTTTATAGCGCTGATAGCCGTATGAGCCAAGATCCAACCCGAGCAGGGCGTTATCATAAGTAGTATCGGGGGTGATCACGTTGACCACACCATGTACCGCATTCGAGCCATACAGTACTGAACCAGGGCCTTTTAATACTTCTATCCGCTGTGCCATTTCGCTGTGGGCTTCAAACAGCTCATTCACGTTACAAAAACCTGCCGCGCGCAGCGGTATGCCATCTTCTGCTGTTAAAATACCACCGCAGGCGCCGGCACCGGAAAACACCTGAGAGCGCAGTGCGGGCAAATATTCCTGGCCATTGCCCCGTTGCAGGTTAGCACCCGCGACCTGCTTTAATGCTTCTTCAATATGAGTGGGAGCGAGCATCTGCAGGCTACGCTCATCTATTGTGCTGAGCATAACGGGCAGTGTATCGGCCAGCACAGCGGTGCGGGACGCCGTTGTTGTAATGCGTTCAATCTTTTCTTGCTGGGCCAGTGTCTGGCTTGCCACCAGAGCACAGAAACCGGCTAATATAGCTTGATTTTTTGTCATAACAGTCTGTTGAAAAAGGCGAATTGCGTAAATGCTAACACTGCTGCAGGCCGTTGAGCCAGCCAAACTGCCGATAGCGGCATTTAAAATGCGGAATGTCTATGGCAGGAAGAAACTTCAGCGGTTAACCTTAACCAGCTATGCTTAATTCGCTGCAGCCAAACCGGCTGACAAAAGATAAAGGAGCAGTGGTATGAGTGATCTGAATACCCTACATAACAGGGCCGTATGGTTTGATATACCCGTGGCAGAGCTAAAACGTGCGGCAGATTTCTATTCCGCCGTGCTGGCTGTAAAAGTCGATATCTTCACAGAAGCGGGTTTTAGCTTTGCGGTACTGGAACACAGTGAGGGTAACGGTGGTTGTCTGGTGCCAAACGCGGCAGATATCAGTGACAAAGGTATTATGTTGTATCTGAATGTTCACGGCAGAATACGCGAAGCCGTAACCAAGGTTAACCTACACGGCGGTCAAGTATTACAGGCGGTGCATGCTATAGGGCCACATGGTTTTCGTGCTGTCGTTATTGATAGTGAAGGCAACAGGGTCGTGCTTCATTCAGAGACGGATGCGTGATATCTGAATAATGCGTTGAATTTTCTGACATCTTTAGTAGGAAAAGGTATTTTATAAATATTACTAGCACCCATTTAACGCTACGAGCTAAGCAGCCTGCACACTGCAGTTCGTTGCAGGCTTTGGTTTTTACCAACGTTTACTAAATTGTAGTCCCAGGCCGTTTAAGCCTGCCGTTGGGGTTACCTGTATGCCATAAAACGGCTCGGCAAAATAGTAGCTGGCAGCCATACCAATAAGCGCGCCGGCCAGTACATCGCTGGTGTCGTGATGATCGTTTTTTACCCGACTGTAGCCGACATAGGCAGCCAACCCATAAGCCGGTGCACCATATTGCCAGCCATAACGGCGCTGCAAAAAGGCGGCACCCTGAAATGCCATTGAGGTATGCCCGGATGGAAACGCATCATTAGCCGAGCCATCGGGCCTGTTTTTATGTACTGCTGTTTTCAGCGCATAGGTCGCCGCGATGGTACTGGCGAAGCTGTAGTAAAACTGTTTGCTTCCTTCATTGTCATCCAGATACTGCGTCATGCCCCAGGCCGCGGCAGGTAGTGCCACACGCAGCACATCTGCCGTGGTATCACTGTTAGCTCTGGCCTGTTGTAGCGGTGCGGCAACCAGTAACGCCGCCAAAACGACGGACAAAATACCTTTTAACATTACGACTCCATTATCATTGGCAAATCAGCGTTGGCAGATCACAGTTCCAGATATTGCGGCCAACCCAGCAGTGGGTTAGTCAACCCCTGCTTACCTTCCAGGGCATCAAGCTTTTCCGGGCTGGCATTAGTGTTAGCCAGCGCCTGATAATCTCTGGCAAAATGCAGTGTGCGCAACAGCGCCGGAATAAAATGCTGACCCAAATCTTCACGGATGGCGCCGCTATTGGCGTCGGGTAGCTGCGCCAGTGTGGCTTCGGTTTGCAGCTTAAAAAAGGTTTCGCTGAACCAGTGCGGCTGTAACTCTAGGCTGCGGATTTTTTGTTTTAAATCCTGGCGTACTTTGTCGGCACCGGTCAACGCCCGGTAAAACACCACTTCAGCCAGTACTTCTTCCAGGCTGAAATGCTCAAACTCATCAAAATGGGTGCGGGCATAAAATTGCTGTTGTAACAGTTGCATCGACTGAGTACGGCGGTGTTCTTTTAACGCTTGCTGATACTGCGCCCAGCCATCCCACTCATCGGCATCCGGTGGCGTGGCAACTGCTTGCAGCAACTGTTCCTCAACATCACCGTATAGCGAGGCTTTACCGGTTTTTTTGCTGACAGCAGATAACATGCTCCAGCCTTTCTGAAATGGTTTAACCAGGCCTTCCGGTGCCAGTAGCAAGGCCAGCGCCCGCTCATGGTCATTATCACTCAGCTGTTGTAACCCCAGGCTGACCACACCTATGACATCATAGGCAGCCTGTTCTAACAGGTGCATCTTGTACTTATTGTAAAATTTGTCTGCAAATTTCAGGCTCATTAGCACAGCTTTGGTTTTAACCTGTGTTAGCTGCTCATTACTTAAGCTGTCTTCAGCCTGTGCTTTGTTAATCACCTGAGTTAAAAACGGGCCATTGTTACTGTCGCGAAGTATTAACTGCATGCACTACACCTTTAATCCAGGAAGCTGAACATATCGTCCACTTCACTGTATTCATCATCCGTGGCCTGGTTTTTCTCTTTGGCTTGCAGTACCAGCTCGGAAGCAAATTTGCTGATAATGCCTTCCCAGCCGGAGTTTTCGTTGCGGATAAGGGCTTTAATGGCACTTTCTACTTCGGGTGTCAGCTGTCGGATCAGCGCTAGCAGGCTGCGCGGATCGTCAATCCCCAGGTTGTGAACATCTTCTGCCTGATGCCGTTCGGTATAGGCTTCAGCTTCTTCCAGATGTTCTTCATCTTCGTACAGTTTGTCTTCCCAGTAGTTTTCGTACTCAAGCACTTCGCCACGATACAGTTCAATAAAAGGAATGCTCAGGTAAAACAGGCCAGCGGGATCTTCCGCAATGCATTCAAGTACGGCAGCTTGTTTGTCTTCTGTATCCTGGGTGCGGATAAGGTAGGTGAGAAAATCAAAGGTATGTTGCTTTAGCTCTTCGGCATTGTTTTTAATTTTCTCTTCCCAGTACAGCGGTTGCTGACAAACGATATCGCGGATCCGCTCCGGGCTCATCAGCTCAGACATAATAGACGGGAACGAAATATCATGTTCGCTGTTAATCTGAGTCAACGTAACGATATCGATATTTTCAATGACTTCTACCAGCTGATCATCACTCATGGTATTGGCTATCAGCTCAAACTTTTTGCTGGCTTGCTTAGGTTCAATTACAGCCAGCTCTTTAATCTCTGCTACAGCAATTTCTATTAAACTGGTACTCATTAACCTTATTCTCCCTTAAAGCGGATATCGTCGTACTGATCGTCGTAACCGTCTTCATCGCCATCGTCATCTGCGCCGTAGTCATCACTGTCGTAATCGTAGCCATCGTTATAACTTTCATCACCGGCGTCGTCCTGAGTGTTATTCGAGCTGCTGCGACTGACTGCCTGTACTTTACCGGCGTTGTCTAACATAAATAGCACTGCGCAGGCTTCGATTAACGCAAACTCAGAGTATGAGCGTACGGCTTTAACCAGTTCCAGATCAGCATTATTAAAAGCTACAGAGGTTTTAAACTCGTCCCAGACAGGCGCTGTAGCCGTATTTAGCCACTGCTGCCATTTGGGTTTTGCTGGCGGTGGGAATTTTACCCGGCCATACAGCGCAACCGGTAAATATTCCGGTAGTGATTCCAGCATTTGTGGATCCGCAAGCAGAATGGCTTTGATCTTGGCGGTAAATTGTTCCAGCGCCTTGGGTGTATCCGGATCCATGTAGGATTCGATATTTTCCAGCGCATCAGTTTGCAAAGCACGCAGCCGTGCAGTATTTAATTTCGTTGCCATAACACTCTTACACGCAAAGGGGCTTAAGAATAATACTGATCCCACAGCTCCTGCATGGCTGCGGCGGGGTCGGTGACAATAACATTGTTGAAATCTTTAATATAGGCAGCTTTCTGCTTCGGATCTGACAGCAAATCGTAGGCCGCTTTTACTCGCTGCAGCTGAACGGCGGCCAGGTCTTTCTCTTCATCACTGAGGCCATGCAGTTTATCCGGGTGGTATTTATTGGCTAAGCGGCGGTAGGCTTTTTTAATGTCGTCATCGCTGGCATTGGTTTTTACACCAAGTACGCGAAAATGATTAATCATAATGTGTCCCGAAAAATCTACTAAATGCCGAAAAACTATGAGGAGTTGCATTGCCTGCGCCGCCGCAAGCATTTGCGACAGACAGCAGGCGATAATAGCAGATTGTACAGATTACTTCACCTGTCGTGGCTGACAGATTAAGTATTAGCGTGGTACAAACCAGGCGGGGTTTACCGGCGAGGTGAACATCAGTGGCGCAAACTTCTTAAAATGCGCTGCGTTATCAGGGCACTGGATATTATCCGGGTAGTGTTTTTTCCAGGCATCGTTCACCAGATATAACGTATTCCCATGCACGGTCACGCCTTCCACTGCAGTTTGCACCATTTTCTCATATGCCGGGCAAGCGCTGTCGGCCGGGGTAGGGGCATAGTAAGCCATTTGTTGTACAAAAGGCGCTTGCTGCTGGCTGATATCAAGGATCCAAAGCTGATCATCGTTCCGGGCCACTGCTACCAGATAGCCGGGGTGGCCAGTTTTGGGGCTTGGCAGGTACTCTAAATCATTAATCGGGTGGTCTTTGTTATCAGGCACCGGCAACACAAAGCCGGTATCCTGCACTTTGACATACGTATCCTGCTGCCAGAATGTGTCGTCGTAAGGCACTTTAAAAATCATTGGGGTATTTTCAGCGTTTTGTTCCAATCCAAGATATAAGTTCCCCGCCTTATCAAAGGCTAACCCTTCTATGCCGTCATTAGGAAAGTTGCCAACGTTGGCCGCCTTTGGAAATTGTACCGGTCGCGCGGCGGTAATCTCGGCGCGGCTAAGGGCTTTGTCGGTTTCAATTTTAACCAGCAAAGTCGGGTAATCGGTTGAGTTTGTTTCGCCATAGCGTGCTTTACATTCGGCGCTTAAGCTAACAAAAGAGGAATCCTCAGTTACACTGACAAACACCGTGTCGTTCTGCCTGTCCCAGGTCAGCGCCTCAAAATCCGGATACTTGCTAAACAACTCACCAAAACAACCGTTTAATACATCCTCCGCTACTGTTATTTGCAGCGGTGGTGCGTTAAGCGCTGCCGTTTGTGGGTTTACACGGAGTAACTTATTACGCATTTCAACTGCGGCACTGTTATCACCCAGATGAATAATTTCGTCATGGCGCCAGGTAAAGCCCGAGCTTTGCGGGTTATTCAGTGTCTGGCCTTGCGCATCGGTTATCCATTTGCCTGCAGTCGGATGTTCAGCGGCAGCAATGTTTGCGGCAAGCAAAGCCGCTGTTATACAGAGTATTGATTTCATGAGTCTTCTACATATCTGGCAAGTAAACCTATTCTGCCAGTCAAAAATGACAATTTAAACCGTTATCGGTTTAGTAGCGCAGGCGACAGGTTTAGCGGTTGCCTGCTAATCCACAGCAGCCTGGCATGCGTATTATTTAAGCCTGAGCAGATGCAATGTTGTTTCTTATCAAAGAATGCCGTTAATGCAGGCGCTATGATGTGGTTCGCTGCGCCTACCAAGCAGCGGCGCTATATCAATAACTACGTGCACGACAGATGACACGCAGACGATGACAAGACAAATCAGATCAGAGGCACAACTTATGACAAACAGCAGAAGACGCTTTTTAAAATTAACCGCAGGCGGTGTGGTAGGGTTTGGCTTGGGCGGCATAAGCCTCAACGCCATGGCTGCAGAGCACGTTGACCCTGAAGACCCGCAGGCAAAGGCCTTACAGTATGTACACAAGTCAGCTAAGGACGGGCAGCAATGTGCTGGCTGCGCGCTGGCACAGGGCAGTGCCGGTGACGCCTGGCGTCCTTGCGGTATTTTCCCGGGTAAACTGGTTAGCAGTGAGGGCTGGTGTGCAGCCTGGGCCAAAAAGCCGGGCTAAACTGTACCATCAGGCCCGTGTGGCGGGCCTGATGCGCAAAAAGACTTAACACTCAATAATGTTAACGGCTAGCCCACCGCGCGAGGTTTCCTTATACTTGGTTTGCATATCTTTACCGGTATCCCACATGGTTTTAATCACCTTATCCAGCGATACTTTGTGATCACCGCTGCCACGCAGAGCCAGCCTGGATGCATTAATAGCTTTAACCGACCCCATGGCATTGCGTTCAATACAGGGCACCTGAACTAAACCACCAACAGGGTCACAGGTTAAACCCAGGTTATGTTCCATGCCAATTTCGGCCGCGTTTTCAACATGCGACGGCGTGCCGCCGAGTATTTCGGTTAATGCCGCAGCCGCCATAGAACAGGCGACGCCTACCTCGCCCTGACAGCCAACTTCAGCGCCCGAGATAGAAGCGTTTTTCTTGTACAAGATGCCGATAGCGGCTGCAGTTAGCAGGTATTGCACGGCAATATCCGGTGTAACCGGCTGAATAAATTTATCGTAATACATCAGAACCGCGGGAATAATGCCTGCTGCACCATTGGTGGGAGCCGTCACCACGCGGCCACCGGCGGCGTTCTCTTCATTTACCGCCAGCGCAAACAGATTTACCCAGTCCATTACCTGTAGCGGATCAGCGCTTTTCTCCGCCATCAGCTTTTTATACAGTGCCGGTGCCCGGCGTTTAACTTTTAAACCGCCTGGTAAAATACCTTCGGTTTTAATGCCGCGCTCGATACAGGCGCGCATTGTCAGCCATATATTGTTCAGCTCGTCTGTGATTTGTGCCGGGCTGCGTAATACTTTTTCGTTTTCCAGCATTAAACCGGCAATCGACAGCCCATTTTCTTTGCACAGCGCCAGAAGCTCTGCGCCAGATTCAAACGGGAACGGCGGTGGGTTATCTGCAGCAAACTGGCTGGCGGCTTCTTTTTCTTTGGCGAAATCTTCTGCTTTAACAATAAAGCCGCCACCTATTGAGAAATACACATCACTCAGCACAACGTTTTTGTCTTTGTCCAGCGCAATCAGCTCCATGCCGTTGGAGTGTTCTTTTAATGTTTTGCGCCGGTGAAATACGATGGCGCCTTCGCGCGCAAAGCTGACCGGTTGTAGTTTACCCAGACGGATCTGCTGCTCGTCATGTACTTGTTTTAGTAAGCCGGGTACGGCGTCCGGGTCTACTGTTTCCGGCAGATAACCGGCCAGCCCCAGAATAACGGCTTTGCCGGTACCATGGCCAACGCCGGTTTGGCCTAAAGAGCCGTATAACTCCACTTTAACGCTGGCGACTTTTTCCAGCAGGCCGCCATCGGCTAAATCGTCGGTAAATTTCTTCGCTGCCCGCATCGGGCCAACAGTATGCGAGCTCGACGGCCCGATACCGATACTGAACATGTCAAAAGCACTGATAATCATAATTTATTCTGGCTGGTCGCTATCAAAGTTGCCCCATTGTAGCCCAAGCAGTGCTGTTCTGTAAGTCGGTTGGTAACTGGTCGGCGCTTATTACATATGAGAAAAACTAATGGGTGCTAATTAGGCGAGTTGCAAACACAACCTATGCAGAATCGCCGCAGTTGCTCCCCAGATAAACTTATCCTGATACGGCATCGCATGCAGTTGCTGCACTTTACCGCGTAGTGGCAGGCTAAACTGGTGGCGGTTTTCCTGTTGCAAAAAGTGATTCAGCGGCACTTCAAAAATACCAGCGACTTCGTCTGCCTGTAGTATCCAGCTTTGCTGAGGCGACAGCAGGCCTACCCAGGGTTCAATGGTAAAACCGGTGCTGGTCGGTTGTAGCGGTAAGGTGCCGAGCAGCTCAACGGCGGCGGGAGACAGGCCAATTTCTTCTTCTGCTTCACGAAGTGCTGCAGTGCTGCTGCTTTCACCCGGTTCTATACGCCCGCCGGGAAAGCTGATTTGCCCCGGATGATGCCGCAGATGCAATGCCCGCTGCGTAAACAACACATTGAGTTTGTCACCATAATCGACTACCGGCACGAGCACTGCGGCTTTAAACTTATCGGTTGCCGATACCGCTTCGCTGTCAGCCTGAAGCTGTAGTAAAAAGCGCTGACGAAACTCGGCTGCCTTCATGCTATTTTCTCAGCCTTAGCCAGTACCGGCAGTATTTTATTGACCTTATCCAGGGTTTCCTGATATTCGCTATCCAGGTCAGAATCGGCCACTATGCCGCCACCAGCCTGGCAGTGGATCTGATTTTCGCTACAAATTAACGTACGTATCGCGATATTGGTGTCCATATCGCCATTGCTGTTAATGTAGCCGATCGCGCCGCAATACACTGAGCGACGCTGCGGTTCAAGCTGCTCGATAATTTGCATAGCGCGCACTTTAGGTGCGCCGGTAATAGAGCCGCCCGGGAAAGCGCCTCGCAACAAATCGCAGGCGGTGAATTCTGGCGACAGTGTGCCACTGACTGTGCTGACCAAATGGTGCACAGCCGGAAAACTCTCGATAGCAAACAGGCTGGGTACTTCAACACTGCCGGGCAGACATACTTTGCCCAAATCGTTACGCAACAAATCGACAATCATCACATTTTCAGCGCGATCCTTAGCTGATGTACGCAGGTTTTCTGCTTCAACCTCGTCTGTCATCGGGCAGATACCGCGTGGTCGTGTACCTTTTATCGGCTTGGTTTCTACCTTATTATCATGCAGCTGCAAAAAGCGCTCGGGCGAAATGCTCAGCACTGTACCTTGGGGCAGGCGGATAAAAGCAGAGAAGGGCGCAGCATTTTTATCGCGCAGCTGCTGATACGCCTGCCATTCGTCGCCGGTGTAACCGGCACTGAAGCGCTGGGTTAGGTTTATCTGATAGCAGTCACCGCTTAGCAGATACCGCTGTATCTGCTGAAACTTTGCCGAGTAGCCTGCCTTATCCATATTTGCCTGCCAGCTGCCGGTTAAGTTAAATGGCGTTGCCCGGGGGGCCGGGCGTTGCAGCCTGGCATAGAGTTTTTCCCAACCAGCTGCAGCATTGCCGCGATAGTCGGTAAACCACAACTTTTTTTGCTGTTTATCCAGGATTAGCGCCCAGTGATATAAGCCTATCGCCATATCCGGCAAAGCAATATCGGCCTGAGCGGTGGCGGGCAGTTTTTCCACATAGCGGCCAAGGTCATAGCCAAAATACCCCACAGCGCCGCCGGTAAAGGGTAAACCCTTGTCGCTACTGTGCGGGAAATAGCGCTTTAACGCACAGTTCAGCACGGTAAAGGGGTCTTGCTGATAGGTATGAGCGCCTTGTTCGTCAGTTAAAATGCTTTGACCATTTATTGCCTCTAACGTGGCTACTGGCTCAGCCACTAATATGTCGTAGCGGCTGTTTATATGATCAGGCGAGGCCGAGTCGAGCAACATGGCCCAGGGCTGATCGGCAAAATGGCTAAACAATGCAAGTAAGTTAGCTGGCGTTTCGCCGTAAATTTCTGGCGGAATAAGGTACTGCTGCATGAATGGGGCTAGCCGCTGTTTCTGATGCGCGCTATCATACCAGCACCCGCTAAAATAGTTAAACATGGCGCTGCCAGAGGCGTCAGAGGACAAGTAAAGATGACGGTTATTCGCCAGCAAGACTTTATCGACAGCATCGAAGATGCATTGCAGTACATCTCGTATTATCACCCGCTGGATTTTATCAAAGCGCTGGAAGTGGCCTACCACAAAGAGCAGAACCAGGCAGCAAAAGATGCTATCGCACAAATTCTGATTAACTCGCGTATGTCTGCCGAAGGCCACCGGCCAATTTGTCAGGATACCGGTATCGTTACCTGCTTTGTTAAAATTGGTATGGATGTGAAGTGGGATAAAACCGATATGACGGTGCAGGAGATGGTAAACGAAGGCACACGCCGTGCTTACCTGAACCCGGATAACCCGCTGCGCGCTTCTATAGTGGCAGACCCTGCCGGCGGCCGTAAAAACACCAAAGATAATACACCTGCCGTGGTGCACATTGATTTGGTAGCCGGCCACCATGTTGAAGTGATGATCGCAGCCAAAGGCGGTGGCTCTGAAAACAAAACCAAAATGGCGATGCTTAACCCGTCAGATTCAATCGTGGATTGGGTACTGGAAACCTTACCAAAGATGGGCGCAGGCTGGTGCCCACCAGGTATGTTAGGTATAGGTATTGGCGGTACTGCCGAGAAAGCGGCGGTACTGGCCAAAGAAGCCCTGATGGAGCCGGTCGATATTCAGGAACTTATCGCCAAAGGTGCTGAAACGGCAGATGAAAAACTGCGCTTAGAGCTGTACGAAAAAGTGAACAAGCTTGGCATTGGTGCCCAGGGCCTGGGTGGTTTAACCACAGTTGTTGATGTAAAAATTAACAGCGTACCAACCCATGCCGCCAGCTTACCGGTAGTGATGATCCCAAACTGTGCCGCCACACGGCATGTGCATTTTCATTTAGATGGCTCAGGAGCGGCAGATATCACGCCGCCAAAACTGGAAGACTGGCCGCAGGTCACCTGGGAGCTTGGCAGCAATGTGCGCCGGGTGAACCTTGATACGGTAACGCCAGAAGATGTGCAAAGCTGGCAGGCGGGTGAAACCGTATTGCTAAGCGGCAAAATGCTCACCGGCCGTGATGCGGCGCATAAACGTATTGCTGACATGTTAAACCGAGGCGAAGCCTTACCGGATGGCGTTGACTTTAAAAACCGCTTTATTTACTACGTTGGCCCTGTAGATGCTGTTGGCGATGAAGTGGTAGGCCCGGCGGGCCCCACTACCGCGACACGGATGGATAAATTTACCGATATGATGCTATCGCAAACCGGTTTGCTTGGCATGATAGGTAAGTCAGAGCGTGGTGATAAAACTGTTGCCAGCATTAAGCAGCATAAAGCTGTGTACCTAATGGCTGTGGGCGGCGCGGCGTATCTGGTATCTAAGGCAATTAAAAAATCGCGCGTGGTCGCCTTTGCCGACTTAGGCATGGAAGCGATATACGAATTTGATGTACAGGATATGCCGGTTACCGTTGCGGTCGATTCAAACGGCAACAACGTACACCAGCAGGGGCCGGCCATCTGGAAAGTGAATATCCAGCAAATGGAAAAAGCGTAACTGCATTAAACTCAAAGGCTGTAGCTGTGCTGCAGCCTTATTTTTTTCAGCTTATAACAACAAAAATCCAAGGGATACGCATGAAAAAGACCTTACTGACATTAGCGTTGCTGGCTGCAGCCAGCGTTCAGGCCAAAGCGCCGCTTACGGTAGAACATTTAAACCAATTTAATAAGTTACACGATGTCGTGTTATCACCCGATGGCCGTTTTGTCGCTTATGGTCAGAGTAACGGCGGCTTCAGCCCTGCGGATAACAGCAGCGACCTGTATCTGATGGATTTATCAAACCTGAACAAGGTGACCCGTTTAACCCAGAGTGCCGGGCGTGAAAGCCAGTTGCAGTGGGCAGCAGATGGCCGCAGTATTTATTTTATTGCCAGCCGCAGTGGCACCGCTCAGGTATGGAACCTGCCGCTGTATGGTGGTGAGGCGTTGCAGCTAACAGACTTACCTCTGCCGGTTGAAGGTTTTAAAGTATCAGCAGATGGCAAGCAGTTGGCATTGGCGCTGGCGGTTAAACCCGGCTGTCAAACACTGCAATGTACCGTAGATGCTAAAGCGGCTGATGCGGCGAAAAAAGATACTGCTATGGCATTTGATCAGTTGATGGTACGACACTGGGATAGCTGGCAAACGCCGTATCGCAGCCATTTACATGTGGCATCGCTTACTGATGGTGTGGTCAAAGATGCGACAAACCTGATGAGCGAGTGGAACACAGACATTGCCGGTATCAGTGAAGTGGCCTTTACGCCGGATAATCAGCGCCTGGTGTTCAGTGCGAAAATTCCGGCGGCCGATCAGGCCTGGCACACTAATTACGATATTTTTATGGTGCCGGTAGCAGGTGGTGAAAAACAAAACCTGACCGCAGCAAACCCGGCCTGGGATGCACAGCCATCGTTTTCCAATGATGGCCGTTTCATGGCTTACAAAGCCATGAGCAAACCCCAGGCGGAAGCTGACAAATTCAGCCTGATGCTGCTGGATATGGTGACCGGGCAGCGAAAAGAGCTGGCGCCGGAGTTTGACCGTTCAATAAGCGATTATAAATTTGGCCCGGACAACCGCACTTTGTACGTTACAACTCAGGATGTGGGCCAATACAGTATTTACGCTATTAACACCGGCTTTGGTGATGTACGTAAAGTGTTTGGCGACGGCACGGCCGGGGCGCTGAATGTTGCCAGCGATAAAATCGTCTTTACCAACCATAAGCTGGACATGCCAGCAGAAATCTTTCAGCTTAACCCCGATGGCAGCGGTTTAACGCAGCTAACCGATATCAATGCCAGCTGGCGCGAGCAGGTACAGTTTGGCGACTACGAGCAGTTTAGCTTTAAAGGCGCTAACGACGATACTGTATATGGATATCTGGTAAAACCATGGGACTTTGATGCCAAGAAAAAATACCCTATGGCATTTTTAGTACACGGTGGGCCCCAGGGCAGCTTTGGCAATATGTTTAACGAGCGCTGGAATGCGCAGATGTACGCAGCCAAAGGCTATGCAGTGGTGATGATCGATTTTCATGGTTCAACCGGCTATGGCCAGGAATTTACAGCCTCTATCAGCCGTGACTGGGGTGGTAAACCGCTGGAAGATCTAAAGAAAGGTTTTGATTACATCATACAGGCGCAACCTTGGATTGATGGCAGCCGGGCTTGCGCACTGGGCGCGTCTTACGGTGGTTATATGATGAACTGGATTGCCGGTAACTGGCCAACCGGTTTTAAGTGCCTGGTTAACCATGCCGGTTTATACGATATGCCAAGTTTTTACGGCAGCACCGAAGAATTATGGTTTCCTGAGTACGATTTAGGTGGTCCGGTATGGCAGGCTGAGTCTGACTATCAGAAATTTAACCCATCAGCATTGGCTGACAAATGGCAAACGCCGATGCTGGTGATCCATGGCTTAAAAGATTACCGCGTGCCCTATGCGCAGGGGCTTGGGGCATTTACCAACCTGCAACGCAAGGGCATTGACTCACGGCTGGTGATTTTTCCGGATGAAAATCATTGGATCTTAAACAAAGACAACCGCGTACGCTGGTACAACGAAGTATTCCAGTGGCTGGATAAGTATACTAAAGGTTAACTTTGTTAAGTTAAGCTGGAGTAATAATTACCCGCTAGATGCAAATATTACCGCTGCTACGCTACCGGTTGCACGTTGACCGGTAGCTTTTATGTTAAAGCCCGCCTTTAAAACATGTTTTTTCTCAGCGCTTTATTATTTTATGTGCCGGTGAAGTACCGGTTTGGTACAGCCATTGCGTTAGATCATGGTGTTGTAATATTAAGCTGTGTCTTTACAGCGTCGTTCCGTCATCAGTAAGAGGAGATATGACATGAAAACGCAACTGAATTCTGCACTGATCCTTAGTCTGGCTTTAGCAACTACTTCAGTGCTGGCTGGGGGAGTTGGCCACATGGATACCGTAGATACAGATAAAAACGGTACTGTATCGAAAATAGAATTTGAGCAATACGTCGGCGAGCAGTATTTTGGCAAAGCTGACCGTAACAATGACGGTATGATTGATGATACTGAATTTATGGCCAACCGCATGGGTGGTGACCTGGATGAGTTTGACCGTGACAGTGATGGCCGGTTAACCCGCACAGAGTGGCATACCAGTGTGTTTGATAAGTTCGATACCAACAGCGACAGGGTATTGGATAAAAGCGAATGGCAGCGGGTTAAAAGCAGCGGCATTGGTATGTAGCAGCGTGTAAGCTTGCATTAGGCTTTTGATATTGGCATACCCGGGCAGTAACCTGCCCGGGTATTTTTATGTTGTTAACCCGCTCTGTATTCTTTAACCTGTCGCTGGCTTTACTGCACAAAAATTGCGCTGAGCCAATCACTCACCGGTTTTCTGCAAGGTTATATGATGAATTTTCAAGACTGCCGCGATCATTGTCTGATGCAGCTACAAAGTAGCGAAGATTTTCCATTCGGCCCGGATATTTATGTTTATAAAGTAGCGGGTAAGATTTTTGCGATTTTATCGGAAACTGCCGGTGTGGCAAGAGTGAATCTGAAGTGTGATCCGGCGGAAGCAATAATGCTGCGGGATATATTTCGGGCTATAACGCCCGGCTATCATATGAACAAGCAGCACTGGAATACGCTGTTGCTTGACGGCAGTGTGCCGGAGAATGAAATTAAACGTCAGATAGAGCATTCTTATCAATTGGTGGTGAAAAGCCTGCCTAAAGCCAAACGACCGCAGCTGACAGGCTAAACTGGGCACTGCGATCGTCTGTATGCCGGCGCTTAGGCGGTAGCTTCACCGGCAATTTGTTGCAATGCCGCCGCAAGTTGTGATGGTTCCTGTGCACCAGAAATAAGATATTTATTATTGATGATAAAAGCCGGCACCGACGAAATGCCTGCATGCTGGTACTTCGCAATATCGGCATCGACTATGTCGGCGTACTCATTTGTTGCCAGGACCTTTGCAGCGGCGTCTTTGTCCAGCCCGGCGCTTTGTGCGCACTGCATCAGCACTTCATGGTTTGAAACATCAGCAGCTTCACCAAAATACGCATTAAACAATGCCTGTTTCATCGCAGTGGCTTTATGTTGGGTATCAGCCCATTTGACTAAGCGGTGAGCATCAAATGTATTACAGGTAAAACGCTGCTGCATGTTGCTGAAATTCAGGCCCAGCTCTGTCGCAATGCGGATCATATTTTCCTGCGCTGCCCGCATTTCAGCTTCCGGCCGGCCATATTTGCGGCTCAGTGCCGGCAATATAGGCTCTTTGGACATATTTTTGTCCGGGTTTAGCTCAAATGCATGCCACTCTATTGTTGCAGTTATCTCAGGCAGGCTGTTTAGTGCCTGCTCTAATCGGGCATAACCAATAGCACACCAGGGGCAGGCAATATCAGATACCAAATCGATTTTAATTTTTTGCATTACCAGACTCCTGTGCGTCCAGGCTCAGCAGATAGCTGACCAGATCATTAAACTGCTGCTGTGATTTTAATGCACCGATTTTAATCACATATTTACCATTAACGACAAAAGTCGGCACTGAGGTGATGTTAAGTTTCTCCCGGATACTGTCGTAACCGGCAACGTCGGCAAGTACCGGCATGCTGTCAATTCTGCTGTCGAAAACGTCTGGCGCAACGCCATGCTCTGCAAACAAGGCTTTGACATCTGCACGGTTAGCAGGGGCTTTACGCTCTGTATGGATACGGGCAAACAGCGCTGGCGTAATGCTGTGTTCAACCTTCAGCGCTACTGCCAGTGCATAGGCACGCTGTAACTCCGGCCCCATATCTCTTCCCAGAAAAGACACCGGGGCCCGTTTGAAACTGACATCAGCCGGCAGTGAAGTTTTAAGTTGCTGTGCGATAGGTTCGAAGTTGTAGCAGTGCGGGCAGAAATATGAGAAAAACTCCATCACTTGATTTGATGCGCTGACGTCAGACGACACTACATCATAATGTTCACCGGCATTGAAATCCTGTGCCAGCAGGGGATTGGCGAGTAATACGAACAACAGGGGTAACAGCAGTTTTTTCATCAGCAGTTCCGATTTTTTCAGTTATTGACAGTAGCATGATAAAACAGCTGTGGGGTTAAGCCAAATGCTGGCGGTGTGTTTAGTGGAACTCCGCTACCGGTTGGCTAAGGTGGCTCTTTAGCTGGTGCTTTGGTGGGGCAACCCCAAATTGCTGGCGCAGCCTGGCCGCTGTGCCGTTTGCCTCAAGTTTAAACAGTGTTTTTGCCAGAGCTTGTAGCAAAGGCTGATAGCGTTTGTGCAGCATGTGGTAATCCGGCACCGTTTTTATTGTCTGCATTGTACTGACAAACCCTTGTGGAGCAGCCGACAGCTGGTAAGCAGCAAACAGTACGGCGTCGACTTTTTGTTGCTCATACAGTTGCCGGGCGGAGGCTGTATCCGAAACGGGGATTAACTGAATGTCTGGTGGTAGCGTATGCAGCATGTTCTCCAGAATTAGCGCACCTCTGACATACACCAGGCTACTGACAGTGTTTAAGCTGCAGCTGGCACATTTTGTTTGATTAACATACAAATTTACGTTGGTATCGAATAGAACGTATGGTACAGCCATTAAATTTGGATAGCTTTGAGTGACATCCAATACTCTTGCCAGTTCGCCTGACAGATGGCCTTTATTGGACTCGACCAGACTTCTGCCAAACGGTACCGAGATAAATTCCACCTGGATACCCATTGTCTTGTAGGCTTCGCTGAGCAATGCCTGACTGTACTGTGCTGCCGGCGTGTCTAAGGCCGTTCTAAATATCAGCTTTTGGTCAGCGCTAACCGGTACGTTGATGGCAGATAAAAACAAACAAAGGATAAAGCCCAGTCTGGGCCAGCGGCTATTCATGAGGTTACCGGTATTGTTACTGACAGATGCTGTAGCGCGAGCGAAATTATATATCATTTTGCTAACTTTTCAGCCAAAAAATCTACCAAAACACGTACTTTGGCAGATAAATGCCTATTTTGCGGGTACAGTGCCCAAATCCCGTCATCGGGCTGACGAATAGTATCCAGCACGGAATGCAATTGTGCGCTGTTCAGTTTGTCTCTGACGTAATAATCCGGTAGCTGCACTAAGCCGAGGCCTTTTAAAGCGGCATCCAGCAGCGCAACGCCACTGTTACAGATTATTCTCCCTTTGGGTTTAAACTGCTGCATGCTGCCGTCAACATTAAAACGCCACACTGCGACTGTGCCCGTCAGGCACTGATGTTGCTGTAGCTGCTGTAGTGTCGTTGGCGTGCCGTTTTTGTGCAGGTATTCAGCAGACGCAACAATATACTGGGTTCTGCTGGCCAGCTTGCGCGCTATCAGGCTGGAATCTTCCAGTGTGCCCAGACGTATCGCCAGGTCAAAACCACCCTGAATAAGATCTAACTTGTTGTTGGTCAGCTGCATATCCAGCTCGGTATCGGGATATAGCTGAAGAAAATCATGCAATAGCGGGGCAATGTGGGTTTCGCCATAGAATACGGGCGCTGTGATCTTAATCAGCCCTTTGGGACTGGCCTTCAAGTTGGCCAGCGTACGGTTTGCTTCCTCCAGACTGCTGACAAGATGCCGGCAATGTTGCAGGTACAGCTGTCCTTCCTCGGTCAGGCTGACATTGCGCGTGCTGCGATACAATAATTTTATCGCCAGTGATGTTTCCAGCTCGGCAATGTTACGGCTGACCTGTGCCACTGAAATACCCAGTACTTTGGCCGCTTTGGTAAAACTTTGTTGCTCTGCTACTGCTACAAATTCACTGATCCCAATCCAGTGTTTCATTTGGTCTTGCCTTTTTATTGTTGCATATATGAAAAACTGATTTGCATTGTAATGGTATTTTCATTGATATGGAAAAAATACAAATCAGGTTACACTTGCCGTTATAAACTTTGCCTGCGTTAACTTTTTAAAAAGGACAACCCAATGAACATGATTAAAACACGTGCAGCTGTGGCCTGGGGCCCGGGTCAGCCATTATCAATAGAAGAAGTGGATTTAATGCCGCCGCAAAAAGGTGAGGTCCTGGTTAAAATTGTGGCGACCGGTGTGTGTCACACTGATGCTTTTACGTTATCCGGTGAAGACCCTGAAGGTATTTTTCCGGCTATTTTAGGCCATGAGGGCGGTGGTATCGTTGAAGCAGTGGGTGAAGGCGTAACCTCTGTTGCTGTCGGCGATCACGTTATCCCGCTATACACGCCGGAGTGTGGCAAATGTAAGTTCTGCTTGTCGGGTAAAACAAACCTGTGTCAGGCCATTCGCGCAACCCAGGGTAAGGGCCTGATGCCAGATGGCACCACACGTTTTTCAAAAGACGGTAAACCCATTTATCACTATATGGGCACATCGACGTTTTCTGAATACACGGTGTTACCAGAAATCTCACTGGCAAAAATCAGTAAAGAAGCACCTTTGGAAAAAGTCTGTCTGCTCGGCTGTGGTGTTACCACGGGTATGGGCGCGGTAATGAACACGGCTAAGGTAAAAGAAGGTGATACGGTGGCTATTTTTGGCCTGGGTGGTATTGGTTTGTCGGCAGTAATTGGTGCCGTGATGGCAAAAGCCAGCCGGATTATTGCTATCGATATTAACGAAGATAAGTTTGATATTGCGAAAAAGCTCGGTGCAACTGATGTGGTGAACCCGAAGAAATTTGATAAGCCGATTCAAGAGGTTATCGTTGAGATGACCGACGGCGGCGTTGACTTCTCGTTTGAATGTATCGGTAATGTTCACGTTATGCGCTCAGCCCTGGAGTGCTGTCATAAAGGTTGGGGGGAGTCGGTTATCATCGGTGTTGCGGGCGCGGGCCAGGAAATTTCTACCCGTCCATTTCAGCTGGTGACCGGTCGGGTTTGGCGTGGTACGGCGTTTGGTGGTGTAAAAGGACGCAGCGAGCTGCCAGAATACGTCAACCGCTACTTAAATGGTGAGTTTGAGCTGGATACCTTTATTACCCATACCATGCCACTGGAAGATATTAATAAAGCCTTTGATTTAATGCATGAAGGTAAGTCAATCAGAACTGTTATTCATTTCTAAGTGAGCCCAGGTGTAGTCAGGACGGATTACAACACCCGCCCTGGCTCGCCACAGCAACTCGCCCTTAGCCTGTGGCAGGGCTCAGACACTCTGTGGCGACCAGAACGGGGTTCTAATCCTCTTCGAGGGATAGCAGAAGGATATTTTTTATGACAAATTCACAGGCGTTGCCAGCCATAACCAAAGTAAGTGAGCAGCTATGCTTTGGTGGTAAGCAAATCCGCTATAAACATCAATCGGCAGTATTACACTGCGACATGCAGTTTTCTGTTTTTCTGCCACCGCAAGCCGAAACCACAAGGGTTCCAGCGCTATACTGGCTGTCGGGGTTAACCTGCACTGATGAAAATTTTTCCAGTAAGGCGGGCGCGCAACAGTTTGCCGCAAAGTTGGGCATAGCACTGATTATTCCTGATACCAGCCCGCGTGGTGACGATGTGCCGGATGATAAAAATGCAGCCTACGATTTTGGTCTCGGTGCCGGTTTTTATGTCAATGCGACCCAGGCTCCTTTTAATAAGCACTACAAGATGTACGACTATATTGTCAGCGAATTGCCTGAACTGGTAGAAGCAGCATTGCCGTTAACAGACAAACGCGCGATCAGTGGCCATTCGATGGGGGGGCATGGTGCTTTGGTTATCGGCCTTCGCAACCCGCAGCGCTACTGCAGCATTTCGGCTTTTTCGCCGATTTGTAATCCGGTAAATAGCCCTTGGGGGATTAAAGCGTTTAGCGGCTATTTGGGTGAAGATAGAAGCCAATGGCAGCAATATGATGCCTCTTTGCTGCTAAAAGAAGCAATGAGCCCAGCGCCGGTTTTAGTAGACCAGGGCAGTGCAGATAATTTTTATCCGGAGCAGCTTCGCACGGCAAGCCTGATTGACGCTGCGTCAGCTAGCGGTGCTAAAGCGAGCATCCGTTTGCAGCCGGGTTATGATCATAGCTACTACTTTATTGCCAGTTTTATCGGTGCGCACCTGCATTTTCATGCAGAATACTTGAAGTAAACTGCTGTGCTGGCATACTCCGGTAAACAGACTTTCCCGGAGTATGCCATGAGTTACGATGACAATAATATTTTTGCAAAAATTCTGCGCGGCGACATTCCCAGTTTCAAAGTATACGAAGATGACTACACGCTGGCCTTTATGGACATTATGCCGCAGGCAGACGGCCATACTCTGGTTATCCCGAAGTTTAAAGCTGAAACGTTGTTGGATATTCCAGCTGATGAACTGATCCACACTATGACCACTGTGCAAAAAGTGATGTCGGCGCTAAAATCTACCCTCGGAGTTGAAGGCGTTGTGCTAATGCAGCTCAATGGCGAAGCCGCAGGGCAAACCGTACCGCATTTACATTTTCATTTAATTCCTGAACATCTGCGAAAGTTAAAAGGCCATGGTGCCGAGCAGGGCGATATGGAAAAAATTAAGGCGTTGGCCCAGAAGATTAGTGCGGCGCTGTAAATAGCGTTACTGCAGAAAAGGTGACTCAACATAAGTCAGCAGATGAGCAACTATTACCCTCAAGTGTTTAGCTTACTCAGGCAGTGCTCCCGTCATGCGCTGTGGCGCAATGCACTGTTATTGGCGCTGTGGCTTGTTGTCTGGATGTTAGGGTTACTGGTTGAATACACCGAACATGCCAGCATCTGGTTTCCTGCTGCCGGGCTTACCAGTGCGGCGGTGTTTATCATTGGTGTCAGGGCCGTGCCGGCACTATTGCTCGGTTGTGTGATTGTTACATTCTGGACGGCTCAGCATTATCAATTGCCACTTAGCTATGTACAGTTGCTGCAGGCAGGCTTGCTGTTTGGTGTGGCGCATATTGTGCCGTACTATGCCGGTGCAAGATTGCTCAGGCGTTTGGCTAATATTGGTCAGTTCTATTTGCCAATATTTGTGATCGCTTTTTTACTGGTTGCGGCGTTATGTTCGTTAGTTGCCACCTTCTCCGTGCTGGGGGCTCTGGTACTGTCGTCGATGATGCCGGTTGAAGATATTGCCCATACCTGGTTACCGTTCTGGATTGGTGATATGGCCGGTGTGATTGTCATTGCGCCAGTATTTTGTGGCCTTTTGGCTGTACTGTATCCATCTCCCAAGTTTGTGCTGGAAGACTACATCGGCCCACAGCAAACTGTGGCAAGCAGCGGCTATCAGTTTAAACTGATGGTGAATGTTGTTCTGCTCAGTCTGGCGATGCTGCTGGCGCGTTACTCCGATTCACCACAAAGCGCTTTTGCGGTATTTTTTCTGGTGATCCCGCATATGTGGATTGCCTGTACCGAGTCTGTGTTTTTTACTGCCCTGAGTGTAGCACTGAGTAGTTTTGCTATCGCGTTGCTGGTGCATTTTCTCGGCCTGATGCAATACGCCATGGTGTATCAGTTTGCGATTAACGTTATTGCTGCTAATGCGCTGTTTGGCCTGGCGGTACCAGCGTTGATGACCGCTAACAAACAGCTGCGGCTGATAGTGTCGACCGACAGCCTGACTAAAGTGGCATCGAGGGTGCACTTGCAGCAAAGAGCCGAGTTGGAGATTGCCCGCTCGCTGGAGCAACAGGAACCGCTGTGCCTGATGGTGTTTGATATTGATCATTTTAAGCACATTAACGATCAACTGGGCCACAGTGTTGGTGATCAGGTGTTGCGTGATGCCTGTCATGCTGCGCAGCAGTTGCTCAGACCAACGGATGTGATAGGCCGCTATGGCGGGGACGAATTTGTCGTACTGTTGCCACATACGCAGCAAGATGTGGTCGTTGCTATTGGTCAGCGTATTATTGGCCGCCTGAAAGACATTAAGCTGGCAAACGATTTGAGCGTGTCTGCCAGTTTTGGTGTCGCAGCGCTGAAAGCTGACGACAGCTTCAGAACATTATTTGAAAGGGCCGATGCAGCCCTTTATCAGGCAAAGAAAAAAGGTCGTAGTCAGGTAGCCTGGCATTAGTTGTCAGTGCGTTGCAGTAAGTCCCACTGGTTGCCATACAGATCGGTAAAAACAACCACAGTGCCATAAGCTTCTTCACGTGGAGCTTCAAGGAACGTGACGCCGGCTGCTTTCATCGCATTATAGTCCCGCCAGAAATCATCCGTCTGTAAAAACAACCACACCCTGCCGCCAGCCTGCATGCCAACAGATTGCTTTTGCTGTTCAGTTGCAGCTTTGGCCAATAACAACGCTGTGCCATTGTGCTGCCTGGGGGCTACCTGTACCCAACGCTTTCCTTTACCTAAGTCAGTATCTTCCAGCAGTTCAAACCCCAGTTTGGAGGTATAAAACGCGATTGCCTCGTCATAGTTGTCTACCAACAGCGCAACATTTGCAATATGTGCCACAGCATACTCCTGTGTATTTTAAAGTGCGCGCATCCTGCCAGTCGTCTGACAGTTTAACAAGTCTTGTCACGTGATTTTCACTTGAGCTTGCGACAAATTGCACTTAAGGTAGCGGCTTTTATAGCGCCGTTGAATTTGTCGTGAAGGAACCGCTGTTGTGCGTATACTGAGCCTTTTAAGTATTTCTGTTTTCTTTTCAGTGGGATGTGCAACACTTCCGCAGCCAGATAGCGCTCTGACATTGAATATTATTCACATCAACGACACCCATTCCCATTTTGATGCCAGCCCGGCCAGCGTGAAGCACGACGGCGAACCGGTTTACACTTTTATCGGCGGGCATCCGCGTATTTTGACTAAGGCGCAGCAGCTTAAGCAGCGTTCTTTGCAGGATAAGATCCCGGCATTGTTTTTACACGGCGGGGATGCATTTAAAGGCAGCGCCTACTTCGAGCTGTTTGAGCAGCGCATTAATATTGATGTGCTAAACCGTATGCATATTGACGCCATGGCGCTTGGAAACCATGAGTTCGATATTGGCCTGGCGAAGCTGTCAGATTTTATCGGTAAGGTTAACTTTCCGCTGCTGGCGGCGAACGTTGATACGGCAAAAGAGCCGGCGCTGGCGGACAGTAAAAACATAAAGCCCTATGCATTATTTGTTGTGGAACACCATCAACTGCGCGCTATTACTGACATAACCGAGGCCAATGGACGCGAGTTAGTAGCCGTTTTTGGCTTAGCGCTTGAAGATATGCGGGCAATAGCGCCGGATACCGGTGCGCTGGTATTTAACAATGAGATCCAGTCTGCGCAGCGCACTGTTGATATGCTAACTGCGCAAGGAGTTAAACACATCATTGCGCTGACGCACCTTGGCCATCAACGCGACTTAGCCGTTGCTGCGGCTGTTAACGGCATTGATGCTATCGTTGGCGGCCATTCGCATAGTTTGCTTGGCGATTTCCGTCACTGGGGTCTGGGCCAGCAGCGACCTTATGCCGAGCTTGTGACCAATCCGGATGGGCAGGGCAGAACCTGCGTAGTGCAAGCAGGACAGTTTGCTCAGGCGATAGGACAGGCGCAGCTAAGTTTTAACAACGCCGGACAGCTGATCCGTTGCGATGGTCAGAACACTCTGCTTGCCAGCCGGGATTATTTTTCCTCCCCACTGCGCAATGAGCAAAGCCGCTTTGCCGGCAGTAAACAGCAAAGTGCAGAGCAGTTTATTGCGGATTTACCACGCACAGCCATAGTGGCGGAAGACGATTCATTACGTCAGCTACTGGACACGAAATATAAGCCGGCGGTCAGTCGTGCTTATGGTGAGCAAATTGCCGTTGCTGAGCACAAAATTAATCATGTCAGGTTGCCGGGTAGTGGCGGTAGCTCGAATCACGGTTCCGAATTGGCAGGGATCGTTACCGACGCGATGGTGTATTGGCTTAATCGTAGTGATGTCAGGACCGTAACGGGCCAAACGGTGGATTTTGCTCTGATAGGTGCGGGTAATATCCGCTCAGCTATTGAAGCTGGAAACCTGTATGAGGGCCATGTGCGGCTTGAAGTGTTGCCGTTTAATACGCCGCTCAGCGTCATCAGTATCAGCGGCGCTCAGCTTGAGAAACTGCTGACAGAGACTATCAGTGCCACGCTTATACCCGGTGCGCACAGCGGTAAGTTTCCGTACACCGGCAAGCTGCGCTATATCGCATCAGAAGTGGCGGCAGGTAAAGCTGAGCTCAGTCAATTGCAGTTTTGGCGTGATGGAAAGTGGCAGAATATTCAGCCGGAACATGTCTATACCATGGCAACAACGCAATATCTGGCCGATGGTAACGATGGCTGGCAAGTGCTGCAGCAAATACAACAACATAGCAGCGACCGGCGGGATATTATACTACAGCACGGTCAACCGGCGGTATTTAGCGTAAATAAAGTGGTCGCCAATATGGACAGCAGCGGGGCAACGTCGTTTAGCGCAGTCTACAACGATATCGGCAAACTGCCTTGTGATGCACAGGGCGCCGATTGCAAGGTTGCTGCCCGGGCTGTTATTGATTACCTTAAAGCCACACCGTCGGTGCTTTCGCAACCACGGCAGCCAACGGTGACGCTACTGCGCTGAGCTAACGTTTAAATTTTGTTTCCAGTATCACTGACGAGTTAGTGCGCTCAACGCCGTCAAGGTTACCAATGTCATCCAGTATGTGGCTCAGTTGCTCAGTGCTTTGAGCCTGCACTATCGCAATCAAATCATACTCACCACTGATCGCATACAGCGCCGACACTTGCGGGATTTGTTTTAGTTCGATATTGGTTTTAGCGGTCAGTTTTTGCCGAACCTTTATGCTGACATGGGCCGATACCAGTGATGCCAGATAGTCATCACCATAATCTACCGAGTACCCTTTGATGATGCCACTGTGCTCAAGCTTGGCAATACGGGTTTGCACCGTAGAGCGGGACAGATCCAGCATTCGGGCCAAGTCTGAAATGCTGGCTCTGGCATTGTGCTTTAATACGGCTAGTAGTTTTTCATCTTCCTTGCTTATCATTTTGCTAATTGATTCCGTTAAATTGCAGTGTTGGCTTGTTATATTGCTGATAATGATACTGCAATGTGACGGCCGTCGGCAATATAATAAAGCAACTATTACAGCGTACCGCCACCAGTAGAATTGAGAACAGGCGGTGTTTTCTATAGCAACAGTGAGGTTTTTATGCAGGTAACAAGAAGTTTGTTCGATGAAGTTATGGTACCTAACTATGCGCCGTCTAAAATTATTCCGGTCAAAGGCGAAGGTTCGCGCGTATGGGATCAGCAAGGTAATGAGTTTATCGATTTCGCCGGTGGTATTGCGGTTAACTGTTTAGGCCATTGTCATCCGGCGCTGGTGTCTGCATTAAAAGATCAGGCCGATAAACTGTGGCATTTATCAAATGTAATGACCAACGAGCCAGCATTGCTGTTAGCCAAAGCCCTGGTTGATGCTACTTTTGCTGAAAAAGTATATTTTGCCAATTCAGGTGCAGAGTCAAATGAAGCGGCTCTGAAACTGGCACGCCGTTATGCTAAAGATAAATATGGCGAGCAGAAAAACCAGATCATCGCCTTTAAACAAGGCTTCCATGGCCGTACTTTCTTCACAGTAACAGTGGGTGGTCAGCCCGCTTACTCTGACGGCTTTGGCCCGAAGCCAGACGCTATTGTGCATGCAGAGTTTAACAATCTGGATAGCTTAAAAGCGCTAATTAATGACAACACCTGTGCGGTAATGGTTGAGCCGGTGCAAGGCGAAGGCGGTGTTATGCCAGCGTCGAAAGAATTTATTGAAGGTGTGCGCGAGCTATGCGATGCACACAACGCGCTGTTGATTTTTGATGAAGTACAAACGGGCGTAGGCCGTACCGGTGAGCTGTATGCGTATATGGGGTATGGCGTCACGCCGGACATCCTGACAACAGCTAAAGCATTAGGGGGTGGTTTCCCAATCGGTGCTATGTTAACCACCACTGAGATTGCTAAGCATCTGGTAGTGGGGACTCATGGTTCTACCTATGGCGGTAACCCATTGGCCTGTGCCGTAGCGCTGGCTGCAGTCAATACCGTGAATACACCCGCAGTGCTTAGCGGTGTTACAGCCAAGGCTCAACTGTTTAAAGACGGCCTGAATAAAATTAATGAAAAGTACCATGTGTTTAGCGAAATCCGTGGTGCTGGCTTATTGATTGGCGCGGTATTGAACAGTGATTATGCCGGTAAAGCGCGCGATATCATGCTGGCGGCGGCAGATCAGGGCCTGATGGCGCTGGTTGCCGGAATCAATGTAGTGCGTTTTGCGCCATCACTGGTGATCCCGGATGCAGATATTGAAGCTGGCCTGGCGCGTTTTGAGCAGGCAGTAGCCAGCGTGGTAAAGGGCTAAATTATGCTAGTGATCCGGCCGATCACCGCAGCTGATTTTGCTGCGCTAAAACACATCGCAGTTGAGTCCGGTGCTGGTTTTACCTCGCTGCCGGTAAACGATGACCGGTTGAAACAGAAAATTACCCATGCAGAGCATAGCTTTGCCGCTGATGTGACTGCACCGGGAGATCAGGGCTATCTGTTTGTACTGGAAGACACTGCCAGTGGTGAGATAGTCGGTACTACCGGTATTGAAGCGGCAGTAGGTACCAGCACGCCGCTGTATCACTTTCAGCAAAATACGGTTATTCACCACAGTGCGGAACTGAATGTGTTTAATCAACTGAAAACGCTGACGCTGTGTAATGATTATACCGGCGCGTCTGAAATTTGTACTTTATTTCTGCGGGAAAGCTACCGGCGTAATCATGCCGGACGCTTTTTATCGAAAGTACGGTTTTTGTTTATGGCGGAACACCCGCAACGTTTTAGTGACCGGGTAATTGCTGAAATGCGCGGCGCTGCTGATAGCAACGGCCAGCCACCTTTCTGGCACTGGCTGCAGCAACTGTTTCTGACGATTGATTTTCCTACGGCTGATCATCTTATCGGTATTGGTAAGAAAGCCTTTATTGCCGAGCTGATGCCGCGCCATCCCATCTATGTTGGCTTACTGCCGCAGGCGGCGCAGGCTGTAATAGGGCAGGTACATCAGAACACTAAGCCTGCACTTAAAATGCTGGAGAGTGAAGGTTTTATTCACCGTGGCTATATTGACCTGTTTGACGGAGGGCCAACGGTAGAAGCCAGGTTAAGTCAGATTAAGTCGGTTGCGGCGAGTAAGAAAGTACCGGTTAAAATTGCCGATGTTCAGGGAGAGCAAACATTGGCCGTTGCCAACACGGCGTTGCAACAGTTTAGGGCCAGCTTTGGAAAAGCGGCAAAGTTTGATGCAGATCAGAGCGTGTTATTGCTAAGTGCAGAGTTTGCCGATACCTTGCAGCTGCACGATGGCGACCTGGCAAGATTTATTATTCTGGATAAGGCCTGAGAAGGCCTGCAAGTTAATTTGGTAAACGTTAAGGCGGATTAATAATGCATACTGATGTAAAAGAATTATTTGCCAATCTGTGGCAAAACTATGTAGCGGTCACTCCTTCTGCCAAGAACGTACACCGCTTACTGGGCAGTTCACAGCAGGACGATGTGATTAACGATCACATTGCGCTGCGTACTTTTAATCTGGAAAAAGTCGGGCTGGAGAAGCTGGCTGCGCACTTTATCGCACTGGGTTATGAAGAGTGTGGCGAGTATCACTTTGAAGCGAAGAAGTTATACGCCAAACACTATGAACACCCTGATCGCAGCCTGCCAAAAGTATTTATCTCTGAGCTGTTGCTGGATAAATGTTCGGTTTATTTACGCGACACCATTACCGCTTTAGTCGAGCAGATCCCGGCAGAAGCGGTAACGGCAGATAACTTTTTATACAGTGGCACACACTGGCAGGTCAGCCAGGCTACGTACGAAAAATTACTGGCAGAAAGTGAATATGCAGCCTGGGTTTCGGCCTGGGGTTATCGCGCGAACCACTTTACGGTAAGCGTGAACGACTTGCACAGTTTCGACACGCTAGAGCAAGTAAATACTGCGCTTAAAGACGCTGGCTTCCTGCTAAATACGTCTGGCGGCGAAATTAAAGGCACACCTGAGGTCTATCTGGAGCAGTCATCGACACTGGCCGATTTACACCCGGTGCAATTTAGCGATACTGTGGCGACAATTCCAAGTTGTTTCTATGAGTTTGCCCGGCGCTACCCGCTGGCAAACGGCGTACTATACACTGGTTTTGTTGCGGCTTCTGCCGATAAGATTTTTGAAAGCACCAATGCACGCTAATTGAAATGTTAGTGTGTAAAAAGCCGGCTTAATGCCGGCTTTTTTGCATTTTAGCTAACGGATTAACAGTTGCTTACAGATAATAATGCCTCAGTAACTTGATCCACAGCGCAACTTTCTGACTAAATATTGCTCTGACCATAAAATATTGACAGATATCAGGAAGTATCTAACGGTGAACCGACTTAGCCGCTATTTTTTGCTTTTTACTGCAGCGTTAAATACCACAGCTGTAGCCGGTATGGAGCTAAAAACTGTGCCGTTAGCCCATCCTGCCAATGGCGATATTGTCCATCTTAAAGCAACACAACAGCTGGCAGTGTCTGGTTTTAGTCAGTTTGCCCGTTGGCTGAGTATGGTTGAGCTGAAAGATTTCACTGCCAGGCAACTGCCGATACCCGATGACGCCCAGTTTTTTAATCAGGCTACGCTTGCCGGGTTCGATAAACCGCAACTGGTGTTTATGGGTATAGGAGGCATCAGTCGGTTAAATGCAGATGCCTCTGAGGCACAGCGGCTGGTGACGGCAGAGTCTATATATCGTGTGCTGGATCAGAACCGGCTGCGCGAGGCCGACTTTGTGGTGAATTTAGGTTCGGGCCTGAGCGATTTTATTGTGCCTGATTTTCAGTACACGCATGTGTATCGTCAGCAGGCTGACGGCAGCTTTGTGCATTATGCACTAAAAATTCCGGCGTTGGTGCAGAGCTGGCGGGCCGAACCTGACTATAAACCCAGAAAGCACTATCTGATAGATGCGAATCAGGATGGTAATACCGACTTGCTGTTTGTCTGGCAGGGAAAGTTTCATGTGTTTATGCAGCAACCTGATGGCCGTTTTGCTACGACAGCAACCGTAATGGATTGGCCGGTACCGTTATCTACTGAACAGGAAGCTGATCAGCGCAATGACGCAGGACGCAGTTATAATGGCCAGTTTATAGATTCGCTGCGTGAGATAACGGATATTGATGGAGATGGCATAGCAGACCTGGTTGTCAACCGCGAGCAACTGACAGATGCGCTGGAGCGCAATAACGCCTTTCGGGTGTATTTTGGCAAACATACTGTTAAAGGGCTGATGTTCGCTGCTGAACCAGATACACAGCTAACGACGGAAACGTCTCCTATCGAGGTCAATATCGATGATATTAACGGTGATGGCCGCCAGGACTTTTACATACCAAGCACCCATTTCGGGGTGGGGACGTTGATCCGGGTATTACTGCGCGGCAGCGCAAATCTGGATATCGATTTCTTTTTATTAAATGCTGATCGGCAGTATCCGGCTAAAGCCGATTTTCGCCAGCAGGCTACCATAGATGTCAGTATCGGTAACTTTCGCTTTGATATGCCGTTGTTTGAGTTGGCGGATATTGATGGTAGCGGTAAAAAAAGCTTGCTGGTAGGAGATGGGCAAGACACCCTTAAACTTTACTCGCAGGAAGATAAACGCTTGTTCAGCCGGCGAGGCAAGTCGTATGACTACGCACTGCCGCGCGATGCACGTCGGGTGAAAGTCGCCGACCTGACTGACAATGGCAAAGACGATATTATTTTGCCATTCGACAATCAGGACGAACAGGATGTGCGTAATGCATTGCGTTTGCTGCTCAGTAACTAACAGGGCGCTGTTACCGCCCTGTTAGTTAAATACGCTTAACGGGGTTCGAACTCAAATTTTGCCCGTTTACGCTCACGCAAGCCTATTTCGTTCAGGGTGTTAGCGTCGTACAGGCGGCCATTGACCATAGTGAATTGTACTTTATCGCTGACGCGGATATCGTCCAGCGGATTGCCGTCAATCACGATCAGGTCGGCCAGCTTGCCAGCTTCCAGGCTGCCGAGTTGATGGTCCATACCGAAGGTTTTTGCCGGGTTAATGGTGGCGGTTTTCAGCGCTTCTAACGGGCTCATCCCACCCTGAGCAAACATCCAGATCTCCCAATGAGCGCCTAAACCTTCACGTTGGCCGTGCGCACCGATGTTGGTTACTACACCGATATCACTCAGCTCTTTTGCTGTTTTGGCAACAGAAAAATGATTGTAGTGATGCTGAGGTGCTGTAGGCCGGCGCATGCTACGTGGTGCTAATTCATCCATTGGAACATAGGTGCGCATTTTGGGGTGTTTCCAGACTTCTGTTTTGTCGTACCAGTAATTTTCACCCCAGATCCCACCATAGGCGACGACCAGCGTAGGGGTATAGGCTGTGTTGCTGGCCTGCCACAGTTGTTTAACATCGTCATACACTTTAGCTGCCGGTAACGCATGCTCAATAGTGGTGTGGCCATCCACGATCATCGTCAGGTTGTGTTGCATCAGCGAGCCACCTTCGGGTACCACCAGCATATTTAGCTCACGTGCCGCCTGTATCACTTGCTGACGCTGATTACGCCGCGGCTGATTATAGCTTTTTACGCTAAACGCTCCCGCTTTTTGTAAGCGTTGCAGATGGAATTTCGCATCTTCCAGACTGTCGATATGAGAAGTGTAACCGGCGCCTTCCGCACCATATAAAATTGTACCGGTGGAGAAAATACGTGGCCCGGCAATCATGCCAGCCAGTTGCATTTCGCTGGCAGAGAATACTTCACGGGTATCGTTAGATGGGTCATGAATGGCTGTCACACCAAAAGCCAGCGAGGCATAATTTTGCCAGTTCTGCTGTGGCGTAATCTGGTTGCTGCCCTGGCTGCCATGAGCGTGGGCATCAAACAGGCCCGGCATAATGGTTTTACCCGTAATATCAAATACTTTTGCATTAACCGGTACGGCAACATCACTGCGTTTTCCTACCGCTTTAATTTTATTGTTTTCAACCAGTACCACACCGTCCTGAATAATTTCGTCACCTTTCATCGTAATAACTTGTCCGCCGACAAAGGCAACACTGCCACGCGGAAAGTCTGCCGGCACGCTAAAACTTAAATCGACACCGTCTTTGGCGGCAAAATCAGTTTTGTCGCTAAAGTCAAACAAGCCATCAATGCTGGCATGGTATAACTCTGGCCCCAGGCTCCAGTATAAATTACGGCTGTCGCCGCTCCAGCTGATATATTCGCCTGCGCGTACTGACAGCTGTTTAACCGGGAACTGCTTGTCAGTCCCACTGATATCAATAGCCTTGCCGCGCTCAGTAAACGGCGTTACAAACACTTTAAATCTGTCGGCAAAGGCCAGGTATTTACCATCAGGGGAGAGTTTAAACTCGGTACCAAACTTTGCCGTGTACAAGGTTTGCTGGCTGTGTTTAGTCAAATCTATTCGCAGTAAACTTGGGGCAGGGCTGTTATGCATGGCATAAACAGCATCATTGCCGGCACCGAACATAGGGCTGCGGCCGTTCTGACTAATAAGCTCTGGTTTACCGCCTTTACTGCTGATTTTGTATAAACCGGTATGTAAAGACCACTGCCGGGGTAACAGGCTGCCGGCGCCGGCTTTACGGTATACCACGGTTTTTCCATCCGGGCTGAACACCGGTTCGACATATTTACCCGGTTCGTCAGTCAGTTTGGTTACCCTGCCGTTGCGCAAATTAAGCAGATTTACCGCGCCTTGCTCATTATCGTTCCAACTGACGTAAACCAGCTGTTTGCCATCGCGCGAAAACTGAGGATAGAACTCAAAGTCAGTGCTTTGTTTGGTAAGCCGCTTGGGGTTGGGCTCATCAACATCGGTAATGTATAAATGCCCCAAAGCGGTGAATACCGCTTGTTTTCCATCAGGAGACACTTGCACAAAGCGCAGCATTTTTGTTTTAACCTGATCGTTATCGATATTCTGCTTAACCTGCACCGCAGTTTGTATCTGTTTGCTGTTTTCTACCACAAAGGGGATGGTTGCCAGTGTCTTATCCGCGACAGTGAGTTGTTTTATTTCTCCACCGGCCCAAAATAACAGCGCTTTGTTGTCCGGTGTCCAGCTCAGCGTCGGGTATACACCGTGAATGGCCCAGGTTTCCTGCATGTCACGGTCCAGACCGTCGTAAAGTTTAATATGTTCACCGCTGGTTAAATCATATAAAAACAGTGTGCTTTGAAAATCTACCCGGCGGATATAGGCCAGGTATTTACCGTCGGGTGATGGTGTTGGCCGGATAGCGCCACCTGCGCCATCAAGTATCGTTTCCCACTTACCGGTTTCACGTTCAAAACGTTTTATCTTATAGATACCGCTTTCTGAGTCTTTGCTGTAATGAAAGGTTTTACCGGGCGTGTCATCCTGAGAAAAATAAATGTACTTACCGTCGGGTGAGAATGCCGGTTCGCCTAAATCTTTCTGGTCATTTTCCCTAGCGGTCAGCATGATGCCGTTGCCGCCGGTTTTATGGTATTGCCAGATTTCACCGGCACCTAATGATCTGCTGGCGGTAAAATGTTTGCGGGCGACGATAAACTCACCGTCGGGGCTCCACGCCGGGCTGTTTAATAAACGAAAGGTTTCATTGGTAACTGCACGCGGTTCACTGCCATCAGCGCGCATAATCCAGATATTATCACCGCCGCCTTCATCGCTGGTGTAGGCGATGTACTGGCCATCCGGGCTAAATGCCGGTTGCATCTGCCAGCCGATATCTTTTGTCAGTAGTGTTGCTGTTCCGCCCGTAACGGGCATGGTGTAAATGTCGCCCAGTAAATCAAACGCCAGTGTTTTGCCATCTGGACTCAATGCGATATTCATCCAGCTGCCTTTAGACACCTTAATATCAACTGTCTCAAACTGTCCCTGAGGGGCGTTTACATCCCAGGTCTGTTCTTTATCTGTTGCTGTTTCTGCCTGCAAAAAGAAACTGCTGATAGCCAGCGCCAGCACTGATGGCGTCCATAGCGTGGAGGAAAGTGATTTCATTTGAAGGTTCCCGTATTTTTATGCTGTTTTGTTATGATTGTTAGTTTGCTACCGCCTCAGAGTGACATAAACTCGGGCCTGTGTTAAGCCGTTGGCTGTGAGCTTGCGTCAGAACTCTGGCAAAAGCCGATAAATTCTGGAGGGGAGCAAGTGATAGAATCACCTTGTGTGGCATCTTGCCGGTTGAATAATGATAAATATTGTGTGGGTTGTTTGCGTCACATTACAGAAATAGTTGACTGGAACAAACGCACAGATGAAGAAAATGCCGCTATATTACATAAGGTTGCTAAAAGAAAGCAGGTTGCTGCGTTGCAAGGCCCCGTTGAGGGCGAAACGTATCCGATAACGCAGGCTGAATGGCAGGCAGCTAAATCACAAAAGCCTGTGCGCTGATAAGGAAAGCCTATGCTGGATTGGCAAATGATACTGGATGTAAAACCTTTCTCCTGGCATGAGTTGGGAACGGCGCTGGTTTGTGGCTTTATCATCGGGCTGGAGCGCCAACTGCGGGGTAAGCCTGCCGGTATCCGCACCTCTATTCTGATTGTTATGGGTACCTACGTATTTATCGCTGCATCTATGTCTGTTAACAGCAACATGACAGACCCTTCGCGCATTATTGGCCAGGTAATTACCGGTGTAGGCTTTCTTGGCGCCGGCGTTATGCTGGCCCGCGATGGTATGGTGCTAGGGGTGACATCCGCTGCCACTATCTGGGTATTGGCTGCTGTTGGCGTTTGTATCGGTATAGGTCAGGATCTGGTGGCAATTAAATTATCGCTGTTGGTGGTAGCTGTGCTGGTTGGTATCGATATCCTGGAGAACTCGTCTTCAGTGCTGCGCCGCGGTGTACACCGCACCTATAATGAATGGCTGCATCGTTCAAATGGCAGTTTGTTTAGCCGGCGTAAGGATGACATGCCGACAGCGAGAACAGATATTGATGATCCACATTAATATCTGTGCCATTAAGTTACGCTAGTATGCTGAATAATATAATAAATAAGAGGCTATTGAATGCTTGAGGCTGTCTGGATAGGGTTCGCATTTTCTCTGGGGTTGGTGGTGCGTGCCGTCGGTTTGCCGCCATTAGTTGGCTACCTGCTGGCAGGTTTTGTCATTTCAGCAACGGCATCCGACCTTAACCTGCCACCCGAAGGCCCGTCTATTATTCATCACGTTGCCCATCTTGGCGTCTTACTCCTGCTGTTTACCGTAGGCTTAAAGCTTAATGTACGCAGCTTAGGCAAACCTGAAGTCCTGGGCGGCAGTACCTTGCATTTTGTGTTATCCATCGTACTGACATTACCGGCAGTGCTGTTTATTTTTGATGTCAGTTGGTATCAGGCGCTGATGCTGGCAGTCGCCCTGGCATTTTCCAGCACAGTGCTGGCAGCAAAAGTGCTTGAGGGTAAACGCGAAATACGGGCGTTTCATGGCCGTGTCGCTATCGGTATTCTTATCATGCAGGATTTGCTGGCGCTGCTGGTGATGAGCCTTGCCAATGGTACTACGCCGTCACCATGGGCCTTGCTGGTATTTGCGCTGCCACTGCTGCGGCCATTACTTTATAAACTGCTTGATGCCAGTGGCCACGAAGACTTGCTGATCCTGTTTGGATTGATGTTGGCGCTGGTGATTGGTGGTCAGGGCTTTGAGCTGGTGGGTTTGAGCTCTGAGCTTGGGGCGCTGGTATTTGGTGCCATGCTGGCTAAGCATCCGCGGGCGGGTGAGTTGTCTAAGTCACTTTGGAGTATTAAAGAGTTTTTTCTGGTCGGGTTTTTCCTGCAGATTGGTATAGATGGCTTACCGGATGCCAATGCCTGGTTATTTGCCGGTGTTATGTCTCTGTTGTTACCGTTAAAAGCGCTGCTGTTTTTTCTGCTGCTTATCCTGTTTAAATTGCGTGCCCGCAGCGCGTTTTTAACCAGTATCAGCCTGACAAACTACAGTGAGTTTGGCCTGATTGTCGCCAGCGTTGTGCTACCAGAGTGGCTCATTCCGCTGGCACTGACAGTGGCAATCTCTTTTGTGATTTCTGCACCGTTGAACCGGATGGCACACCCTCTGTACGACAGACTGTGTAACTGGCTGCTGAAATTTGAGCGTAATATCCACCATCCGGATGAACAGCCGGTATCGCTTGGCGATGCGCAGGTGCTAATTATGGGCATGGGGCGTACCGGCAGTGCGGCTTATAATTACCTGAAAAACAACCGTAAAATCATTGCGATGGATTCAGATCCGGCAAAAGTGCGGGAGCATCAGCGCAAAGGTATGAATATTTTCTACGCTGATGCTGAAGATCAGGTGTTCTGGCAGGATCTGCACTTTGGTGATGTTGAAGCCGTTATTCTCAGTATGAATGATGTCGAAGCCAAGATGATTGCAGCCAAAAAACTGCGAAATGCTGGTTTTAAAGGCTTTATTGTCTCGCACAGCATGCACGACGATGAAGCGCGTGACATCATTGCTGCCGGTGCTGACCAGACATACCTGACAATGTCAGAAGCCGGGGTTGGTATCGCTGAGCACGTTAAACAGCATTGTTTTGGCGTAGTGGGGAAATAACCTGACAAAAAAATAAGGCGCCTTCAGGCGCCTTATTTTTATGAATTTAATCTGCCAATTAGCTTGCGCTACGCTCTTTGATAGCAGCGATAATTGGTGATGAGCCGAAACCATTGCTGGTTGCCCACTCGATATCGCCTGAAGCAGCAATCTGGCTACCTGGTAACTGGCTGATGATAAAACCTGCAGTGTCAGCAGCGTTGTATTTAATTGCGTGGCGGATCAGTGGTAAACCGTCACAAACTACGCCGTCGTATACATTACGTAAGCGTAAGCGGTTATCAGACAGTGTTTTACGCAGGTTGTTTTTGCTGTCAGCAGCAACATAAGAACAGATTGATTGTGCCAGCTGATCGTCAGCTGCAACTGGAGTGCTGATAAATGAAGTGGCTGCGATAACAGTAGCTAAAGTGATTAATTTGGCTTTCATAGTCTTGCTCCAAAATGAGTTAGTTCACAATCATCAATTAAGCAGTTTCAGTCTTCTGAAGTGCTTACCACGAAAGGACATGCAGCATGTCGAGTAACCCTGACAGAGCAGAATACACATCGCATTTGCGACGGCAGCCCAGCTATCGTAGATACCTTTTAACAGCGGTAACCTTAGACCTGAAGCTTTGCGTGTACACCCTTTCGGATGACTTGCCTTTCGAGCGTGCGCATTCTAATTAACGGCTATTTTTTATGCAAGCTTAATTTTGACTGAATTGAAATTATTTTTAAATTTAACTGGTTATACCTGTTAGCCGGTAGAGCGCAGCATGCTGTCACTGTGGGCCAGGCTGACACTGATTGCCAGTTTTATGGCCTCCAGCACCAGGCTGGTACTCAGACTGGCGGTGCCGGGAATTTTGCTGGCTTGCACCGGTGTCAAAGGTACCTGTATCAGGCCGCCATGCAGGCTGGTATTCTGGTGCTTGATATAATGCATTAAACCGTAAAACAGGTGGTTGGCGACAAAGGTACCGGCGCTGTATGACAACCGGGCAGGTAAAGCGTGGCTTTGCAGTGCATCGACAATAGCATTGAGCGGCAGGTTACTGAAATAGGCCGCCGGCCCGTGCTGAGCAGTCAGACTGTCTTTGGGTTGCTGCTGCTTATTATCTGGTTCGCTGGCGTCATTAATATTCAGTGCTACTTTCTCAACTTGGATATCAACCTTTGAACGGCACTGATTAATCAGCAGTAAATATGCCGGTTTATAGTTAGTGATAAGCTGTTCAAGTGCTGTCAGGCTTTGTTTGAACACGCAGGGCAGTTGTTCAACCTGGATCCGGCAATCTGTTGCGACTTGCCAGTCAGCCAGGCTTAGTAACTGTTGGTACAGCTCAGTATCTGTCTGGGGGCCTGGATGGTCAATCACGGCAATCAGTATGCTGCGCATGCTGCAGTACTCCTTTACTTTATCCTTGAAATGCTCACTGCGCCTTAGCTTACTACAGCGTGCTTCAGACTGACAGATCAAGCGCCGTAAGCGCCACTACAGCGCGCTGCCAGCGCCGGTACAGACTGTCAGCTGTACTGGCTGATAGCTGAGGCTGAAATTGCCAGCCCGCTTGCCATATCTGCTCAATCTCATTCAAACAGCTGAAGTGCCCCAATTGTAACGCCGCTAAAAAGGCTGCACCTAACGCCGTAGCATCGGTCGTGTGGCAGCGGGTAATATCAGTCTGGGTCAGATCAGACAGAGCCTGTAAATACCAGCGGTTGGCCGTCATGCCACCATCAACGCGCAGGCTGTTTACTGTTATACCATCCTGGGCGATGGCAGTAAGAAGATCGCGGCTTTGATACGCCACGCTGCAAAGCGCTGCCGCGGCAAGCTCAGCGCGGCCCGTATCCCGGGTCATGCCAAACAAAGCGGCTTTGATCTCCGGATGCCAGTAGGGTGTGCCAAGGCCGGTGAAAGCGGGGATCAGCAGCTCAGTTTGCTGATAATGGCTTTGCTCTGCCAGGGTTTCTGTCTCACTGGCTTGTTGGATAACACCCAGCTTATCGCGCAGCCATTGCACAGTGGCGCCAGCCATAAAAATGCTGCCTTCCAGCGCATAGGTGCAGTTGCCGTTTAGCCGCCAGGCAACAGTCGTTAATAACTTATGCTGGCTGCTAATGATGTTATCGCCGGTATTTACCACGGCAAAGCAACCGGTGCCATAAGTGCTTTTGCTCATACCGGCACTAACACAGGCCTGACCAAGTAGCGCGGCTTGCTGATCACCAATCATACTCAGCACCGGGACAGGTGCACCAAACAGCTTGGTTTCGGTCACGCCAAACAGGCCGGCATTATCTTTTACCTCTGGCAATAACGTTGCGGGAATATCAAAGAGCTCAAGCAGCTCATCATCCCAGCACTGGCTGTGAATATTAAACAGTAACGTGCGGCTGGCGTTGCTGGCATCTGTGGCATGTACTTTGCCGCCGGTCAGCTGCCACAGCAGGTAACTATCCACAGTCCCAAAACACAACTCACCGTTTTTTGCTTGCTGCTTCGCCCCTGCGACATGCTGTAGCAGCCAGGCTAGCTTAGTAGCAGAGAAATAAGGGTCAGCCAGCAAACCGGTTTTTTGCTGTAGTAGTGTATCCAAGCCCTGATCTTTTAGTTGTTGGCACTGTTTGCTGCTGCGTCTGTCTTGCCAGACAATGGCGGGGTACAGCACTTTACCGGTTGCTCTGTGCCACAGCACAGTGGTTTCGCGTTGGTTGGTGATCCCAATACCGGCAACGTCTGATGCTTTTATACCGGCTTGATGCAAAACGGCGATGATACAGTGGTATACCGTCTGCCAGATTTGTTCAGGGTCTTGCTCTACCCAGCCCGGCTTGGGGTAGTTAAGCGGCAGTTCCTGCTGATGGCAGGCGATAACCTGTAGTGCTTTATTGTAAAGAATAGCGCGGCTGGAGGTGGTACCCTGATCAATTGAAAGTATATATTTGGCCATGACAGATGCATTTAGCGTTATGCTTAAGTTATTGTGCAGCCTAGCAGTAAAACAGGCTAAAGCCTATGCCAACAAATGGAGACAGTATGATTGTAACCTTTAAATCCAAAGCCAGCGGCGATTTGATTTATTTCAAAGATGCCGCCTTAAAGCTGCTTAATTTGATGGGGCGTGACGACAAAGTGCCCTCAGCCCTGTATGCCGAAGATGTGCCAGCAGCGCTGCAACAGTTGCAGCAAGGCCTGGCAGAGATAGCTGAACAAGAAAAAGCCAAAGTGCAGCAGCAAGAAGAAGGGCAGGCCAGCTCTGATGGCAAAAAATACATCAGCCTCAATACCCGGGCCATACCTTTGCTGGAGATGCTGCAAAAGGCTCAGAAAAAGCAGTGTCCGGTATCCTGGGAGTGACACTCAGCTTTCTTGCTGCGCGCTGCAGGCTTGGCTAAAAGCGGTCATGGCGCGGCAGCGTCAGGCTAACCAACAGCCCGCCGGCAGTGTTACGTAAACTGATCGTGCCGCCGTGCGCTTCAATAATATCGCGGCACAACGTCAGACCAATGCCTGAGCCATTCGTTTTACTGGTATAAAACGGTACCAGTGCGTGCTGTAATACATCGTCCGTGATGCCTCCGCCGCCATCCTGAACACAAAGCGTTAACGCCGTATTTTGCTCAAGCAAACGCAAACTGATTTGCTCAGGTGGTGAGCCTGATTCATGGGCGTTTTTCAGTATGTTCAACAACAGCTGGGCCAACTGTTGGCTATCGGCCTGCCACTGAAGCACTGGCAGTTGTCCGAGCAGCTCAAAATCGTACTGATCCTGCAGCTGGTTAATCAGGCGCGGCCAGTTCACCGGTGCCAGTTTAGGCGCCGGCAACTTTGCAAACTGAATGTAGGCTTGTACAAACTGGTTTAAATGCAGGCAGCGTTCACTGATGGTGTCAAATAGCTGACTTAACGCGGCCAGATGTTGCTTGTCGGCCATGGCCTTACCGGAAAACGCCAGCGATGACAAAGGCGCCAGCGTGTTGTTTAACTCATGGCCGATAACTCGCAGCAGTTTTTTCCAGGCGTTTAACTCTTCGCGCTGAATTTCGCGGGTTAGCGGTTTTAATAAATACAGCCAGTGTAGCCTCTGGTTAAGCTGAAACTGGCTGACGGACAAATGCCAGACGCTTTGCTCGGCATTATCCAGCCTTATCAGCCCTTGCTGACGACCTGTCAGTGCCTTATGCAGTTCGGGTTTGTCTGTCGCCACGCTGAACAGCTTACTGCCATCGAAGGCTTTGCCCTGATGCAACAAACGGCGTGCTGCAGGATTACTCATCAGGACAGTATCGGCGGCGTCGGTCAACAGCAGGGCGGTGGGGCTGCTTTGCAGTACGGTATCAAGCAGCAGTTCGCGCTGGTATAACGTAGCTCGCTCACTGCGTAATTGCGCCGACATCTGATTAAGGCTATCAGCCAATGGTTTAAGCTCGTGCACCCGCAGCTGGTTTGCACTGGTGTTAAAACTGCCGTCCTGCAGGTTTTGCGCATGCAGAACCAACGCCTGGATTTCCCGGTGCAGCGGTGCTAAGGCGCGCTGCAGCAGTATTGCCAGTGTGAGAAAAAACACACAGATACCTGCACTTAGCAGGGTATCTGCTCCGAGGTACTGGTGTTGTAGCAGCAGAGCCAGCAAGGTCAGAGCAGCACACAACAGATTAAGCCGGCTTTTGCTGCTCAGTTTGCTAAAACGCAAAACATGATCAGGGCGTTTCAATACCATAGTGCTCCATACGCCGGTACAGTGCCTGGCGGCTGATGCCAAGCTGTTTGGCTGCGCGCGATACTACGCCCCCCGCGAGCTGCAAGGCCTGCTCTAACTGAGTGCGGTCAATATCATCGAGTGAGCGTTTAGAGCTGGCAGCGGTATCCGGTAACCCCAGGTCGGCGCTTTGTATTTCAGCACCGGCACTTAACAGTAGCGCCCGCTGACAGACGTTTTGCAGCTCACGGACATTGCCCGGCCAGCTATACTGCTGCAAAAGCTGTGACGCCTCGCGGCTTAGACTTTTTTTGCCGGACAGAAAGAACTGCGCCAGCGGCAGAATATCATCCGGTCGCGCACACAGCGCCGGCAGCGCTAACTGCACGACATTAATGCGATAATATAAGTCCTGCCGAAATTGTCCTTGCGCGATGGCGTGGGTTAGGTCAGCGTTGGTGGCGCTTATCAGCCTGATATCCGCTTTTCGCGTGACACTGGAACCCAGCCGCTCGTATTCGCCGGTTTGTAATACCCGCAGTAGTTTGGCCTGGCCGGCCAGCGACAGGTTGCCAATTTCATCAAGGAAAACGGTGCCGCCATCTGCTGCCTCAAAACGGCCGATACGGGTTTTACTGGCGCCACTATAGGCACCGGCTTCAGCACCAAACAGCTCTGCTTCCATTAAATCGGCGGGCAGGGCGCCCATGTTCACCTTAATAAAAGCGTTGTGTTTGCGCTCAGAGTTGGCATGCAGCACATTAGCGATGCCTTCTTTTCCGGCGCCATTGGGGCCGGTGATTAACACGCTGGCACTGGACGGTGCTAGCTGCAGCGCCATTTGCAGCAATTGCTGCATCTGGCTGCTGGCAAACACCAGGCCGCATAAGTCTTTACCGGCAAAAGCGGCGAGGCGTTGCTGCTCATTACGCTGCTGCAGTTCAGTCAATTGCTTAAGCTTCAGTGCATTGGCCACGGTTAACAGCAGCCGCTGATCATCCCAGGGTTTGGCTATGTAATCTGTCGCGCCGGCTTTTACCAGCTCGACCACCATTTCCAGCTGGGTCCAGGCGGTCATCAGTACAACAGGAATGGACGGGTACTGCTGGCGCAGTTGGTAAAACAAGGCTTTACCCTGGTCACCGTGCATCTGGCCAGCACTGAAATTCATATCCTGCAGAATGAGATCTGTGTTGTTTTGTGCCAGTATTTGCCAGGCTTGCTCTGGCGTACCGGCACACTCTACCTGATACCCCTGCAGCGTAAACAGGGTCTGCAGGGCCTGGCAGATAGGCTGATTGTCATCAATGACCAGTATTTTCAGCATAGTTTATAAAGCTTTAGTCGCTGTGGCCGGTGATATCCGGGTGGCAATGGCCGCAGGATACCATGTTGCCACTGTCACGCATACCAGCAGGATCAGGCTGGCCAGCAGCGGCAGATACAGATCCAGAGGCGGTATCGTAATCACTTGCGACAAGGCTTTATTTAACAGCAGTGCACAGCCGATCCCGAACAAAGCGCCTATAGCAGTACACAGCCAGTTCTCGCTCAACAGCTCAAGAAAAATCACTTTTTTGCTGGCACCTAACGCACGTTTCACACCAATTTCCTGCTGCCTTTTAAGCGCATGAAAATGTGTACTGCTGTAACTTGATACCATTGTAACCAGCAGCATCAGCGCACTTAATAATGCCAACAATGTTGCCAGGCCATATTCGTTGCGGTATAGCCGCTGATATTGTTCTGCTAAAGTACGAACATGCAGTATTTCAATATTGGGTTCGACGTTACGCAGTACTTTGTCCACTTGTTGACGCACATTTTCCGCCTGTCCTGGTTGCACCCGCAGCAGTATGCCGTAGCCCCAGTCGACACTGTAAGGCGGTGCCACCTGAATATTGTTAAACATAATGTTCGTGCCGTGTCGTTGACCATAAAAATCAGAGATCACCGCTGCCACCCGGCCACGGTTCAGCTGCCGGCCCACTGCTGGTTTACCGGCAAACAGTTTATCGGCCAGGCTTTTGGTGATCACGACATCCGGTTGTACCGGGTTATCCAGTGATACCGAATGCTGTGGCAGCTCGCCCTGCAGCACCTCGCTGTTAAGCACGTTGAAAAAGTCTTTCGATACAAAGTACATCGGTACCGAGGGCTGGTTGGTGCGGTCTTCCTCGCCATCGATATAAACATTGCCGTTGTTACCACCCTGCAAAATAGCCGACTGGTTGGTGTAGGCCGCTGCAATGACACCAGGCATTGCCTGTACCGCATCAAGCTGGCGGTTTAGCAGTTCTTCCAGCGCCGGGTACACCCGCAGTGATGCCATGGTTGGTTTGAGTTGTACCAGCAAGGTATTGTCCATATCCAGGCCGGTAGGCTGGTTAAGCTGCTGGTGAGTTTGCTTGGCCAGCAAAATGCTGTTTAGTAACAGGGCCAGTGTCATTGCCAGTTGTAACAGCAATAAACCGGTTACCACTTTGCGGCTGAACAATACTTTAAAAAGTAGATAAAAAGACATTGTTATTATTCCTTAAGCTGCTGATTGAGTGAGCCAAAAGAGGCGCGTAGCGAAGGGTACAGCGTTACCAGGTAGCTACAGATAACAGCCACAGTCAGCAGGCTTAACAGCAGCGTTAAATCCCAGTTCGAAAACAATCTGTTGGCCGGTAGCAGATTGTTCATCAGCTTGATACCGCCATAACCGGTAAGCAGTGCGCCGCTGATGGTAAACACCGCCATGATCAGCACATCTGCCAGCATTTGCAGCTGTAACTGGCTGCGGCTGGCGCCCAGCGCTCGGCGCAAACTGAATTCATACTGGTTACTCAGATAGCGGTTTAAAGACAGGTGGCTGGCATTAAACAGGCAAACCAGTAAAAACAGTAAGGTTACCAATGCAAAGGCTTTGATATCGCTGCTGTCGCCACCAAAATAGCTGACTATGTCCCGCATCGCGATCAGTTGGTTATTTGGCGCCGATGGATGGCGGCCGGCAGCTTTTTCATCCTGCACCAGATTGGTCATAAACTGGCGGTACGCTTGCTGCTGAGCCGGGGTGTCAAGCTTTACCCAGTACTGTAGTTGGTGCAGCGCACCGGTGCGGCCCTGGGTGCTGAGCTGGCGATAGTCGGTGTCGTCGAACGTTTGTGATTGGCTGTTTGACAGATAATTCATGTCGTAACCGGTTTCCAGCGGCAGGTAGATATCATCTGCCTCGCTTAAGTGATTACGGTTATTGGCATCGTATAACCGCGGCAGCATTTGCCAGTCATCCAATACGGCACTGACGGTAACGTTACGGTCATCCAGCAGCAATTTCTCGCCAACTACGTCGCTTTTGCCAAATAGCTTTTCAGCTGTGGCTTTGGTTAAAATCACTTCCGGCCGTGCGCTGTTATCCGGCCAGATACTGCCGTGCAGTACCGGTACGTCGAACATGGCAAAAAAGTCGCGCTGCGTAATGCGGATACTAACCGGCAGCGGCGTTTGGTCGGCACGCTGGCGCAAATAGCCATCGGCGCTGTACATGGCAGCTGCTTGACTTGGAATGTCTGTTTGGCTTAGCTTTTCAACATTGCTGTAGCTCAGTACTCTTGGGGTTCTGCAGTCTGTGCTGCATTCATACGGCACCAGGTTCAGCATCGGAAAAAACAATTTATCGCTTTTTTCAGGCAGTGGATCGCTGTTTAGCTGGTAGTAAAACGTGGCGTTGGCAAAAAACACCCCCAGGCCAACACTGAGAATAAAAATTGTCAGTGCATACGGCAGCGGTGCACGGCGGATGCTGATCAGGCTGACTTTAAGATAATAAATAAACTGTTCCATTGCCGGCTCCTTAAGCGCTTTGTGCCGAGAGCGGGTCGTATAGCACCGCATCACTGAGCTGGCCGTCGATGATCTGAATATGCCTGCCAGCGCGGCGCGCCTGATCCGGGTCGTGTGTCACCATTAAAATGGTGCAACCCTGTTGATTAATTTGCTCCAGAAGCTCCATAACCTGGCGGGCCATTAATGAATCCAGGTTACCGGTTGGTTCATCTGCCAGCAAAATACGCGGCTGGCCGGCGATAGCACGGGCAATGGCCACCCGTTGCTGCTGACCACCGGACAATTGGCTGGGCAGGTAGCTGCGCCGCGCGTGCAGGCCTACCAGCTCCAACGCCTGTTCAATCCGCTGTTTGCGCTGTGCCGGTTTTAAGCCGCGGTAGCGCAGCGGCAGCTCAATATTATCGTAGATGCTGAAATCTTTAATCAGGTTAAAGCTTTGAAAGATAAAACCTATTTTTTCATTACGCAATTTAGACAGCGCAGCATCAGATAACCCCTTTACCGACTTACCATCCAGCTGGTAGTCGCCTTCGTCAAACTGCTCCAGCGTGCCGAGAATGTTCAGCAGCGTAGATTTGCCAGAACCGGAAGGGCCGGTCAGCGCAGCGAATTCGCCTTCATTAATCTGTAAGCTAATATCGCGCAGGGCATGGGTTTCAATCAGCTCGGTGCGGAAAATTTTACTTAAATTCGTTAGCGTTATCATATTGTTATCCTTAATTTTTAATTTAGATTGACCCGGTTTTGATCTTTAAAGTCGGCTAAATTTGAAATAACCCATTGTTCGCCCTCGCTGGCACCGTCAAGTATTTCTACCCATTGCACTGATAACGCGCCAAGTTCGATGTTTTTGCGTACCGCCTGATTGTCCAGCACCTGATAGGCCTGACGACCGCCGCCAGAGCTGATAAATTCACCACGGGCAATCTTCAGCACATCGGTTTTATGCTCAAGGATGACGCGGGCCGTTAAGCGCTGGCTCTGACGCAGGGCAGTGCTGTCAACATCGTCAAAACGTACCCTGGCACTGACCTGGTTGTTGCGTACTTCAGGGGCGATATAACTGATAGCGCCGTTTAATCGCTGGCTGCCGATGCTCACTTCTACCTGCTGGCCGGGCAGTAAGTCGCGGGCATAGCTTTCCGGCACAGCAAGCTCTGCTTCATAGCGGCTTAAGTCGATTACCGTTAGCAGGGCTTGCCCTGGCAGAACATGGCTTTGCTGTTCAACCAGCCAGTTACCCAGCTGGCCGGTCACCGGCGCTGTGATATTAAGGGCAGTCACTTTACGTTCCAATTCATTAACAACCAGCTGCTGGCGGTGGATATCCTGCGTGCGTGAGCTTTGTTCAAAGCTCAGCTTGTCTTTGGCCAGTTCCACTTTGCGTTTGGCGTGATCAAATTCCAGCTCGGCTTTGGTCAGGTTGTCGGTGGCGATATCAAAATCCAGCTTGCGGATCACACCAAGTTCAATCGACTGCTGTGCGCGCTCAAGCTCGCGCCGGGCCGCCAGCAAATTAACCTGGGCGTTATTCATTACCTGTTCCATATCCAGCTGTTGCTCACGCGCTGCAAGCGCAGCACGTTCTGCTTCAGAGCGCATACCCTCAAGCACCGCCTGCTGTTGCTGCAAGTCATTTTGCAGCGCCGGGCTGCTGATGGTGGCGAGCAAGTCGCCTAAGGTAACGGCTTCACCCGGTTGCTTAAATAACTGCACCTGGCCGGTTTCCTGGCTGTACAGTGTTGGCGCATTGGCGGCAACAATCCGGCCTTGTACGGCGATATCACGCACTAAATCGCCGCGCTGTACTGTGGCAAACTGCATTTGTGAGCGCGGCAGTACTAAGCTGGCGGTTTCGCCAATAGAATTAAAAAAAGCCGCTGCCAGCACTATTACGGTGCCGGCAATAGCGGCGGCAGGGAGAACGCGGCGAAACAGCGTTTTGGGCTGACGCTGAATAATGTTGTCCTGTGTTTCAGTACCCTGGATCATTGTTATTGGTGTCCTTTATGTGTTGCTAAGCTGCAGTGTTATAGCAGTATTAGTGCCAATGTTTAAGTTATTGTTTTTAAGTTAATTATTTTTGTTTTTGGGTGTGTTTGGCAGTGTCCGCGGACACTTTGACTGTCCGCACAGGCTTTGCGGACAACACTTGCCAAAACAACTGCTTAACGTAGAATCGGTCGCATACGGCGCAGTGTCGCAAAACCAATAAATAACGCGGGTGCTTGATATGGATGTAACAGAGCAGAAAACGTGTGATAACTGCCACACCGTCTTACATGGTGCTTTTTGTCATCAGTGTGGGCAGGAGAAGAAGAGTTATATCCGTAATGTCAGTGGTGTAATAACGGAGTTTTTCGGTGAATTCAGTAACTGGGATACCCGGGTCTGGCAGACGCTGATCCCGTTGTGGTTTCGCCCGGGCTTTTTAAGCCGCCGTTATGTTGCCGGTCACCGCGTGCCTTATGTGCCGCCGCTGCGGCTGTACTTGTTTACCTCTATTGTCGCGTTTTTAATCTTTGCCCAACTGGTACCGGAGGTGCCGGTAACGGTTAACCCGGCTACAGAGCAGCTGGAAAATGCCGCCAGCCAGCCTAAAAGCACCTTTTCACAAGTGATGGATGATATTAGGCGCGATATCGAGCAGGAAAAGCAGCAACAGCAAAAGCCATTTGATAGCGAGATTGGGTTTTTATCCGACAGCGCTCAGTCTGAGTTTGATAAAAAGCTGGAAGCGCTGATTGCTAACCCTAAGCTGGCAATTAATAAGTTTTTCAGCCTGGCACCGCAGATGATGTTTTTACTGCTGCCGCTTTTTGCGCTGCTACTGAAGTTGCTGTACATCCGCTCCGATCGTTACTACATGGAGCATTTAATTGTTGCGCTGCACAGCCACAGTTTCATTTTACAAATGTCTGCGCTGTATCTGGGGCTTAACGCTTTATCTGCTGTTGCCAGCTGGCCGTGGCTGGCTGACGTTTGCGGGTTTTTGGCGTCGGTAACGCTTATCTGGATCCCGGTTTATCTGTTTTTATGTCAGAAGTTTTACTACCAGCAAGGCTGGCTGAAAACCGCACTGAAATTCTGGTTAACCAGCTCTTTGTATAACGTGTTATTTGTTGCTGCGATCATGGGGCTGATTATTTTAAGTATTTTGTGGTCGTAACACATCTGACTCGTGGCGCCAGCCATGAACAGCTGTGGGTACCTGACAAATAAGATAAGTTTATTAAACAGTTTCGTAATAGGCTGGGCGTTCCGTTAGGGCAAAAATTTTAACAAACTGTCAGTTAGTTGATTTTTATGACCCCGGGATGCCATTTAATGCTGACAGCGACAAGCGTAATAAACATTAAACGCCGTTTTACGTATATAATTTTGCTCATCACTGTTACCGCTGTTTGCGCCTGTAGCAAAGTGCCGGCGCCGCGTCCGGACAGCAATATAACGGCAGCGGATACCACCGCGCCTTCCCACTTTGATAACCCCATTATTAAATACGACACCCAGGACCCGACAAACGAAGTAGGGGCTTTTATCTATACTGCAGACCCGGCAGTTATGGTGACAGATGATACGGTATATCTGTATAGCACACATGATGAACAGCATGCAGAGGGTAAAGATTACCGCATGTACGACTACCGGCTCTGGACCAGCAAAGACATGATCAGCTGGCAAAATAACGGTGCTGTGTTCAAAGCTGCGGATTTTAGCTGGGCCCGTACCGATGAAAAAGCCGGTAACGCTTACGCGCATCATGTTATTGAGCACAAAGACAAATCAGGTAAGGCCCGCTATTACTTTTATGCCGCGGTTGAAGGCGGCCAAACCGGTGGGCAATTTGGCTTTTCCATTGGTGTAGCGGTAGCGGATAACCCGCAAGGCCCGTTTACAGACCCGCGTGGCATGCCGATGATTTTGCTTGAAGATACTGCACAGTATAAAGACCATAGCTGGCGCAATATCGACCCGGCGGTGTTTATTGATGATGATGGCCGCGCTTACCTTTACTGGGGCAATAAGCAGCTATGGTGGGTGGAGCTTGAGCCCGATCTGGTACACCTCAAAGGCGAAAACTACACGCTGGATGCGGACGGGAAGATGCAAAACCGCAGTACCGCCCAGGTCGATATTCATACCGTTGACACCTTACCCAATTTTGAAGAAGCCCCCTATGTATCAAAGCATAACGGTATTTACTATTTGCTGTATGCGGCGGGTTTTCCGGAAAGTATTGCCTATGCCACCAGTAACTCTGCCACAGGGCCCTGGCAGTACCGGGGTATTATTCTGCCGCCACTGCCTGGCACCACCACTATTCACCCGGCGATGTTTGATTTTAAAGGCAACACTTATCTTGCGTATCACAGCGCCGATCTTCCGGGTGGCGGCAGTTACCGCAGATCAGTCAGTGTAGACAGAGTGTACTTTAATGACGACGGCAGCCTGAAACCCATAGTACGCACCACTAAATAGAAAAGGATACTGTTGGTATGAAAGTGACTAAAAAAGGCCCTGGTAAGCATTTATTTGAACTGCCCGGCGTAAAATGTAACGTGCTTAACCTGGTCGTGCTGCTAACCGTGTGTTTATTTGCCGTACCCGCGTCAGCGCAGCCGGACGATAGCATGACAGTGATTGTTACACCTGAGCAGGCAGATGCAATCGAAATTGGTACCGGGCCGCTGCCTGGCGCTCAGGTGCAGGAAGCGTGGCATTCACAGTATGGCAGCCGGTTTGCGCGTAATGTTACGGTGGCCACGCTAACGCCTTTTTTGCCTGAGCCGGCAATGGCCAGTGGCGCTGCGGTTATCGTGGCACCCGGTGGTGGTTTTCGTACCCTGTCAATGGAAAACGAAGGTTGGGATGTGGCCCGGGCGCTTGCCAAACAGGGCATTGCCGCCTTTGTGCTGAAGTACCGTTTAAACCAAACCCCGTCGGAGATGGCGGCATTTAAGCGGGCAATGGAGCAGATGTTCGCAAACACCGGGCGCAAGGCACCGCAGCTTGAACCTGAACAGATGAGGAAACAACTTGCCGTGCAGCTTGAAGATTCCAACGCTGCATTCGCGTTAATCCGCCGCCGTGCAGCTGAGTGGAAAATCGACCCGGACCGCATCGGCATGCTGGGTTTCTCGGCCGGCGCCATGTTAACGATGGCCACTGCGCTTACCGGCGAGGAGGCAAAGCCTGCTTTTATTGGCAATATTTATGGCCCCATTACTGCAGTAACGGTGCCGGCTGATGCACCACCTTTATTTGTCGCGCTGGCAGCCGATGATCCGTTTTTTGCCAGCAGTCAATTTGGCCTGATTGAAAGCTGGCAGGCAGCGAAAAAGCCAGTGGAGTTTCATTTTTATGAGCAGGGCGGTCATGGCTTTGGCATGTACCCTAAACAGACGACCAGTACCGGTTGGTTTAATGCGTTCGTTAGCTGGTTAACGATGCATGGCATGCTTAAGCATACAGAGTAGTAACCCGGCAGGGATTATTGTTTGGCAGAAGCTGGACCAGCCGCCAGTTCAGCAAGTTCTTTTTCTGCCGCCAGCGCGTCGTAAACGACCTGATGCGGCGCTCTTAGCTTGGTTTTATCCAGCGCCAGCAGGTGATTAACCGCCTGCTGATATTTACCGCTTTGCCAGCTTATTTCCGCCATTCTGAGCTGATAAATCGCTTTATTGGTGTCGTCACTGTCATCCTGCATATAGGGTATTGCTTGTTGGTAATTCGCATAGGCAGTGTCATATTGCTGTAGCAACTGTTGCGTGCGTGCCAGGTTACCTAAAGCGACGATGATTTTTCCGCTATGGCCCAGCTGTAGTGCAGCAGCAACAGCCTGCTCTCTAAAGCTCGCGGCCGCAACCAGCTGGTTATTAATGTGTTCTATCAGCGCTTTGTTTGAGTACCATTCAAACCAGAACAGCGGGTCTTTGTTCTTGCTAAAGTGTGCAGCCGCGTCATTAAGAATGGCGTCGGCTTTATCGTATTCGTGCAGTGAGTAGTGCAGGTTAGCCAGCTCTACCAGCCGTAGTGGTGTGCCGAAGGTATCAAATGCACCCTGCAGCATGCTAAGTGCCAGGCCAGCGTAGCGGCGGGCAGGCTCTGTGTCACCCTCACTGTACAGCACTTTGGCATGATAAAAGTAAAGCTGAGCGGCAAAACTGCCGGGCACAGACTGTCGTTTAAGCAATTGTTCGGTTTGCAGTTTTAGCGCAGCAAACTGTTGTTTATCAAACAGGTAATCAAGTTCGTACGATTTTACTTTGAACCAGCTGACAGAGGCAGGCGGCAGGGCAGTCAGCTGTTGCCTGATATATGACAGGCAAGGTTGTTCAGTTACCTTGCTGCAAAACAGCTCGTGATCACTGATATGCTCGGCACTGTTTACATTAAATGTACACAGGGTTAAACCGATAAATAAAGTCGTACTGCGCATGCCGGCTCATCCTGATCTGCTGTAAAGGCTATCGTTACATATGCGTCTGGCTTACTTTACATCAGTCATCACTAAAATACAGCCAGATTAAAAAAGCTTTAACCGCAACAGTAATACTATTTTTGCCTGCTATTTTTATTGCTACAGCAGCAGCCTAAGGGGCAGAACATGGCGCAATTACTGGATGTAATTATCGGCAGTTTTCTGGGAAGCAGTGTGGTAACAGCGTTACTGGGTGTGCTGTTTTTACGCCGCAATAAAACTATTGAAACACAGATTGAAGCTCAGTTTAGCCAAGGGCTGAAAGTGTTTGAATCTACCCGCAGCTGGAAAGAGCAGGCGCTGGCAGAACTATTTGGCCCGCTACAAATGCAGCTGGAGCGCACCAAACGCGCGTTTGAACGTTGGGACAATAAAAACCTGCATTTGGAAGCCGAGGTTATTCAAAAAGGCAATATCGCCATCCGCGATTTACTGCTGGCCAAAGGCCATCTAATCCCCGCGCAGCTAATGGCGCATGCTATAGCACTGATAGAGCACTACGACGCCTGGATAGAAGCCTACAACCGTATTCGAAACGACACCGCACTCACCGCCAACACCGACTTCGTCTTCGTCGGCCCGGCAGGTTATCCATTTCCCGCTGAAGCAGAGCAGGCGTTTAAAGCGCAGTTTAAACTGCTGCAGCATGAGTTGTATGGGGTTTGAGGCCGGTGTTTATATACAGTGTTATTTGAGATGTCAGGCAACTTTGGTCAGATATCCCGTTAACATTGCACATAAGCGAATTGCGGGTTTTATTTACATGCTATAAATTAGGTACTTACGTTTGAAGGGTGCAGAAATATAATGCACAGCGTCAGAAATATAAGGCACGCTCGTTTTGCCGGATTGGAAAAACGAAAACCTGAGAAATATCGTCATTTTACAACGACATGTTAATGGTTGTTTCCTCTGTCGGAAATGAAGCAACGAGCATGCACAATAATAAAATGTTAGGCTTTTACGTAGCCTCAATCAGCTCGATGCTGTAACCATCTGGATCTTCAATAAATGCAATCATTTCTCTGTCGTCAAATTTCATTTTACCAGGTTCTCTTGTTATTTTGACGCCAATTTCTTTTAGTGAATGGCAAAATTGATGAATATCGGTTACCGCGAAAGCTAGATGTCCAAAAGCATCACCCTTTTCATATTTTCTCTCATTCCAGTTATGAGTCAATTCAATTACAGTAGAGGTTGATTCTTTTTCAAATCCCAAGAATGTAAGTGTGAATTGTCCTTCTGGGTAGTCAATCTTCCTTAGGATTTTTAGACCAAATAATTCGGTATAGAAAGCGAGTGAACGCTCAAGCTCACTAACTCGAAGCATCACGTGTAAGAATTGAACCACTTGATTAGCATTTTTCATATTCCTTCCCCAGAAAACGCCCTTTAGCCAGAGCAGACTAAAGGGCTTAGGTTGCAAATTAGCCGGCCTGTTGTATTACTTTACCAAGCTCCTCATTTGTGTAGGCTTTACCAGCAATACCCCAAAGTCCTTCAACGGCATAAACGGCATTTACCCATATCGATTCCTTGGGAAGTTTTTCCTCTGTATGAGTAAGCACGATATCGGTGACTTCTCGAACGAATTTATCTTTTTGTGCTTGAGTGCCAAACGTGAATGAGGGAACTCGTAGTTCAACGATAGCTAGAGGAGACGGCTTTAACCCTGAAAAAGTTAGTTCGCTATCCATGAATACCACCTCCCCAACAATGTTTGGCAGCATGAATCGATTACCACTGATTTGGTGAGTATCTAGAAAAGCCTGACCAACTGCTTGATGCATCTTTTGAGCGGCTTCCTTAGTAATGAGTCCTTCAGTGATAATGATTTGAATTGGCATGTTATTTCTCCATAAATTAATTAGTAGAATTTAATGTGTAGTGATCACTATGTTTAGTATATATAGTGGTCGCTATTTATTTCAAGTTAAATATAATGATCGATATCTATAATTTCGAGGTGGGCTAATGAGAGCTTCAAAAGAGCATATGGAAAAGACACGCAACCATATACTGAAGTCTTCGGAACAGGGCTTCCGTGAAGAGGGGTACAGTGGCTTGGGGATCAACGGTCTCGCAAAACGAGCTGGAATGACGTCTGGCGCTTTTTATGGTCACTTTTCTTCAAAAGGCCAAGCATTTTATGAGGTTATCGAGAAGGGAATGAATGACTATATTGATACACTCATTCAGCTAGAGGAACAGTATCAAGATGATTGGCCCCAACAGTTTTTGGATTTCTATTTGAGCTTAGATCATACGGATGATCTCGGGCATAGCTGTGTTGTTCCGGCACTTTCAGCAGATGTAATGCGGTCAGATGAAGACACAAAGAAGTTGTTTTCAGAGAAGCTTGAGCAGATTGTGGTTCAAATGAGCTCGGGTTTAGTTGGGAGAGATAAAGTCGGTGCATGGGCTTTGGTATCGCTACTGGCGGGCAGTGTGATGATCGCACGGTGCAGCTCGTCTCGAAATCAAGCTAAGGAAATACTAGAGTCTGCACGTACTTTGGCAAACTCTATTGTTTGCAAAGAAAAGTGAGCATAACAAATCAATCAACTTCGCGTCTTCGGCGCCGGACGCAGGAAAGCTGCACCGGTTATTGAGGCGTTAGACTTTGGAGGAAGCAATGTTGTTAAGTGAGTATCTGCAAAAGCATTTCATTGATAAGTCTGCATTTGCGTCGATGGTCGGAATTTCGCCAGATCGCCTTGATCAGCTTATAGCAGCTGAAGCAATACCAAGTTCTACCTATATCTGTGAGGGAAGCTCGGTTCGATCCGCAGCATTTGGCGCGACTGAAATTAGTGAGAGCTTGATAGGAGAGTACTTCCGGCCTGAGTGCGTGCGCTGGGCCAGAATTGCAGCCCAATCGGCTTCCGGATCTGAGCGCGCAGCTGTTGTTGAGACGCTGACAAAGGAACTTCGTAGCGCCCTGCAGGACTATCTGGAAGATTCGATGGTTGTTGAGAAAAAGATTCAAAGCTTCCTCCCTCATTTCTGGAACGGCACTTTTGGATTGTGTGTCGCAGACCCATCCTCTGGTATTGGTATCGTGAGAAAGGAGATGCTTCAGGAAAAGTTGACGATACTCACAGCGGACGGGAATAAGCCATCCGCTGTTGGTTTCTCCAAGGAAGATCTGCTCCAACTCATTGATGACTACGCAAGCTCCTCAATGCCTTTCTCGCCTGCCGAGTATGAGCGCAGCAGCAGAAAGCGGCTTGTTGATGATTTGCGGCCAATGGTAGCCAAAGCCTAACAATACGACGCCAAAGGCGGCGCGCTTGCTGTTGGCGTTAGGCGTGTCTAGTGTTTTAGGGGAAGTCCAGTATAAGCAACTCTTTGAGTTCAAGACACCGAAAAGCATCGCCTAACCCTGGCTCAAGAGCCGTTGCATGCGGCTTAGCTTGAACGTTTGGCGAATAAAATTAGCAGGTATATAAACAATGAAAACGCAATATTATACAGCTACAAGTCTTGATGGATTTCTCGCGACTGAGGATGATTCTCTTGATTGGCTTTTCCCTCTTGGGGATCTTAACAATTCCAGCTATCCAGAATTCATACGTGAAGTAGGCGCCCTGACGATGGGATCAGCAACCTATGAATGGATGGTGCGCCATGCTGAGCAGGTAGCTAAAGAGACGGGCTCACCATGGCCTTACAACCAACCAGCATGGATATTTTCAAGTCGTAAGCTGCCCGGGATTGATGGCGCAGATATCCATTTTGCAAATGGAGATGTACATCAAATTCATCGAGAAATGAGAAGTGCGGCTAAAGACAAAAATATTTGGATTGTAGGTGGCGGCGACCTGGCAGGCCAGTTCTATGACGCAGGCCTACTGGATGAGATTATTGTTCAAATTGGCTCTGCCACCCTTGGTAAAGGCAAACCCCTTTTTCCGCGCTGTGTTTTAAGCCCAACACTCCAGCTTGTTTCCGTTCGCCAGTTAGGCATAGGTATGGCTGAACTACGTTATGAAGTGAATAAAAGTGTTTAGGGTATATGAGCCTAACACATATGCGCCTTCCTGGAGTTAATAGGTAAAACCGCTATTCTGGCTGCGTTAGCGGCCAGGCTTTTGCTCATCAGCAAGACAGATTGCTTTATTTTTCATCATAGTTGCCAGGCGATAGCTTGCAACAAACACATATTGGGTCTCTTTTACTCCATTCTCAATCAGCACCTGCTCATTCCAGCATCCTTACTGGCAAGACAGAGGCGCTAGACACTTATCGGTAAACCCATTGCTATCACTATTAAATGCACTGGTTTAAAGGCCTGTTAGGTTCAAAAGCAGCACAGGTGCGAATGTTAATGCGTGGCAGCAAGCCAGTTATTCAAACCGCTGGCTATAGCAGTGTGCTACAAGGTGGATAGTTCATCTTGTTGACTTTAACTTTATCTCGGATAATAATTGTCCGTAATTGAGGCTGATAACTGGTAAGCCTCGATATGACTCTCATAAAAGGAACAAAAAATGCAAAGACTTGACTATTTTTCTTTAGCTATGCCTACATTTCAGCACTTGGGCGGGCTCGATCAATATTGCAAAAAAAGTTCTATGGATCAGACGATAATGCGGCTTGTTCAGATATACGCTTCTCAACTTAACGGCTGTGCGTTCTGTGTAGATATCCATTGTAAAGAAGCTAAAATTGCTGGTGAGCGTGAATTAAGAATTTACCACGTGGCAACGTGGCAAGATTCGCCACTTTTCAATGAGAAGGAAAAGCTCGCATTTGAATGGACAAAAGCCGTCACGTTGATCAATCAAGGCCCGGTATCAGATGAATTATTCGAGAGAATGCAGCAGCATTTTAGTGATCAGGAAATTGTCGATTTAAATATGCAAATTGGCTTTATAAATCTTTTCAATCGCTTTGCTGCGACATTTAAATCGGTGCCAGGTGATAGAGACAAAGTCTTGGGGCTAGGGAGAGCGAATCTTTCATGATTCTAGGCAATCAGGTCGAATGGGCACTTCACTGTGTAATGATTTTAGCAACAGTTCCAAAAGGCAAGCTGCTGAGTTCCCGGACGCTTGCCGAGTTTCACGGTGTTCCGAAAGACTACTTGTCGAAATGCTTGCAGATGCTATCTAATGCCGGGCTGGTAAGTACTACGTCTGGGCCTCACGGCGGTTACAGCTTAGCAAAGTCGCCCAATGACATTTCATTTCTAGATGTGGTCGAGGCGGTTGAAGGAAAAAAAAAGACTTTCAAATGCAATGAAATCCGTAGAAACAATCCTTGTTTGGCTAAAGTCGATAGAAAATTTTCAGATCTGTGTGCTATTGCAGCTGTTATGTATGATGCCGACGAAGCTTGGAGAATGGTACTTCGAAATAGAAAACTTTCTGATATTACTGAGAATCTGGCAGCAGGAGTTAGTAGAGAATCGATGTCTAACTTAGTTCGATGGATTGATGAGAATTAGGCGGCAAACAAAGCTCTGCTAAACATATTATGCAAAGTGCATATTCCGCTTCAGTCGTCTTTCTTGTTGCGACAGTACGTGGGGGGAAATACAAAATGGCGTTTTACCAAGCGAATGCACGCCAATCGTTATCCGTCACTTCGACTATAGGCTAGTATTACCGTAAATATTTCCATGCTAAGCTGCGGCGCCCTACATAATATTGCATAACTCTGCGTTGATGCAGGTTGGCAAACTATAAAACAACGAGGAATCTGCGTAATGCTAATATTCTTTATCAGTATCGCCATACTCTTACTTGGCTATAAACTGTACAGCCCGTTTGTTGAAAAACAAGCTGCCATAGATCCTAGCGCTGTCACGCCTCAAGAGCGTCTGCATGATGGTGTTGATTATGTCGCCATCCATCCTGTAAAAGCATTCCTCATTCAGTTTCTGAATGTAGCGGGGGTAGGGCCAATTTTCGGTCCTATTTTAGGTGCTGTATATGGCCCTGTTGCACTAGTGTGGATTGTAATAGGTAACGTTGTCGGCGGAGCTGTACACGATTACTTCTCTGGTGTAATGAGCTTAAAAGAAGATGGTAAGAGCTTACCTGAAATAGCCGGCCATTATTACAATGTGATTTTTAAAGGCTTCATGCTGATTTTTACTGCGATGTTGCTGTTCTTCGTTGGCGTCGTTTTTATCATGAGCCCGGCAGGCTTACTGAGTAACCTATCTTTCTTTGAAGGTACGATTCTGGCGGGTAATACCTTTTGGGTATTGGTGATTCTGGCCTATTACTTTTTAGCGACGTTGTTACCCATTGATAAAATCATCACTAAGTTATACCCAATGTTTGGTGCGTTAATGATTGTGATGACCAGCCTTATTGCCATTTCAATTCTGTTGGAAGCGCCACATTTACCACAGGTAAACGATATCTTTGCTTACTTTGACTCGCACGAACACCATGACTTTTTAACACCTAACCCCGATGGCGCGCCTATTTGGCCGTTACTGTTCCTGACGATTACATGTGGTGCCATCAGTGGCTTCCATTCTACTCAGTCACCGATGATTGCCAGATGCCTTACTAATGAAAAGTATGCGCGCCCGGTATTTTATGGCGCCATGATGTGTGAAGGTATCGTGGCCTGTGTTTGGGCCTTAGCCGGTATTTCAGCTTTCCCGGGCGGCTATGTTGAGTTAAAAGCGATGTTAGCGCAGGGTGGCCCGGGCTTAGTGGTTAACCATATTGCGAACAGTTACCTTGGCGTGTTCGGTGGCGTAATGGCAATACTGGCTGTTGCTATATTCCCTATCACATCAGGTGACACCGCGTTTCGTTCTTTACGGCTAACCATTATGGACGCGTTTAATATTTCGCAGACCACATTGCACCGCTTGCTGTTAGCAGTGCCGCTGCTGGGTATTGCTTATTTAATGACGTTCCTGGATTTCTCTCTAATCTGGCGGTATTTCGCGTTCTCCAACATGCTGTTGTCTACCAGCGTGCTTTGGCTGGCAACTAAATACCTGTTTGACCGCGGTACTTTTCACTGGATTGCCAGTATTCCTGCGGTAATTGGTACGGCAATTACAGTGGCGTATATTGCCACGGCGGGTATTGGTTTTAACCTGCCAGCTACTTACAGCAAGCCTATTGGTGTAGCGGTCGCCGTGTTGGTGCTTATCGGTTTATTTGTTGCGCACCAAAAACGTACACCAGCGCACGCCTAACGTTAACAGAATTAAAAAAGGCCGTTTTACGGCCTTTTTTATTGCGCAAAAACTACTTTGTTTCTGCCCTGTGCTTTGGCCTGATACAACGCTTTATCCGCTCTTGACAGGCTGCTGTTTAGCGCTTCCGGCGCCTGATACTGGCTGATGCCTATACTGCAGGTGACGGCTAAATTGTCATAGCCGGTAAAGGCAATCGCTGCTATCGCCTGACGCAGCCGTTCGGCAATGGCTTCTGCCTGCTGGGCATTGGCATCAGGCAATACGATTAAAAACTCTTCACCGCCGGTGCGGCCTAATCGGTCTTGTTCACGCAACATAGCACAGACGATGATACACATTTGTTGCAGCACTATATCGCCGGCGTCATGGCCAAAGCAGTCATTGACCTGCTTAAAATGGTCCAGATCGAGGATCAGAAAACTCAGCTCTGTCTTGGTATCAATTGCCTTTATCCGCTCCTGCTCAGCCTGCATCATAATACGCCGCCGGTTAGCAACATTGGTCAGCTCATCTGTCATGGCAAGGCGGTGCAGGCGCTGGTTACGCTTTTTCAGCGAGATAGCGAACGCCAATAAAATGACCAGCATCAGTACAATAAGTACCAGAGCCGCGTATTGCCAGCGCTGTGCCAGTTGTAATGCGCTGACATGCTGCTCAACCAGCTGTTTCTCCGCTTTTAGCTGGGTATTACGCTCTTGCTGGCGGACAGAATCAAACTGTACCCGTAATAAATTACTTTGTTGCTCGCGGGCTTTTTGCTGCTGGATCTGCGTTTGCTCTAGATATTGGTTTAACAATGCATAGGCTTCATCGTACTGTTTAGTACCCGCGAGCGCTGCTGCCTTGGCTTTGTAAAGCATCAGCAAATAGCGTGGGTTGCCATCTGCGCTAAGTGCGGTTTCAGCAAGGGCAAATTGCTGCAATGCTTCCGGCACCTGCTGCAGGGCCAGCAAGGTCTCGCCGTGATACATCGCCAGCAAGCCGCGGTAAGTTGCAACAGAGGACATATCATAAGTTTGCAGCGTATCCAGCTCGCTTTGCGCCTCCTTTGCCAGTGTTATCGCAATGTCGTAACGCTTAAGCAAATTGTTAATCCATACCAGATTCACTTTGGTAAAGGTGCGCCACATTGGCTCTTTTAACTGCTGATACACTGTCATCGACTGTTCAAACAACTGCAGTGCCTGCTGATACTGGCCAAGTTCAGCGTAGGAAAAGGCTTTTTCATGCATGATTAGCGCATGTCGGAACTGCTCATCCGGCGAGTTAAACTCCTGCTCGGCCTGTTCGATGTAATTCAGTGCGTCTTGGTAAAGCCCCATCCGACGGTAGGTGGCAGCGATGGATAATACTAAATCACTGATGTAGGGTTTATAGCCTAAACCACGCTGCAACTGATAGGCGGTAAGATAATGCTGCATGGCATCAGCGTAATTGCCCTCATAAGAGGCTATGCTGCCAAGCAGACTGAGGCTGATAGCTATGCTGAGCGGGTTCTCGCTGTCACTTGCAGCCTGATAACCCAACTGCGCGTTTTGCTCTGCCTGCTGCGCTTGTCCAAGTTGGCTGAACAGGTAATAACGGCAAACGTAGTAATCTGCCAACGCTGCACTGTCACCGCGTGCTTTGGCGGCAGCAAGTTGGGCATCACTGTATTCAATACCTTTTTGCGGTTGGTCAAAAAAGCCCAGCATGCAGCGCATTCTGTCAAAGATATTACGCCGTACCGGGTCATTGGCAGGCAGTGTGGTTTCTAATTCTTGTAAGGTGGTTTGAAAGTCGGTCAGGCTGAAAAAATAACGCTGACCGCTTTCAATCTGGTGTACCAGCTCATCAAACTGCTCAGGCGTTGCATGCGCGCAACTACAGCAAAGTACAGTCAGTGCACAGAAAAGCCGCTTAATTGCCATACATCGCCTTCATTACATGCTGCCTGTCAATAGCTTAGCAGCTGCTGGTTGTTTGCCTATTACTGTAATACAAAATCAGCAATCAGGGTTTTTTTACCCAATTACCATCCAGCAGTATGTAATGGCCGGCACTGGTACGCTCCAGCGCCTTTTTGCCTGCCATGGCTTCTACATCAGCCACTGCAATGCTGTTTTGCTTAGCCAGCCTGGCATATTCAGCACGGCGGGCGTCGTTAATCAGTTTAACGATGTCATTGGCTTCACTGTTGTTTTGCACCGCACCCAGATAGCCATTTGCCTGCTCGCCAACTAAACCCTGAGCTTTGGCCTGGCTTAACGCTGCCATCGCCTGTTGTAAATTCATTGCCAGCACCGGCAGGCTTATGGCAAACAGGGCAGGTAACAGCAACATTTTCAGCTTGCTTAACGATTTCATTTTACGCTCCTTAAAATAACCCACTGTCGTCGCTGAATAGCTCATCGAGCTGCTTATCGACTTTGATATAAATTTCATGCTGAATTTTCACATTCAAATTGATATTAATTGGCTCCGCTGGCATCGCAACCTGCACTTTGGGGGTGCAGGCTGCAAGGCTCAGCAGTAGCAATATGGCACTGCTCAGTTGCTTAATCATTAGGATGCTCCATTAGCGCTTACCGGCGCTTTGCTGTTGAAGACGTTGTTGTACCCGCTGTTTTATTTTGTCACTTATTTGGCTGCTAAGTTGTAAACTGGTGATGAGCGCCGGAATATCTTCCTCCAGATTAATATTCAGGTTAATCGGCCGTCCGGCTTCCAATGCCGGGTTGTTACCGTGTAGTTGTAGTGCCAGCAGTAACTTACCGTTTGTATCATAGCTAACATTACTGGACAGCACGGAGTAATGAAAATCATCCAGTGCTTTTAACATGACTTTCATTCCCGGGTTGGTCGCAGCCATGTTTTCAGCTGTGGGCGGGCGGTATTGTAACTGGCCGCCTGGGCTTTCTGCCGCAATGTAACCCCCTTCGACACTGGCGCCACTGCGGTTTAACAACAGCGGGATGGTACCGGAGATAAGGCCGTTACCGGTTAAGTCTGTCGTGGGGTGTTGCTGCAGTAATTTGGTCAGGTCTATGCGCTCAACTTGCACGGTGATCTGCTGCTGTTGCAGCGCCAGATCCAATAACGTTGGCTCAACACGGATTTGCCCGCCCATCGCCAGTAGCTGCAACTGCCTGATATCAAGTTTACCGGCGGTTAAGGTGTTAGCCGGTGTCACATAGCTGGTTTGCATCCGCAGCGGGCCGGCAACAACACCATGCTGTATTTCAGCCAGCGTTGCACCACTGGTGCTAACTGATACGGTATCGCCTTTGTACTCGACTGACAGCGGCAGATTAAGATCGGTAAACAGGCTGCGGTCATAAATACCACTGACACCCGACAGCGCAATGTCCGCCTGAGCGGCGATGGTATCGGCCAGTGTTACGCTGCCGCTTGCGGTTATACGGCCACGGTTAAACTCTAACAGGGCAGGCCAATCGGTAAGGCTCTGCTGAAAAGGGTTGCCGGCCAGTAAAAAAGCATCGTCCAGTTGCCAGTTTAGCGTTAAACCTTGTTGCTGATACGTCAGTTGGTGATTGATACCGAGGTTGGCCTGATTGCTTAACTTGCCTGTAGCATTCAGCTTCAGCGCGTTGCTATCGCCAGCAGCGACGCTGCCGTTAAGTTGACCCTGCCACTGCCAGCTCTGTGCCTTTAATGCGGCCTGTTTAATATCGGCTGCGTCAGCCTGAATATCGGTTTTAAACGTTAGTGCAGAAAAGGCGCTGTCGCCTGTTAACCGGGATGATGTCGCTGAGATCTTAACATTACTGGCGCTAAATTCGGTTGCCTGCAGCGTTGTTGTGCTGACGTCGCTGCTGCTTAAGTTCAGTTGCCAGCTATTGGCCAGCCAGTAAGCGTTAAATTGGCTTTGTAATTTCAGCTGTTCAAGTTCGATACCCGTATCCGGTGTTAAATGCTGCTGCACCCAGGTCAGTTTGCCATTTTTTAAACTGGCACTGAGCGGGGGCGTCAGGTTCATCAGCGTATCGGCAGACAACGTTAACGCACTGGCACCGGTTGTACGGATATTTACGCTCAGTGGCAAAGCGGTAAGCTCTGGCTGGCTGCTGCCGTCGGCTGATAAATCCAGATACACGGTGTCGCTATTAATCCCTAGCTGTTGCAGCTGCTCCGGTACAACCGGCTGCTGCAGGGTCAGCTTGCTGTTTAACTGGTACTGGTTAAGTTCACCCTGTTTGAATCCAACCGCTGCCGTTAACCTGCCCTGCAAGCGGCCAATTCCGGGTACGGCTAATGGTGCTGGTAAATCCGCATTAAGTTGCCAGTTGCCTGATATATGCTGGCTAATACTGGCCAGGTCTGCTTGTTCAGGCAGATCAAACGACCATTGGCTGACAACACGCACCGGTGCTGTGAACTGCGCGACAGCATCGGCTGGTAATGCAAGCTGCCAGGCACTCGTCTGCTGCAGCAGCCAGGGGGAAGGCGGGGATATCGTAAGCTCCACCGCGCCCTCAGCCAGCAGATTAGTTTGTTGTATCAGACTTTGATGTAAATCCAGACTTATGCTGTCATCAAGCGTCAACTGTACATTTAGCTGCGGCAAATTTTGCACCGTTTCATAGCTGCCGTTTAGCGTCAAACGCTGTTGTTGCGTGTCTGCAGTATCAAAGCCGGTGAGCGCAAAGCGCAGCTTTTGCTGGTCGACAGTAGCTTGGCCATTTAGCAGGTAGTGGCAGAGGCTGTTGCCACAAGGCAGTTGCAGGCTGACGCGTTGCAGGCTGATGCGTTCGGGCAGCACTGTCGGAAGTTGCCAGTTTTGTGGCAGGCTAAAAGGCTCATTATCGGCAGCTGCAGCGGGCGTGTTCTGCTCAGGCCATTGTGTCAGTTTGATGTCGGCCGAGCCAAGCCCGAATTCACGTAGCACAGGGCTGAACCCGCCACTAAAAGACCAGACCAGGGTGACCTCGCTAAGCGTAAACTGCGCAGCAGTTTGCTCAAGTTGAAAACTAACCCGGCCAAGGCGTAGCTGGTGCAGACTGAGGGCAGCAATGTTAAATTGCAGGTTTTTCACCGGTAAAGCTGCCAGTTGTTTTTGCAGGTACCAGTAAGCGCCGGCTGTTAACAGCAGTAATAAAGCTAAGCCTGTAAGCAGCGTTTTATGCCACCAGCGCATAGAGTTTCCTTTCGGTTAATAAGCTGACATTAAGCCGAACTTACTGAATAGGTTATGAATATATCAGGCTTGCGAAGTTGCTGCCATTTACGCTGCATCGAAGCGGGCGGCACCTGGGTAAAAAGATGGCCATAAAAAAGGGCAGCGGTTGCTGCCCTTAGCCTGAAATACGGTAGGACAAATTAGTTACGCTCTGCGGCAGACGCATCGCGCAGTGCGCGGAACTCGTTGCCTTCATTCCAGTTTGGCCAGGTACGGCTGTTAGCCAGCTCGTTACCTACCTGATAAAACAGGAACAAGTCTTGCTGGGCGCCACGTAAATCCCAGTTATCATCGTATTCGTCATTCACTTTGTGGTAGCAGCATTTGTTAAACTCGGCACGCTGCGCTTTACCCCAATCTGCACCTTTCTCAAAATGGTCGTTACCGCCTTTGGCATATAAAATCGGCACACCTTTCTTCGACAGGTTGAAATGGTCTGAGCGATAAGCAATACCCGCTTCAGGGTTGTGCTCACGCACCGGATAGCGACCTTGCTGCTTGGTGTATTTAATCAGAATATCTTCCGCGTTGTTGTTACCCAGGCCAACAATCACCATATCTTTCATCGGACCATAGACGTTCATCACATCCATATTAATGCCGACAACGGTTTTCTCCAGCGGGAAGACCGGGTTAGCTGCATACCAGGCGGAACCCAGTAAACCACGTTCTTCCGCGGTCACGGCAACAAATACCACCGAGCGCTCGGGCTGTGGCTGCTGTGTAAAGTATTCTGCCAGCGCCAGTAAGCCGCCAGTGCCGGAGGCATTGTCTTGGGCGCCGTTAAAGACTTTGTTGGTCGGGTTGGAAAAGTCCATCCCCAGATGATCCCAGTGTGCCATGTACAGCACGTACTCGTCCGGGTACTTGCTGCCTTCGATATAGCCGACAACATTGCTTGATGTCAGCTCACGCAGGTTATTTTTCACCGTGATTGACGCTTTGGTATTCAGAGGTAGCGGGGCAAAGTCTTTTTCCAGGGCTTTTTTATGCATGGTGGCCAGGTCTGTGCCGACATTGGCGAACAGTTTCTCTGCCGACTCAGTCGTGATCCAGCCCTCGACTTTTGCCAGATCCGCGTTTTTGTTCTCGTTGATTAAATCAAACTTAATCGGCGAGCCATGCGCAACCACACCCCAACCATAGCTGGCGGCGTCGGTTTCATGAATGATTAACGCCATCGCAGCACCCTGACGGGCGGCTTCTTCATATTTGTAGGTCCAGCGGCCGTAATACGTCATAGCATTGCCATTAAACAGCTTAGGGTCCTGCGTAGCAAAGCCGGGGTCATTGACAAACATCACCACGGTTTTGCCTTTTACATCCAGGCCTTCGTAGTCGTTCCAGCCGTATTCCGGTGCGACGATACCGTAGCCGACAAACACCATGTCGCTGTCTTTCACTTCTACCTGTTCAGTTACTTGTTTGGTCCAGGCCGTCATTTCGTCGCGATAAGTAAATTGGGCCGGCACGTTGTCGCCGCTCAGTGTCATCGCCGACACCTCTTTCGGGTCGATTTGTACCAATGACACCGGCTGCTTGTAGCTGTCACCGTCGATGGGTTTGAGGCCAATACGGCGGAAATTGTCTTCCAGATAGGCAACTGTCAGCTCTTCGCCTTTCGTTGCCGGCGCGCGGCCCTGAAACTCGTCTGAAGACAAGGTTTTAATATATTCTCCCAGACGCGGATTTACTTCTGTCAGCTTAAGTGTCTGCTGAGCTTCCTCTGTCTGAGCTTTTGCCGGCTCGGTTGTATTAACGTCGGTAGCCGGCTCTGAACAGGCGGCTAGCAAGCCTGCTGCCGCCAGAGCTGCGGCAAGGCGGGTAAACCTGGATAGGGTCGTCATAAATACTCCATATTGTTATCGTTATAAAGCCCGCTACAGAGCAAGCCTGATATAAAAGCCATTTATCTTAGCGTACCGCTAATGCACTGACCAGTTTGCTGACCGCCCGCAATTGGCGGTTAATCCTGATACCCCCAGGGCACAGGTGGTAAAGTAACCGGTTTGGTTAAATCGAAATCGACTCTGAATTCTCGCCCTTCACGGATCATCCGATAGCTGAAGATCTGTGGGTAGATATACATTTGCCAGATATTACTATTTGACTGCGGGTTACCTAAGCGGGCAAACAGCTCTTTAGAATACTGATCTGCCGGGAAGCTTTGTACATTAGCCCAGCCAGCGTCAACGGTATGGCCGCCATACATGGTGGATTGGTCATATTCGCCATTTTTTTGCCGGTGATCGTGCTTTAAGCTAAGGCCACAACCGGTTTTAGTGATAATCCAGGTACGGGAGTGATCATCGCCGACATGGAAGGGGATCTGTAACTGCCGGTCGGTACATTTACGCACATGCATGATTAGCCGGCCGTTAAAGCCATCACTTGAAGGTGTATCAACACTGACTTTGCCAGCAAAGGCTTTGCCACAAAGCGCCGCCAGATTATTAAAGAAGTTATCGTGGCTGGCAATTGATACCAAAGGCGCCTCTTTAATGCTGTTGGCCTGAACTGAAATGCTAAGTAGCAGCGCACAGCCGGAAATGAGCTTTTGCATGGGTATTTCTCCTTTTTATAGCGCCGGACTATAACCTTTGTCAGTGTCCGGCGCAAAGCAGTGGTATGATGACAGAAAATAACCCGGGGATAACACCATGCAAAATGAACTGGATGCTAAGTTTTTACTTAATGTGTTTGGCAAAGTTGAGAAACACGGTACGCCGATTAACAATGAGCTGGGTGCCGGGTTTGAACTGGATGGTATAACGGTTAATTCCGGCTTTGACGGATACGAGATTTACTTTAGCAATGGCAAGGTGCAGTTAACATTGGGTTTTCACCATAAATGGCACAGCGATGCGTCGAGCGAGGCAGATATGGATGCCTTTGTCGCACAGCTTAAAAAAATTAACCTTAACTACTGATTTATTTCATTGATGCTAAGGATTTGTTCAGATTAAACCGCTACCATGGCGCTCAAATATAAGCGCTGGCAGATATGATCGCGGTTCACCTCTGAAAAAGTTCTGTTTAGACGGCTAAAAGGCTATTGCTTGGGGCCGTAAAACAGGTTAAGGTGTCGTCCGTCAATCATATCTGATAGACCAGAAGAGGTGCGTTAGCCAGGTAACTCAGGACAGATGTCTATACATCGTAGCCTGAATGAGGGGGACTAACGCCGAGAAAAGTGTTGTTATAGAGCGTCACTTTTCGGTCGCTAAGGCTGAATCCTTACGACTGTCACCTGAATAGCGGTGGAGAGCTTCTGGCCTTTGTTAACTACAGTTTACAGAAATTACAGAAGCTGTCTGTTCCATTCTCGTTTTGCTGTTAGCAAATGCCATGCTCTGCTTATTATGTTTTATAAGGAGAGGCACCTTTGTCCAAACTTATCGTTGCAAAATTCGGCGGCACCAGTGTCGCAGACTTCGAAGCTATGTCGCGTTGTGCCGACATTATTCTGGCTGAACCCGCCATTCGTTTAGTGGTTGTCAGTGCCAGCTCAGGCGTCACTAATTTATTGGTAGATATCACCAGGCATGCCGATGTGGCAGAGCGTTATGCCTGTTATCAGGGTATTGAGCGCATCACGTTAGCGGTATTAAACCGGCTGGATAATCCGCAACAGGCTGCACCAGAGATTGAAGGGATCCTGTCGGCGCTGCGTGAACTGATAGAGAACGGCGCGGTATACAGCGGTGCACATAAAGATGAAATACAGTCATTTGGTGAGCGTTTAAGCTCAGTGTTGTTTGCGCAGGTGCTGCGCGAGCGTGGCGCATCGGCACTATGCTTTGATGCCCGCCGCGTAATGCGTACCGACAGCCGGTTTGGTAAAGGTGAGCCGCAAATAAGTCAGATCAGCGAATTATGTGCACTGCATCTGCAGCCATTAGTGGCGGATAATGTTGTTGTGACTCAGGGCTTTATCGGCGCCGATGAAATCGGCCAGACTACCACGCTCGGCCGGGGCGGTTCGGATTACAGCGCAGCATTATTTGGCGAAGCGCTAAGCGCGTCAGTGGTGCAAATTTGGACCGATGTGGTCGGTATTTTTACTACCGACCCGCGTTTAACCGAGCAGGCGCGTTGTATTAAAGAAATCAGTTTTGATGAAGCGGCAGAGATGGCGACATTTGGTGCCAAGGTGCTGCATCCTGCAACGTTAATACCGGCAATGCGGCGTAATATCGGCGTATTTGTTGGCTCCAGCCGCGAACCCAAAGCGGGTGGGACCTGGATAGCCAAAGACGTGAAAGACCGGCCGCCGTATCGTGCCATTGCACTTAGAAAATCACAGACATTGATCACCGTAAAAAGCCCGGCCATGTTGCATGCCGCCGGCTTTTTAACCCGGGTGTTTGATATTTTAAGCCGTCACCAGATTTCGGTAGATTTGGTTACCACATCAGAAATCAGTGTGGCACTGACATTGGACGAGGGCGGCATGACCAGCGCGTTCAATGTTTCTGTTGAGCCGGCGCTAAGCGAGCTGCGCAGCTTTTGTGAAGTGTCAGTCGAGCAGGGCCTGAGCTTAGTTGCAGTAATTGGTAATCACCTGCACAGCAGTAAAGGTATTACCGGCGATTTGTTTAATACGCTGGAGCGCATTAATATGCGACTGATTTGCCATGGTGCGTCCAAGCATAACCTGTGTTTCTTAGTGCAGGATGCTGATGCACCGGGTGTGGTGAAGCAATTGCACCAGAACTTATTTAGTGCAGCTTGAGCTGACTCCGGCAGAAACTGGTTTGCTCACGTCAACGCGCCGTGAACCCATCCATGGGGGCTCGATTCAGGCATCCATGCCTTCAACGGTTGACTTAGAGCAAACCTATTCCTGCCGTTAACTACTGCTATGTAGCTGGACAATATAAAAAGCCCTGACTTGGCAGGGCTTTTTATCGGGTTACAGACTACTCGTATGGCAGCGGATCTGTAGTGTTGTTTAGCGTAAAGGCTTCCAGCCGCTCCTGGCAGGAACCACATTTACCACAGGCTTTTTCCCGGCCGTTATAACAAGTCCAGGTTTTGCTGTAATCAAGCCCCATGGCCAGGCCATCAGCAAGAATTTCAATTTTAGTTTGCGCTAAGTACGGGCTGATAATATCGACCGGCTCATAGTTGGCTATCTGACAGACATCATGCATTTTCTGCACAAACTCGGGCCGACAATCCGGGTAGATAAAATGATCGCCACTGTGAGCGCCATAATAAACCTGGCTGGCGCCAAGTGATACGGCATAGCCAACGGCCAGTGACAGCAAAATCATGTTGCGGTTAGGCACGACGGTCGACTTCATGTTGTCGGCGGCGTAATGGCCCTCCGGAATGTCGATATTGTCGGTTAACGAAGAGCCTGCAAGTAACTGATTGATAGCAGATATATCAACAATTTTATGGTTTATTCCCAGTTCCTGACACACCTCGGCGGCGCATTGCAACTCTTTAACGTGGCGCTGACCATAGTTAAAAGACAAGGCATAGACGTCATGCCCGGCCTGAATCGCTTTGTGTAATACAGTAAACGAATCCATTCCACCGGAATAAATCACAACAACTTTGTTCGGCATCGCTGGCCCTCTCTTGTATAATGCAGCTCAAATTCAGCAACTTCGCCGCTCTGCTGCAGCGGGGCGCGCATTGTACAGTAAATCAGCCATGGGCTAAAGGGTAAAGCACAGCGTGTATAAAGTTAACGAAGTCTTTGAAACCATTCAGGGGGAGGGCAGCTTTACCGGTGCTGCGGCTATTTTTATCCGTCTGCAGGGATGTCCGGTAGGGTGTAGCTGGTGTGATACCAAACATACCTGGGAGATAAAAGATACGCTGCGTCAGCCGCTTGGCGATATCGTGATTAAAATCGCTGAGACTGAGCACTGGGCAGAGGTAAGTCCTGCTGAGCTGCTTGCATTGTTTGCAACCGAAGGTTATCAGGCTAAGCATGTGGTGATTACCGGTGGCGAGCCCTGCATGTACGACCTGAACCCGCTATGCCATCTACTGCACCAGCATGGTTATAGTACCCAGATTGAAACCAGCGGCACCTTTGAGGTAAAAGCGCCTGCTGACACCTGGGTTACCGTATCACCCAAGGTCAATATGGCTGGCGGCTATACAGTACTGCAAAGTGCACTGGACAGAGCGAACGAAATTAAACACCCGGTAGCGATGGAGAAACATGTTGATGAACTGTTGCAGTTATTGCAACGCACAGACACAACCGCTAAGCTGGTTTACCTGCAGCCAATCAGCCAGCAGCGCCGTGCCACGGAGTTAGCCATCGCGATGTGTAAACGGCATAACTTTCGTTTAAGTGTGCAGGTTCACAAATATCTGGGGATCAGTTAAATGCAAGCAGTGTCAGATTTTTTTCAGCAATACGCTCAGGCTTATATCAGCAGCGATCTGCAGCGTTTCGGCCAGCTGATATCCTTACCCAGCATGTTGCTTGCCGGCGACAATAAAACCTTACTGACTGATATCGAAAGCCTGCAAGGCTATGTGCTATCACGCGTTGAGAAATACCGCGAGCTGGGTGTAGAAAATGCAGATTTTGTGCTGCAGCATCAGTTGCGGTTATCTGAACAGCTGCAGTTCGTCAGCCTGTACTGGCGCTTCTATGACATTAACAGTAAAGTGCTGTTTACCTGCCATACCTCTTATACTTTGCAGCGCTGTGAAACGCAGTGGCAGGTAGTGGCCATTATTCTTGACGATGAAGATGCCGCATACCAGCGATTACGCAATCAGGTATTGTAATTAAGCCAGGCTTGCAGACTGTCAAGGCAAGGAGATGGACTGGTTTGTAATGCCAGTTTCTGTTTAAGTGCCGGTTGCATCGGTATCAGTTCCAGATAGCGTGATGCCAGCCAACTGGCGTTCTGGTAGTTTGGGCTGGGATATAACTGTTGCAGAGCAGGGTGTTGCTGCAGTAATTTCTCCAACTGTGCAATAAGTGGTGTGTATTGCGGTTCTATATCCAAAGCCGGCCAGTTATCTAATCCGGTTACTTCAGCGACAGGCAAGTTATCCGCTTCTTGCCAGCGCTTTACAATCAGTACTTTCTCTACACCTCTGATGGTAATACCAAGCAATCCATCTTCAAGCTGTTCAAAGTCCTCGATATTTACCCGTGTTGCCAGGCTCAAGATCCTGTCTGAATGTGACTGACTAACGTAGGGGTTAATTTGGGCAACAGCGAAATCACGTTTACCTGAGCTGGCTTCACTAACCAGGCGCAGATAACGGGGCTCGAACACACGCAGGCGCATGCGACCATCCGGTAGAATAAAACTATTAAGCGGAAATAATGCCAGTTGCTTCATTGTCGTATTAATAACGTTGTATAGTTGCCAGTTGTACGCACCGAGCGAGCTAATGGTTTACCGCCACAAGGATTTTATGTCGACCGAATACTGGTTTTATTTGCTTGCAGGTTTATTAACGTTAAACCTGATATTACTGCTTGTTGTTCTATTCAGGCGCAACGACGTTAGCTTGCAGCTGACACAATTTAAACTGGAGCAAGCGCAGCAGCAGGCACAGCAGCAACAACAGCTGCTGGAGCAGCTACACCTGCAACGGCAGCAACTGCAGCAGCAGCAACAGGAGCATTTGCTGCAGGTACTGCAGAAAATTACGGATACGCAGCAAGCGTCGCGTTTTGAGCTGAGTAAAAACCTGCAGCAACAGGCTATTATGCTGGCTGAACAAGTGAAACAGCTTACCGTCAGCATTGATCAACGCCTGAAAGATATTGCCGGTCAGGTTGAAAAACGTTTAAGCGATGGTTTTGAAAAGACGAACCAGACCTTTACCGATATTGTTAAACGCCTGGCGCTGATTGACGATGCGCAGAAAAAAATTACCGAGCTTTCCGGTAACGTAGTCAGCTTGCAGGAAGTGCTGGCGGATAAGCGCTCACGTGGCGCTTTTGGTGAAGTGCAACTTACAGCGCTTATTCGTAATGTATTGCCAGAACAACATTTTTCACTACAGCATACGCTGAGTAATGGCCGTATCGCCGATTGTATGTTGTTTCTGCCCAAACCCAGTGGTGATATCGCTATAGATGCAAAGTTTCCGCTGGAGAGCTATAAAAAAATGACTGATCCTGCTGCTGGCACAGAGGAGCGCAAGCTAGCGCAGCGTCAGTTTAAGCAAGATGTGAAAAAACATATCAACGATATTGCGGATAAATACATCATTGCTAATGAAACAGCAGATGGTGCCATTATGTTTTTGCCGGCCGAAGCCATTTTTGCTGAGCTACATGCATATCATGCTGACATCGTGGAAGAGGCATACAGGCGCAGAGTGTGGCTGACATCGCCAACCACTTTAATGGCAGTACTGACGACTGCACGCAGCGTATTAAAAGATGACGCAACGCGACGGCAGGTGCACCTTATTCAGGAACATTTGGTTAAGCTCGCTGAAGACTTCTCCCGTTTTCGCGGTCGTTTTGATAACTTAGCTAAACATATCGATCAGGCCTCTGCTGATGTGAAGCAAATTCATACGTCAGCGCATAAAATAAGCAATAGGTTTGAGCAAATTGAAAAAGTAGAATGGCTGGAAGAACGCGAGTAAGCGGCGGTTTATAGCTCCGGCTGGCCGGAGCTATGGCAGGCAAATCAGTGCTTTTTGAACTCGGGTTCGTCTTTTAACTTCGGGATCTTAAGACCCAATTCCTGTCCACGATAGCGGGCATAATAAGTACAGCCAACAAACATGACACCGGCCAGTAAAAGTTCCAGCAGTGATAATCCCCACTGCATACCATTGCTGACCCACAGGTTGGTGAGACTATGCAGGAAGTAAATCATCACAATAAAATTTGCCCAGGCCATAGTGTAGGCATGGCCTTTTACAATGCCGTACAGCGGTAACCACAAAGGCAGCCACAGCAGAGCCAATAACACATAAGCATTGCCCAGTTGAGGTGGTGCAAGCCATAGGATCCAAAGTGGCTGTAACAACCACAGCCCCCAAAAACCGAACCGGCCAAGCTGCAGATATCTGCGGCTTTGTGCGGATAACGGGACAGTACTACCAGATGGCATCGTTAATCCTTGTGTTGCTTAAGTTGCTGGCTGAGTGTGGCCAGGCGTTTACCAAAGGCAATTGCCAGGCGCTGCTCTTCCACGCTCAGTTTATTGTCGGCCTGATGGCCGCTAACATGTGTCGGGCCATAAGGCGTGCCACCGCTTTTGGTCTGATGTAACTCTGGCTCGCTGTAAGGTAAGCCGGTTAACAGCATGCCATGATGCAACAGCGGCAGGCTCATACTCAGTAAGGTGGCTTCGTTACCACCATGCATGCTGCCTGACGACGTAAAAACGCCGGCAGGTTTATCAATCAGCTCACCCTTTAACCAGATGCTGGTAGTATTGTCCCAGAAGGCTTTGGCATCAGCAACCATGTTGCCAAAGCGCACCGGACTGCCAAATGCCAGGCCATCACATTGCCGAAGTTCGGCCTGACTGACAAGGGCGTGGCGGCTGGCATGTTGCGGATCAAGTGGCGGGATGCAACGTACCAGTGCTTCGGCGCCAGCTTGCTGTACGCCTATGGCTATCTTATCCGCCAGGGCTGCAACAGCACCGTGCCGGGAGTAATACAGCACCAGAATAGTGGCTGTCATGACAAAATATTCAATACGTTAGCTGCGGGGCGGCCAATGGCAGCCTTGTTGCCGTTAACAACAATCGGCCGCTCAATCAGTTTTGGGTGGGCGGCCATTGCATCGATAAGTTGCTGCTCGCTCAATGCCTCGTTATCAAGCCCCAAAGCTTTGTACTCGTCTTCTTTTGTTCGCAGCAACTGCCGGGCGCTGATGTTGAGCCACTGCAGTAATTGTTTCAGCTCTACAGCCGTGGGGGGCGTTTTTAAGTACTCGACAACGTCTACCTCTTGTCCCTTTTCCTTTAATAGCTCTAGTGTTTCACGGCTCTTAGAGCAGCGCGGGTTATGGTATATTTTTATCATCAGTTGTCCTGTCGGTAGAAATTACTAGGCTGATTTACATACGACGCAAACGGTCAAATTCAGTTTGCAGCTGTCTTTTTTTAGCTTCCAGACGGCGGTTTTCCAGTTTCTCTTCCGGTTTTAAATGGTTCAATGCTTCGTTCAGATCGTCTATCGCTCGCGGATAATCTGCACGCTGATAACTCAGATCTGCACGCGCTTCATAAAAACGGGCAAAGTCTCCCACCGCTTTATAAGCTTCAGACAACAGATCGTACGCCAGGATATTGTCGCTTTTATAAAACAGCAGGCTTTTAAGTAAATGGATAGCCAGCCGGGGGGCACCGGATGTGAGTGCTGCATTGGCATAGTTTAGCGTAACGACCTGATTATTCGGCCGCAGCAGATACTGTTGCTCCAGCATATCCAAACAAAGCTGGTATTCCTTTTGCGCCAGTAAAATATCGGTATAAACGTCAATATAATATAAATTGTGTTCATCCTTTTCCAGCATCTGTTCGATAAGCTTACGTGACTGCTGCAGATCGCCTTTATCCAGTAGCGCTATTGCCAGACCGTACTGATTCGCTTTGGTATTACCGCCTGGCTCTGTCAGTTTTTTGCGAAAGACAGTCTCCGCATCATTTTTACCGTAATGATAGCGAGCCAGCACACGGGCTTTAGTCAGGGTAAAATCCTGGCTGTCGGGTATAAACCGCTGCTGGAATTGCTCGGCGCGTAAGCGGGTATCACTTACCCGGCTTTGTGATAGTGGGTGCGTTTGCAAAAATGCCAGTTGCTGGTTTACAAAGCGGCTTTGCTCAGACAATTTACGGAAAAAATTAGGCACAGCATAAGGGTCGAAGCCCGCATCTACCATAATTTGCATACCGATGCGGTCAGCTTCTTGCTCATTGCCGCGGGTAAAGTTGATGGCACTTTGCTGGGATGCACCCTGTGTTGCCATCATCGCCGCCATACCTGCTTCCGGGTTTACCGTTGCCAGTACAATAGCGCCTAAAATACCTGCCAGCGTCAGCGGGGCTTTCTGGCTCTGGGCTTCAACGAAACGGGCAATGTGACGCTGCGTAACGTGGGCGATTTCGTGCGCCATTACAGACGCGAATTCACTTTCGCTATCGGCTATTGCCAGCGTACCGGTGTGTGAGGTGACATTGCCGCCCAGTGTCGCAAAAGCATTAATGTTCTTGTTGTCAATCCAGTAGAATTTAAAAGGAAATTTGACATCATTTGCCCTGGCCACCAGGCGGTTGCCAAGAGAGTTAATATATTCATCCAGCAAGGGGTCATACACCATCGGTAAGCTGCCCCGGGTCTGGCGCATCATTACATCACCGAGCTGCTTTTCTTTGTCTGGCGTAATGGTATTAAAAGCGTTACCGCCAAGATCCGGTAAATCTGCGTGTGCAGATGGCATGGCTGCCTGTGATAATGCAGCCAGCAGACAAATGAGCACGGGCTTGTTTACTGCAGAGAATGTCATGTGAAAAACACCTGCCCCTGTTGTATTTAATAGTCACTAACGTAATGCTGACTTTGTCTGGATTTTTTGCGATTAGTTCCAGTTTGTCAGGGCGCTAACTTAACATATATTTTTTGCCAACAGACGGTTTAGCGCCAAATTCTCCGTTATCTTCGGTATACTGATGCGGACTCAGGCACTTTTGCCGTGTTGCCCGATGCTGGAGTTCTAATATGCTGGATTGGTTGAAAAAATGGTACGCCAATAAATTCTCAGATCCGCAAGTGGTCACATTGTTTTTGTTACTGCTGATCGGATTTATGGCGATTTACTGGTTAAGTGGCATTTTGGCGCCGGTGCTGGTAGCTATTGCATTTGCCTATCTGTTGGAATGGCCCGTGGTTAGGCTAACCCGACTTGGCTTGTCACGTTCTGTCAGTACCATTGCCGTTGTAGCGGGTTTTCTCGGGTTGGCAACACTGACCCTGATGTGGATTATACCCATTGTCTGGTATCAGGGGCGTAATCTGCTTCGGGATTTGCCGCAAATGATAGAGCAGGGGCGTAGTTACCTGCTGGAGTTACCGCAGTCTTTTCCCGGTATGGTTAGCGTAGAGCAAATAAATATTCTTATTCATTCAGTGGACGAGCGGTTGATGGTGTTTGGCCGGGATATGCTGCAGTTGTCGCTGGCTTCTATTGTCGATTTGGTTGCGCTACTGATATACCTTGTACTGGTGCCGATGATGGTGTTCTTTATGCTTAAAGATAAAGCGCAGTTAACGGCCAGCTTCGTACAACTGCTACCTTCTGAGCGTAAGCTTATCGGTCAGGTTTGGCATGAAATGAATGCGCAGATCATGAATTATATCCGTGGCAAGATACTGGAAATTTTTATTGTTGGTGCTGTCAGCTATGCCGTATTTGCTATTTTTGGTCTGAATTATCCGCTGTTACTTGGGGTATTGGTGGGGCTGTCGGTGCTTATTCCGTACATCGGTGCGGCAGTGGTGACATTGCCGGTAGCGCTGGTGGCTTTTTTTCAGTGGGGCCCGACGGCTGAGTTTGGTTATCTGATGCTGGCATACGGTATTATTCAGGCACTGGATGGCAATCTGCTGGTACCTATACTGTTTTCTGAAGCTGTCGATCTGAACCCGGTGTTTATTATTATTGCAGTGTTATTTTTCGGCGGTCTGTTTGGTTTCTGGGGCATATTCTTCGCTATTCCACTGGCTTCTCTGGTTAAAGCGACAATAAATGCCTGGTCAGAGCGCGCGCATCCACATAGCAATACAGCGATATAGAAATATAGTGACATAAAAAAACAGTGCGCCTGTTGGCGCACTGTTTTTTCAGTAAGCTTGTTACTGCTTGGGTTATTCGGTTGCCGGCATGATACGCAGTAGCTCGCCGTCTGAGCTGTCAGTCAGTATATACAGGAAGCCGTCAGGGCCTTGTTCTACATCGCGGATGCGCTGGCCAATCATGATGCGTTCCTCGTGCGTAACCTTATTACCATCGAGCTCTAACCTAACCAGCTGCCCAAATTTTAACGAGCCAACAAACAGGTTTTGCTGCCAGTAAGGGAACATGTCGGCAGTGTAAAATGCCATACCGCTTGGGGCTATTGAAGGTACCCAGTAATGCAGTGGTTGTTCCAGACCTTGCTGCGCAGTTTTACCGATAACCCCACCGCCATATTCTTCACCGTATGTAATTAACGGCCAGCCATAATTTTTACCCGGCTGGGCAATATTAATTTCGTCACCACCTTGCGGGCCATGCTCGTGGGTCCACAGCTGCCCGGTTTGCGGATGCAAAGCTGCACCTTGCATATTGCGGTGCCCATATGACCAGATTTCTGCTTTGGCGCCGTTCTTGCTGACGTAAGGATTGTCCTCAGGTACGCTGCCGTCAGTGTTAATACGGATCACTTTTCCTAAATGGTTATCCAGTTTCTGCGCCTGATCACGCTCGCTGCCTCTGTCGCCGGTTGTGATAAACAGCTTTCCGGCGTTATCCAGTACCAGACGGCTACCAAAATGGTGGCGGCTGTCGTATTTAGGTGCCTGGCTGAAGATAACCTCAACGTTGCTCAAACTGGCATCGTTCAATGTGGCTTTGGCTACCGCAGTACTGTTTTTGCCACCGCGGGGTTCACTGAAGCTGAAATATATCTGTTTGCTACTGCCAAAATCCTTCGCCAGGATCACATCAAGTAAACCACCCTGACCGCGGGCGTCTATCTCTGGTAAACCGGAGATGGCGGTTTTGTTTTTGCCATCAGCACTGAGTTTGACTAGACCACCGTTGCGTTCGGTAATCAGCATGCTGCCGTCAGGTAAAAACGTCATCCCCCAGGGGTGATTGAAGCCACTTGCCACAGTATCGAGCTGCAGTAATGCTTTTTCTGACTCAAGTGGGGCAGCATGTGCTGATATGGCAACAGCTGCTAGACATGCCAGTATATGTTTTTGCATATTTACTCCTTAACAGTGGCTGTCAGCAGCCATCGGGTAGTTGCTTTTATCGTGCAACGCTAATCTTTGCGTCCGGCTTAATTTAAGTAGTCCAGTACAACCTGATGATGATCTTTGGTTTTAAATTTGTCGAACACCTGCTCTATCTTGCCATCTTGTGCTACAAGAAAACTAATGCGGTGCAGGCCGTCATATACTTTGCCCATGAACTTCTTTTCGCCCCAGACGCCGTAGCTGTCTGCCACTTTATGATCTTCATCTGCTAACAACGTGAAATTCAAACTGTCGCGCTCGGCAAACTTTTTGAGTCTGGCAGGGCTGTCGGTGCTGATGCCAACTACCGTCACGCCTTTGTCCTGCAATTTCTGCTTAGTATCTCTTAAACCGCATGCCTGCACTGTGCAGCCAGGTGTCATTGCTTTAGGATAAAAATATATCAGCACGCGGTTAGTTTTTAACAGTTGACTGAGTGTAATCTGCTGCTCATCTTGATTTGTCAGGGTAAAATCCGGCGCTACTGCACCTTTTGCTAAATAAGACATTACTGCTCCTTTTCAGGTTTGGGCATGAAAGCTGCCTGTCAGATTCATTTCAGAGACCAGTGCCATGACGTCTGCTTCAATAGCCTCAGCCGGTTCACCTTCTGGCAGTTCCAATGTCATAATAGTATGCATCATCGTCTGACCGTCTGGCGCTGTTTTGCTCTCTGATTGCAAAGAGCCGATATAAACCTGCCGGCTTGCCAGCAATCCGGTAATACTGCCTAAAGTACCCACTTTGTCTGGCCCCTGGTATTCCAGTACATAATGCGCTGCTACCGCTTTACGCTGGTGCGCACTGGTACGTTTGGTCATCGTCGTCAGATCAAGTTCAAGCCCAAGCCCGGGCAGCAAATGCTCTATCCGGCTGATGGCCGCGGGGTCACCGGACAGCAGCATGATAAATGTAAATTCGCCGCCAAAAATAGCCATCCGACTGTCAATGATATTGCAATTACAGTCGGTAACTAAACGCGCCAGTTTGCTAACAATACCGGTACGGTCGGTACCGATGGCCGTTACTACAAGTTGTTGTGGCATAGTATAAAAACCCAGATGACAAACCAAATAATACAAGGCATGAAGTGCTGGCGCCAAGTGTAACATACCGCCAGATTATGTCATCCGTTTGTCCCGGTGCAGCCTAAACGCTTTTCGATTCTTGTGTTTACGCCAGTGTCTCTTTAACATAGGCGCCCTTATCGTTAAATGGGGCTGTATTGCATATGTTCAGAGGAAGTTGGGTCGCGCTAATTACACCTATGGTTGATCAGGGAATAGTTGACTATGACAGCCTCAAGCGTTTGGTTGATTTTCATCTGGAAAATGGTACACAAGGCCTGGTGATTATGGGCACGACCGGTGAAGCGGCTACCATAAGTTTTGCTGAGCAAATACAGGTGATTTCAGCTGTATGTGCGCAGGTTCAGGGCCGTATCGCTGTGATCGCCGGTAACGGTGCAAATGCAACTGCTGAGGCGGTCGAACGCACTAAAGCGCTGTCTGCACTACCCATTGACGGCTTTCTGACGGTAACGCCGTTTTATAACAAACCGATGCAAAAAGGCATGGTACTGCATTTTAATGCAGTGGCAGCCGCAACGGATAAGCCGGTACTGCTATATAATGTGCCGGGGCGAACCGGTGTAGATTTATTACCCGAGACCGTCGCTGAGCTGGCAAAAACGTCAAACATTGTCGGGATTAAAGAGGCTACAGGCTCGATGACACGTTTGACCGACTTACAACAATTATGTCCGGCCGATTTCATGTTGCTAAGTGGCGATGATGCCAGTGCGGCTGAGTTTATGTTAAAAGGCGGGCATGGTGTCATTTCTGTCACGACCAACGTTGCACCAAAACAAATGGCGCAATTGTGCCAGGCAGCGTGCAACGGTGATGCAGCTGACGCAGAAGCTATTGATAAAACACTTCAGGCGTTACACCATGATCTGTTCATTGAAGCCAATCCTATACCGGCAAAATGGGCGTTACACAGAATGGGGCTGATAAAATCAGATCAGGTGCGGTTACCTTTAACGCAACTTGAACCAATTCACGGCAGTATAATCGAACAGGCATTAACGCAGGCAGGTATTGAGTTCTAATCAGCACTAAAGCCGTATCGCACCAAATTTAGGAGTAGTAACGTGCAACATTGGATTAAAAGTAGTGTAGTAGCGAGCGTATTGCTGACAGGCTGTTCATTATTACAAACTGAGCAAGCCGAAACAGTCGGTCAGCCGGCAAGTGTACCTGAACTTAAAGTACCCGCAGGGTTAGAAGCACCTGCCAGACCAGCAAAGTATGACATTCCGGATACCAACAGAGCCGATACTGCCGTTGATATCCGTTCACCGGCTTTGGTTCTGGGTACGGCCAGCAGCAGCCGTGTAGAAGAAGGCGATAAATTGTCACGTGTCTGGTTTGATCGCAGCGATTATACCGGTGATTTGGTGCCGTTTCTAAAGCAAATGTTGCAAACACAGTTTGCTGAGCAAGGTATTGAGCTTACATCTGATGAGCAGGGGCTTAATTACACGACCGGCTGGATCGCCCGTTCGGAGGAAGAGGGGTTCTGGTTCTGGAAGTCCAGCCAGCAGCAGGAGCAGGCACGTTACAAAATTAGTATTGAACCTCGCCCACACGGACGCTCAGCAAGCGTTACCGTAACTATGCTGGAGCATCAGTATTTTACCCCGGACGCCAAGTTAAGCAAAACGGATACAAAGCGGCAGGAAGTCGCGTTGCTTAATCAGATCATTGACCGTATTGGTAAAGAAGAAATCATTATCGCCCGCGCTAATAAAGCTAAAGCACCGGATGTATCGCTAGAGCCGGGAATGGATGCTGAAGGTAACCCGGCGTTAGTCACGCCGCAGCCTATTGATGTCACCTGGTCTCAGCTGGAAGCGCTCTTTACCGAGCTAAACCTTGATGTAACAGATATTAACCGGTCATCGTATACTTACTACCTGAACTATCAGAAACCAGAGCCCGGCTTTTGGTCGAAAATCTGGGGTAGTGATACCAAACCCGTACTACCGTTACCAGATGGTGAATACCAGTTGGTATTAAGCCGGGCTGATAAACAAACCGCCATCAGTTTACGTGACAAGAACGGTACCAGCCTTGATGCGGAAACTACGCTGGCATTGCACGAGCCTTTTGTGCAGGCAATCCGGTTGGCTCGCATCGAACTGTAATATACTGCGTTCTGCACTTACGGCCGGTGTCCGGCCCGGGTAGCTTTAAGCATTGAAAGTCAAATGCCACCGAAGGGTGGCATTATTTTTCCATAACACATTGAAAGTGGCGCGCTTTTGTCATTACACTGCGAATGATAAAACAGGAGGTTGTGAATGCTGGAAATACAGGATTACCTGAAAATACTTATCGGGATTTTCGCCATTCTGAATCCGCTTGGAGCTTTGCCTCTGTATTTGTCGTTGACCCAGCACTACAATGCTGTTGAAAGACGGGCAACAGCAGCCAGCGCCGCTAAAGCAGCGACGATAATTTTGCTTATTACGTTGTTTTTCGGCGAGTTTATACTGAGCTTTTTTGGCATATCGGTAAACTCATTTAGAGTGGGTGGCGGCATTCTGATTTTGCTGATGGCAATTTCAATGTTATACGCACAAACCAGTAGTGCAAAAAATACTGATGCTGAGCGCGAAGAGGCAGAGCATCGCAAATCAGTCGCCGTTGTACCATTAGCGATGCCAATGCTTGCCGGGCCTGGCGCAATAAGCTCCATTATTCTGTATGCCAATCGTAGTGATGGTTGGCAGCATTACGCTATTATGTCTGCCGAGCTTGTGTTAATCGGTTTCGGCTTGTGGGCGTTGATGCGGTTGGCAGATAAAATTTCGGCACGTTTAGGTCAAACCGGGATGAATATTATCACCAGGGTGATGGGGCTTATACTGGCTGCTATTGCTGTAGAATTTATCAGTGCGGGGTTAAAAGGCATTTTTCCGGTACTGGCCTGAGGTAAAAAACAATGATCAAGATGTTACATCTTTTCAGTCTGCTGTGTGCTTTGTCTGGTATGGCTGTGCATGCAGGTCAGGTTGCCAATTTATATCATGCTGATGTCGCTGCTGAAGGTGAATGGCAACAGGACGCTTTAAAACAGGTGTTGATCCGGGTCAGTGGTAAATCTGATATAGCCGCTGCGCCTGAGTTGGAAGGCGAGTTTAAGCAAGCTTCTGCCTATATAAAACAGTTTGAGGCAATACGCCATGCTGATGGCAACCGCATGCGGGTACTGCTGGATGCTGTTAAGGTGAATCAGCTACTACAACAGAATAATGTTGCAGTCTGGGGCGCTCTTCGTCCGGATATTCTGGTCTGGCTGGTGCAACAGCAAGATGGAAACCGCAATTTTGTAAGACGCTCTGAGCAGCCACTAAATGCCGCGCTGCAACAGTCATTTGGTGAGGCGGGGTTGCCACTTTTACTCCCGCTGTACGATATGGATGACCTGTTGAACCTGTCCGAAACTGACGTCTGGGCCGGGTTTTGGCAGCAGATTAATCAGGCCAGTGTCCGTTACCGGCCTGATATCGTCGTGTTGGTTGCTGTCGATAGCACTGAGCAAGACGGTCAGCCCATGTTGCGGCTAAACTGGCAACGGCAGGAAAATGGCAGAACCTATCGTGATGAAATCATAGAAAAGGATGAAAGCAGCCTGATGCAAAGCTTTGCTGCCTCCTTGTCATCTCAGTTGGCGCAGCAGTATGCCAGTGTAATGTCAGCGCAGTCCGATAGTGATTATGTGCTTGAAGTTCAGCATCTTACTGATCTGCCCGCGCTGGTACAGGTTCAAAAATTATTACAGCAGATGGTTGGCGTATCTGAAGTGACAATAGTTCGCTATGACAGCGATAGCGCACAGTATAAATTAAGCACCAGTATCAGCGCCGACGGCCTGATGAACGCTCTGCGCTTTAACCCGCGCCTACGTGTAGTAGCAGAAGAAAATACCGCTGAGTATCAGTCACTGAATGCGGGTGAACAACCGGTATTTTCCCGATTTGAGTACGTTAAACCCTGATGCAACCACTACAGTACACGCTTGCCGTAACACTGCCGGAAGATGAAACGCTCGACAGCTTCTACGCCGCGGGGCAAAGCGAAGCTGTGGTTTTTTTGAAAAGCTACCTGCAGCAGCGTATGCAGCAAAGCCCGGTTTACCTGTTTGGCGCCAGTGGCAGTGGTAAATCGCATTTACTTTACGCGGCCTGTGTGCAAGCTCAGGAACAGGGCCTGACCAGCCAGTTACTGACGTTAGATGATTGCAGACTGTTAAGCCCAAGGTTGCTCGATGATTTGGAGCAGTTAGATCTGGTATGTCTGGATAATATTCAGGCGATAGCGGGTGATATCAGCTGGCAAACGGCAGTGTTTGATTTGTATAACCGTATGCAGGAACAGGGTAAAGCCTTAATTATCGTTGGTAACGAAAGCCCGTCACAGATGGGGTTGCAGCTGGCTGATTTGGTGTCCAGGCTGCAGGCTTGTACGGCGTTTCAGCTGCGTTTACTGACAGACGAGGATAAACAAAAGCTGCTGCAGCAGAAAGCACGTTTACGCGGTATGGAGCTGCCTGATGAAGTGGCACGTTATCTGTTAAATCATCAGGACAGGGACATCCGGGCGCTGGTCAGTATGCTGGATAAACTTGATAAAGCCACTTTAGTGCACCAGCGCAAGCTTACCATTCCTTTTGTAAAAGACATTCTTAACTAAAACAGCGCGTTCTTTGTAGAAAAAGTGCCTCAGCAGCCTGCGTTTAACCCGCATTCTGGTGTATCATTGTCGGCTTTGACACGATATAACCTTAGCTGCTTTGAGGACACGCATGAACCTAACAGCAATATTGGAAAATGCCTTACAGGCCGTAGCCGCCGCCGCAGATATTCCTGCGCTGGAAACTATCCGCGTAGAGTTTCTGGGTAAAAAAGGCAGCATTACTGAACTTTTGAAATCACTGGGTGCGATGGACCCGGAGCAGCGCAAACAAGCCGGTGCTGAGATAAACGAGCTGAAGCAAAAAGTGCAGGAGGCGTTAAACACACGCCGCGACTTGCTGCAGCACGAGCAACTGGCGGCTAAACTGGCACAGGAACAAATAGACGTAACCTTACCGGGCCGGACTCTGGAGACGGGTGGTCTGCATCCGGTAACCCGCACTATTGAACGTATTTCGTCATTCTTTGCTGAACTTGGCTTTGATATAAAACACGGCCCGGAAATCGAAGATGATTTTCACAACTTTGATGCTCTGAATATTCCGGAGCACCATCCTGCCCGGGCGGATCACGATACGTTTTATTTCAACCCCAAGCTGATGCTGCGCACGCAAACATCAGGGGTGCAAATACGCACTATGGAACAGCAGCAGCCACCACTGCGTATTATTTCCCCGGGCCGGGTTTACCGGAACGACTACGATCAAACTCATACCCCGATGTTTCATCAGGTCGAAGGCTTAATGGTTGATACCAACGTTAGCTTTACGGAGCTAAAAGGTATTTTGCATGACTTTTTGCATAACTTCTTTGAAGAAGACCTGCAGATCCGCTTCAGACCTTCGTTTTTCCCATTCACCGAGCCTTCAGCGGAAGTTGATGTAATGGGTAAAAACGGGAAATGGCTTGAGGTACTAGGTTGCGGTATGGTGCATCCTAATGTGTTGCGTTCTGTGGGTATCGACCCGGAAGTGTACAGCGGTTTTGCCTTTGGTATGGGCGTTGAGCGTCTGACGATGCTGCGTTACGGCGTAACAGATTTGCGCGCCTTCTTTGAAAACGATTTACGTTTCTTAAAACAGTTCAGATAAGCGGAGTTAATTTAGATGAAATTCAGTGAAGCCTGGTTACGCGAGTGGGTAAACCCAGCCATTGACACCAATACCTTATCTGAACAGTTATCCATGGCAGGTCTTGAGGTTGACGGTATTGAAACTGTCGCCGGTGAGTTCAGCGGCGTAGTGGTTGGTGAAGTCATCGAGTGCGGACCGCACCCTGATGCAGACAAACTGCAGGTTACAAAAGTCAGTATTGGTGAAAGCGAACTGCTGGACATCGTATGTGGTGCGAAAAACTGCCGTCAGGGACTAAAAGTTGCCGTTGCAACAGTTGGTGCTGTGCTGCCGGGCGATTTTGTTATTAAGAAAGCTAAGTTACGCGGTCAACCGTCACATGGTATGTTGTGCTCATTATCAGAGCTTGGCATGGCAGATGATTCAGACGGCATACTGGAGTTGCCGCAGGATGCACCTGTTGGTCAGAATATCCGCGACTATCTGAAGCTGGATGATCGTATCATTGAGGTTGATTTAACGCCTAACCGCGCAGATTGCCTGGGTATTAAAGGTTTAGCCCGGGAAGTTGGCGTATTAAACAAACTCAGTGTTAGCCAGCCGGCTATAACACCGGTTGCGGCGTCTGTTACCGACAAGAAAACCATCACGTTAAGCAGCCCTGAAGCCTGTCCAAGGTATTTAGGGCGGGTAGTGCGCAATGTTAATGTCAAAGCCGCCAGCCCTCTTTGGCTTACCGAAAAGCTGCGTCGCTGCGGTGTGCGTAGTATAGATGCAGTGGTAGATATCACTAACTTTGTGTTGTTAGAGCTTGGCCACCCTATGCATGCTTTTGATCTGGCAAAAATTGATGGAGACATCAATGTACGCTTGGCGCAGGAGGGAGAAAAGCTGGTTCTGCTGGATGAGAGTGAAGTTGTGTTAAAAGCCAACACGCTGCTTATCGCTGATAGCAGTAAAGCGCTGGCTATGGCGGGTATTTTTGGCGGATTACACAGTGGCGTAACGGCTGAAACCAAAGACGTATTTCTTGAAAGTGCATTTTTTGCACCGCTGGCTATTGCTGGTAAAGCCCGTCAGTACGGCTTACATACCGATGCTTCACACCGGTATGAACGTGGCGTAGACCCACAGTTACAGCATGAGGCAATGGAGCGGGCGACTGAGCTGCTATTACAAATTTGCGGTGGTGAAGCCGGCCCTGTAGTTGAAGCCGTTTCTGAAGCGCATTTACCCGAAGTGAAAACAATTAGCCTGAGCCAGGCGAAGTTAGCGCGGATCTTAGGTATCAGCATCGACAAAGCTGAAGTCAGTGCCATTTTCAGCCGTTTGGGGCTTGATGTAACTGATACTGCAGATGGCTGGCAGGTAACCGTGCCGGGTTACCGCTTTGATATCAGTATCGCCGAAGATCTGATTGAAGAAGTTGCCCGTGTCTACGGTTACAACAGCATTCCAAACCTGGCACCTAAAGCCAGTTTAAAAATGCGCACTTTCCGCGAAGCTGAACTTAACGTGCAACGTTTACGCACTGTTTTGGTAGACCGGGGTTATCAGGAAGCTATCACTTACAGTTTTGTTGACCCTAAAGTGCAGCAGGTGCTGTTTCCGCAACAACAGGCTTTAGTGCTGCCAAACCCAATATCGACAGATATGTCAGCCATGCGGTTGAACCTGTGGCCAGGTTTACTGCAAACCGTTATTTACAATCAGAACCGGCAGCAAAACCGGATCCGTTTGTTTGAGTATGGTTTAAAGTTCATTCCAGATGCGGCATCTGAAGGTGGCGTACGGCAAGTGCCGGTAATTGGTGGTGTTATTGTTGGTTCAATGCATAACGAACACTGGAATATGGAAAACCGTAACGCTGACTTCTATGATATCAAAGGTGATGTTGAAGCCTTACTGGCGCAAACATCTGCCACTGAGCAATTTCGTTTTGTAACCGCTGAACACAGCGCATTACATCCGGGGCAGACTGCAGCGGTATACCGAGCAGATCAGCACGTTGGCTATGTCGGTGCCTTACACCCTGAAGCAGAACGTAAACTGGGTATTAAAGGTAAAGCTTATCTGTTCGAGCTGGAAGTAGCTGCGCTGGGTTTACGCGAAATTGTACAGGCGCATGAATTGTCAAAGTATCCGGCGAACCGGCGGGATTTGGCAATAGTAGTTAAATCAGAGGTGCGTTTTGCTGATATAGCTGCTACTATTAAAAAAGTTGGCGGAAATCAATTAGTTGACCTAAAATTGTTTGACGTGTATACAGGTACGGGTGTGGCAGAGGGGTTTAAATCACTTGCCATTGCTGTTACCTTGCAGGATATAGCGCGTACCCTGGAAGATAAAGATATCCAACAGTTGGTAAATCAAGTAGTTAGCGCGCTTGGTGAAGAGTTCAACGCAACGTTGAGGGATTAAGAATGGCGCTTACCAAAGCCGATTTAGCAGAACGTCTGTTTACAAAATTTGGTGTCAGCAAACGCGACGCTAAATTAATAGTGGAAGCTTTTTTTGAAGAGATCCGCGTGGCCCTTGAGGCGGGTGATCAGGTAAAGTTATCCGGCTTTGGCAATTTTGACCTGCGGGTTAAAAATGAGCGCCCAGGGCGTAACCCGAAAACGGGTGAAGATATCCCCATTTCTGCCCGTTGTGTGGTGACTTTCCGGCCGGGACAGAAATTAAAGTCGCGGGTTGAGTTGGGGACAAGCAAGAAATAACCCGTTACAACTCGGTTAATTGGTTTAAAAAACGGTAAGCAGTGCAGACTGCTTGCCGTTTTTTTATGCAAACGGATCTGCGACATAAAATATTTCCGATCCACAGAGCAGTTACAGCTGTAATTAGCGCTAACGAGTAATGGATTTAAATTATGGCAATCAAAATTGGTATCAGTGCCTGTGTATTAGGCGAGAAAGTACGTTACGACGGTGGGCATAAGGCGTCTGCATTTTGCTTGCAACAACTGTTGCCCCTGGTAAGTTATGTTCCGGTCTGCCCGGAAATGGCCATTGGTATGCCGTCGCCACGCCCGGCTATCCGTTTGCAGCTTGATGAAAAGCAGAATGTTCACCTGGTACAAAGTAATGACAACAACATCGACCATACAGAAGCGATGTTGGATTACACTGCAAAGACATTACCGAAGTTTATTGAGCTTAGTGGTTATATCGTATGTGCTAAATCGCCTAGTTGTGGCATGGAACGGGTAAGGTTATTCGATGCTAAAGGCCAGCAACTGGGGAAGTTAGGCGTCGGGCTATATACACACCAATTAATGCAGAAATTCCCCTGGTTACCGATAGAGGAAGACGGCAGGTTATTCGATGCGGATTTAAGAGAAAACTTTATCTGCCGCGTATTCAGTTGTCATGATTATCAGCAGACCATGCAGGATGGGTTCAGCATTGGCAAACTGGTCGCTTTTCACAGCCGCTATAAGTTTTTAGTTATGGCACACAGCCCTACGGCTTATCGCACACTCGGGCGTCTCGTAGCACAAGCGAAGTTGTTTGCACCGGAGGAGTTACGCCAGCGCTACCTGTTGGAGTTGATGCAGGCGCTGAAAAATATCGCTACCCGTAAACAGCACACTAATGTATTGCAGCATCTGCAGGGATTCCTTAAACACAGTCTTAACGCCGATGCCAAGCAGGAACTGACCGAACTTATTCACCGATACCGGCAAGGCTTTGTGCCGTTACTTGCACCGATAACATTATTACAGCACCATCTGAAATTACAGCCGAATAGCTATGTCAGCAGGCAGCGCTATTTTGAACCTTACCCCGAGTCACTGGGGCTGAGGGCCTGATATGCAGAAGCTGAACCTTGTATGGCTGCGCAACGACTTAAGATTGTTGGACAATGCAGTGTTATGCAGTGCACTGCAGCATGCTGAAAAATCCGGGGCTGCAGTCTTGGTGCTTTATGTCGCTACGCCAGAAACCTGGGCTTTGCATGATATGGCTGTGATAAAGCAGGATTTACTGCGTAGGCGCGTGGTACAGCTACAACAGGAATTGACGGAGATTGCGTTGCCAATGCTGACTATCGAAGGTAGCAGTTATCAGCAAGTACCCGAAATATTCCATACTTTGTGCCAGATGTTTGAACTGAATGTTTTTGTACAGACAGAATACGAGTTGCGTGAGCAACAGCGCGATAGTGCTGTTGAGTATCTGGTGCAGCAACACAACGGCCAGTTTATTCGTTTTGACACTCAGTGCATTATGCCGCCGGGCGATATTAGAACGCAGCAAGGTGATATCTATAAAGTTTTCACGCCTTTTAAACGTACGTGGCTGGCAAAATTGCGTGAAGAAGGGGTGCACTGCTACGGCCGTCCAAAGATGATTAATCAACCCAAGCTGGAATTACCGGACTTTCCGCCACTTAAAGACGGAGATGGCAGCTCAGCGGATTGGGATGTTGCTGAGACCAGTGTGCTTGAACTGATGCGGCGCTTTTGCCGCGAAAAAGTGGCCGACTATCATCAGCAACGGGATTTTCCGGCCCAAGACGGTACATCCCGGTTATCGGCATATTTGGCCATTGGCGTGATCTCTGCGTCGCAGTGCGTTGCCAGGCTGCAATTGGAGGCTGGTGAAGCGTGGTCAGAAGATAAAAGCGGAGCCGGTGTGTGGTTGTCTGAGCTTATCTGGCGCGAATTCTATAAGCATATTTTAGTTGCTTACCCGCAGCTGATAAAACATCAGCCATTTCAGCGTGAGACAGCAGATATTCGTTGGCACAACAATAAACAGTTATTTGACGCCTGGTGTAACGGCAATACTGGCTACCCGATTGTCGATGCTGCTATGCGGCAGTTGAACCAGACTGGCTGGATGCATAATCGTCTGAGGATGATAGCTGCCAGCTTTCTGGTTAAAGATTTACATATCGACTGGCGTTGGGGCGAGCGCTATTTCATGTCCAAGCTGATAGACGGTGACTTTGCCGCCAATAATGGTGGCTGGCAGTGGGCCGCTTCTACCGGCACTGATGCAGCGCCCTATTTCCGTATTTTTAACCCGGTAACACAAAGCGAAAAGTTTGATCCAAAAGGCGACTTTATTCGTTTGTATGTACCTGAACTGAGTAAGTTTACAGGTAAGACGATCCATTGGCCGCACGCACAGCCATTGTCGGCGTATCCGAAGCCCATAGTCGATCACGCTGTCGCACGTAAACAGACGCTTGAACTTTTTGCAGAGGTTAAAAAAACGCATGACAACTGATGCAGCACCACGGATTGAACAATTTCTGAAATTTTACAATCAGTTATCCAGCGCTAATTTAGAGCAGCTGGATAAGATTTATCACGTTGACGTCGAGTTTACTGATCCTGTTCATAGCCTGGTAGGGCGCGAAGCCTTGGCGGATTACTTTGACCATGCTTATGCCCGACTGCTGTACAGCGAATTCAGCGCCGGGCAAAAAATAGAGCAGGGTGAACACGGTTTTCTCAGTTGGCGTATGCAAATGCGCCACCCGGCAATTAAGAATGGAGAGCTAGTTAGCTTGGATGGCTGCAGTGTGCTGCGCTGGCAGAATGAACTGATCGTTTACCACCGCGATTATTACGACCTGACCGAGATGGTGTATCAACATTTACCGATAATTGGCTGGCTGACTGGCAAAGTAAAGCAGCGTATGAGTAGCGGTAAGTAAACATAAGCAGATAACTGTATTTTGAAGGAAGAGTATGCGTATAGCTGTTGTTGGTGGTGGTATTTCGGGCATGATGTCCTGGTACTTATTGCAGCAAAAACACGATGTGACCCTGTTTGAGGCGAATGATTATCTTGGGGGGCACACTGCAACGGTACAGGTAAATGTTGCAGGGCAGGACTATGCGATTGACACAGGTTTTATCGTGTTTAATGACTGGACTTATCCAATTTTTAATCGCTTTCTGAACGAATTGGGCGTCGCCTTTCAGCCGACGCAAATGAGTTTTTCGGTAAAAAACAGCGCGCAGAATCTCGAGTACAATGGAAATACCTTAACCAGCCTGTTTGCTCAACGCCGAAATCTGCTTAGGCCATCATTCTGGTTGATGCTCAGTGATATTGTTCGTTTTAACCGGCTCGGCAAGCAATTATTGGCCTCGAACGATGCTGATCTGGATTTGGCTCTGGGAGATTTCCTCGCTAAACATGGGTTTGGTAATGCCATACGCGATAACTACTTGCTACCAATGGGGGCGGCGATCTGGTCTGCGGGCCTGGCTGATATGCCCGCGTTTCCACTGCGCTTTTTCCTGCGTTTTTTTAATAACCACGGTTTGCTGAATATCAGTAACAGACCTCAGTGGTCCGTTATCAGTGGTGGTTCCAAGCGTTATGTCGACGCTTTAATAACAAAGCTTGGCACTGATAAGCTGAAATTAAACCAGCGTATTCGCACCATTTCACGCGATGATAAAGGCGTAATGCTTAGCTTTGACGATGGCCGCACAGAGCATTTTGATAAGCTGGTCATGGCTTGTCACAGCGATCAGGCACTGGCTCTGTTGGGGGAAAGTGCCACGCAGCAAGAGCGGCAAATTCTCGGCGCCATTGCGTACCAACAAAATGATGTGGTGCTGCACACGGATACGCGGTTACTGCCTAAACGCAAAAACGCCTGGGCGGCATGGAACTATAATCTTGATGCCAATGTGAATGACAGGGCAACCCTGACGTATAATATGAACCTACTCCAAGGTATCAGCGCTCCGGTTACATTCTGCGTCACACTGAATAATTCCACTGCCATAGCCAAAGATAAGATTCTCGGCGTATACCGTTATGCGCACCCGGTATATAACCATTGTACACTGGCCGCCCAACAGCGGCGCCATAGCATAAATGGTGAAAACAACACCTATTTCTGTGGTGCATATTGGTATAACGGCTTTCATGAAGATGGCGCCAGAAGTGCGACTGATGTCGCCAACATGCTCGGGGTGTCATTCTGATGCAGTGTGGTCATGCTGTGTATCAGGGCGAGGTGGGGCATTTAAGGCTCACCCCACGCCGCCATGGTTTCAGTTATCCGCTGGCGTTGTACTGGCTTGACTGTAATGAACTCAATAAGGCGTCACTGCAGGATGCAGGCATTCAGTTCGAGCAGTTTGGTGCCCTAAGTTTCCGACGTACTGATTATCTGTCAGGTGCTGATAATCTATATCAGGCAGTCTGCGACAAGATTAACCAGTTAGGCGGTTTAACAAAACCTGACAGAGTATTCGTGCTGACCCCTCTTGCCAACTGGGGGCTATATTTCAGCCCGCTTACACTGTACTACGGCTTTGATGAGCAACAGCAGTTCTGCTGTCTGCTGGCAGAGGTAAGTAACACCCCGTGGAATGAGCGCCATTATTATCTGCAGAACATTGTTCATGGGCAACAGCATTATCAGCATGATAAAGCTTTCCATGTATCACCTTTTCACCCCATTGATATGCAGTATCACTGGCAGATCCCTGTACCTGGTCGGGCATTAAGATGCAGCGTTGCCAATACGCAAGGCGGCCATCAGGTATTTAGTGCCTGGTTCAATTTGCAACGTCATGAATTGACAGCAAAATGGAAACGACAATGGTTGATCCGACAGCCATGGCAAAACGTACAGGTGGTATGGCGGATATATTGGCATGCACTAAAGTTGCTCATAAAAAGAGTACCGGTGCACGCTCACCCTAAAACGAAGGATAATAAATCATGACGATGAGCCTGACGGACGTTTCTCTGTTTGACAACCTGAGCTGGTTCGAACGCCTGTATAGGAAATTTACGCTGAACTTTATCAGTCAGTTAAAGCATGGCGATATCACCCTGGTTGAGGGTAATCAACGTTTACGGCTTGGCGATGAGCAGGCAGCGCTGAAGGTGGTTATCACAGTGCTTGACCCGGCGTTTTATCAAAAAATGGTGGTCGCTGGCTCAGTTGGTGCTGGTGAAGCTTACATTCTGGGCTGGTGGCGCTGTGATGATCTTACTGCGCTGGTGCGTATTTTTGCATTAAACCTGGCTGCGTTGGATAAGCTGGATTCGGCAATCAGCAGGCTTGGGCGCCCGCTGTTGAAGCTGTTGAACTGGCGTAATCGTAACACCAAAACACAGGCTCGGAAAAATATTGCAGCACATTATGATCTGGGAAATGACATGTACCGGCTGTTTCTCGATGACAGTATGATGTATTCAAGTGCTGTGTACCCTGACGACAACGCCGATCTTGCTCAGGCACAACAACATAAACTGAAACTGATTTGTGACAGGCTACAGTTAAAAGCGCATGACCATTTGCTAGAAATAGGCACAGGTTGGGGCGCTATGGCTATTTACGCAGCACAAAACTATGGCTGTAAAGTCACGACAACCACTATTTCAAAGCAGCAATATGATTACGCCACCGACCGAATTAACGCGCTGGGGCTGCAGGATAGGATTACTGTTTTACTCAGCGATTACCGGGATCTTAGCGGTCAGTTTGACAAGCTGGTGTCTATTGAGATGATCGAAGCTGTTGGCGAAGAATATCTTGATACCTATTTTGCTAAATGCAGCAGCTTGTTAAAACCAGAAGGTTTGATGATGCTGCAGGCGATAACAATAGTAGACCAGCGTTACCGTCAATATGTGCGTGAAGTGGATTTTATAAAACGCTATGTGTTTCCGGGGGGCTGCCTGCCCTCCGTTAGCCGAATGTCAGATGCGGTGTGTCGCAATACAGATCTGGTCATGCGCCAGCTGCATGATATCGGCTTCGACTACGCAAAAACGTTGAAACACTGGTGTGATAACTTTATGCAAGCGCGTGATAAGGTGCATCAGCTGGGTTACGACGATAACTTCGTGCGGTTGTGGCATTTTTATCTTTGTTACTGTGAAGGCGGGTTCAGAGAACGCGCAACCAGTGCAGTGCATATGCTGTTGTCCAAGCCGCTGAACCGGGACAATCTGATCTGAAAAAGTTGCAACGGTGCAGGTAAAAGCTACCTGCACTTGCGGCATACTTCGGCTACCTTTTAGCTTTTCTTTTTATTTTTATCATATTTTACAGCAACTTAATTTTTTATAGCTTTTTGGTTCAGTCCTTGCAGTCATTTAGGCAGCTGCAGCGCTGCCTAAACTCAATTGTACCTGGCTGCAGCGAGTATTTAATCAACATTGGAGCAAAGCTATGAATAGTGATATTGCAGAAGGCAAATGGCGCCAGATTAAAGGTTCAGTAAAAGAGAAATGGGGAAAGCTCACTGACGATGATTTACAGGAAGTAAATGGCCGTTTTGAAAAGTTCTGCGGTAAAATGCAAGAACGCTATGGCATGAGCCGCGAAGAAGCTGAAGACGAGTTTAATCGCTTTCGCTGAGTCTACATTTTAATTTAAAAGGGCCAGCAGGCCCTTTTAATGTTTGAGGATCACTGCTTTACCAAAATAATTCCGGCGTCTGAAATGACAATTTTCTTCTCTTTGTACAAGCTGCCAATTGCCTGCTTAAACGCTTTTTTGCTGACGCCGAACTGCGCATAAATAAGCTCAGGTGCGCTTTTGTCTGTTAACGCAAGCTTACCGCCATTTTGCTCCAGTTTCGCCAGCACTTGCGCTGTCAACTCTTGTGCTTGTTTAAACGTCGAAGCGCTCAGACGCAAATCAATTTTGTCATCATCGCGTACTTTGGCAATATAGGCAGGCAGTTTATCGCCTCGGCGCAGAGGTTTAAATACATCACTTTGGTATAACACGCCCCAGTGTTGATGATTAACGACCGCCTTATAGCCAATATCGGTTTGTTCACTGATAATAATATCTACTTTGTCTCCAGGGCGATATTGGGGAACTGTTTTGTGCAGATGCCGGTCCAGCTTGCTGGAGGCGACTATCCGGTTACTGTTATCGACATAACAGTACAGCAAATAGCTTTGTCCTTCTTTGAGCGGAATTTGTTGCTCGCTAAAAGGCACTAACAGGTCCTTCTTCAACCCCCAGTTGACGAAAGCTCCAACCTTAGTTGTAGCTACCACTTTTAACATGGCAACTTCGCCTACCTTAATTTTAGGTCGTTCAGTTGTGGCAATAAGCTGATCTTCCGAGTCAAGGTAAAGAAAAACATCAAGCTGATTGCCAATCTCCAGGCCGGCAGGGGCGACATTATTTGGCAGTAATATTTCTCCCCAGCTTAGTCCATCCAGATAAAAGCCAAACTTCACCTGTTTTTTAACTGCTAAATTGTTGATTTTCCCAAGAGCCAGCATGCGATATCCAAATTTCTGCCCGATAGGGGCTGTGTTAATAGGCGCTATTGTAACGGTTTTTTTGCAGCGTTGCTTAAGATAAGCCAGAACATGATAAACTTTGCGGCATTATTTTTTCCGGGTTAAGTGTGACATGTCTTCCTCTTCTTTGCTGCATCCACGCAACTTACATCACGGTCAATACGACTTCGCCGAATTGACAAAAGTTTTGCCTGATTTACAGCACTTTATCTGCAGTAACAGAACCGGTGGGCAAACAATAAACTTTGGTGATAATGCTGCTGTAGTGGCATTGAATCGGGCGATACTTGCCAGGTATTACAATGTTAAATTTTGGCAGCTACCACAGGGCTATTTGTGCCCGCCGGTGCCGGGCAGGGCTGATTACGTGCACTATATTGCCGACTTACTGGCGCGCAGTTACCCGACGCTGCCGCTGGGTAAGCAAGTTAAGTTATTAGACATTGGCACCGGTGCCAATTTGATTTATCCAATCATTGCCAGTCAGAGTTACGGCTGGCAGGTATACGGCAGTGATATAGACCCTATCGCGGTTAAGGTTGCTAAAACAATTGTTGCCAGTAACCCTTCACTGCAGCCGCTTGTGCACATTGTTCAGCAAACAGATAACACAATTTTCAGCGGTATTATTCAGCGCCAGCAGCAATTTCACCTGACGATGTGTAACCCACCTTTTTACGCCTCGGCGGCTGAAGCGGAGGCGGCGAGCTCGCGTAAGTGGATTAATCTGGGTAAAGGGCAGCAGGGGGCTGTACGTAATTTTGCCGGCCAGCAGCATGAATTATGGTGCGCCGGAGGAGAATTAGCGTTTATCAGCCAGATGATCCGTGAAAGCGCACTGTTTAAACAGCAAGTATGCTGGTTTACGACCCTGGTATCGCAGCAAAAGCATATAAAGCCGCTACGTAAATTGCTTAGTAGTGTCGGTGCAGTGCAAACCGATGTAATCGAAATGCGGCAGGGCCAAAAAGTCAGTCGTGCACTGGCCTGGAGCTTTCTGACTTTATCACAACAGCAGCAGTGGCCGGCTATTTGACAGGTTATGCCTGGTGTGTAAATTCAGCAATATTGGCTGTTGGCTGCGCTTTATTCATTTTTTGCCACAGTTTCTCATGGAAAAAGTAGCCGACAGTATTGACGGACGGCTCAACCACCGCAATTACACCGCCCAAAATAAAGTTACCTGTAATCAGGTAAGTGACCGCGAAGGCAATACTAAAATGCATGATAGCGAAGGTAATGGTTTTACTCATGATGTTTATCCTCAGAACTTTTTAATAGTTAGATGATAAACGTTCTCATTACTGTTTAAAGTGAATTAAAATGGTCAGCTTAATCGGTTTTTGCAATCGTTAAAGCTGGCTATATACCTGGCTATTAATCAATTGGTTGTTCAATGCGCTTTAATGCATCTGTCAGCATTGGTAAATCTAAGCGGTCATTGAGAGGTACTAAAGTACCTGCCGACCAGACGCCATAACTGCCGTCTGCCCGTAAAATAACCATCTTATCTTTTTTAAAACTGATGATTTCACCACCACTGATATTGAGCTTGGGTAAAATGCGCGGATGTAGTAGATTGTCACCCGGCCAGTTCGCTTGTGCCTGACAACCTGCCTGGGCCAGCAGTGTAGGTAGCCAATCCAGATGTTGTGTAACCTGATGTGGTTGTAACTGCCGCAAGGCAGCCCAATTTGACCAAACAGTAGCGGGGGCCAGGCTGAACTGTTTATGGCTGCCGCTTAAACCCAATACGACTATGTTGTCAAATTGGCTGTAGCTTTGCCAATGCTGATATGGGGTATTGTCGAAGACAATGCTGTATTGTGCAGGTGCTGCAACATTAAGCCAGGGCAATTGCGCAACTTCGGTTTCGGCAGAACGGCTTATACTAATGCGTCCCTCAGGCAATTGCGCTAACCATGACGGCGCCGCTTCCAATTGCTGCTGTGCATTCTGCTCTATCAGGAATTTGCCATACAGAAGATTGAGCAAAGCTTCGTCTGGTGCTACAGGAGCAAAATGCTGCTCCAGCGGTCTGAGGCCCGCGCTGGCCAGGTGCTTAACCAGTTCCGGGCTGAAGCCATCAGTGACCAGCAGTAGAGTAGAATGACTGTCTGAAGTTTCCTGACATACCATGTTGTGCTGATGACTGAAGTGTTGTGGTAAGCTCAGCTTATCGAGCTGTATCTGGTTTTGTTTATTCAGGTCAATCAGCTGATAACGGGCGAGAAAGGTTTTTGCAGTTGCAGGGTAAGATAGCGGCAGCACATTGTCCTGACGGGTAACATCGTATTTTACGTTGGCATCAGCATAAATATGCAGTAAATGGCTTAACATGAAGCTGCCAATAAACAGTGTAAATAATGGTGTCGCTATCGCAGATTTTTTCAGCCGTTCTATTTTTTTCCAGCAAAAGTTGCTTAGAGTCAGCTCCACTGCCAATAAAAGGGCAGCAACAGTAACAACAATTAATACGAAATTGCGCAAGTTAGTGACAATTTGTTGCCGTAACAGTTCTGCAGCCTGGTCTAACGATGCGCTGCCAACGTGGTAACCCAGGTTGGCATAAACATAAGCATCAAAAATAAGTACTATAAGGGCAACGGTAGCCAGTATTGCGGCTAAGCCCCGTACATGGCGCTGATAGGGAAATACTAACGATATCGGAAATATCGTTAGAATAAAAAACATAAAACACAAAAATGCTGTATGACCTATCCAGTTCAGTGGCAGATACAGCCAGCCCATTATTGAAACAGGCAAGGGTTCAGCCAGCCAGTAAACTGAAGTTACTGCCAGTGCCAGCAAAATATTGAAGAAGCTAAACCAGTGGCCCCAGTTCAGTAGCCGGTTGACCTTTTTTACCAGTGACAGGTTGTTTTCCAGCACCATAAGTGATTAGTTTGCCTTATCAACAACAGTGTCAGCCAATGCCTGACTAAAATGGCTGACAACGGCGGCACGCTGGTTCTGCGGTACACTGCTGTTAACAACATGGCTGATGGCGTTACCTAAACACATCAGGCTCAGTTCTGTGGTGGCTTTTTCAGCATGCAACACATCCAGCAGCTGATTTACCAGCTTTTCAATTTGTGCAGTGGAATACTTTGATACAATTGGCATGAATTATCCGCAGGTCACGTGAATTAAACAGTTAGAATAGTACCAGAATTCATTTTAAACAGGAAAAGTTATGTCAGTAGATGTGCAGCAGTTGGCGATAAATTATCTGGAACTGGATGAGCAGGCGCAAAGTAAAGCGCATTACAGGCCGTCACTAGTGACGCCTACTTCAGCCGTAGCACACCTGGTCGAGCAGCTGCACCTGGCGTACAACGGTAAACCGGCTAAAGGCTACGCAGCTTTCAACCCGGAAAAAGATCAACAGGTTGTGACTGTACTGCAGGATTGGCAAAAGCAAAACAGTGATTTTAATGTCCTGGCAAACACTGCTACTGCGGCATTAGAGCAGCAACTGCAAGCGCATCAGCTACCCGAAAGTGGTTATTTGCTAGTGTGTCACTATCGCTATCTGACCAGTGATTATCTGATGATTTGCCTGCTGGGCAGTAAGGACCATTTTTCACTGACTGATGAGCTGGAACTGGCAACTTCGCGTCATCTGGATATTGCCCGGATGCAACTGGCCGCGCGGATTGATTTAACTGAATATTTAAGTTCGCCGGAACAGGGGAAATACATCAGCTTTATCCGTGGCCGGGCAGGGCGTAAAGTGGCGGACTTTTTCCTCGACTTTCTCGGTTGTGAAGAGGGCACTGATGCCAAAGCTAACAGTAAGGTGGTGCTGGCCTCTGTTGAGGAATATTTTGCGGCAGCAGAGTTTGATAGCGGCGAGAAAAATGATGCACGTAAGCAGGTGTACAGTTACTGTGAGGAGAGGGCCAAAGCAGGACAGGACGTTGTACTGACAGAGTTGTCCGCTGTGATAGATGATCAGGAACAACAGGGCTTTTTACGTTATTGCCAGGAACAGCAGTTACAAGTGGCTGAGCAATTTCCGGTAGAAGTAAAAGAGCTAAAAAAACTGATTAAATTTAGTGGGCAGGGCGCTGGCTTATCAATTAGTTTTGAACAGAAACTGCTGGGCGACCGTGTTCAATATGATCCACACAGCGATACCATTCTGATTAAAGGCACACCGCCTAATTTGCGCGACCAGTTACAGCGTTTTCTTCAGGGTTATTCTGCTTTTGACCGCGCAGGTAATGAGTCGGAGTGAGTGCGGCTGTCCTTAACACTGTCTGTTAAATCCAGCTTGGCACTTTTGCCTGAAAGTTGCTTGAAAGGTGATATCTGCAATCTGGCAGTATGCTTAAGGAGCATGATATTGCCGACAACGACGGCAAAAGCAAGCGAAAGCGCGATTATCAGCGGCCAGTTCATGGGTTTACCTGCAGATATTCGTAACATAGCGGGCAAATATCGTATCAAGGTGTTCAAGCACCAGTTCCTGCTCTGTCAGGGGGTGTAGTGTGATGCACTGACGCAATGTCAATGCTGAAAAGTGCGTCAGATATTGCTCAGCGACAGGCCTATGGCTAAGGTGCCATGGCTCTGCAGCAACACCTCCCTGATAAACCTGATAAGGCTGAAAAAAGCCAAAGCCAGCAGCGTGTTTTTGCAACCATTGTTGCATGGCCCAAAATGGGCCTGTCGCGCTGTATTCTTCTGGCAGCAGTCGTGGTTTGTAATCGTCTGGTACTGCCGCAGCATCATATATGTCGACCTCTGTGCCCCAATGATGACGGCTGGCACCAGGCAACGCTGAATACAATAAGACGGCGTCGAGTTTCGCCATACCGGCTAACTTCGTCACGTCCACAGCCTTACCGGCTTGGTCAAATACGGTCCTGGCTCCTGTTATTTTAGCTTGCCAGATAGCGGCCTGGCGCTGATAAGAACGAAAAGACGACGCTATTCTGATATCAATACCTGACGTTTTTGCGGCCTCACATAATGCAGTAAAAGGTGAAACGGTGGCAGTATGTAAACTAAAACCATCCTGATACTGCACAATATGCTGCTCTGTAAGACCTGTCAGGATATCGATGTCTGTTGTATTCATAGGCTCAGGTGTAACTGTTCCAGCACGGCTTCATACATTTTAGCCAGTTGCTCGAGATCCGTAACTGAGACACACTCATTCACTTTATGGATAGTGGCATTACACGGACCAAGCTCTATCACCTGAGCACCTGTTGGTGCAATAAAGCGGCCATCTGACGTGCCACCACTTGTTTCAAGCCGCGGCTCAAAGCCCTGCACCTTTTTTATCGCCTCAACAGTGGCCGCGACCAGGCTGCCGCTGTCGGTCAGAAATGGCAGGCCGTTTAATGTCCAGTCCAGCTCATAATTAAGGCCATGACGGTCCAGCAATGCAATGACGCGTTGTTGCAAGCTCTCAGCCGTGCTTTCGGTACTGTAGCGAAAATTAAACATAACATTTAACTCGCCCGGTATTACATTCGATGCGCCGGTGCCAGCATGAATATTCGCTATCTGAAAGCTGGTGGCCGGGAAATAAGCATTCCCCTTATCCCACTGTTCAGCAGCAAGCTCTGTTAAAGCTGCAGCGGCTTTATGAACAGGGTTATCTGCTAATTGAGGGTAGGCGACATGTCCCTGGATGCCTTTTACGACCAGGTTGCCGGTTAAAGAACCGCGGCGGCCATTCTTCACGACATCGCCGGCTTTGTGGCTACTGGAGGGTTCGCCTACAATGCACCAGCTTATTTTTTCCTGCCGCTGTTCCAGCGTTTCGATGACACGTTTTGTACCGTTAATAAAAGGGCCTTCCTCATCACTGGTGATAAGGTAGGCCAGATCAAACCTGGGCTCAGGGTAATGATGTAAAAAACGCTCCGTTGCAACAACCATCGCTGCAAGACTGCCTTTCATATCAGCCGCACCACGACCATACAGAGTATCGCCGATAATAGTGGGCTCAAAAGGTGGGGTGTGCCACTGTCCAGCCGGACCGGTTGGCACGACATCGGTGTGCCCGGCGAAACAAAATACCGGTTTGCCGCTACCGCGACGGGCCCACATATTCAGGGTATCTTCAAAATGCATGACTTCTACATTAAAACCGATGGCGGCTAAACGTGCAGCCATTACTTGCTGACAGCCTGCGTCCTCTGGTGTAACCGAAGGGCGGGCGATCAAATCCATCGTCAGTGCAATAACTTCATTGGATGCCATCATCGTTATAGTCCGAAAATTTGTTGGTATTGCTCAGCTTTAAACCCCAGAATATACCGGTTATTGTGCACCAGTAACGGGCGTTTGATCATTGCTGGCTGGGCCAACATCAATTTCAACGCTTTATCTTCAGTTAAATCTGTTTTGTCAGCATCATCAAGTTGACGATAGGTTGTGCCTCTGGTGTTGAGCAGATTTTGCCAGCCACATTGAGCAGAGAAGTTTGCAAGTTGCGCTTGTGTAAGGCCATCAGCGCGGTAGTCTACAAACTGATAGGCGATTTGATGTTGTTCAAGCCAGCTTTTGGCTTTTTTAATTGTGTCACAGTTCTTAATACCATATAGAGTTGTCATCATTATTTGTTCTTCATTTGTAGAGTGAATACAGCGTCCTGACCTGCTGCCACAGAGCGCTCAGTACTGAACACTGCTGATATAGCCGGATGTGGTAGTACCATTAATACCACCAAATACCCCATGTCAGCCTGAAGTAATTTGGGATCAAGCCTGAGCACTGGCTGCCCGGCTATAACCTGATCACCATCATGAACCAAGGGTTTTATCACTTCACCATGCTTCAGACTGTTGTCTTCGGGCAGATCAAGTTGCAGGGTTAAGCCGCTTTTATGCCGGAAGTTTAATCTTCGGCCGCCAAGCAGGCTGCGATCATAAATACCCGCAAAGGGTGCTATCAGGGTGTCATGCCGCAGTTTAATGCATAACGCCTGGGGTAATACAGTGGTGTTATAAAGCGGATCGGTATGCGCATGTAAAGGTAGTATCATACCAGATGCCGGGCTGTTAACAGCTAACCCCGGCATTTTAGCATTGTATTGTTCTTGCCAATTTATCAACAAACGCTCCGGCTCTAAGTACTTCAGCAGTATTAATTCAGCATAATTCGGTGATTACGGATTATGAGTATGCCGTGCAGCGTGCACTACTGCAACTGAACGAATACATCGAAAAAATGAAATATGACATTTCAACGGTTTTTGCATGAATATTTAATGAAGTCTTTTTTTTGCAGGGTAGTTTATAGCGTTAAGTTTGTAGTTCTGTTGAGTTATATGGGACTTTGTTGTCCACAGATTTTGTGGATAACTTTGTGTGTAACGTTGTTTAAGTCGGTTAAGTTAATGAATTTATTTAGATAAGTAAGTTGGCATATTTTTTGTTAGTTTGAACTTAGCCTAAAGCTGCTATGAAGTAAGGCAAAATGCCAGTTTGAGTTTTGATAACCAATGTAAGCGCTGGTAAAAAGCAGTTTCCTTGGCATAAGCCAGCCGCAAATCGTTGATCAAAATTATTGTTTTGGCTGGTAGCTTGCAGCCAATCTGGCCTGCCTATTAGCTGAGGCAGGTAAAGGTTGCGGATTTATGCTATCGTTCAAATGTGAACCTACTTCAGGAGCAAGCAATGCAGTATCCGCTATATAGTACGCTGCGCGAGGGCAGAGAATATAGTAAGCAGTGGCCGGCCAAAGCTGAATTGAATAGTTTATTTATTGAAAATAAAGTTATTTTGCTAACTTCAATCGCCGGACGTTTTTTACCTTTGCTGGCGATAGTGTGTGCAGTCATTCAGTATTTTTATCTCGGAAAGGCGTTTCTTCCTCAGATACTTGCGATGATGTTATTCGTAGCTGCGCTGCCTTTACAAGGTTGGTATTGGTTAGGTGTTCGTGCAGCAACACCTTTGCCACCTTCTATTGCCGGCTGGTATTTACAGATCAGGCAGAAAATGCAGCAGCAGGGCATAAGCATGGCGCCGGTAAAGCAGCCTGGCCGCTACAAAGATCTGGCCATACTGCTGCAGCAAGCTTATCAGCAGTTGGACAGAGCTTTTGTCAGACAATGGTTTTAATGTTTAGGCTTGCAGCGTTGCGATGCTAAACAAATTCAAATTAATTAAATACCGACCATACAGGTGCGTGGTCTGATGGGCGCTCTATGGCTCGGATTTCATAATCGATACCACATTCAGTGCAGCGCTTAGCGAGTGGGGCAGTAGCCATGATAACGTCAATGCGCAGGCCTCTGTTGTCGTCGAAACCTTTTGAGCGGTAGTCAAACCAGCTGTATTGTGCTGTGGTGTCCGGGTTGAGCTCTCTGAACGTGTCGAGCAGTCCCCAGTCTTTTAGCTGAGCTAACCAAGCCCGTTCTTCTGGCAGGAAGGATGTTTTTCCTTCGCGTAACCAACGTTTGGCATTCGCCTCACCAATACCGATATCCAGATCTACAGGAGAAATATTGATATCGCCAATAACCGCGATATGCTCATCTGGCGTATGATGCGTAGTCAAATACTGCTGTAAATCTGCGTAGAATTTTGTCTTGGCCGGAAACTTAACAGGATGATTGCGGTTTTCTCCCTGCGGGAAGTAGCCATTAAGTACAGTAAGAGGCGTGCCGTCTGGCATGCTGAAACGGCCAATTAGCATTCGGCGCTGAGCGTCGGGCTCATCTGTTGGAAAGCCATACTGCATATGCTCAGCGGGGGCTTTGCTTAATATTGCTACACCATAATGGCCCTTTTGCCCAAAATAATATACGTGATAGCCCATTGCCTCCACATCTGATAACGGAAACTCATCATCATGCACTTTTATTTCCTGCAAACCCACAATATCTGGTTGATGTTTGTCCAGAAGTGCTTTTAGTTGATGCAGCCTTGCGCGTATGCCATTAATATTAAAGGAAATTATTTTCATATCGTGATGCCCTTATTGTCTTGATTCTGGCAAGTGGGGCGATGATAACACTTTCACGGCTGGTGTGGCACAATGTTGCCATGTTGTATGTATGAAATATCAGGCTGTGGAGATTTAGTTGGCAGCATTACAGTTAGCGCTGGGCGAATTAAGTTACCTGCTTAATTACAGCAGTAAAAGACGAAGCGTGGCATTACAAATCGCTGATGGGAAATTAACGGTAAGAGCTCCGGTAGGCGTGAGTGTTGCTGAAGTTAATGCTTTAATTGCCAGCAAGCAGGCCTGGATTTCAAAACACCTTAGCCAGACACAGCTGCGACATTCTCCGGGTTGGCTGGAACAAGGTTGTGTTCCTTTACTTGATCAACTCCTGCCGTTGCAGGTGCAAAGTGCTTTGACTACTGGCGTCATGCAGTCTGGTGGTGCAGTAATTGTATCACTGTCAAAACGGGCTAAACCGACCGACGCCAAATTGCGTCAGCTATTGACTGACTGGTATAAACAGCAGGCCAGCGCTTGGTTTACTGAGCGTGTTACATTCTGGCAGCGGGAGATGAATTTAACGTCAACCGCACTTACCATCGGTAATTGGAAAACGAAATGGGGATACTGTAAAAGCAATGCAGAGCTGGGGTTTAACTGGCGCTTAATGATGGCACCCGAATGGGTAGCAGACTATGTTGTTGTGCACGAACTTGCCCATTTGCGCCACCTTAACCATTCTGTGCACTTCTGGCAACTGGTGCGGCAATATTACCCGCGACATAGCGATGCCAAGCTATGGTTGAAGCAACATCAGTACCGGCTTGAGCTGTAAAAAAAGCGCCGGCTCGAAAGCCGGCGTAAATACTAGGACATCGAAACAGGAGAGAAATGGTACTACATAACAACTACTGTAAGATGAGACTGTGGCCGTTCAAATTAATTCAAAATATTTTTAGTATTTTTTGCCGCTGCTTTGCATTTGCATTAGCCGCTGATTTAAGCTTGCCAACTCTGGCGATGCCTGAGCCAGGTAAGGCACTGCTTCGGAATAACCAATATTGGAATTAAAATTAATGACTAATCTTTTACGCCTGCAGCAATTAGCCAAGCTGATGGATGTCACCAGATTACAGGATGACGAAACAAATGCCTCTTTTGACAGTTGGACAGCGTCATTACCTGCTATATCTGCTGCAGCTTATTGCGTTTACCCTCAGTATTTGATGTCACTGCTAAACTGGCCGGCACGTCAGAAGCAATCAGCTATTGCAACTGTGGTTAATTTTCCTACAGGTGACTTACCTGAAGAGCAGGTTTGCCAGCAGATCCAACAGGCGTTGTCGGCGGGGGCCACAGAAATCGATTGTGTGCTGCCATATAAAATGTTGCAGCGCGGAGAATATGACGCAGTAAGAAGCTTTCTGCAAAGTGTCCGTAAAGCCTGTGTTGATAGGTGTTTGAAAATTATTATTGAGTCTGGTGAACTGACAACAGCACAACAAATAACAGTAGCCAGTGAACTTGTAATTGATGCTGGCGCTGACTTTATTAAAACATCTACCGGTAAAGTGCCGATAGGTGTTACTGAGGAAGCCACTCGCCTCATTCTGACGGTGATAGCCGCAGCAAAACGTGAAGTGGGCTTTAAGGCTTCTGGTGGTGTGCGCACGGTAGAGCAAGCTCTGAAAATTGTAGAATTATATGAAGAACTGACAGGGAAAATAGCGCTTAGCAGTGGGTTGCGTATTGGTGCCAGTGCTTTGGTGTATGAACTGGCAGATCGGCTCGCTGAGTAGCCTTCAGCGCCGCATTTCGTCCCGCAGCTTATCAAACTGTTGTAGCAGTTCTTTGTAGCGTACGCGGTGATGTTCTGGTAATGGCATGTTATCCACAACGCGGAAGGTCTTTTTACACCGGTCAAACAGTTCAGATGACTTACGCTTGTGTTGACTGTTCAGTAACTGAATCGAAGCTTGGATCAGGTTCAACGCACTGCCAGTGTTCATTGGTGCAAGCTCCAGTGCGGCTTCAAACTGTGTTACGGCTGCATTAAAGTTACCTTCCTTATAGCTTTTTATGCCGGCTTTATTCAGTTCGCCGAACTGCTGCTGCTTTTTATCAACGAAAAGTTGCTGATCACTGAATAACGTTTTCAGCAATGGGTTTTGCATTAATTCAGCAGGTACCAGTTGTGTCAGGCTTTGGGCCTGCTCAAACTCACCAATTTGATTTAATAAAAATATTGCGTCAGGCAATACCTGATGTTGTTCAGACAGCTGGTCGGCAACTGCGGCATAAGTTTTCTTCGCTTGATACTGAGCGCCGTTGAGCGATTCCAGTCTGGCCTGGCATAAGGCTTCAAATAAACCAAAATCGATTTCGCGCGTCATGCCATCATCACGCTTCACGCGCTGTAATGCGAGCGAAACTTCCTGTAGATAGCGGTTACGTTGGTTTTGATCATCCGCGCGTACTGCGGCATCAATAACAGTGCGGATATAGTTTAGAAGATGTACGATATCTTGCTTAATTGAACGTCGGGTGATCTCATATAGTTGCTTGCTGGCTTGAACCTGCAGCGGCACATTATTAAGTTTGCGTGCAATCTCAATGAGCAAGTACTGTCGTGACATGCTGTAAGGCGCTATTTCAGCAGCAGTCTGGATGCTACTAAACGCTTGCTCCTGATCTCCGGTAGCCTGATAAGTCATGGCTTGTATATCGTAGGCTTCTGCAAAATAGCGATTACTTTCGATTGCTTCCTGGCATAACGCCAAACTTTCATCAAAACGTTGTAATTCGAAACATAATTTCGCCTGTAGCAACAATGCCCAACCGCTGCGATGCTGATTAAGGCTATTTTGCAGGATCAACTCCGCTTCTTCGTAACGATGCAACACCAGCAAGTTCTCGACCATAACTCTTTTACAAAACTGCTGATAGCGGCTTTCGCTTGCTATTGCCTGCTGACATAACTCAATTGCCCGTTCGGGCTGGTCATCGAACAATGCCTGGTACAGTGCTGACAATTGGGATTTCTTTCGTTGTATACGCTGAATGCGGCTACGCAATACGTTCTGCGAAAAGGGTTTGACCAGGTAGTCATCTGGCTCGAGTTCGACAGCACTCATAACCATAGGAACTTTATTTTCGCCAGTGACCAGCATAAAGATACTGTGAGGTGCCAGTAGTTTTTTTTCTCTCAGGTCCTCAAGCAGCTGTTTACCGTTTTTTCCCACACCTAAGTGATAATCAACGAAGAGTACGTCGTAACTGACTGTGGCACACTTTGCTAATGCCTGTTCTCCTGTTGGCGAAAAGGCGACGTTTGTCGCTCCCATTTGATATAAAATACCTTTAAACATCAATTGGAAAGCCCGTTGATCGTCAACAATTAGAACACGTTGATTCTCAAGCGTTTTGTTATCCATCAATACCACATTAATTCATTAGCAATTTGTGACTAAGTGTCGGAAATAACTGACAGATAAGCAAGATAATATTAATAGGCTTGTGCTGCAAAAGTTTCAGCAAAGAGAGAGATGGTGGAGGGGGAAGGATTCGAACCTTCGAAGGCAGTGCCGGCAGATTTACAGTCTGATCCCTTTGGCCACTCGGGAACCCCTCCACGAGTGGACGGCATATTATCAAACTGACTTTTGATGTAAAGCCATTTGCTAAACTTTTTTGTCTGACTGCCGATAATTCAGTCAGACCGGGATTTATGAAGCACTTAAACTACTTGTCCAGAATGATTATTAACGAATGGCAGCTCAATTCTAAACTTAATAATGCGCTTCAGCACGCGCAGCGGGCTGATTTCGCTCTTTATCTGGCGTTATTGTCACCAGCGGTTGAAGAGTCTGCCGAGTTTCTTACACCTGATGCTATATCAGAGACAAAAGTGGGCGATGATCTGTGTAACAGATTTGGAGTTCGCCCGGCACGAAGTTTTGCTATGGAAGAAGGCGATATCGTGGTGCTCAGTCAACATACTAAAGCCTTGCAGAAAGGCGGTATGGCAGGCTTAAAGTTAGCAATGAGTATGAATACCGCGCCATTGCTACAGCATGACGATAAAAAAAGGCTGAGCAACGATATCGTTCAAGCGCTGAGCTTGCACAGTCAAAGACGGCTTTTGCAGCCGGAATTGACAAAACCGCAAGCTAATCCTGCCGCTATGTATGAAATATTGCAGCAGTTACATGCTGGAGAAGCAGCTTAGTTTATTAAATTTGACTACCTGAGATTAAATGTTGCCGGCATTGTTTAAATTTCTTCCCACTATTGCAGGGGCACTGCTCATTTCGCTGTATTTTCCATGGGGTTTGCTCGATTAATATGCCATTGAGGTAATACCATCTATCTTCGAGCACAAAACGTGAGCGTTCCCGAAATTGATGCAGTTGATTATGCTGCATATATTTAACCGTAAACTCGACAAAGCCCTCTTTTGCGCTTTGCTCTGCACTGTGTACCTCTAATGTAATAAAATGGCTGTCATGTGCAAAAGAGGCCAGAGCCGCGACAGGATTCTCTTGCCGCACTGAAGGATGATAAGTTTGATATATGTAATCAACGGCCTTATGACAGTATGCGCTATACCTGGAACGCATCAGTTGCTCGCAATAGCGCACCTGCATCTGTCCACTAATAAAAGCGTGGCAACATAAGTCAAAAGGCTTAGCTGAGCCACAATAACATTGCATAACGATAGCTCTGATAAATCGATGCTGAAATTCTACCGTATGTAATCCCTGTTGTCCTGTTACGAACACGCGGCTAGTGCTTAAATACCTCTTTCGCGACAAGCTCACTCTGATAGAACCAAATATTATTCTCCACAGCAAGTTTCCGGCATTGTTCTAATTGTTGTGAGCCTAAAGGCTGACCAAAGTTGATAACTACTTTGCAGCTGGCAGAAGTAAGGGCCTGAGTTAAAGTCGCTGCCAAATCGCTAATTTGTTTCTGATGCACAACCAGAACATTGTGCAAGGATAATTGATAGCTCTCCGCCCACTCTTTATCTGGCAGACTGGAAGGTGCAACAAGAAGTATCCATCCATCCTGACTTTGATGTTGTTTAATTAACTGTAAAAGGCTTTGCCGGGGCGCGATGTCACTAATATCTGCGCCGATGCCCGCATTAACGAGAGTTTGTAATACGCAACTATCGTTATAAGTAGTCGATTGAAATAATGGACGACGCATCACATTGTTATACATACAACCCTCTAGTGTTTATTTATACAGTGTATGAATATACAGTATTTGTGTGTTGGATAAAAAGCAAGCATTTTTTGCAATTATTATCGATAGACTGGCTGGACCATTAGTAAGGCAAATTTAGGTAGAATGGCCGCCAAAACGCCAGTAATAGATGGGTAATGGATGTTATTAGAACAGTATGTGCAGCAAGACGGTGAGTATTTTAGCTTCACTCGCCAGCAGGCAAGTGGCTTTGCCAAACAAGTCGCTTCTGACTTTAATCCTATACATGATGAAGACGCGAAGCGGTTTTGTGTGCCGGGGGATTTGCTTTTTTCGTATTTGCTAACACGGTATGGTGTTTCACAGCACCTTAGCTGCCAGTTTGCCGGTATGGTTGGTGCAGATATAGCACTACATTGTGCTGAGGAGCCCGAAGGCATTACTATTCTTGATGATCAGAACAAAAAGTATCTGTCGTTGCAGCGTAGTGGGCCATCTCAGAACGACCTTAACGTCATAGAACCGCTGATAAAGGATTATGTCAGGTTTTCTGGTCAGAACTTTCCTCATATATTGCAGCCACTAATGCAGCGGCATAATGTAATGATCAACGCTCAACGCCCGCTGGTGATATATGAAAGCATGGCATTGGAATTTGAACTGTTACCATCGCAGAAAGTGGATTTAAGTCTGACAGCATCATCATTGTCAGTTGAGGGAAAAAGGGGCAATGCGCTTTTGCAGTTTTCACTAAAAGAGGATGGCAAGTTGATAGGCGTTGGCGAGAAGCGGATGATTTTGAGCAATTTGGTTCCTTACGATGACATGCAAATGACTCAAATGGTGCTGGAGTACAACCATCGTAAAGCTATGGCTTGATAAATCTTTAAGGAAGTACGGAGGGGCGCTTACTTTATAAGCAATCGATATGCTTTTTGCACTTTAGGTGTTGCACGTGTTTAAAAACGCCCTATAATGCGCGCCATGCCACGGGGTGCTGCGAAAACAGAGTCTCCGGGTAGTTTAGAAAGAAAGTTAAAAATCTTCAAAAAGACGCTTGACAGACTTTCTTAAATCACTAAAATGGCGCCCTCGCTTCACGGTGGTGGTAAACACGGTGAAACGGGATAAAAAGTCGGGTGTGACGAGTGTTTTTAAAAAAGAATAATCGTCACGCTTGACTTAAAAACTGGGAAGTGTAACATACGCCTCCCGCTTCTAAGCGAAGCACGCTCTTTAACAATTCGCAATCAATCATCTGTGTGGGCACTTATGATGGATTTCACAAAATGAAATTTATCGGTTGAGTGACTTACATAGAAATATGTTTTAAGTCAGTAAGACTGAGCAGTCCTTTATGGACAGCAAACACTTTTAATTGAAGAGTTTGATCATGGCTCAGATTGAACGCTGGCGGCAGGCCTAACACATGCAAGTCGAGCGAATGAAGGGAGCTTGCTCCTGGATTTAGCGGCGGACGGGTGAGTAATGTATAGGGAGCTGCCCGATAGAGGGGGATACCAGTTGGAAACGACTGTTAATACCGCATAATGTCTACGGACCAAAGTGTGGGACCTTCGGGCCACATGCTATCGGATGCACCTATATGGGATTAGCTAGTTGGTGGGGTAATGGCTCACCAAGGCGACGATCCCTAGCTGGTTTGAGAGGATGATCAGCCACACTGGAACTGAGACACGGTCCAGACTCCTACGGGAGGCAGCAGTGGGGAATATTGGACAATGGGCGCAAGCCTGATCCAGCCATGCCGCGTGTGTGAAGAAGGCCTTCGGGTTGTAAAGCACTTTCAGCGAGGAGGAAGGGTGTTGTGTTAATAGCACAGCATTTTGACGTTACTCGCAGAAGAAGCACCGGCTAACTCCGTGCCAGCAGCCGCGGTAATACGGAGGGTGCAAGCGTTAATCGGAATTACTGGGCGTAAAGCGCACGTAGGCGGTGTGTTAAGTTGGATGTGAAAGCCCCGGGCTCAACCTGGGAATTGCATTCAAAACTGGCACGCTAGAGTATGTGAGAGGGGGGTAGAATTCCAAGTGTAGCGGTGAAATGCGTAGAGATTTGGAGGAATACCAGTGGCGAAGGCGGCCCCCTGGCACAATACTGACGCTCAGGTGCGAAAGCGTGGGGAGCAAACAGGATTAGATACCCTGGTAGTCCACGCCGTAAACGATGTCTACTAGCTGTTCGTGGTCTTGTACTGTGAGTAGCGCAGCTAACGCACTAAGTAGACCGCCTGGGGAGTACGGTCGCAAGATTAAAACTCAAATGAATTGACGGGGGCCCGCACAAGCGGTGGAGCATGTGGTTTAATTCGACGCAACGCGAAGAACCTTACCTACTCTTGACATCTAGCGAAGATTGCAGAGATGCAGTTGTGCCTTCGGGAACGCTAAGACAGGTGCTGCATGGCTGTCGTCAGCTCGTGTTGTGAAATGTTGGGTTAAGTCCCGCAACGAGCGCAACCCTTATCCTTAGTTGCCAGCACGTAATGGTGGGAACTCTAGGGAGACTGCCGGTGATAAACCGGAGGAAGGTGGGGACGACGTCAAGTCATCATGGCCCTTACGAGTAGGGCTACACACGTGCTACAATGGTACGTACAGAGGGAGGCAAGCTGGCGACAGTGAGCGGATCTCTTAAAGCGTATCGTAGTCCGGATTGGAGTCTGCAACTCGACTCCATGAAGTCGGAATCGCTAGTAATCGCAAATCAGAATGTTGCGGTGAATACGTTCCCGGGCCTTGTACACACCGCCCGTCACACCATGGGAGTGGGTTGCAAAAGAAGTAGGTAGCTTAACCTTCGGGAGGGCGCTTACCACTTTGTGATTCATGACTGGGGTGAAGTCGTAACAAGGTAACCGTAGGGGAACCTGCGGTTGGATCACCTCCTTACCTAAAGTGACATGAAGTTATAAGTGTTCACACAGATGATTGATTGCATGAGATAGAGCACACGTACAGATTGGGTCTGTAGCTCAGGTGGTTAGAGCGCACCCCTGATAAGGGTGAGGTCGGTAGTTCGAGTCTACTCAGACCCACCAAATTCCGCGTTATACGGCGTTGCTTCCCTGCTTGCATACCTAAGTATGCTTCACAGGAAAGCGCCTTGTCTAAAGCGAAATTAACTAGATTGGGGTTATAGCTCAGCTGGGAGAGCGCCTGCCTTGCACGCAGGAGGTCAGCGGTTCGATCCCGCTTAACTCCACCATTCCTTTAGTGTGTTGAAATTCAAATGAAACTGTTCTTACGAGAATGATTTGATTTGAGTTTAATCTCAAACTGCTCTTTAACAATTTGGCAAGCTGATAGTAGTAAAAAACAAGCTAAGCAACCTCTCGAACTCAAGCGAGAGAGTGTATAGCAAAGCACACTGTACGACACAAAAACATTTTTGGGTTGTATGGTTAAGTGACTAAGCGTACACGGTGGATGCCTTGGCAGTCAGAGGCGATGAAGGACGTACTAACCTGCGAAAAGCTGTGGGAAGCCGGTAAGAGGCGTTAGACCCGCAGATGTCCGAATGGGGAAACCCAGTGAGTTTACTCACTATCCTTAACTGAATACATAGGTTAAGGAGGCAAACCGGGAGAACTGAAACATCTAAGTACCCCGAGGAAAAGAAATCAACCGAGATTCCGTTAGTAGCGGCGAGCGAACGCGGAGTAGCCCTTAAGCTGGATTGGTGTTAGTGGAATCATGTGGAAATATGAGCGATACAGGGTGATAGCCCCGTACACGACAATGCCTTTTTAGTGAAAACGAGTAGGACGGGACACGTGGTATCCTGTTTGAACATGGGGGGACCATCCTCCAAGGCTAAATACTCCTGACTGACCGATAGTGAACCAGTACCGTGAGGGAAAGGCGAAAAGAACCCCTGTAAGGGGAGTGAAATAGAACCTGAAACCGTGTACGTACAAGCAGTGGGAGCACCTTCGTGGTGTGACTGCGTACCTTTTGTATAATGGGTCAGCGACTTACATTCTGTAGCGAGGTTAACCGAATAGGGGAGCCGTAGGGAAACCGAGTCTTAACTGGGCGAATAGTTGCAGGGTGTAGACCCGAAACCGGGCGATCTATCCATGAGCAGGTTGAAGGTTGGGTAACACTAACTGGAGGACCGAACCCACATCTGTTGAAAAAGATGGGGATGACTTGTGGATCGGAGTGAAAGGCTAATCAAGCTCGGAGATATCTGGTTCTCCTCGAAAGCTATTTAGGTAGCGCCTCGAGCGAATACCATTGGGGGTAGAGCACTGTTTGGGCTAGGGGGTCATCCCGACTTACCAACCCCATGCAAACTCCGAATACCAATGAGTACTACTCGGGAGACACACGGCGGGTGCTAACGTCCGTCGTGAAAAGGGAAACAACCCAGACCGCCAGCTAAGGTCCCAAAGTAATGATTAAGTGGAAAACGATGTGGGAAGGCATAGACAGCTAGGAGGTTGGCTTAGAAGCAGCCACCCTTTAAAGAAAGCGTAATAGCTCACTAGTCGAGTCGGCCTGCGCGGAAGATGTAACGGGGCTAAATCATTCACCGAAGCTGCGGACTTGTGCTTGCACAAGTGGTAGAGGAGCGTTCTGTAAGCCTGTGAAGGTGACCCGGGAGGGTTGCTGGAGGTATCAGAAGTGCGAATGCTGACATGAGTAACGATAAGGGGAGTGAAAAACTTCCCCGCCGAAAGACCAAGGGTTCCTATCCCATGCTAATCAGGGTAGGGTGAGTCGGCCCCTAAGGCGAGGCTGAAAGGCGTAGTCGATGGGAAACGGGTTAATATTCCCGTACCGGCCAATACTGCGATGGGGGGACGGAGAAAGCTAGGCAAGCGCGGCGTTGGTAGTCCGCGTGAAAGTATGTAGGTTGAGCGTTTAGGAAAATCCGGATGCTTAAGACTGAGATACGAGACGAGTCACCACGGTGACGAAGTTGCTAACGCTATGCTTCCAGGAAAAGCCTCTAAGCTTCAGGTATTGGTGACCGTACCCTAAACCGACACAGGTGGTCAGGTAGAGCATACCAAGGCGCTTGAGAGAACTCGGCTGAAGGAACTAGGCAAAATAGTACCGTAACTTCGGGAGAAGGTACGCTCTTTGCTGTGAAGGACTTGCTCCGTAAGCAGTGAAGAGTCGCAGTGACCAGCTGGCTGCAACTGTTTATTAAAAACACAGCACTCTGCAAACTCGTAAGAGGACGTATAGGGTGTGACACCTGCCCGGTGCCGGAAGGTTAATTGATGGGGTTAGCGCAAGCGAAGCTCTTGATCGAAGCCCCGGTAAACGGCGGCCGTAACTATAACGGTCCTAAGGTAGCGAAATTCCTTGTCGGGTAAGTTCCGACCTGCACGAATGGTGTAATGATGGCCAGGCTGTCTCCAGCCGAGACTCAGTGAAATTGAAATTGCGGTGAAGATGCCGTATACCCGCGGCTAGACGGAAAGACCCCGTGAACCTTTACTATAGCTTGGCACTGAACATTGACCCTACATGTGTAGGATAGGTGGGAGGCTTTGAAGCGGTAACGCCAGTTATCGTGGAGCCGTCCTTGAAATACCACCCTTGTATGTTTGATGTTCTAACGTAGGTCCCTGAATCGGGATTGCGGACAGTGTCTGGTGGGTAGTTTGACTGGGGCGGTCTCCTCCTAAAGAGTAACGGAGGAGCACGAAGGTTGGCTAAGTACGGTCGGACATCGTACGGTTAGTGTAATGGTAGAAGCCAGCTTAACTGCGAGACAGACACGTCGAGCAGGTACGAAAGTAGGTCATAGTGATCCGGTGGTTCTGTATGGAAGGGCCATCGCTCAACGGATAAAAGGTACTCCGGGGATAACAGGCTGATACCGCCCAAGAGTTCATATCGACGGCGGTGTTTGGCACCTCGATGTCGGCTCATCACATCCTGGGGCTGAAGTCGGTCCCAAGGGTATGGCTGTTCGCCATTTAAAGTGGTACGCGAGCTGGGTTTAGAACGTCGTGAGACAGTTCGGTCCCTATCTGCCGTGGGCGTTGGATGATTGAGTGGAGTTGCTCCTAGTACGAGAGGACCGGAGTGAACGAACCGCTGGTGTTCGGGTTGTCATGCCAATGGCACTGCCCGGTAGCTACGTTCGGAACGGATAACCGCTGAAAGCATCTAAGCGGGAAGCCGGCCACAAGATGAGTCATCCCTCAGACTTTAAGTCTGCTAAAGGGTCGTTGGAGACCACAACGTTGATAGGTGAGGTGTGGAAGCGCTGTGAGGCGTTAAGCTAACTCATACTAATTGCCCGAGAGGCTTAACCATACAACGCCAAAGATGTTTTAGGCTGAAAAGCCAACAGAAATACAGTGTGCATACTACAAGCTTGCTAAGTTAAAGACAGTAAACCGTTTTTGCCTGGTGGCAATAGCGCTGTGGAACCACCTGATCCCATTCCGAACTCAGAAGTGAAACGCAGCTGCGACGATGGTAGTGTAGCATTCGCTATGCGAGAGTAGTTCACCGCCAGGCGCCTCATAAAGCAGAAGGCCTACCTTAACCGGTAGGCCTTTTTGTGTTTGGCGGCCAGAACGTATCGTTCACCGTTGCACGCCCCGAAGCACAATACTCAACACTCTCAACAACGCGGCGGGTTTTATTGCCCACATAAAACTGCATCGAATGTTACCACCTGCTGGCCGCCCATAAAAAAGCCCGCTATGCGGGCTTATCAGAACTGTTAGCGTCAACGGCCGAGGCAAGCTTCCCAATCTTTCCAGACTGGCTGCAACCCTTGCTCAATCATGTCTGCAGCGACCTGTGAAGGTAAACGGTCGTCATCAATGCTGAACTGCTGCAGATTTTCCGGTGCTACACTATACCCCCCGGGTTGCGTTTTTGAACCAGCACTCAGACTGGTAATGGCTAGTGGAGCAACAGCGCGGCGAAATTCTGCCGACTCACGCGTTGACAGGCTTATCTCCAGTTCTGGCGCAAATAGACGAAATGCACATATCAGTTGGATGAGATCTCTGTCTGTAACAGTGTTATCAGCGATACCACCGCCACTGCAGGGGCGGATCCTGGGCACAGACAGGCTAAAGCGGCATTGCCAGTATCGTTTTTGCAAATACTGCAGATGTTGGGCAAGCATAACTGCATCGGTACGCCAGTCTGTCAGTCCAAGCAGAACACCAAGGCCTATCTTATCGATGCCGGCCTGACCAATTCTGTCCGGGCCGTTAAGCCGCCATGGCATATCTGCTTTGCGCCCTTTAATATGGTGCCGTTGATAGGCGCCTGCCTGATAGGTTTCCTGGTATAGCATTACCGCATCGACGCCAAGTTGCCGGAGTTCGGCATATTCTGATACGGCGAGTGGCTGGACTTCGAGCTGTAGGCTGCTGAAGTATCGTCTTATTACCGGGATTACCGTGCGAAAATATGCCATACCAACTTTGTGTTCATGCTCTCCGGTGAGCAGCAGAACCTGATCGATGCCCAGTGCTTTTAACGCCAGGCATTCCTGTTCAACTTCTTCAACAGTCAGTGTTTTACGCTTAATCTTCTGGCTCATAGAGAAACCACAGTAGCTGCATTCATTGGCGCACAGATTAGATAAATAGAGCGGAGCATAAAATTGTACCGTGGCGCCAAAGCGCTGTCTGGTCAATAAACCTGCTCTGTCGGCTATCTGTGGCAAGAACGACGTTGCTGTGGGCGACAGTAACGCCTGTAAGTCGTTAAACGTCAGTTTGCTTTTAGCTATCGCTGCCTGCACTTGCTGCGCCGTATAGTTATGACTATTTAGCTGAGTGTCATGCCAGCTTAGCGTTTGCCAGATATCGTGAAATGTCATAACGATGCCAAAAATTTAGTAAGTGGGCTGGACGCTTTAGCTGTGGAGTGTTGCAATGATAAGCCCGCTTCATAGGCTGAGCGACCGGCTTGAACTGCCAGCTTAAAGGCGTTTGCCATTGATACCGGTGAATGACTTGTCGCAATGGCCGTATTGATTAGCACTGCTGCCGCACCAAGTTCCATTGCGGCGCAAGCATGTGATGGGTAGCCTAAACCTGCATCAATGATCACCGGTACACCGGCCTGTTCAATAATAATGCGCAGCATAGCTTCGGTTTGCAAACCAAGATTCGAACCAATGGGGGCCGCCAGAGGCATTACTGCCGCGCAACCGGCTTGCTCCAGGCGTTTACATAATACCGGGTCGGCACCGCAGTATGGCAAGACAACAAAGCCACGTTGAACCAGTTGCTCGGCTGCCAGCAGTGTCTCTAGCGGGTCCGGCATCAAATAGCGTGGATCCGGATGGATTTCAAGCTTTAGCCAGTTTGTGTCCAGTGCATCACGGGCCAGCTCTGCGGCCAGAATTGCCTCTTTTGCCGTTTTTGCGCCTGAGGTATTGGGTAGCAGCTGAATATTAAGCTGGCGTAGCGGAGTGAGTAAGTCATCTTGCGGCTTACCAAGTTGCACACGTTTTAATGCCAGAGTGATAAGCTGCGTTTCGCTGGCAACAATTGCCTGTTGCATCAATGCCGCGCTGGCAAATTTACCGCTGCCAAGTAGCAAGCGGCTGTGAAAGGCTTTATCGGCGATAGTCAGCATGACTAGCCTCCTGTTACCAGCTGGAAAAATTGTACCGCATCGGCAGGTGCTAACCGGTGCTCCGGCCATAGCCGCTTAGCCAATACATTGTTGTTGATTGCAACTGCCAGCCCGTTTGGATCCAGCCCCAACCGCGTTACCAATTGTTCGACCGTGCTGATGGCTTCAAGCTGAAAAGGATCGTCATTAACTGTTATATGCATGATAGCTACTCCATTGCTGCAGCAGGTCGTTATACGCCTGCTGGGGTTTATGCTGTGCGGTAATTGCAGATACGACAGCAATACCGTCGACACCGCAGGCCGCAACATCTTTGATCTGCTGTAGTCCAATGCCGCCTATTGCAACTGTTGGGATATCGCGGCACAGTGCCGCATAGCGTTTTAGCTTCGTCAATCCCTGAGGTTTTGATGGCATCCACTTGGTTTGGGTAGCAAAAACGTGACCCAGCGCGATGTAAGAAGGCTTTAACTGTCGCGCAATCAGTAACTCTGTATAACTGTGGGTCGATATGCCAAGACGAAGGCCTGCTGATGCAATAGCCGCAAGGTCAGCTTGTAGCAGGTCTTCTTGTCCAAGATGGACGCCATAGGCACCATGTTTTATGGCTAATTCCCAGTGATCATTTATAAATAGCCGTAAACCATAGTCGCGACTCAGGTTTATTGCTTGCTTGATTTGTTGTTCAATATCTTTGGCATCACCTTGCTTTAGTCTTAGCTGGATGACATCTGGCTGACAGGGTAACAACGATAATAACCACTGTACGCTATCGACAACAGGGTAGAGACCTATAGGTGAAACCATAGCAGCAAAAGCCAGGTCCTCCTGCCGGGCTTGCAGTGGCTCTGGCAGATGAGGGAAATATAGCGGATTTTCCGGCCAGGAATGATGCTGCAGGCAGCCCGCCCCTTTACCAGTGGTATAGCTCAGACTTAGCGCTTGCTGCAGATAAGCTCGGGCAATAATAACTGAATCAATCAGTGTGTAATTATGGGCAGCAGATGCTGCGATAGCACTGGACAACACACAGCCTGTACCATGATTATTTTTCGTGGGCAGCCGGTTGTGGCTGAGTATAATATCTGGCCTGGCAGCAGTTCGCAGCGTATCGCAGACAAATTGTCTGCTATCGCTATGGCCGCCTTTTATCAGGACAGATTTTGCCCCTGCGGCGAGTAACTGATCTGCCTGCTGTTGTTCTGATGCCTGTGGTAAACCACTGAGCAGCGCCAGTTCAGGCAGGTTAGGTGTGATCAGATCCAGCAATGGCATCAGTTGACGGCGCCAGATACTTAAACTGCTCTGGCTGATAAAATCGTATCCTGAACTACTGCTTAGCACCGGATCGGCAATCACAGTAAACTGGTAAGCAGCTTTGTGTTGCCTTAGCCAGTCAGCAAGCAGTTGAAGCAGCTCGGGCTCGGGAATAAGCCCAATTTTAACCGCCCGCGGTGGCAAGTCTTCCAGCAGACAGTTTAACTGAGCACACAACAGTGCAGGGCTGACGGCTTCATAGCCAATCACCTGGCAACTATTTTGTGCTGTCACAGCTGTTATAACACTACAGCCATGGCATTCCAGCGCGCTGAACGTATGTAAATCGGCCTGGATCCCTGCGCCGCCACCGCTATCTGAGCTGGCAATAGTCCACACTATAGGTTTGGTGGGGGAGGGATCAGGCATCTGCAATCTCCTCATCTTGTTTAATTTGCTGGTTTAATCGCATTGAGCAAAACTTTGGCCCGCACATCGAGCAAAATTGCTCAGTATCAGCACCTTCATGGCTTAGCGTTTCGTCGTGGTAAGCTTTGGCGGTAAAGGGATCTAACGCCAGGTTGTATTGATCTTGCCAACGGAATTCATAGCGTGCTTTAGACAGAGCATTGTCACGTAGCTGAGCAGCTGGGTGGCCTTTGGCCAGATCGGCAGCATGGGCGGCAATTTTATAAGCAATTAGCCCTTGTTTTACATCTTCTTTGTTGGGAAGCCCCAGGTGCTCTTTTGGTGTTACGTAGCACAACATGGCGCATCCAAACCAGCCTATCATCGCAGCGCCTATACCAGAGGTAATATGATCATAACCAGGAGCAATGTCAGTCGTCAGGGGCCCCAAAGTGTAAAACGGTGCTTCGTGGCAGTGTTTTAGTTGTTCCGTCATGTTTTGCTGTATAAGTTGCATTGGCACATGGCCCGGCCCTTCAATCATCACCTGAACATTGTAGCGCCAGGCAATTTTTGTCAGCTCACCCAAAGTGCGCAGTTCGGCAAATTGAGCTTCATCATTTGCGTCGGCAATGCTACCCGGACGCAGGCCATCACCTAATGACAGCGAAATATCGTAGGCGGCGCACAGTTTGCAGATATCTTCAAAATGCTGATAGAGAAAATTTTCCTGTTGGTGCAGCCGTGTCCACTGCGCCATGATAGCACCACCGCGGGAGACAATGCCGGTAACCCTGCTCACCGTTAAGCTGATGAAGTCTTTTAATACGCCTGCGTGGATAGTGAAATAGTCAACACCTTGCTCTGCCTGTTCAGCCAGTGTGTCGTAAAAAATCTGCCAGTTTAGCTTGCTGACATCACCGTTTACTTTTTCCAGTGCCTGATAAATGGGTACTGTACCTACCGGCACCGGGCTGTTACGCAGGATCCAATCGCGGGTTTGGTGGATGCGGCGTCCGGTTGACAGATCCATTATGGTGTCTGCGCCCCAGCGTGTTGCCCAAACCAGTTTTTCTACTTCTTCTTCAATGCTTGAGCTGACGGAGGAATTACCAATGTTGGCATTCACTTTTACCTTAAAGTTACGGCCGATAATCATTGGTTCGGCTTCAGGGTGGTTGATGTTAGCCGGGATAATAGCGCGCCCGGCTGCAACTTCGCTGCGGACAAACTCTGCTGTTATCTGTCCTGGAATGGCTGCGCCAAAGCTTTCTCCCTTATGCCTGGCAATACCATCGTCAGTAGCCGCCATGTTTTCGCGCAGGGCAATAAAGTGCATTTCGGCGGTAATGATACCCGCGCGGGCATAATGCAGCTGAGTAACCGTTTTGCCCTGTTTGGCGCGTAGCCGTTGATGCGTGAACTCAGTTATCTGCTCGTCAAGTGCAATATCGGCAAAAGCCGGCAAGGGGGAATCTTCGGTGTCGTTACGCGCAGCTATCCAGTTTGCGCGCAGCTTGGGCAAACCTCGTAGTACATCTAACGGTTGGGCTGGGTCGCCATAAGGTCCTGATGTGTCATACACCGCTAAAGCGGGGTTCGGCTCAATGCTGCCATCCGCCAGATGACTATGGCTTAAATGAATATCCCGCACTGGCACCCTGACTCCGCTGTGTTCACAGTGCAAATAGCGGCGTTTAGAACCTGGGAAAGTTTCACCCTGCAATGCCTGAATATAGGCTCGGGCATGGGCGCGTAGGTCACGTTTGGATATAGTTGTAGCAGACATAGCAAGCTCCGGTTTTCAAGTTGAGGTTGCTTGTCCGGAGTAGGGCAGATAATCACATACAGCTAGGGCGCAGTGCGGACCTATGCTGGGTAGGATATGGTATAGCCCCTTGTTTCCCTTCGCAGGTATTAGCCTGATCAGGTTCAACGGATCCCGTTTTCACGGTCTCAGCCCGCTGTAAACAGCTGGGCACTCCGACAAGATGGCGCTAAGTATTCACGTATTACCAACGAAATTCAAGGCTCAGTATAAAAACATCTGAGCACTGTGGGTGCTGCAACGGCTTTTTTACAGGCTCTGAACGTACAAATACAGCGACTTCAGAATTTTCATTTTCTGCTCATCACTGGCATGTTCGTGTGCCAGATTCTCCAGCGCCAGACTGAATTCTTCCATGGTCAGGTTAGGTTTATCCAAACCGTGCATCAATTTGTCAGTACGGTAGCGTTGCCATTTTTGCTGCTCGCTGTCGGTCAGGCTGTGAGGATAATTACGCGCCCGGTATAAAAACAGCAGATTATTCAGCCTGTCGTCAGCGAAAACCGGTGCATTGCTGCCAAGTTGCTCAGGCGGCAGCTCATGCAGTTGCTGCATTTTTTGTTTATCGGCGTTGCTGATGAAACCGCTGTATAACTGATAATCCGGGTTTGTCTCGGTGGGATACTCATCCAGTTGCTGATAAAGTTCGATGGCTTTGCTTTGAGAAATCCGGTGTTGTCGCAGCCAGTCTAAATGTTCAAGGCACATCGCCCGGTTAATACCAAGCTCGGCCGCCCGGCTTTCACTCAGCGTTTTCGCCGGCGCCAGAACCGGGCATTTATTCAAATGCACCAGTTTTAAACCAAGCCGTTGCTCGCCATCAGCTAAATCAGCTGTTTTGGTGTACAGTTTTTCTTTCAGCGCAGTAATGTCGTCATGCAGCAATGGTTCGGGCGAAGCTTGCAGGTTGTAACAGATTACAGCGTTTTTATTTGTCGGGTGAAAGGCTAGTGGCACTATCCAACTAACACAGCCTGAGCTTGCCGGAAACTTCGATGAAACATGAACCAGAGGTGTCATGCCCGCAACGTCAATCAGTTCAGCGGCTTTGTTTTTTTGTCTCAGTTCAAACAAATAGGCAAACAGTTTTGGTTGCTGTTGTTTAATCAGCCTGGCTATTGCGATAGTGGCATGCACATCTGATAACGCATCATGGGCCTGTTCATGTGCCAGGCCGTTGGCTTTTGTCAGCTCTTCCAATTTAAAGCTTGGGCTGCCATCTTCACGCAGTGGCCAGTTTATTCCTTCCGGGCGAAGTGCATAACACGCGCGAACCATATCGATAACGTCCCAGCGGCTGTTACCATGCTGCCATTCACGGCTGTATGGCTCGTAAAGGTTTCGGAACAAACTGTGCCGGGTCACTTCGTCATCAAAACGCAGGTTGTTATAACCGATTACGCAGGTATTGGGCTCACTGAACCGGCTTAAAATGCGCTGCATAAAGTCAGTTTCCGGCAGGCCTTTTTTATTACACAGCTGAGGGGTTAAACCGGTAATAAGCGCAGCTTGCGGATGGGGCAGATAATCATTCGCTAACTGGCAATACCAAACATCTGGTTCGGCAATAATATTCAGATCCAAATCTGTACGGATACCGGCAAATTGCGCGGGCCGGTCACGCTTGGGGTCTGCGCCCCAGGTCTCATAGTCGTGGAAATAATAAGACATTTGTGTAGACATAGTTCAGTACTGTTATATGTTTTCTGCCAGAATAGAAAGGCGCGATCATAACATCAGACTGGCAACGGTGCGCTACTTATCGTCAACTAAGCTTTCGAGTGCTGACCCTGGGTCTTCTTCGCCACATACTGAGCTGTCTTCAGGGCTTGCTGCCTCTGCGTCGCGGTGCGAAAGTGGCGGTTGCCGTTTGGGGTCTTGGGTTGAAGCTGTGTTGTCTGGATCTGAATGCTGCGTCATTCTCTACCGCCAAAATGGATACTTTTGTCAGAAGTATAGGTAGGCTGAGGGCTAAAGCCAAACGACTTCATTACGAGCATGGCTCGGTTTTAGCCAGACTCTGCTATGTCAGCCTTAAACAGCGATGCAAACTCCTGTGCCGGCCGTGGTGCGGAAACCAGATAACCCTGGCCCTGATTGCAGCCAGCCTGGCGTAAAAACTCCAGTTGCTGCTGATGTTCAATACCTTCAGCGATAACATCTAACCCCAGCGCTTTGGCCATAGCAATAATAGCGTTGACGATTTGGCAGGCTCCGCGGTTGCCGGGGATATCCCTGACAAAGCTCTGGTCAATCTTCAGTGTATCAATGGGTAAACGTCTTAAATAAGATAGCGAAGAGTATCCGGTGCCGAAGTCGTCAATAGACAATTTGAAGCCTAACGCTTTAAGTTGGGTCAGCTGATACTGGGTTTGCTCTGCTTGTTCGGGGATCAGGCAGCTTTCAGTTAACTCCAGCTCTATCCGCTGTGGTGGCACGTCTGCCAACCGGATAATATGGTGTAACCGGGTAACAAACGCTGAGTCAGCAAGCTGCAGCGCCGATATGTTTACCGATACAGGTATAGTGCTGCCATGCCATTGTTTCAACTGCATGCACACCCGCTGCAGAACTTGCTCACCAAGTGCAGTGATAAGCCCCAATTTTTCTGCCAGCGGAATGAATTGGGCAGGGGACATAACCCCCAGCTGAGGATGCTGCCAACGTACCAGTGCTTCGAGCCCAACTAACTGTTGAGTGTCCAGCGTAAATTTAGGCTGATAATACACGTCGAGTTGCTGTAAGCGCAGTGCTTCGCGCAATGCCTGCTCCAGTTTCAACTCATCGACACTCTGTTGCCCGGCGCTGGCATGGTAAAAATAGTACTGGTTACGGCCACTGTTTTTTGCCTGATACATCGCAACGTCGGCATGCTTAACCAGTTGCTCAGCATTAGCACCATCCTGCGGAAATACCGCAATACCTATGCTGGTTGTCAGGAAAAACTCCTGGTCCAGCAGCCGTACTGGTTTTTCTATCTGTTTAATCAAGCGCCTGGCTAAGCACTCCAGCTGATCTGTCTGGTGAATCTCAGGCAATAAGATGGTAAATTCATCGCCGCCCAGTCTGGCGACGGATTCGCCTTCGCGCACTGTTTCGCTAATTCTGCGCGCTACCTCTTTCAGTGCCTGATCACCGGCCTGATGTCCAAGGGTGTCATTGATACGTTTGAATAAGTCTAAATCGAGAAATAACACCGCGAGCTTATGATTGTGACGTTGTGCATTCGCGAGGCTAAGTTGCAGCCGGTCAAAAAACATGCGACGGTTTGCCAGCCCGGTTAATTCATCAATGTAGGCCAGTTGATGGATTTTTTGCTCTTGCTGCTTGCGTTCAGTGATATCACTGAAGATTGCTGCGAACTGGCTTATCTGCTGCTGTTCATTGCGGATAGCCGTAATAGTAAGCCACTGTGGATAAAGCTCTCCATTTTTGCGTTTGTTCCAGATTTCGCCCTGCCAATGGCCATGTTGCAGTAATACCTGCCACATATCGCGGTAAAATTCTGTTTGATGCAGGCCTGAACTGAGCAGACGCGGGCTTTGTCCTACGACTTCCTGTAACGAATATCCGGTGATATTACAGAAACTTGGATTTACTGATTGGATAATACCGTTGTGGTCTGTAATCATAATGCCATCGAGCGACGCATCGATAACTTTATGCGCTAACCGCAGATAATCGGCCGACGTTCTTAACGCTACGTCCCGGGCCATCAGCGCCGTTCTTAATTGGTCAACATAGGCATATTCGACGTTACGCAGGATGTCGTTGAACGATAATAAACCGATTAACCTGTTATCCTGTTTTACGGCGACATGCCGTAGCTGGTTGTCTGTCAGCAAACGCACCGCCTGCAGCAGTGTAGCGTTAGCGCTCATGCTGACCAGTGGCGTAGTAGCCAGCATTGCAACAGCTGGGTTAGTGTCATGCTGCGTCAGAAAGCCAATCAAATCTTGCTCAGTGAGAATACCTTGTTCACCATTTTCGAACTGAACGACAGCGGCGTCAGCATCATGCTGATGCATCTGAACGACAGCGGCAGACAAAGGCAAAGACGCTTGCAGATGCAGTGGCTCTTTGTTTATGCATGAACTGACGTCGCGAAACTGCAGGTAAAACTCTATTCTCTGTTGCCTGACAATATCACTTTGTGTCAAAAGACCGACCGGGTTGCCGGATGGGTCTTCAACCAATAAACGGCGAATACCATGCTGTAACATTATGCCTGCTGCGCTGCTGAGCCTGCTGCTGTTTTTCACACTACGCACCGGTGAGCTCATGACATTCAGCAAAAGAGTGTCAGCGGTACCCGGTTTGCCAAAATCCAACTTCCTGGTATCTGCCGCCGTCCAGATACCACAGACTCTGCCATTGTCGGGTGCAACGATTAACACGCTGCTTATGCTGTGGCGGCGCATTAAAATAGCGGCGTCGCGCACTGTTTGATCACTACCGCAGCAAACCAGCTGTTTTAGCGCAACAGTGGCTATCACAGGGTCATTATCATGCAGTGAAGTGTCTGAGGTATCGGGCATTATGCTGTGCAATCCAGGCGTCGAAATAATCTGTCCGGCACTTTATACAATCTGCACTATGTTCGTATTGCGACAGATCAACTTACCCTGATTCAGGAACGACAACGGTGATATTCAGCCGACAGTTTTGCACAGTTGGCGCAATATTGTCAGTGACACCGAATCCTGATTTTTAGGATAGGCCAGGCCGATTTCGCGCTGTAAATTGAGTGAGGTTATCGTGCTTAACGTTATGTCCTGCCGCTGCAGCAAAGAGTCGAAGTTCGGTACCAACGCGCAGCCAACACCGGCAGAGACCAGACCAAGTGCATACTCGATGGTTTGAATATCAGCACGGATATCCGGTTTAATACCAAGGCGGACTAACTCAGGGTAGAGAATATTCCAGGCATCGCAGGGGGTGCGTTTAATCAGGGGTAATTGCTCAAAATCCGTAAGCTGGATTTGTTGTTGCAGGCTAAGCGCAGTACCGGGTGGCATTGCCAGCAGATAACTGTCGCGCCAGATGGGCTGAAATGCTTCACCCGCTTTTAGCTGATGTGGTGTGATAATCCTGGCATCACAAGGCTCTTCAGGCTCTACCAAATGCAGTTCCAGCCCGGCAACGCTGTTACTGAACTCGCGTAGCAGCTGACTCATGCGCTCTACACCTAAGGCCCGGATAAGCCCCAGCCTGAATTTAACTCTGGCGACAGGTTCCCGGAATGAGGCTTTAAGTGACTGCAGCTGCCCAAGCAGCCGCCCGGCGTGACCGTAGAGTTTTTCACCGTCTTCTGTTGGTAATACACCCTTGGGAAGACGCAAAAACAATGTCACGCCAAGCTCTTGTTCTAACTGGCGCAGTGCTGCAGACAAAGATGGCTGTGCTACGCAACAGTATCGGGCTGCAGCACTGACGCTACCTTGTTCATAGACGGCAACAAAATAATTCAGCTGACGAATATCCATAGGTAAAAGCTATACCTGATACAGAATTATTATATTTTAACTGTACATCAAAGCAGGCTAATCTGGCCATAACAAAAATTATTTCGCTGGTTTTATTAAGGAATTTGCTATGACACGCGCACATTTTGACTGGCAGGACCCTTTTGCATTTAGCGCAATGCTTACCGAAGAAGAACGCATGATCCGGGATAGTGCTCATCAGTATTGTCAGGACAAGCTCATGCCACGTGTATTGATGGCCAACCGCGAAGAACATTTCCACCGCGAAATTATGTATGAGCTGGGTGAACTTGGGCTGCTTGGCGCTACATTGCCGGAGAAATATGGCTGTTCTGCCGTAAATTATGTTTGCTATGGCCTTATCGCACGCGAGGTGGAGCGGGTTGATAGTGGATATCGCAGTGCAATGAGTGTGCAATCTTCTCTTGTTATGCACCCGATCCATGCTTATGGCTCTGAAGCGCAACGGCAGAAGTACTTGCCAAAACTTGCCACAGGCGAGTGGGTTGGTTGTTTTGGTTTAACCGAGCCTGATGCAGGTTCAGATCCTGCCAGCATGCGCACGGTCGCGAAGAAAGTAGCCGGCGGTTATGTGCTTAACGGCAGTAAAATGTGGATCACCAATTCGCCAATCGCCGATGTATTTGTCGTGTGGGCCAAACTTGACGGCGAGATCCGTGGTTTTGTGCTTGAAAAAGGCATGAAAGGCCTTTCTGCGCCGAAAATAGAAGGAAAGTTTTCACTGCGCGCATCCATTACCGGCGAGATTGTAATGGATAACGTAGAAGTGGCAGAAGATGCCTTGCTACCTAATGTCAGTGGTTTGAAGGGCCCTTTTGGTTGCCTAAATAAAGCGCGCTACGGTATTGCCTGGGGTGCGCTTGGCGCTGCAGAGTTTTGCTGGCATGCCGCGCGCCAATACACGCTGGACAGGCAGCAATTTGGCCGGCCTTTGGCAGCTAATCAGTTAATTCAGAAGAAGCTGGCTGACATGCAAACAGAAATCAGCATAGGTCTGTTAGCTTGTCTGCAGGCCGGACGTTTGATGGATCAGAATTTGTTAGCGCCGGAAACAATTTCACTTATTAAACGTAACTCGTGTGGCAAGGCGTTGGATATTGCCCGGGTTGCCCGTGATATGCACGGTGGTAATGGCATAGCCGATGAATATCATGTGATCCGTCATGTGATGAATCTGGAGGCGGTTAATACCTATGAAGGCACCCATGATGTGCATGCTTTGATACTGGGCCGGGCGCAAACCGGCTTGCAGGCGTTTAGCGGCGTTTAATCAGTTAGCCTGAGGGGAACTCTTATGTCCGATGCTGAACATCCTTGGGTATCACAATATCGCCAGCGGTTACAACATGGCAATTTACCTGTGCATAGCAGTAGCCATCACATTGATTATGCAACGCTCTATCAATTGTGGCACAGCCAGTTGTGTAGTCGTTTGCTCGATCTGCAATCAAGGCAGCTGCAGGCTAAAGGTCAGAGTTTTTACACTATTGGCAGCGCCGGCCATGAAGGTAATGCCGCAGTAGCTGCAGCCCTGCGTGTAACCGACCCTGCGTTTTTACACTATCGCAGCGGTGCGTTCTTTATCGAGCGTAGTAAGCAGTTAGGCGGAACAACCCCCTTGTATGATATGTTGCTGTCGTTTTGCGCCAGCAGCGATGATCCTATATCCGGTGGGCGTCATAAAGTGCTTGGCAGCCTTGCGCTTAATATCCCACCACAAACCAGCACTATAGCGTCACAATTACCAAAAGCCGTTGGTGCGGCCTTCGCTGTGGATTTAGCCAAGCGACTGCAACTGGATGGGCAATGGCCACATGATGCGATAGTACTTTGCAGCTTTGGTGATGCGTCGGCAAATCATTCAACAGCACAAGGTGCTATAAACTCAGCGTGTTGGGCTGCTTATCAGCAAGTGCCTGTGCCCATATTATTTGTTTGTGAGGATAATGGCCTGGGTATTTCGACACCCACGCCAAGCGGCTGGATAGAACAGGACTTAGCCGACCGGCCCGCGCTGAAGTATTTCGCTGCCGACAGCCGTGATTTGGCGCAGGCTTATCATGTCAGTCGGCGGGCTGCAGACTATGTGCGCAGTAAACGTAAACCTGCCGTGTTGCATTTGTCGACGGTACGTTTATTCGGCCATGCCGGCGCTGATGCCGAAGCTGCATATCGAACCAAGGCACAGATAGACGCAGAACTCGAGCAGGATCCGCTACTTAGCAGCACAGCCGCGTTACTGGCCACAGCCCAAATAAGCACGGTGCAATTGCAGAAGCAATTGGATGCTTTGGTTTTACAAATAGGCAGAGTTGCTGCTGTCGCCAGCTGCCAGCCTAAGCTGGTATCGGCGCAACAGGTCATGGCGTCGATTGCACCGCAGCGTGATGCTGTGCCGGTACCCGCTTTGCTATCGGAAGAGGCTCATCAGCAGTTATTTGCATTCGACCAACACAACGTAGGTAAAAAACAACATCTGGCTAAGCTATTAAATTGGGCATTGCATGATGTGCTGGCGCAATATAAAAATTCCGTTGTTTTCGGCGAAGATGTTGGCAAGAAAGGCGGAGTTTATGGTGTTACCCAGCATTTAGTGCATGCATTTGGCAGTAATAGGGTTGTTAACACATTACTGGATGAGCAAAGTATTCTCGGAATGGCTATCGGACTTGCACAGCAAGGATTTATTCCGATCCCTGAAATACAGTTTCTGGCTTATGTGCATAATGCTGAAGATCAAATTCGTGGTGAAGCAGCAACATTGCCATTTTTCTCCAATGGGCAATATCATAATGCGATGGTGATCCGTATTGCTGGCTTGGCTTATCAGCGCGGTTTCGGCGGCCATTTTCATAACGATAATTCGTTTGCAGTATTCAGAGATATACCAGGTATTGTCTTGCTGTGCCCTTCAAATGGACACGATGCCGTATTACTGCTTCGTCAGGCAGTTCAATTAGCGCATCAGCAGAAAAGGCTGGTCATAATGCTGGAACCCATAGCGCTTTATATGACAAGAGATTTGGCAGAAACGGGTGATGGCGGCTGGTTATGCCATTACCCTGAACCACAAGCGCCGGTTCCGCCGTTGGGGATGCCGGCAGTGTATGGTGAGGGCCGTGATTTAGCTATTATCAGTTATGGCAATGGTTATTATCTCAGCAGGCAGGCTGAGCTGGAGTTGCGTCTGCAGCAATATCGGATCAGAGTAATTGATTTACGTACACTGGTACCGCTGCACATTGAGCACATTATTACTGCGCTGCATGGCTGCAACAAAGTGCTGATTGTCGATGAGTGCCGTCGGCGCGGCTCGCTAAGTGAAGAGCTTTTTACCGCTTTGCATGAAGCAAAACCCGGACATTATCAAATCCAGCGTCTATGTGCTGAAGATAGTTTTATTCCGCTTGGCGCTGCGGCCTATAGTGTTTTGCCATCCAAACAGCAAATTGTACAGCGCGCCCTTAATATGTTGGGCGTGCCAGTCAACGAGGTGGTTAAGTGAAAAGAACGGCATTGGTGGTCTGTCCCGGGCGCGGTACTTACAATAAAACGGAATACGGTTATGTCAGAAATCACACTCCTGAAGCCGCGTTAATGGCGCAATTTGATAACGCCAGAGCTGAAGCTGCGCTGACGACGGTAACAGAACTGGAAAGCATGCCTGTATTTAATCGCGCAGTGCATACTAAAGCAGACAACGCTGCTGCGCTTATTTTTGCCGCCGGCGTTGCTGATTATGCGGCTATTGATTTCAATCAGTTCGAAGTTGTTGCAGTAACGGGTAACTCTATGGGCTGGTACACTGCGCTGGGGTGTGCAGGTGTTCTTAGTGCTGAAACAGGCATGCAGTTGGTGACAGATATGGCGCAGCTAACGGCAGCCTGCAGTGGGGCACAGTTTATTTATCCGGTTGTTGACGATAATTGGCGGCCGGATCCGGTGCGCCAGGCGCTGGTGCAGCACCAATTGACACTGCACCAATCAGAGTTATTTATGTCTATTGCCTACGGTGGCTATGCCGTGCTGGCAGGCACTGAAGCTGCTGTTAAAGCTGCGATGTCTGCACTACCTCCCTGCGATGATAGGTTTCCTTTGTTATTAACAGGGCATGCCGGATTTCATACTGCGTTGATGCAGAGTGCCTCTGATAGCGCACTCACCAGGTGGCCTGCTACCCGTTTTAACCAGCCTCAGCTGCCATTGGTTGACGGTCGGGGCCATATCTGGCCTGGGCTGGGCTGTGATTTAGCTGCGCTGCAGCATTATACGCTGCAGCATCAGGTTTGTCAGACCTATGACTTTAGCAAAGCATTGCAAGTGGCAGTAAAAGAGTTTGCACCTGAGCATATTATACTGCTGGGCCCGGGAGCGGGGGCGGGTAGCGCTGTAGCACAAAGCCTGATACAAATTAAATGGCAAGGGCTGACATCAAAGCAAGATTTCACCGATTTACAACATAGACAAATACCCTATGTGTTAAGTATGGGGATGCCTGAGCAGCGTTTGCATTGCACGCTATCAGGGTTGGCTTAGTGCAGCCTGGCTACCTGATTTAATACCGACAATTTGTGCTCGTAAAGCTGCTGTTCGTCATCAGAGGGCGCATTACGTTTGGCCTTTTTCATATATCTGACCGCAGATACGGTGTCGTCAAGCGCATAGTAGCTTCGTGCCAGACCAAAATATGCCTCGTGATTTTTTGTATCCAGACTGATGGCATTTTCGTAGTATTTTTTCGCCCCGGTATAATCGGCATTTCGGTAAGCCTCATTGCCCAACATCAAAAAATAGTAGGGGTTGTCATTACGTTTCGCCAGTACGCGTTTTTCCAGCGCTTCAGCGTCCACCATATTACCTGTTTGCCGGTAAAGCACGGCTAAGTTAGCAAGGGTATTGGTAACGTCCGGCTCAAGCGCAAGGCTGTACTTGTAACTGGTTTCGGCCAGTTCGTGCATGCCGTTAACACGGAACAATACTCCCAGGTTAGACCAAGTAACGGAAAATGCAGGATCTGCTTGTGCTGCAGCCTTATAGTATTCATAAGCATTGGCATATTGTTCGTTAGCAAATGCAACCGCGGCTTTATTGTTATAAAACATTGCCACAACGGTTGCCGGTGCTACTGACTTTTCCTCAAATTGGTGTTTGAGGCTGTAAGGATCAAAATCGACAACCAGGTCTTTACCCAGCAAGATAATTCCTGAAGATTTTTGGGGTGTTTTTTGATGTTTAAGTCTCAGATTAATATGGCCGTTTAACCAGGTTTGTCTGAATGCGCTGGTCCAGTATTCCGGAATTTGAATATCCTGAAAAGTGGCGCTCATTCCCAGCTCTTTCGCCATGCTGTAGGTCAGAATCGATAAGCTCAGGCAGTTTGCTTTGCCTGACGCTATGGTTTCACTGGCCGTTTTTGTTGCGGTGTTGTCATACAGCAGCCCATCCTGGGCATAAGAAAATATCAACTGAAGTGCGGCCTTAGTTCTCTCTTCGATTGATAGAGTATTGGTAACAATGCGATTGAGATCCTGTTTGGTTGTGTCCGGCAGCGCAAAGATTTGCTCCGGTGTTTCAATTTCTGTTGTGCTGGTACCAAACTGAGACGCTATCAGGAGTTCTTCAGGCACAGGCAATGAAGTGCTTTGTGTTGATTGACAGGCACTTAAAGATGACAGCATTAAAACGACCAGTATCGTTAACTTCATACAGATCCCAGTGTTAGAACTACCTAACAAATATAGTGTAGAACGGTGATTTTACTAACAGGTTCTACCTGATAATGAGCAGGTTGGGGTAATTGGATGGGATAGCCGGTTGTGATTTTGTGGTGGATCAAGTACAAAGAACTGATAAGGGTTTCAGGGATTTTAACAATGAAAACGTTATTCGCAACAGCTTTGCTCAGTTTTTCAATTACAGTCTCGGCTGCTGACAAGCCGATTGGCATAGTGATACACGGCGGTGCCGGAACCATTAGCCGTACGACAATGACTGAACAGCAAGAACAGGCATATCACGTGATGTTAAAGCATGCCGTTGAGCAAGGGTATGCCGTATTGGAGCGCGGTGGTTCAAGCGTGGAAGCGGTAACCGCTGCAGTTATCGTGCTGGAGGATTCCCCCTTGTTCAATGCCGGCAAAGGCGCGGTATATACCTATGATGAAACACATGAACTGGACGCGTCTATTATGGATGGCCGCGATCGCAATGCTGGCGCTGTAGCCGGGGTGACGAATGTGAAGAACCCAATACTGCTGGCACGGGCAGTAATGGAGAAATCTGTGCATGTAATGCTGGCGGGCACAGGCGCGGAGCAATTTGCTAAAGAGCAGCAGCTGGAACTGGTAGAGAACCGCTATTTTGATACTGAGTTCCGTTATGAGGCATTAAAACGGGCCAAACAGGCAATGTCTCCTCAACCGCATCAGGCCGCAGTGCCTAACGATCCGGCCTGGAAAATGGGCACTGTTGGTGCCGTGGCGATTGATCGCAGTGGCAATCTGGCGGCGGCGACGTCGACAGGTGGCATGACGGCAAAACGCTTTGGCCGGATAGGTGATGCACCTGTAATTGGTGCCGGCAACTTCGCTGACAACAACAGCTGTGCAGTTTCAGCGACTGGTCATGGCGAATACTTTATCCGCTATCAGGTCGCCAGCGAAATATGCAGTCGCGCGAAATACCAGAACAAAAGTGCACAAGCAGCTGCAAAAGAAGTGATTGCAGAGCTAAAACAGGTTGGTGGAGACGGCGGCGTCATTGTTGTGGACAAAAGTGGCCGTTTGAGCTGGGTGTTTAACACTGAAGGTATGTACCGGGCAATGAAAACAGAAGGCAAAGATGCTATCAGTGAGATTTTTGCTAACGGGGAATAATTACACCGCAGCGGAAAAACTCGGCTACGCTTAATCAGAGTCTGACGCGAGTTATACAGTATAAGGGAGGGCGCATGGACTTATTAAAAGTGGCCGATTATATGAACCGCTATCCGGTAACATTTACTGCTGATATGCCGGTTGAAATGGCCGTAGACCGGTTGATCAGAGGACGGCAGACCGGCGGGCCGGTGATAGATATACATAAAAAAATTGTGGGGTTTGTTTCAGAGCAAGACTGTTTGCAGCGCATGCTGACTTCTACCTATCATGATCAGCAAGCCGCCAGGGTTGCTGATGTAATGAATCCGGCGGTATTAACGGTGAAGGAATATGACGGCATTATCGACCTGGCGCAAATTATGTTAAAAGCCAAACCCAAGTTGTACCCGGTGGTAGATGACGATGGCTATCTACTTGGTATTATTACCCGCTCTGATGTATTGGCAGCGATAGATAAAGAGCTGCATTCGCATTACGGTAAAGTAGGCTAAAGCAGACAAGCTTAAAGGCTGGATCTTTACCCGTCGCTCTTGGTAGCATTGCGCCCTCTGTTTACGAGGGCGTTGTTTTGTCTGAAGCTGCTATTTCTGTATCTGATTTAATCTCCCGCACCAATAACTGTCTGTTAAAAGATCAGTTTCGTTTGCGCAGGCGTTTACATAACTGTAAATCGCTGGCTGACGAGGCAAAACTGACTCTGTTGCAACGTATTGCTGCCGATATTGCCCGTTCAGAGTCACTGTGTGCTGCGCGCTTGCAGGGTTTGCCTAAAGTGACATACCCTCCTCAATTGCCGGTGTCTGAGAAAAAAGACGATATCAAAGCGGCTATTGCTGCTCATCAGGTAGTCATCATCGCCGGTGAAACCGGCTCGGGTAAAACCACACAGATCCCCAAAATTTGTCTCGAGCTTGGACGAGGCGTGGCTGGCATGATTGGCCACACCCAGCCGCGTCGTTTGGCTGCGCGCAGCGTTTGTGATCGTATTGCCGAAGAGCTGCAGTGCCAGGTTGGTAATCAGGTCGGGTATAAAATCCGTTTTGGTGATCATACTAACGACAACACTTTTGTGAAGTTGATGACAGACGGTATTCTACTGGCTGAAATTCAGCAGGATAGATTTCTAAACCAGTATGACACTTTAATCATTGATGAAGCGCACGAGCGCAGCCTGAATATTGATTTCCTGCTGGGTTACTTAAAACAATTGTTGCCCAAGCGGCCTGATTTGAAGCTGATTATTACCTCAGCCACGATAGATCCACAGCGTTTTTCCAAACACTTTTTCAATGCTCCTGTTATTGAAGTATCGGGCCGTACTTATCCGGTAGAGACCCGTTACCGTGCGGTCAGTGAGCAGGACGATAAAGATGCGGATCAGTTACAGGGTATTTTCGATGCGGTGGAGGAGCTATACCGGGAACCGCCCGGCGATATTCTGATTTTCTTAAACGGTGAACGTGAAATCAGGGACACGGCAGACGCGCTGGAGAAGTTAAAGCTACCCCACACCGAAGTACTGCCGTTGTATGCCAGATTAAGCGCGGCAGAGCAAAACCGGATCTTTCAAAGTCATGCCGGCCGGCGTATTGTGCTGGCGACTAACGTTGCAGAAACTTCACTGACAGTACCGGGTATTCGCTATGTGATAGACCCCGGTACGGCCAGATTATCGCGCTATAGTTATCGCTCGAAAGTGCAGCAGTTACCGATAGAAGCCATAAGCCAAGCCAGCGCCAATCAGCGTAAAGGCCGCTGTGGCCGTGTGGCGGCGGGTATTTGCATTCGCTTATACAGTGAAGAAGATTTTAACAGCAGGCCAGAGTTTACTGATCCTGAAATACTGCGCACCAATCTGGCCTCTGTCATCATGCAGATGCTGGCGCTTGGCCTTGGCGACATTGCGGCTTTTCCCTTTTTACAACGGCCGGACAGTCGTTTCGTTAATGACGGTATTAAACTGCTGGAAGAGCTTGGCGCAATACCAGCGCAACGCGGCAAGGGTGGTCTTAAGCTAACCGAACTTGGCCGCAAACTGGCGCGTTTACCGATAGACCCGCGTTTAGCGCGTATGGTGTTATTTGCCGCTGAGAACGGTGGTTTAAATGAGTTATTGGTACTGTCAGCCGCATTGTCGATACAAGACCCACGCGAGAGACCGCTGGATAAGCAGCAAAAGGCTGATCAGTATCATGCCCGCTTCGCCGATCCTGATTCGGATTTTGCCAGTTGGCTTAAGCTGTGGCAGTACCTGCAAGAGCAGCAGGACGCCTTAAGCAACAACCAGTTCCGCCGGTTATGCCGCCAGGAATTTTTAAACTATCTGCGTGTACGTGAATGGCAAGACTTAAATACCCAACTGACGCAGTTGATGCAAGAGCAGGGTTATAAGCTGAATCCGCAGCCAGCGGGTTATCAGGTTATACATCAGGCGGTATTAAGTGGGCTGCTGGGGCAGATCGGTTTTAAAGACTCAGACGCCGATTACCTTGGCCCGCGCCAGACCCGCTTTTTTGTGTTTCCGGGCAGTCATTTATTTAAACGTAAGCCGAAATGGGTAGCCGCCGCAGAGTGGGTAGAAACAAGTAAATTATACGCCAGAACGCTGGCGAAGATAGAACCGGAGTGGATAGAACCGCTTGCGCAGCATCTGGTTACGCGCAGTTATAGCGAGCCACACTGGGAGAAAAAACGTGGTGCCGTTATTGCCTATGAGCAGGTCAGTCTGTATGGCCTGGTGATAGTGCCTAAAAGGGCGGTTTTATACAGCAAAATTGACCCTGCGGTTAGCCATAATATCTTTGTTCGCGAAGCGCTGGTAAATCAGGAATTGGGCAGCAATGAAACCTTTTTACAGCATAATCAGCGGCTAATCGATGACGTAACTGCATTAGAAGAAAAATCACGCCGGCGCGATATTCTGGTTGATGAAGATACGCTGGCGACATTTTATGCAGAGCGTGTGCCGCAGTGGGCGAACAACCGCATTGATTTTGCTAAATGGTGGAAACAAAAGCGTAGCGAAGATAAAACCTATCTGAATTTTGACCCCAACAGCCTGTTATCCCGTGATGCCAGCGATATCACCGCCGATAAATTTCCGGAGCAGTGGCAACAGGGAAATTTAACATTGCCGTTGGAATATCACTTTGCGCCTGGTGAAATAGACGATGGCGTGAGTTTAATTATCCCGGTGGCACTGCTAAATCAGATAGAAGATCAGGGTTTTGACTGGTTAATTCCGGCGCTTCGGCATGAACTATTGGTTGCGCTGATTAAAGCTTTGCCTAAACAGTACCGGCGTAACTTTGTGCCGGCACCGAATTATGCTGATGCGTTAATGCAGACCATTAGTCCGCAGGATGGAAAATTACTCGACGCCGTCAGCAATCGCTTAAAGCGAATGTCAGGTGTGACGATCCCCGAGGATGCCTGGGAGCTGAGCAGTGTGCCGGTTCATCTAAAAATGAACTTCAAGGTGGTTAACGACAGTGGCAAAGTGCTGCAACAAAGCCGTTCTTTAAGCATACTCAAGCAAGGGTTGCAAGGCGAGGTGCAGCAAAGTTTGAGTCAGGTAGCTGAGCAGGGAATAGAGCAGGAACAACTGACACAGTGGAGTTTTGGTTCCTTGCCGCGTGAATATGTAAAGCTGCAAGCAGGCTATGAAATCAAAGCCTTCCCGGCATTGGTTGACGAGAGGGACTCTGTCGCAATAAGGCTGCTGGACAATCCACAAGAGGCGCTGGCATCGACAAAAACCGGGCTCAGGAGACTTCTGCTGTTAAATATCCCTTCACCGGTGAAATATCTGCAGGAATCGTTACCAAACAAAGCAAAATTGGGTTTGTATTTTAATCCGTTTGGCAGGGTACTGGAGCTGATTGACGACTGTATCGCCGCCGGTATTGATTCATTGGTAGAGCAAGCTGGTTTGCCCGATGATGAACGAAGCTTTGCTATGCTTCGGGAGCAAGTCAGAGCAGAGCTTGGCGATACGGTGGTATCAATAGCACTTAAAGTCGAGCAGATACTTACCTTGTGCCACGACATTCAAAAACGGCTGAAAGGCCGGGTAGATCTGGCACATGTGCAATCGCAAGGTGACGTAAAACAACAGCTGAATGAGTTGATATTCAAAGGCTTTGTCAGCGCTCATGGTGCCGCAAAGCTGGATGATTTAATTCGCTATCTACAGGCAATGCAGAAAAGGCTGGAAAAGCTGGCTGTTGATCCGCAGCGTGACAGGTTGTTAATGCTTGAATATCAAAAAGCCTTTGACGCTTATCATAATCTGTTAGGTAAATTTGCTGGCAGCAAAGTACTACCGGCGCCGGTACAAGACATTTACTGGATGTTACAAGAGCTTAAGGTATCTTTGCACGCGCAGCAGCTTGGTACGCCTTACCCTATATCGGTAAAACGGGTTTTGCATGCTGTCAACGATATTAAAGCGTAGCGGATTTAGGTTGTAATACGGATACTGAGCAGGCTTTACAGCAGCAGTGGAAAGTTCTATAACTAAACGCTGACGTAGTTGAGGGAGGCGTTATGCTGACAAAGGGTGATAACCGGCATTATTTCAGGATGATGGTCAATGCCGAAGTGAAGCTGATGATAAATGATCCGGAAACTGGCCGGACGATAGATGGTGTTTGCCGTGACCTTAGTGCGTCTGGCATGTCTGTTGAAGTTGATGAACCGCTAGAGATGGGGACGTTGATCCGTGTCAGGCTGGAATCAGCGAATGCCAGTATTCCCCCGCTGGATGCCAGTGCTAAAGTAATGCGCTGTAGTCAGGAAAGTGAAGATATTTATCAGTTGGGCTTGGCATTTATGGAGTTAAATTAGTCCGGTAATACCAGGTATCAGCATAAAAAAAAGCAGCGTTCAGCTGCTTTTTTTATGCTTTATCATTTATTACTTTGAGAACCGAACGCTAAAGGTTACCGGTACCATAGGGTCAATACGTTTCAGCCCGGCCAGCTCCTGTAATTTTGCGATACCAGCGCCCAGTTTAAACTGGTTAGTATCCAGCATTACGGGGGCTTCCGTTGCGGCTTGCAAGGTGCTGCTATTTAACATAGTTATCCGCACTTTTGCATTGACTACCGCACTTTGACCGGCAATGGTTGCCGTCAGCGGTATATCCTGCACCACAGAGTTACCGGCCGTCAGTGCGGCAATACTGTCACTGGTAAGGGGGGCTTTAATCTGAATAGTGGCAAATTGCTCTGCCTGCAAAACATATTGCCAGATCCGGTCATTTCGAATAGGGATATTGGTTTGCATGCTGCTCACAGGAATAGTGACAGAAACGTCCTTTTCATCCCAGCTACCGTTTAGCGTTTGAAATGCATGTGTTTCGGCAACCAAGTCATTTTTCACCGACACAAAATGCAGGCTGGATTGCCCGTTATCAAGTTGCCAGGTAGCGGCATTGGCAAAGCCTGCGCACAGTGCTAATGACAGAGCTAGAACTTTCATTTGTTTCTCCTTTGGTGTCAATATTGCGCCAGCTTATCGCATAAGTATCGCTGGCACCATGTGAAAAACTACTGTGTTTAATAGATTTTACACACCAGGCCTTTGAGATAGCTCCCTTCCGGGTAAAAACTGGCGATAGGGTGGTCGCTGTCCTGAGCCAGCTTTTCGATAAATAAACAGTCACGCTTAGCATCGACAGCGGCATCGGCAACAATTTTCTGGAACAAACCGTCATCCATCAGCCCAGAGCAGGAAAATGTCAGCAACAAACCACCGGGTTTAACAATCTGCATTGCCACCATATTGATGTCTTTGTAACCACGGCAGGCGCCGGGTAGCTGAGCCTTACTTTCTGCAAATTTTGGCGGATCCAGGATCACCATATCAAACTGTTTACCCTGTTCACGGTATTGCCGCAGCAGTTTGAACACATCAAACTTAACATTATCGAGCTTTGACAAGTCCAGATGATTAAGTTCCGCATTTTTGCGCGCAGTGCTAAGGGCAAGCTCTGATAAATCAGCATTGGTCACCGATAATGCGCCGCCTTGCAGCGCAGCTACACCAAAGGTTCCGGTGTAACTAAAGCAGTTCAGTACATCTTTAGCGTTGGCATAGCGTTTGGCTGCTGCTCTGCTGGCCCGTTGGTCCAGATAAAATCCGGTCTTGTGGCCCTGAACAACATCTACCAATAACGACATACCATGTTCTTTGATAATGACTTCGCCACTTTGACGTGGTAAATGCAGCCAGCCTGTTACAGCCTGTAGGCCTTCTTTCTTTCTGACATCCACATCAGAACGCTCGTAAATGCTATGTGCAGGAAACAGCGTTTTTAACGCCGCAACAATAGCATCCCGCCAGGCATCAGCACCGGCAGAGAGCAGTTGACATACCAGGACATCATTGTATTTGTCGATAGTGACGCCCGGTAAACCATCAGACTCGGCAGCCACCACGCGTAAGCCTGTTGTTTGGTTTAAATCGAACAACTCGGTCCGCATCTGCCACGCACGCTGTATACGGCGTAAAAAAAAGGCCTCATCGACGACTTCATCTTTGTTGAAACTCCAGACGCGTGCCCGGATTTGAGACTGCGCTGAGTACGCGGCATAACCCAGCCATTCTCCTTTACTGCTGACAACTTCCACTGTCTGGCCATCTGACGGTTTACCGCTTACCGATTTTACCGCTTTAGAAAAAATCCATGGATGCAAGCGCTTAAGCGACTTCTCTCTGGTTTCCTGCAACATAAGACGGGGTAAAACAGATGAGACTATGGGCTGGTTCATGGCTGACGATACACTGTGCTAGACTAAAGGCCGCATTGTAGTGAAGCTGTGCGTAAAGCTAAAGCATAATTTCTGTCTTGTCCGGTATTTACCAGAGGGCGGTGTATAGCTGCGAATGAAAGGAGCGAAAGTTGGCGACAATTCCATCGATGATGCAGGCGGTTACTGTAGTTAACCCCGGAAAAGACAGTGAGCTGGCGATCGAACAACGACCACTGCCTCAACCCGGCCCTGAACAATTGCTTATTAAAGTGGCCGCAGCGGGCATAAACCGGGCTGATTTGATGCAACGCCGGGGAGCTTACCCTCCTCCTGAGGGTGAAAGTGACATTCTGGGGCTTGAAGTCGCAGGTGTGGTTATTGCCGCAGGGCCTCAGCATAAAAGCTGGCTGGGCAAAGCGGTGTTTGGTCTGGTACCGGGAGGTGGCTACGCCGAATATGCGTTATTGCACGCTGGCCATGCTATGGTGGTACCTGCAGGGTATTCGATGGCGGAAGCAGCCGCCACCGCCGAGGTGTTTTTAACGGCATATCAGTTGCTCAGTAGTATAGGCAATACGCAACCGGGCCAGCATGTGCTTATTCACGCGGGTGCCAGTGGCGTGGGTACCGCAGCAGTGCAGCTTGCAAAGGCGATAGGTTGCAAGGTTGCAGTTACCGCGAGTAGCAATGATAAACTTGAGTTATGTCAGAGGCTTGGTGCAGATATACTGATAAACTACAAAGATGTGGAGTTTGCACTGACATTGTCTGAACACTGGCCGGCCGGTGTGGATATCATTTTGGATCCTGTAGCCGGTGACTATATTCGCCGTGAGATCCCGCTGCTTAAAATGGATGGCAAGATAGTGATATATGCGATGATGGCAGGGCGTGACGTGCCAGACTTAGATATGGCGCCGTTATTTAAACGGCGTGGTCAGATAATCTGCTCTACGCTGCGCAATCGTACGAACAGTTATAAAACAAGATTAACGCAGGCTTTTTATCAGGCATATGGCCAGGCACTTGCTCAAAGGCAGATACAGCCGGTGTTGCAGCAACAATTTCACTGGCACCAGGCAGAACAGGCGCATCAATTAATGGCCAGTAATAGCACCAAGGGCAAGCTTGTTCTAACATTCTGATTTAATATTAAACACTTAACAGGCGAGTTTTACGATACTTGTCTGCTTTCATTGTATATGTTCAGGAAGCAATAACGGAATGACACTCGGTACCATAGGAAAATCTACTTACAGCAAGTTAGTGTCTGCGCTGATAAACCGTATTTATGATAACACCCCGGTGGCAGACTCAGTATATGAGCAGGCGCAGCAGTATTTCCGACAAACACTGGAGCAACAAGCCGAAAAAACCGAGCTTGAACAGCAAGTTTATCTGTATGAGAACCGTCAGCATCAGGTCAGTAAACGCGATCTGGCTATGGTCGAGCGTAACCTGCAGCAGGCCCAGAGCGAAAAGCAGGTGTTTGTGCAAGCACGAGAAGAGGAAGCCTGGCAGCGTTATTCTGTTTTAAAGCAGATATGCCAGGAAATACTTAACCTTTGTCAGGGCGAGGCTCAGGACGAAACTGCGGTACTCAGCGCGAAATTACTCGGTACGATCCAGCTATTGTCGCCCACCGAAGGCAAGCACGTTGCCAGCAGCAATCAAAAAAGCAAACATCTTTATAAAGCGGTATTGTCTCTGCGTTTACTGGATAAACTGCTAACAGACGGCGAATTGCACAATGCCTATGTGCAACAGCGTTACAATGCGTCCAAAGGCACTGTGGCAGAGGACGAGTATCAACCGTTTCGTGATGATGTACAGATCCCGCTGCTGATGGCGGCTCTACTGCAGGATATCGGCAGTTGCCATCCGGATGCTCTGGCTATTTTAAAAGGGCCTGATGGCAACGCTGACGAGTTCAGGGTGCTGGATAATGATGAACGGATGGCGTTATTGCAAATCAGCTACCGCGAAAGTCTGAAGTTTGTCACCCAGGGCCTTGGACTTGGCAGATACACCGGTAACTCTAAAGCGGAGCGGGACAGTTTTATTAAATTGGAAGCCGAGCGACAGAATTTTATGCTGTCATTGCTGAAAAGCGCTATAAAACCTGAGCATGGTATTGGTAATTTACTGAAAATTCCGCAGATTTATACCTCTGTAGTACTGTCAACGAAAAGTAGTTTTGCTTATGACACCTTACCTAAAGTGACACTGGTGTTAGAGAAAGGCGTAGAAAAAGGCGTGTACAGTAAAGTCGCGGTAGATGCGCTGATCAGTATTACCGGTGTGTTTCCGCAAGGTTTTGGCGTCACCTACATACCGAAAGACTCTGACCGGCAGGATATGGATCGCTACGAGTATGCCATTGTAACGGGCTTGTATCCGGCTGACATCAAACAGCCAATATGTCGTATGGTGACCCGAAACTTGACCTACAACGTTTCTGCACAGGGGTGTGTGATAAGTGCAGAGAATAATCTTTATTATCCGCAAGCACGGAAAAAGCTGGAGAAAATCAGTGAAGAGAGGCTGCTTGAAATTCTAAGCAAGTTGGTATCAAATTTTGAAGAACGCAAGAATATGCCATTGTTGCCCAAGTGCTGGCATCCGGACGAGTACTTTTCTTATCTGAAAAACCAGAATCTGTGGAATAAAGTGGTGATGCACAGTAACTAAGAGAAGCGGCCTTAATCACTTGGCCGCTGTGTCTCTGTCTCGCTGTCTGCTGTAGGGGCATCATCAAAGCCATCGTCCGGTGTTAGCTGTTCAATATCTTCATCGTAGCCAGCGGGCACCTGCTGCCTGGCGGCAACAAAGTCTTCATCCAGCATTTGTGCAGCTACCGTGTCTTCGTCGACACGCGGGTCAAGTGCGGCGGCAAGAGGGGAGGACACTAAATCGCCCGAGCCCATTTTAAACTGCGCATTTTGCTGCTCGTCCATCATGCGTTTTACTTGCTTTTGCGTGTAATTGACTCTTAGCAGGCGCAGGAACAGCGTAAAGGCGCAACAACTGATAAAGGCATATAACATCGAAGGGCCAATCAGCTGCATTAATGTCGACGCGAGCAATGGCCCAAAGCAGGCTCCAAGACCAAAGGTAAGTAAGACTGTCGCTGAAAGTGCGACACGATCATTCTGCTCCACATTCTGATTAGCAAATGCAGATGCGATGGGGTAAAGCGTAAATGCCAGAACGCCGTAGCAAAATGTTGCTATCAGCAGCATGATACCCGTCAATGGCAGTATTGCGATCAGTAGCGTAAGCATCGTCAGTGCGGCAGCATTAAACCGTAAAATGCGGCTACGGGGTATACGATCTGAGATCTTGCCCATCGGCCACTGAGCCAGCAACCCTGCCAGGATAGTCACCGACATAAATAACGTCACCTCTTCTGTCGGCATACCTTTACTGGCGGCATAAGCAGGTGCCAAACCATAAAAAGATCCTGCCATCAACCCTGCTACAGTAATTGCCGTCAGCGACTGCGGCACTTGCTTCCAAAATACAAAGACTTTAAGCGGCGCCGGCTGCAAAGGGGCGGGGTGAATGCGTGTGGTCAACGCAATGGGCACTATACACAGCGAATAACACATGCTGATAATCAGCAGTGGTGCTATACCCAAATCGGGAAACTGGCTTAACATCAGCTGCCCGCCAATCATGCCGAGGTAAGAGGTAATCATATAAAACGCAAACACCGTGCCGCGCTGCGAACTTTCAGTCTGTTCGTTCAACCAGCTTTCCAGCACCATGTACTGGCACATCATGCCCATACCGACGATGATCCGCATCAACAGCCAGACTTCCAGCTGCGATGTTAAAACATGTGTCATGGCGCAGGCACTGACGATAGCAGCGCTGGCCACAAAAGCCCGGATATGTCCGACTCTGGCAATAACCTTATGACCCAGTTTAGAGCCCAGCACCAATCCGAGGTAATAGCACGACATCAGAGCACCAATCCAGACAGAGTCAACCTGCTGCTGAGCCAGTGATAAGCCGAGGTAGGTTGACAGTGAGCCCTGCGCAACCAACATCAGCAAGGTCGTCAGAAATAATGCGGTGAAACTGCGGTAAGGGTGTTTACTGGTCATCCTTTGCCTTTCAAAAAAAGCAGGCAGCCCAGGCTGCCTGAATAATTATTTGACGCGCATACCCGGTTCAGCGCCTTCATCAGGTGACAGAATAAATAACTCACTGCCACCGGGGCCGGCGGCCAGCACCATGCCTTCAGATAAACCAAAACGCATTTTACGCGGAGCCAGGTTGGCAACCATTACGGTAAGGCGGCCTTCCAGTTGCTCGGGACTGTAGGCAGCTTTTATCCCGGCGAAAACCTGGCGCACTTCACCTGCGCCAATATCAAGCTGCAGTTGCACCAGTTTGTCGGCACCTTCAACGGCCTCTGCTTTAACGATACGGGCAACGCGCAGATCAATTTTGGCAAAATCATCAATACTGATGGTCTCTGCAATCGGCTCGCGCTCGCCGCTGGCGGGCTTTTCTGTTTTTGCTGCTTTTGTAGCCGGTTTTTCCGCCGCCGGTTGCAAATTCTCTTTTGATGCTTCCAGCATAGCGGCCACTTTTGCCGGCTCAACGCGTTGCATTAAGGCTTTAAACGGATTAATTGCATGATTGGTCAACGGCTGCTGATAGGTACTCCAGCTCAGCTCACTGTTTAAAAAGGCTTCAGTTTCGCTGGCCATTAATGGCAGCACAGGCTTTAAGTAGTGCATCAATACCCGGAACAGGTTAATACCCATTGAACAGACGTCATGCGCTTCTTGCTGTTTGCTGTCATCTTTCACCAGTACCCAGGGCGCCTTCGCATCAATATATTGGTTAGCTTTATCAGCCAGCGCCATAATGTCACGGATTGCACGGGCGAACTCGCGTTTTTCAAAGCTGTCGGCGATGCTTTCGCCTGCAGCAGTAAATTCGGCCAGCAGCTCAGGTTCAGCCACGTTTGCAGATAATTTGCCATCATAGCGTTTGGTGATAAATCCGGCACAGCGGCTGGCAATATTGACTACTTTGCCGACTAAGTCCGCATTCACTTTCTGGCTGAAATCATCCAGGTTTAAATCGAGATCGGTGATGCTGCTGCTGAGTTTTGACGCAAAGTAGTAGCGCAGGTATTCCGGGTTTAAATGATCCAGATAAGTGCGGGCTTTAATGAAAGTGCCGCGCGACTTTGACATTTTCGCGCCATTTACTGTCACGAAGCCGTGCGCGAAAATAGCATTGGGTTTACGCATACCGGCGCCATGCAGCATAGCTGGCCAGAACAGGCTGTGGAAATAAATGATGTCTTTACCGATAAAGTGATAAACCTCGGCGTCGGAATCCAACTGCCAGAAGCTGTCAAAGTCGATACCTTTTTTATCGCACAGGTTTTTAAAGCTGGCCAGATAGCCGATAGGCGCGTCCAGCCAGACATAGAAAAACTTGCCAGGCGCCCCGGGAATTTCAAAGCCAAAATAAGGCGCATCACGGCTAATGTCCCACATTTGCAGGCCGTCTTTAAACCATTCCTGTAGTTTATTCGCCATTTCATCCTGTAGGCTGCCGCTACGGGTCCAGTCTTGCAGCATCTGACCAAAAGCCGGTAAATCAAAGAAATAATGCTCAGAGTCTTTCAGTACCGGCGTGGCACCGGACACCACAGAGCGGGCATTTTTCACTTCTGTCGGGCTGTAAGTTGCACCACAGACATCGCAGCTATCGCCATTCTGATCTAATGCGCCGCATTTGGGGCAATCGCCTTTAACAAAGCGGTCAGGTAAAAACATCTGCTTTTGCGGGTCGAACAGCTGGCTGATCGTTTTGCGTTTGATATAACCACCAGCATTAAGTTTGTTGTAAATCTGGCTGGCAAAGTCACGGTTTTCATCGCTGTGTGTCGAATGGTAATTGTCAAAGCCAATAGCAAAACCGGCAAAGTCAGCCTGGTGTTCAACATTGGTTTTGGCAATCATTTGCTCAGGTGTAATGCCTTGTTCCTGCGCTTTGAGCATAATTGGTGTGCCATGCGCATCATCAGCACAGACGTAATAACATTCATGGCCGCGGGCTTTTTGAAACCTGGCCCAGATATCGGTTTGAATGTATTCCAGTAAGTGACCGAGGTGGATAGGGCCATTGGCATAGGGTAAAGCGCTGGTTACAAGAATTTTCCGTGTCGACATTAAACGATGCTCTTATACATAAATAACTGAAAAAATTTCGCTAAATGATACACTAGCTGCCATCGATCCGCACCCGCCATCCAGTGGATCCGGTAAAAAAACGCATTAAAATCTGATTCTGGAATTTCTGATGTTCAACTGGTTTAAATCCTCCAAATCTGAGTCGGTACCCGAAGCACTGCTGCATTGGTTACAGCAATGGCAACTACCTGAAAGCGGTGCGCCGTTATCGTTAATATTACAAACTGTCAGCTTGAATAAAAATGTACTGCAGGTTCAGTTAAAACTACCACTGGCGTCAGTAACTGCTGCGTTGCAGCAAGCGCTTCACGATGCAGGCTTTGCATACAAGGTGCAAATTGGCTACCAGTCAGAAGTGGATGCTGCCTTTAAAAATATTAAGCATATCGTGCTGATAGCCTCTGGTAAGGGAGGAGTGGGTAAATCAACTACTGCCGTGAATATTGCTGCAGCTCTGGCGCTGGAGGGGGCCCAAGTGGGATTGCTGGATGCGGATATTTACGGCCCGTCTATACCGACAATGCTGGGGTTAAGCGGAGAGAAAATTACCTCGCCGGATAACAAATTGATGCAGCCTAAATTTGCCCACGGCGTGCACCTTCAGTCTATCGGATTTCTGGTTGACCCTTTGCAGGCCTCGGTTTGGCGCGGGCCAATGGCCAGTCAGGCGCTGCTACAACTACTCAATGAAACGTTGTGGCCACAGCTGGATTATCTGATTGTTGATATGCCGCCCGGCACCGGGGATATTCAGCTGACCATGGCGCAAAAGCTGCCTGTTACTGCTGCGGTAGTGGTCACGACGCCACAGGATGTTGCACTTGCTGATGCGCAAAAAGCCATCAGTATGTTTCGCCAGGTTAATATTCCAATTGCCGGCCTGATTGAAAATATGAGCTTTTATCTGTGTGGTCATTGTGGCGCACGTGATGATATTTTTGGCACAGAAGGTGGCGTGTTGCTGGCTGAGCGTTACCAGGTGCCGGTACTTGGCCAGTTACCTCTGCAAAAGCAAATCCGCGAGCAGGCTGATCTGGGCATGCCTGTTGTACTAAAAGAGCAGCCAGTGGCACAAATTTACCGTACAATCAGCCGGCAATTGATACTGGCTTTACATTGGCAAACCTCTGTACAGCAGGCAAGCCAGCCTGAAATTATTATAACGGACGATTAAGATGAGATTGTGTGACCGCGATATAGAACGCCATTTAGCTGAAGGTAAAATTAAAATTGAGCCTATGCCAGACACCGATATGATCAGCGGCGTCAGTGTGGATATCCGCCTTGGCAACAAGTTCCGTGTTTTTCAGGCGCATGCCGCACCCTATATCGATTTAAGTGGCCCAAGAGCCGAAGTAGACAAAGCACTCAACAGTGTGATGAGTGACGAAATTTACATCGCGGACGGCGATAAATTTATTCTACACCCCGGTGAGCTGGCACTGGCCATGACGCTGGAGTCCGTCACGCTGCCCGCTGATATCGTGGGTTGGCTTGATGGCCGTTCATCACTGGCGAGGTTGGGTTTGATGGTACATGTTACCGCACATCGTATTGACCCGGGCTGGTCAGGCAACATTGTGTTGGAGTTTTATAACAGTGGGAAATTGCCGCTGGCGCTTCGGCCAAAAATGAAAATTGGTGCCCTGAACTTTGAACTGATGACAGGTGCGGCAGAGCGACCTTATAACAAACGTCTGGATGCAAAGTATCAGCAACAAACGGGCGCAGTAGCCAGTCGAATTGGTCATGATGACAAAAGCTGAGCTGTGCAGCCTGCAAAGTAAAAAGCCCACGCAAAAACGTGGGCCGAAAGCTATAAAGCAAAAATGAAGCGGGATGATTATGCAATAAAGTTGCATAGCTTGGCAATGTGGTGTTGTAAATAATTCCGCCTGTTTACAGCATAATTGGTTAAAAACACTGTTTGGAGGCAAAGTTGGGGCCTGGTAGTATCGTTCGTTTGTTATCTCTTGCGGCTATCTGGGGCGCTTCTTTCTTGTTTATGCGAATTGCCGTGCCGGAGCTCGGGCCTGCCTGGTTGATGTTTGGCCGGGTATTGTCGGCAGCTGTCTTTCTGGCGCTGGTTGCGCTGGTGTTAAAACGCGGATTGCCACTTCGGGCTCATGCAGCACATTTTATGATACTGAGCTTTTTCAATACCGCTCTGCCGTTTTTATTGTTTGCCTTTGCTGCACAGACATTAACGGCCTCGTTGCTTGCCGTACTGAATGCCACTGCGCCTTTATGGGGCGCTGTTATCGGCTGGCTGTTCTTTCGCCAGACAATGTCTTTGCGACTGGCTGCAGGGCTGGTTTTGGGTATAGTGGGTGTTGCCGTGCTTGTTGGCTTTGATGCCGTGGTGTCGGATGCTTCAGCTATTCCGGCGATCGTCGCTGCTGCCAGCGCGGCTTGCTGTTACGGTATTGCAACCTGGTACACCCGGCTGGCGAAGCCGGTGCCGGCTTTTATCAACGCTCATGGCAGTATGTGGGGCGCCAGTTTATGGCTACTGCCATTGTTATGGTTTATCCCGTTGCCGGTTGCGGAGCCGGCAAACCACAGCTTACTGGCTGTGCTGGCGCTTGGCATTGTTTGTACCGGTATTGCCTATCTGTTGTACTTTCGTTTGGTACAGGATTTAGGCGCAACGCCAACCCTTACCGTGACTTTTTTGATCCCGGTATTTGGCGTACTGTGGGGCCATATCTTTTTGCATGAACAGATCGGCTGGCATACGCTGGCAGGTGCCGCCTCTGTCATTGTCGGTACTGCGCTGGTCAGCGGTTTTAGTATCCAATCTTTACGCGCTCCGGCGCCTGTTAAGGAGCAAGCATGAAACTTTATGGTTCACAAACATCACCTTATGTACGGCGGATCCGCCTACTGCTGGCCGGTACACCGCATGAGTTTGTTAATTTAAACATTTTCTCAGGAGCTGGACGTGAGACGCTTGCAGCTATTAACCCTGCACTGCGTATACCCATGCTGGAAGACGGCGACCGTGCTATCTTCGACTCTGGTGTAATATACCGTTACCTCGCAGCTAAGCTGGGATTAGCTGCCCTGAGCTGGTATCAGGAAAACCAGTTGACGGTGATTAACGCAGTCAACGATTCTCTGGTGATGCTGCTGCAGTGTAACCGCAGTGGTTTTGATACCAATGACGATAAACTGTTTTTTAATCTGCAACGTGAACGGGTGGCAACATCCCTGTTTGTATTAGAGCAGCAGGCCGCCAACGGCGAGTTTGCCAGCTGGGACTACGTTGCGATGTCATTATACAGCCTGATTGATTGGACCCTGTTTCGTGAACTTATTGAGCTGGATGACTATCCTGCGTTGCTAACTTTTGCGAACAGTAATCGACAGCAAGCGATGATAAATGAAACGGATCCGCGCCTGGGGTAGGCGCGGCGATGCTCATTGCGCTGCTTTTAGCAGCACAGGCTCAATCAGTACACTCTGCTCCTGATTTGATAGCCAGATCTGGCCTTCGCTGATATTGCACTGCAACTGCATGGTGCGGTCAACCAGCCTGGCCATCGCTTTAACCGCTTCTTCCGGTATGTCGATAACTTTCAGGTTACTGTAACGCTCCAGTGCTTGCTGATTGTTTTTCCACCATACCGGTACGCTTCTGCCACCATAACAAAATAACTGTACCTGTCTGGCTCGGCCAGCCGCTTTGCGTAACCACTTTTCGTCGCTCTGTCCGAACTCAACCCAAAGCTCTATCTCTTTGGCCAGTGTGGTATCCCACAGTTCCGGCTCATCATCTTCTGCACTTAAGCCTTTTGTGAAGGCGAGCGTTGGGCTGGCATTAAGGGCAAAGGCAAGCAGGCGCACCATCATGCGTTCGTTATTTTCTGAAGGATGCTGTGCAAGCGTCAGACTGTGATCCTGATAATAGTGTCTGTCCATATCTGCTATTTGCAGCTGAACTTTAAAAACAGTGGCTTTTAATGCCATAAATAAACCTGCGTTGAGCCTTGGGGCACAGAGTGTACCGCGTTCGGTGTAGCGGCTCAATTTCGGGTTACGTTTGATACACTGACATTGAAGGATAAATTACGCTATGCTGATGCCAGATTTAGCTAAACAACTGAGTTAACGTTAAAATGTCAGAGTTTGACTTTGCAATGGTGCAGAACTTTTTAATCGCATTATTGCTTGGCGCCCTGGTAGGGGTTGAGCGGGAAAAACACAGGCGTAACGAACATCCCGGTAATTTTGGTGGCCTTCGAACCTATATTTTATTTGCGCAGGCAGGCGCTATTTCCGCCTGGCTATCCTTGCATCTGCAGTCGCCCTGGCTTTTTGTCATCACGGTGTTGATTGTCGCACTGGCGGTTATTGCCGCCTACGTGCTGGAGAACCAACGTACGGCGGCTTCTCCAGGCCTTACCAGTGAAATAAGTGCTATTACCGTGTGCCTGCTCGGCGGCGCCATTATGTTTGGCTATGCAGAGCTGGCGGTGATGCTGGGTATTCTGACGTCTGCCATTTTAACCTTTAAACAACCGCTGCATGGGTTGGTGGCCAAAATTGATATTGATGACATGTATGCCGGATTAAAGCTGCTGATTGCCAGTTTTATTGTGCTGCCACTGCTACCTAACCATGCGATTGACCCGTGGCAGGCGCTTAATCCGTACCGGCTATGGTTACTCGTGATCCTGATATCATCTATGTCGTTGCTGGGCTACATAGCGGTGCGTTGGCTTGGTACCGCGCATGGAACTGTGGTGACAGGTATAAGTGGCGGACTGGCATCATCCACCGCCGCCACACTGAGCTTCGCCCGCAGTAGTAAACTACAAAGTGATCCTTTGGCTGCCGATACGCAGGCGTGTGGTGTTTTATTAGCCTGGCTGGTGATGTTTATCCGTGTACTGGTCACGGTAGCTATTGTGTATCAACCGTTACTGGCGCCGTTATTGCTGCCATTTACCACTATGGCTGTAATCACAGCTGTTATGGCTGGTATGTATTACTGGCTTGGTAATCGACGTTATATTTCGCCACAGCACAGCGAACTGAAAGTTAGTAACCCCTTTAGCCTGGTCGCGGCAATCAAATTTGGTGTTTTGTTTGCGGTGATACTGCTGCTGGTAAAGCTTACTGAACAATATGCGGCAGCAGAAGGCTTATACATACTGGCTGCTGTCGCGGGTATTACGGATGTCGATGCAGTAACCTTGTCTATGACAGATTATGCGAGGCGTTTGCCTGATGCGTTGGCAGTAGCTTCAGCCGGCGTGACGATAGCGGCGCTTAGCAACACTGTAGTCAAATGTATGCTGGTGTTCGTGCTTGGCAGCAGGGTGTTGGCAAACAAGCTGCTCATCGCTACGCTGGTTATCCTGTCTGGTGGCTTAACGGCACTGTTTTTCAGCTGAAAGTTATTTCAGGTTGGGTTAAGCCTGGCTTTGTTCTGATGCAGCTAAAATGTGTTCTGGAGGCTCTATGTTTACTGTGAAAACTATTACAGCGCTTACTCTGGTTGCTTGTGTTTCTGCTCCGGTGGCGGCTGAGACGTTACTTACCGATCACAATCTGGATCAGCTTGAGCTACTGATCCCCAAATTACAGCAGCTACAGCAAAGGCCGCAAAATAATCAATTTAAGCTGCAGCAGCATTGTGACTGGTCAAAGCATTACCAGCAATTAAGTGCGCAGGAAAAAGACAAAAACTATCAAAAACAAATTGAACAGCTGGTTAAGCAACATGGTTTTACGCCGCAGCAATTTGTTGAGCTAAGTGCAAAAGTAAGCTGGCCGGTACTGGACAGTATCCAACCGGCATTACAGGTATCGCAGCAGGCATTGATGTTTGTGCCGGCAGCGCAGCGGCAAAATGCAGAAAAAAGTATCAAGCGGGGGCAGCAGTATTATCAGACGTTGACAAGCTGCCTGACAGCAGAAGATAAAACTGCGCTGGCCAGACACAATGGCAGAATCATGCAAATTGCTAAACAACTTGGTGGGGTAGAGCAGTTACTGCCAGCGGGTGTGTCCAATCAGGGGCATTAGCAGTGCCGTATCAATACCATTAATCACAGAAATAAAATGGTAAATATTTTATGTTGTGATGCTTCAACTGAATTATTCACGGCAAACAAAGGTTATATGATGACGCGTAATTATTTTGTTTCTTGCTCTGCTCTGGTGTTAGCAATGACGGTGGCGTGCAGTAATGTTGCTGCAGCAGAGGAAACCCCCAACGGTTTTCTTTACGGCGTAGGCGTTGGCGTTGGCGTTAATCAGGAAATTTATCGCGGTTACAGCAGCCGTACCATACCTTTGCCGATACTGGGGTATCGGGGTGAAAAGCTGTCGGTATACGGTCCTTTTGTCAGCTATCAGTTGGCTGAGCTTGGTAATTTCAGCGTGAGTGCAAAATTGGCGCCGCGTTTTGATGGCTTCGACTCGTCTGACAGTACGGTATTTACCGGAATGGCGAAGCGCAAAGATTCGCTGGATGGTGGTATAGCGGTTCAGCTGCGCCAGCAAGACTGGTTGCTCGAAGCAGATACCGTATTTGATTTGCTTGGCAATTCCAACGGCCAGGAATCGACACTGGCGGTAAGTTATAACTACCGCTTTAATGCTGTAGTGGTTGAACCTAAATTTGCGGTGAGTTATGCCGACAGTGACCTGGTTGATTATTATTATGGTGTTCGCGAAGATGAAGCCATTGCCGGGCGCTCTGCTTATAGTGCTGATGGCGTTTGGAATTATTCTGCGGGTTTAGCCGTTAGTACGCCGCTATTTTTCGGTGGTATGACGCGGCTTGGCATTGAGCACAAATGGTATGGTAGTAGTATCAGTGACAGCCCGTTAACCGATCGTGATACCGGGCTGTCAGCCTTTATTTCCTGGTCGCGCTTTTTCTAAGCGTCGTTACTTAGAATTACCCCGGCTTGTGCAGTAAAGCTTGTACTAACTGGTGCACGGCTTGTAACTGAGGACCGATAGCTGTTGCGTAATCGGCACCGGTATAACCCCACCAATCCCAGCAGGCATTGGGGTTGAACGGGTTTATATTACTGGCCTGCGTTTGTGGATACACGATAACTATGTTGTTGGTATCAGCATAGTTATTTAATCCTGTGCCAGTGACGTAGGCATCGCCTACGTTGTCAGCATTTTGCCTGCAACCATGAAAACTGACATGCAGCTGACAGGGTTCACCGCCAGCACAGTGCTGCGGGATATATAAATAACCGGTTTTAGCCAGAGTGGTTGTCGCTGCTGTGGATAATTGGTGTTGATTTATCTCGACGAGCTCACCGGTTGTTGTCGCAGCTTTAGGTTTAATGTCGCCGATTAAGTGGTTAAGCAGAGCGCCTGCAGCATCGTAGTTGCAACTTGCCAGATACGGTGGCTCTGACTGGCTGCAACTTCCCAGATCAGTGCGGTCTGTCGGAAAGGTATGCGCGAACGCTTTGTCATCAACGAACACGATATTCTCTGGTTTAACCCATTGCTGGTACTGCTGGAAAAGCAGGGCGCCCAGCTTTGGTTGTACTGTCTTATCTTCAGTGCCGTTAAGAATCCATATCTTATCATTGGCCTGAGCGCTGAGCGGGGCCAGTTTGTCAGCTTCACGCGCTGTAGTAAGGTATTGTTCTATTGCCGTAAGATCTGGCGCACTGGTGTCTTTATTAAAGCAATGCTCCAATGCCAGTCCGAGACTGTTTTGCGCGCAGTACACAGGCCCACCGGCTAACATGGCCACACCTTTGACCTGGCTGGCAAATGCCTGATGATATTGGCCAGCCATATAAGCTCCGCTGGACAAACCTGATACGGTAATAGTGTCATTCAGGTTTAGCGTGCTGATAGCTGAATCGTTGTTTGCCAGAACACATGCGGACTGGGCCGACAGCAACAGGACGGTCAGAGTGACAAAGCGCATAAAAACTCCGTAACAAAATGGGATGACATTAAATGTTGCATATAAGTAATGATGCGGCAATAAGGCTTTAGTACAGGCAGATGAGCGTAGCTGTCGATAATGGCAGAGTGTTATTTGCTGATACCAGGTTAGCTTATTTACATAATATGATGCATTGCTTTTTAGCATCTTAACGTTGCAAAACACCGGCTTTGTGGTTAGATTGAATAGCATCGCAAGCTGAACAACAGGAAGTCATAATGAAAAAATGGGCAAGTGCAATTATTGCGGCAACGGTGTTTTCCACAGCTGCAATGGCGAATACTCAGGATTATAAACTGGTAACTGTTGCCGGTTATCTGAATTTTTATCTGCTGAACCTTAATGCCTGTGAGGACTTCCACCCGGCGGTGCGATCAGCTGCTTACGATGCTGAAAAAAATCTGTATCCGTTTCTGGATAAACTTAGCACCAAGATGGATAAAACCGGTTCAGATAAGAAAATGGTATCTGATATCGTGATGAAAAGACGCAGTATGCTTAACGCACAAATTGCCGATGGCGATTTCACTATTGAACACTGTCAGGCGATTGTCAAAATATTAAACGAAGACGGTCTGGATAAAACGCTGTTAAGTGCACTCGAATAGCCAACAGCACAATATTCAATCCTGATAACAAAACCGCCGGCATTAAGCCGGCGGTTTTGTTATGCCTGAGCAGATATATTTCTGTTACACTGTGGCGTGCTTTAGGGCGGGTTGATACCCGCCAGCCAGGGAAGCAGGTGAGAGGCCTGCACTGTACCCGCAACTGTAAGATGTGCTGCAATCTGTAACCACTGGCTTTGCGCCGGGAAGGGTGATTGTGGGCTATCACATCAAGTCAGGATACCTGCTTAAGCCTAGTGTTATGCCTCTGTGCGGGAGTTCACAGCAGCGCCATGCCATGCTCATAGCAGGCCGGCGGCTGCCTTTGTCAGGAGTCGGTTTTGCTGAATGTATCTGCGATTTCTCTTCGCTTAGACAATAAGCCTATTTTGCAGAATATTAGTTTTTCACTGCAGCCTGGTGAGTTTGTTGGTGTTATCGGGCCAAATGGTGCCGGTAAAAGTAGCCTGTTGCGTTTGTTATGTAACCATCATACTGCAGACAGCGGCACTATACTGCTGCGGAAAATACCCGTGCAGCAATATAGTGCGGCAAAGCTGGCGCGCACTGTGGCTGTTGTTAGTCAGAACTTGTCTCCGCTGTTCAGTTTAACTGTGCAACAGGTCGCCGCTATGGGGCTTTTGCCCCGTAAAAGCTGGTTTGAACTTAATAACAGTGAAGATGACGAGTGTATAAGTCAGGCGTTACAAAAAGTAGGGCTGGAACATAAAACAACGCAACAGGTTGATACGCTGTCAGGTGGTGAGCTGCAGCGACTTTATATTGCACGTGCTTTGGTGCAGCAGCCAGCCATATTACTGCTTGATGAACCCACGAACCATCTGGACGTAAAGTTTCAACATCAGATATTACAGCTGGTACGCAATCTGGGTATTCCGGCTTTGGCATGCCTGCACGACTTAAATCTTGCGGCAATGTACTGCGATAAGCTGTTACTACTTGACCAGGGAGTACAGTGTGGTTTTGGCCCACCAGACCAGGTACTGACCGAATCCATATTACAGCCGGTTTTTGGGATGAGCTGCCATACCTATTTGCATCCACAGTTGCAAAAGCTTCAACTCACCTTTTTGCCTGATGATGGAGGTCGTTGATGTTAAGACGTCGTTATGGCCGAACTATGACGGGCGCTGTTATTTTGCTGTTAGTGAGCGTGCTGTTAAGCCTGACTTTTGGCAGCGTTAAGTTAAGTATCCGTGAGGTGTTTTATTTACTGGCCGGCCAGGGCTTTAACCTGCCAATTAATGCAGAGCTGTTAAATACAATCGTCTGGCAGATAAGACTGCCCCGCATACTGACCGCCGTATTAGTGGGGGCTGGCCTGGCGATTTGTGGCGCTATTTTGCAAAACGCCAGCCGCAATCCGCTTGCCGATCCTTATTTATTTGGTTTGATGGCTGGTGCCGGTTTGGGAGCGACACTTGTCAGTGTTGTGTTACCACCTCAGATGGTGAGTATGGCTTTGGGGGCGTTTGCAGGTGCACTGTTTGCCGTGGCGCTGGTATTTGCTGTGTGCGCAGGCCAGCGCTGGCGTAAAGTAGAGACTACGTTGCTGGCAGGTGTTGCCGTGTCTTTTATGCTCAGTGCAATAAGTAGCTTTATTTTGTATTTTGCCGAGCCATTTGCAGCTAACCGCATTATGTTCTGGCTGATGGGGAGTTTAAGCCGCACAGACTGGCACAGCGTTGCGCTGTTGGCACCGGTGACGTTAATAGTACTGCTGTTGGCACTGGCGCTTCGCAGACAGCTGGATGCGTTACTATTTAGTGATGAAAGTGCACGTACGCTTGGTGTTAATACATTACGGTTGCGTTTGACATTGTTACTGGCAACGGCGTTACTGACCGCATGTATCGTATCGCAATGCGGAGGCATAGCCTTTGTCGGTCTGATGGTGCCACATATTGTCAGGCATTTTTTTGGTGTGACGTCGGTGCGCTTGTTATTGGGCTCGGCAGTGGTTGGTGCCTTGTTTATGATTTGGGTTGATAATCTGGCCCGCTTAATTTTGCCGCAGCAGGAAATTCCACTGGGGGTTATTACCTCGCTGGCTGGCAGCGTATTCTTTTTACTTATAATGCGCCGGCAACGGCTATAGCGATAACTTATGAGCTCAGAACAGCAGAAACAACAACGTCACCGTGAAAGGCAACAGCGCCTGAAAGTGCAGGTTGACAGCGCCATCGCTGCAGCAACAGAAGACAAGGGTTTATTACTGGTAATAACCGGTAACGGCAAGGGAAAATCAACGTCAGGTTTTGGTACTGTCGCCCGCGCAGTCGGGCATGGTCAGAAAGCCGCCGTAGCTCAGTTTATAAAAGGAAACTGGGATTGTGGCGAACGTAACTTGTTGCAACAACACGGTGTGCAATTCGCAGTTATGGCTACCGGCTTTACCTGGGATACACAGGATAAGGCGGCTGACATAGCGGCAGCGGAGCACGTGTGGCAGCAGGCAGAACAGTTTTTGGCTGATGATTCTGTAGATCTGGTGCTGCTTGACGAGCTCACTTATATGATTAGTTATCATTACATCGAACTGGAACGGATAGAGCGGGCATTGATGTCTCGTCCAGAGACTCAGCATGTGGTAATAACAGGCCGAGCCTGCCACCGGCGATTGATTGAACTGGCAGATACTGTCAGTGAAGTACAAAATGTAAAGCATGCGTTTGACCGCGGTGTCAAAGCTCAAAAGGGAGTGGATTGGTGATGCGCTGGTTGGTGTTGGTATTGTTGTTCAACAGTGGCTTAGCGTTAGCGCAGCAGCGCATTGTTGCATTAGCCCCGCATATTACTGAAATGTTGTATGCCATTGGCGCCGGAGACAGATTGGTTGCGGTAAGTGATTACAGTGACTATCCCGAGCAGGCTGCCGACCTTCCCAGTGTGGCAAATTATGCCAGCATTAATATTGAAGCCGTATTGGCGTTACAGCCAGATCTGGTTATTGCCTGGCGTACCGGCAATCCGCAGGCCGATATTAAACGTCTGCAGCAGCTGGGGATCAAAGTTGCATTCTCTGATCCGCTGACTTTGGACGATATTGCTGAAGAACTCGTGATGCTGGGTGAGCTGACCGGCTTACAGCCCCAGGCACAGCAGCAGGCTGAGCAATTTAAGGCGCAGTTGAACCAACTGAGGCAGCAATATCAGCATAAAACGCCGGTAACGGTTTTTTTTGCTATGGGAACCACGCCGTTAAGCACAGTAGCGAATAATGCCTGGCCGCAACAGATATTAGCGCTGTGCCGGGCAGAAAATCCGTTTTCAAAAGTGAAAGGTGATTATCCGCAAGTGGGTATTGAGCAAGTGTTACTGACGCAGCCTGAGGTGATTATTCAGCCTGCAGGCCAGGGGCGCAGTGCCGATTTTCGCTTTTGGAAGACATTTCAGACCTTGCCCGCAGTGAAATCTGAACATTTTTTAACCGTAAATGCAGATTATCTGTTTCGTACTACCCCCCGCACACTGCTTGGTATTAAGCAACTTTGTCAGGGGGTAGATAATTACCGCTGATCAGCTTGCAATACTACTCATCAGTTCATTAGCCCGGCGCATTAAGCGCTCAGCCGTACGCACCTGATTCGATTGCAGTAGCTCGCCCGAAAGGCTTAAATATTTATCTGCCAGTTTTCGCCGCAGCGAAACATGCAGCGAGAAGTCTGTTGGCACCAGACTATTGTATTGTTGCAGCTTGTCATAAACAGCGTCGACGTCTGCCGCTTTAATGCTGGCGCCAAGCTCATTCTCGAGCAATGAGAAGCTGTGCTGGTAAAATACTTCAGCAGCCTGATACGGAAACTCAGCGTCATTGCCTGACGCAACACTTTGTTCATATAGTGTCATGGCATCCACAGCTGCTGCGAGTTGCTGCCCCTGCGTAACCAACGGTGCTGTCAGCTCATTACTCGCAAACAGCAGCTGACCCACTTTAATCAGCTGTTGTAAGGCCTGCGCATTATTCGTTGCAACAGCGTCGTTAAATGCACTGATATAAGCATCACTCTCTTCACTATCCGGTATGATTTTGTAGCGGCCATCTATACGCTGAAGCTCGGTGTGTATAGTAAATGGATCCGGTGCATCACTTTGCACCTGATATTGCTGATTAATCAATAACTGATTAAGCTGGGCACGCAGCACTTCAATAGCGGTTTGTTTACTGCGCTGCATATTACTGCTGAGCTCAGCCAGATAATGCGAGTCAGGGTATAAGGTTTTAGCTTGTGCCAGAATCCGCTCTATTTCCGGATAATTGGGGTAGGTGAAACTTCTGTCACTGATAAGTTGATCAACTTGTTGCTCAAAATGGTTCAGAATACGATTTTGCTGCAAGCGAAGCAGGGCTTCGTGCGGTATTGCCCGCTCGGTTGACTCAGACACTGCCGCAAGTACCTCGGCCGGCGAGGCATCAAACAGCTGTTGATACTGTTGCTGCTGCGCGTCGAGCAATGCCGTTTTCTGTTCAAACTGTTCCACTGCACGTTGCTGCTGCTGATAATAATGCCAGCCACCCCAGGCGAGCATTATAACCGCTGCTGCAACAGCTGCAGATGCCCATAGCTGCTGCGTAAAGCGTTGCATCAGCTCTGTGATAGAGGTGTTGCGTAGTTTTGGGTCAAACTGTAACGCCCGTTTAAGCGTAATCCACTGTAACAGGTTGATATGTGCCGGCTTTGTCGCTTGCCTATTCTGTGCCGCAGCTTTATCGGCAGGTAGGCGTTCGAATGGGTGTTTACTGGTCAGTAGTTCGTAACTTAAGCAAGCGAATGAGAATAGATCATCAGCAACACAGGGAGTATTCCCAGCCAAAAGCTGGGGACTGGCATAAGCTGGCGTGTAGCCGCTTAGCGGCGCAGTCTGACTTTGCTGCTCAGCAGCATAGATATCGTGATTCAGTTGTAGCGTTTGCGACACGCCAAAATCCAGCACTTTTACGACACCCGCACGGTTGACCATAATATTGGCTGGCTTCAGATCCGCATGTACGATACCTATCTGGTGCGCATAGTTTAGCGCCTGCGCGATCTGTTGCAGCAAATTGCAAGCAGACTTTAACGGTAAACCTTTGGGTTTATACCGTTTAATCACCTGCTCAAGGCTCTCGCCGTCAAGAAACTCCATCACAATAAAATGGTGGTGTTGATCACTATCTACGTCAAACACCCGCACTATATTCGGATGTGAAAGTTGCTGTGTTTTATGTGCTTCCTGCAGCAGGAGTTGCAGTGCTTCGGGTTGGTTAACATATTGTGGCTGAAGCACCTTAATAGCGACAGTGCAGTCTGCCACGCCTGCTTTCTGTAAAAAGGTATCCGTAGCCCGATAGATATCGCTCATACCGCCGGAGCCAATTTTACTCTCCAGTAAGTAACGCTGTTTTATCAGCATTCCATCGGCTACTGCTGTCTGTGACGCGGTGGCTATCGGGCTTTGTGGTTTGCTTGCCTTCACTGCATAGCGTGTTTTATCAGCATCGTCTGCTGGTGTCTCTTGTACACTGGCCGGTTCCTGAACAGTCATATTCTACTCCTTGTTAAGCATGGCAGCAGTGGATGTTACCTTTTCAATCTTAAATAATTGTCAATTATTTCACAATAAAGGCAGGTTATCACGCTATTGTTTGCCTTATTGTTAATTAGGTGTCTATTGACGTTGCATTTAAATTAACTTAACCTTCACGACCGATTTATGGTAAATAAATTGTGATTATGCTGACAAGCAGGAGTGTAATGTGGGGCAGAGGGATATGTTACTTGAATTGTCAGTGCTGAGTTATCACCGCCTTTCACCCAGGCAGGTTGCAGTTAAACGTTTTGATGCAGCGGGTGGCAGCTTAGGTCGTTCTGAACAGGCCGACTGGTATCTGCCGGATCCGGAGCGGGTTGTTTCCGGTGTGCATGCACTGATAAGTTATATCAACGGTGCCTTTACTATCACAGATAAATCTACCAACGGTTTATTTGTTAACCGCGCGGTTGAAGCCTTAGGTACCGGCAATCAGCATGTGTTGCAGCATGGTGATGTACTGAGTATGGGCGATTATGAGATCCAGGTGGCACTGGTTGATGCAATGCCGCCTGTACAGACTGCGCCTAAGGAACACCAACAGCCGGTTACGTCATTTGAAACCACACCCGTGGTTAACAGCCACATCAGTACTGAGCATGCTGCCGGTTTGTCTATCGCTGAAGTGTCGGCAGATATTTTCGGTAGCGGTGGCAGTGTAGTTAGTGATAGTAGAAACAAAAACTCTGAACCGGATCTGACACTGGATGATCATTTCCTCGCACCGTCGGCTCTTATTCCGGATGACTGGGCATCTGAGTGGCAAGCTACAGATAAAACGCCAGTCAGAGAGTTGAACGGCTCTTCTGCTGTCAGCAAATTTGTTGACGAAAAAACTACCGGTGCAGAGCCCGCCCAACAATGCTTGCAGGCCTTTCTTAAAGGGCTTGGTGTGCAGGAATCAGACCCTCGTTTAACCGCTTCAGCGCAGTGGTGGGAAACGCTGGGTCAGGCCTTACAGCAATCTTTGCAAGGTGTCATAGGCGTTATGCGGGAGCGCTCCAATGTTAAAAACACTTTTCGGGTAAATCAGACTACGTTTCAGCAACGTGAAAATAATCCCCTGAAGTTTTCAGCTAACACTGAAGAGGCCTTTCACAATCTGTTTAACCGCCGTGGAGCCAGCTATATGCCTGCGCGGCAAGCGATTGCTGAAGCCTTTGCAGATATCAGCCAGCATGAAGCCGCTATTCTCGCCGGTACGGCAGGCGCGATAAACGGTCTGCTGACACAGTTGTCTCCGGCCAGGATTGAAGCTACTGATTTTGGTGCCAGTTTTGTCGATAAGGTCAATCCTGCACTACGTCAGGCCAGACTGTGGAGTCGGTATAAAGCTCTGCACGCTGAGCTGGCAGCAGAAGCCAACAATAAAGATAAACAAGGGGTTAATGATGATTTTATTAGCGCCTATGAAGCCAGTTTACAGAAGAAACAGAATAAATAAGCGGTAGGACATAACAACACCGTCAGGAGTAGTAGCGATGAAACTTTTAAGAACACTGATACTTATTTGTATAAGCATGGCTGTGCTGTCTGGTTGCCAGGCGGTATATGCCACTTTTCCACCCTCGACCAAGCTGCATTTTCGGGTCGCGTCAGATATTAACCCTGATTTTGATGGCAGACCGTCACCGGTCATCATCAAAGTGTATGAGCTGGCATCAAAGACTGTTTTCGAAAATCAGGACTTTTTTGTACTGTACGACAGCCCTGAAACCATTTTGCGTACAGATCTGTTAAAGAAAGACGAGTTGGTATTTGAACCGGGCCAGCGTAATGAGTACCGCATGGCACTGCAGCCTGCCACTAAGGCTGTGGCTATAGTCGCTGCCTATCGCGATATTGAAGGTGCCAGATGGCGTGCAGTGGTGGATGTTAAACCAACCGGATACGACGATTTTTATGTCTATGTGGATAAGTTGGCGGTGTATATCCGTGAGCATGACTTAGAGCGTAAACAATAAATGCCAGTGTTGGGGAAGTATGTAAATGAGTGACTTTAGCCGCGTTGCATGGTCTGAAGGGTTATTTCTGCGCCCGCAGCATTTTCAGCAGCAAGAACGCTATTTTGAGTACAGTCGCCAGCAGCAAGCAGCAATGCAATTGCCGTACTGTTGGGGGGTGCGGCAGCTGAGCATTGATCATCAGAGTCTGAAGTTTGGTCAGTTTGCCCTGGCTGAGCTCGAGGCTATGTTGGCCGATGGTACTGTACTGCAGCTACCGATGGTAGAGCAGTTGCCTGCGCCAATCCAGGTGCCGAAGTCGTGCCGCGATCAGCTGGTTTATCTGTGTTTGCCGGTAAATAAAGCCAGTGGGCAAAATATCAGCAATGATAAAGATCGGATCTGTCGCTTCGCTTACGCCGACCACAGCATAACAGATAACAGTCTGGCAGAAGAGGCGACAGAGACTCTGCAGTTAGCCAAGTTACAACTGCAGTTTAAGCTCGAGTCTGAAGACCGGGGCGGCTTTATTTGTCTGCCGGTTGCCCGTATTCGTGAAGTATCTGAGCAAGGCGAAGTTAAGTTGGTGAAAAAGTTTATCCCGCCTTTACTCGATATTCAGCAAGATGGCGAACTGACCGCTTTTGTTAATGAGGCGTTGGGTATGTTGTGTCAGCGGGCTGACGCGCTGGCAGACCGTCTGGGTAAGGGGCAGGGAACCGCCAATTCTATTGCCGATTTTCTGATGCTACAGGTATTAAACCGTTATGAGCCGGTACTACGCCATCTTAAAAGTGGCGTGCTGGAGCATCCGCTTAACCTGTACCGGCTGATTGTCAGTTTGCTTGGAGAGCTTGCTACGTTCACTTCACGGCAAAAACGTCCGCCACAGTTTCCTGAGTATCAGCATGACGACTTAACGATGGTGTTTGGCAATCTTGGCGTCATTCTGAATCAGACTCTGAGTGTGGTGCTGGAACAGACAGCTCAGGCTCTGCCGTTAGAGCAAGCCAAGTTTGGCATTCTTGTGTCGCCACTGACAGATAAAACCTTATTAGAGTACGCACAATTCGTGCTGGCTGTGTCAGCAGACTTGCCGGCGGATGATATTCGTAAGCACCTGCCCGCCAGACTGAAAATTGGCCCGGTAGAGCATATCCGTGAGCTGGTGAATAACCAATTGCCAGGGATCGCCGTAACTGGCTTACCCGTTGCGCCAAGGCAGGTTCCGTATCACGCCGGATACCACTATTTTCAGCTGGATAAAGGCAGCATTTATTGGGAACGCCTGGCAAACAGTGGTGGGCTGGCATTGCATTTGTCCGGCAATTACCCCGGTTTAAAAATAGAGCTGTGGGCCATTAAATCGTAACAGTGTGCCTCTCTGATAAATAATATGGATAGTGAACAATGTCAGATAAAACCGTGATGAAACCACGACCTGGAGGTAAAGCCCCGGCCAAAGCAATTGCTCCGGCCGTTGGGCAACACCACACCGGCGACAATGACAGAACAAGAATATCTGCTAACGCTGTGCACAACGACAATCAGCAGCGGCTGCAGGTGCTTTCCATCAGCGATAACATTCTGATAGATGAAGCCGGTGCGCTGTTTTCTCTGGTATCACCAATACGGCACACCAAGCAACACGCAGATGTCGCGGGCCTTAAAACACAGTGTGTACAACTGATCAGCCAGTATGAGCAGCAACTACGCAACAAGGGCATCCCAGCTGAATTGATTGAAAAAGCCCGCTACTGCATGTGTTCATTTATTGATGAAACAGTGCTTAACACCAGTTGGGGCGGCAATAGTGAATGGGCGACGGAAAGCTTACTGTCTACTTTTCACAATGAAACCTTTGGCGGAGAGTATTTTTTTACATTACTGGATAACGCCATAGCCTCGCCAAAAGAGCACCTGCTGTTACTGGAGTTACAGTATCTGTGCCTGTCATTTGGTTTTGTCGGCAAAATGCGGATTGAAGAGCGCGGTTATGAAAAGCTCGAAGGGTTTCGTGAACGTGCCTATAAAGCCATCCGTTCACAGCGCGGTGAACCGGCCCGCGAGCTGTCGCCAGGCTGGCGCAGTCAGGTTGTCGCCGCCAATCAGCTGCGGGCCGAATTTCCCCTGTGGGTAATTTGCTCAGTCGTTGCGGCGGTGTTGCTTGGTTGCTACATGTATTTGAATTATCAGATTAACAGCTATTCCGATCAGGTAAGCAGGCAACTAAATAATTTAATCGTCTGGCAACAGGACACACCTCAACCGGCAACAGCAAAAGTGAAACAGGATGCAATCCGGTTGCAGCAATTATTACAGACTGAAATCCGTCGTGAGTTACTTGAAGTAATCGAATTGCCTGACAGGGTTCGGATCCGGGTGGGCCTAGATCAGTCTTTTAGCCCTGGCAGTACCGGTATTAATGAAGGTTTTCAGCCGGTTGCAGTGAAAATAGCCCGAGCACTCGAGGGAACAGAGGGCCGTATTCTGGTCAGTGGATACACAGATGACTTGCCGATTTTTACCAGCAAATATCCATCTAACTGGCACTTGTCGTTGGCCCGGGCCAATGCGATGTCAGATGCGCTGGCATCCGGCGCCAATTTACATGGCCGCTTGTGGCCTGAAGGTCACGGTGACGCCAACCCGATAGCACCGAATAACAGCGCACAGAACCGGGCGTTGAACCGGCGTGTTGAAATTGACCTGCTACCGTAGCGGCTGAAACAAAGGAAGTGTTATGAAAGTTAAAACTGTGCTGCAGCCTGTCATGGCAGTGCTGAAATCCAGTCTGTTTATTACTATTGTCGGCCTGCTGGCGCTGGCGCTGTTAATCTGGTTCGGTGGCCCACTACTGGCGATAGCCGGCTATGAACCGTTGGCAAGCAGCAGTGCCCGTCTGCTGACATTACTCATTATCGCTATGCTGTGGGGCGGGAGTCACTATATTAAAGGATTGCGCGAGAACCGCTCGAACCGCCAGGCCGTGGATACTTTGTTAAATGGCGAAGAGCATCAGCAGCATGACGAACTGGCAAAACGCGATATAGAAGTGCTGCGGCAAAGGATGCAAAAGGCATTGGACATTTTAAAGCATGCACGCTTTGGCAAGGCCCGTGATATATACCAGCTACCGTGGTACATGCTGATAGGCCCGCCGGGTTCAGGCAAAACAACGGCATTGCACAACTCTGGTCTGGAGTTTCCGTTAAAAGAGCATATGGGGGCGGATGCTATAGAAGGGATTGGCGGCACCCGCCAGTGTGACTGGTGGTTCACTAACCGCGCAGTACTGATTGATACCGCCGGGCGCTACACTACTCAGGACAGCCATGCAGCACAGGACTCTACCGCATGGCAGGGATTTTTGGGCCTGTTACGCAAACACAGACCACGCCGGCCAATTAATGGTGTCATTGTGTTTGTCAGTCTGGCTGATTTGCTTAATCAAACCCGTACCGAGCGTAACTTACATGCCCGGGCCATCAAGCAGCGCGTGCAAGAGTTACAGAACCAGCTTGGTATGACGTTTCCTGTGTATGTTATGTTCACAAAGGCAGATTTAATTGCTGGCTTTACCGAGTTTTTTGATCATCTGAGCGAAGAGGAGCGGGAGCAGGTCTGGGGGATGACATTCAATGCAGTCGCTAATGACGCAGAAAAAGGAGTGGTCTCACAGTTTAATAAAGAGTTTCACGCCATGATCAATCGCCTGACTCAGCGGTTATTCAGTCGCTTGCAATATGAGCACGATCAGGAGAACCGGGCGGCGATTTACGAATTCCCAAGGCAGTTAAGATTACTGCAAAGTGCTGCTGATGATTTTCTCAAAGAGATATTTGCCCCCAATCCTTTTGAAAAGCCAACAATGTTACGGGGCGTTTATATTGCCAGTGCCACACAGGAAGGTGTGCCGATAGATCGGGTCATGTCACAGCTTGGTTCTAACTTTGGCCTTGCAGAACCGCCACTGCGTCGGCAGACCGGCGAAGGTAAGGGATACTTTATTAAGCGGTTCTTTGAAGAAATTGTTATCCCTGAACGGGAACTGGCATCCGTTAATCTTCGGCATAAAAACAGGCATCGTTGGATACGGCGTTCAGTGATGGCCGCTACCGCGTTGTCCTCCGTCTGGCTGTTGTTCGCCTGGGCTGGCAGTTATAGCTGGAATACCACTCTGGTCGATACGGTTAGTCACGATATTGAGAGCTATCAGAGTCTTACAGAAGGCAACCGCACAGAGCAGGACGTGGTTGCACTTAACGACCAGCTGAACTTATTACGTGACTTACCTGCAGGGTATTCTGGCGTTCTGCCTACAGATGGCCCCAGAAATCTTGGTTTATATCAGGGAGATAAGTTGGGGCAGGCGGGTAAAACTGCCTACCAGCACGGTCTTTACCATAGTTTTGTCCCTTTCTTGTTACAGAGTTTAACGGATGAAATGCAGATAAATGCTCAGCACAGAGATTATCTGTATGAAACACTAAAAACGTATCTGATGCTGTTTAAACCTGAATACTTTGATGCTGAACAGATAAGTTCCTGGTTTGCGCTCTATGTGGAGCGGCGTTTTGCTGGCGACGTAAACCAGCCATTGAGACTGTCGTTACAGAACCATCTGCAGGCGTTACTGGAAAACGGTGTTAAAGGTGCGACATATAGTGAAGATGCTGTAATAGCTGCCCGTGATTTGTTGTTGACGGTTCCGTTAGCCGAGCGGGCTTATCAGCGCATCCGTACAGAACTGATTAAAAGTCATATTCCTGATTTCAGACTGGTAGATGTATTGGGTACTGACGGCGTTAAAATAGTTCAGCGTAAAAGTGGGCACTCATTGCAGGAAGGTATTCCGGGCTTATACACCTATAAAGGGTTCCATGGTCTGTTTAACGTTGAGAAGCGCCGGATTATCCGCAGTTTAATGCAAGACAGTTGGGTTTATGGTGAACTGACAGAGTCGGGTGACAACCCTGCGGATTCAAGCTTGTCTGAGCAGGTTACTGAGCGCTATCTGCGTGATTATGCGTATCAGTGGCAGCAGCTATTGGACGACATCAGTATTGCCTCCGTCAGTGATGTTGAGCAGGGTGTTTTTGTGACAAAGGTACTGTCGGGCCCTGAGCAGCCTATTCAGAGTATTATCAAGGCAGTGCAACAGAATGTGCGGCTGACCAGTTTGCCGGAGTCAGCTGAAGCGAAGCTGGCAACTGATGTCGCCGGCAAGGTCGCAGAAACGCAGTTTTCCGGGCAAAAAGCGAGGTTAGACCGTTTACTACCTGACAATATGTCAGCGTTGTCTCAACAGCTGCCGGGTAAAGAAGTAGAGCTGGCTTTCACTGAGCTACTGAATATCAGTGATGCTCAGCTGGAGCAAATCGGCCAAACCAGCCGCATGTACCACCAATATCTGGAGCGGTTGTATATGCCCGGAGGCATGGCCCGTCAGGCTTATGTTAATCAGCTGGATGGCGAAGGTGGAAATGAGCTTAGTATGGCGCTGCGGCGTCTGAAGAGCGATATCCCTTCTCCTTTTGCTGATTGGTTAGGTAATCTGTCGGCTGATACCGGTAAGCTTTTTGCAAAAGGTAGTCGCCAGCACATAAATGAAGCCTGGCAAGGTACAGTTTTGGCGGAATACAAACGCGCTATCGCTGGCCGCTATCCGCTTGAACGGCGCAGTGACAATGACATTAAACTGCGCGATTTTGAGCGTTTCTTTGGTTACGACGGTACATTGGATAACTTTTTCAAGGATTATCTGCGCCCCTTTGTTAATACCAGCCGCACTAACTGGACGTTTAAGAAAGACATAGGTCTGGATCACAGTGTTCTGAATACATTCCAGGCTGCTGCACAGATCCGGGCGGCATTCTTTGAAAATGGCAGTCAGAAGCTGAAAGTGGGTTTTAGCCTGCGGCCTGTCTATCTTGACCGCCACATAACACACCTTTTGCTGGAGCTTGATGGCCAGGAGTTATCCTACCGGCATGGCCCGACTCGTTCGAGACAGTTTTTTTGGCCAGGCGACAGGAATAAGCTGGAAACCAGACTGGTTTTTACCCCAGCCAACTCAGGGTTACCCTCTAATGTCAGTCATGCTGGTGAGTGGTCCTGGTTCCGCTTTCTTGATGAGCTGACGCAAGCCAGACCGCAGACCCGGACAGATAAGATTTTACATCTGGCTGTACAGGGTAATAAGGCCCGTGTCGAACTGGTGCCTGATACAGTAAATAACCCTTTTTGGAATAGTGCATTGGAGACGTTCAGTTGTCCGGCAAGTTTATAAATGAGATAGGTATTTGCGGCAAGATCCCCAGTCGCGGCGATTTTCTTGCTCAGGGATTGGCAGCCGGTTTTGTCGATAGCTGGAACGAGTGGTTACAGGCTGTTATGGCTGTTAGTCGGGAGCAGTTGGGGCGGCAATGGCTGGAAAGCTATCTGATCAGCCCGGTCTGGCATTTTGCACTGTCCGCTGGCGTCTGCGGTAAAGATCCGGTAATGGGCAGCCTTATGCCAAGCGTTGATCAGGTAGGCCGGCATTTCCCGCTTACACTAGCCAGAGTTATGCCATGCACGCCGGTTCATGCCCGATTGCAGGATAACTGGAGCCCTGTATTACAACAGCAGGCCCTGTTAACACTTGAGGATGACTTTAGCTTTGAGCTTTGGCTTACCAGATTACAGCAGGCCGAAATTTGCTGGCCCGACAAGCAACACCTTGTGGCGCCCGTCATGCCGCAAGCTCAGGGGCGTTCGGCCTGGGTGATCCAGAGTAATAGTGAGCCTGATGCTATGTCGTTGCTACACCATAGTTACCGGCAGCAGTTTGAGCGCTATTGTTTGTGGTGGACTGACGGCTCTGAACAGGTTCCGGCCTGTACTTTGGTCAGCAATGGTTTACCTCAGGTCAGCCAGTACGCCGCTATGCTTAACGGCGATTGGCAACGCTGGCACTGGCAGTGTGCCGACATTAACGATGGCGGAATTGTATAACGATGAAACAAGTTGTATCCCATGCTCAAACCCACAAAGGACTGGTCAGAAAATGTAACGAAGATGCCTGTCTTGATATGGCTGATAGCGGTGTCTGGCTGGTTGCCGATGGCATGGGTGGACATGCGGCTGGTGATATTGCCAGCCAACTGGTTGTTGATACGGTCAAGGTTGCGGTACAGCGAAGTGACGATGTGTCACTACAGTTGCTGACAGAATCATTACAGCAGGCGAATGACGAGTTATGTCTTTACAGTGCCAGAAACCTGGAGGGGCGCACCGCTGGCTCTACCGTCGTGGTGCTGATGATAGACAAACTGCATTACCATTTTCTCTGGGCCGGAGATAGCCGTGGATATTTGCTGCGTAATAATGTTCTGCGCCAGGTTACCCGTGATCATTCTCAGGTAAATGAGATGGTTGACGAAGGGTTAATTGATAGCAGTGAAGCAGAACAGCACGAGCTCGCCAATGTGATAACACGTGCCGTAGGTGTAGACCCAAATCTGACCGTCGATGTCATTAGTGGTGTGTGGCAACCGGGAGATCTGTTCTTGCTTTGCAGTGATGGACTTAACAAGGAGCTGAGTGACGAAGAGATTTGTCATTATCTGACACATAACAATATTGCCGAGGCTAACAGGGCGCTGCTGCACTCAACGCTGGTTGCGGGGGCAAGAGATAACGTGACTTGTATTCTGATAAAGGTTGATGTGAATCCTGATTATGTTAACGAAAAGGATAAGACAATACCTATTTATATAAAAAATTAGAAAAAGTGACTTAATTGTTGTTATTAATAAAACAATAAAGTAACATAATTCGCTGGAAAACGTCTCATTCTGGTTGTTGTGATGGAATACAGTGAATTAATTGATTTTGAAATGTTAATTAATGTGGTTGATGCCAGTGCACCAGCAGGCATTGATCCGCGTAGTGATATTTCGCCCACTTCTCAGTATTACCAGTTAAAAGATATTCGTGGTCAGGCCAGAGCAAACGAGCGAGCGTTACTCGCTGAAGATGAGGATTTTCAGGCGCTGATATCTGATTGGCGGCCACTTAGCGAAAAAATCCCCCAGGTGTTATGCAGCAGCACTAAAGATCTTGAGTATGCCGCCTGGCTGATAGAAGCACTGTGCCGTACACATGGTTTTGCTGGTCTAGCCGCAGGTTTTAAAGCTACCCGGTTACTCATTGAGCACTTCTGGACTTGCCTGTATCCACTGCCTGATGAAGATGGCATGGAAATGCGCATCGCTCCACTGATTGGCTTGAACGGTTATGAAGGAGATGGCGCCCTTATCACGCCCATTCTCAGTATTCCGCTGACTGATGTGACAGCGCATGGTCAATTTGCATGCTGGCAGTACGAACGTGCGGCTGACATTTCACGTAAGGATGAAAAACGTCAGAAGCAAAAAGCCGATGCGGGTATTGCCAGCCTGGAACAAGTGAAAAACGCAGTAGCGGAGACATCTGCGGCATTTTATCAGCAGCTCAAAACGCAGATTGATGATGCGATTGCTGAGTTTACTTTATTGTCTCAAGCAATGGATTCCGCTATGGGGGGAGAACCCCAGCCGACCAGTGCGATAAGCAAAGCACTGCAAAAATGCCTCGATGCGGTCAATTATCTTGCAGCAGACAAGCTGGCAGAGCAGGTGGTAGCTGTCACATTACAGAGTGAAACTGAAAGTGATAGTGAAGCCGACCCTGTTCAGCGCCAGGTTCAGAGTCGTGAACAAGTGCTGTACAGCCTGAAACAGGCGGCTGAATTTTTCCGCAAAACTGAACCTCATTCACCGATTTCGTACGCGCTTGAACAGGTAGTGCACTGGAGTGGACTCAGCTTGCCTGAGCTGCTGCAGGAGCTGATCGACGATAACAACAGCCGTAATCATTATTTCCGGTTGGCGGGGATCCCGCAGAAAAGCAGTAGCTAATAAACCGGTACCAACAGGCGTAAATAACAGCTGAGTAACAGGAGAAAGTCAATGGAAAGTATTCACAGTAAGTTGTCCCGGGTGCGTAAGCCCCGAGTGCATATTACATATGACGTAGAGACAGAGGGAGCTGCGGTTAAGAAAGAGTTGCCTTTTGTTGTCGGCGTGATGGGTGATTTTGCCGGTCAGAACACCGAAGCATTAAAGCCGTTAAAAGACCGTCGTTTTGTGCAGATTGATCGCGATAACTTTGATGAAGTGTTAAAGCGGATGAATCCGAAGCTGAATTTCAAAGTTGAAAACAAGCTGGCTGGTGATGGTAGTGAGTTCAGTGTCGACCTTCAGTTTAAATCGATGCAGGACTTCGAGCCAGCGGCAATTGTCAAACAGGTTGAACCTTTGGATAAGCTGATGGCGACCCGCAACAAGCTACGCGATCTGATGACTAAAATCGATCGCTCTGAAGAGCTTGAGAATATTTTGGAGCGGGTACTAAACAACAATGAAGATCTGCAAAAGCTGGCGCAGGATCTTAGCGTAGAGGGCAAATAATATGAGTACGGAAGCTTTACTTGAGCAGCATGATAATGCTCAGACAGCCTCCAGTTCTTTGCTGGAGCAAGCCATAGGTGCGACTAAGCAAACCGATGCGTCACGTGCAGAAGAATTGCTACGAACCTTAACAGAAGAGGCATTAAGCGGAACCGTAAGCTGGAATAAGAACCTGACGGTGACGTTTAATGAAGCGATTAACCGGCTGGACCAGCTGATTTCTGAACAGCTGGCAGTCATTATGCACACTCCAGCGTTTCAGAAGTTAGAGGGGAGCTGGCGTGGCTTGAATCACCTGGTGATGAATTCAGAAACCAGCGCTTCGCTTAAAATCCGCATGATCAGTATGAGCAAAAAAGAGCTTTATAAAGATTTGAGCAAAGCGGTGGAGTTTGATCAAAGCCAAACGTTTAAAAAGGTTTATGAGTCCGAGTTTGGTACGCCTGGTGGTGAGCCCTATGGTGCGATTATTGGTGACTATGAATTTACAAATCACCCGGAAGATATTGAAACACTGACGTATATGTCAAACGTTGCGGCAGCCGGTTTTTGCCCGTTCATTTCGGCATCAGCTCCAGCGCTATTCGGTTTTGATGACTGGACAGAATTATCTAAACCGCGCGATCTGGAAAAAATCTTTGAATCGCTGGAATACACCAAATGGCGGTCTTTCCGTGACAGTGACGATTCACGCTTTGTGACGCTGACAATGCCACGTGTTCTGGCACGTTTACCTTACGGCTCGGCCACGGCGCCGATAGAAGAATTTGGCTTTGAAGAATTTGAACTTGACGGCCAAAAAGGTGTAGCGAAAACCACCAACCATTCAGACTATTGCTGGATGAATGCAGCTTACGTTATGGGAACCAAGCTTACCAATGCGTTTGCTCAGTACGGCTTCTGTACAGCAATCCGCGGCGCAGAAGGCGGTGGTAAAGTTGAAGGTTTGCCCAGCCACATTTTCATGAGCGATGATGGTGACCCGGATCTGAAGTGTCCGACAGAAATCGGTATTACCGACAGACGTGAAGCAGAGCTTGGGAAAATGGGCTTTTTACCACTGTGTCATTACAAAAATACCGATTACGCAGTCTTTTTTGGCGCTCAGACAGCACAAAAGCCGAAAAAGTATGACACGCCGGAAGCCACTGCAAACGCGGCAATTTCAGCACGTCTGCCTTATCTGATGGCGACATCACGTTTTGCGCATTACCTGAAAGTACTGGCCCGTGACAAAATCGGTAGCTTTATGGAAGCTGAGGATGTTGAGGTTTGGCTAAATCGCTGGATCCTTAACTACGTGAACGCATCAGAGGGCAGTGGTCAGGAAGTCCGTGCCCGGTATCCGCTGGCTGATGCCAAAGTTCAGGTACGTGAAATTCCAGGCCGTCCAGGCTCTTACAATGCGGTAGCATGGCTAAGACCATGGTTACAGTTAGAAGAGCTGTCTACATCGCTGCGCCTGGTAGCGAAAATTCCTGAAATGGGCAGTTAATACCTGAAGCCTGCAGACACACTCATCCCCATGTGTTTGCAGGCTGATGGGTGTTTTTAATTGCGGGTAAGCAGTCGAGGATGTCATGGCAGACGCGGTAAAATTTGTTTCAGCGGATGTTTTTACGCAAACAGCACCTTCTGATCAGCATGACAGTGCGTTTAGTCAACCGGTATATAAACGGTTAGAACGTGGTGGTGTGCTGGCACGTTTTTTACGTGAGTCTGATCCGCTGGCTGCCATTCTATATTGGCTTGAACATGTTGCAGGCATCAGAACTAATAGTACGAATGCCATCAGTGCTTTGTTATGTCGCGCCATCGCAGATATTGACCGACTAATTAACCTTCAGCTCAACGATATTATTCACCACTCCCAATTACAACAGCTGGAAGCGAGCTGGCGGGGGCTGCTTTACCTTACTGAGCAGACAGAGCGGCATGATCGGGAACAAAAAATCAAAGTAAAACTGCTTTCGTTGTCCTGGCTCGAACTTAGCAAAGATATCAATCGCGCGATCGATTTTGATCAAAGTGATTTTTTCAAGCTGATATACGACAACGAGTTTGATATGCCGGGCGGCGAGCCGTTTGGGGTGTTGATTGGTGATTACCAGATAAGCCATCAGATCCGTCCAGGGCAACTGGTAAACGATCTTGATACGTTAAAAGAAGTTGCCAGAACGGCGGCGGCGGCCTTTGCCCCTTTTATCTGTTCGGCACACCCGTCTTTGTTTGGCGTTGATCACTTTTCTGAACTTGGCCTGGTTTCAGATATCGGAAGTCAGTTTAAACAGCCCGAATATGTTAAGTGGCGTGCGTTGCGGTCCATGGAGGATGCCCGTTTTCTCGGCGTTGTTTTGCCGCAAATCTTAATGCGTAGCCCTTATAAAGACGATGGTTCACGCAGCGAGAGTTTTGTTTTTAAAGAAGCATTAGTACATGCCGAAAAGGATTACCTTTGGGGTAACGCGGCCTTTGCCTTTGCTGCCGTGTTGGTCCGCGCTTACAGCGAATCGGGTTGGTTTGCGCAGATCCGCGGTATGAAAGCCGGACAGCATAATTTCGGTTTGGTCAGTGACTTGCCGGTAAGCCGCTATGAAACAGAAAAGTATCAGCCTAACAATAAGCCCTCTGTAAACCTATTGGTAGGCCATCGTTTTGAAGCCGAACTTTCAGATAACGGCTTTGTGCCTTTATCGGTAGTGCCTTACAGTGATCATTTTGCTTTTTATAACAATGCGTCTGTGCAACAGGCTAAAAGTTATGACGATAAGCTGTCCACGGTCAATGCGCGCCTGTCCGCTATGTTGCAATACATTCTATGCGTGGCGCGGTTTGCACATTATATAAAGGTGATTGGCCGCGATAAAGTCGGCGGTTACCACTCTGCAGAGCATTGCGAACAGGAACTGCAACGCTGGCTACATAATTACACTACTGCGTCTTCAGATGCATCCAGCGATGTCAGAGCAAGGCATCCGCTGCGCGAGGCTCGTATCCAGGTTCGGGAAAAACGCGGCGAACCCGGCCGATATTATTCCATTATTCAGCTGCAACCACATTTCCAGTTAGATCAGATGATCACCACGGTGAAACTGGTTGCGGAGCTTTCTCCCAAACACGCTGCTACAGCATGAGGTTTACAGTGAAACAATTACAGGCATTGATTAAACAAGGCGAGCTTATAAGCGCTACTGAATACGCAATTGCTGCGCTTAAAGAGGATCCGGCAAATGCTGACGTACGCGCGGCTTATATAGAGTTGTTATGCATACAGGGCGCGTTGGAAAAAGCCGATCAGCAACTGGATATGATGGTAAGGCAGCATCCGGATTTCCTGGTTGGAGCTGTCAATTTGCGCCAGTTAATCCGGGCGGCATCTGCCCGGCAGGATTTTTATCAGGCAGGTATGACTGCCACCTTGTTCAGCGAGCCGGACGCCATGTTTGAGTCGCTGCTAAAACTGCGGTTAGCGTTAAAAGAGCAAGATTTGCCCCAGGCAGTGCACTGTGCCGGACAGCTTGAAGCGAACCGCTGCAATACTGTTTTTAACATTAACGGCGACACAGTGTCACAGCTGCGTGATCTTGACGACAGTCTGGGCGGTTATCTGGAATTGTTTGGCACCGATGGTAAATTTTACTTGGCCAAGTTTAGTGAGATTGACAGTTTACAGTTAAAAAAACCTGAATCATTGTTGGATACAGTGTGGCGGCGGGCCGAGATAGCGCTTGCCGATGGCCCGCAGGGAGAAGTGTTCATCCCGATGACCTACAACGACAGTATTAAGGTCTCTGAGCGTCTGGGTAAAGATACCTCTTGGCAGCAACTGCATGAACATCTGGTAACCGGCATTGGGCAGAAAATGTTGCTGGCCGGGGACGAGGCTATGGCGTTGTCCGACGTGCAGTTATTGTCTGTTGCGCAAAGCGCTGAACTGGTCTGAGTGTCAGGGAGCTTTAGCAGTGAAACTGCATTATAAGCAGCCGTTGCAGCAATCGCTGCTGGACAAGCTGATCGATGATACTCCGGGCCAGAAAGACACCGGACGAAGTCGCAGAGGCTTTGACCTCAAAGCACTGCGACAAAGCGTACGCCGTGATCTGGAAAACTTACTCAACAGCCGTGTGCAATGGCATACATGGCCGCAGAGCTATAGCGAATTGCCGCAGAGCTTGCTGAACTACGGGCTGCCCGATTTCTCAGTCATGGTGGTCGATTCAGATGAAGGGCGCTTGCAACTATGCCGGGCCGTTGAACAGACTATCCGCAGGTTTGAACCAAGGTTTGTCGATGTTGAGGTAACCGTGCCAGAGCAGGAACACGGCATGGAAAGGGTGCTGAGGCTAAGGATCCAGGCACTGTTGTACGCCGACCCTGAACCAGAGCACATCATGTTTGATTCAGAAGTAGAGCCGGTACACCTGGGCCTCACCATCAGGGATTATCTGTCATGAATGATGATTTACTGAAGTATTATAACCGGGAGCTGACTTACGTACGCCGGATGGGGGCTGAGTTTGCTGAGCAGTATCCTAAAATTGCCGGCCGCTTGCGCCTTAGTGAAGAAAATGTTGAAGATCCGCACGTTTCAAGGCTAATAGAGGGTTTTGCTCTGCTCACAGCGCAGATCCGGCAAAAACTGGACGATAGTTTTCCGGAGCTGACCGACGCTTTGCTCGGCCAGCTATACCCGGACTATCAGGCGCCCATTCCTTCAACGTCTATCCTGAAACTGAGCAGCCAGAATCTGTCAAATTCTGGCATAGTAGTAAAGCGCGGCACAGAGTTCGAAACCCGTACTGACGGGCTGAAACCCTGCACCTTTCAGGCTTGTTATGATACTGATGTCTGGCCGCTTGAAGTTAATGCGGCTGAATTTAAAAATGCGCCGTTTCATGCACCTAAACCACCGGTGCAACAAAGTGCTAAGGCTCTGCTTAAGTTAAGTTTGTCGTGCGAGTTCGAAAAAACAGCGTTGCATGAGCTGGAGATAACATCGCTGCGCTTTTATCTGAACGGACAACGTCACCATGTTTACCGCCTGTACGAGTTATTGTTAAGTAAGTTGTTGGTTGTCGGTATGGCGCCGGTGGGGCAGCCTGACGCTATGGTGTTTATCTCTGCTCAGCAACTTAAGGCGGTTGGTTTTTCCGATGAGCATCAGGTGGTGCCTTACAGCCAGCGTAGTTTTGCCGGGTATCGCTTGCTGATAGAGCAGTTTTTATGTCCTGAGAAGTTTCTGTTCGTTGAGCTGGATGGTTTGAATCCTGACTGGCCGGGTATCGCCAACGAGCTGGAATTGTATTTCTATCTTGCAGATGGTGCAGAAGAGCTGGAGCGCCATATTACGGCAGATAGTATGTTGCTTGGTTGTACGCCGGTGATCAATTTATTCAGCCAGAAACTGGAACCTGTCAATCTTGACAGTTCGCAGTACGAATACCGTCTGGTACCCCGGTATGCGGATGCAGATGTATGCGAAGTGGTAAGAATAGAGCAGGTGCAGGCGTTTGACCCCTTTGGTAATGAAGTGACGCTAAATCCTTATTATAGCCAGGGGCATCCGGACTATTTGCAGCAGCAGGACCTGTTCTGGCACAGCAGGCGTGAGTTCGCTGATTGGGCCGGCGGTTATTCTGAAGCCGGCACCGAAATGTATTTGTCGGTGATTGACCGCAAGTTTCAGGGCATTAATGCCTCCGAGAGTGCTAAAGATTGGGTGGTTCAGGTGCAGGCCCTATGCAGCAACCGGAACTTACCGGCCTACTTACCTTTTGGTGGGGGAGAGCCACGGTTTCTGATCCGTAAACATGCTGATGTGATTAAAGATGTGCGTTGCCTGACGGCGCCAACAGCCAGTGTCAGACCAGCGCTGCAGGAAGCCAGCCGCTGGCAGTTGGTAAATCATCTGACACTTAACCACTTTACCGGCGATGATGCACTGCACCGGCTCAAGGAGACACTTCAGTTATACGATTTTCGCTGCACGCCGGAGTCCAAGGCCATCATCGATGGCATCTGTGCTCTGCGTATTACATCGGGCAGTGCCAGGGTGGTGCAGCAAGGCAAAGTGGCAGTCTGCAGTGGCAGTGAGATCCTGCTGGAGTTCACGCAATCGTCGTATGCCGGCAGTGGCATATACTTTTTTGCCAACATCCTTGATGTATTTTTTTCTCAGTACGCCACAGTAAACAGCTACACCCGCCTTAGCGTGAAGCTAAAAGAGCATGAGCAGCTTTATCATCGCTGGCCGGCACGTTGTGGTAATAAGGTACTGTTATGACGGTACAAGAACTGAAACAGGATCCATCGGGCTTTGACTTCTATCAGGCGGTGTACACACTGGAGCGTCAGCTTAGTCATCAGCAGAAACGCTGGCAGGGCGTTGGCCGGGACGGATTCCCCCAACGCGAGCTGGTTCGCTTTAAAAGCGTGCAGCATTTAGGATTTCCCGGGCAGCCGGTAACAAAAGTGCAGAGCCGCGAAGTGCAACAGAGCGAAGATGGCTGCGAAGCGGTAGACATGCAAGTCAGTTTTATGGGGCTTACCGGCCCAAGTGGGGTGATGCCACAGCATTATACCGAAATGGTGTTGCAGCGTTTGAAACAGCGCGATAAGACCATGCGTGATTTCTTCGATGTCTTTAATCACCGGCTTATTTCTCTGTATTACCGGGCATGGGAAAAATATCGCTTTGCCTGTCAGTATGAAATGGCTGGCTCAGAGCATGACAGCTTCAGTGCGGTACTGAAAAACCTGTCGGGTGCACAGAGTACACTGGGTCTGTATTACGCCGGGGCTTTTGCTCAGCACAACCGAAGTGCCCAGCAGCTGAAGCAAATTCTCACTGAGCTACTTGGCACCACTGTCGAGCTCAATCCGTTGCAGGGGCGCTGGCTGACGTTAGATGCAACTGAACAAAGCAGACTGGCGATGAAATTTCTACCTCAGGGCCAGCATGCGACACTTGGACGCTCTGCGATGCTGGGCAGTAAAGTGTGGGATGTCAGCGGCGCCATTGAACTGCTTATTAAGGTACCTGTGGGACGGGCAGAGCCCTTACTGCCCGGAAGTTATCAGCACCATTTAATCAGCCATGTACTGGCAGATTTTCTGCCTTCAGCACTTAGAGTGCGTATCACTTTGCTGGGCAGACACTGTGATTTCCCGCAGGCAAAACTGGGTAAATCCTGTCTTGGCCAGAGCGGCAGTCTGGCAGTCAGAAAAGCAATAGAACATCAAGGTACCCGGCTTAGCTATCAGCTGGCCCGGGCTTAGTTAATGCACAGGAAGCAAATATGTCTACTACCACATTAAAAAGTCTGGTTGAGAAACTAAACCCGGCTAGTCGCCAGTCGCTGGAAGCTGCAACGGCACGATGCCAGTCCCGCAGCCACTATAGTGTTGAAATTGAGCATTGGTTAGATGCCATGTTAGATAAGGGTGATGGTGATATTCCGATGCTGTTACGCAGCTTTGATATTAACCCTGATACTGTTAAGCAGCAGTTGCAGCAAGCCCTGGAGCAGATGAAAACCGGTAACAATGCGTTGCCGACCATTTCAGTACAGCTGATTAACTTGCTGCGTACCAGTTGGTTAAGTACTACTATCGAATTTGCGGATCAGCAGATCCGTTCTGCACACATTTTATATACATTGCTCAAAGACGACAGTCTTGCTGCGCTGTTAAGCCGCAGAGTGCCTGCGCTTGATAAACTGGATGCAGCTGAACTACTGCGGCTGTGGCCAGAGCTGGCAAAGCAGAGCTCAGAGCAGCAAGGCCAGCAAGTGATCAATAACTCGGTCAGTGGCGGTAAGACACCGGCACTTGATCAGTTCACCACTGATCTGACGGCACAGGCCCGTGCCGGCAAAATTGATCCTATTGTCGGGCGCGACTATGAAATCCGCCAGATGATCGACATTTTAACTCGCCGGCGGCAAAACAACCCGATACTGACCGGTGAAGCAGGCGTTGGTAAAACCGCGGTTGTCGAAGGACTGGCATTAAAAATTGCCTCAGGCGACGTGCCGGACAAATTAAAAAATATCAGCCTGCGGGTGTTAGACCTTGCCCTGCTGCAAGCGGGTGCAGGCATGAAAGGCGAGTTTGAAAACCGGCTGAAAAATGTCATCAATGAAGTCAATCGCTCGCCATCGCCGGTAATTCTGTTTATTGATGAAGCGCATACCATGATTGGTAGCGGTGGCCAGGCTGGCCAGAACGATGCTGCTAATTTACTTAAACCCGCACTTGCCCGTGGCGAGCTTCGCACTATTGCGGCAACGACCTGGGCGGAATATAAAAAGTATTTCGAAAAAGACGCGGCGCTGGCCCGTCGTTTTCAGGTAGTCAAAGTAGAAGAACCTACACCTGAGCTTGCCGTTGTGATGATGCGCGGGCTGTTGCCCGTGATGGAACAACACCATCAGGTATCTATTACTGACCAGGCGCTGCAGGCGGCTGTTAAGCTGTCTCACCGCTATATTAACGGCAGGCAGTTACCCGATAAAGCGGTGGGCTTGCTTGACACTGCCTGCGCAAGGGTGGCGATGAGCCAGGATGCGATTCCCGGTGTAGTGGAAGACCATCAGCGGCTGGTGACCCAGTTTCAGCAGGAAATTGAGGTTCTTAAGCGGGAACAGTGTCTTGGCGTTAATCATATTGAAACATTAGCCGCACTAGAGCAAAAAGCAGAGCAGATTGCTGCAGAGCTGGCGCAATTGCAGCAACACTGGCAGCAGCAAAAAGCTCTGGTCGCTGAGGCCCGCCAATTGGCGCTGCAACTTACCGCCGAGCCTCAGGAAGACGATTCGCCGTTACTACAACGTTTAAAACAGATTAAAGACGAGTTTGCAGCCATTGCCGAGCCGATGGTGCACTGGCAGGTAACTGAAGAGCTGGTAGCTGAAGTGGTGTCAGACTGGACCGGTATTCCGCTGGGTAAGATGCAGGCTGATGAAATTAATACCATGTTGGCGCTTAATACGTTCTTGCAACAGCGTGTTGTAGGACAGGATCATGCTTTAGAGCTGATAGCACGCACTGTGCAGACCTCAAGAGCGCAGCTTGCTGATGAAAATAAACCCAATGGTATTTTTCTGTTAACCGGGCCCAGCGGGGTAGGAAAAACGGAAACCGCGTTGGCATTGGCTGAGCAGGTTTATGGCAGTGAAGAGCAATTAACTGTAATTAACATGTCAGAATTCAAAGAGGAGCATAAAGTCTCTCTGCTGCTTGGCTCTCCACCTGGATACGTTGGTTATGGCGAAGGCGGTGTGCTGACAGAAGCAGTGCGGCGTAAACCCTATAGCGTGATTCTGCTGGATGAAATGGAGAAAGCTCACCCTGGCGTACAGGATATTTTTTATCAGGTGTTTGATAAGGGCACGATAAAAGACGGTGAAGGCCGTGATATTGATTTTAAAAACACCGTTATCATCATGACGTCTAACGTCGGCACTGATACGACGATGCGTTTATTTGAAGATCCTGATACTGCTCCCTCTGTGGAAGGACTGGCCAAAGCGCTTAAAAACGATTTGTTAACGGTATTTAAGCCGGCATTTCTCGGCAGATTAAACGTTATTCCATACCTGCCACTTGATAATGACAAGCTTGCGATGATTACAAATTTGCAAATAACCCGCATTGATAAACGTTTACGTCAGCATTACAAAGCCGATTTCAGTTACGGCAGTGAAGTAACTGATCTGATTGTCAGTCAGTGTCAGGACGCCGGCTCTGGCGCCCGCACTATTCATAATATTCTGCAGAATCAGTTATTGCCTGAACTCTCTGTACGCATTTTACAGCGGGTCGCTCAGCAACAGCCGGTTAATCATATTCTGCTGCAGGTAGTGGATGGCAAATTTGAATACAGCGTGAGTTGACTATTTGGTTAGAAGTGTCAGGCAGTATCTGCCTGATACTATGAAAGTTAAAAAATAGCTGAATTAATGGTTAATTTTATGTTGTTAATATTGATTTTGAAGATATAATTTGTGAAGTTTAAAAACTGCTGATCAGTTATGTAATTTTATTGATAATGCATGATTAATTTTAATGTGTTTATTAGATAAAGCAGCTGGTGGTTTTTAACGTTTCCGGGTTAATGAGTTATCCGGGCTAACCTTGATGTCCGATATCGGGCACCTGTTTAAATATGCAAAAGGAGCATAGCATGCAAGCAAATACCTACCTGCAATATGGCGCGATCAAAGGTGAAACGACCGCTGAAGAGTTCAAGGATATGATTACTGTATTATCTATGGACTGGGGCACTCAGCGTGAACTGAGCTCTTTCACTGGTACCGCAATGGACCGTGAAGCCAGCGCCACCCGCTTAAATGACATTGTGATTACTAAGCTGCAGGATAAAGCGTCTCCGGATCTGTTCAAAGAGGCGACAATCGGTAAGGGACAAAAAGCGGTTTTCCACATCACCAAACAAGGCGATAAAGTGGAAGAGATCATGAAGATCGAGCTGACTGACGCCATGATCAGTAGCTACCAGATGTCAGTATCTGGCGACCGTCCGGTTGAAACTATCGTTATCAGCTATACCGAGCTGATGATGACTGTTACACCTACAGACGACAAAAACAACGTTACTGCACCGTTGGTATACGGTTACAGCGGCGTTAAAGGTTCTAAGCTGTAAGCTGAACCCGCTGGTGTGGTCTGCCACACCAGCATCCTATCTGCTTTTTTACCGATCATCTTATATTAGTAACCAGTTGAGGCGAATGGATGCAACAGGCAACCCAGGACGAAAACAGCATCAGAATTGATACGCCGCTTGGCAAAGATGCGTTGATTTTAACCCGGTTTGTATTCAAAGAGGCATTGTCTCAGTTATTTAGTGTTAAAGCTGAAGTGTATGGCAATGGTCGCGAAATCAAACCTGATGAGCTGATCGGTAAGGAAGTCACCATTACGTTGTTACTGGGAGGTAACAAAAAACGCTATATCCATGCTGTTGTAGCAGATGTAGCTGCGCTGGGCGCCAGAGTGAGTAAAGAAGCTGCTGGCGCTGACTACCGCGATTATAGTCTGCATCTGGTTGCCAGTGCCTGGTACATGCAACATAGGGTAAACAGCCGCATTTTCCGCGCCAAAAACGTATTAAAAATTGTAGAGCAGATAGCCGGTGAGCACAGCGTTAAGGTTGATGTTTCAGCTAAGATCCAGGGCAGTTACCCTGACTACGATTTTAAAGTGCAGTATGAAGAAAGTGATTTGGATTTTATTCAGCGCTTACTACAGCAAGAAGGTATTTTCTATTACTTTGAACATACACAAAGCAGCCATAAGTTAATTCTGGCAGATAAGGCAACCGCTTATGAGCCGGGTATTGAAGCTAAGGTAAAGTTCTTTGCCGGCAGTTTGTCTGAGTCTCATATTCACCACTGGCAAAAAGCGTTGGTGATGGCTCCGGGGAAATTTGTTCAGCGTGGATTCGATGTAAAAAAACCTACCGCTTTGCCAACTGGCGAAGCGAACAAAGGCAGTTTGGTGAGTGGGCATGCCAACTACGAAGTATTTAGTTATGACGCTGAATCTGAGTTTCATCCGCGCGCCAAAGCTATTGCGGATATCAGATTAGAAGCACTGCAACGGGATATCGAAAGACGCAAAGGCGCAAGCAATTGCCGCAGTTTTAGCACCGGAAAAACCTTTACTCTGACCGAGCATGAAGATAAGGCAGAAGCCGGTAAACAGTACGTCCTTACTGAAGTAGTCCTAACGGCAGCAATAGCCAGCCAGACCGGTGCGAACAAAACCACTAAACAGGAAATTAGTAACAGCTTTTACTGTGTACCTAAAGAGGTAGCTTACCGTCCTCAGCTGACCATTGCAAAGCCAGTGATCACGGGTGTACAAAGCGCCACTGTTACATGTAAAGGCAGTGAAGAAATCTCAGTTGATGAACTGGGGCGGGTTACCGTTAAGTTTCATTGGGATCGCTCAGATATAAAAGATAATGAAAGCTCTTGCCCTATTCGGGTTAGCCAGAACTGGGCGGGCAAAAACTGGGGCGCTTTTTTCTTTCCGCGGCGCGATCAAGAAGTGTTGGTCGAATTCTTAAACGGCGACCCGGATCAGCCAATAATCATTGGTGCTGTATATAACTCTGATCATATGCCGCCTTACACGCTGCCTGATGATAAGACACAAAGTGGTATTAAAAGCAGATCTACTAAAGACGGGGGCGCCGGCAATTTTAACGAACTGAGGTTTGAAGACAAAAAGGGTGAAGAGCTGCTGTATCTGCATGCTGAAAAAGACTTTGAATTACAGGTGGAGAACAATCAGACCGACTTAGTCGCTAATGACCGCGTTACTACTGTAAAAGGTAATGACACTGAAACCGTGAATAAAGACCGGAAAAATACCATTGATGGTAGCGATACGCTTAAAGTTGGCAAAAAGTTGCTGATTGACGCTGGGGATGCCATCACGATTAAAACCGGCGCAGCGTCTATTTCGATGAAGAGCGACGGTTCTATTGATATTAAAGGCGCGAATATCACCATTAAAGGCAGCAAGGTCAGTATCAATTAACTGACACAGCAGACAGGACTAAGTAAATGGCAAAACCGGCGGCGGTTATTGGATGTATGCATGTTTGCCCTAAGGTTGACCCAGGCCCTAAACCTCACGTTGGGGGGCCAATTGTTCAGGGCTCGCCTAACGTCAGTATTTGTGGCATTCCTGCAGCACGCAAGGGCGATAAACTGGTATGTATTGGGCCACCTGACACCATAAGCGGGGGCTCGTCTACTGTGTTTATTAATGGCAAAAATGCGGCGCGCATGGGCGATGACACTGAACATGGCGGAAAAATTGTAGTAGGAATGCCTACGGTTGTAATTGGCGGCTAAACAGAATGTTGTTGCAAGATACTGCGATAGAGCAGGCAGAAATGCTGTTTTGTCAGCGTTTAACGCTAATGAATGATCGTTATACCCGGGTTGACCAGCTAAAGCAGCAGGACCACCGTTTACTGGATTGTCTGCAGGTGCTGGCAGAGTTAAAACGGCAAGTGACTCCACCTATGCCAACGTTGTCCTGGCTGAATTGGTTGACAGAACCACCCCTGGCCGATGCATTGCCGCATATTGATGAATTAAGCAGTTTTTCTACGCCTGAACAGGCGTTACAGCTATTGCTTGATATTAAGTTTAGCCAGCAAACCGCTGAGCTGCAGCATTTCACGGAACTATTGCTGAGTAATTCGGCTGTTGATTGTTCTGCTGTCTGGCACTTTGCAGCGAGGCAGCAACTGCCAGTTAGCAAAGCGGTCTTGCCATTGCTGCAGGGGGATAACATTTGTGCGGCGGCAATTTTCTATATTGGCTGTAGTGGCGATCGCAGCAAGTTGCCGCTAGTGCAGCAGTGGCTATCGATGTTTAATCCAGATGATAGTCGCTGCGGTATAGCTCAGCTGTCGGCTTATATGCTAGGGCAGCAAACCGATGTAGCTGAGCTTGTCGCCAGATTATCCCAGACGTCAGTTTTAACGGATGTCTCACTAATGCTGTTGATGGTTAATGCCCCTGAAGCAATGCAACTGCGGATTATTAATTATCTGTCTGCAGTTGGCGGGCAAACGGAAATGGCGATACGCGCAATGGCTTTTAGTGGCCAGCTCAAGTTTGTTCCGTTGCTGCTGGAGCTTTCACAGCAAAAGGACAGTTCACAGGCTGCACTGGACGCACTAACGCTGATGTTAGGGGTATTGGACGCTGATATGCTGGTATCTGCAGCCGATGTTGCCGCAGTACTGACAGGAAAAAGCAAACGCAGGCTGGCCGGTTGTAATTTTGAGGACGCACAATTGCAGGTAGTTTGGCGACAGGGTAATGCATTGCAACGTCAGGTGGTTGCATGCCATCGCTTCCTGACTAAACCCGGAAGCGCTTTGGTATTCACAGACAGACTGATTGACAGGGTAGGTTATGACTGTTGAGCAGACGTTGATGTTACATCAGTATGCGTTTACGTTGGGCGCTATGCCAGATGCGGACTGTATTGAACAACTCGAGCTTAGTGCTTTAGCGCCTGCTGAAATGGATTGGCATGGGGTGACGGTACGGCATGCTTTTATACAACCTTACTGCGAACCGGAAGATTTTAATCTCCGACTGTGCCAGTTATTGCAGCATTTAGTGGCAAAACTCAAAGCACAGCAAAATACCGATCTGTTGGCAGAGCCGTGCGTTGTTTATCTGGTTCTGCCTGAGCTTGGCACTGCAGATGGTTCTGCACTTAACAGCCTGATACAACAGATTATGCGTAGCTTGCCGGGCCTGTTGCAATCTGCCCATTGCCGGGTGTTTGCGCATGGCAGCGCGGGTGCACTTATGGCATTAGCCGCAGCGCAAAACTTGTTACAGCAGCAGAGTCAGGCGCAAATATGGCTGCTGTCAGTTGACAGCCTGTGTAGTGCAACCGCCTTTGAACGTTATTGCCGATACTCAGCCAGCTATGTTTTGTCTGAAGGGGCTGTAGCGCTGTGTATTGGCAGTAGAGCGTTGGACACTGCAAATGGAGATGCTGGGCTGCAGTTACTCTTCAACGCCGTGGATGCAACCACCGGGCACAGTAACAATGATGCTACTGCTAATGTGTTGCGACAGGCAGCTGGCAAAGCGTTAGATCGCACAACAATGCTCGGGCAGCTGTATATGCCAGATTGTGGTGACGAGAGCGCAGGAGCTGTCTGGCTTGAACAGTATCACTGGTTACGTGGAGCAGTCGATGGCGATACAACTTTCTGTCTGCCGGCATATTGGAGCGGTGAGCTTGGCGCAAGCGGCGGTCTATATCGCTTACTGCACCTGATGCGAGCTGGCGCAAAAGGGCGTTTACCGGGCCTGACATTACAGTACGAACAATCTCTACAGCATTACCGCACTGTTGCGTTATTTGCTGTAAAGGACATTGATAACTAACAACAAGGACGTGTCATCAACATGGGTATGCACAGTTTACAGCTTAAAAGCCGTTATGGCGGCATGTTGCAGTTTAGCGCCCATGCAGTTGCCGATGCAATACAGTTTACTTCAACGACAGACGCGGCTGCGTTTTTGCAGGATAATTTTCCGGATTCAGTCACTGGGTCGGCGTTAGTTAATATTTCTGGCTGGTTTGGCGGTGCCGCCGTCAATATGCAGGTGCAGCACGCCAAAACCGAGTTATATAAGTCGCTGGCAAAAGCCATTATTAAGCGAAAGCTGTTTGTTTGTCGAATGGCTGAACCTGAACGCGTCAGTGATGCAGCGCCAGCTGCGACAGGTAAAGCCAGTAAAAAGCCCAAACTGAATAAGCCAGGTGGAGCAGCCAGCCCGACAAGCAGCCAGGGTAGCAATAGCGCAGCCGGTGAAGCCGTAGTGGGCAGTGCTCCCGCAACAAACGCAAGCGGTGAGGCCGTGCCTCAAAGCAGCAACATTGCTTTTTGCGGTGATCCCGTGGCCATGTGTACCGGAGAGGAAATATTAGCGCTGGTTGATTTTGAGTTGCCAGGGCTGTTCCCGTTGCAGTTTAAACGGACGTATCGCTCCAGCCAGTGTGATGAAAACCTTGGGCTAGGGTTTGGCTGGCGCAGCAATTTCCATTTACACATAATCGCGCTTAAAGATAACAACGATGAACAGTTGCTTGAGCTGCACAACGAAGAAGGCCGGCGCCTGACGTTTGCAATGCCAGAGCCAGGGCAGACGAGTTATCAGTTAACGGAATCTCTGGCATTGCGGCTCGAGGATAATGGCAGCCTGGTTTTACTGCGCCCTGACAGCACGCACTGGGTATTTGTGCGGGTCAGAGTCGACGATAAGCATACCCCACGCTGGGCTTTGCATCAGATCTACGACAGCCTGGGTAACTACCTACAGTTATATTACGACCGTTTTAACCGGTTAAGCCGGATAGACTACAGCAACAAACGTGCTGTTGAACTGCATTACAACCATGAGGGCCTACTGAGCCGTGTCGAGGCTGTTGAGCTGACAGCTAACGGGATGAAAGCGTTAGATGTGACATTGGCGCAATACCAGTATGACGCAGACGCTGACCTGATATTGGCAACTAATCAGGCCAGCCAGACCGAGCGGTACAGTTATCAGGGACATTTACTGGCGAAGCGGCAGCGGGCCAGCGGATTTTGCCATTATTTCAGCTGGCAGGGAGAAGGGCCTTCAGCACGCTGTGTCCGAAACTGGGGCGATGACGGGCACTACGATTATCAGTTTAGCTATGACAATGCTCAGCGCCTGACTGTCAGCACGGATAGCCGCGGCCAGAGCTGGCAATACCAGCATAATGAGCTGAACCAGTTAATAAAAAAAGTCGCTCCCGATGGGGCGGCCTGGCTTTACAACTGGAACAAGCAAGGCAAGAAAATAGCGGAAACCGCCCCGGATGGCGCTGTAACTCGCTTTTATTACAATGAGCTTGGACAGCTTATTACGGTTGAACAGGCTGACGGCGCCATAAGCCATTTTCAGTATAATGAGCTTGGCCAACGTGTGGGCTATATAGATGCAGAAGGCCAACGCTGGCTGCGTGAGTACAGCGCGGGCGGATTACTTAAAGCAGTGATCTATCCCGGCGGTGTTAGTCGCCATTATTATTACAACCAGAATAGCCAATTAAACACAATACAGCATGCTGATGGCCGTATAGAGCAGTATCTGTGGGACGAAGATGGCCAGCTACTGGCGAAGCAACTGGGCGACGCGACAACACGTTATAGCTATGACAAGCTTGGTCGTATCAATGGGACAGTGGATGCGGCTGGTTTAATCACCGAGTACCAGCGTAATAGCGCCGGTAAAATCATTGCGATTAAGCGCTACAGTGCAGACTGGCCTGAACAGGCCGTCACCGAACAATTTGAATATGACGCAGCCGGAAGGCTTATCAGTAAAACCAACGCTCAGGGCGAGTGCACACAGTGGCAATATGAAGGCTTAACCCAGCCTGTAGCGCAGTTACAGGCAGATGGCAGCCGTTTTGATTACGAATATGATAAAGAGCGTAATCTGACAGCCATTATGCGCAGTGATGGGGCACGTTATCAATTTGCTTATGATGCGCAGGAAAGGCCTGTAAAGCTGCAAGGTTTTGATGGCCGGCAACAGCAGTACCAGTATGATTTGTGCGGTAACATCAGCTCTGTAACCGATGGTAGTCAGCGTCAAATCAGGCTAAAACGCGATAGCCGCGGCAGGATAACCGAGCAGACTGCACTGTTTGGCCAGCAACTGGCCAGTAATCATTTTCACTACGACAAACTGGGGCGCCCCCTCAGGGCCAGCAACGCGAGCCGTAAACTGCGTTTTAGTTACCACAGTGCCGGACATTTAGCTGAGCATTGGCAGGATGACTGGCGCACTTTACATCTTTACGACAATGCTGCACGGCGTGTTGGCACAACTTTGCCTGACGGCACCAGGTTGGATTTTCGTTACAACGATCAGGGTCGTTTAGCGCAACTGGCCATCAATCAACAGCCCGTTATGTGGCGAAGTTTTGACAGTGCAGGGCGCGAGACTTCACGTGAGTATCAAACTGGTCTGCAGTTAAAACAAGCATTCGATAGCTTTAGCCGGCTGACAGAACAGCAATGGCTGGTTGGTGAGCAGAAACATAGCCGCCATTACAGCTATAGCAAGCTGCATCAACTGCTTTTGGTTACGGATAACCAGCGAGGTGATACTGAATATCAATACAATTGCCTGAACCAGCTTGTGTGTAAAACACATAGCGCTGACAGAGGGCAATGTGAGACTCATCACTGGGACAGTCTCGGTAATCCCATTGGCGATGAGATTGAGGTTGCACAAGACAGGTTATTAAGGTTTCACGACAGTCAATACCGATATGATGACAGTGGTAATCAGCTAGCAGTGAGCTCACCGGGCAAACGTCAGCAGCGGGAGTTCAATGGCTTTAACCAGTTAACGGCGCTATGCAACATCACTGCTGAGGGTGAAGAGGTTACGCGTTATGAATATGATGCGTATGGCAGGCGCAGCGCCAAGGTTACCGCCAGCGGCCGTACTGATTATCTTTGGGAGGCAAATAACCTTGTCGGCGAATACCGCCAGGGCGAGTACCGCTGGTATATTTATGAGCCAGATACTAACAAACCGTTGGCACTGCTGGCAGGTGGACAGCTGTATTTTTACCAGCTAGATCAGCTTGGCACACCACTTAGCCTGACTGACGCTGACAATAATGTCGTCTGGCAGGCGTACTACAGTGTATTTGGCAAAGCCACTGTTATCGTTAATACGGTGGACAACCCGATCCGCTTTCAAGGGCAATACTATGATAGTGAAAGTGGTTTGCACTATAACCATTTTCGTTATTATGACCCGAAAACAGGCCGCTTTATCAGCCAGGACCCGATAGGGCTGTTAGGTGGTATAAATCACTACCAATACGCCCCGAACCATATTAACTGGGTTGATCCGCTTGGGTTAAGTTGTAAAGAGAATAAAGCAGAAAACGGTGTCAAGGCAGGCGTAGTTTTCGCTGGACATGGTTCTGTAGACATAACAAAAACGGCGATTGTGCCTGCCGGAACTTCTATAACATTCTTCAGTAAAGATGGAGCAACCATTACAGATGATCTTGGAGTGGCAATTGAAAATGGAGAAGAATTAGATGATGCGTATAAAAAAACCTTTAATGCAGGTGATGTAATCCCAATGTACTGTTTGTACCCGAATTGTGGTGCACTAAACATACAGCCAACATCAGTACAGGTTGAGAAAGCCACCAATATTGACCAATTATTAAAACCCAATATGGGAAACTGCAGATGGGCGGCCTGCACGTATGATGAGTCTCATGAAAATGCGGATTTGATATTCCATACTGACGGAATCTATAAAGAAATTAATGGTGAGTTTTTTAAAGAGGTTGATGGGAAATGGACAAAAGTGTAGGGTTTGGCTCATTCAGCGGCGGAATTTACGTGCATCGCTCAGACGAGATATACATTCCAGAATATAGCCCCAATTCGTTGTTTGCAATCTCGGAGAATGAGCTCAAAAATAAGTTCATTGGAGCGTTAATAAATAGCTATCGTACGGGCACGCTGGTGAATGTTCGCCGACATATTGCAACATCGAAAGTGGGTGAAGATAGACAAAAGTGCATTTTTAACTGGGATGGCGATGAAATACTACTTTCAGATGCTGAATTACTTCTTAAATCAGAGGGAACTACTTTTTACTGTAAATCTTCATTAATTTACAATGTATTCAAATACAGTTATAAACCAGATGATATTTTCATTGCTGCTGTAAATGAAAAATTTGCCTAATGGAATTCAGCTCATTCCAAACCGTAAATGTAAATCTTAAACTATTTGCATCATACAATAGGAAAGTAGATGGCATTGAGTATGGGCTATGTCAGAGATTAAAGCGCCTGTAGAAGTAGTATCCATTAAAGCGTCGCATTTCGATGTTATTAAGCTTGCTGGTGAGCATGTTAAAGACCAGGAGGTAGATTTGTCAGGCTACAACATCATGCTTATGGAAGATGATAATAACTGGATTGTTTATTACCAACCTGCTGATTACCCTTCAGGTCAGAGAGGAAGTATGGGTAAAAAGACTTATGTTGTTGAACTTAGAAAAACTGACCTGAAAATTGTCAACGCATATTACGGCAGGTGAAATATCTCAATACCTGCCATACCCTAGTGTTACACGTTGCCGTACATAAACTTATTTTTGTTATTTAACTACCCAGTATCACGCGGCCTATCATGGTAAATGCTGCAATCATACCCGCACCCCATACGGCAGAGCGCAGGGTAGAGTAGTCGAACCAATAACACAGTAAATAAGCGATACGGCTGGCAATAAACACCCAACCCAGCGTTACTGTGGTTTGATCAACAATGCCTGTGGCCAGGGCTGCAAAAACTGCACAGGCGTAAATTAGCAGTGCTTCAAAGCTGTTGTAGTGCGCCGCATTGGCGCGTTGGCCAAACCCTTTAAGCGCAGCTTGCTGCGCTCTTGGATTATGGTTGTCATACCCGCCTGATTTTTGCATAGCAAAAGCCAGTGGGGCTTTGGCCAGAAAAGGCAGCAGCATGGCGAGAAACAGTGTTAATAATAATGAGGTTGTCATAATTTACTCCGTTACAGGCCAGGCCTGCTGTTGATCAGCGTAGTATTTTGGCTTCTGGCCGTTGCAGTAATTGTAACATGGGGTTTTTCGCCATAACTTTTTGCTTTAATGCCAGACCGACAGCCAGCCCTGCAACCAACCCACCCAGATGTGCCCAGTAGGCAACACTGAGATCTTCAGATAACAAACCGATAATATTCATTGCCGCCCAGATGGCAAAATACCATGCCGGATTGAGCTTTTTCTGCCAGACGATAAACATAAATGTCAGGCTGGCGTGGCGGAACCACAGTAAATACATACCAAAAAGACCTGCAACTGCGCCACTTGCACCAACCATTAGCAGGTCACGGTCTACCAGATAGCAAGCCAGCAATTCAGCTAAAGCGGCAATAACACCACAAAAAAGATATACGATCAGGAATTTCCACGGTCCAAGCGCATCTTCAAGATTGTCGCCGATTATCCAGAGAAAATACATGTTACCAAGTAGGTGCAAAACACCGCCATGCAGAAACTGGTAGCTTAGCAAAGTCCACCATTGCTGCTCTGCGAATAATGTTAAAGAGTCCAGCGCAAAATAGCGGAAAGTCCAGTCAGTGGCATTATTATCAAAACCATACAGGATAAAAATCAAAATGTTCAATGCCAGCAGACTCCAGGTAATAATCGGAGTGCGATGCGGCTTGATGTTGTACTCTTTTGGCATCTGTGTGAAAAACTGAAACAACCAGCTTTTGGTGCACACTTTCTGGTTCAGTATCGTAAGCGCGGCTTGCAGTTTTGGAGCGGCCAGTACTTGCTCGGCTTCATTGCCATCTACCCAAATGCCGTTACAACGGGCGCAGTTATCTATGGTAACCTGATAGTCTTTCAGCAAATGATACTGCTGCATTTTACTGTTGCAACGGTGGCAGTGATACTGATGCTGCGCCAGCTTTTCACCAAAATTGTTCTTAACGCAGTAAGGATCTGTCAGTTCGCTACCATGCACGATGGCGTGGCTAAGCTCAGCATCATCAAACCATAAGCCATTGCAGCTGGCGCAGCGGTCAACCTGCTGGCCGTGCAGTTCAACAGTTTGTAGTGTCTGATCCTGACAACAGGGGCAGTATTGTTGAGGCTTGTTCATTCTACTCTACCTCAATGTTTTGCTGAGCAAGCGTTTGCTTAAGTTTCTGCGTGTCGGCTTCGAATTTAGGCAATACATCAGTTTCCATCTTATCAACCAGTTCCAGCAGTAACTTTGAGCCATAAGTACTGTAATAAAAACTGCTGTAAATCTTCTGGTAAATGTCGTTTGCCTGGCGATAAAACTGCCGGCTGGCACTTAACAGAGATGGTGGTGTTTCCAAAGTCGCGGGCGAGTACTTCATGCTTTCCCATACAAAGGTGTCCAGTTGTAATGGGTAACGCTTAATGGTGTGGGCGCCAGCGCCTTTTATTTGCTCGGTATAGTCGCGGATCAGCTGTAAGTTATCAGTCAGTTCCTGCTGCAGGGATATGCGAAGGTAGTAGTTATTTTTATCGCTTTGGATCTGCTCAAACATAACCGCCTGTTGTAAACCTTGCTGAGCAGCAAGGTAGACACCTAACACGGTGGCGATAATCATTGAAACCTGGCTTATCCAGAAGCTCAGGTTTGAAATCTCACCTTGTTGCAACGCAATTTTTTTGCGGACTCTGCGCTCTTGTGTAATGTCACAAGTTTGTATTGTATTCATCAGAGGATCACGGGAAGGCATTGTACATCCTTGTTTGGTAAACTAAACGTGACGCAAGTGTAACCCGAACCAGCCGGCAGATTATAGCTGGTTCTTTAACCGGTACGTTTAATTGCTTTAATTTTGAACAATATATGCTTTATTACAACGCCTCGAGTGTGAATTTCCCCTGATGCATAGCGTCTGCCAGTTCTTCAGAACGCTGTATCACAGTCTGCCAGTAGTTTATTCTGGCAGTGTCGGGTAGCTTAAAATCATTTCGATCCGGTATTTTTGCATAAGGAAGTGACTGCACCCAAGATGGGCTGGGGCAGAGCAAGACCACATTATGCAAATGTGCGGGGTTTGCTCTGCGCCACTTCAGCGCTTTATCAAACCAGCCCGGCGTCAGATAGGGGTAGAAGTGAGGATACAATACCAGACCCTCGTTACTGAAAGGTAAATCGAAATGGTAGTCGGTTACGCCTCCATCGTAATATAGCCCAGGGCCAGCACCTGCAATATTCTCTACCGGATTGAGCACCATAGGGATAGAGCCACTGGCCAGCACAGCTTGCTTTAAGTTTGCTGCAGTAAGCTCAACATGCCTTGTTGGTAGTGAACCTGCATTGTGAAACGGTGACATTTCACCAGAGACATGGAACAACACGCGTTCAAAAAAGTGGCGTAAGTGCCGGCGGCTGACTAAATTAGCACCTGCTGCCAGCGTCAGGGCGCCAGCTTGCAGCAACCTGTGTCGTGCTGACGAGATACGCTGTGCTTTTGCAACCACGAGGCTCAGCTTTATATTGGTATTATCAAGTACCTGCTGAACCTCCTGTTCGGACGGGAATACATCGTCGATAATACGGGCAGAAATTTCGCTGATAAGTGCCGTATCAGCGTATTTAGGATAGGTGATGTGGCTGTATGCCTGACAAAAGCGCCTGGAAGCGGCTACCGGATCTGCCTGAGCAAAACAGGCAAAACGCCAGGCACCGGCAGAGCTGCCAAGAATATGCAGAGGTGTAATGCGCTGACGGAAGAAACTGCCAAATAAGTATTGGTCCAGGCCGTACAGGCAAAACCATTTTGGCCCACCGCTGGCGCCTACCATGACATTAAAATCGGCCTGGTTAAAGCCATGCTGCCTGATTTGCGCCAGGGCAGTCGGTCCGGCTAATACCCGTAATACGTGTTGTGACAAAACTCTTACCCTGCCTGATAAAATTTAGCTATTTGCATACAGCCTCCGATACATATGCTCTGCGTAGTCATCGGTCATGCCGGATATATAATCACATATCACCCGGGTTTTAAGCTGCGCTGGTGCTTGTTGCCAACGCTGCTGGGTATTAGCAGGTAATAAACGTGACGGGTCCGATGAAAATGCATCAAACAAAGCCATCAGCATATTCTGGCAGCGAAAACGCGATTGCTGAATATCAGGCCGGGCGATAACACAGCGGAAGACCACCTGTTTCAGGCAATGCAAAATGGCTTGCGGCTCTTTGCTCAATACGGCGTTAAACCGGATCAGTGGCTCCTTCGCCTGGGGAAGGACTTCAGCCAAGCCGACCGAACTGATAAGCAGATTCACCAGTGAACCTATCGCGTCTTTACGTAAATGATGTTGGTTACTGAACAGCGCTGTGCTTATTTGCTGCATCATCTGCTTTAAATCGCTTGAAAGCGCTGCCCATTCTACTTCTGTATGTTGTTGCCACTGATTTTGGCTAATATTGCCAAGCACTATGGCGTCTTCCAAATCATGCACGCCATAGGCGATATCGTCGGCAAGCTCCATGATGGAGGCATCAAGCGACTTATAGCGTGATTTTATAAAAGGGGACTCGGTCAGCTGTTCGGTGCTTTGAAATAATACTCGGTCTGACGTGCTAAGCGGACTGAGGATCCAATCGAGGATATCGGCATCAGCAGCAAAAATGGCTTTAGTTGGTTTCCAGGGTGTTAAGTTAAGCGGGTTTTGCTGCGGCAGTGTTGTACTGGCCAGTGATGGCTGCAATACCGGGTATTTCAATAGGCCGAGTAAAGTTCGGCGGGATAAATCCATACCATGCTGCTGGGTATAAGGTTCAAGTTTTGCCACAATACGCAGTGTCTGGCCATTACCTTCAAAGCCACCGTCTTGCAACATTTTATAGTTCAGCGCCGTTTCACCGCCGTGACCAAAAGGCGGATGGCCGATATCATGCGCCAGACACAACGACTCCATCAGTGCATCCTGAGGCAAAATAGGTAATAGGTCTGCCGCCGTTTTACTGCGTAGCTGGCTAACCAGGCCAGTGCCAATTTGGGACGCTTCCAGAGAATGCGTTAAGCGGGTACGGTAAAAATCGTTCTGGCCAATACCCAGGATCTGAGTTTTTGCCTGTAAGCGACGAAAAGCAGCGGAATGAAGAATACGGGCCCGGTCGCGTTGCCATGGTGTGCGCTGATCACCCGGTCTGCTATCAGTGGCACCTGAGCGTCGTTCAGACCATACGGAAAAATCCATACTATTCCTTGATAATTCAAACTGCTAAGCAGTCATGGGCGGTTTTGCTTTTGGTTTTTATATTACGCCAATCGGTGCCAAAGTTCGAGTAGACAAAAGTGGCAATAAAACATTAGACAGCTGTATATTTATACTGTATAAAATAACAGTATTCTGAACAAGGGAGAAATACTATGGCTGTGATTATAAAGTATGTAGTAGAACGTAACGGAGCAGAGAAGATGACCTTTACCTCTAAAGCCGAAGCCGATGCTTATGACAAAATGCTTGATACTGCAGATGAGCTGAGTAGTTTTTTAACTGCGACTGAGCTGATGAGTAATGAAAAGCAGACAGAGGCTCTGGCTCTGTACCTGGCACAGCATAAAGACGATTTGCTAATAGCGCTTGGTGCGAAAAAGCCGGCTGCGAAAGCTGACAAAGCACCTGCCGCCAGCAAAACGGCTAAAGCCAGTATTGCTGCTGTAGAGCAAGCCGCTTAATGCGGCTGCTTTGTTTTTTGCCAGTACCGCTGTAGATCGGCTTTTACTTCAGGTAACAATAAATACAATGCCAGAATATTGGGTACGGCCATTAAAAAAATCATCGAATCAATAAAATTAAATACCGCCATCATGTTTGGCACGGCACCTATTGAAACAATTAAGCAAAACAGCACTTTATATAGCTGAGTCAAATGCTTGTTGTGGCCTACAATATAGCGCCAGCCGGTCAGGCCATAGTACGACCAGCTTATAACCGTTGAAAAACCAAACAGCAGTAAAGCCACCATCAATACCCATGGGAACCAGCTGAATACTGAAGCAAACGCACCTGAAGTGATTTGTACACCATCAAGGCCTGGCAGCTGATAAGCGCCGGTCAGGATAATAACCAAAGCGGTAATAGTGCAGATAACTACTGTGTCAATAAACGGTTCTAGCAAACCAACAAAGCCCTGGCTGACCGGATCTTTAACCTGAGCTGCGGCATGGGCTATAGGTGAAGAGCCAATGCCCGCTTCATTTGAATAGGCAGCGCGGCGAAACCCTTGGATAAGTACGCCAATAAAGCCACCATAGCCCGCTTCAGGGCTAAATGCGCTTTGTACAATCAGCCACAATGCGGCTGGTATTGCACTGGCATGTGTGGCCATAACAAATAGTGCGGCAATGAGATAGATACCACACATCAGAGGCACCAGTTTACTGGTCACCCGGGCGATACTTTTTAAACCGCCAATAATGACGGCGGCCACCAGCAGCGCATAAATTACACCAAACAGCCAGGCATTATCGAAGCCGGTAACCGTTTTTAGCTGCACAAAGCCCTGATTGACATGAACAAAACCGGCTGAACCAAAAATAACAAACACAGAAAACGCCAGCGCCAGCACACTGCCGACGACAGGCAGATTGTATTTGTCGAGCGCGGCTTTGATATAGTACATAGGCCCGCCGGATACGGAGCCATCGGCGTTGATCTGGCGGTACTTCACTGCAAGCGTACACTCGACAAACTTTGTTGACATCCCCAGTATGCCCGCCATGATCATCCAGAAAGTTGCGCCCGGGCCACCTAAACTGATTGCAACAGCCACGCCGGCAATATTACCTGTACCTACTGTTCCGGAAAGTGCTGTACTAAGCGCCTGAAACGGCGTAATTTCGCCTTTAGCGCCGCTACGCTGGTTATTGTTTAGTAAACTGATCGCATGTGTAAAACCACGCACATTGATAAAGCCAAGGTAGCAGGTAAACACCAGTGCTCCGCAAATCAGCCATACCAATACCAGAGGTACACTGATATTGTTAATATCAAATGCATAGAATACAACGGCAGCGATTTTAGTGGTCAGGCTTTCAAATGCCTGTTGCAAAGAAAAGTCAGTGATCATTAATTATTATCAGCAGTATGGACGGCTATATATGGCGACAAGACTACTGTGTTATTGCAGGCGAAACAAGAAATTATGTTAAGACCTGCTGTGCGGATTGTCCCTAAACGTTATTACTTTTATGCTCAGAGCACCTATGGCAGGAACTGCGGCAGTGGAGAGGATATAAATGACAGCATCTGAACAACGTAGTGATAACTCATCTGCACATCATCACAAGCACAGCCACAGCTCTCATCAGCACGACGCGCATGATCATCATAGCCATCATGGTTTTCATTCACATCATTACAGTGAAAGCAGCAATATCGCGCTGGCGTTCTGGCTTAATTTTTGTTTCGCGTTGATTGAGATAGCTGGCGGTATCTTAACCAATAGCGTCGCCATTATTGCCGATGCCATACATGACTTGGGAGACAGTCTGGCAATCGCATTCGCCTGGATTGCCAGTAAGGTTGCAAAAAAGCAGCCTACAGAACACTACAGCTATGGTTTCAGGCGCTGGTCTTTGTTAAGTGCGCTGATAAGCGGCCTGATCTTGTTGTCTGGCTCTGCCTGGGTGCTATCTGAAGCGATTCCCCGCTTGTGGCAGCCACAATTACCGCATACCGGCGGCATGTTTGCGCTGGCTATCCTTGGCATAGCAATCAATGGTGTTGCCGTACTGCGTTTACGCAGTGGTAAAACGCAGAATGAAAAAATACTCAGCTGGCATTTACTGGAAGATGTATTAGGCTGGGTAGCGGTGCTGATTGGTGCTGTAGCAATGTATTTTACCGGCTGGGCCTGGCTGGACCCGGCGCTGTGTATTGGTTTTAGCGTGTTTATTTTATTTAATGTGCTTAAAAACCTGCGCCAGACATTAAGTCTGTTTTTACAGGTGTCGCCAGATCCGAAGTTACAGCAAACTATTACCAGCCAACTGGCTGAACTGGATTTCGTTAACTCGTTACACCATGTGCATTTATGGTCGCTGGACGGTGAACAGCACGTACTGACGATGCATGTTGAAATTGCTACACCGGCAGATCTGTCACAGCAGCTGGCGTACAAAAAACGCATCGCCTCGCTATTGGCACCTTACAACCTCAGCCATACTACCGTTGAATTTGAAATCAGTGGTGAAGAATGCCGTGATACCGGCGCTGTGGTTAAGTGATACTTCAGCAAACCCAGCTACACTGTTTGAGAACCTTTCAAGGAGTAAGCTATGTTGATGAAATCTTATCAGAAAATACTGGCTATTTTGCTGTTTTCACTGTTTGCGCTAGTGCAGGGCTGCGCCGGTGGTGTGAACGCGACGGCCGCCGAGCAACGCAATGCAATTCATCAGATGCGCTCTGATGTGCTATCTCAGCTATACCGTGAAAAATCCAGCGCCCGTGCTGAAGTGGAGGGGGCACCCGGCTATGCGACGTTCAGCAATGCCAATGTAAACCTTATTCTGGCAAGCGTGGGTGGCGGGTACGGCATTGTACATAACAACCGTACCGGTAAAGAGACGTACATGAAAATGGGCGAACTGGGTCTTGGTCTGGGCGCTGGCGTGAAAGATTTCCGCCTGGTGCTGGTGTTTCATACACCGGAAGCCCTGCAACGCTTTATTGACCATGGCTGGGCGTTTGGTGCTCAGGCTGACGCGGCTGCAAAAGCCGGTGATAAGGGCGGCGCTGTTGGGGCTGAAGCCAGTGTCGATGATGTGAGTATTTATCAGTTTACGGAAGCTGGCCTTGCGCTGCAGGCAACCGTTAAAGGTACCAAGTTCTGGGTAGATAACGACTTGAACTAGAAAAAGGCAGCTTAGCTGCCTTTTCCGTCACTGGCTATAACCTGGCAAAAACTGTGCAAGCTTACCTATGGCCGTTGCTAACTGCTCTTTGTGTGGCAGGAATACGATACGGAAATGATCCGGCTCTGGCCAGTTAAAGGCGCGTCCATGCACTAACAGCACTTTGTGCTGGCGCAGAAAATCCAGTACAAACACCTCATCATCTTTGATACGAAATTTCTTCCGATCTATCTTTGGGAATAAATACATCGCACCTTTAGGCCGCATACAGCTGATACCATCAATATCAGTCACCAGTTTATGGGCCAAATCCATTTGATCATATAATCTGCCGCCTGGCACAATAAGTTCATTAATGCTCTGATACCCGCCCAGAGCGGTTTGTACGGCATGCTGACAGGGCACGTTTGCACATAACCGCATCGACGCCAGCACATTTAAGCCTTCAATATAATTCTGTGCCAGATGCTTTGCGCCGGAAATAAATAACCAGCCAACGCGAAAACCTGCAATCCGGTAATTTTTAGACAAACCACCAAATGTCAGCATAATAAGGTCGTCTGCTAAAGACGCAGTACTGACATGCTCGGTGCCGTCATACAGCACTTTGTCATAGATTTCGTCACTCAATACCACTAGCCGGTGTTCGCGGGCAATTTTTAGCAGGTCTTGTAAGAAAGCTTTATCGTACACCGCACCTGTCGGGTTATTGGGGTTTATTAGCACTATGGCTTTGGTCTTTTTACTGATTTTCTCTTTAATATCATTAAGGTCCGGGTACCAATCCTGTTGCTCGTCACAACGGTAGTGTACGGGTTTTCCGCCGGCCAGGTTAACGGCAGCTGTCCATAACGGGTAATCGGGAGAGGGGACAAGCACTTCATCGCTGTTATTCAGTAGTGCCTGTAAGGACATTAGGATCAGTTCAGATACCCCATTGCCAATATAAACATCGTCGGCATCTGCGCCTAAAATGCCACGCTGCTGGTAGTATTGCGCAACAGCTACACGGGCGCTGTATATGCCCTGAGAATCTGAATACCCCTGCGCAGTTGGCAGGTTATGAATGACATGTTTAAGAATTTCATCCGGTGCTTCAAAACCAAAAGGCGCGGGATTGCCAATATTCAGTTTCAGGATCCGATGGCCTTCCTCCTCCATTCTTTTTGCTTCCCTGGCGACAGGGCCCCGTATGTCGTAGCAGACTCCGTCTAATTTTGTCGAGCGCTCAATGGGTTTCATAACAACGACCTTATTATCTCCGTATTATCCGTCCAGACAGCTATATAGCTGTGAGCGAACAGTTTTTACATAACTGATGTTGCTTTGCAATGGCCATCAAGCTGTTTTAAGCAAAAAAAGCAGCCAAAACACATTTTCATCGTATAAATTTGCGGGGGCAGGTAAAATAGCCACGTTTTGTAGTAACGAACCGGTTATCAACATAGCAAAGGTGCTATGCAGGCAGGGTAACCCACAGGTGACAGATGGTATTAAAGCGAATAAGTATTTTGGTGTTCTGGCTGGTTGTTGCGGCAGCAGCGTTAAGTCCGTTTTCAGAGCTCGAGCCGGTTAAGCAGCTTGACTCCCTGGAAGAGTGGCAAAAGCCCAGCCGCCTTACTGCATTAAACGAAGCTGATAAAAAGAAGGTCCTGCAACGTCTTGCCTATACGCAACCGATGCCGGTATTCAGTTCGTTACCTGACTTTGACAGTGTCGCCGATACGACAGAAAAAAAACGGCTGTTTTTCAACTATCTTCGCCCTTATGTAAAACGTGAAAACGCACGGCTACGGTCTTTGCGCCAACAGCTATTAGACATTCGAGACAAAAAGCAAAAGCGGCTGCGTATTTCGTTAGAGGAATATGCGTTTTTGTACAGTCTGTATGACGAGTTTCGTATGGATGTTGCAGAAAGTGACATCACCATGTTGGATGAGCTGTTAGAGCGTGTTGATGTGATCCCGGATACACTGGTGCTGATGCAGGCAGCGAATGAGTCAGCCTGGGGGACCAGCCGTTTTGCGATTGAAGGTTATAACTTTTTCGGTCAGTGGTGTTTTCGTGAGGGTTGTGGCATGGTTCCGCAGTCCCGTGTCGAAGGCAGCTACCATGAAGTAGCAAAATTCAATAGCCCTGCTGCCAGTATAAAAAGCTATTTTTATAATTTAAATACCTTCCATACCTATGATCATCTGCGTGATATTCGTGCCAGACTGCGCGAAGAGGGGAAACCCGTGCGGGGAGAGGCGCTGGCTGCCGGCTTAGGAGCGTACTCAGAGCGCGGCGAAGAATATATTGCTGAAATCAGCGGCATGATCCGGTTTAACCGCAAGCTTTTGGAAGAATAATATGCGTTATCTGTTTCTACTGGCAGCGTTGTTGCTAACGATGCCAGCTACAGCTGATTTACAGCTTAACTATAATGGTTTTTACGGCAGGATGAAGAAACTGCAGCAGCCGCAATACAGTGATATTACTCTGGCTTTTGCACTTACCGGAGTGAAAAGCGGTAAGGCGTGCCGGTTTTATAGTTTAAAGCTGGTAAGTGATCAGCACGACATTGCCGTTGATATTGCTGGCAACGGCGAGCTTAGTCTGCCGTATGATGAAGCGTTAAAAGATAGCAATGCTGTTTTACTGCTGCGTCAGGCCGACAATGCTGAGGCTTGTCAGGTAGAGATGCGGCTGCGCTCGCGCATGCGCTTGCCATCGTCACTGGATCTTACCACCTTACAACATTATCAGCAGCAGTTTGACCTGTTACTGGATGATATGGCGGGGATCAGTAAATACTGGCTGCCGGCGGTCAGTGGGGTTATTGCTGAATTTAGCTCTGACACTGTTGTGGTAGATATCAAAGAGGCCGCTGCTGACAGTACAAGGTGTAAAGCTAAGCGCTGTTATATAAAACTAAGTGATGCTATGCCAGCAAACAGCCGCTGGTCTTTTAACGAGCGGCCGGCGTACCTGTTGCCATTACTGCAAAGTAAAGCTGACTAAATCCTGCACAGGCTAACTTAATGCGATGATCTGTACATTGCTATGGCGGGCAGTACCGTCCTGTTCAGCAGTGTCATCATCCTGCTCTAACCCTACCGGAATGGCAGGTACAGCAGCTTTATCAAAGGCGGTATCACGTTCGCTAAGTTCAGTATCTTTACTTAATGTAGCGAAACTAAACAAGTTAGTGTCAATCATGTGTGAGGGTACTATGTTTTGCATAGCCTGAAACATGGTTTCAATGCGGCCAGGAAAGCGTTTATCCCAATCCTGTAGCATTTCTTTGACAACCTGGCGCTGTAACCCATCCTGCGAGCCACAAAGGTTACATGGAATTATTGGAAACTGTTTCGCTTGCGCATACTTTTCAATATCTTTCTCTTTGCAGTATGCCAGCGGGCGGATCACAATATGTTCGCCGTTATCGCTAACCAGTTTAGGTGGCATTGACTTCATTTTTCCACCGTAGAACATATTCAAAAATAAGGTTTCCAGCATATCGTCACGGTGATGGCCCAGTGCAATCTTGGTTGCCCCCAGCTCTTTTGCTGTACGGTATAAAATGCCCCGGCGCAATCTGGAGCAAAGTGAACAGGTCGTTTTACCTTCGGGGATTTTTTCTTTGACGATAGAATAGGTATCTTCGGTAACAATTTTAAAATCGACGCCGATTTGGCTTAAATAACCGGGTAATACCTCAGCCGGAAAACCAGGTTGTTTCTGGTCCAAGTTCACGGCAACAATAGAAAAGTTTATCGGTGCTGACTGTTGCAGGTTTAACAGGATATCCAACAGGGTATACGAGTCTTTACCGCCGGATAAGCACACCATAATTTTGTCGCCTTCTTCAACCATATTGAAGTCAGCAATAGCCTGACCAACGCCCCGGCGCAGGCGCTTATGCAGTTTATTTAAATTGTATTGGGCTTTGGCTTGCGCTGCGTGCGTCATAAAACAGAAGTACCACTAAAGAAAATGGCGCACATTATAACGAAGCATGCGCCAATACCAAAGCTGTCAATAATAAATCTCAGTCTTTCTGCAGCGGACAGACGAAATTAGCCGGTTTTACTGCCAATACATCACAATCCAGCCGGTCAATCACATGCTCGGCGGTATTACCGATAATCGCAGCGGATAAACCGGTGCGGCCTATAGTGCCGATCACCACCATTTCAGCATCCAGCCTGGTTGCCAGCTCAGGCAGCACATCTTCCGGCATGCCTTCTTTGACATGGTAATGTTCACTATCAATATCATATTGGCTCGCTAATGTTGAAACGGCTTCAATATGATGATGTTTCATCGTGCTGTTGTATTCTTGCGGGTTAAACTCCGGTATTTCGATGGCAATGTTTACCGGGGTACCGGGGTAAGCATTGACGAGATGAGTCTGGGCATTTAACAGGCTGGCCATTTTAAGTGCAGTCGCGGTGACTTTCTGGTTTAGTTCCAGATGGTGTTCCTGTTCACTGCCGGCGTTGACTGCTGCAATGATATTACCACCTTGCGGCCAGTCGTGATCTTTGACTAACAGCACAGGGCAGGGGCACTTACGCAGAATATGCCAGTCTGTCGGTGTGAAAATCATCGATTTTAATACATCGTGGTCATGAGTACCTTTTATAACTAAATCGTAATTGTCTTCCAGTACTGCCAGCACAACGGCCTCGAATGGCCGATTGTGCCAAACCACTTTGATATCGATATTCACACCGCCGGCGCGTGCGGCGGCCAGATAATCACTGATCCACAGCTCACGGTCTTTTATTACCGCCTGGCGCATGGATTCACGTTCCTCGCCGGATAGCATAGTGGTCATTTCATAAGAAAAATCATAGACGGACAGGAAAGCGGTAAGTTTACCGCCCTGTAAACGGACGAGTTCTATTGCACGGTTAAGTGCTTTTTGCTTGTCGACAGTAGGATCCAGTACAACCAATACATTACTGTAAGTTGACATAAGCTGCTCCACGTTGCGGTTACTGCATTAAGTGTAGCCAAAATAACGTGAACTGACCCAGACTTACTTGCGCTGGCGCAAAGAACAGTGAACTAATTAGCAATGTGCGGTAAGGGCACCTAGCTTGGACAGCGCTGTTTTATCATTAATGCTGATGAGCTTGCCGTTAACCTGGATCAGCTGTTCTTTGTCCAGTTTACTGAGCAGACGGCTGATGGTTTCTACCGTAAGCCCCAGATAGTTACCAATGTCGCTACGGGTCATCGTCAAACGAAACTCGCTGCCGGAAAAACCACGGCTGGCGTACCGCTGTGCCAGCTGTGATAAAAACGTCGCCAGTTTCTGCTCTGCTGTTTTGCGGTTTAGTAATAACATCATCTGCTGATCAGCCTGAATGTCCTCGCTCATCAGGCGCATCATTTGCTGACGTAACCGGGGCAGCTGGTCAAGTAGGGTTTCAAGATTTGGCAGCGGAATTTCACACACCATCGCCGTTTCCAGCGCTTCGGCGTAGCTAGGATGCTGTTGGTTGCTCAGAGCATCAAAACCAACAATATCACCCGGCAGATGAAAACCAGTAATTTGCTGCTCGCCCTGCTCAGTCAGTGTAAAGGTTTTAAACGAGCCGGTACGTATCGCGTAAAGGCAGCGTTGTGTTTGGCCGGCTTCAAATAGCATATCGGCTTTATGTAATGGCTTTTTACGCTGGATGATATCATCCAGACGATTCAGCTCAGTGTCGTTAAGCGAAAACGGTAAACATAACTGACTGAAACCGCAGTCCTGACAATTGATCGCTGAGCGTTGCATAGATACATCCTTTACGCTAAATACCGGTACACGACGGCTAGGTTAGAAAATCAGACGGCGAATGGCAAGCCAAATCGTATAGCTGGCATAAATAGCCAAAGCTGCGGCGATGATATAGCGCAGTAACGGAGTATTTTTAAGCTTGTTTAACAGTTGCGCCGCACTGCCGCTGAGCAGTATCGCCGGTAGCGTGCCGATACCAAAACTAAACATGATTAATGCGCCCTGTAACATGCTGCCACTGGCCAGGCTCCAGCCCAGCGTGCTGTATACCAGGCCACAGGGAAGGGCACCCCAGCACAGGCCATAGCTGTAGGCCTTGATACCAGAGTTTAGAGGCAACAATTTTTTCGCCAGCGGTAGTACGTAGCGCCATAATCGTTGCCCCAGTTTTTCCAGATGGATGAGGCCAAACCATAACCGGCTGATATAGAGTGCCATCATTAGCAGCAATATACCGGCAACTAAACGTAGCCAAAGTAACGATACACCGGCAGCCTGCATAGCGCTAACGCCAAAATAACCCACTGCTGCGCCAAACAGGCTGTAGGTTGTCAGCCGGCCTAAACTTAGCAGCAGTTGCAGGCGCAACTTCTGCAGTGGTGACTGTTGCGGCATAGACAGCTGCAAAGCGGCTGCAATACCACCACACATTACCAGACAGTGGCTGCTACCGAGCAAACCGATAATCAACGCTGCCAGTAAATCGGTGTTCATTGTCTAGGTGGCTGCTGTTCGTCGTCGGAAGGGGCGCTGCGACTTTGCGGCTTGTTATCATCAAACAGAATACTAAAACCTTCCTTATCCAGATCTTCAAACTGTTTACTGCGAACAGCCCAGAAAAATACCGCTAATCCTATGATAACAAACAAGATAGCGATTGGGATCAGGACGTAAATAACACTCATTTTTTAAGTAGCCTTAAAGAGTTTGATACCACCAGTAACGAGCTGAATGACATACCCAGCACTGCGATATAAGGCGAAACAAAACCGGCAACAGCCAATGGGATAATAATCAGGTTATAGCCAGCGGACCAATACAGATTTTGTTTAATAACGTTTTGTGCATTACTGCTTTCAGTAAGCAGGTGTTCAAGTAAACCGATACTGGGCTGCAACAATAACACATCGGCCTGATTTTTTGACAGGTCACTGCCAGTCTCCAGCGTTACAGACACATGCGCTGCGTGAAATGCCGGATTATCGTTAATACCGTCGCCCAGCATCAGCACTTTATGCCCGTCGTTCACCAAACGCTCGATTTCTGTTACTTTTTGCTCAGGTGTACACCCTTTACGCATAAAATTAAACTGCAATTGCTGTTGTAGCAGTTGTGCCTGTGCTGAGTTGTCACCGGTCAACATTACCAGCTTGTAGCCTGCTGTGCGCAGCCGCGCAATCAGCGAAGGTACTTCTGGGCGTACCGCATCCTGTAACCATATCTCGGCGATACATATATCGTTTATTGTCAGAAACACCATTGCATCTGATGACGTACTGAGTTTACAAAAAGCCAAACTGCCAACTTTGACGGGCATACTGTTGTAATTTGTCTGAATACCGGCGCCTACACTGATCTCCGTCTCAGTTAATGGCAGAGGCGCGCAAAGATAGGGTTTAAAAGCTCTGGCAATCGGATGTTCTGAAAATTGTTCTATATTGGCTATCAGGTTCAGCACATCTGCACGGCTGTACTCAGCGCTATTGATTTTAACCTCGGCGACAGAAAAACGACCTTCAGTCAGGGTGCCGGTTTTATCAAAAACCAGATGGGTTAGCTGCGGCAGCACATCAAGTACCGTTGAGTGCTTTATCAGAATGCCGCGCCGGTTCAGGCTGGCCAGCGCGCAGGTAACCGCCGTCGGGGCTGCCAGGCTTAGTGCACAGGGACAGGTAGCAACCAGCACCGACAACGTGATCCAAAAAGCGCGGTCAGCGTCGAGCCAGAAGTACCATAGCGCAAAAGTTGCTACTGCTATCACTAATAAGCGTTCAACAAAATAGCGCGCCAGTTGATCGGTCTTTTGCAGTACTGCTGGCTTCTGACTTAATGTTCTTTGCTGCAGTGCGATAATCTGTCCCAGATGTGATGCTGCCAGAGGCTGGCTCACTTTAACCTGCAGCAAGCCATCATGATTGGTAGTGCCTGCCAGCACTTTGTCGCCACATTGTTTTGTTACGGCAGCGTATTCGCCTGTTAGCATGGACTCATCAGTCGAACTGTTGCCGCTGATAATAACGCCATCTGCTGCGATGGTTTCACCGGGTTTTACCAGTATCACATCACCGGCTCTGAGCCTTTTGGCGGAAACAGCCTGCGGCTGATTATCCTGTAACAGCGTTGCCGCAACAGGCATAATCTTCAACAGGTTGCTGGTGGCATCCCGGGCGCGGGAGCGGGCGCGATATTCAAAAAATTTACCCAGCTGCAGTAAAAAGGTAAACATACATACAGATTCAAAATAGACTTCGCCGGTACTGAATATCGTCGCGTAAGCTGAAGCAAAAAAGGTGTAATACACCGCTAAGCTGACCGGTACATCCATATTCAGCTGGCGGGCTTTGATACCGCGCCAGGCGCTTTGCACGAATGGCAGCGCAGCGTATAGCACTACCGGCAAGGTTAGCACCAGGCTAATCCAGCGCAGATAGCCCTGATGTGAGGCTTCAATGCCGGTGTAGTCACCAAAATACAGTGCAACCGCCAACATCATAACCTGCATAGTCATGATACCTGACACGGCTAGTCGCTTTAAAAACCGGTTCAGTTCTGCTTTAAATGCTTGCTCCTCATTGTCAGCTACAAAGGGGCTGGCCTGGTAGCCGATAGCTGCAAGCTTGCTGAGGATAACGCTAAGTGGCGTTTTATCAGCCTGCCAGATCAAGTGACAGCGCTGTGTGGCAGAATTAACCGTGACTTGATGAACGGTATTCAACTGGCGCAGTTGTTTTTCAATCAACCAGGCACAGGCTGCACAACTGATGCCGGTGACGGATAATGATATTTCGGTTAAATCGCCTTGTTGTACACTGACATCGGCCAACACATCGGGCGCATCGTACTCTGCCAGTGTATCGGCAAGTTCTTCTGGCAGCGCATAACGGCTGGCAGGTTCAGTTCTAAAACGGTAATAATCGCTCAGACCACTGGATATGATGGTGTCTGCGATGGCCTGACAACCGGCACAGCAGAATTGCCGCTGCTGATTATCAAAAGAAAGCGTAAAGTTAAAACCGTCCGGTATCGGCTCATTACAGTGAAAACAACGTTCAGCAGTCACTGAGAAAACCCTACTCAATAGCCAAGTTTAATTTCGGTTGCCGCAGGTAGGTGCAGCTCTGCCCTGAGTTTCCATTCTTTACTGGCATCTGATACTACCAGCTGCCATTTTCCTGTAGGCGATAGCGGTAAATTAGCGACATACAGTAATTCACCGCTACGCTCTGCATCCAGAGCAAAATCACGCGCGGCAAGGGTAGGGTGATAAAAATCCAGATGCACTTCGCCTTCAAGCACAGCATTTTCAGCAAAGCGCACTATGGCTTTGTTACCTGCAATCAGAATAGTGGCCTGTAAATTTCGCAGTGCAGCCTCGCGGTATTTCGCCAGTTGCATATTAATTGCCCGGCCTTCTTTGTAGTAATCGTCTACGACCAGATCGGGAGAGTTTTGCTGCATAATAAAAACGGTGTGTACTGCTTTTAGGGCGGTAAAAACCGGGATAGCAATTAACAGCCATGGCCACAGCTGCTTATACCAGGGTTTAGTGTCGTGCTGCATCGCTACCTCTAAACATAGAAATAAGCCCCAAACAGGGGCTTATTCTTTTGCGGACTGCCAGATTACTGTTGAGCGTCAGGCTTATCCGGGTTTGATAACCGGTATACATAAGCGGTCAGAATATGTACTTTGTCTTCACCCAGTACATTTTTCCATGCCGGCATGACGCCATTACGGCCTTTGGTCAGAGTTTCAGCAACAGTATCTGCAGAGCCACCGTATAACCAGATATTGTCTGTCAGGTTAGGTGCACCAAATGGCAGATTGTGCGCCACACTGCCTTTGCCGTCGGCACCATGGCAGGCTGCACACAGTGCAAACTTAGCTTTGCCTGCTTCAGCGTCACGATCATTCACTGCGCGGCCTGATAAACTCAATACGTAAGCTGTCATTTCTTTTATGCCGTGCTCACCCAAAGCGTCGAACCAGGCAGGCATTGCTGCTTTACGACCGTATAGCAGTGTTTCTTTGATTTTGTCCGGTGAGCCACCATACAGCCAGTCGTTGTCTGTCAGGTTAGGGAAGCCTTGCTGACCGCGCGCATCTGAGCCGTGACACAGAGCACAGTTTTGTAAAAACAAGCGCTGACCAATTTTGATAGCTTCGTCATCATACGCCAGATCCAGTACATCACGCTTCGCATACTGCTCGAAAATCGGGCCATATACTTCCTGCGCATGGACCACTTCACGGTCAAGCTGCACGTTTAAGCCTTCTGCCCTGGCATGTTCAGCAGCCAGGCGAGACTCTTCCAGTGATTTCACACCCTGATTTGAGCTGGTCCAGCCTAAAAAGCCTTTCCAGTTTCCCAGCCCCGGGTAAGCCGCCAGATAGTACACTGACCATACCAGCGTCAGGACAAACATATAGGTCCACCAACGCGGTAAAGGGTTGTTGATTTCCTCAATACCGTCTACTTCGTGGCCGGTGTTCTGATCTTCCGGCACGCCTACGTGGTTGGTGAGGTTCCATTTCAACAGCACGGCGCAGCCAATCAGCACCGGCAGGGTTAACACTATGATCCAAGCACTCCAAAAGCTACTCATGATCCGACTCCTGTTTGTTTTTTTGTTGTGCTTTCTGTTCGTCGTCAAAAACCAGATTTGCCGCCTGATCAAAATCAGATTTACGCTTTTTGCTGTATGCCCAGATTACGAAGGCGACAAAGCCGACAAACAAAATCACGGTAAAAATACTATGTAACGTTGCGTATTCCATGAGTATTACTTCAAATGTGTGCCAAGGGACTGCAGATAGGCAATCAACGCCTGCATCTCTGTCTTACCCTTCACGGCATCCGCTGCACCTGCTATATCTTCGTCCGTGTATGGCACGTCATACATGCGCATCACTTCCATTTTCTTAGCTGTGTGCTTGCCATCGAGAATATTTTCATTCAGCCATGGGAAGCCTGGCATATTTGACTGTGGTACCACAGAGCGCGGATCCATCAGGTGAGCAAAGTGCCAGTCATCGCTGTAACGCTGCCCAACGCGCGCCAGATCAGGACCTGTACGCTTGGAACCCCACAGGAAAGGATGGTCCCAAACACTTTCACCTGCTACAGAGTAGTGGCCATAACGCTCAACCTCTGCACGGAAAGGACGTACCATCTGGCTGTGGCAGCCTACGCAACCTTCACGGATATAGATGTCGCGGCCTTCCAGCTGCAGCGCAGTGTAGGGCGCCATACCATCTACCGGTTGCGTCGTTTCATCCATAAAGAACAGCGGGGTGATCAGTACCAAAGTACCGAAGCTGATCGCAACGATGGTCAAAATAGCTAACAGACCTACGCTGCGTTCAATTTTGTCATGATGATTCTTGTTCGACATGATTTACCTCTTACGCCGCTGCCGGTACAGGTTGTAACGATTCATCTTTTGCACGTACGGTTTTGTATACGTTGTATGCCATTAACAGCATACCGGTCACGACAAACACACCGCCGATAAAACGCATCAGATAAAATGGCATAGACGCTTCCAGGCTTTGTACAAAGCTGTACGTCAGGGTGCCGTCAGTATTAACTGCGCGCCACATCATGCCCTGAGTAATACCCGAAATCCACATTGCTACGATATACAGCACCACGCCGATAGTATGCAGCCAGAAGTGGGTGTTAATCAGAGAAATACTGTACATACGGCCCTGGTTATACAGCACAGGGATCAGGTGGTATATCGCGCCGATAGAAATCATTGCAACCCAACCCAGTGCACCAGAGTGTACGTGGCCGATAGTCCAGTCAGTGTAGTGCGACAGCGCATTTACAGACTTGATCGCCATCATCGGGCCTTCAAACGTTGACATGCCGTAGAATGACAGAGATACGATAAGGAAGCGCAAGATAGGGTCGGTTTTCAGCTTATGCCAGGCTCCGGATAACGTCATAATACCGTTGATCATCCCGCCCCAGCTAGGCACAAACAGCACGACTGACATCACCATACCTAATGACTGTGTCCAGTCAGGCAGGGCAGTGTAGTGTAAATGGTGTGGACCGGCCCAGATATATAGCGCTATCAGTGCCCAGAAGTGCACGATTGACAAACGGTAAGAATAAACCGGACGACCAGCCTGCTTAGGCACGAAATAGTACATCATACCCAGGAAACCAGCAGTCAGTAAGAAGCCCACTGCGTTATGGCCGTACCACCACTGGATCATTGCATCTACGGCACCCGCATAGATTGAGTACGATTTAAAGGCACTGACGGGTATCGCCATACTATTGACGATGTGCAGAGCTGCAACGGTCAGAATAAAACCGCCGAGAAACCAGTTCGCCACATAAATATGGCTGGTTCTACGTTTTACCAGCGTACCGAAGAATACGATGGCGTAACACACCCAAACCAGTGTAATCAGAATATCAATTGGCCATTCCAGTTCAGCGTATTCTTTTGAACTGCTTAAGCCCAGCGGCAGCGTCACAATCGCCGAAACGATAACCGCTTGCCAGCCCCAGAATGTAAACATGGCCAGCTTTTCTGCAAACAACCTTACCTGGCAGGTACGTTGCACTATGTAATAGCTGGTAGCAAACAGGGCGCTGGTACCAAAAGCGAAAATAACCGCATTGGTATGTAAAGGACGAAGGCGACTATAGGTCAACCAAGGTGTATCGAAGTTTAATGCCGGCCAGTATAACTGGGCCGCAATTAACACGCCTACTGCCATACCTACAATACCCCAAAGCACTGTAGTTAAAGCAAACAGGCGGACAACGCTATAGTTGTAGTCAACATTTAACGAATTGGTCTGGCTCATGTTGAGTTCCGCTGCAGTTTGTGCTGGTTACTGATACAGGCTGGTAAACAGCCATTCTTGTTATAGACAGCTAATACACCCAGTAAATGCAATGTTTTAGCTACCAATTTGGGGCTGCATATTAAGGGTTTTACCTTCGAAAAGATAGGCAAAACAGCCCGTTTTATGATTTAGAACAAAGTTAAAGATTAATAATTAACCAATTCTAGCTGCTGTTTGAAGCTTTTCCGCAAAACAACATACAATACGCAAACTTTTTAGCGTTATCGGGTTAATCATGCGGCTATTTTATCTGGTTTTACTGGCAATTTGTGCAGTCAGCGGATGCCAGCCGGCTGACAAAGCTCCCATCTCATCGCGTTTGTTAATTGATGAGGCGAGTGTGCAGCTGCAGCTTACTCCGGCTGACGCTCCGGTTGAAACTCCGCTTCGGTTGCAGGTTTACGGTGAAGGTATAGCTGAAATAACCGGAGAAATCAGTGGTATATCGATGTATATGGGGCGGGTGCCGCTGAAGTTCAGCCGGCATGAGTCTGCCTGGCAGGCAGAATTTTTGCTTGGAGCGTGCAGTGATCCGAAGATGTTGTGGCAAGTGCAAGTGGAATTGACGTTGACTGATGGAAAAAAACGATTGCTAAAACAACAGTTTCATTCCAGTTGGCGCTAAAACGGATAATTTTCGCTTGAATTGTGATTAAAAAATAGCCAGTATCGCACAGCAAAATAAATTGGAGTGATCAAAATGACCAGTGAGTTTGTGCGCAATATACACCTGGCAACTGCCCAGAGATTAAAAGAGCAAGGTGCTGATTTAAACGGCATTGTTGAGCATTTCGAGAATGTTTACTTGCCAATGGATGAAGTGCCTGAAATGCTGGGGCAGCTTGGCTACCCGCAGCAGGATTTGAAACAGTTTTTAAAAGGCCTCGACTCCTGAACCCACGTCAGGTTGCTGCTTTGATTTGCTGCGTCAGGTTGAGTGGCGCAGCTTCGTCCAGCTGCAGTCTGGCTGTTTCGACACAAATAAATTCCAGATAGCTGTCGTCACGAAGATCTGTTATCTGCCGGCTGCGCTCAACCCATGGGTTCCATACCACTGTTGCATCTTGCCCGTGTTGATTCAGATTAACGACTGAGTCTGGCATTAATAGCTGCAAATTGGTGACGGGCTGGGGGTACACTCTGTCAACTTCAGCATTAAAAATTGCCTGCTCTGAAGCGTCAGCTACCGTCGTTGCCGTTACCTTGTCGCTGTATTGCCGGGGTAAAGGCTGTACCCGGGTTTGTGCTAATTCTGTAATAGCGAAATAGCTGTGCAACGCGGCTTGCTGCAGTAATGATGTGTTACAACACAAGTTAATAGTTAAACTGCTATCTAAAGTAACCTGCAATTGTAATGTGACTTCGCCAGCGTGGTGTGGCAAATCTTCAACGGTAATTTCAAGTGTTGCATTGGCCTGGCTGTCATCTGTGTGTTGATTTACCAGCTGCCACATCCTGGTCCGTACCACACCATGATTAGAGAGTTTGTTTTGTTTGGGGTTGACTCTGCTATCCGCAGGACCAAACCACGGCCAGCATACAGGTACGCCACCGCGAATAGGCGTCTGATTATGCCACTGCGCTAAAGGAGATAGCCAAAGTTTGTCCACATCGGGTGCTGGCCGGTACGATAAGACCTGGCCACCATATAATGAGATCACTGCAGTGGCATTGCCATATTGCAACAAGATGCAGGGCAGGTCAGTTAAATGTGCAAACCCGGTTTGCGCGGAGATAGAACTGTTCAAAAGTTAGGCTCCTGATATTAGGTGTGGGGGGCCAAAATAAAACAGCCAGCTTAAAGCTGGCTGTTTTAGCATGCAATGCTTCAGGCGTGTTTCATAAATTCAACCGTGTTATCCAGCATACGGTTGCTGAAACCCCACTCGTTGTCATACCAGCTCATTACTTTAACTAAACGGCCATTAACACGAGTTTCCGTCGCATCAAAGATAGAAGATTTCGGATTATGGTTAAAATCGACTGATACCAACGGTAAATCGTTTACTGCCAACACTTCTGCCATAGGGCCTGACGCACAGGCTTTGCGGATAATGTCATTCACTTCATCAATAGACGTATTACGACCGGCGATAAAGCTCAAGTCCACTAATGATACGTTGATGGTAGGTACGCGTACGGCTAAACCATCAAACTTGCCTACCAGCTCAGGCACAACCAGGCCAACCGCAGCAGCGGCACCGGTTTTTGTTGGGATCATTGACATGGCAGCTGCACGTGCACGGCGTACATCGGTGTGATACACGTCACTTAAGCGCTGGTCATTGGTATAAGCATGGATAGTGGTCATCAGGCCTGACTCAATACCCAGTGCTTCATTTAATGGCTTGGCTATTGGGGCAAGGCAGTTAGTGGTGCAGGAAGCATTTGAAATAATGTTCATCTGCGGCGTTAAAATTTGATGGTTTACACCATATACCACTGTTGCATCAACATCCTTGGCTGGTGCAGAAATAATAACTTTTTTCGCTCCGGCTTCAAGGTGGGCGCCAGCACTTTTACGATCAGTGAAAAGCCCTGTACATTCAAGTACCACATCTACTTTAAGTTGCTGCCAGGGCAGGTTAGCCGGGTTACGCTCACTCAGTGTCAGGATTTCATCCTGATTTACATAGATAGCTTTGTCACTATGCTCGACGTTAGCAGCGAAAATACCATGTGCTGTGTCGTACTTCAGTAAATGGGCATTGATGGCGGCGTCGCCTAAATCATTAATCGCTACTACCTTAATGTCGTAATTTTTGCTGCTCTCGTACAAAGCACGCAGCACGTTGCGGCCAATGCGACCAAAACCGTTGATTGCAACACGAATTGTCATACATACCCCGTCAAAATAGCTGTTATGAAACTGAACTGAATAATATGTGTAGTAAAATTACATTAATCTGCAGCTTTTTCAAGTTTAAAACGCTATAAAACCGGTATTTATGTAATTAAATGACATAAATGAACAATGACATTAGCTGCGATGACGCCTAGAATGAGCGGTAGCCAACTGACAATAATAAGGATTTATCATGGACGCCGCCTTACTGGCTGAATTGATCGCATTTTGTGGCATTGAAACCGAATTTAACGATGCCTGGGGTAAGCCGATCCGGGTTAGCGAGCCACAACAGCTGGAACTGTTAAAAGCGCAGGGCTTTGACACTGAAGATGACGATACCGCGCGGTTGCAATTACTTTCCAGGCAGCTGGATTTCTGGCAAAAGCCTTTGCAACAGGTATCGGTGCAGCGCCTTGGCGAACCGCTGCAGTTATCGCTTCAGGTTACTCTGGAGCAGGCAAACACGGTTATTGCACTGCAGCTTACCTGTGAGGATGGCAAGCATTACACCTGCAACCTTACTCCTGTAGACGGTGAGCTGACTCAGGTTATCGTGCTTGATGATGTTGAGTACCACCAGTATCTGCATGAACTGCCATGGCAATTGCCGGCAGGTTACCATCAGCTCGCTATTGCGAAGAGTACTGAGCAGCAGCGGCTGATTATTACGCCCGGGCGCTGCTTCCAACCAGAGCCGTTTACGCGGCATAAGCAATGGGGTATAGCGTTGCAGCTATACGCACTGCGTTCTGACCGTAACTGGGGTATAGGGGATTTTACCGATCTGGGTAATACCCTTAGCTATCTGGCCAGCGTTGGCGCTGATTTTATCGGGTTGAACCCAATTCACGCGCTGTATCCTGCGATGCCGGAAAGCGCCAGCCCTTACAGCCCGTCATCACGGCGTTGGCTGAATATCAGTTACATTGACGTTGAGGCAATGCCGGGCTTTGCCAATTGCAGCCGTACCAAAGCACTGGTTGAAGCACCGGGCTTTGTATCTCAGATCAGTGAGCAGCGTAGTAAAGATTACGTAGATTACAGCGGCGTTATGCAATTAAAGCTGCCCGCAATGAAAAGCTTATATCAGTGGTTTAGTGAGCAGAAAAGCACTACAGCCAAAGATATAAACAAAGCATTTAAGCAGTTTAAGCTGCAAGGCGGTGATAGTTTACTGCAACTGGCGTTATATGATGCTTTGCACGCCCATTTATATCAGCAGAACAGCGATTATTGGGGCTGGCCAAACTGGCCGGAGCAATATCGTGACCCGGCGTCAGACGCGGTTATGCAATTTAGCAAGCAACACAGCGCAGAGCTGGATTTTTACTGTTACCTGCAGTTTATCGCACAGCAGCAATTAGCGCAGGCACAACAGGTAGCCAAAAATGCCGGTATGCTGCTGGGGCTATACCGCGATTTAGCCGTAGGCGTTAGTGAAGCGTCAACCGAGATATGGTCAAATCCCCAATTATACTGCCGACAAGCCAGTGTAGGCGCTCCGCCTGATCCGCTTGGGCCTGCAGGCCAGAACTGGGGACTACCACCGATGTATCCCTATCAATTGTACAAGCAGGCTTATCAGCCGATTATCGACTTGTTGCATGCCAATATGCAGCACGCAGGTGCACTGCGTATTGATCACGTTATGGCATTGCTTCGCCTATGGTGGGTACCCAAAAGTGCCGCAACTGCAGCCGGCGGTGCCTATGTCTATTACCCGATTATGGATCTGCTTGGTATTCTGGCACTGGAAAGTCAGCGTAATCAGGCGGTGGTGATAGGCGAAGATTTAGGTACTGTGCCAGAGGGTATTCGAGAACTGCTGTCTGATTATGGCGTGTATTCTTACCGGGTGTTCTTTTTTGAAACTGCTGCTGATGGTGGTTACATCTCAACACAGCATTATCCGCAGCAGGCAATGGCGACACTGACCACGCATGATTTGCCGACCTTGATTGGTTTCTGGCACTGTGACGACTTGCGTTTAGGCAAAGAGCTGGGCTTATATCAGGATGATGTGCAGTTGCAGCAACTGTACGCTGAGCGCCATGCAAATAAACAGCGTATTCTCGACTCTTTGCATGGACACCGCATTGGCGGCGACGGCGTTTTACCACACGATTATCCGCGCAGTAGTGAGCATCTTGGCATGGATAAAACACTTAACTATGCGTTGCAGCGTCATCTGGCAGCAACGTCTAGCCAGTTGCTTTGTCTGCAACTGGAAGACGCGTTGGAAATGACACAGCCGGTAAATGTACCCGGTACCAGTTCAGAGTATCCAAACTGGCGGCGTAAACTGTCGCAACCACTGGAGCAGTGGAGCCAGCGTGAGGATATCCGGCAGTTATTCAGTGACATAAGCAGCATTCGAAAAGTGTAGTATTTTAACGTACAAAAATAAGAAAGGAATGGACATGAGTTTAGCGTTATTGCAACAGGTCAACTGCGCCACGCCATTTTCGTTACTGGGTTGGCAGCCTTTAGAACACGGCAAAGCCACAGGTTTACTGCTACGGGTTTACTTGCCACACGCGACGGCTGTTACAGCATTGAGTGCTGACGGTAAAAAAACGCTGGGCGAGCTGACTGCAGTCAGCGATTTTGACGGCGTGTTTGAGTTGAGACTGAGTAAAAAACGCAAAGCTGAAGCTTATATTCTGCAGGTGCAGGCCGGCAATTATCAATATCAGCTGTTTGATCCATACCAGTTTAAAGTTGAAGCGTATTATGCGGTACATTATGTCACCAGCCAGCCAGAGAATCTGTACCGCCAGCTTGGCGCGCAGTTAATTGAGCTGGATATTGGCACAAAAAAAGTACCGGCAACCCGTTTTGCGGTGTATGCACCTAACGCCAGCGCCGTCAGCGTAATAGGTGATATGAACAGCTGGGATGGCAGGGTACACCCGATGCAGCGCACCGAGTGTGGGCATTGGGTACTGGTGCTGCCGGAAGTAGCCCAGGGCGTGCGCTACAAATACGAAATAAAGGACCAGCACGGCCACTTGCTGCCGCATAAAGCTGATCCTATGGCATTTTATGCTGAGCAATATCCATCGCATGCGTCTTTGGTATTTGATCATCAGCATTACCAATGGCAGGACAGCGATTGGTGTAACCGCAAAGCCGTTAACCCGCTGCATAGCCCAATCAGTATTTATGAGCTGCAAGCCGGTAGCTGGAAACGGCAGAACGATAATCAACCGCTCAGTTACCGCGAGTTGGCTGAGCAGCTGATCCCTTATGTGCTGGATATGGGCTACACCCATATCGAGTTATTACCTGTGATGGAGCATCCGTTTGATGGGTCCTGGGGCTATCAGCCTTTGGGGCTATTTGCGCCGACATCGCGTTTTGGCAACCCGGATGATTTTAAGTATTTTGTTGATCAATGCCATCAGGCAGGTATTGGCGTTATTCTGGACTGGGTGCCGGCGCATTTTCCGGAAGATGGCCATGGCCTGGCGCGCTTTGATGGCAGTCATCTTTATGAGTACGAAGATCCGCGACGGGGGTGGCACCCTGACTGGAACTCCTGTATTTACGATTACGGTAAAGGTTATGTGCGCCAGTTTCTACTTGCCAGTGCTTTATTTTGGCTGGAGCATTTTCATATCGACGGGTTGCGCGTAGATGCCGTCGCTTCGATGTTGTATTGGGACTATTCGCGTAAAGAAGGCGAGTGGATCCCGAATATCGACGGTGGCAACCATAATTATGAGGCCATAAGTTTCTTTCGCTGGTTTAATACTGAGGTATACAGTAAATACCCCAAAGCGATGACAATCGCCGAAGAGTCGACATCCTTCCCCATGGTGTCGCGCCCGGTAGATATGGGGGGATTGGGTTTTGGTTTTAAATGGAATATGGGTTGGATGAATGACAGCTTGCGTTACATTAGTAAAGATCCGGCATATCGGCGTTATCATCATAATGACCTGACGTTTTCGATGGTGTATGCCTATAACGAAAACTTTATTCTGCCGCTCTCGCATGACGAAGTGGTGCACGGTAAAGGCAGTTTGCTGAACAAAATGCCTGGCGATGAATGGCAACAAGCTGCTAACTTAAGGGCCTATTATGCTTTTATGTTTGCTCACCCGGGAAAGAAGCTGAATTTTATGGGTAACGAGTTTGCTCAGGGGCGCGAGTGGAATCATACCCAAAGTCTGGATTGGCACCTGCTTGGGTATGATAAGCACAGGGGCATACAGCAGCTGTTTCGTGATTTAAACCAAACGTACCGCCGCTGTGCGCCACTGTATGAGCTGGACTATCAGCACGATGGTTTCAGTTGGCTCGATCATCAGGATGCCGATAACAGCACGTTGAGTTTTTTACGCCGTGACAGTCAGGGCAACACTATTTATGTGGTCAGCAATTTTACACCGGTGCCGCGTACAGATTTTCTGCTGGGTGTTGAACAGCAAGGTGATTACGAAGTTATTCTTAACACCGACAGTGAGTATTACTGGGGCAGCAATTATGAGGTAGGCAGTGCACTTCACAGTATTGCGATGCCTTATCATGGTAAAGCACAGCATATCTGTCTGCAGCTGCCGCCAATGGCCACCTTATATATCCGCAGGAAACATCAGAGCTGATAACCGGGAAGCCGTTTGTTATGAGTAACCATATACCGCTGTTAAAGTTGTCCGCCGGAACTGCCTCACCACTTGGGGCAAGTTGCTTACAGCAAGCAGGGCAAGGCGTGTGGAATTTTGCCGTATTTGCGCCGGATGCGACAGCCTTAACGTTGTGTTTGTATCAGCCTGATACTGAAGAGCTGTTGGGTGAGCTGGCTTTCAGTGCCCGTACCGGTGAGGTATGGCATTTACAGGTCAGTGGTATCGAAGAGGGAACCTTATACGGCTTAAAAGCCGATGGCCCGTTCGATATCGACAAAGGTTTAGTATTTGACGCTGAGCGTCTGCTGCTGGATCCTTATGTACGACAGTTAAACCGCAGTATTAGTTTTAATGAACGCTTGTATATCACTAAAAGCCATTACATGCTGGCAAAAGGCATTTTAAAAGCACAGCCGTTTGACTGGCAAAGCAGCACTAAACCCGAGATTGCACGCGAAAAAACGGTCATATACGAGGCCCACGTCAAAGGCATGACAATGTTGCACCCTGACGTACCTGAAGAGTTACGCGGGACCTACCTTGGGCTGTGCCATCCTGCTGTTATTGCGCATTTAAAACAACTTGGCATTACTACGTTACAACTGTTGCCAGTGGCGGCCTTTATGAGTGAGCCGCGGTTGGGCAAATTGCAGCTGACGAATTACTGGGGTTATAACCCGGTGAGTTTTTTTGCGCCTGATCCGCGTTATCAGTATCAGGACGCGGTAACTGAGTTCAAAACTCTGGTACGAACTTATCATCAGGCTGGCATAGAAGTGATTCTGGATGTGGTGTTTAATCATACCGCAGAGGCAGGGGATGATGGCCCGTTGCTGAGTTTTCGTGGCCTGGCGAATAAACACTATTACTTGTTTGAAAGCCATGCTGACATCACCGATTTTACCCAGCCTTGTAATTACACCGGTTGCGGTAATACGCTGAATGTCGCGCATCCTGCTGTGCAAAAGCTGGTGATGGATGCTTTGCGTTATTGGGTAACCGAAATGCAGGTTGACGGTTTTCGGTTTGACCTGGCAACAACTCTTGCGAGAGAGCATAAAAGGTTTAATCCTTATGCGGCATTTTTTCAGATCATCGCACAAGATCCGGTGTTATCTGGTGTAAAACTGATTGCTGAGCCCTGGGATGTTGGCCCTATGGGGTATCAGCTAGGGCAGTTTCCTGCTCACTGGTCAGAATTAAATGACAAGTGCCGTGACACCTTCCGGGCATTCTGGCGCGGTGACAAAGGTGTGTTGCCGGAATTTACCACGCGTTTGCTTGGGTCTCGGGATATTTTTCAAAAACACCATAAACCAGCGTGCTGCAGTGTAAATTATCTGACTTACCATGACGGTTTTACGCTGCAGGATGTGGTCAGCTACAAAGACAAACATAACTGGCTGAACGGCGAGGAAAACCGTGATGGCCACAACCATAATCTGAGTTGTAACCATGGTGTCGAAGGCCCAAGTAAAGACCCGTCAGTTAAAGCCAACCGATATTTACATAAACGTAATCTGGTGGCCACGTTACTACTTAGCCAGGGCATGATCCACTGGCTGGGTGGTGACGAGCTGAGCCATAGTCAGCGCGGCAATAACAATGCTTACTGTCAGGACAACGATATCAGCTGGCTGGACTGGCATCTGGACAGCGACGAGGAAGATTTTCTGCAGTTTGTCCGCCAGATGCTGGCATTTCGGCGTAAATACAGCTGCCTGCAACAATTATCACTGCTGGACGACAGTTATCAGTTGCATGGTGACAAGCATCATATTCAATGGTATCTGCCGGATGGCGAAAAAAAACAGCCTCAGGACTGGCAAGACCCTGAGCGGTTAAGCTGTATTTTTCAGATCACCAATAAAACCAATCAGGCCAGCCTGTTGTTTGTGTTAAATGCCGACAGCAATGCACTTAAGCTGACATTACCTGGTAAGGCTCGCCGGCTGTTGTTTGACACCAGTGTTGATAAAGGTTTACTGCAATCCGCTGGCCAGACAACATCACAATACCAGCAGAATGCTAACAGTATGTCGGTATGGCTGTAGGTTTATTGGCTCCTTTTCAGTATAATGCGCGCCGTTTATGTGCTGCCCGGTGTTTGCACACGGGCTGGCAAAAATGAAAATAATGAAGGAATGTCAGATGACAGACACAGCTGCACTTTGTGATATCGGTTTTGTCGGCGCCGGTGTAATGGGCAAAAACCTTATTCTGAACCTGGCGGATAATGGCTATCGCGTTGCCGCGTTCGATTTGGACCACCAGAAACTGGAAGCTGTGCTGGCGCAGGACAAAGCCGAGCGGGGCGACAAACCTGCCCGCGTTATCGCTTGCAGCTCCTACACCGAATTATTATCCCGCCTGTCAGCGCCGCATTTAATCGTGCTGTCGGTACCGGCCGGTAAACCGGTAGATGATGTGTGCCATAAGTTAATTGATGCGGGTATTCAGGCAGATGACATTATCGTCGATACCGGTAACAGCTTGTGGACCGATACGGTAGCCCGTGAGAAAGACTTTGAAGGGAAGTTTATCTTCTTCTCTACTGCGGTATCTGGCGGTGAAGTGGGGGCCCGGTTTGGTCCATCATTAATGCCAAGCGGCGATCCCTACGCCTGGACCCGTATTAAACCTTTATGGCAAGCCATTGCTGCTAAAGTTGACCCCGCTACCGGCAAGCCGATAGAACGGTTTGAGCCTGGCAACCCGGTTACTGAAGGTGAGCCATGTGCCACTTATATCGGCCCAAGCGGCTCTGGTCATTATGTCAAAATGGTGCACAACGGCATTGAATATGCTGATATGCAGCTGATTTGCGAAGCCTATCAGGTGATGCGCGATATATTAGGCATGCCAGCAGCAGAAATTGCTGACGTGTTCAAACAATGGAATGAAGGCAAGCTGCACAGCTATTTAATCGGCATCAGTGCTGATGTGCTGGCGACCAAAGATTCAGAAACCGGTTTACCGCTGGTTGACGTCATTATGGATAAAGCCGGACAAAAAGGTACCGGGCTGTGGACAGCTGTCAGCAGCCTGCAGCTTGGCAGCCCGTCACCCACTATTGCAGAGGCAGTGTATGCCCGCTCACTGTCAGCGCTGAAACATGAACGGGTGAAAGCAGCAACGGTGCTGGCCGGCCCGGCACAAAACCTGATTTCAGATGAACAAAAGCAGGACATTATTCAGGCACTGCATGATGCGCTGTACTGTGCAAAAATCTGTGTCTATGCGCAAGGCTTCCACCTGATGAAAACCGCGGCAGACGAGCATGGCTGGCAACTGAATTTTGCTGAAATTGCCAAGATCTGGCGTGCCGGTTGTATTATCAGGGCGGTATTTTTGCAATCTATTACCGAAGCTTATGAGCGCAATGATGAGCTGGAAAACCTGCTGCTTGACCCTTTTTTCGCCAAACAAATCTCTGTCTATCAGCAGAACTGGCGTAAAGCTGTAGCTAATGCCACGTTGGCCGGTATTCCGGTAGCTGCACTTAGCTCAGCACTAAGTTACTACGATTCCTACCGTACAGCAGTTTTACCGGCAAATTTACTGCAAGGTCAGCGTGACTATTTTGGTGCTCATACGTTCGAGCGTACTGATAAAGCTAAAGGCCGTATGTTCCATGTCGATTGGAGCAACCCGGCCCGGCCAATGGTGAAAATAAAATGACGAACACTGTAATAGGAACCGTGGGCTGTACCAGCAGCACTAAAGTGCTGTTACTCGGCGCAGGTGAGCTGGGTAAAGAGCTGTGCATTGAGCTTAAGCGTTACGGTTGTGAAGTGATAGCGGTTGACCGTTACCCCAATGCGCCTGCGATGCAGGTGGCCGATAAAGCCGTTGTCATGTCAATGCTGGATAATGCGGCACTGCGCCAGCTGGTTATCAGCGAAAAACCGGCCCTTATCGTGCCTGAGTTAGAAGCCATTGCAACCTCAGTGCTGATAGAACTGGAAGACTGTGGTTTTAATGTGGTACCCAGTGCCAAAGCGGTAAACCTGACGATGAACCGCGAAGGGATCCGCCGGTTAGCCGCAGAAGAGCTACAGCTTGCGACATCGCCGTTTCAGTTTGCCAGCGATAAAGACAGCTTTATTGCCGCTGTAAATGCCATTGGTTATCCGTGCGTAGTTAAGCCAATTATGTCATCCAGTGGTAAAGGCCAGAGCGTACTGCATAGTGCTGCTGATCTGGATAAAGCCTGGTTATATGCCCAGGAAGGTGGCCGTGCCGGTAAAGGCCGGGTGATAGTTGAAGGCTTTATTGATTTTGACTATGAAATCACGCTGCTTACAGTCAATTCGGTGTCCGGTATTCAATATTGCGCGCCTATTGGCCATCGTCAGGAAAAAGGTGATTACCGCGAAAGCTGGCAGCCGCAAGTAATGAGCGAAAAAGCACTGAATACCGCCAAAACCTATGCCAAAGCAGTAGTGGAGGCATTAGGCGGGCGCGGTCTGTTTGGTGTTGAGCTGTTTATTAAAGGCGACGAGGTTTACTTCTCTGAAGTATCACCACGGCCGCATGACACTGGCATGGTAACGCTGATATCGCAGCAACTGAGCGAATTCGCATTGCATGCCCGCGCTATCTTAGGCTTGCCAATACCGCAAATTAAACAATACGGCCCGGCAGCCTCAGCCGTGCTGTTAGTGCCAGGTAACAGTGCTGATATTCAGTACCATGGTTTAGCAGCAGCGCTAGCCGAACCTGATACCGAACTACGCATTTTCGGTAAGCCAGAAGTGCAGGGCGAGCGTCGCATGGGCGTAGCATTGGCACTGAGTGACAACGTTGAGCTAGCCACGCAAAAGGCACTGAATGCAATCAGTAAGCTAAGCGTCACGTTAAAGTGACGCTTGAACTGTAAAAAACCACCTGCGGGTGGTTTTTTTATGTCTGCTGATGTAAATAAGTTGTTCACTTTGCTGGTAAAGTTCACTAGCATCAACTTAAGACACTTTTATATTGGGTAATTATCTTTTTCAGGAAACTATAAACCGCAGGCGTTTATTGATTGCCTTGATTTGCATATACAAAAAACAAAGGAGTGAATAACGTGCCAGATGCAATGTGTAAAGCCTTGCTACTAACTTGCGTATTATTGTTGTCGGCTTGTGCTACCAAGCAGGCAGTACCAGAGCCAGAAGAGCAAAAAGTTACAATATCTCCTGCGCCAGCGAAGATTCTCAGCAAAACAACAGTATACACAGGGAAACCTTATACACCTCAGTTGTGGTCGGGTCATAAAGTTCTTACGTTGTCTGCAGAGCAATGTGCAGCTAAAGGTAAAGCGGTGCTTGATGCCATGCAGTTTGGCTCTGTGATGCAAAACGGTAACTATGTTTACGGCAACCACCAGCAAAACCGAGCTGCGGTTAAATGTGTACCGCTTGATAGCGGCAGTTTTTTGTATGTTGCTGTCGCCGGCAGACAAAAAAAGGCGGTTGAGGCGCTGCGCAACGAAATTGTCTGGCAGTTTTGAGTTCTGTTTTCGTTTATTTTACAAGGATCAGCTGTGAACATTTCACTACGTGAAGTAAGCCAGGAAAACTATGAAGCGGTGTGCGACCTAGAGGTCACTGCTGAGCAAGAGCCTTACGTGGCTTGCAATATGTGGTCTCTGGTGGAGGCAGCCTATAACGATGGCCATAGCTGCCGCGCAATTTATCTTGCTCAGCAGCCAGTCGGGTTTTTTATGTGGGTAAAAGAAACGCCGCAGCTTATGTCTATCTGGCGTTTTATGGTTGATAAAGAGTACCAACAGCAGGGGATAGGCCGTCAGGCAATGGCGCTGGCATTAGCTGAGATTAAGCAAGACGCTGATATTAAACAGATTGAGATTTGTTATAACCCTGGAAATCCGGTAGCAAAAAACTTTTATGCCAGCTTTGGTTTTGTTGAGCAAGGGTTGGATGACGACAATGAAGATATGCTGGCGTTAATCACGCTGTAAGAGGAGTATTTATGTATCATGGGGCTTGTTTGTGCGGTGAGGTAAGGGTTGAGGTTAGCGGCCCAATAAGCAGCATTATTCATTGTCACTGTTCGCTGTGTCGTAAATCAAGCGGTACTGCTTTTGCTACTAATGGTTTTGTCCAGACAAAGGATTTTGCCGTTGTCAAAGGCGCCGATACGTTAAGCCAGTTTGCATTTAAACCAGGGCGTTTGCGGCATTTTTGCCGCAACTGTGGGTCACCGGTGTATAGCAGTAATGCGGCTGATCCGGCGCGGGTACGTTTGCGCCTGGGTATATTAAATTCTGATATCAGCGAGCGGCCTGTATCGCATAATTTTTACAGTTCCAGAGCAAACTGGGAAGACTTGGACTGTGTTCTGCCACGTTACGATGGCTTTGAACCCGAACGCACTGCCGTGACTTAAATTAACCGCTATGTTTTATAGCAGCTACTGCCTTAGGAGAGCACTATGCAGGCAATGAAACTGAACACAATGCGCTTAGGGTTACTACTGATCTTTGTGCTTGTGTTGTCAGGCTGCGCAGTAAAACTCATCAGCAGCTACGATGAAAAAACTGATAATGCAATAACGGCTCTGCAAAAAGAGATGACGCAGTTTTTCCTGACAGTTGAGGCTCAGGCCGGTTTGCCGGAATGTAAATACAGCAACCACACTCAGTTTTATCAGCAAGCAAAAATCGCGCTAAGTGCTATTTCGGTGCGGGTTAAGGCTATAGAAGCGAATGAACTGACTATCGAACAGGTTGATTTATTGCAAGATAGCCTGATCAGCCTTGAACAGCTACATCAGCTTGCTTGTTTAACCCCGAATCAGGTAACTAATTTGCGCAGCAACTTTGACAGCAGCATTACCGCCATTTTGAAACTTGAACTGGCAAAGAAACGTGGTAAACCTTTGCTATAACACAGAGGGAATTGCAATGAGCTTAGATGCATCACAGCTTGCCGCCAGTATGCTGCAGGTTTTTAAAGCCGAGCTGGCAGATAAGTGGCCGGATATTAAAGAATACGCTAGTGCTGAAGCAACGAAGCTCGCTGAAAATCTGGTCATGATTGAGCGCATGCAGTTAACCGGCGAAATCACGCCTGAGCAGGCCCGTTTGCATCATCAAATCCAGCGAAATGCGTCGCGCACTGTGTTACTTGCTGTTACCGGGTTAAGCCGGGTTGCGATAGAGCAGGCGATAAACGCTGCGATGGACTCACTGCGGCAAAGTGTAAATACTGCGCTGAATTTTACCTTGTTATAAACCCGCTGAAGACCTTCAAGCCAAATGATACCTAAGCTACAGGCTTATATTGGCGCTGACATTGTTGTGGCATTACGTTAAAGTACGGCTTCAGTTAATAACATGAAATGGAGATGTAAGCATGAGGAAGTGCGTTTTTCTGGCAATCTGTTTAACGGTCGGGCTGGCGATGCCGGCGATGGCGCAGCAGGCAAAACCGGAAAGTATAAAAAAGTTACTTCAGGTGTCTGGCGCCGGTGATCTCGGCGTGCAAATGATGAATCAGATGATACCGGCGCTGAAAAATATGATACCAGATGCACCGCCTGCGTTCTGGGACGATGTGATGCAAGAGGTCAACGCTGAAGAGCTGGAGAATTTGTTGATCCCGGTATATCAGAAACACCTGACAGAAGCTGATGTTAAAGCGCTTAATGAGTTTTACGCCTCCGATGTCGGGCAGAAAATGATTAAAACTCAACCGGCGATCATGCGCGAATCTATGATGCTGGGACAGCAGTGGGGGCAGCAGCTGGCGCAAAAAATTGTCCAGCGCTATGAAGCCCAAAAAGCCAAATAGCCAACTGTAAAAGATGCGGAAGAAACCACCTGCGGGTGGTTTCTTCGTATTTTGTTGTTGATCTGGCGGTTATCCCGCTGCGTTGTAGCTGTAATTGGCGGCGAATTGTTTTAAGGTCTGGCTATCTTGTTTTTTATTGAAGACCACCATGCTAACGTCCTACTATAAAACATCTGTTGAGCTACTCGCTTCTGTTATTGTTTTAGCCGTAAGCCATCAACTTGCAGCAGCAGAGCCTTATTTCCCGCCAGCTGGCAGTTGGCAGCAGGTCAAGCCACAAAGCCTCGGTGTTGATGCCACTAAACTGCAGCAAGCTGTAGATTACGCTATTTCAAGTGAAAACCCGGCGGATAAAGATCAGGCAATTGTGCAAGCGACAACCTTTGGCGCGCGCGAACCCTACGATCAGATCATTGGCCCTATGTCCGTGCGTGCTGGCGCAAACGGGCTGATCGTTTATCGCGGCGCTGTTATCGCTAAGTGGGGCGATACGCAAAGTGTCGACATGACACACAGCATTAGTAAAACCTTTTTAACCACGGTAACTGGCCTGGCGCTACAAGACGGCCTTATTGCCAACGTGCAGGATTTTGTTGGCCCTTATTTACCTTCCGACAACACGCTTTTCGCCGGTGAGCATAACAGTGCTATCCGCTGGGACCACTTGCTGCGGCAAACCAGCGACTGGCAGGGCAGTTTGTGGGGGAAACCTGATTGGGCTGACCGGCCGGAAGGCGAGGCGAAAAGCTGGCCTTACAGGTCTTTGTACAAGCCCGGAACACGCTACAAGTATAATGATGTTCGGGTGAATTTATTAGCTTTGGCTACAACTTACGTCTGGCGCAAGCCATTGCCGGTGGTGCTGAACGAACGCATTATGCAGCCGATTGGTGCCGGCTCTACCTGGCGCTGGCATGGCTATGAAAACAGTTGGATTGAGCTGGATGGCCAGCGCATTCAGAGTGTGTCAGGTGGCGGCCACTGGGGTGGTGGTATGTTTATCAATGCCTGGGATTTGGCCCGTTTTGGCTATTTATTTTTGCGCGATGGTAATTGGCAGGGCAAACAACTGGTTAGCCGTGAATTTATCGCCCAGGCCCGCACCGGAGGAAGCGCCAAAGCGGATTATGGTTATGCAAACTGGTTTTTAAATCCAGGGCGCAAAGCGCTGCCTGCAGCACCGGAAACAGCTGTAACGTTTCAGGGGGCGGGGCGCAATATTATTTATATTGATCAGCAGCACGATTTGCTGATTGTCGCGCGCTGGATAGCGAACGGCGATGAGCTTAATCAACTTGTTGCCCAGGTACTGGCGGCGCTGCCAAAGGATTAATTGTTACAATTATTGGAATAATGCATTGAATTAATAAAAATTTAATACTATAAAGAAGGTTCGCACTGCGTGTTTATGCTGTTGCTGTTTATTTAAGATGTCACGGAGGAACCATGTCAGTACTGCGTAAAATAGGTCTGATAAGCGCTGTTGTTTGCAGCGGGTTCCTGCATGCAAATACAGCAGTGGATTTTTCAGCGGAACAAAATGCACCCTGCTGGAAGATGATTGAGCAAAAAAGCACAGGCCACTGTAAGTTGTACTTTCATCGTTCAGCGCCACAGCCTGCTTTTGCACCCCGCGAGGAGATCTCCCGCGCTTTCAGCCGTTATTTTTCCGCCCGCACAGAGTTTCCTACGTCTTTTCAGCAGATGGAGTTTGCGCTGCAATTTTTCAATTACAGCCTTGCTAAATACCCTGTACGCGAAAGCCTGAATTTTATCCGCAGTAAAGATGGCAGTGCTCAGCTGAGTATGACGATACTAACCTCCGCAACCGGAGGTTACAGTTTTGTTCTGGCTGATACCGACGCACATCTTCGCCAGGTAGTGGATGCCTTGCAGCGCAGTGCGGCAAGGCCTGCAACACATTATCAGCGCAGCATCGCTAAGCTTTTCGCCGAGTAACCCGTTATTACTGTAACGTCAGACGTGCAGCGCTGTCAGCGTTATACTGCACCACAGCCTGTTTGGTCCTTGTTTCCAGTAGCTGATATTCCGCCTGTTTTATTGTGTCAACATACTGCCATTGACAACTGACTTGCTGTGGGCTGACAGTTAACAGCATAAATCCTCTGTCATACAGGTTGGCATATTGTAACCCCTGCACCAGTTGCTCCAGCGCTTGCTCGGTTGCAGCGGCTGATGCGCGGTCCGGCAGGTTAATATATTGCTCAAGACCGGGTGAGGTAACTGACGATGTGGCCAGCTCTACACCAACAGCAGTGCCGTCGGCTAAATCGAGATGGTTTGCCCAGCTGTTATGCGTATCGCCTGCCAGTACCAACAACTGTTTTTGGGCAGCAACTGCTGTGTTGAGGATAATTTCGCGCTCTGCCGGATAGCCATCCCAGGCATCCAGGTTATAGGGCATTGCAGGTAGCTGCAGCAGTGACAGGACCGCTGGCGTTAATCTTTGCTGATTGGCTTGCAGGTATGCCAGTTGATCTGCCGTAAGGCTGGGATCGCCCGCCTGAGCGCGGCCGGCCAGTTGCGCCAGTGCTGCCAGTTCAGCAAAATCGGTAATGCTCAGTTGTTGCAATGCAACGGCACCGGGCAGCATCATTCTTCCCATTAACACTTGCTGGCCAAGCATCTGCCAGCGCGCCGGGCTTTGACTTAACTTGTCCTGTAGCCATTGCAGTTGTTCTGCACCCAGTATGGTGCGGCTGCTCTGAGTTAAATCGGCTGTAAAACGCTGCGCGTCAAGCTGACCTGAGGTAGGATCGATGTATGAAGCGTACTGCAGTTGTTGATCCCGGCCGATAATGCGCGTGTCCAGCATCAGCAGGTTAAGTAAATTGCCAAACTCGAACTGACGATAGATGGTTTCGTTATCACCGGCTATAACCGGTCGGATTGGCATCCATTCAAAATAGGCTCTCAGCGCCGCCATTTTACGTTCAGTGTAATCACCTTCATCGCTCTGATGGTTTTCTGCACCGTCTCGCCAGGCGTCATTGGTAATCTCATGGTCATCCCATACCGCAATAAAAGGCGCTGCAGCATGAATTTGCTGCAGTGCCTGGTCGGTACGGTATTGCGCGTAGCGTTGGCGATAATCGGCCAGGGTTAAGATTTCTGTTGCCGGCTGCACAACCCGGTCCATGGCCTGAGCATCTTCACTGGCGTAACCACCTGCACCGTATTCATAGATATAGTCGCCAAGATGGATGGCGGCGTCCAGATCGCTTATCAATGCAGCGGCGGCATAGACATGAAAATAGCCGGCGGGATAATTGGAGCAGGAGAATACTGCCAGTTTCACCTGACTGACATCACCTTCAGGCAGTGTTTTACCGCGACCGGTGGGGGAATACACAGTGCCGGCCCGAAAGCGATAGAAATACTCGGTACCTGCGGCCAGATCCTGAACATCAATCTTAACGGTATAGTCACTGCTGGCTGATGTTGTGGTGTTGCCGCTTCGCAATATCTGGTTAAACTCTTTGTCTGCTGATAGCTGCCATTCCAGCGGTACTTCTGCTGCTTCTGCGCTGATACGAGTCCACAGCAGCAAAGCATCAGTAGTAGGATCGCCACTGGCGACACCGTGTAAAAACGCTACATCATAGGGCAGAGGTTCTGGATTATCGTTATCGCTGCTGCAGCCGGTCAGGCTGGTAGATATAACAATACTGCCAATACTGGCTGCTGAAGCCAGAAGAAAATCGCGCCGGGTAAGCTTTGCCATCTGTTCACTCCTGAAAAAGATGGCATTAGCTAAACAGAGATAAATTACAATAATATTAATGAAACTAATAAATTAAGTTGTGTGTTTTCGTGTAGCCGGGCTAAGTAATAGCAGCAGTGGCAGGGCGGCAAGTGTTAAAAGCATCATTAGTCTGAAGTCCTGTAAATAAGCTAATGTGGCTGCCTGGCGCGTCACTTCAGCATTAATCAGACTCAGCCCCTGTGCAGTGGAAATATCAAAAACACCTTGTTGTACACTTTGTTGTAAGGCGTCATTTGATTGGGTGATAAAGCCGGCAAACGCCGCATGATTAGCCTGAGTACGGTGTGCCAGATAGGTAACGACCACTGAAATACCAATGCTACTCCCAATATTTCGCATTAAGCTGAACAAGGATGTACCTTCATTGCGATAGCGGCTATGCAATGTCGAAAATGCAATGGTCGATAGCGGCACAAAAATAAAACCCAACCCCAGGCCCTGGATCATACCGGTGCTAATAATGTCCCAATGGCTGATGTCAGTATTAAACAGTGTCATTTGCCACAGCGAAAATGCTGTTAACAGCAGCCCCAGCAGAATTTTCAGCCTTACATCCACTTTGCCGGATAATTTACCTACCGTAATCATCGCTGCCATGGTGCCAATCCCCCTTGGAGCCAGCACATAGCCTACATCGATCACCGGGTATCCTAAAAGGTTTTGCAAAAACGGCGGTAATAGCGCCATTGTTGCCAGCAAGATAATGCCGACGATAAAAATAAACACTAAGCCGACACTAAAATTGCGGTCGCGAAAGATAGCAGGCTCTATAAAAGGTTGCCGCGCGGTAAAAATATGCACAATGAATAAATACATTGCCAACACCGCTAAGACTGCTTCGGTAAGTATTTCCCGGCTGGCGAACCAATTAAGCACTTCTCCGCGATCAAGCATCATTTGCAGCGCGCCTATACTTAATGCCAGTAACGCAAAGCCGGTGATATCAAAACGACGTGTAGTATCTGTTGCGGTTTCCTGCACAAACGCCGCAATGCCTGCCCATGCCAATAACCCAAACGGCAGGTTAATATAAAAGACCCAGCGCCAGTTGTAATATTCTGTCAGCCAGCCACCAAGTGATGGGCCGAGAATAGGCCCTATCATAACGCCAACCCCCCACATTGCCATGGCTTTACCATGCTGTGCTTTAGGGTAGGTATCAAGCAGCACTGCCTGAGACAGTGGAACTAAAGCGGCACCAAATACGCCTTGCAGCAGACGGAACAGCACCAGCTGACCAAGGCTTTGTGCCGCACCGCACAACATAGATGTGATAGTAAAACCGATGACTGACCAGAGAAATATTTGCTTACGGCCAAAGCGGGCACTGAGAATACCGGTAAGCGGCATACATATCGCCGCGGCGACAATATAGGAGGTCAGCACCCACGAGATCTGATCCTGAGTTGCACCAAGGGTTCCCTGCATATGCGGCAGAGCCACATTGGCGATAGTGGTATCCAGCGCCTGCATTATCGTGGCCAGCATGACAGACAATGTGATCAGTAAGCGTTGCCTCGCCAGCGACTGATTATCCTGGGTATCCGCCGGGGCACTAATGCTGCTCATAGGCTAAAGCCGAACAGGCTGCGTTTGTGGCCCGTATCAACTGCCACTTCGGCACTGAGCCCAGCAAGAAGTGGGGCAGCACTGGCATCGGGTTGTAGTGCGATGCGTACCGGTACTCTTTGGGTGATTTTCACCCAATTACCAGTGGCATTTTGCGCCGGAATAATAGAGAACTCGGCACCGGTCGCCGGACTTAAGCTTTGCACAACACCGTGCCAGCTTTGATCGGGATAGGTATCGACCTTGACCGTCACCTCTTGCCCTGGCTGCATATACGTTAAATCGGTCTCTGTGAAGTTAGCCTCAATCCATAGTTTTTGGTTGGCAACTAAGGTTGCTGCAGTCGCACCCGCTGCCAGGTATTGGCCGGGTTTTGGCAGTTTACTGACCGCGCCGTCCATACTGGCTCTGACTGCCAGGTATTCAACATCAAGGTTAGCTTTGGCAAGCTCAGCCTGTGCCGCCTGAAATGCAGGGTGTTGCTCTGTTGGTAGGGTTACGCTGCCACCTAAACTTTCTGCGATACGCTGTAAGTCTTGCTTTAATGTGGCGATTTGTTGGAGCGAAACGGCTGTAGTTTGTTCGGCGTCGTCGTAATTATTAGCTGACACGTAGTGGCTGGCCAGTAGATCGGCCTGACGGGCTTGCTGCTTTTTGCTGAACTCATATTTGGTTTGAGCCAGTGCGATTTCTGCCTCTTTTTCGCGGTAGGACGCCTTTAAAGCCGCAATATCTGAGCGCACCTGAGACAGTGTCGCCTGCGCTTTGGCCCTGGCAACCAGATAAGGTTCTGGTGTAATGGTAAACAGGATATCACCGGCGTTAACCTGCTGGTTCTCTTGCACCAGAATATCCTGCACTGGTCCGTTGATTCTTGCACTTACCGGCACTTTGTCGGCTTTGATATATGCATTATCGGTAGAGATAAAACGTCCGCCATGCAAATAGGCGGCGACACCGCCAACGGCAAACAGCGCCGGCAACAGCAGCATAAATACCCGGCGGATAAGCCGGTTATTCGGCTTTGTCAGTCGGGTTTCAGGAGGGGATGAAATAATACTGTCAGCCATAAAATACTCCGCCTGTAACAGGCATAATACGTTGTTTAATTGATACTTAATTTCTGTTGGATGCTTTGCAATTGTGTTATCAGCAAGTCCTGATCTAATCCTGCCAGTGCCACAGATTTAACCTTATTGCCGGCAAGTTGGATGGTTTGCAGATGGTTGTCGGCTTTGGGACGCAGGTAAATATGATAGGCACGGCGGTCATCCGGCGAAGGGCGACGCTCTATCAGGTCAAGTGCTACCAGCTGATCCAGCAAACGCGCCAGGGTAATAGGCTGGATCTCAAGCCGGTCAGCGATATCTACCTGACGTACGCCTTCAAATCGAGCAACGACAAGTAAAGCCCTGGCTTGTGCCAGCGTAAGTGGGCTGCCAAGCGATGTCAGTTCCTGCTGAAATGCTTTACGCATCAACCGTGATACATCAGCCAGCAAAAAACCGATGTTGTTAGTCATAGCGTTGTTTGAGCTCATAAAGCATATTACCTATATAGTAAGCAGTGCTTATTATATTTATTGCATATCATTAATCAAGTATGGTTACTGTTTTTGTGGTGTGAGGCGGGATATGCTTACAGAAAGGCAAAGTGCAGGAGTAACAGCAATGAAATTAACTGAACAACAATGGCAGCAGCGGCTAACTGACGAGCAATACCGGGTTACCCGGCTGAAAGGGACGGAGTATCCGTTTAGCGGCGAACTGCTACATAATGAAAAGCAGGGCACTTATCACTGTGTGTGTTGCGGCAGTGAACTGTTTAATTCAGACACCAAATTTGATGCAGGCTGCGGCTGGCCAAGTTTTTATCAGGCTATAGAGGGTAAAGTTAATTATCAGACTGATACCAGCCATGGCATGAACCGTACCGAAATTTTATGCGCGAACTGTGATGCCCATTTAGGCCATGTATTTGAGGACGGCCCGGCTCCGACGGGGAACCGCTATTGCGTGAACTCTGTTTCACTTAGCTTTAAAGATGTTAGCGAATAAAAATCTGTAACTGTTGTCGTAGGCTTTCAACTTCTATTACAATACGCGCCGGCAAAGCAATTAGCGGCGCAGACCGTGCTTTGGCTTAACCGATTAATTCATCTTATTGAAGTAAAAGGCCTACACATGACCCTATCGCACGAAGAGCAGTATCAGAAGAGCTGGCAGGAACGCCAGGAATATGCCGAAAACATGCAACCTATTATCGGCCGGCTGTACCGCAGCAAAGGTATTGAGGTGGTTGTTTACGGTCGTCCGCTGGTAAATGCGACTACCATTGACATCATTAAAGCGCATAAAAGCGTCGAGCGTTTCGAAGGCCAGAAGCTGCGTCTGCGTGAGAGCTTTCCGGTGCTTGAAGCGATTAGCAAAATGAAGCTGGCTCCGGGGCGTGTCGATATCGGTAAGCTGGCGTATGGTTACATATACAAAAATGCCGCCAATGGCGTTGAGTTACAGCAGTATCTGGACCACGAACTGGCCGATATCCTCGATCAGGAAGATCAGGTAAAGCCGGTTGATGTCGTACTGTATGGTTTCGGCCGCATTGGCCGCTTGTTGGCACGCCTAATGCTGGAGCGCTCGGGCCCTAGCACTAAATTGCGCTTACGGGCTATCGTCGTGCGTGGTGGTAAAAAAGGCGATTTGGAAAAGCGCGCCAGCCTGTTACGCCGCGATTCGATTCATGGACCGTTTAACGGCAGTATTACCATTGATGAGGAAAATCAGGGTATTAAAGCCAATGGTACCTTTATCAAAGTGATTTACGCTAACTCGCCGGAGCTGGTGGATTACACCCAGTATGGCATTAACGATGCGCTGGTTGTCGACAACACCGGCATCTGGAAAGACGATAAAGAGTTGAGTATTCACTTTAAAAGCAAGGGTTCCGCGAAGGTACTGTTAACTGCGCCGGCGAAAGGCGAAGTGCCGAACATCGTTTATGGTGTAAACCAGCATATGATTTTGCCGGAACATAAAATTGTATCAGCAGCCAGTTGCACCACCAATGCTATTACACCGGTGTTAAAAGCGCTGGAAGATGAGTTTGGTATCCGTAACGGCCATGTCGAAACAGTCCACTCATACACCAATGATCAGAACCTGATTGATAACTTCCACAGTGCTGAGCGTCGTGGCCGTGCCGCGCCACTGAATATGGTATTAACGTCTACCGGTGCAGCCAGTGCTGTGGCCAAAGCCTTGCCTCAGCTTAAAGGCAAGCTGACCGGTAACGCTATCCGTGTGCCAACACCTAATGTGTCTATGGCGATTTTGTCACTGAACTTGAACCGCGAAACCAGCCGTGAAGAGATGAACGACTTCCTGCAGCGTACATCGTTATTCTCTGAGCTACAGGATCAGATTGATTTTACAGCGTCAACCGAAATTGTGTCGTCAGATTTAGTCGGCTCACGTTACGCCGGTGTGGTGGATTCTCAGGCAACGATTGTTGATGGCGATCGCTGTGTGTTGTACGTTTGGTATGACAACGAGTTTGGTTACAGTACTCAGGTTATCCGCGTCATGAATGATATGGCCGGCATCAAGTACCCAACCTTGCCGGTAGCGCGTTAAACCGTTACTTTATCGAAAAGCCGCTTTCCAGCGGCTTTTTCTTTGGCGTTAACCTGTTAGAATCCGTCACACTGTCGCACAGCCTTAGCACACTGTGGAAACCTGACTTGTACCACCGGCAGGCTGTGTTAGTCTTCTTACCATTTTTAGCAATGGATTTACGTTATGAAAATCACCAGCAATTTTGACAGCGGCAATATTGAAGTTTTGAACATGGACAGCCCGGATAACATTCAGCTTGCTATCCGCAAAGATAACCAGTCTGATTTTTTCCAGTGGTTCCATTTTCGCTTAAGCACCGAGCATGCACAGGAGCACAAACTGATTATTACCAATGCCTCTGAGTCTGCCTATCCGGATGGCTGGAAAGATTATCAGGCTGTAGCCTCCTATGATCGTCAAACCTGGTTCCGTGTAGACACCGAATATGATGGCAAAGCGCTGACAATAAAACATTTCCCTGAAGCAGAGTCTGTGTATTTTGCTTACTTTGCCCCATACAGTTATGAGCGCCACATGGATTTACTGCATCAGGCGCAATCTGATTACAACTGTCAGCTGGTCGAATTAGGCGAAACACTGGATGGTCGCGACATGAGTTTGCTGATTGTCGGCGAGCCTGAAGACGGTAAAAAGAAAATCTGGATCACAGCGCGCCAGCATCCGGGCGAAACCATGGCGGAATGGCTGATTGAAGGCTTACTGGACCGCCTGCTTGACGAAGACGATGGTGTCGCGCGCGCGTTATTAGACAAAGCCGTGTTTTACATAGTGCCGAATATGAACCCCGATGGTTCAGTGCGCGGACATTTGCGCACCAACGCGGCCGGTATGAACTTAAACCGCGAATGGCAAACACCGTCAATGGAGAAAAGCCCGGAAGTGTATCTGGTCCGGCAGAAGATGCTGGAGACGGGCGTAGACCTGTTCCTGGATATGCATGGTGATGAAAATCTGCCGTACAACTTTGTTGCCGGTACTGAAGGCGTGCCGTCGTACAATGAGCGGATCCAAAAGCTGGAACAGCTGTTTAAACAAACCTTGCTGGCTGTGACGCCTGAATTCCAGACCCAGTATGGCTATGAGCTCGATGCGCCGGGTAAGGCCAATATGACCGTTGCAACCTCATGGGTTGGCGATCAGTTTAACTGTCTGGCGTATACCGTTGAAATGCCGTTTAAAGATAATGCTAACCTGCCGGATGCGGCTTACGGTTGGTCGGATGTGCGTTCGATGAAACTGGGGCAGGACATGTTACCGGCTATTTTAGCCGTTGTTGACTCACTGCGTTAGGTTCTCGCGTGCGTAGTAATGTCAGGGCATTGTTGCTGGCCAGCGTACTGGTTTCGCTAGGTGGTTGTGCAACAGTGCAGCAGTGGCTGCAAGTATCACCGTTGCCGGTAACCAGTCAGAGTGCTCAGCAGCAAACCGCACTGAGCCGCAGCAGTGGTATAGGCCAGTTGGATGTCAGCTGGCCTCAAACCAACAGTAAAAGAGCACTGGTAAACAACAGGGCTACCTTCATTGGTTATCAGGGCCAGGGGCAGTTATTGCTGGATCTTGGTACTGCGCACCACGTAACACTGAACATCAACGGCAAGATAATGAAGCTGTCACCGGATGCAGCTCTGGGCCAGCATCTGGTGTTTGATATCAGTTCTGTAACGCGTAATGGTATTAATCAGTTGGCGATGCTGGATATTAAGCCGCTGGGTGCGTCAGTTCGTCTGGTGTTGCCATATCCGTCACTTGAAGATGGTACGCCGGAACAAACCGGCTTTTCCGTAACAGAGCTTGATGAGCTGGATGCGCTAATTAACCGTGAGGTAGCTCAGGGCTTCCCCGGCGCGGTGCTGCTTATCGCAAAAGACGGTAAAGTGATTAAAGAAACAGCTTATGGTTATGCCAGCCGTTATGACACTACTGGCACCGCGCTAAGCTCGCCCGAACCGATGCAAACTGACACAGTATTTGATTTGGCGTCAAACACGAAAATGTATGCCACCAATTATGCACTGATGCATCTGGTCAGTACCGGTTTGCTCGATATCAACCTGCCGGCACAGCATTACATTGCCGAATACCAGGGCGATGGCCGTGAGCAACGATTGGTGAAGGACCTGTTGTATCACAATGCCGGTTATCCGCCTGAGGTGCATTTTCACCGACCGGATAACCGCCATGGTGAAGCGTTTTACTCGCTTGACCGGGACAACAGTATGCAACTTATCGCCACTAAGGTGCCCTTCGAGCGCGAGCGTGGCGGTAAGGCGATATACAGCGACATCGACTACATGCTGCTGGGGCTGATTATTGAGCGCATTACCGGTCAGCAGCAGGATCAGTATCTGGAACAAACACTGTATCGGCCTATGGGCCTGTCACACACCTTGTTTAATCCGCTACGCAAAGGCATTACGCCACAGCAGATTGCTGCCACTGAGCTTGCCGGTAACAGCCGCGGCGGCCGGGTCACTTTTCCGGCGGATCAGGGCGGGGTGGTAAGGGGTAATGTGCATGATGAAAAAGCACATTATGCTTTTGATGGTGTTGCCGGCCATGCCGGGCTATTTTCCACCGCCCGGGAAACGGCAAGCCTTGCTATGCTGGCGCTACATGGCGGTTATGGATTAACACCGGTATTCAGCCCGGCTGTTGTACAACAGTTTGTACGGCCTTCGGTATCTGATCATACTGTCGGCCTGGGCTGGCGCACAGCCACAGGCGGCGATCTGAACTGGCACTTTGGTCCTTATGCCAGTGCTTACGCCTTTGGCCATACCGGCTGGACAGGTACAGCAACGCTTATCGACCCATACTATGGCCTGGTGGTAGTATTACTGACGAACAAAAAACACAGCCCGATATTGCCCGAAGGTGAGAACGGGTATTATTTTACCGGTGACAGGTTTGAAACTGGTATGTACGGCAGCATCATGAGTAAAATATACCAGGCAATGCAGTAGGTAGACCCTGCTGTCTGAATAAGGTTGGAGTAAGATGGCGATTATTTCCTGCCCGTTTTGCGGGCACAAGATTTCTGATAAAACAGCAACATGCAGTAAGTGTAATGGTGACGTTGCCGGCTTAACACCGGAGAAACGCGAATCTTTAGCGCGTAGTAAAGCACTGGATAAGGCACAGAGCCTGGTTAATCATTCAATGTTTGCGTTGTTATTGTTTCTGGCTGGTTTTGGCCTGATGTACTGGTGGGATCCGGAAGCCGGCAGTGCGCAGCAATATATTGCCGGCGGCGCTATAGGGTTAGGTTTCTGCTGGTACATTATTAGCCGGGCCCGCATTATGTTTATGAAAAAGCGTAAGTAAAGATGAATTTTAATGCTCTTGTGCAGGCCATGACGCCTGATACTTATGAAAAGTTGGCCGAAGCAGTAGCAACCGGCCGCTGGGCTGATGGTAATGTCCTTAGCGACGCACAGCGTCAGCATAGCCTGCAGCTGGTGATGGCCTATCAGGCGCAGGTGCTTAAATCTGATGAGCTGTTCACCATAGGGGCAGATGGCCAGATGGTACATAAATCTAAAGCCGAGCTTAAAAAGCAATTCGATATCCAGCCGTCTATCGCAAGGTTTTCGCACGATGATCTTTAAACGTTTTTTCAAACCGAAATGGCAGCATGCCGATGCTGCGGTACGCCAGCAAGCTATAGCGCAGTTAGATCAAAATAATCAAGAGCATAAGAGCATATTGCATGAACTGGCGTTTAACGATGGCGCAGAAGCCGTGCGTAAAGCCGCATTGGTGAAATTGAACGACTTTTCACTGTGGTGGCAGGCAAGTAAACACGACAGTGCTGAGCGCATACAGCATCTGGCAGAGCAAACGCTGATAGAACAGTTGCTGCAAAATAAAGTGGAAGCGAAGTTAAAACTGCAGTTTATTGCTCAATGCAACCGTAGCAGTATTCTGGAGCAACTGGCGCAAACAGAAAGCGATGCCGGTATTAAATTTAGTTTGTTGCAGCGCCTTAATAAGGCAGAGCTGAACTACAAAGCGCTACAGGATCCGGTATTACAGCTGGCACAAAAACGACAATTGCTGGCTGACCTTACCGATGAGAAAGTGCTGGAGAAGCTGGCGCGCCAGCTTGACGGTGAGCTACAAACTGAGGTGCTGCAAAGACTGCAAGCGCTGCATGAGCAAAAACAAAAGCCGCCGCAGCTGCGTAAACAACTGACGTTACTGCTGGCAAAATTAAATGCGTTACGTGAGCGTACCGCACTGGAGCAAATGCCGGCACAGCTGGAAGAGTATCAGGCGCAGTGGCAGCAACTGGAACCTGAACTGGAGTGCCTGGCGCAGGAGGCGCAGGAGTTTCGTGTTAAGTATGAAAAAATCATCAGCCAACTGCAGCAATGGCTGGCACCGAAACTGGCGCAGCTGAACGAGATCCAGGCGCAGCAACAGCGAGAAGCAGAGCAGTGGGCCGCTTATCAGGCATTGCAGCAGCAAGTTGATACTATTAAGCAAGGTTTGCAGCAGGCGATGTTAACTGCGGATATCAGCGCAGCGCAACAACTGGAATCGCATTTACAGGCCATTGAGCAGGCGTTGGCAGAGGCTGATGTTACAGATAAATCCGCGCTGACAAAGCAGGTCAAACAATTACAACAGCAGCTACAGCAATTACCGGCGTTAGCGGATCAACTGGCGCAGCTTACCCGGTTGGTTGCAGATTGGGCCGCACAGAAAATTCCGTCAACAGTGGAAGAATATCAGCCACTGGCGACGCAGCTCTCACAATGGCAGCAAGACTGGCGCAGACTGAGCAAAGCCTTGGTAATAGCCGTACCGGATAGTCTGCAGCAGGCAAAAGACGACCTGGCCCGACAATGGCAAAACGCAGTGGCTGGCTTTACCGCACAGAGTGAGAAAATACAGCGGCAATGCCGCAGTAAACTGGCGCAGTACCGCAGATTGTACGCGGCCGGTAAATATAAAGTGCTGTTTGGTCTGTTTAAAGGCATAGAGCAGGATTACGCTCAGCTGTCGGCATCGCAGCAACAGGCGCTGGCTAAAGACTATGAATTTGCCAGTGAAAAAATGGCCGAGCTTGCAGACTGGCAGGAATATATCGCAACCCCCCGCAAACAACAATTGCTGGCAGAGGTGCAGGCACTTAGCCTTGAGCTGCCTGATAACCTTATCCGCCAGCGCGCTGACGAGGTGAAGCGCGCCAGGGCACAGTGGAACTCGCTTGGTAAGGCTGATCCAGCATTGGAGCAGCAGTTAAATGATGATTTTGATGCAGCCTGTGAGCGGGCATTTGCGCCGTGTCGCAGCTATTTTGCCGCGCAGGATGCGCTGCGCGCAGAGCATGTAAAACAGCGCGAGCAAATTATAGCCAGCGCACAGGCGATAGCGCCGGCACAACTGGATGCTAAAGCGCTTGAGCAGCAATTACAGCTGCTGAAACAGGCCTGGCAGCAAGCCGGGGCGGTGGACAAGCAGCAATTTAGCGCCTTAAACGACGCTTTTAGTCAGGCTTTGCAGCCATTGCGCGAGCATTTGACGGCAATTCAGCAACAGGTAGCGCAGGCTAAACAGCAGCTTATTGCAAAAGCGCAAAGTGCTTTAGCACTGGACGATGCGAATCTGACAGCTAAAGCGTTAAAAGAGTGCCAGCAACAATGGAAGCAACTGGGCCAAGCCGCACGTAAGCAGGATCAGGCACTGTGGACAGAATTTCGTGCGGTATGTGACAGCTTCTTTAATGCGCGGGCGGAGCAGGTGTTGCAGCAAAAAGCCGCCGAGCAGGCTGAGCTGGAACAGCTCAGTGTGCAACTCAAGGTGTTAGATACCTTATTACAACAAGCTGACAGTGCAACCGAGTTCAGTGCCGTGCAGCAAAAACTGCAGGCAATAGAGACTCACAGCGTGGGGGCACAGCAAAGTGTGCGGCAGCTGCAAAGTAAACTGCAGCAGGCGCAGCAACAATGGCAGCTGCAACAGAATGCCCAGGAGTTTGCTGCGATGTTTGAGCTGCTGCAAGACCCAGCTGTCAGTGCCGAACAATTACCTGCTGCGTACCGGGATGTGTTTAGCAAGCAGCAAGAACAGCAGTTCAGCCGCGAACAGCTGACACTGGCGCTGGAAATTGTTACGGATATGCCATCACCTGATCTGGCGGCACGGCAGCAAGTTCAGCTGTTATTGTTATCTGACAAACACAATCAGGGTGTTGTGCTGGATAAACACAGCCTGCTACGACGCTGGCTACAATTTGGTGCCGTACAAGCGACAGAGTTGCCGCTACTGCAGCGGGTAAAGGCTGTTTTTGCCTGAATGTGTCAGATACTGTGATACAAACGACAGCAGGTTAACCTGCTGTCAGCTCTCCACGCAGGTCTTGCTGCATTTGCTGGCGGATTTCATCAGCAGATAAGTTTTTACTCAGCAAATAGTGCAGCTTGGTCAGTGCCGCTTCCAATGTCATATCGTAGCCACTTATCACACCATTTTGTTTCAGGGCATTGCCGGTGGCATAGCCTTGCATATTAACGGTGCCTTTAAAGCACTGTGTGCAGTTTACAATAATCAGGCCGCGCTGACTGGCGTCATGTAGAATTTGTAACAACTCTGGCCGCTGCGGCGCATTGCCAACCCCAAAAGATTTGATAATCAGTGCTCTTACCGGTGCCGCGGTCATATTGCGGATCACTTCAGTGCTGATGCCGGGGTATAAGGTCACCACACTGATCGGCTGTGGAATGATGTTTGCCAGCGTAAGCGGGGCGGCCAGTTTGGTCTGAGTTAACTTACCAGCAACCAGGCTAATATGAATACCGGCTTCAAGCAGCGGTGGGAAGTTAGGTGAAGCAAACGCATTAAAGCCGTTGGCATCGGCCTTGGTCGCCCGGTTACCGCGAAACAATTGGTTATTAAAAAACAGTGCAACTTCAGCAATAGGGTAGTTCGCCGCCAGATACAGCGCATTTAGCAAGTTAACTTGTCCGTCTGAGCGCATTTGAGCCAGCGGAATTTGCGAGCCTGTGATAATGACCGGTTTTTGCAGGTTTTCCAGCATAAACGACAGCGCCGATGCGGTATAAGCCATGGTGTCTGTGCCGTGTAGCACAACAAAACCGTCGTAGTGCGGGTATTGCTGTTGAATGTCTTCTGCAATATGGCGCCAATGCTCGGGTGTCATATCGGAAGAGTCTATTACCGGGTGATATTCGTGAATATCGAACTCAGGCATTTCTGACCGGTAAAACTCCGGCATACTCTTTACGGTATCGGTTAAAAAACCCGGTACAGGCACATAGCCTTGCTCTGAGTGCTGCATGCCGATGGTGCCGCCGGTGTAGGCGACATAAATACGTTTTCTGCTCATATTATCGATATAAAAATGCCCGGACATTGCCGGGCATTGTAATAGACTTCGTTAGTGCTGTCAGTTAATGCTGCAGCTTACGCAGTATGAATAAACACCATTTGGATCATTGAACTGGTTCATCAGCACAAAATCCTGTTTCAGTTGCTTGGTTAACTTGCCAAGCAATTTCTGCTCTGCGCTGGCTTCCGATTGTGGCAACCAGCCCTGAACCTTGGCTTCACCCAGTAAATCTTTAATCATCTGCTCACCCGGTGTCAGATCCTGCTGTACCACCTTGACATCATAGTGGCTTAAACCGGCTTTATCGGCTGCGGCTTTAATGGCGTCGCCAAAGCTACCCAGTTTATCCACCAGGCCCAGCTCTTGCGCCTTACGGCCTGTCCAGACGCGGCCCTGTGCAATCTTGTCTACTTCTTCTGCTGTCATATTGCGGTTTTCGCTTACCAGCGTTAAGAACTCGCTGTAGCCGCGTTCAATTAACAGCTGGAACAGATCTGCCGCTTTATCATCCAGACCTTTAAACAGCGGCAAACCATTACTTAAACCAGCAAGCTCGGTAGTGCCGACACCGTCTACATTCAGGCCAAGCACAGGTAACGCGTCTTCAGCTGTGTGCAGCAGACCAAAGATGCCAATAGAGCCGGTAATGGTGGTAGGTGATGCCCAAATTTCATTTGCCGGCGCGGCTATCCAGTAACCGCCTGAGGCAGCTACGGAGCCCATTGATGCGATAACCGGTTTACCGGCTTCACGCAGCAGACGGATCTCCTGACCAATTATTTCCGACGCATAAGCGCTGCCGCCGGGGCTATCGATACGCAGTACAACGGCTTTTACTTTGTCGTCAAAGCGTGCTTTACGCAGCAGTTCAGCTGTAGAGTCACCGCCAACTGAGCCTGCTTTGGCATAACCATCAACAATAACACCACGTGCTACCACGACAGCAACCTTATCAGTAACCGGATTATCAAACTGTTTTGAAGGCACAACCAGATGTGCGTAATCCTGGAAAGTAACATGGTTGTAGGTGTGCTCGTCGTTCTCACCGACAATTGCTACCAGCTCGCGACGAAACTCTTCACGGGTTTTGATACTGTCAACCAAACCGGCATTGACAGCATATTGACTTAAGTCACCGTTTGCAGCTTGCAGCTTTTCCAACAGGGAGCTGTAAGTTTCATCAAAGTTGTCTATAGCAAAACCACGGCGCTGCGCGACCTGCTCTTTGTAGTCGCCCCACAGCTCATTTAACCAGGCAGAATTGGCTTCTTTTGCTGCATCAGACATGTCATTACGCAAAAATGGCTCTACCGCTGATTTATAGGTACCCACCCGGAACACATGAGTGTTGATTTTCAGCTTCTCTAACGCATTTTTGTAATACATCGGGTAGCTGCCATAACCTTCGAGTAACACTGTACCCATTGGGCTAAGGTTAATCTCGTCTGCATAACTGGCAAGGTAGTATTGGGTCTGGCCATAAAAACCACCGTAGGCAAAGACTTTTTTGCCGGCCGCTTTAAAGCTGTCGATGGCTGCGCCAATGCGCTGCATTTTATCCAGTGAACCGTGGCCTAACATCGATAAATCCAGCACCAGGGCCTGAATACGGTTGTCGCTGCTGGCTTGTTTTATCACCGTAACAACATCACTGACCAACACTTCCGGCGCTTCTTCCTGACCGCCCAGGCTTTCGTTGATTGCCGTCGCTATCGGATCGGTCCAGCGTTTCTCTTCTACCAGATCGCCTGTCAGATTAAGCACCAGCGCAGCTGTTGGCGGCACTTCAACGTTATCGTCGCCACCAAAAATGGACATTGCGATAACGACAACCAGGCCAATAAACAGCAGGTTTAGAATGACAGAACGGAAGCCGCGGTACAGCCGGCCAATGGCACTGAACAACCGGCGGATTGGGCCGGGATTTTTATTGGTCATAGGGTATTCCTGTTGTTGCATTACTATTTATGCATGCTTGTATGCTAAACAATTTACTGTCAAAGGCTAAGTGGAATTTGTAAGTAAATGTGTAACACTCTGCGTCAGTGCAGGCGCAGCTTGCTATCGGCTGACAAAGCGGCTAAAGTCTGCCACAAACAACAGGTACGACCAGAGAGGCTAATGTGGCATACCAAAAATTATTACAACCACTGGACTTGGGTTTCACCACGCTGAAAAACCGTGTCATTATGGGGTCGATGCATACCGGGCTGGAAGAGGAAAAGCAAGGCTTTAGCAAACTGGCCGCCTTTTATGCCGAGCGCGCCAAAGGTGGCGTTGGCCTGATTATCACCGGCGGTATCAGCCCAAATTTTCGCGGCAATCTGGTGCCATTTGGCAGCCAGCTCAGTTTTTGGTGGCAAACCAGCAAACATAAAGAGGTGACACAAGCTGTGCATCAGCACGGCGCTAAAATATGCCTGCAGCTGTTGCACGCTGGCCGCTATGGCTATCATCCGTTTAGCGTTGCACCAAGCAAAATTAAGTCGCCCATAACGCCGTTTAAACCATCACAAATGTCATCGCGGCAGGTGCGCAGTACTATCAGAGATTTTGCGCACTCTGCCAAGCTTGCTAAAAAAGCCGGTTATGACGGCGTTGAAGTAATGGGCTCAGAAGGTTATCTGATTAATCAGTTTATTTGTCTGCGCACTAACCAGCGTAAAGATGAGTGGGGTGGCAGTTTTGAAAATCGCTGCCGTTTTGCTGTTGAAACAGTTAAAGCGGTGCGTGACGCTTGCGGTGACGATTTTATTATTGTGTACCGGTTGTCGATGCTGGACCTGGTGGAAGATGGCAATAGCTATGATGAAGTTGTTGCTTTGGCAAAAGCAATTACTGATGCTGGTGCCAGCTTAATTAATACCGGCATTGGCTGGCATGAAGCCCGCGTGCCCACAATTGGCACTATGGTGCCACGGGCAGCATTTAGCTGGGTCACTGCACGGGTAAAAGCAGAAGTAAATATTCCGGTGATTGCCACTAACCGTATTAATGACCCGCAGGTAGCTGAAGATATTCTTGCCAGTGGCCAGGCCGATATGGTCTGTATGGCGCGGCCATTTTTGGCCGATGCCGAGTTTGTCAACAAAGCAGCGGCAAATCAGGCTGGGCTTATCAATACCTGTATTGCCTGTAATCAGGCCTGTCTTGATCATGTGTTTCAAAATAAGCGCGCCAGTTGTCTGGTTAACCCGCGTGCCTGTTATGAAACTGAGCTGAATTTTACCCCGGCGCAGCAACGCAAAAAAATTGCGGTTGTCGGTGCAGGGCCGGCGGGGCTGGCATTTAGCGTCTATGCTGCTCAGCGCGGCCATGAAGTGCATTTGTTCGATAAATCGCATCAGATTGGCGGGCAGTTTAACTACGCGAAACAAATTCCCGGCAAGGAAGAGTTTCATGAAACGCTGCGCTATTTTGGTCGCATGCTGGAATTGCACGCCGTTAAACTGCATTTAAACAGCGAACAAACGGCAGATAGCCTGGCCAGTGCCGGTTTTGATGAGGTGGTGCTGGCCAGCGGCATAGTGCCGCGTGATATCGGCCTGGCAGGCAGTGGCCATGATAAGGTGCTCAGTTATCTGGATGTACTGCGCGATCATAAAGCTGTTGGCCAGCACGTTGCCATTATTGGCGCCGGTGGTATCGGCTTTGATGTGGCAGAGTATTTAACCGAGCCACACTCGCTGACATTGCAGCCTGACGCCTGGTTAAAAGACTGGGGTATTGATAAAAACTACCAGGCCAGAGGTGCGCTGTTACCTGATGAAACCCAGCCACCTGCCGCGCGTAAAATTTACCTGCTGCAGCGCAAAACCAGCAAAGTGGGCGCAGGTCTGGGCAAAACTACCGGCTGGATCCACCGTGCCTCGCTGAAGAAAAAAGGCGTCGAAATGATTGCCGGCGTAAATTACCTGCGAGTTGATGATAACGGCTTGTGGATAGAAATTGCCGGAGAGGAGCGCTGCCTGAATGTGGATAATGTGGTGATTTGTGCCGGTCAGGAACCGCTGCGTGCGCTGGTACCGGAGCTTGCGCAAAAAGGTATTAAAGCACATCTTATCGGTGGCGCCGATGTAGCCGCTGAGCTGGATGCCAAAAGGGCTATCCGTCAGGGGGCAGAACTTGCCGCTGTCATCTGACCGCTAGTGTCATGTGCTGTTCTGGTGAAGGCGCTGCACCAATATTGATCGCTTGCTGTAAAAAGGCACCTTTTTGGTGCCTTTGTTATATCAGTGTCATAAATCTCTGCTCATTTAGAACGAGTGAAACCTTATTGCTAAGGACTGCTAGCCATTTGCTAACAGCTGCTGCTATTGTGGTATTAGCTTTGCAACCTGAAAATAAATTACACACGTTGAGCTGAACAGGGAGTTTTTATGTCCGGGGTATTAACCATGATTCTGGCCGGTGGCGAAGGTACGCGTTTAGCACCTTTAACCGGTGTCAGGGCAAAACCAGCTGTACCTTTTGGTGGGAATTATCGCATCATCGATTTTGTGATGAATAACTTTGTTAACTCAGATTTGCTGCAAATTTTTGTCATTACCCAGTTTAAATCGCACTCGCTAATGAAACACCTAAGCCGTGCCTGGCGGGTTACCGGCTTAACAAACCGCTTTATTGACCCTATACCGGCGCAAATGCAAACCGGTAAACACTGGTATCTGGGCACGGCTGATGCCATTTACCAGAACCTGCATTTAATCCACGGCCTGGACCCGGAGCATGTTTGCGTATTTGGCGGCGATCACATATACAAAATGGACGTGCGGCAGATGCTCGATTACCACCGGCAGAAAAATGCCCGCCTGACAGTTGCAGCTATCCCCGTACCGGTGGCGCAGGCGCATGAATTTGGTGTGATTGAAGTCGATGCCAACGGCAAAATGATTGGCTTTGAAGAAAAACCCAAAACCAACCCGAAGACAATACCAGGCAATCCGGATTTTGTGCTGGCGTCAATGGGAAACTATATTTTTGAAGCCAAAACACTGGTTTCAGTGCTGGAAGATGATGCCGCCAAAGCGGACTCCAAACACGATTTTGGCCATAACATTATTCCGCAGCTATACCCATCGGGAGATGTGTATGTTTATGATTTTTCATCGAATGTTATCCGCGGTGAAAGCCCGCTCAGCAGCGGATACTGGCGCGATGTCGGCACCATAGATTCATACTACGAAGCCAATATGGACCTTATCTCGGTTGAGCCGCCGTTTGACTTATACAACAGGTACTGGCCACTGCGCGGCTACACGCCGCCGGTACCTCCGGCGAAGTTCGTACACGATGAAGCCAACCGCACCGGGCAGGCGATAAGCTCAATGGTGGCGTCAGGCTGCATTGTCAGTGGCTCTATTGTTTACCAGTCTATTCTGGGCCATAACGTGCATGTACACAGCCATGCCTATGTTGAAAAATGCGTACTGATGGGTAACAACGATATTGGCCGTGGCTGCCGCATCCGCCGCGCCATTATTGATAAAGATGTCAAGATTGCGCCGGGCACCATAATCGGCGAGGATCCTATTCTGGATAAGCAGCGTTTTCATATCTCCGCCAGTGGCGTTATTGTGATCCCCAAAGGTGCCATGGTTGGGTTTGAGTGAAACAACAAAAAGGCAGTAGATAGTGCGGATATTGTTTATATGCAGTGAATATGAAGGGCTGATCAAAACCGGCGGCCTGGCCGATGCATGCCGTGGCCTGGTGCAAAGCCTGATTGCCGCAGGCCATGAGGTAACGGTTGCGTTACCTCGTTACGCCAGCCTGTATAAACAGCATACCGATAGCTGGCAATCAGTATATTTTACACTGGGCGGCCGGCCGTTCGGCTGCGCTGTCAGGCACTTTAAGCACTACGGCGCCGATGTTGCGCTGATTGAGCATGATGATTTTTTTCGCCGCGAAAGGCCATACGACGATGGCGAGCATGGTTACAGTGATAATCCGCTGCGTTTTGCGTTTTTTTGCAAAGCGGCACTGGAATGGGCGCTGCAAACCGAGCAGCAGTTTGATCTTGTTCATGGCCATGACTGGCAAAGCGCAGCGACAGCTTACTACCTGAAAACCCATTATGCAGACACGGCACTTGCCGCGCTGCCTTTTGTGTTCAGTATTCACAATGGCGCCTATCAGGAGCGCTGTGCACCGCACTGGCGTCAGGAGCTTGATATAGAGCCACAGCGGCACGACGAGCTGAATTTTCTGGCACTGGCGCTAAAGCACGCGGATAAGCTCAATACCGTAAGCGCAGGCTACCGTGACGAGCTGATGCAGGAACCACTGGCGGCGGGTCTTGCAGCGTTTTACCAGCAGCGTATCGCGGATTTCTCAGGCATTTTAAATGGTTGCGACTACGATATCTGGCATCCTGGCCACGACAGCTATCTGGCACAACATTATGATACTGGCAGCATGCAGGGAAAGCAGGTCTGTAAACAGGCTATATTGGCGCACTTTCACCTTACATCAAGCAAGCAACCGCTGTTTGTTGGCGTTAGCAGGCTAACCGGGCAAAAAGGCTATGATTATTTGATCCCTGCGCTGCGAACCTGGTTGGCGACAGCAGAGGTGCGCGTAATCATTATGGGTACTGGCGAAGCGAAATACTGCCTGGCGCTTGAAGCCTTACAGTGGGACTTTCCGGCTAAGTTTCGGTTTGTGCACGGGTTTAGCGATGCTATGGCCCATCAGTTAGAAGCTGCCGGCGATTTTTTTCTGATGCCATCGTTATTTGAACCTTGCGGGCTAAATCAGTTGTACAGCCTGCGTTATGGCAGTGTGCCGCTGGTACGTTTAACCGGGGGCCTGAAAGACACGGTCAAACCCTGGCCGGGTAGAGGCGCAACCGGTATAGGTTTTGTCGATGCTGATACAGCATCAACGTTGGCAGCACTGCAACAGGCGCTGCAGCTTTTTAATAAACCTGAAAGCTACCGGCGGGTACAGCAAAATGGCATGCAGCAAAACTTCAGCTGGCAAAGCTCGGCCCAGCAGTATTTAGCACTGTATCAGCAGGCACTCTGGGCCAGGGCGCATTAAATTTCAGCAAACTGTTTGAAAGGCCATCAGACAGGCATCACCTTGCCATAATCTGATGTAAAGGTTACTGTTAATTTGCTAGGCTGCGCGCAGCTAACACCATCGGGGTTTTTTATGGATGCATTGACATTACTCACCAGCCGTTATTCTTCAGCCCGGTTAACTGAGCCTGCACCGGCAGGTGAGGTTCTGGACAATATTAAGCGTGCCGCGCTGCAAGTGCCGGATCATGGCGGTTTACGCCCCTGGCGTTTTATTATCGCTGAAGGTCGTCAGGCGCTGAGCCGGTTGGGAGATATTTTTGCTGAAGCTGCGGTTGAGGACGATCCGGCCATCAGTAATGACATGCTGGAACGCGCCCGCCAGCTACCACTGCGCGCGCCTATGGTCATTGTCTGCATAGCTAAAGCTGTCGACAGCAGCAAAATTCCGTTAACGGAACAGCAGCATTCGGCTGCCTGCGCAGTAATGGCGATGCAGCAAGCTGCATTCGCACAGGGTTTTGGCGGCATTTGGCGCACCGGAACTTACGCCCAACTGGATTTTGTAAAACAGGAACTGGGTCTGGGGGAAGACGACGAAATCGTCGGTTTTTTATATCTTGGTATGCCAAACGGCGAGCCACCACGGCGCAACGCGCCTGATCCTGCGGACTTCTTCACCAACCTCTGAGACCATTCACGGTTTATCTTTACCGACATCTAACGTCAAAAAGCCGGGTGCACACCAAGCCCGGCTTTTTTGTTTGCCACTCCAGCACAATAACTGCACGGATAGGATGTTGTATTTCTCTATCTGCTGTCTGATTTAATCTGGGTAGCTCAGATACTCCAGGTAACGCAATTTATTCAGTGTTTGCGGCAGTGCCTGCCAAAGCTGCTCAGACAATTGCCGGTGCTGGCGATAAAAAGCATTGCTTAGCATCAGGTAACCAAAACTTTGGTGCATTGGCGGATACAGCAGTTGTAGAGGTAGCAAGTTCAGGTGGCGCTCGCGGGCGTCGACACCATTAAGCTGACACAGCACTGTTGTTGCATCGACGCGGCCGTTAATAACCAGATCCAGCGCATTATCGGGTGACTGCGCACCAACCAGTACGGTATTAACCGGAAATGGAATGGGTCTGTAGCCCAACGGCCGCGATACCGTCAGCTGCTGCTCTGCTGCGATTTTTTGGTCAATGGGGTTGTCAAATCTGTGCGCCAGGCACAGGCCCAACTGATTAATAGCACGGCTTGGATCCGCGCTGCCATCGCTGTGTTTGGGATATTTAGTGTAGTGCTCCCGGTCTTCGACATAAGCTGCTACCACGGCATCCACGCTATTGTCTTCAAGCTGCTGCAGACAGCGCAACCAGGGCATACGAGTAAGCTTTAATGTAATTCCGACTTGCTCTGCCGCTATCTTTAAATGCTCGATGGTAGCCCCCGGGCGTTCGGGAACATCGCGGCTGTTTTCCGTGTAGTAAGGCAGTAGCTGTTTGTCTTCATAGCAAAAAGTCAGTACAGGTTGCGCTGCTATGGCCTCTGTGGCTGGTTTAAGCACATCTGCGTCAAGCGGCTGACAAATGGCTAAAACCAGTACTACCGATAGACGAAGAGCAATAGGTTTAATGTTAAAGCATTGCATAGGTTAATAACTGAATACCTTAGCTACACCACGTGAGCGAGGGTCGGCGGCAGCTTCTACTTTACCATTGATGCGTTTTATTGCCTGAATATCGCCTAAATTCCAGCTTTGGGTTACCAGGTTATAGCCGCGTTCTTTTAATTGTCGTTGCACTTCATCTGACAGAGGCGCATAGGGTTCCATTGTAATTTGATTCTCAGGCAGTAACTGATGATGAAAGCGTGGCGCAGCCACGGCGTCAGCCAGGGGCAAGTTAAAATGATACAGGTTTGTCATGACCTGAAATATGCTGGTAAAAATAGTTGAGCCGCCCGGGGTGCCAATAACGAGCTCGACTTCATTATTTTGAACCAGCAAACTCGGGGTCATCGATGACAGCATGCGTTTACCCGGTGCGATAGCATTAGCAGCGCTGCCGACCACACCAAAGGCATTGGGAACACCGGCCTTGGCAGAGAAATCGTCCATTTCATTGTTTAGCAAAAAGCCAGCACCTTCGACCACCACACCGCTGCCAAAGTCCAGGTTCAGGGTGTAGGTATTGGAAACGGCATTGCCATGCTTATCCAGTACAGAAAAATGCGTAGTATGGTAGCCCTCTAGACCTGGATTAACGGCTGCTGTGGCTGAAATAGCGGCTGGGTTAATTTCGCTGGCCCGCTTATCCAGATAATCAGCTGCGAGCAGTTGCTGCTGCGGCACTGCAGTAAAATCAGGATCGCCCAAATAATCGGCGCGGTCTGCAAATACCCGTTTTTCAATTTCAGCCACCAGATGCACATACTGGTTGCTGTTTAATGTTACGTTTTTAAAATCGGCATTACGGCGCTGCTTTAATCCCAGTAGTTGGCTAAGTGCTATGCCACCTGAGCTGGGTGGCGCTGTGGTAATGAGCTGATATTGCTGCCAGTTGGTAATCACCGGTTCTCGCCAGCCCGCTTTATATGCGGCTAAATCGGCTTTGTTAATAAGGCCGCCACCGCGCTGCATCTGGGCTACCAGTAAATCTGCGGTTTTGCCGTGATAAAAGTCTGCCGGGCCTTTTTCGGCAATGCGGCTTAACGTGGCGGCAAGCTCAGGCTGTTTAAACGTCTGGCCGCTTTGCAAAGCAGAAAAATACTTGCCAAAGTTGGTTTTGCCTTCCAGTTGTTGTAATAAGTTGGCCCGATACTGATACTGGTTTTCAGCGACGGTAAAACCATTTTGCGCATAGTGAATTGCCGGGGCGACTAAGTCTGCCCAGGGCAGCTTGCCAAAGCGCTGATGCGCTTGCCACAAGCCCATGACAGTGCCGGGGACTCCACTGGCTTTATGGCCAATTAAGCTAAGCTCGTCAATGACCTGTTTATATTCATCCAGATACATATCCCTGTGCGCGCTGCCGGGTGCAGTCTCGCGGTAATCCAGAAAGTAGGGCTTGCCGTCAAACCAGATGGTCATAAAGCCACCGCCGCCTATGTTGCCGGCCTCCGGGTAGGTAACAGCCAGTGTGAAGGCGGTGGCCACTGCCGCATCGACAGCATTGCCGCCACTGCGCATTATCTGTTCGGCAACAGCTGCACCATATTGGTCAGGAGATGCCACTGCACCCATACTATTCTCATTGCTCAAAGCATTGCCGCTAAGGGTTAGCAGCAACAAGAGAGAGGCGTTGAATCTGCTGTAAAACATAGTGTACTCCGTTCTGAGCGAGCTATCAGTTCTACCTTGTAGCGGGCACAATTACAAGAAGTGACAAGGTTGAAAACGGCGACTATGCTGAAATTGTTTTAAATAAGTATCTGTTCAAAAAAATAAATTCAGTTTTCAACTGGTATAAAAACAGCATTAGTAAGGATAGATCATGGGATTTTGGAAGACGGTCGGTGGTCGGTTACTCAGCATACCCGTATTGGCGCTATTAGGCTTTTTAGTGTTAGCAGCGGTTGCGCTGAGTGCATTAAACCATAGCCTGATTGAAGGCAGACAAAACCGCGTTGTGGCAGTTATCGACAGTGCGTTGAGTGTGGTAAAACACTATCAGTCACTTGCACAAAGTGGTGCACTGACAGAAGAACAAGCTAAGCAGCAAGCGATGGCAGCGATTAAAGTCATCCGTTATGACGGCACTGAATATATCTGGATCAACGACACAGGGCGGCCAGTGCCCAGCATGATAATGCACCCAACCGTGCCAGCACTCGAAGGCACTGTACTGGACAAGCCCAGTTTTAACTACGCCACTTTGATGCGTAACCGTGATGGCAGCCAGCAACAGACTTTGGATAACGCCAATCTGTTCGTCAGCATTGTTGATGTTATTAACCGTTACGGCAGCGGCTTTGTTGAATACCAATGGCCAAAGCCAGTGAAAGGAGGCGGTGTTAGTGAAGAGCGCTATACCAAGCTGTCGTATGTGGCAAAAGATGAACGCTGGGGTTGGGTGCTGGGTTCGGGTATTTACATCGACGATGTTAAAGCAGCGTTCTGGCATGTGGCCCGCCAGGTAGGTGCTGTCGTACTGCTAATCATCGCTCTCACTGTGGGCATATCGCTATATATACGGCGCTGGCTGTTACAGGCGCTTGGCGGCGAGGTGGCCGATACCAAGGCTCTGGTGCAGCAGGTAGCAGCAGGAGACTTTTCAGTGCATTTCTCACTGCAGCCTGGCGATACCAGCAGCTTGCTTGCTGCTTTGAGTAGCTTAGTGATCCAGTTGCGGGGCATTATTTCCCAGCAATCTGCCATGGCAGAGCAACTGGCAGCGCAGTCAGAAGCACTGGACGATACCAGTCAGCATACTCAGCAGATCCTGCAAAATGTGATGGATCAGACTGCGCAGGTGGCTACAGCCGTAAATGAAATGACGGCGACCTGTGAAGATATGGCCCGTAGCGCGACAACCGCGGCAAAAGCTGCGCGTGACGCCGATCAGGAGGCACAAAATGGCGTTGCGGCGGTTAAACAGACCATTACAGCAATAGATGCGCTGAAAGTTAAACTGGAGCAGGTATCTGATGTTATCGCTAAGCTGTCTAAGCGCAGTGAAGAGGTGGGTGCGGTGACCGATGTAATAGGTGCTATTGCTGAGCAGACAAACTTACTGGCATTGAATGCGGCCATTGAAGCAGCAAGGGCTGGCGAGCTGGGCCGTGGTTTTGCCGTGGTTGCCGACGAAGTGCGTACATTGGCCAGCCGTTCGCAGGCGTCGACACAGGATATTAATCAGCGCATACAAGGTATTCAGCAGGATTCTACCAACGCTGTGCAATCTATGGCGCAAAGTAAAACTGAGACTGAACAGACGATTAGCTGCTCGCAGCAGGCTAATGAGGCGCTGGGCCGTATTAATGCCGCGGTCTCCAGCATTACAGATGTGAATGACCAACTGGCCAGTGCAACAGAAGAGCTGGCGGTGGTATCGGGCACGATAAACGAAAATATGGAAAACATCGCCGATGCGGTGGAAAGTACCACTGCGAAATCCGGTGAGTTATCTGCCTCCAGTCAGCAGCTAAGGCAAATGGCCAGTGAAATGAAAAAGTCGCTCAGCGGTTTTAAAATTTAACAATAAAAACAAAGCCCCGCAAAAGCGGGGCTTTGTTTGAGGAATAATGGTCGGTACGAGAGGATTTGAACCTCCGACCCCTGACACCCCATGACAGTGCGCTACCAAGCTGCGCTACGTACCGATGTACGGCGTATCATAATGATTCCCCGCCAGAAAGCAATGCTCTGCCAGCCGATTGCACTAATTTTAGCCAACCAGACAACACGTTATATGTCGGTTAAGGCGATATTCAGACGAGGTTGCTATACCTGTCGAGTTATCTACAAGGAGCGACATATGAAATGTATAACAACAACGGCAGCCATGCTGGCGTCTGTTTCATTGCTTGCAGGCTGTGGCGGTGGGGGAGATGGCGATACTGAACCCATGTTTGCGACCTTCAATCTGAGTGTAAGTGATGCGCCGGTAAATGGTGCCAGAGCGGTAATGATTTGCTTTAATGAAGTTGAGCTTACCGGTAATGGTCTGGGCAGTCAGAGCTTCACTATTGGTGATGATGATGAAGCTGTGGCCGCCAACGACAGCTGTCGTGATGCAGAAGGTAATATTATTCCGAACACCCGGGGTATTGATCTGTTACTGCTGGATGGTGCTAAATCAGAAGCGTTAATTACCGGCGCGCAGTTTGAAGCCGGTAATTATGGTCAACTGCGACTGGAAATTGCCGAAGGTAGCTACGTTGAACAGGAAGATGGCTCACGTGCGCCGCTGCGGGTCCCGTCAAATGAGCTGAAACTGGGCGGTGTTACCTTATCTGCCGGTGGCACTTTTAGCTACACGTTAGAGTTTGACTTGCGTAAAGCCATGGTAAATCCGCCTGGCCAGGATGGATACCTGCTAAAACCTACCGGGTTAAGGTTAGTCAACAACAGTGAAGTAGGGCATTTAACCGGCTCTGTAGCGGAGAGTTTATTGATAAATAATAATTGTACCGTGGTGCCTGCCGATGCTTTGATGCCAGTGGCAACAGTGTATTTGTATGAAGGGGCAGATCGCCCGCTGGCAGAATTGTCTGACAATGGTGGTGATAATACTTATCAGCCCTACGCCAGCACCAATGTGTACTTCGATGGTGTCAGCGAGTACAACTTCAGCCTTGGCTTCATCGATGCCGGTGTCTACACCGCTGCTTTAAGTTGCGATGTACAGGATGATCCAGAGGTTGCTGATGAAGTCATGTTCTTGCAGGCGCAGAATACTGAGATAACGGCCAGCAGTACTCCGATTGAAGCAGATTTTTCCGAATAGTATCTTGCCCAAAATGACAGGCAGCATTGTGCTGTCTGTCATTATCAGACTGCTGAATATCCATCATAGTGCGTGCTGCTGTCTATCGACTGCATAACTTGTTAATATAGCCATCTTTACGTCCTCTCTGGTGTGCAGTGATGCTGTGGATCCCCTTTACCTTACTGGCTGCTTTCATGCAGGCTTGGCGCAATGCGTTTCAAAAGCAGCTGAGTAAAGATGTCAGCGTGGCTGGCGTTACCCTTGCCCGTTTTATCTTTGCTTTACCTCTGGCCGCTTTCTACCTTTGGGCGTTATATGCCTGGCGGCCTGCAGCCATGCCAGAGTTCAGCGGTACTTTTGCCGGTTTTATCATTGCTGCTTCACTGGCGCAGATACTGGCCACGGCACTAATGGTAAAACTATTTCAGCTAAAAAATTATGCTATTGGCGCCGGCCTGGCAAAAAGCGAAGCGGTACTGGCAGCGATGCTCGGCGTGTTGTTTTTTGCAGAAAGCTTAACGCTATGGGGCTGGTTTGGCGTATTTCTCGGTGGCTGTGCAGTGTTTTTACTCAGTGGAGCACGCTTACGGCAGCTGTCATTTCAGGTGTTATTGCTTGGGCTGGGTAGTGGTCTGGCCTTTGCGCTAACGTCGTTGTGGGTGCGCCAGGCCAGTCTGACATTAGGTTTGCCTTTTCCGCATGGTGCGGCCTGGGTGCTGGTACTGGTGATATTGATGCAAACCCTGATTCTGATGCTTTGGTTGGCGTTAAAAGACAGGGTAGCTCTGCTCGCATTATGGCGACACCGCAAATTAACGCTGGCAGTGAGTGTATGCAGCTGTGTGGGCTCTGTCGGCTGGTTCACAGCAATGAGTCTGGAATCTGTCGCACTGGTTAAAACACTCGGGCAGGTTGAAGTGTTGTTTATGCTACTTATTTCAGCTTTTATTTTTAAAGAGAAACTTAAACAAACAGACCATCTGGGGCTGGCACTTATTGTTATTGCTGCTGTCATTGTAATGTGGGCTTAAATGGGTTTGGCACTGGTGAAATTTCGCTAACCCAGTAAAATGAGCGCTCTTTTGGCTTACCAACATAGTGATTTACGTGTCAGAACAGGATCTTTACGCCGATATACGGCCTTACAACGATGCCGAAGTTGCGCCTGCTATAGCCCGGCTAATAGCAGATGACGAGTTTATTCAGGCTATTTTGCATTACCGTTTTCCACATTTGTCAGGCCCTTTTGGCTGGTTACTGTCACCACTGGTCAAGTTTGCATTGAAAAGACGCTGGGCAAAGCTGAATACCGTGGAAGCAGTGCAAAAACAGGTTGCTGGTTTTATGGACCGGATGATAGACAGTACAACTAACAAAGTGACTGTGTCTGGAATAGAGCAGTTACAGCAGGACAAAGCCTATTTATTTATTTCAAATCATCGCGATATTGCGATGGACCCGGCATTGGTGAACTGGTGTCTGCATCATCACGGCTTTGATACGGTGCGAATTGCTATAGGCGATAACCTGTTACGTAAAGCCTGTGCCACCGAGCTGATGAAGTTAAACAAAAGTTTTATTGTAAAAAGGGGGGCTAAAGGCCCGCGAGAGCTGCTGAAAAACCTGTCTCAGCTATCTGGCTATATTAAACACTCGATCGAGCAAAAGCACTCTATCTGGATAGCGCAAAAAGAAGGCCGGGCCAAAGACGGTAATGATGAAACCGATCCGGCTATTCTGAAAATGTTTTATATGGAAGGTAGAAAACGCGGTGAAGAGTTTGCCAGCTATATGGCAGGTTTGAATATAGTGCCGGTCTGTTTGTCATACGAATATGACCCCTGTGACGCCGATAAAATTAAAGAGCTGTGGCATAAGCAAACTCAAGGTGCGTATCAAAAAGCAGAGTTTGAAGACATAGACAGTATTATTAAAGGCATAGTCGGCATTAAAGGCCGGGTTCATGTTGGTTTTGGTAAACCTATCAGCGGGGTACCAGCCGAACCCGAACAGCTGGCTGCGCTTATAGATCAGCAAATCTGGCAACAGTACCGTCTGTTTCCCATCAATTATCTGGCTGCAGGCCAGGAACATACCTCTGTTAACGAACAGGTTGCTCAGCAGTGGCAAAACCGCTTGCAAGCGGTGCCAGTGGCAGCTGCGCCTATGCTAAGTGCGCTGTATGCTGCGCCTCTGGTGAAACAGCAACAGCTGGATGAAACACTTTGAGCTATCTTGTCGGCGTAACGCTGCTATGGGCGTTTTCATTTAGCCTGATAGGCGTGTACCTTGCCGGTCAGGTTGATCCTTACTTTGCTGTATTACTGCGCGTGGGGTTGGCGCTGTTGGTTTTCCTGCCTTTTATGCGTCGTTTGCCCTGGCTGCTGGCGGCTAAGCTGTCGGCATTAGGCGCTGTGCAGCTGGGGCTGATGTATCTGTTTTATTATCAGTCATTTTTGCTGCTAAGCGTGCCTGAAGTGCTCATTTTTACTATTTTTACACCTGTTTATATCACCTTGCTGTATGACGCCTTGCAGCGTCGTTTTCGCTACCGGTTTTTACTGGCTGCTATGATAGCGGTGCTTGGCGCTGCTATTATGCGTTATAAAGGTCTGAGCCAGGGATATTGGCTAGGTTTTATCATAGTGCAGTGCGCTAATCTGTGTTTCGCACTGGGGCAAGTGGGCTATAAGATATTACTGGAGAAACAGCCATTATTGATTGCCCAGCACCAAGTGTTTGGCTGGTTCTATGCAGGGGCTTTGGCTGTTGCTTTACCGGCCTGGCTGATACTTGGTGGTACGCAATACCCGGATAGCATGACACAATGGACAGTTTTGTTTTGGCTTGGGCTGGTAGCGTCGGGTGGTGGTTATTTTTGGTGGAACAAAGGCGCCACCAGGGTAAGCAGCGGTACTTTAGCTGTGATGAATAATATGCTGATCCCAGCTGGCTTACTGGTAAACATTCTGCTTTGGAACCGCGAAGAGAATGTTATGACATTGCTGGCTGGCTCATTACTACTGATTTTTTCTTGTTTACTGTGTAAGCCTGGCAGTATAGCAATAACCGGAGCGACAGATGGCCAGACAAATTAGTTATACTTTTAAAAATGAACGTAAAGTTATCAACTTCAGTTACGACAAATATCGCGATATGTACGAAGCGGTAGCTGCAGCTGAAGGTATTGATTTAAGAGCGTTTCTTGCAATGGAACAGCAGGTTGCTATGACGGCGAAGCGGGGAGCTGCGGTAAAGAACTATCGTCAGCAGGAGTTTGCCCGCATGGGTTTTGCAAATATTGCTTTTGTCCGGGATGAACAGTGACGTTGCTGCAAATAAAAAAGGACACCGAGGTGTCCTTTTTTGCAAGCGCTTAAATTACAGAACTGTAACGTTAGCAGCTTGTGGGCCTTTTTGGCCTTGTTCGATTTCGAAAGAAACGCGCTGACCTTCGTTTAAGGTTTTGTAACCTTCAGTCTGGATTGCACGGAAGTGAACGAAAGCGTCTGCGCCGCCGTTGTCCTGAGTAATGAAACCGAAACCTTTATCTGCGTTGAACCACTTAACTACACCAGTTACTTTAGCCATGAATGACTCCTAAAAATTTTAATAAACTAATTGACGCTTAATTGCGCTTTTAGCCTGACTGTTACCTTACTTATGCGGCCAAACGTGCGTGAATCTTCAGGACATGACTTACAATGAAGCTGTGTAGCGAAGTTTTCATAAACATTTTGTTACATAGGTCTGCTTTACAGGCCGGTAAGCACTATAGCAGGTCTGCACGGAATGTATATAGCTAAATACAAATAAACCGTTGTCGCGCAATAAAAAAGTCGAATAAATAAAAAAGGCCGGATATCCGGCCTTTTTCTGCAGCTGCTTATTTATTGAGCATTAAGCATTGAGTGCGGTTTTGGGTTCAACAAAGGTAAAACCTAACGCTTCAGCAACGCTTTGGTTTGTTACCTGACCATTGATGACGTTCAAGCCGTTCATTAAGTGCTGATCGTCAAGTAGCGCTTGTTTGTAGCCTTTATTTGCCAGACGGATAATAAATGGCAGTGTTGCATTGTTCAGCGCGAACGTTGATGTACGTGGCACGGCGCCAGGCATGTTTGCTACACAATAATGCACTACGTCGTCAACAATGTAAGTTGGGTCAGCATGGGTTGTCGGTTTAGACGTTTCCACACAGCCACCCTGGTCGATAGCAACGTCTACAATAGCTGAGCCAGGTTTCATACGCTTGATATGATCTTTTGTAACCAGTTTCGGGGCTGCAGCGCCTGGCACCAAAACGCCACCAATCACTAAGTCGGCCGCCAGCACTTCCTGCTCTAGTGCATCCGCAGTTGAGTAAATAGCTTTAACAGCACCGTTGAATTGCGCATTGATACGGCGCAGTACGTCAACGCTACGATCCAGCACTGTTACATCTGCACCCAGGCCAACAGCCATCTGAGCGGCGTTGGTACCTACCATACCGCCACCAATAACAACCACTTTAGCCGGTGCAACGCCAGGTACACCACCTAACAACATACCGCGGCCAGCGCAGGATTTCTCTAAGGCGCGGGCTCCGGCCTGAATAGACATACGGCCAGCAACTTCTGACATAGGTGCTAACAGCGGTAGGCCACCACGATTGTCGGTAACCGTTTCGTAGGCAATACAAATGGCTTTTGATTTAATTAAATCTTCAGTTTGCGGTAAGTCCGGGGCAAGGTGCAGGTAAGTAAACAGGATCTGGCCTTCACGCAACATCGCACGCTCAACAGCCTGTGGCTCTTTTACTTTTACAATCATCTCTGCTTTGGCAAAAACTTCAGCTGCTGTCGCCAATACAGTTGCACCGGCTGCGGTGTAGTCTTCATCGGTAAAGCCGATACCGATACCAGCATTGGCCTCAACCAGCACGCTGTGCTTATGGTTAACCAACTCGCGTACGCTGGCTGGAGTCATGCCAACGCGGTATTCGTGGTTTTTTATCTCTTTTGGTACGCCAATAATCATAATTTTAAGCCTTATATTGAGGTAAATGTTGGCCGAGGTAAAATTTGTGCGCAGTATACTTATTATTTTATAGAATTAATGCTTGTTTTTACGCTTCAGCGTAGTGCAAAATTCTGTTTAAATTTAAACGGCAAAGTTTTTCGCTGCTATGTACTCTTTAAATAAAAGTATCAAGAAGTTAGATCGTATAGACCGTAAAATACTGGCAGAATTGCAGCTCGATGGGCGTTTAGCAAATGTAGAGCTGGCGCGTAGGGTAGGGCTTAGCCCAACGCCTTGTCTGGAGCGCGTGCGAAAGCTGGAAGCGGAAGGAGTTATTCTTGGCTATACCGCGCAGGTAGATCCGCATAAAGTAGGTGCCGCGTTACTGGTTTTTGTTGAAATTACCTTAAGTAAAACCTCGCCGGAAGATTTTGATGAGTTCAGCAAAGCGGTGCAGAAACTGCAAGAAATCCAGGAGTGTCATCTGGTGTCCGGCAGCTTCGACTTTTTGCTGAAAACCCGGGTGGCAAATATGGCAGCTTACCGTGAACTGCTTGGCGAAACGTTGCTCAGATTACCCAGTGTGCGGGAAAGCCGTACCTATGTAGTGATGGAAGAAGTAAAGCAAACCACCTTTGTAGCAATAAGCAGTTAATTGTCGGTTCAGCCGGCCTTCACAGATGCACTTTTACAGTGTCTCTGGTATCTTAGCCTGCAGTACTGCCTCTTGGTGCGCAAAATGATAAAAAGATGAGAAAAGGTAGGGTCCTTCATTTGCAGAACAGAGTTTATTTTCCGCTAAACGGTGTGCAGCGTTTGCTCGAAGTTGGATTAATCGTATTTTCCGGCTTTGGCTTGTTTCTGTTGCTGGCGTTGTTGTCTTTTGATCCGGCGGATCCGAGCTGGTCGCAAACCGGTTATCAAACCAGTGTCCATAATTACGCCGGCCCTATAGGTGCCTGGCTGGCTGATCTGCTGCTTTTCAGCTTCGGCTGGATAGCGTATTTAATACCTTTTCTCGTCGCGTTAAGTGGCTATCTGCTGTTTAAACGTTTTCATGATCTGATGAGCCTTGATTATCTTATCCTGGGGCTGAGGATCATTGGCCTGGTGCTGACGCTGCTAACAGCAACTGCTATCAGCAGTATGAATTTTAACGATATTTTTTATTTTTCTTCAGGCGGTGTGATAGGGGATGTCGTCAGCGGCGCGTTACTACCTTATTTTAACTTTATCGGCACCATTTTGTTGCTGCTGTGCGGCTTCGCGACCGGGCTTACGCTGATGACAGGTATTTCCTGGTTAACAGTGGCAGATGCATTAGGTGCGGCGTGTTATAACGCTGCACAGTTTTTAATGTCAGTGCCTCAGCGTTTAAAAGAGCGCAGTAAAGATGACTACGACCCCTTTGCCCAGAACCCGGATGAAGAACCGCTGGTCGCTACAACTTACGCTGCAGAGGAGCCGGTGCTGGCTGCACCTAAGTCACGACAAACTCCTAAGCTTGGTAAACCTGTTGCAGACAGTTTGCCAATCTCGCCGTTAGATGAAAAAACGCAGGCTAAAGCGTATTACAGTGTGGATACACTGGCCGATGAGAACCTGTCATTCAGTGCCATCGATGAACCCGATAGTGGTGGCTGGGAAGAAACCTTACAACAGCTGGATTTACCGTCTGAATCTGAAGTAGAAACTGTGCTGTCAGCCATGACAGACGATGAAGATGATAGCGAAGAAGTATCGCATCAGATGGAGGAGTTGCCGTCTCTTGCGCTGCTGGATAGACCGGATAAAGCGGTGAACCCGATAGACCCCGCGGATTTGGAGCGGGTATCCCGTCTGGTCGAAGCAAAGCTGCTGGATTTTAATGTTGAAGCCAAGGTTGTTGGTGTGCATCCTGGCCCGGTGGTAACCCGGTTTGAGCTGGATTTAGCGCCTGGTGTTAAAGTCAGTAAAATTACCGGCTTATCAAAAGATTTAGCCCGTTCTTTATCAGCTATCAGTGTGCGCGTAGTCGAGGTGATACCGGGTAAATCTTACATAGGCTTGGAACTGCCTAATCAACACCGAGAAATTGTGAGGTTGTCAGAAGTCATTGGTGACGAAATCTTCGATAACTCTAAATCACCACTGACAATGGTATTAGGTAAGGATATCGCCGGTAAATCGGTTGTCGCAGACCTGGCGAAAATGCCTCACTTACTGGTTGCCGGTACGACCGGATCCGGTAAATCGGTAGGCGTTAACGTGATGATTTGTAGTTTGCTGTATAAATCAACACCTGACGATGTGCGCTTTTTGATGATCGACCCGAAAATGCTGGAGCTGTCTATTTATGAAGGTATTCCGCATTTGCTGACCGAAGTGGTTACCGACATGAAAGATGCAGCTAATGGCCTGCGCTGGTGTGTTGGTGAGATGGAAAGACGCTATAAGCTGATGTCGGCGCTGGGCGTACGTAATTTAAAAGGCTATAACGCAAAAATCAAAGAAGCCATTGCTGCAGGTTCACCGATTAAAGATCCGCTTTGGCGGCCATCTGATGATATGCGTACTGAAGCACCGCTGCTGGAGAAGCTGCCCTCTATCGTTGTGGTGATAGACGAATTTGCCGACATGATGATGATAGTTGGCAAAAAAGTGGAAGAGCTTATCGCACGTATCGCTCAGAAGGCCCGGGCTGCCGGTATTCACCTGATTCTGGCTACGCAGCGGCCCTCTGTTGATGTTATTACCGGTTTGATTAAAGCGAATATTCCAACCCGTATTGCCTTTCAGGTGTCATCGAAAATTGACTCACGTACTATTCTGGATCAACAGGGTGCCGAGAGCTTGCTTGGACAGGGCGATATGTTGTATTTGCCACCGGGTTCAGGCGTGCCGACCCGGGTGCATGGCGCTTTTGTTGATGATCACGAGGTGCATGCTGTCGTGGCGGATTGGAAAAAACGTGGCAAGCCAAATTATATTCCGGATATTTTAAGTGGTGAAACCACCGAAGAGAATCTACTGCCGGGTGAAACCATGGAAGGCGAAGATGGCGAAGCTGATCCGCTTTATGATCAAGCTGTTGCCTTTGTCACGGAAACACGCCGGGCCTCGGTATCCGGAGTACAACGTAAATTCCGCATTGGTTATAACCGGGCCGCGCGTCTGGTAGAGCAAATGGAGCACAGTGGTATTGTTACCGGCCCGGGTCATAACGGTAACCGAGAAGTCATGGCGCCAGCGCCGCCAAAAGGATATTAAATGCTACGTAAAGTGTTTGCTGTTGTTTTGATGTCTGTTTCTGTTTCGGCGCTTGCACAAAGTGCTGAGGAGCAGTTGCAGCGTAAATTGGCAACGATAAAGACCTTTTCTGCCAGCTTTGAGCAGCAGGTAACCGATGCGCAGCATCAACTTCTGCAGCAAGGTAAAGGCCAGCTGATGATAAAGCAGCCGGCCAGATTCCGTTTCGAAACGACCGAGCCTGAGCCCAATCTGTTTATTGGCGATGGTGCTACGTTGTGGTTTTACAACGAGCCGCTGGAGCAACTGACGATTTATGATTCGCAAAATGAGGTGAACAGAACGCCTTTTGTGTTACTAACATCAACTAAGCCTGAGCTGTGGCAACAATACGATGTTACGCGGCAGGGTGAGCAGTTTGTTATCCGCTCAAAAGCTGCAGACAGCCCGGTTAAGCAGTTAACGCTGAGTTTTTCCGGCTCAGCCTTATCGAAGATGCAGGTATTGGATATGAACCAGCAATTAAGCGAATTTAATTTTACGCTGGTGCAGCTGAATATTGCCTTAGAAGACAGCCTGTTCCGGTTTGAACCGCCCGAGCATACTGATATTGATGATCAGCGTCAGCGATAATTATTGTGAATTCTATACCCCTCGATTTTGGTGAGGACTTCCGACCGCTGGCTGCCAGAATGCGCCCACGCAATCTGGATGAGTACGCAGGTCAGCAGCATTTAATTGGTGAAGGTACTGCGCTTCGCAAAGCCATCACGGCGGGGCGGGTGTTTTCGCTTATTTTGTGGGGCCCTCCTGGCACAGGTAAAACTACACTGGCTGAAGTTATTGCCAGCCATGCTGATGCAGCTATCAGCAAACTCTCAGCTGTTACCTGTGGTATTAAAGATATACGTGACGCTATTGCTGAAGCTAAGCAACGTCAGCAGCAATATCAGCAACGCACCTTGCTGTTCGTCGACGAAGTACACCGCTTTAACAAAAGTCAGCAGGACGCATTCTTACCTTTTATCGAAGATGGCACTATCATTTTTATTGGTGCAACCACCGAAAATCCGTCTTTTGCGCTGAATAATGCTATTTTGTCCCGTGCCAGAGTGTGTGTACTTAAAGCCCTGAGTGATGCCGATTTGCGCAAGGTGTTGATGCAGGCGTTAACTGACACAGAGCGGGGTCTGGGTGACGAAGGCATTACACTGACGACTGACGCAGAACAATTGTTACTTCAGCTTTCTGCCGGTGATGCCCGCAAACTGCTCAACCTGTTAGAGCAGGCCGCAGAACTCACCGAAGCAGGTAGCGCGGGTAAAGTCATCGAATTTGACACTCTGAAGCATCTGGTACCGAAACAGTTGCCGGGTTTTGATAATCAGGGTGACTTATTTTACGATCTGATTTCGGCATTTCATAAATCCGTGCGCGGCTCAGACCCGGATGCCGCACTGTACTGGTACTGCCGGATACTGGCTGGCGGCGGCGATCCCCTGTATGTTGCAAGGCGTTTACTGGCAATTGCCAGTGAGGACATTGGTAATGCTGATCCGCGGGCATTAACATTGGCGCTAAACGCCTGGGATACGTTTGAGCGCGTCGGGCCGTCGGAGGGTGAGCGCGCGATAGCGCAAGCTGCGGTTTATCTGGCATTAGCGCCTAAAAGCAATGCGGTTTATAGTGCTTTTAATCAGTTAAAGCAATTAGTCTCGGAGCAACCGGCCTATGATGTGCCGCTACATTTGCGTAATGCCCCGACCGGTTTAATGAAGCAGTTGGGGTTTGGTGAAGGATATCGCTACGCGCATGATGAACCCGGAGCTTATGCTGCAGGAGAGCAATATTTGCCAGACAGTTTAGCCGGGCAATCGTTTTATCAGCCATCAGATCGCGGCATGGAAAAACAGCTATCGGAGAAGCTGCGTTATTTAAAGCAGCTGGATGCCCAAAGCCCTAAAAAGAGGCGAAACTAGTGTTATCTTATCTTGCGGTTGCAGTTGGTGGCGCCATCGGCGCAAGTTTACGCTACGGTTTGAACGAGTTGGCAATGAATGTTTTAGGGAAATCATTCCCTTTTGGCACTTTGCTGGTTAATATTCTGGGCTCTTTTGTGCTGGGGTGGGTATATGCATTGTTCAGCAGTGGTATGCTGGCAGTGTCGCCCTGGCGTGCGCTGATTGCTATTGGTCTTATTGGCGCTTTTACCACGTTTTCTACCTTTTCGCTGGATACAGTGTTGTTGTTGCAGCAAGGCGACTGGCTGAAGGCTATCACCAACGTATTATTAAATGTGTTGTTATGTTTAACGCTTGCCTGGTTAGGGCTTAAACTGGGTTCAATGAAGTAATTACTATGCTAGATGCGAAATTTTTACGTACAGAATTAGAAGAAACCGCCAGCCGTCTGGCGCAGCGTGGCTATGTGTTGGATGTTGCGAAGCTGGCCGCTTTGGAAGAGCAGCGCCGCTCGTTACAGGTAGAAACACAGGATTTACAGAATCTGCGTAATACCAAATCGAAAGCCATTGGTCAGGCAAAAGGCCGTGGTGAAGATATTACGCCTTTACTGGCCGAGGTGGATGGCTTAGGTGCGCAGCTTGATGCTGCTAAGCAGCAATTAGACAAAGTTTTGCATGACGTTGAGCAGATTGCGCTGACGGTACCTAATTTACCAGATGCTTCGGTACCTGCCGGTAAAGACGAAACAGACAATGTTGAAGTACGTCGGTTTGGCGAGCCACGTCAGTTTGCGTTTGAAACGAAAGACCATGTAGCGCTGGGCGAGGCGTTGGATAGAGGCCTGGATTTTGAAAGTGCAGTTAAAGTTGCAGGCTCACGTTTTGTTGTTATGCGCGGGCAAGTTGCAAGACTGCACCGCGCTCTGACGCAGTTTATGCTGGATTTACACACCGGCGAACACGGCTATACCGAATTATATGTGCCTTACCTGGTAAACCACGCCAGCTTATTGGGTACAGGGCAATTGCCCAAGTTCGGAGCGGATTTGTTTCATACTCAGCCGGCAACGGAAGAAGGCCAGGGTATGGCACTTATTCCGACGGCAGAAGTCCCGGTGACAAACCTGGCACGCGACACTATTTTTGATGCAACAGAGCTACCGGTAAAATATACCGCTCACACCCCATGTTTTCGCAGTGAAGCAGGCTCGTACGGGCGTGATACCCGTGGTTTAATCCGTCAGCATCAATTTGACAAAGTTGAGCTGGTGCAGTTGGTACACCCGGAACAATCAATGCAAGCGCTGGAAGAGCTGACGAGTCATGCTGAGAAAGTGTTGCAGTTATTGGGTTTACCTTACCGCGTAATGTTACTGTGCACGGGTGACATGGGCTTTGGCTCAAGCAAAACTTACGATCTGGAAGTATGGTTACCGGCACAGAATACTTACCGGGAGATTTCGTCCTGCAGCAACATGGGCGATTTCCAGGCTCGGCGGATGCAGGCCCGTTATCGTGGGGCTGATATGAAAAAGCCAGAGCTTATTCATACCTTAAATGGTTCTGCACTCGCTGTTGGCCGTACACTGGTGGCCATTCTGGAAAACTACCAGCAAGCGGATGGCAGCATTGAAGTGCCGGAAGTGTTGCGGGCCTATATGGGTGGCGTAGCGAAGCTGGGGTAAACCTAAGCAGATGCCGGCACTGACGTTACTGGATTGTGCCGGTTTTAGCAGGATCAATAAAAATGCCCAAACCCCGTAAAAGCATTAAACAGACTAACCCCGCGCTAATGCGGGGTATTTATCTGGCGATAATTATTGGCATAGTAGCAATTTTCGCCATAGTGACGCTGGAGTCGATAATCAGTATTCTCAGCGACGCCTTTGCTGATTCATAAACACTTAGCTGGCTTGGGCAGGCCGGCTATCCGTGTCGCCTGCTTGGCAGGGCCTTGCGGGAATAACATAAACAGATACTTGCTATTACCTTTTTCAGGGCCAAGCTGTTGCGCCATCGCTTTGACTAAAATGCGTATAGCGGGAGACGTCTGAAACTCGACATAAAACTGTCTTACGAAATGCACAACTTCCCAATGCGCCTCGGTCATTGTTATCTGTTCCGCCACAGCAAGCGCCTGAGCAACCGCCGTATTCCAGTCTTGTAAATTAGCCAGATAGCCGTGTTTATCCAACGGTATTGCTTTTCCATCAACTGTTATTTCTGCCATAAAATATTCTGCGTCGCTTTACTGCAAAGTTCTACCCATTGTTGTGCGCTGACAGCGGTGATGCCATCAGGCTGTTGAAGTTGTCGTACTGTTAAATCTGTCTGCAGCGCATATAACTTTTTTACAGGCCACGAAAGGTGAGGAGACAAGCACAGATAAACTGCATCCTGCCGCAACAGAATAGCATCGTCGTGCTGACAAATTCGAGATAGAGAATCCAGATTTACTTCTGGTGTAATCAAGCTTATTAATTTCATTAAGTTGTTATCACCTGATGCTGAGACGATAGCAAAGCAGCAATGTCGGCCTTGCTCAACAAGGTTACCGCAATATTTAACTGTGCCGGTTCTAACCCGCGCGCTGTAACTGATTCAAGGCAAGCATAAACCTGCTCTATATCGTACAGCGAAAACAACTTAAAACTGCGCGGGTACTGTTTCAGGCCAAAGTCTGGCTGGTCGACTGTTGGCAGTAACTGATAAACAGCGTCATCACAAAACAAAATGCTGACGCTGTGCTCGACGGCGGCTAACGCCAGCGCCATATCCAGAGCTTCACGGCCATTGCTGTTGTTAAACGGGCTGTGTTGTTGTAGAAGCAATATATTTCGCATCAGAACTGTATCAACTTATCTATATTGGTTTGTCGCATCGCGAACTCAGCCAGGCCAGCAGCGACATAGCCGTGCTTAGGTTGTTTTACTGCAGTTACGACGCCACGTTTTTCTGCAGCAGTAACGCAAAAAAGCAGAGGTATATGGTGTTGCTGACAAAAATGGGCCAGTTCGGCGCTGAGATCTGGCTCATCAGCAGGCAAATCGCTATCAGCAGAGGCGCAGTATACGGCATCCTGGTACAAAAAAATGTGCTCTATGCTATGACCCATTTGAACTGAAGTTTTGGCAAAATGCAGTGCACTCGCCAGGCTCTGACTGGCAAAACCATTGGATGTAAGCAGTAAACCAAAGCGCGTCATAAATAAAGTGCCTGAATAAAAAAATGCCCCGACCAGCGGGGCATTTTAACTAATTAGTGTAAAGAGGCATAGCGCCGGTGTTTAGTCATCGCCGCCAAATACGCCAAGTAACTGCAACAAATTGACAAAAATGTTGAAAACATTCAGGTATAAACCAACAGTTGCGCGAATATAGTTTGTTTCACCGCCATGAATAATCCGGCTGGTATCGAACAGAATAAGGGCAGACATAATCAGAATAATTGCAGCGCTGATCGCTAAGCTTAGGGCTGGAATCGACAGGAAGATGTTTGCCAGCGCGGCTACCAGCACAACAATCAGACCTACCATCAGGAAACCACCCATAAAAGAGAAATCTTTACGGGTTGTTAATGCATAAGCTGACAAACTGAAAAAGATCAGTGCCGTGCCACCAAGGGCCTGCATAATTAACGCCGGGCCGTTAGCTAAACCCGCGTAGTAGTTCAGCATCGGGCCAAGTGATGCGCCCATAGCGCCGGTGAAAGCAAACACCCAAAAAATACCACTGGCAGAGTCCGCAGTTTTATTGACAATAAACAGCATAATAAAACCAGCTACAAAACATACCAGCGACATCATTGGAGACATATTAAGCGCCATGGCCACGCTTGCTGTCACGGCACTGAAGGCGAGGGTCATAGCCAATAAAAAGTAGGTATTTCGCAGAACTTTATTGATCTCCACACTGCGTCCGGCAGTGCTTAGAACAGAAGTTTCTCTGTATGACATAATTTACTCTCCTGATACAAAGGTTTAATAACGCATTTGACGATATCATACGCAGTAAGTTCCGTTCAGACCAGCATCCACAGTAACAATTTAGCGACAATGTGATTTTTTTCGATTAAATGCTTTCTTTTGTCTGACGAACTGATTAATATACGCGTCGCCGGAGGGATGGCAGAGCGGTTTAATGCACCGGTCTTGAAAACCGGCGTGGGTTAATAGCCCACCGAGAGTTCGAATCTCTCTCCCTCCGCCACTAAAACCACCTTCAAGGTGGTTTTTTGTATCCGCAAAAATTAAAAAGCTTTGTGCTATAAAGGAAGTAGTCTGGAAATTGTACGAATAACGGCGTTATTGTCGATTTACTAGGCAAACGGTTGAAAAGTACAAAAAAGCCCTTTACAAAGCCCGGTACAGTTTTTAATATTCGCCCTGTAACGCGGAGGGATGGCAGAGCGGTTTAATGCACCGGTCTTGAAAACCGGCGTGGGTTAATAGCCCACCGAGAGTTCGAATCTCTCTCCCTCCGCCACTTACATCTCAATACTTACAACATCAAAGCCCTGCATTTAACGCCTTTCTTTAATTCAATAGTTTAAAAATTTTAACCTTTCTGGCACACTTAACCTCAACCGGGCAAAACTAATAGTATTGGTATAATTTGTTTAGCAAACATGGCTGTGCTCGGCTAAGCTAAACGACAATAATAATTCTAATATCCAGTGAAACGGAGAGGCAAATTGATTAACGTCTTGTTAGTTGATGATCACGAGCTTGTACGTACTGGGATCAGTCGCATACTAATGGATGAGCGCGGTATCAAGGTGATAGGCGAAGCTGGCTCCGGCGAAGAAGCTTTACAGTTTTGCCGTCAACATGAACCTGATGTGGTGTTGATGGACATGAATATGCCTGGTATGGGCGGTATGACAGCGACTAAACGTATTCTGCATTATTGCCCGGATATTAAGATCCTCGCGCTGTCTGTATCGTGCGAAGAGCCGGTTCCTACTAAAGTCATGCAACTGGGGGCGGCTGGTTTTATCTCGAAAAATTCTCCGCCACGCGAGATGGTCTCCGCTATTCGTAAAGTTTACAGCGGTGTCAGACATATTTCTGATGAAGTCGCTCAGAAAATGGCATTGAGTAAAGTGAATAATCATAGCCAGAACCCGTTTGACGATTTATCTGATCGTGAATTGCAAATCATGATGATGATTACGCAGGGACAGAAGGTAAATGATATTGCTGAACAGCTGAATGTCAGTGCTAAAACAGTAAACTCCTATCGTTATCGCATGTTCGAAAAGCTGGCTATCAGTGGCGATGTTGAGTTAACGCACCTTGCATTGCGTCACGGCATGATAGATATCGCTAAAGCCTGATGTTTGATGCTAAAAATTTTCTGAAATCTGTGCCAAAGCAGCCCGGCGTTTATCGTATGCTAAATGCTGCGCAGCAGGTAATTTATGTTGGTAAAGCAAAGGATCTTAAAGCACGATTAAGCAGTTATTTTCGCAGTAAAGTCGATAGCGCTAAAACGCGTTCGCTGGTTAGTCAGATTGCACAGGTTGAGTACACTCTGACACACAGCGAAACCGAAGCGTTGATCCTTGAAAATAACCTGATAAAGCAGTTTTTACCGCGCTATAACGTGCTGCTAAGAGATGACAAATCTTACCCGTACATTTTTCTCAGCGCACATAAACACCCGCGTATCAGTTCTCACCGTGGCCCCCGTAAAGCGCCGGGCCAGTATTTTGGGCCTTACCCCAATGCCGGAGCAGTCTGGCAGAGTTTAAAAACGCTACAAAAAATTTTCCCCATCAGACAGTGTGAAGATGGTTTTTACCGCGCCAGAACCCGGCCTTGTTTGCAGTATCAGCTGAAGCTTTGCTCAGCGCCTTGCGTTGGCAAAATCTCAGACGATGAATATATGCATCATGTCAAACTGGCCAGTTTGTTTTTACAGGGCAAAGATCAGCAAGTAATTGAAGATCTGGTGCAGAACATGAATGCTGCCAGTGAGCAAATGCAGTTTGAACAGGCTGCAGTGTTGCGCGATAAAATCATTGCCCTTAGAAAAGTGCAGGAACAGCAAAGCGTCAGTGGTTCGCATGATGAAATGGATGTGATTGGCTTTGTTTACTCGCATGGTATTGCTGCTGTTCATGTCTTATTTATCCGCGAACAGAAAGTGCTTGGCAGCAAAGCCTATTTCCCGAAAGTACCCGCTGATACTGAAGAGAATGAGATCTTAAGTGCTTTCCTGCTGCAGTTTTATCTGGATGGTTATGGCTCTCAACAACTGCCGCGCGAAATAGTGTTGGCGCAGCCTCTGGCTGAAGCTGAACCTGTTGCTGCTGCAATAAGTGAAATTGCCGGACGCAAGGTTCGGATCACTTATGCCCAGCGCGGTGAAAAAGCGCAATATCTTAGCCTGGCAGAGAAAAATGCCCGCCTGGCTTGTGAGAACAAGCAATCGCTTGCTCAGAAAATGGCTGTTCGTTATGCGCAGTTACAGCAAGTGCTGCAGCTGCCTGACGCTATAAACAGAATGGAGTGTTTTGACATCAGCCATACTATGGGGCAGGCAACAATCGCCTCTTGCGTGGTGTTTGACGGGCAGGGGCCGCACAAAGCCGAGTACCGCCGTTACAATGTCACAGGGATCACCGCTGGTGATGATTACGCAGCCATGCAGTTTGCGTTAAACAAGCGCTATGGCAAGCTGCAAGATGAAAGTAAAATACCTGACATTGTTTTTATCGACGGTGGGCAGGGGCAGCTTAATATCGCAATAGAGCAATTCCTGCACTGGCCTCATAGCAAAAAACCGCTGCTGGTGGGGGTAGCAAAAGGTGTAAGTCGTAAACCAGGGTTAGAAACACTGATACTTGCTCATAACGGGCGCAGCATCAATCTGCCCGAAGATGCGCCGGCTTTGCATCTGATCCAGCAGATCCGCGACGAAGCGCACCGCTTTGCGATTACCGGACACCGCAATAAGCGTGGTAAGGCAATGATCAGGAGCCCGTTAGAACAGGTCAAAGGTATTGGTGAGAAACGCCGGCAAGCTCTGCTGCAGTACCTGGGGGGGCTGCAGGGGGTGATGCGGGCTTCTGTCACAGAGTTAGCCTCAGTACCCGGAATATCAAAGGCTCAAGCGGAAAAGATTTACCAAGCCTGTCATAACAAGTAGCATAGTGCTATAGATGCTGTAGAGAATTCGCCGATGTGGAATATTCCTAATCTGTTAACGCTGTTTCGCCTGTTTCTTATCCCAGTCTTTATACTGTGTTTTTATTCCGGTATTGAAAATGCGCGTTTTTGGGCCGCATTTGTATTTTGGCTTGCGGCCATTACCGATGCCTTAGATGGCTATCTGGCCAGAAAACTACAGCAGTCTACCCCGTTTGGTGCTTTTTTAGACCCGGTAGCAGACAAGGTGATGGTGGCTGTTGCTTTGGTGCTGATTGCGGTTGATAGTTTATCACTGTGGGTAACAGTTCCTGCCATTATTATGATCAGCAGGGAAATAGTGATTTCTGCGCTGAGGGAATGGATGGCTGAACTGGGTAAAAGAGCAAATGTTGCAGTGTCAAATCTGGGCAAGTATAAAACGATTGCGCAGATGCTGGCGTTGATTGGATTAATCTGGCGACCAGAGCATTGGCTGGTTAGCTGGTTTAGCCCGGTAGGTATGCTGTTGTTGTACATTGCTACGGTGCTAACTATATGGTCTATGTACGATTATTTACGGGCAGCCTGGCGCGATCTGGTGTATTAATCACTGTTTTTGCTGATTATTAACGCAACTCAGTCAAAATTTAATCAGTCAGTCATAAAAGCAAAATTTATTATTGACTGGCCAGATTAAAACAGTAGAATGCGTCTCGTGTTAAGGCACATGGCCACAAGCACGCGAGTATAGCTCAGCTGGTAGAGCGCGACCTTGCCAAGGTCGAGGTCACGAGTTCGAACCTCGTTACTCGCTCCAACTCTTTCAAAGAGTGAAAATTGTTTGATTGGCGGGTTGGCAGAGTGGCCATGCAGCGGATTGCAAATCCGTCCACCTCGGTTCGACTCCGGGACCCGCCTCCATCACGCAATGTTACAAACTAAAGTTGTCTGCCCGGGTGGTGAAATCGGTAGACACAAGGGATTTAAAATCCCTCGGGGGAAACCCCGTGCCGGTTCAAGTCCGGCCCCGGGCACCATTTAGTACCAGAATTTTGCGAGTATAGCTCAGCTGGTAGAGCGCGACCTTGCCAAGGTCGAGGTCACGAGTTCGAACCTCGTTACTCGCTCCAAAT